>NZ_CP069256.1:3220000-4169809 GCF_051027705.1 Pseudomonas sp. JZ114
CCGCCGCCCAAACCTTGGCTCTGTTCTTGCTAAACGGGGAAAAGCCTGACCGAGCGAACAGGTTTGGAGCGTTTATTACTAAAAACGACTTTTCTCTAGGAGCAGACAATGAGCCGCGCCCTTTCTTCCGTTGTATTAGCCAGCGGCCTGTTGTTAACAGGAAATGCTATGGCTGATGGCATGTTACATTGGCAGGACAATAGCCTTACCTACCTATACGGGCAAAATTACAAGGTTGATCCTGATACCCAGCAAACGATCACCTTTGAACATGCCAGTGACTGGTCATGGGGCGATATCTGGTTTTTTGTCGATAACAGTTGGTACAACGGTGTCGGGCGCTCCAACGCCAATGGCCATCACAGTTACTATGGCGAATTCAGCCCTCGCTTCTCGCTGGGTAAGCTGACGGGTACCAAATTAGAGCTTGGCCCGATCACTGATGTGCTGCTGGCCACTACCTATGAGTTTGGTGAAGGTGATGTCGATAGCTACCTGATCGGCCCTGGTTTCGATCTGAAGGTGCCCGGCTTCAATTTCTTTACTCTGAACTTCTACTATCGCAAGCCTGAAGGTAGCCGGGTTCGCTCAGGCGCCTGGCAGGTTACGCCCGCATGGTCCATTACTTTGCCGGCGGGGACTTCAGATATCCTGTTTGACGGCTATATCGACTGGGTCGTTAATAATAGAAACGATAACAAAACTCCTAGTCGCAGCTATCACGCCAATTTCCACTTCAACCCACAGATCAAATATGACCTTGGCAAGGCGATGGGCTACGAAGCCAAGCATATGTATGTAGGGGTGGAGTACGATTACTGGTCTGACAAATACGGCATCAAAGACAGCCAAGCTTTTCGCACGGACCAGAATACTTTTAGCGTAATAGCCAAATATCATTTCTAAAAGCTTAGGCGCAGCGCCTATTTGATGCGCTGCGCCTGCTTATGCTACTCATTTTATCAAGCGCCGTTCTCAAAACGCGGCACTCCTGAGGCCCTAACTGGCTTCATGAATACCATTGCCCAGCGGGTCAGCTTGCCCAAGGCCAACGTACATTACTGTTTCAATAACACGTTAGGCTTCATATGGCTCTGCTGGCCAATATCCTTGAGCTCTGGCAGTACATTTAACACGCTTGCGTTTGAAGAGCATCCTGCCGAAGCATTGGCTCGCTACATTCAAGCCAAAACGACGCTTTCTCGGCGGTATCTTCTAGCCTCGTGTATTTTTGCCATGGAAATTGTTGGTGACGGTACTTGCCTGTATGAATATTTCGATCAGGACTACCGGAACTGGTTTAGGCAGCGGGCAGCTGTCTTTGAAGCATGGATCAAACACGGCAAAATGGATCCCGTTGACCCTGTACATCTTATTTTCGTGTTACGAGGCAGCACTTAGCACTATGCTGACTTTTCCAGCCGACTCTGCCATGTGACAGGACGCAACCAATTGACTGACCAGGATTTCGAGGCAGCGCCCCATACGTTGACTCATATCATATTCAAGGGCTGTAGCCTTCAGCTGCCGGCTCGCATATGAGCGAAACACTATTAGTTGAAGCGGTCTTTCAGGAAGAGATGCGCAAGAGTCGCTTTCAGGCTTTTGCTGCACCTATTTCAAGTGCTGCCGATGCGCAGACTTTTATTGACCGGGTCAGCGACCCTGGCGCTACTCACAATTGTTGGGCCTGGAAGCTTGGCCAACAATATCGCTTCAACGATGACGGCGAGCCTGGCGGGACTGCCGGCCGCCCCATCCTAACGGCCATCGAAGGGCAGAACTGTGACCGTGTGGTTGTAGTGGTAACACGCTGGTTCGGTGGCATAAAGCTGGGGACAGGTGGATTGGTGCGTGCATATGGAGGCTGTGCTGCCAAATGCCTTCAACAGGCTGAGCTTGTGGAGTTGGTACCTCGAGTTCTGGTGGCCTGCCACTGCACTTATTCTGAGCTTCCCCTGCTCGAATCCAGACTACATGAGTTTGATGCTCTTCTAGACGACAAAGCATTCGGTGCCTCGGGTGTCGATATTCGCCTGGCTTTGCCGGAAGAGCGTCTTTCTCCTCTAGAGCGCTTTCTGGCAGATGTTAGCCGGGGCCGCATAGCGTTGCACCGCATCCAGGAATAAGACTACCCAAGCGAAGCGTATAGCTTCGCTCTTCACCGCTTCGAACGGCACAAGAATTGCTGCTTTATGGTGCGCAGGAGAGAGACCCTGCTCTGCAAGCGTGCAATTGAGGCTTGCGGGCTCGTCTTCTCTGCCATTTAACATCTGCACCTAACATCAAAGCATGTAAATCACGTCAGGCAAAATGCGCCATTTCAGTGCGCCGACCTTGAATACTGACTGCTTTTGGTGCCGTTATTCATTCTTGTGTAACTGCCAATCATGAACGAACTGCAAAGCGCCGTAAGCATTCTGATCCACGGATCCAACACATTATTCATTCTGGTAGGCGCTGTCATGGTTTTGGCCATGCATGCTGGTTTTGCCTTTTTGGAAGTAGGCACGGTTCGCCAGAAAAACCAGGTCAATGCGCTATCAAAAATACTGGCCGACTTCGCCATTTCTACCCTGGCTTATTTTTTTATCGGGTATTGGATTGCCTATGGCGTCAACTTCTTTGGCCCGGCTGAAACGCTAATGGCCGATAACGGCTACGCCTTGGTGAAGTTTTTCTTTCTGCTGACATTTGCAGCCGCTATTCCGGCGATTATTTCTGGCGGTATTGCTGAGCGGGCACGGTTTGCACCACAGCTCTGCGCAACGGCTCTAATCGTGGCTTTTATCTATCCGTTTTTTGAGGGAATCGTCTGGAATAACAACCACGGCGTACAAGCGTGGCTTGAAGCCTCTTTTGGCGCGAAGTTTCATGACTTTGCCGGATCGGTTGTGGTGCACGCCGTTGGGGGTTGGCTTGCATTGGGAGCCGTCCTGTTACTCGGCCGCCGTAACGGTCGTTATCGCGATGGGCGGCTGGTGGCGTTCCCTCCCTCCAATATTCCTTTCCTCGCACTTGGCTCATGGATTTTGATTATTGGCTGGTTTGGCTTTAATGTCATGAGCGCTCAGACACTGGACGGCGTGAGCGGTCTGGTTGCCGTAAATTCGTTGATGGCCATGGTAGGCGGTGTCGTGGCGTCGCTTATTTTTGGCCGAAACGATCCGGGCTTTCTACATAACGGCCCACTGGCTGGACTGGTCGCGGTTTGTGCCGGTTCGGATTTAATGCATCCTATTGGTGCATTGGCAACAGGCCTAGTTGCTGGAGGGCTCTTCGTATGGGCATTCACTGCCACCCAGGTGAAATGGAAAATCGATGACGTTCTGGGCGTCTGGCCTTTGCACGGCCTATGCGGCGTCTGGGGTGGTATCGCATGTGGCATCTTCGGGCAACCCGTGCTGGAAGGCCGTGGAGGCGTAAGCCTTGTAAGCCAGCTGATTGGCACATGTATGGGCGTAGCGATTGCACTGGCAGGCGGACTAATCGTTTATGGCGTCATCAAAAAAGTGCTTGGTCTGCGTCTGACGCAAGAGGAAGAGTATTACGGAGCGGACTTATCCATCCACAGGATTTCTGCTACCAATCCAGAATAAGTGCTTGATTTCAAAGCGTGTATAGGATTAGCAGGCGCGTTGAGAGGCTCGACTTGCTCACACTTAACGTGGATGGGGCTGTGGATAAGCCAAGGATACATGTGCCAAACGCATACGTTGCGCGGCCTAGGGAAAATTGATCACTTTTTGATCACTCCATGACGGATTGCTCCTTTATCTTGCTCCCTTATAGATTTTCAGCCCTACCCTACTGCTAATGGCCTACAGGCCTTCCCTTGCCTAGCCGTTTATTAGGAGTCTAGTAATCCCAATTGTTACCAAGAATATGGCAGGCCGAAAATAAGGTGCATTGAATTTTCAAGTTGCCACTTTCTGAACGATGCATGGAGCGGGCAAGCATTACCAAGCCCGCCCTCAGGATCAGAGACCGATGATTGTCAGCATAATAAAGGTCAGGAACAGTACAAAGTGAGTCATGCCTTCAATTGCATTGGTCTCACCGTCATTGAGATTGATGGCAGCAATGATGAGGGTGACACCCATCATGACCGTCTGCACTGGGGTCATAGCCATTTGCATAGGCTGCCCAGTATAAAGTGCAATGGCCTCAACAACCGGCACCGTTAGAATAACGGTGGAAAGCGATGCTCCCAACGCGATGTTGATAACAGACTGCATGCGGTTGGCCATAGCTGCACGCAAGGCAGTAAGAATCTCTGGACTGGCCGAGATAACGGCAACCACCAAGGCAGACACCATAGGCGGAACCGGCAGCCCTTCAAGACCAGCGTCCAGTGATTTTGACATGACTTCGGCCAATGCGCCTGTCACTACCACGCCTACAATCAGCAGACCAACCGATAACCCTGTATTCGCTGGCGCTTCGTGCTCTACGACAGTTGAGTCACCAGCAGGCTTCTTTTTCTTCTTTTCTGGATAGTTGTAGCTGAAGAAGTAACTATGGGGACCAGTCTGCATCCGCAGAAACAGGGCATACATCAAGACCATTACGATAATGGTAAAGCCGGAGTAGACATGCCAGCGCTCGACCGGAATGAATTCCGGCACCAGCATGGAGATACTCACTGCGGTCAGGATCATTACCCCATAACTACGGCTGGAATCATCATTGTAGCGCTGCTCGCCATGCTTGAGCCCTCCAAGAAGAGCGGCCAAGCCGATCAGTCCATTGATATCGAGAATAACAGCTGCGTAGATCGTATCTCGCGCCAGGGTCGGCGAGTGATCGTGCCCCATCATAATGGCTAGGATGATCACTTCTACCAGCACCGCCGAAAGCGTCAGGATCATCGTACCGTAGGGATCACCCACTTTTTCAGCAAGCACCTCTGCATGGTGAGCAACACGCATGGCAGCGCAGATGATGGCTGCGATCAGGGCCACCGCCCCGACCAAGGCAATCGTCTGGCCGCTTCCTACCAATTGATGCTCGAAGACATAGGCCAGCACGCCGGCCGCAATGGCGATCAGCAGGAATGCTTCGCCCCTCAATGTTGAAACCATGTAAGTCGTATCCTTTGAAAGACTCGCCTCATGCGGCGAAAGGCCAGCCAATTGACGGCATAGGGTTACGACATGTTTCAGCGCGTGATTTCGCCATCGGCCTGCAAAAAATCATTGCACTCCGCTAAAACGCTCTCGTGCCACAGGGACTCTTTCAGAAAACGACTGGCAACCTGTAGGTGAGATCGAGCTGCTAGTTGAGGATTTCTATCTGAACGCTTTTCCTGCTCGCCTCTTTCCACAATAAACAACACAGAGGTAAGCCGGGAGGCTGCCAGACTGCAAGGCGTCGGCCTGACACTCTGCACGGGCATTGATAGCGCTTTGCCTGCTTCAATACTCCGCTCAGGCAGTAAAGACCTGCGCAGCGCCGGTGGGCATGACATAATTCCGGGCAAATCGCTGTTAATGAGTAATCCCACCATGTACGACTGGCTCAATGCCCTCCCCAAAGCCGAACTTCATCTTCATCTGGAGGGCACGCTCGAGCCCGAGCTCATGTTCAAGCTGGCTGAGCGCCATGGCATCCAGCTGCCTTTCGAGAATGTCGAGGCGCTGCGCAAAGCCTACTCCTTCAACAACCTTCAGGAATTCCTGGACCTGTATTACCAGGGCGCGAATGTTCTGCGCACTGAAGAAGACTTTTACGACCTGACGTGGACCTATCTGCTCAAGTGCAAGGAACAAAACGTCATTCATACCGAGCCGTTCTTCGACCCGCAAACGCATACAGACCGTGGTATTCCGTTCGAAGTAGTCCTGCGCGGTATCCAGCAGGCGCTCAAGGATGGCGAGCAGAAGCTGGGTGTAACCAGCGGCTTGATCCTGAGCTTCCTGCGTCACCTGTCTGAAGACGAAGCCCAGAAGACATTGGATCAGGCGCTTCCCTTCCGTGACGCCTTTATTGCGGTTGGCCTGGACAGCTCTGAGATGGGTCATCCGCCAAGCAAGTTCAAACGTGTTTTCGACCGCGCGCGCAGCGAAGGCTTTGTTGCTGTGGCACATGCTGGCGAGGAAGGCCCGCCCGAGTACATCTGGGAAGCTCTGGATCTGCTGAATGTGGTCCGTATCGACCATGGCGTCCGTGCAGCCGAAGATGAGCGCCTGCTGCACCGCCTGATTGACCAGCAGATTCCGCTGACGGTCTGCCCGCTGTCCAACACCAAGCTGTGCGTGTTTGATGACATGAGCCAGCACAACATTCTCAAACTACTTGAGCGTGGCCTGAAAGTGACCGTGAACTCTGACGATCCAGCCTATTTCGGCGGCTACGTGACCGAAAACTTCATGGCACTGTACGAAAGCCTGGGCATGACTCAGGATCAGGCCAAACGCCTGGCCCAGAACAGCCTGGACGCCCGCCTGGTCTGACAGGTACTACCGGTCGCTCTCGTGCGGCCGGTTTTCATTGTGCTATCCGTAATCGCCATCGAGAACTTCAATGCCTTTGAATGCCGCTGAAACGACCCAGTATCAACAGTTCGCCGAGCGCCTGGCCGATGCCGCCGCCGTGGCTATCAAGCCGTATTTCCGCTCGCAGCTTCAGGTAGATGACAAAGGCGGTCGCCTATTCGACCCCGTCACGCTGGCCGACAAGGCCGCCGAGCGCGCCATGCGTGAGTTGATCCTGAGCGAATTTCCAGAACACAACATTCTGGGTGAAGAAGAAGATGCTGTTACCGGAAGCAGTTCGCTGACTTGGGTGCTGGACCCTATCGATGGCACGCGCGCCTTCATTACCGGGCTACCGCTTTGGGGTACCTTGATCGCCCTGAACGATGGCTCTCGCCCCGTCATCGGCATAATGAATCAGCCGTTCACAGGCGAGCGCTTTGTCGGCACACCAGAAGGCGCCTGGCTCAATGGCGCCCCGCTAAAGACCCGCGCCTGTGCCAGCCTCTCCAAGGCCCGTGTGATGTGTACAAGCCCCCAGATCCTTGATACACCAGAGCGTCTGGCAGCGTTTGAACGCATTGCCGAACAGGCCCAGCTGGTTCGCTTCGGTGGTGACTGTTACGCCTATTGCATGCTGGCGTCGGGCTTTGTGGATGTCATTATCGAGGCGAGTCTACAACCCTATGATGTCCAGGCGCTGATTCCGATCATCGAAGGCGCTGGCGGTGTCATGACCAGTTGGAATGGTGGCGACGCGCAGAATGGCGGTGCAATCATCGCCTGTTGTGACAAGACGCTGCATGCCGAACTCATTCAGCAGCTTGCTCCCTACGCCTAATTTCTATCTATCGGCCTTGCCAGGGGGCTTTTTCCAGAAGCTTCTGGCAATGCAGCCGGATCAGATCCCTCAATTGCGTCACGGCGCTCGATAGTTGGGCGCGGTGTGGACAGAGCAGGTTAAGCGGCGTTACTTCGCCATGCCACTCCGGTAACGCTAGCTCCAGTAGCCCCGCTTCGACATCACTCGCGACATCCAGCCACGACTTATAAACAAGCCCCTGTCCGGCCACGGCCCAGCGTCGAATGACATCGGCATCATCACTTATGCGGTCTCCCTGAACGGTGACCGTTACCTGTCGCTTGCCATCATCGAATACCCATCGATCATGAGCTCTGGAGCCACGCATATAGCAGAGGCAATTATGCTGACGCAGTTCATCCGGCTGCTGAGGATGGCCTCGTCGTTGAAAGTATGCAGGCGACGCACACAATACACGTCGATTGAGCGGAGCGAGGGGCAAGGCCACCAGGGAAGAATCTTCAGGTGCGCCATACCGGATGGCAATGTCCACAGACTCACGAAACAAATCATTCAGGTGATCGGACAGGAGCAATCGAAAGCTTACCTCAGGATACAGCGCCTGAAATTCGTCCAGCCATTCTAGTAGATGATTGCGACCCAGATCCGAAGGTGCCGACAGATGCAGCACACCCCTGATCCCAGCCTTGCCGCTTTCCAGCAGGCGCTGCCCTTCCTCAAGGCTCTGCAAGGCTTGTCGGGCGTGCTCCAGATACATCTGCCCTTCAGAGGTTAGCCGAAGGCTTCGGGTCGAGCGCGCCAGAAGCCTGGTATCAAGCGCATCCTCTAGACGCTTCAGCGCCGCGCTCGCTACCGCTGCCGATAGACCTAATTCTCGCGCAGCGGCGGAAAGACTGGCGCATTCCACAGTCCTAACAAACAGTTGCAAGTCAGCCAGACGGATCATTTTCAAGATTTTATTGAAAGAGCCTTGCTTTATAACGGCTTTTATCATCCAACGAAAGAGAACACTATTACTGCATTTCACAGGAGAAATACGATGACTACTCCCCTGACACTGGTTGCTACCCTGGTTGCCAAAGAGGGTTCCGAAGCTGAACTGGAACAAGCCCTACGTGGCCTGCAGCCGCAGAGCCGCGCAGAAGATGCCTGCATCCAATATGACTTCCATCGTGATGCCGAGCAGCCACGCACGTTTCACATGATCGAACAATGGCGTGACGAAGCGTCCCTGGCCCAGCACGAGGCAACACCACACTTCCAGGCCGCATTACCGGTTATCGAGCGTACCGCTGAGAAATTCAGTGTGACCAAGATGTACCGTATTTCCTGAGGAAAACAGCATGAAAGTCGTTGCACATTACAAGTGCCTGCCTGTCGACAACCCGGATAGTCTGCAGGACATCGAACTTCCCGAGCCAACCCCAGGCCCGCGTGATCTGCTGGTTGAAGTCAAAGCTGTCTCGGTGAACCCGGTAGACACCAAGGTTCGCCAGGGTTACGTACCCCATGCCGATGAATCGCAACCGCGTATTCTGGGCTGGGACGCGACTGGCATCGTCAAATCGGTAGGCCGCGATGTTACCCTGTTCAAGCCGGGCGATAAGGTTTGGTATGCCGGATCACTGGTACGTCCGGGCAGCAATAGCGAGTTTCAGCTGGTTGACGAGCGCATCGTAGGCCGCATGCCTGAATCGCTGGCGTTTGCTCAGGCGGCTGCATTGCCGTTGACATCCATTACCGCGTGGGAACTGCTGTTTGACCGCCTGGGTGTCACACGTGACAAGGCCGATCGTGGCGAAACCCTGCTGATCGTAGGCGCTGCAGGCGGCGTGGGCTCGATCATGACGCAACTGGCTCGCCAGTTGACCGGGCTAACGGTCATCGGTACGGCTTCTCGTCCTGAAACGCAGGCCTGGGTAACCGAACTCGGCGCGCATCATGTGATCGATCACAGCAAACCGCTCAGCGAAGAGCTCAAACGCATCGGCATTCCGCAGGTTACCTATGTCGCGAGCCTGACCCAGACCGATCGTCATTATGAGCAGATCATCGAGTCTCTGATGCCTCAGGGCAAACTCGGCCTGATTGACGACCCCGAGTCGCTGGACGCCGTACCGCTCAAGCGCAAGAGCCTGTCTCTGCACTGGGAGCTGATGTATACCCGCTCGCTGTACGAGACGCCGGACATGCAGGAGCAGCATAACCTGCTCAACGAGGTGGCTCAGCTGATCGATAGCGGTGTATTACGCACGACGTTCGGTGAGCACTATGGAAAGATCAACGCCGAGAACCTGCGTCGCGCCCATGCCCTGCTGGAAAGCGGCAAGGCCAAGGGCAAGATCGTATTGGAAGGCTTCTGATCGCCAGCAGCTCGGTAGTGAAAAGCTGCCGGGCTGCTTTCAGAGAGCTATCAAGCGTCAGGCCAATGGCATGGCAGTGAACCTCGTCACACGCTACCCTGTCCACTGTGGATATCAGCTTTCGCTTCGTGCGAATGATGGGGACACGGATGCGGACATTTCATCCATTTCGCTTGGCTGGTCTGTATGCCCTGATCGGGATTGCGTGGGTAGGGATCACTGACTACCTTCTGGATCATGCGTCATTCAACGCCAGTACGCTTAGCGCCCTGCAAACGACCAAAGGCATTCTGTTTGTCTGTGGCATTGCCGTCCTGCTCTACTTCTATGTTCGTCGAGAACAGCACGCGCGCCAACAGCTGATTGATGAGTTACAGCGGTACGTAGAGCAACTGCAACAAACATTAAATACCACTGCTCAGGCTGCCGATGATCCCTCCCTGCCCCAGCCTGTTGCTCAGACGCACGCTGAAACACATCATTATCAGGACATAATTGATCATCTCCCGATTGTGGCCTTTCTGGTCGATATAGATGGGCATTGGCGCTTTCTCAGCTCTGCCTGGGAGCGGATGACCAACAAACCCATCGCTCAGACGATAGGCGTTTCGGTTTTCCAGTGTTTCCATAGCCAGGAAAGCCAGCCCATCCGCCAGATGCTCAATGAGTTTCGTGATGGTACGCGACAAGACTGCTCTGCCACGCTGCGCCTGTGTCAGGCAGATGGCTCGCATCGCTGGGTCTCGTTCAGGATTCACAAGGTCATCGATAATGGTCTTCAAGGAACCCTCACTGATATCCATCATCAATTCCAGGCCGACGCCTTACAGCGCGCCCGCAATGCCGTGCTCGACGAACTCCTGCTGGCGCATTCCAAACGCAGCATCCTCACGGGTATTGCTAAGCGTCTGGAGGATATATTCCCTGAAATGCGCGTTATCATTCAGCTAGCGGATTATTCTCAAAACAAACTCCGCGTCAGCGCAGCACCAAGCCTGCCGGATGCGTATATCAATGCAATGGAAGACTCGCCTATTGCTCCAGACTCAGGCACCTGTGGCGCAGCGGTCTATCGTAACGGACTGGTCATCAGCCAGGACATCGAGCACGACCCGAACTGGGAAGGTTTGCGCGAGGCTGCCCGACAGGCCGATATCCGCTCCGGCTGGTCCTTACCGATTCGTGATGAGACCGAAAGTGCTGTTGGGGTATTTGGCATCTATTACCACACGCTCACTTCACCCGAGCAGGCCACCATTGCGCTGGTCAACGAATTTACCCGCCTGGCCGCACTGGCCATCCGGCAACAGCGTCATACTCAAGAGCGGGACGAGATTGAACACCGCTTCCGCGCCACGTTCGAACATGCGGCCATCGGAATCGCTCTGGTAGGGCTTGATTACAAGTGGATGCGTGCCAATCGATACCTGTGCCAGATGGTGGGATATTCGCACGATGAATTAAGGAACCTGACGGTTCATGATGTTACCTATTCCGAGGATTTGCCTTCCGGTACCGAGCGGATTCGCGAACTGCTCGCCGGAACAATGGATAGCTATGAGCTTGAAAAACGCTATGTGCGTCGGGATGGCCAAGTCATCTGGGTCGATCTGAACGTTACCCTGATTCGAGGCACGCAGGGCGAGCCTCACTACTTCATTGCGGTCATCGAGGATATAACGCTGCGCAAGATTCAGGAAGAGTCGCTGCGTCAGGCGGCGGCTCTTTTCGAAAACAGCCGTGACAGTATTGTGGTGCTTGATCAGCGACGCCGTATCCTCATGGCTAACCCAACCTTTCAAGCCTTGTGCGCTCGCTCCATCATGGAGTTGCAGGGTCAGAAACTGCCGCTGCCGCTCAGTGGCCGCCAGGATCATCACTTCTATCGCACCCTATGGCGCACGTTACTGAAGGAAGGCCACTGGGAAGGCGAGGTCTTATGGCGCCGCCCCAACGGCATGAACTTCCCCGGCTGGCTCAACATCAGCCAGATTAGCCAGCGGGACCAGCGTCAGTTCGTCATGGTGCTGAGCGATACCAGCCAACTTAAGGAAAGCGAAGCACGGCTGGCCCATTTGGCCCATTTCGATCCACTAACTGATCTGCCCAACCGCCTGCTCGCCCGGACCCGACTGGATCATGCCTTGAAACGGCTGCAGGGAGAGGGTCAACTGGCCGTGCTGCTGCTTGATCTCGACCATTTTCGTACCGTTAACGAAAGTTATGGCCATCCCGCAGGGGATGATTTGATCAACGCAGTAGCCAATACCCTCAGATCCGGCCTGAGACCCGAGGATACGCTGGCCCGCATTGGAGGAGATGAGTTTCTGGTCATCCTTGAGCAATTCGAACGGCTCGATGAAGTGGCGACGCTGGCGCAAACGCTGCGCCAGCTGTTAGAAGCCCCGCTACGTCTGGAAGATGGCGAGGAGGTCTTTCTTAGCTTGAGCCTGGGTATCAGTGTCTACCCCAGCGATGGTAGCACTGCCGACGAGCTGATTCGCAATGCAGACGCGGCCATGCACTTGGCTAAGAACCAGGGCCGCGACACCTATCGCTTCTATACACAGGCGTTGACAGAGCAGGCTCGTCGGCGGTTAAGCTTGGAATCGCGCCTGCGCGTAGCGTTGCAACGCTGCGATTTTGTCTTGTATTACCAACCCCTGATTGATGTCGCAACGGGCCAACCCATTGGCGCAGAGGCGTTGGTGCGCTGGCGTGACCCGGAATTTGGAATGATCTCCCCAGCCGATTTTATTCCTCTGGCCGAGGAAACCGGGCTGATCGTCCCTCTGGGCTTCTGGATTCTAGAGCAAGCCTGCCACCAAATTCGAGAGTGGCTCGACAAGGGTATTGAACTCGACATCATCGCGGTCAATTTGTCTCCAAGGCAGTTTGCCCAAGCCGATCTGGCTGAGCGCATTACCAGAGCCCTGAATAGACAACATCTGCCTGCCAATAAGCTGGAGCTGGAAATCACAGAGGGAACGCTGATGGAAAATGTCGAGATGGCATTGACCAGCCTTGCGGCTCTAAAAACGCTTGGGGTGCGCATTGCAGTCGATGACTTTGGCACTGGCTACTCGTCGCTTGCCTACCTGCGCCGTTTCCCACTGGATAAACTCAAGATCGACCAGAGCTTCATGCGCGATATCCGTACCGATAATGGCGAACATGGCAATCAGGCCATTGCGTCCGCCATTATTGCCTTGGGGCACAGCCTGCACTTGGACGTTCTGGCAGAAGGTGTTGAAACCGACGAACAGCTTGAAGTGATCCGTAAACTCGGCTGTCAGCAATGCCAGGGGTATCTGTTCAGCCCTCCGCTTCCACCGGAAGCGTTCGAGAAATGGTATTACGATTACCACCGGTCACTAACTTGACCCACGTCACGCTTCTGTAACCTAAGTAATGTCTACACTAAGCGCCCACCGACAACCGAGGGAAGGGGGAATACGCAATGAAAATTGAAGTCCGCCCGTTGACGCGCTCGCCTCAAAGTAGTTGGCAAGTTCGTCTGGATGATCAAGCCATCACCTTTAGAACCGAGGACGAAGCGCGTACATACGTCGATAAGCTCAATGCTCGATTGAAAGCCCCTCATAAGCTGCCGGAAAGCCTTCCGGCCTGATCGGATCAGTGGGGTGCTGGCCTTGTACGTGTTGTCAGCCAGGCCAGCACCGCTGCTGCCACGCCACAGATCGCAATGATTGCCGCCATTGGCCGTGCCGTACCGTCATGCAGCATTCCTACCGCCGCGGACGATAAGGCCGCGATGGAAAACTGCAGGCATCCCAACAGTGCAGACGCACTGCCTGCGTTGCTCCCCTGACCAGCCATTGCGCATGCCGAAGCGTTGGGAATGATGCCGCCTAACGAGGCGATGCAGCAGAACAGCGGCACACAGATCCACCACAACATGGCGGGCTGAAAGGCCGCGATGGCGAGCAGCACAAGGCTTGCCGCACCGTAAAACCGCGTGACTCTTGTCAGCAGCCAGGATGGGCCGTGCCGGCTCAAAAGGCGCGCATTAATCTGACTAAATAAGATGAATCCTGCCGCATTGCTACCAAACACCCAGCCGAAATGCTCTGCCGGTACACCGTACAGGTTGATGAACACAAACGGAGAGCCTGCGATATACGCAAACATGCCTGCCATGGAGATGCCGCCGATAAGCGCAAACCCCATGAAGTTCCTGTCACTCAACATTTGCCAGTATTGCCGCAGCGCGTTGCGCAACAATGGACGCGGTGCCTCGGGCGGCAGGGTTTCTGGTAGCCAGCGCGCAACCGCGCTGCCACATAGCAGGGCAAAGACCACCAAACTGATGAAAATGGCTTGCCAGCCAACATGATTGAGGAGGAAGCCTCCGCCAATTGGCGCGAGGATCGGCGCAACCCCGGTCACCAGAACGATCTGGGAAAACGCCTTGGCAGCATGAATCGGATCGCACAAGTCACGCACTACGGCACGCGAAATCACCATGCCTGCGCAACCGCCTAATGCCTGAACAAAACGCGCTGCAATCAGCCATTCCAGCGTAGGCGCCATGGCACAAGCCAATGAGGCAAGGGTGAACAGAACGATACCCGTGAGTAGCGGTATACGCCGGCCGAACCGGTCTGCCAGCGGTCCGTAGAACAGTTGTCCAATGGACAAGCCTGCGAAATACGCCGAAAGGCTCAACTGGACGTGTTCCACATCCGTTGAAAAGGCTTTTGCCAGTGACGGGAAAGACGGCAGGTACATATCGATGGCAAACGGCGCAAATGCGCTGAGCGCACCCAGCATTAACAAAATGCGAAATGTCATTGAGGAGATCCGGAGGGGGCCAGCGGCCCAAAAGCGATGAACTGCCATGCTGTTACATACAACAATGTTTGTAAATACACGGCCAACCGTTAAACTATCGTTTTAATCCTTGATTTTCATACGAACCTTATGCGCAGAACCAAAGAAGAAGCCGAGCAGACCCGACGCGACATTATTGAGGCCGCTGAACAGCTCTTTCTCGCCAATGGCGTGGCGCATACTAGCCTTGAGATGATAGCTCGTGAATGCGGAGTCACACGTGGCGCTGTGTATTGGCACTTCCAGAACAAGGCACATCTGTTCCATGAGATGCTCAACGAGGTTCGTACCCCCATGGAAGTGCTTAATCAGCAACTCTGCGGTTGTCAGGGACGAGATCCGATTATTTCCTTGAAAGATGTCTGTGTGAACGGCATGCACCGGCTGACTCAGGATGAGCGCAGTCGCCGGGTCATGACCATTCTGCTGCATCGCTGTGAATTTACCGACGAGTTGCGGGAGGCCGAGGAGCGCAATAACGCCTTTATTTCACAGTTCATAGGTTTATGCGAGCAGCTATGGAAGCATCAGGAAAAGCGGCTGCAACCGGGCGTCACGCCTCGCATGGCTGCCTTTGCCGTGCATTCGATGTTCATTGGCCTGATCAGCGACTGGCTGCGCGACCCCGGCCTGTTTGACCCGGTCAAGGATTCGACCGCAATGTTCGATATCCTCTTCCGGGGCCTGGTGCGGGACTGGGATCAGGCGATTTCAGCGGAATAACCTTCTTCGCGAATCGCCTCCAGCAGCGGCTCGGGAGCTTCGCGACTGTCTACCGTGACTTTGCCGGTTGGCAGATCCACGTCGACCCTGGCCGATGCGTCCAATGCGGTGATCGCCTGGGTAACCGCCTTGACGCAGTGGCCACAGCTCATGCCTTGTACATTAAAGGTATGCATGGTGTATCTCCTGACGGGAAAATTTCATTCTCAACCTTCCCACGAGGTCAAGGTCAAGTTCGACAGCTTCTGTTAGCACGGTAAGTCACCTATTATTGCGAAAGGTCGCCTTGCCCTTTCGGAAGAACGGCCTATCACCACTACACCGTGCGGATAGGGACTCGCTCATGGCTACACTGCCGCGTTATTCGAATGCACAGATTCTTTTGCATTGGCTGACGGCCCCTCTGGTCATCCTCATCATTTCCCTTCCCTACTTCGAAGATTTTTTCAGTGGGCTACTGGGCAGCGGAGCCGATGTCTTCACCCTGCATAAATCGCTGGGCATTACCGTTCTGGCTCTGACCGTGATTCGTCTGATGATTCGCTTCAAACATGGCTCACCAGCCCTGTTGCCGCCGAATGCCGTGCTTCAGCAGAAACTGGCCAAGCTGGGGCATGCGGTGCTGTATGCGCTGCTTTTTCTCATGCCCATCACAGGGCTTATCTTCAGCGCTCGCCCTGTCAATTACTTCTGGTTGTTCAGCTTTGGCCCTCTGCCCTTGCCTGAAGCGCTTCGCAGTGCAGCCAAGCAGGTTCATGTCACCGTGCAGTATGCGTTTATCCTGTTGATCCTAGGACATGCCAGCATGGCGATCTGGCACTACGTGGCGCGTCGGGACCGGGTATTGCCCGGCATGTTGCCCCTGATCAAGGATTGATCGGCAGGGCTTGACCTTAACACGAGGTCAAGGTTGATCCTCTATCCTATGATGAGGAGATTAACCATGACCGAATTCGATCTACCCGTACACGGCATGACATGCGCGGCCTGCGCCGGCCGGGTGGAGCGTGCGCTCAGAAAAGTTGAAGGTGTGGAAAACGCCAGCGTCAATCTGGCCAATGAGCGTGTCCGGGTCCACGCACCAGAGGGATCGCTTCCTATCTTGCAGCAAGCCATTACGCGCGCAGGATATAGCGTTCCTACCGAGTCGCTCGAACTTGATATCACCGGCATGACCTGCGCCAGTTGCGTCAACCGGGTCGAGCGCGCGCTACGCAAGGTTCCGGGCGTCAATACCGTAAGCGTGAACCTGGCCTCCGAACAGGCCCATGTCGAGCTGATACCGGGAACAGATTCGAGCCTGCTCCTGGCCGCCATCGGCAAGGCGGGGTATGAGGCCCGACTTGCCACCACCCATGATGACAAAACGGCTGGGCAGCGTTTGGCCCGGGAACGCGGTGCCCTGATACTCGCTTTGTTATTGGCCCTTCCCCTCATTGTGCCGATGCTGCTGCAACCACTAGGTATCCACGCCATGCTGCCACCTTGGGTGCAGTTTACACTGGCAACACCCGTTCAGTTCCTGCTGGGTGCTCGCTTTTATGTGGCTGCATGGAAAGCTGTGCGGGCCCGCTCCGGCAATATGGATTTGTTGGTTGCCCTTGGCACCAGCGCAGCCTACGGCCTTAGCCTATACCAGTGGTGGAGCGTCCCGTCCAACAGCATGCCGCACCTGTATTTCGAGGCGGCTGCCGTAGTTATCGCCCTGGTCCGCCTGGGCAAATATCTGGAAAGCCGCGCCAAGCAGCAGACCGGTGATGCCATCCGTGCCTTGCAAGCCTTGCGACCGGAACGGGCTTTTAGGTTATCCAACGACGGACTGGAGCAGGAGGTCAGTCTGGCGGAGCTCAAGATAGACGATCGGGTACGTATCCGCCCCGGTGAACGGATACCCGTCGATGGTCTCGTGGAGTCTGGAGACAGCTACGCCGATGAAGCCTTGATCAGTGGAGAAAGCCGTCCAGTGGGCAAAGGACCGGGTGATCGTGTCACGGGAGGCTCCATCAATGGCGAGGGTGTGCTGACGGTTCGTGTGACCGCATTAGGCAATGAAAGCGTTCTGTCGCGTATCATTCGGCTGGTAGAGGACGCCCAGGCCGCCAAGGCGCCCATTCAACGCCTGGTCGATCGCGTCAGCGAGGTGTTCGTCCCCGTCGTGCTGGGTATCGCGTTGTTGACGCTGGTTGGCTGGCTGCTGACAGGCGCAGGTTGGGAAACATCGCTCATCAATGCCGTCGCCGTTCTGGTGATTGCCTGCCCCTGCGCCCTGGGGTTGGCCACGCCTACGGCCATTATGGCCGGAACAGGCGTCGCGGCACGCTACGGCATTTTGATCAAGGATGCGCAGACGCTGGAAATAGCCCACGCCGTGGATACCGTCGCATTTGACAAGACCGGTACATTGACCTCGGGGCAGCCTCGCCTGATTCATTTGGCGACAGATACCGTAAGTGAGAAAGAGGCACTTGCCCTGTCGGCCCGCCTGCAACGCGGTAGCGAACACCCTTTGGCTCAGGCCGTTCTCACTGCCTGCGAGCAGAACCTGCTGGACGCACCTGCTGCGCAGAATATCCGCGCCCTGCCGGGGCGCGGCATTCAGGGCCAGATCGACCACCGGCAGTTGGCGTTGGCTAACGGGCGATTGCTCCATGAGCTGGGGCTTGATAAAGGTCCGCTTATCGCTCAGGCCAACGCCTGGGAAGAAGAAGGTCGCACGCTTTCCTGGCTGATTGAGCAGCAGCCCGAACCAAAGGTACTGGCCCTTCTAGCCTTTGGAGATGAGCTCAAGCCGGGAGCGGGTCATGCGATTGCCACGCTTGAAAGGCATCATATCAGCAGCCATCTGATCACAGGTGATACCGAAGGCAGCGCAAGGGTTGTTGCACGGCAGACCGGTATTCGAGACGTTCATGCCCAAGTGCTGCCAGCCGATAAGGCCGCGGTCGTACAACAGCTCAGGTCGCAAGGTCGCTGTGTGGCGATGGTGGGTGACGGGATCAACGACGCACCCGCCCTGGCGGCCGCCGATGTGGGTATCGCCATGGGCAGCGGGACGGATGTGGCCATGCATGCCGCCGGGATTACCCTGTTGCGTGGCGACCCGGCATTGGTGCAGGGGGCGCTGGATATCTGCCGTCGTACGTATCGCAAGATTCGCCAGAACCTGTTCTGGGCCTTTATTTACAACGTCATTGGTATTCCGCTGGCGGCGTTTGGCCTGCTTGACCCGGTCTTCGCCGGGGCTGCTATGGCCTTTTCCAGCGTGAGCGTTGTCAGTAACGCTTTACTGCTCAAACGTTGGCAACCAGAGAAGATGAGTCAGTCATGAACATCAGCCAAGCCGCCCGTGCAAGCGGGCTTACCCCCAAGATGCTCCGGTACTACGAAAACATCGGGTTGCTGGACCCAGCCGGGCGCAGCGCCAGTGGTTATCGACAGTACCGCACCAGTGATCTGGAGACGCTGGCCTTTATCAAGCGCTCGAGAGACCTGGGATTTTCGCTTGAGGAAATCGGCAGGCTCCTGGGACTCTGGCGTGATCGACACCGCTCCAGCGCCGAGGTCAAGGCCCTGGCCAGCGCCCATGTGGATGAACTGAGCCGCAAGATCGCTGAACTGGCGAGCCTGCGTGACACTCTTCAACAGCTGGTGGATCAGTGCCCGGGCAACGAACATCCTGAATGCGCCATTCTGGACTCGCTGGGCAAAGCGTCCTGTCGACATTGCAGTTCTTGAGCGGTACCGGGACCAGCACTGAAGGCATGGCGCTCTTTTCGCTTCGTGCCGCCAATGTTCGTTGAGCCTCATCCTAAACACCGGCCTGCAAAAGGCCTGAGGCGGGCTCGATAGGGTATTGAGTGGAACTAACGAAATCTCCAGCGTTCAGGTCATTACGCCTAGTTACATTGGAGGAGCAACGCGAATGTACGGAAGATTCAGTGTATCGGACATTCCGATTCATGAACCTATTATCATGGGCGCCATCGGCTTCATTATTCTGGTGGCCCTCTCCTCTGTGGGTGCACTCACCTATTTTCGCAAGTGGCGCTGGCTGTGGTCGGAGTGGCTGACCTCGGTCGATCACAAGCGAATTGGCGTGATGTACATCATCGTCGCCATGGTAATGCTGCTTCGGGGGTTCTCGGATGCAATCATGATGCGCGCCCAGCAGGCCATTGCGGCGGGCGGCGCAGAGGGCTACCTGCCCCCGCATCACTATGACCAGATCTTTACCGCCCATGGCGTGATCATGATTTTTTTCGTAGCTATGCCATTGGTGGTCGGCCTGATGAACGTGGTAGTACCGCTGCAGATCGGCGCACGTGACGTGGCCTTCCCGTTCCTCAACTCGCTCAGCTTCTGGCTGTTCGTTGTCGGGGCAGTACTGGTCAACCTGTCGCTCGGCCTGGGCGAGTTCGCCAAGACGGGTTGGGTGGCCTACCCGCCGCTTTCCGGGATCAAGTACAGCCCTGGCGTTGGCGTGGACTATTACATCTGGAGCTTACAGATCTCAGGCCTCGGCACGCTCCTGACCGGTCTCAATTTCTTCGTCACGATCCTGAAGATGCGTACCACCGGCATGACGTTGATGAAAATGCCGATCTTTACCTGGACGGCCTTTTGTACCAGCGTGCTGATTCTGGCCGCCTTCCCGATCCTGACCGTAACCCTGGGGCTACTGAGTCTGGACCGCTACCTGGGAATGCACTTCTTCACCAATGAACTGGGCGGCAACGCCATGATGTACGTGAACCTCATCTGGGCCTGGGGCCATCCCGAGGTGTACATCCTGATCCTGCCGGCGTTCGGCGTGTTCTCCGAAGTGACCGCGACGTTTACCCGCAAGCGTCTGTTCAGCTACAACATGATGATCTGGGCTACGGTGGCAATCACAGTGCTCTCGTTCCTCGTGTGGCTGCACCACTTCTTCACGATGGGCTCAGGAGCTAACGTCAACGCATTCTTTGGCATTGCCACCAGCATCATTGCCATTCCAACCGGCGTAAAGATCTTTACCTGGCTCTTCACCATGTACAAGGGGCGGATTCAGTTCACTACCCCGATGCTGTGGACCGTTGCCTTCATCGTAACCTTTACCATCGGTGGCATGACCGGCGTGCTGCTGGCCGTCCCGGGGGCTGATTTCGTCCTGCACAACAGCCTGTTCCTGGTAGCGCACTTCCACAACGTAATAATTGGCGGCGCCTTGTTTGGCTACTTTGCCGGCATCACCTACTGGTTTCCCAAAATGTTTGGCTTCACCCTGAACGAAAGGCTTGGCCGCTATGCCTTGTTTTTCTGGGTGGTCGGCTTCTACCTGGCCTTCATGCCGCTTTATGTGCTGGGCTTCATGGGCATGACGCGCCGCCTCAACCATTATGCCAACCCAGACTGGCACCCCTGGCTGATCGTGGCAGCGATCGGTGCTCTGACCATCCTGTGTGGCATCATCTGCCAGATAGCGCAGCTGCTCGTCAGCATTCACCAGCGCGCCCACAATAAGGACCTGACCGGCGATCCGTGGGATGCCCGTACGCTCGAATGGTCCACAGCCTCGCCTCCAGCTCCGTATAACTTTGCCGAGCTGCCGGAAGTCCATGGCATTGATGCCTATCTGGACATGAAAGAGCATGGCGTCAGGGAAAAGCACCAGGCGGATTACAAGGATATCCACATGCCGAGCAACACCGGCGCCGGGCTGATCATCGCCGGATTCAGCTTTGTGCTGGGCTTTGGTCTGATCTGGTACATCTGGTGGATGGCCATTCTGGGATTTATCGGCATGATTGCCACTGCCATCCTGCATAGCTTCAAGGACGATCACGGCTATTACATCAAGGCTGCAGATGTGGCCCGCATGGAGGAAGCGCACAAGGCGCAGCGGGAGCAGTGTACGGGGGTGAGTCAGGAGGATGCGGCATCGCCCAAGGCGTATACGATGGTTTAAGCGGCCCGCCTGCTGAGTGGAAGTTCTCCGTTCAGCAGGCAGTCGGGCTCACTGGAGTCGGGACGCGAAGAAGCGCCTTACTCTTTCACGTTCATGTAGTCACGTGCCCAGACACGGTACTCATCAAGCGTGGAATACTTCGTCGAGAGTTCGGAAGCACTCAGGTCGGAAGCATGGATGCCGCGCTGTTCACGCAGGCAGTCGTAGGTGGCCTTGATAGCGGCGAAATAGGCCGCATGGCCATTTAGAACGATACGCACGCCCAGGCTGGCCAGACGCTCGAAATCACGCAGTTCAGGATTGCCATAGGCAACCAGCATCAGCGGCACGCTCAGGTGCTGCGAAATCTGCTCCAGATGATCGAAGTCCTTGATACCCACCATGCAGATACCATCGGCGCCTGCATCCTGATAAGCACGGGCGCGCTCGATAGTTTTCTCAACGCTCAAGACACCGGCATTGGTCCGGGCAAACACGCTTAGTGCCGGATCGATACGGGCCGCCAGTGCCGCCTGGATTTTACCGATAGCTTCGTCCAGCGGAATCAGGTCGGTGGACTTGCGACCATACTGGGCAGGCAGCAGGGTGTCTTCAATAGTCAAGGCTGCCACACCGGCGCGCTCAAGCTCGACGATGGTACGCATGACGTTCAGGGCATTACCGTAGCCATGATCGGCGTCGGCAATGATGGGCAGTGTCGCAACACGACCGATACGGGTCGCCTGCTCAACGAATTCGCTTAAGGTAATGAGGGAAAAGTCAGGTGCAGCCAGAACCTGGAGCGATGCGACAGATCCACCCAGGATACCCATTTCGAAGCCTAGATCGGCCGCGATGCGGGCAGACATCGGATCGAATACCGAACCAACGTCATAGCACTTATTGGATTCAAGCAATGCACGAAACTGCTTTCGCAACTCATGCTGCGAAGGTGTGGCCATAAGACCTCCATTGGACAGGGCTGATGGATTCGAAGCCGATGACACACGAGCGCACCATCTATGCTTCTATGACAGCTGTACGGGAGAAGATTGCTCCATGGCAGCTGTCACTCCTCGGGATGCACCATCATACACCCTACTAAGGTCTAATCGCCTATCGGCTTAACACCTGCACGCTGATGAGCACGCGTATAGGGGTTCGCACCGTTGGCCAGCTTGGTTGCGACATCTTCCATGAAATGCTGGGTTGGTGCATTGAGCCCATAGAGCACCAGCAAGGGGGCCAGCAGGCTGGCAATGACAGCCAGGTTTGATTTCACCACGACCGCTCGATCACGCATGAGCCAGAGAAAGACACCACTGGCTGCAAAGCCGATCGGCACCCCGGTAACCACTTCGGAAACCGAGTGAAACCCCAACTTGATTCGGGTGACCGCAATCGCGAGGGCGAAGAGCGCCCCGGCTCCGGCACAGACCCAGCGCACGACAGACCGGGCCTTGGCTGCCAACAGCCAGAACAGAACCGGTATGACACTGCAGGCCAGCATGGAGTGTCCACTAAAGCCGGTGAAGTCGTAGGCACGGATGCCAATACCCCAGCCAAAGAAAGCCATCTTGGAAATTGCTACCAGCAGGCATGCCCCACCAAATAACGACAGCCAGAGCAATGCCGTACGGCGTGAAGCGCCAAGCCACAGCCATAGAGCAATAATGAATGCGCACGGCAACATGACCGAGGAATCACCAAAATTGGTAATGGTTGTCAAAGCCTGCATCGCTCAATCCCTTAATTACAAAAACAATCCTCAGACACCTTAGGATAACGGCATGTCGGCGCAAGTAATCACCGGATTGCCAAGGTGTGTATTCCTGCAAATAACCGACAATGCGTTACGGTAAAGACGAGACCTGCATCAATTCGTAATGCAGCGAGCAGGTGTCTCAGTGGTTATTCGTGAGCGTACCAATGATCTTGTCGACAACACCTTCCTGCTGGAGCTGTCCGAAGGCGGTGCGGGTGCTTTCCACGACAGCATCATCCGTTGCCACGCTATAAGCCATGTACAGTTCCGCCTCAATGGTACCTAGCGCTGCAACCTGTTCCAGTTCGGTACAGTCAAAATGCTTTCGGGCGCACTCGTGGGCGGCGCTGCTTTCCGTCAGCGGTGCCAGCTGCACCTGTCCATTGATGAGCTTTTGAAAGTTCTCTTCAACCCCAGCCGATATCACCAACCGGGAAAACCCATGGTGCAGTAGATACTGATGCCGGAAATCATCACGCATCACACCTACGCTGTATTGCCGCGCATCCTCCAGGCTCTGCGGATCAATATCCGTACGGGACTTCAGCTTGTAAAAGTAATATTGCATGCTCGTTACATGCCCTACCCATTTGAATAAGGGTTCACGCTGCGGTGTCCGGGCAACCAGATAGATAAGAACGTTTGGCTGGTTAGTCGCGATATCGTAGGCCCTTGCCCAAGGGTAAAGACCAATCCTGTAGTCCGTCTGCCCGGCCCGACTCAGCGTGAGCTCAACGACCTCTGTTGCCGCTCCTCCAATACGCCCATTTTGGACTGTAATGAACTGGCTTTCTTCAGTAACCACCTGAATCGGCTCGGCCATGACATGAGTAACAACCATCCCCGCCAGCAGTGCTATCCATTTTCCAATTTTCATAACGTCTCCCTGAATGTGGCGCTCACCACCCGATTACGACCATCCCCTTTCGCCTGGTACAAGGATCGATCAGCCAGTTCGAGCAGCTCATGAAAGGTACTGGAAATGCCTGCTTCGAACGTGGCCAGGCCGATGCTCAGGGTGACGATGGGTGCGACAGACGATTCGTCATGAGGAATAGCCAAGTCACAGACAGCCTGACGCAATCGCTCTGCCAAGAGGTACGCCGCAGCCTTGTCTGTAGCCGGCAGCAGAACAGCGAACTCTTCCCCACCCAGGCGCGCGACCAGATCACCCGCCCGCGCAATGCTGGCCTTCATGGCCGCCGTCACCAGGCGCAGACACTCATCCCCCTGGGCATGGCCATAGGTGTCGTTGTAGCGCTTGAAGTAGTCGATATCGCACATCAGCACGGACAGGGGTTGGCCCGAACGCTGAGCACGGCTGAACTCAACGTCCTTGACCTCATCGAAATACCGCCGGTTGGGCAACCCCGTCAGCGGGTCGCTCCGCGAAAGTGCTTTCAACTGAGCATTGGCTTCCCGCAACGCCTCCTGGGTTTGCATGATGTCGCCCAGCTGCACGCGATGCCGGGTGCTGTGCAACAGCATTTGCGCCGTCATGGCCAACAAAGCGTGCTCATCGGGTTGCCAGACGTCGATAACCTGCTTGCGAATGAACACCAGAAAACCCAGCTGCTCATCGCCAGCGCCTACCGGGACAAATGCAGTGGCTTCGGCATTCAATAATTGGAAGGCGGCAGCACCATACGCTGACAGCACATCGGTAAGCGCCTTGCCGGAAGTGAACGTAACCGGCTCGCCCTGATCAAGAAGAACCTCCAGATGCGCCAGCTGCGCTGCGGTGATCTGGTTTTCCGGGACGGCGTGGGTTTCACAGCACCAATGCATGGCCAGACGAAAATAAGCACTCGACTCCTCACGGATATACCAAAGGGCATAACAGGCCCCCAGGCGCTGGGCCACTTCGCTCAGGCAGGACTGCTGATACAGCTCCAGCCGCTCATACGGCGCACGGATAAGCCGATTGGACAATAACAGCACCATGTGCTGCGCCTCGGTCAGGCGTTGCAACTCCGCCGTACGGGCCTGTACGCGCTCGGCCAACTGATCCCGGTGCGCGGCCAGCTCCTTTTCGTACACATGTTGCCGCCCCAGATACCCGGACAGGTTGTTCTGTAGCTGATTGATCCCCTGTACCAACAGGGTCAATTCGTCCTCGCGCCTGGCAGAACGAAAAAGCCGTAAGGGAAGGTGAAGCCGCTCGGGGCTCAACTCAGCCAAGTGAAGCGCAATACGCCGGATATGTACCGTGACCAGACGGCTGAACATAAGAATGATCAGGCCGGCCAGCAGCATGGATTGCAGGAGCTGGAACCCGACGATTGATACCACGACCGATTTCAGTTCAGACCAAAGCAGGTCTTCATTGCCATAGAGTCTCAGCTCCCCAACAGTCTCCCTGCTCCCGGCGTACGGTGAAAAGACCAGAGGAACCTGGCGCATCGGAGCCAGGTTTGACTCGATCCATCCGGTCCGGGAGCGCACCTGAACGATCGGCGTTTGCTGAGCGGAAAACACGGTCAGCTGCACGCGCGCCACCGACGCGATATGAACGGCGCTGTCCAGATGCGCCTCGACCGACTCCTGATCCATGTCCCAGATGGCCTTGGTCAGGGTGCGCTGGTAGACCTGCTCGATCAGCCCCAACTCAATGTCCATTTGATGAACATTCTCGTGCCACACCGCCCAGGTACGAACCCCAACGGTGATCAGCGTGAAAAAAAAACAGAACCCCAGCGTGACAACTACCAGACGCCAGCCCAGCGAGTGTCGTCCCTGCTGCCAGTGCTCCGGCAGCTCTGCATGAGTATTATCGGCATCTACAGCCATTTCTTTTTCAATGCCTCATAGATACCGTTACGCTTGATCTGCTCGAACCCTTCTCGGGCTCGGGCGACCACTTCATCGGGCGTCCGGGCGCTGAAAGCCATATATAGCCCTTCGTTGCGTCCGATATCGGTCAGTGGATAAACCTGAGTCACGGTGTCATCAAACGGTTCACCTGCCTGCCGCGCCAGATACTTGGCCATAACGGCATTGGCGACCCACAGGTCCACCCGTCCACGCTTGAGCTTCTGGTAGTTTTGCGCGTAGGTATTGCTGGATTGCAGGTTCAGTCCCACGGAAAAGCCGCGGGACTGCAAATACTGTTCGCCTACATCACCATGTACCGTAGCGATCTGATAGCGCCTGGCATCCTCAAGTGCATTAAGAGAAATATTCCGCGTACGGTCACTGAATAGCCCCCATTGAGCTGGAGCAATGACGCCAACCCATTTGAATAGCCCATCCCGCTGGGGTGTACGGGCAATCGAATAAATCAGGACATTTTCATCGTGCAGCGCCGTCTCGTAGGCGCGGGCCCAGGGCATTGACTGAAAGGCCCCGTCGAGTCCGGCCTGGGCCAATACAGCCTCTACAACTTCTGTACTAAAGCCGGTCAGCTTGCCGGAAATGGTCATGTTGTAAGGCGGCAGCTCTTCCGTCACGACGCGCAGCGCTACCTCGCGGGCCTGAACAGGTTGCAGACCGCCCATGAGAAGCGTCAGAAAAAACAGTGCGGTCTTGATCTGGCTCATTGCCTGGTCCCAGAAGCCCAGAGGCTAGTTTCGTGTTAACTGTGAGAGGGTATCGCTCGAGTGATACAAATCTTTATTCGTCTCGGACGGAGCGTGCCTGTACGGATTTGAAAGCGTGAATCGGATTGCCCACCGCGGCCTGGAAGCCGACAATCATCCAAACCCTGACGAGATGAGATCCCCGCCATGCTCGACATCGACCTCTGCTGGAATGCCGTCTGTACCCGCGATACGGCCCATGACGGCCGATTCGTGTTTGCGGTCCAGACCACTGGCATCTATTGCCGCCCCTCCTGCCCTGCCCGTCGCCCTCGTCAGGAGCGTGTGACGTTCTACACAACGCCACGCGAGGCAGAAGCAGCCGGGTATCGCGCCTGTAAACGCTGTCAGCCGGACCGGGAAAGCCCCGTTAAGCAGCAGGACGCCTTGATTCAGGCAGCATGTGCCCTGCTCGACCAGGCCGAGCAGCCACTCTCCCTGGATCAACTGGCCTCGCGCATTGGGCTTTCACCCTCGCATCTGGCCCGGTTGTTCAAACAGCGTACCGGGCTTACACCCCGCGCCTGGGCTGAAGCCCGTCGCCAGCAACGCCTGCAGGCCAACCTGCCTCGGGCAGATACAGTTCTGGAAGCGGCCCTTGCAAGTGGGTATGGGAGCAGCCGCGCCGTTTATGAACAGCCCAACGCCCTGGCGCTGGCGCAACGTCGGCGCAAGGGTGCGGGAGAACACATCCGTTATGGCATTGCTGTCTGTTCACTTGGGCTGGTATTAGCCGCCAAGACCTCCCGTGGTCTCTGCGCCGTATTGTTTGGGGACGAGGCATCAGCGCTTGAACGGGAATTGGCCGAGCGCTTTGCCGCCGCCCATTGCGAGCATGACGACGCCGCCCTGGCCGATGAGCTTGCCCATGTCCATGCTCAGCTCGATAAGCCGACCCAGGTGCATGCCCTGCCGCTGGATATGCAGGGTAGTGCCTTTCAGCAACGGGTCTGGCAGGCCCTCATGCAGATCCCACCCGGCGAGACCCGGCGCTACGGGGAGCTTGCTGTAGAACTGGACAGTCATCCACGCGCCATTGCCCGCGCCTGTGCCAGTAACACCCTGGGCCTGCTGGTGCCCTGTCATCGCGTCATCGGCGCCAGCGGAGCGTTGACCGGTTATCGCTGGGGCGTTGCGCGCAAGGAGACGCTACTCAAGCGCGAAGCCGAAATGATTGAAACGAGTAAGGCGCCGCCGCGGTCCATCTAGGTACAGGTCCTTCAAGGAGATCGTTATGCATAACCTGCACCGTTACGCCATTCACTACCGCTTTAATGGCGAGCCGCTCGAAGAACAGATGGAGAGTTTTGAACCCATCACTCAGGAGCAGGCCATCATGCAGCTACTGATCAAGCATGTCCCCGAGCCCACCGGTGTGGTGGATGCCCCTTGGGAGCTGCATGCTCAGCCCAGCATCGAGCGACGTGCCGTTGAGGTTGGGCTAAGTGATGTCTGTATTCAGGAAGTGGCCTGAGGCGCTGTATTGCGCCTCATAACCAGGCGCGCTATACCGCCTCGGAAGGCTCGCCGGCCTTCATTTGGGATTGCAGGTAATTTTCCAGCCCCAGCTTGTCAATCAGGCGCAGCTGTTGCTCCAGCCAATAGGCGTGGTCTTCTTCGGTGTCTTCAAGCTGTGCCACCAGGATTTCACGACTGACGAAATCACCCACACTGTTACACAGCGCAACGCCTTGGGCCAGTGCCTCACGCACTTCGTATTCCAGCGCCAGATCGCTGCGCAGCATGTCCGGCACTGTATGGCCTACATTGATGTCCTTGGGGCGCATGTCCGGCTGCCCTTCCAAAAAGAGGATACGACGCAGCAGGGCATCTGCATGTTGGGTTTCCTCTTCCATTTCATGGTTGATGCGCTCGTAAAGGCGCAGATACCCCCAGTCTTCATACATACGGGAATGGATGAAGTACTGATCGCGTGCGGCCAGCTCACCACGGAGCAGGTCCTTTAGATAATCAATGACTTGCGTATGACCTTTCATGGTTACTACCTAATAAAATGATCGCACCGGGCCGAACATCAGGCTCAGCTCAGCCATGGCGGGGGTGGAGGCTCATCGCTGGACGACGGTGCCTCGGCCTCTTTACGAGCCGCTTGGCGACGTGCCTCTTCGCGACGGGCATCTTCGATTTCGCGCATGACGGATGAAACATCGGTCTGCCCCTCGGGTTCAGCATAGATGCCCGTAAGCGGGGTGTGCGGGTATAGCTCGCCCTTCTGATAAAGCGCCCACATTTCCGGTGCATACCGGGTCTGCTTCAGCTCAGGCGCAAAACGCCCAAAATACTGGGCCATGTTTTCCACATCACGGGCGAGCATACGGAAGGCATGGTTGTTGCCCGCCGCATCGATTGCCTGAGGGAGGTCAATGATCATCGGCCCATCGGTCGCCAATAACACGTTGAACTCGGACAAGTCGCCGTGTACCAGTCCGGCACACAGCATAAGCACCACTTGCCGGATCATCAGCTCATGATATTCACGGGCCTCGTCGGGCGTCAGGGTCACGTCATTCAAACGCGGAGCGGCATCCCCCCGCTCGTCCGTCACCAGATCCATCAGCAGGACGCCGTCCAGGAAGTCATGCGGTTTCGGTACGCGAACGCCGGCGCCAGCCAGCCGGTACAGGGCGGCAACCTCGGCATTCTGCCAGGCTTCCTCCCGTTCCTTTCTGCCGTATTTAGTGCTCTTGGCCATGGCGCGTGCCTGACGGCTATTACGCACCTTGCGACCCTCCTGATACTCGGACGCCTGACGAAAGCTGCGCTTGTTTGCTTCCTTGTAGACCTTGGCGCAACGGATCTCGTCGCCGCACCGAACTACATATACGGAGGCCTCCTTGCCGCTCATCAGCGGGCGCAGCACCTCATCAATCAGGCCGTCCTCGACCAGAGATTCCATGCGCTTGGGTGTTTTCATCTGTTTGTACGTTGATCACTTCTGGCCATACCTACATAACGTTATACGTCATGACGCACGGCTCAGCAAAAATCACTCGCACAAACGGCACCCTCTAGTCCGCACATAAGTTCATTTCATGGTGCTTGAAAAACCGATAGAACCGCTTGAGATCACCCTGGGCCTCCTCTAGCTCCATCGGCCTGAAGCGCACTTCATGGTGGGCGGGGCATTGCGCCAGCCGGCAGAGATCCAGCGGATGCACAAAGCCGAGGACCGGATATCCCCCCATGGTCTGACAGTCTGCCATGAGCACAATGGGCTGGCCTTCCGGCGGAACCTGCACCGCTCCGGCCAGAACCCCCAGAGACCACTGACGGACTGGCGCTGCAAGCGGTGCATCGCCCTGTAGACGAATCCCCATGCGATCGGCCTGAGGACTGATTCGCCAGGATGAACCAAAGAACCGATCCCGCTGCTCGACCGCAAAGGCTTCTCCATCGCCCCCGACGACCAGACGCAACACCGGAGACTCGCGGTAGTCGGGAATGAAGCGGCTCGCCGCACCCAGTGCCTTGTCGAAAGCCTCAAGCCCAGGGCTGCAAACCAGAATGTCATCAGCCTGCAACGCTTGACCATCGCCATTCAGGCCGCCCAGACCTTCGCGACAATGTGTGGCCACGCTACCCAGCACGGCCTTACCCCTGAAGCCACCCACTACGCCCAGGTAAGCGCGTTGCCCGGCCTGGGCAAATCCCAATTGCAGCCGCTGCCCGGCCTTCATGCAGAAGCGCGACCAGGCAGGAACCGTCTGTCCATCTACCGTCGCGCCCAGCGGCGCCCCGGTCAGTGCCAGCCAGGTATCGACCTGAGCTTCCAGCTCTACACCACCCAGGGCAATTTCCAGGACCGGACTGCCATAGGGATTCTCGAGTAGATGATTGGCCCAGGCCGCCGCCTGACGGTCCATCGGACCTGATGTGGATACGCCCAGATGACGCCACCCATAACGACCGACGTCCTGCAGCAGGCTCAGCGGCCCCGGTTTTATGACTTTCAACCCTTTCATACCTGACCTCCCGCGGCGCGATAGGCGGCCTCGTCAACCGCAACGAACCGAACCCGATCGCCCACAGCAAGCGGACATGGCAGCTCGGCCTGTGCGTCAAAGAGCGGCCAGGCACTTAGTCCAAGGATATGCCAGCCCGCGGGTGACGCCTGGGGATAGATGGCGGTCATGCGCTCGGCAATCGCCACGCTGCCAGCCTCCACCCGAGGCCGTGGTGAGGCCAGTCGAGGCAGGACAATTCGCTCATCCAACTCGCCCATATAGGCAAAACCGGGCGCAAAGCCGATGGCACCGACCAGATAATCGCGTCCGCTATGCAAAGCAATCAATTCCGCGACCGTCAGCGAGCAGGCCTTGGCCACCGGCTCCAGGTCCGGCCCGCAGTACCAGACGGGCACTTCATGCCGGCGTGAAGAGCTCTGCACGGCTTCCGGCTCCTTGCGCCAACGCTCGACGATCGCCGTGACGCGAGCCTGAATGTCCGTCAGGTCGTAGCGCAGCAAGTCATAGTGAATGAGCAACGTATTCCAGCCCGGCACCAAATCGATCACACCGTCGCCCAGTGTGTGTTCAATCAGATCGGCCAGACGGGCAATACGTCCGGGGAGATCGGGCGTGGGTGTATCCGCCAGGGTCAACATCAGCGCCTCGGCGCCGTAGGGCTCAATCCGGATCATGCCGCATCCAGAGCCGCCCGCAGGCGACGTAACACAGCGAGTGACTCGGCGTTGTCTCCATGGACACACAGGCTGTCTGCCGTCAGGCACATGGGTTGGCCATCGAAACCGGGAAAGGCATCCCCGCGGGAAATAGCGATCGCCTGGGACAGAATACGTTCAGGATCATGATGGACCGAGCCCGTTTCCCGGCGAGGCGCCAATTGCCCGTCGGGCATGTAGGCGCGGTCGGCGAAGGCCTCACGCAGCAAGGGTACGCCGACTTTCTCCGCCAGCTGCTGCTCACGGGTGTTGTCCGTCTTGGCGAGCACCATAAGCGGTAGCCCCTCACGAAACTGCAAACAGGCCTCGAGCACGGCATTGAGCAAGGTATCGTTACGCACCAGATCGTTATACAGGGCACCGTGAGGTTTCACATATTGCACGGTCGTTCCTGCTGCGCGGCAGAAGGCATCCAGTGCACCGATTTGATAGAGCACCAGCGCCTTCACCTCCTCCGGCGAGCACACCATATGCCGGCGGCCAAAGCCGACCAGATCCGGATAGGCCGGATGAGCACCGATTCGAGCACCATGTCTTACGGCCAGGGCCACGGTTTTCTGCATCGTCAGCGGGTCCGAAGCATGGAAGCCACACGCGAGATTGGCCTGGTCCACCAGTGGCATGGCATGAGCATCGTCGCCCATCGTCCAGACCCCGAAGCTTTCGCCCATATCGCAATTCAGAAGGATACGCGTGCTCATATCAGGATTCCCTTGATGCGGAAAAACCAGTCTTTGAGGAAATCATGCCGGCTGTCCAACAAAACTTTCCGGCCCCCGGCGATAAGGCTTTGTTGCTTCAGGCCGGTAATGCCTGTTCAGGTCCCACCTGCGCACAGAAGCCGCCGACCACCTGCTGGCTGAGCGCCACAATGGCCTCGTTCAACGTCAGTCCCACGCCCGTATGCCAACTGGCATACACGGCAAACGGCGGCGGTGCCTCGAAAGGCAGAAGCGCCAGGGCCCCGTGCTTCAGCGCCTCGCTAACGAGGGCCGGGGGCAATGCACCAATGCCAAATCCGTCCCTGATCAACTGGATGATGGCCGCCGCCGAGTTGACGCAGGAGACCCGGGGCGTTGAAATCCCGTGCTGATGCAGAAAGTTAAGCAGGTCCTGATGGGGACGCGAATTACGCGAGAAGGTAATCAACCGCTCGCGGGCCAGCTCATCCAGACTCGTGTACGCGCGGTTGAGCGGCGAGTCGGTTGCAACCACCCAGCGGATGGGATAACTGGCCAGCTTCAGGTTACGCACGCTTTCGGCGCGCAAGAGATCGGTCTGGAATACCAGATCAAGCTGTCCCTTGAGCAGCTGGTCGCTCAAGTTGAGCGCCGTATCGGCCAGCAGCTCGATTTCCACGTTTGGATGGGCGTCGGTTACACAGGTGAACAAGGCGCTCAGCCAGCTGTGAATAACCGTGTCCATGGCGCCGATGCGTATCCGTCCGCTCAGCCGGGTTTCCTGCCCAAGCACTTTGCGCAGGTCGTGCCAGGTATCGATCATCCGCTCGGCATAACCCAAGACCTTCTGGCCATCGGCTGTCAGCGTGACGCCTCGCGGATCGCGCAGGAACAGCTGGACACCCAGCTCGCCTTCAAGCACGGCGATACGGCTGGAAATTGCCGCCTGGGTGCTGGACAGTTTTTCGGCTGTCAACCGAAAGCTGCCCAGACGCGCCACCCAGACAAATGTTTCGAGAAAGCGAAGGTTCATGCTGGCTTACCATCCCCGTGGAGCATTTCACTCTACCCCCTTTGAACGACCTCTCACCACTGGCCGTCAGTCGCCTCGCCCCTGAAAGGCCACGCTTTTTATCAATCAGCGGTGAACACTTTTATTTGTTGGACGTTCTTCACTATCCATACAAAAAATGGGGACGCTTCGCCTTGAGCGAGCCACTGCAGGTTTCTGGTATCGCAGATCGATACCTTTGGCGCGATCGCGCCCGTTGCAGTCATAACAAGAACTGACGCCGGCTCGGGCGGCGTAAACATCAAAGGAGGCGCTCCCGATCGCCTCCACACAGCCGTCAAACCCACCTGCCTGGGCATAACCGGCGAGGGAGACTCCCTATGCAAACCACAGTCAACCTGTGGCCACTGATCGGTGTGCTGGTCATCGTCATCGGCTTTGTGCTGCGCTTCAATCCCATGCTGGTCGTGGCCCTGGCAGCCCTGGCGACCGGTTTTGCGGCATCCATGCCGTTCGAGACCATTCTTGCCACTATCGGCGCCGGGTTCGTCAAGACACGTGCCCTGCCCCTCATCATCCTCCTGCCGCTTGCCGTAATCGGTCTTCTCGAGCGACATGGCCTGCGTGAACATGCCCAGAACTGGATTGCCAAGATCCGCACCGCCACGGTGGGCCGGCTCCTGATCTTTTACCTGTTTGTACGGGAGCTGACGGCTGCGCTGGGTCTGACCAGCCTTGGAGGGCATCCGCAGATGGTGCGCCCTTTGCTCGCGCCCATGGCCGAAGGGGCTGCGGAAAACCGCTACGGCAAGCTGCCTGAGAAAATCCGCTACAAACTGCTCGCCTTGTGCGCTGCTACCGATAATGTCGGCCTGTTTTTTGGCGAGGACATCTTTGTCGCCTTTGGTGCCATCGCCCTGATGCATACCTTCCTGCTCGGCTCCAATATCGATGTTGAGCCGCTGCACATTGCGGTCTGGGGCATTCCTACCGCCATCTGTGCATTCATCATCCATGCCATTCGCCTCAAGCGCTTCAATAGCCAACTGGAGCGCGAGCTGGGCGGAAAACGTCCGGACGCCGACCATACGCCTATCGGCCGTCAGGAGTGATGCCATGATCCTCCCGATTCAATACCTTTACTGGCTGGCCGGCATCATCCTGGCAATCACGGCAATCATGACCTTTGCCGATCGCGCTCATCCCAAGCGCTGGACGACAGGTTTTTTCTGGGCGCTGTTCAGCCTTGTCTTTTTGGTAGGCGATCTATTGCCGCCCGCCTGGGTAGGCGTAGGCGTGCTGGTCATGGCCGTCATTGCAGGCACAGGTGGCGTCGGACTGGGCAAGCATGGGGAATTGCCTGCTGAAAAACGCCAAACCAGTGCGCTGCGCCTCAAGAACAAACTGTTCATTCCCGCCCTGGCCATTCCACTGGTCACCGTTATCGGCTCGGTAGTGGTCAAAGACGTGCAGATCGGTGGCCTTCCACTGCTGGACCCTAAAAATACGACCTTTGTCTCCCTGGGTGTCGGCTGTCTGGTTTCCCTGGCCCTCGCCTGCTGGCTGACGCGCGATACGCCCATGCAATCCATGCGCGAATCACGCCGCCTGACCGAGGCCCTGGGCTGGGCCCTGGTACTGCCGCAAATGCTCGCCATGCTGGGGCTCCTGTTCAACGATGCGGGCGTTGGCAAGGCTGTCGCCCACCTCACCACCTCCTATATCAATATGGATTTCCGCTTCGTGGCGGTGGCCGTGTATGTCGTGGGGATGGCGCTGTTTACCATCATTATGGGTAACGGCTTTGCGGCTTTCCCGGTGATGACAGGCGGTGTGGGCGTTCCGGTTCTGATCGGGCAGTACGATGCCAACCCGGCGGTGATGGCGGCCATAGGCATGTTCTCAGGCTACTGCGGCACGCTGATGACACCCATGGCAGCCAACTACAACATCGTGCCAGCCGCCCTGCTGAATCTGCCGGACAAGAATAGTGTCATCAAGGCACAAATCCCCACCGCCTTGAGTCTATTGGCAGTTAATATCATGCTGCTATATATCCTGATGTGAGGACCACCATGACTACCATCCTGTTGACCGGATTCGAACCGTTCGAGAACGAGCTCGTGAATCCTTCCTGGGAGGCCGTGCGCCAACTGGATGGTTTGAATCTGGGCGATGCCTACATCATCACGCGCCAGCTGCCGTGCGTCTTTGGTGCTGCCTTGGTCTCGCTGGATCACATGCTGGCAGCTCATCGGCCCGCCCTGGTGATTGGTGTAGGCCAGGCCGGGGGGCGTACGGACCTGACCCTCGAGCGCATAGCCATCAACGTGAACGATGCTCGTATTCCCGACAATAATGGTCAACAACCCATCGATACACCTGTAGTGCCAGGCGGTCCGGCGGCCTATTTCTCGACGCTACCTATTAAAGCCATTGTACGGGCACTCAGGGATGCCGGTATTCCTGCCTCGGTATCGCAGACGGCTGGCACATTTGTCTGCAACCATGTGTTTTATGGACTGATGCACCGGCTCGCCGGCACGAATGTGCGCGGCGGCTTCATCCATATCCCTTATCTGCCCGAACAAGCGGCCCGGCATCCAGGCCAGCCCTCCATGGCACTCGAGACCCTGGTAGCGGGCCTTGGAATAGCCGTGAAGGCGGCTATGATGACGCCCAACGACCTCAAGGAAACCGGCGGACAACTGAACTAGCTGTTTACCGTTACGCGGAACAACGGCTGTGCAGTGCAAGGCTCAAAAGGACAGTCCTTCACCGATCCCACGCAGGCCTCACCAGTTCCAGGCCGTGGTTTCCCTTGTAACCCGCCCGCTCCGGGGATGACCAGCCTGCCAGTAGGGTGTCATCCAGCGAATAAACCTCAACGCCCAGAGGGCGGCAGACGGACAGCGGGTCTTGCGCGTCCGGCCCCCACAGCGCAACGGACAGATCACCACCTGGGCAGGTCGACAGAGCGCACAGCACGTCGATCTCCGTGAAAAACTCCAGGTAGTCTCCTTGCTTCGCCGGGCAGGCCTTCATGAAGTACATGTCCTCATCGTTAAGCCCGGTCACCTGAAAAATGTTTAGCACATCATGTACGTCGAACTCGGTCAGCCCGTAGGGCAATACCGCGCGGGTCAGGTTCGAATGGCAGTGATGATGGAAATCTTCTCCGGTCAGGAGCTTGTTGACGTAAGGATCGCAGCGGGTACCCAGCAGGTCATGAATGCGTCCGCCATGTTCGTCGATGCCATAACTAGCCAGGGTGTCGTCCGTGATGGTGACCATTGGCCGCAGAAAGGGCAGGTTCGACCACAGTCGATCATAGATAGACACATGAGCGCCCTGTAGCTGACGGGTACGGGCTGCCCATAGCCGCTCCCGTGGATCATGGGCATTCCAGATATTGAAGTCGCCCACTTGCGGCCCTACAGGCGTCGTCACTCGAAAGACATGCCCGGCCGGCACCCGCCACGCACGACCGGTACGGATCGGAACGTCAAAGGACTCAATAAGCGTCCGCTTGTCCTTGCCCTCCCGAATACGGTCATAGAAGGCCGTATCCACCGACAGGGCCGAACCATGACTTGCTTGATAGGCAGCAGGGTAATGCTTGTACATGTCAGCTCCTTTCCCAAAGAAAAATCACTACACAGGTAATGCCATGCCGATGGCGCACCCTCAACACTAGCCCTACCGCCCCTGCCCGGCCAGTACTGTTTTCTCAGCCATGAAACATGATGATCGGTAAGCCTTTACACTAGGGGTTCTGCTGACTGGAGCCCTTATGTCCACCCTGCTTGCCGATTGGCGCTACCGTCCAATGCATCGTCGTGTCTGGCTGCTGGCCGGCCCGATGATTCTGTCCAACCTGACCGTACCCCTCGTGACCCTGCTAGATAGCGCCATCGCCGGTCATCTGCCGGATGTACATGATCTGGGCGCCGTGGCGGTGGGGGGAAGCCTCTACACTACAATGGTCGCGGTGCTGGGCTTCCTACGCATGGGAACGACCGGCTTCGCTGCGCAAGCCAGCGGCCGTAAGGATGGCAGTGCGCTTCGGCAAATTCTGTTGCAAGGTCTGTTGCTGGCCTGTGTGCTGGCGCTGGGGTTGATCGGCCTTTCACTGCTAGGCCTTCCTCTGCTGCTGAACAGCATGACCTCCTCGGCAGCGTTGAGCGAAGCCACCGAGCGCTTTTTCCAGATTCGCCTGTTGGGTCTGCCTGCCGCCCTGTCGAGCTATGCCCTGATCGGCTGGCTGCTGGGCACCCAGAATGCGCGTGCGCCGCTGGCGATGCTGCTGACCACCAACATCGTCAATCTGCTGCTCGACGTATTGTTCGTGTTCGGCTTTGGCTGGGGCATTCGCGGTATTGCAGCAGCAACCGCCCTGGCTGAGTGGTTCGGCGTGGGGCTTGGCCTATGGCTGGCGCGCCAGACACTGCATCACATGGCAGGCGCGGTTCGCATCGCGCGACTCAAGCGCTGGTCCACCTGGCGCCCCCTGCTGGCGGTTAACCGCGATATCTTTATCCGCTCGCTGGCCTTGCAAGGCGTCTTCTTTCTGATCACATTTCAGGGCGCACGTCTAGGTAATGCCACGGTGGCCGCTAACGCCCTTCTCTTCAATGGCCTGATGGTGACCGCATTCGCCCTGGATGGACTTGCCCATGCGGTGGAAGCGTTGGCAGGGCACGCCATTGGGGCTCGTGATCGCAAGGCCCTCCGGCAAACCTTGGTCATTGCCGCCGGCTGGTCGCTGCTGGCCAGTCTCTTATTTGCCCTGGGGTTTGCCTTGTTCGGTGCACGCTTCATCGACTTGCAAAGCGATCTTCCCGCGGTACGTGAAGCGGCTTATACATACCTTCCGTATCTGGCCGCACTGCCAGTCATTGCCATGAGCAGTTACCTGCTGGATGGGCTGTTCATCGGAGCAACCCGAGCCCGGGAAATGCGCAATGCGATGGTCATTGCCGTCCTGCTCGCCATTCCGCTAGGCATTGCGCTCAAAGACCTGGGCAACCATGGGCTGTGGTTGTCGTTTCTGGGCTTCATGGCCTTGAGAGGTATCGTCCAGAGCTTTCAGGCCTGGCAGATGACCAGACGCAACGCCTGGATACCTGATCAGCACTATCAAGACCCTTCTTGATGCCTAGCAAAGGTTGGCACAGGTAGCCCGGCGGAGAGACGACAGCCGGGCTTCGCCCCTCGCCTCCTATACGCCGCCTATCTCCCTTGGCAACACCGCGCGTTTCCAAGGGTCATATCAAGCGGAACGCCTTCTAAAACAATGTTATCGCACCTACCTGTCACAGGATTCACCATGCACGCTGCGCCTGCACACCCTCGTGAAGCCGAGCGCCAAAAAGCGCTGGAGTCGCTTGAAATACTGGATACTCCGGCGGATGCCTATATGAATGCCCTGGTGCGGATCGCGCGGGACCTGTTCAAGGTCGACCGAGTGCTGATCAGCTTGATCGACCGTGAACAACAATGCATCAAGGCCCAGTGCGGATCACCCTTCAGCGCTACAGCACGCAGTGTTGCCTTTTGTGCCCATGCCCTGCTCGATACCCATCGCCCGCTGATCGTACCGGACGCCTTGAGCGATGAGCGTTTTGCATCCAACCCACTAGTGATCGAGCCCCCGTACATACGGTTTTATGCCGGGCATCCCCTCGTAGCGCCATCAGGTCTGCCCATTGGCACCTTGTGCCTGATGCATTCCGAGCCCAAGCAGCTGACGGCTCAGGAGCGTGACCGCCTGAGGGACCTTGCCCAAATGGCTGACGGCTACTTGAAACTACGCAGCCTTTCAGAGCAGACCCGCTACCTGCGCACCGTTATCTCACGCGAACGCCGCAGGGCGATGCTCGATCCGCTGACACAATTATGGAATCGTGCGGCGCTGGAGCACTTCTATCCGGTCGAGCAAGCTGTCGCACGGCGCAACAACGAGCGAATCGGCGCATTGTTCATCGACCTGGATCACTTCAAGGCAGTCAACGATCAGCATGGCCATGCCGCAGGTGATCAGGTGCTTGTCGAAACCGCCCACCGGATCGCCACCACGCTTCGCCCCCATGACCTGTTACTCAGACTGGGAGGTGAAGAGTTTGCCGTGATTACCCGCATCGACAAGGCGGAGCAGCTGGATGGCATCGCGGAACGCATACGCTTTGCCATTGCCGATACTCCCTTTTTGACCGTCAACGGCCCTGTTACGGTTACTACCAGTATTGGCGGTACAGATGGGGATGCGGATGAGCCTGCCGAGTCACTGTTGAAACGCGCTGATGCAGCTCTTTATCAGGCCAAGCACGAGGGCCGTAATCGAGTCGTGATGGCGTCTGAATCAGGTTCCCAAGGAACCTGACGGGCATTTATCGGCCCAAACAAGAGACCCCGTATCCACTGGAGGACGCCTGTATGCCTGAAGCTGATGACTATCCCAAGGACGATACCCAGCCTGAAACCCTGGATGACACGACGCCGGAACACAGCAAGAAAGAGAACGTCGACAAGATCAAATATGACTCTGACGACATCATTCCTCCTGGCGTCTGGTAATTCACCTCTGAACGGGTAAGCCTGGGCTCCCCTCTCGGCTTACCCGGCGAATGCACCACTTCTTTCAACATCGCTGACATGAGGTATGATGCGCGTCATCATCATTCACCCTTACGTCGGAATGTCATGTAATGCGCAAGTCAGGGTATCTGCTAGGCGTTATCGCTTCGCTGCATGCAGGCCTTTCCCAAGCCGTAGACGGCTATAAGGATTTGCACTTTGGTGATAGCAAGCAAACGGTACTGGAAAGCAAGATCTGCACCCTGACACCGCGTACTGCACCTATCGAGGGGCTGGAGTATTACAGCTGCCCCGATCTTAAGCTGGGCAAGGATAGCCTTGAGGCTGGGCTGTTCTTTATCGACAACCGCTTCTTGCGCCTTTCGATTGTCACGCCAGTTGAAAAGAGCTTTCTCATTGCTCAAGGCCTGACCGAGAAATATGGGCCACCCTCCTCGCAATCGCCGTCCGATCACTTCATCAAACTGGAAAGTCAGCCCAACAGTCATGCGTTCATGGCGTTCGATAACAATACGGTGTTCTACAGGTTTTCCACCAACGCAGACATGAAGCGGCAGGCACTTCTGATCTACACCTCACCCGATTACGAGAAAATCCTCGTCAAACAGCAGCTCAAGGGCATCAATCCAGACCTCTAGATTGCCAGTGAGCACTCCAGCGTGCAGATGTCCAGCCTCAAATGCTGATTTGGCGATCTGCCAGACAGAACAGCGAAATCTTTTCAAAGCGCCACGGAACAATAGCACATCGCCATTGTCAGACCTCGTCGCTGGAGTGGTGATTGTTCCATAAACACGTTTTTATCTTGTTATAAAACCCGTTCTTTATTCAGGGTTTTATTGGCGTATTTAATTTTGCCAATAACAATAAGCGTGTGCAGGTCTGGCCAGACTTTAAAGCAAATCCCGATTGTCGGAATTATTTTTTTAGACTTTTCACTATACGTTTCACATTCTAATTTATGATGGCTTTACGATCTCGCGTTGTTATTAAAGCGGCCAAGCCTGACCAAGGAAGCGGAACTCCTCAGGCACAGGGACGAGCAGTTGGATCCCAACTTACCACCTCTAAAAAATCGTCTTAGTTTCAACCTTTGAATCAAGGATAGTTCAATGAATAACCGAAATGTGTGGGTCGATTATGCCAAAGCCATTGGCATAATCCTGGTTGTCTATGGCCATGTGCTCCGCGGGCTTTTAAATGCCGGCATCATCAAGACCGATGTCGAGACGCACATGCTTGTGGACAGCATCATCTATAGCTTTCACATGCCGTTGTTCTTCTTCCTGTCTGGCCTGTTTTTCTTCAAATCGCTAACGAGTCGCGGCGGCAAGGGTGTATTCGTCAACAAGCTGGACACGGTTGTCTACCCTTTCCTTATCTGGTCAATCCTGCAGGGCGTGATTGAAGCCTTTCTCTCTCGCTATACCAATGGCGATGTGACGCTGGGTGAGGTGTTCTCCCTCTTGTGGCGGCCCAGAGCGCAGTTCTGGTTCCTGTATGCGCTGTTCTTTGTATTTGTTTTGTCCATCGTGCTGTACGGCAGCAAATCGAAGAAGGTTTTCCTACCCATTTTCCTGCTGTCCGCCGTGGCCTACGGGCTCCAGCAATACGCGCCGCGCCAGATGCTGGTCGACTTTCTGATCCAGAACTTCGTGTTTTTCGCCTTTGGCGTCTGGTTTACCAATATTGCTGCTGCCATCGAAGCGCAGCCAGGTCGCATAGCAGCCTTTACGCTTCTGGTTACAGCGGGACTGGAGTATCAGTTCCATATCATCTCGCATCACACTTATACCGACCGCGGATGGATGTCGCTGATGGTGGCGCTATCGGCCATTCTGCTGGTTACGAGCCTGTCCATGCTGCTGGCCCGCAAACCTGTTCAGTGGTTCATTACCATCGGCACGCTGTCCATGCCGATCTATCTCATGCACATCCTGGCCGGGAGCGGCGTACGCGTTATCCTGAGCAAGTTCCTGCATGTCGATAACGTCTATCTGCATATTTTTGCAGCATGCCTTGTTGGCATTGTCGTACCGATTATTGCTGCCAAAATCATGCTGAAACTGCACATGGACTATATGTTCCAGGCACCAAAGTTAAACTTCCTAAAAAAGCACCCAAAGCAGCCGAGTAACGATACACCCCCGGTTGCTTCTTAAAGCGTTAACTAAAAGCCCCGCCAACTATATTGGCGGGGCTTTTTTATTATCCAAACACTTACCATTATCCAGCAGTATTAATTCCCTAAAACAAAAACAGTGAGTGGATACTTAATGCCTTCAGATCTGGATACTTTATTAAAAGAACTGGAAACCTTTGGGGAAATTAACGATAGCCGTACACATGAGCGGCCAAGTCGCATGCTGAACATCACACGTGATACGGGTGAGTTTCTTTATGTCATGGTTCAGGCTACTAATGCCAAGCGTGTCTTGGAAATCGGGACCTCCAATGGCTACTCCACTTTATGGCTGGCAAAAGCAGCTCATACAGTGGGCGGAACCATTCGCACCGTGGAGCTTTCCGAAGCCAAAATCGAGCTGGCACGGCAGAACTTCAAGCGCTCCGGGCTCGAGGCGCTGATAACACAGCTTCACAGTGACGGCGGTGCCATCCTGGCTGCACAGGACAAGTACTCACTGGACCTTGTATTTCTTGATTCCGAGCGCTGCCAGTATTGTGGCTGGTGGCCTGACCTCAGAAGAGTCCTGCGCCCGGGCGGCCTTCTGATCGTGGACAATGCCTTGTCCCATGCCGATGAAATGGCGGCCTTCAAGGCTCTGGTTGAGAGCGATCCGGACTTTTCGACTTGCCTTGTGCCGGTAGGCAAAGGTGAGTTTCTGGCAACCCGTCGGCCTTGAACCTGCCCTGCCGGGAGCACTGCGCTCCCGTGCAGAGGTTACGCCGTCAGATTGTCCCTTTGCCAGATGAGTACGGTGTCGACTGGTGAGCGGAGGTACTTTGCTCAAGGGACAGAACCTCGAAAGTTACAGTACCCGGCGGGTTTGTGGCCGAGACACCAGAGTAATGCCCGGAGAGGTTATGCGGCTCAATAGCCTTACCGTTGAAGCGTTGGGTTGCGATTGTATAGCGCTGACCGGAGCGCCCAAGGCGCTGACTCCAGTGTGGATTTTGGGAAACCCCATCTCCGGTATCGGATTCTTTGGCTGTCTGCAGTAAGTCACGGGTATCCATCACATCACCGCTCGTAGAGCCGACCGGGGTTTCAACAGAAGCATCGCGATCTGCTGCCAGGGCGGTGTAGCTTACGGTATTGATTACTGCAAACGCTGCCATTTTCTGAAAGAGATTCATAATGCTGTCCTCGCTGGCCATGAATGAGCAAGCAGGGGTCAGAGTAGAAAAAGAGCCCTTAACAGCGTCTGAATTGCGGCTTAATACAGGCTGAACAAAGCCTGCATTAGCGAGAGAAGAGAACTGGCCAACGGTAAATGACCATTGGCCAGTCGGTCATCAGGCGTCCTGATGGTAACGGGTAACGCGCTCGACTTCTTCTTTGGAGCCGAGGAAGACGGCTACACGCTGATGCAGGCCTTCCGGTTGCACTTCCAGAATACGCTGGTAACCATTGGTGGCCGCACCGCCTGCCTGCTCGACCAGCATGGCCATCGGGTTGGCTTCGTACATCAGACGCAGCTTGCCGGGCTTTTCCGGTTCACGAGCATCACGTGGGTACATGAAGATACCGCCACGGGTGAGAATACGATGCACATCGGCCACCATAGAGGCGATCCAGCGCATATTGTAGTTCTTCTCCAGCGGGCCTTCCTTGCCAGCCAGCAGCTCGCTTACGTAACGCTGTACCGGCGGCTCCCAGTGACGCTGGTTGGACATGTTGATAGCGAACTCGGCAGTTGTCTCAGGAATGGAGATGTTTTCGTGTGTCAATACGAAGCTGCCCAGCTCACGGTCCAGGGTAAAGCCTTTGACGCCATCACCCAGGGTCAGAATGAACATGGTCTGGGGGCCATAGATGGCATAGCCTGCAGCGACCTGCTCAGTGCCCTTTTGCATGAAGGCTTCTTCAGTGGTATCACCGTAGGTGGCACCTCCATGATCCTTACGCAGAACGGAGAAGATAGTGCCAACCGACACGTTCACGTCAATGTTGGAGGAGCCGTCTAGCGGATCGAACATCAGCAGATAAGCACCCTTGGGGTACTCACCGGGGATCTGGTGAACCTGGTCCATCTCTTCGGACGCCATGCCCGCCAGGGTGCCGCCCCACTCGTTGGCTTCAAGCAGGATTTCGTTGGACAGGACGTCCAGCTTCTTCTGAACTTCGCCCTGAACGTTTTCAGTGCCCATGCTGCCCAGTACGCCACCTAGCGCACCCTTGGATACCTCATAGCTGATTCGCTTGCAGGCACGGCCTACGACTTCGATCAGAAAACGCAGATCGGCTGGGGTTTTATGACTACGGGTCTGTTCGATCAGATAGCGGCTCAGCGTAATACGGGACATGTGAGGCTCCGGTAGAAAAGGTTCGCGCAGTGTAGCGCGGATGCTCAAGCTCCGTCTCAAGCGAAGCGGCCTACAAGCCCCACCCAACGTTCTGATTGTTCGAGAGACAAGGTCTGCACGCCGCTAGGGACGCAGCAACTCCACGGCTATGCTAACACCGCGGCCGAGCGCTAGGCTTTCGGCGCTGGAGTAGACTGCATGACCGGCTTCCAGTTCAGGTCGTGCACTATCTAGAATGAGCGACCAGTGATGGCCGTCACGAGATAGCGCTAACCGACACGTCTGAGGATGGTTAAGCGGCTGGAAACAGAGCCATAACCGCTCTGCCCTGAGGTGCCCGGCACCGTTCATGGGCGAGAGCACCAGTGCCAATGGTGCAGATTCGGGCCTATTCCAACCCGCCTCGTCCAGGGGTTCACCCTCTGCATCGAGCCATTGCACGCTAACCCAGTCACCGTGAGCGGGACGCCCGATGAAGTGCTCGGCTTGCAACGCCTTGTATTGACGACGCAGCGCAGCCAGCCGGGCGACAAAATCGATCTGGCGTTTGCCGGTTGGGCTGCTGGCAAGTGCCCAGTCCAACCATGACAGCGGATTATCCTGAACATAGGCATTGTTGTTGCCATGCTGAGTGCGACCGAATTCGTCGCCAGCCGTCAACATCGGCGTGCCACCTGCCAGCAGCAGCGTTGCCAGCAGGGCACGCTGATCAGCTGCACGCTGCTCATTGATGTGGGGATCGTCGGTCGGGCCCTCGGCACCGTTGTTCCAGCTGTGATTGTCTTGAGTCCCGTCGCGATTTTCTTCGCCATTGGCTTCATTATGCTTATGTGCATAAGTCACAAGGTCTGCCAGCGTGAGCCCATCATGAGCCGTCACAAAGTTGATGCTGGCGTCGATGTTCCGGCCGTGCCGGTCATACAGATCGGCGCTTCCTGACAATCGGGTCGCCAGTGCGCCACGCATGCCGTCGTCGCCCCGCCAGAACTTGCGAACATCGTCGCGAAAATCATCATTCCATTCAGCCCAAGGGCTGCGGAACTGCCCGACCTGATAGCCGCCCGGGCCAATATCCCAAGGCTCGGCGATCAGCTTGACCTGTTTTAGGATCGGATCTTGGGCAATGGCCAACATGAGTGGCGCGTCGACGCTAAAGCCGGTCTCAAGCCGCCCAAGTGCGGGCGCCAGATCGAAACGGAAACCGTCTATACCTGCCGCCTGCACCCAATAGCGCAGCGAGTCCATCGTCAGCCTCAGCCCTGGCTCGCGTTGCAATGCCAGGCAATTACCGCAACCTGCATCATTGACGTAAACCGAAGGATCGTCCGGATGCAGCCGGTAATAGCCTCGGTTATCCAGTCCTCGCATACAAAAGGTCGGACCCAGCTCGTCACCTTCACCGGTGTGGTTGAACACCACATCAAGGATGACCTCGAACCCTGCCGCATGCAGCGCTGCCACGGTTTCACGTAACTCAATAATGGCGTCACGTCCTGCCAGACGGGGGTCGACAGCCATCATGGTGACGGGGTTATAGCCCCAGTAATTGCCAAGCCCAAGCTTGGGCAGATGACGATCATCCGCCCAGGCCGCAATAGGGAGCAGCTCCAGCGTAGTCACGCCAAGCTTTTGCAGATACTCGATCACGGCAGGCTGCCGAAGCCCGGCCAGTTTGCCACGCATGGTTTTAGGAACTTTGGGATGCTGCATGGTCATGCCACGCACATGCAGCTCATAGATGAGGCTTTGGCTACCCTTGTAACGCGGGCCTTCCAGCTCAAGCGGTGTTAGCGGTGCCTGAACAATGGCCTTGGGAACATGAGCCGCGCTGTCGCGATGGTCCGGGCGATCATGGTGGTCTGGATCGAAGCCATAGACACTGGGATGCAGCACGAACGGGCGGTCCACTGCTTTGGCGTAAGGATCGACCAGTAGCTTATGAGGGTTGAAGTAAAGTCCTTGAGAAGGCTGATAGGCACCGTAAGCCCGCAGCCCATAACGCTGCCCCGCCTTACCTCCCGGAAAATGCCCGTGCCAGACACTGCCTGTCTTTTCGTGGAAGACGAGTCGATGGGTTTCATGCTCGCCCTTGGCATCGTACAGGCAGAGCTCTACCCGCTCGGCCTCTGGCGCCCACACGGCAAAGTTGATGCCATCGCCGACCAGTGTCGCGCCCAGTTCAGCAGGGTTTCCGGTTTCGAGATGAGTCACGTGGCGGGGCACAGAAAATCTCCGTAAAACAGAAAAAAGCCGGCACGCGAAAGGTGCCGGCTATTGAGACTTACAAGACTTGCCAGATATCCGTGGCGTATTCACGAATGGTTCGATCGGAGGAGAACCAACCCATACTGGCCGTGTTGAGTACCGCTGAGCGCCACCACTCGTCCGGCTGATTCCAACGCTCCTCGACGGCCACCTGAGCATCCCAATAGGCATCAAAATCAGCACAGACCAAGAAGCGGTCGTGCCAGGTCAGCACGTCCAGCAGCCCGTTATAGCGAGAGGGATCATCCGGTGAAAACTGCCCGCTGCGAATGGCCGAAAGCACGGCCGACAGCCGTGGCGAGCTGTTGATGATGTCCGAAGAGTTGCCCCCCATACGCTGGCGCTCTTCAACCTCGGCCGCCTTTAGGCCAAAGATGAACATATGTTCCTGACCGACAAACTCGCTCATTTCAACGTTAGCGCCGTCGAGCGTGCCAATGGTAAGTGCGCCGTTCAGGCCAAATTTCATATTGCTGGTGCCTGACGCCTCGAGACCCGCTGTGGAAATCTGCTCGGAAAGGTCGGCCGCCGGGATAATGACTTCAGCCAGGCTCACATTGTAGTTAGGCAGGAACACCACTTTGAGCAGGTCACGAATGGACGGGTCATTATTAACTACCTTGGCCACGTCGTTGGCCAGCTTGATGATGAGCTTGGCCTGGTGATAGCTGGCAGCTGCCTTGCCCGCGAAAATCTTTACACGAGGCGTCCATTGCCCGTTGGGGTTGTCCTTGATGGCCTGATACAGCGCAATGGTCTGTAGCAGGTTCATCAGCTGCCGCTTGTATTCATGGATGCGCTTGATCTGCACATCAAAGATGGCGTCGGTACTGAGGGAGACGTCCAGCGTCTTTTTCACCAGTTCGGCAAAACTGTTCTTGTTATGCAACCGCTGGTGGGCAAAACGCTCTCGAAAATTGGCATCGTTGGCATAGGGCTTGAGCCGGGGGAGCGCTTTTTCAGGATCGTGCTGGACATCCTCGCCCAATACATCCACCAGAAGATCGGTCAACGCAGGGTTGGCCTGATAGAGCCAGCGGCGGAAGGTAATGCCGTTGGTCTTGTTGTTGATTCGATCCGGGAAGAGCCGGTGCATGGAGCGGAAGACGGTCTTGCGCATCAGCTCGGTATGCAATCCGGACACGCCGTTGACCTTGTGCGAACCGATAAAGGCCAGGTTGCCCATACGTACCCGACGGCCGTGGCTTTCATCGATCAGGGACACGTAAGACAGCATGGAGCCATCTGTCTCGCCCCGCGCACGGAGCGAGTCGAGGAACTGGGCATTGATCATGTAGATGATCTGCATGTGGCGCGGCAGGAGGCGCTCCATCAGATAGACCGACCAGGTTTCCAATGCTTCTGGCAGAAGGGTGTGGTTGGTATAGGACAGCGTGTTGACGGTGGTGCTCCAGGCAGCGTCCCATGGCAGACCGTACACATCCACCAGCAAGCGCATCAACTCGGCTACGGCAATGGCTGGGTGAGTATCATTGAGCTGGATGGCCGCGTATTCGGGCAGGCTCATGATGTCGCCGTGCTGCTTGATATGGCGCCGGGTCAGATCTGCCAGCGAGGCGGCCACGAAGAAATACTCCTGCCGCAGGCGCAGCTCCTGCCCCGCCTCGGTGCTGTCGGCCGGATACAGAACCCGAGAGATGCTTTCAGCCCGGGCCTGATCGGCTACGGCCCCGACATGGTCACCTGCGTTGAAGGTGTCCAGCTTGATGTTTTCCAGCGGGCGGGAGCGCCACAGGCGCAGCGTATTGGCCCCTTCCCCACCCCACCCCATGATGGGCGTGTCATAGGCAACCGCACGAACTTTCTCACCCGGCGTCCAGACCTGGCGCAAGGAGTTGCCTTCATAGGGCGTGACATGACCGCCGAACCCGATCTCGTACACGACCTCGGCACGCTCGAATTCCCACGGATTACCAAAATCAAGCCAGTTCTCCGGCTGCTCGTGCTGGAAGCCATCAGCGATGACCTGACGGAACAGGCCGTGCTCGTAGCGAATACCATACCCATGAGAAGGAATACCCAGCGTCGCCATGCTTTCCATGAAGCATGCTGCCAGACGGCCCAGACCACCATTACCCAAGGCAGCGTCCGGCTCCAGTCCGCGGATACGCTCAAGGTCGACACCCAGGTCTGCCAGTGCGCGACGGGTTTCCTCCAGTATGCCCAGATTGGACAGGCTGTCGATCAGCAGGCGGCCAATGAGAAACTCCAGGGACAAGTAATAGACGCGCTTCTGGTTGGCCCGGTAAGCCTCACGCGTCCGACTCATCCAGCGATCGACGATATAGTCACGCGTCGCCAGGGCAGTCGCCATGAACCAGTCATGATCCAGGGCGTGCTCGGGGTCCTTGCCTACGTCATAGGTCAGCTTGGAAAGAATGTTTGAACGCAGAGCAGCAACTTCGTTGGGCGAGATAAAACGGGCTCTCGTCATCTAGTAACAACCTCGGCATAACGAACACTGATAGGCTGACCGGCAGGCGTGTCTGAAAGGCATTGGCGACACACATCGACCGGCCCATGATTAAGGGTGCATACCTATCTTTGTAGGTCGAAACGGCAAATAGGTCCAAGGAATCGACGACTTTTTTATGCGCCGACTCCCATTTCAGACCTCTTTATTACCACTGCCACGACACGCTGAGGCCTACAGACTGCTGGGCATCGTCTTCCCGGCTCTTGCGATAGGAATAGCTCGCACGCACTGCCACATCGTCGGTCAGCTGTTGGCTAACCCCTAGCGAAGCACGGTCCAACCGATCCGATGGCGTATAGCCCTGCAACGTATAGCTGAGTCCTGGCAGGTCAACCTGAGACATCGTAAGGTCCTGCGTACTGTCCTCGAATTCCTTTTCCCGAGCTACTTCTGCGAAAACCTGCGTTCTGGTGGTCAGCTCGAACTGCCCCTGCAGACCAGCGCCCAGGCGCCGCGAGCGGCGCTTTTGCTCGTCGATGTTCAGCGCCGTTGCTCGATCACTGTTTTCCGAATAACTGTCCACGGTAATTCGCGCGTAGTCGGCACTGATGAACGGCGACAGGTGCCAGGCGCTTTGTGGCTGGGCCAGATCAAAGCCCAGCCGTCCGCTTGCCGCCCACAGATGACCGTTGGTATCGCCTTTTTCGCTACGCTCAGTCGGCCCCAGGGCGAAGGTACGCTTGAGATCATGGTAATCCAGGTGTCCCCCGGTCAAGGCCAGGTCGGCCCACCAGTGATTCTGCTGATATTGCGCGAAGGCGGTAGCGAAATAACTGCGCAGGTCATAGCGAGAATCAGCAGCACCCACGTTTAGATCCTGCTTGTAAAACCCGGCGGCCACGCCCACACGCCAATAGTCATTCAGGCGGAAACTGCCTCCCAAGTCCAGGCTGTAGCCGTCGCCATCACCGCTCACGCTGCTGGACTGTCCATCAAAGTTCTGACGCAACCCGCCCGGCGATACGAAGGAATTCCATGTGCCTACTGGCTGCCAGTGATTGCGGTCACTCAGCCATTGCGAATACAGCTGCCCCTGATGGGCAGTCAGCGAACCGTAGGCCATTTCCGGCAGCAAGGTCAGCTCCCAGGGGGCCGCCAGAATTGAATAGGCATAGTCGGCGATCAGGCGCTGACCAGTAATCGTAGGGTGCACACGGTCGTTGTAGAGCAACCGGGTCGGATCAGGGTTGGCGCTGTCGAGGCCGTAAACAGCGTTCTGCTGCGTGCAGTCATCGAAACAGGTAGCCGTCAGGTTCTGGTCGGCCGCCAGGCCGTAACGGGCAGGATCGGCCAACACCTCACTTAGAAGTCGTGGCACATTCAATGGAATGATTTGCGCATCAATGGTGGAAAGCTGTGATACCAGCTGGTTGTTGAACACAGCACTGAGCTGGGACGCAGCCGCTTGCTGCGGGGTTCCGCTCAAGGCAGGCGTAAGGCCGATATCAGGCAGCAGCCAGACCATGATGTAGCGGGCACCGGCCTGCTGCAATGCGCTGGCACTGGCAGCCAGTTGATTGGCCGCTGTCTGGGCGGTTGCAGGCGATGTGACCACACCCTGCAGGAAGTCATTTCCCCCTCCCGTCAGGTAATACAATGCGTTGGAATCAAGGCCTTGGCCCTGATCCGCCAGATCGACCAGATAGCCATCCCGGCGGCGAAGCGTCAGGCCATTGGTGGCTACAACAGAGCCATTCTCCTCGGTAATCGACGCGAGAATCTGGTCGGTTCGATAACCGCCTACCGCCCAGTTGTTGCCGTCGGGAAGTCCCAACACGGAATTGATAAGCGATGTGGATGGCCCAAGCTCTTGGCTGGAAAAGCCTAGTCGGCCGCCCAGCAGCATGACGCTGGTAGGCCCGACTGGCTCACCACTCCCCGGTTGGTACGTGGGCCCTACCCGATTGGTAAAGCGCAGCGAGGAGCCTAACGGGCCATTCAAGTCGGGAAACTGTCCCGAGTCGCTCAGGCTATCGCCAAAGACGACCAGATGACTGTAAGGGTTGGGAGCGGCATGGGCGGCGCTGGCGAAGGAAATCGCAGCGCAGAGGGAGGCAAGAGCGAGACGACGGACTGACATGGCTTATCCTTGATCTTGTGGGTCAGTTCTGCTGTTTGGCAAGCGACCACAGCCTAGACCAGGATTCCGCCCTATGCAGCCCGTACGTTAACCGGCTGACTTACAAAAAGAGAAATAGCTCACGCACGTTCACTTATCGCTGGCATTTGCCGCAATAGACACTGGCGCGTTGCCCCAGCCGTATCTCACGTAGCCCTGAGCCGCAGTTCTTGCAAAACTCACCTGCCCGGCCATAGACAAACAGCTCCTGCTTGAAATAGCCCGGCTTGCCGTCGCCACCCACAAAATCCCGAAGGGTCGTGCCCCCGGACTCGATAGCCAGTGCCAGGATGCGTTTGATCTCCTGGGCTAACCGGTCGTAGCGCGCTCGGGAAATGCTGCCCGCCGCCCGACGCGGATCGATACCGGCCGCAAACAGGGCCTCCGTCGCGTAAATATTGCCAACGCCCACCACAACGGCGTTATCCATGATGAAGGGTTTTACCGCCATGGAGCGACCACGCGACATTTCGTAGAGACGCCGCCCGTCAAACGCCTCGGTCAGAGGCTCCGGCCCCAGCGACTTGAGCAGCACATGCTCCAGAGGCTCATGGGACCACAGCATGGCGCCAAAGCGGCGAGGGTCGGTATAGCGCAGCGACAATCCTGACTCGAGTTCGATATCCACATGCTCGTGCTTAACCGGCGGCGTCCCGACCGGCACCATTCGCAGGCTGCCGGACATGCCCAAATGAGCAATCAGCGTACCTGCCTCGGCACGAATCAACAGGTACTTGGCGCGCCGCTCGACCGCCTCGATCCTCTGGCCGGACAGGCGAACATCCAGGTCTTCCGGAATGGGCCAGCGCAGCCGGGCATCACGAATAATGACGCGGGATACACGCTGCCCCACCAGGTGTGGCGCTATTCCACGCCGGGTCGTTTCGACTTCAGGTAATTCAGGCATTCAGCCCTCGACAGAGAAACAATATGCTCTTAAAAATGGATGTGCCCAAGCCCCATTTCAAGGATGTTGTTCTTGAGCATATCGAAGTCATACTCGGAAAGACCGATGTAATCCAAAACCTGATTACTGACCAGATTCCACTCGGCGTCCTGAGCCTGATTGCCCAGCACGCGATAACAGCCACAGATATGCTCGGCCATTTTCAGAATGGCCAATAGGTTTTTCATCGGCACACTGCTGGCGTCACCGTCGACAAAAATCCGGTGGGCATTGTGATGATTGGAAATGGCCTCAGCGACATGGGCCGGCAAACGCCATGAGCGGGCCGTGTAATAACCGACGACCGCATGGTTGGTGTTGAAGTAATGGTTTTCCGTATCCACGACACGCCTTTCAGGCCCAACCCGCCCATAGGCCTCCTCCAGCACTTCCATATAATGAGGAAACCGCCCTAGCATCAGCGGTATGCCGCAGTTGTGAAAGAGCCCAAGAGCGTATGCCTCATCCGGAGCCTGATAGCCTGTCCGCTTGGCCAGTGTCAGGCAGGTTTCCGCCACATCCTGGGCGGTGTCCCAGAAGCGGTTGAGCGTCACGATCGTCTCATCACTCATCTCGCTCTTTATGGACTGCGCATTGATGAGATTGACGACGGAATTGATCCCCAGGAGGTTGACGGCCCGCTGGATAGACGTAATCCGGTTGGCCAGCCCGAAACAGGGTGCATTGACAAGCTTGAGCAGCGCACCTGCCAAGCCGGGGTCCTGGCTGATCAGCTGCGCAATCACCTTGAGACTAGGATCCGGGGCAAGCTGCTCAAGTTGTAGATCAACCATGACCTGCGGTTGAGGCGGGATGGTGATTCCCTGAAGCGCCTGGCGAATCTGCTCGGGTTGAAGCTCTAGCGACATGGATCAGATACCTGTGAATGACCTCACATTTTAGCCCACCCTACGCTCAGCAACCACTGATCACTGGAGGAACTTGCCTGCTTTCCCGGGTTCGACTCATACAGAAGCCGTGGAAACGCATCTCCACTTAATCCTAGATCACATAGCTTACGGAGGTTCCATGATGGCATCGTTAGAAGGCAAAAAAGTAGCAATCCTGGTAACTGACGGTTTCGAGCAGGCCGAGCTGACCGGTCCCAAGGAGGCCCTCGAGAAGGTAGGCGCCAAGACTCATATCATTTCTGCCAAGTCTGGCACCGTCCAGGGTTGGAACCACACCGACCCGGCGGACACATTCAATGTCGACCTGACGTTCGATGCTGCCAACATCGGCGACTATGACGCGGTGGTTTTACCAGGCGGCGTCGTCAACTCAGACACCATTCGCACCGATGAGCGTGCGCAGACTTTGGTCAAAGAGGCCAGCAGCAGCGGCAAGCCGATCGCCGTGATCTGCCATGGTGCCTGGCTGCTGATTTCCGCCGGTCTGGTGGATGGCAAGACCATGACTAGCTGGCCTTCGCTGACCGATGACCTGAAAAATGCCGGTGCCCAGTGGGTGGATAAGGAAGTCGTCGTGGACGGAAAACTGGTCAGCAGCCGCAAGCCTGATGACATTCCCGCGTTCAATCGCGAGCTGATCAACATGATCGCTGCCTGATCTCCAACCTGCCTGATCCATGGCCCGCGCTGTATCAGCCGGGCCATTTTTCATCCGTACGTCGTGTTTCTCTCTATCTTTGAGACTGATCTTCAAGCGCGAAGGCGCCGTGCCGCCCGGGCAGGTATACTTCGCCCCTTTTTCTTGGAGTCCCTCAAATGTCCTTGCCCAGCCTGCGACTGAAAGCCAATGCCGAGCGCCGTCTGCGCGCCGGGCACCTTTGGGTCTACAGTAACGAAATTGACGTGGCAGCCACTCCGCTGACCGCTTTCCAGGCCGGCGAACAAGCCGTTCTCGAAGCCGCTGGCGGCAAGCCGATCGGTATCGTTGCCCTGTCCCCACACAATCTGATCTGCGCGCGTCTGATCTCCCGCGATACCAAGCATGTACTGGACAAGTCCCTGCTTGTCCATCGCCTGAAAGTCGCCCTGAGCCTGCGTGAGCGCCTGTTCGATAAACCGTTCTATCGCCTCGTCTACGGCGACTCGGACCTGCTGCCTGGCCTGGTGGTGGATCGCTTTGGCGATGTTATCGTGGCTCAACTGGCATCGGCCACCATGGAGCGTCACAAGGATGATGTGCTGGCTGCACTGCTTCAGGTGCTCAAGCCAGCGGCCGTATTGTGGAAAAATGACTCTAGTGCTCGAGAAGCCGAGGGCCTGCCCCGCTATGTCGAGTCCGCCTACGGTGACGTACCGGAATGGGCTGCCCTGGAAGAAAACGGCGTGAAATTCGAAGCGCCTATCGTTGAGGGCCAGAAGACCGGCTGGTTCTATGACCATCGCATGAACCGTGCCCGCCTGGCACCTTATGTACAAGGCAAGCGCGTTCTGGACCTGTTCAGCTACATTGGTGGCTGGGGCGTGCAGGCCGCTGTATTCGGTGCCAGCGAAGTGATGTGCGTGGATGCCTCCGGCTTTGCCCTGGATGGTGTAGAGCGCAATGCGGCCTTGAACGGCGTTGCCGAAAAGATGGCCTGTGTAGAAGGCGACGTGTTCGAGGCCCTGAAGGAGCTGAAGGCTGCTGACGAGCGCTTCGACGTGATCGTGGCCGACCCGCCCGCCTTCATCAAGCGCAAGAAGGACGTGAAAAACGGCGAGGCCGCCTATCGTCGTCTCAACGAGCAGGCCATGCGCCTCTTGAACAAGGACGGCATTCTGGTCAGCGCCTCCTGCTCGATGCATCTTGTTGAAGAGAACCTGCAGGAAATCCTGCTCAGCAGTGCACGTCACCTGGATCGTCATATCCAGCTGATCGAGCGTGGTGCCCAGGGCCCTGATCATCCGGTCCACCTTGCCATCCCCGAGACCCGCTACATCAAGAGTCTGACCTGCCGTATCCTGCCCAGCTGATCCCACGCTCTGGCCGTCCGATTTTTACCGGACGGCCAGTCACCGATTCAGTCCGACCAGTGCCATCCACAACGGCACGGTTACGACAGCCAGAACGGTTGAAAGAAACACCGTTGAGCTGACGACACGGTTTTCCTCAAGCGTCCGGGCAAATGCCAATACGTTTACCCCGCTCGGGCAGGCGGCCATCAGCATCAGCACACTTCGTGCTGCACCGCTCAAGCCCGGCAGCCACAGGCATACCGTCCAGACCACGAAGGGAAAGACCAGCAGCTTTATTGCCGTCAACCCGACAACGGAAAGGCTCGGCCTTAGCCGGTAGCGTGAAAGGTTCACGCCCAGCACAATCAAGGCGCAAGGCAGACCGGCTTGTGCCAGCCAGGTCGCGATTTGCCATATCGGGCCCGGCAAAGTTAGCCCCGATACATTCACGGCAGCCCCCAGCAAAAGTCCGACGATCAACGGGTTTGCCAGACTCATCAGCAGCTCTGGGATGCTAACCTTTTCCGTGCCGCCAAAGGCCGTATAAAAGCTCTGCATGGCAAACAACGTCAGGCTATGCAACGCCAGAATAGCGAACACATAGACGAGATTTTCCTCCCCCATCAAATTGACGACCAGAGGAATACCGATCAGGACATTGTTCGAATAACTGGCCGTCAACCCGAACGCCGTAGGCTCACGCCAGCGCCAATGCACAAACAGATTGACCAGTAGAAACACCAGCAGGACCGGGCCGAAATATCCGAGCAGCAGTAAAGGTGACAAACCATGGCGCAAGTCTGCCTTGGCAATTCCCGTGAACAGCACAGCCGGCATGAACACCTTGAACGCCAGTTGGGTCAGCCCACCCATAGACTCTGGCGTCAACCACTGCCGCCACCCTAATACATAACCCAGCACAATCAGTCCGAATACGGGCATGATTGCGAGGACAACCACCATGTACGTCTACTCCTTGCCTTAACCATCGGGACGCCGGACTGAGGATTCAGACGCCATGAACATGCCTACCGATGCAAGCTAGGACAATCGCAGCGGATAGCTGGGCAGCAGAACATGCAGCACATTGACAGCCAAATGCAAGGCCACGGCCATACTCAGTCGCCGTCCACTCCGCTCGAATATCGCACCGTACCCCAGAGCCGCCACGGCAGCGACCAAGGCAAAACCGGCACTGAATGGCCAGTGCGCCACGCCAAACAAGACTGCCGTTACCAACAGACCTGCCCAGAGCCCAAACCGATCAATCAACCCGCGCTGCAGCAGGGCTCGAAACAGCAGCTCCTCCGCCAGTACCGCAACGCCCAGATTAAGAGAAAACCAGGTCCAGAACAGTGCTGGCCATTTGGGCTGGAAGGCCACTAATCTCATTCCTAACGCTAGGGGAGGCACTACGGCAAGGGTACCGACAGCAATCAGCACGCATGGCCTGACCTGCAGCATACGCCGCGTATCGTACGGAACCGCCTTGCCAAGCCACCAGGCCAGTAGCGTCACTCCCACCAGTGCCTTATCCCAGCTTAACCTTAGCCACACTGGCCCGGCGTCCGGGCTGTATTGCAGCGGCCCGCCGAGCACATGAGGAGAGAATCCCGGCGCGACATGAATGGCGAGCGCAACACTGGACGCCAATGCCCCAAACCATCATAGCCAGGACGGCAACCGCTCCTCGCTCAGCACCCAGCCGACATAAAGTGCTCCGGTCAACAACCCCGCTTCGTCAATATCGCCCAGCCCATAGCCCAGCGCCAGCAAAAGTCCGGGAAGCAACATTTGTAGATGAAACGGCATGGCTACTCCCAAACAGAAGATGACAACGTAACATCGTGCAGCATGCTAACCGAGCCTTTTGCCTGACCGAGCGGACAGGTCCGGCAAGTCGCGATAAACTGTGCGGCTGCTTCTGGATGGACCAGCACCATGACTATCGCTTTACCCGCACGTGCCTGCGGTATCGACTTTGGCACGTCGAACTCCACTGTCGGCTGGCTGCGCCCCGACTCGGATATCCTCATACCTTTAGAAGACGGCAAGGTGACGCTTCCCTCAGTCATTTTCTTCAATGTGGAAGAGCGCCGTCCCGTCTACGGCCGTCTGGCGCTTCATGAATACTTGGAAGGCTATGAAGGCCGCCTCATGCGCTCGCTCAAGAGCCTGCTCGGCTCCAAGCTGCTCAAGAGCGAAACCAGCATTCTAGGCAGTGCCCTACCTTTCAAGGACCTGCTTGGCCTGTTTCTCGGTACGCTGAAAAGCCGCGCCGAAGCCACGGCCGGACGTGAGTTCGACAGTGTCGTGTTGGGCCGCCCTGTTTACTTTGTGGACGATGATGAAACCGCCGACCGCGAAGCTCAGGACACATTGGTTGCCGTAGCGCAAAAGCTAGGCTTTAAGGACATTTCCTTTCAATTCGAGCCTATCGCGGCAGCATTCGACTACGAGCGAACACTGAATCAGGAAGAGCTGGTGCTGATCGTCGACATTGGCGGCGGTACGTCCGACTTTTCCCTGGTACGTCTGTCACCCGAGCGCCGGCAGCTGGCGGATCGCCAATCGGATATTCTCGCCACCGGCGGGGTACACATCGGTGGTACCGACTTTGACAAGCAGCTTAGCCTGCAGGGCGTCATGCCGCTTTTCGGCTATGGCAGCCTGATGAAAAGCCAGGCACTGATGCCTACCAGCCACTTCATCAACTTGGCGACCTGGCACACCATCAATACCGTATACAGTCAGAAGGCACAGCTTGCCCTCAAGGACATGCGCTACGACGCTCAGGACACGGCCGGGATGGATCGGCTGTTCAAGCTGATCGAGCAGCGCGCCGGGCATTGGCTCGCAATTCAGGTGGAAAACAGCAAGATAGAGCTGACCCATGCCGATCGGTTGAACCTGAACCTGTCGCATATCGAGAAGGACTTGTCTGCTGAACTGACCCGCCCATTGTTCGAGGAGTCGATCGCTCAGCTATTGGCGCGTATTCAGGCAAGCGTCAATCAACTGCTGGCCTCGGCAGGCGTTTCCCATGAGCAGATCAATACGGTCTTTTATACCGGCGGCTCGAGTGGTATTCCGGCGCTGCGCCACAGCATTGACCAATTGCTGCCCCAGGCACGCAAGGCAGAAGGCGATCAGTTCGGCAGCATCGGTAGCGGTCTTGCCATCGAGGCCTTCAAGCGCTACGGCTAGGCTATACAGCAACCTGACCTATCAAGGCAGTTGAACTCGACCCATCGAAACAGGCTCAACTGGAAATATTCCTCATGGGCCTGTCCGGGCGAGACGCCTCTATCTACAAGGAGACCACCATGCCGCTCAGTATCACCGAGCTTCCAGCGTTTACCGTCATGGGCCTGGAGTACACGGGCGATGGGCAGGGCGGCAGCATTGCACAGCTCTGGCATGACGTTACGCATCGGCTAGCCGAGCTGCAATTGCCTAGCGCCCCGCAACAGTGGTTCGGTCTGACACTCGGTCCGCCCCCGGGTGCGCTGCGCTATCTGGCCGGTATAAAGGTCGACGAGAACACACCCGTACCGGAAGGCATGCTCCGTTACACGGTGCCTGCGCAGAAATATCTGCAGTTCACCCACATCGGAACGACAGACACGCTCCCAGATACCTACGAGTATCTGTATGCCCGCGTCCTGCCTGAGCGTGGTCTGGAACCCAAGAAAGCCGTCAGCTTCGAGCGGTACGACGAGCACTTCAAGGGGCCGGATAACCCAGCCTCTGAAGTGAACCTGTACATCCCGATCTACTAGGCCTTCCAATCAGCCTGTCAGAACATCACCGGAGCCTGTGATGATCACGCCACCATGGGCGGTTGCGCTGCCCAGGTAAGCCAGCGGCTGGCCATTGACGAATACGGTAGCACTTCCTACCGCCACGGTATCACCGCAAGCGCTGGAGTCACCGACACGCAAGGCAGGTAGGGAGTTGATCAGAACGTCGGGGGAGCCAGTCACGGTCGGGTTGGGGCCGTGGCCCGTCATGGGGCAGGCGTTGACGTCGGAGAGACGAGCAGCGGGGTTGGCCATGTGCGCTTTCCTTGTGGACATGAAAGCGCACACTTTACCGCGGATCAAGAAAAAATACCGTGCCCGTGCACAGAAACCCAAGCGTCTTTTTTCTTAGCCGGTGGCCTGTTCCTTGATACTGGACAGGTAGGTTCCTGTCGGTGGACGCTCACTGAAATAATGATGGATACCGCCAAAAATGGATTGGGCTAACGCCTTCTGATGACGTGGATTCAGAAGCTTCTGGCTGTCCCGATCATTCGACATGAAGCCGGTTTCCACTAGAATCGACGGTATATCCGGCGACTTGAGCACGGCAAAACCGGCTTGCTCGACGCGTTTCAGATGCAGACCTGTGACATTGGATAGGCTGTTCAGGACACGGTCTCCCAGATCGAGACTCGACGAGATCGTGGCATTCATGGACATATCCAGCAGTACGCCCGCCAGGACCGGATCCTTGTTTTTCAGGATCTCATTGGCACCAATCAGGTCGACATCGTTTTCCTTGTTGGCCAGCCAGCGTGCCGTTGTCGAGGTCGCCCCATGTTCGGACAGGGCATATACCGAAGCTCCTGAAGCCGTGCGGCGCGGCGCAGCATCGGCATGCACGGAGATGAACATGTCTGCGTTGTACTTGCGCGCAACATCCACACGCTTGCGCAGCGGAACGAAGAAATCATCGTTACGTACCAGCTTGGCCTTGTAGCCCTTCTGCTGATTGATCATGCGCGCAAGATTTTGCGCAATGATCAAGGCGACATCCTTCTCGCGGTCCCCGCGTTGGCTCAGCGCGCCTGGGTCTTTGCCACCGTGACCGGCATCGACGACCACAATAATGTCGCGGCCTTTGCCAGCCCTTGTCACAACGGGGGCTGATGCGAGCATTGCCTCAGGCTCCGGTACAGGGATGCTCGGTACCTGGGCAGGCTTGAGATCCAGCACCAGACGATGCCCTGCATTCTCGGCAGGCCCGAGCAGGAAGCTATCCAGGGTAACCGGCTGGGAAAGTTCGAGGACGACACGGGTATCGGATGAGCCGAACGGGGCACTTCGAATGGAGCGCACCGGGGTATTCTTGAGCGGCACATTGTTGAGTGCGGCTACCTGTTGCGTATTGGCTAGATCCAGGATGATCCGGTCAGGCGCACTAAGTCTGAACGTCTTGAATCGGACAGGGCCGCTCAGATCGAAAACCAGGCGAAATTTATCCGAATCCAACCAGGCGCGTGCGCTGGTCAGACGCTGAGGAAGCGCCAGCACTGGAAAAGCAGCGGGTAGTGTCAGGCTGGCCAGGAGCAGGTTGAGCAAGCGGCGGCGATTCATGCGACCCTCTGACGTAGCAAGTAATATTTTGAAATATTATAACGATACCAATACGGCGCATGTTTAGATAGCGCGCACGACGTCCAAATCAGTATTTCTTCCTTTTAAATCGGAAGGATAGGCACTTTTTTTAATGTCATCTATAGATAGACCAACAAGCCGACAAGGGGTCATTTCAGCGCGTAAACGGCAGACAGGACTCTTCTTGAGCAGTAGGAGGAATCAGTGTGCTGACCAACCGGCATTTCGAGTGCCAGCTTGAATAACGAGCTCAGATCGGCAAGCTGTTGAGTCTGCTCGACATTTGGCCGTGCGCTGTCAAAGTCCGTCGGCTTTCAGCCGAAGCGCATGGTCGGTGTAGAGCACTACCGGATTGATGCCATGCCCTATCGCACCGGCCAGTTGATTGATGATATCGAGGTGATCAAGCGGATAATCGGAGCGGATGACTTTCCCCAAATGTGAACTGAATCGCCCAACGAATCCATCGTTTTGATCTGCTTCCAGCTCGAAGCAGCGAGACAGGCGCACACACATGCTATGGGTAGGGTCGAGCCGATTGGCACCTCGGTCCGTCAGCTCCGGCACCAGAATGCCGGACCAGGAGTAATAATGGACGTCATTGACGACAGGAGCACCTTCACCGCCCCAGGTAGCGGGAAGTCCTTGCGGGTATTTATCGTTGAATGCTGCCACGCCTTCGGTAGTAAGTGACTCATGACTGGCAATCGCGCTCTGGGGATAACCATTACTGCGATCCAGAAAGGCCATGAACTTGGCCATGCATTGAACATACTCGGAGGCCAGATGCGCCTTCAGGCTACTGGTACGCATGGAGAGCTGGAGCATATCGGCCAGCTCCGACCCATGATTGGGACCTGCTACAGAGGTGACTGACGCAACCCGCTCAGGACGAATGGCGGCTGCGTAGCGCGCGGTCAGGGCTCCTTGACTGTGACCGATCAGATTGACCCGCTCGGCCTTGCTGTCGCGCACGATATCCTCGATAAGCGCAAGCAGCTGTTCCCCCCGCACTTCGTTGCTATGAGCACCGGAAAGCCGTACCGGATAGACCTTGACCCCCATGGACTCCAACGCCGAAACGATGCCATACCAGTATGGATAGCCTGCAATTTCCACAAACCCCAGCAGACCATGGACCAACACTAGCGGATAGCGGGTCAGGTTTTGATGCTCGCTCATGCCACTCCCAGAATTACCCTCTGACCAGTCAACCGTTGGATCTCAATCATCACGGTTGTTTCTTCCTAGGGTACGCCTCTTTATTTGAGACCGTTTCGTTGAACATCACGAATTCAGTGAATTTCTGGGCAACGGCACGCTCAAAGAAGTGACCGGTCATCAACGACCTTATAGGAGAATCATATGTACAAGAAGACACTCGCCGTTGTTGCTCTCGCTGCCGTGGCCGCTGGTTGTAGCTCCGTCAAGGAAAACGTCGATACGGCCAAGGATCGTATTGAATACCGTGAACAACCACTGGTTCGCGACGTGAAGACAGGCATGACCAAAGAGCAGGTGCTGCAGATTGGTGGTACCCCATCCACCCAATACACACGCAAGGTCAAACCAGGCTCCTGCAATAACTACGTACTCAACAGAGACGGCAAGGAGCAGGTGTTTTCGGTAGGCTTTGACAGCGCGGGTCGCGTCGATAGCAAAGGTTTCGAAACATGCGAATCGGCCGATCATTACTGATTAGCCGCTCTACGCTTTCGGTAACGACCGCTTCCGGTCGTGTCATGTCTGATACGACCGGATGGCGCGTATGAACAACGCGACATTTCGTTTCTACGCACGCCTCAATAACTTTTTACCTCCGGCTCGCCGCCAGCGCAGCTTTACGCTCAGCTGCAACCCGAATTCCACCGTCAAGCACATGATCGAGGCTCTGGGCGTTCCGCATCCAGAAGTCGAATTCATTCTGGTGAATGGTAAATCCGTAGGGTTTGACTATCTGATACAACAGGATGATCGGATAGCAGTCTACCCGCCCTTTTATCGGCTGGAAGTAGAAGATGCTGTCCCCTTGCGCGATCGGCTAACGGCGTTTCGCTTCATTGCCGATGCCCATATGGGCGCGCTAGCGCGGCTGTTACGACTGGCTGGATTCGATACGCTGTATTATCCGGCCATTCATGACAATGAAATTGCCAATTACTGTGCGCGAGAACCTTATATTGTCCTGACCCGGGACCGCGAACTGCTCAAGCGAAGCCAGATTGTCTACGGCTGCTACGTCCGCTCAAACAAGCCTGAGGCACAGCTGCGCGAAGTATTCGAGCGCTACAACCTGGCTGACCATGCTGCGCCCTTCAGCCGGTGCCTGGTCTGTAACGATACCCTTCATTCCGTCGATAAGAGTGTCGTCCTCGATAGCCTGCCGCCACTCGTGCGGGAGCGTCATGATTATTTTTTGAAATGCTCGGGCTGTGATCGTGTCTATTGGGAAGGCACCCACTGGGAGAACCTGCAAGCCCAGCTGAAAAGCCTGCTTAAACCAACGTCCGATACCTGATCAAGGAATCCTCATGCGCCTGTTAACCCTTCTGGCTGCCGGCCTGTTTGCACTCGCGTCCAAGCCCGGACATGCCGATGATTGGAAAACAGCCTGGACAGCCCCCGTGCAGGCAGCCTACCCCAACGGTTCGCCCATCGCCCAGCCAAAGCTGGAAGGTATTATTTCGGCTAGTGGGGCTCAGGATCAAAGTATCCGGCAGATCATTCGACCTAGTGTATGGGGAAGCCAGGCACGCCTGCGATTCTCGAATACCTTTGGCAACAGGCCCATTACCTTGCGCAGTGTCTATATCGGGCAACCTTTAGGGGGCGCAGCTCTGGTACCGGGCAGTAATCGCCCGGTCAGCTTTGACGGCCAGAGCGAAATTCAGCTTCAACCTGGTGAGACTCGCTGGACGGATCCGGTCCCGCTACCCAAAGCACCTTCCCACACCCTGGCGGTAAGCTTTCATCTCGCTGGGAACAGCGGCCCGCTGAGCTGGCATGCTGCAGCGCTCGCAACCTCCTATTTCAGTGTTCGCGGCACCGACCACGCCGCCGAGGAGCAGGAAAGCGCCTGGCCCTTTACTACGACCTCGACGTTCTTGCTCGACGCGGTTGATATCCAGGCACCAGACGTTGCGCGAGTCATCGTAGCCTTGGGCGATTCCATTACCGACGGTACCGGCTCAACACCCAATGGATATGACAGCTGGCCAGACATCCTGAATCGTCGCCTCGCCCAGTTGGCACCGGGACAGTACTCGGTAGTGAATGCTGGCATTTCTGGCAACGAGGTCGCAGGCCCTCTGAATGAAAGCACCCGGCAAGGCTACGGTGGCGGTCCATCTATCATGGATCGTCTGGAACGGGATGTATTAAGCCTTTCTGGTGTAACAGACGTTATCTGGATGGAAGGTATCAATGATTTTTCACCGGGTACTGGTGCGTCCGTCGAGGTCGTCGAGACAGCCATGCGCAATGCGATTGAACGTATGCGCAAAGCGTTGCCCGGTGTACGCCTTCACGGCGCGACCCTGACCAGCAGCCTGGCGGCCAATCCTGCAGACCCGGCCTTTCAGGAGCAGGATCAGAAACGTATGGCACTTAATCGCTTCATAAAGGAAAGCGGTCTGTTTGACTCGATCATTGACTTTGATGCGGCCACGCTCGATCCCACTACGGGCGGCCTGCGTGCAGAGTTCATTCCCAGCAGCGCAGGCGGCCCTGGCGATGGACTGCATCCCAACCGGGCAGGTTATGTGGCGATGGCAAATGCTATTGATCCAAAGATATTTGGCCTGCACGCAAACAAATGACGCCTTCTTGACCCGTGAAAGCGCAAGCCAAGACATACCCCTTGTCGTGCGCTTTCCTCTTTGAACAAATGCGGAGTAGAATCGGGAGATTCCCTCGCCATTATCCCCGGCGGGTCTGTGAGCCCAAGCCAGTCACGCGGAGATCCCGCGCTATCCGACCGGCCCAGAGCACGGCACTCGGTCCACTTCCGTTTGCTTTGCGCTCCATCCGCGCTCACGATAGCCCTGAGCCTATTCAATGCTCGCGTGCCCTAAGCCTCCACTGCTACCTTTACAGCTATACGGTGGATACGCCGCAGTGTTTGAACAGATTACCGTGATAAGCAAAGCCGCCCCGGAGAGCAGCCTCCATGCCTGATTACCGCTCGAAAACCTCCACCCACGGCCGCAATATGGCTGGTGCCCGCGCACTTTGGCGTGCCACCGGCATGAAGGACGAAGACTTCAAGAAGCCGATCATTGCGATAGCCAACTCCTTTACCCAGTTCGTGCCAGGTCATGTTCACCTAAAGGACCTGGGCCAGCTGGTCGCCCGCGAGATAGAAAAAGCCGGTGGTGTTGCAAAGGAATTCAACACTATCGCTGTGGATGACGGCATCGCCATGGGTCACGATGGCATGCTCTATTCCCTGCCGTCCCGCGAGATCATCGCTGATGCCGTGGAGTACATGGTCAATGCTCACTGCGCCGACGCGCTGGTATGCATTTCCAACTGCGACAAGATCACCCCCGGCATGCTGATGGCGGCCCTGCGCCTGAACATTCCGGTCGTATTCGTCTCCGGCGGCCCAATGGAAGCCGGCAAGACCAAGCTGGCCAGCCACGGCCTGGATTTGGTCGACGCTATGGTCATCGCCGCGGATAGCACCGCCTCTGATGAAAAAGTAGCCGAGTATGAGCGCAGCGCTTGCCCAACCTGCGGCTCTTGCTCCGGCATGTTTACGGCCAACTCCATGAACTGTCTGACCGAGGCCCTGGGCCTGGCACTGCCGGGTAATGGCTCGCTGCTGGCAACCCATGCCGACCGCAAGGAGCTATTCCTGCAAGCCGGCCGTACGGCGGTCGAGCTGTGCAAGCGCTACTATCAGGAGAACGATGCCTCTGTACTGCCACGTAACATTGCGTCTTACAAGGCCTTTGAAAACGCAATGACGCTGGATATCGCGATGGGTGGCTCCACCAATACCATCCTGCACCTTCTGGCGGCGGCTCAGGAAGCCGAGGTCGACTTTGATCTGCGCGCCATTGACGCCCTGTCCCGTAAAGTACCCCAGCTGTGCAAGGTGGCGCCGAACATCCAGAAATACCATATGGAAGATGTTCACCGTGCCGGCGGAATCATGAGCATTTTGGGTGCACTGGCTCGCGGCGGCCTGCTCAATACGGATCTGCCAACCGTGCACAGCAGAACCCTGGGCGAAGCCATCGAGAAGTGGGACATCACGCTTACTCAGGACGAAGCGGTCAAGACCTTTTTCCGCGCAGGTCCGGCCGGTATCCCCACGCAGGAAGCCTTCAGTCAGGCGACTCGCTGGGACACCCTGGATGACGACCGCGCCGAAGGCTGCATCCGTAGCGTCGAGCATGCCTACTCTCAGGAAGGCGGTCTTGCCGTGCTGTATGGCAATATCGCGCTGGACGGTTGCGTGGTGAAAACGGCGGGTGTGGATGAATCCATCCATGTTTTCGAAGGCTCGGCAAAGATTTTCGAAAGTCAGGATGCCGCGGTGAAGGGCATCCTGAACGACGAAGTGAAAGCTGGCGATATCGTTATCATCCGCTACGAAGGTCCCAAGGGCGGCCCGGGCATGCAGGAAATGCTCTACCCCACCAGCTACCTGAAGTCCAAGGGACTGGGCAAGCAGTGCGCCCTGCTCACCGACGGCCGTTTCTCGGGCGGCACGTCAGGACTTTCCATCGGCCATGCTTCGCCAGAAGCGGCGGCTGGTGGTGCGATCGGCTTGGTGAAAGACGGCGACAAGGTTCTGATCGATATCCCCAATCGCAGCATCAACCTACTGGTTAGCGATGAGGAGTTGTCTCACCGCCGCATCGAACAGGACAAAAAGGGTTGGAAGCCTGCCACGCCACGTGCGCGACGCGTGAGCACGGCGCTCAAGGCGTATGCCCTCTTGGCCACCAGTGCCGACAAGGGTGCAGTCCGCAACAAGGCGATGCTGGAAGACTGATCTGGGATCGTGTTGAGCACGCCGCCTTCGGGCGGCGTTTTTGTGTCTGTTCCGCAAAAAGCGCAGCCTCTCCACTGGTCTGCTTGGGACTCTCTTACTCTTGGCAAAAAGCCTGTTTCAGGCAAGATGGCGTCGCCTGTAGAACGTCTCCCTTTCTGCTCGATGATAGCCCTCCGACAGCATGGTAAATCGTTACCTTCGTATCTCATGGATGATTATGAATTGAGCCATTGCCCAGAACGACTACGCTTTTTATAGAGTCCTGTTTTAGACGCACCGCTGCTGTGCCGCGCCCGCAAGACGTGGCAGATCAATCGATAGTTGGAAACTTCGAGTGAACGATATGCCGGACACCAATGCCGAGCCCAGGGTAAAAAAGGATGTCAACACCGCCCCCTCGCCTTCCTCCTCCGCTGCTGAACTTGAGGCACGTCTGCAGTTCGCGCTCGATGTAGCGGATCTGGGTGAATGGGAACTGGACGTCGCTAGCGGAACGCTGACCTGTCTGCTGAGAAACGGGCCGGATTTCGGTACGTCCATACAGCCGGACACATGGGCGCTCGAGGAGTTTTTCGAGCGTATCCACACGGATGACCAAAGGCATGTACGCCGCGTCATCGAAACGGCAGCGAAACGTGCTGAGCATTGGCATTTCGACTGCAGGTTGCTGCTGTCAGACGGCCGCACCCGCTGGATCAGTGTTAAAGGCAAGGTGCTGAGCGACGCTGACAGTCTCCGGCTACGGGGTATTGCGTCAGATATCAGTGATCTGAAACGCACCGAGGCCCTGGCCAACGGTCAGCAGCAGGCACTGGCACAGGCCGTCACGGGAGCCCCGCTCAAGCAGATTCTCGATACCCTGACCCGCTCTGCGGAAGAGCAGGCAGGTGGCAATATCTGGGCATCGGTCATGCTCATGGACACCGATGGCCTGCACCTGCGCTTTGGCTCGGCCCCCTCGCTCCCCCAATCGTTCAATCAGGCCGTAGAACGCATACCCATCGGCCCCCTCGCCGGCTCCTGTGGGGCTGCCGCGCATACCGGGACCTCGACTATCGTCAGCGATATTGAGAACGATCCGCGCTGGGTTGAAGCCAAGTCTGTGGTACTTGGTTATGGTTTCCGCGCCTGCTGGTCTCACCCGATCCTGTCATCCTCTGGAAGAGTATTGGGCACCCTGGCCTATTATTGCAGGGAGGCGCGCGAGCCGAGCGATTCGGAGCAGGAGTCCATGCGCCTGCTGGTCAATACTGCGGCGCTGGTTATCGAGCGCGACCGGGAAACCTCGGAGCGCAAAGCGGCAGAGTTGGCGCTTCAAGCCAGCGAACAACGCTTTCGCTCACTGGTAAATGCTACAGGAGCCATCGTGTGGACGGCTTCGCCTACCTTGGAGATTGTTTCTCCTCAGCCGGACTGGTGTGCCTTTACCGGCCAGACTCCGGAGGAAATGCAGGGGTTTGGCTGGATGAACGTGGTTCACCCGGACGATCAGGAGCCCACCGCTGCGCTGGGAGCCAAAATGCTGCAGGACCGCCAGCCGGTATATGCCCAGTACCGGCTGCGCCGGGCCGATGGTCAATATCGCCATGTCAGTGGTTATGCCGTTCCCATTCTTGATACGGAAGGTCAGCTTATCGAGTGGGCAGGCAGCTATACGGATGTCACCGAGCAGAAGCTGGCCGAAAGCCGCCTGCACCAGCTGGCCAACCATGACATGCTGACAGGGCTGCCCAATCGGGCGTACCTGAACGAGCATTTGCAGGCTCTGATCAATTTCACGCCGCTTAACAGCTGCCTTGCCATCATGCTAATCGATCTGGACCGCTTCAAGCAGGTCAACGACTCGATGGGGCATGATGCAGGCGACACAATGCTGCGCGAAGTGGCGCAGCGATTGAGGGCAGCGGTACCTCAGGGTGATCTGGTGGCGCGCCTGGGTGGCGATGAGTTTGTCGTGGTGGCCCACACCCCGGAAGGTGAAATCTCCGTTCAAGCGGTGGCTGACGCCATCATCCGAGCGGTTGCGGCTCCGATCGAAATCAATGGCAGCCGTGTTTTTTCCGGTGCGTCGGTAGGGATAGGACTCTACCCTGAGCACGGCCATACCAAGGAACAACTGGTCCAGCATGCAGATATTGCGATGTATCGTGCCAAGGCGGCAGGCGGCCATTGTTGCCGCATCTTCTCAGAAGAAATGAGTGTCGAAGCCAAAAACCGCATGGTGCTGGAAACGGCGTTGTACCACGCCTTGGAGCAGAATCAGTTTTCGCTTTACTACCAGCCGCGTATTCGGCTGCCTGAGGGCACTCCCCAGGGCGTTGAGGTCTTGATCCGCTGGCATCACCCGGAGCGGGGATGGATTTCTCCTGTGGATTTCATTCCGATTGCCGAAGAGATTGGGATGATAGACGAGCTGGGACTGTGGGTTCTGCAAAAGGCCTGTCAGGACATTCACGACCTGTCCAGTCGACTTGGGCAGTCGCTGGAACTGTCCGTGAACCTGTCACCCCACCAGCTCAAGTCACCACATTTGAAGGACAGGATAGAAGCGATTCTGCACACAACCAAACTGAGACCCTGTCACCTGGAGCTCGAGTTGACCGAGGGGGCTTTCATTGAAGACATGGACGCCTCCAATCAGGCGCTCGGAGCGCTGAAAACTTTGGGTGTCAAACTGGCAGTAGACGACCTGGGAACTCGCTACTCCGGCCTGTCCTATCTTAGGCGTTTTCCTATTGATACCGTCAAACTCGACCGCACGCTTATTACCCATCCCGCCGAAGGGTTGGACCGCTACGTGTTCATCAAGGCCATTACCGACATGGCCCATGCCTTGAACCTTGTTGTCGTGGCGGAAGGTGTGGAAGACGAAGAGACGCTCGAACTGCTCAAGCAGGCGCGTTGCGACGAGGCGCAGGGCTATTTTCTGGCCGAGCCACTGCCTCTGGAAGGCTTGTTCGATTTTCTGTCAGCAGCGCGGCACTCCCTAGCCTGACCTTCACGGTTTTCTTCAGTAACCGTTTAGATGACCTGACCGGCAAGGTGCTAGAGTGGCATGCAGGTACGTTAGAGGGGATTGCTATGAAGTGGGCAATTCTGGCGGTTGCGGTCTCAAGCTTGGGCGGCGTCACCCATGCCCAGGCAGACACCATACTCAAATGCGTCGACAAGGCAGGCCAGATCACGTTTACACAAGGCCATTGCCCATCTGATCAATCCCTGGCCGACCGTATCGAAGTTGATAACCCTCCACCAAGAGGCAGTGGCCCGGTCACCCGTATGGCCGACCCGACGCCACCACCGGTAGTAGAAAAGCCCAACACTAAGCCTCGAGACGAGACGTCTCGGCCAAGCACTCGCACACCGTCAGACGCTGATCGTTATTACGATCTCGACGATGATGACTATGATGTCCCGCCACCGATCCGGCAGGACCGCTACTATCCCTATCCAGAGCCCTATTACGATTATGGTGGACACCGTCCGCCCTGGCATCATTATCCCAGGCCAACCCCACCAACGCCCCAGCCAGCCCCCGAGCCCGCACCGCGCCCCAGCGTAACAGAGCGTGGACGCGCCGCGATCGAGCAGAAAAAGGCGCAGGTAGAAGCACAGAAAGCCGAGCGCAGGCGTCTGCTGGATCAGCGCTAGGACTCATCCCTGGCGCTATTCCAACCCGTCTAGCCTTCCCGGCAGTCTTCCCGACTGTTGGTTTTAAACAGGCGATACAGGTAAACGAGCACAATCACTGCCAGAACTATTTTGGAGGCCGGATCCAAAAGCGTCGCGACACGCTCGTATTCGGCATTCAGCAGGTAACCCGCCAGTGTCAGCACCGTTGTCCAGATCAGAGAACCCGCCAGGGTATACCCGGCGAAGCGACGAAACGGCATATGGGCAATACCGGCCGGTACAGAAATCAGGGTACGGATTGCCGGTACCAGGCGGCCAAAGAAGACAGCCTTACTGCCATGCGACCTGAACCAGAGAGAGGCCTCACTGACGTCCTTGGCCGAAAGAGTCAGCCAGCGCCCGTAACGCTGCGCCAGCTTGCGCATGCGCGCCTCTCCCCATACCGCACCAGCGTAATACCACGGTAGCGCGCCCAGAAAGGACCCCAGCGTTCCCGCCAGCACCACGCCGATGAAATTCAGCTCCCCTCTCGCCGCTAGAAACCCTGCCAGCGGCATAATGACCTCCGATGGAATAGGCGGAAACACGTTTTCCAGAAACATGAGCAAAAGAATGCCCAGGTAACCCCCCTGTTGAATCAACCCTGTAATCGCGTCAAACACGCAAAAGCCCTCGGTAAAAGAAGAAGGTATGGGCAACCTGGCTGCTGGATCTGCATGGCATGACTGCTGAAGTGCTTGCCATGAAGCCCGGCGGGATTGGAGTAGTGAATGCCAAGCGCCTGCCATCAGAACAAGGCCTAAGACCCTGGATACTGGTAAAGTTAGGCCGTGAGACTTTCGTCTTTATTACTGAACGTTAACGCCATGCCCAAGGCGCATGGCAGCAGCCTGTCCTATCGCCCGTCTCTTTTATGGGATGAAGACTGTGCGGCGCAGCACCGGAACAGTACACTTGCCGCCTTTTGCGGAACCGCTACATGAGCCAGCCGGACGCCTCTCCCTCCCGCCATGAACTGGTCTACGGTCTCGACGATCGGCCTCGCCTGCCTATCGCCCTGCTCGCTGCGTTGCAGCATCTGCTGGCGATCATCGTGCCTATCGTCACTCCAGGCCTTCTAATCTGCCAGGCACTGGGTGTCTCACCACGGGATACCAACCTGATCGTGTCCATGTCTCTGGTGATTTCAGGCATTGCCACGTTCATCCAGTGTCGCCGCTTCGGCCCGTTCGGGGCAGGGCTACTAATCGTTCAGGGTACCAGCTTCAACTTTGTCGGCCCCTTGATCGCTGGCGGCGCGCTGATGGTTAAGCAAGGCACGCCGGTCGAAGCCGTAATGGCTGCCATTTTTGGCGTGGTCATGGCAGGCTCTTTCGTCGAGATGGGTATCTCCCGGATATTGCCTTTCGTGAAGCGCCTGATTACTCCGCTAGTAACCGGCATCGTGGTGCTGATGATTGGTCTTACCTTGATCAAGGTCGGACTCATCAGTATGGGCGGCGGCTTCTCAGCCATGAGCCAGGGCACCTTTGCCAACGGCGAGAATCTGCTGCTGTCCGGCGTGGTGCTGGCAATCATCGTCGTGCTCAACCGCGTTCGCGTGGTATGGGTGCGTAGCGCGGCCATCGTCATTGCGCTCCTGGTCGGCTACGGCCTGGCGGCCTATCTGGGACGTCTGGATTTTACCGGCATGCATGAAGCGCCTCTGTTCCAGGTGCCGGTTCCCCTGCATTTTGGGCTGGGTTTTTCCTGGGCACTGTTCGTTCCCATGCTGGTGATCTATCTCGTCACCTCCCTGGAAGCCATCGGTGACGTGACCGCAACCAGTAAAGTGTCCCGCCAGCCGGTAGAGGGTCCGGTCTGGATGGCTCGGATCAAGGGCGGTGTACTGGTCAATGGAGCCAACTCCTTGTTGGCCGGACTGTTCAACAGCTTTCCCAGCTCAATCTTTGCGCAAAACAACGGCGTGATCCAACTGACGGGTATCGCCAGCCGCCACGTCGGGCTGTGGATTGCCGTCTTTCTCGTTCTGCTCGGCCTGTTTCCAGCCGTTGCTGGCATTATTCAGGCCGTACCAGAGCCAGTATTGGGTGGCGCCGCACTGGTGATGTTTGGCGCCGTTGCAGCTTCGGGGATCAACATTCTGGCCGGCATTCAGTTGGACCGCCGTGCCCTGTTGATTATTGCCGTTTCCCTGGCACTGGGTCTGGGTGTGTCCCAGGTCCCTGAGTTTCTCGCCCACATGCCAGCAGCGCTACGTGATGTGCTGAATTCAGGTGTGGCCACAGGAGGGCTTTGCGCTCTGATCATGAACTGGTTCCTGCCAGACAGCACCACAGACATAGCGCAGGAATAAAGGGCGCTTGTGATCGACGCCTGCACTAGGCGTCGATCACACTCATTCAACCCTTACACACTTTATCGGTCAGAGGTTATACAGACCCAGCCTGTATACGGGAGAACCATGCCTGCCTCCAACCATCCGATTTTTCGCATTGGCGTTATCGCCGATACGCACAATCTTCTGCGTCCCGGCGCATTGAGCGCACTTGAAGGGAGCGACCATATCATCCATGCCGGTGATATCGGCAAGCCCGAAATCCTTGAGCGACTTCGGGAAATAGCTCCCCTTACCGTCGTCCGCGGCAATAACGACACGGACGACTGGGCCCAGACCCTACCTGAAACAGCTACGCTTCGTTTTGGCGAGGTCGATCTCTACGTGATCCACATCCTCCAGGATCTGGTGATTGATCCGGCGGCCGAAGGTATTCGCGTTGTAATCTGCGGGCATTCACATAAGCCAAAACGGGAGGAGCGCGAGGGCGTGCTCTACTTCAACCCAGGCAGCCCTGGCCCTCGCCGCTTCAAGCTGCCTGTCTCTCTGGGACGCCTGACCATACAGGGTACTGAGGTCAACGCCGAACTCATTACCCTGGAAGTCTAGTCAGGGCCTTCACAGCGAAGGCCTGGCCAGCGGCGCCGGGCTGCGATGACGCTGCCCGGCGCAGGCAAAGTAGATCACCCCACCAAGTGCCGAACCGGTAAACCAGCCGTAATCGTAAAACCAGGTCATGACACCCGTTGTCAACGCCATGAGCGTCAGCACGACAGGAATGCCGAACGCGACGAAGCCTGCCACGTTGTAGGCTGGGTAATAGTCGTCACGGTATAACCCGGCCAGATCAAGCTGCTGCTTTTTCACGATGAAGTAGTCCACCACCATGATGCCGGCGATGGGTCCCAGAAGACTGGAGTACCCCAGCAGCCAGTTCGAATACACGCTCTCCAAGCTGACATCCGAGACAATCCAGCCTAGTTTCTTGAGCAGTTCATGGGCCATCAGCGCCAGGCCCACCAACCCAGTTATCAATACGGCTCGGGTCCGATTGATGAGCCGGGGCGCAAGATTCTGGAAATCATTCGTGGGCGAAACGATATTGGCAGCTGTATTGGTCGACAGCGTCGCAACTACGATCAAGGCCATGGCCAAGGCGACCCAAACAGGGCTCTGGATATGACCGATAAGCGAAACCGGATCAGACACCGTCTCGCCCACCAGGGCCGCCGAAGCGGCCGTCATTACCACGCCCAGGGAGGCAAACAGGAACATGGTGACCGGCAGGCCAATTACCTGCCCTATGATCTGATCCTTCTGGCTTCTGGCATAGCGACTGAAGTCTGGAATGTTCAGCGAGAGAGTCGCCCAGAAACCCACCATGGCAGTCAGGCCTGCCAGAAAATATTTGGTCACCCCCTCGCCTTCCGGTCGTTTGGCTGGCTGGGACAGGAGCTCCGTCATCGACACATGGGGCATCGCCCACATCAGAAGACCGACCCCGACAAGTAACAGGAGCGGCGCAGACAAGGTCTCCAGCCACTTGATCGACTCAGCGCCTCGAATGACCACCCATAGATTGGCCGTCCAGAACACCATGAAGCCAATGACCTCACCCGTACTGCCCAAGGCCTTCCAGCCCTCGAAAAGTGACCCGAGAAACAGGTGAATCGCCAAACCGCCAAACATCGTCTGGATGCCAAACCAGCCGCAGGCCACGACTGCTCGAATCAGGCAGGGCACGTTCGAGCCCAGAATACCAAAGGAGCTGCGCAGGAGGACCGGAAAAGGAATCCCGTACTTGGTGCCTGGAAATGCATTCAATGTCAGGGGAATCAGCACGATCAGGTTGGCCAGCAGAATGGTAACCAGCGCCTCGCCCACTGATAATCCAAAATAAGCCGTCAGTACGCCACCCAGGGTGTACGTGGGTACGCAGATGGCCATGCCCACCCACAGCGCTGCGATATGCCACTTATTCCAGGAACGCTCCGCTACCTGAGTAGGCGCCATGTCGTGGTTATAACGTGGGCTGTCCAGAACATCCGGGCCGGCATGAAGCTCATGAAGACCATCGCGCACAATCACTTCGGATCTGTTGTATGGCATGGCATGCTCTCCCTGTTTTCTCTCATAGGGGTGAGTAGGTCCTGCTAGCAGGCTGATCGCCCTTTCTCTCAATAAGCGTGCCGGAACCGTGATCGAAAACAGTCAGGGGAGCGGGCCTTGCGCTAAGTCCTTGATATCACACCTGGAATATTGGTTTGCCTAGCAAGGCAATGGCAGCTGATCACCGAAGCGAAGCGTCCTAACAGCGTTGTCAGGAATCAAACTGGTGCAGAAAAAAGGCAGTGTGATCGCTTGCAAGCGTTGCAAAAGCAACCAACTCATTGATTAAGTTCAGAAAAGCCAAGCCATAGCCTGTGCAACAATTTGGTGAGCGACGATCACCAAGGCAGCGCCGGATACCCTTTATTCCTGACAGCTACGTTAGGAATGCTCAAGGCTCCAGACCAATTCCTCGCAGGATAACCGCCGTCACCGTCTGTACAGCCTGCTCGAATTGCCGATCGCTCAAGGGCATATGGCCGTTGATTAAGTCGATCTGATAATTGAAATCTGCATAGTGCTGGGTCGAGGCCCAGATCATGTAGAGCAGATAAGCCGGCTCTACCGGCAGGATACGTTTGTCATCCACCCACTGCTTGATCTTGGCCTGCTTGAGTCTGGCCCACTCCATCAGGTGTTCATCCAGAGCGGCCCCCAGCAGCGGTGCACCATGCATGATTTCGTTGGCCCAGATCTTTGAGCCATAAGGGCGAGTACGGGAGTGGTTCATCTTGGCGCGGATATAGCTCGTCAGCACTACCCGGGGATCATCGAACTGCTCGAAACAGATGGCATCCTGTTTCCAGAGTTCCAGTAATCCGAGCACCACCTCACGGTACAGGTCATCCTTGGTCGAGAAGTAATAATGCAGGTTCGACCGCGGCAGCTCTGCTTCCTGGGCAATATCGCCCATGGAAGCAGCACCAAACCCTTTCTCGGCAAACACCTTTTCGGCAGCCAGCAATATCTTCTGCGTATTCCTGCGGCGGATCTCGATCTTGTGATTAGCCATGGCATTTCCGATACGAGCAGTAAACGCCAAGGCTACCCCAAGGTCTGTCGCGAACCTAGAGCGACTCAGGCGCCCTTTTCTTCATCCTTGAACTGATCTTCGATGTACGTGATCTTCGTCTTGCCATGGGGAGTCGGATTACCCTCCTCGTCCAGGTTGACAAAGACGATCTTGTCGATGGTCAGAATGCTCTTGCGGGTAATCTTGTTGCGGACTTCACAGCGCAGGGTAATGGAGCTGCGGCCAAATTCAGTAGCCGTGATCCCTAGCTCGATGATGTCACCGATACGCGATGCGCTGACAAAATTGATCTCGGAAATATATTTGGTGACGACCCGCTGGTTGCCCAACTGAACGATGGCATAAATCGCAGCCTCTTCGTCTATCCACTTCAGCAGGCTGCCGCCAAACAGAGTGTTGTTGGCGTTCAGATCCTCGGGCTTTACCCACTTGCGTGTATGGAAATTCATGTCGTCTCCTTGAGTAATAGCGGTCCACAAGCTTAACCCCTTCCGCCGGTTAGAGAAGCCACCAAAGCGGTCGTTCCTCTCTATGCAGTCAATTACTGATCATCATGAATCCGGTACACCTACAAAGCCTGGGGATTGCCCGCTATACTTCGAGCCCATGGCGATTTTCAAATCGCCACCCGCCATCCTACCGAGGGGCGCTGCAGCAGGGTTTCCCTGTCAGGCTCGGGGGAGCGTAGCCGCAGGCCTAGCCTGCACACGCATCAACGGCGCCCATTCGCATTTACAGCTGTCCTGCAGCGGCACGTTATCGCCGGGGCAGCCAACAACTTCGAACGAATGGAGAGCTTAATGAGCGCTGTTATCACGCCTGCCGGTTTCAACGACTACAAGGTTGCCGACATTTCCCTGGCTGACTGGGGCCGCCGCGAAATCATCATCGCCGAGTCCGAAATGCCAGCCCTGATGGCCCTGCGTCGCAAGTACGCCGGCGAGCAACCGCTCAAGGGTGCCAAGATCCTGGGCTGCATCCACATGACCATCCAGACTGCCGTGCTGATCGAAACACTGGTCGCGCTGGGCGCTGAAGTGCGTTGGTCCTCCTGCAACATCTTCTCTACCCAGGATCAGGCCGCAGCCGCCATTGCCGCTGCCGGTATTCCTGTCTTTGCCTGGAAAGGTGAAACCGAAGAAGAATACGAGTGGTGCATCGAGCAGACCATCCTGAAAGATGGCCAGCCTTGGGATGCCAACATGGTCCTGGACGATGGTGGCGACCTGACCCAGATCCTGCATGACAAGTACCCGCAGGCCCTGGAAAAAATTCACGGCGTTACTGAAGAAACCACTACTGGTGTACATCGCCTGCAGGACATGCTGAAGAAAGGCACCCTGAAGATCCCGGCGATCAACGTCAATGACTCCGTTACCAAGAGCAAGAACGACAACAAGTACGGCTGCCGTCACAGCCTGAACGACGCCATCAAGCGCGCTACCGACCACCTGCTCTCCGGCAAGCAGGCGCTGGTTGTCGGCTATGGCGACGTAGGCAAGGGTTCTGCTGCCTCCCTGCGCCAGGAAGGCATGATCGTAAAGGTGTCCGAGGTCGACCCGATCTGTGCCATGCAGGCCTGCATGGACGGCTATGAAGTCGTTTCGCCCTACAAGAATGGTCAGAACGATGGCACCGAAGCCTGCGTTGATGCCGACCTGCTGGGCAAGATCGACCTGATCGTCACCACAACCGGCAACGCCAACGTCTGCGACGCCAACATGCTGAAAAAGCTGAAGAAGCGCGCCGTGGTGTGCAACATCGGCCATTTCGACAATGAAATCGATACAGCCTTCATACGCAAGAACTGGGGCTGGGAAGAAGTGAAGCCGCAGGTTCACAAGATTCACCGCACCGGTAAGGACATCGATCCGGCCAACGATGATTATTTGATCCTGCTGGCCGAAGGTCGCCTGGTCAACCTGGGCAACGCAACCGGCCACCCAAGCCGCATCATGGACGGCTCCTTTGCCAACCAGGTTCTGGCGCAGATGCACTTGTTCAACGAGAAGTTTGCCGACCTTCCTGTAGTCGAAAAGACCAAGAACGTCACGGTCATGGTTCTGCCCAAGAAGCTGGACGAAGAAGTGGCGCTGGAAATGGTCAAGGGCTTCGGCGGTGTCGTGACACGTCTGACCAAAGAACAGGCGGACTACATCGGCGTTGAGCAGGACGGCCCGTTCAAGCCGGAAACCTATCGCTACTAAGCGGTAGGCATCAATCGACACGGAGAAGGTCTTCCCCTTCTCCTCGGCAGTTCAGGACAACACCGCCCAAGCGGCGGTGTTTCTTGAGGAAGCGCCAATGCGCTCCAGGGATTACCCATGACTCGTACCACACCCAACGTCAGTTTCGAGTTCTTCCCGACGAAGACCGAAGCCGGCCACGAAAAATTGCTCAATACTGCTCGCCAGCTGGCCGGCTACTCCCCAGAATTCTTCTCCTGCACTTATGGTGCTGGCGGCTCGACCCGGGACCGTACCCTCAATACCGTTCTTCAGCTCGACAGCGAGATTCGGATTCCTACAGCGCCCCACCTCTCCTGCGTAGGCGACTCCAAGGCCGAATTACGGGACCTGCTGATTCGCTACCGTGAAGCGGGCATCACGCGTATTGTGGCACTGCGCGGTGATCTTCCTTCCGGCATGGGGATTTCCGGCGGCGAACTGCGTTACGCCAACGAGTTGGTCAGCTTTATCCGCGAAGAAACCGGCGATCATTTCCACATTGAAGTTGCCGCTTATCCGGAAGTTCATCCCCAGGCACGCAACTTCGAAGCCGATCTCGCCAATTTTGTTCGCAAAATCAAGGCTGGAGCCAACGGCGCGATCACACAATACTTTTTTAATGCCGACAGCTACTTTCATTTTGTCGACAGAGCGTGCAAGCTAGGCGCAGACGTACCCATCATTCCTGGCATCATGCCGATTACCAACTACAGCAGCCTGGCTCGCTTTTCCGAAGCCTGTGGCGCCGAAATCCCACGCTGGATTCGCAAGCAGTTGGAAGCGTATGCTGACGATGTCAAAAGCATTCAGGCGTTTGGCCAGGAAATCGTGACAGACATGTGTGAACGCTTGCTGGCCGGCGGAGCGCCTGCCCTGCACTTCTACACATTGAATCAGGCTGAACCCAGCCTGGCCATTTGGAATAACCTTGGCTTTAAAAGCTGAACATCATCGCCTGGAGCCATTTTCCAGCCTTCCACCCAGCGCAGGGCGGTAGCGTGTGGAGAAGACGAACACATTATTGTCGTCCGTTTCAGGCGAAACCGCGCCCCAACGTCGGCGGGACGCCGACTTAGTAGACAGGAACCCCGCATGTCCTTCACTTCCCTCGGTCTCTCCGAGGCCCTATCCCGCGCAGTAAACGACGCGGGTTATGTCAACCCGACTCCCGTTCAACAACGGGCCATTCCCGCTGTACTGCAAGGCCGTGACCTGATGGTTGCCGCCCAGACCGGTACTGGCAAGACGGGTGGATTCGCCCTCCCCGTTCTCGAGCGGCTCTTTCCGAACGGACAACCTGACGGCAAAAAAGCCGGTCCGCGCCAAGCCCGTGTGTTGGTATTGACGCCTACCCGGGAGCTGGCCGCCCAAGTGCATGATAGTTTCAAGATCTATGCACGCGACCTTCCCATGCGTAGCACCTGCATCTTTGGTGGTGTTGGCATGAAGCCCCAGGTCACTGCGCTCTCCAAGGGCCTTGACGTCCTGGTAGCGTGCCCTGGTCGTCTTCTGGACCTTGCCGGTCAGAATAACGTCGATCTGTCAGCCATCGAGATTCTCGTGCTGGACGAAGCTGACCGCATGCTCGACATGGGCTTCATTCACGACGTGAAGAAGGTTCTCGCCCTGCTTCCCAAAGAACGGCAGAACCTGCTGTTTTCGGCAACGTTCTCCAAAGACATTACCGATTTGGCCGACAAGCTCCTGCGTAATCCCGAGCGCATCCAGGTCACGCCGCCAAACACCACGGTCGAACGTATCGAGCAGCGTGTCTTCCGTATTGCCGCTGCCCAGAAACGCGCCTTGCTGGCTCATCTGATTACTCTTGGCGCCTGGGAACAAGTGCTGGTCTTCACACGGACCAAGCACGGTGCCAACCGCCTGGCCGAATACCTGAACAAGAACGGCCTTCCGGCTGCGCCTATCCATGGAAACAAGAGCCAGAACGCACGTACCAAAGCGCTGGCCGACTTCAAGGACAATTCCATTCGCGTGCTCGTAGCAACCGATATTGCCGCTCGCGGTCTGGACATCGACCAGCTTCCCCATGTCGTCAACTTCGAGTTGCCGAACGTGGAGGAAGATTACGTACACCGCATCGGCCGTACAGGTCGTGCCGGTCGTAGCGGCGAAGCCATATCCCTTGTGTCTCCCGACGAGGAGAAACTGCTGCGCGCCATCGAGCGCCTGACCAAGCAGAACATCCCTGACGGTGACATGCAGGGCTTTGACCCTGCCAGCGCACCGGTTGAGAAAGTGGAAGCGCGTGAGCCACGCGAGCCCCGCCGCCAGGCACGACAGCCACGTGCACCCCGCAAAGAGCAGCCTGCAAGAGCAGCGGAAGGTGAAGTTTCTGCTGAACACGCAGCACCACAGCACGAGGAGCGGCAGGCACGCCAGCCACGGCGTGGCCGCCAGCAGAACCAGAGTCAGGGTCAGGACCAGGCACGCGCCGGTAGAAACAAGCCACGCCAGGAGCGCAGCGGCGAGCGCCAGCCCCAGCAGACAACTCAGAGCCCCCAGAACCGCGATCCGGAAGAGTTTCTGGATGACGATTTCGATAACTTTGGTAACCGGGTCGATTATGTCAGCCCTTATCAAGGCAAGAATCGCCGTAATGGTGGTCCGCGTCGTCCAGGTCAAGGGCAACCGCCGCGTACCCATAGCCAAGGCGCAGCGACTTCAGGCGCTACGGCTCAAGCACGCCCGCCTCGTCCTAGACAAGGTGCGGCCAATGCCAGCAACGCGCCTGCAACCGATAGTCGTGGCCCAGCTCAGAACAAGCGTCGCAACAAGCCGGCCGGACAACGTCCCCGTCAGGAGAATCGTCCTTACCAGCCACGCGAACCCCGTGAGCCGCGTCCCGCTATGACAGAGGAGCGTGCACCCAACAAGCCGCAACCTCGCATTCTGCACAAGCCTTCTCGTGCAGACCGCATGCTGACGCCTGAGCAGCTGGATTCGCTCCAGGTTCGTCCAAAGGCTGAAAAGCCTGCCTTGCTGACACGTAATCGCTCGGCTGACTCTGACGCTTGATGCGTTTTCCCTCCAGCGCAGGCTGGAGGGAAAAATAGGCATAAAAAAAGCCGACTCAATCGAGTCGGCTTTTTCATGTCTGCCTTACTAGCGCTTTGATGTGATTGCGGGCGTCGCACTGACGTTGTTATCCGTCGTACGCTCCAACCAGCCACCGCCTAACGCCTTGTACAGCGTCACACTGCTGCTGAGCTGATTAAGGCGGTCTGCGAGCAGCTGCTCCTGAGCCGAATATAAGGATCGCTGCGCATCAAGCACAGTCAGGTAGTTATCGATGCCCTGACGGTAACGCTTCTCAGCCAGATCGTAATACTCCTGACTTGCCGTCACCAGATCACGCTGGGCCTGAAGCTGGTCATCATAGGTTCCCTGTGCAGCTAGAGAATCAGACACTTCCCGGAAGGCTGTCTGGATGGCTTTCTCATACGCAGCGATATTGATGTCCTTCTGGATCTTGGCCGCATCGAGGCTTGCCTTCAGACTACCGGCGGTAAAGATCGGGATATTGATGCTGGGTGCGAATGTCCAGTATCCCGAATGGGCATCAAACAAGCCAGAAAGCTCCCGGCTACCCGTTCCACCCTGGGCGGTCAGGCTGATGCTTGGGAAGAACGCTGCCCTGGCGGCTCCAATATTGGCATTGGCTGCCTTGAGGTTAAGCTCGGCCTGCAAAACATCCGGACGGCGCTGTAACAGCTGCGACGGCAAGCCAGCTGGCAGCTTGGCCAGCAGGTCATTGTCATCCAGGCTCTTGCCGGCCGGTAGATCGGTCGGCAAGGGCGCGCCCAACAGCAACCCCAGCGCATTGCGATCCTGCGCCTCCTGACGAGTGTACTGCGCAAGACTCGCCCGAGCGCCCTCCAGCGCCGTACGGGACTGACGTAGATCCAGACCGCTACCCACCCCATTATCCAGCAGACGCTTGGTCAGATCGAATGAGCGCTGATAAGCGTCCAATGTATCGCGGGTAAGCTGGAGCAATTTCTGATCGGTTTTCCAGGTGAAGTAGGCGTTGGCCACTTCGGAAATCAGGCTGATCTGGGTACTGCGCCGCGCCTCAACGGTTGCAAAATAACTTTGTAAGGCCTGCTCATTCAGACTGCGCAGCCGACCGAACAGATCCAGCTCATAGGCCGACATGCCAAGCGTTACCGTGTATTGGCTGTTGATCGAGCCGCTACGAGAGCTTCCCGCGCCAGCCTGACCAGTGTTTTGCAGCAACTCCTGGATCGCCGCTGCCGAGCTCATGTCTGCCGGCGTACGCGTCCGCGAACCATTGGCATTGACGCCAATGGTCGGGAACAGCTCTGCACGCTGGATACGATACTGCGCCTGATACAGGCGAACATTCAGAGCCGCCTGCCGCAGATCACGGTTGTTATCCAGAGCGACTTGAATTAGACGCTGCAATTGCGGATCGCTATAGAACTCACGCCAGCCAATATCGGCCGTGTATTCCGAACCACTGCTGGTTGGATTGCCTTTGTACGCCTCGCCTTGCGGCCAAGCGTTTTCCACAGGCGATGCAGGCCGCTCGTAGTCGGGAATCAGGGTGCAGCCCGAAAGCAGCACTGCACCTATTGCGATGGATAAAAGAGACTTCTTCATACTCAATGTCTTCCCTCGGCGCCTGATTCCTGATCACGTGAAGCCTTGTCCTTGAACAAACTGCTGACCACGACGTAGAACATGGGAATCCAGAAGATCGCCAAAACGGTTGCGGTTACCATCCCGCCAATCACGCCCGTACCAACCGCATGCTGACTACCGGAGCTGGCACCATTGGAGATGGCCAGCGGAACCACGCCCAAGATAAAGGCCATGGACGTCATGATAATCGGGCGTAGACGCATCCGTGCGGCTTCTACGGCGGCATCGACGATGTTCTTGCCGCCCTCGTGCAACTCCTTGGCAAACTCCACGATCAGAATCGCGTTCTTGGCTGACAAACCAATGGTGGTTAGCAGGCCCACCTGGAAGAACACGTCGTTTGCCAAACCTCGGAAGTAGGTAGCCAGGAGCGCACCGATCACGCCCAGCGGTACTACCAGAATGACCGCAATCGGGATCGACCAGCTCTCATATAGTGCTGCCAGGCAGAGGAAGACCACTACCAGGGACAAGGCATACAAGGCAGGTGCCTGCGAACCTGAAAGTCGCTCTTCGTACGACATGCCGGTCCAGGCAATACCAACGCCCTGCGGTAGCTCCTTGGCCATGTTCTCGATTTCGGTCATGGCATCGCCCGTACTGTAACCAGGCGCAGGAGAGCCCTGGATCTCGACAGACGAGATACCGTTATAACGCTCAAGCTTGGGTGAACCGTAGACCCACTCGCCATGGGCAAAGGCCGATACCGGCACCATCTCGCCATTGCTGTTACGTACGTACCACTTGCTCAGATCTTCCGGGTTCATCCGTGAATCGGCTTCGCCCTGTACATACACACGCTTTACGCGGCCTCTGTCGATGAAGTCATTGACGTAACTGGAGGCCCAGGCAATTGACAAGGTCTGGTTGATATCGGTCTGGGACAGACCTAGCGCACGGGCCTTTTCATCGTCGATGATCAGCTTGTACTGCGCTTCGTCATTCAAACCATTGGGGCGAGTCTGAGTCAGCTTCGGATTCTGTGCCGCCATGCCCAGCAATTGATTCCGCGCCTCCATCAACTTCTCATGGCCAAGGCCGGAGTTGTCCTGAAGATAGAAGTCGAAACCGGTAGCGTTACCCAGCTCAAGTACCGCTGGCGGAACGATGGCAAAGATCATGGCATCCTTGATCTGCGACAGATAACCCATGGCGCGTCCGGCTACAGCACTGGCGCGGTCCTTGGCATCCGGACGATCTTCCCAAGGCTTGAGCTGAACGAATGCAAGGCCGGAGCTCTGACCACGGCCGGCAAAGCTGAAGCCGTTGACCGTAAACATGGAGCTGACTGCCGACGGCTCGTTCTTCATCATCATTTCGCGCATCTGATCCAGCGCAACCTGGGTACGTGCCGCAGACGATCCGGTTGGTGTGGTTACCTGCACGAAAATTACGCCCTGGTCTTCCTCAGGCAGGAAGGATGATGCAATGCGGGTAAACATGAACGCCATGCCAGCCAGAATGACGACATATACCAGCAGGAACGGTACCTTGTGACGGATAACAGTAGCGACGCTGCGCTCATAACGGTTGACGCCACTGTCGAACTTGCGGTTGAACCAGCCAAAGAAGCCGCGCTTCTCGTGATGGTTCTTGTCGACCGGCTTGAGGATCGTGGCACACAGCGCTGGCGTCAGGATCAAAGCAACCAGCACCGATAGGGCCATAGCGGAAACAATGGTAATCGAGAACTGCCGGTAGATCACCCCGGTCGAGCCGCCAAAGAAGGCCATCGGCACGAATACCGCTGACAGCACCAGAGCGATACCCACCAGCGCGCCCTGGATCTGGTCCATGGACTTGCGGGTCGCTTCCTTGGGACTTAGCCCCTCTTCCGCCATGACCCGTTCGACGTTTTCCACCACAACGATGGCATCGTCCACGAGCAGACCAATCGCCAGCACCATCCCGAACATGGTCAGGATATTGATGGTAAAGCCTGACGCGAACAGGATACCGAACGTACCCAGTAAGACGACCGGAACTGCAATAGTCGGGATCAAAGTGGCTCGGAAGTTCTGCAGGAACAGATACATCACGAGGAATACCAGCAGAATCGCCTCGCCCAGTGTCTTGACCACCTCATGAATGGAGGCAGTTACTACAGGTGTAGTGTCGTACGGGTACACCACTTCCATGCCTTCAGGCATGAACGGCTTGAGTCGTTCAATGGTCGCACGAACGGCCTTGGACGTATCCAAAAGGTTAGCCCCAGTTGCCAGACGCAGCGCCATACCCGACGCAGGCTTGCCGTTGAACTGGGCGTCGATCGAATAATTTTCACCGCCCAGCTCGATACGTGCGACGTCACGCAGCCGCACCTGGGAACCATCGGGATTGACCTTCAGGAAAATGTTACCGAACTGCTCTGGGGTTTCCAGACGGGTACGGCCAATGATCGTAGCGGTGAGCTGCTGGTTTTCAACGGCAGGCAAACCGCCCAGCGAGCCCGAAGCCAACTGGACGTTCTGGCTCTGAATGGCATTGGAAACATCTCCGGGAATTAACTGATATTTATTCAGTTTGGCCGGATCCAGCCAAATACGCATGGCGTACTGCGAGCCGAAGACCTGGAAATCACCTACACCCGGGGTCCGCGCGATGGGGTCACGCATGTTGGATACGATGTAGTTGGACAGATCCTCACGAGTCAGGGAGTCGTTGTTTGACACCAGACCCACCACCAGCATGAAGTTACGCTGATACTTGGCCACCCGAAGGCCCTGCTGCTGCACCTCCTGAGGCAGAAGCGGTGTCGCCAGCTGCAGCTTGTTCTGTACCTGAACCTGCGCAATGTCCGGGTCCGTGCCTTGGTTAAAGGTCACGATAATGGTCATGCTGCCATCGGAGTTGGACTCCGAGGAGAGATAACGCAGGTTGTCGATCCCGTTCATCTGCTGCTCGATGACCTGGACGACTGTATCCTGAACGGTCTGTGCCGACGCGCCGGGATAGCTCACCTGGATCGAAACAGCCGGTGCCGCGATGTTTGGGTACTGGTTGATCGGTAGGTTAAGAATGGCGAGACCGCCCGCCAGCATGATCACCAGGGCAAGTACCCAGGCGAAAATGGGGCGGTCAATAAAGAATCTTGACATCGACAGCGGCTCCCTTATTGCTGCTTGTCGGCACTACCCTGCTGAGCAGGTTGTGCCGAATCGCCAGGCCCAGCCACATTGGTGGCCGGCTTGGTCGTAACCGAAGCACCCGGGCGAATACGCTGCAGGTTTTCCGTAATCAATTGGTCGCCCGCCTTCAGGCCATCGGAGATCAGCCAGTTGGTGCCGATCGTACGCTCGGTCTTCACGGTACGCTGCTCGACCTTGTTGTCCGGCGTAACAACCATCGCTACGGCGTTACCTCTCAGGTCGCGCGAGATGCCCTGCTGTGGCGCCAGGATAGCCGTCTGACGGACTCCTTCCTGCAGTTGCGCACGCACGAACATGCCTGGCAGCAACAAACGGTCAGGGTTGGGAAACTCTGCACGAATGGTAACCGAGCCGGTTCCCTGATCCACTGACACCTCAGAGAACTGCAGCTTGCCCAGATGCTTGTATTCGGAACCGTCTTCCAGCATCAGCTTCACCTGGGCGGCATCCTCACCCGCCCGCTTGATCAGACCGCTGTCCAGCTCACGTCGCAGACGCAGCATCTCGGTACTGGACTGCGTCACGTCCACATAAATGGGATCAAGCTGGTTGATGATGGCCAAGGCAGTCGCCTGATCAGCAGTAACCAGAGCACCTTCTGTCACCAGTGAACGACTGATCTGTCCCGAAATCGGCGCCGTCACCTTGGTATAGGCTAAATTAATCTCTGCAGTACGCAGATCAGCCTTGGCAGTCTCTACCTGGGCTTCGTTCTGCTTGAGAGTCGCCTGGGCGTCATCCGCTTCCTGGCGGCTAATCGCTTCGTCTTTTACCAAGGCAGCATAGCGCTGGGCCTTGAGCCGGTTGGACGCCATAGTCGCCTGCGCCTGTGCCAAAGTGGCCTTGGCTGCATTCAGGTTGGCCTGATAGGTGCGAGGATCGATCTGATAGAGCTGCTGGCCAGCCTTGACCTCAGAACCTTCCTTGAAGTAACGCTTCTGGAGAATACCACCGACCTGAGGTCTGACTTCCGCTACACGGAATGCCGAGGTCCGGCCAGGTAATTCAGTCGTCAGGGTAACCGGCTGTTCCTTGAGCGTAACCACACCCACTTCAACCGCTTGTGGCTGCTGTTGCTGAGCCTGCTGATCCTGATCCTGCTTACCGCATCCATTGAGCGTCAGCGTCGCCAGTAATAAAACCGGGACAAAATAAGCATGCGCCGACTTGATGTGCATATCGGAGTCCTTGAACAAAACCTTTGAATAGGGTGCTAGGCAACGCGACGCTATGCGGCCGCATCATTCTTGGCAGATTCTTGTGATCGCCCAATATACTTACGTACATGGTTGTTTGTAAACAGGAACAAGTCGCCTGCGGGGACTTATCCAAGCGATTGAAAAAACCATTTGGCATCTTGCTCCTGAGCTTTCAACAGACCCGCATTCGATGTGATGCGTTTCATGGTTAACAGGCTAGAGCACTGCTGAACTTGGTTATTTAGCCTAGACAGTGTGCAGAAGTTATGAAGATTTAAAGGCTATTATCACGTTTGTCAGACTAGGCCCATAAAAAAAGCGCAGCCCTTGCGGAACTGCGCTTTGTGTATCGAAATATTTAGTTACTGGCGTACACCTTCCAGTGACAGGGTCAACTCAACCTCTTGCGAAGCCGGACCCAGGTCACGTTGGATGTTGAAATCCTTGAGCTTGAGCTTGGTCGAGCCTTCAAATCCGGCGCGGTAGCCACCCCACGGGTCATTGCCCTGCCCCATCAGCTTGGCCTTGATCACGACAGGCTTGGTCACGCCGTTGAGCGTCAGATTGCCTTCGATGTCAGCTGCATTATCACCTGTCGGCGTCACCTTGGTGGACTCGAAGGTTGCCGTCGGATGCGCTGATACGTTCAGGAAGTCGGCGCTGCGTAAATGCTTGTCACGTTCGGCATGGTTGGTGTCGACGCTATCGGTCTTGATCGTAACCTTCACCTTGTCTGCAGACGGATTTTTTTCGTCATAGGTGAAATTGCCATCAAAATCCTTGAATGTCCCATAGAGCCAGCTATAACCCAGGTGCTGAATACGGAACTGGATAAAGGCATGCTGCCCTTCCTTGTCGATCTTGTAATCGGCGGCCATGGCGTGGCCGGCGGTCAACAGTGCAGTTCCCAATGCCAGAGCAGCGAAGCTTTTCTTCAACATCATGATGTCTCCCTTCTGAAATAGGTCACGTCATGCCCGGCGTCGGCCGAACATGCGTAACAATGTGGCATCGCGGTCGATAAAGTGGTGCTTGAGCGCGGCAAGTACATGCAGCCCGCTCAGAATGATCAACGTCCAGGCCAACCAGAGATGAATCGCCCCAGCCCAATCAGCCTGATCACGCAACCCACTGACGGTAGCCGGCACATTGAACCAGCCAAATACGTTGATCGGTTGGCCTTCAGCCGTCGAGATGAAATAACCGGCGACCATAACGCCCAGCATGAGTGCATACAGCGCCAGATGGCCAAACGTGGCAGCCAATTGAGTCGTTCGGCTTCCTTCGATGGCAGGCGGCCGGCTGACGAAACGCCAGACGATACGCATGAGCAGAGCAATCAGCAGAATGATGCCGATGCCCTTGTGAATCTCGGGTGCTCGGTGATACCAGGGACTGTAGTAATCAAGCCCCCGCATCCACAGTCCAAGCCAAAAGAGGGCAACGATGGCGATCGCCATCACCCAATGCAGGGTTACGCTGACAAGCCCATAGCGATGCGGATCGTTACGCCAATTCATCATGAATCTCCTTGTTCATGCTGCTAGCAAGCCTAGCGATAAACGTATCGAAATGAAGCGGAAAAAGTTGCTTTAATCGATCGTTTTATTAGATAGAACAAGATGATAACTCTGGCTGAACGGAAAACGTAGGTGCTAGAGGGGTAAGGCTAGAAGACCGCCCGGCAGGACGCCAGGCGGTGAAACATGTCGTAAATCAATGCATCCAGGAGAACATGCGAGAAAAGAAGCCCTTTTTCTCGTCAGTAGCTTTAGGTGCTGCGTCAGGCGCAAGGCTGGCAGGCTTGGCATCGGTAGGCTTGGTCTCAGGCGCAGCGGATTTGCCTGCTGCGAGATCTTCGACCTGTCGAGCGGCCCGCTGACCGCTGGCCAAGGCGCCTTCCAATGTCCCCGGATGCAGCGCATCGGTATGCTCGCCAGCAAAGACGACGCGCCCCTGAGGCTGCTCCCATACACGCCAGTAACGGCTGACCTGCCCCGGGCCATAGGCCAGATAGGAACCACCTACACCTGGGTCGGTGCTGTAGCGACGCACTTCGTAGCCGGAAAATGCACCGCGAGCCTTGGGATAAAAAGCGTTCAGACGGATCAGGACTTGATCTGCCAACTGGCGATCTCCGAACGCCTGCATCACGCGGGCATTATCACCGGACAGATTGATCAGCACGTTGGCGCCACCTTTCACGGCCGGCTCGATCCACAGCATGCCCAGCCCCTGATCACTATAGATTTCGCCAGACAGACGAGATTTGCTGTCCCAGACCGGCGTCTTGAACTTCAGAAGAATCTGGTCTCTCCATCCATAGTTCGTGCCTTTGAGCGCAGCCCGCTGTGCCTCGGCCAGTTCCGGCGTCATTTGGATCGAGCTTAAGGCACGCAGGGGCACTGCCATGACCACATAATCGGCATGGTACCCCGTAGGCCCTACCTTGACGGTCACGCCATCCTTGTCCTGCGAGATAGCCGACACCTTGGAGTTGGGCTTGAGCGTCTTGATCTGCTTGACAAATGCCTGGGCCAGCACGGTACTACCACCCGGCAGACGGGCCGCACGCAGATCGGCGTCACTGATATCCCGGTAGGCGCGGGTCTGCTGAGCCAGATACAACAGCGACAGGCGCGATGGCTCATCATAGCGGCTACGGATACGCTGATTGATCAGTTTGCGCGCCAATGGCGGTAGGTTCTGCTTATCCAGCCAGCTGGCCACGTTCGTCTGATCCAGTGCGAACAGGCCTTTTCCAGCGGTCGGCTTGAGCGGATCGCTGATTGATGCCGCAAGCTCATCCAGCGCCTTGTCGACGCGCTTGAGTGCAGCGCTCACGTCCGGCATTTTTTGAGCAAGATCTTCTGGCGAATAATACTGCCCATCGATTAGATAACCCGGCGTGCGCACATAGCTAGGTGCATCGACCGTCTTGATCTTGAAGGTATCCAGATAGCTATTGAGGGCCGGCTGAGCCTTGGCATTACCGATCCACTCACTGGTCGCCAGCGCTGAACGTCCGCCAACACTGGGCTTGGCTTCAAGTAGCGTCACCTGCCAACCGGCTTTTTGCAGCTCATAGGCCGAGGCCAGACCGGCCATGCCGGCGCCGATTACGATGGCCGACCGACCATTACCTTTGGCAACAGGCTGCTCCGATTCCTTTGCGGTCGGTTTTTCCGCATGCTTTTCAACATGCTTTTCCACCTTGCCTGCAGCCAGCGCAGATACGCTGAACAACCCATAAACAGCAAGCGCTCCGAGACGCGCTACACGTACCGACATCTTTCAGACTCCTCAGCCCCAACGGCGGTGCGCAGCATACGCCAGCGAAGCGGCATCCACTAGACGCGCCTTGCTACCGTTCGGAGCATTGCATAGGCTTGCCAGCCAAATGTGTTTGGAGGATGACCTTTATGGGCCTGAATGCCGAGTGGATGCAGCGTGACCTGGATGTGTTGTGGCATCCCTGCACCCAGATGAAAGACCATGAGCGCTTGCCAGTCATCCCGATCAAATCTGGTCGTGGTGTATGGCTGGAAGACTTTGAGGGCAACCGCTATCTTGATGCGGTCAGCTCGTGGTGGGTCAATGTATTTGGTCATGCCAACCCACGTATCAACCAGCGGATCAAGGATCAGGTCGACCAACTGGAGCATGTGATTCTGGCCGGCTTCAGCCACCAGCCTGTGATTGAGTTGTCCGAACGGCTGGTGCAGCTGACCCCAGCGGGCCTTGATCGCGTCTTCTATGCCGATAACGGATCGTCCTGCATCGAAGTTGCGTTGAAAATGAGCTATCACTACTGGCTCAACAGTGGAAAGCCAGAAAAGAACAAGTTTGTCACCTTGACCAACAGCTACCATGGCGAAACGGTAGCGGCCATGTCGGTAGGCGATGTTGCGCTTTTCACCGAAACCTATAAATCGCTCTTGCTGAATACCTTCAAGGTTCCCAGCCCCGACTGTTACCTGCGCCCGGAAGGCATGGATTGGGAAACGCATTCCCGCGCCATGTTTGCCCATATGGAGCAGACCCTGGCGGAGCATCATCAGGAAGTAGCCGCTGTCATCGTCGAGCCGCTGATTCAGGGTGCCGGTGGTATGCGCATGTACCATCCGGTTTACCTGAAGCTACTGCGTGAGGCCTGTGACCGCTATGGCGTGCATCTTATCCACGACGAGATCGCCGTCGGCTTTGGCCGTACCGGAACGATGTTTGCGTGCGAGCAGGCCGGTATCCGCCCGGATTTTCTGTGCCTGTCCAAGGCTCTTACAGGCGGCTATCTGCCTCTTGCAGCCTGCCTCACTACAGATGACATCTACCAGGCGTTCTATGATGAATACGATACCCTGCGTGCGTTCCTGCATTCCCACAGCTACACAGGCAACCCGCTGGCCTGCGCCGCAGCCCTGGCAACGTTGGATATCTTTGCAGAAGACAAGGTAATAGAGGCCAATCAGGCACTGGCTGCAAGGATGCAACAGGCCACCCGGCATCTGGTGGATCATCCCAATGTCGCCGAAGTGCGCCAGACCGGAATGGCGCTCGCCATCGAGATGGTTCAGGACAAAGCCACCAAGACACCATTCCCCTGGCAGGAACGACGTGGCCTCAAGGTATTCCAGCATGGACTTACCCGGGGAGCCCTGCTTCGTCCGCTGGGTAACGTGGTCTACTTCTTGCCGCCCTACATCATCACGCCAGAAGAGATTGATTTCCTGGCCGAGGTCGCCAGTGAAGGAATCGACATAGCCACCCGTGAAACCGTACAGGCTCCAGTGAGCGGCTTTCATCCGAATCATCGCGACCCGGGTTGATTCAGCCAAACAAAAAAGCCCCGCACAAGCGGGGCTTTCTCATGAAACCACAGGGTTTACCAGAGACTGGCTTACCAGAGGTTATCGCCCAGGCCATCCAGGTAGCGCTCGACATCCAGCGCAGCCATGCAGCCAGCGCCTGCCGAGGTAATCGCTTGGCGGTAGGTGTGGTCGGCGATATCACCAGCAGCAAACACACCCTCGATGCTGGTTGCCGTAGCATTGGACTCACGGCCGCCCTTGACCACTACATAGCCATCCTTCAGCTCAAGCTGACCTTCGAACAGCGAGGAGTTTGGCGTGTGGCCAATCGCAACGAACAGGCCGGCAACCTGGATTTCATCCATGCTGCCATCGTTGTTCTTCAGGCGAACACCAGTAACGCCCATATTGTCGCCCAGCACTTCGTCTACAGCTGCGTTGAGCTTCAGCTCGATCTTGCCTTCGGCCACACGGGACTTCAGCTTGTCCTGCAGAATCTTTTCAGCGCGGAACGTATCGCGGCGGTGGATCAGCGTGACTTTGCTGGCAATGTTGGCCAGGTAAAGCGCTTCTTCCACAGCAGTGTTACCACCGCCCACTACAGCCACTTCACGATTACGGTAGAAGAAACCGTCACAGGTAGCGCAGGCCGATACGCCCTTGCCCATGAAGCTCTCTTCGCTGGTCAGGCCCAGGTAACGGGCACTGGCGCCGGTTGCGATGATCAGTGCATCACAGGTATAGGTGCCACTGTCACCCGTGAGGGTGAAAGGCTTGTTGGCCAGATCCACACCGTTGATATGGTCGAACACGATCTCGGTTTCAAAGCGCTGGGCATGCTCACGCATCCGCTCCATCAGCGCAGGCCCTGTTAGATCGTGAGGGTCGCCCGGCCAGTTGTCTACCTCGGTCGTGGTAGTCAGCTGTCCGCCCATCTGCATGCCAGTAATCAGTAACGGCTTGAGGTTGGCGCGTGCAGCATAGACTGCCGCGGTGTAACCGGCAGGGCCGGAACCGAGAATGATGACTCGAGCATGACGAACTTCAGACATGTTTGTCTCCATGCCGCGCATAGGGCGTCGGCACACGTGCTAATAATAAAAAGGGCTGTCGAAGCACCAGGGGAAGGCTTACAAAGTCGACAGCCCGCGAACCGTGCGGGATTTCCCGCTTATTGTCCAGAACCTTGTCTGGATGACAGGCCCGTATAGGACCTGCCTGCCCAATAGTTACAGATTATGAGCGTTTTCAGCCAAGTAGTTAGCAACGCCCTCTGCGTCGGCCTTCATACCTTTCTGCCCCTTGCGCCAGCCAGCCGGGCAGACTTCGCCATGCTCTTCGGTGAACTGCAGTGCCTCAACCAGACGCACCATCTCATCCACTTCCCGGCCCAGCGGCAGGTTGTTGACCACCTGGTGTTGCACGACGCCTTCCTTGTCAATCAGGAAAGACGCTCGCAACGCCACGCCATCCGAATGCTCGATGCCATAGGCGCGAACTACTTCGTGCTTGACGTCAGCCACCATGGTGAACTCGACCGGGCCAATGCCGCCTTTCTCTACTGGCGTATTACGCCAGGCGTAGTGCGTGTAGGTAGAGTCAATGGACACACCAACGACCTCTACGCCCAGCTCACGGAATTTAGCGATGCGGTTATTGTGGGCAATGATTTCCGACGGGCAAACAAAGGTGAAATCCAGCGGCCAGAAGAACAGCACAACGTATTTGCCACGCAAAGTGGACAGCTGGAAGTTCTCGACGATAGTACCGTTAGCTAAAACAGCTGGAGCTGTAAAATCCGGGGCCTGCTTGTTTACCAGAACGCTCATTAGCCTCTCCTTAACGCGATAAGGCAGCAGCCTACGCGGCTTGCCGCTTTGGATAAAATGGCGAGTTTTAATCCAAATCATAGGCATAACCTATGCGGACCCGCCTGATGTCGGACACTATGGTACGCCACAACGCACAACCCTAGAATCACGTCACGGCTGTTTACAGGTCACTATTGGCATTCGACCGTAATAAGGCTTCATTATTGCGCTCTTACTCGCTACCGGAGTTTTGAATGAGCAAGCCTTTATCCGGCCCTTTGTATTTCAGTGAAGGCCTGAAACTGATCCTGCGGCCTGGCCTGCGTCGCTTTGTCGTACTGCCCCTGTCGATCAATCTTATCCTGTTCATCGCAACGATCAGCTTTGCGCTAAGCAAGTTCAATGGCTGGGTGCATCATCTGATGCCTTCCATTCCTTCATACTTAAGCTTTCTGGATTATGTACTGGTACCGTTGCTGTACGTTTTTTTCTTCGTACTCGTCCTGTTCATGATCTATTTCACGTTCACCATGGTGGCTAACATCATTGCGGCACCTTTCAACGGCTTTCTCTCTGAGAAGGTTGAGGTCGTGGTACGCGGCCAGGACGACTTCCCGCCGTTCAGCACGGGAGAGTTAGTTGCCATGATTCCCAGAACCATGGCGCGGGAATTCAAAAAACTGCGGTACTACCTACCCCGTGCACTGGGGTTATTGGTGCTCTCGTTCATTCCAGGGCTTAATCTGATTGCTCCACCGCTTTGGCTGCTGTTTGGCGTCTGGATGATGGCGGTGCAGTACATCGACTATCCAGCGGACAACCACAAGCTGGGCTTTACCGAAATGCTGGCCTGGTTACGTAGCAAGCGGACACGCTGCCTGGGATTTGGCGGAATTACGTACCTGGCCCTTCTGGTCCCGGTCGTGAACGTTCTGTTCATGCCTGCAGCAGTGGCCGGCGCGACGCTGTTCTGGGTCAGAGAGGGTGGCGCAAAGGCATTGCCTGCAGCGGGGGAGCCTCGGTAACTGCGCGGCTCGCCCCGCCGCCTTTGCGCTAGGGAAGCGCTTTCTCGATGGCCTGAACCAGATTGGGATCATCTGGCGCAGTTCGTGGGCTGAAACGAGCCAGAACCCGGCCATCGGGACCTACCAGGAATTTCTCGAAATTCCAGGTGATCTCTCCGGGAAACTCCGCACCTTCACCAGCCAACTGCCGGTACAGGGTATGACGTGTCGGGCCGTTTACCTCGATCTTGCTCGACAGGGGAAACGAAACGCCATAGTTCGTGCTACAGAATTGTTGAATATCCGCATCGCTTCCAGGCTCCTGGCCTGCGAATTGATTGCATGGAATGCCCAGGATGACCAACCCGCGGTCGCGGTAGGTCTGATACAGCGATTCCAGGCCCGCATATTGCGGGGTCAATCCGCATTTGGATGCCACATTAACCACCAACACCACCTTGCCTTTGTAAGGTGCCAGGGGGAGATCCTTCCCATCCAGCCCTTGCAAGGTGAGATCGTGGAACGCACTCATGATGTGCTCCTTGTGAATACAGTAGGCGTAAAAAAAGCGTCCGACCGGGCTGTTCCCTTTCGGACGCTCTCGCTTGGACATTCTAGTGTGGGTTCGTTCCCGCCACACCAGGATTTCCGTCGCGTTTTAGTGCTGATGACCACCTTCACCGTGTACGTGACCGTGAGCGACTTCTTCAGAAGAGGCATCACGCACGTTCACAACCTTGACCTTGAAGTTCAGGCGCTGGCCAGCCAGCGGGTGGTTGCCGTCAACGGTCACGTCATCGCCATCGATGTCGCGCACGGTAACGATCTGCATGCCGCCGTCTGGACCGGAAGCGTGGAATTGCATGCCCACTTCCAGCTCGTCCACACCTTCGAACATGCTGCGGTTCAGGGTAGCGACCAGCTCAGGGCTGTACTCGCCATACGCATCTTCAGGCTCGACGGCAACGTTGAGTTCATCGCCAGCCTGCTTGCCTTCGAGCGAACGCTCAAGGCCCGGAATGATGTTGCCTGCACCGTGCAGGTATACCAGCGGGGCGCCGCCAGCGGAACTGTCGATAACCTCACCGGCGTCGTTGGTCAGGGTATAGTCGATGGAGACCGCTTTGTTGGCCGCAATCTGCATGGTAAAAACCTTTGAATAAGATGAATGAAAGGTCAAGTGTACGCGGCAATCGCCCCGATTGCGACCCACCGCCATCAAAGCAGACGAGTGTCATTCTGGATTTTTATCAGGATGAAGAGGGTCATTGGGTAGTTTTATTGAGTTGTGGACACAGCCAGCACCTCCGCCACGACCCGCCCTGGCAAACCCGTGCCTGGGTAAACGACGAGGCGCAGCGCTTGAAGCATATCGGACAATCATTTCCATGCGGCTGGTGCGCCAAAAGCTGAATGGCATGAGGTCAATCCGGTTTAATCCTGCCGTGAGCGCTTATGAAGCATGTTTCCCGACGCTGGCTTGTTTTATGATTTGCCGCCTTTTTGCTGTTGGGAACGCTTGATGCTTCATTATCTACCTAGCCTGGTCCGTGGTCTTGTGGGCGGCCTGCTCCTAGCGGCCAACACCCTGTTCTGGTGCTGGCCACTGTTTGCCGTAACGCTACTCAAGCTGTGCCTGCCCTTCCCGACTGCACAACGGCTGTCCAGACGCCTCATGAATGCCATCCACGAGGCCTGGATCAGTGGCAATCATCTCTGGATTCGCCTGACGGGTCGCATCCACTGGGACGTCCGCGGGCTCGCCAGCCTCGATTACAAACACTCCTATCTGGTGACCAGTAACCATCAGAGCTGGGTTGATATCTTTGCGCTCCAGTACCTGATGAATCGCCATATCCGTCCGCTCAAGTTCTTCCTCAAACAAGAGCTTATCTGGGTGCCTGTCATTGGATTGTGCTGGTGGGCACTCGACTTTCCCTTCATGAAGCGCTACTCGAAAGCGTATCTGGCCCGCCATCCTGAAAAGCGTGGCAAGGACCTTGAGACTACACGTCGGGCCTGCGCGCGCTTTCGCGATACGGCGGTGGGAATCTTCAATTTTCTGGAAGGAACCCGTTTCACCCAAGCCAAACATGACGCCCAGCGCGCGCCGTATCGTCACTTGTTGAGCCCGCGTGCGGGCGGTATCGCCTTTGTGCTGGATGCGATGGGAGAGCAGCTGCATTCGCTGGTCAACGTTACCATCCACTATCCCAACGGAACGCCGAGCCTTTGGGATCTGCTCTCCGGCCGGATTGCAGCCATTGTCGTGCGTGTCGAAGAGATTGCCATCCCCGCAGCTTTTCTGGGCAAGAGCTACGACCTGGACAGCGAATACCGCGCAGCCTTCCAGGCCTGGGTTAACCAGCTTTGGACAGCCAAGGATGAACTGCTGGAGCGGCTACATCAGGAGTATCCGCCCAAGCATTACCTTCATGCAGGCAAGCGATAGTCTTCCTGCGTCATTAGGTCGATCCCGCATTCCAGGGTTTCGATCCAGTCCAGAAACGCCTTGATCACGGGCGGCGACGCAAAGGGCCGCCCGTGCTGAGGCACAATCATGGCAACATTCATTTCCCTGACCATGCCTGCCCATAGCCGGCAGGCCTTGTTGCAGGCCATGTAGCGTCGATGAAAGCACTCCATGCTGGGCATGTGAGCCTCGAAATTCTCGACCGGTGCCGCGTCATCCACGAGTGAGGCGCCCATATCGCCCGAAAAGAGAATTCGACTGACAGAATCGTATAGCTGGAAATTACCGACTGAATGCAGAAAGTGGGCGGGAACGGCCATGAGGGCGCATTGGCCCAGCCGGAAAGATTGGCCCCGATCAGGCAAGGGTATGATTCGCTCAAAGACCGACAGGTTGTGACTAATGGACAGATAACCGGCCGTCAAATGAGGCAGAAAGCGTGCCCACAGCTTCGAGCAGATGACCTGAGCCCGCGTATGCAGCAGCCATTTGTCCAGCGCCGCGATAATGTCGGGGTCCTGGTGCGATGCAAAGATATAGGTCAGATCCTGCAGCGGAATATGCCTGGACAGCTCCAGCGACAGCGGCGTATAGGTCAGATCACCGCCGGGATCGAATAGTAGATATTCATCATGATCGATGATGAGAAACTGGTTGGATTGCACTCCGTCTCCTGTAACCAGGCTATCGAAGCACAAACATTTATGGGAGCCGTTATCAAACAGCACAATGGGATCGCGGCGCATAGGGACCTCGTGTAATAGCGCGGTGACTCTATGCGCACAAGCCGTTGCGCATGTTGACCTGAATCAATAGCGATCCCGCTGCGCCTGACGAACGAACGCCAGCAGTTCGGGATAAAAGTCAAAGAAGTCCTGCTCAAGCAACGCATAACGCGCTTCTACTTCCGCAAAGGCGCCCTCAAGGAGTACAGGCCGGGACAGTCGACTCGCCATACCATTGATGACCTGTTCGATGATCCTGAATTCCTGATAACTGCCTAGCCAGTCCTGAGCTGCCATACGCGGCGCGATCCTCGCCAGCCGTGGCGGCAAATCAGGCTCCGACAGCAGAATACGATAGAACCGCGCAATAAAAGCCTCTAATGGCTGGTCGGCGTAAGCAGCCCAATGCCGGCTGAGGCAGTGATCGAAAAAGACATCGACCAGGATACCGCTGACGCGCCGGCGCGCCTCGGGAAAGCGTGCACGGGCACGATCGATCAAGGGATGGCTGTCGGTAAAGGCATCAATACGGCGATGCAGGCGGATAGCCTGTTCGATAGCCAAGGGCCAGCGATTATCGAGAGGACCTTTGACGAAGTCACCGTAAAGACTTCCCAGCAGCTGTTCACGATCTGAACCGCCAAGATGAAGATGAGCGAGATAATTCATGCCTGTCAGCTTACTACCTTGCCCCTGCGCCAGGGGCTTCTGCTAGGCTGGCAGTTCCGGCCAATAATCATAAGGACACCCCATGAGCCTAGCCCGTCGTGCCGCCTTTCTGGATTATGCCTCATTGGACCTGGGAGATCTGGATCCAGCTCCGTTGAAGGCAGCCTTCAGCGAATTCCACGTCTATCCGGCCACCGCGCCCGACGAGATTATCGAGCGCCTGCAGGCCGTGGAGGTGGCTATCGTGAACAAGGTCAGCCTGACCGCTGACTGCCTTTCTGCATGCCCATCGCTCAAGCTGGTACTGGTCAGCGCCACCGGCACCAATAATGTGGATCTGGACGCAGCACGCCAATATGGGATAACCGTCTGCAATTGTCAGGGGTACGGCACGCCTTCCGTTGCACAGCACACGTTCGCGCTCCTGCTGGCCCTGGCCACGCGACTGCCGGATTATCAGCGCGATGTTCAGGCCGGACGCTGGCAGGAAGCCAAGCAGTTCTGCCTGCTCGACTATCCCATCATGGAGTTGGAAGGCAAGACGCTTGGCATCCTGGGTCACGGTGAGCTTGGCGGTGCAGTTGCTCGCCTGGCGGAAGCATTTGGCATGCGTATCCTGCTGGGTCAGTTGCCTGGACGGCCAGTGCGCGAAGGCTACATACCGCTGGAAGCGCTACTGCCCCAGGTAGACGCGTTGAGCCTGCATTGCCCCCTTACCGACGCCACGCGCAACCTGATCGATGCTCCGCAACTGGCTGCCATGAAGCCCACCGCTTTTCTGATCAATACGGCTCGAGGCGGTATCGTGAACGAACAGGCATTGGCCGACTGCCTGCGGAGCGGTCATCTGGGAGGCGCCGCCACGGACGTCCTCACCCAGGAGCCGCCAAAAGGCGGAAATCCCCTGCTCGCCCACGACATTCCCAGGCTTATCGTGACGCCTCATAATGCATGGGGAAGCCGGGAGGCTCGCCAGCGGATCATCGGTCAGCTGACCGATAACGCAACCGCCTTTTTTGCGGGCGCGCCGACTCGCACGGTCTGCTAAGCTTCGCGCTTTTTTTACCGAGGACGCCCATGGATCCACGCAGCGAAGTCCTGCTCCGTCAGCCCGAGCATTTTCAAGGCCGAACCTTGCTGGCAGGATTACCTGCAGATGATCTATTGAGCCACCTCCCGGAGGCACATGGCTGGACCTGGCATGCAGGCGATGAGGCCTATTTCCAGGCTCGCTTTCCCGGGAGAGTCGACTTCGGAACCTCTACACCTGCTCAGCCATACGATACCGCCGTACTGTTCCTGCCCAAGTCCAGAGAGCTGACGGATTACCTGCTCAGCGTCTTGGCGGCCATGGTCCCTCAAGGGGCACTGTATGTGGTAGGCGAAAAGCGGGGTGGAATCGAGCGGGCTGCCAAACAGCTGGCTCTGCTGGGCGCCGCCAGCAAGCTGGACAATGCTCGGCACTGTCAGTTGTGGAAGGTCTCACATCCTGAGGCAGCCCCCGTCATGCTGCATGAGCGGGCCGAGCGCTTCGAGCTGGATGTTGCCGGTTCAATGCTTCATGTAGTCAGCCTGCCAGGTGTGTTCAGCCACGGGCGGCTCGACAAGGGGAGCGCCCTTCTGCTCGAACACCTCGATAATCTACCTGCTGGTGCGCTGCTGGATTTCGGATGCGGCGCAGGTGTAGTAGGTGCATCGCTCAAACAGCGCTATCCCCACAATGACCTTCATATGCTCGACGTGGACGCATTTGCGGTAGAGAGTAGCCGCCTGACCTTGGCTGCCAACAGGCTGGACGGCACCGTATTGGCTGGCGACGGTATCGCTGCGGCGCCCATTGGGCTGGCCGCCATTATCAGCAACCCGCCGTTTCACCAGGGCGTACACACTCATTATCAAGCCAGCGAGACCCTGCTACGCGAAGCCGTCCATCACCTGCGCCCAGGCGGCGAGCTACGTATTGTGGCCAACAGCTTTCTCAGGTATCCCCCACTGATCGAGCAATATCTGGGGCCCTGCAAGGTGTTGGCAGAGCGTGACGGCTTTCGTATCTACCAGGCCTTCCGCTGCTGATAGAGACAGCGTATCGCTCTTTTGAATTGCACCTGCCTGGATGTTTGGGCAGAATGCGCGCCGTCCTAGGGGAGTAGTCTCTGGCCATCAGCGCCAGGCGTCCGTCAACATACTTGGTCCTCGACCATGGCGTTCGCGACCTGCGGGTTTGACAAGACCTATGACATGCAGCCTTTACCCGGGGTGGGAAGGCATGCATGTCATTTGTCTAATTAATGCCCACCCCTTTTGGAAACCTGATGGAATCCCTGTTAGTCCCTACGCTGGTCGTCGCCCTTGCAGAAATAGGCGACAAGACTCAGCTGCTTGCTCTGTTGCTGGCTGCCCGATTTCGTAAGCCCTGGCCTATCATCATGGGAATGGTGGCTTCGACGCTGGCCAACCACTTTGTTGCCGGCGCCGTTGGCAGCTGGGTCAGCCGCTTCTTCAGCGAGACGGCCCTGAGTTGGATTCTGGCGATTTCATTTGTAGCCGTCGCCCTCTGGACGCTGATCCCGGACAAGCTGGACGAAGATGAGGCATCAGGCCTTAAAAAGAGCTCTGGACCTTTCCTGACAACGCTGGTGGCGTTCTTCCTGGCGGAAATGGGAGACAAGACACAAGTCGCCACGGTGATGCTGGCAGCCCAATACCCTCATTTCATTCTGGTCGTCATGGGCACGACACTGGGTATGCTTGTGGCCAACGTACCCGTTGTACTCGCAGGCAACTTTGCCGCTGACCGGCTGCCATTGGTGTTGATCCGCCGACTCGCCTCTACGGCATTCGGCATCCTGGCTCTCGCGGCGGCTTATCACGCGCTTGAACTAAGCGGTGCGTTCTAATTATTCCTTTCTGAGCATAAAAAAGCCCCGGCTATCAGCAGCCGGGGCTTCTGGTTCTCGATAGCCGACCTGTCACGACTTACGGCTGGCCTCATAGAACGGCATGACCTTGGGAATGGCAGCCTCCAGATTGCTCATCCGCTTGTCATCGGACGGGTGGGTGCTGAGTATCTCTGGTGACTGGTTACCATTACTCAGCTTGGCCATCTTCTGCCAGAGCGTCACGGCGGCATTGGGGTTATAGCCCGAGCGCGCGGCCAGTTCGAGCCCGATGAGATCTGCCTCGTTCTCGTTGGAACGGCTGAACGGCAAAGTCAGACTAACCTGGGTAACCTGATCCGCCACCTGCATACCACCCTGACCAATACCCAGCAGCGCCCCGCCGATATTCTGACCCATCTCGATGGCATAGGCGCGGGACATCTGCTCGCGGCTGTGTTCACGCAGTGCATGGGCAATCTCATGCCCGATCACAGCGGCCAGCTCATCGTCCGTAGGCTTCAGTTGATCAAGCAGGCCGGTATAAACAAAGATTTTTCCACCCGGGCCGCAGTTGGCATTCACTTCATCATTCTGGAGCACGTTGACCTGCCAATCCCAGTTGGCCGCATCCGCCCGCAGCGCAGACGTATGAGCAATCAACTGCTTGGCTATTGCCTGTACTCGCTTGCCCTGAGCCGTATCGTTGGCCAGCTTGCCGGCGTTTTTCGCCTCGGTAACCGTCTTCTGGTACGACTGCGAGTACATCTGGTTGACCTGATCAGCCGACAACATGCTGAACATATACTGCTTACGCTCAACCCCAACAGCATTTCCGCTAGTGGTATTCACCGCCTGACATGCGCTGAGCAGTACTGAAAGCGAAAGACCGACGATGGGTAAAACACGACGCATGACACTCTCCTGATTGCGCGACTGCGCAGATGGTAGGTCGCGCCGCCAGTCTCGACAACTCCTACCGACCAAGCGACGAGTGACACGGCTAGCAGTTCGGCATTGCCAGCCCAACGCCTAAAGCGGCGTCAGGCATTCCGGCCCGTCTACCGAGGGATCATTCACAATACCGGCAAGCACTCTCTCACGCAGCGGCATTGAGGGCTTCAGCAGGATCTCATTCAGGACGCGCGGCTCTGTCGTGGATGACAGCCAAGCGTCCCGTTCGGCCTCGGCCAGCACCAGCGGGCGACGGAGTCCTCCAGCGGGCTGAGTCAGCATGGCCACACTCAAATAGACCTGCCCCATGACCGGATAGGCCTCCCAGATGCCTGCAAAGAAAGCCAGCGGCTCGCCATTGATCATCCAGAAGGCCCGCTTGCGCGAAGTCCCTCGCCATTCATAAAACCCATTGGCCAGTAACAGGCAGCGGCGCTGGGCAAATGCTTCGCGAAACATAGGCTGATCCGCTACCGTTTCCGCCCGGGCATGGGTGGGCGTGCGCGAGAGATCCGTGAACCAGGCGGGCGTCAGGCCCCAACGGCCACTGTCGACACGACACTCGCCCTCATGGTGCCGCATGAATAGCACCTGGGCATGGGGAGAGATGTTCCAGCGCGGCTGATAGTCCGCTGGAAAACCGGTCATCCGAGTTACCTCGGGAGGCCAGCGAAACAAGGCGTAGCGTCCAGACATACACAACCAGGCAAGAAAACAAACAGAGCGATTCGGTTCGCCTTTTCAGGCAAAGCCGACTACCGCTTCAGCACAATAACACGGCCGGCCCGCTGTCCGGGTCCTCATAAGGCAATGGCTGAGCAGCGTTGTAATCGGCAATCAGCTCGCGGGCGCGCGGAGCATCTGCGTCATGCACGGCAATTCCCAGAAGCCCAATAGCAGGCAACTCGCCAATGGCGCCTATCAAATGGCGTCCCGCCAAATGCGCGTCAATACCCTCACTGTCCAGCATGGCCAGTAGCATTTCTGCCTCCAGGAGATCCCGCGGCTCATAGATCCTGAGCATCATTCATCCTCTCGCCGACTTTCGAGAGACCATGTCATACCCTCTGTGTGTAAGATAAAAAAGATAGGTCTGCAACAGACGGGGCAATCCTCATAGTACGACTGATCGCCACCCGACAGGTCTACCACCGCCTCGGCAGGTTCTCCGCAGTAAGGACACTCATACGGTTGGCTTTCCAGCATAATGGGCTCCTAATAGGCTCCGGCACCGTGTTTTTGCGATGATTGGAATCGCCAGGGGCGACATTAACGCCGTATTCGGCTTGCATCTCTCGCTGCGCGCTCTACTATGGCCGCCACTTTGCGACACGTGTCGCCACTTGTTATTAAAAAGAGAACGATATGGGCGAGTTCGAAGCCATTCGACCCTTCAACGATACAGAAGTCCCTGCCGTCTTGGCCCGACTCATCAATGATGAGCAGTTTATCGACATCCTGACCCGCTACCGCTTCCCCAAACTGTCCAGCCCGTTTGGATGGCTGCTCAAGCCTATGCTGCGCCATCGGCTGAGGCAGGAAGTGTCCGGTATCACCAGCGTCAGCATGCTTCAGGACAAACTGGAGCCTTATGTCGATCGTACGATCGAGAAAGCCACCGATGGTGTGACTTATTCGGGCCTGGATAATCTACGTAGCGGCTGTGCCTACTTGTTCATGGCTAACCACCGTGACATCGTTATGGATCCAGCTTTCGTAAATTACGCCGTGTATCATGCCGGGCTGCCAACCCCGCGCATCGCCATTGGCGATAACCTCTTGCAGAAGCCCTTCGTCAGCGACCTCATGCGCTTGAACAAGAGCTTTATCGTCCACCGCTCCATCACCGGACGGCGTGAAAAGCTTGCGGCGTATCAGACGCTTTCGGCTTATATCAATTACTCCATTCGCCAGGATGGCCAGTCCGTCTGGATCGCCCAGGCCGAAGGCCGGGCCAAGGATGGAGACGACCGCACCGACTCAGCCATCCTCAAGATGTTTCACATGGGCTGCAAGGACGACTCCTTTGCCGATATGGTAAAGGCGTTGCACATCGTGCCTGTGTCGATCAGCTATGAGTATGATCCCTGCGATCTGGCCAAGGCCCGTGAACTCTATATTCGTGAAACCACCGGCACCTATGCCAAGGCGCCTGGCGAGGATGACGTCAGCATTGCCTTGGGCATCACGGGCTACAAGGGACGCGTGCATGTGGAGTTTGGCGAGATGCTGACCGGCGAATTCAGCGATGCCAAGCAGCTGGCAACCGAAATGGACCGCCGCATCCTGACTAACTATCGACTTTTCCCTGCCAACCACCTGGCCTATGAGCGCTGGGACGGCCGTGACGAGTCACTGACCGTACCCTCGGCAGAAAGCCTGTTCCCAGCAGACGAGCTGGCTGAAGCTCGGCAGAAGTGGCAGGAGCGCCTCAATAACTGCCCTGCCGAATACCGCCTGCAGATGATCCGCCAATATGCCCAGCCTGTACTGAACAAGTATCGGCTCCTGGCAGGGCGACCACTGGATTAAGTTGGTTGAATCAAAAAAGCCCCGTTGCCGGGGCTTCTTCAGATAACAGGCTTACTGCCCGTTAAGAACCTGGGCGATAGTCTGGTCCTTGAAGACGCGGGTCAACGCATCGCTCAGCACATCGCTTACCAGCTTGGTATTGGTTGCCGTATTGGGTGCCATACCGAAACGCTGCTCCAGCGAGGCGCCATAGCGACCGCTGTAGCCACGCATGCTGTTACGCACATCCACCTTGAAGGTTGCGCCAATATTGGCCGAGGTGACGTATAGCTCCTTGGGCGACTGATACTTCAGTTCCGCCAGAGTCAGCGTCAGCTGGGGAGCATTGTAGGCATTGGCCGTTGGCGTGAAGCCCAGCAGACGAACCGCTGACTCCGCTTCAGCCTGAAGCTTTGGAATGACATCGTTGCTCTGGACCGACACGGTACTGGTTTCAGGATACAAACCGCCCCGAGTTCCCAGCGAGAATGACGAGCGACCGTCCACGACACGTACCGAAACAGGCTGCCCGTGCCCGACCGCAGCGATTGGGGCTGTCAGTTTGGGTTGCGGACTCAATTGCTGTGGACTGCTGGCACAGCCGGCAATAGCCAGTCCGGCAACAGCGATCAGACCAAGCAACAAGCGATTGCGCATGCTCTACTCCATCTTCATGTGGGTCGTTGATGGCAGGCAGTATACCCAGCCCGTGAATGCCTGACAGCACTGTATGAGCCGCCGCAAGCGAAACGCTGCAAACAGCCGGGCGACGTGCTCAAATAAATGCATCACGTACACACGAGGCATACCATGTCCATAAGACGCGCAACGCCTACAGACATTCCCTTGCTGGTCGAGATTTGGGAACAGGCCGTCAGGGCAACCCATCACTTTCTACCTGAGGACGACATCGACTTTTTCCGCCCGCTGGTGCGTGACAGCTACCTGCCCAGCCTGGAAACGTGGGTCAGCTTGTCCGATGACGATCAACCTGCAGGATTCATCGGTCTTACCCAGGCCAGCGTAGACATGCTTTTTGTTGATCCAGCCCGACATGGTCAAGGACATGGGAGGCGACTCTTGCGCCATGCGGCCGGGCTACACGGCCGACTAACGGTAGACGTCAACGAGCAGAACGATGGGGCCAAAGGCTTTTACCTGGCACAAGGGTTCACCGTGACAGGGCGCTCTGCCGTAGATAGCCTCGGCAAGCCTTACCCTATTCTGCATCTCAAGCAAAAGGCGTAAAAAAGCCCGCGTCCTTATCAAAGAGGCGGGCTTTTCAGAACAGGTGATCAGGCGTGAGCGCCACGCACCGCATCCACGTACGGCTCAGCCTTGCGATGGGCACGGATCAGATCGATGAAGTCCTGACCCTCTGCATCACGAGCGTCTAGGTCATAACCTGCTTCAACGAAGAAACCAACGAAACGTTCAAAGTCGTCAGCTCTCAATCCACGGTATGCCTTTACCAGTTTATGCAGGGAAGGCGGCGTATCATCGGCCGGTTCGACTGCGAGAAACAGCTTGATCTTATCGTCGCTGATTTCCTCGCCGATTACCTGCTTTTTGTCCTTACGCATCGCAAAGTACCTGTGCGGAAAACGAGAGGGCCGCATATTACTCCGCCCCACCCCGTCACTCAACGCCCAAAATCATGCTCAGCCGAGCGGTCAGGACTCGAAGCGGGCCGCCATCCAGTCTCGATAGGCCTGGGTTCCCGGCTCGCCCTCGCGCGGCGCCCAGGGGCCATACTCGTTATCCTGCAAGGCGCGGAAAGGGCCTGCCTTGCATTCGAAGATAACAGTATCAGTCTCAAGCACTACCAGCGAATGATAGAGGCCTGGAGGAAAATCGACCCCCACACAATCACCACCCGCTTCAAGCAGACGCTGTCCGGTCAGCGCTCCCTCTTCATCAAAGAACAGGACACCAATACGTCCCTTGAGCACTAGCAGCGTTTCGGCCTTGGTCAGGTCCATATGCCGGTGAGGCGCAATGTAGGTGTCTGGCTGCATGCCGATTGACAGGCGATGACAGGGCTCATCCATGGTATGAAAACCATGGTGGTAGCGCAGGCGAGGACTGTCTGCCGCCTGTTGGGTAAGCCCGGCGAACAGTACCTGATCGATGAACGCCGGACCCCGCATATCAGAGACCTTTTACCGCGTAGATACCGGGTGCGTTGCGCCAATAGCCCTTGTAGTCCATACCGTAGCCAAAAATGTAACGATCGATACAGGACAGCCCGGAATAAGTAGCTTTCAGGCCAGGAACGGCCTTGCGATCATGATCCTTATCGATCAGTACGGCTGTATGCACCGCCTTGGCACCGGCATGCTTGCAGAATTCGATGATGGCATTGAGCGTATGCCCTTCGTCGAGAATGTCGTCGACGATCAGTACATCACGGTCAATAAAGGAAATTTCCGGCTTGGCCTTCCAGAACAATTCACCGCCAGTTGTCTGATTGCGATAGCGGGTCGCATGCAGATAGGACATCTCCAGCGGAAAATTGAGCTTGGTTGCCAGCTTGCCGGCAAAGATCAAACCGCCATTCATCACGCAGAACATGACAGGATTACGGTCAGCCAGATCAGCCGTAATTGCCTCGGCCACCTTGCCAATGGCTGCCTCTACCTGGCTTTCGTCGAACAGGCAGTCGGCCTCCGCCATGACATTACGGATATGATCGAGATCGGCGGACATAGGGGACTCTCCAGACATGGTACACACCTGCCTGCGGGGCAGGCTTGGGTAAAAGGCGGCAAAGTTACCGGGCTAACCGTCGGCGAGCAAGCCAATCGCGACAAAACATCTGCCCGAAAGGGACCCTAATGATTTAATCTAGCGTAATTTTGCCAGTACGCCGGAGACCATTCCCATGCCCATCCATGAAATTCGACATCCGCTGATCCGCCACAAGCTTGGATTAATGCGGCGGGCCGATATTAGTACCAAAAATTTTCGGGAATTGGCACAAGAAGTCAGCGCCCTGCTCACCTATGAGGCTACAAAGGATCTTCCTGTCGAAAACGTCGACATCGAAGGCTGGTGTGGCACCGTAGCGGTTGAGAAGATTTCTGGCAAGAAGGTAACAGTCGTACCGATCCTGCGCGCCGGCATCGGCATGCTTGACGGCGTCCTCAGCCTCATTCCCAGCGCCAAGGTGAGCGTAATCGGCTTGGCGCGCAACGAGGAAACGCTTGAAGCCCATACCTATCTGGAAAAGCTCGTCGGCGAGCTCGATCGCCGTCTGGCCATGATCATCGACCCTATGCTGGCGACGGGCGGCTCCATGATTGCCACCATCGATATGCTCAAGAAAGCAGGTGCCAAAGAAATTCGTGCACTGGTCCTTGTAGCTGCACCGGAAGGCATTGCTGCGGTCGAAAAGGCTCACCCCGATGTCAGCATCTATACCGCCTCCGTAGATCAGCGTCTGGATGAGCATGGCTACATCCTGCCTGGACTTGGTGATGCCGGTGACAAGATCTTCGGCACCAAGCAAAAGGACACCTGATAGTGCAGTCTCATAACGATCCGCTATGGCGACAGATTTTGTCTGGCGCGCAAATGCTGTTTGTCGCCTTTGGCGCATTGGTCCTGATGCCGCTCATTACCGGCATGGATCCAAACGTTGCGCTCTTTACTGCCGGATTGGGTACGCTCTTGTTCCACCTTGTGACAGGCCGTCAAGTGCCGGTCTTCCTGGCGTCAAGCTTTGCGTTCATCGCTCCGATCATTGCGGCCAAGGCCGAGTTCGGCCTGCCTTCCGTGCTGGGTGGCGTGGTCGCGGCCGGTTTCGTGTATACCTTCCTGGGCCTGGCCGTTAAGCTCAAGGGGATTGGCTTCATCGACCGGCTCCTGCCCCCGGTCGTGATTGCACCAGTCATCATTTCCATTGGTCTTGGCATGTCCCCGGTGGCAGCTAATATGGCCATGGGCAAGGCTGGCGACGGCAGTGCGCAGCTGGTCCCCTATGCCACCGCCATGCTGGTCTCCATGCCTGCGCTGATAACCACGCTGATTGTGGCTATCTACGGCCGTGGCATTTTCAAGCTGGTACCGATCCTGGCAGGCATCATCGTGGGTTACACCCTTGCGTTCCTGTTTGGCCTGGTGCATACCGATGCGATTGCTGCAGCCCCCTGGCTGGCCGTTCCCCATTTTGTCGCCCCCGAATTCCACTGGGGAGCGATCCTGTTCATGGTGCCGGTCGCCTTGGCGCCAGCCATCGAACATGTGGGCGGCGTTATTGCCGTGGGTGGCGTCACTGGCAACAACTACCTGAAAAAACCTGGCCTGCACCGTACCTTGCTGGGTGATGGTATCGCCACTTCATCGGCCGGCCTGTTTGGCGGACCGCCCAATACGACCTACGCCGAAGTAACCGGCGCGGTCATGCTGACCAAGAATTACAACCCCAAGATCATGCTGTGGGCGGCCGGCTTTGCCATTGCCCTCGCCTTCGTCGGTAAATTCGGTGCCGCCTTGCAGAGCATTCCGGTGCCAGTCATGGGCGGCATCCTCTGCCTGCTGTTCGGTTCGATTGCCGTGGTCGGCCTCAATACCCTGATTCGTCATCAGGTCGATCTGTCCGAGGCACGTAACCTTGTAATCGTATCGGTGACCCTGGTCTTTGGGATCGGCGGCATCGTGATCGGTAATGGCGAGGTTGGTCTGAAGGGCATTTCGCTTTGCGGCATTGTAGCCATTGGGCTCAACCTGCTGCTACCGGGACACAATCACTGGCGTAAGGACGCACCGCCGCCGGATAGTCTTCTGTAAAAAAAAGCCCCGCTAGAGCGGGGCTTTTTATATTCAGATTCCAGACTCACACCGCACGGGGCACCCGCTCACACAGGGTGGTGAGCGCATCAACCCACGCGGGATGATCATTCAGACACGGCACCAGTACCAGCTCCTGACCACCGGCTTCTTCAAACTGCTCCTTGCCGCGCATGCCGATTTCTTCCAGCGTCTCGATACAGTCCGCGACAAACGCAGGACACATTACCAGAAGACGCTTCACTCCCTGGGCAGCCAGCTCATCGAGGCGTGCCTCGGTGTAAGGCTCGATCCACTTGGCGCGACCAAGGCGCGACTGGAACGAGAAGGACCACTGATCCGGCCTCAGGCCTGCCTCGCGGGCAAACCCTTCCGCTGTGCGGATACATTGCGCACGGTAGCAACTTTCCAACACCGTACCCTTGGCGTTCTGGCAGCAGTCAGCGCCCTTCAGGCAATGTGTACCGCTTGGGTCGGACTTGTGCAGATGCCGCTCAGGCAGACCATGAAAACTCATCAATATATGATCGAACGGCTGCTGGAGATAGGATTCGGTGCTCTTAACCAGCGCCTCCAGGTACTCAGGCTGGTCATAAAACGGCGGAAGCACATGCATCTTCAATTTCAGCCGCTGCTCCAGAATGACCTTGCGAGCCAGCTCCACAGCGGTAGTGACCGTGCTGTCGGCAAATTGAGGATAAAGCGGCGCAAAAGTAACTTCGGAAACGCCCTGCTTCGCCAACCGGGTCAATACCGACTCAATGGAGGGTTCGCCGTACCGCATCGCCAACTCCACCGGGCCATGGGTCCATTTGGCGCGCATGGCATCCTGCAGGCGACGGCTGAGCACAACCAGCGGAGAACCCTCTTCCCACCAGATGGACGAATAAGCATGGGCCGAGGCCGCCGGCCGCTTGGCCAGGATCAGGGAGACCAACAGGCGACGCGCGGGCCATGGCAGATCTACTACGTAGGGGTCCATCAGGAACTGGTTGAGATAGCGCCGTACATCAGGTACCGACGTCGACGCCGGGGAGCCCAGGTTGACGAGCAATAATGCGTGATCAGTCATGAATAGTCCTTAGCGCGCAGCAGGTCATTCAGTGCCGCGTCCAAATCGGTAAAGCGAAAGGTATAACCTGCATCCAGCAATCGCTGAGGCAAGGCTCTCTGCCCACCCAGCAGCAGACTCGACATCTCTCCCATCAGGCGCAAGGCAAAGGCGGGAACAGGTATTCGTGCGGGACGATGCAGTGCACGTCCTAGAGCCTGTGCAAAATCGGCATTACGTACCGGTTGTGGTGAACACAGATTATAAGGGCCACTGGCCGACTCCTGGTTCAGAAGAAAATCGATGGCCCCGATTTGATCTTTCAAATGAATCCAGGGCATCCATTGACGTCCGCTGCCCAGGCGCCCGCCCAGGCCCAGGCGAAACATAGGCAAAAGACGCTGCATAAAGCCATCATCCGCGGCCAGCACCAACCCTGTCCGAAGGGTGACGACACGAACCCCCAGAGCCTCTGCCTCATTAGCGACCTGCTCCCAGGCTACACATAGCTCGCTGGCAAAGTCATGACCAGGGACCGCATTATCCTCCTTGAGCGGCTTCTCTCCCCCATCGCCGTAATAGCCGACAGCAGATCCGGAAAGCAGCACCCTGGGCGGCTTTGGCTGCGCCCTCATCCAGTCCGCCAGGGATTCGGTCAGCGCAATCCGGCTTCGCCAGAGTTCAGCCTTGCGCGATGACGTCCAAGGCTTATCCGCTATAGGCGCGCCGGCCAGGTTGATAACCGCATCGACCGGCTCGCCGTTTATTTCGTCCAGACGGGCAATGGCACGCACCGAGGCGCCGCACTCACGGGCCACTTTGTCGGGCGAACGGCTCAACACGGTCAGGCTATGCCCTTTCGTCAGCCAGTCATGACACAACGCCCGGCCGATCAAGCCTGTACCGCCGGTCAGCACTATATGCATGTCGTCGTTCCTTCATCATTTGGGGCCAAATTAACGCGTCGCGCTGAAGACCTCTTCAGGTTTGTTTGTTAAGGTCATAGTGCAACTGGATCAGCTTTGTCACAGTCGTACTCGTAGAGCCTGCTTAATTGCAAAACGTTCGTCGACAGGTTCTGCCAAGACAAGCGAGGCCTTTCATGACAGCACCCATCGCCATCATCGGCGCCGGCATCGCCGGGCTTTCCGCCGCCCATGTCCTCAACGCGGCAGGACATAAGGTTCATCTGTTCGAAAAAAGCCGTGGAAGTGGAGGCCGTATGGCCAGCAAGCGGAGCTATTTCGGCTCGCTTGATCTGGGGGCCCAATACTTCACTGCCCGTGACCGCCGTTTCATCGATGCGGTCAGCCAATGGCGCACCCAAGGCTGGGTAGCGGAGTGGGACCCAGCTCTGTACCAGTACCGTTCGGGCGCGCTCACACCCTCTCAGGATGAGCAGCCGCGCTGGGTCGGCATACCCCGTATGAGCGCCATTACCCGAGCCATGGTCGGTGATCTGCTGGCATCCTTTGGCTGCCGGATTACCGAAGCATTCCGTGGCCCCCAACATTGGTCCCTGCAGGACGCCGACGGTCACAACCACGGCCCGTTCAGCCACGTTATCATCGCAACACCTGCACCCCAGGCGACGCCGCTCTTGGCCACTGCGCCAAAGCTTGCCGCAGTGGCGGCCGGTGTGGTGATGGATCCGACCTGGTCGGTTGCACTGGCCTTCAAGACGCCGCTTGATACGCCTGTTGAAGCCTGCTTCGTTCAGGAAGGTGAGCTGGACTGGTTTGCTCGCAACCGCTGCAAGCCAGGCCGGGAAACCGACTACGACACCTGGGTTCTCCATGGAACCAGCGCCTGGAGTCGGGAACACCTGGATGCATCCAAGGAACAGGTTATCGAACAGCTTCATGGTGCCTTTGCCGAACTCATCGGTTGCGCAGTACCCGAACCGGCCTTCACGCTGGCTCATCGCTGGCTTTACGCACGTCCGGCGCAAGGCCATCAATGGGGCGCGCTGGCTGACGCGGACCTGGGTATTTATGCATGTGGAGACTGGTGTGGTACAGGCCGTGTAGAAGGTGCCTGGCTGAGCGGTTTTGATGCCGCCAGCCGCTTGCTTGATCATCTGGAGTGACCCCATCCAGCGCCGCGCAAGGCTCGCGGCGCTCCGCAGCACACCTACCTTGCGTCTGATTTGTCGAATTATCACCGCCACCCCTGGTCAATAACGATATTGAACTTGTACAAGAATAATAGTTTGTATAAGTTTTGTACGTTCAATTTTGGAGGTGGCGCATGCCTTTTCGCCAATCGACGTCATTACCTCGTCCCAAGCTAGGAATCAGCGCTTGCCTGCTGGGCGAGCCGGTCCGCTACAACGGCGGACACAAGGAATCCCGCTTGTGCAGCCACACGTTTGCCGAACATTTCGATTTTGTACAGGTGTGTCCGGAAATGGCGATTGGCCTGGGTACGCCCCGTGAACCGATCCGTCTGGTTGGCACACCTGAACAAACGCGAGCCGTAGGTACAGTCAACCGGGAACTCGACGTAACGGATGCGCTGGCCAACTATGGCAAGAAAATAGCGACCGAGCTGGATGATCTATCTGGATTCATCTTCATGCAAAAATCGCCTTCCTGTGGAATGGAGCGCGTAAAGATCTATTCAGAACACGGCATGCCCAGTCAGCCTGAAGGCCAGGGTGTATTTGCTCGTGTCTTCTGTGAGCTTCGCCCAGAGTTACCGGTTGAGGAAGCAGGTCGGCTGAATGACCCTGTGCTCCGGGAAAACTTCGTGACACGTGTGTTCGCCTATGCACAGTGGCAACAGCTGTTGCGTGAAGGCCTGACACGCAAAGCGATCCTGGGCTTTCATTCCCGCTATAAGTACCAGCTGATGGCCAATGCCCCCGAGCAGTTCAGAACACTAGGACGCATGCTGGGTGAAATCGGGCTACACGATCCACAGGAGCTGGGCCCTCACTACTTCAAGGGTGTGATGAGCGCACTCAAGCGTTGCGCTACCCGGGGAACCCACTGCAACGTCCTGTATCACCTATTTGGTTATTTGAAGAATGCGCTGAGCCCGGCGGATAAAGAAGAAATGCAGCGCCTGATTGAGCAGTATCACAGTGGTATTGTTCCACTGGTGGTGCCCCTGACACTGCTCAAGCATCACTTCCGCCGCCATCCCCATGACTACGTGATCGAGCAATCCTACCTGCAACCGCACCCGGAAGATTTGAGCTTGAGAAATGCCATCTGACATGCAGTCCATACCCAGCAAGTCCCCAACAGAAATCGAAGGGGACGGTGACTATCAGGCCGCCTTGAATGAAGGCTGGCTTCCCATACGTGAAGTTGCCCGACGCACGGGGGTCAATGCCGTCACACTTCGAGCCTGGGAGCGACGCTACGGGCTGATCATTCCCAAGCGAACACCTAAAGGGCACCGCCTTTATGGTGAAAGCCATATCGAGCGCATTAAAAATATTCTGGCCTGGATCAACCGTGGCGTTGCTGTCGGCCAGGTCAAGGCACTGCTGGACAGTCAGCGCCCGCTTTCCTCGCCCAATGACACCCCCTGGGTCGCGCTGCGCCAGGAAATGCTGGACGCTGTGCGTGAGCTGGCTGGACGCCGTCTGGATGAAGCTTATAACCGAACGGCAGCCCTTTACCCGCCCCGGGTGCTGTGCGAACAATTGCTGATGCCGCTGGTCGAGCATCTTGAACAGCACCGCAAGGCGCCTCTGATTGGCTCCCTGGAGCAATCCTTTTTTCTGTCCTGGCTGCGTAGCAAGCTTGGGGCACGGATTTACCACAATAATTATCAACTCAAAGGGCAGTCCGTTCTGCTGGCCAGTCTGGCTGAAACACCAATGAATGCCGGACTCTGGCTCAGCGCCTGGCTATTGAGCAACGCCGACTGTCCAATTGAAACATTGGAATGGCCGCTTGCGCTGGATGCCTACGCACTGGCCGCCGAACGCATGTCGCCGCGCTGCCTCGTACTGTATTTAAATGCTCCGCTGGAATCACAGCAGATACAACAGCTGCGCAGGTTGGCTGAGACATGCCCTGTTCCCGTCATCATTGCCGGTCCGGCAGCCAAATTACTGGATGACGTCAGCAAGACCGCATTGAATGTGGCCTATGACCCTCTGGATGTCTTTAGCCGTCTTCAGGCATTGGGGTTGATGGCAGAACACGTATGACCCAACTCGTCTGGTTCCGTACCGATCTTCGAGTACGGGACAATACGGCATTGGCTGCAGCCTCCGCGGCCGGACCAGTGCTGGCCCTTTATCTGATTACACCCGAACAATGGCAGGAACACGACGACTCTCCTACCAAGGTCGATTTCTGGCGCCGGAACCTGAAAGTCTTGGCCGAGACGCTGCATACGCTCAATATTCCCCTGTTGATTCGTCAAGTGGCTCGCTGGGCTGATGCGGCCGCTATTGTCGCCAAGCTAAGCCAACAACATGGTATTCAGACCGTTCATGTCAATGCTGAATATGGTGTCAACGAACAACGTCGTGATGATGCAGTAAAGGCAGCGTTGGACTGCAATCGAATAGGCTTTCAGCGTCATCTGGATCAGCTGTTTTTCGAGCCTGGCTCAGTGCTTACGAAGAGTGGGGGTTACTTCAAGGTCTTCGGCCAGTTTCGTAAAACCTGCATCAATCTCCTACAGCATAGCCTTCCACCGCTTAGCCCGCCGCCCCATGTCCAGGCTGTGCGCTCTATCGAATCGGATCCCGTACCTAACCAGATCCCCTCCTATGCGGCAGTCTCGAGCGTGATACAGCAGCAATGGCCTGCAGGCGAAAATGAAGCGCATGCCAGACTGCGTCGCTTTGTCGATGAGCGCATGGAGGTATATCACCACGACCGGGACTTTCCTTCTCGCCCTGGTACCAGTGAGTTATCCGCTTATCTTGCAGCAGGCGTGCTCTCCCCTCGCCAATGTCTGCACGCGGTGTTGAGCGCCAACCGGGGCGAGCTGACGACCGGAGCGCTAGGCGCATCGGCCTGGATCGACGAGCTACTATGGCGAGAGTTCTACAAGCACATTCTTGTAGGTTATCCCCATGTTTCGATGAGCAGAGCGTTTCACAGGCATACCGAGGCGCTACCCTGGCGGCGGGATACAGACGACCTTGACGCATGGAAATACGGCAAAACCGGTATTCCGATCATTGATGCAGCCATGCGTCAGATGCGTGAAACAGGCTGGATGCACAACCGGCTGCGCATGATCACTGCCATGTTTCTGAGCAAGAATCTGTTGATTGACTGGCGTGAAGGTGAACGCTGGTTCATGCAAAACCTGATCGATGGCGATCTAGCTGCCAATAATGGTGGATGGCAGTGGAGCGCCTCGACTGGCACTGACTCCGTGCCCTATTTCCGAATATTCAATACCTATTCGCAATCGGAGCGGTTTGATCCCAAGGGACGCTTCATTCGTACCTGGGTTCCAGAACTGGCCTCGCTCGATGACAAGGCTATTCATAACCCGTTCAAGCGGTGGCAGCGTGCTATCAAGGACTACCCAGCGCCTATCGTCGAAGTCAAGGAGAGTCGTGAACGCGCCTTGATGGCGTTCAGAAACCTGCCCAAGCCTGTCAAACGCCAGGCATGAAAAAGCCGGACTTCAAGGTCCGGCTCTGGCGAAACGACTATGAATCAGATCGTGTGGCTGTAGAACAGCGCGTACGATTCGATACCGTCGTTAGGCTCCTTGATACCTGCGTTGGAGTAATGCGTCGCGCGAATGCCTACTCGCTGGGTTTCGCCGATCTTTACGCCTGCGCCAATGCGGTCTTCAAAGTTGAAGGCTGAGCCCAGATCCTGTTCACCGACACGAGTGCTTGAAAAGACAGACACACCGATACCGGCTTCAATAAAGGGTTTAACAGAACCGTTACCGAACTCGTATACGAATACCGGAGCAAAGGACAGGGAATGCTTGGCAGAAGAGTAATGGTCAGCGCCTTCCCAGTAGGTATAGCCAGCATCCCAGTAACCTGTCAGGCGTCCCGTGGATGTCTCCCACCAGCTCTTGTTCCAGTCGAAGCCCATTCCCAGACGATACGTCATATCGCCTTGGCCCGTTACACCTACTGCGCCGGACACCTCAGCCGCTTGAGCGGAAAGAATGGATCCGGCAGAAAGCGCGGCCACAATGGCCAGTGGAAGCAATTTTTTCATCTGAAAGTCCTTGTATTATTTTGTAACACGTACAACGTTACATTATGGGAGACACTTCTCATCCTGAAAAGGTAGCAAACTAACTGATTTCAGAAAGGCAGCGTTTCCACTGACGCAACTTTGCCCCATAGGCTAGGCAACACCGTCGAAAACTGCTCGACATCCCCACTTGTCCAGAAACGGCATTCCAAAGGAGTGTCCGTTGCCATCTGGTCTTTTTCATGGATCAACGAGCTCAGTCGACGTGCAACCGCCGAGCCGGTGTCGATGAGAGTAATTTCAGCAGGCAGCAGTTCCCTTAGTAAAGGCTTCAGGAAGGGATAATGCGTACACCCCAGAATGATCGTGTCACAGCCAGCTGCCAGCAGTGGTGCTACATACTCTTTCAGCAACGCCCGGGTCACGGGGCCAGTCAGGTCTCCGATCTCTACCCGCTCCACTAGCCCCGGACAAGGCTGAGTGACGACCCTGACCGTACTGGCGAAGCGATCCAACAAGGCGGCAAATCGTGCGCTTTGAAGCGTCCCAGTGGTTGCCAGAACCCCCACCACACCCGACTTTGTCGCTGCAGCCGCCGGCTTCACCGCAGGCTCCATACCCACGATAGGCCACTGTGCATGACATTCGCGCAAGTCGTTTACAGCCGCTACGGTAGCTGTATTGCACGCCAACACCATTGCCTTGGCGCCTTTCTCGAGAAAGAACTCAGCTACCTGCTGGCAACGCTCACGAATGAAAGCCGGATCTTTTTCCCCGTAAGGAATATGAGCACAATCCGCTGCATATAACAGCGACTCACCCGGTAGAAGCCCATGAATTTCACGCAGGACGGACAATCCGCCTACGCCAGAATCAAAAACACCAATAGGTGCATTACTCGGCATGGCGTTTTCCACATACCTCACAAGCAGGGTCACGGCGCACTTTCAGCTCTCTGAAGCGTGACGTGAGCGCATCAATCAACAGCAGGCGCCCCACCAGAGGAGAGCCGAACGCTGCAAGCAGTTTCAAGGCTTCCAACGCCTGAAGGCTTCCTACCAGCCCTACCAAGGGCCCTACGACCCCAGCTTCACTACAGGTTAGCTCCGTCTCGCTACCATGACCGTAGAGGCAGTGATAACACGGACTGTCTTCACGTCTTGGGTCGAATACGCTGAGCTGCCCTTCAAGTCGAATGGCGGCACCACTTACCAAAGGCCGAGCCGCGGATACACATGCGGCATTCACGGCCTCTCGAGTGGAAAAATTATCGGAGCAGTCCAGCACGACGTCTACGCGTTCGACCGCTGCAGCCAGGGAGTCGGCATCCAAGGCAGTTCGGTAAGCGTTATAGGTGATTTCAGGATTGATCGCCTGCAGCCGATCCAGCGCCGAATCGACTTTGCTACGCCCTACCTGGGCCGTGTCATGGATGACCTGCCGCTGCAGATTGGTCATGTCGACCGTGTCGAAATCGGCAAGATGCAACTCACCCACACCCGCGGCGGCCAGATACAGCGCAACCGGGGAGCCCAGGCCACCAAGGCCTATGATCAGCGCCCTGCCCTGCTTGAGACGCAGCTGCCCTTCTATATCGATCTGAGGCAATAAAATCTGCCGGCTGTAGCGCAACAGCTCCGCATCGCTCAGCACGGCCGCTGCCCCAGTGTCACGCGCTCATGCCCACCCAGATCGCGACGGCTTTCAACCGATATGAAGCCCTGCTCAGTCAGTAGCGACCTGACCGCTGGAGCCTGATCGAACCCATGTTCCAGAAGCAGCCATCCACTGGGTAACAAATGTTCCGGGGCCTGCTGAACGATAAGGCGAATATCATCCAGACCATCGTCACCCGCAACCAATGCAGAGGCAGGCTCGTAGCGAACATCCCCTTTATCAAGGTGCGGATCATTGTGTGGAATATAGGGAGGATTGCTGACAATGACGTCAAACCGCTCTGCGGAAAGCGCAGCGAACCAATGACTTTGCTGAAAAGAGGCATTCGAAATGCCCAGTCGTGCCCGATTTCGCTCAGCGAGCACTACCGCGCCGTCTACACGATCCACCCCCATTACCTGCCACTGCGCACGCTCATGGGCCAGCGCCAGGGCGATGGCACCAGTACCTGTTCCCAGGTCAAGCACGCGTCTGCGTTCGGCATCTGTCAGAGCCAGCGCAGTTTCAACCAGAAGCTCCGTGTCAGGGCGCGGTATCAGGGTATCAGGCGAGACCTCGAGATCGAGCGACCAGAACCCTTGATGGCCCAGGATATAAGCTATCGGTTCCCCATCTCGACGACGCTCGATAAAGGTGCTGTAAAGATCCTTCGCTTCACGCGTCACAATACGTTCAGGCCAGGTACGCAGGAAGCTACGCGGCTTTCCCAGCGCAGCCGCCAACAGCAATTCGGCATCCAGGCGCTCGCTGGGTGAATCCGGCAGGCGCGCTTCCTTGAGCAATGCCCCGATAGTGGCCATATCAGTCCCCCAAGGCCGCCAGTTGGTCGGCCTGATATTCCTGCAGGAGAGGCTCGATGACCTGCTGCACCGCGCCCTCCATGACTTCACCCAGAGAGTACAAGGTCAGGTTGATACGGTGATCGGTCACACGGCCCTGTGGAAAATTATAGGTCCGGATACGCTCGGAACGATCCCCTGAGCCTACCAGCAATTTACGGGTGCTGGCGATAGACTGCTGATGTGCCGCCTGTTGCTGGTCATTGAGCTTGGCCGCCAACCACGCCATAGCCTTGGCGCGGTTCTTGTGCTGTGAACGCTCTTCCTGGCACTCAACGACAATACCGCTGGGAAGGTGCGTAATACGAATGGCCGACTCGGTTTTGTTGACGTGCTGACCACCGGCGCCGGAGGAGCGATAGGTATCAATACGCAAATCCGCCGGATTGATCTCTACAGCTGCCTGCTCATCAGGTTCCGGCAGCACAGCCACCGTACAGGCCGATGTATGGATTCGCCCTTGAGACTCGGTCTCGGGAACCCGTTGGACACGATGGGCGCCAGACTCGAATTTGAGCTTGGCGTAGACGTTGTCGCCCTCTACACGGGCAATCACTTCCTTGTAGCCACCATGCTCGCCCAGGTTCTCGGACATGACCTCTATGCGCCAACCTTGACGCTCGGCATAGCGCGAATACATGCGGAACAGATCCCCGGCAAAAATGGCGGCCTCATCTCCACCGGTTCCGGCACGAATCTCAAGGAAAACGTTGCGACTGTCATTAGGATCGCGAGGCAGTAGCATTCGCTGTAGCTGATTTTCCAAGTCGATCAGCGCGGCTTCTGCCTGCTCGGCCTCTTCTTCGGCCATGGCCCGCATTTCCGGGTCGTTGTCCTTTAGCAGGGCACGAGCGCCTTCCAGATCGGCCTGCACCTTGCGAAATTCCCGAAGCGCCATGATGACCGGCTCGATTTCCGCATATTCCTTCGAATAAGCACGAAACTGGGTCTGGTCACTGATTACGTCGGCATCACCGAGCAGCGCTGTCAGCTCCTCGAAACGATCATTTAATCCATCGAGTTTTTGCAGCAGAGAGGCTTTCATTTTTTATCCACGCCCTCGTCGAGAGCGAACAGTTCCTGAGCCAAAGCCAGCGCATCGATGCGCCCTTCAGCAGACAATTTCTTGAGTTGCACACTAGGCGCGTGCAACAACTTGTTGGTCAGGCTCCGTGCCAGCGCGGCCAGCACCTGATCAGGCGCAACACCATTGGCGAGCTGCCGCTGAGCACGAGCCAGTTCGTCATCACGCATCTGCTCGGCCTGTTGCCGGTAGGCTCGCAATACATCCACCGCTGCCAGCTCACGCAGACGATGCATAAACTCATCGACCCCAGCCAGCACCAGTTTTTCAGCCGCCTGGGCAGCGCCCTGCCGGCTCTTAAGGTTCTCAGTGATGACCTCATGCAGATCGTCGACGGTGTACAGGTACACATCGTCCAGCTCGCTGACCTCCGGCTCGATATCGCGCGGCACTGCAATATCCACCATGAACATCGGCTTGTGCTTGCGCTGCTTGAGCGCACGCTCAACGGCACCTTTACCCAGGATGGGCAACTGGCTTGCCGTCGAGCTGATCACGATGTCGCTATTGGGCAGCTCTTCCGGAATATCGGCAAGCAGAATCGTATGCGCCCCGAACTGCTCTGCCAGGTGACTGGCGCGCTCGAGTGTCCGGTTGGCGACCACAATCCGCTTGACGCCCTGCTCGTAGAGGTGCCTTGCCACCAGCGTAATGGTTTCTCCTGCGCCAATCAAAAGCGCCTGGCTGCGATTGAGATCACTGAATATCTGCTTGGCCAGGCTTACCGCAGCAAAGGCAACCGAAACCGGGTTTTCGCCAATGGCGGTATCGGTACGGACACTTTTCGCCGTGTTGAACGTTGCCTGAAAAAGACGCCCTAACAAGGGGCCTACGGTGCCCGCTTCGCGTGCTACCGCGTAGGCTGATTTCATCTGGCCCAGAATCTGCGGTTCGCCCAGGATCATGGAGTCCAGACCGGACGCTACACGCATCATGTGCTGGACCGCCTCGTCATCCTCATGAATGTACGCGCAGGCACGCAGCTCATCCAGCGAGAGATGATGATAGTGGGCGAGCCATGCCAGAACGTTGTCCGGAAGGGGCTGCTCCATTTCCAGATAGAGCTCACTACGGTTACAGGTCGACAGAATGGCCGCCTCGCGACTCAAGGTCTCCCGGCACAGTTGCCGTAATGCCTCTACCATTTGCTCAGGGGTGAACGCTACGCGTTCGCGTACATCCACTGAGGCGGTCTTGTGATTGATGCCAAGCGCGAGGAAAGCCATGCAGAATCGCTAAGTTTTTTGGAAAGCCGGTAATTGTCCTACGTCGTCGATTGAACGACAACTATCAGGCCCATGTGCTTGCCTAATACCTTGTGGCATGATGGGCTGAATGCAGAGAGGCCGTTTCGATCTCATGACTAAATATCTCGCGCTGCTGACCACTGCGCTGCTATTGGGTGGCTGCCAAAACCTGGCCAGCCACACGAATTCTGAACAAACCAAACCTGAACAGGCTGCACCTGCTGCTGCGCCAGCCCAGCCGGAAAAGTACGGCTCCTTCAGGGAAGACACCTTATATGACCTGCTGGTTGCAGAACTGGCCGGGCAACGCAATCGATTCGATATTGCATTGGCCAATTATGTCGAACAGGCCCAGAGCACTCAGGATCCCGGCGTAGCCGAACGCGCGTTTCGCATCGCAGAATACCTGGGTGCAGACAGTTCCGCCTTGGATACCTCTGTTATATGGGCGAAGAACGCGCCAGACAACCTTGATGCCCAACGCGCTGCTGCCATCATGTTGGCACGTGCCGGCCAATACGACGAATCCATGACCTACATGGAGAAAGTTCTGCAGGGCCAGGGCGACACCCATTTCGATTTTCTTGCCCTGTCGGCAGCCGAGACGGACGCAGACACCCGCGCGGGCCTGCTCAAAAGCTTTGACCGCCTTCAGGCCAAGTACCCCGAGAACGGCCAACTGCTGTTCGGTAAGGCATTGCTGCTTCAACAGGACGGACGAGTCGACGAGGCGCTGACGTTACTGGAAGATCACCCTGCCGCCAGACATGAAGTGGCACCGCTGCTGCTCAGAGCCCGCATGCTTCAGAGTCTTGGTCGTAGCAAGGAAGCCCTTCCGCTGCTGGAAAATGGAATCAAGGAGCATCCGGACGATAAACGTCTGCGCCTCGCTCATGCCCGCCTGCTGGTTGAGCTAAACAAGCTTGATCAGGCCAAGCAGGAGTTTGCGGACCTGGTCGCACAGTTTCCCGACGATGACGACCTTCGCTTTTCCCTGGCATTGGTATGCCTGGAAGCCGAGGCCTGGACTGACGCACGCACCTATCTGGAAGAACTGGTCCAGCGTGGTAGCCACGTGGACGCGGCCCACTTCAACCTGGGGCGTGTCGCCGAGGAATTGAATGATCCCGAACAGGCGCTGACCCAATACGCATTGGTCGGCCCGGGTAGCGACTACCTACCCGCCCAGCAGCGTCAGGCTGAAATCCTGATGGGTCAGGGGCGATTCGAAGAAGCCAAATCGCTTCTTGCAGCCTCTCGCCAACGCCAGCCTGACTATGCGGTCCAGCTCTACCTGCTCGAGGCCGAAAGCCTGACCAACAACAATCAGTCGGAGGCGGCCTGGAATACCATTCAGCAGGGCCTCAAGCTGTATCCAAACGACCTCAATTTACTCTATACCCGTGCCATGGTATCGGAGAAGCGCGGAGACCTTGGTCAATTGGAAAGGGATCTACGCCTTATTCTCAAGCAGGATCCCGACAATGCCATGGCGCTCAATGCGCTCGGCTACACCCTGGCCGACCGTACGACCCGCTACGCCGAAGCACGCACGCTGATCGAGAAAGCTCATCAGATCAATCCTGATGATCCCGCTATCCTCGATAGCATGGGATGGATCAATTACCGCCAGGGCAAGCTTGATCTTGCAGAGCAGTATCTACGCCAAGCCCTTCAGCGCTTCCCTGATACCGAGATCGGCGCACATCTGGGCGAAGTTCTCTGGGCGCGAGGCAAGAAGCAGGAAGCACGCAAGGTATGGGCGGCGGCGGCTGAACAGTCCCCTGATAACGCTGTGCTACGTAGCACGCTTAAACGATTGACAGGCTCAGAAACACTGTGAAACTCAATATCCGCTTTATCCTCATAATGGCATTTCTGGCACTCCTGGCCGGGTGCGCGGGTCAAGTGCCCCATGAAACGGTCGAAGGGCATGGCAACAGCGCGGCCTGGAAGGCTCACAAGGCACGCATTACGACGCTGGACGGTTGGCAGATCAACGGCAAGGTGGGTATCCGTGCTCCCAATGATTCCGGCAGTGGCACCCTATTCTGGCTTCAGCGGCAAGGGTATTTCGATATACGCCTGTCAGGACCTCTAGGCCGTGGCGCAGCCCGTCTGACGGGACGCCCAGACGACGTTACGCTGGAGGTAGCCAATCAGGGGCGTTACCACGCAGACTCCCCCGAGGCGCTTCTTGAGCAGCAGCTCGGCTGGCGCTTACCCGTTTCCCATTTGCTCTGGTGGGTGCGTGGACTTCCAGCTCCAGACAGCCGCAGCCAACTTACACTGGACGGCGACAGTCACCTGTCCCGCCTCTTCCAGGACGGCTGGACCGTGGAGTACACCCGCTACACCGAACAGAATGGCTATAGCCTGCCCGAGCGCTTGAAGATCAAAGGTCAGGACCTCGATGTGACACTGGTTATCAAGGACTGGCAGCCACGCCAGCTAGGCCAATGAAAGACGTGTTGACCTTACCGGCCCCAGCCAAGCTGAACCTTTTCCTTCATATCCTGGGTCGGCGCGACGACGGCTACCACGAGTTGCAGACACTGTTTCAGTTCGTGGACTATGCCGATGAGCTCAAGTTTGCGCTGCGTGATGACGGTCAGATCCGGTTGCATACCGTCCTTCCCGGTGTTGAACATGATTCCAACCTGATCGTTCGTGCCGCTCGGCTTCTCCAACAGACAACTCATTGCTCTCTCGGCGCGGATATCTGGCTGGATAAGCGGCTGCCCATGGGCGGTGGTATCGGAGGCGGCAGCTCGAATGCAGCGACTACCCTGCTCGGGCTGAATTACCTCTGGAAGCTCAACGTCAGCGAAGAGGCACTGGCAGAGCTTGGCCTTACCCTTGGCGCGGACGTTCCGGTATTCGTGCGAGGCAAGGCAGCCTGGGCGGAAGGGATTGGTGAGCGACTGACGCCGGTAGAGATAGAAGAGCCCTGGTATCTGGTGGCTGTTCCGCAAGTGTCTGTAAGTACAGCAGAAATTTTTAACGATCCCCTGTTGACACGTGACACGCCTCCCAGTAAAGTTCGCCCCGTTCTCGAGTGGGGCGGTCGAAACGATTGCCAGAGCGTGGTAGAAAAGCGTTATCCAGAAATACGTAACGCTTTGATCTTGCTAAACAAATTTGTTTCAGCTAGATTAACCGGCACTGGTAGTTGTATATTTGGGGGGTTCCCAAATCAGACCGAAGCTGTTAAAGTTGCGGACCAACTTCCAGCTACCCTGCCAAGCTTCGTAGCTAAAGGAAGCAACACTTCAATGTTGCACCGTAAACTGGGAAGTTTGTTCTGAGAAACAGATACAACTGTATCTGAAACGTCACAGGGGCGTCGCCAAGCGGTAAGGCAGCAGGTTTTGATCCTGCCATGCGTTGGTTCGAATCCAGCCGCCCCTGCCATTTCCTTTTCATCAGGTCCACCCTCAGCCGGCAGGTACTGCAGCGTGTCCAAGATGATGGTCTTTACGGGGAACGCTAACCCCGATCTGGCACGGCGCATTGTGCGTCAGCTGCACATTCCTCTAGGTGATGTTTCCGTCGGTAAATTCTCCGATGGCGAAATCAGCGTCGAGATCAACGAAAACGTTCGTGGTAAGGACGTCTTCCTGATTCAGCCGACCTGTGCACCTACGAACGATAATCTGATGGAACTGGTCGTGATGGCTGATGCCTTCCGTCGTTCCTCAGCTACCCGAATCACTGCTGTTATCCCCTACTTCGGCTATGCACGTCAGGATCGCCGCCCGCGCTCCGCACGCGTTGCTATTAGCGCTAAAGTAGTGGCTGACATGCTTACCGTTGTCGGTGTCAACCGAGTTCTGACTGTCGATCTTCATGCCGACCAGATTCAGGGTTTCTTTGACATTCCCGTTGATAACATCTATGGCTCCCCCGCTCTGGTTGACGATATCGAAGACCAGCGTTTCGAGAACCTGATGATTGTTTCTCCCGACATTGGTGGTGTTGTTCGCGCACGCGCCGTGGCTAAAAGCCTGGGCGTAGATCTTGCGATCATCGACAAACGCCGTCCGAAAGCCAACCAGTCCGAAGTGATGCATATCATTGGCGACATCGAAGGCCGCACCTGCGTGCTAGTCGACGACATGGTTGATACAGCCGGTACACTTTGCCATGCCGCCAAGGCTCTGAAAGAGCATGGTGCATCCAAGGTATTGGCGTATTGCACGCACCCCGTGCTTTCCGGACGCGCAATCGAGAACATCAACACTTCCGTTCTTGATGAGCTTGTCGTTACCAACACCATTCCGCTTTCTGCTGCTGCGCAAGCCTGCACTCGTATCCGCCAGTTGGACATTGCTCCAGTGGTAGCCGAAGCTGTGCGTCGTATCAGCAATGAGGAATCCATCAGCGCCATGTTCCGTTAAGAACTGGTGTTGGTATAACGGCCCCGCATCATGCGGGGCTTTTTAGTCAATGGTCTGATCGCTGGTCGCAAGTGACTCAGGCAATTGTCTTTTTTAGGAGACTACAAATGGTCGACTTTACTCTGAATGCCCAAGCGCGTTCCGACCTGGGGAAAGGTGCGAGCCGCCGCCTGCGTCGTAATGCCGAACAAGTTCCTGCCGTAATTTACGGCGGTGAAAAAGCGCCTGTATCCGTTACGCTGGAAGGCAAGGATCTGGCCAAGCTGTTGAACAACGAGGCTGCTTTCAGCCACGTAATCAACCTGAACGTTGACGGCCAGAACGAAAGCGTTCTGATCAAGGCACTGCAGCGTCACCCTGCCAAGGGCTACGTTATGCATGCTGACTTCCTGCGTGTAGTGGCTGGCCAAAAGCTGACCGCAACCGTTCCGCTGCACTTCATCAATCAGGAAGCTGCCATTGGCGTTAAGCAAGGCGGCGGTGAAGTTTCGCACAACGTGAACGAAGTAGAAGTCTCTTGCCTGCCAAAAGACCTGCCTGAGTTCATCGAAGTCGACATGTCCAAGGTCGAGCTGAACCAGATTGTTCACATGAGCGACCTGAAGCTGCCGGCTGGCGTTGAGCTGGTATCCCTGGCTCATGGCAGCGACCTACCAGTAGCAAGCATCCACCTGTCCCGCGTCCAGGCTCCGGCTGAGGGCGAAGGCGAAGGTTCTGCTGAGTAAGGCATTGCCTAAGGCTTGTTGAGGAGAAGGTAACGCCTCTACAGCAGACTATTATGAGCGCATCGCCCTGATGCGCTTCTCGATAGGGTTACTCTGTCTGTATAGTCGCTGCCTTAACCTCATAGACAAACTTAGGAAGAAGGGCTCCCGTTATGACTGCCGTACAACTGATCGTTGGCTTGGGTAATCCAGGCGCTGAATACGAACAGACGCGGCATAATGCGGGGGCCCTTTTTGTTGAACGTCTTGCTGCTCAACATCATGTCAATCTGGTCGCTGATCGCAAGTATCATGGCCTGACGGGCCGATTTACACATGACGGCCATGATGTTCGCCTCTTGATTCCTACGACCTACATGAACCGTAGCGGCCAAGCTGTTGCGGCGCTTGCAGGTTTTTACCGTATTCCTGTGGAATCCATTCTGGTCGCCCACGATGAGTTGGATATGCCGCCAGGTGTTGCCAAGTTGAAAAAAGGTGGCGGGCACGGTGGTCATAACGGCTTGCGCGATATCATTGCCCAATTGGGCAACCAAAACGGTTTTCATCGCCTACGGCTTGGCATTGGCCATCCGGGGCATAGCAGTCTAGTCTCCGGCTACGTATTGGGCCGCGCGCCACGTGCCGAACAGGAGCTGCTGGATACCAGTATCGATTTTGCCCTCGGCGTGCTGCCGGACATTCTGGCCGGGGATTGGACCCGTGCCATGCAGCGCTTGCATAGCCAGAAGGCCTAACCTACTCCGCGAGGGACAATTTCATGGGATTTAACTGTGGCATCGTCGGCTTGCCCAACGTTGGCAAGTCCACTCTATTCAACGCCCTCACCAAGTCCGGCATTGCTGCAGAAAACTTTCCGTTCTGCACCATCGAGCCGAACAGCGGCATAGTGCCAATGCCTGATGCTCGACTCAATGCACTGGCCGAGATCGTCAAGCCCGAGCGCGTAATCCCTACAACCATGGAGTTCGTGGATATCGCCGGTCTGGTAGAAGGCGCATCCAAAGGCGAAGGCCTTGGAAACAAGTTCCTGGCCAACATCCGCGAAACTGATGCCATTGCTCATGTGGTTCGCTGCTTTGAAGACGAAAACGTTATTCACGTAGCCAACTCCGTTGACCCCAAGCGAGACATTGAGGTCATTGACCTTGAGCTGATCTTTGCGGACCTGGAAAGCTGTGAGAAGCAATTGCAGCGAGTGGTTCGCAACGCCAAGGGCGGCGATAAGGAGGCAGTAGCTCAAAAAGCACTTCTTGAAAAGCTGATTCCTCATTTCGAAGCAGGAAAGCCTGCGCGCAGCCTGTTGAAGGACATGGATGACGAACAGAAGCGCATGGTACGCGGCTTTCATCTGCTGACCAGCAAGCCGGTCATGTATATCGCCAACGTGGCTGAAGACGGATTCGAAAACAATCCTCATCTGGATATCGTCAAAGGCATTGCTGCCGAAGAAGGCGCAATTGTTGTTCCGGTATGCAACAAAATCGAAGCTGAAATTGCCGAGCTGGATGATGGTGAGGAAAAGGATATGTTCCTTGAGTCGCTAGGCTTGGAAGAGCCCGGTCTGAACCGCGTAATCCGCGCTGGCTATGAACTGCTGAATTTACAGACCTATTTCACTGCCGGAGTGAAGGAAGTTCGTGCCTGGACGGTCAAGGTAGGTGCTACCGCGCCACAGGCAGCTGCCGTGATTCACACTGACTTTGAGAAAGGCTTCATCCGCGCCGAAGTGGTCGCCTATGACGACTTTATTCAGTACAAGGGTGAAAATGGCGCAAAGGAAGCAGGCAAATGGCGCTTGGAAGGTAAGGACTATATCGTCAAGGATGGCGACGTCATGCACTTCCGCTTCAACGTCTGATCCGCTCAGCGGACCTGCGACGCAGGTCCGCTCCCCTTCCCTTCTACCTGCACACGCTCAAGACAGCAGCAACTTACGTCTACTGGTTGACTGGCAAAGCCGCATGCAGCTGAGTCAGGTCGTTGACCTTGTCGTATAGCTGGTCGGTACTGGTAACCATGGCAGTAGGCACGGACTGGTTAGGCTGGGAAAAACCAGCAGCCATGGTGATAAATTTCCACTGTGCCTTAACCTTGCATAAGGCAACAGCAGTCACTTGATTTGGCGTTCCTGCTTGCCAAATACTGCTTTAAAGTCTCTTACCAATGCCTCGAATGCTCTTTCCAGATCAGGCACAGTTGCCCATAACGACTCCATCACGACAAGCTCACTTCAGCTCTTTTACAGAAGTGCTGCGTTAATCTTTCAGGAAGAAATAAAGGTAGCGTGAGCAAAATGGAGGACGAAGCAATAAGGACCATTTTGCCGATACGACAGAATAGCCCTCAGCATAGGTATCGGTCAGTTGCCGGCAGAGAGCCCCGCGTACAGCCGTGTCAGCTCGTTCATCTGCTTGAACAGCGTATCGGCACTGGAGGCCATTGCTGTGGGGACATAGTTGTCGGGAGTGGTAAGGTCTACCGCTGTGCGGGTGAATTTCCACTGAGCTTCGGCTTTACGCAGCGAAGTGGCAATTTCAGGGTTAGGCGTGCCCGCAGTATTGAGTTCTGTCATGACGGTATCGAACTCACCGACGGACTTGTCAAACGCCTCATCCAGCCCGGGCGCCTGCACTCCCCAGTTCTTGGCCATGTACAGCATGGCGATCCGCTGGCTTAGCACTCGGTTCCAACCACTACGGTTCACCAGACGGGAAGACTCACCGCCATTGTTCTTTGCCACGAGATCCGTCAGCTTTTGGCACTGATCCAGGAGCTGATCACTGACGCCCAGCATGGCGACGGCCTGATCCTTATCAGGATTAGCCTGAACCAGCTGCTTGTACTCCTGCCAAGTCTTCTCTATCTCGCTGAGTTTGCTGCGAATTTCAGTATTCGGTGCGAACTCGACAAGCAATTTGTGATGGTTGTCGAACAGTGTAACGGTGTCCTTGAGCTGCTTGGCTGCAACGTCTACGCGAACACCGGACCCCATCATCAGGTAATCCTTGGCCATGCGTTGGCCCAGCGTGCGCTGAAGGCCAGCCATGTTCATCGCTTCTTCAGGGGTAATGGCCGCCCAGCAAGAGGCACTAACAAGACTGACGCCCAAAACGGCTACACGCAAAAAATCCTTTAGCATTTACTTCTCCAAAAGGGCCATTCGCTGGCCAGGCAAAGCGGGGCCTTTTTTAGAAACAGCAAGGCGCCGCGAATAGTTAAGCTCCGCGGTTATCGATTTAATTAGTGCGGGATTTGGTATGAAGGCGAATTGTCATGACAGCTGATGTCATAACGCCATCGAATCATGAGGTCGCTATTGTAGCGTGTTGAAAAGTCAATAGGACGTTTTTACTAGGACATAATGTCGCCCCTGCCCAGAAGCGTGACAGCAACAGCACCTCCGCTGGAACAAGGGCACATTGGAAGCAGGCCGCTTACATGATCAACCGCTAACCCGCAAAGGACCGCCAACCGGAACGTACTCAACAGGTGTCTCACCTGGGAGGTCTTGGACAGGATCGTCCTGATAGCCGAACCCTTCCTCCTTCAGGTTGATGGAATGCGTGCCGTGTTCTCGGGCACTCGTATTGCTCAGTTTGGTAAACAGGCGATCATCATCCTGCAAGGTGAAGCGGTCTCCTGGGCAAAGCTGTGCGAAAGTAATCGTGGCGGCGGTACTCATCAAGCAGTCTCCTTATAACCGTTGAGGTCTCTTATGAATGGAGAGTTTCCGGTCGATCAAGGTTCCGAACAGCGACCGGAACTGACTTGCAGAGCACACATTGCAGAATAAAAAAGGCTCGCCTGGAAACGACGAGCCAAGACGTGGAAAGCCGTTTAGCGCTTGGCCTTGCGCTTATTTCGGTACTGGTCGATGACAACGGCCAACACAATGATGATGCCCTTGATGATGTCCTGGATGTAGGCATCGACTCCGAGGAAGGTAAAGCCGCTGGCCATGACGCCCAGAATCAGGGCGCCGATGACCGTTCCGGTAATACGTCCTACGCCGCCCGCCAGGCTGGTACCGCCAATCACGGCGGCAGCAATCGCATCCAGCTCGTAGGACATCCCCATCCCCGCCTGACCTGTAGCGGCTCGGGCCGAGGCAACGACACCAGCGAGGCCTGCTAGAAGGCCAGCGATGCTATAGACGATGATCAGATGGCGCTTGACATTGATGCCCGAGATGCGAGCCGCCTGCATGTTGCCGCCAATGGCATAGGTGTACTTGCCGTATTTGGTATACCGCAGGGCGATATGAAAGATGACAGCCACGACCAGAAAGATGATGACCGGCATGGCACCGCTGCCAATGGCGGTGTACGAGTCGGACAGCATGCTGATGGGCTGACCTTCGGTGTAATAACGCGCCAGACCGCGGGCCGACACCATCATGCCCAGCGTGGCGATGAAAGGAGGAATGCCGGTAGCGGCAATAATGCTTCCGTTAATGACGCCGGCCAGCAGTCCCACGCCTAATCCGGCCATGATCGGCACCCAAACCGGCATGTCAGTCAATGAGGGGAAGACCGCTCGGCCAAAATCGGACGTTTGCGCCAGACTGGCTGCAACCATTGCAGAAAGCGCGAGCACGGAGCCTGAAGACAGATCGATTCCTGTCGTGATAATGACCTGGGTAACGCCAATGGCCAGAAGACCAATGATGGAAACCTGGAGAATCATCAGCACCAGGCGCTGGGAGTTCATGAGAAAGCTCTGATCACGCATGACCCAGCCGAAAAGCTCGAACACCAGGCCAATACCCAATAGTACGAGCAGAATACCCACTTCAGTAGGAATACGCCGCTTGGTCTTCCTGGGTACCTCAGCTGTTTTATTTTCAGTGATAGCATTCATAGTGATTTCCTCTTCTCCTGCTTTCGCCCAGGCGAACGTGCCCGCTGACTACTGCCAGGCCGCTATGCGTATCGATATGCGGAGAAAACCTCCGCCCCTACTCAGTGAATCGCTCTGATTCCGGATGCGTGATGCATGATTCGTTCTTGCGTGGCCTCGTCGCGGTCGAGCACGCCAGTCACCTCCCCTTCATGCATGACCAGGATGCGATCGCTCATGCCAAGCACTTCAGGCAGTTCGGACGAGATCATGATGACGGCCATGCCTTCACTGGCCAGCAGAGAGATCAGCCGGTAGATCTCAGCCTTGGCACCTACGTCGACCCCTCGCGTCGGCTCATCCAGAATGAGGACACGCGGGTTGGTCATCAGCCACCGTGCCAGCAACGCTTTTTGCTGATTACCGCCGGACAGGTTGGCAATGCACTGCTCCAGCGAAGGCGTCTTGACGCGCAGCTTCCTGCACATATCTTCGCAGAGGTCGCGCAGTGGTTTTTGCTGGACGAAACCGCTACCGCTGTAATTGGGCAGGACCGCGACCTCCATATTCTCCAGAACCGACAGGCATGGAAAAATGCCGGTGTCCTTCCGGTCCTCGGTCAGGAGCGCCAGTCCTTTCTGAATGGCCAGACAGGGGTCGCTCATGGTGATCCTTTCACCGTCCAGGTAGATTTCCCCGCTGGTGGCTGGCGTGACACCAAACAGGGTTTCGGCTACGTTGGTACGCCCTGACCCCATAAGGCCGGCGATGCCAAGGATTTCACCCGCATGCAGGTCGAACGATACGTCTTTGAAGATACCGTCCAGGGACAGGTTGCGTACCGAGAGCATGACCTTGTCGGTCGGAGCGGTACGTTCGGGAAACAGCTGAGTCAGCTCACGGCCTACCATCATGGAGATCAGGCTGTCGCCATCCATGCTTTCCGCACGCTGCAGGCCGATGTAGGAACCATCCCGGAAGACCGCGACCTCATCGGCAATCTGGAAAACTTCATCCATCTTGTGCGTGATATAGATGATGCCCTTTCCCTGCGCCTTAAGGTCAGCAATGATCGAGAACAGGTGAGCCACTTCTTTTTCGGTGATAGCTGAGGTGGGCTCGTCCATGATGAGGATATCGGAGTCGTAGGAGACCGCCTTGGCAATCTCGACCATTTGCCGGCCAGCAATGCTGAGGTTGCCGACCGGCTCTTCAGGATCGAGATCAATCCGCAGGCGCGCCAGCAGCGCTTCGGTATTACGGTGCATGGCACCATGATCGACCATGTGCAGGGCGTTGAGCGGTTCACGGCCCAACCAGATGTTTTCAGCAATGGTCATGTGGGGCATCAGGTTGAGCTCCTGATGGATCATGGCGATGCCTGACTGCAGGGCGGCCAGCGGCGTTTCGAACGTCACGGGCTTGCCACGCAGGCGAATCTCGCCACTGTCGGGCTGATGAATTCCTGCAATGATCTTCATGAGGGTGGATTTACCCGCCCCGTTTTCTCCCATCAGCGCCAACACGGTGCCTGGACGAACACGGAGCTGCACATCGGATAGAGCCACAACGCCTGGAAAGCCTTTGCTGACGTTCAGGATTTCCAGCAGGTACTCCGTACCCATGGGGTCGGCTTCGTAATTGATCTGTTTGTAGGTTGAGGGCGTTACAGCAGTAGTTGAGCCGAGCATCTTATTCTTCTCCTCGGAACGTTCGTGAGCGCCAGCTGAAGCAGGGCGCTGGCGTCTGATCGTTATTTACTCTGGAATTGCTGATAGTTCTCGGGGGTAACCAGCTGCACCGGAACCCAGATGTCGCCTTGCAGGTTTTCCTTGTTGACGAGGCGGACGGCGGCATCTACCGAGCCGGCCCCGATACCGACGGTATCGCGGTACACCGTTACACTCAGCAGTCCGCGCTTGATGGCAGCCAAGCCGTCGGCCGTGCCGTCGACACCGCCTGCCATGACGTCCTTGCGACCGGCCTGACGCAGTGCCATGGCTGCACCGATACCCATCTCATCGTTATTGGCCGCAACAGCATCGATCGCCTTGCCGGACAAGAGCCAATTGCTCATCAGGTCCATGCCTTTGTCACGTTCCCAGTTGGCGGATTGCTCTTCTACCACCTTGATATCGGGGTATTTAGCCAGAACATCCTTCACCCCAGTCGTGCGCTTGCGCGTATCGTCATGGGCCAGTCGGCCAAGGATGATAGCGAGGTTTCCCTTGCCGCCCATCTTTTCGGCGAGATACTCCATTTGCATCTGGCCAATGCGCCGCTCATCCGTGCCTACAAACACGACACCTGCCGGGAAACTGTTTACCTCAGGGCGGCTGTTGAGATAAACCAGCGGGATACCCGCCTGGGTAACGCGCTCAGTGATCTTGCGGGTCGCGGCCGTATCAGCCGGGTTGACGATAATGGCATCAACTTTCTGACTGATAAAGTTTTCAACCTGCCCTAGCTGACGCACTACATCACCACCCGCATCCTCAAGTTGCAGAGAGGCGCCACCGGGTATCTCTTTGGCACGCGCCTGCATGGCCTGAACAAGGTAGGCGATGTAGTTATCGTACTGTGCGACCGCCACACCGATTTTCATATCGGACCAGGCCAGCGGAGAGATAAGCAGGCAGAACAGCAAACCCAGACAGCGCTTCATGGTGGCTCCTTAAGCCCTGTGCACCAGCATCATGCTGGCATCGAAAAAGGCAAACCCCGTCGAGGCAGAGCACCGAGCCGGAACGGTTATGTTCGGAGTGCGACGTGAGCAGGACGAAGGGCCATGCTGGTTGCACGATAGGACATGTGCGCTGAGCACGCTGAGGCTCGAAGCGAGTGCGCGACGGTCTACGGCTGGTAGACCGCTCGGAGTCGTCCTGTAAGGAAGAGAGGGTTTCATCGACAGTACCTGTTTGTTTTTGTTGGTGTGCGCGCCTCCTGCAGAGGAGGCGCGTTACAGTCGTCAACCTTGGATCAGAATCTACTAGAATAAATTTTCCATTACAATGCAATTTCCGAATTTATTTTTCATTATATAAGTAACCCGCTCTACCATAAGCGCTCCAGCTGAACACCTATATGAGCGCTGTGCCGGTCAGCGCCAAAGACACCTGTGTTCGATAATGCCGAGCCGGGTGCCAGAGGATCAGCAGCCCGTTGCGCACCACGGCTCCAGACGGCATAGGTCACGTAGAAATGCACCTCAGGACGGGCCTTCGAAAGGTGGGGCCATTAGGCGATTAGATAGGCGCAACGGTCAGCTTGGTCAGCGTACAGGGGTCGTCATCAACATTGATCCGGTCATGGTTGATCTACGTGGCGAATTCCCATTGCCGGTCAGTCCATACACGGTGCGCCTGCCAATGGAATACCACTGCTATGTGCCATCGAAACGGCGTTTGTCACGCGGATATATCATCTGGAACTGGCTGCCAGCACTGGGCTACCTGCCAGTCGAAAAACTCAACAATCCGGAAACTGACGCTGCCCTTGTCATAACCTGTCGGTCCTGTAGACCCTAGCGCCACACCCGGCTCCGTACTGGACTGCCAAGGTGTTGCTGCCGCCCCACCCTATGCACAGCAGCAAAAGCGAGTCCATGGCGCGTACTGGAATCAGTGAGGGAGTAGCGCCGCAGAACGCGGCGCAAAAGACGGTGTTGCGTTAGTGCTTGATGCGGCTCTGGAACGAATCCACATTCTCGGGCGTGATCAGCTCATAGGGAATCCAAACGTTTTGCTCAACCGGCTCCTTTTTTGCCAGCTTTACGGCTGCTTCCACAGCGCCATCAGCCTGCCCTTTGGCATCCTGGAAGACAGAGGCTGCCAGCATGCCGCGCTTGACCGCAGCCAAACCATCCGGCGTGCCGTCAACGCCTCCGATCAATACCGAGCCCTTTGCCTTGCCGGCCTGCTGTAGCGCCATGGCCGCACCAATTGCCATTTCATCGTTGTTGGACGAAACCGCATCGAACTCCTTACCTGACAGGAGCCAGTTGCTCATCAGGTCCATGCCCTTGTCACGCATGTAATTGGCCGTCTGCTCTTCTACTACTTTGATCTCGGGATACTTGGCCAGAACCTCCTTTACCCCCTTGGTGCGGTTATGCGTGGAGTTGTTGGCCAGATCGCCCAGCATGATGACCAGATTCCCCTTACCGCCCATTTTATCGGCCAGGTACTGCATCTGCAGGCGTCCGGCTTCCAGGTCGTTGGATGTCACTGTGACCACGCCTTTTGGCAGGTTTTCCTCATCCGGGCGGCGATTGACATACACCAGCGGAATCCCGGCTTTCGTCGCCGCCTCGGTGATATTGCGGGTAGCTGCAGTATCGACCGGGTTGACGATAATGGCGTCGACCTTCTGGCTTACAAAGCTTTGTACCTGGTTGAGCTGCTTGACCACATCGCTGCGGGCATCCTCGAATTGCAACTGAACGCCTTCATCCTTGGCTTTCCTGGCCATCGACTCGCGCAGGTACGTCAGCCAGTTGTCGTCAAACTGCGCCATGCTGACCCCGACCTTGATATCGGCTGCCATAGTGGTTGTAGCCATGAACAGCGACAGGGCTACGGCGGCGATTCGTTTGCTCATCTGCATGATGAATGACTCCAGATATTGTGAGTGTTATGGGTGGAAGTGCATCACGATCAAGCAGAGCCCCTGGGCGGGACTCCCCTTTCTTACGAACAGGAACGCGTCATTCTTGGCGATTACCCAGGCAAGCCAGAAGGCAGCAGGAACCAGTCAGGTAAAAGACCGGGTAGGAAAAGCGAGGCGGCGCGGCCAGAAAGGCCGCTTGAGCGCAGAGAGGATTATCGTTCATCGACGGCACCTTTTTGTTTTTATCGGCCTGCCCGTACAAGCCCTGTATGGGTCGTGAAATCGTCAATCTGATTCAAACTGTATTGGAATTTAATTTCCAAAGCAACAGCATATAGAATTATCTTTGTTTATCGTAACAGTGGCAGAAAATGGCAGTTTGCAGGCGTTGTAAAGCCGGGAAGCAATTCTCGGCTCCAGGCTTCTATAAGGATGAGAACGAGATGATCAGCCCAGCGTAATAACCTGACCCTGCTGAGCACTGCGGCGGGCGGCATCAAGGATGCGTGTGGTTTCCAGGGCGTCTTCCAACGAAACAGGCAGTTCGCCTTTTCCGCTCAGGGCAGCTGCCAGGTGCTCATAGAAGAGGTCCCAGCGGCCCCGCTCGGAGGGCACCAGCTCACGCTCTTCGCCATGCTGCATCCAGCCCCAGCGCAGGTGGTCCTCAACGCCCCAGCGGTCCCGCTCGGTCTTGGGTGAACGTCCCGCCAGGAGTGCCTGATCCTGCCCATCCAGGCACTCGATCCGATAGCAGCCTTCGGTGCCGTTAACCTTGAGTCGAGGCCCTGGATTGTGCTGAATCGTACTGCCCCAGAGACGTGAGATGACACCGTTTTGATGGGTAAGCGACAGGAAGAAGTCCTCATCGAGTTGCTGCTGCTCATCCATGAAACGGACCTCGGCATAGACCGAGCGTACCGATCCGAACAGCCAGAGCGCCTGATCGACCAGATGACTGCCCAGATCCCGCAATAAACCTCCACCACTGGCGTTACCCCGAGTGCCGGATACAAAGGTTTCCACACGCGATTCGAATGTAAGGACTTCTCCCAACTTGCCTGACGTAATCATCCGGCGAGCGGTACGGATGTCCGAGTCCCAACGGCGGTTCATGTAAACCGTGAGTGGTACGCCAGCTTCGCGGGCGGCTGAGATCAGTAGTTGAGCACGCGATTCGCCCAGGGCAAACGGCTTGTCGCTGACGACGGGAACGCCTCTGGAGACAGCCTCCAGAATCATGCCTTCCCGGATTTCGGGCGGCGTGGAAATTACCACAGCATCAACACCGGCATCGATCAGCTCGGCTAGCGTTTCGTAGGCGGGTACGCCGGGATAATCCTGTTGCAATTCGGCGCGGCGCTCAGATGAACGTATCACGACACCCACCAGGGCGATAGGTGACACTGACGTGATCAGGGGCGCATGGAAAAACCGTCCGCCCTTACCATAACCCACCAAACCAACACGCATAAAACCTCCAAGCAATAACAGGCCTACCCTGTGTCCGACAACGAAGCGCGTCAGGGTCCTTTTTTAGTAGGGGAAATAGCCGTCTTGCATGACGGCTGCGCAAGCCGGGAGCCCGTAAACAGCTCCCGGTCGAAAGAGATGGATTAGCCAAGCTCCCGCTTGACCCGCTCCAGCATGAAGCGGCTCGATTCATCAGCTCGATCTTCGAAGCCAAACACCGCCACGGTGGCGATACCGTCGAACTTCATCTCTCGCAGCGTGGAGAAGAATGCCTCCCAGTCCACCTCGCCCTGACCGATATCCAGATGCTGGTGAACCGTAGCGTTTACGCCCGGCGGATTGACGATATAACGAAGGCCCGACGAAGCTCGATGGTTCCAGGTGTCGGCAATGATCACATGGGTCAGCTTATCGCCCGCGTAGTGCAGCATCGAGGCAATATCGCCCTTGCCGTCATCGTAGAAAAAAGTGTGTGGCGCAGCGTACAGGTAGTTCACGAAGTCTTTGTCGAGGCCACGGATCAGGTCGACCGACTCGTTGTTGCGCTCGCTGAAGTCATAGGGATGCGCCTGGATGTCGAGCTTGATGCCTTCGCGTTCGAAGATTGGCAGGAGTTCTTCCATGGACTTCATGAACTGGTTTTCGCACACCAGCGGCTGGTCCGACTGACCACTGAATTCGGTGTTCATGAGATCGCAGTCCATTTCCACGGAGATCTCGATAGCGCGCTTCCAGTTACGAACCGCTGCCTTGCGCAGCTCCTCATCCGGTGCGGCCCAATGATAGACCGGTAGCAGCGAGGACAGCTTTACACCGGTATCGCTCAGTGCCTTTCTGAATTCACGGATCCGAGCCTTGTCGACGCGTGGGTACTTGTAGAACGGCAGGAAATCGTCCCGCGGGGACAGCTCGATGTATTCGTAACCCAGCTCCGCTACTTTATCTACCATCTTGGGAATAGGCAGAAAGCGATACATGTTTGGGTCCAGACAAATACGCATGATCTGTGCTCCTCTGGCGGCCTCTCCCTCAGGAAGAGGCCTGTTTATTGGTTATAGTGACGGCTTATTCATAGAACGCAGGACGCTGTGGCAGGCGGATCGGCTCAATGGCGCCGCTGCGCTGGGCAGCCACGCAGGCATCGGCGGTCACGGCGGCGGTGTAACCATCCCATGAGGATGGACCGGTGATCTTGCCCGCCTTGATACCGTCAATGAACGCCTGCAGCTCCACGTCGTAGGCATCGATGAAACGCTGTTTCCAATCCATGAGGATTTCAGTGGACAACTTGGCACCGCTGCGCAACTGAACGGAAGCAGGCTCCGGCAGCTTGGCAATGCCACGCTCGCCGACGACTTCGCACTGGATGTCGTAGCCGTACTGGCAATTGACAAAGACTTCCACGTCGATACGGGTGCCCTTGGCAGTTTCCAGCAGGACAATCTGTGGGTCCTTCAGATGAGCAAATGCCTGGGACGTCTTGCGGGGATAAATGACCTGGGCTGACACATACTGATCGTCCAGCAGCCAGCTCAAGACATTAATCTCGTGGATCAGCGTGTCGACGATGGCCATCTCGGTGGTATAGGACTCGCCTACCGTCGGGTTGCGGTGCGCCGCGTGAATCATCAGCGGCTCACCGATCTTGTCGCTGTCGATCACGGCCTTGAGCGCGCGATAACCTTGATCGTAAGGACGCATGAAACCGACCTGCACCAGCCGCTTGCCATGCTCCATCTCAGCCTCGACGATTTTCTTGCAGCCCTCTGCCGTGACGGCCAGCGGTTTTTCGCAGAAGACCGGCTTGCCGGCCGAGATGGCCGACAGCACGAACTCTTCATGACTTGGCCCCCAGGAGGTAACCAGAATGGCGTCCACTTCCGGTGCATTGATCAGGTCGTGGCCGCTGGCATAAACCTCGGCTTCAATGCCCTGCTGCTGGACGACCTTGGCGGCCTGCTCCTGATTGATGTCGTTGACCGCCACGACTGTACTGCCCACCAGTGCATGACTGCACCGACGAATGTGATCCTGTCCAATAGCCCCTGTTCCGATTACGCCGATACGCAGTGTCATGGTCATTCTCCGTTTGGAATTCTTGTTCGAAAACGTTGGGGTAATACCGGGCGTGATAGGCATCGCTGAACTCAGCCCATCACCGCTCTGCAAATCAATACTGTCGTGCTTTGGCAGTGTTCTCCTTGAGCATGCGTGACACTGCCTGGACCTTCTCGCTGGTGGAGACTTCGGCACCACCGACGCGCCACCAGGAGAGGTATTTGTGAATCATGGTCTTGGGCAGGACCTTGATATCGATCAGCGTGGAGACCGTCTGCCGACGCGCGTCTTCCAGCGCGGCATGCAGTTCGTCCAGCGTTTTTACACGATAAGTCTTGCAGCCATAGGCGGCGGCGCTCATAGCGAAATCCACGGGGACAAAACCACCATCGAGCTTGCCGGTTTCTGGGTTGCGATAGCGGAACTCGGTACCAAAGCTGTCCATGCCGTGCTCCATCTGCAGGTTGTTGATGCAGCCGAACGTCATGTTGTCCAACAGGATCACGTTGATCTTCTGGCGTTCCTGAATGGACGTTGCCAGTTCGGAGTGCAGCATCATGTAGGAGCCATCGCCGACCAGGGCATAGACTTCGCGTTCGGGCTCGGCCATCTTCACGCCTAGGGCTGCGTTGATTTCATAGCCCATGCAGGAGTAGCCATACTCCAGGTGATAGGTGTTGGTGCCTTTGCTGCGCCAGGCCCGCTGTAGATCGCCCGGCAGGCTGCCGGCAGCGGCAACAATGATGTCTTCGTTGGCCAGGGTTTCGTTCAGCGCACCCAGCACACGGCTCTGGGTCAGGCTGGAGCCGGTCAGCTCGACAAACTCTTCGAGCACGGCACGTGGCAGGTGATCGTCGATCTCCGGCACAAAGTTTTCAGTGCCGTATTCAACGCTATAGACACGGTCGATTTCCTCCTTGAGCTTAGCGCGGGCCTGCTGCGGTGCATCGTCCCATTGCGCCTTGTAGCCGGTACGACCCAAGGCTTCGCCTAGCGCTTCCAGCCCTACCTTCGCATCCGCAACGACCTGCACGGCATCGAGTTTGTAAGCATCGAAGGCACTGGCGTTGAGGTTGATAAACTGGACGTCCGGGTTCTGGAAAATCCACTTGGACGAGGTGGTGAAATCGGTGTAACGCGTGCCGACGCCAATGACCAGGTCGGCTTCCTTGGCCAGCATATTCGCTGCCAGGCAACCCGTCTCGCCGATTCCCCCCACGTTCAATTCATGGGCCGAGACGATGGCGCTCTTGCCCGCCTGGGTCTCGGCGAACGGAATTTCGAAGCGCTCGGCAAAGCGCTGTAGGGCTTCGGCTGCGCCGGAGTACTTGACCCCACCGCCACAAATCAGCAGCGGCTTGCGCTTGCTCTTGAGCAGCGCCACGGCATCGTCCAGCATGGCCTCAGTGGCTGGGCGGCGGTCGATACGGTGCACGCGCTTCTGGAAAAAGTAATCCGGGTAATCGTAGGCCTCGCCTTGTACGTCCTGCGGCAGGGCCAGGGTAACAGCCCCGGTTTCGGCCGGGTCGGTCAGCACGCGCATGGCATTGATGGCAGCAGTCATCAATTGCTCGGGACGGGTGATGCGATCCCAGTACTTACTGACGGCCCGGAACGCATCGTTTGTGCTGATGGAGAGATCGTGGGACTGTTCGATCTGCTGTAGCACCGGATCAGGCTGACGGCTGGCGTAGACGTCCCCCGGCAGGAGCAGTACTGGAATCCGGTTGGCTGTTGCAGTGGCTGCCGCGGTGATCATGTTGGCCGCCCCTGGGCCGACCGATGAGGTGCAGGCATAAATCTGGCGACGCAGCTTCTGCTTGGCAAAGCCCACGGCGGCATGAACCATTCCTTGCTCATTGCGGCCCTGATGGACGATGAGCTCACCCGGGTCCTGTTCCAGTGCTTGTCCAAGCCCCAGCACGTTGCCGTGCCCAAAGATGGTAAAGATGCCTTTGACGAACTTGGTTTCAACCCCATCGACGCTCACGTACTGGTTATCGAGAAACTTCACCAGCGCCTGGGCCATGGTCAGTCGTGTTGTACTCATGTTGTCACCCTTTCAATTCCACGCCTGGGGTCGAGTACAGGGCGACATGTGCCGCCCTGCCTTGCCCTTTGTTATAAGTACTGTCTCTGCTTAGGCCGCCTGCCCTTTGGCAGCGTCTACACGTGCTTTCAGATGCTGCATGCTGGCTAGCAATGACGGCTGGATATCCGTCAGCGCATGGACGCTTTCGGCGAACGGCTCGAACGACAGGTGGCCGTTATAGCCCAGCTTGAGCAGCTCACGGACCTGTGCGGCATTGCCCAGGATGTCGGCCTCGCCCACCAGTACGCGGTGGCCATCGCGGATGGTATTCAAGGGCAACGCACCGTCTTCCACACCCGAGATGTGTACCAGACCGGTCATTTCAGGGAAGAACTCCTGCTCGCCTGCCAGATGGTGATGGAAGGTGTCATGCACGATACGGAACACGTCACGCCCACCAACCGCATTGATAGCGTCTACGGCATCGCGCTTGCGGCGCAGCGAGCATTCCTCAAAGCCCAGCGGCTCCACAAAGCCCAGGATGCCGTGCTCACGCAGGATAGGCGCCAGTTCGGTCAGCGCCGTACGCAGATCACGAGCGCGTTCGGCTTCGCTGCGTGGATCCTTGGGATCATTGAGCGGACACATCACCAGACCCTCGGCACCACAGTCGCGGGCGTAGGCTGCCAGCTTTAACGTCTGGGCACGACGCTCGTCATTCCACACATCGAAGGGATACAGCGCATTGATCGACAGCACACGGATGCCCTTCTCCTGGCACAGCTGACGTACGCGTGAAGCGGGAGTGCCATCCTCTATTTCGATGCCTTTAAGGTCGTTGCGGATCTCAATGGCATCCGCGTTAAGCGTGATAGCAAGCGAGATGAACTCTTCCAGCGGCAGGCGTGGGGCAACCATGCGGTTAAGGGCAAAACGTAAGGGCTGGCTCATCTTGTTGTTCTCCAGGATTCGATAAACGCAGTGCTGGTTTAGGGTATGGGTTATTTAGCGGTCGGCATGCTGAACTCGGCACCCTTGGCGATGCTGTCGGGCCAGCGCTGCATGACGCTCTTGTAACGGGTATAGAAGCGGATACCTTCCTCGCCATAGGCGTGGTGGTCGCCAAACAGAGAGCGCTTCCAGCCACCAAAGGAATGCCAGGCCATGGGAACAGGAATCGGTACGTTGATACCGACCATACCCACCTGGATGGAGCGGGCAAACGCGCGGGCCACGCCACCGTCGGTGGTAAAGCAGGACACGCCATTGCCAAACTCATGGGCGTTGATCAACTCCACGGCCGAGGCAAAGTCCGGCACGCGCACGATGCCCAACACCGGGCCGAAGATTTCGTCCTTGTAGATGGTCATCTCGGGCTTGACCTGATCGAACAGCGTTGCACCAACGAAGAAGCCATTCTCGGCACTCGGCACCTTGAAGTTGCGACCGTCAACGATCAGTTGCGCGCCCTCTTCAACGCCTTTGGTGATGTAGCCCTCGACCTTGGCCTTGTGCTGAGCGGTCACCAGCGGGCCCATGTCGGCGTCGCCTTCCATGCCGTTGCGGACACGTAGGTTGTCGATGCGGGGCAAAAGCTTTTCGATCAGCTTGTCGCCCACATCGCCTACGGCCACGGCGATGGAAATCGCCATGCAGCGCTCACCGGCGGAGCCATAACCGGCACCGATCAAGGCATCGGCCGCCTGATCCAGATCAGCATCCGGCATGACGATCATGTGATTCTTCGCGCCACCCAGGGCCTGAACGCGCTTACCGCGGCGGGTCCCTTCCTGGTAGATGTATTCGGCGATGGGTGTAGAACCCACGAAGGAGATGGCTTCGACATCCGGGTGTTGCAGCAAGGCGTCTACGGCTTCCTTGTCACCCTGTACCACATTGAACACACCATCGGGCAAACCGGCCTGCTTGAGCAGATCCGCCATGAGCAGGCTGGCGGAAGGATCGCGCTCGGAAGGCTTGAGAATAAAGGTATTGCCGGTGGCCAGTGCCATAGGGATCATCCACAGCGGCACCATGACCGGGAAGTTGAACGGCGTGATCCCGGCACAAACGCCTAGCGCCTGACGCATGTTGTAGTTGTCGATGCCACCACCGATGTTGTCGGTGAACGCTGTCTTCATCAGATGGGGCGCACCGCAGGCAAACTCGACAACCTCGATGCCACGGGTGACTTCCCCCATGGCATCGGACAGGACCTTGCCATGTTCAGACGTAATGAGCTGCGCCAGCTCCTTGTGGTGCTTGTCCAACAGCTCCTTGAACTTGAACAGGATGCGCGAACGGCGCAGAGCCGATTGTTCGGACCAGGCCGGAAACGCGGCCTTGGCGGCTGCGACAGCTTCATTCACCGTTTGGGTGGTCGCCAGGGCCACACGGGCCTTCACTTGCCCCAACGCCGGATTGAACACATCGCTGTAACGCTCGGTGCCCGCTTCCTGGACCTGACCATTAATGTAATGGCCGATGACTGTTTCTTGACTCATGTCGAACTCCTTAGGGGCCGCTCGAAGCACGGCGTAGCTAACAAAACCAATGGATCCTTACCGCGATCCGCTCTTATCAAATGGGCTTGGATGACAAGGCCCGACCGGTTTTCCGAGTACTGGCCGACATGGGCTGGCGACGAATCTTGGCCAGCATCACGCCTTCCATTTTTTCCAGCGATACACCACGGGTTTCAGGGACGAAACGGATGACGAACCAGTAACTGAACACGCCAAAGCCTGCGAACAGCCACATTGGGAAGGCACCATTGAATGCGCTCATCAGGTAGGGATGGTCATTGATCATCGGGAACGTCTGGGTCACCAGGAAGTTGGCAATCCACATGCTGCACACGGCCACACTCATGCCCAGCGAGCGCAGACGGTTCGGAAAAATCTCAGAGATCAGCACCCAGGTGCCGATCCCCCAGGACAGCGCATACAGCAGCATGAACAGGAGCATCCCAAACAGCGTCAGGTAGCCGTCCTGATGGGTGTACATGGCGTAAGAGGTGATCAGGAGCCCGCTGACCGAGCCGATGGTGCCGTACTTCATCAGCGGAATCCGGCCGACGCGGTCGATCAGCCAGGCGCCGATCAGCGTGCCCACCAGCTGCATCACACCAATCCAGATGGTCTGGAACAACGCGGACTCGGTACTGGCGGTGACGCCTTTGAGTACCATCGGCGCGTAATACATCATCACATTCACGCCGCTGACCTGCTGAAGCATGGCCAGCATGCACCCGACGAACAGGATCATCCCCAAGCCGGACCTGCACAGCTCCACCTTTTGCGAGCAGCCCTGGCGGTCCTGCTTCAATGAGTCCTTGATCTCCGCCAGGAGATGCCCGGCATGCTCGGCGTTGGAAATACGTGTCAGCGTCTTTAGGGCCTTATCGTCCTGACCGACCATCACCTGCCAGCGGGGCGACTCCGGAATGGTGAATACCATGATGCAGAAGAGAATGCAGGGCACGACTTCGGAGCCGATCATCCAGCGCCAGCCGTAGTCGACCAGCCACTCGGCCGCCACGTCCCGGGCAATCAGGTAATTCACGGTAAAGACGATCACCTGGCCGGCAACGATGGCAATCGACTGCATGCCAAGCGCACGGCCCCGCATGTTCTTGGGCGAGACCTCAGACATGTACATGGGCGAGACCGTAGCCGCCAGCCCCACGGCCAACCCGCCAATCATGCGGTAGATGACAAACCAGACGAAGCTGTCGACCACCGCAGCCCCTACCGCCGACACGGTAAACAGCACAGCGGCTAGAACGAGCGCTTTCTTGCGACCCAGACAACCGGCTACCCAGCCTGCACTCAAGGCACCGACGACGCAGCCGATGACCACATTGGAAACCGCCCAGCCGGTCTCGGCCGCAGACAAGGAAAAATACGCACGCAGCGAGTCCACGGCGCCGGAAATGACGGCAGTGTCATACCCGAACAGAATGCCGCCTAACGCCGCCACGGCGCAGATTCTCAGCACATAACCGATGTCATGGCGATGTGCATGGGTGGAAGTAGGGATCGTCATATCGCTCGCTCTGGTTCTTGTTCTTGGGTTTCCAGAAGTCAGCTACTACGAAGTTGCTTCTGAACGTGTATTCGGCTCGTGCTCTCCTTGAAGCGCGTTGTCGTGGCTCCCGCCAACCATGGCGGGAGTTCGGTGTTGAAGCGGATCAGCCCTGAAGCAACCACTCGTGGGCCGGGTCGTTATGGAATTTCCAGACACGCTTGGGCCCGGCCATTACGTTGAGGTAGTAGGAGGTGTATCCCCAGGGCACAGAAACCGGGTGGTAACCCTTGGGAACGAGTACCACATCGTTGTTTTCCACGGTCATGGCCTGGTCGATGCTGCGGTCGTCGGTGTAGACCCGCTGGAAGGCAAAGCCCTGGGGCGGATTCAGACGGTGGTAGTAGGATTCCTCCAGAAAGCTCTGCGCCGGCAGGTCATCCGTGTCGTGCTTGTGGGGCGGATAGCTGGAGGAATGACCAGACGGAGTGATCACCTCTACGACCAGCAGCGAATGCGCCTCGGCCGTGTCCGGCAGGATGTCGCAGACGTAACGGGTGTTGGCGTCCTTGCCTCGGGTTGAACGCTTCATGGTTGCTGGCTCGATCAGCCGGGGCGGCAACGTTTCTTCTGGATTGCCCGGCGCCAGACATACAGCAATTTCCACATCACCGTGGGCTATCACCAGGGCTTCAGTAGCGGGCGGCAGGTAAGCGGCATAGGGTGACTTGTCCTCGAACACGCTTTGGCGATCGCCAATGTGTTCCCAGGCAAACGCACCCTTCTGCGGGTGATTCGCCTTGATGGTCGCCTTGCCGGCCAGCAGTACGATGCACACTTCCCTGTCCTGTCCGTTCACAGGCAGCTCATCGCCATCCTTGAGCTTATGGGCCGAAAAGCCCACGTATTCGAGTGCATTGTCGGGTACCTGGACCAGCGTGCGGCGTTCAGCGGAGCCTTTGACAAGCAAATCCATACAACCTCCTCTTAATAAAGGGTGAGTCGAGCGTTGGCGCGGGATACCAGTGCACGCAGCGTTTCATACCCTTTCTGGGCGTAGAGATAACTGGGCGCTACGGCCGGATCCTGTTCGGCCTCCACTACCAGCCAGCCGCGGTAGTTGGCGGCATACAAGGTGTCGAGCAGTGGCCCAAATTCGATGTCGCCATCGCCGGGCACCGTAAAGGTGCCGTTGACGATACAATCCGGGAAACTCCATTGGTTGTTACGGGCCAGCTGCACAACATTCTTGCGAACGTCCTTGAAGTGCACATGGCAAACGCGGTCGATATGTTTCTTTAATACGGCCAGCGGATCGCCACCGCCCATGTAGCAGTGGCCTGCGTCGAACAGGAGGCCGACCTCCTCGCCAGTCACCTCCATCAGCCGATCAATGTCCTCGGGGGACTCCACATAGGCCCCCATATGGTGGTGGTAGGCCAGACGCACCCCCTGGGACTGGGTGAAGCGTGCCAGAGCCGTCAGCTTGTCGCCGTAAACCTTCCACTGCTCGTCTGTATAAAAGCGTGGACGCTCAACCAGAGGGACCCGCTTGCTCTGAATGGAACCGGCCACTTCGCCATATACCAGGACCTTGGCGTTATTTTCGGCCAACAGGCGGCAATGCTCGGCAATGCCCTTGATTTCATCTTCTGCGCTGCGATGCGCCATGAGGCTTGAGTACCAGCCGGACACCAGCTCCAGCCCGTACTCGCCCAGCACGTCACGCACACCTTCCGGCGTCTTGGGAAACTTGCCGTTGAGCTCAAACCCCTGGTAACCGATCTCCTTACCCTCGCGCAATGCTGTGCTCAGCGGGGTTTCGCCGCCCAGCGAAGGGAGGTCGTCATTGCTCCAGGAGATCGGATTGATCCCGATCTTGACCGGTGAATTCGTCATGGTTGCCACACCTAATCTTGTTGTTGTCTGGTAGTGCGAAAAGTCGAGACGTATCAGCCCAGGCGGCGAGCCTCACGCCAGGACTTGATCAGAAACTCGAAAGTCGATTGCACCCGGCTGATCAACGCTTCGTCATCGATCTCACCAGCCAGCCAGGCGCGGCTCGGCTCCTGAAAGATCGTCCGGCCAACGGCAAACCCGCGACAGGTCTTGCTGGCACTGGCATGACGGAACCCTTCAGCCAGCTCTTCGGCCGGTGCATTGAGTCCCAGCAGCACAACCCCATGGCAATACGGATCGCGCTCGGTGATAAGTTCATCCAGCTTTTCCCACACTGCCTCAGGCTGGGACTCGATCTTCCACCAGTTGGGGTAAATTCCGATGTTGTAGAGCCGCTTGATGGCGCGGTAGAGCACATCCGGCTGATCGGAGGTGTGGTTCTTCGGCGGAATCACCTCCAGCAGCAGCTCATGCCCGCTGACCTGAGCCGCTTCGTATAACCCCTTGAGCTGAGCTTCCTGCTCAAGGCGAAGCTCAGGCTCATCGTCCGGGTGAAACTGCACCAGACATTTGATGATCTGCTCCTGAGGCCACTTGATGAGATTGCTGCCAATGGAACGGCCATGCTCGAACGCCAGGGGACGCGAGCCCTGCAACTCCACCGGGCGGGCAATCCACCAGCCACGCCCCGTTGCCGTATTGAGGGCATCCTGGCCGAAACGCTCATCGGCCAGCAAACCAACATCGCCCTGCACGCCGTTCTCCCTCAGATCCGCCTCCACCCGCTCGATGGCACGGATGAACAGCTGCTTCAGCTCGGGAATGGCCTTGAGGTCGCGCCCGGCCTGCTGCGCCAGCTCCACCAGCTGACCGCGGTGATCGAAGGCAAAGATGTACAGCGGTTGCCATGTCTTGCGCGGCACGCTTACCTGGTGCAGGCGGTTGAGCGCAGGGTCCAGATCCGGTCGGGTAATCGGTATCGGGCTGTTGAAGAAATAATCGAGCTCCGCCAGGGTAGGCATGGCCGGTGCACAGGCATGACGGGAGACGACCAGACCACCACAGGCATTGGCCAACTGGCAGCAGCGCTCATCATCACCGCCGGTAAGCCACCCGCGCAGGAAACCGGACATGAACGCGTCACCTGCGCCCAGCACGTTGAGCACTTCCACACGGATGCCCTGGTAAATGCTACCGTCTTCCAGGCGCTCGGGAATCTCGCCATGAATCACGGTGCAGCCCAGCGCGCCCAGCTTGACCACCAGTGTCGCCTCGCTGACTTCACGCACCTTGCGAAGGGCAGTCAGCAGATCATCCGAGCCGCCGGCAATCATGAACTCTTCTTCAGTTCCGACGACCAGATCGAAACGCGGCAGGATACGCTGAACGTGGGCGCTTACCTGTGCATTGGCAATAAAACGGGTCTCACCATCCGCCTTACCGGTGAGACCCCAAAGTACCGGACGATAGTCAATGTCCAGTACACGCTTGACGTTGTGCTTCTCGGCATAGTCCAGCGCACGGCTGCTCGCCTTGTAGACGCCCTCGGTGGAGAAGTGCGTACCGGTGATGAGCAAGGCCTTGCTTGAAGCGATGAAGGATTCGTCGATGTCTTCCTCGCGCAGCGCCATGTCGGCGCAGTTTTCGCGATAGAACACCAGAGGAAAGGTTTCACGGTCCTTGATTCCCAGCAGGACCATGGCGGTGAGCCGCTCAGGATCGACCTTGATGGCCCGGGTATCACAGCCTTCCTTGTTCAGAGATTCCACCAGGAAGCGGCCCATATGGTCATCGCCGACGCGGGTCAGCATGGCGGACTTCAACCCCAACCGGGCGGTGCCAAAGGCGATGTTGGCGGACGAGCCGCCCAGGTACTTGGCAAAACTGCTCACATCTTCGAGCCGTGCCCCGATCTGCTGTGCATACAGATCGACGCCGAGGCGCCCAAGACAGATGACATCCAGCTGACGTCCATTGGCAAAGGTTGTGTCGCCCATGGTGGCTCCTATTTATTTTTATCGGCCTGCGGTCTTTCGCACCGGGGTGCTGAACGAGTTGAAATCAGCCTAAAACGTCTTCACGCATTAATCAAACATTTTTTCCATGTTTTATATTTTGGAATTTTATTTCCACAAGCGAAGCGAAAAAGTCCTTTTGGCTTGAAGGTAGAAAAATCAGGATCCTGAGCGTTATTCAGATAATCACAGGGGTCAGCCAAACCGTAACCAAATGTGGCAGAACCAGGGATATACCATTGAAATAAGATAACATTACAGATCGCACTATCTGCTGATGTGTCTCATGGAACGACCTTAAATGACCTCAACGTCCCACCGCCTCAAAAGCATCGACGCCCTGCGCGGGCTCGTGATTGTATTCATGCTGCTCGATCATGTTCGCGAAACGTTCTTCCTGCATCGGCAGGTCATCGACCCCATGGATGTCGCCTCGACCTCACCTGACCTGTTCTTCAGCCGGATTGCCAGTCACCTATGCGCACCGGTCTTCGTCTTCCTGACAGGCCTGGGTGCCTTTCTTTATGGCGCAAAGCACAATGATCGGGCTGCGGTTTCCAGCTTCCTGTTCAAGCGCGGGCTATTTCTGGTCATTCTGGAATTTACGCTGGTCAGCCTGGCTTGGTCGTTCCAGTTCCCACCCAAGGTGATCTATCTGCAAGTAATCTGGGCCATTGGCCTGAGCATGATCATGCTGTCGGCACTGGTCTGGTTGCCCCGCGCAGCGCTGATCGCCATCGGCCTCGTGCTGGTAGCCGGGCACAATCTGTTGGACGGGGTGCATTTTCCGGCAGGCTCGCCCTTCCATGTCCCATGGGCGATATTGCATGACCGCGGCTGGATCGAATTGGGCGAAAGCCTGCGGCTGCGGACGTCCTATCCGCTTCTGCCCTGGATTGGCGTGATTGCGCTGGGCTATGCCGTGGGTCCGTGGTTTACCCAGCTGAACCCGTCCGAGCGCCAGAAGCGTCTGTTAGGCTGGGGGATTGGCGCCCTGTTGCTCTTCCTGGTATTGCGGATGATCAATGGCTATGGTCAGGCGCAGCAGTGGGTCACCGGAGAAACACCCCTGCTGACGGTGATGAGCTTTCTGAACATCACCAAGTACCCCCCCTCCCTGCTATTCCTCTCGCTCACACTGGGCCTGGGCCTGTTATTACTCGTGCTGTTCGAGCGCAAGCCGGAAAGCCATCTGCTGCACTGGTTTACCGTGTTTGGCGCGGCACCGATGTTCTTCTACATCCTGCATCTGTACGTGTTGGGCGTGCTGTACCGGATTGCCGTTGCCCTGTTCGGCCTCAATCAGGGAACGTACTTCGGCTTTGATCATGTCTGGGCCTTGTGGATCAGCGCCATCGTGCTGGCCTTTGCGCTCTACTGGCCGGTTCGCTGGTTTGCCCACCTCAAGGCGCGCCGCCGCGATATCACCTGGTTGAAGTATTTCTAGAACGAAACGGGGCGCCTGATAGGCGCCCCGTTTAACAGGTAATCAACATGAGCAGCGCTTAGCGCTTGCGTTCCCACACTTCCAGCGCATATGCCGGACGGCCATCCTCGGACGGGTGCTCGTCACGCGATACCCGCTGCCACTGCTGCTCATCCCATTCGGGGAAATACACATCCCCTTCCGGCTCCAGTGCTACACGGGTGAGGTAGAAGCGATCCGCATCAGGCAGCGCCTCGATGAAGAGCTGCGCCCCGCCGATCAGCATAACCTCACTGGCACCCTGCTCCCTGGCCCAGGACTCGGCTCGCGTCACCGCATCATCCAGCGATGTAAAGGTTTCGGCACCTTCGAGCGTCAGATCGGTCTGACGGCTGACGACCAGATTCAAACGCCCTGGCAATGGACGACCCAGCGAATCCCAGGTCTTTCGACCCATGATCACCGGCTTGCCCAAGGTCACGGCCTTGAAGTATTTGAGTTCTGCCGGCAAGTGCCAGGGCAGACGATTTTCGTGGCCGATCACGCCATTGTCGGCGACCGCCACGATCAAGCTGAGAGGAAGTGTCTTGTTCATAGCCGCGCAGCATAGCAGAGCACAACCGCCTTGCCAGTGGCTTGCCAGTTAACACGCCGGATGCCGACCCGTTATTCTCCGCGCATCCCCAGGACGAGTTTGACGAGTGACCGAACCCACTACTGCCCCTTCCGATTCCACCCTTGATGCACTCTGGCTGACCGAAGCCGTCCGCCTGACCGAGGAAGAAGCCGGTCCGCTGGAAGACAGCGAGGCCAACCGCCGCGCGCGCGCCGCCGGCGGCAGCTTCATGCAGCGCCTGAACCTGCGCGCCCATCTGTTAGGCCAGCGTGACGGCCTGATCGAAGCCCGTCGCCACTGGCGTCAGGGTGCCACCCTCGCATTCTGGCTGCTCGCCTTTCTGGCTGTATTGTCCGGTGCCGGCCTCGGCTTTGGCGCTCTGGGCGATGGCATGCGCCCGGTCAATGTCTTCTGGGCCCTGGGCAGTCTGTTGGGCCTGCACCTGTTGACCCTGCTGTTATGGCTGATCGGCTTTTTCGGCGGTGGACGCAGCGCCAGTGTGTTGGGCCGCCTCTGGCTGTGGCTGGCCGGCAAGCTGGCCCGGGATGCTCGCGCAGCCCAGCTCGGCCCGGCACTGCTTATTCTCCTCGGTCGTCAACGGCTGGTGCGCTGGGGGCTGGGCACACTGGTGCATGGGCTCTGGCTGCTGGCCTTGAGTGCAGCGCTGGGCATCCTACTTGCCCTGCTGGCGACCCGCAGCTACAGCTTTATCTGGGAAACCACCATTCTGAGCAGCGATACCTTTGTCACCATGACTCACGCGCTGGGTGCGCTGCCTGCATTGCTGGGTTTTCCCATGCCGGATATCGAGACCATTCGTGCCAGTGGCAACGCGGCACAGGGGCTTGAGGCGGCACGTCATGCCTGGGCCGGTTGGCTGGTAGGCGTGCTGATTGTCTATGGTCTCATTCCCCGCGCGCTTCTCTTTGCCCTCTGCCTCTGGCAATGGCAACGCCGCCGCCAGCAACTGACGCTGGATATCGAGCAGCCCGGCTATGTGCTGCTACGTGAAAAGCTGATGCCTACCACCGAGCGTCTGGGCGTCAATGACGCTGCGCCTGAGCAGCTACCGGAGCCGTCTGCCGGTAACTTGGAAATTGCCGGTGAAAGTGCTGTGCTGGTCGCGATTGAGCTGGACGACACACAGGCCTGGCCACCCGCGCTGCCGGACACCGTGCGCAACGCCGGTGTACTGGACGACGGACAGCAGCGCCGCCGCTTGCTGGAGCAACTCACCCGTTATCCGCCCGTACGCCTGGTGATTGCCTGCGATCCCCGTCGTTCACCGGACCGGGGCACCCTGTCCCTGATCGGCGAACTGGCCCGCTGCGCAGGTACTACCCGCGTTTGGCTGCTACCCGCGCCTGCAGGCGCCCAACTGGATGCCGACCGCCTCGATGACTGGCGCCAGGGGCTGGATCGAATGGCACTTCCCCACGGAGAACGGTCTCCGTTGGAATGGTTGGAGACTGGATATGAATAAGTGGCGTTTGAGCGCGGTTGGAGTAAGCAAGGCGATGCTCAACAACGCCTGCTGCGCCTCAGGAGAACGTTCATGACCCAACCGCTCGTTCTGGCTGTTGTGGGCCATACCAATGTTGGCAAGACGTCCCTGCTGCGAACACTGACCCGCGACATCGGATTTGGCGAGGTCTCTCATCGCGCCAGTACCACGCGTCATGTAGAGGGTGTCCGGCTTTCCGTGGACGGCGAAGCCCTGATCGAACTCTACGATACGCCGGGTCTGGAAGATGCCATCGCTCTACGGGACTACCTTGACCAGCTCGAACGCCCCGGCGAGCGATTGGATGGCCCCGCTCGCGTGGAGCGTTTCCTCGATACCGCCGAGGCCCACAACCGCTTCGAGCAGGAGGCCAAGGTACTGCGCCAGCTGCGCAGCTCGGATGCCGGGCTCTATGTCGTCGATGCCCGCGAGCCGGTACTTGCCAAATACAAGGATGAACTGGCCGTGTTGGCCGGGTGCGGCAAGCCGCTGCTGCCCGTCTTGAACTTTGTGACAGCCGAGCAGCATCGCGAGGAAGAATGGCGCACCGCACTGGCACGCCTCGGGCTGCATGCCCTGGTGCGCTTCGACAGTGTTGCTCCGCCTGAGGACGGCGAGCGCCGCCTGTATGAAAGCCTGGCCTTACTCATCGAGCCGGCGCGTTCACGCCTGGAGCGCCTGATTGCCGATCACGAAGCCCAGGCAGTGGCACGTCAGCACAGCGCGGCACAGCTCATCGCCGAACTGCTGATCGATGCCGCCGCCTGCCGCTATGTAGTGCCGCCAGAGGACGATGCGGTAAAGGCCGCGACTCAACGCCTGCGGGACGATCTGCGTAAGCGTGAGCAGCGCTGCGTGGAGGACTTACTCAAGCTGTACGGCTTTCGCTCGGGCGATGCACGCGCCGCTGACCTTCCATTACTGGATGGCCGCTGGGGCGATGATTTATTCAACCCCGAAACCCTGCGCATTCTGGGTATCCGTCTGACCGGGGGTGTTGCTGCCGGTGCTGCGGCAGGGGCCGGTATCGACCTATTGGCGGGTGGCTTGATGCTGGGTGCTGCAACAGCGTTGGGCGCCCTGGCAGGCGGGCTGCTGCAAACCGGCGGTCATTATGGTCAACGCCTGCTTGGCAAGCTACGCGGCCAGCGTGAGCTGACCGTGGACGATGCCGTGCTGCGCCTGCTCGCCCTACGCCAGCGTCAACTGGTCAAGGCACTCGATGCCCGCGGTCACGCAGCCATGAAGGCCATCGAAGTGGAAACACCTGAGGATCAGCGCTGGCGTGAGGGCAAGCTTCCTGCCGCCCTGAATCACGCCCGCGCCCATCCGGAGTGGTCTTCGCTCAACGCTTCTCACAAGCTACGAGACGCCAACCGCCGCGAGCAGATCAAAGACCTGGCCGAGCAATTGGCGCAGCAGCCTGACTAATCATCAGGCGCTGACCGGGCCTTCTTCATACAGCCGCTTCACAGCCTGCTCGTCGGCCTTTAGAAGCCCCGGCAAGGTATCGCGCAGGAAGTCCACCAGCGTCCGGATCTTTGCATCCAGGTACTGGCGAGAGGGATACAACGCATAGACGTTAAGCGGGTACAGGCTGTGGTGTGGCAGGACCTGCTGCAGCGTCCCGTCCTTGAGCCCCTTGACGGCGGCATAGATCGGCAGCGCCCCGATGCCCATGCCAGAAGCAATGGCCTCCATCAAGGCATCCGCCGTGTTGACCTGAAACAGGGTCTGGTCAATTGTTACCAGCTCCTCGCCTTTTGGGCCTTGGAACAACCATTTATCCAGTGACATAGCCTTGTTCACCAAGCGCAGACAACGGTGTTGACGCAAGGCAGCCGTCGTCTGGGGGGTGCCGTATTTTTCCAGGTAAGCCGGCGATGCGCACAGAATGCTATGAGTACTGCCCAGTCGCTTGGAAAAGTAACCTGAATCCTTGAGCTGGGAGGCCAGGATTACAGAGACGTCGTAGCCGTCCTCCAGGATATCGGTAAACGTGTTGGTCAGCCGCAGGTCGAAGTTCACCTCAGGGTATTGCTCGCAGTAACGGGCAATCGTCTTGATCAGGTAATGCTGGCCCAAGCCGGTCATGGTATGAACCTTGAGTTTGCCCACCGGATGCGCATGGGCATGGCTGGCTTCGGCTTCCGCCTCCTGAATGTAGGCAAAGATCTGTTGGCAACGCTGTAGGTAACGTTCCCCCGCCTCGGTCAGCGCGATCCGACGGGTAGTGCGGTGAAGTAAACGGGTTTGAAGGTGTGTTTCCAGATTGGTGACCGCCTTGGAAACGTAGGCGGTGGTAAGCTCAAGGCGTTGGGCCGCCGCAGTAAAGCTGCCGGCTTCCACAACACACATGAAAGCACGCATGTTAAAGAGATTGTCCATCGTACTCCTCTCAGAGCGGCAAATTCTGGCACAACTCCCTACCCTTTTATTACTCGCTTTACAGTTAATAATCCTTCACGATTTTCCTGCTTATTCCCGCCACCCTGCTCTACATAGAATGGATAGCGCTCGTCTGAGCTAGTGACTGTTTGAGTAGGCCACCGTGCTGCAACTGTTTCGGAAAACGCTTCCGCTTCCCGCTCCGCCTTATCTGATCGTAACGCCCCTGTCAGCCAGTCTGTTCAGGCCGCTGTCTCGTCTGTTCAAGAAGATCTTGCCGCCGCTTCACGGTCAGTGCGCTATCGCCCTGCGCTGACTGCAACGCTGTTCTTCACCCTGACCGATTCACTCCGTGCGCCCTTTGAGCGTCGAGGTTACCGTTGCGCGCTATTTCTCTTGCCAGTCGATTACCGAGCCGCTCGGCCTGGCACCGTGCCCTGCTGGAATGGGCCCGTACCGATGGCATTACCTGGGCCTTCATTTTCAAGGCGCTGCTGACAGCACTGATTGCACTCTGGCTGGCCTACCGGTTGCAGCTACCCCAACCCAGTACGGTACTGGTCACCGTCTTTATCGTCATGCAGCCCCAAAGCGGACAGGTGCTGGCCAAGAGTTTCTATCGCATCATCGGAACGCTGGTCGGCCTGAGCGTAATGGTGCTGTTCATTGCCCTCTTCGCCCAGGAACGGATCCTGCTGCTCGGCTCGCTGGCCATGTGGGTAGGCCTATGTACGGCGGGCGCTGCACGTTATCGCGACTTTCGCGGTTATGCCTTTCTACTGGCCGGGTACACCGCCAGCCTGATCGGCTTGCCAGCCACGAGCCATCCGGAAAATGCCTTTATGCAGGCCCTGTGGCGTGTACTGGAGATTGGCCTGGGCATCTGCTGCACCGGTGCAGTCAGCGCTATCGTCCTGCCGCAGACGACCCGCACCGTGCTACGTAATACGCTTTCCCTGCGTTTTCGTGATTTTGCCCGCATGGCTCATGAGGGTCTGAGCGGCGCATTGACGCGCGAACAGTTCGAAACCCTGGCGGCACGCTTTGCGGCCGAGTCCGTAGGCTTTGAAAGCCTGCGCAGCGCCAGTGCGTTCGAAGACCCACACCTGCGTCAGCGCAGCGGTCGGCTGGCCAACCTGGGCAGCCAGTTCATGCAGCTCAACACCCGCTTCCATGCCTTGAACCAACTGCTGACCCGGATCCGCCAGCGCCCGCTCCTGCTGGACGCCTTCTCGCCTTGCCTTTCGGAGATCACCACATTGCTTGCACCGTTCGGGGAGCGGCTGACCACCGAGACTGACGCGGCCCGTCTGGCAGAAAAGCTCGCGCTGCACCGTGAGCCACTGATGCAGTCTATTCGCGAGGGCCGAACGCAGCTTCAGGATCAACAAGTTGGAGACGGCGACCTGCTGGACTTCAACACGGCCGCCGAACTGCTCTACCGCTTTGCCGAAGACCTCTACAGCTACTGCCTGGCCTATGCCACCCTGAACGGTCCCAAGCCACCCAAGACGCCGCCCCCGGAAAGCTTCACCCCCGTGGCCAACCCCATGGCAGCGGCCATTTCCGGTATACGCAGCGCCCTCGTGGTTCTCGTGCTGGGGCTGTTCTGGATCGAAACGTCCTGGCCCAGCGGTGATACCTGTGCGCTGGCAGCCGTCCTGATCTCGGCGCTTTCATCTACCTCGCCCAACCCACGCCGTTACTGCCTGCAATTGGCCGTCGGGACATTGGCCGGCTCGTTGGCCGGCTTTTTTCTGGTGTTCTGGGTGCTGCCCCAACTGGATGGCTTTCCCCTGTTGTTCTACGCGCTGTCGCCGGTGTTTGCCATTGGCGCATTTTTCATCACCCGTCCCCAGTGGGCGGGTTACGGCACAGGGCTGATGGTGTGGTTCTGCTCGGCGGCCTTGCCGGCCAACGTCACGCTGTATGACGCCAATATCTTCTTCAACCAGTACCTGTCCTATCTGCTCGCCGCCTTTATTGCCGCGGTCGCCGCTGCGGTGCTCATGCCGCCCAATCGCCCATGGCTATGGGGACGTCTCGAGCAGGATTTACGCATGCGGGTCGTCTATGCCATCAGCGGCAAGCTCAAGGGGTTGGCATCAGGCTTCGATAGCAGTACCCGCGACCTGCTCAACCAGGCCTATGTACTTTCCACCGGTCATACCGCCGTGCAGCGCCAGCTTCTGCGCTGGATGTTCCTGTCATTGGAAATTGGTCATGCCATCATCGAGTTGCGCTACGAACAGGAAAACCTGCCCCTGCACCCCTGCTATCAGGAATCGCGCCCCTGGCGACAGGCTATCCGCATCATGGGACGCGCCCTGATCCGCCTGTTCGTGCAACCCAGCCCCAAGCATATGGAGCGGGCCTTGTCGGCAGTAGACCATGCCATCGAGACGGCTCAGGCCGCCCAGATCCATCAGGAGCCCAACTCGGGGCAGTTCGAACGTTCGCCGCTACGCCGTGTGTGCAGTTACCTGCACTTCATCCGAACCTCGCTGCTGGACCCTAACTCGCCATTGAGCAAGCACAATAGAGGCTTCATGCAGACACGCTCTACCAGACTGGATGAACTATAGGTGTGCTATACGGCAGCGCTACGTAACCGCGTTGCCCAGATAGCAGTCGCTACAATCAGAAAACCACCGATCCAGCCTTGAACCGACAGGCTTTCCTGCAGCCACAAAACCGCGAACAGGGCACCAAACACCGGTTCGGTTCCCATCAGAAGTGAAATACGGGTTGGGCTGGAATAGCGGATGGCCTGGATCTGGACCACAAAGGCAAACAGGGTGCAAAAGACAACCAGGTATCCCGTGGCTAGCCAGAATGTGTACGTGACTGGCAAGGCAGGTAATCCCGCCGGCAGCAGGCAGGCCATTACAAGGCAGCCCAAGCCAGCCACCGCAGCCTGCACAGCAGTAAGCGCAAGGGCAGGAATAGCCTGTGTGCTGAAGTAGCGCTTCGTCACGCACATCATGAGCGCGCGAAGAGCAGCTGCTGCCACCATGAGTGCATCACCCAGATTGAACTGTAGCTCGCCTGCGCCCTCTCCCGTCAGCAGCAGAATACCCAGCAGAGAGACGGCCGCAGCTAAAAAGGCTCCTCGCGCAGGGCGCTGACCTAAAAGCACCCACTCCAATAGTGGTGTAAAAATCACAAACAAGCTGATTAGGAATGCTGCCTTGCTCGCTGTAGTCTGTGCCACTCCAAAGGTCTCGCACAAAAAGATCGCTAGCAACATCAGGCCCAGCGGTAGCCCTGGCCGGATTGCTTTTCGCCCCTCGCCCCGTAATTGAGGCAATAGCAGCAGCGCCGTCAGGCAAAACCGGATAGCCAGAAAACCAAGCACGGGATAAAGCAGTAAGGCTGTTTTGGCAACGCTGTAACTGGAACCCCAGACCACTGCCACCAATAAAAGACTAATGTCGGCTAGCCAGGCGGGGCGCTGGGCAAGATGCCAACCATGCGACAACATGAGAAGCATGCTCCAGGAGATAAGGCCGCTTAGTATGACGGCATGACCGAAATGACATAAGCCAGCGAGCCTGCACAGGAATTGTTCCCTGGACGCACGAATCGTCAGCGCTGACGATTACTGGGAACAAGATCAACCTGCCTGGACGCTGCGCATGAGCACAGCATCCAGGCAAAGCATCAAACAGCGACGGGTGCCTTGATGTGGGGGTGGGATTCGTAGCCGACCAGCTCGAAGTCATCGAACGTGAACTCGAACAGGTCTTTGACCGCTGGGTTGAGCTTCATGGTAGGCAGGGGCAGCGGCTCGCGGGTCAGTTGCAGGTCCGTCTGCTCCAGATGGTTGGCGTACAGGTGGCTGTCACCGCCCGTCCAGATAAACTCGCCCGGCTCGTAACCCGTGACCTGTGCCACCATCATGGTCAGCAGCGCGTAGCTGGCAATATTGAAAGGCACACCCAGGAAAATGTCCGCCGAGCGCTGGTAGAGCTGGCAGGAGAGCTTGCCATCTGCCACATAGAACTGGAACAGCGCATGGCACGGCGGCAGGGCCATCTCATCCACCAGGGCAGGGTTCCAGGCGGAGACGATCAACCGGCGCGAGTCGGGATTCTTCTTGATCATCTCGATAACGTTGGCGATCTGGTCGATATGACGGCCATCCGGCGCGGGCCAGCTCCGCCATTGATAACCGTAGACCGGGCCAAGGTCACCGTTCTCATCGGCCCACTCATCCCAGATGGAAACGCCGTTTTCCTTGAGGTAGGCGATATTGGTCGAGCCTTTGAGAAACCACAGCAGCTCATGAATGATGGAACGCAGGTGCAGCTTCTTGGTGGTGACCATGGGAAAACCATCGGCCAGGTTGAAGCGCATCTGATAGCCGAACACGCTGTAGGTGCCGGTGCCGGTGCGGTCGCTTTTGAAGGTGCCGTGCTCACGCACGTGTCGCATCAGGTCTAGGTACTGTTTCATGCTGGGCTCGGTGCGGCGCCCCGAAGGGCGCAGGAGAAAAGTCAGCGCCTATGATAACGAAGCTGGCTGTTTGGATCACGTGCCCGGTCGTCGCGTGTCGGCCTGATACCTTTAAAGACCTTCAACGCACTCTCTCGCAAAATGAGAGGAACAAACGCCCGCCTGAAAGCTCACACCTCCTAGTACTGTTCCGTCGCATGCGAATCAGCTGTCGAGAAGTAGCTTAACGCCAGCCTATCGGCCGGATCGCCAGCCCAGGCCCTGCGCCTGGATAACCCGCATGCCCGGTCAGCCGAGCTGCTGTCCTTGCCTATCGCCTGCACCATGACGAGCCGCGAGACGGCATCCCGGCCATTCGCTTCCACGCTCCAATCGAGGAATCCGCAATGTGCTCTGCCAACACCACTTTTTCCAACGACCCCAACATCGAGCGTGACCAGCTGTGCGTGAACACCATACGCACCCTTTCCATGGACGCCGTGCAGAAGGCCAACTCAGGCCACCCAGGCACGCCCATGGCCCTGGCACCTGTGGCGTATACCTTGTGGAGCAAGTACCTGCGCTACCACCCTGAGCATCCGGACTGGCCCAACCGCGACCGCTTTGTGCTGTCTGTAGGTCATGCGTCAATGCTGTTGTATTCGCTGCTGCATCTGGCCGGTGTGACCGAGATCGACGAGCATGGCCAGCCCTCCGGCAACCCGGCCGTCAGCCTGGATGACATCAAGCAGTTCCGTCAGATGGATTCGAAGACGCCCGGCCACCCTGAATACCGCATGACTACCGGCGTGGAAACCACTACCGGCCCGCTGGGCCAGGGGTGTGCTAACAGCGTTGGCATGGCGATGGCCCAACGCTGGCTCGGACAGCGCTTCAACCGTGACGGCGCTACCCTCTTCGATTACAACGTTTACGTGCTGTGTGGCGATGGCGACATGATGGAAGGTGTCAGTGGTGAAGCGGCTTCGGTAGCCGGGCACCTGAAGCTGTCCAACCTGTGCTGGATTTACGACAACAACACCATAAGCATCGAGGGCCACACGGACCTGACATTCAGCGAAGACGTTGGCGCACGTTTCAAGGGTTATGGTTGGAACGTGGTCCATGTCAAGGACGCCAACGACGCCCTGACCTTTGGCCAGGCCATCGAGTTTTTCCAGGCCCATGACGATGCACCAACCCTGATCATCGTCGACAGCATCATTGGTTATGGTGCACCCAACAAGCACAACACCGCCGCCGCCCATGGCGAACCACTGGGCGCTGATGAAATCCGCCTCGCCAAGAAATCCTATGACTGGCCTGAAGACGCTGACTTCCTGGTGCCGGACGATGCACGAACCTGGCTGCGCGACCAGATGGTTGAGCGCGGGCAAAGCCAATACGAGCAATGGCAGGCAGCGCTGAAAACGCTTGAGCAGCAGGAGCCTACCCTTGTAGACGAGCTCAACCGCATGCGCGCCGGTCAGATGCCTGAAGGCTGGATGGATGCACTTCCAGAGTTCGAAGCCAACGCCAAGGGCGTGGCAACTCGTGAATCCGGTGGCAAGGCACTCAACGCCTTCGCCAGCAAGATCCCGTGGCTGATCGGCGGTTCGGCGGACCTGGCGCCCTCTACCAAGACCAAGCTGACCTTTGACGGCGCTGGAAGCTTCTCAGCGCAGACACCCGCCGGTCGCAACCTCCACTATGGCGTACGTGAACACGCGATGGGCGCTATCGCCAACGGCCTTGCCCTCTGTTACCTGCGCTCCTTTACGGCGACGTTCCTGGTGTTCAGCGACTACATGAAGCCGCCGATTCGCCTGGCCTCGATCATGGAGCTGCCTGTGGTGTTCGTCTTTACCCACGACTCCATTGGTGTTGGCGAAGATGGGCCTACGCACCAGCCCATCGAGCAGCTGGCTCAGCTCCGGGCAACTCCTGGTCTTCTGACCCTGCGTCCCGGTGATGCCAACGAAGCCGTCCAGGCTTGGAAGGTTGCGCTCGAGCAGACCAACCGCCCCTCCTGCATCGTCCTCTCCCGCCAGCCCATGCCGACGCTTGACCGCACCCGCTACGCCTCGGCGGAAGGTACGGCGCGTGGTGCGTATGTCGTGGCGGATGCCGAAAACGGCAAGCCGGATGTCATTATCATGGGTACCGGCAGTGAGGTCGGCCTGTGTGTCGAGGCTTATGAGCAGCTCAAAGCAAACGGTATAGCGGCGCGTGTCGTCTCCATGCCGTGTTGGGAACTGTTCGAGCAGCAGGACGAAGCCTACAAAGAAAGCGTGCTGCCTGATGACGTAACCGGTCGGGTTGCCGTCGAGCAGGCTGGCCCGATGGGGTGGGAGCGTTACGTAGGCCGCAAGGGCGCCATGGTCGTCATGAACAGCTTTGGTGCCTCTGCACCAATCGGCAAGCTGCAGGCGAAATACGGCTTTACGGTTGAAAACGTTGTCAAACTGGCCACTGAACAGGCGAACGCCGGGAGGTCATGATGAGCAGCCTCTTGCGAGAGTTGGGTATGGCCGGTCAGGCCGTCTGGCTGGATTTCGTCAGTCGGGAATTTTTGCGCAAGGGTGAGCTGCAGACGCTCATTGAGCGGGATGGCCTGACCGGCGTTACCTCCAACCCATCCATCTTCGAAAAGGCCATGGGACACGGTACGGATTACGATGAATCGCTAGAGCGCTTCCTCAACCGTGCCGATGCCTCACCGGTCGATGTATATGAATATCTGGCGGTTGAAGACATTCAACAGGCCGCCGACATCCTGCGGCCTGTCTATGACCGTTTAAACGGCAAGGACGGCTACGTCAGCCTGGAGGTATCGCCTTATCTGGCCATGGATACCGAGTCCACCCTGATAGAGGCACGTCGACTCTGGAAAGCTGTCGATCGACCGAACCTGATGGTCAAGGTGCCTGGTACCGAAGCGGGCGCAGCAGCCATCCAGCAACTGATTGCCGAAGGGATTAGCGTCAACGTGACACTGCTGTTTTCCCGGGAATCCTATCGCGCTGTTGCCGAGGCCTACATGGCTGGGCTGGAGACGCGTATTCAGGCTGGAGAAGACATCAGCCGCATAGCCAGTGTTGCCAGCTTTTTCATCAGCCGGATCGATTCGGAAATCGAGAAAAAGATCGATGAACAGCTGAAAGCCGGGAATGACGACGCAACGCTCAAGTCCCTCAAGGGTCGGGTTGCCATTGCCAACGCCAAACTGGCCTATGCTGATTATCAGGCCATGATAGCCAGCGAACGTTGGCAAGCCCTGGCCGCCAAGGACGCTCAACCTCAGCGACTGCTATGGGCCTCTACCGGCACCAAGAATCCCGACCATCCCGATACGCTGTATGTCGATGAGCTGATCGGACCGGACACCGTCAATACCATGCCGCCCAAGACCATGGATGCGTTTCGTGATCATGGCACGGTGAAGGAAACCCTCACTACAGGGTTGGATGAAGCCCGCGCCACACTCGAAGCCACCGAGCGGTTCGGGCTGGATCTGCCGGGCATAACGACAGACCTGGTAAAGGCAGGCGCCAAACTTTTCTCCGATGCAGCTGACGATCTGCTCGGTGCTGTGGGTGCCAAGCGCGTCAAACTGCTGGCCGGTAAACTCAACCAGGCTAAGTTCAGCCTGCCAGAAGACCTGTCCCAAGCCGTCGAGCAGCAGCTTGAGCAGGCCCGCCGCGAAGGCTGGTCACGTCGGCTATGGCACATGGATGCTTCCCTCTGGACCGGTCAGGACGAAGCGAAATGGGGTGGCTGGTTGAAAGCCGCTACTGAGCCACATATCAACACCTCTGCTCTGGTCATACTGGAGCAATCGCTCAAAGCCGAAGGCTATACCACTGCCGTTCTACTGGGCATGGGTGGCTCCAGCCTTGGGCCGGAAGTGCTGGCGAAAACCTTGGGCAACACACCTGAAGGCCTGCGCCTGCTGGTGTTGGACTCTACCGATCCGGCTCAAATTGCCGCCACGGAGCAGTCTATTGACTATGCCTGCACGGTGTTTCTGGTATCGAGCAAATCCGGCTCGACCCTGGAACCTGAAATTCTCAACGCCTACTTTTTCGACGCTGCCTGCAAAGCGCTCGGTGAGGATCAGGCCAGCCATCATTTCATTGCTATTACCGATCCCGGCTCCAAGCTCGAGGTCAGCGCCAAGGCGCAGGGCTATCGCACCCTCTTCTATGGCGACCCGACCATCGGCGGGCGTTACTCGGTGCTCTCGGCCTTTGGGCTCGTACCGCTGAGCCTGCTTGGACACGATGTAGACAGCCTGTTCGAGATTACCCGCCCAATGGTGCTGGCGTGCGATCCCAGTGCACCGCCTGCGATCAATCCGGGCGTTTATCTGGGTGTGGTCATGGGTGAGGCCGTCAAGGCCGGGCGAGACAAGCTGACCCTGTTCGCCTCGCCCCAGATCGCCAGTATCGGTGCCTGGCTTGAGCAACTGCTGGCGGAGTCCACAGGCAAACAAGGCAAAGGCATCATTCCGGTCGACCTGGAGCCCCCGGCTGCCCCCACCCATTACGGTGATGATCGCTTGTTCGTCTATCTGCGTGCAGATAACGACGGCAGCGAACTGGATGCCCAGGTCGAGGCATTGGAAAAGGCCGGCCAGCCCGTAATCCGCATAAGCCTGATGCGGCCTGACCTTATCGGTCAGGAATTTTTCCGCTGGGAAGTGGCTACCGCCATTGCAGGCGCCGTGATAGGCATCAATCCTTTCGATCAGCCTGACGTCGAGGCCAGCAAGGTCAAAACGCGCGCGTTAACCGATGAGTATGAAAAAACCGGACAGCTTTCCAGCGGAAATCCCTTCTTCACCGATGGCGAGCTGGCGTTCTACAGCGATTCCCCCCTGAGCGGCGATTCGGCCGAGCAGGTACTTCGGGAGCATTTTGCTCGCCTCAATCCGGGCGATTACGCTGCCGTGCTTGCCTATATCGAGCGTAACGGCGCCCACGAAACCCTGATGACGCGGCTGCGGACCCTGTTACGGGATCGTTACCGTGTCGCCACCGTTGGCGGCTTCGGCCCCCGTTTTCTACACTCCACAGGCCAAGCCTACAAAGGAGGGCCAAATAGCGGGGTTTTCCTGCAGATTACCGCCGAACCCCAGCAGGATCTGGCCATTCCCGGACGCAAGGTAAGCTTCGGCATCGTCGAAGCCGCTCAGGCACAAGGGGACCTTTCCGTGCTCGCCGAGCGAGATCGTCGACATTTACGTATTCACATTCAGCACGGCAATAGCGAAGCAGGGCTGCAACGTATCGTACAATTAGTCGAGGCGGCTATCGCCTGACGTAAAAGCTCGTGGAGGCAACAACATGCAACTTGGCATTATCGGACTGGGCCGGATGGGCGGAAACATTGCCCGCAGGCTGATGAAAAACGGGCACGAGGTCTTCGCATACGACCGCAGCGCCGACTCCATCGAGACGCTGGCCAAAGAAGGCGCCAAAGCAACAACCGGTCTTGAGGACATGATCCAGCAGATGGCTAAGCCACGCGCGCTATGGGTCATGCTTCCGGCGGGTGACCCGACCGAACAGACCATCAACACCCTGGGCCAGATGCTGGAGCCGGGCGACACCATCATTGATGGTGGCAATACTTACTACAAGGACGACCTGCGCCGCGCCAAGGCGCTGGCCGAGAAAGGTATCCACTACCTCGACGTAGGCACCTCTGGAGGCGTCTGGGGCCTTGAGCGCGGCTACTGCATGATGATTGGCGGCGACAAGGAAACCGTGGACCGCCTGGATCCCATCTTCGACACCCTGGCCCCTGGCTACGGCGACATCGAGCGCACCCGTGGCCGCAACGCCCCGGACGAGCGTGCCGAACGTGGCTATATCCATGCAGGCCCGGCTGGTTCCGGTCACTTTGTGAAGATGATTCACAACGGTATCGAATACGGCATGATGCAGGCGTACGCCGAAGGCTTTGACATTCTCAAGATGCGCGGCTCCGAAAATGTACCGGAAGAAGAACGCCTGCAATTGGATTTGGCAGACATCGCCGAAGTATGGCGCCGTGGCAGTGTCGTTTCCTCCTGGCTTCTGGACCTGACCGCTCAGGCACTGGCTCAGGACGTGGAACTGGAAAAATTCAGCGGATTCGTGTCCGACAGTGGTGAAGGTCGCTGGACCATCGAGGCCGCTATTGAGGAAGCCGTACCTGCCCCGGTACTGACGTCCGCACTGTATGCCCGTTTCCGCTCACGCCAGAAGGCGACCTATGGCGACAAGCTCCTGTCGGCCATGCGCTTCGGCTTTGGTGGGCACGTAGAAATCCCGCAGTAACGCTTTCCGAGCAGGCTTGGAGGTAGCGCATCGAGGCGCACCTCCAGGCAGCCTGTCGCTCTTTTCTACTATGGCTCGACAGGAACGATAATGACGAACCACCCGTATCAACTTATGCTGTCGGATGTCGATGGCACCCTTTTGCGTACCGACAAGCAATTAAACCAAGCCACGATCGAGGCCGTACAGCGCCTGCGTGAGGCTGGAATCGACTTTACGCTGGTCAGCAGTCGCCCGCCACGGGCCATGCATTGGCTGATCGAAGCGCTTGATCTTACCCTCCCCGTCGGCGCCTTCAACGGCGGCACCCTGCTCAAGCCGGATGGCACGCTCTTGCAGGCACACCGTATACTCCGGAATGCCGTGGACAGCGTGTTTGAGCAGCTTGAGGACGAAGACCTGGATATCTGGCTATTCGCCGATAATGAATGGATCATTGCCAATCCAGACAACCACTACATCGGCCATGAGAAAAGAGCCCTGGGCTATGATCCGCTGATCGTCGACCGCTTTGACGACTACCTTGACCGGGTCGACAAGCTGGTAGCTGTCAGTAAGAACCATGATCGCCTCGCCAGCCTGCAACCCGAGCTGGATCAGAAGCTGGGGCAATACGCCCACACCGTACGCTCCCAACCCTACTATCTGGATATTACAGCCGCCCAGGCCAGCAAAGGCCATGCGCTAGTGGCACTGGCGGAGCATCTGAGCATTCCGCTCACGCGTACCGTCGCCATTGGAGACGGTGAAAACGATATTTCAATGTTCAAGAAAGCCGGGCTCTCCATTGCCATGGGACAAGCCGAGGAAGACGTCAAGGCTCATGCCATGCAGATCACCGCCGAAACCGACAGGAACGGTCTGGCCGAGGCCATACACCGATTCATTCTGGCAACAGGCTGATCCACCCCAGGCATAAAAAAAGCCACCTTTCGGTGGCTTTCTTGTATCAGCTATTGGTAGGCGGCGCGGTGAAACGCTCAACGTCCCGCTCATTGGCAGTTTCCGTCACCGTCGACTCCATGGCCTCCTTCAACCCCTGCAGCCGCTTCTTCTCAGCCCGACGCGTGAAATACCACGCGAGGAAGGTAAACAGCGAGACCGCCAGCAGAATCAGGCTGGCAATGGCATTGATCTCCGGCTTCACACCCAGGCGCACAGCGGAGAACACCTCCATTGGCAAGGTGGTTGAGCCAGGGCCGGACACGAAGCTTGCAAGCACCAGATCATCCAGCGATAGCGCAAAGGACATCATTCCACCCGCTGCCAGAGAAGGCGCAATCATCGGGATGGTGATCAGCATGAACACCTTCCAGGGACGCGCACCCAGGTCCATGGCAGCTTCCTCGATAGACAGGTCCAACTCGCGCAGACGCGCCGACACGACTACCGCTACGTAAGACGCGCAAAAGCTGGTATGGGCGATCCAGATCGTGACGACACCCCGATCCTGCGGCCAGCCGATGAACTGTGCCATGGAAACGAACAGGAGCAGCAGCGACAGACCGGTAATCACCTCAGGCATGACCAGCGGTGCAGTGACCAGACCGCCAAACACCGTACGCCCGCGAAAGCGAGGAATACGCGTCAGCACGAACGCCGCCAGCGTTCCCAGGATGACCGAGGAAATCGCCGTGTAGAACGCGATTTCCAGGGAGCGCCCTACGGCGCCCATGAGCTGGTTGTTGTCCAGAAGCCCTGCATACCAGTGCACCGACCAGCCGCCCCAGACAGTCACCAGACGCGAGGCGTTGAACGAATAGATCACCAGGATGACCATCGGCAGGTAGATGAACAACAGGCCCAACACCAACATCAGGTTTGTGAACTTCAGGCTTCTCATAGCTTGCCCTCCAGTTCCTTCGCCTGGTTCCTGTTGAACAGGACAATAGGCACGATGAGGATGATCAGCATGACCACCGCCAAAGCCGAAGCCACCGGCCAGTCGCGGTTATTGAAGAATTCCTGCCACAACACACGGCCAATCATGAGCGTTTCCGGCCCGCCCAGCAGTTCCGGAATCACGAACTCGCCTACTGCGGGAATGAAGACCAGCATGCAGCCCGCGATAATGCCGTTCTTGGACAACGGCACCGTGATACGCCAGAAGCTGGTAAAACGACTCGCTCCCAGGTCGGATGCCGCCTCCAGCAGTGTCAGATCGTGCTTCACCAGATTGGCGAACAGCGGCAGGATCATGAACGGCAGGTAGGAATACACAATCCCCAGATATACCGCAAAGTTGGTGTTGAGCAGACGCAGCGGCTCGTGAATCACACCGATAAACATCAGGAATTCGTTGATCAGGCCGTTGGTGGACAGAAGCCCCATCCAGGCATAGACCCGGATCAGAATGGCCGTCCAGGTCGGCATCATGATCAGGAGAAGCAATACCGTCTGCACATCCTTGCGCGCCCGAGCGATGGCATAAGCCATCGGATATCCGATCAGAAGACAGATCAGCGTACTGATGCCAGCGATCTTGAGCGAACCAAGGTACGCGTCCAGGTATAGCGGATCGTCCGTGAACATCAGGTAATTCCCGAAATTCAGGGCAATATCCAGCTGCTGGTCGGCATAGGTCAGCAGTTCGGTATAGGGTGGAATCGCGACGTCCGCAATGGCGAAACTGATCTTCAGCACAATGGCGAACGGCAGCAGGAAGAACAGGAACAGCCACACGAACGGGACGCCAATAACCAGGCGGCGGCCGTCGAACAGTTTCTTCAGACTCATGATTGCAGTACCACGCCGCTGTCATCTTCCCAGTACACCACTACCGGATCGTCCCACGTCGGGCGTTTGCCCAGGCGCACGGCGTTGGCGATGAAGCACTGGACCAGTTGCCCGGACTCCAGCTTGATGTAATACACCGAATGCCCGCCCAGATAGGCGATGTCATGCACGGTCCCGCTTAGCCAGTTGTAGTTGGGGTGTTCATGGTCTTCCGGTAGGCGGCTGGCCATCAAGAGCTTTTCCGGGCGAATCGCATAGGTCACGCGCTTGTCTTCAGCGCGGGTGCTAATCCCGTGGCCCACGTAGATGTACCGCTCGAGCTGCGGCGAGGCAATGATGGCGTGATCCGCATCGTCCTCGATCAGTTCACCGTCGAACAGGTTCACGTTGCCGATGAACTCACAGACCAGGCGGCTGGCTGGCGTTTCATAGATGTCCATCGGGCTGCCTACCTGAGCGATCCAGCCCAGGTGCATGATCGCGATGCGCTGAGCCATGGTCATGGCTTCTTCCTGGTCGTGCGTCACCATCACACAGGTCACGCCCACACGCTCGATGATCTCCACCAGTTCCAGCTGCATCTGCGAACGCAGCTTCTTGTCGAGCGCCCCCATCGGCTCGTCGAGCAACAGAAGCTTGGGCCGCTTGGCCAGTGAGCGCGCCAGGGCCACCCGCTGACGCTGCCCACCAGAGAGCTGATGCGGTTTACGCTTGGCATACTGTGTCATGTGCACCAGCTTGAGCATTTCGGCCACGCGCTGGTTGATCTCTTCTCTGGGCAGCCTGTCCTGCTTCAAGCCGAACGCAATGTTCTGCTCGACCGTCATGTGCGGGAACAAGGCATAGGACTGGAACATCATGTTGATCGGCCGGTCATACGGCGGAATATTAGTGATGTCCTGCCCGTCCAGGAAGATCCTTCCCTCGGTGGGTTGCTCAAACCCCGCCAGCATGCGCAGCAGCGTGGATTTACCAGAACCGGAGCCACCAAGCAGCGCAAAGATCTCGCCTTTGTTGATGGTCAGTGAAACATCATCAACTGCCACCGTTTCATCGAATTTCTTGGTTACCCGATCGATCTTCACCAGCACTTCTTTGGTCTGCTGAACACCGGTCACGGCTTTTTTAAAGGCACCGGAGGCTATCGCCATTATTTACTCCCCAGGGGTCTTGAAATCCTGCCTGACAGCTACGGCATGAGGTTCTAGAGTCGGTGCGGAAAACCCCTCCGCCCTTCTTGCCCTAGCGCCGACCGTGCCTCTTTTCGCCTTGCTGTCAGCCAGGCATTCAGCCTGACTCAACGGTCAGGCTATCGAATATGGAACGCTATTTACCGGATTTGATCCGGGTCCAACTGCGTGTACTGATCCGCAATATCTGCGGAGGCAGTTCCGCCATCACATACAGCTTGTCCATCACCTCTTGGGGTGGATAGACCGTTTCATCCTGGCGCACCTTCTGGTCCATCAACTCGCCTGACTTGGGGTTGGGGTTAGCGTAACCAACGGAGTCGCTTACCTTGGCAATCACCTCAGGCCGCAACAGGTAGTTGATGAACGCATGTGCCTCTTTCGCATTGGACGCATCCTTGGGGATGGCCAATAGATCAAACCACAGGTTCGCTCCCTCCTTGGGAATGGCATAAGCGATCTTGACGCCCTTTCCCGCCTCCTCGGCACGTGACGCTGCCTGGAAAACATCACCCGAATAGCCAAAGGCCACACAGATATTGCCGTTGGCCAGATCGGAGATGTATTTCGAGGAGTGGAAATAAGTCACGTACGGGCGAACCTGCAGGAGCTTCGCCTCGGCTTTCTTGTAATCGTCAGGATTTGTGCTGTTGGGGTTGAGCCCCAGGTAGTTCAGCATGGCCGGAATGACTTCATCCGGCGAGTCCATGAAGGAAACACCGCACTTGGTCAGCTTCTTGATGTTTTCCGGCTCGAACAGCACTGCCCAGGAGTCGATCTTGTCGGTGCCAAGCACCTCCTTGACCTTGTCGACATTGTAACCGATACCGTTGGTTCCCCATAGGTAAGGCACGCTGTGCTCGTTACCCGGATCGTTGGTCTGAAGCTGCTTGAGCAAAGCAGGGTCCAGGTTCTGCCAGTTGGGCAGCTGGCTGCGGTCCAGCTTCATGAACGCGCCAGCCTTGATCTGCTTGCCCAGGAAATGGTTGGACGGCACTACCACGTCATAGCCGGTCCGGCCGGCCAGAAGCTTGCCCTCGAGGGTTTCATTGGAGTCGAACACGTCATAGACCGGCTTGATTCCGGTTTCCTTCTGGAAATCTTCCAGCGTGGTCTCACCGATGTAATCGCTCCAGTTATAGATGTGCACGACTTTCTCGGCATGGGCCAATGGTGTAAAGGCCAGCGCAGCGGCAGTGGCAAGCAGCGTCTTACGAAGGGAAAGAAACACTCGGTCGTCCTCTTGGTTAGTGGCCAGTCCATACCTGACTGTGCGGCCGATTTCCTTGTGAAGAATCTATGAATGAATACAGGTTTAACGCGACGGCCCTACCATAGGGCTCTTACCTAACCCTGGAACGCATCCGGCAACGGCTAATATGGCCCGCACATGCACGGTTGCAGACATGCGAATTCCCGGCGGCTACCGCCAGTGGCAATAGTGCCTTCACCTGCTTACCGTACGGCCTGCCTGATAACGGGCCGCGTTGATACAGGATGAGCGTGGAAATGTCACGGATAAACTGATTTTTCGTATCGGTACAGCTCACCGAAGCTGCAATCAGATTCGAGCGTGGGTCGGATAATCGCTGCGTTGTATACATGCCCTATCCTTCCAGAAAGCCCCTCCAACAGCTGCCGGAGGGGCCTGCATCACTTATTTGCCGGACTTGATCGTTGTCCAGGCACGGGTCATCGCACGCTGCACCTTGGCCGGCAGGTCCGGGAAGGCGTACAGCTTGCCCATCGTCTCCTGAGTCGGGTAGATGCCCGGGTCGTTGCGAATCTCGTCGCTGACCAGCGGTGTCGCTTCCTTGTTGCCGTTCGGGTACTGCACGTAGTCGCTGATCTCGGCAATGATCTCCGGCTTCATGATGAAGTCGATGAACTTGTAGGCGCCCTCGGTATTGGTAGCGTCCTTTGGAATGGCCATGGTATCGAAGAACGTACCGGCACCTTCCTTGGGAATGTTGTACTTCACCGTCACGCCATTCTTGGCATCAGCGGCACGGGCCTTGGCCTGGGCAATGTCGCCGGAATAGCCGACCGCCACGCAGACGTTGCCGTTGGCCAAATCAGAGATGTACTTGGATGAGTGGAAGTAGGTGATCGACGGACGAATCTGCATGAACAGGTCCTGCGCCGCCTTTAGCTCTTTAGTGTCCTGGCTGTCAGGCTTGTAGCCCAGGTAATGCAGACCGGCAGGAATGATCTCGGTTGGCGAGTCCAGCAGTGCGACACCACAGCTCTTGAGCTTGGAAATATTTTCCGGCTTGAAAATCAGGTCCCAGGAGTCCACCGGGGCGTTGTCGCCCAGTGCAGCCTTTACCTTGTCAGGGTTGTAGCCAATACCGATGGTACCCCACAGGTAAGGAATGGCGTACAGGTTACCCGGATCGCTGACCTCCAGGGTCTTCATCAGCTGGGGATCCAGGTTTTTCCAGTTGGGCAGCTTGTTCCTGTCCAGCGTCTGGTAGACACCGGCCTTGATCTGCTTGGCCAGGAAAGAGTTGGAGGGGACAACCACATCATAGCCCGACTTGCCCGCCAGCAACTTGGCTTCGAGTACCTCGTTGCTGTCATACACGTCATAGACCACCTTGATGCCCGTTTCCTTTTCAAACTTGGCAATGGTGTCTTCAGCGATGTAGTCGTTCCAGTTGTAAACGTGCAGAACCTTGTCGTCTGCCATCGCGTGACCGGCGAAGGCGCCAGCCAGACTGAGTGCGAGCAGTGTCTTGCCAAAAGCTTTCATGCGGAAATGCTCCTAAACAGGGTCGTATAAGTATTCCGGAGGAGGCTTTTCAATCCTCCCCTGGTGCGTCTGGCCAACGCACCGGCGCAGTCTGGCAAGGTCCGGCGCGCGGCTCAAGAGTGCGCCACCATTCCTTTTGATTTTTGCCATCATCCAAGGGTGCTGTTATGTCAGACAAACACCCCTGGACGCTCGTTCTGCTCGCGACTCGTCTTCACTACCGATGCAGGTCAGCAGCCGTCAGGTCCAGGCACTTGCGCACCAGCACCATCAGCTCATCGATCTGCGCGGGCGTGATGACCAGCGGTGGCGAAATGATCATGGTATCGCCCACAGCCCGCATAATCAGGCCATTGCGGAAGCAATGTTCCCGACAGATCATGCCTGCCTCGCGTCCCGTAAAGCGCGCCCTTGTCCGCTTGTCCTGTACCAGCTCCAACGCGGCCACCAGGCCCACACCCCTCGCCTCGCCTACCAGTGGATGATCGGCCAGCGTCTGCCAGCACTTCTGCAAGTAAGGTGCCGTTTCGCTTTTGACTCGCTCGATAATGCCCTCGTCGCGCAGGATACGGATATTCTCCAACGCCACAGCGGCCGCAACCGGATGCCCCGAGTAGGTGAAACCGTGGTAGAACTCGCCGCCCTGGTTGAGCACCTCGACGATCTCGTCCCGCACGATCACACCTCCCATGGGGATATAACCGGAGGTCAGCCCCTTGGCGATGGGCATGAGGTCTGGCGTCATGCCGTAGTGCTGACTGCCGAACCATTCTCCGGTACGCCCGAACCCACAGATAACTTCATCGGAGATGAACAGAATGTCGTATTTCGCCAGTATTTCGCGAATCCGCGGCCAATAGGTATCCGGCGGAACGATTACACCTCCAGCCCCCTGGATCGGCTCGGCAATAAAGGCCGCCACCTTGTCCTCGCCGAGCTCAAGAATCTTTTGCTCCAGCTGATCGGCCACTTGAATCCCGAACTCATCCGGACTCATATCGCCGCCCTCGCCATACCAGTAAGGCTGGTCGATGTGCTCGATTCCCGGAATGGGCAGATCGCCCTGCTCGTGCAAGGCCTTCATGCCGCCCAGGCTCACGCCGGCTACGGTTGACCCGTGATAACCATTCCAGCGGCCGATGATAATCTTCTTCTGTGGCTGCCCCTTGGTCGCCCAGTAATGACGAACCATGCGCAGGACAGTATCGTTGGACTCCGAGCCCGAGCCGGTAAAGAACACGTGGTTCATGCCGTCGGGTGCGATATCTGCAATCGCCTTGGCCAACTCGATAGCTGGCGGGTGCGCAGTCTGGAAGAACAGGTTGTAGTAAGGCAGTTCGCGCATCTGCCGGGTAGCAGCCTGAACCAGCTCTTCACGGCCATAGCCGACATTCACACACCACAGCCCGGCCATCCCATCGAGGATGCGATTGTCATCGCTGTCCCAAAGATAGATGCCCTCGGCACGCGTGATGATGCGCGAGCCCTTTGCATTGAGCTGCTTGTAATCCGTAAAGGGCGGCAGGTGATGGTTCCGGCTGAGTGCCTGCCAGTGCGCGGTACGCTCGCTGACGGTCCTGTCGTTCATAACACCTCCTGGGTTGGAATGCGCCAGCTGTGCTGGCGCGATCAGGTCATACGCTCATCAACAGGAACTCGCGCTCCCAGGAACTGATGACCCGTTTGAAGTTTTCATGCTCGGCGCGCTTGACGGCCACATAGCCCCGCGTGAAGCGTGTGCCCAGGTATTGCTCAATGGTCACAGACTGCTCCATGCGCTCCAGGGCTGCTTCCAGTGTCAGCGGCAAGCGCAGGTTTCGACGCTCATAGCCTCGTCCCTTGACAGGAGCGCTGGGTTCGATGCCTTCGATCATGCCCAGATACCCACACAGAAGGCTGGCGGCCAGCGCCAGATAGGGATTGGCATCCGCACCGGCCAAACGGTTTTCCACACGGCGATTCTGCGGGTCGGAATCCGGCACCCGAAGGCCTACAGTGCGGTTCTCTTCGCCCCACTCCACGTTTACCGGAGCAGAGGTGTCCGGCAGGAAGCGACGAAACGAGTTCACATTGGGCGCAAACAGGGGCAAGGCTTCGGGGATGTATTTCTGCAACCCACCGATGTGATGACGGAACAGCTCGCTCATCGTGCCGTCGTCTTCCGAGAACACCGTCTTGCCTGTCTTCAGGTCCACGACGCTCTGGTGCAGGTGCATCGCGCTGCCGGGCTCACCGGTCATGGGCTTGGCCATGAAGGTAGCCGTGACGTTGTGCTTCAGAGCGGCCTCGCGCATGGTTCGCTTGAATACAATGATCTGGTCCGCCAGATGCAGGGCATCGCCATGACGGAAATTGATTTCCATCTGGGCCGTGCCTTCCTCATGAATCAGCGTATCCAGATCCAGCTTCTGAAGCTCGCACCAGTCGTACATGTCTTCAAAGAGCGGATCGAACTCGTTGGCGGCATCGATCGAGAATGACTGGCGGCCCGTCTCCTGGCGACCGGAGCGGCCTACCGGGGGCTGCAGGGGATAATCCGGGTCATCGCTACGCTTGGTGAGATAGAACTCCATCTCGGGCGCGACGATCGGCTTCCAGCCTTTGTCGGCATACAGCTTGAGCACCTTCTTCAGGATATTGCGTGGAGACAGTTCGATCGGGCGACCCTGCTTGTCGTAGGTATCGTGAATGACTTGCGCCGTGGGCTCGATGGCCCAGGGCACGAGGAAGACAGCGTTCTCGTCAGGCCGGCAAAGCATGTCAATATCGGCCGGATCGAGAAGCTCGTAATAGATATCATCCTCGACATAGTCTCCCGTCACACTCTGCAACAGAACGCTCTCCGGCAGGCGCATGCCTTTTTCATTGATGAATTTCGAGGTGGGCGAGATCTTGCCGCGGGCGATGCCGGTCAAATCGGAAATCAGGCATTCGACTTCGGTGATCTTGTGTTCTTTCAACCACTGGGTGAGCTGGTCAAGCTGGTTAGCCATAAAGACCTCAAGGTTTTGAAAAACCTGCCCGGAAGGCATATGGACTTACCGTCCAGGCAGGATGATACGGCGGTCAAGGACCGCCGTCAGCGCTGCCCGGCCCGCTGTCGGCAGGCATCGCCAAAGGCGTTGAAAATCGCCAGATAATTCGAATTGGAGCGTACCTGCCATTCAGGGTGCCACTGCACCCCAACGGCAAAGACAGAGGCGCCCTCTACGGAAAACGCTTCCACCAAGCCATCCGGCGCCAGAGCCTCGGCCCGAAGACCTGGTGCGAGACGCTCGACGCCCTGCCCATGCAGGGAATTGACCTGGAACTGCTCGGGCAACCCCAGGCGCTCGAATACACCGCCCGGCTGAACATGAACGGCATGACTGGGCGCATACTGCACGTCAAGCGGATCATCCGGTCGCTCGCGGTGGTCGGCAAACGGGCCGGCCTCATGCACCTTCTGATACAGGCTGCCGCCCATTGCCACGTTCATCTCCTGAAATCCGCGGCAGATACCGAGCACAGGAACACCTGCATCCACGGCCGCCCGAATCAGCGGCAGAGTAGTACGGTCGCGATCAGGATCATGGGCGGTGCCCGGCGCACTGGGAGGCCCTTGGTAGTGATGCGGCTCCACGTTGGAAGGCGAGCCGGTAAACATCAATCCATCGAGACGTGCAAGCAAGGTGGGCTGGTCAAGCAGGTCAGCCAGCGCGGGAATGACGAGTGGCAGACCACCCGCTCCGGTCACGACGGCACGCAGATACTTGTCGCCGGCGATGTGGAAGGTATGCAAACCGATCTGCTTGGTGCAGGCGGTCACGCCGATCAACGGCAGGCACGACATGGGACACCCGTTACGTTTGCCATGGTTGGATGAATTGGAGAGTAGTCTTGTTCATTTTTTTCCACAACCGTTCTTTCAAGACCGCTCATGCGGTTCGCACATTCTCTTTCAGCCGGCGTGTTACGGGGTCTCAAGCGAAGCCCTGTGCCCCAATGAAAGGCCTTGATGAGGCCTTCGAGCACCAATAACGAGCAAAGTTGACTTTAGGTCCCCTTTCGGATTGACTCCTAGGTGAAGTCCCCGCTGATTGATATTTTTAACAACTATAGGTGTTGCATCATGTCGGTACCCCCGCGTGCCGTTCACTTGAATGAAGCGACCGACTTCCTCCAGGCACATCCTGAAGTGCAGTTCGTCGACCTTCTGATCTCGGACATGAACGGCGTGGTGCGTGGTAAACGCATCGACCGAAACAGTCTGCCCAAAGTCTTCGAAAGAGGAATCAATCTACCCGCCTCACTCTTCGCCCTCGATATCACCGGCTCCACCGTAGAAAGCACAGGCCTCGGCCTTGATATCGGTGACGCCGACCGCGTCTGCTACCCCATCGCCGGTACGCTCTCCATGGAGCCCTGGCAGAAACGCCCCACCGCACAACTCCTGATGACCATGCACGAAATGGAAGGCGCGCCATTCTTCGCCGATCCTCGCGAAGTGCTGCGTCAGGTCGTTGAACGCTTTACCGAGATGGAACTGACGGTCGTCGCGGCCTTCGAGCTTGAGTTCTATCTGATCGATCAGGAAAACATCAACGGCCGGCCCCAGCCGCCCCGCTCGCCTATTTCCGGCAAGCGCCCGCAGTCCGTTCAGGTTTACTCCATCGATGATCTCGACGAGTACGCCGATTGCCTGCAGGACATCATCGACGGTGCCCGCGCCCAAAATATCCCTGCCGATGCCGTCGTGGCCGAGTCGGCTCCCGCGCAGTTCGAGGTCAACCTCAATCACGTGGCCGACCCGATCAAGGCATGTGATTACGCAGTGCTGCTCAAGCGGCTGATCAAGAACATCGCCTACGACCATGAAATGGACACCACCTTCATGGCCAAGCCCTATCCGGGACAGGCAGGTAATGGTCTGCATGTGCACATTTCGCTGCTGGACAAGAATGGCAACAATATTTTTACGAGCGAGGATCCCGAGCAGAACGCCGCGTTACGTCATGCCGTCGGCGGTGTGCTCGAGACCCTGCCCGCCTCGATGGCCTTTCTATGCCCCAACGTGAATTCCTATCGTCGCTTCGGCTCGCAGTTCTACGTACCCAATGCACCGAGCTGGGGGCTGGATAACCGCACTACGGCACTGCGTATTCCCACCGGCACACCTGATGCCGTACGCATCGAGCACCGTGTAGCGGGTGCTGACGCAAACCCCTATCTGCTCCTGGCAGGCGTGCTTGCGGGTATCCATCATGGCCTGATCAATAAGGTCGAGCCTCCGCCAGTAACTGAAGGCAACTCCTACGAGCAGCACGAGCAAAGTCTGCCGAACAACCTGCGTGATGCCTTGCGGCAACTGGATGACAGCGAAATCATGGCGCGATACATCGATTCGAAGTACATCGATATCTTCGTGGCTTGTAAGGAGCATGAACTGGAAGAATTCGAGCACTCCATCTCGGATCTCGAATACAACTGGTACCTGCACACCGTCTAGCACGTCGGTTGTAGACAACGTCCGTTCGTCCTCGCCGGGCGGCCGTTGTCTGTTTACGAGAACGACGTCACACTTTGCAGCTTTTCGTACCGTCCTGGCCTTAGTTCCACGGAAGGTCCCATGATGGAACACAAGGAGTTTCCATGCGAAAGCTGCTCATGGCACTGGCCATTCTGCCCCTGCTCGCACAGGCCGAAGAGGTTGTGCACGTCTATAACTGGGAGGATTACATTGACCCTCAGGTCATCAGTGATTTCCAGAAGGACACCGGCATCCGTGTCGACTATCACACCTTCAGCACTTCTGAGGAGGCGAATGCCCTCTTGGATGGCGACACGCCGATCGATGTGTATGCGCCTTCCCATGACGAGCTCAAGCAACTCATCCGGGAAAACAAGCTGCAAAAACTCAACACCCAACAGCTGCCCAATACCAGCAAGCTCGATCCCTATATTTCGGGCATTCTGAATTCCGTGGATCCGGGCAACCATTATGCAGTCCCCTACCTATGGGGCGCAGTAGGTCTGGCAATCAACGTTCCCAAGGCGCAGGAAGCCTTTGGCGGTCCGCTGCCGGAGAGCTGGAGCGTGCTGTTCGATCCCGAGCAGATCAAGCGCCTTTCCAAGTGCGGCGTCAATCTGCTCGACGACCCCATCTATGTCTCATCAATCATGATGAACTATCAGGGCAACATTCCCGAGCGCAGCTCTCCCGCGCAGATGGAAAAAATTGCCAAGGACCTGATGAGCATTCGTCCCTACATTCGCTCCATAGACAACGATGCCGCCATCGATGGTTTCAGGAATGGCCAACTGTGTGTCGCCATGGTGTACAGCGTAGGCGATGCCATTAATGCACGTAAGGCAGGCCAGCCGGTCAGCTATGTCGTACCGCAAGAAGGCACGTATGTCTTTGTGGATACGCTGGCTATCCCCAGCAAGTCGCGCAATGCGGAACTGGCGCATCGCTTCATCAACTATGTGATGAGTGCTCGTTCCCTGGCCCGCATTACCGAAGAGACGTCTTATCCAAATGCCAACCCTGACTCGATGAAGTTGCTTTCGCCTGAACTTCAGAAGGAAAATGCACTTTACCCCAACGGGGCGTTGCGCCGTCGCCTGTTTGCTCTGGTTCCGCCACCTGCCGAGACTCGTCAGACATTCGAAGGTCTCTGGCAGACATTCAAGCAGGCCCACTAAGTCTTAGAGGGAATCAACAGGCAGGCTACCCCCTGGATGGGCCGTATCAGGTTCTGGCAAGGCGCGGTAATACGGCGTGTCCGTACAGGCATTGTCAGAACCTCATCACCTTTGCGACCCAGGATACCGGTAGAGTCATGGCCCGAACCCCCAGCCCACGCAAGGCGCGCAGCAGCAGCCGCCAGCGAATCGAGCAGATTCTGACAGCGGCTCGGCACATGCTGATAGATCAAGGGCCTGCACGCCTGAGTATCTATGGCATCGCCGAAAGGGCAGACCTTCCGCCTTCCTCGGTCTATCACTTCTTTCCCAGCGTTACCGCACTGCTCGAGGCTCTTACCCAAGAGGCTCATGCAGCGTTTCGCGCCTGTCTTCAGGCTTCCGTCGACCATGACAGCCTTAACGACTGGCGTGATCTGTCGCGGATCGTCGAAGCACGCATGCTGGAAGTATATGAACAGGATGCCGCGGCCAGGCAATTGATCCTGGCCAATCACGGCCTGACCGAAGTAGTCCAGGCCGACCGACAGCATGACACCCGGCTGGGCGAGCAGCTTCAGGCCCTGTTCGCAACCCATTTTCATCTGCCGCCTCTGCCAGACGATATCGACGTCTTTACTCTTGCCATGGAGTTGGGTGATCGCATCTACGCAAGATCCGTACAACAGCACGGCGGTATTACGCCTCGCTGGGCTGCAGAAGGCCACCGGGTTTTCGATGCCTACCTCAGCCTTTACCTTCCTCCCTATCTGCCCAAGCGAAACACGCCCCTGCCAAACGACTTAACAGTTGCCCAATAAGCCGATAGTTATCCGTCCAGTTATCGCATGCCGTAATGGTATTGCTTAAATTCATTTTTAAGTCGGATATTTATCCGTTATAAAGCACGCCTTTGCCTGTCGGCATAACGGCCAGCCAGTAATGGCACTCGAATCTGCTACCGTTAACGGGATATCCCGCTCATTCGCGACCGTTGCCTGAACCTGTACGACCTACCCCTTCGATGGAGAATCACAATCATGAGTCTGCTCGCCTCGACACCCCGTGCTGAAGGCTTCCGTATGCCCGCGGAGTGGGAGCCCCAAAAGCAGGTCTGGATGATCTGGCCCGAGCGTACCGATAACTGGCGCCTGGGTGCCAAGCCAGCCCAACTGGCCTTTACCGAAGTCGCACGAGCCATTGCACGCTTCGAGCCGGTCACCGTTGGTGTTTCTGCTGCTCAGTTCGACAATGCCTGTGCACGACTCAACCACCCGGCCATTCGTGTCGTCGAGATCAGCAACGATGATGCCTGGGCGCGTGATACCGGCCCGACTTTCGTCATCAACGATCAGGGGGAAGTGCGCGGTGTGGACTGGACCTTCAACGCCTGGGGCGGGCTGGTTGGCGGGCTGTATTTCCCCTGGAAGCGGGATGATCAGGTCGCCAGTAAAATCCTGATGATGGAAAGCTGCCCCCGCTACCGCACTGAGGATTTCGTACTGGAAGGCGGCTCTATCCACGTCGATGGCGAAGGCACGCTCATCACCACCGGCGAGTGCCTGCTCAACCGCAACCGCAATCCGCATCTGTCCCAGCGTGAGATCGAGGCGATCCTGAGTGATTATCTGGCTGTGGATAAGGTTATCTGGCTGCCGGACGGTTTGTATAACGACGAAACCGACGGTCATGTGGATAACTTCTGCTGCTACGTGCGTCCTGCCGAAGTGCTGTTGAGCTGGTGCGACGACGAAAACGACCCGAACTATGCGCGGTGTCGCGCGGCGCTTGAGGTATTGGAAACCAACACGGATGCCAAAGGCCGCAAGTTCACCGTCCACAAAATTCCAACGCCCGGCCCGCTGTACGCGTCGGATGAAGAATACGAAACCGTAGATGCCTCGGTGGGCAGTCAGCCACGCAAGTCAGGCGAGCGTCTGGCGGCCTCGTACGTCAACTTCCTGATCGTCAACGGTGCCATCATCGCACCAACGTTCGATGTCCCGGAGGATGCCGAAGCGCTGGACGTTCTTCAGCGCTGCTTCCCCGAGCGCGAGATCGTCCAGGTCCCAGGCCGCGAGATTTTGCTGGGCGGTGGCAATATCCACTGCATTACCCAGCAGCAGCCTGCCCCCAGAGCGCGAAACTAAGCACCACGCGTACTGTGGAATAAAACCGGAGCCTCCCGCCAGGCTTCGGTTTTTTGTGAACATGTCAGGCGGTTCATATACAAACCGCCATCACGCATGTGATAACCCTGAATTGTCCTCTCGGATGTGCTGTCCATACCCCTACCGCGCTCCATAAGGAGCTTATCGGCAACTGGATCGGTGGACCCATCACATGAATATCCTTCTCGTACTGACGTCCCATGACCAACTAGGCAATACCGGTAAAAAGACCGGCTTTTGGCTGGAAGAGTTTGCGGCACCTTATTATGTATTCAAGGACTCAGGCGCTACGCTGACCCTGGCGTCACCCAAAGGGGGCCAGCCGCCTCTGGACCCCAAGAGTGATGAGCCAGAGGCGCGCACCGAGGCGACAGAACGCTTCCGTAATGATCCCGACGCACAGGCGGCTCTCGCCAATACCGTGCCGCTCGCGAGCGTCAAGGCGGATGATTACGACGCTGTTTTCTATCCCGGAGGCCATGGGCCGCTCTGGGATCTGTCTGAAGATCAGGACTCCATTGCGCTGCTGGAAGCCTTTTATGCGATGGGCAAACCCACCGCCCTGGTTTGCCATGCACCCGGCGTGCTGGCCAAGGTCAAGACTGCTGACGGTGAGCCTCTGGTCAAGGGCAAGCAGGTAACCGGTTTCACCAATACCGAAGAGGAAGCGGTTCAACTCACCGACGTCGTACCCTTCCTCGTGGAAGATATGCTCAAGGCCAACGGCGGCCTGTACAGCAAAGGGGCTGACTGGGCGCCTTACGTGCTGACTGAAGGTAATCTGATAACAGGCCAAAACCCCGCCTCTTCGGAGCCTGCGGCCAAGGCCGTGCTGGAACAGCTCTCTCGCTAAACCCGTAGAGCCTTCTGCAAAAAGAAAATGCCGCCTTCCCAAAAGGGAGGCGGCTTTTCCAGTCTACGTACCATCATAAAGGATGGTCTTATTCACGTCTTAGAGCAGCGGAATCGAATAGCTCAGCATCAGACGGTTTTCATCCTGATCGCGGGTGTTGGCGACATCGTTACGCCATACCGCGTTACGCCACTGAATGCCCAGCCCTTTCAAGGTTCCGGTAGGCACGGTATAACCCAGGGTAAAGTCCCGCTCCCACTCGCTCGGATTGCTGCCAGCCGCCTCGATATGGTCTCCCTTCAGATAGACCACACCTGCCGTCAACCCCGGCACGCCCACTTGGGAAAAGTCATACGCGTAGCGCACCAGCCAGGTCCGCTCACCGGCACGCGTAAAGTTCTGATTCTGCGAGAAGGTGATCAGGTATGGCGTAGCACCATCTCCCTGGTTCAGGAAGGGAAAGTTACTGTCCCCGTTGATGACCTGATAGCCACCGCCAAAGGTATGGCCGGCCACGCTGTACAGGAACTGACCGCTGTACAAATCGTTATCGACCTTGCCCTTGGTTACGCCGCTGCCGTAGTAGCCATTGGAGTAGTAGTCCGGATTATGTCCATTGGCACCATCGTCGGTACTGTGGAAATAACGCAGGTCACTCTTAAGCACACCCGGACCGATCTGCCAGTCATGCACCAGACCCAGGAAATGCTGCTTGTAGTAATCTTCAAGGTTGGCGTAGTAGTAGCTGACCGTCAGGTCCTTGGTCAGCTTGTAGTCACCCCCCGCAAAGTAGAACGTGTTGCTGCGCTCGGTGCCGCCGAGAATGCGCAGGCTGTCCATGTTTGAAGAGTTACGCGCCTTGGAATGCTCCAGGCGACCGGCATTCAAGGTCAGGCCTTCGATTTCCCTGGAGGTGATCATGCCGCCTTCAAAGGTCTGTGGCAGCATGCGGCTGTCATTGTAGGTCACCACCGGCAGCGTTGGCATAAGTGTGCCGTAACGCAGCTCGGTCTTGGAGATACGAACCTTGGCGGTCAGTCCCAGCGTTGAAAAGTTATCAACGCCAGTGCCGTGCCCGTTATCCGGGAACACACTGTTGGCATCAGTCCCATGCGTACCCTTGCCCGAGTCGAGCTTGAGACCCAGCATGCCCAAGGCATCGACGCCAAAGCCGACCGTACCCTCGGTGAAACCGGATTGATAGTTGAGCATGAACGCCTGCCCCCACTCCTCTGCCTTGGAAGCAGACTTGGGCGCAGCCGAGTCACGGTTATCCTGATTGAAATAGAAGTTACGTAACGTAAGGGTAGCCTTGCTGTCTTCCAGAAAGCCCGCGGCATGGGCAGCGCTGTTCAGGGTCAGGCCAAGGCAGCCGGCAGCAATGGCTGCGGCGAGAGGTTTTACGTTCAAAAGATGCTCCACAACTAACAACAACAAGAGCGGCTGTTAAGGCACACGTACGGCCGCACGGCTAGGCCGGCAAGAGAGCGGGTAGATCGAGGTTGGCTTTATAACGCCTTGTGTTTCCACTCCCTGGAAGATAAGGCCGTTCACTGACGCGTCCCTTGTCGGCGGCGCAAAACTAAATGTAAAAAAGTGTTTCGTCCATAACAAAGTGCCATCATTTCAGGCAAAACACTTTTTCACCGGAAGACTTGAATATTCAGAAAAATTCTTTTCTGCCAGGTCCAGGCTTGATAAGGCTTGCCGTGTAACGACAAGCCTCTCAACCTCATCAGAGCAGTGGAATGGAGTAGTTGATAATAACGCGCGTTTCATCCTGATCACGCTGCCCGGGAAAGCCCGGCCGGTACATGGCATTTCTCACCGTAAGACCCACACCCTTCAAGACTCCTCTGGGCACCGTATACGACACGGTAAGATCACGCTCCCATTCGCTTCTGTCACCTGTTTGATAACGGGCATTATCACCATGCCAGTAAGCAACACCGGCATTGAGCCCTTGTACACCTACGTTTCCAAAGTCGTACGCGTAACGGACATGCCAGGTATCCTCACCCGCATGGATAAACTTGCCAATCTGGGCATTGGTGATGGTGTACAGGGTCTTGCCGTTACCTTGCTCAAGGTAGGGGAAGTCACTGTTACCTTCCAAGCCCTGATACCCCGCACCCAGCGTATGCCCCGCTACGCTATAGCTGAACATGGCACTGTACAGGCGGTTGTCGATTTTGCCCTTCACAGCACTTCCGCCATCGTAATACCCGTTGGCATAGTACGCAGGCTCATGCCCATTGGCGCCGTCGCTACGGCTGTCGAAATACCGTAGATCCGTTTTGAGCACACCAGAGCCTAGCGGCTGGCTATGTAGCGCGCCCAGGAAGTGCTGTTTGTAGAAGTCTTCCAAACTGCCATAGTAATACTGGAGCGTCAGGTTTTTGGTGAGCTGGTAATCAGCCCCCGCATAGCGAAACTGGTTGCTGTCCGCTTTGGATCCGGCAATGGAAATCGACTCATAGTTGCTGGAGTTACGGTCTTTGACGTGTTCGATCTGGCCTGCAATCAATGTGAGGTTATCGAACTCTTTCGAGGTGATTTGCCCGCCCTCGTAGGTTTGCGGCAACAGGCGCCCATCGTTGTAGTTGACCACAGGGAGCTTGGGCATCAGCGTGCCATAGCGCAGCTCAGTCCTAGACATACGAACCTTGGCGGTCAATCCCAGGCTACTGAAATCATCCGTGGAAGCGCCATCGCTTTCGCGGGGAAACATGGTTCCTGGCTGGCGGCTGCCTTTGCCGATATGACTGCCGGAGTCCAGTTTCAGACCCAACATACCTATCGCGTCTACTCCAAAACCTACCGGCCCCTGTGTGAACCCGGACTGATAGTTGAGTATGAACGCCTGTCCCCACTCCTCGACCTTGGAAGGGTCCGTTGCCTTGCCGCCGCTTCGGTAGTCGGAGTTGATGTAGAAGTTACGCATGGACAGCGTAGCCTTGCTGTCTTCAATAAAGCCGCCTGCTTGTGCGGCCGTATGCAAGGAAAGCAGCCCGATGGCAGTCACCAGGGCAAAAGGGGAGGTATTCAAGGTGTGCTCCAACGCAATAACGACTTCTTGCAGCGCCGGAGCGCTACAACGCTTAGAGCAAGAGGTTGGTATTGGATGGGCTGCCTTACCTCCTGCCGGAGGCGGCAAAACTAAAGTCAAACGTCTGGAGCGTCTACCTTTCAATGCACTCTTTTGGGGCAAAACACTTTTAGCCAAGTAGCGCTTTTTAGGCCGCTCACCTGTCGATACAGTATCCGCCGTGAGCACGTACAAAAAAGCCCGCCATAAAGGCGGGCTTTTTTCCGAACCGCTCTATTAGAGCAGCGGCAACGAGTAGCTGACGATCAGACGGTTTTCGTCTTGGTCGCGCTGGTTAGGGAACTCAGAGCGATACATGGCGTTTTTCCATGTTAGACCCAAGCCCTTGAATGTCCCTTGGGGAATAACATAAGCAACGGAGATATCACGCTCCCACTCGCTCTTGTCACCCGTAGAGTGTCTGGCATTGTCAGCGTTCAGGTAGGTAACACCTGCCGTCAGGCCTGGTACACCAACAGTTGCGAAGTCATAGGCATAGCGAACCTGCCAAGTGTCTTCGCCAGCCCGGTTAAACTTAGCAATCTGGGAGTCCGTGTTGATATATGCAGAAGCGCCCTCACCCGTATTGATGAAGGGGAAGTCGCTGTCACCATTGGTGATCTGGTAGCCAGCAGCTACTGTGTGACCGGAAATGGTGTATGCAAACAATGCGCTATAGAGTTGGTTATCTACTTTGCCGCGGGTACGGCCGCTGCCGTAGTAGCCAGTAGAGCCGTAAAGAGCTGTTTGTGTATCAGCATCTTTATTGTTGCCGTTACCTTTGCTGTTGAAGTAGCGCAGGTCAGTCTTGAAGGTACCATCACCTAGCTTAACGCTGTGGCCCAGACCTAGGAAGTGCTGGTTGTAGAAATCTTCCAGCTGACCAAAATAGTATTGCAGCGTCAGGTCTTTGGTAACAGCGTAATCAGCACCTGCGAAACGGAACTGATTGGAATCGCGAGCGGTAACGCCACTGTTGGAACCAGCAATCGAAAACTCTTCATTGCTGCTGGAGCCACGAGTCTTGGTATGTTCAAGCTGACCAGCAATGAACGTTACGCCATCAATTTCCTTGGACGTAATTTGACCACCCTGGAAGGTTTGCGGCAGCAAGCGACCATCGTTAATAGTTACAACCGGAAGCTTTGGAGAAAGCGTGCCATAACGCAGTTCAGTCTTGGAAAACTTAGCTTTGGCAGTCAGGCCCAAGCTGCTAAATTCATTTTCATAGCTACCGTCTGTATCCAGAGGGAAGCTACCGCTAGCACTGGGCTGACGCTCTGCCGTGGACTTACCGACACGACCGCCGCCATCCAGGCGCAAACCCAACATACCAACAGCATCGACACCAAAACCAACGGTGCCTTCAGTAAAGCCGGATTGATAGTTAAGCATGAAACCCTGGCCCCACTCTTCCACCTTGGAAGGATTATTGGCGCCATTGCGGTTATCTGTGTTGATGTAAAAGTTCCGCATCGAAAGCGTTGCCTTGCTGTCTTCTACGAACCCAGCAGCTTGAGCGGAGGAAAAGGCATACAGAGACAAGCAAGCGCTGGCGACAGCCAGAGCCAAAGGCTTCTTACCCATGAAAATAGATGCTCCAAACTATTTTTGTGTTGCTACTGAACTTATCGGTCGATAAGTTCAGAACTTAAGCGTAGACCACTAGCAACACCGTTTTAACGCTATTTGAAATAAGGTTTCCCCGTCTTATTTCATGTAGCTATTAAAACCGTCATTAGTGACCGGTTCCCTTGCAGGGGAGCAAACTAAATGTAAAAAGGGTTTTCGTCTAGCCCTGGACGATCTGATCTTTACCCTGCCGCTTGGCCTTGTACATGGCCTCGTCAGCACGAGCGTAGAGGGCATCGAGCCCTTTGTCGTCTTCCTTGAGAACGGCCAATCCCTGACTGATCGTGACCCGCAAGGGGCCCTGGGGAGTAGGCACCATCAATTGGCGTACCGCTCGTTGCAAGCGTACCCCGATTTGCTCCGCCAGCTCTCGATCACAGCCCGGTAGCAGCAGCGCAAACTCTTCTCCACCGATGCGGCCAAACAGATCGCCCCGACGGATCATTTGGGCTCCACATTCAGCCACACGCTGAAGCACCAGGTCGCCCATCTGGTGACCGAAACGGTCGTTGATCTTCTTAAAGTCGTCGATATCGAAAAGCAGAAAAGCCAGCGGCTCAGCGGTCGTTTTAGCCAACTCAAAGGCACGCTGTGCGCTCTCGAAAAAGTGACGTCGGTTACTGCTGCGCGTAAGCACGTCAGTTGTCGCCAGGCGCTGGAGTTCTTCCTCCATGCGCTTTTTCTCGGTGATGTCCTCGGCGATACCGACGACCAGCAGCGGCATACCGGCTTCGCTGCGCTGGCTGACAAAGCACTTGTCGCTTAGCCAGCGAATTTCTCCATCCCCTCGAATAATGCGGTATTCACGGGATTCCATGGCGCCCTGCTGAAGCACCTGGTTAAGCGTTTCCTGAACATATTCGACGTCATCGGGGTAGACGTTATTTATCCAGACGTCGTAGCTGGTCATGGCCAGGGCGATCGGCCGACCAAATACCTGCTCATAGGCAGGGCTTACGTAGATGATTTCACCAGTCTGCCAGTTGAGTGCCCACAGAACCGAATTAACGCTTTCCAGCAGAGCGCTAAAGAGTCTTTCACGTTCCCGCAGACGCTCAGCCTCAGCACGCGAATGCAGTAACGCGAGCATTGTTTCATCCGCAGAAAGCGGACCTAGCAGCTGTTCGTCCATAATGTCGCCGTTATATCAATCCAGCAGCATAAGAACATCATTCGGGTTTCCAGTTCCGCTGCCGAAAAGACAAAAGCCCGCCATTTGGCGGGCTTTTGTTCAAGTTTATTTAAGAAAGCGCTGAAGCCGTTCCTGGTCGCAGTGAGTACGTCTTCAGATGCTCTGCAAATTCCTTCAAGGATTGGATGCCACTTGTCTCCGCCTCGACAATCCACTCCTTCATGGCCGATAGCATGTCATGTCCGTTGGCACTGGTCTTGACCCAGATATGCTGTAATGCCAAACGTTTCTCATAGATCAGTTTGAGCGACTGACTTTGCTCGAGCAGTGATTGAATTGTAGCGTGTTGGCGCTCTTTGAGCAGACTGGTTTCACGAGACAGCAACCGCTTTGCGCTGCGGATCAGCGGCCGCTTGGCTGGATCGGCCGTGCGCCACTCCTGCTTGACCAGGGGAGCAATGACCTGCTTTCGATATTGCGCCATGATCTGGAAGCGATTGTTGAGAATCGCCATGGCCGTATCCATATCGAGCAGCCCTTTCCCCTCCACGCGATGCGCGATGGGTGCCACGCGATTGACCTTTGCCAGCTTGAGCCAGGAAAAGAGCTTGATCCAGGCCCAGCCCATGTCGAACTCCCACTTCTTAACTGACAGCTTGGCCGAGTTCGGATAGGTATGATGGTTGTTGTGCAGCTCTTCGCCACCAATGATGATGCCCCAAGGGATCAGGTTGGTAGCCGCGTCGCGGCACTCGAAATTGCGATAGCCCACAGCATGACCCAGGCCATTGACCACACCGGCTGCCCAGAAAGGAATCCAGGCCATTTGGATAGCCCAGACGCTTAGTCCGAGCGTACCGAACAAGGCGATGTCGATAAGGAACATGAGCAGAATGCCGCCGTTGGGATAACGGCTGTATACGTTACGCTCGAGCCAGTCGTCCGGGCAGTTCTTGCCGTAGATGCGCAAGGTTTCTTCGTTCTTGGCTTCCTCTTTATAGAGTTCGGCGCCTTTACGAACGACTGTACTGAGTCCCTTGAAAACCGGGCTGTGAGGATCGTCTTCGGTTTCGCATTTGGCGTGGTGCTTACGATGAATGGCAGTCCATTCACGGGTGTTCATGGCCGTGGTCAACCACAACCAGAAACGGAAAAAGTGCTTGAGCGCGGGATGAAGATCCAGCGAGCGATGAGCGGAATAACGGTGCAGATACACCGTGACGCTTACGATGGTGATGTGCGTGAGCACCAGCGTAACCGCAATCAGTTGCCACACTGAAAGATCGAGCAAGCCGTTGTACCACATAGTGCTGGCATTACCTCAGAGGGGGTAAGAATGAATACGCTCAGTGAACAGGCGTTCGCCCATTATTACTGAGTATTTACAGATGTCCACTCATGCTTTTGCTACGAATAATGTCACCGCTCGGCTTCTTAAAATCTTAAAGCATAAGAAAATCACTAAATAGTATTTTAAGAAATAAGCCATTTCCATCACTATGCGCTCACGCCGTTAACACGACATGACGATCAGGAAGACTCCATGAGCGCAACGCCCTTTCGTAGTCTGGATAACCACAACGACACCATTCTTCACGATATTCAAAACGCTCTGCAGGGCCTGCGCTTCGGCTCGGTCGAGATCACCGTGCATAACGGGCAGGTTGTGCAGATTGAACGCAAGGAAAAGTTTCGCCCACAGCTACCTTCCAATAATAAGGCTTGAACGTCTATGCGACGTTCGTGCCATGCCACCGTCTATCCTAGTAGCCAACTCTAAATAAAAAGTCACAAGGAGCCGTTTCATGTTCATCCGCCGTTTCGCTTTGGCCGCGCTGGCCAGCGTATTGATTGCAGGGCCGGCCGCAGCCGCAACGGAACTGTTGAATGTGTCTTACGACCCGACACGTGAGCTGTACCAGGAGTACAACGCGGCGTTCGCCAAGCACTGGAAAAGCGAAACGGGTGAAGGCGTTACCGTCAAAAATTCGCACGGCGGTTCAGGCAAACAGGGGCGCTCGGTGATTGATGGGCTACGGGCGGATGTAGTCACGCTGGCCCTTGCAGGCGATATTGACCAGATCAGCAGCATCGGCAAGCTGCTGCCAGATAATTGGCAGACTCGTCTTCCCGATAACAGCACGCCCTATACTTCGACTATTGTTTTCTTGGTGCGCAAGGGTAACCCGAAAGGTATTCATGACTGGGCCGACCTGACCAAAGAAGGTGTAGAAGTCATTACACCCAATCCGAAAACGTCTGGCGGGGCTCGGTGGAATTTTTTGGCAGCCTGGGCCTGGGCCAAGAAACAGTACGGCACTGACGAGAAGGCACAGGCTTACGTGCAAGACCTCTACAAGCACGTCCCTGTATTGGACACCGGGGCACGTGGCTCGACCATCACATTCGTGAACAACCAGTTGGGCGATGTGCTCATTGCCTGGGAGAACGAAGCCTTTCTGGCCAAGAAGGAACAAGGCGGCGATCAGTTCGAGATCATCGTACCGTCACTGTCCATCCTGGCTGAGCCGCCAGTAGCCGTAGTGGACAAGGTGGTCGATCGCAAGGGGACACGCAAGGTTGCCGAGGCTTACCTGCAGTATCTGTATAGCGAAGAAGGTCAGCGCATTGCCGCGAAGAACTTCTACCGTCCGCGTAACGAGAAGGTGGTTGCCGAGTTTGCCCGGCAGTTTCCGAAGCTTGAACTGGTAACCATCGATGGTGCCTTTGGCGGCTGGAAATCGGCGCAGCCCAAATTCTTTAACGATGGTGGAATTTTCGACCAGATCTACCAAGGCCACTGATGCCAGGATAGCTCTACAGAATGGCCCCGGCTAACCGGGGCCTTTGCCAGGTCTGCGGGCCTGACTAAGGACACACTATGTCGCGTCGTACTTCCCCAGTCATACCCGGCTTCGGATTGACCCTGGGCTACACCATTGTCTACCTCAGCCTTCTTGTGCTGATTCCGTTGGGGGCCATGTTTGTCCATGCCGCCCAGCTTACGTGGGACCAGTTCTGGGCCATTATTACCGCACCGCGCGTCCTGGCCGCCTTACGCCTGAGCTTTGGCACTGCGTTTGCGTCCGCTGTTATCAACAGTGTTATCGGGATACTGCTGGCCTGGGTACTGGTCCGCTACACCTTCCCCGGACGCAAGATCATCGATGCCATGATCGATCTGCCCTTTGCGTTGCCAACGGCCGTTGCCGGCATTGCTTTAACGGCGCTGTATGCTCCGGCCGGACTTATTGGCAGCCTGCTCCAACCGCTGGGCATCAAGATTGCGTTCACCCCGCTGGGTATCACCCTGGCGCTGGTGTTCGTCACGCTGCCTTTCGTAGTCCGTACCGTGCAGCCTGTGCTGGCGGACATTCCCAAGGAAATTGAAGAAGCGGCAGCCTGCCTCGGCGCCAAGCCGTTGCAGGTGTTTCGTCATGTTCTGTTACCGGCGATTCTTCCAGCGTGGCTGACCGGCTTCGCCCTGGCCTTCGCCCGCGGGGTGGGTGAGTACGGCTCGGTTATCTTCATTGCCGGCAATATGCCGATGAAGACTGAAATCCTGCCCCTGCTGATCATGGTCAAGCTCGATCAATACGACTATACCGGCGCCACGGCCATTGGCGTGATGATGCTAGTGGTGTCGTTCATCCTGCTGCTGGGCATCAACCTGCTGCAGCGCCGCATCGAGCATCCTTGAGGGAACACCATGAATACATCGAATCCATCCTCCCTCAGTGCCGCTCGGCGTGGCAGCCCCTGGGGGCGACGTATCCTGATCACAGCTACCTGGATCGTATTTACACTGTTCCTGTTGCTGCCCTTGTATATCGTCCTGTCGGAAGCTCTGAAAGAGGGGTTCGGCACGTTCTTTAGTGCCATCATCGAGCCGGATGCCTTGTCGGCTCTGAAACTGACGCTCATTGCGACCGGTATATCGCTACCACTGAACGTGGTATTTGGCGTGGCGGCGGCCTGGTGCGTGAGCAAGTACGAGTTTCGTGGCAAGAGCATCCTGGTTACGTTGATCGATCTGCCCTTCTCTGTTTCGCCGGTCATCGCCGGTCTGGTGTATGTGCTGCTCTTCGGCGCGCAAGGACTGCTGGGTCCGTGGCTGCAGGATCACGATATTCAGATCATCTTTGCCGTACCCGGAATCGTGCTGGCGACCCTGTTTGTGACCTTTCCTTTCGTGGCCCGCGAACTGATCCCGTTGATGCAGGAGCAAGGCACGCAGGAAGAGGAAGCCGCGCGGCTGCTGGGTGCCAACGGCTGGCAGATGTTCTGGCATGTCACCCTGCCCAACATCAAATGGGGCCTGATCTATGGCGTGCTGCTGTGTAACGCACGTGCCATGGGTGAGTTTGGTGCGGTATCGGTCGTATCCGGCCATATTCGTGGCGTAACCAACACCCTGCCGCTGCATGTCGAGATTCTTTATAACGAATACAACCATGTGGCCGCGTTCAGCGTGGCCTCGCTGCTGCTGGCCCTGGCCCTGCTGACCCTGCTGCTCAAGCAGTGGAGCGAAAGCCGCCTCGCCAACCAGAACAGCACTCAGGAGACGCATTGATGAGCATCGAAATCCGTAACGTTAGCAAGCGCTTCGGTGCTTTCCAGGCCTTGAATGACATCAACCTTGATATCCAGAGCGGTGAACTGGTCGCACTGCTAGGCCCTTCCGGTTGCGGCAAGACTACCCTGCTCCGGATCATCGCCGGCCTGGAAACACCGGACAACGGCAACATTGTCTTTCATGGCGAAGATGTCTCCGACCGTGACGTGCGGGATCGGAACGTAGGCTTTGTGTTCCAGCACTACGCCCTGTTCCGCCACATGACCGTGTTCGACAACGTGGCGTTTGGCCTGCGCATGAAGCCCAAGCGCGAACGGCCCAGCGAGAAAGTGATCGCCGAAAAGGTCCATGAACTTCTAAACATGGTTCAGCTGGACTGGCTGGCCGACCGCTACCCTGAGCAGCTGTCCGGCGGCCAACGTCAGCGGATCGCCCTGGCGCGTGCGCTGGCGGTAGAGCCGAAGATTCTGCTGCTCGACGAGCCCTTCGGCGCGCTGGACGCCAAGGTACGCAAAGAGCTGCGCCGCTGGCTGGCCCGTCTGCATGAAGAAATCAACCTGACATCCGTTTTCGTCACCCATGACCAGGAAGAAGCCATGGAAGTAGCGGATCGTATCGTGGTCATGAACAAGGGCGTGATTCAGCAGATCGGCTCGCCGGGCGAGGTGTATGAGCAACCTGCCAGTGACTTTGTCTACCATTTCCTGGGCGACTCGAACCGCTTGCAGGTTAATGGCTCGGAGATCATGTTCCGCCCCCACGAAGTCTCCATCAGCCGGGAGGCACTCACAGGGCATCAGCCTGCCGAAGTCCGTGATGTTCGCCCGCTGGGCGCGACCACACGGGTGACGCTACGCGTGAATGGTCAGGATGAGCTGATCGAGGCGGAGGTCATCAAGGATCACGATAGCCTCATTGGCCTGCATAAAGGCGATGCCTTGTATTTCCGCCCCACCGTCAGCTGATCCTTACTATGAAAGCAGTCAGCCGTTGCCCGGCTGGCTGCTTTTTTATCGCCTGCTATAAATAGATCGCACCGCGCGTATTCACATACAGCGAATAAAGCGAGTGGCTGCTCGCCATGAAGAGGCGGTTACCGTTCAAGCCACCGAAGCATAGATTCGGGCAGCGCTCCGGCAAACGGATATGACCGATCGCCTTGCCGGCCGGATTGAAGACCATCACGCCGTCCAGCTCCTCCGGCTTAGCCTCCGGGACACCTGGGCTTCCCCAGCCACACCAGAGATTACCGTCTTCGTCACACTTGATACCGTCCAGTGCCCCGTAATTTACACCTTCAATATGCTTGCGCCGCTCACCTAACGTACCGTCATCGTTGACCACATAGGCCCAGACCAGCCGGTTCGGCTTGGCACGCCCCTCGACCACATACAGGGTCTTTTCATCTGGCGAGAAGCACAGGCCATTGGGCCCTGCCAGATTATCGATCACCCGCGTGACCGCTCCCGTCTTGCCATCGATGCGGTAAACCCCATGCGGCAGCTCGGTCTGGACCTTATGCCCTTCATAGTTACTGTCGGCCTGGAACGGTGGATCGGTAAACCAGATGGAGTCGTCACGCTTCACAGCAATATCGTTCGGCGAGTTGAAGCGCTTGCCTTCGAACTGATCCGCCAGAACAGTGATGCGACCGTCGTATTCCATCCGCGTGATGCGGCGGCCTTCATGGGTAGTGGTTGACCCTTCGCAGATCAACAGGCGGCCCTGACGATCCCGGCACAAGCCATTGGAGTAATTGGAAGAATCACGGAAAACGCTCAGGCTACCGGTAACCTCGTCCCACCGCATGATGCGGTTATTGGGAATATCACTAACCAGCAGATACCGACCGTCACCAAACCAGACCGGCCCTTCGAGCCAGCGCATGCCGGTGCCGAGCTTTTCAATGCTCGCGTTGAAAATGCGGTATTTAAGAAAGCTTTCATCCAGCACCTGGACCAGCGGATCCGGGTAACGCTCACTGAGCGGTTCGGGGCTTGCGGCTTCTGCAAGACTGAAGCGGCCCAGGGTTACAGATGCAGCCGAAAGGACGAGCGATGTTTTGAGAAAGCGCCTACGGGTATCGTCAGCCGTAGCGCCATGCTGCTGTTGATCAGCCATGGGGGCATAACTCCTTGTTCTTATTATGGATAGCCTGCCGAAACGTGGCGACGGGCCTGTCATCCTCCCGACAGCAACGCCCACATTGGCCGCTCGTGCTGCATACAGCACAGGAGCATTCGAAGAGGAAAGACAGACTCTAGACAAGTCATCGTATGACTTGCAAGGAAAAGGCTGCAGAATGCCTCACAAAGCGGCCTAAAGGCTCTAAATCAGCGCCTTAAATCGTCAGACAACTTTTTTTTCCAGACAATAAAAAACCGCCGCGAAAGCGGCGGTTCTTGTCATGCTGCAGATCAGGCCAGTTCGTCGAAGCATTCGCCGATAATGCTAATACCACGCTGCAGGTCTTCATCGCTGACAGTCAGCGGAACCAGGATGCGCAGTACGTTCCCGTAGGTGCCGCAGCTGAGCATGATCAGGTTCTTTTCACGGGCACGAACCACTATCTGGCTGGCCAGTGCACCGTTGGGCTTGTGGACGTCACCGTCCTCACCCAGCTCGACCGCAATCATGGCACCCAGGCCACGCACATCGACAATTGCCTTGTGCTTGGCAGCAATGGCCTTGAGGCCTGCTGTCAGCTGCTCGCCCACAGCCTTGGAACGGTCCAGCAGTTTTTCTTCCTCGAAGGCCTCGATGACGGCCAGTGCCGCCGCACACGCCAGCGGGTTACCGGCATAGGTACCGCCCAGGCCGCCAGCGCCAACAGAGTCCATTACGGTTGCACGGCCCGTAACCCCCGATAGCGGGAAGCCACCCGCGATAGACTTGGCAAAGGTGACCAGATCAGCATCAACGCCCATCTGCTCCATCGCGAAGAAAGTACCGGTACGGCCAGCACCCGATTGAACCTCATCGGCAATCAGCAGAATGCCATGGTCGTCGCACAGCTTACGCAAGCGAACCATGAATTCTTTCGGTGCTGCATAGAAACCACCCTCGCCCTGCACCGGCTCAAGAATGATCGCTGCGATATCACCCGGCTGTGCGTCGTTCTTGAATACACGCTCCACGCTGGCGATGGCGTCGTCCACGGTGATGCCATGCAGCTCACAAGGGTACAGGGCACGGAATACACCGCCCGGCATCAGCCCCATGCCAGCCGAGTAAGGAGCGACCTTGCCGGTAAGCGACAGAGTCATCATGGTACGGCCGTGGTAGGCGCTGGTAAACGCGATGACACCGGCGCGTTGAGTGGCTGCACGGGCGATCTTCACCGCATTTTCAACGGCTTCAGAGCCTGAGTTGAACAGTGCAGTCTTTTTGGGGAAGTTGCCTGGCACCAGCTGGTTGAGCTTTTCGCAAAGGGCGACATAGGGCTCATACGCTAGTACCTGGAAGCAGGTATGGGACACCTTCTTCAGCTGCTCCTGTACGGCCGCTACAACTTTGGGATGCAGGTGGCCGGTGTTCAGCACAGCGATACCGCCAGCAAAATCCAGGTATTCGTTACCTTCGACGTCCCACACCTTGGCATTCTCGGCGCGGTCGACAAAGATCGGGTGAGTCTGCCCAACGCCACGGGGTACAGCGGCGTTACGGCGATGCATCAGGGAAGCGTTTGTATCAGTCATGGTGTCCTCTTGAGCTGCTCATCGTCAGCCAGATAGGGAGTAAAAGCGAGCACCGGTCGCAGGGCAGCATACGATGATCGACTGCCAACAACGCCAGCCACTCGCCGGAGGTAGTGCGTTACCAACGGCTCGCTCAAGGCGATGACACCCTGAGCGAGGGAACCACAAGACGGCTACCAAAACTGGTCTGGCCTTGGGCCAAACGGGGTCCGATAGCCATCAACGTCTGTTAACCAGACGCCGTGGCGATCAAACACCCAGGCAGAGGTATTTGATTTCCAGATAGTCTTCCATACCGTACTTGGAGCCTTCACGGCCCAGGCCGGACGACTTCACGCCACCGAACGGTGCCACTTCGGTAGAGATCAGGCCGGTGTTGATACCTACCATGCCAGACTCCAGCGCCTCAGCCACACGGAAGACGCGGGACAGGTCGCGGGCATAGAAGTACGCGGCCAGACCGAACTCGGTATCGTTCGCGCGGGCAATGGCTTCTTCTTCCGTCTTGAAGCGGAACAGCGGAGCCAGCGGGCCGAAGGTTTCTTCCTTCGAGACTTTGGCGTCTGCCGGTACGTTAATCATGATGGTCGGCTCAAAGTAGCTGCCGCCCAGCTGGTGAGCCTTGCCGCCTGTGATCACCTGGGCACCGTGGGACACAGCGTCCTCGATGTGCTCCTTAACCTTGGCAGCCGCCTTGTCGTCGATGAGCGGGCCAATGGCTACGCCCTCTTCCAAGCCATTGCCCACTTTGAGCTTCTCGACCGCTGCCTTGAATTTCTCGGCAAACGCGTCGTACACGCCATCCTGTACATAAATACGGTTGACGCAGACACACGTCTGGCCGGCGTTGCGGTACTTGGAGATGAGCGCGCCCTGAACGGCGGCATCCAAATCGGCATCATCAAACACGATGAACGGTGCGTTGCCACCCAGCTCCAGAGACACCTTCTTAATGCCTGGGGAGCATTGCTCCATCAGCTTGGCTCCAATCTCGGTAGAGCCAGTGAAGGACAGCTTGCGAACAGTCGGGTTGCTGGTCAGCTCGGCGCCGATTTCGGACGCGCTGCCTGTGACCACGCTCAGCACCCCTTTCGGAATACCGGCACGCTCGGCCAGCTCGGCCATGGCCAGCGCGGTGAATGGCGTCTGGCTGGCAGGTTTGATGACCATGGTGCAACCGGCTGCCAGGGCAGGGCCGGCTTTACGGGTGATCATGGCTGCCGGGAAGTTCCAGGGCGTGATCGCTGCTGTTACCCCAATCGGCTGCTTGATAACAATAATACGCTTGTCCGCCTGATGGCCGGGGATGGTATCGCCATAAACACGCTTGGCTTCTTCAGCAAACCACTCAATAAAGGATGCGGCATAAGTGATCTCGCCCTTGGCCTCGGCCAGTGGCTTGCCCTGCTCCAATGTCATCAGGCGACCCAGGTCGTCCTGGTTCTCGATCATCAGCTCAAACCAGCGACGCAGCTTCTGCGAACGCTCCTTGGCCGTCAGATCACGCCAGGCCGGCAGGGCGCGCTCGGCTGCCTCGATGGCGCGCTTGGTTTCCGCGCGGCCCATCTTTGGTACTGTTCCCAGGGTTTCGCCCGTGGCCGGGTTGCCTACGTTGATCGTCTGGCCGCCGTCGGCATCCATCCAGGCTCCATCAATGTAAGCCTGCTGTCGGAACAGTGAAGCATCTTTCAATTGCATGAAGGTCTCCTCGAAGAGATTTCAGGTCGACGGGGCCACTTTATTAAGCCCCGCTGACAATATTCTGAATGGGAAAGGCAACAGCGCTTTCCGTTCAACTCTTTTATCGCGAATCGATAACCATCCCTCACCCTGAATTGAAAGGGTTATGAAGAGGCAATGATTGGCGGTACACAGCGGAACACGGCCCATCGCCGGACGGGCCGATGGATGACGCAGCGAACGTCTGCCAAAGCGAAGCGGCAAGCGTTCAAAATCTCAAACGCATGCTAGGCTTCCGCTAACATAAGCGCAATATGTGTTCGATAAAAACAACGCACGCTGCTTTATAGAAGAAATAAACCGTCAGAGAAGCTACGAAGCCAACCCGCTGATTTTGCTTGGAAACACGAACGCGCAACAGGGCATGGACGTTCCGCCCTGACATGCGTATCATGTCGCCCTCGTAACGCATCCGTAGCTCAGCTGGATAGAGTACTGCCCTCCGAAGGCAGGGGTCGTGGGTTCGAATCCCGCCGGATGCGCCAGATACCTGTTTCCACATGTGCTGCATGTAGCGAAACACCAAAAGCCCGCCTTGTGCGGGCTTTTTTGTTTCTTATCCCCTTTCGGCTTTGAGCAACGTTTCGTAATGCGGGCTGATTTCGGTCAGGATGACCAGGGCGGCAGCACCAAGGGCGACCGTGTCCGGGCCCGCAGCGCCGAGTTGGATGCGGGGGTATTCACGGTCCGGCCGGCGGCTGACCGAGACGGGTAGCGGCGCTAGCCGGTTTACCAGTTGCTTGAGAATTGGCTCAGGCAGAAAACCGCTGATGAGGATGGTTTGCGGGTCCAGGAGGGATTCGAGGATGTTGATGGCTTGTCGCAGGGCAGGTACGGCCTCATTCAGCCAGGCGTCGACGCCTGGCCTGAAGGCGACGGTATTGCAGTCCCAAGTGGCAATATCCTGATCGGCGGTTTGTCCCAGGTGTTCAAGCAGCGAGGCGATGGACACATACCGCTCCAGACAACCCGTGTTTCCGCAGTAGCAAACCTTGCCGTCAGGAATAACGGACATGTGGCCAATCTCCCCGGCGTTATGCCAGTGCCCGGGATACAGGCGATTCTCCAGATACAGCCCTGCCCCTAGGCCGCTGCCAATGAAGAGATGCACAAAGTTTTGCAGATCACTGGCAACGCCGTGTAGCCGCTCGCCCATGGTGGCGGCGGTGGCATCGTTCTCGATAAGCACGGGCAATTCCAGCGCCTCTTCAAGGCGTGAAGGAATGGCAGGGTCATCCCAGCCGGATAGGGCCGTTGGGCCAACGGCAGTGATGCCTTCCACGTCGAACGGCCCGGGCAAGGCAATACCGACGCCGATAAAGCGATGCGAGGGAAACTGTGCCCGGAAGCGGCCAACAGTTTCAGTGAGCAGGGGCAGCGCTTCGTCAAAGGTGGGGTAATCGACCGGCAGGCTGGCCTGCGCCTGACACTCTCCGAGCAGATCAAGCAGCACGGCAATGATGCGATGCTGCTCAACATGAAAACCGATGGCATAGCCGCCCTGAGGGTTGATCGACAGGGGAACAGGTGGCTGGCCCCGGCCAACCTTTTCCGGCGCATGGGCGAGCAGCACGCCCTCCTCCTGCAGCTCCGTCACGATGTTCGAGACGGTTTGAGCGGTAAGGGAGGTCAGCCTTGTCAGGTCGGCACGAGTCAGCCGTCCACCCAGGCGGATGGCTTCCAGAATGACCCGGCGATTATGCAGGCGGGCGTGTTCGGCATTGGTGCCGGTGGTCACGATGCGTTTGGTAGATGCCTTTCTCATGTTTACATCATCAGGAGCGCGCATTAATTAAATCAAGTTGAATTAATATAAAGCCTATGGTCTTCTAAGGGTGGTTCGCTGTTTGGCATGTACTCACCTGACCAAAGCGATCCCTTCACTACAACAACAATGCCGAATCGGTAGAGCCGATCGATGGCACGAAGAATCTTTCATCTGCCCATCCTTTACCTTTCGAGCGAAGAGATCGTCCTATGCCGTCATCACCCGTAACCGGCCAGCCTTCCTCCGGCCTCAAGAAAAAACTTGGTCTGTTTCCCGCCACTACGCTCAACATGAGCCAGATGTGTGGTGTGGGGCCTTTCATTACCATTCCAACCATGATTGTCATCATGGGCGGCCCGCAAGCTTATCTCGGCTGGATACTGGGCGCCCTGCTGGCCCTGTGTGATGGTCTGGTATGGGCGGAGCTGGGTGCGGCATTGCCAGGTGCGGGAGGCACCTATGTGTACCTGCGCGAGGCCTTTGGCAAACGCACGGGAAAGCTGATGCCCTTTCTGTTTATCTGGACGGCGATGCTGTTCATTCCGCTGATCATGTCCACGGGAATCATCGGGTTCGTTCAGTACCTCACCTGGTTCTGGCCGGACATGAGCCAGACGGCAGGCAATGTGATTGGCCTGGGGCTTATCTGGCTGATCATCGGGCTGTTGTGGCGCAAAATCGAGTCGGTCGCCAAGCTGGGCATCGTGCTGTGGGTGATCATGCTGATCAGCATTGGCAGTCTCATTACTGCAGCCCTCTCCCACTTTCACCCTGAGCTGGCCTTCAGCTTTCCCGAGGAGGCGTTTGATCTTTCCGACAGTGGCTTCTGGCTTGGCATGGCTGGAGGGCTGACAATCGGCATTTATGACTACCTGGGCTACAACACCTCGGCCTACCTTGCTGGTGAGGTTGACCAGCCGGGCCGTGTGATTCCCAGGTCCATCATCTTTTCGATTCTCGGCATTCTCGCCATTTACCTGTTGATGCAGGTGGGCGTGCTGGGCGTCGTGGATTGGCATCGCATGCTTGATCCCAATTCGGCGGCTTACAAATCCGTGGCCTCGGTGGTACTGAGCGAAACATGGGGCGCTACAGCGGCCAATGTCGTGACGGTTCTGATTCTGATCACTGCATTGGCTTCGGTGTTCGCAGGGCTTCTGGGGGGCTCGCGGGTGCCATATGAAGCGGCGAGGGACAAAGTGTTCTTCCAGGCGTTTGCCAAGGTGCATGCCCGCCATGAGTTCCCGACGTATGGCCTGCTGAGCATGGGTGTGCTGACGTCGATCGGCTTCATGATCGGCCGGTTGAGCGACCTGACCACGCTGATCCAGCTTCTGACAACCGTCATGATTCTGGTGCAGTCTGTTGCCCAGATCATTGCACTGTTCGTGCTGCGCAAGAACCAACCGCACCTGAAACGGCCTTATGCGATGTGGCTTTACCCGTTGCCGGCCGTTATTGCGCTGGTGGGCTGGGTCTATATCTACATGGCCTCCAACCATAACGCACCCGGTGCCTACCCGATCCAGTGGTCATTGGTCTGGCTGCTGGTGGGTGGCGGCGCCTATCTCCTGTGGGCGCGTACACACCGGCTCTCCTGACTGTAGCGCCATGACACAAGCACTTGAAAAAGAGAGTCTTACCATGCCTGATCAGGGCGTACTGCTGGCCATCGATGTTGGCGGTACTAAAACCCACATTGCCTGCTATGACCCCGCCAGCGAGCAGCTGGCGACCCGGGTCCTGGCGACCCATGCCAAGGGTCTGCTTGGCGATCCGGCCCTGATGCGCCTGCTTGAGGCCGCACGGGAATGTGCACAGCAACTCGGCGCAACGACCATTCGCAGCGTGGCGGGCGTATTCCCAGGCGTTGTACGTGGTCATACCTTGCTGATGGCGCCCAATACACCCGGCTTTGAAGGGCTCGACCTGCACGGCTTGATTGCTCAAGGGTTGGGTACGCCTGCGGTCATGCTGGACAACGACGTCAAGGCCGGTGCATTGGCCGAGGCACGCTGGGGCAGCCTGCAAGGTATCGATCATGCCCTCTACCTGAATCTGGGCACGGGGCTCTCTGCCGCAGCCATTGCCAATGGGCAGCTGATCCGTGGGCATAACGGCGCCGCCATGGAAATTGGCTATATGTTGTCACCGTTTCTGGACCCTGAGCGCGTATCGGACTGGTACAGCCACGAGCAAGGTGGCGCCCCGCTGGAGGAGCTATTTTCCGGAACGGCCCTGAATCAGCTGGCCGTTGAGCTACTCGGGCCGGGCCACCAGGCGCTCGACCTGTTCACCAGCCAGGAGCCTCGCGCTCAGCAGGCGCTGCATGTGCGGATTGCTGCCTGCACCGCTCAGGTGGCCAATCTGGCGATCGCCCTGGATGTTGGCCGCATTGCCATTGGTGGAGGGCTTTATCGGCAAGCGGCAACGCTGGCCCCGCTCATCAAGCACATGATTAACCGTACTGTTCCCTTTGCGCCTGAAATCGTCACGGCGCATTTCACGCACGACGCGCCTCTATGGGGCGCGCTCAGTATGGCTATGGATGCCGCCGGGCTTGCTTTTATCCCCGAGCAGATCCTGAGCCAAACCGAGCTTCTTTCCACACCGGACGCTACAGCGTCCGAAGGTTGACGTCCCGAAGGTAACTGCAATGTCCCTGATGTTGAATGAAACCCAGTCCATTCCTGCCGTCCTGCAACGTATGCTGGACGATGACAGTGCTGTTACAGCACTGGCAGACCGTCTGGCGCGTAATCTGCCTGACCTCATGATGACCGTGGCGCGGGGCAGCTCGGATCACGCAGCCGCCTATTTTGCTCATCTGATGATGTGCCGAATCGGCATTCCCAGCCTTTCCATGCCGCTTTCGCTGGTCAGCCTCAATCAGCCGCCCCTGCGCCTCAACAATGCCTGGGTGGCGGCGCTTTCCCAATCTGGCAAGAGTCCGGACCTGATTGCCAGCGTTCGTTATTTGAAATCCCGCGGCGCTCGGGCGACTGCCCTGGTAAATACGCCCGATTCGCCTCTGGCGGCAATTGCTGATGGTGAGGTCTTGCTGCCTGCCGGACTTGAGCAAAGTGTGGCTGCCACCAAGAGCTATGTTGCCATGCTTATGGCAGCCGCCCAGACGGTAGGTTATCTGGAGCGCAACCTGGGTATAAAGTCAGACCTGCTACAAGCGCTCCAGACATTGCCTCAGCAGATGGAGCGTGCCGTGGAGGCAGACTGGTCCAGGGCCATCGAGGTGCTGACACCGGTCGACAAGATGCTGGTCATCGGCAGAGGCCCGGCCCTCCCGATTGCCATGGAAGCAGCTCTGAAGCTTAAGGAAACCTGCGGCATACAGGCCGAAGCCTTTTCCAGTGCAGAGGTTAAACACGGCCCGATGGAGATCATCACCGAAGGGTATCCGGTTCTGATCTTTGCACCTGCCGGCCCTGAGCAGGCCGGCACGCTAGCGTTCGCCCAAGAGATGCGTGCGCGTGGGGCCAAGGTATTGGTGGCTGCAACCGAGGATAATGACGGCGTCGATTTACCCAGCGCCCGGACCGACCATGCCATGCTGGAGCCTTTCACCTTGATCCAGAGCTTTTATGTTCTTGCCGAGACACTGGCCAAGGCGCGCGGCTGCAATCCTGATCAGCCGCGTTACCTGAAAAAGGTGACCGAGACGCATTGATGAGCGCCTGCACGCTCTCGCCATGAATGCCGCCTCTCCCATTCATCGGTGACAAAACAAAGCCCCGATACGCCACTGGTCGGGGCTTATTGTCTTCGACTTAAGCTTGAATGTCCTTTGCCGATAGCCCTCGCATATCAGGCGCACTGTGCGCCGCGCATCAGCCAAATGGATAGAGTCATGGGACGCATGCCGCTTACGCAAAAGGCATTCACTGGATCAGTGCTTTTTCTTCTACCTTACCTGACATGGGCTGGGGATGCGGCTGCTGGGGCACTTTCCGTCAGCGATGCCGCGATCATGCTGGGTATTGTTGGCGTACTGGTAGCCTGGAGCGTCTATGAAGGGTTGCGCAGCAGTCGAGTACCTCAAAAACCCGCGCCGCACCATTCGATCATTGCTGCCAATGCACCTTTGGTTACACCCTGGCAGGCCAACGCGGAGAATTGCCCGTTCTGCTCGGCGCCCATGAGCCTGCGCACAGCCAAGGCTGGCAAGAGCTTTTATGGTTGCAGCCGCGCCCCTGTCTGCCGGGGAACAAAGCTCATCAGCCACTCTGCGAGAACGCATGGCTCTCGTCTATCCAGTCTCTAACCATGTTGCTCCAGTCTGAGGGCACGTCCGCCCCTTGCCTTCAGGGCACACAGTACGAATAAGCCAGCCGCTGCGGCCAATACCAGTGGCAGACCATTTGGCCCTGCGGACATGGCTGCGCCACTCAGGATGGGACCAGCAAGACTTCCCACGCCCCACAGAAACCCTGCACTGGCATTGGCGGTAATCAGGTCCTGCCCTTGAAAATGCTGCCCGATAAGGGTAATGGCCAGGGTATAGACGCCACCGGCTACCGCACCCAGTATGACCAGCACAGGCCAAAGCAACGCTTGCATCTGGATCAACCAGGGCAGCGCAAGACCAATCAGCAAGGCAATCAGGCCGCAGCCGAGGTAAAGGTGGTTGCGGTTGAAGCGATCGGACAGACAACCCAGCGGGTATTGCAGGCAGGTGTCACCTAGCAGAATGACGGTCGCCATCAGTGCGGCCAGTGCAACTTCGTAACCGTGGCTCAAGGCAAACACGGGAAACATGGACAGCACGACGCTATCAAAAAAGGAGAAGAACACGACGCCTGCGCAGATCGCAGGGGCGACCTTCAGAAAGCCCAACACAGTAAAGGTTTTTTCCTCGACGATAGCCTTACCGGCGATGGGGTTGGGCAGAAACCGCGCGGTAGCCAGCAAACACACAGCAAAGATCGCCAGAACGATGCCTGTGACCCAGGCACTGCTCGGGCCCAAGGCGGAAACCATGGCAGGCCCAAGCAGCTGAAAACCAGTGAAGAAGGTGGCGTACAGGGAGACAACACGACCACGGTTGGATTCATCAGCAATCTCGTTGACCCAGGCCTCCCCCAGAATGACGATCAGCCCTGCCCCTATCCCCATCAGAAAGCGGAACATCCCCAACAGGATGAGCTCGGCTCTGAAGACTTCCAGCATGGCGATGCTGATCATGGAGAGGAAAAAGCACAGCAGGTAGATGTGCTTGCGACCAAGCCGTGCGGTGAGCCATTCGACGATAAAGGCCGTCACGAGCATACCGGCGGCCGGCAAGGCCGAAAGAATGCCAATGGTCAGGTTGGGGATATCCGCTTCGTGCAGGCGTAGCGCCACGACGGGAATGGTGGCGCCGATACTGAGGCCGACGACAGAAATGCCGACAATCAGCACGGCAAGGATCAGTTTGTTGGGCAGCACACATCAACTCCACGCAAGCCATTCGGGCTGCGTCTCGATACTCATCAGGTAATGGGTGTCCGGCGTTATGGGGTGCCGGTTCAATAGGCTTATTCATACTCAGGGATAAGCGTGTCTTATTAGCTAGCTTACTGTAAGCAACATACCCTTACTAATCGGTGGTTCCTGTACTCCTCAAGATTGCCGTGCCGCTGATCAAGCGGCTTATTTTCAAGCTGTTCTCACTCAAGACTTACCAGGTCCAGCCGATGTTCTGTAACAACTTTCACGGGCTGAAACGTGCAGCGCCATGCATGTATAAGTCGGGTCGGACTTAATGAGTAATGATCTTTCGGCGTCTGATCGCGCCCAGATTTTGGAAACAGCAACGGATCGCTTCTGGAGCAGGGGTGTGCTTGGCATCAAGGCGGTGCTGGGTATTCACATCATTTTTCTGTTGACGTTCATTGCGCTGGACGTCAAAGCCCTCTGGCTGACCAATATTGGCAGCGTGGCCATCCACTTCTATTGCCTACAGCTACTGAAGGCCAAGCGCTATCGACTGACAAGCACGCTGTTGATGTCGGAAATCGTCGTGCATGCCGTGGTCGCAACCGTGGTCATAGGATGGCATACCGGGTTTTACTACTACTTGCTCTGCATCGTTCCGATTGCCTTGTTCAATTACACCGTTGCCCCCTTCTGGCGCTGGGTAACCTGCATACTGATTTGTACTTGCCTACTGATAGGCAAGGTTACGGATCTGTTTTTCGCCGTTGAACCCCTGCTCATGTTGAGCCCCAAGGTTACAGAGCTGTTCAGCCTGTTCAATCTGAGCTCGGCCATCGTGATGCTGGTCTATATTTCGGCCCTGACGGCTTCCAGCTCGATTGCCATGCAGGCAGACCTGTTTACCCTGGCCAACAAGGACAGCCTGACCAATCTATATACCCGCGGACGTCTGCACAGCGAGGCGCAGCGGCTGTACCGCAGCCCTCAAACGTTCAAGCCGATCTCACTGATCATGCTGGATGTAGATCATTTCAAGAACATCAACGATACCTTTGGCCACGACGTGGGCGACACGGTCCTGCAGCAGGTGTCATCGGTCATTGCCGCGTCGGTGAGAGGCACGGACGTGGCCTCACGCTGGGGTGGTGAGGAATTTTTGATCCTGATGCGTAATACCGACCTCAAAAATGCCGACAAGATTGCCGAGCGGATCTTGAATGAAATTCGCGCAATACGTTTAGAGGTAGAGGGTGCCACCATCATGGTGACGGCCACGCTGGCGACCTGCGTGATTGGCGAGTGCGAGTGTCTAAAGGATGCAATCAAGCGCACCGACAAGGCGCTTTACCAGGGTAAACAGCAAGGCCGCAACCGAATCATGCGAGCCGCTCAAGCTGTCGCAGCCTGAGCGGCATCAACGGGTGCCCTACCCTGTCAGCGGGCCTCTAGCGGAAACCGCAGCAGCAACCAGTGCAGGAAGACGCGGTTGACCTCATCGGGCCGCTCCTGCTGGGTCCAGTGACCGGAGGACTGGATGGCGCCTCGCTGAAGGTCATGCACGTACGTTTCCATGCCTTCCGACATGGAAGGCGGCAGGAAGGCATCCTGATCCGCAGTGACCATGAGCGAAGGCACGTTTATTTCCGTCGGCAGATTGGCCGAACGCTCCCAGTTACGTGTGATGTTGCGATACCAATTAATGCCACCGGTAAAGCCGGTCCGGCTGAAGGTTTCAACAAAGACGTTGAACTCCTCCTCGGTCAGAAAAGTTTCCCGAGTATCCTGTTCGGGCTGATAGGCCTCCAGCCAGCGCACCAGTGCAAAGGCTGAGCCCTGCTCGGATGCCTTGGCCTTTGCGATACCCGCCCCGTCGACCTCGTCTCCTCCAGGCTTTTTCATCAGGAAACTGAACACTTTACGGGCATCTCGGTTGAAAACGCTGTCTGCCTCGCCGGGCTTCTGGAAGTGCACCTGATACATCTCGTCGCCCATGCGCTTGCGCATCGCCTCGATCGGTTCGACGGGCGGACGTGGCAAATACGGCGTGTTAAGGCCGATCACACCGGCGGTACGGTCAGGATGCAAAAGCGGCATCTGCCAGACCAGCAGACCGCCCCAGTCATGACCACAGAAAATGGCTTTTTCCACGCCCAGATGGTCCAGCAGACCGACCAGATCACCGGTCAGGTGCTCCATGTCGTAGGCCTCAACAGCCTCGGGCCGATCGGTCAGCCCATAGCCGCGCTGATCAGGCGCGATGACCCAATACCCCGCTTCACTCAGCGCCTTGATCTGATGACGCCAGGAAAAGGCCAGCTCGGGAAAACCGTGGCAGAGCACAATGGGAATGGCTGGTTTGGAGCCGGTCATTCGAGGGCCGGCCTCGTAATAGGCCATCTGGATACCGTTGACCTGGGCTATACGAGCTGGCGGCATCATGGGAAGTGCTGGGGCAGACATGACGTTCTCCTCTGGTAGACCGTTCTTTAACGGACTGCGGCCAGTAGGAAGGGTTTTATTTCGTAGCGTTTTGTTGCGTTTAAGCGGAATGTGCAGCGGAAAAGATTCGATTCGCTCCAAACGAGACGGTAAGGCCAGGGTTTTGTATACAAAATGCTATCTATTGTCATTCATCAACGCCATTCATGAACAGTCGATAGCAGGGCTTGTCCAGAGTTAGGAAGGCTTGTGGCCAGTACGCACGCCATAACAACGATGCCACATAACGCACCCTGATGAGCTGAGGACTTTCCATGTCGACCACCCTTCCCATTCGCCCACTGCTGTTTGATCCATCATTTGAACAGATCCCGGAGGATGAGGCCGAGACCACTCGCGAGCTTGTCGAAACGATGCGCAAGATCATCGAGACGACCTCCGAGGATTATGGGCACGCCGTACGCAGTGTTCATGCCAAGAGCCATGGCTTGTTGCAGGGACGTCTGAAGGTACTGGAAGGTCTGCCACCGGAGCTTGCCCAGGGTGTCTTTGCCAAGATGGGTGACTACCCTGTCGTGCTGCGCTTTTCGACCAACCCTGGAGATCTGCTGGACGATAGCGTCTCCTCGCCGCGGGGGTTGGCGCTCAAGGTCATTGGTGTGGAGGGAGATCGCCTACCGGGTAGTGAAGGCCAGCTGACTCAGGATTTCGTAATGGTGAATGCACCGGCTTTTTCGGCAGCAACACCAAAGGCCTTTCTGAAAAGCCTGAAGCTTCTGGCCGCAACCACCGACAAGGCGCCGCGCCTCAAGAAAGCGCTGTCGGCTGTTCTGCGCGGTACTGAAAAGGTAATCGAAGCCGTTGGCGGTGAAAGTGCAACGCTCAAATCCTTGGGTGGCCATCCGGAAACCCATATCCTGGGCGAAACCTTCTACACCAGCGTGCCCCTGCTGTATGGCCCTTATTACGCCAAACTCAGCGTGGCGCCTGCTTCTCCCGAGCTGACGGCCCTGACCGACGCACCGCTGAATGTAAACGGCAAACCCAATGGGCTACGCGAGGCGGTAAGCGAATTCTTTGCCAGGCAGGGTGGCGTATGGGAGATGCGGGTTCAGCTGGCTACCGATGCGAAGAAGATGCCCGTCGAGGATGCTTCAGCACAGTGGCCGGAGGAAGAAAGCCCTTATATCACCGTAGCCCGGATCGAAGTCGATCCGCAGCCCACCTGGACGGAGGCCCGCGCTAGGGAAGTAGACGACAGCATGGCGTTCTCACCCTGGCATGGCCTGGCAGCGCATCGTCCCATTGGGGGTGTGATGCGTTCTCGCAAGCCGGCCTACGAGATGTCATCCGGGTTCAGGGGGCAATTCAACGGTTGCCCCATTCATGAGCCACGCTCACTGAATAGACTGCCTCAGTGAGCGTGCCCTGCCGGTGTCATCAGAAAGTGACGCCAGCAATCAATGCAATATTGGTATAGGGCTGGCATTCGCCAGTGCGGACCTGCACCCGCGCCTTTTTGCATAGCGCCTTGAGGTCCTCATGGCTTACCAGCTGGCGCTTGCCCAATTCGCCCGCGGCGCTTAACCGCTGGATTTCAACCAAGGCAGGCGGATGCTGGACAACGCTCTCCTCGGCGAGGACATGGGCCTCGACCTGCATTTCACTCACGATGACGCGTAGCGTAGTGGCGAAGTCGGGCACGCCATGAGTCACGGCCAGATCGATACATTCCACGCCGGGCGGTACGGGCATGCCAGCGTCGCCGATCACGATCACATCACCATGACCAAGGCTGGCAATCACGCGGGATAGCGCACTGTTAAGCAAAGGAGTCTTTTTCATGGGCGCTCTCAGATGTTCAATTCGCGGCGATAGGGAATGGAGGGTTGCGCTCCGGCACGGGTGACGGACAGCGCAGCCGCCTGCTGGCCCAAACGAACGGCCTCTTCCAGCGGAAGACCTTCACCCAGGGCAGCGGCAAATCCGCCGACAAAGGTGTCTCCGGCCGCCGTGGTATCCACCGCCTGGACAACCTGCGCCGGGAAGTGCTGCTGCCGTTCGGTATCCTTATACAGCACGCCCTGTGAGCCCATCGTCAGCAGGATACGCTTGGCGCCTGCGTCGAGCAGTTGTTGGGCAGCCTGGGCGGCTGTTTCCAGCGAGTTGACCTCAATACCAGTCAGAAGGCCGGCCTCGCTCTCGTTTGGAACCAGGTAATCCACATGACCATACCAATGAGCAGGCAGCGGACCTACGGCTGGTGCTGGATTGAGAATGACCGTCTTTCCCAGCTCGCGAGCGCGGGTCAGCGTCTTTTCGACCGTGGCGACCGACACTTCCAGCTGGGCGATGACCACATCGGCAGCCTGCAATGCGGCGTCGTGGCGGGTCAGGTGCTCGGGCGACAGCTCGCCATTGCTCCCCGCCACGATCACGATGCAATTCTGCCCATTGTCATCGACCAGGATGGAGGCGATACCGGTCGGTACACCCTCTACGGATGCGACCGTGGAGCACTCGATGCCTTCGGCTTCCAATCCACTGCGCAGCTGCTCGCCGTAGGCGTCACGGCCTACGCAGCCGATCATGGTGACCTGCGCGCCCAGACGGGCACACGCCACTGCCTGATTGGCACCCTTGCCGCCAGGCGCCGTCACGAAACTGCGGCCTGCCAGGGTCTCACCGCCTACCGGCACGCGTGGGGTCCGTACGACCAGGTCCATATTCAGACTCCCCACGATCACTATTTTTGCTTGCATCTTATGGACTCTCGTTCAATTCGATAGACGTGGTGGACTCGCGTACCACCAGGGTAGGCGCCACCACGGTATGTTCAGGTGTGGGCCGGTGCCGCTGCGCGAGCCGGGCCAGCAGCTGTCCGGCGGCGCGCTCGCCTAACTGCAGGATGGACTGCCCCACCGTGGTCAATGCCGGATAAAGGTAGCGGCTCACGGCAATATCGTCGAAACCCACGATGGACAGATCCTGCGGAACGCGCAGGCCGCGCTCGGCGGCGGCACGCAGGATACCGATTCCGATCATATCGTTCCCGGCAAAAATGGCCGTGGGTGCACTCTTTTCCAACAAGTGTGCGGCAGCGGTATAACCGGCGGCGCTAGTAAACTCGGTATTGAGCAGCCACGCAGGCTGTATCGTCTGCCCAGCTTCCTTCATCGCACGGCAATAACCAGCCAGGCGTTCCTGAGCGACCAGCGTTTCGGCAGGCCCACCCAGGCAGGCGATACGCCGATGACCCAACGCCAACAAGTGCCTCGTTGCCAGATAGCCGCCCTCTTCATGGTCGATCTGCACCAGATCGGCTTCCACACCTTCCAGCGGGCGGTCGACCAGCACCATCGGCACCTTGACTGCGGCCAAGGCCTGGGCGAACTCACCGTCGCCGCCCACGGTGGCCACGATCAAGCCGTCGATACGACGCTCCAGCAGCACACGCAGGTAACGGCGCTGCTTGTCGTTATTGTCATCGGAGTTGCAGAGGATGACGCTGTAGCCGTTACGCTCGCAGTGATCCTCGATACCCCGCGCCAGCTCCGCAAAGTACGGGTTGCTGCCATTGGGCACGAGCAGCCCAATGGTACTGGTGGCCTTGGCCTTGAGCGAGCGGGCCACGCCGCTGGGAACGTAGCCCAGCTGGTCAATGGCCGCCTCGACCTTGGTGCGTACTTCGGGGCTAACCGGGCGAGTACCATTGAGCACGTGCGATACGGTGGTATAGGAGATACCGGCCAGTGCCGCAACGTCCTTGATGGTCGCCATGGTTAGGCTCGGCGCTTGGCGCGATGGCTGCGGTAGGTGTCCAGCACCACGGCCACCACGATCACCGCACCGGTAATGATGCGTTTGGTCGGCTCGCTGGCGCCAATCTGTGCAAGCCCGGCGGCCAGCACGGAAATGATCAGCACACCAAAGAACGTGCTGATGACCGAACCGCGTCCACCCATGAGGCTCGTTCCGCCGATCACTACCGCCGCGATGACCTGCAATTCAAGCCCGGCGCCGGCGTTGGGGTCAGCCGCTTCCAGACGGGACACCTGAAACAACGCGGCCAACCCTGCCAACAGACCCATCAGGGCAAAAACCAGGATTTTGTAAGGCTTGGGGTTGATACCCGCCAGGCGCACTGCTTCTTCATTGGTGCCGATAGCGACGAGATAGCGGCCAAACACGCTGCGCGTCAGCAAGGCATGGGCAACGGCAATCACCAGCAGCGCGATGATAAAGGAAGGCGAAATCCCAAAGGCGAACGGCGTGGACAGCCAACCATAGGCGTCACCGATGTAGGCCGTGCGCGAATCCGTTAATTGGTAGGCCAGTCCCCGCGCCATTTCCAGCACACCCAGGGAGACGATAAATGAAGGAATCCGCCATGCCACGGTTACGCTGCCCGTCACGGTGCCTGCCAAGGCTGCGCAAACCATACCCAGGACCGCGGCTGGGAAAATGCCCCACCCCCAGTTGAGCGTAGCCACGCTAACGACCGAGGCCGCCAGTGCCAGCACCGAGCCTACGGACAAGTCGATCCCACCGATGATGAGGATCAGCGTCATGCCCACCGACAGCACCATCAGGTCCGGAATCTGGTTGGCCAGGGTGGTGAAGGTGTTATAGGACAGGAAATGGCTGCTCATGGCGGAGAACAGCACGATCATGGCCAGCAAGGCACCGGCCAGTCCCAGGTAGGTGCCCAGGCCGGACACACTGCTGCTGCGCTTGGGCGCGGCCGGAGTTACGGTAGTGTTCATACGGAGAGTTCCTGTATGGGAGAAACCGCTTCGCCCAGCATCGCTTCACGGCTGCTGTATCCGGCAAAGGCGGCGGCCAGAAGGCGATCCTGGCTCCAATCGTTACGGTCAAAGGTTTCCATGAGACGGCCGGCGGACAACACGGCGATCCGGTCGCAGATCAACATCAGCTCACGCAGGTCACTGGACACGACAACGAGCCCCTTGCCCTGCCGGGTCAGCTCGCCCAGCAAGCCGTAGATATCGAACTTGGCGCCGATGTCGATGCCGCGGGTAGGCTCATCGAACAACAGCACCTGACAATCACGCTCCAGCCAGCGACCGATCACGACCTTCTGCTGATTACCGCCGGAAAGCTCACCCACCGGCTGATGAGGGCTGGAGCTGCGAATGCGCATGGCCTTGATCTGCCGCTCAGCTAAGGCAAGTTCGGACGCGGACTGAACCACGCCGCGCTTGGCAACGGCAGGCATATTGCCCAGCGCCAGATTCGCGCAGATGGACTGGGTGAGTAACAGCCCCTCCCCCTTGCGATCTTCGGTGATCAGGGCGATGCCATTACGTACCGCCTCGGCTGGCGAGCTGACGTTGACTTCACGCAGCGGATTACCCACAAAAACACGCCCGCTGTCGGCCCGGTCGGCGCCGTAGATGAGCCGCAGCAATTCGGTACGACCCGCGCCGATCAAGCCGGAAATACCGAGAATCTCTCCAGCGCGAACCTCGAACGATACATCGCAGACCTTGCCGGCACGGCTCAGCTTGTCCACTTTCAGTATCGGCGCGCCAATGTGGCGCTCGCCCAGGTCAATATGCTCACCCAGCTCACGTCCCACCATCAGCGCTACCAGCTGATCGGTGTTGTAACGGCTAATGGACTCGGCGGCGACCAACCGGCCATCGCGTAGAACCGCGATCCGCTGGGAGATGCGCTTGAGTTCTTCCAGGCGGTGGGAGATGTAGACGATGGCGACACCACGGGCCTGCAGGCGCTCGATCTGCTCGAACAACAGGTCGACCTCGCGCGCCGTCAGCATGGCGGTAGGCTCGTCGAGAATCAGGATGCGGCAGTCACCGATCAGATTACGGGCGATCTCGACCATCTGCTGGTGGCCGACCCCCAGGTCAGAGACCAGGGTATCCGGATCAATAGCATCCAGCCCGACCTGCGCCATGGCCAGCCGTGCCTGCTCACGCAACCTCCCGCGGGAAATCCACCCGCCCCGACTGGGCAGGTTATCGAGAAACAGGTTTTCGGCAACGGTCAGGGTCGGCAGCAGGTTGAGCTCCTGCATAACCATGCGCACGCCCAGGCGCTCGGCCTCGGTGCGGCTACCGGGGGTGTAGGGCTGATCGAGAAAGGTCATCTGCCCGGTCGTGGGCGGAGTCAGCCCCGCGATGATCTTGGACAACGTACTCTTGCCGGCGCCGTTCTCACCTGTCAGCGCCAACACCTCGCCGGGATACAGCTCAAGGCTGACTTCTCCCAGAACGGGTTGCGCATAGGTCTTGCCGATGCCGGTAATGGAAAGGACTGGCCTGCCCGACATGACGGTCTCCTTTAAAACTCAGGTGCCCCGCAAGACTCCGGTGCAAAGGCGAATACGATCGACTCCGCGCCAAAGCCCGGCGGGTAAAGATGGATTACGGCTTGGTTACCAGCTCGACAGGCGTTTCGATCACACCGTCGACAGCACCGGTGGACTCACCCTTGACCAGCTTGAGCGCAGCGTCGATACCAAAGACCGCCTGCTTGCTGGCGTACTGGTCAGCCGTAGCCAGAACGCGGCCGTCCTTGAGCATGGGCTTGATGGCATTGATGTTGTCGTAACCCACTACCAATACTTCGCCCTTTTTGCCCGCAGCGCGAACGGCAGAAACAGCGCCCAGGGCCATGCTGTCATTACCAGCCAGCAGCGCCTTCAGATTGGGATGTTCGTTCATCATGGCAGAGGCCACGGCGTTGCCCTTGTCGATCTCCCAGGAGCCGGACTGGACACCCACGATCTTCATGTTGGCCGCTTCCATAGCGTCCTTGAAGCCAGCGGTGCGCTGCTGGGCATTGAAGGTAGTGGAAACGCCCTCGATGATGCCAACTTCGTCACCAGCCTTGAGCTGCTTGGCCAGGTACTCACCTACCAGACGGGCACCCTTGCGGTTGTCCGGGCCTACGAAGGGCACGTCAAGCTGCTTGCTCTTGAGTACGTCCTGATCCAGACGGTTGTCGATGTTTACGACCTTGATGCCTGCATCCATGGCTTTCTTGATGACGGGCACCAACGCCTTGGAATCTGCCGGTGCGATGACGATGGCATCGACCTGGGACACGATCATCTGCTCGACAATACGAATCTGGCTGGACGTGTCGGTTTCGTCCTTGATGCCATTGGAGATCAGATCGAACTGGTCAGAATGCTCTTTTTGATAACCCTTGGCACCGTCTTCCATGGTGCGGAAGAATTCGTTGGCGAGAGACTTCATCACCAGCGCGACCTTGGGTTTATCCGCATCCTGAGCATAAGCCGCGGACAAGGGCAGAAAAGCGGAAGTCGTGGAAAACAGAACAGCAGCAGCGAGAAGCCGCATAGGGCGGGATGCGTTCATGGTGCACTCCATTGTTGTCTTTGTTATGGCGCAAACGTTTGCGTGGCAAAACTATGAGAAGAATTGGCACGGTTGTCAATCTGCGAAGTGTGATGGCGGATGGGTTGCCAGAGAGAGAAAAACAGGGAAAACAGGCATGTCGAGCCGGCCATGACCGGCTCGACGAATAGCTTACGGTTTGGCGTGCTGAGTTTTCTCGATCAGGTCGAGGCGCTCTTTCCAGGGGTCCTCTTTAAGAACCGGACCTTCATCGGCCGCGAAATCCATGACCAGATTGCCCTCACGGTTGAACGGCAGCCAGCGCGCCACATTTGTACCGTTGGGATTACCCGTCTTGATGAAATTAACAAAGATGGCATGGGCCTCGTTTGCCATGTCCTGATCCTTGTCCGTTACCTTGTCGCCATATCGCGCTTCCAGCGTTTTGAAGAAATAGGGAATTTCGCTGGCATGCTGCGCCCCTTTGGTCTCACTGCGCAGCGAATCGGCGACGTAGGAGAAGCGATAAAGAAATGCCTGGCGATCATGCTGGGAGATCTTGCTGGCAACGAAACGAGCCGGCTCCGTCATCATCCGGTCCATAGCAACTGCGGCCCCTACCGCCTGCACATCGCCTGTATTTTCCGGGTCGTATAACTGACGGGCCCGCTCTGCTTCACGCCCAAACGGTGCGAACAGCTCTTCCATTGTCTTGGCCGTATTAAAGCCAAGATCGGCGCTAGTCGAACCGATCAGCATGGGCACCTTGTTTTCCTGACCGGCGCTGTAGACCTGCTCCGGTGTACCCACCACGACCCGCCCGTCGAGTACCGGTCCGCCCACGTAAGTAGAGGCATTGCTGCCCATGGTCATCATGTTCAGGTCGCCCAGCACACGGCTGGCCGGCAATTCACGCAGCGCCTTCAATGCCTTAGAACCAGTGCCTTCAACACCAACACTGCGGGCGAAATTCTTGCCGATGGTCTCGGCGGAGGGATTCCCGGGCAAGTCGCGGCTGATCTCATGCAGCTCACCCATCAAGGAACGTCCGCCCCCTGACATGACGATGGCACGGTCAAACAGCCCCCGCGTCAGTGGCGTGGTGGTGATATTGAGCACCGAGCCGCCGCCAGCAGACTCACCCATGACGGTAACGTTGTTTGGGTCACCGCCGAACTGACGGATGTTGCGCTTCACCCATTGCAGCGCAGCGATCTGGTCCATGTAGCCGTAGTTACCCAGCGGACCTTCTTTTGCAGCCGTCAGCGCAGGATGTCCAAAAAAGCCGAAGCGGCCAAGCCGGTAGTTGAAACTGACAAAGACCACGCCATCGCGGGCAAAGGCGCTGCCGTCATAGACCGACGGTGAAGCACCGCCGTTAACATAGCCGCCCCCATAGATCCAGACGACAACCGGCAGTGTGGCCTTGCGGTTTGCCGTCTCCTGCGCCGGACGCCAGACGTTGAGGTACAGGCAGTCCTCGGAGGGCTCTACGCCCAAGGGAGCTGCATCGCTGGCCATCGGCTTTTGCATGCAGTCTGCGCCATAGGCAGTCGCCTCACGCACTCCGCGCCAGGGCTTCACACGCTGAGGCGCACGCCACCGGTTCTCACCCACCGGCGGGGCCGCAAAGGGAATGCCTTTGAAGGAGATGACATCGCCCGACTGGCTACCTTTCAAGCGGCCACTGTCGATGCCTACCTCAGTCAACGCGCCGGGCTGAGCGAAGGCACCCAAAGGCGCCATGAGCAGCCCCAGGGTCATCAGTTTCTTTAGGGATGGAGTCATTGTTTTTCCTTTTGGCAGATCAACGGCGCCAGCCGCCTGCAGAGCATCTGGGGCGCCTGCGGGTGTGACTTGCAGGCCGCTGTCGTGGTTCCACCACCAGACCTTGCGCCAGCGTGTCTGGTACGCAGCCCGAACCTGTTTTTACACACGAATCCATACCGCGACGGCGACCTTTTGTCTGCGAACGCGGTTGCATTGAGGATCAAAACATCATTTGCACTGTCACAGCGGGAGTTGATGGCAATAGAGCATCATCTCGCCCTTAACCACAGATCGGCGCGCCTTTAAAAGCGTAGCCGAGACCAGACGCGGTATCGACTCGCCATACTTTCCGAGACTCATGCGGGAAAGCCCCTGGTAATGGAATGCCGCAGTTTGATGACTGCCGATAAAAGGACCCCACCCATGAGCATCGCCTCGATCATTGCCCTGATTCTTATCGTCGTCGTAGGAATTCCCTCCTTCAAGATCATTAGGGAAACGTTAGGCCGCGCGCGCCTGCTGGAAGATCAGCTGGTGGCCATCAGTACGCAACTCAGAGACGTCGAATTCAAGCTGGAAGAGCTGGATGACAAAGTGGCCGCTACACCGACCGTGCGCTCTTCAGAGCGTGTGGCGCGAGCCGCGGAAGAGGCCGCTCATCACTGAATGAGCGCTTAGCCAGGCTAACGCTGCGCGCCTGGGGCGTAGATGCCAGCAGGGACCGGTCTATGGTGAACGTCTTCTTTTAGGAGCTTTCGCCATGCTTACACGCACGCTCGGCAAGACCGGCCCCCAGGTATCAGCGCTCGGACTAGGATGCATGGGCATGTCGGACCTGTACGGTCCGGCGGACCGTACAGAAAGTATTGCCACGATCCACGCGGCGCTGGAAGCGGGCGTCAACCTGCTCGACACCGGTGATTTCTACGGCATGGGCCATAACGAGCTGTTGATTGCCGAAGCGCTCAGGGATCGCCGGGAGGCAGTAACGATCAGCGTAAAGTTCGGTGCCCTGCGAGGACCAGACGGGGCCTGGATGGGTTACGACGGCCGCCCCAAGGCTATCCGGAATTTCCTGGCGTACACGCTCAAACGCCTGAATACGGATCATGTGGATATCTACCGTATTGCCCGCCTCGATCCAGACGTTCCTATCGAAGATACCGTGGGCGCCATCGCCGAAATGGTCAAGGCAGGCTATGTGCGCCATGTCGGCCTCTCCGAAGTCGGGGCCGATACGATCCGCCGGGCCGCGGCCGTTACCCCTATCGCTGATCTGCAAATCGAATATTCACTGATTTCACGCGGAATCGAAGCGGACATCCTGCCTACCTGCCGTGAACTTGGCATCGGAATCACGGCCTATGGCGTGCTCTCACGTGGCCTTATCAGCGGTCATTGGTCAAAAGACCGCGCAGGTGAGCAGGACTTTCGCGCCATCAGCCCGCGTTTTCAGGGCAGCAATCTGGACGCCAACCTCAAGCTGGCCGACACGCTCAAAGTCATTGCTCAAGAGAAAGGGGTTACCGCGGCACAGATGGCAATCGCCTGGGTGCTGGCGCGCGGTGAAGATATTGTCCCGCTGGTAGGCGCACGTACCCGTGAACGTTTACATGAGTCGCTGGGTGCACTGGATATCATGCTAACCGCCGAGGAGCTGGCCAGAATCGAGCAGGCCATTCCCGCCAACGCCGCGGCAGGAGAACGCTATCCCGCCGCTCAATTGGCTCACATGGACAGTGAGAAGCGGCACGACTGAGCGGTTTGCCTGATTCCCTTTATGAATGAACGGGTGAATTTTTGTCATTTGTAAGGCAGGAAAGCGGCCAGCAGAATGGACTGATACCTCTATAGTCCGGCCCATCTAAGGAGCGGTTTGCCATGACGACGCAGGCTTTTGTCGATCCCGATGAGATTCGCGCCCGGTTCGCCCGCGCCATGTCCGATATGTACAAGGCCGAAGTGCCCCTGTATGGGACATTGCTGGAGCTGGTGAGCGATATCAATCAGCGTACGCTGGCAAACAATCCCACCTTGGCAAAGCAGCTGCGCCAGACGGGTGAAATCGAGCGGCTGGACCAGGAGCGCCATGGGGCTATCCGCGTAGGTACGGCGCAGGAGCTGGCTACGCTGCGGCGCCTGTTCGCAGTCATGGGCATGTATCCGGTGGGTTATTACGATCTTTCCGAAGCAGGCGTGCCGGTGCACTCCACCGCGTTTCGGGCCGTCCACGAGGCTTCGCTGCAAAAAAGCCCCTTTCGCGTGTTTACTTCTCTGCTCCGTCTGGAGCTGATCGAGGACGAAGCACTCAAACAGAAAGCCGCGGCGATTCTGGCGCAGCGCATTATCTTTACATCACGTGCGCTGGAATTGATCGCCCGCTGCGAGACCGAAGGCGGGCTGAGCGCAAGCGATGCCGATGCCTTCGTGCATGAGGCCTTGGAAACCTTCCGTTGGCACGGCGAGGCCACAGTCAGCGCCGAGGTGTATCAGCAGCTGCACGACCAGCATCGCCTGATTGCCGATATCGTGGCGTTCAAGGGGCCGCACATTAATCACCTGACGCCCCGGACCTTGGATATTGATGCCATCCAGCAAGACATGCCGTCACGGGGGATTACGCCCAAGACGGTCATCGAGGGACCACCCCCCCGCCGCTGCCCTGTTCTGCTTCGCCAGACAAGCTTCAAGGCATTGCAGGAAAAGGTGACCTTCATCGATGAAGAGGGCAATGCCGTTGCTGGTAGCCACACGGCCCGCTTTGGCGAGATCGAGCAGCGTGGTGTTGCATTGACGCCCAAGGGACGTGCGCTCTACGACAAGCTCCTGAACATTGCCCGCACCCAGGCTCCCAGCGAGAGCAACGCTCAGGCATACATGCAGGCACTGACCGACATATTTGCCGAGCTGCCGGACAGCTATGAGGCTTTGAGAAAGCAGGGGCTGGCCTATTTTCGTTACTTCGTCACCGACAAGGGCGATGCGGTTACCCAGGATGGGCCAAGAGATCTGGATGCCCTGATCCAGTCAGGTTATATCCACTATGAACCGCTGGTATATGAGGACTTTCTGCCGGTCAGCGCGGCCGGTATTTTCCAGTCCAACCTGGGCGATCAGGCTCAGACACAGTATGCCGAGGCGTCCAGTAAGGACCGCTTCGAGCAGGCACTGGGCGCGTCGGTACTGGATGAGCTGGCCCTGTACGCCGAGACCCAGGCGCGCTCGCTCAAGCGCTGTGAAGAGCAGCTGGGAATACCTCTTTCTTAAAGTCCGCAAGGTTCAAAGCGCTCTTCTTACCAGCGGAGCGCTTTAAAGAGCCGTGCTAGAGCGGCTGTCGGATTGTTCCTATCTGCAGGGTGCGTCCAGCCTAAAGATATTTCATTTTTTTACCGATACAGAGCGGGTGAAACCTTTACTGCCTTCTCCTATCGGAGCGCGTCCCATGCTGTCCAATTTAAGTATTGCCAAAAAGCTTGGTGCAGGCTTTGGGCTTATCATCGCGATCATCTGCATCCTGGTGTATGTAGCCCGCCACGGCTTTACCGAGGTCGATAATTCGGTCAAGTGGAACATTCATACTTATCAGACCATTGATGGGGCTAACAACCTGTTGATTAGCCTGACCAACATCGAAACGGGTATGCGTGGATTTGCCCTCAGCGGTCAGGACGACTTTCTGGAACCTTACAACGCAGGGAAAACAGCGTTTGAGCAAACCTGGACGAAGCTTAAAAACCTGACGTCGGATAACCCGACCCAGCAAACCCGTCTGGATGAACTCAAGGCCACGCAAATGAAGTGGCTGAGCGAAGACATTGAGCGTTCCATCCAGCTACGCCGCGCAGTCGTACAAGGTGCCTCCTCCATGGACGACATGGTGCAACGCATCATCGACCGTCAGGACAAGGCCAAGATGGACAAGATGCGCAAGATCATCGCTGACTTCAGCAACGATGAGTCCAAGCTGCTGGGCGTGCGTAATGAAGCCATGCAGTCTGCCGAACAGGTTGCTATCTGGACGCTTATCGGGGGTGGAATCCTGGCTGCCCTAGCGGCCGTAGTCATTGCCTTCAGCCTATCCGTATCCATCAAGCGCCGTCTAAATGATGCCATTCAGGTTGCTCAGGCCATTGCCGCTGGCCGTCTGGATACTCAGATCCGCAGCACCGGCGAAGATGAAATTGGCAGTTTGCTCAAGGCCTTCAACGCCATGCAGCAGCGCCTGCGGGAAATGATTTCCGAGATCAAGGGTGGTGCCGAGCAGCTTCTGACGGCCGCTCGCGATATCTCCAACACCTCGGAGCAACTGGCTGTCGCCGCACGGGACCAGTCAAGCTCGGCATCCTCCATGGCAGCCACCGTGGAAGAGCTTACCGTCAGCATCAGTCACGTTTCGACCAGCGCGAACGAGGCCCATGGTATTTCTACTGATTCCGGCAAGCGCTCCGTCGAAGGTGGCAATGTCATCAAGCAAACCCTGGACAGCATGACGCAGATCGCCGGTACGGTGCAGAGCTCGGCTGAACAGATTTCCGAGCTGGACCGCCACGCCGATCAGATCACCTCCATCGTGAACGTGATCAGCGAGATTGCCGAGCAGACTAACCTGTTGGCTCTGAACGCAGCCATCGAGGCCGCCCGTGCAGGTGACCAGGGCCGCGGCTTTGCGGTGGTCGCCGATGAAGTTCGCCTGCTGGCGCAGCGCACCGGCAAGTCAACCCAGGAAATCGCCGACATGATCAAGAAGATCCAGGCGAGCACCCAGGACGCAGTCAGCAGCATGAACGTGGGCGTGACTCAGGTGAACCAGGGTGTGGAACTGGCTCACTCGGCCAGCCAGGCCATCGACGAGATTCGCGGTGGCTCGGATCGCATCATCTCCGTGGTTGATCAGATCTCCATGGCACTGCGTGAACAATCTGCTGCCAGCCAGGATGTAGCTCGCAGCGTGGAGCGCATCGCGCAGATGGCAGAGACCAACAGCCATTCCATTGAAAGCGCCTCACGCAATGCATCGAGCATTCAGCATCTGGCCCAGTCATTGGACAAGCAGGTCGCGCAGTTCCGCCTGTAAGCGCTGTGTATTGAAAAGCCCACCGCCTGGTGGGCTTTTTCCTGGGTGCGTCAATAACGCCCGATGAATTTCGCTACGTTTTAGCCGGCACTGCGCTTAGAATGCGCGCCCTGCTCACAAGAGCAGATCGACTTCATGGGTTCCCTCACCCCATTCCACTAAAAAGGATGCATCATGCAACTGACCTCTTCCGTCAGGCGCTCGGCATTGGCCGGCCTGATTGGCTTTCATATCCTGATCATCATCGCAAGTAACTACCTCGTCCAGCTGCCGCTCAACCTGTTTGGCTGGCATACAACCTGGGGCGCATTTAGCTTTCCGTTCATCTTCTTAGCCACTGATTTGACGGTGCGGATTCTCGGTAAAGGCCCGGCGCGCCAGGTCATCGCCCGAGTCATGGTGCCGGCGCTGGTCGTCTCGTACATCCTTTCTGTGCTGTTCCAGGAAGGCGCATTCCGCGGCCTGGAAGCCTTGGCGCAATTCAATACCTTTGTACTGCGTATCTCATTGGCGAGCTTTTTTGCCTATGTGCTGGGCCAGCTGGTAGATATCCATGTCTTTGATCGTCTGCGCCAGCTGCAGCAATGGTGGATAGCACCTACCGCCTCGACGATCCTGGGCAACCTGCTCGATACCTTCGCCTTTTTCTCTATTGCCTTCTGGCACAGCGACAACCCTTTCATGGCCGAGCATTGGGTCGAGATTGCCTGGGTCGACTATACCGTCAAGCTCAGCGTCAGCCTGCTCCTGTTCCTGCCGCTCTATGGGGTGCTGCTGAGCGCCATCGAACGCATGCTGCTGCGCCGCGCCTGACAGGATTCGTGTCGGACTATGTCTCGTCTGCCCCATCAGGCCAGATGAAACAACCCTGGAAACACCCTGAAAAGGCATTCCAGACCCAAATCGACAGCTTTGTGCGGTGTTTTACAGTTTCCGAAACAGAATCGAACTGTTCTCGTTCGCAAACATCTCTTACCCTCAGCCGCTGCGTTGAGGATTATTCGAGACAGGTCTTTGTTATCGGACAGAGCCGGCCCCGTTGCCACAGCGCTTGACGACACCTTAGTCACATAGGTTCATGTATGCACCGCAGAGATCTTCTGAAAGCTTCACTGGCCTTTGCCGCGTATACCGGTCTTCCTTCGACGACCGTATTCGCCGCTCAATCCCTGTCTGGCGCCTCCAGCCAGGATGTAGAACCGTTCGAGTTCGATCTGCTGAAAAATCAGGCCAAGCAGATGGCAGCCAGTGCCTATGTGGATACGTCTCAGCAGTTGCCGCCCACGCTGGCAAAAATGACGCCACAGCAGTTCAACGCCATTCAGTACGATGCCAACGAGTCGCTATGGCATGACCTGAAAGGCCAGCTCGATGTTCAGTTCTTCCATGTTGGCATGGGCTTCAAACAGCCGGTCCGCATGTATAGCGTTGATCCAAAGAAAAAGCAGGCCACGGAAATCCATTTCCGACCTCAGATGTTCAAGTACGAGAACAGCGGCGTCGACCAGTCACAACTCAAGGGTGACCTGGGCTTCGCCGGTTTCAAGGTGTTCAAGTCACCCGAGCTGACGCAGCACGATATCGTCTCGTTCCTGGGGGCAAGCTACTTCCGTGCAGTGGACGATACCAAGCAGTACGGCTTGTCTGCCCGTGGCCTTGCCATCAATAACTTCTCGGATACGGTGGAGGAATTCCCGAACTTCACCAAGTTCTGGTTCGAGACGCCCGAGCCGCACAGCACGCGCTTTGTAGTCTATGCCCTGCTCGACTCGCCCAGCGCGACCGGTGCATATCGCTTCGACATCGACTGCCGCGCCACGCAGGTGGTAATGGCAATCGACGCTAATATCTATGCGCGCAAGGAAATCAAGCAGCTGGGTATTGCGCCGATGACGAGCATGTTCAGCTGCGGCACCCATGAGCGCCGCATGTGCGACACCATCCACCCGCAGATCCACGACTCCGACCGCCTCTACATGTGGCGCGGTAATGGCGAGTGGGTGTGCCGTCCGCTGAATAACCCCGCCAAGCTTCAGTTCAATGCATTCGAAGACAAAAACCCCAAGGGCTTTGGTCTCGTGCAGAGCGACCATGAGTTTTCCAGCTATCAAGATACGGTGGACTGGTACAGCCGCCGCCCAAGCCTGTGGGTCGAGCCCACTACGGAATGGGGTGAAGGCAGCATTGATCTACTGGAAATCCCGACAACCGGCGAGACGCTCGATAACATCGTGGCCTGCTGGAATCCCAAGGTGCCTATCACAGCGGGCAAAGAGCTGCGCTATGGCTACAAGCTCTACTGGAGCGCGCTGCCGCCGGTTAGAACACCGCTGGCACAGGTTCATGCGACGCGCTCCGGCATGGGCGGCTTCGTAGAGGGGTGGGCGCCGGGTGAGCACTATCCAGACGTCTGGGCCCGCCGCTTTGCGGTGGACTTCGTGGGCGGTGGCCTGGATACCCTCCCTCAAGGCACCGGAATCGAGCCCGTCGTCAAGGTCTCGAGCGGTGAGCTGAAAGACTTCCACGTCCTCTGGATACCGGACATCAAAGGGTATCGTGTGATCTTCGACTGGTATCCGACCAGCGATAGCGTGGACCCGGTAGACATGCGCCTGTTCATCCGCACCAACGACCGAACGCTCAGCGAAACATGGCTGTATCAATACTTCCCGCCAGCGCCTGAGAAGCGTCGCTACCCTTGATCTGTAGGAATAGTGCATGAAAAAAGCGGCTCCTGTGAGCCGCTTTTTATTGCGCGAAAAGAAGTTACAGCCGGTAGGCGACTGAGTTACAGAGCGAACCGCCGGATCATGCCGTTGAGGTCCGTTGCCAGACGCGACAATTCATGACTGGCCACGCCTGTCTGTTCTGCGCCAGAGGCTGTCTGCTGGGACAGGTCGCGGATACGCACCAGATTGCGATCCACCTCGCGGGCAACCTGCGCCTGTTCTTCAGCGGCAGTTGCGATAACCAGGTTACGCTCGTTAATACCCATGACCGCACAGGTAATGCTGTGCAGAGCCTGTTCAGCAGCGCTCGCCTTATCCATAGTCTCCCCTGCCTGCTCGGCACTACTTTGCAATGCACTTACGGTTTCGCGCGTACCGACCTGAATCTGGCCGATCATGCTCTCGATTTCGCGAGTCGACTCGCCGGTCCGGTGGGCCAGGGCGCGAACTTCATCGGCAACCACTGCAAAGCCCCGTCCGGCATCTCCAGCTCGTGCAGCTTCGATCGCTGCGTTAAGCGCCAGCAGGTTGGTCTGCTCAGCCACAGCACGAATAACATCGAGAACCTTGCTGATGTTTTGCGTTTGCGCAGCCAACGCTTCCGCTCGCTGAGAAGCTCCCAGCACGTTGCTCACCATGGACTGGATCGACTCAATGGTTTCGCTGAGTTGAGCCTGACCCTGCTCGGCGGTACGGGTGGACGCTTTGGACTCTTCTGAAGTGGCCACCGCATTGGAGGCTACCTCATCCACTGCCGCACTCATCTCGGTTACGGCCGTTGCTGCAAGATCCAGTTCACTGTTTTGCTGTTGAATATCCCGCTTGCTTTCCTGGGTAATGTTGCTCATTTCCTCCGCAGCAGCTGCAAGCTGGTTGGCAGAACCCTCGATTTCGCCCAATGTTGTACGCAGGTTTTCCTGCATGAGGTTCAAGGACTGAAGGAGTTGAGCTGCTTCATCTACACCTTGGGTATCGATACGCCCCGTAAGATCGTTTTGCGCAATCTGTTGGGCCACGCTGACCGCCGAACGAATTGGTAAAATGATGCTACGGCTAAAAAACCAGGCAAGCAGTGCACCAAACAAGACAGCCAAAGTAATGGCTGTAATGGCAATGGTGCGTGCCTGAGTGTAGGCATTGTTGGCATTATTACCTGCACCTTGCGCTTCTTTCTGGTTATGGTTTGCCAGAACTTCAATCTGCGCATTGATAACGTCTGCGTAGGAAGAAACACTGCGAAGAACTTTCAACGCCTCTTCCGGCTTTTTAGCCTCCATCAGGGAGATAACCTTATATATGGCTTCTTTATAAACCTGATAAGAGTCGCCTAGCGTCTTCATGGCATTAACTTCTTCCGGCGCATCGGCATCCTTGTTGTAATCTGCCATGACGCGCTCGACCTGAGCCGTTATTTTGGAAAATCGCTCCTTATATTTGGTTTGCTCTTCCGGCAGGTCGTATACATAGAGTTGCAGTGCTGTGGTACGCAAACGGGCAAGTGCAATGCCAAGCTCATCGCCTAAAGCCAGACTGGGTAACGATTCGTTCTGAATGACCTCGCCGGACTTTCTGATCTCCGCCATCTGGAGCAGGCAAAAGACACCAAGCCCAAACAGCAGGATAATAATGAGACCAAAACATAATACGGTCCGTTGTGCGATTCTCATGCGTCTTAGCATACACACATCCTTTGCCTGAAAAGGCAAACTGCAGGGCTATAAAGATGCAGATATTTAATCTGCAAAAAGAATTCTGGCAAACAAACTTATCGGCTAAAAATCAGGGACCATGAATAAATTTTCAATATGAAGGGTCAATAAAATGCTTATTACCAAGCACTATGTGAAAACCTTGTTAAGGCCTTTAAAAAAGCAGCTGGTTATAATTAAATAAACTACTTTTTATTACCGTTCATCATGGTTATCCATCGTCTTTGTCCAGATCATGCAATCAGTTACCGCACCCTGATGCTTGAGGCTTATGCCTTGCATCCGGAATCTTTTACCTCCAGCGAGGCGGAGCGCGCGGTGCTACCGTTGGACTGGTGGCGATCCCGGCTGGAAAGCGATGCGGTATTTGGCGCATTCGACAAGGATCAGCTGCTGGGTGTAGCAGGACTTTCCTTCGAAACTCGAGAAAAGATCAGGCACAAGGCCACTCTGTTTGGCATGTACGTTCCACAGCGGTTTGGCCGTCAAGGCATCGGCTTTCATCTGATCCAAGCTGTACTGGAGCATGCCCGACATCACGAAGACATCAGGCTGGTACAGCTTACCGTCACGGAAGGCAACCACACCGCACTGCGCCTGTATGAACGTTGCGGTTTTGAGGTGTTCGGGGTAGAGCCGATGGCGGTCTCCATTGGCAAAGCCTTCGTCAACAAGGTCCACCTCTGGCAAGAAATCCATCCTGCCAAATAAAACCAACTGCCAGCTCAGATTATCGGGTCAAAACGGTCGCGGTACAGGTCAGTCAGCCACTCCACAAAAACTCTCACTCGAGGCGATATCTGCCTGTGTTGGGGATAGAGCAATGAAACCGGCAGGCCCGGCGTAGCAAACTCTTGTAGAACCGCCTTCAGCCGCCCCGCTTTCAGGTATTTTTCCACCCGAAAGCGAGGCACCTGAATCAAACCGCAACCGCTCAGGGCTGCGCGGGTATAGCATTCGGCATCGTTGACCGAGATCCAACCGCCAAGATCGCACTCGATAACCTGCCCCTCAACCTGAAAGGTAAAGGGGTAACGAATGTCGTGGCTGCTGGCGAAGAAGCCGACGGCCTGATGCCGGGTCAACTCATCTGGATGCTTTGGCACACCATAGCGGGCAAAGTAGCCAGGGCTTGCACAGACCACCTCGGGCATGAGCGCCAGCCTTTTTACGATCAGCGTTGAGTCCCTAGGGTGCCCTGCCCGCACCACACAATCGATTCCTTCACGCACCAGATCCACCAACCGATCACCGCTGCTGATGGATAACTCAATGTCTGGATAACGCTGCCGGAATTCGGCGATTCGAGGAAGGATGATTCGTGTGGCATGACTGCCGTGCAGATCGACGCGAAGCATGCCACGCGGATTGGCCGCAATGGCACTCAGGGAAGATTCAGCCTCTTCCAGATCCGCCAGAATACGAGAGCATCGCTCGTAGTAGGCCTGACCATCGAGCGTTGTGCGGACCTGCCGGGTGGTACGCTCCAGCAGGCGCGTTCCTAACCGCTTCTCCAACTCCTTAACCGCATGGGTTGCCGTAGCACGGGGGATACCTAGGGCATTGGCTGCCTGCGTGAAGCTGCCCAGCTCGACGATACGGGTAAACAGCCGCAGCGACTCGAATCTATCCATGGCTTCAGCCCATTGTTGGTGCCTGTTGAACGGTCTTACCAAGTTCTGTGCATTTATCCAATGCCAATGAATTGCAAAAAATGACAGCCATGAAAGGGCTGGACGTTCCGGCCCTGCCTTTAGGAGTCGGACATGCCGCATTCATCCCGTACAGCCATTGTTACCGGCGCTTCGCGTGGTATCGGACACGCCATTGCCAAACGTCTCGCCCAGGCAGGCTTTTCCGTTGCCATTCAATACGCCCACAGCCGAGGCCCTGCAGAGGCTTTGGTGGCTGAAATAGAGTCATTGGGAGGTAGTGCCCTCGCGGTCAGAGGCGACGTTGCCACCCTGGAAGATGTGCAGACCCTGTTCAAGGCGGCCAAGGAAGCCTACGGACGGATCGATATAGTCGTGAACAGCGCCGGTATCATGACCAATACTCCTGTTTCGGCAGGTGATCTGGAGGCGTTTGACCGAATGATGGCCGTCAACCTGCGCGGCACGTTTCTGGTGTTGAGCCAGGCGGCGCAACAGGTAGAGCGTGGCGGCCGGATCATTGCGCTATCCAGCAGCGTGATCGCCAAATCGCTGCCCACATACGGCCCTTATATCGCCACAAAGGCTGGCGTTGAAGGTTTGGTCAGAGTATTGGCTAATGAATTGCGCGGTCAGGACATCACCGTCAATGCCATTGCGCCCGGCCCGGTGGCAACCGAGCTCTTTCTCAATGACAAAAGTGAGGAGCAGATCCGGCAGATCGAACAGGCTACACCGCTTGAGCGCCTCGGAACGTCTGAGGACATCGCCGAGGTGGTGGCGTTTCTGGCAAGCCCTGCAGGCAGCTGGATCAACGCGCAAGTCATCCGCGCCAATGGCGGGTTCGCCTGATCCTATCGTCCGCCCCTGCTCTGTCCCAGAAAGTACACCATGCGTCTTTCCTGGGGTATACAAAGATCCGATCTATAAAAAGGTATGTAAAGCTGGCCCGCTGTTATTTCCAGGCGGGCCTGCTTGCCGAGGCGTCAGACATCGGCGTCCGGGAGCACCTTCCCTGGGTTGAGAATTCCCTGGGGGTCCAGCGCCATTTTGAGGGTGCGCATGGTGTTCACTGCGGCGCCATGCTCAAGCGTCATGAACTTGATCTTGCCCGACCCTACGCCATGCTCGCCCGTGGCGGTCCCGTCCAGGGCGATGGCGCGGCGCACCAGCCGCTCATTGAGCGCTTCGGCCTCCGCCAGTTCGGCTTCACTGGACGGATCGACCACCAGCCCCAAGTGAAAATTACCATCCCCCACATGTCCAACCATCGCGATAAAGAACGAGGCGGCCAGCACGTCTTTTTCAGTTTCCGTAATACAGGGCGTCAGCTGCGAGATAGGCACGCACACGTCGGTACTCCATACCCGTCCATTCGGCCGCATGGCCTGCATGGCGTAGTGTACATTGTGGCGGGCCTTCCAGAGCGCGTTACGCGAGTCGGCATCGGCCGCAGCGACAAAGCTCAGCGCCCCGTTGCCCTCGGTGATTGATTGGGTCAGCTCTACCTGTTCGGCAACGCCTGCCGGTGAGCCGTGAAATTCGAAGAACAAGGTGGGCCGCTCATCCAGCGTCATCTTTGAATAGCGGTTCACAGCCATGATAGTCCGCGCATCCAGCAGCTCGACCCGGGCGACAGGAATACCGTACTGGATGATCGTTACCACCGAGGTCACAGCGCTCTCTACATCGGGAAAGGTACATACCGCAGCGGACGTGGTTTCCGGAATGCCATAGAGCCTTAAGGTCACTTCGGTGATGATCCCCAGCGTACCTTCCGAGCCCACAAACAGCCGCGTCAGGTCATAACCCGCCGAGGACTTGCGGGCACGGTTGGCCGTCTTGATGATCTGGCCATCGGCCAACACCACGGTCAGCGACAGGACATTCTCCCGCATGGTCCCGTAGCGTACGGCATTGGTCCCGGAGGCACGTGTTGCCGCCATGCCGCCCAGGGTGCTTTCTCCGCCCGGATCGATGGGAAAGAAGAGTCCCGTGGCCCGCAGTTCGGTATTGAGCTGCTGGCGCGTCACTCCGGCTTCAACCGTGGCATCCAGATCGCCCGGGCGAACCGCCAGGATGCGCTGCATGCGACTAAGGTCTATACAGATGCCACCCTTGAGCGCACAGACATGCCCTTCCAGCGAGGTGCCGCCCCCAAAGGGAACGATGGGTACGCCGTAGTGGGCGCAGACCTTGACGATGCGGGAGACTTCTTCGGTGCTATGTGCATAGCAGACGGCATCAGGCATCCGGGTCGCATGGTAGGACTCGCCATGACCATGCTGCTCACGCTCCGCGAGACTGGTTACGATCCGCTCACCGAGAAATGCCTGAATCTCCTCAATAACAGCAGATAATGGAGAGAGAAAGGGTTGTTGCGCATTCATGGGCCTTTCACCTTGTTCTTGTTGTATATAGCGAGTGCTCTAAGCTTAGCCCTTTCCTGCTGGCTTATTATTCAATCCATTGAACGTTTTCCGATGATATATAGATAGCCTAGAAACAATGTCTTGAACGGAGTCGTCATGCCTGAACTTTCACACCTGCTCGCCTTTGCGGCTATCACCCTGGGCATGGCGCTGACGCCCGGACCAAACATGGTCTATCTGATTTCCCGCTCCATCTGCCAGGGCCGAACGGCTGGCATGATTTCCCTTGGCGGCGTGGCCCTGGGCTTTGCGTTCTACATGGTCTGTGCAGCCCTTGGAATCACTGCTCTGCTGATGGCGGTGCCCTTCGCCTACGATGCGCTGCGGATAGGCGGTGCGCTGTATCTGCTATATCTGGCCTGGCAGGCCGTGAAACCCGGCGGACGGTCTCCGTTTCAGGTCAGGGATCTACCCAAGGACAGTCCACACAAACTCTTCGCTATGGGCTTTGTGACCAACCTGCTCAATCCCAAGATTGCCGTAATCTACCTGTCGTTGCTGCCGCAGTTCATTTCCCCTGCACAGGGCAGCGTGTTGACCCAGTCCCTGCTCCTGGGCGCGACGCAGATTCTGATCAGCGTAACCGTGAACGGATTGATCGCCTTTACGGCAGGCTCGATAGCGGCCTTCCTGACGGATCGGCCGCTATGGCTGGTGGTCCAGCGCTGGCTGATGGGTACGGTGTTGGCGGGGCTGGCCGTCAAGATGGCAGCGGAACGTTAAGCCGTTATCCGCCCGACTGCACACGGCGGGCGGATAATCGGCCCGATCATGAAAGGCTCATATCGATCACGATACGTCCTTCGATCTTACCTTCGTGCATCCGGGAAAAGATATCGTTGATGTTTTCGAGGGGTTCGGCTGCAACCGTCGCCTTGACCTTGCCCTCACCGGCAAACTCCAGGGCTTCCTGCAAATCCAGCCGCGTCCCGACAATGGAGCCGCGAACGGTCGTGCCGTTGAGGACCATGTCGAAGATCGATAGCGGAAACTCTCCCGGCGGAAGCCCGTTCAGGGCAATGGTGCCACCACGACGGGTCATGCCGATAGCCTGCTCGAATGCCTTGGGCGAGACAGCCGTGACCAGGGCACCGTGGGCACCGCCGATCTCCTTTTTCAGATACCCCGCCGGGTCCAGCTCACGGCAGTTGACCGTAACCTCGGCCCCCAGCCGGCGCGCCAGTTCCAGTTTCTTATCGTCTACATCGACTGCGGCCACATTCATGCCCATGGCCTTGGCATACTGCACGGCCATGTGTCCAAGGCCACCAATTCCGGAGATCACTACCCACTGCCCGGGCTTGGTTTCGGTCATCTTGAGTCCTTTGTAAACGGTCACCCCGGCACACAACACCGGCGCAATTTCCACAAAGCCCACATTATCCGGCAGCCGTCCCACATAGCCGGCATCAGCCAGGGCATATTCGGCAAAGCCGCCATTGACCGAGTAGCCCGTGTTCTTCTGATCCTCGCACAGTGTTTCCCAGCCCCCGAGGCAGTGTTCGCAATGACCACAGGCGGAGTACAACCATGGGATACCGACCCGATCCCCCTCCTTCACATGGGTGACGCCAGCACCCACCCCGACCACATACCCAACCCCTTCATGCCCCGGGATGAAGGGCGGATTGGGTTTGACCGGCCAATCGCCTTCGGCGGCATGCAGGTCGGTATGGCACACCCCGGAGGCTTCGATCTTCACCAAGACCTGTCCTGCGCCTGGGGTAGGGACATCCACCTCCTCGATTTCCAGCGGTTTACCAAACTCACGAACGACGGCAGCTTTCATTGTTTTAGGCATGACGTGATCCCTCATGGATACATGACGTATGGAGTCGTGCTGGCAAATACAGGTCAATCGTTCCGGCGCTCCATACTGCAAGCCTGGAGCAAACAAGGCACAGAAATGATGACCTGGCTCAAGGAAGGCTCAGGTTGAGCCTTCACAGGAGTAGATACGCCGCAGTCCCAGGGGCCGATGAGGATTCACCGGCCCCCATGACGGGCCTAGAAGAAACCCAGCGGATTCGTGTCGTAGCTGATCAGCAGGTTCTTGGTCTGCTGATAATGATCCAGCATCATCTTGTGGGTCTCGCGACCGATGCCGGACTTCTTGTAGCCACCGAATGCCGCATGGGCAGGATAGAGGTGATAGCAGTTGGTCCACACACGCCCGGCCTTGATGCCGCGACCCATGCGATACGCGCGATTGATATCCCGCGTCCAGACCCCCGCGCCCAGGCCAAACTCGGTATCGTTGGCAATGGCAAGCGCTTCGGCCTCGTCCTTGAACGTGGTCACGCCGATGACCGGCCCGAAGATCTCTTCCTGGAATACCCGCATCTTGTTGTGGCCCTTGAGCAGGGTCGGCTGGATGTAATACCCATTGGCCAGGTCGCCCTGCAGGGTTTCCACAGCGCCGCCAGTCAAAAATTCGGCCCCTTCGCCACGCGCGATTTCCAGGTACGAAACTATCTTTTCGAACTGCTGCTGAGAGGCTTGGGCGCCGACCATGGTGTCGGTGTCCAACGGATCACCGCGCTTGATCTGCGCAACCTTTTTCATGACTTCCGCCATGAACGGCTCATAGATAGATTCCTGCACCAGGGCGCGGGATGGACAGGTACACACCTCTCCCTGGTTGAAGAAGCCAAGCACCAGCCCTTCGGCCGCCTTTTCAATAAAGCTTTGCTCCGCACCCATGATGTCGTCGAAATAGATGTTGGGTGACTTGCCTCCCAACTCGACCGTACTTGGAATGATATTGGCCGCTGCGCACTTGAGGATGTGCGAGCCCACCGGCGTCGAGCCGGTAAAGGCAATCTTGGCGATGCGTGTGCTAGTCGCCAGGGCTTCCCCCGCCTCCTTGCCGTAGCCCTGCACGATATTGATCACACCGGGTGGCAGCAGGTCGCCAATCATCTCAACGAAGAGCGTAATGGAGAGCGGCGTCTGCTCGGCCGGTTTGAGCACCACACAGTTACCTGCAGCCAGCGCAGGTGCCAGCTTCCAGGCAGCCATCAGAAGCGGGAAGTTCCAGGGAATGATCTGCCCTACCACGCCGAGCGGCTCATGGAAGTGATACGCCGCCGTATGCTGGTCGATTTCGGCCGCCGTCCCCTCCTGAGCCCGGATACAACCTGCAAAGTAGCGGAAATGATCGGCAGCCAGCGGCACGTCGGCATTAAGGGTTTCACGCACGGCCTTGCCGTTGTCCCAGGTTTCGGCAATGGCCAGTTTTTCCAGATTCTGCTCGATGCGGTCGGCAATCTTGAGTAGGGTCAACGAGCGCGCCTGTACTGACGTCTTGCCCCAGGCATCTGCCGCCGCATGGGCAGCATCCAACGCTTTTTCGATATCTTCAGCAGAGGAACGGGGAAACTCGCCAATGACAGAGCCATTGACCGGCGAGGTATTGGTGAAATATTGGCCCTTGACCGGCGGTACGAATTCGCCGCCGATGTAATTGCCGTAACGGGATTGCAGGGTGATCAGAGCACCTTGGCTGCCAGGGGCTGCGTAACGCATGGTGGTTCTCCCGATGTTGTGTTTGTTATGAGGACCGGTAATACCTGAGAAATAGCAAGGCCTGGGCCAACTGTGGCAAATGTGCGCCGCAGGCGGCTTCGGCTGTCCGGCACGAACCGGCAGGTGTCACATCGTGTGTCAGCGCCAGGACAGCAGGCGTGACAGGCTGTACCACTTCTGACACAGTCGATGATCTGCATTGCATTTAACCTGCGCCTGATCAAGCATAGGCGCTATTACGCACTTCGCTGAATCGGAGGGTTCCTGTGAATCAAGGACCCGGAATTCACCTTGCGGAGCACAATAAGAATGACTGCCACACCCATGAGTCGTCACACGCGTCAGGTGCTTGCCGTTGGTCATGGTCTGGGCCAGGCCGACACCGATCCAGCCATTGCCCGTTCGTGGCGCCGCTGTCTCGAACAGCACCGCCTGGATCCGTCCACTGCCACCTCGCCCAGCGTACTCGAGCACCCTCGTATCCTTGAGCAGCGCGAGCGCTCGCAACGGGTACTGGAAATCGCCCATGGCGAGATGAATCGCCTGCATCAGCAGCTCGCGGGTGCCGGTCATGCCGTCCTGCTTACCGATGCCAGCGGCCTTATTCTCGATTGCATCACCCACGAGGCCGAACGAGACACCTTTCAGCGAGCAGGCCTGTGGTTGGGAGCAGACTGGAGCGAATCCTGCGAGGGCACCAATGGCATCGGCACCTGCGCGGTCGAACGGCATGCACTGACGATTCATCAGGATGAGCACTTCCGCAATCGCCACACCATCCTAACATGCTCCGCCAGCCCGGTATTCGACCCTGCCGGAGACCTTTTGGCCGTACTGGATGTGTCCTCGGCGCGGCGCACCGTTTCCCGGCAGAGCCAGTTTCACACCATAGCGCTGGTCAACCTGTCGGCCAAGCTCATCGAAAGCTGCTATTTCCTGCGTCAATGCGAGGACAGTTATCTGCTGCGCTTCCATACCCAGCCGGATTACGTCGGGCTGCTGAGTGAAGGCTTGCTGGCGTTTGATGAGTCTGGCCGAATCAGCGCCATCAACGAAAGCGCGCTGAACCTCCTGAGCACGACGCGACCGGCCCTTCTGGGGCAACCCGTGGAGGCGCTCGTCGAGCTTCCCCTTGCTTCGTTACTTGATCGTGCACAACCGCATCCTACACATTGCTGGCCGCTGTACAGCACTGAGGGAACACGCTTCTATGGGCAGCTGCGAGCGCCGCACAAGCTTGTTCATTCCGTGCCTGTCCGTACCCCGCCGCGTCCAGCGCTGTGCCTCGAAGATCCTGCCCTTGCGCGGGAGTTCGAGCGCGCCCGCAAGGTCATGGAGCGCGATGTTCCGGTGCTGCTCACCGGTGAGACGGGGACCGGCAAGGAGGCCTTCGCCAAAGCCCTGCATCTGGCCGGTTCGCGCGCCAGTAAGCCTTTTATTGCTCTTAACTGCGCGGCGATCCCGGAATCACTTATCGAAAGCGAGTTGTTCGGCTACGCCGGTGGCACGTTTACCGGTGCGCGTAAGGAAGGCATGCGTGGCAAGCTACTCGAAGCCCACGGCGGCACCCTGTTTCTCGACGAGATCGGCGATATGCCCCTGATGTTGCAGACCCGCCTGCTGCGCGTACTGGAGGAACGGCAGGTCGTTCCGCTGGGCGGACAACCGCAGACGATTGACATCCGCATCATTAGCGCCACCCACCGCGATCTCAGGATACGGGTAGGCGACGGCAGCTTTCGAGAGGATTTGTACTACCGGCTCAACGGTCTGGTGGTGAGCCTGCCGCCGGTACGTGAGCGGCTCGACAAGGCCGCGCTGCTCAATCACTTGCTGCTTGAAGAGGCGCAGGGCCAGAGCCTGCACCTGGACGCCGAGGCTCGCCAGGCCCTGCTTGGGTATCAATGGCCAGGCAATGTTCGTCAGTTGCGCAATGTCCTGCGAACCCTGGTGGCCTTGTGTGAGGATGGGGTGATTCGCAGGGGTGATCTGCCGCAGGAGATTTCCAGCCCAGCGAGCCTGCCCGCCCTGACGCTGGATGCGCCTCTGGAAGATGCCGAAAAGACCGCTCTGCTCCTGATACTGGAGCAGGAACATTGGCAGATGACACGCACGGCCGAACGCCTTGGCATAAGCCGAAACACGCTTTACCGGAAGCTGCACAAGCACGGCATTACACCCAGACGCTAGCGATCCCGCTTGCGGGAGCCGCTCAAGACCGGTGGTTTGGCGGAATGACCATTGGTCGTGTCGCGCCTTCGAGATCGAAAGATGCCTACGCTGATGCGAAACCCATCGCCAACTACTGGCACCTTTACGGTACTATCCGCGCTTTCTCGCCTCATCGGGCCAGCAGGCCTGAAGATGGCCTGCCCAGGCATTGAACACGTCAAGTTGCCAAGACCATGAATGGATTTTCAAACCGCTACCGTTTTCATGCGGTGTTATTTTTTTTGTTCCTGCTTACTCTGGCCGTCGCGTCCAGGCTGGTCTATCTCCGAGTTCATGACAGTGAGTTCCTGATCGATCAGGGCGAACGACGCAGCGTTCGTCATATCCCCATCCCCGTTACCCGCGGCCTGATTACCGACCGCAATGGCTCCCCCCTGGCCGTCTCAACCGAAGTGTCGACGATCTGGTGCAACCCTTCGGAAATGAAGGAGAGCATGGACCGGGTGCCTGCGCTGGCAGCGGCACTGCATCGTCCCGCCGGCGAGCTTGTGTCCTATATCAAGGCCCGCTCGGAAAAGCATTTCCTTTACCTGGCCCGTGGCCTGTCTCCCATCGAAGGCGAGGACATCATGGCGCTCGATATCAAGGGCGTGCACCAGCTCAAGGAGTACAAGCGCTATTACCCTACCTCCGACCTGACAGCCCAGTTGATTGGTCTGGTGAATCTGGATGGCGAAGGCCAGGAAGGCGTGGAGCTGGGCTACAACGAGTGGCTCAGCGGGAAAGCAGGCGTTCGCGAGGTGCTGATCAACCCGCGCGGCTCCATCGTCAAGAACATCAAGGTCGACAAACAGCCCAAGCCCAGCCAGGATATTGCCCTGTCCATCGACTTGCGTCTGCAGTTCGAGGCCTATCGCGCCCTGCAGGAGGCAGTAACCAAGTTTGGTGCCCTGTCCGGCTCGGCCGTACTGGTCAACCCCAAGAATGGTCAGATCCTGGCCATGGCGAACTTTCCGTCTTATAACCCGAACAACCGGGCATCCATCAACCCGACTTTCATGCGTAACCGCGCGCTAACCGATGTGTTCGAACCCGGCTCGGTTATCAAGCCGTTCAGCATGTCAGCAGCGCTGGCCACGGGAAAATTCAACGAAAATACCCAGGTGAGTGTGGCGCCGGGCTGGTTTGTCATCGACGGCCACACGATTCGCGACGTAGCACGTCGGGACATCCTGACCATGACCGGCGTGCTGATCAACTCGTCGAACATCGGCATGAGCAAGGTTGCCTTGGAAGTCGGTCCCAAACCTATCCTTGAGCAGCTGGCCCGGGTCGGCTTTGGCTCGCCCCTGTCTCTGGGTTTCCCGGGTGAAAACGCAGGTTATCTGCCCAACCATGTGAAATGGTCCAGAATCGCCACAGCCAGCATGTCCTATGGCTATAGTCTAGCCGTCAATACCGCCGAGCTGGCCCAGGCCTATACGGTCTTTGCCAATGACGGAAAGCTTGCCCCACTCTCGCTGCTGCGCGATAACCCACAACAACTGGTGCCTGCGATGGACCCACAGGTGGCGCATCGGATTCGCATGATGCTCAAGGAGGTAGTGGAAGATCCTAGCGGTGTCGTGCGCGCCCGGGTGCCGGGCTATCAGGTGGCAGGGAAAAGTGGTACTGCCCGTCGCTCCGGGGGCGGCGGCTACAAGGAGCATGCCTATCGTTCGATGTTCGTAGGCATGGCGCCCGCCAGCGATCCCAAGCTGGTACTGGCCGTGATGATGGACTCCCCGACCAAGATCGGCTACTACGGCGGTCTGGTTTCGGCACCGGTGTTCAGCCAAATCATGTCAGGTGCGCTGCGCGCGCTGGCCATTCCGCCCGACAACCTGCCGCCTACCAATACCGCCCAGAGTGAAACACCAGCCCCTCACTCCCATACGTGAGTGAGGGCTTGCCGGAGAGGATTTCGAGGAGATCCTTTTTCCGGCCCAACGAAAAAACCCCGCCTAGGCGGGGTTTTTGCTGACCGCTCGATATCCTTATCGAGTGCCATCCTGGCGGGTCTTTCATCCTTGAGGCTCATGAGCGCGTCCTGCGCTGCATTCCATGGGTAAGAAGATTACGCCACCGCCGCCTTCTTCCCTAGCGTCAATCACAGTCACTTCTTGTAAGCCTTTGCCTACATAGATAGCTTTCTGAGCAGATATGCCATTACCGTAATCTCATGAAACAAAGCGTCCGCTATCCTGCAGAACACCCACAGTCTGGTTCTTTCTAAACCTTCGCCTGTCCCCATAAGGGCACCCCTACATACCAACGTCACATACCTGTGCTTAGCTCGGCCGACGCGACGTAATGACGCCTGTTGCCATCCGGACTTTGACTGTTGAGGTTATCATTTGAACACCAGGACACTTCCCCCAGGCGCACTGATACCGGCCGATATCGAAGCGGCCCTGTCCGAACTGATCGCGCTGCGTGACGAGATGATCACGGCGGCCTGTGACGCACCCATCCTGGCGGAGCATGTGCACCAGAGCTATACCGAGAGCGCACATAACCTACTTAACTATCTGGCGCTACGCCGTCATGACATCCGGCCGCTACAGGCACGCCTGGCACGGCTGGGACTGTCGTCGCTGGGGCGCTCGGAAGCGTACATCCTGGTTGCAATCACCACCCTTATTGAAATCCTGCAAAAGCTCTCCGGCAGCAAGAACGCGCCCCCTCCCTATGAGCCGCTGGGCATGGACCGGGGCGAGCAGCTGCTGCATGAGCACACCGAGGCTCTGTTTGGCGCAACGCCTGTCGGGCGTGGAGTCCGAATCATGGTGACCATGCCCAGCGAGGCCGCACAGGACTACTCGCTTGTGCATGATTTGCTGGCGGCCGGCATGGACAGCATGCGCATCAACTGTGCTCATGACGACGCCAAGACCTGGCAACAGATGATTGAACATGCACGCCGAGCGGAAAAGGCCCTTGGCAAGCCTTGCCGCGTCATGATGGACCTTGCGGGTCCCAAGCTGCGCACCGGGCAAATCAACGCAGGCCCGGCCGTGATACGCGTCAAGCCGACCCGCGATGATTTCGGTCGAGCAGTCAAGCCAGCCCGCCTCTGGCTGACCGCCAGAGAAAACCCTCAAGCTCCACCGACCCAGGCAGATGCCAGCCTGCCGGTGGCAGCGGACTGGTTATCGAATCTCCAGCCACATACACAGATAATCCTTCACGATGCCCGCGGCTCGAAGCGGCAGATCGAGATCGTTGATATCTCCCGCGAAGGGTGCTGGGGCGAACTCTACAAGACCGCCTACCTGACGCCGAACACAGCCCTCTCGATCAAAGACAGGAAAGGCCGGAAACGCGAGACACGCATTGCGCCCTTCCCGGCTCAAGAGCAGGCCATCAAGCTGGTGGAGGGCGATGTGCTGATTCTGACCAAGGATCAACATACCGGGCATCCGGCAACCTACGACAGTTTCGGAGAAGTCCTGACCCCAGCGTCCATCGGCTGCACGCTGCCGGAAATCTTCGAGGATGTACGGGCTGGCGAGCCAGTCTGGTTCGACGATGGCAAGATTGGCGGAATCATTGATTCGGTGCAGAGCGAGACGCTGCGTATCCGTATCACCCACGCGCCTGGGGGTGGCAAGCTCAAGAGCGACAAAGGCATCAACTTTCCGGACAGTCATCTGCGTCTCGATGCGCTTACGCCCCATGACATCGAAGCCCTGGCGTTCGCAGCCGAGCATGCCGACGTGGTCGAGTTCTCTTTCGTTAACACGGCAGATGACGTCAGGACCCTGCTCCATCACATTGATCGACTGAACGCCCATGAGCTGGGCGTCGTGCTCAAGATCGAGACACGTCGAGGCTTCGAGAACCTGCCGGCGCTGCTCTTTGCAGGCATGAACCTTCCGCGTTTCGGCGTCATGATCGCGCGGGGCGATCTGGCGGTAGAAAGCGGCTTCGAACGACTGGCTGAGCTTCAGGAAGAAATACTTTGTCTGTGCGAAGCGGCCCATGTGCCGGTGATCTGGGCGACCCAGGTATTGGAAACCCTGGCCAAGAAAGGCGCGCCGTCGCGGGCCGAGATTACGGATGCCGCCATGGGCGTACGGGCCGAATGCGTGATGCTGAACAAGGGTCCGCACATTCTGAAGGCCGTCCATACTCTGCATGATCTGCTGGCACGCATGCAGGCGCATCACTCCAAGAAGCGGGATCTCCTGCGAAAACTTCAGGTAGCGCAGCAACCTACTCTGGCGGCCAGCTGCCCGGAGTGACACCTTACCGTGCCGATAGCGGGCACCATTTTGCAGCCAGGCGCTCTACAAGGGATGTTCCATAGCCCAAAACAGTGCCAGAGCCGCGTGCTTCTGGTACGTTCACCGCAGACATAACGGGAGTGATACGCCCTCGGCAGTGCCTGGCCCCGCCCTTGCAAAGCCGTTGGCCTCGCCATAAGCGAGCCCGTTATAGTCACGTGCGTGACCGCTAATCCCAATGGAGATCCCATGAGACATATCTTTGCCGGCGCCGTTTGTGTACTGGCGTTGAGCGCCTGCGGTAAATCGGAATTTGTCCAGCCCCAAACCCCTGCCAACACGCTGCAGTCCGGCATCAAGAAGGAGAACTTCGATCCCGGCGTCCGGCCTCAGGATGATTTTTTCAACGCCATTAACGGTCAATGGTTGAAAAACACACCTATCCCGGCCGACAAGACCAGCTACGGCGCCTTCCATGCCATTGCCGATACCACCGAGAAACAGCTGCACGCCATCATCGAGGCGCTGGCCGCCAAGCCCGACAAGGCTACTGGCAGCGACGAGCAGAAAATCGGCGACCTATATGCCTCCTTCATGAATGAAGCCGCCATTGAGGCGCAGGGGCTCAAACCCTTGCAGGGTGCGTTCGATGCTATCGACTCCATTCATGATCGTCGCTCGCTGCTCATCACAATGGCCCGCCTCCAGCGGCTGGGTATCGATGTTCCGCTCGAACCCTATGTCACTCAGGATGCTAAGGACTCCAAGCGATACGTAGCCGAGATTGCCCAGTCCGGTCTCAGCCTGCCCGACCGGGATTACTACCTGATCGATGACACGTCATTCGCCGAGATCCGCTCCGGCTTCGTTTCGCACGTGCAGCGCATGTTGGACCTGGCCAACCTCCCTGACCCTGCCGGTAGTGCCCGCAAAGTGGCTGCATTGGAAAAGCAGATCGCCCTGGCCCAGTGGGACAAGGTCGACAACCGCGACCCCATCAAGACCTACAATGCCTATGAGCCCACCCAACTGCGTACGCTGACCCGTGCCATCGACTGGCCGTCGTACCTGAAGGAGACCGGCTTTGTCGATCAACACCCGATCATTGTTGAACAGCCCAGCTACATCACGGGGCTTGGCAAGCTGTTGACGTCTACACCGCTCTCCACCTGGAAAACCTATCTCAAGTGGCACGTCCTGCATGCCTATGCCCAGGCACTACCGCACGCCTATGCCCAGGAGGATTTCGCATTCTTCCAGCAGACCCTGAACGGCGCCAAGGAGCAGCGTCCACGGTGGAAGCGTGGCGTAAGTGCGGTTGAAGGCAGCCTGGGTGAAGCTCTGGGCAAGGAATATGTCGCGCGTCATTTTCCGCCGGAAAACAAGGCCCGCATGGAGGCGCTGGTGCGCAACCTCATCGCCGCCTATGGGCAGGCTATGGATAAGCTGGACTGGATGAGCGAAGACACCCGCCAGGCAGCCAAGGCCAAGCTGGCGAAGTTCACCTACAAGATCGGGTACCCCAACCAGTGGCGTGACTACTCATCCTTGCACATCGCCCCGGATGACCTGATCGGCAACCTGCAGCGGGCCCAGACATTCGAGTATCAACGCAGCCTTGCCAAACTCGGCAAGCCGGTCGATCCAGATGAGTGGGCCATGACGCCACAAACAGTCAACGCCTATTACAACCCGCTGCGTAACGAGATCGTCTTCCCGGCCGCCATCCTGCAACCGCCCTTCTTCAACATGCAGGCAGAAGATGCTGTCAATTACGGTGGTATCGGTGCAGTCATCGGCCACGAAATCAGTCATGGTTTCGATGATCAGGGCTCGCAGTTCGATGGCGACGGTAATCTGCGAGAATGGTGGACCAAGACAGACCGCGAGCGCTTCGCAAAGCGTGCGACAGCGCTGGCTGAACAGTACTCGGCCTATGAGCCGGTACCGGGCTATCACATCAATGGCCGCTTTACCCTGGGTGAAAATATTGCCGACCTGGGTGGCGTAACGATCTCCTACTCGGCGTATCACCTGTCATTGAACGGCAAACCTGCCCCTGTCATTGACGGCATGACGGCCGAACAGCGCTTCTTTACCGGATGGGCGCAGGTCTGGTGCACCAAGTACACACAACAGAACCTGCTCAATCGTCTGAAAACCGACCCGCACTCACCGGCGCAATACCGCACCAATGGGGTGCTGAGTAACGTGCCTGGTTTCTACGAGGCCTATGACGTCAAGCCAGACGACCAGATGTACCTGCCCCCGGACAAGCGCATCAAGATCTGGTAAGCCCCTCCCCTCCCGGTGAGCCTGAATCCTTTCAGGCTCACCCTTGGAGCCATTTAGGACATGCTGATGCTCAATACACTGATATTCGATCTCGACGGAACCCTGACTGATACCGATCCGGTTCATTACCAGGCCTGGAAGCAACTTCTGGCCCGCGAGGGACGCAACTTGAGTGAAGAAGACTTCAGGCGTCACATTTCGGGTCGCGCCAACGACGCAGTTTGTAAAGACCTCTATCCAGACAAGACGCCCGATGAGCACACAGTGATTGCAAACGAAAAGGAAGCCTTGCTGCGTGAGTTAGCCAACACACTCGAGCCCACCGCTGGCCTTGAAACGTTGTTGAGCTACGCGGACCAACAGGGATGGAAACACGCGATCGTGACCAATGCCCCGCGTGCCAATGTCCACCACATGCTCAAGGCGCTTGGACTGGAAAACCGCTTTCCCCTGGTCGTGCTGGGTGAAGAGCTGGAACGTTCGAAGCCGGATCCCCTTCCCTATACCACTGCGTTGAATACGCTGGAGATCCAGCCCCGGCAGGCGCTGGTTTTCGAGGATTCTATTCCCGGCCTGACGGCAGCCAAGGCAGCAGGAATCGTTACGGTCGGTATTACCTCAACACTGACAGCCGATGAACTGCTGGCAGCCGGCGCCGATCTGGCAATAGCAGACTTCAACGACCCCAGGCTCTGGGAAATGCTGAAACGAACCTCCTGATCAGGCGACGGTATGCAACTCGGCCAAGGTGCTCATTTGCACTTGTGCCTCCTGACGCGTGGTGAACGGACCACTGATGCGCTCGCCATTGCGTACCAGATACCAGCAGACCATAAAACCGGCCTCCCGAAGCGCAGCAGGTACGGCACTGCCTACTACTGACATGATTTGAACAATGGGCATAAGGACCTCTATCTACTCTTAAGCCAGGCTTCACAGTACGCTGTGATTGATACCTTGAGAAATCGACAGGATTGATAGTGGTCATTAACGGTTCAAAGGTCCGACGAAATGATGACCCTCTTTTGATTGAAGCCATTACCGCCCTTGACGATGCCCAGCGCCAGGCGCTGCTCAGCCTTGAATTACACCCTGAGCAGATAGCCTTTCCAGGCACGCCTGAGGCTGCACTGATGAGTCTTGAGGAGCAGTCACCTCGGCATGTACAAGGGTTCACCCTGTTGGAAGCAGGCCTGCCGGCAGGTCTGCTTCTACTCAAGCGGCCTCCCCTGTCTCCCCAGTGGGTCAGCGCCGATGCCTGCTCGCTCCATGCCTTGCAAATCGCGGCTCGCGCACAGGGCCGAGGGCTGGGCAAAGCCTGCCTGCGGGCGCTTCCCGAGCTGGTCTGCAGGCAGTGGCCCGATATCCGGCATATTCAACTAGCAGTAGACGCCCACAATGAATCAGCGCTGGGGCTCTATTTAAAAGAAGGATGGATCGATGAGGGCAGGACGTATAAAGGACGCGTCGGTCTGGAACGTCGACTGACCCGGAGAATAGACTGCTAAACAGCGGTGAAACGGAAAAACCCCGCCGTAGCGGGGTTTCGTTGACCATGCTCGACATCCTGTCAAGCTGCCATCCTGGCGGTCATATCGGGTCCTTGATCTACCATGAGCGCTTCCGTGCGCTGCTCCGATGTAAATAGATTACGCCTCTCCCTTCGTTTCCCCTAGAGCCAACCGCTGAGAGTCCTTGTAAGCTTTTTCCTACAAATACTGGCCAATCGCCTTTCGTCCGTTTGGCTTGCTACCCCAGCCGTGAATACGAACCGCCGCCTCAGTCGCCGGGTCTTTTCCTGTATCCCTCATAACTACAGGAAACCTAATCAGCATGACTCCCAACCGAGGCCTTACCTGGCTGGCCCGTGGTGGCTACGCTGCCCGAGGCGTGGTGTACCTCATTATCGGTGGCTTCGCGTTACTGGCAGCCATAGGCTCAGGACAGCCCGTCGACAGTCATCAGAGCCTGCAAACCGTATTGGCGCAACCGTCCGGCAGTACCCTGCTCTGGATTGTGGTGATCGGGCTTGCAGCCTTTGCAGCCTGGCGTGCCGTACAGGCTCTACGAGATTCGGATCATCACGGCACGGATCTCAAAGGATTAACGATCCGTACAGGACTCCTCGCCAGTGGCGTGACATATGTCCTCCTGGCGCTCTTCGCCCTAGGCCTTCTGATCAGCGGTTTCAAAACTCCTGGTGAGGGCGGAGGCTCTGGAGGTGGTGGTCAGGCACAGGACTTTCTTTCACACCTGCTCAGCTGGGACCACTCCAATATAGTGATACGGCTGATAGCCCTGATTCCGCTGGGTGTAGGCATTGCCCATATCATCAAGGGGTGGAAGGCCTCCTTCGAACGGTATTTCGAGGCGGATGAAGGTGTCATGCGCATGGTACGCCCCGTCTCCCGATTCGGACTGATTGCACGGGGGGTGGCCTTTATCGAGATTGCCGTACTGCTGGCTGTCAGTGGCTCACGCTACGATGCAATGCACCCACCGGGAATCAAGGAGGCTCTCAACGGGCTTCAGAACTTGCCTTTCGGCCATATCATTCTGCTGGTGGTTGCGCTGGGTTTGATCGCCTTTGCGGTCTACAGCTTTGCCGAAGCGGTATGGCGTCGTATCAATATGAACGTCCCGGTATGACGTAGCGCCCTGCAAGGCAGGATCGCAGGGCGCTTTTACCTAGCGGAACAAGGTATCGACGTAATCTGCGCCGATACCGACGCGCTCGAAATGCTCCCGGCAGAGCTTGATATAGTCGTGTACATCGAAATAGCCCGCGGCGTTGCCGTCCTGATCCAGCCAGATCAGAGGGCCCTTGACGATAAAGAAGACCCGCATCGGCTCATCATAATCATAAGCCACCAGCGTATGCCCCTCGCCAGGCGTTTCGTAAACGAAGTCGCCGGCTCTGGCCGTCCAGCCATGCTCCAGGTACCCCCACTTTCCAGAGATGGTATAGGCAAAAACCTCATGGGGATGGTAATGACGGTTCACCAGGCCCGCCTGTTTGGCCATGAGGACATCGCACCACTTGTTCTCGGAGGGCGAGATCCATAACGGGCGACTCGAGACGGTATCGGTAAACGGCACGTAATAGCGCTCGTCTTCTGTCGGCGCGTCCTCGATGTAGACCTCAGGCCTGGCATCGGGCTTCAAGCTGTTGGGAATCGGCTGGAGTTCTTTCCAGAATTCACGACGGGCGAGTTCAGGCATGGCAGTGCTCCTCTTATTATTGTTCTAGTGACTATAGCCAGCTTACGGGGCTTTGCAGGCCAGAAACCGGAGAGTGTCCAGGTTTGAGACCTAGGCAGCTTTTTGAACCATGTATTGTTCGTAGAAATCGATCACGGCGAGGTTTTTGTGCTTGGCTTCGAACATGATGTCGAACTCGTCCAGAAATGACTTGGCGTATTCGTTACACCAGCGGTTCCACATCCGGTCGCTGTGACCATACAGGTCACGCTTGTTGACCTTGGTCAGCAGCTGCTCCATTTCAATCTTCTCGTCAGCCGAGATACCCAGCTCCATCAACATCTCCTGGGACTGTGAGTAGTGCATGGCCGGACGTACGCCCCGCCAGCTTTCAACGATGCGCTTTACCCGTGGGTCATGACGGTCGATGTAGCGACCTTCGTGAATCCAGCAGTGGTGGATATCCAGAACGACCGGAGCGTGGTCGGCTAGCTCAAGGCAGGCGTCGACACCGTATTTCTTTTCCTCGTTCTCAAAGGTTATGCAGTTGCGGGCCACGTCTGACAGGCGCGGCCAGATATGCAGGATGCCTTCGACGCCCAGCTTGCCCGCAATGTGGATATTGCATTTGAAATCCTGAAACTGCCGTCCATAGCCCATCATGCGGATCATATCGGCGTGGTATTCAAATTCGCGGATACTGTTTTCCACCGTATCCGGGTTATCCGAGGCCAGCACGCAATACTGCCCCGGGTGCATGGAGAGGCGAATGTCATGGGTACGCGCATAGTCACCGATACCTTGGAACTGTTCGGAGATGAAATCCCGGATAGCCGTGGAGTCGTAGAAATAGGCATAACTGGGATGGCTGTAGAACGGCAGGATATCGCTGCTCATGCGCATCATGTGCAGGTGAACCGGCAAAGAATTGACATACTGCAACAGACGCATCTGGGCCTGAAGATTGTGCTCGATCACATAGAGCAGCTTTTCTTCGGCCGCCTCGGTTGTCTGGCTGGACAGCCAACGTAGCGTGGTGGTCTTGCCATTGTAGAGCCGCTCGATGGCTTCGATCTCTTTTGCAGGCAGGCTTCTGTCGGGATGGCGGTAATTGCAGGCAAAGCCGATCCGGTACATGGCAAACTCCTTCGAGGCACGGACAGGCGTTGCTCATAGGCATCACCTGTTCTGGATAACATTTTATTAGGAGGCTGTATTCGGGCCGAAGTGCCTGAACAGCGATCGCTACCGGTCGACAGACGCTACAAGCGCTCGCGCAAATGCTCTGCAATAAAGTCCAGAAACAGCGTGATCCGCAGTGAGAGTTGGGTATTGCGGTAGTAGACCGCATTGATGATCTGAAAGGAGTCCTGCACCTGATCCCTCATGATCGGAACAAGCAGACCCTGCTCGCGAGCCGACCGTGTCATGTAGTCCGCCAGGCACACAATCCCCTGTCCGGCCAGTGCCAATGCCTGAATCGTCATCCCGCTTGAGGCGGATATATCGGGCGAAACCGCCAGCGTAGCGCCTCGCTCGTTTGGTAGCGGCCACTGATTGAGGTGATCAAGCTGGCTGAAACCGATCAAGGTATGTTTATGCAGGTCAGCGACAGCAAGCGGTGTCCCATGCCTATTCAAGTAGTCCGGGCTGGCCAGCAGGCTGAGCCTGCTCTGCCCCAACGGTCGCGCGTGCAGAGTAGAGTCACGCAATTCGCCGATCCGGATGGCAACATCCGTGCGCTGCTCCAGCAGGTCGATGAAGCGGTCATTCGTGTCCAGCTCCAGCGTAATGCCGGGATACTGTTCACGGAACAGGCCCACCAACGGGACGATAACGTGGTACATGAAAGACGGTGCCGCATTTACCCGCAAACGGCCTGCCGGCCGTTGCCGCCGGATCGCCAGTTGCTCCTCGGCCTCATCGACCGAGGCCAGGATGGCACGGACCTGGGTCAGGAAATGCCGTCCCTCATCGGTAAGCTCCAGACGCCGGGTCGTGCGACGTAACAGTGTGGTGTCAAGCTTTTGCTCAAGGCGGCTAAGAGCGCGGCTCACGCCCGAAACGGTTTGTCCCAACTGGTCGGCCGCTGCGGTTATGGAGCCCGTTTCGACAACGGTCTTGAATACCAGATGTTCTTCCAGCGTGGTTTTCATGCCTGCCTTCGCCCGTCATTCTTGATTTCAAATCAATTATCTTTTCCAGTTTATCTACTTTAACGACAAGCATGTGCGGAGGACACTGTACCGCTTTCTGGCGCACCCCTTTTGCGCCCTACCCGTTTAAGTGGGAGCTTTCATGAATATCTTGTTGATCAATGGCGGCAAATCGTTCGCCCATTCCGCAGGGCGTTATAACGAAACCCTGCACACTCTGGCTGTAGGCCATCTGAGCGAGCTGGGTCATACCGTCAAGGAAACCGTGATCGAGTCGGGTTACGATGTTGAGGCTGAAGTCCAGAAGTACCTATGGGCTGATGCCATCATTTATCAGATGCCGGGGTGGTGGATGGGCGCCCCCTGGACCGTCAAGAAGTATCTGGACGAGGTCCTGACCGCCGGCCACGGCTCTCTATATGCCAACGATGGTCGTACCCGTAGCGATCCTACCAAGCAGTACGGCACCGGTGGCCTGCTGCAGGGCCGTCGCTACATGCTGTCCCTGACCTGGAACGCACCGCGTGAAGCGTTCGACGAGCCGGGCAACTTCTTCGAGGGCAAAGGTGTGGACGGTGTGTACTTCCCCTTCCACAAGTCGCAGCAGTTTGTAGGCCTTGAGGCCCTGCCGACCTATCTGGCGAATGATGTCATCAAGGCGCCGGATATCGAGCGTCATCAGGCCGAATACAAAGCGCACCTGACGCGCGTATTCGGTCAGCAGTAATCAGTCTGCGTCAGCATGAAGCCCGGTCTAGACCGGGCTTTTTCATGGCCGCTTAAAAGTCGTCGCACAACCCAATTGTCATGTTCCCGCCACAGAACTGAAAAGCTGGCTACGTACGCTCCTCGACCTTTGTACCGCTTTGTACCTTTTCGTAAAGCTTCGGATACATGAAAGGAGTCGTTAGTGAGACCGTCAAACGTCAGTTCGTGTGTGGTCGCTTCATCGTTCGTTCTGTCCCTGCTGGCTGCATCAGTACAAGCGGCCGGTCGTGCCGATAACAACGCCATCAACGGTGTGGACCTGCTGTCTGGCTTCAATACGCTCTGGACACCCGGCGCCACGTGGAATACCGGTACGCCGACCGCGCTGGGGGCACCGATTCTTCAGCGTAACGTTCAGTATGTTGTGGACCTTTCCCATACTCGGACACGTGAGCAGGAAATCGCAGCCTATTACGATGACCGTCGCAACCAGAGCTATAGCGCCATCGATGGGCTGGGCTCACTGGCGGACGGATACCGCGCAGGTTCCGGTGCCTTTACCACCATCACCACGTTCGACGACTCCAACCAGACCGTCAAATACGACGACAAGGGCAACGGTGCAGGCGAGACCTCATCCGCCCTGGGCAAGGTTGTCCAGCTGGTCGGTGCGGTGCGCAACGATGCATCCACTACACCCGCCAAGAATGCCTATCAGTACCCTCGCCCCTGGCGCCAGACCCAGGAAGAGATTATTCAGCCCTCCCTGCGGCCGGCTCGCAGCAGCACTCCAGAAACGGACGGCGGCTTTCCCAGTGGACATACCAACGCGGCTTATCTTTCCTCGATTGCCCTGAGCTATGCCATCCCGCAGCGCTTCGAAGAACTGATGCTGCGCGCCTCGGAGGTAGGTAACAACCGGATCGTCGCAGGTATGCATTCGCCGTTCGATGTAATAGGCGGCCGTATCACCGCGACCTACTTTGCTATCGACAACCTCACCAATAACGCCCAACTTCGCAATGAGGCTTTTCAGCAGGCGCAGGCATACTTCACCGAGCAGTGCGGTGGCGATATCAACAACTGCATGGATCCAATCGACCCGGCAACGGACCGCTTCTCGCAACATGCGCAGGACAAGGCGCTGTATACCTCACGCATGACCTATGGCTTTGCGCCGGTAGGCCCGACAGACCTTGCGCCCATCGTGCCGGTCAATGCCGAAGTGCTGCTGGAAACCCGCTTCCCCTATCTGGACGCCAGCCAGCGTCGTGATGTGCTAGCCAGTACCGAAATCTCGTCCGGCTATGTGGTCATCGATGAGTCCAACGGCTATGGCCGCTTGAACCTGTTGGCGGCTGGTGATGGCTACGGGGCCTTCACCTCCGACGTAACGGTCAACATGGATGCCAGCCTCGGCGGCTTCAACGCCAAGGATGCCTGGCGAAATAACATCAGCGGTAGCGGTGGGCTGATCAAGAATGGCACCGGCGAGCTGACGCTAAGTGGCGAAAATACCTATACCGGCGGCACGACGATCAACGGCGGTACGCTCAGGGGCTATGCCCGCGCGTTTGGCAGCGGTGCCATCACCAACAACGCCACCCTTGTGCTGGACCAGTCCGTCGACGATACGATGGGCAACACCCTTGCCGGTAACGGCTCGCTGATCAAGTCCGGAGCCGGCTCGCTGGACCTGACCGGCAATAGCAGCTTTTCGGGTACCACAGCAGTCAACGAAGGCCGCCTGGCCGTGAACGGCAGCCTCGCCAACTCTGCCGTTACCGTCAACCAGGGCGCGACCCTGGGTGGCAACGGTACGGTCGGCACCCTCGTCGTGGCCCAGGGCGGCATCGTCGCGCCCGGAAACTCCGTCGGACAGTTGAACGTGAACGGTAATGTCACGCTCGCCAATGGAGCGGTCTATCAGGTTGAAACCAACGAGGCCGGCCAGACGGATCGCATCGTCGCGACCGGTAGCGCCACGATCGATAACAGCACGCTGTCGCTGGTCCAGAGCGGCAACTGGCAACCCTTGACGCGTTATTCCATCCTGACAGCCAATGGCGGGGTTACCGGCACCTTTGCCAACGTCACCTCCAACTATGCCTTCCTGACGCCCACGCTCAGCTACTCTGCCAATGGTGTTGAGTTGGCGCTGGAGCGCAACAGCACTGCCTTTGCCTCCCTGGGCACGACCCGTAACGAGCGTGCCGTTGCGGCTGGGCTGGATAGCATCGTAGCTGGCAGTGCGTTGTGGGATCAGGTGGCACAGTTGGACACGGCGACGGCGCAGCAGACCTTCCGTGCGCTGTCGAATGAACTGCACGCCTCTACCCAGACAGCATTGGTCGAGGACAGCCGTCTGGTCCGTAACGCCATGACGGATCGCCTGCATAATGCCCAGGTCTCGGCAGCTGATACCGCGCCGGGCATGCAGAACCTGATGGGCGATAACGCTAGGGGTGTGGTCTGGACGCAAGCCCTTGGCGCCTGGGGCAAGACCGATAGCACACATAACGTCTCAGGTCTGGATACGCACACCACCGGCATCCTGTTCGGCGCTGATGCACCGCTTAACGATACCTGGCGCCTGGGCGCGCTGGCAGGTTATAGCCACAGTGACTTCGACCTGCACCACACCTCGGGCTCGTCCAAGAGCGACAACTATCATCTGGGTCTGTACGCCGGCGCCCAATGGGATGCCCTGAGCCTGAAGCTGGGCGCGGCGCACACCTGGCATGACATTGATGCCAAGCGCACCCTGTCCGTTCTGGGCAGTGCCGATCGGCTGTCGCCTAATTATGATGCAGGCACCACGCAGGTGTTTGGCGAACTGGGTTATCTGATCAGGCAGGATCAGGTGACGCTGGAGCCCTTCGCGGGCCTTGCCCATGTCCGTGTGCATACCGACAGCTTCCATGAGCGCAGCGGTGCCCTGGCGCTGGATAACAAATCCCAGGATACAGACGTGACCTTCAGCGCTCTGGGCTTGCGTGCGTCGACTACGGCCTCGGTTGGCAGCGTACAACTCAAGCCCAGCGCAACTCTCGGGTGGCGGCATGCCTTTGGCGACGTAACGCCTGAGCACAAGGCAGCGTTCGAGGGTGGCAATACATTCACCCTGGAAGGCGCACCGATTGCTCGCAACGCAGCCGTTATCGAAGGCGCAGTGGATATGGCCCTGAACGAAACGGTCAGCGTAGGGATCAGCTACGGCGGCCAACTCAGCAGCGATACCACTGATCAGAATGTCAAAGCCAACCTGAGCTTGCGCTTCTAAGCATCTGGATGGCCTCTTTGGAGGCCATCCCCCACCTGACAACGAAATGGTTTGAGACCATAAAACTGTGACGATCGTCAGATCTGTATTGCCAGCCTCCCCTCCTGCCAGTAGATTCCGCGCCCAATGCCCATCGGCTGTAGATGAAGTTGTTGGTAAGCCTGATGAGTAGCTGCGCGCCTTGATCGCCCACGCGCGCCCTGCGGCCTGTTTTTAACAGAGCGAAGCCACGTCAAGCAGCCCAACATCCTCCTCATATACCCAAGGTCCCGCTAGCCGGCGGCTTTGTTTCTGCCTGCCCCGTTGTAGAGCCGTTTACATGTTGGATGTCGAACTCAATTCAATCATGCCGCAGGATGCGCTCACTCCAGACGTGGATCGCTTTGAAATTCTCAACCGGATTGGTGCCCGCCTGGCTGCCGAACTGGACCTGGACAAGCTGGTGCAGGAAGCGACCGATGCAGCCGTTGCGTTGATTCATGCGCAGTTCGGCGCGTTCTTCTACAACGTGCTGAACGAGCAGGGTGAAAGTTACATGCTGTATGCGCTGTCGGGTGTACCGCGCGAAGCGTTTGCTGATTTTCCCATGCCGCGTAACACCGCCGTCTTTGCGCCAACCTTCAAGGGCGAGGGCATCGTACGCTCTGATGACATCACCCAGGACCCCCGTTACGGAAAAAGCGCCCCCCATGCTGGAATGCCTGAAGGGCATTTGCCAGTGCGCAGCTATCTGGCCGTCCCGGTGGTTTCACGCTCCGGCGAGGTACTGGGCGGCATGCTGTTTGGCCACGCCGAGCCCGGCATGTTTACCGAAGAGCACGAATACCTGCTGGATGGCATTGCCGGTCAGGCGGCCATTGCCATCGACAATGCCCGTCTCTTCCGCAAGGCCCAGAACGAGTTGGCCGAGCGCAAGCGGGCCGAGCAATTGGCACATGAGCGCAGCAACCGCCTAGAGCTGCTGTCCGAGGCCATCGAGAAAGCACCTTCCGCCCACACGTTGGAGGAGCTGATCGAGATCGTGAGTCATGCAGCACGTCGGCTTTCCAATGCTGATGGGGTCGCGATCGTGCTGCGCGAAGGCGATCAGTGCTTCTACGCTGCCGAGATCACGCCCGAACCGCTGTGGAAGGGTCAACGGTTCGCCATTACCGACTGCATCTCCGGCTGGGCCATGACTCACCTGGAAACAGCAGTGATTCCCGATGTGCAGGATGATCCCAGGCTGATCAAACGCTTTTACACGCCTACCTTCATCAAGAGCCTTGTGATGGTGCCCCTAGTCAGCGATGGACGCGCTACCGCTGCCATCGGCGCGTACTGGGCCAGACTCCATACGCCTGAACCGGCCGAGATTGCTACGCTTGAAGCGCTGGCGCGCGCGGCCGGGGCCGTACTCAAGCGCCTGGAGGCGGAGCAGGCACTGCGCAAGCTGAACGAGACGCTGGAAGCGCAGGTAGCCGAACGCACCGCCGACCGGGACCGGATGTGGCGACTGTCAACAGACGTCATGCTGGTGGCCCGCTTCGATGGCACCATTACGGCGGCCAACCCGGCCTGGAAAACACTGTTTGGCTGGAACGAAAAGGAGTTGATTGGCCGCTCCTACTTCGACTTTACCCATCCTGATGACAGGCAGCGCACCCTGGCCGAGACAGAAAGTCTCGCCAAGGGAATCACCACCATGCGCTTCGAAAACCGATACCTGCGCAAGGATGGCAGCTACGGTTGGCTGTCCTGGATTGCCGTTCCGGATGGCACACTCATCCATGCCGTAGGTCGAGAAATCACCGCAGAAAAGGAGCAGGCCGAAGCGCTGCGAATGGCTGAAGAAGCCTTGCGTCAGTCGCAGAAGATGGAAGCGCTGGGACAGCTGACGGGTGGCATCGCCCATGATTTCAACAACCTGCTGACAGGCATCATCGGCTCGCTCGATATCATGCAGACCCGCCTGGCCCAGGGCCGTGTCGAGGCTATCGAGCGTTACGCCAAGGCCGCGATGACCTCTGCCAACCGAGCTGCCGCGCTGACTCATCGCCTGCTGGCCTTTGCCCGCCGACAGCCGCTGGACCCCAAGCCCGTCAATGTGAACAAGCTGGTCGTCTCGATGGAAGACCTCCTGCATCGCACCCTGGGCGAGAGCATTCAGATGGAGCTGGTTACTGTGGGCGGGTTGTGGATTACCTTGTGTGATGCCAACCAGCTCGAAAGCGCCATTCTTAATCTGGCGATCAATGCGCGCGACGCCATGCCCAACGGTGGCCGTCTCGTGATCGAAACCTGCAATGCCCATTTGGATCAGGCCTATACGTCACGCCAGCGCAACATAAAGCCCGGACAGTATGTGTGCATCTCCGTAACCGATACCGGCGTTGGCATGCCCAGGAAAGTCATTGAGCGGGCATTTGATCCTTTCTTCACGACCAAGCCCATCGGGCAAGGTACGGGGCTTGGCCTGTCGATGATCTATGGCTTCATTCGTCAGTCCGAGGGCCATGCCACTATCTATTCTGAAGTGGGCATCGGTACGACGGTAAAACTGTATCTGCCGCGTTTTCAGGGCTCGCACGAAGAGGATCGCGAAGAAACAGGCCTGACCGACGCCTACCGCACCGAGCACGGTGAGACGGTGCTGATTGTCGAGGACGAGCCCATTGTTCGCGAGCTGATCGTCGAGGTCCTCAAGGACTTGGGTTATAAGGCCTTGCAAGCCCATGACGGACCGTCCGGGCTCAAGATCATTCAGTCATCCCAGCCTATCGATCTGCTCATCACCGACATTGGCTTGCCCGGCCTCAACGGTCGCCAGCTGGCTGATGCCGCCCGCGAGCTACGCAGCGACCTGAAGGTTCTGTTCATTACCGGCTATGCTGAAAACGCGACGCTGGCGAGCGGCTTTCTGGAGCCCGGTATGGAAATGGTCACCAAACCCTTTGCCGTGGAAAAGCTGGCCATCCGTATCCGCGAGATGATCGAGCACTAACAGGTTCGCCAGCCCTTGCAAGGCTGGCGCGCTAATTGCTCGGAAGAGGTTTTCCTGGCGGCGGTGCCTGTTTTCCGCCGCTCGTTCAACCAGTTCTGGGTCCGACATGAATACTCGATTCGCCTGTAACGGCTGCGGCAAGTGCTGCAACGATCATCACGTCCCTTTGACGCTTCAGGAAGCCAAGGCCTGGGCAACCGATGGCGGCCAATTGATCATTCTGGTCGAAGGCTTTCTGGACAATGGCTACGGAGTGCCCGTCAACCAGCGTGAGCATGTACAGCGCCGTTCGCTACCGGTTCGTTGCGGCAATACACAGGCCTACGTCTCTATCACCTTCGCCGCGTATAACGTTGGGCCGTGCCGCAACCTGGACGACAGTAATCGCTGTTCGATCTATGAGCGTCGCCCCCTGGTCTGCCGGATCTACCCAATGGAAATCAATCCGCATATTCCGCTGCGCCCGGATTTGAAGGACTGCGCGCCTGAAACCTGGCAGTCCGGCCCTGAGCTGATTCATGGGGGGCGCCTCATGGATACAGAGCTGGCAGCTCTGATCGAGCGCTCCCGGCAGGCGGACCGCGAAGAAGTAGGCGCAAAGGCGGAAATCTGCCGTTTGCTGGGCATTCGTACCATGGCGCTCAAGGGGGATGGCTATACCGTCTTCCTGCCAGACCTGGGTGCTTTCCTGAATGCAGTGGATCAGGTAGAGGCCAGCCCTGAACAACCCTGGCCGCCGCTTGAAGAGGAAGAGTGGTCAATGCGGGTTTCGAGCGATGACCTTGCCAGCCAGCTCGAAGAAACCGGTGCCATGATCGCTTCGGCCCTGGAAAACATCGGATTCATCTCGCTCAGCAAGGTATCCTGACAGACGAAAAACGGGCCGGTCACCAATCTGCACCCAAAAAAGAAGCCGCTTTTCAGCGGCTTCTTTTCGATCAGGATTGTGCAATATCCGACTTGGTCATGTTGCCGTATGCCTGCGTCTTATCATGACGCCAATGCGGCAGGGAGTTCCAGTAACGCTCGCCTTTTTCAGCGTCGTACAAACCTTCCCAACGGGCAATGACCAGAACCGCCAGGGCATTACCGATTACGTTCAGGGCCGTACGCGCCATGTCCATGATGCGGTCCACGCCAGCAATGAATGCCAGACCTTCCAATGGAATACCCACGCTGCCCAGGGTAGCCAGCAGCACCACGAAGGACACACCCGGTACACCGGCGATGCCCTTGGAGGTCACCATCAGGGTCAGGACCAGCAGAAGCTGCTGACCAAGACTCAGATCGATGCCATAGAGCTGGGCGATGAAAATGGCGGCAATGCTCTGATACAGCGTCGAGCCGTCCAGATTGAAGGAATACCCTGTCGGAACCACAAAGCTGCTGATCGACTTGGGCGCACCGTAGGCTTCCATTTTTTCGATGATACGCGGCAGTACGGTTTCGGAACTGGCCGTGGAGTACGCCAGGATCAGCTCGTCCTTGAAGATGCGGATCAGCTTCATGACCGAGAAGCCGAACAGCCTGGCCACCAGTCCTAGCACCACCAGAGCAAAGAACAGGATGGCGACATAAACCAGGATCACCAGCTTGGCCAGCGGCAGCAGCGAGGAGAAACCAAAGTTGGCCACGGTTACCGAAATCAGCGCGAACACACCGATGGGCGCGTAGCGCATGATCATGTGGGTAACCTTGAACATAGCTTCGGAAATGCCCTGGAACACACGAACCACGGGTTCACGCGTACTGTCAGGCAGCGCGCCCAGGCCTAGTCCGAACATCACCGAGAAAAAGATGATGGGCAGCATCTCGCCACGGGCCACCGCAGCAAAGATATTGGAAGGGATCAGGTTGAGGATGGTCGCCACGAGCGCATGGTCGTGCTGAACCTCCTGCGTGGTCTTCTGGTACTGGGAGATATCCACCGTACCCAGGGTAGACATGTCGATCCCTGAGCCAGGCTGGAAGAAGTTGGCCAGCATCAGTCCCACCACAATGGCAATCGTGGTGACAATCTCAAAATACACGATGGTCTTGAGGCCGATGCGCCCCAGCTTTTTCGAGTCCCCTACCCCGGCGATGCCTACGATGAGGGTGGAGATCACGATGGGTATGACAATCATCTTGATCAGGCGAATGAAGATATCGCCGCCTGGCTTGAGAACATTGTCGATCCACCAGGCTTTTTCGCCGCTGAAGTGGTTGAGAAGCGCTCCGACTGCAATTCCCAGGGCAAGACCGATGAGAATCTGCCAGGCAAGACTAAGCTTGGGCTTGGACATGAATGTATATCCCCGTTGTTCTAGTTTTGGCGTTGTAATGGAAGGCGCCAGAAAAAGAGAATTGGCGCAAAAAGGCGGCCATCATTGGCTGACGAGACACTACCGTCTAATGCCGCTCCTATCTGCCCTATACCGATTCGGCATGGGCATGCCTCTTGATTTCCTTTAAAAACAAAGAGTTGGCTAGTCTACCACAGGCCAAAACAAACACAGCCGTCTAGAATATTTCTGAGGAATAGATCAGCTAAACGGTATTTCAAGGCCGTAGCCGCCAGGATCCGTACGCGGGCAATCACTTTTGCCGATGTTCAGGCTCAAGAGTACAACGGCACCCTAGTTCCTGGCAGGCGTGCGGCTGGCCTTGGAGGAGCGATCGTCCTGCCAGAGAGGCTCCATGCGCTGGCGATCCAGACTGAACGCAGGGCAGCGCCTATCACCACCGGCGATGCCACCGCTGGGATAACACCATAACGTACCGTCAACCCGGTAGAGTTCACTGGGTATGTCACAGCAGGCCGGAGAAACGTAATAAGCGGTCTCTCCCTCAAACGTCGTCCTGAAAATACGTCTGGGCGGATTGGCCTCAGGCAGCGCCTGTAACGACTTGATCCTGGCCTTTAACCAGTCCGGGGTATCTGCGGACTCCGTTGGGGTAGACACTTTCGAGCATCCTGCCACTGTCACCAACAGTAGTATCCATGCGATTCTCATGCAGCATTCCCTCTATTCATCGTTACGTCATTAAAGCAGATGGGCGAAAGTGCCGGAGGATCGCTCCGGAACTCGCCTTCGGGTGCAGGCTCGAAATAACGCACCCATCCGAGGACAACATCATGCACAAGACTCTTGCCTCTGCCGTCTTGCTGGCCAGTGCACTTGGCTTGGCCGCCTGTGAAAAGACTTCCGAAGACAACAAGACTGGCAGTCAGCCTACCAACGAGCAGGCGCAAGGCGCCGTGTCCAGCCCTGCCAGCGAGCAGGGCGTCAAGCAGGAACTGGCACCCGCTGCCAGAGCCTCTGACGAGAAGAAGCCCTAACGGTCGACTTACAGGCGTCTTACTCACGCAATAGCAAAAGGCTTACATCGCATGCCTGTAGTCAGCGCTATTGCCCGCGCCTTATCCTGCGTAATCTACACACATCGGACTGCAGCGCAGGAAGCGCTCAGGGAGATCAAGGACGAATGACCACGCCAGGATGGCAGCTTGCCAGGGATGTCGAGTATGGTCAGCAAAACCCGCTTCGGCGGGTTTTTTATTGCCTGCAAAAAGGTGCTCTTCCAACCGCTTTCGAACAGGTGGCCTCAAGCACGTTCAGCGCTAGCGCCGTCACGTTCATTGACAGCGCGTTGAAAATCCATATCGTTATATAGCTAACTATATAGCGATTATGCATGATGAACCTCACTCTGAAAGCTCTTATTCCTTCACGCCTGCTGGGCGTTACACTTGTGTCGCTCCTCTTCTCGACCTCCCCCGCCCATGCGGCTGATGATTTTCGTGTGACCTATGCAGGGTCGATGGGCGTGGTGATGGACAAGTCGCTTGGCCCGGCTTTCGCGCAACGTGAACAGGTCAATTACCAGGGACAAGGCCAGGGCGCCTATGGCATGGCCAACTTGTTGGCGTCCAGGAAAGTGGTAGCGGACGTTTTTGTATCCATCACGCCTGGGCCGATTGCCGTTCTACAAAAGGCCGGGCTGGTCGATACCGCCGAACCGGTCGCCAGTACCAGCATGGTGATCGCCTACAACCCGAAAGGAAAATATGCCGAGGCATTTCGCGCCGCCAGTGAAAATCCGACGCAGGCGACTCCTTGGTGGAAAGTCCTGCAGACACCATCACTGTGCTTTGGCCGCACCGATCCGGTAACCGACCCCCAGGGACAAAACATTATTTTCACGCTGATGCTGGCCAGCCGGTATTACCATCAGCCTGATCTGGCTGAAAAGGTACTGGGCGACACGCGAAATCCGCAGCAGGTATTTGCCGAAGGTGGGCTGCTGACGCGGCTGGAAGCCGGTCAGGTCGACGCAGCCTCCGGCTATGAAAGTGCTACGCGCTCAGCCGGTTTGCCCTATATCAAGTTGCCGGACGAGATCAATCTGAGCAATCCGGCCATGGAGGCAGACTGGTACAACCAGGCCAGCTTCGAGATTACCGACCCGCAAGGCAAGCGCAAGACACTCCATACCCAGCCGCTGGTGTTCTATGCCGCCGTGTTAAAAAACGCACCTCATCCTGAACAGGCTCAACAATTCATTGCGTTCATGAAGAGTCCGGAAGGCCAGGCGCTGTTCGAGAAAAACGGTTATGACCGCCCGAAAGGTGGGTCGATCTGAGTTGAACGCGCTCTGGTTGGGGATGCCGGCGGTCCTTCTGTTGATCATCCCTTTCATGACACTGGTACTGGTCACCCCCTGGTCAGGCTTTCACCTTGCCTATGGCGATGGCCAGGCAGTGGCCGTGTCACTGGGTATGAGCGCTATCTCATTGCCGGTAATCATTCTGCTTGGCCTGCCTCTGGCCGTATGGCTGGCCAGGACTCGATCCGTGTGGCGAGGCGCAGTGGAAATGGCTGTTCTCGTACCGCTGCTGGCGCCGCCCCTGGCGCTGGGTATCCTGTTGGTATCTGCCTACGGAGCCTATGGTTCGCTGGGGGAAGTGCTCTCTGCCATTGGTCTTGAACTCAATAACAACGCAGCCGCCTTTGTCCTGGCACAAATTTACGGCGGACTCCCCTACTTTGTACTGTCGGCTCGCTCGGCATTTGAGCAGGTGCCGGTCGAGACCGAAGAAGCTGGTAGAACGCTGGGGGCCTGTGCCTGGCAGATCTTTCTGCGGCTCACCCTACCCCAGGCAGCCCGCGGGCTGGCCGCTGCACTGGCCATTACTTGGGTAAGGGTGATAGGCGAGTTTGGCATCGTGCTGGTATTTAGCTATTTCCCGCAGGGGATTCCAGTCAAGCTGTTCATCAACCTGCAAAACGAAGGCGTCGACTCGGTATACACCCTGCTGTGGGTTCTGCTGATCACTACCCTTCCCCTCCCACTGTGGTGCGTGATGTGGGCGGGCCGCAGAGGAGCCGCGAGCCACTAGTACAGCGTTCTGCCTGTTGTCCTGAGCGCAATGGTCCGCGCCTTTTAACGGGCAAAAAAAAGCCCCAACAGGTGGGGCAGAAAAAGAAGTCAGGCAGCGAAGGAGGGTGGAAAGCTGCCTGCCTGATCACTGTATCGACACGGTTTGCCAGAGCTTGAGCCGCATTGAGTCAATTATCTGGAAAAAACTCAAACCGCTCCGTGTCCTGGATAGGGCAAGGGCTCGTTGCTCCATAAACTGCGCAGGTCGAATGGCAGGCGTCCGGCAAACTCGGCCACGACTTCAGCCGGTATCCTCTTGCACATCACTTCAAGGGACGCCTTGACGCCGCGCTCGACCGAAATGTCGAGGTTGCGAAAAACGGTTTCCTCGATGCGGCCCAAAAACTCGCTACGGCTTGTAGCCGGACTAGGTGCTGCTGGGCGCCAGTTCTCGAACATGGCCCCCTTCAATGGAATGGGTAGACACTTGGCCAGACGCGCGACCTGATCAGGATCGAGCTGCCGACGGACCGCTTGCAGCGTGCATTGCAAAGAGGTCATGGCAAGACGCCGGTTTCGAGTTCCCATACGCTCATCGACGTCCGCGATCCACTGCAAGGCCTGCTTTACGGACTGGTCCAGCTCTTCAACGTTGATGTGCATCTTACGCTTCCCCTTCCCGAGTGCCGGGCACACCGGTGTCTTCCGGCCAAAGGCTACGCAGCGGCATGGGGAACAGGCTGGCGACCTTGGCGACTTCGTTGGGGTCTATACGCTCATACAGGACACGTAGCACCGACTTGGCCGCCTTGTGCGGATCCAGATCGATTGAGGGCGATACAAGGCTGCTGATCTTTTTCAGGAAGGCGTCCTGGGTGTCTTCCTGGGTGGGTGTGCCCGCCGGATGGAAGTTCTCATAAAAAATACCGCGAATCATGAGGGGCAACTGGGCAGCCAGGTGAGCCGCGTTATCGATTCCGATACGGTCTCGTACCGAAAGCAGTACAGCGCGCAAGGCGTGATAAGCCGTCTGTCGATCAGAAGCGCCCAGGTGCGTGGCGATATCGTCAAGCCACAGGTTCGTTTGCTGAATAGTTCGGTCCAACACCTCGACATTGGATGACATAGAGGTCCTCCTCGTGATTGCAGGATGAATTCGGTTGACCGTGCGTCTGTAACAATGTCGCAACGAAGCGGAGCCCCTGCCGATGACTGGTTTGGACGCCAGTGCGTTGGTCGCATGGCTGGAACATCCCCCTGCCGAGCCCTGTCTCTGATATAGGCATGACCGCACCCTACCGCCCATGGATAAAGGGCCTCACTGCATTCGCGAGGTAACAACCATGAGCGCACCGGCCAGAGAACGACTGCAACGCTTCCTGCGTCGATCATCCACCTCGGATCAACACACGATCGACGTGCTCAGGCGCTATGCAGAACCGCTTCCGGACCTGGAAAGCCCTGATTTTGGCACTCTCTTCGATCGCTACGCCGATGCACGGGTGGTGTTGATCGGCGAAGCCAGTCACGGCACATCCGATTTTTATCGGACCCGCGCCGCTATCACCCGCCACCTGATCGAGCACCATGGGTTTTCGATCGTGGCCGTCGAGGCAGACTGGCCGGACGCCGGCTACATAGATCGCTACGTGCGCGGGCGAACAGACGATGACTGGAAGGCAACGGGCTTCAAGCGCTTCCCCACCTGGATGTGGCGTAATACGGACGTAGAAGCCTTTACACAATGGCTACGCGGTTATAACGAGCAACGAGCCCCTGAAGACCGGGTAGAGTTTCGGGGTCTGGATGTCTACAGCCTGCGCAACTCCATCGCCGAGGTGCTGGATTACCTGGGCAAGACCGATCCGGAATTAGCGAAGCAGGCCCGGGAGCGCTATAGCTGTCTTTCCCGTTGGCAGGACGAGCCGGCTATCTATGGTCATCTGGTAGAGCGCGCCGGAAAGGACTCCTGCGAAGACGCAGTCGTCAACCAGCTGCACAGCCTGCTCTCCACCCGGCTTGAAGAGCTTGCGCAGGATGAAGAAGATCTGTTCAACGCCAAGCAAAACGCTCGAGTGGTCCGGGCGGCAGAGCAATACTATCGGGCGATGTACCGCGGATCGGTCGCCTCTTGGAACCTACGTGATCGACATATGTTCGATACCCTGCAAACCCTTTTGGAGCACCGTGGCCCGGAGGCAAAAGCCATTGTCTGGGCACACAACTCCCATGTGGGCAATGCCGATGCGACTGCTATGGGCTGGCGCGGTGAATTCAATATTGGTCAGCTGTGCCGCAGCGCCTACGAGCGGGAGGCCGTCCTGATTGGTATGGGCACTGATCGGGGAACCGTCGCGGCAGCAGACGACTGGGATGGCGAGATGTATATCAAGCAGGTTCGCCCTTCCCGTCACGACAGCTGGGAACACCGCTTCCTGAAGGCGGGTGTACCGGCGTCTCTTACTGATTGGCGGGACTTCCGGCGAGAGGATCTGCGTGAGGCCTTGGGTGAGCTAAATCTCAACCGCGCCATCGGTGTCATCTACCGGCCTGAAACCGAGCGCATGAGCCACTACTTCGAAACGGTACTGGCCGATCAGTTCGATGCCTTCGTCTGGATTGAGGAAACCCAGGCCGTTACGCCGTTGGGCGACTCGGAAGCGGCAGGTTCGGCAGACGAGACCTACCCGTTCGGCCTGTAACATTCTTTGGCCAGGCGCGACGGCATTCTGCGCTTGGCCAACCTCATGCCGCTCAGCTGCGACGGGCAGCTGTTGCATTCACATAGGTAGCATAGAGTGACTGCCCACCCGTAATGAACAGGCGGTTGCCCTTAGGCCCACCAAATTCCACATTGGACACTGTTTCCGGCAGATGCAGGGTAGCCAGTGGCTGACCTTCAGGCGAAAAGACGCGAACACTGTTGTTAGCCGCGTCCCCTGCCCAGCTGCACCAGAGATTGCCATCGCTATCGCAGCGGAATCCATCGATTACACCGTTCTTTGCATCGATCAGGACACGCCCCCCATCAAGCTTGCCGCCCTCGCCCACATTAAACGCCCGCAGGTGGCAGGGCTTGACCGGATCACCGCCGCCAGCCGTATCACTGACATACAGGCGCTTGCCATCGGGTGAGAACGCGATACCGTTCGGACGCTGGAAATCTCCCACGGCCACCTGGGCCTCGCCACTTTGTGGATCGATGCGATAGACATTGGTCGGCAGCTCAAAGTCTGCCTTATGGCCTTCGTATGCCCCCAGGATTCCATAGCCCGGATCGGTAAACCAGACGGCGCCATCAGCCGCAACGACCACATCGTTCGGCGCGTTGAGCTTTTTGCCCTGGAACGCGTCCAGCAGTACCGTGATTGTGCCGTCATGCTCCAGGCGAGTTACCCGACGACTGTCGTGCTCACAGCTGATCAGCCGTCCTTCCCGGTCACGCGTATGGCCATTGGCATTATTGGACTGGGCGCTATACACCGTGACGCGACCGTCATCCTCATTCCAGCGCAGGATTCGCCCGGTAGGAATGTCACTGAAGAGAAGACAGCGCCAATCCGCCATCCATACGGGGCCTTCCGTCCAGCGACCGCCGCTCCAGAGGCGCTCTACCATCGCATTGCCCAGCCGCCCGGTAAATGCCTTGTCATGAATCTCCCAGGCAGGATCAGGCATGACGGTAGCCGGTGTCCCGTTCCAGTCACGGGTGAGGCCAAACGGATCGCCGGAGGGGGGATTGGTAGCTGCCAGCGCACTGCCAGCCGCCAGCGCTGCGGCCGAGGTGAGTGAAACAGTAAGAAATTCGCGACGCGCGAAAGCCATTCTGCATTCCTTATTGTGATTGTTAGAGGAAGTCGTCAAACGCCCACCCTAGAGAGGACGAAGCAAATAGTCTGACTAAAGAACTGTAGAACAGCGCGATATAAATGCCATCCTTTCAACAGCATTTCGCCAACCATCCCTCATTACAACTCAAGTTTTCCGCCTTCCAGTCGATGTATGACGAAGGGTGAGTAATGGGCGTAACTCAGCTAAACGATGCCCTACGCCCACTAAATACGTTTGATTACTCATGCTAGAGCGATGCTGTTCAGACCTCGCTCACCTTTATTTCAGGGACACACCATGGCCTGGTTTGCCAATGCAAGACTTGCAACAAAGTTGCTAATTGCCTTTCTTTTATGCGCACTGATCACCTTGGCGGTCGGCCTGTTGGGCAAACAGAACATCGACTCGCTATCCGATGATCTGGACAACGCGATCCACAACGATCTGGCCTCGGTACTGGCGGTCAATACGCTCTTCCGAAACGTCATTGCCCATAATCGCGATCTCTACAAAGTGCTGGCACTCAAGGCCACGAATGCGGAGCCCGCCGAAGTTCAAATAGCCCTGGACTCGCTGAAAGAGAACGGCGGGACGGTTGATAAAGCATTCGTGGATTATCGAGCGACCCCTCTGGATGGCGAGGAAAAGGCCGAAGGCGACAAATTTGCCAACGATTGGCCCGCCTATACTGCCAGCGTGGACAAAGTCATCTCGGCACTGAGTCGGGGGGAGCTTGAGACCGCTGTGAAGATAACCAACAGCGAGACCTATCCGGCTTATCGCAAGGCTGTTGGCGAGCTGAAGAACATTCTGTCCATCAATATCAAGCAGAGCGAAGAAAGTGCCGCCGATGCGATGCATACGCAGAAAAGCGCCAACCTAACGCTGCTCATGGGCATTATCATCGCCTTCTTCCTGGCCATTGGTCTGGGTCTTCTGATCACTCGCATGATTACTCGCCCGCTGCACTCGGCGGTGGATAGCGCCAAGCGCATTGCCCAAGGAGATCTGACCCAGCATATTCAGGCTCATACCCAGGATGAGACCGGTCAGCTACTGGTGGCACTGTCCAACATGCAGGGCAGCCTCAAGGACACCCTACAGGAAATTGCCCATGCCTCCCATCAGCTGGCATCGGCAGCCGAAGAGCTCAGTGCAGTAACCGAGGAAAGCACCCAAGGACTGACTCGCCAGAATGACGAGATCCAGCAGGCCGCCACGGCAGTCAACGAGATGACCGCCGCGGTGGAAGAAGTGGCACGTAACGCTGTTTCGACGTCCGAAGTTTCCCAGGCGACCAGCCAGGACGCCATGACCGGCCGCCATCAGGTACAGGAAGCCGTAACGGCCATCAATGTCATGACATCGGAAATCACCACCTCCACTGACAAGGTTGGCACATTGGCTGGTCAGGTGCGCGATATCGCCAAGGTGCTGGACGTGATCCGTGCCATCGCCGAGCAGACCAACCTATTGGCACTGAACGCCGCGATCGAGGCGGCCCGTGCCGGTGAGCAGGGTCGTGGTTTCGCCGTGGTAGCCGATGAAGTGCGCGCGCTGGCTCATCACACACAGGCCTCCACCGGAGAGATTGAAAGCATGATCAGTACGGTACGCGCCGGGGCGGATCAGGCGGTAGAAGCCATGGTGAAGAGCCAGTCGCTGGCCACTAACACCCAAAGCCTGGCGATTGCTGCCGGCGATGCGCTGACCCGGATCACCGAAGGTGTATCGCAGATCAACGAGCGCAACCTGGTAATTGCCAGTGCGTCCGAAGAGCAGGCCCAGGTCGCCCGGGAGGTCGACCGTAATCTGGTCAACATCCAGGACCTGTCGGCCCAGACTGCCGCAGGGGCTAACCAGACCAGCGCCTCAAGCCAGGAACTGTCCCGTCTGGCGACGTCTTTCAACACCATGGTGGCACGATTCAAGCTGTAACGCGGTAATACTGGAAAGCCCGCTCCGGCGGGCTTTTTCATGCGCGGTACTTTTTAGCAGGCAAACAAAAACCCCGCCTAAGCGGGGTTTTCTGACCGGACTCAATGTCCTTATCGAGTTTGCCATCCTGGCTCGGTCATCATCCTTGACCTTCGTATGAGCGCGTCCTGCGCTGCTGTCCGATGTGTGTAGATTACGCACAAGCCCGGCGGCGTCATAGCGCCAACTGTGGTAATGCTGTGTAAGCCTTTTGCTATACCGCTGTAGGACATGGCAACGGCTTTCGAAATATTCCCTGGCGATCGGTGGTCTGCTGTAAGGTATCCCTTGATGTTTCAGGAGTCCCTTTATGGCCATGAACACCACCTATGCTGCGCAGGAGCCCAGCCGCAATGAGGTTGATGCGCTCGAAGGTGCCACGCTCATCGAGTTCGGCGCGCCCTGGTGCGGCTTCTGTCGGGCCGCACAACCCTTGATTGAGCAGGCCTTCCAGGATCACCCAGCTATTCGTCATCTCAAGATCGAGGATGGCAGCGGCCGGCGACTAGGCCGCTCCTTCAAAGTCAAGCTCTGGCCTACGCTGATCTTCTTTCGAAACGGCCAGGAAGTCTCTCGTCTGGTGCGTCCTGCCAGCACCGACGATATCCGGCAGGGCCTGGCGGGCATTGATCAGTGACTGGCAAGCAAGGCGAAAGCACCCTTCGCCTTGCCGCCCGGCTAATGAGCCCCTGGTACCACCGAGTCGATAAACTGCTGCCGGAAGGATGCTTTGGGATCGAGCCGAAGCTCATTCGCATTAATGACGCCTGCCAGCCGCAACGTGACCCCGTCGTCCGGATCCTGTGGGTCATCCTGATCAGTCAGTTTGGCCGCCACACTGGCGATGCCTTCCTTCAGAGTGCCCAAGACGCCTTTTTCCTTTACGTCCTTTTCCAGCGAAACCATTTTGAGGTTTTCGTACCGGGGCTTCGTATAGGCCGTGAAGTTACCCTGTTGCGCCGAGACGTGTGTTCGTGAAGACAGCGTGCCCTGCTCGACATCGATATTGGCATAAGCCCGGAAAAAATCATTCAGCCGACTGAGCGGCAAATCATCGATTGCACTATCCATCTCAAACGTCGGGTTGGGCGACAGACCATCCAGACGCAGGCGGGTCGTCATGCTGCCGGCCCCCATGGGATTACCCGTCATTTCTGATTCTGCCCAGAGCGGATCATCGACATTGTCTGCATTGGCCAGATTACGAGTAACCGACTCTATATTACTGATGTAAAGCGTCACGGGGCGTTCTGGACGCTTGTCGATCAATTGAATTATTCCATCATGGATTTCCGACTGGTTAGGCGGTAGCGGCGATAAGGCATCGACCTGTTGCAACCAGCTCGAATCGATTCCAGTCTGACTATGACTTTCGCTGTCTGCCAGTACAAAGGTCAGCACCGGGCGATACATGTGCATCAGTCCCACAGGTTTTGCATCGACAAACTTTCCCCATTGGGTCCAGCTATCGATGCGCTCAGCTTCGAAGAACGGCTCCGGCACTGCACCGTTGGACTTTTCGATCCGAACGTTTTTGAGCGTGTAGCCCCCTTTCAACAGGCTGACGTCCACGTCTTCGATAGTGGCTCGATACCCCGGTATTTCGTTGAGCGTCTGCTCTACGTAGCGGTGGATACCATAAGGTGCTGCCAGTCGCGCCAGGACAAGCACGGCGACTACAATAAGCAGCACAGGAAGCGTTTTATCAGACGTACGTTTCATGAAACCTCTAGCAGACAGTCATCATGCGGTAAGCACTAGACCCGCAGGAGTCGCCTGAAATTTGTCTGGCCAGACGACCGGCATGGCTTGAAAACGGGAAAACGCCTTGATTCAACGTGTTTTATGACAAGCGAGACGCTAACTACTTCGCACCTGAAGCAGGTCAATGCAACTCTTGCATTGAAAAGAACCTAACAACATCACCTATACAGACGGCCACGGCGGCCGCTCTCCCTACTTCATGGAGAATTCGATGAAAGCTGTTCAGATTCACTCCTATGGCGATGCCAGTGTCCTTACCTATACCGACGTGGAAAAGCCGACCCTGAACCCCGACGATGTATTGATTCGTGTGGTGGCTTCCTCGGTCAATCCCGTCGACTGGAAAATCCGCCAGGGTTATCTGAAGGACATGCTGCCCTACGACCTGCCTGTGACCCTGGGCTGGGACGTTTCCGGCATCGTTGAAGAAGTCGGTGCGAGCGTTACTCGCTTCAAGAAAGGCGATGCGGTCTATTCCCGCCCGGACATCAAGCGCAATGGCACCTACGCCGAATACATTGCGGTGCGCGAAAGCGAAGTGGCCTGCAAACCCAAGACGCTGTCCCATGCCGATTCCGCCTCCCTGCCCCTGGCCGGTATCACGGCCTGGGAAGCTATCGTGCATGTGGGCCAGACCCAGCCGGGTCAGAAGGTGCTGATTCATGCAGCCTCAGGCGGCGTCGGCACACTGGCTGTACAGCTGGCCAAATGGCGCGGCGCCCAGGTGATTGCCACTTGCTCCGAAAAGAACCGCAAGCTCGTCGAATCCCTGGGTGCTGATCAGGTCATCGACTACAAGAGCCAGAACTTCCAGGAGATCGTAAAAGACGCCGATCTGGTCTTCGATACCTTGGGTGGTGATGTGCAGGAAGCTTCTTTTAGCGTTCTCAAGCCCGGCGGCATCCTGGTCTCCATTGTCGCGCCGCCATCCGAGGAAAAGACCAAAGCCCATAACATACGCAGTGCGTTCATCTTTATCGAACCCAATGCCGAAATCCTGCAGGAGCTGGCTCGTCTGGCAGACAGCGGTCACTTGCGTCCGGTTGTCTCTGCTGAATTTGGCTTAAAAGATATCGCCAAAGCGCACGCAGCAAGCGAGTCGGGCCGTACAGTAGGCAAGATCGTCATTCACGTCGGTCAGCCCTGATCCCACTGCTGGACGCAGGCCACGCTGCGTCCAGTCCTTTCATGGTAGTTTCATACCGTTCCCTCCCCGACCCGTCTATTCTTTCCCCTCAGCATTGCTGAAACAGCTCGATCCCGTCTAAACCAAGGCATACAGGCATTTTGCCTTGATTAAACCTGGCACAACTTTTTCATAGACCCCAGCTCTCTTGGATGAGAACAACAAAAGGAGCGGATCAGGCACCAACACGGTTCCTTTTCTGTTTTGGCGGACTTGAACGAGTCCAGACAAGTGCACGGTAGAGACTCAAAAGGTCTGTACCCGGGCGCTTCGGATATGAGGAATACCCTCGCTATGTTCGATGTGACTGCGTCTTTGCAACAACGCTTCGACTTACTTCACAGTCGCGCTGACACCTGGTCCCTGCGTTATGTCAGCGAAACCACCCATGCCTTGAGCGTCACCCGAAATGTCATCGATCCGCCCTTCTTCCAGAGGGACGAAGGCGCAATGGTCTATGTTCGCCTGGATGGGATCGAGACCTATGCAGCAACCTCGGACCTCACCGTAGCGGGTCTTCAAAAAGCCCTCAAGCAGGCCGAGCAGTATGCCCAGGTACTGGCCCGGCATAGCCTGATCGACTTTACCGATATGCCGGTGGCCACGGCCAGGGCGGATTACCTTTCGCCCAACCTGGACAAGGCCTTTCCCGATACCCGCGAATGGCTCGACATCCTGACGGCGGAGTCTGCTTCCGTTCCGGGCAACGAGCGCTTCGTGGATTGGTCCGCCCAGCTCAACATTGTCGAGACCGAGCAGATCTACCTGAACAACCACGGCGCCTGCGTACGGCAGGCCCAGCGGTTTCTCTTCCCCGACATGCACGTTACCGCCTATGACGGCACCGATACACAGACCCGTACCCTCGGCTTTGGCCGCTTGGGTCAGCAAGGCGGTCGGGAAGCGGTGGAGCGCATCGGGTTGATCGGCTGCGCACCGCGCCTGGCCGATGAGGCGCTGCAATTGCTGCTCGCGCCGAACACGCCCAATGAGACGCTTGATCTGTTGCTGATGCCCGATCAGATGATCCTCCAGATTCATGAGTCCATCGGTCATCCGCTGGAGCTGGATCGCATCCTGGGCGATGAGCGTAACTATGCGGGAACGAGCTTTGTCACACCCGACATGTTCGGAAGTTACCGGTACGGCTCCGAGCTGCTCAACGTAAGCTTCGATCCCGATATTCCCGAGGAGATTGCCAGCTACAGCCATGACGATGATGGCAGCCCGGCGCGTAAGGCGTTGTTGATTGAAGACGGTATTCTCAAGCGACCCTTGGGGGGTGCACTTTCACAGCGACGCAGTGGCATGGCAGGCGTCGCAAACAGCCGGGCCTGCAGCTGGAACCGTCCTCCCATCGACCGGATGGCCAACCTGAACGTTGAAAATGGCGACCAGTCCCTTGCGCAGCTGATCGCCGGGATCGAGCAGGGTGTGCTCATGGCCAGCAACCGCTCCTGGTCCATCGACGACGCACGTAACAAATTCCAGTTTGGCTGCGAATGGGGGCAGATGATCGAGAATGGGCAGCTCACTCATGTTGTGAAGAACCCCAACTACCGCGGCGTTTCCGCTCAGTTCTGGCGTAGCCTGTCGGCCGTAGGCGATGCCTCGACCCGAGAAGTCATGGGTACCGCTCATTGTGGCAAGGGTGAGCCCAACCAGGCTATTCGGGTCGGCCATGCGAGTCCCGCCTGTGTGTTCAGCCACGTCGATATATTCGGAGGAGAAGGCTGATGACTATAACCCCACTCGCCTCCACCGAAAAACCGGCCGATGTCTTCGCAGCCCTAGTGGACTGGTTGCGTACCGCCGTATCAGCTGAAGAACACTTCACGCTCTGGTACAGCGCTGAAGCATCCGATTTTGTCCGCTTCAATCATGCCAAGGTCCGACAGGCCGGCCATGTTCAACAGGCGGAGGCAACACTCAAGCTGATCCAGGGTGAGCGCCATGCCAGCTTCAAAGTAACGCTATCAGGTAACCCTGCGGCCGACCGCAGCGCCCTGCAGGATGCATTGGCTTCATTGCGCAAACTCGTGGCGGCCCTGCCGGCAGATCCCTATTTGCTGATGGATACCAGCCCCTGGCGCAGTGAAAACATTCAGTCGGGTAATCTTGCCTCAGCAGGGGGAATCGCCGAGCAGGTCAGCACACTGGCGGGTGCTCAGGACCTTGTAGGCTTCTATGCCGGCGGCCCTGTCTATCGCGGCTTTGCCAGCTCATGGGGTAGCCTGGGTTGGCACGAAGCCAGCAGCTGCACCTTTGACTGGAGCCTTTTCGAGCCGAAGGGCAATGCCGTCAAATCCATGTATGCCGGCACTTCCTGGGATCGCGAACAGGTAGCCGCACAGATGGACAGCGCCCAGCGTCAGCTTGCGCACTTCAACAAGCCAATCCGGCAGCTTTCGCCCGGTGAGTACCGTGCATACCTTGCTCCAGCGGCCTTGAACGAGGTGGTAGGCCTGCTGAATTGGGGCAGTTTTTCTGCTCGGCAACTGGCAACCAAGCGGAGTGCACTGCAAAAACTGCACAGTGAACACATGCTGCTCAGCCCATTGGTAAGCTGGACGGAGCAGGCATCTGGCTCACTGGCTCCTGCGTTCAACCCGGCCGGGTTCCAACGGCAGGACCAGCCGCTCGTCGAGGCTGGCAGGATGGTTGGCCAGCTCGTCAGCCCGCGCAGTGCACGTGAGTACGGTCTGACGCAGAACGGCGCTGGCAATGGCGAAAGCTCACAATCGCTGGTGATGAAAGCTGGGGATCTGGCTGATGACGCCATTCTGAAAACCCTGGATACCGGGCTGTATATCGGCAATCTCTGGTACCTGAATTATTCGGATATCACCGTGGCTCGTCTGACCGGCATGACGCGCTTTGCCTGTTTCTGGGTAGAAAATGGAGAGATCGTCGCGCCAGTCAGTACGATGCGCTTTGATGACAGCGTCTTCAATTTCCTGGGCTCCAGCCTGGAAGCCGTGACCCAACGGCGCGACCTGTGCGTCAGCGACAGCACCTACGGTCAGCGACATACCGACTCAACCCTGTTGCCCGGCGTTTTGACCAGCCGATTCACGCTCACGCTCTAGCTTATCCCCGCCTTGCCCGGTCGCCTCCTCCCATAGCAGGTAACCGGGCCGTTTTCGCTGTGATTGTTGCTGATCTTTCGACTTAGCCAGGACTATCCGATGTCTGACGATCCCGCTGAACCCCTGACGATTCCACCCGGCACGCCGCGGGCGTTTATCTGGCATTACAACCGGCTGTATCCTGGCTGGAATATAGCCATCGTTCTGCTGCAACTCTGTGCAGCGGCCTGTACCACACTGATTCCCTATGCCATCGGTGAAATCACCGGCGCTGTCAGCCAGGGACTTTGGAGCAGCACCGATGTACTGGAGGCCTGCCTGCCCTACCTTCTGCTGCTGGCCGGATTGGCATTAGGTGAAATGCTGTTCTCACGCACCATGAGTATCTGCATGATCATTGTGCGGCCGATGCAGAAACGCCGGGTCACCGGCGATCTTTTCGCCTATCTGCAACAGCACTCCCACCGCTATTTCAGCGAACGGTTTGCTGGTAGTCTGTCCCAGCGCATCAGTGAAGCCAGCGTGGGACTGCTCGAAATCAACTATATGGCCGTGGTGGAGCTTATGCCGATTGCGGTGACACTCATCGGCTCGCTATTGTTGCTGGCTACAGCGTCCGTCTGGTTGAGCCTGAGCCTTTTGGCCTGGATGCTCATCTATGTCACGGCGTCCTATCAGATGGCCAGACGTGCCCAAGTGTTTGCCCATGCCCATGCGGAAGCACGCAGCACCACCTCCGGCAAAGTAGTCGATGCTGTCACCAACCTGAGCAGCGTTCGGCTTTTTGCCAGAAACCAGTATGAGCGGCAGTACCTGGACCGTTATCTGTCCCGGGAAAAGCAGGCGGCCCGTCGCTCGTTCTTCTTCATGGAACGGGTACGCTGGTTTCAGGATGCCATGGCTTTAGTTCTGCGGCTGGGCCTGATCATTCTGGCTTTGTATCTTTGGCACATAAAGCGAATCGATGTCGCTCAGTTCGTCATGGTCGCCAGCCTTGGCTTATTGATCGTGGCCAACGCCAAATACCTGAGTTATCAGTTCCTGCACTTTTTTGAGTCGAGCGGCAATATTCAGAACAGTGTTGATACCTTAATAAAACCCCATGAATACCCGGACCGAGAAACGGCACAGGACATAAAAATCGAGCGCGGCGATATTGAGCTTGAAAATGTGACGTTTGGATATTCGGCCACCCACCCCATACTCCAAAACTTCTCACTCAAAATACCGGCCGGACAACGCGTGGGAATAGTAGGGTATTCCGGCTCAGGAAAGTCCACATTATTAAACTTGTTACTTCGCCTATATGAACCGCAAGAGGGCAATATCCGAATTGACGGCATTGAAATACGCGACATGACATATGAGTCGCTTTACCGACAAGTAGGTCTCATTCCCCAGGAGCCTGGTTTATTTCATCGCACGTTGAGTGAAAACATCGGATATGGAAAAGAAAAAGCCAAACAGGATGATATTGAAATAGCGGCACGCCGTGCACATGCCCATGATTTCATTAAACACATGGAGCAGGGTTATGAAGCATTGGTAGGTGAGCGTGGCGTTAAACTCTCCGGCGGGCAACGGCAACGTATCGCCATTGCCCGGGTACTTATAAAAAACGCTCCGATTCTCATTATGGATGAAGCGACATCCAGTCTTGATTCGGAGACGGAGCGCCTTATTCAAAACAGCCTTGATGAAATCATGGGTAATAAGACCGTTCTGGTCGTTGCACATCGTCTATCCACCATTGCCCACTTGGATCGAATCCTGGTGATGGATAAGGGGCGAATTATCGAAGACGGCAGCCACCATGAGCTCCTGGCCAGGAAAGGTGCCTACGCCAGGCTTTGGGCCCATCAGGCAAATGGTAGCTTTGGTGTGGAAATCACAGCGACCGAGGATGAAGTCGCCTCGGTAAAGTAATACGTCCTGCAAGCTTCCCTTCCGCTTAACCGTGCCTTAGCCAAGGCGCGGTTCGTTTATAACCTCATCACTACTTATTTTAATTAGTTATCAAACGATGCGGCATACTCACAATTTTATGAACAAAACTTAATGACCAACCAGTCACATCGAGGACACTTATCATTAATTTATAAAATATTTAATAAGTTATTAAATAGCTTCAGTTTAGTCTCACCCTTCCTGCTCTAAAAAAGAGATAACCGCACACAAACAGTGCAGTTACACAACAAAAAATGTATCTGAGTTGACACCAAAAAGTCGCTTGACCGTATAAATGTTCCAATTTTGCGACCATTCAGCAGCCATTCAGAAATTTGATACATTTCCGTTACATTGGCACATGCATTGCTCAGTAAAAGACGTTGATGATTCTCACCAACCCGCTGGGAATTAAGATGAAAACAACAACGCCGTACTTATCGGATTGCCTCAATGTGCTGAACGCACTTTTGGTAACTAAGGGCCAAAAGCCCTGTTCGACTGATGCAGCCAATACTACAACGTAAGCAACGTCCTAACTAATTACGACGCGCTGTTACTTGGAGCGGGCCTTTATTGGCTCGATGGCTTCGTGTTGTCGATTTAATGCAGAGGACGTTTGATGGGTAATGCTGTTACTAAAGTTGAAGCCGGAGGGCTTCATACCAATAAGGCGAGCCAAACTCAGGTATTAGATATACCGTTCAAACCGAACCGTTCTTCGTTACGTAGTGTATCGCGTCGAGACTTATCGCTATTGGCAGGGTTATCTCTTCTGCTTCATGGCGGTATCTGGTGGTACATCAATAACGCGCCGGCTGAACAACTGGAAACACCACCCAAGATCCCCGAAATGGTCGTGGAATTTTCCAGCCCTACGCCGCCTGCGCCGGAGCCGCCCCCTCCTCCGCCACCACCTCCACCGCCGCCGGAACCCGAGCCGCCCAAGGTCGAGGAGCCTGCGCCGCCACCGGTGGACGAGAATGCCGTCAAGCCACCGCCCAAGCCCGAGAAGCCAAAGCCCAAGCCGGTTGAAAAACCCAAGCCCAAGCCTAAGCCCGTGCAAAAGCCTACACCGCCTGCGCCACCCGCGCCGCCGCAGCCAACCCCTGCGCCACCGGCTCCCAAAGCGCCGCCTGCCCCGCCCGCCCCACCGGCGCCGGTCAAGGAAACCGCTGCGGTGTCAGGCCTCGCCAGTCTGGGTAATCCGCCGCCTGAATACCCCTCGCTGGCATTGCGCCGGGGCTGGGAAGGCAGCGTCACCCTGCGCATCCGCGTCCTGCCCAATGGGCGTGCTGGTAGCGTGGATGTGACCAGGTCTAGCGGCAAGAAGCAGCTGGATGATGCAGCGGTAGAAGCGGTACGCGGCTGGAAATTCATACCGGCCAAGCGCGGCGACACGCCTATCGAAGGCTTCGCCACACAGACCATTGATTTCAAGCTGCCTCAATAACCAACGGCCGCTTGTACCGACAAGACGATTTACGAGGGTAACGATATGAACAGCTCACTGACTTCCTTGATTGTTCCCGGCGTACTTTGGGCGCTGATTCTGTTTTCCGTAGTGACCTGGGCGATCCTGCTCATCAAGGGTATCCAGCTCACCAAGCAGAAAGGCGAGAACAAGCGCTTCCAGAAAGCCTTCTGGGCGGCGCCGGATCTGCTCACCGCCGCCGAGCACTCCTCGCAATACCCCGGCGCGCTGGCTCGTATCGCCAACAGCGGGTTTGCCGCACTGGTCACCACCGAGTCCCCCAAGAATACCCAGCAGCTGGCCCAGACCATCAACCGATCGGATCGCCTGGAACGTAACCTGCGCCAGCAGATCCAGAAGGAGCGGCGTGCGCTGGAAAGTGGCCTGGCGATTCTGGCCAGTATCGGCAGTACCTCGCCCTTCATCGGCTTGTTCGGCACCGTATGGGGCATCATGGAAGCCCTGCAAAGCATCGGCGCTTCCGGCTCCGCCAGCCTTGAAACCGTGGCAGGCCCTATCGGTCATGCCCTGATCGCGACCGGTGTGGGGATTGCCGTCGCGGTTCCTGCGGTACTGGTCTACAACTTTTTCCTGCGCCGCCTGAAGCTGGCCGCCGCCCTGATGGAAGACTTCGCCCACGACTTTGACAGCCTGGCCCAGCGCAGCGCCTTTGTGGTGACCCGCCAGCCGATATCCCACACCGCCGCTGACATGAGGGAGGCTAGCTAATGTCCTTTTCAACCCAAGACAGCGATGAAGTACTGAGCGAGATGAACGTCACGCCCCTGGTGGATGTGATGCTGGTACTGCTCGTGGTGTTCATCGTGACGGCGCCGCTGATGACCAATGCCATCAAGGTCAACCTGCCCAAGACCGACGCCGTCGCTCCGGCCGAGCAGAAGGACCCGGTGATCGTCAGTGTAGACAAGGACGGCAAGTTCTATCTGGACAAGTCCGAGCTGCAACCCGAACTCCTGGAGACCAGCCTCAAGGATGTGAAAGCCAAGGACCCGGAAGTGCGCGTCCGGCTGCAAGCCGATGAAGGCGTGAATTATGGACAGGTCGCCAAGGCCATGGCGTCCATTGAACGTTCGGGAATCACCCGCATCGCGGTCATGACCTCCCGCTAGATCCCCCGCTGTACAGCCGTCCCGCTTGCGCTTGCGTAAGCGGGTTGGGGAACGGCTGCTTCAAAAAAGAGAAATCGCCCGGGAAGGCACAACCCACCGGCGCGCAGGCGGCCCATAAAGCCACATAAACAACGCCTCACCTTTGGGGATGAAAGAGTGATGATGAGAGATATAGCCAAACCGTTTGCTCCCACTCCGCTCGCCGCGGCCGTGCATCGGTATCGATTCATACCGTTGTGCCTGGCCCTTGGCGTAGCACCGTTGGTCCATGCGCAGCAGGCGACGGAAGAGGAAGCGCCTGATTCGACCGCAGCTGCTGTTGCTGCTCCAGCCGTAGCACCTACCGCTGCGGCAGGAACAACGCAACTCGAAAGAGTGGAAGTCACCGGTACAGCGGTACGTCGCGTAGATGCAGAAACCGCTGTCCCTGTGACAATCCTACGCTCGGAGCAATTGAGGAAAGAAGGCGTTAACACGACTGAAGAGCTGCTAACACGCATCGTTGCCAGTCAGTCTACCCAGAGCTCTAGCCAATCGGTAGGCTCTAGCACAGGGGGAGCCTCATTTGCCGACTTGCGTGGCATTGGCTCCAACAAGACGCTGATTCTGCTTAACGGACGACGTCTGGCCAACAACGCCATCGATGCATCGGCCGTTGACCTGAATACTATTCCCTTTGCTGCTATTGACCGCGTGGAAATTCTGCGTGACGGCGCCTCTGCATTGTACGGTACCGATGCCATCGGTGGCGTAATCAACTTTATTACCAAAAAAAGTATTACCGAAGGACAGGTTAGCGCCAGCTTTGATAGCCCTACTCACTCTGGCGGAGGTGAAAGCCGGTCCTTTGACGGTAGTTGGGGTTTTGGTGACCTGGACAATGATAATTTTAATGTCTTTGGTGTTTTCAACTACGACAAGCAGAATAATCTTTCAGCGGCGGATCGCTCCTTTACCAAGGACTACGAGCCTGGACGTGGATTGAGTAGTACCTCTGGTACGACCTATCCGGCTAACTATGGTCAGAACGGCAACTACACTAACCCCTTGGCTACTGCCGGTTGCAATGGGCCAAACCAGATCAACCCTGGTACTGGAACTTGCCGATTCAGCACACGAAACTACATCGATGCCGTTCCAGAGACTGAAAAAACATCTTTCTTCGGTAAGGCTTCTACTAAGTGGGCGGAAGATCAAACTGCCAGCGTGGATTACTTCTGGGCTCGCAATGACAATACCACCACTATTGCGCCTGCACCGCTCACTGATATCTCAGTGAATCCGGGTACAGCCTTTTATCCTGGCAATGGCATCACGCCGCTGACTCCTGGCTTTGCTCTCGACCCGACTCAGCCTGTTGATGTGAACTGGCGAGAGTCGGCAGCCGGTGCGCGTATCCAAAAGGATCAGAACACCAGCCAACGTCTGCAGCTGACATTTGACGGTAACGTCGGAGGCTGGGATTACAACATTGGTACCTCCTACAATGAAAATAAGGTTATCAGCAGCCTACGTGGCGGCTATCTAAATGATGATTTGGTTACCGAAGGCATAGCTAATGGCATCCTTAACCCTTTTGGAGAGCAAACTCAGGAGGGGATTAACTTCATTAATAACGCTGGCGTACATGGCGACTACCAGACGGCCGTAGGTCGCGTAAAAGCGATTGATGGACGCATCAGTCGTGAAATCGGTGATTGGTTCGGAGCAGGCCCTGTAGGTCTAGCACTTGGAGGTGAATTCCGTAAAGAAGAATTCCATAGCGACGTCGAGCCATTTGCAGGTTTGGTTGACAGCCTGGGGGTTGACCCTGACTCCAGCGTTTCAGGTGATCGTAACGTCAAGGCTCAGTATGCCGAGATTAACGTTCCCGTTCTGGAATCACTAGAACTAGGCGCAGCTATTCGTCACGATAAATACAGCGATGTAGGTAGCACAACCAATCCGAAATACAGCTTCCGCTTCCAACCGATTCGTGAACTGGTTGTTCGTGGTGCCTATAGCGAAGGCTTCCGTGCACCTTCACTATACGAGCTGTATAACCCTAACTACACGACCTTCACATCTGGCTTTTATGATGATCCACGCCTCTGTCCGGGTGGTACGCCTATTGCCGGTGCCAACCCTGGTCGCGATTGTAGCCAGCAGTTCCGCAACCGTACTGGCGGCAACGAAGATCTCTCGCCAGAGAAAGCGCGTAACGTGACGTTGGGCTTTGTTTACCAGCCAGTCCGTAATTTATCAGTAGGCTTGGACTTTTATTGGATCAAGATTTCCGATCAGATCGCCGAATTTCCAGAGTCCTCTGTATTTGACAACCCAGATAGCTATGCTGATCGCTACATTCGCAATCCGGATGGCTCGCTTCAGTATATCCAAACTGGTTTGGCTAACTTGGGTAAGGTCAAGACTAGCGGCATAGACGTAACACTGGATTACCGATTCCCTGCAACCGCCTACGGCAACTTTGGCTTATCCATGCAGGGTACTTACGTTGATCGATATGACTATCAGGAAACCATCAACGGTGCTTACTTTGACAACGTAGGTGACTTCCAGGGTATCGGTGTTATTTCTCGCTGGAAACACTCTCTGACCGGCAGTTGGAGCAAGGGTCCGTACCGTGCCTCTTTAACCAACCGCTTCCAGACGGGCTACCGCGATTACGATCCGGAAACCCATAACCGAGTGTCGTCCTACTCTGTATGGGATCTCTCAGCCGGTTACACCTGGAGCAAATCTCTGGACATCGACGTAGGCGTGAAGAATCTGTTCGATCGCGACCCGCCCTTCTCGAACCAGGCATACACCTTCCAGAGCGGCTACGACCCCCGCTACACCGACCCACTTGGCCGCACGCTGTTCACCCGTGCGACCTATCACTTCTAACCTCTTTGTCTGTCTCCAGCCGCCTTGGCTGGAGACAGGTATGCTTCAGGACAGGACGGTATAACCACTCGTGCAGGCCCTTGCCAGTATCCCCTATCAATTAAGGTTGATTGCCTGGACCGAGCGTCAACGCGTGTCGTTCATAAGGAGTGAAGCGGTGTTTTCAACAGGGTCGATCCACACGTACAGCCGCTTGATGGTACTGCTTGTTTCCTGCCTCGTTTCATCGGCGTTATTGGCTACGCCCCACAGTTACATGACAGTCTATGGCGACCCGCCCAAGTACCCTGAGGGCTTTAAGCATTTCGACTATGTGAATCCCGACGCGCCCAAAGGAGGCTCGCTCAGACGCTCAGCCAAATCGATCGACCGTTTCAACTTCCTGCTGCCCTATCTAGACAAGGGCACTGGCGTCGACCAGATCAATGCCTGGGTCTACGAGCCGCTGGCCTATCGCTCGCTGGACGAGCCCTATACGGTGTATGGCCTGATTGCCGAACAGATGGAGCGCGACCCGGAGAACCGTTGGGTACGCTTCTTTCTCAACCCCAAGGCACGCTTTCATGACGGTATGCCCGTTCTGGCTGAGGATGTTCGCTTCACTTTCGAGACCTTGATGACCAAGGCGAGCCTGAGCTTTCGGCAGCTGTATGGTGACGTAAAAGACGTCACCATTGAAAGCGACCGGCAGATCCTTTTTACCTTCAAGACGAACGAAAACCGCAGTCTGGCGCTGGATCTAGCGTCCATGCACATCCTGCCAGCGCACTGGTGGAAAGACCGGGACTTTGCCAACGGTAACGGCTTTGAGCCGCCGCTGGGGAGCGGACCTTACAAGGTCTCGCACGTCGATCCGGGCCGTACCGTCGCATTCGAGCGCGTCAAGGACTGGTGGGCAAAGGATCTGCCGGTGACGCGAGGGCTGTACAATTTCGACATGCTCACCGTCGACTTCTTTGCCGACACCGATGTCGCCCGCGAGCTCCTGCTGGCCGGCGCGTACGACTACAACCGCGAGTACTCCGCCACAGGCTATACCATCCGCTACGACAGCCCCGCCCTGCGCGATGGGCGCTTGCAGCGAGACATCCTGGCGACAGGAAAGCCCGTCCGTGCTCAAGGCTTTGTCTTCAACCTGGACAATCCCTTCTTTCAGGATCGCCGCGTCCGCCAGGCCATTGCCATGCTCTGGGATTTTGAGTGGACCAACAAGCAGCTCATGCGCAGCTTTTACAAGCGCCAGCAGAGCTACTTTCCCAAGACCGAAATCGCCGCCACAGAGCTGCCGGACGCACAGGAGCTGAGTATTCTTGAACCTTTCCGGGGCCAGATCCCGGATGAGGTATTCACCCAGGTGTTCCAGGTGCCCAAAACCGATGGCTCGGGCTTTATTCGGGACAAGCAGCTCGAAGCCCTGCGCCTGCTTGAGGAGGCCGGCTGGCATCCGCAAGGCGATCAGCTCGTCAACGCCAACGGCGATCCCCTGATCTTTACCTTTCTCAATGGGCAATCCGGTCTTGAGCGGATGGTGCTGCCCTTCAAGCGGACGCTGGCCCAGATAGGCATCGGGCTGAATATTCGCAATGTGGACACAGCGCAATACATCAACCGCATCAATAGCCGCGACTACGACATGATCGTGACCGGCTTTCCCAAGGATGGCGATCCCAGCGCATCGCCAGGGCTAGAACTCTTTGATTATTACGGCTCCGACAGTGCCAACCGGGTGGGTAGCTCCAACGCCATGAACCTGAAGAATCCAGTCGTCGATCGGCTTATCGAAGGCGTGGCCAATGCCAGAAGCCGGGATGAGATGGTGCATTACGCCCGCGCGCTCGATCGGGTTCTGCAATGGGGTTATTACATGATTCCGCATTATTACTCGGACGGCGAGCCCAGCGTGTTTCGCAACCGTTTCGGCCGGCCTCGTATCGCGCCCGCCTATGAAGAGGGGCTCGATACCTGGTGGGAAGTCAGCCCAACCCCGCTCACCCACGAGCAGATGGCCGCACGGCTACAGGAGAAACCCTGATGGCAGCCTATATCCTTAGACGCCTGTTGTTCATTACTCCTACGCTTCTGGTCATCCTGATCGTCAACTTTGTCATTATCCAGGCGGCCCCTGGCGGCCCGGTGGATCAGGCCATTGCTCGCCTGCAAGGCATGGGCAACCAGGGCGGTATCGCAGGAGGCAGCCATGATGGGGCGGCCGGAGCCTCATCCGGCTCGCGGGGTAGCAGAGGCTTGGACCCTGAGCTGATCAAGGAAATCGAGCGGCAGTACGGCTTCGACAAGCCACCGCTTGAGCGCCTTTGGCTGATGCTCAAGAACTACGCGCACCTGGATTTTGGTAACAGCTTTTTCCGTGGTGCCAAGGTAACGGACCTGATTCTGGAAAAGCTGCCGGTATCCCTTTCACTCGGCTTCTGGGCCACACTGATCACTTACCTGATCTCGATTCCGCTCGGGATACGCAAGGCGATCCGTCATGGCAGCGCATTCGATATCTGGACCAGCACCGCCATCATCGTGGGTTATGCCTTGCCGGCCTTTCTGTTCGCCATGTTCCTGATCGTGGTGTTTGCCGGTGGGAGTTATTTCAGTCTGTTTCCCGCCGTAGGGCTTACCTCGGAGAACTTTGACCAGCTCAGCCTCGCGGGCAAGGTAGTGGACTATTTCTGGCATCTGGTACTGCCTGTTTCGGCCTTGGTCATTGGCGGGTTCGCTACCCTGACCATTTTGACCAAGAACAGCTTTCTGAATGAAATCAGCCGCCAATATGTTGTCACGGCGCGGGCTAAAGGGCTTACTGAGCGCGGCGTGCTGTACAAGCATGTATTTCGCAATGCCATGCTGCTGGTCATTGCCGGTATTCCCCAGGCACTGATCGAGGTGTTCTTTGCCGGCTCCCTACTGATTGAAGTGATCTTTTCGCTCGACGGACTGGGTCGCATGAGCTACGAGGCGGCGCTCTACCGTGACTATCCGCTGGTATTCGGCTCGCTGTTCATCTTCACGCTGTTTGGCCTGCTGATCAAACTGGCCGGGGACATCTCCTACACCCTGGTCGATCCACGCATCGACTTTTCGGCGAGGAACGCCTGATGCTGACACTGTCACCCTTGAGCCAACGCCGCTTTGCCCGCTTCAGGGCCAACCGTCGCGGCTGGTGGTCACTCTGGATCTTTTGCGGGTTGCTGGTGACTTGCCTGTGTGGCGAGCTGATCGCCAACGACAAACCTCTGGTAGTGGGCTACCACGGCTCGCTGTATTTCCCGATATTCAAGCGCTATACCGAAACCGAACTTGGCGGCCAGCTGCCCTTCCAGCCGGACTATCGCAGTGAGTACGTACAGAAACTGATAGAGGACCAGGGCGGCTGGATGGTCTTTCCGCCTATACCCTTTAGCGACAACACGGTGAACTATGATCTTTCTGTTCCCTCTCCCAGCCCGCCCAGCCAGGCGAATTGGCTAGGCACAGATGAACAGGCGCGCAATGTCCTGGCACGTGTGATCTTTGGGGCACGTATTTCCATCCTGTTTGCCTTGGCACTTACAGCCATCAGCGCGGTGATTGGAGTTACCGCTGGCGCTCTGCAAGGGTATTACGGCGGCTGGGTCGATCTGCTAGGGCAGCGCTTTATCGAAATCTGGTCAGGCCTGCCGGTCCTGTATCTGCTGATCATCCTGTCCGGCTTTGTGGAGCCCAACTTCTGGTGGTTGTTAGGTATCATGGCGATCTTTTCCTGGCTGGCGCTGGTAGACGTGGTTCGGGCCGAGTTCCTGCGCGGGCGCAGTCTGGAGTACGTCAAAGCGGCACGGGCGCTGGGGCTGTCTGATCGCAAGGTCATGTGGCGGCACATCCTGCCCAACGCGATGACCTCCACGCTCACCTATGTTCCCTTCATCATTACCGGTGCCATTACAACGCTGACCGCTCTGGACTTCCTGGGCTTTGGCCTGCCGATCGGCACCGCGTCGCTAGGGGAGCTGGCCAACGAAGGCAAGCAGAACCTGCAAGCACCCTGGCTGGCGATGACCGCTTTTTTCGCCCTCGCCTTGATCTTGAGCCTGCTGGTTTTTATTGGCGAAGCCTTCCGTGATGCATTCGACCCGAGGGCTGTGTGATGACCGAGAGTCTGATTGAAATCCGCGATCTGAGAGTGGCTTTTTCCGGCCAGGAAGTCGTACACGGTATCGACCTGGATATTCGCCGTGGCGAATGTCTGGCGCTGGTGGGCGAATCCGGCTCGGGCAAATCCGTCACGGCTCACTCGATCCTGCGCCTGCTGCCTGCGTCTATTACCACAACCTCCGGCGGCATCTGCTACAACGGCGAAAATCTCGTGACCGCAGACGAAAAGCGTCTGCGCACCCTGCGCGGCAACCGTATCGCCATGATCTTTCAGGAACCCATGACATCCCTCAACCCGCTGCATACTGTGGAACGGCAGATCAGCGAAGTATTGGCGCTGCACAAGGGCTTGGGCGGCAAGCACGCGCGTGCACGAGTGATCGAATTATTGGAACTGGTCGGCATACGCGAACCGCTCAAGCGGCTCAAGGCCTACCCGCATCAGCTCTCGGGTGGCCAGCGCCAGCGGGTGATGATCGCCATGGCGCTGGCCAACGAGCCGGAATTACTGATCGCCGACGAGCCCACCACAGCCCTGGACGTGACCGTGCAGCAGAAGATCCTCGAACTCCTGAAGGACCTCCAGGCGCGCCTTGGCATGTCGTTGCTGCTTATCAGCCATGACCTGAATTTGGTCCGGCGCATTGCCCAGCGTGTCTGTGTGATGCGTAACGGCGTGGTAGTTGAGCAGAACAGCTGTCAGGCCCTTTTTTCCGCGCCTCAGCATACCTATACCCGCATGCTGATCGAAGCCGAACCCGACGGCGGGCCGGTAGCAACAACCAGCGATGCCTCGCTGATACAGGCGCAGGATCTACGCGTCTGGTTTCCGCTGCCCAAACCGTTGTTCAGCCGCCAGCGCCACTATGTCAAGGCGGTGGATGGTGTGAGCTTCGAGCTAAAGAAAGGCCGCACCCTGGGCATCGTGGGCGAGTCCGGCTCAGGCAAGTCCACCTTGGGCCAGGCGATCCTGCGACTGGTGCAGGCCCAGGGCGCCATCCACTTTCAGGGGCAGGCGATCGAAACCTTTAACGCCAGGCAGATGCGTCCGCTTCGTCGCCACATGCAGGTTGTGTTTCAGGACCCGTTCGGCAGCCTGAGCCCACGGATGTCCGTCGAGCAGATCATCCGTGAGGGTTTGGATATCCACGAGATCGGCACACCCAAAGAGCGGGAATCGGCGATCATTCGGGTCTTACAGGAAGTAGGTCTCGATCCTGAAACACGGCACCGCTATCCTCATGAGTTTTCGGGCGGCCAACGCCAGCGTATCGCCATCGCGAGGGCGCTTGTGCTGCAACCCGAGCTGATATTGCTCGACGAGCCCACGTCTGCTCTGGATCGTACCGTTCAAAAGCAGGTTGTCGACCTGTTGCGTAACCTGCAAGCGATTCATGGGCTAACGTATCTGTTCATCAGCCATGATTTGGCCGTGGTTCGGGCATTGGCCCATGATCTGATTGTCATCAAGGATGGCAAGGTCGTGGAACACGGCGAGGCCTGCAGGATCTTTCAGGCGCCACAACACCCGTATACTCAGGAATTACTGGCGGCGTCGGTCGCACCATTGGAACGCTCAGGCGAGATCGTTGACCGACAACGGGCCTGAATCAAGGAGGACTCATGACCATTACCCTACGCGCTATCCGCGAGAGCGATGCCGAGGCTTTGGCATCGATTCTGAACCAGCCGGGCACGTGCCGGGGTACGCTGCGCCTACCCTACCGACCCACTCAGAGCATGAGCGACTGGATCAAGCAATACCCCGCTGAAGACGTTCGGGTACTGGCCGAACAGCAAGGCAACGTGTTGGGCTTTGCAACGCTCAACCGTATGAAAGGCCGGCGGATTCATGTGGCGGAGCTGGTCATTGCGGTTGGGGATGACCACACTGGTAAAGGCGTGGGAACCCAGCTGATGGCGGCACTGATCGATGCCGCCGACAACTGGATGAACCTCAAGCGTGTTGAGCTGACGGTATACACGGATAACGCGCCGGCTATCGCCCTGTATGAAAAATTCGGCTTTGTTCACGAGGGCACTCAGATCGCCTATGCCTATCGTGACGGTGCCTACGTGGATGTCTATTGCATGGCCCGGGTGAGCGCATGAAGGATGTGGTAAAGGGCGCGCTGCTGGCACTGGCCGTGTTGCTCCAAGGTTGTGAACCCACCGAAAAGACAGCCGAAACGCAAACGCCAGCCGTCCCGAAGGTGGACATCGCAACGGTTACGCCCTCGACGGAGCCGCTGACCACGCGTCTCACCGGCCGGATGGAGGCCTATCGTACGGCGGAAGTCCGTGCCCGCGTGGAAGGTATCGTGGAGGCTCGCACCTACCAGGAGGGCCAGGAGGTCAAAGCCGGTACGTTGCTGTTTCGTATCGACCCGGCTCCGCTCAAGGCCGAGTTGGCTGCGGCAGAAGCCGAGCTGGCCCAGGCACGGGCGGCTGCCGATGCCGCTGAAGACATTGCCAAACGCTCCAGGCAGCTGATGGCCGATGAGTCCATTAGCGCCCAGCAGTACCGCAAGGATTTCTTTACAGAGAAGCAGGCACGGGCTACCCAGAAGGCAGCCGAAGCCAAGGTACAAAGCGCCCGCCTGAAGCTCGCCTATGCCAACGTGACCTCGCCGATTGCCGGCCGCGCACGTCGGGCCGAGGTCACGGAGGGTGCACTGGTCGGTCAGGATGAAGGCACCAAGCTAACTACAGTCGAACAGATCGACCCGATTTATGTGAATTTTGCCCAGCCCATGGCTGATTCCCTGGCGCTCCGGCAGAGCCTTCAGCAGGCCGACAAGCGCGAGAAGCCCATCCTGCGCCTGCGACTGAGCAATGGCTCGACCTACCCTTTGAACGGCACCCTGCTCTTCTCCGATTGGGCAGTGGATGAGAAGACCGACACCGTAGCCATGCGCGCCATCTTCGACAACCCGGACCACCTGTTGCTGCCCGGAATGTATGTGCAGGTCGAGCTGCAGCAGCCCGGCCAGACGCAGGCCGTTCTTATTCCCCAGCAGGCCCTGACACGCACCCGTGAAGGCGCCTATACCATGGTTGTCGACGAGACCAACCACGCCCACAGCCGCCCGATTTCCGCCGATACGCTCGAAGGCAGTCAATGGCGCGTCACCGACGGTCTGAAAGCTGGCGAGCGGGTCATCCTCAGTGGCAGCGCCCTGAAGGACGGTCAGGCCGTAGAGCCCAAGCAAGCCACCCTGACGACCCAGCCGGTCGCCTCAAAAGAGTAAGCGTAGACCATGTCCTCGTTTTTCATTGCGCGCCCAGTGTTCGCCTGGGTCGTCGCCATCATGATCTTTCTGGGCGGCGGCCTGACGGCGCTGCGTCTGGCGGTGGAGCAATACCCTAACGTCTCGCCTCCGAGGGTAGGCATACAGGCCTACTACCCGGGCGCCTCGGCCGAAGTCATCGAACGTACCGTTACCTCCGTTATCGAGCGCGAGCTGAGTGGTATTGAGGGACTGCTGTACTTCGCCTCCGACAGTACCGCCACGGGCGAGGTGGAAATCGGCCTGTCCTTCGAGCCGGGCACCAATCCGCAGATCGCTTCCATTGAAGTGCAGAACCGCATCAAGCGCGTCGAGGAGCGTCTGCCGGAAAGCGTGCGGCGCCAGGGAATCGAAGTGGACAAGAGCGGTGACAACGACCTACTGTTCGTCACACTCCTGGCAGACAACCCGAACATCACGCATATCCAGATGGGCGACTACGCCACTACCGTGGTGCGCCCTGCCCTCTTGCGTGTGCCCGGCGTGGGCAAGGTGGAGGTCTATAGCCCCGAATACGCCATGCGGATCTGGCCGGACGTTCACAAGCTCACCGCCATGGGCGTGACCACTTCAGATATGGTCAGCGCCATCAACCACTACAACGAGCGCATTACTCTCGGCTCCATTGGCACGCCTCCGGTGCCCGCCAATACCACACTCACGGCCCCGCTGACGGTTGAGGAAATCCTCAATACACCGCAGTCCTTTGGCGCGGTTCCGCTGCGGGTCAACCCGGACGGCTCGGCCCTGCGCATTCAGGATGTGGCTCGTGTCGAGCTGGGCGGCAATTATTACACCTACCCCTCCTACGTGAACGGCAGGCCTTGCGGCGCTATTTCCATCAAGCTTGCTCCCGGCGCCAACGCCCTCAGTACGGCACAGGCTGTAAAAGCCACGCTGGCGGAGCTGTCCCAGCAGTTCCCACCGGGCATGCACTACCAGACGGCGTTCGACACCACGACCTACGTACATATGTCCATCGTGAAGGTGGCCTATACGCTGATCGAGGCGATGGTGCTGGTCTTTCTGGTCATGCTGGTGTTTCTGCAAAACCTGCGCGCCACGCTGATCCCTTCCATCGTGGTACCGATAGCCCTGGCCGGCACCTGTGGCACCATGTTGGCACTGGGTTTCTCCATCAACGTGCTGACCCTGTTCGGCATGGTCCTGGCTATCGGGATTCTGGTGGATGATGCCATCGTGGTGGTGGAAAACGTCGAACGCATCATGCGGGAGGAAGGACTGGCTCCCCGCGAGGCAACGCTCAAGGCCATGCAGCAGATCAGCGGCGCCATTGTGGCAATTACGCTGGTACTGACTGCCGTGTTCATCCCGATGGCCTTTTTCGAGGGCGCTACTGGCTCGATCTACCGGCAGTTCTCCGTGGCGCTGGCCGTGCCGATGGCCTTCTCGGCATTTCTGGCGCTCACGCTGACGCCCGCCCTGTGCGCAACGCTACTCAAACCGGCAGCGACCGATACGCTCAGCCTGGGCAGAGTGGGCCGCTGGGCGGCTTCCCTATCGACAGGCTATCAACGCAGCCTGAGCGGTGTCCTGAATCGCCCGGTGCGCTTCGTGCTGCTGTATCTCGTTCTGCTGGCCGTGCTGGCGCTTCTGTTCAGCCGCCTGCCCGGCTCCTTTGTGCCGAACGAAGACAAGGGCAGTTTTGCCACCGTCGTGCTGCTTCCCACCGGCTCGACCCAGGAAATGACGCATCAGGTCGTAAAGGAAGTGCAGGCCTATCTGCGCAGCGATCCTTCAGTCGGCCAGCTCTTCACCCTGCAGGGCTTCAGTTATTTTGGCGGCGGCGAGAACGCTGCCATGATCTGGCCTACGCTCAAGGATTGGTCCGAACGCAAGGCGCCCGATCAGCACGTCGATGCCATCATCGCACGACTGAACGAGCACTTTGCCAATGGCGTCGCGTCGATCCCCAACGTCACTATCCAGGCCTTGAATACCCCGCCGCTGCCCTCCATGGGACGCACCGCCGGTATCGACATGCGTCTTCAGGATCGCGCAGGGCTTGGGCACGAAGCCTTGCTGGCTGCCAAGGACAAGCTCCTGACACTGGCACGGCAGAATCCTGTATTCGCTACCGCCACCTACTCGGGGCAGGACGACACGCCGCAGCTCAAGGTTTCCATTGATCGCTTGAAAGCCCAGAGCATGGGCGTCTCGGTGGATGAGATCAATTCGACCATGGCTACCCTCTACGGCTCGCTCTATGTGGGAGATTTCATCCATGATAATCAAGTCCGCCGAATCGTCATCCAGGCGGAGGGCAAGGACCGGCAACAGCCTGACAGCCTGCTCCAGGCCCGGGTTCGCAATGCTGACGGCGAGATGGTGCCGCTAAGCACCTTCGTGACGCTTAGATGGACGGTAGGCACGATGGCTATCGAGCACTTCAACGGCTTCCCGTCGCTCTCCATCAACGCCACACCGGCGGCGGGCTACAGCACCACCCAGGCGATGGACACCATGGCACGCTTGGTAGGCGAGCTACCCACCGGCGTCGGCTACGAATGGGCAGGTCAGTCCTATCAGGAGCGGCTGTCCGGCGATCAGACACCCCTGCTGTTCGGCCTGTCCATTCTGGTGATCTTTCTGTGCCTGGCAGCGCTCTACGAGAGTTGGTCGGTACCTTTTGCAGTCATCCTGGCGATTCCGCTGGGCATCATCGGTGCGGTCATGGCCACTACGCTGCGCGGACTGCCGGACGACCTGTACTTCAAGGTCGGCCTCATCACCATCATGGGCCTCACTGCCAAGAACGCCATCCTCATCATTGAGGTGGCCCGCGAACTCCAGCATGAGGGCACTCCCTTGCGTCAGGCCATTCTGGACGCCGCCCGGATGCGCCTGCGCCCTATCGTCATGACGTCCCTAGCCTTCATGTTCGGCGTGCTGCCCCTCATGTTTTCTCAGGGCCCGGGCTCGGCCAGCCAGCACGCCATTGGCACCAGCGTTTTCGGCGGCATGCTCTCGGCCACGCTGCTGACCCTGTTTTTCGTTCCACTCCTGTATGCACTGGTCATGCGCCTCAAACGGCGCACGGCCTCTGCTGCGTCTTCCTCCCCTACGGACAGGACGGCCCATGAGCTTACGCCTTGATGCGCTGCTTTCGCACCCTTCAGGCCCTGCCAAACACTTGGATTTCCAGTGGGCGGTAGACCGGTTGATCTGGCTTTTAAAGAATGAGCCGCCCGGCTGCTAACCGGCTTGCTCGGCCAGGATCAGTCGCATGCCGATGACATCCACATCCGAGCGCAGCTCCACTGGTTTGAAGCCGAGCTTGTGGTACAGCGACTGTGCCACGGCATTGTCCCGGTAGACGCGCAACGTAACCATGGAAGCGCCTGTGTCCGCCACAGCCTGCCTAATCAGTTGCTCGCACAACTGCTTGCCATAACCGTGGCCCCGCCAGTCAGGCGAGACGATGATGCGGCACAGGTGGACAGTATCGGGCGAGACGGTTCGGTATTGCCCAAAGGCAAGCGGCCGGTTGACGCCCTCTACCAATGAAAAGCTTTTACCGGGCACCTCCAGCAGTTCCGGCAACTCAACGGCAGTGAACGGATACCTGAGCTGGGGCCCTGCCCAGCGCGCGCAGGCGTCAGCCGTAGGCACCCAGGCAACCAGTGCCTCGTAATCACTGGGAATCGGTGCGCTTAGTGTGGCAGTCATGGTGCAAACCTCCTCTTAGGCCTGCCGGGCCATCAACAGCTTTACGCCCAGCCCTACGAATAACGCGCCGCTGGCCCGCTTGATCGCCGTGACCCAACGGCTCGCGGAAAGCCGCCTGCTGAGCCTGGACACACTGAAGCAATACACACAGTGTACCGTCACGACAATCAAGGCGATGGTCAGGTACATCGTGGTGAACTGTACAACCAATGACCGTCCCGGCTCGATGAACTGCGGCAAGAAAGCTGAAAAGAAGATAAGCGTTTTCGGATTGCTGATTGATACCAGCAGCGCTTCACCAAAAACCTTGGACGACGAGACACTGGGCGCAATAGCTGGTGTGACCGTAGACGATCCAGGCTGACGTTTGAGCAGCTGCACAAAACCAAGATAGATCAGATAAGCCGCTCCGATCAGCTTCATCGCCAGAAACGCCATCGGCATGGCTGCCACCAGAGCGCCTATGCCAAGCGCCACAAGAATGATCACGAATAGCTGCGCCGTCAGGTTACCTGCCAGGGTCGCCAGCGTTCCCCGTGCGCCATAGCGCAAGGTATTGCGAATGACCAAAAGGACGTTGGGCCCGGGAGAAAGCGTTGTTACCAGGTAAGCAACACAAAAGACAAACCAGACATGCAGCGTCATGGAGCTCTCCATAGGATCACAGATGTTACCGCATCACTATCGTGACACTTTACCTGCCTTACCAGGAAAATGTTGAAGGCTTGGCCCAGCTTAAGGAAAGGTTAAGAGCCTTGCTTCAGGTTAGGCCTTTTACCTCTCTAGTGAGGGCTACTTCTTTGTAGTCGTTAGGGCATGCCCCTGCGACTACAGGACTACCTATCAGCTAATAGGTGAAGCTCCAGTGTGATCAGTTACGAGAGGGTTGAATACGGTCCTCCAAGCTGTAACTATGCCCTCATGATTAATACTTTGTTTTCAAGCAGCATGCATTGGCGCCGCTCTATCTAAGAGCGGCCCGGCACGTATTTTCTTAACCGACAGTGCCGCCATGTTCTGGCTGGTGCTGTGCTGTAATCTACTTCCGACATGGCGGCGCTCCAACAAGGAGAGCACGCCCATGGCACAAGTAAAGATCTACGGATTGAGACGTAACCTTGAAGCTATCAGGTCTGAATTATCAGAGGCCATCCACGCTTCTATAGTCGAGGCTTTACAGTACCCGCTAGAGAAGCGCTTTCATCGTTATATCTTACTGGATGAGCTGGATTTTCTTTACCCTGCCGATCGGTCGGAGCGCTACATCATTCTCGAAATAAGTATGTTTGAAGGGCGCTCGGTGAGCGCAAAAAAGCAGCTAATCCATCTCTTGTATAAAAAAATCATGTCAGCAACAGGCATCACTCCTCAGGATATCGAAATTACCTTGTTTGAAACCCCAAAGCATAACTGGGGGATAAGAGGCAAGCCTGGCGATGAGCTCGGGTTGAGTTATCAAGTCACCGTTTAGCATCAGGGCTATAACGGAGGACGTTAATGGTAGCTGCATTCGTGTAGTCGATGGGATATACCCCAACGACTACACCTTGTTCTATAAGCTGTTCTGGTTAGTTAATGTAACGGTAGCCTTCTAGTCACGTTGGGTCGTAAGCAGCTATTTAATGGTGTTAATCAAAATGGCACATAATGTGATATCTGTACGGCCAATAAAACCTAGCGAGTGGCAGCTTTATCGGGATACGCGACTATATGCACTTCGCGACTCTCCCGATGCTTTCGCAAGCACCTATGAAGAAGAAGCTCTAAGAGCAGATGAGAGTTGGAAAGCCCGAATCATTGCGGCTTTTTCCTCCAACAATGACCATGCTTTGTTTGCGCTGGATGGAAATGAGGTTTGCGGTCTGGCTTGGGGAAAGCTATCAGCGAATACCGCTGACATCTTTCAAATGTGGGTAAATCCTAAATCACGAGGGCTAGGTGCAGGCCGCGCTCTGCTCGATGAACTCCTAGCCTGGGCAAAGAGATGTAGAGCGCTCCGTGTCCGCTTAGGTGTTACGGCAGCCGATACACCAGCAATGCATTTATATAAGGCGTTTGGCTTCCTGTTGGATGGAGATCTAGAGCCTCTGCGCAAAGATTCTGTTCTCATAAGTCAGCCAATGGTATTAGAGTTAAGGTCCGCTCTACCTTGAGCGCAAGTCTCTGAGTAGTTATTAGCGTATACCCCAGCGACTACACATGATTAGTAATCGCACACCTCAAAATCAAGGCCAGTCTTAGATTACTACTACTTTTGAGAATATAAGAAACCATGGAGCCACCTTCTGAATGAAACCAAGCGCACAGTTGTCACGGCCCATCATGGAAGTATTACTAGAACTTAGAAAATCCGCCGCGCTAGTTGAATATTCAAAGATCGAGAGTGACGAGTTTATAAATGTTCCTGAGGCAGGAATTTTCTTTCATGCCCAAGATGTTGATGTTGTTACTGGCTACCGAGTGTACTACCAATCGGTTGGCAAATTTTTTCCCGCTCAGGACGAGCTGAAAGAAGAGCTATCTACTCTTACAACATTAGCTGATGCCAAGGCGCTTCTTGGTGAGCCGGCTAAAACAATTAGGTCATTTCAACTACCAGGCATAGAACCAACTTTTCCTGGATTGCTGTTTACACAAAGCGCAAGAACGATAAGTATCTATCATAAACCTGACGATGATCTTGTCAGCTATGTGCATGTCAAGCTGATACGAAACTAGCTGGTGATAGCTTTTTTTGCGTAGTCATTAGGGTGTACCCCAGCAGCTACATCAAAAGCGTATGCCCTTGGTGTAGCGATTAATTAGCAAGAGGACTTAAACGACTACACCGCCTATTCGCTACACCTAACGACTACACTTTTCGGGGCTCGCAAATTAGAAACGCCCCTGCGTCTATAATTGCTTGATAAACACCGATCAGCCATGTCTCAAGCGTAATGCAGCTGTCCCGTTTGCGCTCTAGAGCATGTTACCTGCCTGCACTTTCTCTTTGAGATACCAGCTGTATTAAGCTTTAGGTAACAACCGAAGCCTCTACTAAAATCAATCCAATATATCAATTTATAAAATCGAAATAATAATTTGATTAGATATTCAGGGATAACTATTAAGAGCCGCTAACAAAACCCATTTCTGGTTGGCTGATATAGGCAAGCACAAGCGTGATACTCACTGAAATCTCTTACCCTTGCCCTGCCGCCTACGCTCATTTATGAGGTTTTGTTAGCAGCTCTAAATAACCGCTCTGTACCATGTAACGCTTTTCTGCCCTGCCCTCATCTCCAAGGTGGAGCCTGCTTTATGAACATACTGATTACGGGCGCATCAGGGTCTGGTACAACAACCTTGGGTGTCGCACTGGCCACACATCTGCATGGCGTGGCCCTGGATGCAGATGGCTATTACTGATTACCCACTGAAACACCCTATACCCAGCGACGCGATAAGTTCGAGCGTAATGCGCTGTTGATTAAAGACATGCAGGTCAGTGAGACGGTGATTATTTCCGGCTCGATCATGAACTACGGGGACTCCCTCGAAAACCTGTTCGACCTGATTGTGTTTCTTTACCTGCCCGCTGAAATCCGCATACCCCGCCTCAAGGCACGGGAGGAAGCCCGTTTCGGCTCAGCCAGCCCCGAGTTTCTGGACTGGGCTGCTCAATACGATAGTGGTCCCGCGGTTGGGAGCAGGAGCCTTGCTAACCATACCGCCTGGCTGTGCCAGCGTACCTGCCCGGTGCTTAGGCTGGAAGGCGATATGACCGTGGAGGCACGCGTAAGGCGTGTTGTGGCTGAACTCAAGCGACTGGCCCTTCTACCCCACCCATAAAAAAGCCCGCACAAGGCGGGCTTTTGTCTGTTGGTGATCAGGCGGCGACAGAAGCGGCCTCTTCCAGCGAGGCCATATCGATCACGAAACGGTACTTCACGTCCCCCTTGAGCATGCGCTCGTAGGCTTCGTTGATGTCCTGCATCTTGATCATTTCGATGTCGGAGACGATGTTGTGCTTGGCACAGAAATCCAGCATTTCCTGGGTCTCGGCAATTCCGCCAATCAACGATCCGGCAATCTGGCGACGCTTGAAGATCAGGTTGAACACGTCGGGAGACGGATGCGGCTCACCGGGCGCGCCCACCAGCGTCATGGTGCCGTCACGCTTGAGCAAGGAAATGAACGCATCCAGGTTGTGCGAGGCGGCCACGCAGTTGAGGATGAAATCAAAACTGTTCAGGTGTGCATTCATCTCGTCTTGATTTTTCGACACTACCACTTCGTCAGCACCCAGTCTCAACGCGTCGTCTTTCTTGTCGGGCGAGGTTGTGAACAGTACGACATGGGCCCCCATTGCATGGGCAATCTTGACTGCCATGTGGCCCAGGCCGCCCAGACCAACAACACCTACTTTCTTGCCCGGGCCGACCTTCCAGTGGCTGAGCGGCGAGTAAGTGGTGATACCGGCACACAGGAGCGGTGCAACGGCAGCCAGATTTTCGGTATGGGTGATCTTTAGAACAAACTTTTCGCTGACGACGATATTGTCGGAATAACCGCCATAGGTATTCTCGCCGCCAAAGACCGGGCCGTTATAGGTGCCAACGAAACCGTTCTCGCAATACTGTTCAAGCCCTTCATTGCAGGAAGAACATTGCTGACAGCTATCGACCATGCACCCTACGCCAGCCACATCGCCTACCTTGAAGCGGGTCACATGATCACCAACCGCTACGATACGACCAACGATTTCATGTCCCGGTACTGACGGGTATAGCGTGTTCTTCCATTCATTGTGCGCAGTGTGCAGGTCCGAATGGCAGACGCCGCAGTACAGGATATCGATCTGTACATCGTGTGGGCCTACATCACGCCGGTCGAAGTTGTACGGTACCAGTGGATCCTGAGGGGAATGAGCGGCATAGCCCTGAGACTTGATCATGCTTATCGTCCTCTTGCAGAAGGCCGTAACGGCCAGAAAAAGGCAGGAAACAGTGGACTCGTTTCCACCGGCAAAGTTACCGTGCCCCTATCGGGTCCTGGCGCGCCTTGATGCAAACGCCACCACCCTCTTTAGCAAGAAGGACATGACCGCATGACAACCCCTATCATTTTCGACACCGATCCGGGCATTGATGACGCCCAGGCCATTGCCATCATCATGGCTGATCCGGGCATCGAAGTGGTTGGCCTGACCACCACCTTCGGCAATGTCTCGATCGAGACGGCCACGCGTAATGCCTTATCGCTTGTCGAGCTGGCGGGTCAGGACATTCCCGTGGCCCAGGGCATGGGTACTCCGCTGGAAAAAACGCCTCACCCTGTTCCCGCCCATGTGCATGGCGATGACGGCCTGGGCAATCTGAACCTGCCCGCCCCGACGCGTCAGGCGGTGTCCCAGAGTGCGGCCGAGTTCATTGTCGAGGAAACGCGCAAGCGTCCCGGCGAAATCACCCTGGTGGCTGTCGGCCCGCTGGGTAATCTGGCTAAGGCCCTGGAGCTTGATCCAGAGGTTATCCACCGCGTAAAGCAGGTGATCGTTATGGGCGGCTCGATCCGTGAGGGCGGCAACGTTACGCCACTGGCGGAAGCCAACATGTTTTCCGACCCGCATGCAGCCGCCCGCGTCATGACGGCTGGCTGGCCGCTCACACTGGTAGGCCTGGACGTTACCCACCGCACCTGCCTTGATCCGGTGCGCATGCAGCGCATCACCGAAGCGCACCGCACCCTGGGTCCACTCTTGGCCCATAGTTACGCCTTCTATGCCAAGTTCTACAAATCGGCCCTGGGCATAGACGGCTGTACACCCCATGACAGCTGCGCCGTGGCATTCCTGCGTCATCCGGAGTGGTTCCAGACCGTACGCGGCCACCTGAACGTGATAACCGAGGGGCTTGCCGAAGGCCAGACCGTATTTGCACCCGAAGGCCGCCAGTTCGTAGGAGACCGGTGGAGCCAGTCACCTCTCGTCGACGTGTGCATGGGCATCGATGGCGAAGCAGTCGTGCACTGGATGGAAGAGGTCCTGACGGCCAATACCTAAGCCCGGTCATGGCGCTACGGCTCATTTCGTAGCGCCCGCACGATGGGTGGAGTACAGCGATACCCATCGCCTCTACCGCCACAGCTTTTTCTGCTCAAGCATTGCCGTAGTTCTCAGTTTTCAGGCTCAACCACCGCAGACAGCCGCTTGCGTGGCCCTCGCTGGAACTAACGCAAAGCGGCTGTCTTCCAAGCGACATCATTATGAGAAGGGGGAGTACACCATGCGCCAATGGTTAGCCATCCTGTTTACAGCCTTGGCCCTGACAGGACTCGGCGGGTGTGATGACCAGCCTGAGGACCACCGCAAGGAGGCTGCTGAACACGCGCAAAAGGCCAAGGAGCATGAAGCCGCCGGTAATCAGCAGGCAGCCGATGCCGAGCGTGCCGCCGCGGCAGAAGCCGATCATGCCGCGCGCCTTGAGGAAGCTGAAAAAGATCCTCAGAAAGAAGGTAATGCCGAATCACCGCGTTAAGCCTTTCAGGCTGACTCACGTAATAACCTGTCTTAAAACCGACCGTGACAGCACCCACACGGTCGGTTTGCACAAATAGACAAAAAATTTCGGATAAACCTTCCATATCCTCCGGAACCCTTTGTTTTCAGGGGGATCAAGACAATTTAAAAGCTGAAAAACACGCCTGGATACAATCTCCTGATGGCTCAGTGCCGCTTGTTCATAATTCTGTAACATATTTGTCGCTTTAATTTCACGTACACAAACTAGCTTCTGCCTCACTTAACAGCCAGACATGCCTAGGAGGCATCGTGTACGCCACTCGCACTTTCCGTCTTGCCGCTCTTCTGTCTGCTCTCTGCCTGAGCACGGTCGCTCATGCCACAGACGTTACAGGCGCCGGTTCCAGCTTCGTCTACCCGGTACTGTCGAAGTGGTCTCAGGCTTACAGCCAGAAAACCCAAAACCGTATCAACTACCAGTCCATTGGTTCGGGCGGCGGTATTGCCCAGATCAAGGCGGGCACGGTTGATTTCGGTGCCTCCGACGCCCCGCTGAGCACTGACGATCTGCAAAAGTCAGGTCTGGGTCAGTTCCCCAGCGTGATCGGCGGTATCGTACCGGTCGTTAACGTGGAAGGCATTGCGCCCGGCCAGTTGAAGCTGGACGGCGAAACCTTGGCCAAGATTTTCATGGGTACCATCAAGACCTGGAACGACCCGGCCATCGCCGCGCTGAACCCGGACCTGAAGCTGCCTTCGGCCAACATCACCGTCGTACACCGCTCCGACGGCTCGGGCACCTCCTACAACTTTACCAACTACCTGGCTAAGGTTAGCCCTGAGTGGAAGGAAAAGGTCAACTTCGGCACCACCATCAACTGGCCGACCGGTGTAGGTGGCAAGGGTAACGAAGGAGTTTCTGCCTACATCAAGCAGATCAAGAACTCCATCGGCTACGTCGAATACGCTTATGCCCTGCAAAACAAGATGTCCCATGCTCAGTTGAAAAACGCGGCGGGCACCTTTGTTGAGCCCAACGCGAAGAGCTTCCAGGCCGCTGCTGATACTGCAGACTGGGGCGCCTCCAAGGACTTCAACCTGCTGATGACCAACGCGCCAGGTGCTGACGCGTGGCCAATCACTGCCACGACGTGGGTGATCATGTACAAGGAGCCGAAGAATGCTGAGCGTAGCAAGGTAGCCTTCGACTTCTTCAAGTGGTCCCTGGAAAATGGCCAGAAAGATGCCGCAGCCCTGGACTATGTCCCGCTACCGGACTCTCTGGTTGAGAAAATCGAGGCGTATTGGGCATCTGACTTCAAGAGCTGATTCCCCTCTGCCCTCCCCGTGCACCCTGCCCCGATCTTCGAGGCGGGGTGCATTGCTAAGGATCCTTTAAAATGCCCGCAATACCCTACACGACCGCCAATCGGGAACAACGGGAGCGCCGCGCCAGACGCGATACGCGCCATGACCGCTGGTTCCGTATTATTTTGTTGACCGCTGCGCTTCTTGTCTTGTCCGTCATGCTGGGCGCTGCGATTTCTACGCTTTGGGGCGGTCGCCTGGCCTTTTCTACTTTTGGCTGGTCCTTTCTGACCAGTAGTGAATGGGACGTGGTCAACGGACGCTTCGGCGCACTCGTACCGATTTACGGCACTCTTGTAACATCCCTGATTGCACTGATCCTGGCCGTACCGGTCAGCTTTGGTATCGCGCTGTTTTTAAGCGAGATCGCACCACCATGGCTGCGTACGCCGGTTGCGTCCGCAGTTGAACTGCTTGCGGGTATTCCCTCGATCATCTACGGCATGTGGGGCCTGTTCATATTCGGCCCGTTCATGGCGGAATACCTTGCACCCTGGATCAATGATTACTTGGGCGCCATTCCCGTTATCGGCGGCCTGTTTCAGGGTCCAGCCTTGGGTATCGGCATGCTGAGCGCCGGCATTATTCTGGCGATCATGATTCTGCCCTTCATCACCTCGGTGATGTATGAAGTCTTCCGTACCGTTCCACAACAGCTGAAAGAGTCGGCCTATGCCTTGGGCTCAACGACATGGGAAGTCTGCTGGGATATCGTTCTTCCCTACACTCGCTCAGCAGTCGTCGGCGGTATCTTCCTGGGCCTGGGACGCGCTCTTGGAGAAACCATGGCCGTGACCTTCGTACTGGGTAACGCCCACCAGCTGTCCCTATCGCTGATGATGCCCAGCAGCTCCATTGCTTCGGTCATCGCTAACGAGTTCAACGAGGCCTATACTGATTTGCATCGCTCCTCGCTGATCGCCCTGGGCTTCTTGCTATTCGTCGTCACGTTTATCGTGCTGATGCTGGCCCGTCTCATGTTGGCGCGTATGTCGCGTCGGGCAGGTAATTGATGGCCGTCAACGAAAACCTCTATCGCGCCCGCAAGATCAAGAACGCCATCGCCATGACGCTCAGCAGCGCGGCGGCGATCATCGGCCTTGGCTGGCTGGTCTGGATTCTGGCCACTACCCTGATCAAGGGTGGTAGTGCGCTGAGCCTGACGCTCTTTACCGAGATGACGCCACCGCCCGGCGCCGAAGGGGGCTTGGCCAACGCCTTGTATGGCAGCGTGCTGATCAGCCTGCTTGCCTTGGCAATCGGTGCGCCTATCGGCATTCTGGCCGGCCTATGGCTGGCCGAGTTCGCTCGTACCTCCAGGCTGGGCACGGTGATTCGTTTCGTGAACGATATCCTGTTGTCCGCCCCGTCCATCGTGATCGGTCTGTTCGTCTACACCGCCGTCGTGATCCCGATGAACCAGTTCACCAACGGCTCGATCAGCTTTTCGGGCTTTGCCGGTGGGCTTGCGCTTGCCATGCTGGTGATTCCAGTAGTGACCCGGACCACGGACGAAATGCTTCAGCTGCAGCCTGCGTCCCTGCGTGAGGCGGCCCTGGCGTTGGGTATTCCGCAGTGGAAAGTCACCATTGAAATCCTGCTACGCGCAGCCAAAGCTGGTGTGGTAACAGGCGTTCTATTATCCATGGCGCGCATTACCGGTGAAACGGCGCCGCTGTTGTTTACCGCCTTTGGCAACCAGTTCTGGAACTCCGACCTGCTCAAGCCGATGGCCAGTGTGCCGGTCACCATCTTCCAGTTCGCCATGAGCCCGTTCGAAAGCTGGCAGGCGCTGGCGTGGGCAGGTGCGCTGTTACTGACTATCTTTGTTCTGGTCCTGAGCCTTCTATCCCGTTTCGTTTTCTCCCGTAATAAAGGTGCCCAATGAGCAATCTTCAGACGCATATGCCAGAAATCTGCGCGCGCAACGTTGGGTTCCAGTACAAGAACCATATCGCGCTGAAATCCATTAACCTGGATATCCCGGCCAACAAGATCACCGCGATCATCGGCCCATCCGGCTGCGGCAAGTCCACGCTTCTGCGTATCTTCAACCGCATCTACGCCGAATATCCCAATCAGAAGGCTACCGGCGAGATTCTGCTCGATGGGGAAAACATCCTCGATCCCAAGTATTCGCTGAGCCGCCTGCGCAGCACTGTGGGCATGGTATTCCAGAAGCCGGTGCCCTTCCCGATGTCGATCTTTGACAACGTGGCCTATGGCATTCGCCATCACGAGAAACTGTCCCGCGTCGAAATGAACGATCGCGTAGAGCAGGCCCTTCGCGGCGCAGCATTGTGGGATGAGGTGAAGGACAAGCTCCAGCAGAGCGCCTTGGGTCTTTCCGGCGGTCAGCAGCAGCGCCTGTGTATCGCCCGGACCATTGCCCTGCGTCCCCGCGTACTGCTACTGGACGAACCCACGTCAGCGCTTGACCCGATCTCAACCATGAAGATTGAACAGCTGATCACGGATCTGAAAGAGCAGTTCACTGTTGTGATCGTGACCCACAACATGCAACAGGCCGCCCGCTGTTCGGATATCACTGCGTTCATGTACCTGGGTGAATTGATCGAAGTGGGGTCGACAGACCTGATCTTTACCAAGCCTAAGCAAAAGCAGACCGAAGACTACATCACCGGACGGTTCGGTTGATGTAGCGCAACAGCACGCCACACCTCGCTTATGGGTGTCTCTCAAGGACCTTGAGCGAGGCGTGGTGCTTCTACCCCCTTTACGTTGTACCGCCCTCCCTGCACTATCTCTTGCTCCCCATTACGAGAAGAGATGATTCACATGCTCTCACCTGAGCAATTCTTGAGCTTTCTGGCCTTGGCTCTTTTGATCACCGCCTCACCGGGTCCAGACAATTTGATGGTTTTAGGTATTGGCGTCTCCAAAGGGCGACTGCGCGGCATGGTATTTGGCTTTGGCTGCGCACTCGGCTGTCTGGCGCACACCGCCTTGGCCGCTCTAGGCGTCAGTGCACTGATTGCCGCCTCGGCCACGGCCTTCACTGCCCTCAAGATTGCCGGCGGGCTCTACCTGATATGGCTTGGTATCCAGGCGCTGCGTAGTACCGGGCAGACGCGTATCAATAATGATGTTCAGATTGATGAGTCGCTGAGCAAGCTGTTCTTCAAAGGTCTGTTCGCCAATGCGATCAATCCAAAAGTCGTGCTGTTCTTCCTGTCCTTTTTGCCGCAGTTCGTGATTGCCGAACAGGGTCATGCCAGTCTGCAAATCCTGCAGTTGGGCGTACTGTTCACACTTCAGGCGGCGGTGCTGTTTGGTCTGTTGGGGTACTTCTCGGGCGCAGCCGGGCAATGGCTGCAGCGAAAGCCCCGTATTGGGCTATGGCTCGATCGAGTCGCAGGCGGCATTTTCGTCGCGCTGGGCGTGCGTCTGATCGTTTCACGCTGATAGGCAGGCGGGGCAAGCGGGCCCCGCCATGCGATGTTTACTGCCCGCCCAGCGCGAAGTTGGGCAACTCGCCTACAGGTCTGGCGAAGCGGAAAGGAATGGACACCAGCGCATCCCCCTCGCCCTGCTGAACCACGAAATGCAGGTGCGGCCCGGTACTGCGTCCGGTATTGCCCGACTGCGCCAGGGGTGTGCCTGTCGTAACCTTCTGTCCTTCCCTTACGACAACCGAGCCACGCTTGAGATGCAGATAGGCACTCTGCGTACCATCATCATGCTGGATACGAACAAAGTTGCCTGACGGACTCGGTCCATGCCCGAACTGGCGATTCTGGATCTCGATGACAGTACCGCTACGCGCCGCTACGACGGGCGTGCCTTCAGGCATGGCGACATCCACGGCATAACGGCCCTTGGGCGTATGGTGGCTGAAGTCACCGTTCGCACCCTGGCTGATGAAGAACGGACCGCCCTGCCAGGGCAAGGAATAGGCGTAGCCGGCTGTAATACTGGCCAAACTGTTGGGGTTGCCCAGCCCGCCGCCACTGCCTGGTGCGAAATGAGGAGAAAAGCTGAACGCCTGGTCATAGTGCATCGGGAAGCCCTGCTGACGTTTCTGCAGCGTGGCCACACGAAGCTGACTATTGGCTGGGACCGTCTGGCGAATCACGCCATTACCAACCCCGCCTACATTGACAGTACGGCTCAAGCGCACCGTCACCGTTACAGGTACGTCCATATCATTGCGGACTTCCAGCGCTTTGCCTGCTTTGGTGTTCAATGTCAGGAGACGAACACCGCCCTTACGCTTGGCACGAGGCTTTTCCGTGAGGCTCGTTTGATCAGCCTTGCTGATCAGGGAGGTTTCCTTGCTTTGCTCTGCCATGGCCCATGTGGGCGAGGCCAGCAGCCATGAAGTCAATAAAGCTGAACACAAATAGCGCATGCTGTGATCCGTCACTCGGTAAGGTCTGTGCCCACGCTTGATTGGCGGGCGAAGGGTCGCCGATTGCATGGCGGGATCGGCCTATGATCCAGAGCGAGGAGGTTGAGTTCCAGCGCACACTTTCAAAGTGAGAGGCAAATCAAACTTCCTGATAGCGTCCTGACATCAGGCCTTACCATCTATCGCCTCTATGGCGCCTAGCCCAGCTCAGGTAGACCATTCATCGGTCAGTAAGCAGGTGGCCGATCTCTTCATTTCAGTTTGATCTTTAAGGTTTGTTACTTATGACCAAATGCTCATAGCAATGACCTGACCAAGCATTTTGACTTTCTATACTGAAAACAGGCCGCACCTCTCGCAGCGGCCTGCTGCGGAGGACCTACAACGTTTCGCCGATAGCGTCCTTCGGTGAAAGTGAGGTGTGTCATGATCAATCACGTTTGGGGCCTTCTGGCCCATCCTGATCGTGAATGGAAGCAGATCGATAACGAGAGGGAGTCGGTTTCCCATGCGTATGCGCATCACATCCTCTGGTTGGCTGCGATTCCAGCAGTCTGCGCCTTTATTGGCACGACCCAACTGGGTTGGAGCTTTGGCGGTAATCATCTTCTTCGCCTGTCACCCTGGACAGCCTTCACGATAGGGGTAATGTCCTACGCCTTGATGCTGGGTGCCGTTTACGTGATGGGCAGTGTGATTCACTGGCTGGCACGGCGCTATCCTGACCGGCCCAGCAAGGAACGCTGCGTAGTCTTTGCAGGTTACATTGCTACGCCTATGTTTTTAAGCGGCCTTGTTGCGCTTTACCCGCTGGTCTGGCTGTGTGCATTGGCCGGGATTGCCGGGCTCTGCTACACCGCCTACCTGCTCTATGTAGGTATCCCGAACTTTCTGAATATCGATCGCCGTGAAGGCTTCATCATGTCAGGCTCGACACTGGCCATTGGCGTGCTCGTGCTTGAACTGCTGATGGCGATGACGGTACTGCTCTGGGGGTACGGCCTGCAGTTCGGCTGATACAGTGACGCCGCTCCTGCGATCGGAGCGGCGTGCTCTACGCCTAGCATGAGGGACCGCCAACGCGTTGCAGGAACCTTTAGGCGTCTGACGCTAGCCAGACGCTATAAACCCTGTACCTGATCGCCTGTCTTGACGCCCTGCCGCCTGAACCACCCCTTGTTCATTTCCAGCGCCTGCGTGACCTCGGACGGCGCACAGTGCAAGTCCTCGCTTAACGGCTCCATATCCTGAATATCGACGATACGGCCTCGCGCATCGAGAAAGGCAATCGAGAGCGGCAGTATCGTATCGTGCATCCAGAAGCACACTTTCTTGGGTTCATCGAACACAAACAGCATGCCGTGCATTTCTGGCAACTGATGCCGATGCATGAGCCCCTGCTCACGCTTACTAGCGGTATCGGCAACCTCGACCGTGACCGTATGAATGCCCACCTGCATCGATTTACGCTCGAATGCCTGAGCGTATTCAACCGAGGCGATGAGGACTCCCAGAATAACCGACAGGTCTCGCCGCCGCAGCGCTGAAGCTCGGCGCGTCCAAAAGCACAGCGATAAATACGGCATGATTCCAGAAGCCCTGATGTGATCAACGGAAGGATAAGGCATGAAACCCAATCGAGCCGCTTAAAGTCCATTCAAGAGTAGCTAAGGCATCGACGTCAGGACAGCGACAGACCCTATCATGACAATAGCCAGGAATGCCGTTCTGCCTTTCTCCGACGGGTTTGTATTTCATATGGGAAGCGAGCATGGTCCTGGGCAAAAGCGATTTCGAACGTGAACAGGCGATTAAGGTTGAAGGCGACGGCCAAAGCGCAGGCGTACCGGCGTCCGGCGAACTGGAAGGCAATGCCTATAACCCCTTGGGCAATCCCGGCGAAAACCATTGGCAGGCAGGTTACGTTACCCACACAGGCCTTGATGAACGTAACAATATCTTTTTTGCCGCGGTGCAGATGACCCGCATGCCGATGGTCGTCTGCGATCCCAATCAGCCTGATACGCCCATCGTATTCGCCAACAAGGCGTTTATGGACCTGACGCAATATACTGAAAAAGACATCCTGGGTCGCAATTGTCGCCTCCTTCAAGGCGAGCAGACCGACCAGACTACGGTTGCCGAAATCCGCACTGCCTTGAGTGAACATCGCGCAGTGGCTGTAGACATTCTCAACTACAAAGCTGACGGAACGCCTTTCTGGAATGCGCTGTTCATGGGGCCGGTGTCGGATCAGAACGGCAAGCTGCTCTACTGGTTTGCCTCGCAGATGGATATCACCCAGCGGCGGCTCACCGAAAACTCGTTTCGGCAGGCACAGAAGATGGAGGCTATCGGGCAACTCACCGCGGGGCTGGCCCATGACTTCAATAATCTTCTACAAGTCATTACGGGCAACCTCGAACTGGCGGGTCAGTACGCACATACCCATCCGATCCTCTCTCAGGCCATTGAGAACGCACAACAAGCGGCCGAACGGGGCGGCAAGCTGACACAACAGCTGCTGGCCTTTGCTCGCAAACAACGGCTCGAACCCAAACGCCTTAACCTGAACGCCCTGATCATCGATTTCAGCGAAATGCTGGTGCGGGCGTTGGGCGAGCGAATCGATCTGCGCCTGGACCTCAAACCAGGCCTGCCTTATTGCACGATCGACCCAACGCATATGGAGATGGCGCTACTCAATGTGCTCATCAACGCACGCGACGCCATGCCCAAGGACGGCAAGGTGACGATTGGAACAGCCACGATAACCAACCGTGAGCGCATTGATGTGCATCACCTGCCTCCGGGTGGGTATGTGGTGATTTGTATCATCGATGAAGGCGAAGGCATGTCCCCCGAAGTGATTCGCCGTGCCACAGAGCCTTTCTTTACGACCAAGGCGCCAGGCACTGGATTGGGGCTGGCCATGGTTCACGGTTTCGTTCAGCAATCCAATGGACGCCTGGAAATCGAAAGCGAACAGGGCAAGGGGACGGCCGTACGCATGATTTTCCCGATTACGCAGGAGCAGGCTTTTTCTCCGCACCAGCAGCCGTTTCGCGCCTCAACACAGCCTTCAGAGTCGGGCACCATTCTGCTTGTAGAGGACAGTGAAGATGTACGTCGGGTAACTGAGGATTACTTGAGTTCGCTGGGTTATACGGTGCTCTCGGCCCAGAGCGGCGAGGAAGCACTTCAGCTGCTCGACCGCCATGGAAAGGTCGATCTATTATTTACGGATGTGATCATGCCGGGAGGCATGAATGGCCTGGTACTTGTAGAACGTGTCAGGCAGCGGCTGCCTAACCTCCCTGTCCTGCTTGCCACGGGATACATGGATGAGCTGGCCAACCAGAACGTTAGAGACGCTTCGATGAACGTTCTGAGTAAACCCTATCGCCGTAACGAGCTGGTGGACCATATCCATGCGGTGTTCAAGCGTGACAAGCCTTCTTCCACGCCTTGATGCCTTGTGTTCAGTCTGAGGAATACATGCAACACATTCTGGTAGTAGATGACGACACGCAAATCGCCATGTTGTTTGAAGGTTTTCTGGAGGCCAGCGGTTATCGCGTAACCGTCGCGAACAATGCCCTGGCAGCGCTTGAAGCCGATGCCCGAGACGCCGCTGATGCGGTGGTCACAGACCTGTCCATGCCCGGCATGAATGGTCGGGAGCTGATCGATCAGTTGCGGGCGCGGCGGCCACACCTGCCCGCCATGATCGTGTCAGGCTATCCCTGCAACAATGATCTGGATAAGGCCAACCGGATCGTAGTACTTATGAAGCCGGTCAGGCTGATGCAGCTTGCCGAACGGCTCAGGGATATCCTGGCCGATGCGCAGACGGCTCATAACCTGACCGCTTAGAGTACAGACCGGAATCACACACCTGATGGGCGCTGTCCAGACGATCTCGTCTAGGCGACCCCGTCTAGGCGACCCCATCTAGGCGACCCCATCTGCCGATACCCTGTTTAGGCTACACCTTCGATGACGCACATCGGGGTGCCGGCGCAGGGCTCTTTCATGACCTGTACCCGGACGCCAAACACCTCTTTCACCAAAGCAGGGTTGATAACCTCGTGAGGTGAGCCGAGCGCTTGCAGGGCACCCTGTTTCATCACAGCCAAGTGATCAGCATAGCGACAGGCCTGATTCAGGTCGTGCAGTACGGTAATTACTGTCTTGCCCTCCCCTGCAAGCGACTGCATCAGTTCGAGCAGCTCGACCTGATGGCAGATGTCCAGATAGGTTGTGGGTTCGTCCAGCAGAACCACGGATGCATCCTGCGCCAATACCATGGCCAGCCAGGCGCGCTGACGCTGGCCACCGGAAAGGTCCGCCAACAGCCGACCACGCAGTTCGCCAAGCCCCATGCGTTCAAGCGCTGCTTCCACATAGGGTTTGTCCATCTGGCGCAGACGCCCCCAAAGGCCGTTATGCGGGCTACGGCCGTAGCCCACCAGCTGTTCGACTGTCACCCCTTCCGGCACAGGCAACACTTGCGGCAGAAAGGCAACCTGCCGAGCGATCTCCTTCGCAGACAGAGAGGCATATGCCCTACCGCCCAACCTTATTTCGCCCTGCGTGGGTGTCAGCACTCGGGCAAAGGCCTTGAGCAAGGTCGACTTGCCGCAGCCGTTGGGGCCGATCAAGGCTGTCACCTGGCTGGCAGGTGCCTTGAAATGAAGCGTGTCGACAATGGCCTTGCTGCCATATCCCAGTGTCAATGCGACTGCTTCGAGCATGGAGTCACCCCTTGAGCCGCGTGAGCAGCCATAGAAAATACGGCGCGCCAATGATGGCCGTGAGAATACCGGCTGGAATCTCAACCGGTGGGATCAGTCCTCGCCCCAAGGTATCGGCCAGTACCAGCAGAATGGCGCCTACAATGGCGCTTGCTGGCAGTAGCCACTGATGACGGCCACCGATCAGGCGGCGCGCAAGATGCGGTGCGACCAGACCGATAAAGCTGACCGGCCCGATGATCGCCACGCCCAGACTCGTCAGGATCACGGCCAGTACCAGCACGGCGAGTCGTGCTGGGCCCAGGCGAACCCCCAGTCCCGAAGCGGCTTCATCGCCCAACCCAATCAGATTGAGAGGTTTGGCCAGCATAAGCGCCAAGGGCAGCCCTGCCAGCAGCGGTACGGCCAGTCCAACATGATGCCAGGTGCGGCTCCACAGGCTACCGGTCAGGGCTAGCAGGGCGGTATTGATGTTAAGAGGGTGAGACAGGATCAGAAACTCGATCACGCTGCCAAGGGTGAGTGAAATCGCCACACCCGATAACGCAAAACGTACCCCGGAAAAGGATCGCCCGGCACTGTAGAGTGCCAGGGCACCTGCGCCAAGCGCACCCCCCAGGCAGGCTACCCCGGGTAGCCAGACAAGCGAAAGCGCAGGGAAATAGATCAGCGCGATGGTCAATGCCAGCCCCGCACCCTGGGTTACCCCCAGAATCTCGGGTGAAGCGAGCGGGTTGCGAATCACGCCCTGCACCAACGCGCCTGCCAGGGCAAAGCTTCCTCCGGCCAGCACAGCGATCAATGTTCGCGGCAGACGATGCCGCCAGACAAGAAAGTCCTGCGCGTCATGGGCGATAACGTGCTGGATCGCCTCGACAGGGCTCAACCATTGCGTGCCGATGCACAGACTCGCCAGGCAGACGACGAGCAATACGGCAATAAGCGCGATCAGGCTAGCGGCAGGACGGCTCATCGGGAGCGCCTCGCCAGCCATAGGAAAAACGGCGCCCCCACCAGAGCCGTCACTACACCAGCCGGCGTTTCAGCCGGAAACGCCACCGCGCGAGCCAGGATATCGGAGGCCAGAACGATGACCGCGCCAAGAGCGGCACTGGCGGGCACCAGCACACGGTAATCGTGCCCCAGCCAGTAGCGGGCCATGTTGGGCGCGACCAGACCGACAAAGCCGATCGGCCCGATAGCACAGACGCTCGCGCCTACCAGCAACAGGCTGACCGCAAAGACCAACAGCCGCAGCCCGGCAAGCCGAACACCCAGCGAGCGGGCCGCGTCATCGCCCAGGTTGATGAGATTGAGCCGGGGCGCGCAGGCCAGCGCCAGGACGCCGCCGATCAGCACGGCAGGCCACAGCAGTCCAACCTGACTGTAAGTGACGTTGGCAAAGGAGCCTGCCAGCCAGTTCAGGACATTCTGCGCCTGATCTTCGACCAGAATGATGGTCAGCCGTGTCAATGCCGCACACAGCGCCGCGACAATCACACCGGCCAGTACCAGACGGCCCTGGGTATCCCCCACCGACCACGCCTTGCCCAGGCTGAACACGATCCCCCAGGCAAACGCACCGCCCAGCAGGGTCATGATCATGGCACCGCCCGGCAATGGCAGCGCCACCAATCCGGTTGAAAAGAGCGCCAGCCCCAGCGCCGCTCCCGCCGTGACACCAAACAGAGAAGGCGATGCCAGCTCATTGCGGGTAATGCCTTGCATGAGCGCCCCCGCCATGGCCAATGCAGCACCTACCAGGGCGGCCGCCATTGCTCGGGGCACACGCAGCTGCGCAACAACAAAGGCAATCTGCGTACCGCCCTGGCCGCCGGAGAACAGCCCGTGGAAGGCATCCTGCCGGGTAATGACGAAGGGCGAGTAGACCGATAACGACAACCAGAACAGCCCAAGGCCTACCGCACTCATCGCCCCGAAAGCAAAGCACAGCGCCAGGGTACGGCTCACTCTTGGCCCTTGCCGGTCAGGATCTTCAGCGCATCCTCGGCAATCTGCTCGGACGCCATGATGCCGCGGTTGCGTGCCCAGACGTTACCGTCCACATCGGCTACATGCCCGGCCTGTACCGCACCGAGGGCCTGCCACAGCGGCTGCTTGCTCCAGGCATCCACCAGACTCGGGTGGCGATAATGCCCGACCAGCAGCCAGCCGGGGTTAAGCGCCAGGAGCTGTTCGAGGCTCACGAACTCGGTCGGTGCTGCGCCAGCACGCACGCTTGGTACCGTCAGGCCAATGATCTTAAGCACGCTGCCAGCATATGAGTCAGGACCGTGTACGGAAAAGCTGTCTTCCCGGGCCACACCAAACAGAACCTGGGTGTTGGCAGGAATATTCGCCGCAATGTCCTTGAGGTGCTGGCGATTGGCCGAGATACGATCCTGCATGTCCACGGAACGGTCCAACGCCTTGCCGATCAATTCGGCTGAGGTAAGACTGCTTTCGTAATTCTCTCCGCGAGACGGCAGCAGCAGCGTAGGAGCAATGCTGGAGAGTTCGTCATAGAGACCGGCATGACGGCTCTCGTCCGCAATGATGAGGTCCGGCTTCAGCCGGGCAATGACCTCGATATTGGGTTGCGAGCGCAAACCGACAGACGTCCACTCACCAATGGCTTCCCGAGCGCGAGGCAGGACGCGGCTGGCATCGCCGTCATCGGCAACACCCACCGGCGAAACGTGAATCGAAGCCAGCGCATCGACAAAGGAAAACTCCAGCGCTACGACACGCTTGGGTGCTTCTGGCAAGGTAAGGGTGTGCTCGCCGTCATTGAGCGTGATCGGATTGGCTTGAACCGCCTGGGCGAAAACAACCGCCAGGGAAAACAGACAGAGAGACAGAAATGAGCGCTTGAACATGAGTGACCTGATAGCCCACAGGGCCATTAACGGTAAGGCGAAAAAAGCGGGCACTATTCCACATTGGCTCCGCGGGATCAAAACTCTTCACCGTAGCAAGTAAGAGTCATTACCATTTTCCGACCTTGCGGTGACGAATGAAACCCTCGCCGTCTTATGCTGCGTACTTTGCATACAGGCTTTGAACTTGCGCGTTGTTTCAAGCCTCCTTGTTTACAGGTACATATTCAAATCGAAGATGAGGTCTGCATGAGCATCGAGTCATTGAACAGTGAAGAGCATGTCCTGGGAGCCGTTCTGGACGGAGACCGCGAACATCCGCTTTTCGAAGCCTATGTGGCCTATTGCGATGAACGCACCGAGGCCATGCTGGCCTGTGTCAGCTTTCGGCAATGGCTGTCGGAACGTACCCATATCGAGCACGTTGCGGCTGAGCTGGCGGAGCGTGCCCGTCAGGCTGGTATTCGGGAGTCGGCTCTGGATGAACTGGTTCGCGATGCGTCAGGGGCTAACCAGCCCGATGTCATCAGCATTCGTACGGACGAGGCGCCGGAAGATGAAGAAGGTGAGATGGAATCGCTGGATACGTTAGAAGCCGAAGATGCGCCACATGGGCTGGAAAGCCATATCATTTTTCTGATGACCCACTTTGGCATTTCAAAGGTGGAAATCGAAAAGGAGCTGGGACTGCCGCTTGAATAAAAAAGCGGCTACGTCGCTCATGAGTCGACGTAGCCGCCAAACCAGGCCTCAACGGCCTTTTGGGGAGATTACTTGACGCTGTCAGTCATGACGCTGGCCTGCGTGGGATTGCTTTTGCTATCCCCTTCCGGCTCGCCGGTGTCATAGAGGGTCACGTCCAGATCCTGGCCCGGTGCCGGACGGCCTTCCAATGGCGGCAGTGCCTTGGCCTTTTCGATATCAACACCCACACCGTCGGCCAGACGCTGACCGTAATCCGGATCGCAATGCCAGAAATGCCAGATCATCCGCAGCTGGATGTTTTCCGGGCACTGCTTGAGATCGCCTGTGATGTTGTTGATCAGGTCCTCACGCTCCCAGTCCTCGAAGGTGCGATAGCGGTCACCGGCCTGCTTGTAATCCGCCGCGGTCTTGGTGGTCTGATAACGTCCCAGATGCCCTTCGACCCACTGGTGGTAGTCCTTCTTGGGCTTGGGTGCTTCACGCAGACCGCCCTGGGTGCTGGGCTCGTAGTTCACATGAGGGTTTTCTCCACCATTATCCACGTTGTAGGCCATGAAGCCATCGCGCTGGTTGGTGGCTACCGTGGTTTTTGCCGCATTGATCGGGAGTTGCAGGTAGTTGGCGCCTACGCGATAACGCTGGGTATCGGAATACGATAGCGTCCGGCCCTGCAGCATCTTGTCGTCGGAGAAGTCGATACCGTCTACCAGCACGCCAGTACCAAAGGCAGACTGCTCGGTCTCGGCAAAGACATTGGACGGATTGCGATTCAGGACGATTCGGCCTACCGGCAGCAGCGGAAACTTGTCTTCCGGCCAGCGCTTGGTGTCATCCAGTGGGTCAAAGTCCAAGTTCAGGTGCTCATCCTCGGACATGACCTGAACGCACATTTCCCACTCGGGAAATTCACCGCGCTCAATGGCGTCGTACAGGTCGCGGGTGGCATGCCCCACGTCATTTTTCTGGATTTCAGCAGCCTGCTCGCTGGTCAGGTTCTTCACACCCTGCTTGGGTTCAAAGGAGAACTTGCACAGTACCGCTTCACCCTTGTCATTCACCAGTTTGTAGGTGTTTACGCTGGAGCCCTGCATGTTGCGGTAGGTAGCAGGGCGACCCCAGGGGCTCTTGACCCAAGTCACCATGTGCAGCGCTTCAGGATGATGCTGCACAAAGTCATAGAAGCGCCAGGGCTCTTGACGGTTGCTGATAGGGTCCGGCTTGAACGCGTGGATCATGTCCGGAAACTTGATCGCATCACGGATAAAGAAGACCTTGAGGTTGTTACCGACCAGGTCCCAGTTACCGTCTTCAGTATAGAACTTGATGGCGAAGCCACGGGGGTCCTGAGCTGTCTCGGGCGATTCCTTGCCACCGATCACGGTGGAGAAGCGCAGGAAGATAGGCGTCTGAACGCCGGTCTTGGTGAGCACCTTGGCTCGGGTGTATTTGCTGGCAGGCTCGTCGCCGATCTTGCCATAGGGTTCGAAATAACCATGCGCCGCCGTACCACGGGCATGCACGACGCGCTCCGGGATGCGCTCGCGGTCGAAATGGGTAATCTTTTCGATGAACTGATAGTTTTCCAGCGTAGCCGGGCCGCGCTCGCCTACGCTGCGCAGGCTCTGGTTATTACTGACAGGATGCCCCTGACGGGTTGTGAGTGTTTTCTGTTCGTCAGCCATAGCGATTTCCAAGCCTAAATTCACGGTTGTTGGAGTTATTTAGGTCTGGAAAGCTACGGGGAGTTCGGCCAAGCGAAGCGCCATTAGGCGGACATAGCATGACAATCAGGTGTCAGGCAGCATGGCAAAGTGCCGATGAGAACGGTCTAGCAAACCGCCCCGCCAAAAGCGCATGAATAGCTGGAGCCCTTGCCCAGCCTGCCTTCGGGCATGGTTTGAGTACTTGGAAACAGGGGGTTATTCGAAGTTGGCTTTCGCCTTTATTCAAGCGACCTCATTGATAACGTTAAACCCATCCATTAGTTCTTCTTATCGGTCGAATGTATCGGTTTGTAAAGAAGAGGTAAGGTCAGCCGCTACCTATAGATGCCGGTAGGGCGACTCGCTAGCATTCCGGCCCTGCCTTTTTGTTTTCGCCAGGTATCTATGGACCGCCAGCCTTTTCCTGCATCGCCCGTTGCTGATGAGCCCAGCCGCTGGACGGCCAGGGTCTTACTGGTCGATGACGACGCCCCCATGCGCGAGCTGATCGGTGATTATCTGGCGCGCTTCAATCTGTATGTCGACGGCGTGGCCAGTGGCACCGAGATGCGGCAGAAGCTGGGCGGCAACAGCTACGACATCATCATTCTGGATCTGATGTTGCCTGGTGAAGATGGATTGTCTCTGTGCCGGTGGCTGCGTCAGGACAGCAGTATTCCCATCCTGATGCTGACGGCCCAGTCGGAGCCCATGGACCGGATCATTGGCCTTGAGCTGGGTGCCGATGACTACATGGCCAAACCCTTCGAACCACGGGAGCTGGTCGCCCGTCTTCAATCCGTACTGCGTAGAACTCAGGATACGCGAGGCGTACGCCGGAATGTTGCACGCACGCATATCCGCTTCGATGGTTGGAAGCTCGATGGAGTGCGGCACCAGCTGCACTCACCGGACGGCATGGTCGTTCCGTTATCCAACGCCGAGGTGCGAATGCTCTGGGTATTTATCGATCACCCGCGTCAGGTACTCAGCCGCGACAAGCTACTGGATGCCACCCGTGGACGCGCCATCGAGGCGTTCGACCGGAGTATCGACCTGCAAGTCTCACGGTTAAGGCAAAAGCTGGGAGACGACCCCCGCTCACCAACGCTTATCAAGACGGTGCGCGGCGAAGGCTACCTGTTCGACGCCCAGAAAATCGGAAACTGACCCGTGCGCCGTCTGGACACCCTATTTGCGCGTCTGTTCGGCGTACTGGTCATTGCCATCGTACTGGGCCACCTGCTGGCCTTCGCCTGGTTCCATTATATGGGAAGGCAGCCCGACCCACCCCTGCTGCCGCCAGGCGCTGAGTCTCGTCTACCACCACCCGCGATCACAGCATTCAGTGGTCCTCACCCTCCGCCGCCTTTTACCAATCCATCGCTCCCGCCTCCTGCCGGACCGCCGGTTTCGGCATTAGGTCAGCTTGGCTGGATGTTGGGCGGACCGTTCCCCTTCCAGTTAGGCACTCTGCTGGTTGCTGCCTGGATCAGCGCCCGTCTGCTGACCCGCCCTATCAGCCGTCTCACCGCGGCAGCGCAGGACCTGAGCGATAACCTGGACAGCCCTCCCATACCAGAAACGGGCCCTCACGAAACCCGTGAAGCGGCACGGGTGATGAACCAGATGCGCGAACGCATCGTAGCGCAGATCCAGCAACGCGGACGGATGCTGGCGGCGGTTTCCCATGATCTGCGTACACCACTGGCCCGCGTAAAGCTCAGGCTGGAAGACATCGACGATCCTCAACTGCGCAGCCGTGTAACGCAGGATGTGGACGACATGATTAACCTGCTCAACGCAACACTGGAGTACCTGCGCGAGCAACGCAGTGAAGAGCCCTGGGTGCTGTTCGATATTCAGGCGTTGGCTGAATCACTGACGGAAAACGCTCTGGATGACGGAGCCGCTGTATCGCTGAGTGGCCAGTGCAAGCCTGTCCGGGCCCAGGCCATGGCCCTGCGCTCATGCCTGACCAACCTGCTCGATAATGCACTGCGCTACGGGGGTAGCGCCGAAATCGTATTGAAGGAACATCCTGACTCCATAGAAATACAGGTGCGCGATCACGGTCCCGGAATTTCTGCCCAATACCGCGAGGCAGTATTCGAGCCGTTTTTCCGCCTGGAAGGCTCTCGTAACCGCAACTCCGGCGGCGTGGGGCTGGGCCTTGCCATTGCGCGGGAGTCCATTCAAAACCAAGGCGGCACGTTGTGCCTGGAAGAAACCCCAGGCGGCGGTCTGACCGCCCTTATCATGCTGCCGATACGCTCGGCATGATGCCTTTAACCGCTGTGTATCTCGCCAGATACACAGTCACGATACCCACGACATACTCATGCGCGAAGCTTGAACCTGAGAACTCCCTTTAGCCCTTTCTCAGCCAGGTAGCCCCGTCATGATCAGTGGAATAGGTAACAGTTATTCCAGCTATTTCAGCAGTTACACTGCTAACAAGAACAGTACCACCGTACCCGCCAGCACCACGAGTGATGATGAAAATCCACTCAAGAATCTGTTCAAGGCCTTGGATGCCGACGGTGATGGTTCGATCAGCCAGAGCGAGCTGACCGCAGCCGCCTCCAGCAGCGGAGAGAGTGACGACAGCACGGCAATTGATGTCGACCAGCTGCTCAGCCTGATGGATCAGGACAGCAGCGATAGCATCAGCCAACGTGAATTTGCCAGTGCATTCGCACCACCACCGCCTCCCCTGCCGGTAGCTGATGCAGACAGCGACGATCTGGCCGACGAGCTGATCGTCAGCCTGGATGCTGATGCCAGCGGTACACTCAGTACCCTCGAACTGGCCGCTCTGGACGACACTAACAGCACGTCGCTGATGTCCGCACTGGACGAAGACGAGAACGGAGAAGTCAGTCAGGATGAATTGAGCCGTGCATTGCAGGCCTCGATGATGGCGCACACGGACAATGACGACAGCAGCACGTCTGGTACGGTCAGTGCAGCCAGCACCTCATCAACAGTCGCCAATGATGCCGTTAACCTGCTGGCGCAAGCGGTGATCCGCAAGTACCAGAGCGTTAGCAACTATTCATTGGATGCGTCCAAGGCGTCCCGGATCAGCGTATCGGTCTGAGTGGACACGAGGCCATTCTCCGAATGGCCTTTCTCTACGGGATCACTATCCGTTCACAGGCTTGCCGATCAGGTATTCCGTCAGCGCTCGGGCACAGGCATCCATGCCGTCATGCAGGACCACCTCATAGCCATGGGTATTTTCAGTTGGGATGGCGATACACCCTGCCTTACCTTTCGAGCCGGAACTGAGTATGGCACTGGCATCGGAAGCAAAATCCGGCATGAGCGCTGGTTGCGGATTGAGTCCGCAACGCTCGGCAGCCTGCAATAGATCGTCCGTTACGGATTTCGAGTAAAACCCTTTTTCATCACCGGTCAGCACAATCGGGTCGGCGCTAAGCTGCGTATCGTATTCCTCGGCGATAGGCCCCACCTCGACGGCAATGACAATTTCACCGGGTAGCGTTCGGGCTGCATATTGAGCACCGCCATTGGTTTCCTCCTCCTTGGTCGTAAAGACAAACACGGCATCGCGCTTGAGGAGGGAACGGCGCGCAGCCGTCAACGCAGCGGCCTTGAGCGTCGCCACGATAGGCGCACGGTCATCCAAAAAATGGGCTGCGATGGCGTCATTAACATTGAAGGGCTGGCGCCAATGTTGACTCAGCACAACCCGTGTACCAGCCCGTATGCCTGCTTCGCCCAGCTCATCCTTCGAGCGCCGGGTAAGCACATGCACATCCTTCCATTGCACATTGCCGCTGAGCACATCGGCTCCTTGAGGCGACTCGGGCGTGGCATGCATGGTTCCGAATGACAGTACGCCAGGCAGCAGGGCGTGCTCACCCATGATATCCACCGGGCACATGCCAAAGTTCACCGGAAAGGCCCCGCCCAGTGCGACGACGCTCAACGTACCGTCAGAGTTGACGCGTTTGACGACCATGGCGATTTCATCTTGGTGCGCCATGATCACGACGCTGCGCTGTGCAGCCTCTTCCCGGGAAATCTCCTCGGTGGCCCGCACGACCCCGATCACGTTATCGGCCGCGTCGACCCATACCTCATCACAGCTGCGCTTGAGCTCACGTAGGCAGATGCGCCTGACTTCATCCTCCTGCCCGCCCGGGCCTCGGGCCAGAAGCAGCTCTTCCAGCAGTTTCAGATCCTCGGTGTTCGCCATGCCTTACCTTCCTGCTCCGGGCGACCTGCCAGGCAGGCCACCAACCTTCAATCGCGCCCTATTGCCTTACTTGCCGCTGTTGGCGTCCTGGTTGTCCTGGCCGGTGGCGTCGTCCTGGGGCGAGTGCATCTGGATGGATGCCTTCTCGGAGCTGGATTCGCTGGATTTGTCATCGGAGCTGCCAAAGCAGCCACTGAGCAGCACGGCACATAGGGTGAGTCCGACCATGCCTATTCTGGAAACCATCTTTCTACCTCCACGTCGATTTCCGGACCCGTCAATACCAGGGTCCGTACAAGAAAGTACAAGAAAGTACAAGAAAGTCGACCGTCGATCGTTCTGGATGGTTCGAATTGAGGTGAGGGAAACCGGATACAGGCAGTGCCTCTTTCGTGACACAGGTCAACCCCATCGGTCAGTCTTTCACACTTTTTTGACAATTGGATGATTTCAAATCGCTACCCTGCCGTTTCATTCATTGAAAGGGAGCCTTTACGTGCCCAAGACGTATCCGCTCATCTCCAAAATGAACCATTACCGGTACGGGGTATGGTCGACCAGATCGGGAAATGGCATATTGCCATACCACGATTTATTTGATGATTGAGAAGTACATCATGTCTCTAGCACCCAGTACCGATCAGGTAATCAGTACCCCTCGCCGTGCCCGTCGTACCAAGCACTACGAATCCCAGTACGACTTTCACAATCGCTTGCTCACCCGGTGTGAAGACCGGATCGAAGAACTTGGCATGCTCGACAATATAAGTCGGGATGAAAAGATGACTCACCTGCAGAACATCGAACTGCTGGCCAATACCGTCTTGGCCCAGACTGAAGAAGAGGACCTGATCAAGCGCGCTCAGGCTGCACTTCAGTACAGTCGCGAGCAGATGCTCGAAGCGTGATCCGCCAGCGCCCAGGGATGGGCTCAGGCATCGTGCCTGTCACGTAGCCGGTAACCCACACCAGGCTCGGTGATGATGTACTGCGGAGCAGCAGGGTCGTCGCCCAGTTTCTGCCGCAAGTGCCCTACCACGACACGCAGATAGTGGGTGTCCTCGACATGGGACGGGCCCCAGATTTCTCTGAGCAGATGTTGCTGGGTCACCACGCGCCCCAGATGACGAGCAAGGTGTTCAAGCACTGCATATTCCTTGCGCGTCAGGGCGATGTCACTGTCCTGCACCGTGACGCGGCGAAAGGCAAAATCTACCTTGAGCGCTCCTAGGCTCAGGGCTGACTCTGTCTGCGGCTGGGCCACACCCTGCCTTAACAATACCCGTACCCGGGCCAGAAACTCCTGAATGCCGAAGGGCTTGGTGACGTAGTCATTCGCCCCTGCATCCAGTGCACGGACCTTTTCCTGCTCATCCGCCCGGACCGACAGAATAAGTACCGGTACGGACGACCATTCACGAATTTCCCTGAGGATGGTCTGCCCATCTTCATCCGGCAGACCCAGATCCAGCACGACCAGATCAGGCCGCTCCAGTGCCGTCTTGGCCAATCCTTCTGCACCGGTGGCAGCCTCGATGACCCGATAGGTTTGGGCCGTCAGGCTGATGCGCAGGAATTTGCGAATCTGCGGCTCGTCATCGACGATCAGGATCAAGGGTGCATTTGTGGTCATGGAAGCCTTCAGAAAAAGCGAACACTTGCCGCATGCTACGTTATTGAAAGGCGAAACGCCTCAGCCCTCGCTGTCGCCGAGCGGTTGTGGATGCAGCGGCAGATGCAGGGTCAAGGTCGCCCCCTTTCCGTCCAGGCCGGTATCAACAGTCACGCGACCGCCGTGCGCGCCCACCATACCTTGGCAGATTGCCAATCCCAGCCCTGTACCCTGCCCGCCTCGGTCACCCCTCGCGGCGGTGTAGAACATATCGAAAATCCGGGCACGTTCCCCCTCTGGAATACCGGGGCCCTGGTCGCTCACAGCCAGACGGATCTCTTCATCGTCATGCTCGACCGCAACGCGCAGGCGCCCGTGCTCCGGGGAAAACCGCGCCGCGTTTTCCAATACGTTAATCAGGGCCTGTTCGATCAGGGCAGGATGCACATAGAGCAGCGGCATATCGGGGGGAACCGATGTTTCGACATGCAGCGGTGCCAGTACAGGCTTCAGTCGGCTCAGGGCGCTGGCCACGACGTCGCCTGGGGAGACCCAGTCGCGGGCCAGCTGCAGCCCGCCATGACCCAACCGGGTCATGTCAAGCAGGTTCTGGATGTACCGATCCAGACGTTCGGCTTCGAGACGTGTCGTATCCAGAAGGGATTGGCGATCCTCGGCGCTGATGCTGTCGCCCAGCGTGGCCAGTGTGTCGATAGAGCCGCGCATGGCGGTAAGCGGGGTGCGCAGGTCATGCGATACGGAGGCCAGCAAGGCGCTGCGTAGCTGCTCGGTTTCCCCATGCAGGCGTGCAGCCTCCAGGTCTTCGGCCAGACGCGCCCGCGCCAGCGCCTGGGCCAGCGGCTGACCCAGCGCAGCAAACAGCCGACGCTGCTCGGCGCTCAGGCTCCTGCCGTCTTTCAAGGCAATCCCCAGCAGCGCCAGAGGGTCTTCTTCGGACGCCAGGGGCCACCACCACCAGCGCCCATGGGGCAAGGTATCCGTTCCATGGCCCGCTGGCTGCTCGTGCTTCCACGCCCAGTCAGCCGCGGCACGTTCACTTTCATTCAGGACGCTGGCGGTCCCAGCCTCGACATGCCACTGCTCATGGCTATCCCGGCTCATCAGGCAGACCTCAATGTCGATGGAACTCAGCTGCTGCGCCGCAGCCTTCAGTACTGCCTGCCGGTCAGTGGCGGCCGTCAGCTTGCGGGAGAGTTCAAGCAGGGCGCCGGTTTCGGTCTGGGCCTGTCTGAGGCTGTTCAGCTGCCCTCGCTGGCGGGCCGCCAGATTGCCGGTAAGCGTTGCCATGAACAGAAAGAACATGAGTGTCAGCACATCCTGTTCACGTTGAATGGTGAACGAGAACAACGGCGGGATGAACAGAAAGTTATAGGTCAGAAAACTCAGGACCGCGCACAAGATGGCCGGACCACGGCTACTGCGAATGGCGACCAATAAAACGGCGGTCAGGAACACCAGCGAAATATTGGGGAGCTCCAGCAGGCTGGAGGCGGCCTTGGCCAGAAGGGCAGCGCCCACGGTAGCGCCGATCGCCAGCAGGTAATCCCGGCCATTGCGTTGGGGCACCTTTGGCAGGGAAGTGCCTACCTCCTCACGGGCGTCCAGCACACTGATCTCAAGCCCCGCCTCGAACTGTAGCAAGCGCGAGGCCAACCCAGTACCAAACAGACGGCGAACCCAGGTGGGCCGGCTGCGCCCGACCAGCAACAGGCTGGCCCGTGTCTCTACGGCGTGATTCACAAGGGATTTCGCCACCTCCCCGGCCCGTAGAATGACCACTTCACCCCCGAGCCGCTCGGCCAGACGCTGGGCGGCTTGCAGGCGGGCGCGCTCGGTCTCATCCTGCGTCCGGCCGGTCTCGACATGCACCAGGCTCCACGGCAGATGCCGGCGCTCCGCCACCCGGCTCGCATGACGCACCAGCCGCTCCGCCTGACCGTCACCGTTGACCGCCACCAGCAGACGCCCCAGAAGCGCCGGGGCATCCTCTCCCTGGGCGCGATAACGCCGGGCCAGATCCGAGTCGACCCGCGCCGCTGCCGTCTGCATGGCCATCTCGCGCAGGGCGGTAAGGTTGGTCTGGCTGAAAAAGGCATCGATGGCCGCCCGCGCCTGTTCGGGTACGTAGACCTTGCCTTCGCGCAGCCGCTCCAATAGCTCGCGCGGCGGCAGGTCGATCAGAACGATCTCATAGGCATCCTGCAACAGCCGGTCCGGCACGGTCTCGCGCACCTGTACGCCGGTCACATCACGCACCTGATCGTTCAGGCTTTCCAGATGCTGGACGTTGACGGTGGTGTAGACATCGATCCCGGCGGCCAGAAGCTCTTCGATGTCCTGCCAGCGCTTGGCGTGGCGGCTCCCCGGCGCATTGGTATGCGCCAGCTCATCAACCAGCACGAGTCGGGGTGGATTGGCGAGTACACCGTCCAGATCCAGCTCCGCCAGGTGCATGCCCCGGTAGTCGTATCGCCGTAGCGGTTGTTGCGCAAGACCGGCGACCAGAGCTTCGGTCTCCGCGCGTCGGTGGGTCTCTACGACGCCGATCCGCACGTCCACACCCTGTCGCTGCAAAGCCTGGGCAGCCTGGAGCATGGCGTAGGTCTTGCCGACACCGGGCGCCGCGCCCAGGAATACCTTTAGCCGACCACGTCCTTCGGCGTGGTCGGCAAGCAGTGCATCGGCGCGCTCGGCGGCATCGGTCATCGCGTACGCTCATCTAGGGCCAGATTAAGTTGCAGCACATTAACCACTGGCGGCCCGATCAGCGAGCGTTCCGTATGCTCGACGACCAGTTTTTCCAGCTCATCGGCCGGTATGCCGCGCGCCTGGGCTATCCGGGCGATCTGATAACGGGCGGCAGCCGGTGGCAAATCCGGGTCAAGCCCGCTGCCCGACGTCATGACCAACGCCAGCGGCGCCGGTCCACTGCCCTGCTCATTCCCCAGCGACTCGGCGATTCGCTGTACCAGTGCCGGGTTGGATGCCGCGAGATTGCTCGCACTGCTGGACACCGTGGCAAAATCACCCGCCGAGGGACGCGGGTGGAACCATTGGTTTCCGGTAAAAGGCTGGGCGATCAATGCCGAGCCGATGACCTGACCCGCCGGGTTGCGAATCAGACTTCCATTGGCCTGGCTGGCAAAGGCGGTCTGCCCGACACCAGCGACCACTAGAGGGTAGGCCACTCCAGTGATCAGGCTCAGGACCAGCATCATGGCCAGGGCGGGACGAGCGTGCGCAAACATAACGATTCTCCTAAGGAAGACTGGCCGCTCAGGCCAGCCCTACGGCAGTCAACACCATATCGATCAGCTTGATTCCCACGAACGGCACCAGCAGACCGCCGAGGCCGTAGATCAGCAGGTTACGGCGCAGTAATTGGCTAGCATTGGCGGCCTGGATACGCACACCGCGTAGCGCCAGGGGTATCAGCACCACGATGATCAGGGCATTGAACACAATGGCAGACAGAATCGCGCTTTGCGGACTGTGCAGACCCATCACGTTAAGTGCACCCAACTGCGGATAAATACTGGCGAACAATGCCGGCAGAATGGCGAAGTACTTGGCCACGTCATTGGCGATGGAAAAGGTGGTTAGCGCACCACGTGTAACCAATAGCTCCTTGCCCACCTGCACGACATCCAGAAGCTTGGTAGGGTCGGAGTCCAGATCCACCAGGTTGGCCGCTTCGCGAGCCGCCTGGGTGCCGTCGTTCATGGCCATGCCCACATCAGCCTGGGCCAGCGCCGGAGCATCGTTGGCTCCATCACCGCACATGGCAACCAGCTTGCCGTCCGCCTGTTCCTCACGGATGCGGGCCAGCTTTTTCTCAGGCGTGGCTTCGGCGATCACATCATCGACCCCCGCCTCGGCCGCAATCGCCGCGGCGGTCAGCGGGTTGTCACCGGTTACCATCACGGTGCGGATACCCAGCTTGCGCAGCTCGGCGAAACGCTCTCGGATACCGGGCTTGACCACATCCTTCAGGTGAATGGCCCCAAGCAGCTGCCCATCGGCACAGACCAGCAGCGGCGTACCGCCATCCTTGGCAATGCGGTCGATCTCACGGGCCAGCACATCGGGCAGGTGGCTGCGTGTCATGCCTAGAAAACGCAGCACGGCGTCCATTGCCCCCTTGCGGTAGACGTGGCCGTCCCAATCAATACCGGACAGGCGTGTCTCGGCGCTAAAGGTGATCGGCGTGACCGCATTACGGGCAGGCTCGTTCATGGGATGTAGGGCGCGCAGGTATTCGACGATGGATTTGCCCTCAGGGGTATCGTCCACCAGTGACGCCAGCAGGGCGCCTTCAGCCAGCTGTTTGGCCGTAATGCCGCTTGCCGCATACATGGCGCTGCACCGGCGGTTGCCAAAGGTGATGGTGCCGGTCTTGTCCAGCAGCAGCGTATGCACGTCCCCGGCAGCCTCCACAGCACGGCCGGATTTGGCAATCACGTTCAGTCGCACCAGACGATCCATCCCGGCAATGCCAATGGCCGAAAGCAGGCCGCCAATGGTGGTCGGAATCAACGTCACCAGCAGCGCCGCCAGGTACAGCATGGGCAGGTCGCCACCGGCATAGCGAGCAAAGGGCTGAAGCGTAGCGACCACCAGGAGAAAGATGAGCGTCAGGCCGATCAGCAGGATATCCAGCGCGACCTCGTTAGGTGTCTTCTGCCGCTTGGCCCCTTCCACCAGGGCGATCATGCGATCCAGCGTAGATTCGCCCGGATTGGTCGTGATGCGCACCAGCAGCCAATCTGAGACGATCTGGGTATTGCCGGTTACGGCCGAGCGATCCCCGCCGGACTCACGGATGACCGGAGCGGATTCGCCTGTAATGGCCGCCTCGTTGACAGCAGCGATCCCCTGGACGACCTCACCATCTCCCGGAATCAGCTCACCTGCCTCGACGCGGACCACATCTCCTTTGCGCAACCCCACGGCCGGCACCATTTCGAACAGACCGTCCGCGGTCTGGCGACGGGCCATAAGATCCTGCCCTACGCCTTTCAGGCTATCGGCACGCGCCTTGCCGCGTCCTTCGGCCAGGGCTTCGGCAAAGTTGGCAAAGAGCACCGTGAACCACAGCCACAAAGTGATTTGTACGGCCACGGCGGTACTCACTCCGGCTTGCGGCAAAAAGCACAGCACGGTGGTGAAAACGGCAGTCAGCTCCACAACGAACATGATCGGCGAGCGCACCAGCTGCCGTGGGTCCAGCTTCACGAACGCCTGGACCAGCGCTGCCTGCCAGAGCGGTTTGCCGGGCGCAGGCGCAGCGGCAGCAGTGGTCGGTTGGGTATGCATGTTCATATCAATGTCCACCGAAAAGCATCAGTTGATCGGCAATCGGCCCAAGGGCCAGGGTCGGCAGGAAGGTCAGGCCACCTACCAGGAGGATGGTCAGGGTTAGCAGCGTGACGAACAGCGGGCCGTGAGTAGGAAAGCTGTTTGGCCCATGCGGTACGGTACGCTTGGCGGCGAGGCTCCCGGCAATGGCCAGTACCGGCAGGATGTAGCCATAACGGCCAAGCAGCATGGCCAGCCCCTGCATCAGATTGTGAAAGGGCGTGTTGGCACCGAACCCGCCAAAGGCCGAGCCGTTATTGGCGGTGGCGGAGGTATAGGCATAAAGCAGTTGGCTGAAGCCGTGGGGGCCGGGGTTGCTGATGGCCGATACCGGTCCCGGCAGGCTGATGGCCAGAGCCCCCAGCACCAGCACGCCCAGCGGCATGACCAGGAGTGTTGCCACCAGCAGGCGAACTTCCCGCGCTTCAAGCTTCTTGCCCAGGTATTCCGGGGTGCGCCCCACCATCAGCCCGGCCAGGAACACCGCGATCAGCACGTTGAGCAACATGCCGTAGAGCCCGGCGCCTACCCCGCCAAAGATGACCTCCCCTAGCATCATGTTGAACAACGCCACCAGCCCGGACAGCGGCGAAAGGCTGTCATGCATTGCATTGACCGACCCGTTGGAGGCCGCCGTGGTGGCAACCGACCAGAGCACCGAGGCCGTGATGCCAAAGCGGCTTTCCTTGCCCTCCAGCGAGGCGCCCTGCTCAACAGCCAGCGAGGCCAGGGCCGGATTGCTCTGCCATTCGGACCACAGCGATACGCCTATGCCGATCAGCAAAAGGCCCAGCATGCAGGCCAGAATCGCCCGGCTCTGCCGCAGATCCTTCACATAATGGCCAAAGGTAAACACCAGTGCGGCCGGGATCAGCAGCAGCGAGACCATTTCCAGGAGATTGCTCAGCGCCGTCGGGTTTTCGAAGGGATGCGCGGAGTTCACGCCAAAAAAGCCACCGCCATTAGTGCCCAACTGCTTGATGGCGATCTGACTGGCGGCTGGCCCCAGCGGTAAGGCCTGCGTACCGCCCTGGACCGTCTGGGCGCCGATATAGGCCGAGAAGGTTTGCGGCACGCCCTGCCAGATCAGCAACACGGCCAGCACCAGGCTGAGCGGTAGCAGGATATAGAGCGTCGCGCGGGCCAGATCGACCCAAAAATTACCCAGTGCCAGCGCGCTGCGGCGGGTAATGCCGCGGCTCAAGGCTACCAGCACGGCAATCCCGGTCGCAGCGCTCACGAAGTTCTGTACGCCCAACCCTACCATCTGGCTGAAATACGACAGCGACGCCTCACCGCTGTAGGCCTGCCAGTTGGTGTTGGTGACAAAGCTGATCGCCGTGTTCAGTGCCAGGGTCCATTCAAGCCCCGGCAGATGCTGCGGATTGAGCGGCAGATACGCTTGCAGCAGAAGCATCAGGAACAAGGCCAGCAAGCCGACCAGATTGAACAGGAGCAGCGCCAGGGCGTATTGCTGCCAGCTCTGCTCCTGCCGGGCGTCAATACCGCCAAGGCGATAGCCCACCCGCTCCAGCGGCGCCAGGACCGGGGTAAGCCAGGTGCGCTCGCCTTCGAGGGCACGGTAGAAAAAACGCCCCAGAAGAGGCGCTGGCGCTAGGAAAAACGCCAAAAACAGGACAATCAACAAGCCATCGGCAGTGCTCATGGTCGCGGCCTCACGAACGGTCGGCGCGCATCAGCGCCACCAGCAGGTACACGAACAGGCCCACGGCCAATAGCAGGCACAGGCTATCCAGAACGCTCATGACTCTCTCCTTTACGCGGCACGACCGCTGATGGAGAGCATTGTCGGGAGGAGTCCTGTAAAGGATCGAGACGTAAGCCCCCAGGGAGGCGTAAAGAAAGCGTTAAGAAATGCAGGGCGACCCGTCAGGACCGGCCCTGCAAGGGAAGGTATTACACCTTGAACTGGCCGAGCAGATGACCCAACTGATCGGCAATGCCACGCAGCTGCTGGCTGGCCTGACTCGTCTGCACGCTCGCCGTGGCGTTGGTCTGGGCAAGGCCGGCCACCTGCACGACGCTCTGATTGATCTCCTCCACCACATGGGACTGCTGCAGAGTAGCGCTCGCAATCGAGGCGTTTACCGCTGCAAGGTTACGCAGGGTCTGGTTGATCTGCTCAAGGCTGTCGCTGGCCTGACCGGCCTGCTCGATGGTGTGCTGCGAAGCCTGCCGGCTCTCCTGAATGACCCGAACCGCCGCGCCCGAATTGGTCTGCAGCCGCTCGATCATGGCATGAATCTCCTGGGTGGACTTCTGGGTACGCTGCGCCAGAAGCCTGACCTCATCGGCCACTACCGCAAACCCGCGCCCCTGCTCACCGGCACGTGCTGCCTCGATAGCAGCGTTAAGAGCCAGGAGGTTGGTCTGGTCGGCAATGGAGCGGATCACGTCGAGTACGGTGCCGATCTGGGTACTCTCCTGCGCCAGTGATTCAATGACCTCGGCAGCCTGAAGAATAGTGTCTGACAACCCTTCGGTCTGGTGGAGGCTGGTCTGGATACTAACCTGCCCCTGATCGGCCCGACGCTCAGCACTCTGCACCTCGCCTGAGGCCTGCTCGGCGTGGCGGGCCACGTCCTGGATAGCATGCGTCACTTCATTGATAGCCGTGGCGAGCATATCCATCTGCTGGGTCTGGGTATCGCTGTGCCGCTGGCTTTGGGCCGCAATGGCACCCAGCTCGCCCGAATGACGATCCAGCGAATGAGCAGCCGTCAGTAGCTGACGAATGAGTTCACCCAAATGCTCCGAAAACCGGTTGAAATGACGGCCCAGCTCAGACAACTCGTCACGGCCCGACGTGTCGAGCCTGTGGGTCAGGTCGGCCTCGCCACTGGCGATACTGGCCATTGCCCTGACGGTCGACGTCAGCGGTCGGGTAATGCTGCGCTGAATGAGAAAGATCAAGACGCCCATGAGCACTACGATGACGGCCCCGACGCCTGCCGTCTGCCAGACCTGTGCGCGAAACTCGGCCTGCAGATCATCCAGGTAGACGCCTGTTCCCAGCACCCAGCCCCAGGGCTCGAACTGCTTGACGTAGGAAACCTTGGGCACCGGCTCACTGGCGCCGGGCTTGGGCCAACGGTAGGCCACAACCCCACCGCCGTTTTTCGCCACGACTACCATCTCATTGAACAGCGCTTTGCCGTCAGGATCTTTATAGGTAGAAAGGTCCTGCCCGTCGAGCTTGGGGTTCATCGGATGCATGACCATGCGCGGTTGCAGATCGTTGACCCACAAGTAGTCGTTGCGACCGTAGCGAAGCGCTTTGAGCACAGCCAAGGCGCCTTGCTGCGCCGCCTCACGGCTGAGCGTGCCGCCCGCTTCCAACGCCTGAAAATGCGTGAACACACCCAGGGCGGTTTCGACCACATGCTGCGTCTTTTCGGCCTTGCCCTGATAGAGGTGCTCATAGGACGCCCTGAGCGTCAGCGCGCCGAAGGCCAGCAGCATCAGGGCCGCGACGGTCAGAATCAACCACAGACGCGCGCGAACGGGGTATTTGCGTAAGACATCCATGCAACAGGCTCCTGTTTATTCTTGTTGAAGCTCACATGACATGACGGTGCCCGGACTCTTTTCGGGCTGTCTTTAGATTCATCGACTCCCTTTTGGGGATCTGAAGCCCGACCCGATGACTGGCTACGCTCGCCCGGCCAGTGGCTCTTCGGGCGGATGCGACAGAATGAAGCAAACTTTCGCCTAAACCTTCGCGTCTATTGGCCGATAGTTCTGGCAGCCAAGTTGAATTCCTGAACAGGTCGCACATGCCCAAGCACAATCCGTCCGATGACTCCCTCTCGCTGCTGCTGTTCTCATTGCGCAGCGGAAAGCTCATGGCCATCAACCTGCTCAAGGTCAGCGAAATCATTCCGTGCCCGCCCCTGACGCGCATGCCTGAGTCGCATCCACATGTCAAAGGCGTTACGACCCTGCGAGGCGCCTCGCTATCGGTGATTGACCTGAGCCGTGCCATTGGCGAACAGCCCCTGGCCGACCCTTCTGGTGGCTGCCTGATCGTGACCGAGATCAGCCGTACCAAGCAGGCGCTACACGTCCAGAACGTTGCCAAGATCATTCACTGCCGGTCGAGCGACATCATCCCGCCCCCCTTCGGCTCGGGTAGTCGCGCGTTTGTCACCGGCGTGACCCAAGTGGAAGGCACGCTGGTTCAAGTGTTGGATATCGAAAAGGTTATCCACGGTATTGCACCGCCTGCTATACCGCAGACGCCTTCGGCCCTGAACGAAGAAGATATCGAAGCCCTGGAGGCAACGCGTATCTTGATCGTGGATGACAGCCAAGTCGCGCGCAACCTGTCGCTTCATGCCTTGCAGACATTGAATATCCGCTGCCATGTTGCCCGCAGCGGCAAGGAAGCCATTGAAAAGCTTCTAGAGCTACAAGGCACAGATGATGAGATCAATGTGGTTGTCTCCGACATTGAAATGCCGGAAATGGACGGCTACGCCTTTACCCAGAGCCTGCGCGAGAGTCCGGACTTCAGCAGTCTCTACGTACTGCTGCATACGTCGCTGGACAGCTCCATGAACAGCGACAGGGCCAAGAAGGCAGGTGCCAACGACGTACTCACCAAGTTCTCTCCACCGGAGCTGACCCGCTGCGTGATTCGAGCGGCCCATGCCGTTCAGGGGCGCTGACCTCGCCTGTCAGCCTCGATACGGTAGAATGTCCGGGTCCGGTGAAGATCCGGGCATTCCAACCGTTACCCTGTGAGGCTTTATGGACCCGAAGGATCTGCAACTGCTGGTGACCCGTGAAATGCCCTATGGCAAATACAAGGGTCGCGTCATTGCCGATCTACCCGGCCATTACCTCAACTGGTTTGCCCGCGAAGGATTTCCCAAGGGCGAAATCGGCCGCCTGATCCAGCTGATGCAGGAGATCGACCACAACGGTCTGTCACCGCTGCTCGAACCGCTGCGCAAAGCGCACCCGCCCAAGTCTGGAACCCGCTTTCCAGACAAGCCCCCGCGACCCAAGCGGTTCTCCTTCGACTAGCCGTCTTTCTTCCGCCTGAACACCTGAGGCGTTAGGACAGCGCGTTCCGTGCTCGTTGCATTCCAGACGACGCAATCAAGTTGCTATCAACTCGTTATTGATAACGATTATCATAATATATAGCATCCGCATCCTATCTCCGCGTCTGGCGGTTCTTACCAAGGAAAAGAAGAAGAAATGCGGCGTCTTATCGTCCCCGTGCTCTCTCTGCACGCCTTCACCTGCTATGCCCAGGAAACCCCATCCGACTCCGAGCCAGCCTCGTTATCGCAGATGGAAATCACAGCCAACGTGACCGAAAGCGCTCAAGGCCCCGTTGAAGGTTATCGGGCAACCCGTTCGGCCAGTGCCACCCGTACCGATACGGCCATCCACGAGACGCCGCAGTCCATTAGCGTAGTGCCGCGTCAGGTCGTAGAAGATATTGGTGCTACCCGGCTTGAAGATGCCCTGGACTACGCGGGTGGCGTAGAGCGAGGCAACAACTTTGGCGGACAGGGTCTGACTGAGTTCCTGGTGCGGGGCTTTAGTACCCAGGAGTTCTACCGCAACGGCTTTGCCGTCAACCGTGGCTATCCCAACATGCCGGATGCCAGCACGATCGAGCGCCTGGAGGTACTTCGTGGCCCTGCATCCATGCTGTATGGCCGAGGCGACCCGGGCGGCACGTTCAATATTGTCAGCAAGCAGCCCCAGGCCGATCGGAAAACCGTTCTGGGCAGCCAGTTCAACACCCAGGGGCTGCGCCGCGGCACGCTGGACACCACCGGTGCACTGGATGAAAACGCCGAATTTACCTATCGCCTGAATCTGGTGGCTGAAGGCAGCGACAGCTTTCGTGACCATGTGGAAAGCGAACGGTACAACGTAGCGCCCGTGCTGCGCTGGCAGCTGAGCGACCGTACCGCTGTGATCCTAGAGGGCGACTATCTGCACAACCGCCATCCTATGGATCGGGGCGTTACCCGTTATGCCACCCAGGCCGGTCAGCTTCCACGCGATCGTTTCCTGGGCGAGGAGGACGCTGGCAAACTTCGTAATGAAAACGCCACCACCCAGCTGCGTCTGGAACACCAGCTCAATGACGACTGGGCCATTCGTGGCGGCGTGCAGTATCTCGACGGTAGCCTGGACGGCGGTGCCGTAGAGAACAATGGGCTGGCAGCCGATGGCCGCACCATTGGCCGGAACTATAGCGAGCGCACCCTGGAATGGGACGATATAGCCTTTCAGACCAACGTTGAAGGCCACTTCAAGACCGCGGGCTTTGCTCACACCTTGCTGGCTGGTGTCGAGTACGACGATTTCAATTACACATCCTTTATCCGCCGCTCCAGCGGCAGCGTCAGTGCCTTCCCGCTCGACCTCTATGCGCCGGTGTATGGCCAGCCGCTGCCTGCCCTGACCCGTACGACCACCCATGATGACGAGAACCTGAAGTCTTACGCGCTGTACCTGCAGGATCAGGTCGAACTTACCGACCGGCTCAAGGCCCAGGTTGGTGCGCGGCTGGAGCGCTTCGAGCAGCAGTACACGAACTACCTGTCCGCATCAGGCAGCTGGGAGCAGGCACATAACGCCGTCTCGCCTCGCTTCGGCCTGGTGTATGACCTGACCGACTCGCTGGCCGTGTATGCCAACACGGCTCGCTCGTTCAAGCCCAACCGGGGCGCCGATCGCAGCAGCCAGGCCTTCGACCCGGAAAAAGGCATTGCCTACGAGACCGGCATCAAGTACGACGTGCCGGAGCATGACCTGAGTATTACGGCCGCCCTGTTCCATATCACCAAGGAAAACGTCCTTACATCGGACCCGCTCGACAGCAATTACCAGATTGCGGCAGGCGAAGTGCGTAGCCGTGGCTTCGATCTCAGCTTGGCTGGCAATATCACGCCGCAATGGCGCGTTATTGGTGGTTATGCCTATGTCGATGCCGAAGTGACCAAGAGCACGACGTCCACCATGCCTGCCGGCAGCCGTCTGGCAAACGTTCCCAAGCACAGCGTGAATCTGCTCAATACCTATGAATTCGATTCGGGTCTGTTGAGCGGGCTGGGCGTGGGCGTAGGGCTCAAATACGTAAGCGACCGCAAGGGCAGCACCTCGTCTACGGCGTTCGACATGTCGTCCTATACCGTTGTCGACTTGCTTGCCTATTACCCGCTGACAGACCGTATTCGCCTGAACCTCAACCTCGACAACGTCTTTAACGAGGAATACGACGAGCGTGCCTGGGGTTCGATCTGGGCCTACCCCGGAGCGCCACGCACCCTGCAGGCCGGGGTTTCCATCACCTTGTAAGCCGAACGCGGCGTGTGCCGGATTCATCGCCTGCACACGCTTCGCTTTTATCGAAACGCTGTATCCCGTCACGCTCGCTACAGGAACCTCGACATGAATACCAAGCACACCCTGGTGGCCGCCACCCTTGCGTTGTCCGTTTTCAGCGGCTCGCTGTTTGCCCATGCGCTCTGGCCGGAGGAGCGCCGCGGCCAGATCGAAGTGGTCTTTGGCGAAGGCGCCGAAGAGGACGCCTATGACCCGGCCCGGATTTCTGGTGCCTGGGCATACGACACCTCCGGCAAGCCCGTACCGATCACGGTTGAAAAGCAAAGCGACCATGCGCGTCTGAAACCGGCCGCTACACCAGCGGTGCTGGCGGTTGCGCTGGACAATGGCTATTGGGCACAAGGCCAGGACAAGAAGTGGGTGAACAAGGGAGCAACTGAGGTATCGGGCGCCCTTGCCTCAGGACGCTATTACAAGTACAGCCTCGCGGTTATGGAAAAAGGCGCCAAGCTGCCCTCTCTGGACGCACTTAAATTCGCCATTATTCCTCAGCGCGATCCATTGGCCGTAGAGCCCGGTGAGACGCTGGAGGTGCAAGTCCTGCTCGACGGCAAGCCCGCCTCCGGTATCAAGCTGTACGACGATGTGATCAACGACCCTGATCACGTCAGCGTCACGACCGATGCCCAGGGCCGGGCACAGATTACGGTGCGCCATCATGGTCGTAACGTGATCGGCGCCAACACGGAGGTCAAGCAGGACGACCCCAACGGCCGCGTGCGCGGGATGTTTTCCACCCTGGTCTTTGTCAGCCCGAGCGACCACCACCATTGATGCCGGCGTAGACCTCTGAAACAGCCCAGTTATCGAAAAGCCGTTCAAGTGCATTTCGGTAACCGGGCTGTCAGTACCGGCCGAACGCAGTATGATCCGTGCTCCGCTGATCGCGAAGTCTGCCATGCGCCTGTCCCGTTCCTCGCGTCTGTTTGTTGCCTCGCTCGTCATCGTGGCCGGTGCCGTGCTGGTGGCCTATGCCGCCACACGTCAGGCTGAGCGCTATGCCCTGCGCGAAGCCGGTGCCCTGAGCGAAGAGCAGCTGCACCTTTATGCCCGCAACCTGCAAACCCTGATCGACCGCTACCGCTCCTTACCCGCCGTTCTGGCACTTGATCCCGAGATGAGCCAGAGTCTGGCCGGGCCCCTGAGTACCGAAGCCCAGCATCGGCTCAACCTTAAGCTCGAACAGCTCAACCGGGCCGCTGGCTCATCCACGTTGGAACTGCTCGACCGCACGGGTCTTGCCGTGGCTGCCAGTAACTGGCGCCTGCCCACCAGTTATGTAGGGCATAACTACGGGTTTCGTCCCTATTTTCTACAGACGCGCACCCGGGGAGCGGGTCGTTTCTATGCAGTAGGCGTCACCACAGGCATACCCGGCTACTTTCTCTCCCAGGCGGTGACGGCCGATGACGGCACCTTTCTTGGGGCCATTGTGGTCAAGCTGGAGTTTCCAGAGCTTGAACACTCCTGGAGCCAGCAGCCGGATATCATCCTGGTAAGCGATGTGCGTGGAATCGTGTTTATCGCCAACCAGCCGGGGTGGCGCTACCGCATCCTCGAGTCGCTAAGGCCCGATGACCATGCCGAACTTGAGGAGACCCGGCAGTACAACCGTCAGCCCTTGTTGCCGCTCACTTATCAGCCCATGAACACCCTGGCGCAGAATCAGCGCCTCACCCGGGTCCACGGTCCCCTGGGCGTGCAGGATTTTCTCTGGACCTCACTGCCCCTCACCGAAGAAGGCTGGACGCTGCACCTGCTGCGTGACCGCTCTCGTCTTCCTGCCACGGCCCAAACCACGGGCCTTGCGGCCGCCGGTGCCTGGTTTGCCTTGGTCTTCGCCCTGCTCTTTCTTCAGCAGCGACGGCGTCTGGCCCGTGAGCGCCAGCGCAGCCGTGATGAGCTGGAGCGTCTGGTCGAGGCCCGTACCGCCGACCTGCGAACCGCCCAGGACGGTTTGATCCAGGCTGCCAAACTGGCCGCGCTCGGGCAGATGTCCGCCGCCCTCGCCCATGAGCTGAACCAGCCGCTCACAGCCCAGCGCATGCAGCTGGCCAGCGTTCGCCTCCTGCTCGACCAGCAGCGTCACGATGAGGCTCGCCAGAGCCTTATCCGTATCGATGAACTCCTGGGTCGCATGGCTGCGTTGACCGGTCATCTGAAAACCTATGCCCGCAAGACGCCTGCCGGTCTTCGCGAACCGCTGGATCTGGCCTGCGTAGTAGACAAGTCCTTCGAGCTATTGGCGCCCCGGGTCCAGAACGAGCGGGTCGACGTCAGCCTGCGCATGAGCCGGCCCGCCAAGGTGCGGGGTGATGCCATCCGTCTTGAGCAAGTGCTCGTCAATCTTCTGCGCAATGCACTGGATGCCATAGCGGATAAATCGATTCGCCAGCTGGATATTGCCCTGACACCCGAGCGAGGCCGTTGGCTGCTATCCGTCACGGATTCCGGCGGCGGGATCGCGGAAGAACATCTGAGCCAGGTTTTCGATCCGTTCTTCACCACCAAGCCGGTCGGTGAAGGATTGGGCCTTGGCTTAGCCGTGTCGTACGCTATCGTCCACGAACTGGGCGGCGAGCTGACGGTTGACAATACGGCCCAGGGCGCGCGTTTTATGTTGACCCTGCCCATGGTGATCGAAGAGGACCCAACATGACGGACCGCGTAATCGTCATCGATGATGAATCCACTATCCGGGAAGCCATCCAGCAATGGCTGCAACTCTCGGGATTCGAGGTCGCGTTGTACGCCAGCGCCGAGGCCTGCCTGGCGCAGCTGACGCCCGACTTCGCCGGTGTGATCATCAGCGATGTCCGCATGCCCGGCCTGGACGGGCTCTCCTTGCTCGAGCAGCTTCAGACCCTGGACAAGGACCTGCCGGTCATCCTGCTGACCGGCCACGGCGATGTGACCATGGCCGTCGAAGCGATGCGCCAGGGTGCCTATGATTTCCTGGAAAAGCCTTTCAGCCCCGAGGCCTTGCTCGGCAGCCTCAAGCGCGCCCAGGAAAAACGCCGCCTGGTGCTCGAAAACCGGCGCCTGCACGATCACTCGGACCAGAAAGCTCAGCTGGCTGCACGGCTGATCGGCTATTCACGCCCCATGGAAACGCTACGCAGACAGGTGCTTGAACTGGCCAATACGCCCGTCAATATCCTTCTGCGGGGTGAAACGGGTAGCGGCAAGGAGCTGGTCGCCCGCTGCCTGCATGACTTCAGCACCCGTAGCGCCAAGCCCTTTGTGGCGCTCAACTGTGCCGCCATCCCCGATACACTGTTCGAGGCCGAGCTGTTCGGGCATGAGAGTGGCGCCTTTACCGGGGCAACCGGCAAGCGGATCGGCAAACTGGAACATGCTAACGGCGGCAGCCTGTTTCTCGACGAGATCGAAAGTATGCCTCTCGCCCAGCAGGCCAAGCTGCTGCGGGTCTTGCAGGAGCAGCAGCTGGAGCGGCTCGGCTCCAATCAGAGCATTCCTGTGGACCTGCGCATCATTGCCGCCACCAAGCCTGATCTGCTGGAAGAAGCCCGTGCCGGCCGGTTCAGAGAGGACCTTGCCTACCGTCTCAACGTAGCGGAGCTTTACCTGCCACCGCTGCGCGAGCGCCGCGAGGACATCCCCCTCCTGTTCGAGCATTTTCTCCAGCAGGCTGCCAAACGTCTGGACCGCGAGCCCGGCACGCCCAGTGGTAACCAGTTGGCCCGCCTTCTGGCCCATGACTGGCCGGGCAATGTCCGGGAGCTGGCCAACGCAGCCGAGCGGCATGTGCTGGGCCTGGATAGCGGCGCTCCGCAATCAACGGCGGACCTTTCCCTCTATGAGCAAATGGAAGCCTTCGAGGCGCAATGCCTGCGTAATGCGCTGGCCCGGCACAAAGGCGACATAAAGGCGGTACTGGAGGAACTCAAGCTTCCACGTCGTACCCTCAATGAAAAAATGCAGCGCCATGGGCTGATGCGGGAAGTCTTTCTGGAAGCCGACGGCTGACCCAGACGCAACCAGCGGCGACCATAGGCGGAAATCCGCTTATGGTTTAAGGGCCTTCGGCAAGATTCCGCTTACATCCTCCTCTACAACCCGCTGGATACGGCCAGCACCCTGATGGCACGTCTCGTGCAGTCAGGATGACAAGCCGTGCGTTCACGCAGCGGCATACAACAATGATAAGAGAGGATTCCGAATGGAAAGCACCGCCACCCTGGCCACGGGCGTAACGCCCAAGACCACGTCACAGCGCATCAAATCCATCTTTAGTGGCTCCGTTGGTAACCTGGTCGAATGGTACGACTGGTACGTCTATGCCGCCTTCTCGCTTTATTTCGCCAAGGCCTTCTTTCCGCAAGGCGACCTCACCGCTCAACTGCTGAACACGGCCGCCATCTTTGCCGTAGGTTTTCTGATGCGTCCCATCGGCGGCTGGCTGATGGGCGTTTATGCCGATAAAAAAGGGCGTAAGGCTGCGTTGATGCTGTCGGTCGTCATGATGTGCGGCGGCTCGCTGATCATCGCACTCACGCCCAGCTATGCCACCATCGGGGTAGCCGCTCCCGTCCTGCTGGTGCTGGCCCGCCTCTTACAAGGGCTTTCCGTGGGGGGCGAATACGGCACCTCCGCCACGTACCTCAGTGAGATGGCGACCAAGGAACGCCGTGGCTTTTTCTCCAGCTTCCAGTACGTCACACTGATCTCAGGCCAGCTCATCGCCCTGGCAGTATTGATCATCCTGCAGCTGACGTTGACCAACGAGCAGCTGGAAAGCTGGGGCTGGCGCATTCCGTTCCTGATCGGTGCGGCCTGCGCTGTCACCGCGCTATACCTGCGCCGTGGAATGGAAGAAACCGCCTCCTTCAAGAAAAAGGATGAAAGCGTCGTCCAAGAAAGCCTGATGCGTACGCTGATGCGCCACCCCAAGGAGCTGCTGACCGTGGTAGGCCTGACCATGGGCGGCACCCTGGCGTTCTACACCTACACCACCTACATGCAGAAGTATCTGGTAAACACCGTAGGCATGAGCAAGTCCGACTCGACCATGATTTCGGCGGCCACGCTGTTTCTCTTCATGCTGCTGCAACCCGTAGTAGGCGCGCTGTCCGATAAGATCGGCCGTCGCCCCATCCTGATCGCCTTCGGGGTACTGGGCACGATATTCACCGTTCCGATCCTGTCTGCGCTGCACACCATCCAATCCATGTGGGGCGCGTTCTTCCTGATCATGGCGGCACTGGTCATCGTCAGCGGCTACACCTCGATCAATGCGGTGGTGAAAGCCGAACTGTTCCCCACTGAAATCCGTGCCCTGGGTGTGGGTCTGCCCTATGCACTGACCGTTTCGATCTTTGGCGGCACCGCGGAATACGTAGCCCTGTGGTTCAAGAGCATCGGCATGGAGACCGGCTACTACTGGTATGTTACCGGCTGTATCGCCTGCTCGCTTCTGGTCTACCTGTTCATGAAAGACACACGCGACCACTCTCGCATTACCCACGAGTAACCCCTCCCCAAAAGGCCCCGCAAGGGGCCTTTTTTGTCGCAGCCAGCATCAATCAGGACGCTTTTGCCATAACTAGGGGATAGCCCTTGCGCAAGGCATGGTCCATGATCCGAACAGCATTTCTTGTGGCTTCGGATTGTTTATGAGGGTTATCACCCGGCTGGTATCGTCCTTTCGTCAAACCTGGCAGCACCTGAGCGAACGACTCGGCGATGCTGAAAACCTGAGTACCCTGCTCTGGGCCATCCCGATCGGGATCGTCGGGGCGCTGGTCACGCTGGGCTTCCGCCATGCGATTGACCTCATCCATCTCGCGGCCTTCGGCAAAACGGCCGACGTGGTCGAGCTGGCCCAGTCCAGCGAATGGTACATGCGCCTGATCGTGCCTACTCTGGGCGGGATCGTGGCGGGCTTCCTGCTCCTGCTCAGTCGACGCTATACCAAGGCCACGGCGCATTCGGACTATATGGAAGCCATCACCTTGGGCGATGGCCGTATCCCGGTTCGGCAGACGCTGGCACGCAGTTCATCTTCACTGTGCTCGATTGCCACCGGCTCCTCTATCGGACAAGAAGGCCCCATGGTGCAGCTGGCCGCCCTCTGCGCCTCTTTGGTGGGTCGCTTTCGCACGATCTCACCGGAGCAGATGCGGACCCTGGTGGCCTGCGGGGCCGCAGCCGGGATCACCTCTGTATACAACGCCCCGATTGCCGGTGCCTTCTTCGTGGCAGAGATCGTATTAGGCTCCATCGTGGCGGAGCGCATGCCTCCGCTGATCATGGCGTCCGTGGTAGCCAACCTCACCATGCGCTCGCTGCCGGGGTATCACTCGATCTACAGCGTACCGCTGTTCGAGCCCCTGAGCCTGTCGCAAGACCTGATGTTCATCCTGCTGGGGATTCTGCTCGGCGCGCTGGCCCCGCTCTTTCTCTGGCTGCTAGAACACTCGCGCAAGCGAATCGACCAGATTCACCTGCCGCTGCCCGTCAAGCTGGGGTGCGGCGGCCTCGTGGTCGGCCTGATTTCAGTCTTCTATCCACAGACCTGGGGTAACGGCTATAGCGTCATCAATGACTTCATCAACCACCCATGGCCCTGGACAGCCGTGGCGGCTCTGCTGGTCTTCAAGGTCCTGGCGACAACCGCCTCAGCCGGTACGGGAACGGTAGGCGGCATTTTCACGCCGACCTTGTTTGTCGGCGCCGCCATCGGTGTGCTGTTTGCCAGCCTGGTCGAGCATCTCGCCCCTACCCTGCATGCGCCAACCTTTACCTATGTCGTGGTCGGCATGGGCGCGTTTCTCGCTGCCACCAGCCGGGCGCCGCTCATGGCAATCCTCATGGTGTTCGAGATGACGTTGAGCTATGACATCGTGCTGCCGTTGCTGCTGTGCGTGGTGGCTGGCTACTACATCAGCGGCGCATTCTCGCCCCGCTCCATGTACGCCGTGACCGCCAAAAACAACGAACTCTGGAAAGCCCGTAACCAGACGCGCAACCTCAAGGTTAAAGCCATTCTTAACGAGGGCGCTCAAACCGTACCAGCATCAGCCACGCTGGAAGAAGTGCTGCAAACGTTCCGCGAACAGATCGTCAAGTTTGTGTACGTAATCGACGAAAATGGCCTGCTGGTCAAGATCGTCGCGCTGCGAGACCTCAACAGAGCCCAGGCGGCTGGAACACTTGATGCCAACCTGCTCGCCAGGGACCTGCCGGGTCATACGCTTCCCCTGCTGCACCCTTACGATAACCTCACGGTTGCCCTGGAAGCCTTCCTGAACCATCCCGGCGAACGCCTGCCGGTGGTAGAAAGCCAGGCCTGCCCCAGGCTTTTGGGCTATATATCGAAAAGTCAGGTCCTGGCGCACCTGAAGCTGTATTTATAAGGCGGGTTTTGCAGGGTATCGCCCCGGTGGCAATGCCCTGCTGTCTCTTGCGTCAGGCGTTAATGCGGGAAGACCCAATCTTCTCTCACCTTTTCACCTTTGTGCTGTCCAAGCCATCATCTATCGAGCGTCCCGCGCCGTGCCTGCACATTCAGGCCCTGCGCACTCGATTCGTTGTATTGATTCACCCTGACAGGAGTGGCCTGCATGACACTAAGCGAATTAATGGGAACACTCCGCTTTCTCAAGGATGCCGAGATGCTGAAGGATACCCTTCGCACCGCCTATACCCGCTCGGGAAAGCAGGAGAGCACCGCGGAACACACCTGGCGGCTATGCCTCATGGCCATGGTGTACGAAGACGAACTCCAAGGCATCGACTTTGCCAAGCTGCTGAAAATCTGCCTTATCCATGACCTGGGCGAAGCCATCAGCGGTGATATTCCGGCCGTGCTACAGCGACCGGGCCTGAGCAAGTCCGGGCAGGAACGCCAGGACTTGCAAACCCTGCTGGCCTCGCTCCCTGCGGAGCGTCAGGAACGTTTTCTGGCGTTGTGGGACGAGTACGAGAACGGCTCCTCTCCAGAGGCCAAGCTTGCCAAGGGCCTGGATAAGCTCGAGACCATTCTCCAGCACAACCAAGGCTTGAATCCGCCAGACTTCGACTATGGCTTCAACCTGAACTACGGCCGCCAATACACCTCCGCACACCCGTTGCTGGCTGCCATCCGTGAGCAGCTGGATGAAGAAACCGAGCGCAGAACAGTCGCTCACTAGGCTTACATGAGATGAAACCGGGCCTTGCCGGCCCGTTTTGCCTCATACATGGCCGTGTCGGCAGTCTTGATAAGGTCGTCCGCCGAGAGGGCAGAGCCCGGCGTGTAGAGCGTGATGCCAATACTGGCACTTACTCTGGCCTCGTAGTCTCCCAGCCAGATCGGCGCCTGAATCTTTTCAAGCAGAAGGCTGGCCAGACGACACGCATCACTTGCGCCATCCACAAGCCCTTCCAGCATGACCGTGAACTCATCGCCGCCCAAGCGGATGACTTCATCGGACTTGCGGACGCCCTCTTGCAAGCGCTTTGCGATTTCACGCAGCAGCGCATCGCCGGCATCATGTCCCCGGGCATCGTTGACGGCCTTGAAACCATCCAGATCGAGAAAGAGTAGCGCCAGATCCACCTTGTTCCGCTCAGCTCGCGTAATGGCCTTGGGCAAGACGTCCATCAGGGCACGACGATTCAATAGTCCCGTCAGTGCATCATGGCGCGCTTCGTATTCACGTCTTGCTTCAGCCGCCTTGCGCTCGGAAATATCGTGCAGGAAAGCGCTGAAAAAGGACTGCCCCTCTACATTCAGAGCTCGGATACGCACCTCGACCGGAATATCAGACCCATCACGCCGTATGGCAGGCAGTTCCAGGCGCTGGTTGAGCACCTTAGCCTCACCGGTCGACAAATAACGGGCCATTCCCACCCGATGCGCTTCGCGCAGGGCAGGCGGAATAATCATGTCACTCAACGGCTGGCCCAGAGCTTCTTCCACCGTCCAGCCAAAGGTTTCGACTGCCTGACGATTCCAGGCTGTGACAATCCCCGCCTCGTCAATACGGACATAGGCATCATTGGCATGCTCGATCACGCTGCTGAGTTCTGCCTCACGCCGACGAAGCGCCTGCTCAGACTGTAGCTGGTGCGCCATTGCCTGGGATAGCTGCTCATTGGCACGTTGAAGCTCATGGGTTCGAAGCACTACACGCTGCTCCAGATCCTCCTTTAGAGCCGCCAGGGCCTCTTCGGCTTCCTTGCGCGCATGAACATCGATAATGATCGCGACGATGCTGCTGGCATTGCCGTCGTGATCCTCCAGACGGCTTACACTCAGCCGGACCCATACCGGCTCGCCCTGCTTATTGAGCGCCCGCCGCTCAAGGTCGATGGCATCGATCCTGCCGGTACTGAGCCACTCGGCCAACTGCCTGAACTCCTCCAGGTCGTCCGGATGAATAAGCTCCCAGAACGTCAGCGTTTGCAGCTCCTCGCGGCTGTAACCAAGGATGCGGCAGAGCGCATCGTTGATATCGATCCACTGATCATTCCTGCCTACCAGAGAGATGCCTACGGCAGCCCGTTCGAAAATGGCGCGAAAGCGCGCCTCACGTGTCTCGAACACCGCTTTCGACCGTTTGACGTGACGGCGGGCCAGCAGGGTTGTTTCGCGCAGCTGAACCTCATGACAGACCAGGGCGGCCAGGTCGTTGAGCACCTCAAGCTCTTCTGCCTCCAGCCTGCGCGGTGTTGTGTCCATGACACACAGTGCACCGAGCGCCAGTCCTTCGATACTCGTGATGGGGATCCCGGCATAAAAGCGAATATGCTTGCCACCCTTGACGAGATGATGGTTTTTAAACCGCTCATCCAGCGTTGTGTCTTCGATAAAGATAGCCTGCTGCGCCAATACCGTATGAGCGCAGAAAGAGGACTCCCGACTGGTTTCCACGATATCCAGGCCAATCTGGGACTTGAACCATTGCCGCTTGTCATCCACCAGCGAGATATAGGCGATGGGCATACCCAGTGTACGTACCGCCAGCCGGGTAATCCGGTCGAAAAAAGGCTCGGCAGGCGAATCCATCAGCTCAAGCGCATTCAGGACGCGCAAGCGTTCGGTTTCGTAAGAAGGATCGGCTGCTGGCAACATGGCAATGGTCAGGCTAAAGCGGGACTATTTCACAGTCTGACAGATAAGCAGCCGTTTCTGCTCATGGTTTCGTCAGGCCACAGTATGTCATTGATAGCGTTTTGATCCGATAACCTGAACCAGTACGCCCTGTCATGTCTCGAACCATAACGTTTCAGTATCAGGTATCCATGAGCGCATGACTTTCATTCAATGGGCAGGCGTACTCAGTACGTTACTGCTGGTTCTGGCCCTGGCATCGGCCTACCTTCGCTGGCTTCCTGTCACTACATCCGTCGTTTGCCTGGCATTTGGCATTGCTATTGGCCCGCTGGGGCTGGGCCTCTGGCAGGAAAGCTTTCAGGACGTGGCCCCCTGGATGGAGCATCTGACGGAAGTTGCCGTTCTGATCTCCCTGTTCGTGACCGGACTCAAATTGCGATTACCCCTGACAGACCCGGCCTGGCGCGGTGCCTACATGCTGGCCGGACCGATCATGCTGTGCTGTATTACCGGCAGTACCCTGGTCTGTCACTACCTGTTTGGTCTCAACTGGGGCACCTCCCTTCTCATCGGCGCGGCACTGGCCCCTACCGACCCTGTCCTGGCCGGGCTCGTCCAGGTCGTTCATGCCCGGGACTTCGACCGGGTGCGCTACTCGCTGTCCGGTGAGGCGGGCCTCAATGACGGCACGGCCTTTCCGTTTGTTGCCCTGGCCCTGCTGGTCATGCACCACGATAGCGTACAGGCTGACTGGCTGGGTGAATGGGTTCTGCATCGCCTGCTCTGGGCCGTGCCTGCAGGCCTTCTAATCGGCTACACCCTGGGGCGGTTGATGGGGCGATTCTCCATTTACCTGCGGATCAAGCACCGCGATAGCGTCATCTCTCCCAATGACTTTCTTGCACTGGCCCTGATAGGTCTGGCCTATGTACTGGCCGATCTGGTCGGCGCCTGGGGCTTTCTTGCCGTGTTTGCAGCGGGCGTGGGGTTGCGTCGAGTGGAGGTCTCATCCTCCGGCCACGCCAAGATTCCAGCCGAGGAGCAGACCCAGCCGGTACTGGGTCACATGACCGGATCGGTCGTACAGGCCAATCAGCTCGACCAGGACAAACTGAGCAGCCCCACCGTGGCAGCCGGTGTGCTGATGGGTGACATGCTGGCCTTTGGCAACCTGCTGGAACGCTCCCTGGAAGTGTTGCTGGTCACGCTGCTGGGCGTATTGCTCTACCCCCACTGGGATTGGCGCGCGGCAGGGCTGGCGCTGATATTGTTCTGCGCGATCCGCCCTTTAAGTGTGTACTTGCTGATGGGTCGACGTTGGGCGACCCCTGCCCAGCGCACACTGATCGGCTGGTTCGGCATACGAGGGATCGGCAGCCTGTACTACCTGAGTTATGCCCTGAACCACGGCCTTACGGAAGGCTCACTCAAGGACAGTATCGACATCACTTTGACCGTCGTAACTATCAGCATCCTGCTGCACGGAGTCACTACCCAGCCCTTGCTGGATCGCTATGAGCGTAAACATGCGAAAGAACAGGCATGAGCTAGCGCGCGGGGCTTATACCGTGTCGGTAAGTGCTTTGACCGTGTCGATGACTTTGAAGACGTCGAAAGGCTTTTCGAAGATGGCATTGAACAGATGCTGGTTCTGCTGAGCGATATGCGCCTGCGCACCGGTGGTCAGGATGATGGGTATCGCCTTGAGATCGGGATGGTCGTGAATGGCCTGGGCCAACTCCATGCCATTCATCAAGGGCATCATGAAATCCGTGATGACCAGCGCAGGCTGCTCGCGCAGCAAGGCATCCAGCGCCTTTTGGCCATTGCTGGCCGTTTTGACCTGGAACCCGGCATCCTCAAGCGCGAACGAGAGAATTTCTGCGATTAAAAACTCATCATCGACCACCAGAATCGTCGTCATGTATTTACCTTCCCTGTAATGACGACGTCAGCCCTGACTGTTCGACGTTGCTGAGCCTGAAAGAACCATCTCCGCATTTCTGAAAGCCTTAGCTAAATCAATACCACTATCACTGATAACAATTTCACGAAGTGACGGGTCGAAGTGGCTGTCCCGCACCTTCAATATGGAAATGACCCGCTTGAGTTCGGCATTCAATTCCGCATAGCGCATCATGAACAGATTGTCTGTAATGCCTGACAGTTCAGGCGCAGGCGCGTGAATATCCGACCCGAAGAGGTCTTTCATCTCCCACGTGCCATACACTGTGACACCCATAGACCTGAGCTGGTTGGTGAGCGCGGTAAAGAATTCCATGAGTCGATCCTCCTTGCTGGCCATGCGAGCAATGGCGCCGAGGCTGTCAATCAATAACCGCCTGGCCTTCAATCGGCGGACCTCATCAATAATCTGATGGCCTACTTTATCCAGCTGCAACTCAACCGTTGGCTGCCAATGAATATGTACAGCGCCGCTATCGATCAGGCCGCCCAGATCCAGCCCTATACTGCGTGCCTTGATGCGGAGCCGGTCTGGCGTCTCGTAAAACCCGAAGATCACGCCAGGTTCCTCCAGAGAGGACTGGGCAATAAAGCTCAGGCCCATGGAGGTTTTGCCGCTGCCTGACGGCCCCATCAGCAAGGAGATGGAGGATTGACTAAGGCCTCCTGCAAGCATCTGGTCAAAACTGGTCAGCCCTGTGCCGACTCGGCGCTCATCAATCTGTTCCGGACGATAAGGCGTGTTGTAGACAGCCTCGAGCCTTGGATAGACCACAAACCCATCTTCAGTGATCTGATACTCATGCAGCCCGGCAATCGCAGGGCTACCACGCGTCTTGCGCAGGCTCATGCGACGAATGGAGCGCACGCCACGAATCTCCTCGCCCACGTCCAGCACACCGTCGACCATGGTCAACTCGGGGCTGCCGTCATCGAGACGTGAGCTGGTCAGGAACAGAACCGTACAATTGGCAAAGGCGGCATGGGCCTGCAATTCGGCAATAAATCGCTTCGTGTCCAAAGGCGTTTCGGCTCTGGAGCGGGCATTGAGCAGTCCATCGACCACCAGCAGCGTCGCCTTTTGCCGGGAGATCTCCCGGCGCAGCAGCTTGACGACCGGCTCCAGCCCTTCCTGCTCCATGGTGTCGAACGCACTAAGGTATTGGATATCACCGCCGATCTGGCTGTGATCGAAAAAGCTGAGCGTGGAAAGAAACTGGAACATCCGCTCATGGGATTCGGACAACAACGTGGCGAACAGGACACGCTCACCCTTGCGCACATGGTTGAAGGCAATCTGATTGGCCAGAATTGTCTTGCCAGAACCCGGACGGCCCTGAATGACATATGACGCGCCGGCCACAAAGCCGCCCCGTAATAAGGTATCCAGCCCCTCGATTCCACTTTCCAGGCGCGTTAGTTGCTTCAATTCGATTGGCCCTGCCAGAGAGTAAAAGATCATTGATCGACCACACCGTGGCGGTCTGAACAGGTCGACAAGACTATGGCTCAGCGCCTGAAATATCCAGATGAATGCTTCGGAGAGAGGCCCAGGGTACTTATCAGAGATGACAAATGAGCAGGAGTTCTCAGACGGCAACGCCTGGGGCACCACGCCTGTAGAGACGGGAGCGGTAGCTGCCGCTCCCTGAGGAGAATGTTACTTGTCTGGCTGAGGCGTCATGCGCAGGTAGGGGCGCAGCGCCTGATAGCCTTTCGGGAAGCGCTGCTTGATCTCGTCTTCATCCTTGAGCGAAGGCACGATCACCACATCGCCACCCTGCTCCCAGTTGGCTGGCGTAGCCACCTTATGGTTATCGGTCAGCTGCAGCGAATCGATCACCCGCAGGATCTCATTGAAGTTACGTCCCGTGCTGGCGGGGTACGTGATGATCAGCCGGACCTTTTTGTTCGGGTCGATGACAAACAACGAGCGAACCGTCAGCGAGTCGTTCGCGTTCGGATGGATCATGTCGTACAGGCCCGACACTTTCCGATCTTCATCGGCAATAATGGGAAAGTTGACGGTGGTCTTCTGAGTGTCGTTGATGTCATCGATCCAGCGGCGGTGAGAATCAGCCGGATCGACCGACAGGGCAATGACCTTGACGTTTCGGGCTGCGAATTCGTCCTTTAGCTTGGCCGTGAACCCAAGCTCTGTCGTACAGACGGGCGTGAAATCGGCCGGGTGCGAGAACAGCACGCCCCAGCTATCGCCCAGCCACTCGTGAAAACGAATACGGCCTTCGCTGGAATCCTGTTCGAAATCGGGTGCTATATCGCCCAATCTAAGGCTCATGGTGATCCTCCAGTATCGGTTCAAGGGGCCACCTGCCTGCGCAGATGGTCCGGATAAGTTAAGCCCGGTATCGTGACGTTCGCTCGATTTGATGCTGCAGCTGGTACAGGAATGTGAAACCGTCCTCCCAGCGTTCATGACCGGACTTCACATTGATGTGACCGACATCGGCCAGGATCGTTGAGGCGGCACCCCAGGTATTCGCCAGATAACGCGCGCGCTCCGGTGTGGCAGCCGGGTCGTTACCGGAGCCGACAAGCAGCGCCGGAAACGGCAGAGCCTGCCGAGGCAATGGCGCAAAATTCTTTAGCGGCGCGGGACAGGCCGGTCGCTCGACGTCTGCAGGTGCAACCAGCAACGCACCGACTACATGCTGTCTTGTTTCAGGGTCGGCCTGCTCGGCCCAATGGGCCACGGTTGCACAGCCCAGGCTGTGGGCGATCAGGATAACCGGAGCGTGGCAGGCCTTCAGACTGCGCTCCAGCTCATCCACCCATTCCTGACGTTGCGGCGTGAACCAATCCTTTTGCTCTACCCGAGAGCAATCAGGCAGAACACGCTGCCAGTGGCTTTGCCAATGATTGGCAGGCGAGCCCTGCCAGCCGGGAACGATCAGATAGTGTATCGGGGTGGTGCCCATGGCGATGCCTCTACAGGAGTCATGCCAGCAGTGTACGCACACCTAAAATACGCACAAAGAATAAGTAATAATTGATTTATTCTTTAATGGAATATGGCTTATTCCTCGACAGGCTGCTATGCGTGTCCTGGATGATTACGCCTCCTATGCCATTGGTCTTCTTTATTACCATCAGCCCGTAATATCTGAACTCCCGGCGGATATCCCTCTCCTTACCTAGGAAGGCTGTTGATCATCAATAGCCGAATCAGGGTTCCCCCTGGAGAATTCAAATGACTGCTAAAAACGACAACCCAGGAAATTTTGCCAACGACCGCGAAAAAGCCTCCGAAGCAGGCAAGAAAGGGGGTCAGAACAGCGGCGGTAACTTTGCCAACGATCGGGAGAAGGCCTCTGAAGCAGGCAAAAAAGGTGGCCAGAACAGCCATGGCGGCGGCCGCAGCTAGTAGCTGAGTGGTTGAGCGGAGGCCCAGCTTCCGCTCAAGCTCTGTTTTCAGGCGCTGCTGAAGACACTTCCTACCGTTTGAATAAATCCACGCTTTTACCAACCTCTAATACCCCTCTTTGATCATCACCCTCCCTGACATGACCTGATCGCTCGCTTCAGACGTATCTGCCTGAGCGGCCTGCTCTTTGGAGTATTTCGGCCTCCAGAGAAGAGCTCAAGCGCATGAGGGTCTGGTATAGCCTCTCTAAAATAGAGCTACACACAGACATCTGCCTTAAGCGTGTAAAGGTAATAACCTGATGAGGGCAATTGGGAATTGCCGGAGGGCTTATGAATTAAATTGGCAGAACAGACACACCGATAACCAGAGCTTAAAAAACAATATCGGTAAATTCATCTTCCTATGGTTTGCACAATAGCGGCATCGCTGAACTCTTCCATCCGCAACAATTTCAGCGAAGCGAGAAACGCATGAGCCTGATGTTCATGGCGAAATTCAATAGATGGCCGCTGGGATTCAGTACACATAGCCGGTATGTTTCTTTCCTGCCATACCACCGTGACCAACTTTCCTCGTAATGAACAGCTATGTAGCGTTCTTCCGTCACTGGTCTTGATTGTCCAGGCAGTCATGAAGTACCTGTATAGTTAATGAATAACCGTTGCGCCTCGTTAAACTTTGGCCAGACTATTCTTTCTTCGAATATCAAACTGATTATCTATTTCACGCTTGATGCCCGTCACCCACACTTGCGCCTCAGCCTGGCTCATTTGATAAGGTGAACTATTTCGTCTGGCTTCTAGAATGGTAATACCGCTTTGCTGATTGAAGATGCGCACGGCGAAGCCTTTTTCGCTCTCTTCCAGCACTTGGAAACCCAAGGGCAGAAACTGCGACTTCATATAGGTGAGAACAGGGGCTGATACGTCAGTCGACATGAATTTTCCTTACGCTAATAAACGTGAAAAACCCCGGCTTGGCGGGGCCTTATGTCAACGCTCTCTGACCTGTCCCGCTTCGAAGCCCTTAGGCCCTACGATCAACTGATAACTCACAAGCTGGCCTTCATTCGGACCTCTGAAGCTTCGGTTTTCAAAAGAGTTCGTATGAATGAAAAGGTCTGGTCCTTCTTGCGGAATAATAAAGCCAAATCCTTTATCTTCACTAAACCACTTAATAGTGCCTTGATGTCTAATGGACATGATTTTTCTCCTGGGTATGAATCACGGCAGCCTTTGAAATGCGCCGAGACTGCACCTAACGGGCAGAGGAACCGAGGAGATGATTTCAGACAGGCCATCAAGTCAGCATCGCGGTGACAATTAGCTATACAGTAAGACCACTGTACTCTCTTTCACGTCCATGTGTTGCTTTTATACTGAACCTAGACGGACGGAATAAATAAAAACAGATATGACTATTACTACTCCATTACTTATGCTTCCCAAATATTATAGGACAGCCATTTATTTGGTCTAACACCCTGATTTTATTGAGCAAGTGTTATTTAAATCGTTTTTAGCAGAGAAAAATAATCGAGAAAATAAAAATAAAGGTATACAAGAGCTGAAAAAAGCGTATTGTGATCTCACTGCTTTGCAACTGCTACTTCGATACCTGGCTTGATGTTCTGTTTTTCGTTTCATCTCCTCGGCTCGTTTTACTTTCGCACCTCAGTCTCGGCCTGAATGTTTCAGCGCCGCAGCCTTATTTTACCCTGGAGATACATCATGTCTGGTCGTCAAAATGGCACCGTCAAATGGTTCAACGATGAAAAAGGTTTTGGTTTTATCACTCCTGAGAGTGGTCCGGACCTGTTCGTCCATTATCGCTCGATCGAAAGTTCAGGCTTCAAGAGCCTGAGCGAAGGTCAAGCAGTGTCCTTCGTGGCCGTCAAAGGTCAGAAAGGCATGCAAGCTGATCAGGTTCAAGTCGCTTAAGACACCTGATCCAAAAAAAGCCCCGCACTGCGGGGCTTTTTTATTGCCTTGGAAAATAGCCTGCCAACCGATTCGCCCAAGGCATACCCCGTGAGCATGCCTGCACCTGGACAATGATCAGGTAGGCACGGGCCCATCCGGTGATATAAACGGCTTTGTAAAACCCGGTGCCAAGGGTGCCAATGCCCACTCACTGCGGAATCGGCTGAGGTACACCATGTTGCTGCGGGTGGCGGCTTTTCGGTTCATTTTCCCAGCCATAACCGCGAGCTGCGTCTTGATACCATCAATAACCGTATGTAACCGCTCCTGATCATCCAGATCGGCTGCGGAAATCACACGTATGGCCACCACATCCTTGTTTTGCGTTGAAAACGTTAGCGTCAGACTGCCGTCAGGTCGAACGGCTGAAATGACGGGCCGGTTAACCTCAAAGGAGGATGACAGGGTCTTGAGATACGCCTTCATGTGAAACACCTCGCCGAGCAGAATGGTAGATATTGGCAGCCAGCGCTGCGTTTATGGCTCCAGAAGCCAGTGCGAGGCACCTAGAGTGCCTCGACATGTTCAGCCTGCATGCCCTTCCCTAATTTGCCTTCAGCGGCAATGTAGGAAACCGGCTGGCCCGCGATCAGCTGCTTGACCGCATGACCACCGTTGACCGACTTGTGGTGCACAAACAATTCAGGCCCCTGGGCCTGAACAATGAAGCCATACCCTTTGACACGGTCGAACCATTTGACGGTACCGGTTTGACGATCAGACATGAAAGGCTCCTGGATAAGGTAGGCCGCAGGGAAATATCCCGTGCGAGCCGAGGCGGCAGTGATCCAAAGAGAGGCTGGGGTGTAGATAAAACACCCTCAAGGGGTCATGGCAGCATGATAGCAACGTAGTTACTTCACCATAGGCGCATTCGGCCTGGGGTGTGCGGCTATTTAGCTGTGCGGCGACGGGTGGGAATCCTTGCTCTGCCATGCGATCAAAGCGACAAACTGCTCAGCACAGCGGCAGGCCTGATTGAGCACGTGTAGAAAGTCCATGCCAGACGGGTTCTTATCGCTGATGCAGGCGCAGGCGCGGTACTGATATGAACCGAAGGCATTCAGCCTGGGAGAACTATGTACTACGGAGAGCGATTCAACGCCTGGACGCACCTGATCGGCGCAGCCCTGGCGTTCATGGGTGCGGTATGGCTACTGGTACGGGCCACCCTTGACGGCTCACCAGCTAAGGTCATCAGCATCATTATCTATGGCGTCACGCTGGTGCTGCTCTATAGCGCCTCGACGATTTACCACAGTGTGCAGGGCCGTGCGAAAACGGTCATGCGCAAGGTGGATCACCTCTCCATCTACCTGTTGATTGCTGGCAGCTACACGCCGTTCTGCCTGGTGACACTGAAAGGTCCCTGGGGCTGGACACTGTTCGCCATTGTCTGGGGGTTGGCGGTCATCGGTATGCTGCAGGAGATCAAACCCCGTTCCGAGGCCCGCGTTCTGTCTGTCGTGATTTATGCCGTGATGGGCTGGATCGTTCTGGTCGCGGTCAATCCATTGCTGGCGTCGCTGGGCGCGGCAGGCTTTACCTGGCTGGTCACAGGGGGTTGCCTTTATACACTAGGGATCATTTTCTTTGCGTTCGATCACCGTTTTCGCCACTGGCATGGCATCTGGCACTTATTCGTTATGGGGGGCAGCCTGCTGCACTTTATTACCATCGCCCTGTATGTGGTGTGATACCTTCAATTCAGTAGTATTGAGCGAACACAGGTATCAGGCCGGAGCAAGCCACTCATCTGCTACTGAAAAAGACCTGAATCAGACACTATGCTTGAAGGTCTTTGCTCATAGCACTGTTTCTAATTTTGAGCGCTGTCTTGGACACTATAAAAGCTTTAACAGGTTTGCCTGACAGTACTCCTGCGCAAGGCTTGCTACTTACATTTCGCCTCACCCATAGGCGACCCGCTGGATCGTACGGGGTTATATGAACACCACTACCCAACCATCGGTTCCTGACAATCAGAAGAACCTGACTCGCAGCGATATTGATTTTCCGGTGGTAGGTATCGGCGCCTCAGCAGGCGGTCTGCAAGCCCTTCTGAAGTTCTTTGAACACATGCGCAGCGATAGCAACATGGCGTTTGTGGTCATTATGCATCTGTCGCCAAAGCACACAAGCGCGGCTGACCGCATCCTGCAGAACGTAACCAAGATGCCGGTTATTCAGGTCACAAGCCCTGTCCCAGTCGAGAAGAATCACGTCTATGTGATACCGCCGGGCAAAGACCTGAGCATGAACGACAGTTACCTGCGTCTGGGAGAACCACAGCGTACCCGCGGGGATCACGTAGCAATCGATTTGTTCTTTCGGACACTGGCCGATGTTCATCGGAGCAGGGCCATTGGCATCGTGCTATCGGGTGCCGGAGCCGATGGCTCGGTGGGGCTTGCACGGGTAAAGGAGCAAGGCGGTATTACCCTTGCCCAGTCCCCGCAGGATGCTGAATATGACTCGATGCCCAACAGCGCCATTTCTACCGGTGTGGTGGATATCGTCCTGCCTGTGGTTGAGATGCCACAAAAGCTGCTGGAAGTCGCTGCCAATCTGGTAAATATCCAGATACCGATCAACGACCCCCGTGAAGAGAACGAGCCGCAGATCGATCCTCAGATCAGAAATCGAACGAATCAGCTGGCCCTTCGGGATATCCTGACGCTGCTGCTAACGCGCACCGGCCATAATTTCAAGCAGTACAAGACCGCTACCATATTACGGCGCATCGAACGGCGCATGCAGGTCAACTCCATCCCTGACATGAACAGTTATGCAACCTTTCTGCATGACCATGTCGAGGAAACGCCCGCCTTGCTCAAAGACATGCTGATAGGCGTGACCAACTTCTTTCGGGACCGCGAAGCCTTCGAAACGCTTGAGCGAGACATTATTCCCGATCTGTTCGAGCAGTTCGCTGCGGCAGAGAGCGAAGACAGTGAAATGCGGGTATGGTCTGCAGCCTGCTCGACAGGCGAGGAAGCCTACTCCCTGGCCATGCTGCTCACCGAACAGGCAGAACTGAGAGGCTCACCTGCCAAAATTCAGGTGTTTGCAACCGATATCGATAATCAGGCACTGGGTGTAGGACGTGCCGGCCTTTATCCACAGGCCATTGTCACGGATGTCCCTCCATCCCGTCTGCGCCAGCACTTCATAAAAGAGCAGATGCATTACCGGATCAAGAAGGAGCTTCGCGAGCGGGTTTTGTTTGCGGCGCATAACCTGCTGAGTGATCCTCCCTTTTCCCGACTGGATCTAATCTGCTGCCGCAACCTCCTGATTTATCTGGACCGTGAAGTGCAAAGTGAAATCCTGCAAACATTTCACTTTGCGTTGAAGCCGGGTGGCTACCTCTTTTTGGGCAGCTCCGAATCAGCTGACATGTGCAGCAGTCTATTTGTGCCGGTCGACAAGAAGAACCGCATCTACCGCGCCAAGAACACGACCGGAATATTGCGATCCCGTCCAGTGCTGCAATTCAGTCCAGGCTATCCAACGGTGCGATTGCCTCAGCACCAAGTGGGCCGGGGCAAGAAGGTTTCCTTTGCCGAAGTCCATCGCCGGGTACTGGAGCAATATGCGCCGCCCAGCGTAATCGTCGATCACGAATCGAACATTGTGCACATGTCGGACCGTGCCGGGCGGTTCCTGCGTTATGTGGGCGGCGAGCCTTCTCATAACCTGCCAACGCTGGTGCTGCCTGAGTTGCGCCTTGAGCTGCGGACCGCGCTCTTCCAGGCGATACAGTCCAACAAAAGCGTTGAGGCACGGCGGGTGCGAATCACCCGTGACGATCGGACGTATTACATCAACATGGTCGTGCGCCCCTTCCGCGATGATGAGGCCAACAGCGATTTCATGCTGGTGATCTTCGATGAGGTCGAAGATGTGATGAGCCAGGAGTCCACTACACCTCATACCGAAGCCAAGGACAGCGTACTTACCCAGCTCGAAGCGGAGCTGCACCGCACCAAGGAGCAGCTACAGCTCACCATTGAGCACTCCGAAACCTCGACGGAAGAGCTCAAGGCATCAAACGAAGAGCTTCAGGCCATTAATGAAGAGTTACGCTCGGCCACGGAGGAGCTGGAGACCAGCAAGGAAGAGTTGCAGTCGATCAACGAAGAGTTGATTACCGTTAACGCTGAACTCAAGAGTAAAATTGAAGAGACCGGCAAGATCAATGACGATCTCCAAAACCTGATCACCTCGACGGATATCGCCACGGTATTCGTGGACCGTCGCATGCGTATCAAATGGTTCACGCCCCGAGCAACCGAGTTGTTCAATATCATAGCCAACGATGCCGGACGCTCCCTGCTCGATATCACGCATCGGCTGGATTACGACGAACTGGCTGAGGACGCGACCCGGGTCTTCGAATCCCTGCACCTGATCGAGCGCGAAATCTGCGCCTCGAATGGGCATTGGTATCTGGCCAGGATGCTGCCCTACCGCACGGCGGATGACCGAATAGAAGGCGCGGTACTCACCTTTATTGATATAACCGGGCGACGCGAAGCTGAAGAGCAGGTACGCGCCAGCGAAAACCATATGAAGCTGGTGGCACAAAGCGTCAGTGACTACGCCATCATCACCATGGATCAAAACGGACTCATCACCACCTGGAACCATGGCGCCGAAATCATGTTCGGGTATTCCGAGGCGGAGGTGGCCGGGCACTGCATCGAGACCATCTTCACGCCTGAAGAGCGGGCCAAGGGCATACACCTTGAGGAACTTAGAATTGCCCGGGAGAAAGGCCACTCCCTTGATAAACGCTGGCATCAGCGCAAGGATGGCAGCCGCTTGTATTGCAGTGGTGTCACCTACCCTATGCAAGATACCGAGCTACGCGGCTATGCCAAGATCGCCCAGGACACCACAGAAGAGTATCAGCGTGCCTGCGAGAAGGACGATCAACTGGTCCGATCGGAAACCAGCAGCCAGCTCAAGGACGAGTTTTTTGCCGTCATGTCCCATGAACTGAAGCATCCGTTGAATTTGATTCAGTTGAACGTTGAGTTGATTGCTCGCGCGCCCTCGGTTCGTGCCTCCGCCGCCACGCTGCGCGCCGCCGAAACGATCCAGCGCTCGGTACGCAGTCAGGCCCAGATCATCGACGATCTGCTCGATTTTTCACGTGTGCGAACCGGTAAGCTCAAGCTCGATCGCACGATAGTGGATGTTGTCAGCCTGCTGCAGGAAATTGCCAATGTCCTGCGGCCTACGGCAGTTGCCGAGTCTATCCGCCTGGAGGGTCCCAATGTGTCCGAGCAGCCCTTGCTGATCGAGGCGGACCGCACCCGGATGGAACAGATCGTATGGAATCTGCTTAACAACGCAGTGAAGTTCACGCCTGCTGGCGGCACCGTTACGCTCCGCCTGAGCGAAGACGGCGACAGCGTCCGGCTGGATGTCATCGATACCGGACAAGGCATTGCGCCTGAGTTTCTACCCAAGGTATTCGACATGTTTGGCCAGGCTGAAATGCACAATACGGCGCGCGCCCGGCATGGCCTGGGCATTGGCCTGGCCCTGGTAAAGCAGTTGGTCGAGGCTCATAACGGCCGGATTGAAGCCGAATCGGCCGGCTTAGGCCAAGGCTCACGCTTCACGGTCTGGATACCGAAATGCAGCTACGACGAGACGACTTGCGAGTGTATCGACGCCTGCTCGGAGGCGGGACAACTGCAGGGGCTCAAGCTGCTGCTGGTGGATGATTCCGAAGATATTGTCGAAACCATGCAGATGCTGCTGGAAAGCGAAGGGGCCGAGGTTACGCCGGCCTGTAGCGGTGAGCAGGGGCTGGCACTTGCCAAAGAGCAGGTCTTTAATCTGATCCTGTCCGATATTGGCATGCCGGGCATGGATGGACACGAGCTGATGATCGCGTTGCGTCTGGACAGTCTCAACCAGCAGACGCCAGCGATTGCCTTGACGGGGTATGGCAGCAAGACGGACATCGACAAGGCAATGCAGGCGGGCTTCGACGCTCATTTAAGCAAGCCCATCCAGTTCGATACGCTTATCCAGCACACGCTTGAAACGGTCAATCGGCGTCGGTCTTAAAAAGAGCCCGCCTCGCGGCGGGCTAAAGGTGCCTTATAGGGGAATAACTACAGGCAGCGTGACGTGGGTGACCGCGTGGCAATCAGAGTTTGGCGATCGAGACCTCCGTGGACTTCACGAAGGCAATCACCTCGCTGCCGACCACCAGTTCCAGCTCCTTGACCGAGCGCGTGGTGATAACGGAGGTAACGATCCCGGCAGCGGTTTGTACGTCAATTTCGGAAAGTACCGACCCTTCGATGATTTCCTTGATGGTGCCTTTGAACTGGTTACGAACGTTGATGGCTTTAATGGTCATGGTTGTGCTCCTCAAGTGATCAGAGTGCCCAGCGCAGTTGCGTGGGACGGTAGTCGATGTCGTGATGGTCAGGGAGTGAAGGTTGGGCCAGTACGCGGGCCAGCACTTCGGCCTCCAGAGCGGCAAGCCCGGCCGAGCCGCGGTTGCGCGGACGCGGCAGATTGATGCCGAGGTCCAGGCCGACCCGGCCCTCCTCGATCAGCAGGACGCGATCCGCCATGGCTACGGCTTCGCCCACGTCGTGCGTGACCAGCAGGACGGTGAACCCATGCTGCTGCCAGAGACGCTCGATCAACTGCTGCATCTCGATGCGGGTCAGGGCGTCCAGCGCACCCAAGGGCTCATCCAGCAGCAACAGGCGCGGCTCATGAATCAGAGCCCGCGCCAGGGCCACACGCTGTTTCTGTCCACCCGACAACGCAGCCGGCCATTCATGGGCACGCTCAGCCAGCCCCACGGCATCCAGCGCCTCTAGCGCCTTCTGCCGCCAATGGCCTTTGAGGCCCAGGCCGACGTTATCGATGATGCGTTTCCAGGGCAGCAGACGGGCATCCTGAAACATGAGGCGAGTCGCCTCCTGATGCCGGGCAAGCGGCTCCTTTCCCGCCAGCAGCTGCCCGCCAGTCGGCTTATCCAGCCCGGCCACCAGCCGCAGCAAGGTGCTCTTGCCGCAACCGCTGCGCCCCACCACGGCCACAAACTGACCAGAGGGAATCGTCAGGTCGATGCCCTGAAGGACGTCGCGCTCACCGAACCGCTTGCCGACCCCTTCCAGGGTCAGGGCTGTTCCCCGCTTGTAAGGGAGACTGTGCAAGGCCGTCATGCTGCACCTCCTGTTTTCTGATAGGCCGGATGCCAGCGCAGCCATGCACGCTCAAGGCCGCGGGCCGCAAGATCTGCCAGCTTGCCAAGGACGGCATACAGCACGATTGCCAGTACCACGATGTCGGTTTGCAGGAATTCACGGGCATTCATAGCGAGATACCCGATGCCGGAACTGGCCGAGATAGTCTCCGCCACGATCAGGGTCAGCCACATCAACCCAAGCGCAAAGCGCACCCCCACGAGGATCGACGGCAGCGCCCCAGGCAGCACGACCTGCGTGAACAATCGATAGCCGGAGAGCCCGTAGCTGCGCGCCATTTCCACCAGGGCCGGATCGACGTTGCGAATGCCGTGATAGGTATTGAGGTAGATTGGGAAAAACGTACCCAGGGCGACCAGGAAGATCTTGGCCGACTCGTCGATCCCGAACCACAGAATGACCAGCGGGATCAGCGCCAGGTGCGGGACGTTGCGGACCATCTGCACGGAGCTGTCGAGCAAACGCTCGCCCCAGGTCGAAAGCCCTGTGATAAAGCCCAGGAGCAGGCCGATACCACCTCCGATAGCAAAGCCGATACTGGCGCGCCAGCTGCTGATGGCGAGGTGTTGCCAGAGCTCGCCACTGCGCACCAGGCTCCAGCCTGCCTCCAACACTGCACTGGGTGCCGGCAGGATACGGCTGGACAAGAGGCCGGTTTCCACAGCCACCTGCCACCCGGTCAGGAGCAGCACGGGCAGCACCCAGGGCGCTACGCGTTGCAGGGAAGTGTTGATCGTATGATTCATACCGCCTCCTCAGCTCTGCGCGGCATACTTCGTGGTTGAGAATGGCACTATGTCGTTGGCCACGATCTCACCGAAGGGGCTGATGTTATTGGCACCCGCTGGCTGCTCGGGTCGGCTAAGCGGCAGGTGCGGGAACAGGAGTTCGGCCACGCGGTAGGACTCTTCCAGGTGCGGATAGCCGGACAGGATGAAGGTATCGATGCCCAGTTCAGCATACTCCTTCATCCGCTGGGCCACCGTAGGGCCGTCACCCACCAGGGCAGTCCCTGCCCCGCCGCGCACAAGCCCTACACCGGCCCAGAGGTTGGGGGCAATTTCCAGCTTGTCGCGTCGTCCGCCGTGCAGCGCAGCCATGCGCTGCTGACCAACCGAATCGAACCGCGCAAACGAAGCCTGGGCTTTGGCGATGGTGGCATCATCCAGATTGGCGATGAGCCGGTCGGCCGCCTTCCAGGCCTCTTCGTTCGTCTCGCGGACAATGACGTGCAGGCGAATCCCAAAGCGAACGGTACGGCCATGGCGAGCGGCCTTTTCACGTACGGACTCGATCTTCTCGCGCACCGCCTCAAGCGGTTCACCCCAGGTCAGGTACAGCTCGACCTGCTGGGCAGCCAGTTCCTGGGCAGGCTCGGAGGAGCCTCCAAAGTACAGTGGCGGACGTGGCTGTTGCAGCGGCGGATAAAGCAGCTTGGCGCCCTTGACCTTGATGTGCTTGCCGTCAAAGTCGACCGTCTCGCCTTCCAGCACACGGCGCCAGATATGAGTGAATTCTTCCGAGGCCTCGTAACGCTCCTCATGGCTCAGGAACAATCCGTCCCCGGCCAGCTCTTCCGGGTCGCCGCCGGTCACGAGGTTGAACAGCGCCCGCCCGCCGGACAGGCGATCGAGCGTAGCGGCCTGACGAGCGGCCACGGTGGGTGAAATGATGCCGGGGCGCAGCGCTACCAGAAACTTGAGTCGCTGGGTCACTGGGATCAGCGAGGCCGCTACCAGCCAAGAGTCCTCGCAGCTGCGGCCGGTAGGAATCAGTACGCCGCCAAACCCGAGCCGATCCGCCGCCTGGGCGATCTGTTGCAGGTAGCCGTGGTCAACGGCGCGGGCGCCCTCTGCGGTGCCAAGGTAATGGCCGTCGCCGTGGGTTGGTAGAAACCAGAAAACGGTGAGATTGCTCATGAACAGGGCTCCGTCAGATGGAAATCTGGGTTAATTCAAATGTGGGCTTCAGGGTGCTTTCAGCGGCATCAGCCGTGGGCTCCAGGGGCAAGGGCTGCACATGGGCGTCGACAAAGGCACACCATGACGCGTGCCATCGCCTGATCCATCCCATTCAGGTAGCGCTCGACCAGACGGCTGGCGATCGTAGGCAGGGGCTTGGTACTCATGGCGTCACCTCGGTGTTGGTTTGGCGTTGCGCAGTAACCGGTACGGCGGGCGTCGCAACGTCGGCCACGCGTATCGGCTTGGGAATCAGGCGGTTCTGGTAGAACAGGTCAGCGGTTTGCTGCTGGTTTTCGATGTCCCTGGCGGTAATCGGGCTGATGGGCGAATCCGGACGGTGGCTGAAATAGGAGGCCACCACGGCATGCGGCAGTCCCAGCTGGCGCGTCATGATTTCGATACTGCCTTCGGGATTGGCCCGCGTGAGCGCCTCGGCCTGGTTCAGCGCATTGAAGATCTGCGGGATAAGGTCTGGATTGCGCTCGGCAAACGGACGGGCCGCCAAGTAGAAGGAGCCTGAGTTGGAAAGCCCGTTACGACCATCGGTCAGCACACGCACCTGACCGGTTAATAGCGCCGCCGAATAGAAGGGATCCCAGATGGCCCAGGCGTCCACGTTGCCCTGATCGAAGGCTGCGCGAGCATCGGCAGGCGGCAGGTAGACCGGCTGGATATCGGTGTAGTTGAGGCCTGCCTGATTAAGCGCTCGAAGCAGCAGCGCATGGGAGCTGGAGCCTTTCTGGAAGGCCACCTTTTTCCCCTTGAGATCCGCCAGGGTGTGGATCGGGCTGTCCTTGCTCACCAGAATGACCTCGGCCAACGGCTTGGCGGGCTCGGTGCCAACATAAAGCAGATCGGCTCCGGCAGCCTGGGCAAAGATCGGCGGGATATCACCTGTCGCCCCCAAATCGATGCTGCCTGCGTTCAGGGCTTCGAGCAGTTGCGGCCCGGCCGGAAACTCTACATAACGAACCTGCGTATTCGGGAAGCGCGTCTCCAGGAAGCGCTTCTCCCGCGCCACCACCAGATTCACGGCACTCTTCTGATAACCGATGCGCAACTCGGCGGGATCGGCCGAGGCGCCCTGGAACGCGAACGCTGCCAGCGTGCCGAGCAGGATCAGGCTGCGGGTCAGAAAAGCAGGCTTCATGGTTTTACCTCCGCGCGCTGGGCAAGGTTGGCAGGCGGTGTCCAGATCACGTCACGAACCGCCAGCGTTTTAGGAATCAGACGAATCTGCGTAAAGGCATCAGCGATCTTCTGCTGCGCGGTTACCACCTCAGGGGAGATGAACTGGGCCCCGTAGCCCTGCCGCGCCACGACCGTACGGGCAATGTCTTCCGGCAAGCCGAGCAGCGGCGCGACCTGCTTGGCGACCTCCTCAGGATTGGCCTTTGCCCACTCCCCTACCGAGCGAACCTCGTCGACCAGCGTGGCAATGACTTGCGGGTGCTGTTGGGCGTAAGGGCGTGTTGAGAGATAGAACTGGTGGTTGTCGACCAGCCCGGTACCGTCGGTAAGCGTGCGCGCCTGAAGCTGCTTTTCCGCAGCCGCCTGATACGGGTCCCAAATAACCCAGGCATCGGCGCTGCCGCGCTCAAAAGCGGCGCGGGCATCTGCCGGAGGCAGGTAGATCGGTTGGATGTCGCTGTATTTCAGGCCTGCCTTTTCCAGCGCGCGAACCAGCAGGTAATGAACATTGGAGCCCTTGTTCAGGACGATCCTCTTGCCCTTGAGATCGGCCAGCGTCTGGATGGAAGAATCCTTAGGCACCAGGATCGCTTCGCTGGTCGGCGCTGGCGGCTCATGGGCGACATATACGAGGTCAGCACCCGCCGCCTGAGCGAAAACGGGTGGGGTTTCACCAGTAACCCCAAAGTCGATACTGCCAACATTCAGCCCTTCCAGTAATTGGGGGCCGCCGGGAAATTCAGTCCATTGCACGGTAACGCCCTGCTCGGCCAGGCGCTTTTCCAGCGTGCTACGGGCCTTGAGCAGCACCAGCGTGCCGTATTTCTGATAGCCGACCCGTAAGGTTTCGGCGGCTTGAACGGTGGCATCGAGCGACAGGGCCAGCAGCAGCGCGGCAACCCATCCTCGATGCAAGGGTTTGACGCGCATCGCGTGCTCCTTGGCTTCGAGTGGTGTCCTGCCTGCTGCCCCGTTGTCGGGTCAGTAAGGTCGGTAATCTATTCTCCCGTGTGGGAGTGGTTACATCAGATGCTCCAGCGTGCCTGTGTCAGCTGCGCTGTCAAAACATGTGGCTCGACCGGCTTCGGTCGGCGGGCCAGTGCGGCCAGAAAAAGCTCCAGTGACTCGTCCAAACGCTCCGCCAGTGCAGATGAGAGCGGTGTTTCGCTTTCATAGCTGACCTGGCTGTCATCGGCGAACACGCCGGGCAGGATCTCCTGCGCCTTGAGCGCAGCCAGCACCGGCTTGAGTGCGTAGTCCACCGCCAACATATGTGCAATCGAGCCGCCGGTTGCCAACGGCAGCACCACCTTATGGTTGAGTGCCCGCTCCGGTAACAGGTCAAGTACCGTCTTGAGCACCCCGGAAAATGAGGCCTTGTAGATCGGTGTGGACACCACAAGGCCGTCCGCATTGTGCACGTGCTCGACAAAGGCCTTGACCTGAGGGCTCTCGAACCGCGCCTGGATCAAATCTTCGGGCGGGAAATCCTGGATGCGCCAGGAGGCTACCTCGACCCCATGTGCGTTCAGCCATTGCCGGGCCTCGCCGAGCAGTACGCTCGATCGGGATCTGGCCCCCGGGCTGCCCGCCAGCGAAACCACTAGCATGCCGTTCCCCTTCAACTGTCCTGTCAGGGTCGGTATGCCCTTCAGGTATGTAGCGAACCATAGCAAGCCTTAGCTTATACCTAAAAATCATTTTTATTAATTTGCTTATAACTTTTTGTATAAATGAAAAACCCCAGCGCGCAGGCTGGGGTTTTCTGATGTTGTAAGACTTGCAAGCAGAGTGCGGAAGATCGGTACTGCACCCTCGATTTACAGGGTGAAGCGCCCTTACTGCGGCGCTTTCTGGATTTCAGCCTGAACCTGATCGAACAGCGGTTTGCCCACGGTATCGATAACCGACTGGATGGCCGGCTGCGCCTTTTCACGCATGCGCTGGGTTTCTTCTGCGCTTACCTGGTTGATCTGCATTCCGTGGGCCTTCAGCTCTTCCAGGGCTTTTTCGCCTTCGGCGCGTGTGTCCAGCCGCTCGGCATCACGTGCCTTCCTGGCTGCCGCCATTAGGATATCCTGCTCGGTCTTGGACAGACCATCCCACCAGCGCTTGGAGGCCATCATGATCCAGGGGCTATAGACGTGGTTGGTCACGGTCAGGTACTTCTGCACCTCATAAAACTTGGACGACAGAATCGTGTTGAACGGGTTTTCCTGCCCATCCACGGCCTTGGTCTCCAGACCGGTAAAGAGTTCGGAGAACGGCAGCGGCACGGCATTGGCACCCAGTTGCTTGAAGGTATCCATGAAGACCGGGCTCTGCATCACCCGCACCTTGATGCCGGAGAAATCTTCCAGCTTGTTGATCGGGCGAACGTTGTTGGTCATGTTGCGAAAGCCGTTCTCCCAGTAGACAAGGCCGACGAGGCCCTTTTCCTGGAGCTTGTCCATAACCTGCTGGCCTACTGGTCCGTCGAGTACATAATCCGCCTGTTTTGCATTGGAAAACAAAAAGGGCGTATCCCAGATCGCCATCTCCTTGGTGATGCCGACCAGTGTCGCGGTAGAACCCACCATCATTTCCTGCGCCCCGCCAATCAACGCATTCTGCATCTGGGCATCCGGGCCCAGGCTACCGGCGCCAAAGGTGCGCACCTTGAGCTTGCCACCTGAGGCCTTGGCCACCTCCTCTGCAAATACCTTGGCGCCGCGTCCCTGGTTACTGTCTTCGTTTAGGCCATAACCGAAGCGGATCATGCGGGGGCGAATGTCATCGGCGGCCTGGGTTGTGAGGGTGGCTAGCGGGCCGCAGAGCACAGCCGTGGCCAGGGTTGCGAAGAGAAAGCGTTTCATGGGCGTTCCTTTTATTGTTGTTGATAAAGCCTGATGCCTGGGCGCTACAAGGGCCCAGGCCGTTCAATGCAACCACTTCAGAGGTACGGTAATGATCTCGGGAAAGATCACCAGCAGGACAACAATGGCGATATAGGTAAAGAAGAAGGGCAGCACGCCCTGCACCAGCTTTTCCATGCGGATACGTCCGATCCCTCCAACCACGTTCAATACGGTACCCACCGGCGGCGTGATCAGGCCAATCGAGCCGATCAGCACAAACATCACCCCAAAGTAGACCGGGTCGACGCCCGCCTTGGCTGCAATGGGTGCCAGGACAGGTCCCAGGATCAGGATGGTGGGCGTAAGGTCCAGCACCATGCCGATGGCCACCATCAAGAGCATGATGGCGGCTACCAGCAGCTTGGGATTGTCGGCAATCGGACCCAGCATGGCGGCGATTTCATCGGGGAGCTGGGCCAGTGTGACCATGTAGGCCGAAACGGTCGCGGCCGCACACAGGAACATCACCGAGGCCGTGGTGCGGCTGGCCCGGGTCAGCACCTCAACCAGTGCGTTCCAGCTCAGTTCCCGGTACAGCAGCGTGGACACCAGTAGCGCATATACCGCCGCGACCACGGCTGCCTCGGTGGGCGTGAAGATACCGCCCCGCAGACCGCCCACAATAATCACCGGTAGCATCAGGGCGGCAATGCCATCCACGATGGCATGACGGCGTTCCGCCCAGGAAGCCTTGGGTTGCGGCGGCTCGTGAATGCTTCGGGCGATCAATGTCCAGGCGATGATCAGCCCGGCCCCCATGATGAGCCCAGGAACCAGACCCGCCAGGAATAACTGGCTGATCGAGGTATTGGTTACAACGCCGTAAATCACAAAGGGCATCGACGGCGGAATGATCGGCGCAATAATGCCCCCTGCCGACACCAGTCCACAGGAAGAGCTGAGCGGATAGCCGCGCTGACGCATCATGGGCAGTAGCAGGGTCGCCAACGCCGCGGTATCGGCCAGGGCCGAACCCGACATGCTGGCCAGCAGCACCGAGGCGGCAATGGCAACGTAACCCAACCCGCCCTTCTTGTGGCCGACAAAGGCTTGGGCCATGGTGATGATGCGTCGGGAAATGCCGCCTGCGTTCATCAGCTCGCCAGCCAGAATAAAGAATGGCACAGCCAGGAGCGGAAAGCTGTCGGCACCGGCCTGTAGATTCTGGGCCAGCAGTTGCACATCCCAGAAGTCCAGGTACCACATCAGCACCGCGCCGGTCAGCAGGAGTGCAAACGCAATCGGCATCCCGAACGCCATGAAGCCCAACAGGGAGGAAAGAAAGACAGCAACGGTCATGATCAGCCCTTAAGGGAGGCAGCGCCTCGTAGTCTTGTTATTGGAATCGACTGATTACACCGGGCTCAGTCTGCCGTGACATTTGCCAGGGCTGGCGGTACCTCCCGCTCGGTACGCCAGGCATTGAGCAGTTGCACCAGTGCCAGCACCGCGAGTGCGATCATGCTTACCAACACCGGTAACATGGCAATGGCTAACGGATAGCCGACCACGGGGCTCGCGTTCTGCCAGCCAAACTGCATCTGATACCATGCCCCCCACGCAGACAGACCGCTGCCGGTAGCAATCAACAAGGCGCTGACCGAATCGACAAGCCGCCGGGCAATGCGCGGAAACTTGTCACGGATCAGGGTAAAACTCATCAGCTCGCCGCGACGCATGCTGGACGCAACGCCAACAAAGATCAGCCAGACGAAGGCCAGCCGGGACAACTCTTCGGCCCCGGCCCATCCGGAGCCGAACGCATAACGCAGCACCACATTGACAAAGACAGCACCCACCATGAAGGCCATCAGAATGGCCATCAAGCTGTCGGTGAGCTTATCGAAGCGCTGGGCCGTGCGGTTGTTATAGATCGGCTCGCTGGTCAGGGGCGGCTCGTTCCGCGGAGAAGGTGCATCGGGCATCTTTGAGGCCAGGCTGATCAAGGCAGCCATTTCGCTACTTGGAATTGGCGCATGCATCCAGGCGCTTACCTCCTGAACAACCGCATCGCTGGCCTTGGAGGCCTCGACATACAGCACCCCTGGTTCTCCTCTGGGAGATTCGAGGATGTCGAACTGGCTCTTGACGAGTGACGTAGGCATGTAATGGCCAGAACGCTCTCCGACGCGCTGGAGCGCCGTTTCGTAATCGACCGACAGATACGCGAAACGCAGGCCGGGTACAGCATCACGCAGACGGTCCCGGTAGCTGCGACGCAGTGCCGAGCAGGACAGCACGAATCCCGTGCCATCCTGCACCGCCTTTTGCATCTCAAGCCGCAGGCGATCGAGCCACTCGAGACGGTCGGCATCGGTCAATGGCGTACCGGCCTGCATGCGGGCCACGTTTTCAGCGGAATGGAAATGGTCGGCTTCGATATGACGAAAACCAAGACAGCGGGCAACGCCCAGGCTCGTCTCGGTCTTCCCTGAACCGCTGACGCCCATGATGACAAGGGCCTGAGCGGGTGTAGCGGAGGTACTGACGGGTGAAGTCATGGCGCTCTCCAGAGCGCCTTTCGGTGCGCTCATTCTTATTTTTGTTTGATGTTAGCGCTAACATTACAATTGGGCAATGAGACTGAAAGGCCACCAGTCGAACGTGTCCCGCATAGACGTAACAAGATATTTCATGAACCGAGTAGGATGCCCTGCTAGAGCAATGGGCAGATCAGTAGTTTTCCCACAGCCCCGGCGTTGCCAGCTCAACCAAATGCTCGTCAGGATCACGAAAGTACAGGCTTACTCCGCCCTTCGGCCATCGCACTTCACCTTCGATCACAATCCCGTGAGTCGCCAGATGATCACGCCACGGCTGTAGATATTCAGGAGCAATGGAAAAGGCGTAATGAAGTCTGCCTGAACCGTCATGGGGTGGAATGGTGCCGCCGGGAAGCTGAGCAGGCGTATCGGTCGTGCCCTGCTGGAAAAGCAGTAAAACGCTACCCGGTGCGGCGTCATAGGCCGCGACACGCTCATCATGAAACATGACGCTCAGGCCCAGCAGTTCCTCATAGAAACGGCGAGCCTTTTCCAGGTCAGCTACATAAAGACCGGTTTCCAGTACTGGACCAAGGGGCGGAGCGATTGGGGATGTCATCAGCCGGCCTTTTGCTTCATGGGATCATGCCCCCAGTTCATCAGGGACTTGCGCCAGCGCGTATCACCTACCTCACCATCCGGGCGCTGCTTGATGTGCCGATGCACATAGCCGATGACCTTACGCATGGCCAGGTAGTCATCTTCGCTCAGCTCACCCTGCCGCTTGCGTTTAATCTCGAGGATACGCTCGCCCATCTCATGGCCAACCGCCTCGCCGTCAGCCTTTGCCTTGACCTTTTGGCCTTTGGCCGTCATGCCTACAGACTGGCTCTCCTCGCCCTGCAACCACTTGCGCAGCCGGGCAGGCGGCATGTTGACCACCTGTTTGAATTCACTGCGCAGTTCTTTCTTGTCCGCATCGGTAAGCGCTTTTGCTGTCATTATTCACCTGCCTGCTTGAGTGCATGAATCAGCTCGTCCTTTTTCATCCGCGAGCGCCCACGGACCTGATGGTGTGCTGCACGCGCCATCAGCTCGGTCTTGGTCATATCGGATAGAGCGGTCTTACGGGCAGACGCCGTCTTGCGGGCAACATCCTCCGGCTGTTTGGAGTGCTGCTTGCCTCGACGGGTATCCCGCCGCTTATTGGCAGTGCTGCGGGCATATTCGCTGTCGCTGATCTGCTCTCGTGCCTTTTTAGGCAGATAGCGCTCACCCGTCTCGGTGGACTTCTCGCCGGACTTTGTCCCCCAGTCCTGCTCGGTCCATTGCTGGAGATGGTTATCGGGGCCCTTGCCGCCCTCATAACCCCCACCCCGCCTCTGGTATTCCTGGCTCGCCAATTGCGCTTTTCGCGCCGACCACTGGCCGGCACGACCACCCTTCGAGCCACGCGTCACATCCTCTTTAACACTGTTCCACAATTCCGGATCGGTCTTCCTGGCGGTAGCAGACATCTGTCTTTCTCCTCAGTAGAGTTTCGGACCCCTCGGAAATGGGGACCACCTATCGAGACGCTTGTTCTAGCCAGGCGACGGGGTGTATCAAGAAGGACGCTTCAAGAAGGACATGGTCATGCCGCTACCCTCGCTTCAAATCCGTGATGCCACCGAGCCGGATATTCCTGCTATCCAAGCCATTTATGCTCATCATGTTCTGCATGGAACGGCCACCTTCGAAGAAATTCCACCCGATGAAGCCGGCATGAAACGACGCCTGCGGACCCTTCAGGAAGCTTCCTTGCCGTTTCTGGTCGCCGAGCTGGATGGCATGGTACGAGGCTACTGCTATGCCAACTTCTATCACACGCGATCGGCCTATCGTTACACCCTGGAAGACACGGTTTATCTGGAGGAAGGCTGGCGTGGCCGCGGCCTGGGTAAAGCCCTGTTGAGTGCACTGCTTGAGCGCTGCGAAGCGGGAGGTTGGCGGCAGATGGTGGCGCTTATCGGCGACAGCACCAACGCAGGCTCCATCGGGCTCCATCGCAGCCTGGGCTTTCGTCAGATAGGTATTCTGGAAAAGGTCGGCCTCAAGTTCGGCCAGTGGCATGATGTGGTGATGATGCAGAAAAATCTGGGTAAAGGCAGCAGCGATACACCGTAAGTCGGCTGTACAGAACTTCGGTTACTTCGGCTCCTCACAACAGGTACACCCACTTAGAGGAGACCTAGCATGGCCGATAAATCGCCAGTAGCACCAGAGCGCCAGGAAGCGGAACTGTCCCCGGATGACTTTGAAGAAATGCCTGAGGACGAAGAAGAGTAACACATGCGCCCATAAAAAAGCCCACCGCATGCTCAGGTGGGCTTTTCATGAGCCTCGCATCAGAAGATCAACTTGATGATGCCGATAACCACGATCAGGCCGATGATGAAAATAACGCCGGCAGTGCCCCCAATAAACTTCAACATACCCATGCTCCTTGATTAAGTGCGTTCACTTATTAAGACGCCAGTTGTTCGCAGACGTTCGCTGAAATATTCATTAAAGGCTTCTGCCGAACGGCCAGGCAGGTTTTCCAGTCTCTCTTAGGTAACGCGCCTCCAACGGTCCATCCGCATTTCGCAAGAGCCCTGTTCATGTCTACCACATTGATTCGCCGCCGCTGGCGCCCCTTGGCCTTTCTTGCCTTGTTGCTGGGTGTGGGTCTGCCGTTTGGCTGTTCTGAACTCGCCCACAAGGAGCGCGAGCTGGTGTTCAACATCGAACCCGGCACTGCCAGTTGGTTCTCGGGCGTGCCTACCGGTGTCCAGCAGTTCAACATCCCGGTCACGACTGGGCTCAGCAAGACGCAATATGTCCATGCCTGGTGGTGGCCTGCCGCAAAGAAAGATGCCCCTGCCGCCCTGTACCTGCATGGGACACGCTGGAACCTGACCGCCCAGGTGCGTCGCATCACTGCCCTGCGCAGCCTGGGCTATTCCGTTCTGGCCATCGACTACCGGGGCTTTGGTGAAAGCCCTGGCGATCTGCCCTCGGAAAACACGGTGTATGAGGATGCCCGGGTGGCCTGGAAGCGCCTCGTTGAGCTGCAGCCCAACCCTGAAAAACGCTACATCTACGGACACTCGCTGGGCGGTGCAATAGCCGTCAACCTGGCTCAGCAGATTTCAAAACAGAAAGACCCGGAGGGCGATCCCGCCGCCGCAGCCGGCCTGATCATCGAGTCGACCTTTACCAGCCTGGCGGATGCAGCAGCTGCCGTGGTCGACACCTCGTTGCCGATCCGCTGGATTATGTCGGAGAAATTCAATTCCATCGACAAGATCGACCAGGTCGATATGCCGGTACTGATCGTCCATGGAACAGGTGACCAGTACGTACCCTCCCGCTTTAGCGAGGAGTTATTCAGAAAAGCTCAGGATCCGAAGCGGTTATTGCTCATTGAGGGAGGCAACCACACCAACAGCATGTCCATCGGAAGCCAGGAATATGCCCGGGCAGTACGGGATCTCTTTGGGCTGAAAGGCGCGTACTAGAGATCAGCGCGCCCTGCACTATCAACGAGAACATATGCCACCTCGATTGGGCATCATTTCCGGTGATGTTTGGTATGCCTACGATCCATTTTTTAATCGATCAACTCGAACCGATACTGAATCTGTCGAAACGATCCCATCGAGGAAACAGATCATGAAACGCACTATCGCATTCGGTATCGGCCTCACCGCCCTGGCATTCAACACTCTGGTTGCTGCTCAATCCCTGCCCCAAGCCGCTCAGCTGTACGCAGAAGATGGCAGCCAGTACACCGTGGACAAGATGATCAACCGTCAGACCAAGAGCATTGAAGAACGTCTGCTGACCGAGAACGGCTCCGACCAGACCCTGGGCCGCCTGATCGAGCGCCAGCAAAACCGCCTGAATACTCCTGCCCAACTGGCCGAAGACGGTACTGAGCAGACCATCGACAAAATGATTCATCGTCAGCAACATCAGATCCAGTTAGCTGAAGATGGTACCGAGCAGACCATTGATAAGATGATCCATCGCCAGCAGCACCAGCTTCAGGTAGCCGAAGACGGTACCGAGCAGACCATTGACCGGATGATCCAGCGTCAACAGGAGCACATTCAGCCGCAGCTGGCTGCCGATGATTCACAGCAGACCATCGACCGCTCGCATCACCGCATGCACCGGATTGTCTGATGCCGGCCCCATAAAAAAGCCCGACCAGTTGATCGGGCTTTTTTATTTATAGCGACTGCTTTACGCGACTATTTCATGCGACCGGCTTTTCATCCGGGAGGCCATCGGAGCGGCCAATGTTAGGCGGCGTATCCACCATCAGCTCCTCGGGCACTTCCTCCACGCGGGGGTCGAGCGTTGCGGCCATCGGGCTAACTGTATCCGGCATCGCCACGTGATGCAGTGGTGCTTCATCCACGAGATGCTCATTTGTTACGAAGCGAGGCTGAACCCAGATGATCAAAATGACGGCATAGATCGACACCAGAATGTAGAACATGCCGGGACCAAACTGATTCATCAGCGCACCGGCCAGCAGCGGACCAATACAAGCGCCTACGCCATAGGTGGTCAGCAGCATGGCGGAAAGCTCCACGCGGCGCGAGGGCTCCACATGGTCATTGGCATAGGCCACTGACAACGGATACAACGTGAACAGCAGCATGCCAGTCAAAAAGCCGGTGCCGAGCAGTCCGGCATAGGGCAAGGTGATGTATCCCCACATCGGAATTGCCGCCAGGCAGAGCAGCACGGCGTTGGCGCGGATCAACTTGCAGCGGTCGACCCGATCGGACAACCAGCCTAGCGGCCACTGTGCACAAAAACCTGCCACGATGCATATACCCACAAACATACTCGACTGCGCCGTATCGAGCCCATTGCGGTTGGCATATACCGGCGCCAGACCATAGAAGGCACCGACCATCAGGCCAGCGGCAAAGATCGTGACCAGTGACTGCGGTACGCGCTGCCAGAAGAACTTGATTTCAAGGGGCGCGGCGACCAGCTTGGCCGGGTGTACGCGACGCGTCATGGCGATGGGAATCAGGCAGGACGCAAAGCAGATTGCCACCAGCAGCAGCGGCTTGTAATCCAGTGCCGGGTGTACGGCCAGCAAGGCCTGTCCGACCACCAGTCCCAGATCCACCGCCACCATGTAGCCGGCAAACACCTTGCCCCGCTGGTGGTTTTCGGCCTGCTCGTTGAGCCAGCTTTCAATCACCATGTACTGGTTCATCATCAGAACACCCATGATGAAGCGCAGCACCAGCCAGACGCCCAGATGATCGGTCAGGGCGTGAATGAGTACCGTCACCGTCGCGCCGCCGGCGCAGGCGACGTATGAGCGGATATGCCCTACGTTGGCGATCAGCCGGTGGCCGAGTTTGCCACCGCAGACCAGCCCGAAATAATACGCCGCCATCAGGCAGCCGACCCACAGATCGCCCGCCCCCTGTTCCGTCAGGCGAAGGCCGATGTAAGTGGTGAAGAGGCCGGAACCGGCCAGCATCAGGAGCGTAGCAATATAGAGCGCGGGAAATGTGACAAGCGGGCTGAACATGAGTCGTCTGATTTGAGCTGAGCCAATCCTGGCGGGAAGAGAGCGATCGAAGGCACGGCTATCGGCCGTGGGTGCTTCATCTTTAAGCGCATCGATTATCACCTGGATGATGCGCCATATGCAGACAGACTACCGGCGCCCGGATTTTGTCACACGACAAGTGTTTCAACCGGACGTGCGGGTATTTGATAGAGTACCCCCTTGCCTGATTGGAAAACCGCCATGTCCTCCCGCGCCGAGCAAAAACTGCAAACCCGCCATGCCCTGCTGGATGCTGCACGTATGCTCATGAGCAGTGGCCGCGGCTTCGGCAGTTTGAGTCTTAGAGAAGTGACCCGCAGCGCCGGTATCGTTCCGGCGGGGTTCTACCGGCACTTTCCCGATATGGATGCCTTTGGACTTGCGCTGGTTGCCGAAGTGGGCGAGACCTTTCGCGAAACCCTGCGCCGGGTACGTCATAACGAAATCGAGCTGCGTGGTGTGATTGATGCCTCGGTCGGCATCTTTATCGAAGCCGTCGCCGAACACCGTAGCCAGTTCATCTTTCTCGCCCGGGAGCAATACGGCGGTTCGTTGTCGATTCGTCAGGCCATCAGTGAACTGCGCCAGCACATTACTGATGACCTTGCATTAGACCTGTCCCAACTCAACCGGCTGCCCCACCTTTCGTGTCAGGACATCGATGTTCTGGCGGATCTGGTGGTCAAGACCGTATTCGCCACTCTGCCCGAGCTGATTGATGCGCCTGACGAGGGACTGGAGCCGCACAAGACACCCCAGGCCAAGATCATTCATCAGCTACGCTTCATCATGATCGGTGCCAAGCACTGGCGCGGCCTTAACATGCTGTTCGCACCAAATCAGGGCGAACCCCTGCCCTCCGACCCGCTGTTGCACCGAAATCAGGCAAACTGAGCGCACAATCCCCTGTGCAACGCCGGTGAAACGAGCCGTTGCGTTCTGGCAGGCCGCTTGCTGTAGTCTTCATAAAGCACAGCGGATACTGCCTTATGTTGGTCATTCACACCCGTCTGCCCCCCCCCGATACCTGGCACGAAGAAATTCACCTTGGCTTCGAGGCGCGCAGCAAGAGCCGGCTGCGAACCGTGACGGTCAGTGGCGAAGATGTCGGGCTGTTTCTCGAACGCGGCCAGCCGCCCCTGTTTGACGGTGAAGGGCTGCGTGCCCAGGACGGCCGTATCGTACGCGTCTGCGCCCGCCCCGAGGCTCTTTTGCACATCACCTGCGCCAATGCCCATGAGCTGACCCGCGCTGCCTACCACCTGGGCAACCGTCATGTGACGCTGCAAGTAGGCGACGGCTGGCTACGCATTCTGGATGATCATGTACTCAAGGCCATGCTGGATCAACTGGGCACTACGTGTGAATCGATCCAGGCGCCTTTCCAACCTGAGCATGGCGCTTATGGTGGTGGGCATCACCACTCGCACCACGGTGAGGCTGATTTCAATTACGGCCCTCGGCTGCACCATTTCGGGGTGCGGATATGAGCCCGGCCTGGGCATTGATGCGTCTGGCCAGCCCGCAATTACCTATCGGCGGTTACAGCTACTCCCAAGGGTTAGAGGCGGCCATCGAGACCGGCCTCGTAACCGACTCAAGCTCGGCTCGCGTCTGGCTCGAAGATCAGCTGGAGCTTAACCTTGCCCGCTTCGAAGCGCCCTTGCTGCTGGCTCACTGTCAAGCGGCTGCCTCCGGTGACTGGCTGCGGCTAACTGAATTAGCAGGCCGCCACTCAGCCAGCCGAGAAACCCGAGAGCTGCGCCTGGAGAGCCGCCAGACCGGTTTTTCCCTGACGCAACTGCTCAAGGACTTGCCCGAACTGGACCCCGAAGCACGCGAGCACCTTTTGGCCAGCGAGCCAACGTTTGCCCTGGGTTGGGCGGTTGCCGCGCGTGCCTGGGCCATTGCCCCGGCAGAGGCCGTCTCGGCCTGGCTCTGGGGGTGGCTGGAAAACCAGCTGGCCGTTCTGATGAAAACCCTGCCCCTCGGCCAGCAGGCAGCACAGCGACTGACCTCTGAACTCCTGCCAGCCTTGGACGCAGCCCTCGCAACTGCCCGTGCGCTACCGGAAACCCTCTGGGGCAGCGCACCGTTTGGTCTGGCGCTCGCCAGCATGGCCCACGAACAACAATACAGCCGTCTTTTCAGATCCTAGGAGAACAAGCGCGATGAACACTCAACCCCTGCGCGTCGGTATTGGCGGCCCGGTCGGTTCCGGCAAGACGGCCCTCACCCTCGCCCTCTGCCGTGCCCTGCGTGATCGTTACAACCTGGCGGTTGTCACCAACGATATCTATACCCGTGAAGATGCCGATTTTCTCGTGCGCAACGAGGCGTTGGCCCCTGAGCGCATCATCGGCGTGGAAACCGGTGGCTGCCCGCACACGGCCATCCGTGAGGATGCTTCCATCAACCTGGAAGCGGTAGACCAGCTCAACCGCCGCTTTCCTGGTCTTGATCTGATCCTGGTCGAATCCGGCGGCGATAACCTTTCCGCCACGTTCAGCCCGGAGCTGTCTGACCTGACTATCTACGTGATTGACGTGTCTGCGGGCGACAAGCTCCCCCGCAAGGGCGGCCCGGGCATCTGCAAGTCTGACCTGCTGGTTATCAACAAGGTGGATCTTGCCCCAATGGTCGGTGCCTCACTTGAGGTGATGGACCGTGACGCCCGCAAGATGCGGGGCGAGAAGCCGTTCGTGTTCAGCAACCAGAAAGTGGGCCAGGGCCTGGATGACATCATCGCCTTTATCGAAAAGCAGGGCATGCTGACGGCTGCGTAGCGCCCCATACTGCAAGGCAGATACGCAGTAGAGCCAAACCAATAGTAAAGGGGTTGCCATGAGTCACGCTGCTGCCTTGCGCTGGATCATCGATCTGCTGAACGAGCGACACATCCCCTTTCTTTTATGCGGCGGTCTGGCGGCCCATGTTTATGGCGCCAGACGCCCGCTGAACGATACTGATCTCCTGGTTCCAGCAGACCGCTTGCAGGAGATAGCCGCTGCCGGCGCTGCTGTCACGACCAAGCCCCTCGAGCGCCGCTGCGAGGAGGGCTGGGATGTGGAGTACGTACAGTTCAAAGTTGAAGGCGTGAAGATCGAGATAGGCGGCACGCCCGGTGCCCGGATTTTCGATAAGGGCCACTCAACCTGGAGAGACCTTGAGGCAAACCTGGCCAAAGCCCGCCCCGCCACGCTGCTGGGCGTAGCCCTTCAGGTAATGGACCGTGATGAGCTGGCCGCCTACAAAGCTATGCTTGGACGCGAAGTGGATACAGAAGACCTTATCGCCCTTTCGACGTCACACCCATGACCTTGTTGACCAGTACCGCTACGCTGGCGCCAAGCAAGCCACCGGCGACCACATCGGAAAAGAAGTGGTAGTTACACAGCAAAAGCCCCACCGGTACCACCGCGGCTATTACTACCGCAAGTCCCCTTAGGCGGGGCCAGCACAGGGCAATCGCCACGGCGGCAGCGTAGGCAACTGTGGTATGTCCAGAAGGAAAGGACGCGTACCAGTCTCCGCCGTGAAACCAGTTGAAGCCATAAGCCTGATTATGGATCAGCGAGGGATTGCCATGGGTCCAGGTCTCCGGCCAATAACGACCGAAGACAGGCTTGAGCGAATCCTTAACGCCTTTGGCAACCAGCACGCTGAAGGCAAATACAAAACAGCGATGACGATGTAAAGGCAGCAGCCGCTGACCGATGCCCAGCACAATAACCAGTATTACCGCTAACGCCGTCAGCCAGTCCGCTACATGGGTCATCAGGTTGGGCCACGCCAGACGGCGCAGGTCGCCTGCATGGGCCCAATAGGCAATGGGCTGGTCGATCACGCCATATCCCAGCAGGATCAATACAAGCCCTGCTACCCAAGCTATTAGCAACGATTTACGTGTCACGGTACAGGCTCCTTTCCAGGGTGAGCGGCATTCAGCCCGATACCCGTCCCGTTGGCAATCACGGCGTGCCGGGATGCGGCTCCGGGTAAGTACGCGTCACGCTGATCATGTCGGCATAGGGGCTGTTCCACAACTGCTCATGGAGCTGACGAATGCGCTCGGCCATGGCGTGATCCTGCATCACCACCTCTAGGTTGCGGGAGTTATCCAGATAACCGCCGAGCCAATTGCTGGTGCCTACCCAGGCCAGGCGTCCATCGATTTCCATCGTCTTGCTGTGAATCACCCGCGCAAAAGGAATGAAACCGCTCGGATCGGCCGGCAGCGTGACGATCTTGACCTGTACATTCGGTAGCACGGCCAGGCTTTTCAGGTAGTCGATCTCCGGTGCGCCCGTGCTCCAGTGGGACACCATCAGCTTGATGGATACCCCTCGGGCGGCCGCCGCGCGCAAGGCATTGTCGATCACCGGGTAATACGGGCGGGTCTTGTCCGGTCCGTAGGATAACGGCGCATAGTCAAGCAACTGCACCCGCACCTCATGCCGGGCCTGAGCGAGCAAACGCGGTAACTCTATCTGGGAGTCACGCACGCCGGGCGGGTTGTAGCGCGCAGGGCTGGCGACCAGATAACTGCCGGTCGGAGCTGGTTGGTCCAAGGATTGATGCCGGGGCTGAGGCACGGGTTTACCTTCAGCCAGCGCTTCCTGCGCCTGCCAGTCCTGATTGAAGATAGCCTGTATTTGACCCGCTACCGTGCGGTCGCTGACCCGCACACCTGTTTCATGGATATGCGTCAGAGAACGCCAATCAAAATTCTGGCTACCCACAAATGCCTCGCGGCCATCTACGACCAGATATTTGGCGTGAATGATCCCCCCGGTCAGCTGGCCATACGGCAATACATGCAAGGTCAGATTAGGAATGCTGCGTAAGCGGTCCAGCGTGGCAGGGTCCGACATCCGCAGCCCCTTCTCTTCCAGCAGGAAGCGAATCGTCACGCCGCGCTGCCCGGCCGCCTGCAAATGCTCGATCACAGTATCCAATTGTGAACCCGGCTGACCGGACGCATAGAACTGGCCTATGTCGATGCGGTGCTGCGCCCGGTCGAACATCCCGGTCCAGACCTCGACCGGGTTACGCAGGTCAGGCGTTGCCAGATCGATCCCCACCGGCACCGTATGCACCAGCTCGAACCCTGGAATCTTGAAATCGGCCCAACTGAGCGTACTGGCGCTGAGTAAGAAAAACCCAAAACATAGGCGTCGAGCGCCACGGATCGGCAAACGGGACAATACAGGCATGGAGGTCTCAAACAAGAAGGAAAAGACTGGGCGAGGACCGACTGGCCCTCGCCGCAACCGATCAGGCGGTACGGTACTGCGCCATTGGCTCTACAGATTGAACGTGGGCTTCATCCACAGGCTGAGCACCCATGCTGGCGCGAATCAGCAGGATCTTGAGCTGATCGTTGATGCGCTCCAGGCGATCCTGGAAGAAGTTATGAAAGACCACGCAGCCCAGCGCGATGGCAATACCCAAACCGGTCGCAAACAGCGCCGTTCCGATGCCTGCCGAAATCTGGCCTGGATCAGAGACACCTGCTGAGGCCAGCGCCTTGAAGGTATCAATAATGCCCAGAATGGTACCCAACAGACCCAGCAGCGGCGCCGCGGTCGTAATGGTTTCGATGATCCATAGACTACGGGCCAGCGGTGCGCGGGTTGCGAGGTACTGCGCCTCGATCGTCTCGTCCAGTTCCTTGCGCGTTCCTCGCTGCGCCTTCTGCGCCAGTACCGGCCGCACCATGGTAAGCGGCAAGCTTTCGCGGCGGGTAAAGGACTCTGGCAGATCACGGTCGCTGCGTACCTTGGCCGTCAGTAACGACTCCAGTTGACGCGCCTGCCTGCGGGTATAGGCAAAGTACAGGCTCCGCTCGATGATAACGAACAGGGCAATGGCGATAGCGCCGTACATGACATAAAACGTGATGTCATGGAGCAGGTCGGTATTCATATTCAGCACACCTCGTTAAAGAAGGTTCGAAGGTCAGAAGCTGGCTTCCAGGGACACCGTTACGGTCCGCTCGACGCCGACGATGTAAGCCGGGTCGCCGTCGCGGTAGCCGCTGTAGCTCGCTGCGTTGGTCTTGTAGGTGTACACACCGTCCAGGTACTTCTTGTCGAACAGGTTGTCGACGTTCAGACGCAGGGTGGCGCCCTTGACGATGTGCTTGTCTACCGGCAGGTATACACCAGCTCCGAGGTTGAAGATTGTGCGCCCCGGAATGCTCTCGTCATTGGTCAGGTCACCGTAGAGCTTGCTCGTGTACTTGGCGCCGAAAGTGCCGTAATAACGGCCGTCGTCATAACCGATATTGGCTGCCAGCATGTTCTTGGGCACGTTGGCAAACTGCTTGCCGCTGGTAGGCAGCTCCACCGCAACGCCATTATTGTAGGCAGTGACGTCGTCCTTCTGCTTGGCACGGGTGTACGTGTAGGAGGTGTAGTAATTGAAGTTGTGCGGCAGCAGGCCGCTCCACTCCAGCTCAAGCCCCATGTTGTCTACGTCACCCGCGTTGATATCGGCGTAGTCACCGTTCTCGTCACGCGAGGAAACCTGGCGGTCCTTGAACTTCAGGTAGAACAGGGTAGCCGACAGGGCCATGTCTTCCTGGGTGTAGCGCCAGCCCAGTTCGTTGCTCCAGCTGGTTTCAGGATTGAGATTGATCGAGCCCTCACCCTGATCGTACAGCACGTAGTTGTACGGTATGCGCATGTTACGGGTCAGGTTATAGAAGAACTGATTTTGCTCGTCGAAGCGGTAGCCGATACCAAAGGTCGGCAGCACCTTGCTGTAGTTCTGGTGACGCTTCTCCGGCAGCTCGGTCAGGCTGCCATGGTTGGTCCCCTTGCGATCGACATCCATGTAGGCCACGCCGGCGTTGAGCGTCCAGTCCGGGTTCATGTACCAGGTATCCTGTACCCATACCTTATGGGCTGGCGTAACGGTGTAACGGTCGCGTCCCTGGATGATGTTGCCGTTGGCGTCGCGGGTCTCGTCCGAGTCAGACCAGACGCTTTCAGGCTTGCCACTGGACTTGAGTGCAATGAACGGCTGGGTCTGCCGCTGACGGGCGCGTTCGTACCAATAACCGAACTGCAGGCTGTGATCGCCCAGGTCCCAGTTCAGCTTGGTCGTGATGCCGGGGCGCCAGGTCTGGGTACGAGACGGCCGATAATAAACACCGGTATAGGAAAGCCCATCATTGGCGTAGCTGCTGGCCGTAGGCAGATTGCCCAGGTCGTAGACACCATTGCTGCTGGTTCCGCGGTTGAGCGAATACGCGGTGCTGCCTACGCCGCTGCCGTCCCCCCAGTAGTAATAGGGGATGACCGACAGGGACATGTCATCGCGCAGGCGGAATTGGGTGTTGAGCACGCCGGTAAAAGTCTTGAAGGGATTCTGTGCCAGCTCGTAGTACTTGGAAATCTTGCCGTTGGAGCCCAGCGCAGGCGGATTGGGGTTAGGATCGTATTTGCGACCGTACTGGGTGAATTCACTCTTGGTGAGCTGGCTATAGCTGTTGTTGTCCTGCTCATGGTACTTGAGGATCAGGTTGGCCGTATTGCCATCCCCGGCGTCGAAAAAGCTATTCCATTCCACCTTGTCGGCCCGAACGGCACCGTGACCGCGCCACATCTGACCTTCGGTATGCGAGGCAGACAGCCAGTTGGACAGGCCATTCCACTCGCCTGTATTCAGACGGGCAAAGGTCTTGTAAGTACCGTTGCTGCCTGCAGTCTGTTTAACAAATGCGCCGGTCTCTTTGGTTGGCCGGATAGTTGTCAGGGTAATGTTGCCGCCACTGGAGCCGATGTGCGGACCGTCGGCATCCGAGGCGCCCTGTACTACGGAGATCTGGTCGAGGTTTTCCGGATCGCCCAGCAGGTTGGAATACAGCGCATAGTTGCCCGAGTCGTTGATAGGCATCCCGTCGACGGACATGCCGACCTGATCGGAGTTAAGCCCCCGCAGGGTGAAGCGAAAGCCCGACAGGCCCGTGGCGTCTTCGCTGGAGATGTTCAGTCCCGGTGTGTACTTGAGACGGTCGACGGCATTGGCGGTTGCCGTCTGCTTGTTCATGGCTTCGCGAGTAAGGGTGGAGCGCGACTTGGGGCTTTCTTCAGGGGTCATGTACCCGCTGCCCAACGTGGCCTTTCCTTCGACGCCGATAGTGCCGACATCACGCTCATCGGTTTCCTGCGCCATGGCTACACCATGGCAAAGACCAGAGGCAACCAGCGCCAGGTAAATCCTTGTGTACTTCATTGGAATTCCTCGAATCGGATAATCACTGCATGCTGTAACTGAAGGTGGCGGTAAAGCGGAGCTGGTCCTTGCCGGCAAAGGCCTCGGACGGGAACGGCTTGACGCTCTTGATACGGTTCAGGCTGTTGGCGGCTGCACGATTGAGCAGCATGCTGCCAGCCTTGTCCTGTATGCCGGAGTCCAGTACGCGCCCGGCGCGGTCGACCAGCAGCCAGATCACGACATCACCGTGTGGCCGCTCAAGCGATGCCTGGCGTCCGGTGGGGTACTGCTTGTAACGATCCAGCTCGGCACGCAACCCCTGTACGTAGCCGCCTTCCAGTGCCTGGGCATTGACGGTCGGCTTGGGCGGTGTAGCCGGTGCCGGCTTGGCTGCGACCGGAGCAGGTGCCGAAGCAGGCGTCGGCTTGGCTACCAGTTGCTCGACCTTGGCCACGGCAGGCTTGGCCACTGGCTTTGGCTGTGGTTTCGGCTGAGGCTTGGGTTGCGACTTCGGCACTGGCTTGGGCTCAGGTTTGGGTTTCGGCTTGGGCTGCGGCTTGGGAGGTGGTGGCAAGGCAGCCTCCTCTTCCTCCACGACAGGCTCCGGTGGTGGTGTAGTAACGGGCACTGCCACCGGCTCAGGCGGCGTGGCAACTGGCTCGGGCGTCTGGACCGGATCGGGTTCGACCAGAGCCAACTCAACGGCTGATTCGTCGTATACCGGCTGAACTTTCAGCGGCGTACGCTGGGCATACAGGGCAATCAGTACCAGCGCAGCAAGCGCAGGTAGCCAGCCCAACACATGGCGGGAGCGATAGAACGTATACATGGATCAGGACTTGCGCGTAGCGATGGAGACGGAGGTAAAACCGCCTAAACGAAGGGTGTCCATCACCTCGACCAACCGGGCCACTTCCACGCCCTTGTCGCTGTTAACGATGATGGTGGTCTTGCTGTCTGGTTTCTCCTGCGCCTTGAGCGCCACGACCAGGGCATCGACCTGAATGTCCTGACCATCCAGTTGCAGCTCACCGTTAGCGCCCAGCGTCAGGATGGCCTTGTTCTGCGGTTTGAGCTGTTGCGCGCTGCTGGCGCTAGGGAGCTGGGTTTTCATTCCCAGTGCCGGGATCACGTTCAGACTGACCAGTACAAAGAAGACCAACAGGAACATCATCACATCGATCATCGGGATGAGCTCGATATGAGCCTTGCGCTTCTTGGGTTCTTCCCAGGTTCTCATGATGACTGCCCTCCAAAATGATGGGGGCACGCTAACAACCGAAAATGACAGCGGGGTTAAGTATTCTTGACCATTTAAAGCTCTAGATCGGGCTTTTTACTGAACAATCGATACAGCTGTTAACTATCGGATCAGTACAGTGGCCTCTTGCCTTGCTGCACTGGACTGGCCTGTGAGACGGTTCCACTCTCTCTTCAAGGAGCAGAATCATGCGAACGCTAGGACTTCTTGCCGGCATGAGCTGGGAAAGCTCGGTCGAGTACTATCGCCTTCTCAATCAAATCGCCCGACAGCGCCTTGGTGGTCTGCACTCGGCACCGCTGCTTATGTGGTCGGTCGATTTTGCAAAGGTTGCCGAGCTGCAACATCACGGCGATTGGGACGGTTGCGCCAGACTGCTGGTAGATGCAGCACGCCGCCTGGAAACAGCAGGCGCCGAAGGTCTGCTCATCTGCACCAACACCATGCACAAGCTGGCCGAACCTATCCAGGCGGCAATTAATATCCCATTGATTCACATCGCTGACGCGACCGCAAAAGCGTTAACGAAAGCCGGTATGCAACGCCCTGCCCTGCTCGCCACACGCTTTACCATGGAACAGGACTTCTATGTCGGCCACTTGCGCGCCCACGGTCTAGACCCACGTATCCCGGACGCCCCAGGTCGCGAACGGGTTCACCAGATCATTTATGAAGAGCTGTGCCAGGGCGTGGTTCGGAACGAATCCAGACAGACCTATGTGGCAGAAATCGGCAAGCTGGCCGACCAGGGTGCCGACAGCGTGATCCTGGGCTGTACGGAAATCGGATTACTGCTCAGCCAGAAGGATCTCGCCCTTCCTGTCTTCGATACGACCGAAATTCACGCCGAAGCCGCAATGGATTTTGCTCTAGGTAACGAGACGCTGCCGTAACGCACGGCAGCGTCTGCTCCCTCATTGCTGAAGCACAGAAGCCACGTTGTTCAAGCCATTCTGAACGATGGTCGCCGAGTCATTTCCGCTGTTGAAGTCACCATTGACCAGACCGCCCTGCACCACCGTTGCCACGTTGCCGCTCAGGCTCTGGCTGATACTGGCCTCGTTACCGCCGTTGCTCCAGCTTTGCGTCAGGCTGGCGCTGTTGAAGTCACCGCTTTGGGTGATTTCAGCCATGGCCGTCCCAGTGGGGTTGGCCTGGGTGATGTCGGCCTCGTTGTCATTGCCAGTCTGGGTAATCTCGGCCTGCCGGCTGCCCCAGAACTGGTCAATCGAAGCAGTGTTGCGATCACCCGCCTGGGCAATCCGCGCCACACTGTCATATACCATAGGCCCACCACCACCTTGGGCGGCCGCGGCCTGGTTGGCATTACCGGTTTGACTGACATCGATCACGCTACGGTCTGCCTGTTGGCTTAGTGTTGCGCTATTGGTGGACCCTAGTTGATCGAGATTAATGGTGTTGGTAATCCCATCCTGATTAATCGAAACGGTATTCTCATCACCAATGGAACTGCCACGCACCGTGGCGCCGAGCCCACTCTGCGCGCTGGTCAGCTGGTTGGCGTTACCTTCCTGGCGGAAAATGAACGACGCATTCGAGCCTTGATCAACCGTTGCGGAGTTGCCGTTACCCACTTGGTCCAATGTCATCTCGGAAAGATAACGTGAGGTACTCTGAGTGACAGACGCCAGATTTTCGTTACCGTTTTGGGTAACCGTAGCAACAGCTCCCGAATCGCTACTGCCCTGCTCCAGGATAATCGTATTGTTATCGCCTAATTGGGTAGTCTGTCCAACACCATAGCCGGTCTGAGTCACCTGAGTGGCGTTGCCGTTACCCACGCTGGAAGTATTAACGGTATTGGCGTACCACTGTTGCTGGATGGTATGTGTATTGTTGTTGCCTTCCTGATAGACCGTGGCCTCGGAGCCCTGCCCGTCCTGCTGATACAGCGACACGCTGTTGTCATCGCCTGCCTGGGTTACAGTAGCCGATTGTGAGCCGCTGTCCTGATAAAGATAGGCCGTGTTCCGGTTACCGGTCTGGCCCAGATCGATAGTGTTGGAAGAAAACGCAGTGTCCTGAACAGTCTCCGCGACGTTGTCATCGCCGTTTTGGACAATGGCAGATCGGCCGAAACTTCCCGTCTGTGTTTGCGTCGCCTGATTTCTTGCGCCCTGCTGCTCCAGCGTAGCCTCGTTGTTGTCTCCTGCCTGACTCTGGGTAGCGGTATTGCTTTCAGCATAGGCATGGCTGCCAATAACCAACATCAAGGCAACAGCCAAGGGTTTTAACCTGAACATATGCACGTCCCTCAATAGCGTTATTGTTGTTGTCCGGGCCTGTATCTCACAGGATCGGACAGGCGGTAACGCACGCCTGGACTACGGCAGTAATTTTCAGGCCCAGACGCTAGAACAACAGGTGCTGCCTCATTCAGGACAACACCTGCACCGTCGGTTATTGCTGAATAACCGAAGCCACATTGTTCATACCGGTTTGAGAGATAGTGGCTACACGCTCACCGACCACTACTTCGCCATTGAGCAGGCCGCCTTGAGTGATACTCGCTACATTACCTGCCACCTGCTGGGTAATTGTGGCCTCGTCGAACCCTACCGTGTCATGTTGAGTAATCGAGGCCTTATGGTTATCCCCAGTCTGCTGAATGCCGGCTGTTGTCCAACCCTCAATATTGCTGTGATCTATAGTCGCCTGGTTGGCTGCTCCGGCTTGCTCGATAAAACCTCTCGCCAAAGGCCCAAAGCTTTGGTTCAACACAGCGCTGTTTGCCTCTCCTTCCTGAAGGACATAGGCACTGCTGTTAGGCTCGTAATCACTAACGTAATCATCTTGCGTAATGGCAGTCTCGTTTCCTGTTCCGGCCTGACGAACAGACGCGGTATGACCAAGCCCTCTTTGAGAGACAGCTATACGGTTGTTATCACCGTTCTGCTCCAGCCATGCATTCAAGTATGTCCCCACTTGACTGGCTTCTATGACGTTGCCATTTCCAACCATGGCGCCGCCCAAAGAGCCTCGCCAGATGCCTTGGTCTGCAACCAGATCATTGCCAGTGCCATCCTGAACGAACTCAAGCGTTGCCATATCGGAACGTTGAGCCAAGTTGGCTGTATTGCCATCACCTACCTGATTCAGGATCAAGTCGATTTGCCCATACCGCGACGAGGTTTGATAAAGCGTCGCCGCCTGGTTTGTACCCTCTTGGTAGACCTCGATATTGCCCCCGGCGTAGCCTACACTTTGGGTCAGCTCAACCGAATTACCCTCGCCTCGCTGCTCAGCATGCGCAGGTCCGCCTCCATACTGCGTAGTGGTTGCGCTATTTCCATTACCCACACTCGTTACGCTTAATTCATTGCCGTAGCGCAGCTGCTGGATGTTATGGATGTTCCCATTCCCCTCCTGATACAAGCTGGCAACCGAGCCATTGCCGTCCTGTTGGTAAAGCGTTATGTCATTGCCATCTCCTCGCTGCAAAACAGTAGCCTGATGTCCGTATCCCAGGTTCTGTTGATTGAGCAGCGCGGTGTTCTGATTGCCAATCTGTTCAAGCCGCAAACTGTTTTCAGGAGTAGAAGCCTGGGATTCTTGCTCGATTTGAGCTGAGTTACCGTTACCGGTCTGCACAACTTCCGAGCGACTGAAGTCACCCCTTTGAATCTGGGCAGCGTTATTACCCTCACCGGCCTGCTCCAGAAGAGCATCGTTGTAGTTACCGTCTTGTGTTTGGATAGCAGTGTTATTTGCGGCAAGGGCATAACTGCCTGAGAGTATCAGCAGTGCCATAGCCAAGGGCTTGAGCGTAAACATATAGAAGTACCTCTATGAGGTCACACGAACGGGCGAACTCTGGTCTTACCAGCCCAGTACTCAGGGCTGGCGCTAACCATGTCAGCGCCAGCTGCTTACATCACTGCTGGGTAATCCTGGCAATGTTTCCTGTACCGTTCTGCAGGACGGTAGCTGAGTTGCCGTTCACATCTACTGGCGTGGCCTGAGTAATGGCAACCTGATTGGAGAAGCCTATCTGGCTGACCGCAGCCAGGCTGTTATTGCCAGACTGGTCGATTGTGGCGAGGTTACCGTCACCCTCCTGTACGAGATCTACACGAGCGAAATACAGGTCCTGGGTAATAGCAGCCACGTTGTCATTGCCCGTAGAGCGTCCTGTAATGGTGCCGCTGATACTAAGCTGATCAATTGTCAGGTCGTTATTATTGCCCTGCTGGGCAAAATCAACCGTACTAAATCCACCGTTTTGATTGATCGTGGCGGTATTGGTATCACCTTCCTGCGCTAATGCCACACTGGTCGCAGGGTAGCGACCAGAGCTCTGGGTAACGGAAGCCAGGTTTTCATTGCCGTTCTGCTGGATTGTGGCTGTACCACCTGAGGAGCCGCCGGTTTGATCCAGGTTGATAACATTGTTATCGCCTGTCTGTATCGCGTCTGCCTGCATTCCGTGCCGTTGTATAGCATTCAGGGCGTTGCCATTACCCACCGTACGTGCTGTCAGCTCGTTGCCGCCATAGCCGTTCTGTTCGACATTGTGCGTATTGTTGCTGCCTTCCTGATACAGCGTAGCGACAGCGCCATTACCGCCTTGCTGATACAACACTACGGTGTTTGTATCGCCCAACTGGGTAACAGTGGCGCTATGCTCTAGATCGAAGCTCTGCTGGTAGACCTGGGCTACGTTGATATCTCCTGTCTGATAAAGATCGACCGTATTCCCAAGCCCCAGCTGCGTTGTTTCAGCCGCGTTGGTGGCCCCATTCTGAGTAATAGCCGAGCGATGTTCGTTGCCCTCTTGAGTTTGGGTAGCGGTATTGCCTTCGCCCGTCTGCTCCAGTGTCGTTTCGTTGTAATTACCGTCCTGCGTTTGGGTAGCGGTGTTGTTTGCAGCCAGGGCATAGCTGCCGGAGAGCATCAGCAATGCTACAACCAGGGGTTTGAGTTTGAACATGAGAGATCCCTCTAGACGTATAAGTTAACCACTAAGGCCCATACCGAGCGCAGGGAATGATCCCTACGCCTGGTTAGGTAAATGGGACCGCTACGCTTGGGCAGGCAGTAACAGCCCCAAATGCTCTACTGACTGCTACTGTTGGGTAATCCTGGCCACGTTGCCGGTACCGCTCTGCATGACGGTCGCTGCGCTCCCTTCACCGAATACACCAGCTATACCGGTTTGCATCAGCGCAACCTGATTGGCAGAGCCCATTTGATTGACGGTTGCGATACTTCCACTGCCGCCCTGGTTGATCGTGGCCAGGTTGGCATCACCCTCCTGCACCAGATCTACCTTCGTGTAGTAGTCACCCTGCATGATGCTGGCAACGTTGTTGTCACCGACTGAACGCCCGGAAATGGCTCCGTTAGTGCTGAACTGATCGACATTCAACTCGTTGTTGTTACCTTCCTGGGTAAACTCAACGACGTCAAAGCCGCCACGCTGACTGATGGTCGACGTATTGGCATCGCCGTCCTGCGTCAGCGTCACTCGCCCGGCAGGGTAGCGGCCCGAGGTCTGCGTTACCGACGCCAGGTTGCTGTTGCCGTCTTGGGTAATCGTGGTCCAGCTTCCGCCCATACTGCCCGTCTGATCCAGACTGATGAGGTTGTTGTCTCCGGTCTGGATAGTCTGTGCAAATACACCCTCATTGCGTTGAATGGCATCAAGCCTATTGCCGGTACCTACCGTACGCGCTACCAGCTCCTTGAAACCTTCACCGTTCTGTTCAACTTCATGGATATTGTTGTTGCCCTCTTGGTACAGAGTCGCCACGGAGCCATTACCGTTCTGCTGGTACAGCGTCACGTGGTTCGTATCGCCCAACTGGGTAACGGTAGCGCTATGCCCATAGATAAAGCTCTCCTGGTAGACCTGAGCTATGTTGCTATCACCCGTCTGGTAGAGAGCGACCGCATTTTCAAGTCCTAGCTGCGTCGTTTCAGCCGAGTTAATGGACCCATTCTGGGTAATGGCGGAGCGATGCGCTGAGCCAGTCTGGGTCTGCGTCGCAGTATTGCCCTGCCCGCTCTGTTCAAGGATAACTTCGTTGTTATCGCCATCCTGCGCCTGGGTGGCACTATGGCTGGCAGCAAAGGCGGTAGTACCAAGGGAGACGAGAAGAATTAATGCCAAAGGCTTGAGCGTAGACATGAGTACTTTCCTTGATTAGTCGTAAGGCCGATAAGCTGAGCAAAAGGCAAAGCTGTAAAACCATTAACTACTCATGAAGGCACACGTGAAGGCGTACCCTGGTGACTCCTGTAACAGTTGGTCGGCAGGTTTGATGTCCAGCATCCCCGGCAATGGATCATCCTACTCACCCGCGCGAGCACGTATGGCAGTGCCCCACGGTAACAACCTGATCTCCAGCCTGGAGATACGGAGGCGAAGATTCGTGCAAATCCGTCTTTACGAATATCCATCGAACGGTGTAATACGATGAACGGTATTCATCCTAGACACTTGCGCTGGTTTATAAGACAGAACTGTCAGGCACTCGAATCGCCTGGACTGATCTCCACCAACATAATTAAAAACAGGAGCCACCATGCAATTTGTAGTAACCGCCTACGACCATACCGATCCAGAGGCCTTTAATCGTCGACTGGAAAATCGCCAGGCTCATCTGGAAGGAATTCGAGCCATGGCCAAGGAAGGAACATTTATCAGCGGCGGGGCCATTCTGAACGATGAAGGTCGAATGGTAGGCTCGACCGTACATGTCGAATTCGAGAACCGCGAGGCATTGGACCTCTGGTTGAAGAGCGACCCCTATGTCACCGGTCGCGTCTGGAATGAGATAGATGTACGAGAAATCAAGCTCGTTAACATCACCACATGATGCAAAAAGGGCACCTTCCGGTGCCCTTTGCTCTTAGGCGTTTTTCTTTTTGCCGACCGCAATCAGCATAAGCGCACCCAGACAGCCGGACGTAATCGACCCCAGCAGTACACCGATCTTGACCGCATCCACCAGTTCTGGCGAATTGGGGAATGCCAGCAGGCCGATGAAGAGGCTCATCGTGAAGCCGATTCCACACAGCAGGCCGATCCCGTACAGCTGCTTCCAGGTGGCATGTTCCGGCAGTTCGGCCAGTCCCAGGCGAATACTCAACCAGGCAAACGAGAATACGCCCACCTGCTTGCCAACCAAGAGGCCCAGCGCGATCCCCAGCGGAACCGAGCCCATCACGGAGGCAAGGCTCACGCCATTGAACGAGACACCAGCGTTGGCGAATCCAAAGATCGGAATGACCAGAAACGCGGTGTAAGGGTGCAATGTATGCTCAAGACGCTCCAGCGGCGGATGCTTCGAGCCGGTACGCAGCGGGATGGTCAGGGCCAGCGCTACCCCGGCCAGTGTCGCGTGTACGCCCGATTTGAACACGAAGAACCACAACACGATACCGACCAGCAGATATGGCAGGATTCGCGTTACGCCCAGCTTGTTCATGGCAATCAGCACCAGCAGGGTGAGACCTGCCAGTCCCAACATCGGCAGGGACAGATCTGCCGTGTAGAACACCGCAATGATGCACACGGCGAACAGGTCGTCGAGAATCGCAAGCGCGGTCAGGAAGATCTTGAGCGATACCGGAATACGCGAGCCCAGCAGGGAGAGTACCCCGAGTGCAAAGGCGATATCGGTCGCCGTGGGAATCGCCCAGCCTTGAAGTAAATGCGCATCGTCATGGTTGAGTGCCGCATAAATCACCGCTGGCACGACCGCCCCGCCTAATGCCGCCAGCCCTGGCAGTGCACGCCGTCCCCAGGTGGACAACTGCCCGACCAGCATTTCACGTTTGATTTCGAGCCCGACCAGCAGGAAGAAGACGGCCATGAGCGCATCGTTGATCCAGTGCAGGACACTCATGCCCAGCACGTAGCGCTCCAGGGTGCTGAAGTACACACTGGCCAGCGGCGAATTCGCCACAATCAAAGCAATAGCTGCCACGGCCATCAGAAGCAATCCGCCTGAGGCCTCGCTCGTCAGAAAGGCCCTGTAAAAGGCCTGGAGGCCATTCGAGCCCCGGATCTTGTTGTCTTGCATCTTTTCAACCTCACTCCTGAAAATGTAATCGAAGCCTTAAGGGCTTTTCTCTGATGTGTTGTTATCGGATACGACCACGGCATCCCGCGGCCAGGCGCTCCAAAGCGCCTTGAACAGGGTCGCCAGCGGGATCGCAAAGAAGATTCCCCAAAAGCCCAGCGTGCCGCCAAAAAAGAGAATGGCCAGGATAATGGCTACCGGATGCAGATTGACGGCACCTGAAAACAGCAGCGGTGACAATACATTTCCATCCAGTATCTGAATGATGGTGTAAGCCAGAATCGCATACAGGAACTGATCGCCCAGACCAAAGCTAAAGCCTGCCACAGCCGCAACGGGCAAGGTCGCGACGGCAGCACCGATGAAGGGAATCAGCACGGACAGACCGACCACCAGCCCGAGCAACATGGCATAGGGCAACCCCAGGATATAAAACGTGGCGTAGCTAACCGCCGCCACGATCACAATCTCGATGACCTTGCCGCGCACATAGTTGGCGATCTGCTCGTCGACCTCCTTCCAGACTCGGGCCATCAGGGTCCGCTTACGGGGAAGTACGGACAGGAAGAAGCCCACCAGCAGGTCCTTGTCCTTGAGCATGAAAAACACCAGGATCGGCACCAGTACCAGAAACGTACCAAAGGCGATGATATTGCCCAGCGAGGTCAACGACAGCCGGACCGCTCGCTGCGCAAGGGCAGTCAGCTCACTGCCTGCCGTCCCGATCCAGCCCTGAATCTGCTCATGAGTAACGACACTGGGATAGCGCTGCTGAAGCTCATCCAAGAGGACCTGAGCCTGGGCAAACATCCGGGGCGACTCCTGCAACAGCGTCACCAGCTGATCCCATACCAGCGGGAGCACAAACAACAAGAGGCCCAGGAATATGCCTAAAAAAGACAGGAACATGAGCGATATTGCCCAAAGCCTGGGTACTCTCCAGTGCTCCAGACGGCTGACGCCACCCTGTAGGAGAAAGGCGACGACCAGCGCCGTCAGGAACGGCGCCAGGGGCTTGCCCAACAACATGACCAGAGCAAAGCCCAAGATGAGCAAGACGCTGAGAACCACCGCTTCATCTTGGGAGAAATAGCGGGCAAACCACTGGGTAATGACGCGCCTGATCGCCATGACTAATGCCCTCCACGCTGGGCAGGTTCAGGTCGGCAACCTGAAAAGACAGCGATCAACAGTGAAGTGAATCTGCTTGGGAAGTCGAAGCCCTCAGGAAACAACTGGACGAATGCGGCTCCTGACATGTTTCTCCTTCGTCATCCTGTTTAACGAACACGATCGGCAAGGAAACCATATTTTTCAGCTTAATGCTCAACAGCTGTTTTTCACAAAATGTCCGAGCTAGTGCGTTTAGGCGCTTGAATTCTGATAATTCAGCCATACCACTAGCGCTTGCGGCAGTGTTTGTTGACCTCAGATACCTCCAAGTACTCTGCCTGAAAGAAAGACTTAATGATCCTGAATGCGTGGATAGGTCAAACTTATGAGATTGATGCCCACATTCAATTAAGTCTAATGTGCATAAGCGAGTATCTTATCCCTCGCCAATTCTTAACCCCTGATGGAGATTCAGTGATGTCTTTGATCAATTCCGAGATCAAACCGTTTAAAGCTACAGCGTACAAGGATGGCAAGTTCATCGATCTGACTGAAGCTGACTTCAAAGGCAAGTGGTCCCTGGTTGTTTTCTACCCAGCTGACTTCACCTTCGTTTGCCCGACTGAGCTGGAAGACCTGGCTGACCTGTACCCTGAATTCCAAAAGCTGGGCGTAGAGATCTACGGCGTATCGTGCGATACCCACTTCGCTCACAAAGCGTGGCACGACACTTCCGACGCTATCAAGAAGGTTCAGTACGCCCTGGTTGGCGACCCGACTGCAACTCTGGCTCGCAACTTCGACGTTCTGATCGAAGAAGAAGGCATGGCGCTGCGTGGTTCCTTCCTGATCAACCCGGAAGGCCAGATCAAGCTGTGTGAAGTACACGACAACGGCATCGGCCGCGACGCGTCCGAAATGCTGCGTAAGGTCAAGGCTGCTCAGTACGTTGCCTCCCACCCGGGCGAAGTTTGCCCTGCCAAGTGGAAAGAAGGCGAAGCTACTCTGAGCCCGTCTCTGGACCTGGTTGGCAAGATCTAAACGCCAACACACGGTTATCTGCGCTTAGGAGCCGGCTTCCGGCTCCCTCTAGTGCCCGAACGCCCGGGCGGAATACGTCCGGGCGTTTTTATTCCCGAAATTTGTCGAGAGGTAATGCCTCATGTTGGACGCCAGTCTTAAAACTCAGCTTAAAGCCTATCTGGAAAAGGTTACCAAACCCTTCGAGATCGTCGCGTCCCTTGATGACGGCGCTAAATCTCAAGAAATGTTGGGTCTGCTCCAGGACATCGTCAGCCTGACTGACAAGATCACCCTGCGCACCGATGGCAATGATGCTCGCACACCTTCGTTTGCCCTGAACCGTCCGGGTGAAAACATCAGCCTGCGCTTTGCCGGTCTGCCCATGGGCCACGAGTTCACCTCGCTGGTTCTGGCGCTGCTGCAAGTGGGCGGTCACCCGTCCAAGGCCAGTGCAGATACTCTGGAAGCGATCCGCTCGCTCAAGGGCGAATTCAATTTCGAAACCTACTTCTCGCTGTCCTGCCAGAACTGCCCTGACGTTGTTCAGGCGCTGAACCTGATGGCCGTACTGAATCCGAACATCCGCCACGTTGCGGTCGACGGTGCGCTGTTCCAGGACGAAGTTACCGAGCGCCAGATCATGGCTGTGCCCAGCATCTACCTGAACGGCGAACCGTTCGGTCAGGGCCGCATGGGTCTGGAAGAAATTCTGGCCAAGCTCGATACCGGCGCCAGTGCCCGTGACGCTGAAAAGCTCAGCGCCAAGGACGCTTTTGACGTGCTGGTGATCGGTGGTGGTCCTGCCGGTGCTTCCGCTGCGGTGTATGCCGCCCGTAAAGGTATTCGTACCGGTGTTGCGGCAGAGCGTTTTGGCGGTCAGGTACTCGATACTCTGGCGATTGAAAACTTCATTTCCATCAAGGAAACCGAAGGCCCGAAACTGGCCGTAGCCCTTGAAGAGCACGTGAAGCAGTACGACGTCGACATCATGAACCTGCAGCGTGCCGAGCAACTGATCCCTGCCACCGAGGCGGGTCAGCTGCACGAAGTCAAGTTTGCCAATGGTGCTTCGCTCAAGTCCAAGACGCTGATCATCTCCACCGGCGCTCGTTGGCGTGAAATGAATGTCCCGGGTGAGAAGGAATACCGTAACCGTGGTGTAGCCTACTGCCCGCATTGCGACGGCCCGCTGTTCAAGGGCAAGCGCGTTGCAGTTATCGGTGGCGGCAACTCCGGTGTGGAAGCGGCAATCGACCTGGCCGGTATCGTGGCACACGTGACCCTGATCGAGTTTGACAGCCAGCTGCGTGCGGATGCGGTACTACAGCGCAAACTGCACAGCCTGCCGAATGTGACCGTGATCACCAGCGCCCTGACCAGTGAAGTGAAAGGTGACGGCCAGAAAGTGGTTGGCTTGACCTACAAGGACCGCAACTCCAGCGAGTTCAAGTCCATCGACCTGGAAGGTATCTTCGTCCAGATCGGTCTGGTCCCCAACACCGAATGGCTCAAGGGCACCGTCGAGCTGTCACCCCGTGGCGAGATCGTTGTAGATAGCCGTGGCGAAACCTCGCTGCCGGGTATCTTTGCGGCCGGCGACGTAACAACCGTACCGTACAAGCAGATCGTGATCGCGGTCGGCGAAGGTGCGAAGGCTTCCCTGGCTGCATTCGATTATCTGATCCGCCAGGTGTAAGTTTGACTGTGTACCGCTCTGCCGGTACACAGCCTTCTCAAAACGCAGGGTATCTAAGATGCCCTGCGTTTTTTATTGCTCGTTGATCAGTCTTTCTGGGTATTGCAGGCCGCAAGGCCTCCCTCGATGGAGACGACTTGGGTGTATCCCATGCGCTGCAGGCTTTCGGCGGCCAACGCTCCCCGGTTACCGCCACCGCAATAGCAGACGATCGGTGTGGCCTTGTTGGCTGCCAGTTCGCCGATGTGCATCTCAAGAATCCCCCGGCTCATGTGGGTAGCGCCGTCCAGGTGCCCCCGTTCGAACTCGTCCCGCTCCCGAACGTCCAGAAGCAGCGCGCCCTGATCGACCAATTGCTCGGCTTCAACGGGCGAAACCTGTCGAATACGAGACTTGGCTTCGGCTGCCAGTTTGAGAAAATCATCTGAATGGTTTGCCATAGTGCATCCTCTCTACAGCAGCCAAGCTGCTCCTTGTCACATGAATACGACGTGCATTAACAACCCTACTGTTGCACAGGCTAGCAGCACTTCCATAACTGTGCGCTTGAACCGGAAGAGCGCTATCGCTGCCAGGAGTGTGATCAGGGCGGAGAGTAGGTCGAACGATCCGCTCAAGCCCTGCGGCCAGAATACGTGGTAGCCGAAGAACAAGGCCAGATTCAGGATTACGCCGACGACCGCCGCGGTAATGGCGGTGAGCGGAGCTGTGAAGCCCACCACATTATGGGTGGACTCCACCAGAGGCCCGCCGGCCAGAATGAAAAGAAACGAAGGCAGAAAGGTAAACCAGGTCACCAGCACGGCAGCCAATGCCCCGGCGGCAAACATGTGCTCGTCTCCTAATGCCGCCTGCCCATATCCGCCTAAAAACGCGACAAACGCCACCACCATGATCAATGGTCCGGGCGTGGTTTCGCCCAGGGCAAGGCCATCGATCATCTGGGCTGGGCTCAGCCAGCCGTAATGCGTGACGGCGCTCTGATACACGTAGGGCAGTACCGCATAGGCACCGCCAAAGGTCAGCAGCGCAGCCTTGGTAAAAAACCAGCCCATCTGGGTGAAGGTATGAGTCCAGCCAAACAGATAGATCAAGCTCAGCATCGGCACGAGCCAGAGAAACATGCCCATGACTAGCAATTGCGCCAGCCGCGACCAGTGAAAACGGGCATGCTCAGGCGGCGGCGTGTCATCATCGATCAGCGCGGGTCCGAACGAAGCCGCCTGATTGGCATGCCCTCCCCCTACCCTGAACCGGTCCGGAGCGTACCTGCCTCCGAGAAAGCCAATAATCGCCGCAGACAGTACGATCAGGGGAAACGGCACGTTGAAGGCAAACAAGGCGATGAACGAAGCCGCTGCAATGGCCCAGAGCCAATGGTTCTTCAAGGTACGTGTTCCGATGCGATGGGCGGCCTGCACAACAATGGCGGTCACCGCTGGCTTGATGCCGTAAAAGATACCTGCCACAACTGGAGCGTTGCCCCAGGCCAAATAGATCCATGACAGGGCGATCAGGATAAGCAGCGAAGGCAATATAAAGAGCGCTCCGGCGATAACCCCACCCCAGGTCCGGTGCATCAACCAGCCAATATAGGTCGCCAACTGTTGGGCTTCAGGTCCGGGCAGTACCATGCAGTAGTTGAGCGCATGGAGAAAGCGTCGCTCGGAAATCCAGCGCCGACGCTCCACCAGCTCCTGATGCATGATTGCTATCTGCCCAGCCGGTCCGCCAAAGCTGATAAAGCCCAGCTTGAGCCAGAATAGAAACGCCTGAAACAGGCCTACCGGGGCAGGAAGCGACAAGCGAGGCTCGGAAGAAGGCATGTTGAATCCTGTCGTTGACCAAGACCCGGTTATATCACTTGCCGCTGTCGCCTACCTCCTCAGCGTACCGGACAGATCCCGTCTCTGTTGATCTCAACCGTGATGTGGACAAGCTCTTCATGGACGGAAAGCTGCTGTTTGAAGTCTTCAGGCGAGGCATCACTGGTTGTGGCGATGCTGACGATGCAGGCGTACTTGCCCTTACCTACCTTCCAGACATGCAGATCACAGATCTTGGCCTCGATAGGGCTCTCTGCGATCACATCCCTGACCTCCTGTACCACCGGATCGTCCATCTGCGCATCCAGCAGCACACGCCCGGTTTGCTTGATGAGCCCAACGGCCCAGATGGCGACCAGTATGCCGCCTACGATTCCCATGACCGGGTCGAGCCAGCTGGCTCCCCAGAGCATGCCGCCAATCAGCGCGACGATAGCCAGGACGGAGGTTGCCGCATCAGTAATGACATGGATGTAGGCCGAACGCAGATTCAGATCCTGATGCTCACCGTGGCCATGATGATGATCGTGACCATGACCATGATCATGCCCGTGAGAATCCTTGAGCAGCCACGCACACACCAGATTGACCAGCAATCCCAGAATGGCGATGGCGATGGCCTGCGTATAGTGAATCGGAGCAGGTGTCACGAGCCTGATCACGGATTCGTATAGCATCAACAGAGCGATGCCAATCAGCGCCAGCGCACTGGTATAACCAGCCAGCACCTCCATTTTCCATGTTCCAAACGCAAAGCGTGCGTCGGTCGCATACCGTCTGGCCGCCGCATAGGCGAACAGCGAAAGCCCCAGCGCCAGCACGTGGGAACTCATGTGCCAGCCATCCGCCAGCAGTGCCATGGAGTTGAAGGCCCAGCCGCCCGCAATCTCGATCACCATCATGATGGCGGTGAAAATCACGGCGCGGCGGGTATTCTTTTCCGCCAGCGGGTTTCCCTCGTTGAAGACGTGCGGGTGAGAACAGGAATGCTCAAGCGAAGATCGGGACATCGGAATGCTCTATCCAGAAAGGCCAGGAAAACAGCGTTAGCCTTTGGACCACAGCATCGCGATTTTCACCCATTTTCCAGGTCCGGGCCTCGCGAGCCCCAATGAAAAAGGCTCGCCGTAGCGAGCCTTTGTTTATTTGCTGGCGAAGTATTCTCGCGTCAGCCGGAGCACCACCGGACTGAGCAACAGCAGCGAGATCAGGTTAGGAATGGCCATCAAACCATTGAGCGTATCGGCCAGCAGCCAGGCGAAGTCCAACTGTGCAATTGCGCCAAACGGTACAGCCAATACGAAGATGATCCGGAACGGCAGAATGGTCTTGGTACCCGCAAGAAACTCCCAGCAGCGCTCGCAGTAATAGCTCCACCCCAGGATAGTGGTAAAGGCAAACACTACCAGAGCGATGGTCAGGATGATGCCGCCAAAACCGGGCAGCGCCGTCTCGAAGGCCGCCGCTGACAAGGCCGCCCCACTCTGCCCGCTCGTCCAGACGCCGGAGCAGATAATGGTAAGACCCGTCATGGTGCAGATGATCAGAGTATCGATAAACGTTCCGAGCATACCAATCATGCCTGAACGTACGGCGCTGTTGGTCGTACCGGCTGCCTGGGCGATACCGGCGGTACCCAACCCGGCTTCGTTGGAGAAGACGCCACGCGCCACCCCGAAGCGAATGGCAGCCATGACCGCCGCCCCTGCGAAGCCGCCCGTCGCCGCCGCCGGAGTGAAGGCATGGGTGAAGACCAGGCTGAGCGCATGGGGAATTTCGGACGCATGGGTCACCAGCACGGCAATGGCCGCGATGATATAGCCTATGCACATGGCAGGGACCAGGGACGAGGCGACCGCCCCGATCCGCTTAATACCGCCCAGGATCACGAGCCCCACAACCACCATCGTCACGACACCGGTCAGCCACAGGGGCACGGAAAAGGTTGTCTCCAGGGCCTGCGCCATACTGTTGACCTGCACCATGTTGCCGATACCGAACCCGGCCAACCCACCGAACAGGGCAAAGGCGCCGCCTAGCCAGGCCCAACGCTTGCCCAGGCCGTTGCGGATGGCATACATCGGGCCGCCGACATGCTCGCCACGCTCGTCCTTTTCACGAAAATGTACAGCCAATACTACTTCGGCATATTTGGTAGCCATACCAACCAATGCCGTACACCACATCCAGAACAGCGCGCCGGGGCCACCCAGGAAGATCGCGGTAGCAACACCCGCGATGTTGCCGGTTCCCACGGTGGCAGCCAGGCAGGTCATCAAGGCCTGGAAAGGACTGATCTCACCGCTTTCGTCGTCATCCTTGGTCCGGCCCTGCCACAACAGGCGAAAGCCGGTGCCCAGTCTTACGATCGGCATCAGTTTGAGGCGTAGCATCAGATAAAGACCCGTGCACAGGATCAGTACCAGCATGGGCACGCCCCAGACAAGGCCATTGAGGTCGTTGACCAGGGTATGGAGAAATTGCACGTAGAACTCCTTACATTCATTCAACGCCAGGAAACGGGCGCTGAGCCATGAGGTCTAGCCAATGAGCGTCGCGCGCTGGAAACCACGCCAGGAAAGCCGAGTACAACTCAGCGGGAAGAAACGTCTGTGCGGTGCTCAATGAGGCTAGTAATAATGCGGCACCCCGGATCAATGGGTAAAACGTCATCCGGAGCGTGGACGGATGCTAGCACGTGTCTTTCGGAACGGGTCGGAAATTAGCACGTCCGCCGTCCTCTCTTCATACCAGGAGCACGCCATGCCGCTTTCCGCCGAAGTCCGCTGGTTTTGGCCCGCACTGCCGGGTACTGATCTGATCGACTGGTTTCACCAGTCCGATCTGTGGGATCAGCCACCGGGAGGCGGAATACGCAAGATGCACCACTACCTCAGGGATGCCAGTCAATCCGACCTCGGTATCAAAACCCGTGGAGACTCAACAGTTGAGGTAAAGGGGCTGGTCATACCTGACTGGCATACCCTGGACGTCTCGCCGTTCAGGGGGCCTGTCGAGTTATGGCATAAATGGCATTCCGAGGCCTTGACGCTGACACCGCATCCTACGGTTGCCGTTCAGAAGCAGCGCTGGCTTCGCCTGTTTACGGTCGAGCAGGCCGCTCTGCGTGAAATCGCATTGGATGAAAACGAATCCCCTTACGAAGCCATGCCGTCCGCAGGCTGTACCGTAGAACTGACTCAACTCTGGGTTGATGGCCATGCGGCCGGCTGGACGCTGGGGCTTGAGGCCTTTGGTGATCGGCACGTTCTAGCAGCACATTTGAACGCGGTGGCAGCCTACCTGGGTACTCGCTGCCCACCGAGATGGCCTGAGGCTACACGCAACCATTATCCCGGCTGGCTGAAGCAGCAGGTGGAGCCTTGACGTTATCAACAGCCGGGCCCTCCCAACGCCCGGCTGTATAGTCTCGTTGAAGCGGTTTTACCGGCCCGGACCGATTGCGGTACAGCTGGTGTCGTTCAGGTGCTTTCTCAACGTGGGCCACTGCGGGCGGCTTTGTCCGTTGATAGGCTCGACGGACAGACTGTAATTCCCCCAACCCGGACCGGCGGCCCAGTAGGTAGCCGGTACGCAATGCTGCTTGAGGTAGGTCAGCATGTTGTCCATGACTACATTCCAGCGGGAATCGTTATCCGGTACGCCAAACTCTCCAATAAAGCCCTTCTTGTTGTTCTGCTTGAGCCACTCCACAAAGGGCTTCACCCGATTGACGCCAGCCTGAGCAGACAAACTGTCAGCGCTCAGCTGGGTGTAGGAACCACCGCCATCGGCGTCGAAATAGACGTGCGCCTCATAGATCAGCTTGTTGACAGGATCCTTCAAGTCCTTGAGAGAGTCGCTCCACACCGGCCACCGTTCGGCGCTGGCCCAGGCATTGCCTTCCACAAAGATCAGGTGAGCCTTGTCAGCCTGCCGGATCCCGTTGATGGCGTACTGCGCCGCTGTAGGCCAGTACGCCACGGCGCCGTTGGGCTCATTCATGATGTCGTAGCCATAAATGGCCGGGTGGCTACCCCACTTCTGAGCGATCCGGTTCCAGACATTCTCGAAGCGATAATACGGTACGCTGCTCGTACCGATGATATGGCCGCGATAGCGCGCATAATTATGCAGATCCAGAATGACCCGGATGTTGTATTTGTGGGCATAGTCCAGTGAGCGGGAAATTAGTGAGGCGTAGGTCTGATCGAGGGAATATCCCAGCCCCGGCTGGAGCCGCTCCCACAGAATGGGAAAGCGGACCAGCCTGATCCCTCTTGCACTCCAGTTCTTGAAGGTCTCTTCCTTGGCAAAGATATAGTTCTTCTCGTTGATTCCGGGCAACACCGTACCTGCAAACTCGGCACCTGCCATGTTAAGTCCGACGAGATTAACTTGCTCAGCCTGTACCGCTGTACTTCCCAAAGCCAGTAACGCAGTTAATGAAAGTGCCTTAGATACGCCTCGCGTTATACCAAAATGTTGGGTTACAGATAAAAAACTCATATTCACCAAATTGCCAGTAACTTTTTTACGCGCGAGCAATGCCCTGACTCAAAAGAGCCATATAAAAAAGTCCCAATTGACCGGCTATATTGTTTTAGCCGACGGTTATTTCATCCTTACGATGAACTTCCCGACCTCAACCCTGAGTGATGGAAGTATTTGCCAGCTAATCATCGAGCTAGCGACAACAATGAACGGCCTAAAAAGCCGCCATTGAGGGCATGCGTATCGGTGAACAGGCATTGCCCGTGCAGTCGAAACGCAACTATTTGCCAATACCAGGAATGGCGAATAATGAACGGGGTATGAAAACGCCCGCTGAGAGGTATCGCATGGCATCGAAAACGCAGGATCGCTCAGTGCCCGCCACGCCTTTTACAGCACGTTGGCTGACCCGAGAAATACCTTGCGCAGGCCAATATCGATACAGGGACCGGTCCTGGGAAAACCCAGCCAGCATGCGGCCTTTAGCCATCATCCGGGTCGTGTTAACCGGGGGGACGCAACCATAAGCGTTTGCGCTGTGATCAGGGCGACCGCTCGTCGAGAGAAGGGAAATTTATCTACTGGATCAAGGATTTAGATCTGAACCCAAAAGGGCCCGACAGCAAAAAGCCCGGACCAGTAGGCCGGGCTTTTTCGAACCGTCATTATTTAAGCGGACCGTATGCGGTGCAGCTGGTGTTGTTAATATACTTCTTTAGCGTCGGCCACTGCGGGCGCTCCACACCGTTAACAGGCTCCACAGCCAGGCTATAGCTACCCCAGCCCGGGCCTGCGGCCCAGTAGGTAGCCGGTACACAGTTCTGCTTCAGGTAGGCCAGCATGTTGTCGACCAGGATATTCCAGCGCGGATTGTTATCCGGTACGCCGAATTCACCGATCATGCCTTGCTTGCCGTTCTTCTTCAGCCACTCCACGAACGGCTTCACACGCTCGACGCCATAATTCACGTCCAGCTTGTTTACATCAACGGTTTCGTAGGTGCCGCCAGCGTTTTCATCGAAGTAACTATGGGCTTCGAAGATAATCTTGTTGGACGGGTCTTTCAGACTCAACAGGGAGTCGTTCCACTGGGCCCAGCGTGTCGCTTCGGCCCAGCCGTTACCCTCTACCAGGATAGGCCTTACCTTATCGACTGCCCGGACGCCATTGATCCCGTACTGAGCAGCAGTAGGCCAATATGCCAATGCACCGTTGGGTTCGTTCATGATGTCGTAGGCATACAGTGACGATTGCCCACTCCAACGCTGGGCGATGCGGGTCATCACGTTCTGATAACTGCTGTACGGGACGCCGCTCGTACCAATGATCTGGCCGCGATAACGCGCATAGTTATGCAGATCCAGAATGACCTTCACGTTGTATTTCTGCGCATACGCAAAGGTCTGGTCGATCAAGCCTGCATAGGTTGCGTCCAGATTGCCATTGAGCGTTGGCTGCAGGCGCTCCCACAGGATTGGAAAGCGAATCAGCTTGATGCCCCTTGCGCTCCACTGTTGGAAATAGGACTCGGTTGGAAAGATGTAGTTAGTACCGTTCACGCCAGGCAAAACCTGTCCGGCAAAATCGGCACCGGACATATTGAGACCGACGAGATCAACCGGCTCAGCCTGGACAACCGAGCTGAACAACGCTCCTGCTGCCAGCACAGGCAGCACTTTTTTCAAGACACGAACAGACCTGATTGCATTCAGGACGGACAGAGATTTCATTAAGCTCACCATTACTGCTAGTGATGTTCACGGCGCAGAAAGCCAGCCCCTGGATCGGGGAAGTCGACAAGATAAATCTGGCGTACGCCGTGAACCGGCCATGGGTGACCGAGCCGAGTGTCATCCTTACGATGAAACTTTCCGGCACTCAGTCCTGAGCTGTGGAAAGTATTTGCCAGCGCGAACAGCCGCTGGCGATAGCAACAGACAATCTAAAAAATTGCCCTGCCAGGCGGGTGTGATACAGCGGTACACCGCTGCTTACTTACACCCGGGATGCCAATACCTGATGGCGAAATACCGCTGGAGCTCGCGTGGTGAGCAGCTTCAAGTGTTGAGAAAGCTGTCAGTTTTCCAGCGTCGATCTTTACTATTCAATGTCCATGCCAAACACTGCAATTTAGCCTGAGGCACTGCCTTATCAACGGTCGAAAAATACTTGGGCTGAAGAATCGAGCCCATAAAAAACGGGGACTTAAACGTCCCCGCTCTGTGTTCCCGGATCGGTTACTGGCTAACTACCGTCAGCGCGTTTGGATAACCAACGGCGGAACCGTTGAGAAGCGTCGGGGTGTCCAGGAAGACGCTCATGTTGCTACCCACCATCTGTACTGATTTGATCTTGTAGACCTGACCATTGGCCAAGCGTACCGAGGCACCGGTCTTGAAGGCTGACGTGTTGGCTGCCGTTGCCGGAAGCGAAATCGCAGCCGCCTTGCGCATGACACCGTTCAGCCAATCAGTATTGGTGAAATTGTTCATCGTACTGGTCGCAACAACGGCCGGAGCGGTTGGCGCAGGCGTCGGTGCAGTCGGGGCTGGCGTCGGCGCAGGGGTAGTCGCCCCCGTACCTGCCGCGTCCGCCACGGTCAGCTTGTTCGGGTAACCCACAACGGCGCCATCCAATGCCGAGCTGTTTACCCAGACGCTCATGTTGCTACCCACTACCTGAACGGACGAGATTTTGGTTACGAGGCCATTCGCCAGACGTACCGAAGTACCTACCTTGAATGCTGCCGTGTTGCCTGATGTCGCCGCTACGGAGAAGCCTGCTGCCTTTCTGTATACACCGTTGAGCCAGTCTGCATTGGTGAAGTTGTTGATAGCGCTCGAATAGCCTGTGCTGGTTGAAGGCACGGTGGGTGTCGGAGCCGGAGTAGGCGTCGTCGCAACCGGTGCCGTGAACGGGCCAATCGCTGTACAGGTAGTGTTATCGATGTACTTCTTCAGGGTCGGCCACTGAGGACGATCCTGCCCATTGATCGGCTCGACCGACAGGAAGTAGCTGCCCCAGCCTGGACCTGCAGCCCAGTACGTAGCAGGAATACAGTTCTGCTTCAAATAAGCCAGCATGTTGTCCATGAGCAGATTCCAGCGCGGATTGTTATCCGGTACACCGAACTCGCCGATCATGCCCCTCTTGCCATTTTTCTTCAGCCACTCCACAAACGGCTTCACACGCTCGACGCCGTAGTTGGCGTCCAGCTTGTTCACGTCAATGGCGGTGTAGTTACCACCGGCATCCTCGTCAAAATACGAATGCGCCTGGAAGATCAGGTTGTTGGACGGATCCTTCAGGTTCAGCAGGGAATCGTTCCACCATGGCCAACGGGTCGCTTCGGACCAGCCGTTACCTTCGATCATGATCGGCTTGACCTTGTCCACCGAACGAACGCCATTGATGCCGTACTGAGCCATGATGGGCCACTGGGTCATCGAATCATGCGGCTCGTTCATGATGTCATAGGCATACAGGGACGGCTGGCCGCTCCAGCGCTGGGCGATCAGGGTCATGATCTGCTGGTAGTGGTTGTAGCTCACGTTACCCGTACCAATGATGGTGCCGCGATACATGGTGTAGTTATGCAGGTCCAGGATGATCTTCATACCGTATTTGTTGGCATAGCCGAACGTACGGTCGATCAGCGCGGTATAGGTAGGGTCCAGTGCGCCACCCAGGGTCGGCTGCAGGCGCTCCCAGATGATGGGAAAGCGGATCAGCTTGATACCCTTGGCGTTCCACTGCTGGAAATAGGATTCAACCGGGAAGATGTAGTTGGTACCGTCGATACCCGGCAATACCTGGGCAGCAAAGCCTGCACCTGACAGGTTTAAACCTACCAGATCAACCTGTTCTGCATGAACAGCAGGGCTGACCAAGACTACGGCAGCAGCCAACGGAAGAACTTTCTTAAAAAAACGGGTGGAACTGATTTTATTTAAAACAAAAGAAGCAGAAGTTTTCATCTATTCACCAAACTGCTAGTGTTTTTTAGCACGAGCGTTTCCATAGCCCATTATTGAAGGGCTGACGCAACAGTCGCGTTTCACGTTGAGTTGTATCTAGGCCGAGCCAATAAGTGGCACGGGATTAACTTCATCCTTACGAATGAACTTCCCTGCACTCAACCCTGAGCTATGGAAAGTATTTGCCGGTCAAAACCAGCAGCAACAATAAACAGCGTATTAAACCGTTATTGTCGGGCATTGCACTCTTATGAACTTTCTACAAAATGTGAAAAGTTCAGTCGGCAATGAAATGCCAATACTAGGAATGGCGATGAAAACATTCTTCTTTAAACTAATTAACCGTGCCTTATTAATAACTCTTAAACTTAATAAGGCTTCAAAAGTTGAATGTTCCCGGTGACCCTAACGCGGCGTCACGTCAGTACTTATTCAAGGGGCGTGCCAATTACCAAGAAACAGGCCAGCCAAAGCGATGACCGTTCGTCGCCCGTTTAATTGAGCGCCTCAAGGAAGGGGTTTAGCGAGGAGATGAGAGAAAAGAAGATAACTGGTTACTAAGGCCATTGAGCCGCAACCCATGATGGCATTATGGTTATTCCTGACGCCATTACTGCGTCATCATTCTGGCGTTCTGTTCCTATGTGTCAGAATGCTGACTTCTTGCCAGCATGAGGCGAAAAGCTCTTTCAAGAAGACTTTGAGCGTATAAGCTCTCAAGCATGGGACACGCCAATAAGCGGCGCTATATCGTTTCAGCTGTATCGACAGCTACCGTAGACGGCAGAGATATACTCTGCCGTCATTATGCTGTCACTCGCTTCGATGAATGTTGAACCCGTTCCAGGCTTGGCAGGTCGCCATAAGCTCGATCCGATTGATATTGACATGCTTGGGCTGGTTCAAAGCCCAATGGATCGACTCGGCGATATCATCCGGTGTCAGTGGGTCAGTTCCGGCATATACGGCGTCGGCCTTGCTCTTGTCGCCACCAAAGCGCACCACGGAGAACTCAGTCTCGGAAAGCCCCGGCTCGATGTTGGTCACACGGACGCCTGTGCCCTGCAGATCGCAGCGCAGGTTCAAGGTAAACTGTTTGACGAACGCCTTGGTAGCGCCATAGACATGGCTACCCGGGTACGGCCAGTTACCGGCAACCGAGCCCAGATTGACGATGCCAGCGCCCGCACCGTAAGCAATCAGTCTGGGTAATAACAAGCGCGTGCAATACAGGACACCCTTGATATTGGTATCGACCATGGTGTCCCAATCATCCAGATCGCACTGCTGAGCAGGTGTAGTACCTAAGGCCAGCCCCGCATTGTTGACCAGACCACGCAGGGTCGAAAACTCTTCGGGCAACCCGTTGACTGCCGCCTCGACAGCTGCACGATCCCGAACGTCCAGCACAATCGGATGCACCTTGGTGTGCGCGGAAAGCTCTTCTGCTAACGCGCTCAGGCGATCCTCGCGACGGCCAGTAATGATCAGGGACCACCCATCCTTGGCAAAGCGGCGCGCAGTAGCCGCGCCAAAGCCGGATGTTGCGCCGGTAATGAACAAAGTCGAAGTCATCGATGCAGCTCCTTGAGGTCGAAAGGAAATACCCGGAGAGTAACGCACTCTTTGTCGCTTGAGGCGGTACAGTTATAGCGAAACAGCTCTAAAATCAGCTATTGGCATCCTGGTTGTTTTTTGATCAACCTTTCAAGAGCCAGACAGTATAAGGGCTGTGTACAACCATTCAGATGTTATTCACAGGCTTGCTCGCGTTAACCGTGCATAACGTTGAACCCAGCGATTTCTGCATGAAAAGCCTGGCGTAGCGACCCTAGGAGCGTGGATAAACGGACGTACTCCAGCGTTGATCATTTTTTGAGCATGCCTCTAGAGAGTCGGTGGTACATGGCGTCTGGCCAAGTACCCCAAGGTTATACACAACCTTGCTCGCCGAAAACGTGTATAAAACCAGCATCCTGCATTTAAAAATAACTGCTCATTTTTTAACCAATTCTCGCCAGGCCTTGCCACATGCGGCTTGCGTGGAGTCTTCCAAGTGTTATCAACAGGCTTGCTCATATTATTAGTGGGTATGTTGATAACTATCTGAGGTTGGTTACTACTACCCTCTGTACGATTGATCAAAAAGTAACCATTTATCTGTAAGCCTTATATTTTAAGGGCAGCAGACAGGTATCCTAGGGTTATCCACAAGGTGCTCCACGTGTAACGTGGGTAAGTCAGGACCTTGGCCCAATAGAGCAGACTTTAACTGCTAAAACATGGCGCTAAAGGGTGTTGTTCACAGGTCACATGTTATGCAGTAGGTACTGCGCAGCTAGCAGATCTTCTACCGCATAGCCTACGGATTTGAACAAGGTAATTTCCTGGTCATCGCTGCGTACGCCATCCCCTTGCAGAACGTGCCTCAATTCTGTGTTGAGATCGCTTTCCTGGATCACGCCATCACCAAGCGCGAACAGTAAATCGCCTGCCTCCTCCAAAGCACCCTCGCGGGTATCCACTACGATGCGTGCCCGCGCAACGGCTGCTGAATCGGTCTCACGCATAGAGGGAAGAAAGGCACCGACCAGGTCCAGGTGGCAGCCGGGGTTGAGCCACTCGCCCAACACCAGCGGCTCTCGAGAGGTGGTAACACACGTAACCACATCGGCATGCCCTACGCTCTGCGCCAGGTTATCGCTTGCTGAAACCGGATAGCCCTCCCCCTGCAGGCGCTCAGCAAGGGCTTTGGCCTTGCTGTAATCACGCCCCCAGATTTCGATCCGGCTGTAATCACGCACAGCCGTATGGGCACGCACCATGTGGGCAGCTAGCGTTCCCGTACCTACGATGGTCAGGCTCAACGCATCCCGCCGGGCCAGATAGTCAGCCGCCAACGCTGATGTGCAGGCGGTACGCCGAGCCGTCAGTTCCGAGGCTTCCATCAAGGCCAGGGGCTGGCCTGTCACATCATCAAACAAGGCAAACACCGCCGCAACCGAAGGCAGATCGCGTTGACTGTTTTCCGGAAACACAGTCACCAGCTTGACGCCAATGCCCTGCCCTTTCTGCCAGACCGGCATGTTCAACAGCGATGCCTGTCCCTCGGGTAGCGCGTAAGCCTGCCGGTTGGGTGCAGTGCCAGGGTGAGCCAAGCCACTGCGAAGCGCATCGATCAGCCCGGCATAATCCAGAACAGCGGCCACCTCGGCATTGGTGAAAAAGCGGATGGATGACATGGGAACTCCCCTGTTGGAAACACATACTCGACGGCACGCGGCAACGGCCTGCGTCAGTACCATGGAGCCTGACGCAGGCTGAACGGCGGCTTAATGGCCGCCCAGGTAGGCTTCGCGCACCTGAGGATCAGCCAGCAGTTCCTGGCCGCTGCCCGTCATGCGGATCTCTCCCGTCACCATGACATAGGCCCGGTTCGATAACCGGAGCGCATGGTTGGCATTCTGCTCGACCAGAAAGATCGTCATGCCGGCCTGCGCAAGCTCACGCAGGATCTGGAAGATCTGCTTCACCACGATAGGCGCAAGCCCCAGGCTCGGCTCATCGAGCAGCAGCAGCTTGGGTCGGCTCATGAGCGCCCGGGCGATAGCCAGCATCTGCTGTTCGCCTCCAGACATGGTCATGGCTCGCTGGTTACGCCGCTCCTTGAGGCGCGGAAACAGCTCGAACATACGCTGCATGTCCTCGTCCACATGCTTGGTACCGATGGGGATGGTGCCCATCAGCAGGTTCTCTTCCACACTCATGTCAGGAAAGACGTGTCGCCCTTCCGGTGATTGCGCGATACCGTTGGAAGCAACGAAATGGGCGCTTTTCTGGGTAATTTCCTCGCCTCGGTAGATGATCTGTCCGTTACGCGCCCGCGGCTGTCCAAAGATGGACATGAGTAAGGTGGATTTTCCCGCCCCGTTGGCACCGATCAGGCTGACCGTCTCGCCCTCATTGATGTGCAGCGAAACGCCCTTGAGCGCCTGGATCGGCCCATAAAATACGTCGACGTTTTTGAATTCCAGCAAGGGTGTAGTCATGCCACCTCCTCCTCATCCGCGCCAAGGTAGGCGGCAATGACCTTCGGATTGTTCTTGATCTCGTCCGGCAGGCCCTGGGCGATCACGTTACCGTGGTCCAGCACGACGATATGATCGGAGATGCTCATGACCATGCCCATGTCGTGCTCGATCAGCAGTACGGTGATGTTGTGCTCGTCACGCAGGTGCCTGATGATGGCTGACAGTGACTCGGTTTCTGCGGGGTTGAGGCCGGCAGCGGGCTCGTCCAGGCAGATCAGCTCCGGCCGGGTGCACATGGCACGCGCAATCTCCAGACGGCGCTGCTGACCGTAGGACATTTCCCCAGCAAGGCGGTTGGCGCACTCGGTCAGCCCCACCACCTCCAGCCAGTAAAGGGCTACATCGAGTGCCTTTTCCTCTGCCCGACGAAAACCTGGCGTATTGAAGACGCCCGCCAGCAGGTTGCGGTTGATCCACATGTGCTGGGCTACCAGCAGATTCTCGACCACGGACATTTCCTTGAACAGGCGAATATTCTGGAACGTCCGCGCAAGGCCGGCACGGTTCACCAGGTGCGTCCCGCCAAACATCTTGTACCAGAGACGACTGCCGAACTGGGCAGGGTTGACGAAATCGGTGGGCTGAAACGGCTCCCCCATGATTCTGCCCACGTCCGTTTCGCGCCCGTCAGCGTTGCTTAACACGATACGGCCATCGGTGGCCTTGTAGAATCCGGTCAGGCAGTTGAAGACTGTAGTTTTGCCCGCCCCGTTGGGGCCGATCAGAGCAGTGATGGAATGGCGGCGAATGCTGAAGGCCACATCGGAAAGCGCCTTGATCCCGCCGAAACGCATGCCCAATCCGTCAACGGTAAGAATGTTGTCGCTCATGGCGCTACTCCCTTGCGAATCGCGAATCCACTGCGGCTGATGCGGATCAACCCGCGAGGACGCCACATCATCATCACGACCATCAACACACCAAACACGAGCATGCGGATGTCGCCGAACTCACGCAGCACCTCGAACAGCAGCGTCATGACAAAGGCCGAAATGACCACCCCGACGGTCGAGCCCAGGCCGCCGAGCACCACGATGGCCAGCACCAGAACGGACTCGAAAAAGTTGAACGAGGCCGGGTTGATAAAGCCTTGGTAGGTAGCGAAAAACACCCCGGCAATCCCGGCGGTGGACGCACCGATCATGAAGGCGGAAAGCTTGACCAGAACATGGTTAAGGCCCATGGCGCGGCAGGCGATCTCATCCTCGCGCAGCGCTTCCCAGGCACGACCAATAGGCATGCGCGTGAGACGATGCTTGATATAGAGTACCAGTAGCACGATGAGAAACAGTACGCTGTAGATGAAGATCATCGTGGCGTTGGGGTTGTAGGAGATTCCCAGCAGCTCATGGAGAGGCACGCCGCCCTCCTTGGCCCGCCGACCGAACTCAATACCAAAGAACGTAGGGGACGGTGCTGAAATTCCATTAGGGCCGTTGGTGAACTCCAGCCAGTTGTTGAGCACCAGACGAATGATTTCACCAAAGCCCAGGGTCACGATGGCGAGGTAGTCGCCGTGCATCCTGAGCACCGGAAAGCCAAGAATCGCCCCGGCCACCGCAGCCATGACTGCAGCAAGAGGAATCATCGTCCAGAAGCCCAACCCCAGGTATTGGTAACCCAGCGCCAGCCCATAGGCACCGATGGCATAAAAGCCGACATAGCCCAGGTCCAGAAGACCGGCGAGCCCGACCACGATGTTCAGCCCCAGGCCAAGCAGCACGTAGATCATGCACAGGATGACCACGGTCAGCCAGTACTTGGTGGCCAGGAAGGGAAAGATCAGCGCGACCAGAATCACGATAGGCAGGATGTACCGCAGATTCGACTTGTGTCCGGGCGGCAGCACATGCACGCCTCCGTCGTTGCGCTTGAACGACTCGATCCAGGTACGTCCCCTGGACGTCTGGCCGAACAGGCTGAGCAGAAAACGCCCCGCCATCACCACCGCCACCATGATGCCGACGCGCTGAGGCTCCAGATTGAATCCATAACCGTCGAGCACAATACCTACGATGGGCCCGAACAGGATGAGCGAGACCAGCCCGACCATGAAGGTATCACGCAGGATGACCTTGAAATCGAAGGAAGAAGTCTGGGTCATAGCATCACACCTTCGCCACGTGCGGCTTTCCAAGCAGCCCCTGGGGCCTGAAGATCAGGATCAGCACCAGCAGTGAGAAGCTGAAGACATCCTTGTAATCGCTGTTCACAAGACCCGCGAATTGCGCCTCCGACACGCCCAGAATGATGCCGCCCAGCATGGCGCCCGGCAGCGAGCCGATGCCGCCTAACACCGCCGCAGTAAACGCCTTGATACCAATGATGAAGCCGGCATAGAAGTCGAACGTGCCGTAGTTCATGGTAATCAGTACACCGGCCAACGCCGCCATCGCAGCACCGATGATGAACACGTACGAGATCACCCGGTCGGTGTTGATGCCCAGAATCTGCGCCATCTTGCGATCCTGCTGGGTCGCGCGACACATGCGGCCCAATGTGGTCTTCTGGATCACATAGGTCAAAAGGCCCATGCCCACAATGGACGCAACGATGATGAAGATCTTGGTATAGGTGATGATGACGAAGCCTTCACCGATATGCAGGCGCAGCGCCCCATCGAGCAGTGTTGGTACCCCTTGTTGGCGGGCGCCCTGTGCCAACTGCACATAGTTCTGCAGGATCAGCGACATGCCGATGGCCGAGATCAGCGGCGCAAGGCGGGTAGAGTTACGCAGCGGTTTGTAGGCGATTCGTTCGATTGCCCAACCATAAAGGCTGGTCACCACTACACAGAAGATAAGCGTGCCCAGGATCAGCACAGGAAAGGAGTGCAGGCCGAAAAAGCTCAACAGGGCAATACCGATGGCTGCCAGATAGGCAGACACCATGTACACATCGCCGTGAGCGAAGTTGATCATGCCAATGATGCCGTACACCATCGTGTAACCGATGGCGATCAGCCCGTATACCGAGCCCAGGGTCAGGCCGTTGATGAGTTGTTGCAGGAAGATACCGTCCACGATGTCATTCTCGCGCAAGCGGTTGAGTAAAGACGCGCCAGGACATCACCTCCGGCTTGGTCAGCCGGAGGTGAAAGACGCATGAACGCAGAAAGGGAATCAGGGCAACTGGTTGTATTTGCCTTTGTCGTCCCACTCGTACATTACGTAGTCGGAGACTTTGAGGTCGCCCTTGCCATCCCAGGACTTTTCACCCAGAACGGTAGGAACGGTATGGCTCTTGAGCCATTCGGAGGCGGCTTCGCCATCCGTGCTGCCGGCGCCCTTGAAGGCAGCCGCCACGGCTTGCAAAGAGGCATAGGAATACAGCGTGTAGCCTTCCGGCTCATAACCCGAGGCGCGCAGCTTATCGACTACGCTTTTACCGGCCGGGCTTTTCAGCGGATCGGCACCAAAGGTCATCAACACCCCCTTGGTATATTGCGGGCCACCGGCGGTCGTTACCATGTCAGCCGAGACGATACCATCACCTGAAACAAACTTGGCGTTTACGCCCTGCTCTCGCATCTGGCGGACCAGCGGGCCAGCTTCGGGGTGCAGACCGCCAAAGTAGACGACCTCGGCCCCAGAGGAGCGAATCTTGGTTACCAGGGAGTTGAAGTCCTTCTCACCGCGCGTCAGGCCTTCATAAAGCACTTCCTTCACGCCGCGCTTGGCCAGCTGAGCTTTCATGGCATCTGCCAGGCCCTGGCCATAAGCATCCTTGTCATGGATAACGGCCACTTTTTTTGCCTTTAGCGTATCCACAATGTAGTTGGCTGCCACGACTCCCTGCTGGTCATCACGGCCACACATACGGAATACGCCTGCCAGACCGCGCTCGGTGATCTGTGGATTGGTTGATCCAGGCGTGATGGAGATTATTCCTGCCTCATCGTAAATCTCTGACGCTGGCAGCGTATTGGAGGAGCAGAAGTGGCCGATCACCGCCTTGACTCCCTCGGAATCGACCAAACGGTTAGCCACCGCTACCGCTTGTTTGGGCTCACAGGCATCGTCGCCCTGTACCAGTTTGATCTTTTCACCATTGATACCACCCGTGGCGTTAATGTCCTCAGCCGCCAGTGTTGCACCTTTCCAGAACTGCTCTCCGTAAGCGGCGTTAGCGCCAGTAAAGGGACCTGCAACACCGATGATGATATCGGCCTGAGCCAAAGCGGAAAACGAAAGAGCTGAGCCAATTGCGAGAGCCAGAATGCCTTTTCTGTAAATCGTCGACATGGGAGGTTTGCTCCAGAGGGTTAGGTTGGCCCTCTCCAGACAGCAATCCACATGCCAGCGCTCTGATATCGTTAAAAATCTTCAAAATCATAGGTTTTGTAAAAAATCAGAGAATTTTGCAAGAAATCGGCGAAATGCTCCGCCAGCCTGCGACTAAAGCAGCGCTTGCCTATGTGTAAGGTCACTCACGAAACATCGTTCAGGACAGCGAAACGGCCTAGATGCACTGTCCTGATCTTGTCATCCTCACCTCTTGCACCAATAAGTAACACTACGAGTTACACCACAATTCGCAAACACTGCCCCGCGTGGTAAAGACTAAAACCTGCTTCGTAGAGCGGGCTTCGCCATTGCCCTACCGGGTTGTGATCCCAGGGGACAAAGGGCATCGGTAGCACTTCGCTGTCACCGCTGCACAAGTAATGGGCAAAGGCCTTGCCTACAACGGTACCGGTCGTTACACCGCGCCCGTTATAACCGGTCATGGCGAGCAAACCGGGTGCCGGTTCGAACAGGCGCATCAGATGATCAGGCGTAAACGCGATGCATCCTGTCCAGGTGCATTCCCACTCGACCTTGCCAAGCGCAGGGAAATAATGCTGCTGAATGCGATCAGCCCAGGCCTCGATGAACCAGCCCGGACGGCTCGCCATATTGCCCAGGCTGCCTAGCAGCAAGCGTCCCGCTGCATCGCGCCGGATACTGCTGAGCACCGTGCGGGTATCCCAGGAGCCCTGCGCGCCGGGCAGGATAAAATCGGCTTCAGGCCCCAGCGGCCTGGAGGCGACCTGATAGTAATACCCCGGAAAGAATTGATTGCGCAGGGTAGTCCACTCGCCTTCGGTATAGGCGTTGGAAGCGATAAGCACCTGCTCGGCCAGCACGGCCCCCTGCCTCGTCACGACGCACCACTGTGAGCCCTGACGCTCAAGGCGAGTAACCGGTGACTGCTGATGGAGCTGAACGCCCTGCGCTAATGCCGCGCGGGCCAGCCCAAGGCTGTAGCCCATCGGGTTGATCGTGCCGGCACGGCGATCCAGCAGCGCGCCGGAGACATGGGCGGTGCCACAGGCCTCGATGCAGGCAGTACCGGTCAGCAATTCAACCGGTGCGCCTCGCCGTTGCCACTGCTCGGCGCGGCGTTGCAGGTCAGCAAGGCCCTTGCCGTTATGCGCCATGTGCAGTGTGCCCTGGTGCTGCGCCTGGCAATCGATGCCGTGGCGCTCGATCAGGGAGAAGACCTCATAGGGTGCGTTCCCCATGACCTTGAGCAGCTTTTCCCCTACCGTGGGCCCAAGCGTAGCGACCGCCTCGTCCGGTGGAATCCACATACCGGCATTCACCAGCCCGACGTTACGGCCGGAACCGCCATGCCCCACTTCATAGGCTTCCACCACCACCACACGCCTGCCCTGCTCCGCCAGATGCAGGGCCGCCGAAAGCCCGGTAATGCCTGCACCGATGATGCAGACATCAGCCCTGGATTCGCCTTTCAAGGGTGGTGCATTAAGGGTATTAGGTGACAGGGTTTCCCACAGACATTGCTGGCGGAGCGGCATAGGTATTCCTTCACACAATGACGATATGAACCGTTGACCTTGAGGGTGAGGGTTTCGATGGGTATCGCCAGAGCCCAACCCATCCTACGAGACCGTACCGGCAGTCCCGCATCAACACCCTACAAAACTACCCGGTAGGGTGGATTGAGCGCAGCGATACCCATCACTTATAAATCCCACCTCAATCAAACACGATCCCTTGCGCCAATGGCAGCTCGCGAGAGTAGTTCACCGTGTTGGTCTGGCGACGCATGTAGCTCTTCCAGGCATCGGAGCCGGACTCGCGGCCGCCGCCGGTTTCCTTCTCTCCGCCAAAGGCCCCTCCAATCTCGGCGCCGCTCGGGCCGATATTCACGTTGGCGATGCCGCAATCACTGCCCACCGCAGACAGGAAGGACTCAGCCTCGCGGATGTCCGTTGTGAAGATGCAGGACGACAAGCCTTGTGGCACCGCATTGTTCATGGCAATGGCCTCGTTGAACTCACGGTAAGTCATCACGTACAGGATCGGCGCAAAGGTTTCAGTCTGAACCGACTCGCTCTGCTCGGGCATCTCGACGATAGCCGGAGAGACGTAGTAACCGTTCGGGTACTGATCCGCCAACTGACGCTCGCCACCAAAGACCACACCGCCCTCACCCTTGGCCTGCTCCAGGATGCCCTGCATGGCCTGAAAGCTCTGTGCATCGATCAGCGGGCCGACCAAGTTACCTTCTAGCGGATGGCCAATGCGTACCTTGGCATAAGCAGATTTCAAGCGAGTCACCAGCTCATCTTTGATCGACTCATGGGCAATCAGGCGGCGCAGTGTGGTGCACCGTTGACCGGCCGTACCCACAGCGCTGAACAGGATGGCGCGAACTGCCATGTCCAGATCGGCACTGGGCCCAACGATCATGGCATTGTTGCCGCCCAGCTCCAGCAGCGAACGGCCAAAGCGAGCCGCCACACGTGGCCCCACTTCACGACCCATACGGGTGCTGCCGGTGGCGCTGACCAAGGCCACGCGTGGATCATCCACCAGCGCTTCACCGCTGGCTCGGTCCCCTACGATGACCTGGCTCAGGTAGTCCGGTGCATCGCCAAAGACTTTGACGGCGCGTTCAAACAGCGCCTGACAGGCCAATGCCGTCAGCGGCGTTTTTTCCGAAGGTTTCCATACCACAGAGTTACCGCAGACGATGGCCAGGGCGGTGTTCCATGACCAGACCGCCACCGGAAAATTGAACGCACTGATCACGCCCACGACGCCCAGCGGGTGCCAAGTTTCACGCATGTGGTGACCGGGACGCTCAGAGGCGATCGTCAGGCCATACAGCTGGCGGGACAGGCCGACGGCGAAGTCGCAGATATCGATCATTTCCTGCACTTCACCCAGCCCCTCCTGCGTGATCTTGCCCGCTTCCCAGGACACCAGCTCGCCCAGGTCGGCCTTGTGCTTGCGCAGCTCTTCGCCCAGCAGGCGGACCAGCTCACCGCGACGTGGCGCCGGTACGGCGCGCCAGGCCTGGAAAGCCTTGTCGGCCCGGGTGATCTTTTGCTCCACCTCGGCGGCGCTTTCCAGCGTGACAGCGCCAAGCTGGCTGCCGTCGATAGGCGTGAACACGGCATGGTTGCCGTTCTGGTAAAGGCTTGGGTCAACGCCGAGACGGCTGAGCAATGCATCAATCATGGCTGGCTCCTTAGGTCATTATGGGTTCAGTATTAGCCGGAAAGACGCCGCTCAACAAACGACCTTTGCTCGGTTTATCATTCCTTTTTTTCATGAACGTTCTGCACGCAGCCTTAAACCTGCGCGCCGACTCAGGTTGGAGCTGTCATGTCCCGTCGCCACATACCCTCGATCACCGCCATGCAATGTTTCGAGGCCGTGGCACGGCACCTGAGCTTTACCCGTGCCGCCGAGGAGCTGAACCTGACTCAGAGCGCGGTGAGCAAGCAGGTGGCTCAGCTCGAAGAACAGCTGGGCCATCCGCTTTTTCGACGCGTACGCCAGCGGTTGCAGATGACCCCAGCCGGCTCGCTGTACCTGTCTGAAGTCAGCAAGATTCTCACGCAGATCGAGATGTCGACCCATTACATGCGCTCCTATGGAGGTGAAACCGAGGTGCTGCGTGTAGCAACCCCTCCGACCTTTGGCGAGCGCTGGCTAATCCCACGCCTCAAGGGCTGGCGGCTACAGCATCCGATGATCCACCTGGACGTGCGTCATGAAGTCAAGAATATGGATGTCAACGAGCCGGCCTGTGACGTGGCACTGTTCGCCGGCCAGGGACGCTGGCCCGGTGCTGAATGTATTCCGTTGATGACTGAGGATATGGTGCCGGTCTGCGCACCCGGTCTCTGGCCCGAAGGGCACCTGAGCGATCCGACGCAGCTGGCCGATTACATTCTGCTCCAGAATGCAGCTCGCCCCGAGGCGTGGCACGAATGGTTCCAGAGCCAGGGCCTTCACACTGAACACAGCTACCACGGGCCGCGCTTCGATACCTTTACCATGTGCATCCGCGCGGCGCAGGTGGGCTGCGGTGTCGCCCTGGTACCACGCTTTCTGATCGACGAGGAGCTGGCCGAGGGTAAGCTGGTCATTGCCTGGCCGCACAGCATGACCAGCCCACATACGTATTATCTCGGCTATCCCGAGCATGCAGCGGAAGTCCCCAAGATCCGAAAGTTCGTCGCCTGGATACGCGAGCGGATCGATACGCCTACCGTTTGAGTAATGCCGTTATTGGCACGGAGGTGTTGTGAAGGCCTTGAATGAGGCCGGGACAGAATGGGCCCAACGCACATCACCCCCGGCTCAGAAACCACTCCAGGTCCACCGGGTCGCCCGGCTTGAGCTGCAGGCGCCGGCGCAGATCGTCGAACAACGGATCGTAGTCGTTATGCCATGAAAAGACGCAGGCGGTGCGCGGCGCCAGTCCATAGCCCCGCAGGCGGCGGCTGATCACTGACAGAAAATTGCAGGCCACATCGCGGCGCAACTCGAACGTTTCGCGGACGGTCTGCTCACCTACTGTACCGTTGAGGTCGAACCTTACGACCTGTTCGCGCGACGGAGGCGTCACCTCATAGGTCAGGCTCAGGCGAAAGGCTGGCTGTTGCGGGTTACCCAGCCGCTGCACGTCAAGACGACCCGGCTCGTACATGATTTTCACTCCTCCCGCCGCTTGGCAGATTGCGTTCACATCAGACCGTTTGGCGGTCTTCTGGCTAGCGTAATGGATCTGCACGGCCAAAATATGCGCCGCAGAGCACTTCATTGCTTCAGGTCAATCCACAACGATCTATTGAGGCATTGATCTCCAATAGCGCGTGTTCAAACAATCGTTCGTCTCCTTGATCCAGGTCATTGGCCATTTTTCCTGCAGGTTCCTAATAGGCTCAAACCCGTAAGGAAATGCCGTCATGACCACAGCACAAACACAACAGTTAAGGCTGGGCGCGCTGACTGCCCTCGTCGTGGGATCGATGATCGGGGGCGGCATTTTTTCACTGCCGCAAAACATGGCCCAAAGTGCCGGCGCGGGCGCCGTACTGATCGGCTGGGCCATTACCGCTGTCGGTATGCTGACCCTGGCCTTCGTTTTCCAGACCCTCGCCAACCGCAAGCCCGAACTGGATGCCGGTGTCTACGCCTACGCCAAGGCAGGGTTCGGTGACTACATGGGCTTCTCCTCCGCCTGGGGTTACTGGATCAGCGCCTGGCTCGGCAATGTCAGTTACTTCGTGCTCCTGTTCAGTACGCTGGGCCTTTTCGTTCCGGCGTTTGGCGAGGGCAACACGCCGCTGGCCATCCTGTGTGCCTCGACCGTCCTGTGGGGCGTACATTTCCTGGTCCTGCGCGGCGTACATGAAGCCGCCTTCATCAACCTCGTCACCACAATCGCCAAGATCGTTCCGCTGGTGCTGTTCATCGTGCTCGCGGGCGTAGCGTTCCGCCTGGATGTCTTCACAGCGGACTTCTGGGGCACACCGGATTCAGGCAGCGTCATGAACCAGGTGCGAAACATGATGCTGGTGACTGTGTGGGTCTTCATCGGGATCGAAGGCGCCAGCGTGTATTCCGCACGTGCCGAGAAACGCCGTGATGTGGGCAAGGCAACCGTGATCGGCTTTCTTGGCACGCTGCTGCTGCTCGTGCTGGTCAACGTCCTGTCGCTGGGCGTCATGAGCCAACCGGAACTGGCCGGACTCAAGAACCCCTCCATGGCGGGCGTACTGGAGCATGTCGTCGGTCATTGGGGTGCGGTATTGATCAGCGTAGGGCTGGTGATCTCGTTAGCCGGGGCCTTGCTCTCCTGGACATTGCTTTGCGCCGAGATTCTCTATGCCGCCGCCCGCGACAACACCATGCCGCGTTTCCTGCGCAAGGAGAACGCCAACCAGGCGCCCAGCAATGCGCTGTGGCTGTCCAATGGGCTGATTCAGCTATTCCTGGTGATCACCCTGTTTGCCGCCAGCACTTACACCAGCCTGCTGTACCTGGCCACTTCCATGATTCTGGTGCCTTACTTCTGGTCGGCAGCCTATGCCCTGTTGATCGGCGTACGAGGCGAGTCCTACGAGGCTGCCTCCCATGAACGCAGCAAGGACCTGATCATTGCCGTCATTGCCACCCTCTACAGCGCCTGGCTGCTCTATGCCGGCGGCATGAAATACCTGCTGCTTTCCGCCCTGCTCTACGCCCCTGGCGCAATCCTGTTCGCCAAGGCCAAACACGAGCTGGGCCAGCCCGTTTTCACCGCTGTTGAAAAACTGATCTTCGCCGTCGTCGTGCTGGGCGCTGCCATAGCAGCCTACGGTCTGTACGCCGGCTTCCTGACCCTGTGACAAGGAGAACAGACATGACCGTTAACTCAACCCCGCTCGGCGTGCATTCGGAAGTCGGCAAACTGCGCAAAGTACTGGTCTGCTCGCCCGGACTGGCCCATCAGCGCCTGACCCCCAGCAATTGTGACGACCTGCTGTTCGACGATGTGATCTGGGTAAATCAGGCCAAGCGCGATCACTTCGACTTTGTCACCAAAATGCGTGAGCGTGGGGTGGAGGTGCTGGAGATGCACAATCTGCTCACCGAGACCGTGAAGAATCCCGAAGCGCTGAAGTGGATTCTGGACCGCAAGATCGTACCTAATCAGGTCGGCATAGGCTTGGTCAACGAAACCCGCGCCTGGCTCGAAAGCCAGGAGCCCCGCCATCTGGCCGAATTCCTGATTGGCGGTGTGTCCGGTTCGGACCTTCCCGACACCAGCGGCAGTGAGATGGTCAAGATGTTCCGGGATTACCTGGGCCACTCCAGTTTTGTGTTACCGCCCTTGCCCAACACCCAGTTCACCCGTGATACCACCTGCTGGATCTACGGCGGCGTCACGCTGAATCCGATGTTCTGGCCAGCCCGTCGCCAGGAAACACTGCTGACAGCGGCCATCTACAAGTTTGCTCCGGAATTCGCCGATCAGCACTTCAACATCTGGTATGGAGACCCAGATGTGGACCACGGCCTTGCCACCCTGGAGGGCGGCGACGTCATGCCTATCGGAAAAGGCATATTGCTGATTGGCATGGGCGAGCGCACCTCGCGGCAAGCCATTGGCCAACTGGCGCAAAACCTGTTCAAGGCAGGCGCAGTGGAGCGGATCATCGTGGCCGGCCTCCCCAAATCACGTGCGGCCATGCACCTGGATACCGTGTTCAGCTTTTGCGACCGCGATCTGGTCACTGTCTACCCGGAAGTCGCTAATGCCATTATGCCGTTCAGCCTGAGGCCGGATGAAAGCAAGCCGGGCGGTATCGACATCCGCCGCGAACCCAAACCCTTCCTCGATACCGTGGCCGAAGCGCTGGGCCTCAAGGCGTTGCGCGTCGTGCTGACCGGTGGTGACAGCTACGAAGCTGAACGCGAGCAATGGGATGACGGCAATAATGTGGTCGCCCTGGAGCCCGGCGTTGTGGTCGGCTATGACCGCAATACTTACACCAACACCCAGCTACGCAAGGCAGGGGTCGAAGTCATCACCATCAGCGCCAGTGAGCTTGGCCGGGGCCGAGGCGGCGGCCACTGCATGACCTGCCCGATCGTACGTGACCCTGTCGATTACTAGTCCCACCCGCCCCTACCGGAACCTCAGGAGAACTCACATGGCTTTCAACATTCGCAACCGCAACCTGCTCAGCCTGGCCCACCATACTCCGCGGGAGATCCGCTACCTGCTGGACCTCGCCCGCGACCTCAAGCGCGCCAAGTACACCGGCAACGAGCAGCAGCACCTCAAGGGCAACAACATTGCCCTTATCTTCGAAAAGACCTCGACCCGCACCCGCTGCGCCTTCGAAGTAGCCGCCCATGACCAGGGCGCGCACGTCACTTACATCGACCCGACCTCCTCCCAGATCGGCCACAAGGAGACCATGAAGGACACCGCCCGTGTGCTTGGCCGCATGTATGACGCCATTGAGTACCGCGGCTTCAGCCAGGAGACGGTGGAAGAGCTGGCCAAATATGCAGGCGTGCCGGTGTACAACGGCCTGACCGATGAATACCACCCCACCCAGATGCTGGCCGACGTGCTGACTATGCAGGAAAACAGCGACAAACCGCTGCATGACATCAGCTACGCCTACCTGGGCGATGCACGCAACAACATGGGCAACTCACTGCTACTGATTGGTTGCAAGCTGGGCATGGACGTACGCATCGGCGCGCCAAAGGCGTTGTGGCCACACGAAGACTGGATCAAGGAGTGCAAGGCCATCGCCGAGGAGACTGGCGCACGCGTTACATTGACTGAAGACCCCAGGGAAGCGGTTCAGGGCGTCGACTTTGTGCATACCGATGTCTGGGTGTCCATGGGCGAACCCGTGGAAGCCTGGGGTGAGCGCATTCAGCTGCTCCTGCCTTACCAGGTCAACAGCGAGCTGATGAAGGCGACCGGCAGTCCACGGACCAAGTTCATGCATTGCCTGCCTGCGTTCCATAATGCTGAAACCAAGGTTGGCAAGCAGATTGCCGAAAAATACCCGCACCTTGCCAATGGTATCGAAGTGACCGATGACGTATTCGAGTCGCCCGCCTCCATAGTGTTCGAGCAGGCAGAAAACCGGATGCATACCATCAAGGCCGTTCTGGTCGCTACTCTCGCTGACCTGTAAGGAGTCGCACCATGCGTATCGTCGTCGCTCTAGGGGGTAATGCCCTGCTTCGTCGAGGCGAACCCCTTACCGCTGAGAACCAGCGGGAGAACGTCAGGATCGCCACCGGGCAACTGGCCAAGATCGTGGACGGCAACGAGCTGGTCATTGCCCATGGCAATGGTCCCCAGGTCGGGCTGTTGGCCCTGCAAGGTGCAGCCTATACGGATGTAACCCCCTACCCTCTGGATGTGCTGGGCGCGCAGACCGAAGGCTCCATTGGCTACATGATCGAGCAGGAGCTGGGCAACCTGCTTCCGTATGAGGTGCCGTTCGCCACGCTGTTGACCCAGGTAGAAGTGGATGCTGCCGACCCGGCGTTTCAGCACCCCACCAAACCTATCGGCCCGGTCTATAGTCGGGAGCAGGCCGAACAGCTCAAGGCGGAAAAGGGTTGGGCCATTGCCGCAGATGGCGACAAATTCCGCCGCGTGGTAGCCAGCCCCCAACCCAAACGCATCTTCGAGATTCGCCCGATTAAGTGGCTCCTGGAAAAAGGCACCATTGTCATCTGCGCAGGCGGCGGCGGGATTCCCACCTGCTATGACCACCACGGCCGCCTGAAAGGTATCGAGGCGGTCATCGACAAGGATCTCTGCTCATCCTTGCTGGCGCAGGAGCTGGACGCGGACCTGCTAGTGATTGCCACTGACGTGGACGCAGCCTATATCGAATGGGGCAAGCCCGACCAGAAAGCGATTGCCCAAGCCCACCCCGAGGCCTTGGAAGCGCTCGGGTTTGCGGCAGGCTCCATGGGACCCAAGGTCCAGGCGGCCTGTGAGTTTGCCCGCAAGACCGGAAAGACGGCTGTCATCGGCTCGCTGTCGGACATCGAGGCCATTACACAGGGTCGCGCCGGAACACGGGTCACAGTGGAGGCGGAGGGCATCCTGTATCGATAAACCCTGCAGAAACGAAAAGGCCCGGATCAACCGGGCCTTTTCATGAGCGGAGCAATCAGCTGATGGTCATCAGGCTGGCGTTACCACCGGCTGCTGCGGTGTTGACGCTTACCGCACGTTCGATGAGCAGACGCTCCAGCGGAATCGCGGTTTCGCCCTGGGACAATCCCTGAACGCCCACGATCGGACCGCTACGCTGGGCTGCCTGCTGACAGACCTGACGCAGCTGATCGGAGTCACCGTGATGCAGGATGGCATCGAAGTGTTCCTCGTCCTTAGTCCAGTCGGACGTCGTCTGGATACGAGCCTGAACAGCCTTGGGCAAACGACCACGCAACGCACGGGACAAATCGTTCTGCACCCACAGCGCGGTGCTGCCGACTGCCAGTACCGCTGCCAGCTGGACCATCAGATCCGCCTCGTCATCCGCCAGACAGAGTACGCGCTCACGTGGCAGCAGGCTGTAGGTGTTGCGCTCACCCGTCGGACCGGCCAGCAGGCGAGTCACACCGCTGACAGTCTGCTTGGCGAATGCCTGGCACAGCTCGGCCAAATCGGTGTTGTTCTGCTCGCTTGCCCACTTCTGCAACGCTTCGAGCGGCTTGCCCTGGCGCTGTTCCATTTGGGCACGCAGGGACAGGTCAGACGGACTTTCCTGATTGTCACGGGCAAACGCCTGGGCCACTCCGTCTACCGGACGGGTAGACAGGAGGCGGTACAGGTACACCGGACCACCGGCCTTCGGACCTGTACCGGACAAGCCTTCGCCACCGAAAGGCTGCACGCCGACCACTGCGCCTACCATGTTGCGGTTGACGTAGAGGTTGCCCGCCTGGGCCTTTTCCACAACCTGGGCAATGGTTTCGTCGATGCGGGTATGCACACCCAGCGTCAGACCATAACCCGTAGCGTTGATCTGATCCATCAGGCGGTTCAGGTCCTGACGGGCATAACGCACCACGTGCAGCACCGGACCGAAGATTTCACGCTCCAGCTCGTCCAGGCTTTCCAGCTCGATCAGCGTTGGCATTACAAAGGTGCCGCGATGGGTCGCGCCATCGTTGTTGCGTGCAATCTGGTAAACCGTACGGCCTTTGGCGCGCATGCCCTGGATGTGCTTGTCGATGTTGGCCTTGGCTTCGGCATCGATCACCGGGCCAATGTCTACCGGCAGGTTATCCGGATTGCCGATGCGACACTCAGCCATCGCCCCTTTGAGCATTTCAAGAATGCGATCCGCCACGTCTTCCTGCACACACAGGACGCGCAAGGCGGAGCAGCGCTGACCGGCGCTGTCGAACGCTGATGCCACGACGTCGGTTACCACCTGCTCGGCCAGTGCCGAGGAATCCACGATCATTGCGTTCTGGCCACCGGTTTCGGCGATCAGCGGAATCGGACGGCCATGGGCATCTAGGCGACCGGCAATGTTGCGGGAAATAATGTTGGCGACTTCGGTCGAACCGGTGAACATCACGCCTTTCACACGCTCATCGCTGACCAGTGCCGAACCTACGGTATGGCCCTGGCCTGGCAGCAATTGCACCACGCCTTCCGGCACACCGGCTTCCAGCAGCAGGCGAACGGCCTGAGCCGCAATCAGTGGCGTCTGCTCGGCAGGCTTGGCCAGAACGGTATTACCCGCTGCCAGTGCAGCTGCAACTTGACCAGTGAAGATCGCCAGCGGGAAGTTCCACGGGCTAATGCACACTACCGGGCCTAACGGGCGGTGAGTATCGTTAGCGAAATCACGGCGCACCTGGGCAGCGTAATACCGCAGGAAGTCGACCGCCTCGCGTACTTCGGCAATGGCGTTGGCAAAGGTCTTGCCGGCTTCACGAACCAGCAGGCCCATGAGTGGCTGAATTTGCGCTTCCATCAGGTTGGCCGCGGTTTCAAGCACGGCGGCACGCTGGTCCGGCGGTGTGGACTGCCAGATCGGTGCAGCGGTCAATGCACTGTTCAACGCATTGTCTACGTCCTGGACGCTGGCGTTCTGCACATAACCCACCACATCACGGTGATCGGCCGGATTCTGGATGGCCTGGGGAATGCCTACTTCAGCCGGGCAGCCCAGCATGGGCGCTACACGCCATTCGGTATTGTTACTGTGTAACAACGCACCCGACAACGAGCCCAGTCGATGCTCATTGGCCAAGTCAATACCGCTGGAATTCAAGCGGCCTTCGCCATACAGCTGGCTGGGCAGCGGAATGCGTGGATGTGGCAGGCCTAATTTGCCCTCTTGTGCTGCGATCTGCTCGATCGTCACGACCGGATCGGCCACCAGCTCTTTCAGGGAGATGGAGTGGTCGGCAATACGGTTGACGAACGAGGTGTTCGCGCCATTTTCCAGCAGGCGACGCACGAGGTAGGCCAGCAGGGTTTCATGTGTTCCCACCGGTGCATAGATGCGGCACGGGCGGTTCAGCTTGCCATCGGCCACCTTACCGACGACCTGCTCGTACAGCGGCTCGCCCATGCCATGCAAGCACTGGAACTCGTACTGGCCGGGATAATAGTTCTGACCTGCGATCTGGTAGATCGCCGCCAGGGTGTGGGCATTGTGGGTCGCAAACTGCGGGTAGATTGCTTCCGGCACGGCCAGCAGCTTGCGCGCACACGCCATGTAGGACACATCGGTATACACCTTGCGGGTGTAAACCGGATAACCTTCCAGACCTTCAACCTGGGCACGCTTGATCTCACTGTCCCAGTACGCGCCCTTCACCAGACGGATCATCAGACGGTGACGGCTGCGGCGCGCCAGATCGATCACATAGTCGATCACGAACGGGCAACGCTTCTGGTAGGCCTGGATGACAAAACCAATCCCGTTCCAGCCAGCCAGGCTGGACTCGAAGCACAGGCGCTCCAGCAGATCGAGGGAAATTTCCAGGCGATCGGCTTCTTCGGCATCGATGTTGATACCGATGTCGTACTGCTTAGCCAGCAAGGTCAGATTCAGCAGGCGCGGGTACAGCTCGTCCATGACGCGCTCGTACTGCGCACGGCTGTAGCGCGGATGCAGGGCGGACAGCTTGATGGAGATGCCCGGGCCCTCATAGATGCCACGGCCATGGGAGGCTTTGCCGATGGAGTGAATGGCCTGCTCGTAGGACGCCAGATAACGCTGGGCGTCTTCTTCAGTCAGCGCCGCTTCACCCAGCATGTCATAGGAGTAACGGAAGCCCTTGGCTTCAAGCGCGCTGGCATTGGCCAGGGCTTCGGCAATGGTTTCGCCGGTGACGAACTGCTCGCCCATCAGGCGCATCGCCATGTCCACACCCTTGCGGATGACCGGCTCGCCGCTCTTGCCGATGAGGCGATTGAGCGAGCTGGAAAGACCCGCCTCGTTGTGGGTGGAGACCAGCTTGCCCGTTAGCAACAGCCCCCAAGTCGCTGCGTTGACGAATAGCGACGGGCTGTTGCCCAGGTGTGGCTGCCAGTTGCCCTTGCTGATCTTGTCGCGGATCAGGGCATCACGGGTGCCCTTGTCCGGGATACGCAGCAGCGCTTCGGCCAGACACATCAGCGCCACGCCTTCCTGGGAAGACAGAGAGAATTCGCGCAGCAGGCTCTGGACCATGCCGGAGCGGCCACCAGCGCCCTTCTGGTTACGTAGCTTTTCAGCGATGCTGTAGGCCAGCTTGTACGCGGCATCGGCAGTAGTTGCGGGGAGACGCGCCTGCTCAAGCAGCATGGGCACCATCTCTTCTTCCGGACGGCGATAGGCGGCCGTCACGGCAGAGCGCAGTGCAGACTGCGGCAGAATGCTTTCGGCAAATTCAAGGAATGGCTGATAGACCGGATCAGCCAGGGCTTCTACTACTTCATTGTCACCTTCGCCCAGTCGTGCTGCAATATTCTGCAACTCGTCGACACTTACACCTTTTTCCAATGTTTCCAGGTACGTGTAGATTGCCTGTTTGATCAACCAATGGGGTGTACGGTCGATAAGGCGAGCGGCCTCTTTCAAACGTTCACGGGTGGCTTCGTCGAGTTTCACGCCTAGCGTAGTAGTAGTTGCCATTGAACAGCCTTTTTTAATTGGAAGTGCTACACGGTGGCGGCAAGCATAGAGGCTACCTCTGCATGGTGCAACCAGGTGCAACCCAGGAAACCGACAAAGGCGCAACCGTCCGTCTCTTGACCGCCGGAAGACGCCGCCCCATCTTGTTAGAACCTGTCTACATCAAGGCTTCAAGCCTGCCAGTACAAAATAGCCTGCTCACTCTTGCGTTGTGTTGATTTGCCGCTTTTATGCTGATTCGGACGAGCCGCAAAGGCCGGGTTGCACCTAAGCCTGCTTTGACCTTCTGAAAAGCACTGGTGGTAGCGACAATACCCCTACGATGTATAAGAAAATACGTGACTTGTATATTATCTGCCCGCATTATTCGATGATCATGACGAAACCGTTTCTCATTCAATGAATAAAAAACAGCAGGTTGCAGTCGATACGACCGATATGGAAGAAAGCAGCGAAATCAACTCGCCATTTCTGGACGAGGTGATCGGCTATGCCCTGCGTCGGGCTCAGCTGAAAGTCTTCCAGCATCTGATCAATGAGCTGGAAGCCTATGATCTTCGCCCCGCCCAGTTCACCGCCCTTACGCTGATCGAGCAGAACCCGGGCCTCATGCAGGCCGAGCTGGCGCGTGCATTGGCCATCGAGCCACCGCAGATGGTTATCATGCTGAACAAGCTGGAAGCGCTGGGCCTTGCGCTACGTATACGCTGCAAGGCCGACAAGCGCTCCTATGGCATCTTTCTGAGCAAAACCGGCGAGACCCTGCTCAAGCAGCTTAAAGAAGTGGCTATCCGCAGTGATAACGAGGCTACCGCCGCCCTGAGTACCGAGGAGCGGCAGCAACTGCTGCACTTGTTGCACAAGGTCTACCGGTAGCCCGGCGCATTACATTTACGCGGGCTGCTTGTGGGTGCGATGGGGCAGGAAGGAACCGGCCTTCAGTGACCGCTCGATGTCTTCCAGGCTTCGTCCACCCGTTTCCGGGACCAGGAAGAAGATGAAGACCCAGCCCAGGACATTGAGTCCGGCGTAAACCCACATCGCACCGCCTACACCCAGCCATTGCGTCATGGTCAAGGCAGTCCCGGTCAGCAATAGATTGGACCCCCAGAGCATGGCGGCATGAGCACCGGTCGCCTGATCCCGAATAGCCAGCGGATAGATTTCTGATCCGGTCAGCCAGCCCACCACCTGGATGCCGCCTGCGTTGAAGATCATGAAGACGATCAGGCACCCCACTACCCACCAGCCCTGCGAATCGCCCGCCAAATTGAAGTGCAGCACGACGCCCAATACCAGAAGCGCCACCACTGCCCCCGGAATCATCGCCAGGCTCAGCGTTCGCCGTCCGACCTTGTCGACAATCAACTTGCCGATTACCGTCATGACCAGATAAGTGATTGCCACGCCAAGGGCTGACCACAGCGCAGCGGACGCGCCAAAGCCGGCATCCCTCAGAAACGTCGGCGTGTAATAGATCATCATCTCGATACCGCTGAGCTGGGTAAACGCCGCTACGCCCAGGCCGGCCACAAGCGCCGGTCGTAACCACGGTTGGCGCATGGCCCGCCAGCCTGTTACCGAATGCTCCTCCTTCTTGTCCACAACTTCCTGGATATCCGCAATCTCTTCGCGCACCTCCCCCGTGGTATCCCGTAACTTGGACAGCTCATGCCTGGCCTCTTTCGGACGGTCCTGCTCGACCAGCCACCGCGGACTTCTCGGCATTCGGGTCATGCCAAACAACAGTACCAGCGAAGGTACAAGCGCAACCCCAATCATCCAGCGCCAGGTAAAGAGGTTCTGGCCAGCCACACCCACAATTGCAGCCAGGAGAATCCCTACACCAATGGAAACGTTGAAATAGGTCACCAGGCGACCCCGCTTTTCGGGAGGTGCCAGTTCAGCGATGTAGGTGGGGACAATTTGCGTCGAGCCGCCGACTGCAAAGCCCAGCACCAGGCGAGACAGCCCTAGGCACCAGACATTGGGAGAGATGGCAGCAGCAACCACCCCCACACAATAGATACCCGCCACGATCACGATGGTCAGCCGACGCCCAAGCCTTGCCGACATACGTGTCGAACTCAGGGCACCGATTACCGCACCCAGCAAGATGGCAGCCGTGACAAGCTCCTGGGCGCGGTGATTAAGCTCGAAGTCCTGGGCAATTTGTGGAAGGGCACCGGAGATGATGCCCGTATCATAGCCGTACAACCCTCCGGCGATGGCTGCAACGGTAGCCACCATTGCCATATAGGCCTTGGGCTTGATATGGCTCTCGGTTGCGGAGCTAACAGCGTCTGCCATGAAGTTACCTGTCATATGGGAGGGATATGAAGGTATGGAGAGAGCCGTTACCCATGTGGTTCCGCCTGCCGCATGACGCTTGCGGTCAGCCTTGACTCGATCAAGGTCTTACAACCGCTCAGACATGGCGCTTTCAGCGCTCAAGGGCCATAAAACGATAAACAACCCCTACAAAGAAAAGCTGACGAAATGCCTGCCATCACCCCATTATGCCTGCCGTTTTCACACCAATTACTGCCAGATCCCGACCGTTTCGCCACTATCTCCTATAAAGCAGGTAAAGGTGCCCGACTCACCTTGATAGCGTCCGCGGTCTGCGCAACATTGAGCAGCAGATAGTCAAACGCGAAGCGGGCCGTTTCGCTTTTGGTTCTATAAAATGCATCTTCCTGACGGGACTCGGTCAGCCGAGCCGTACGTGCCCAGACAAATGCCAACCCTAACCAGCCCTGCAAGCGCAGATAATCCAACGCAGCGCGGTAGGGCCATTCCGAATCGCTGGAACTCATCAAGTCCGCTGTCACCTGCCAAGTCTGGTCGCAGGCCTGTCTTAACGCCGCACCATAAGACTTGCACGAAGGCGTTGCCAAACACCGCTCGGCTTCTGCCTGATAGTGCTCCAGAAGCCTGCCCAGTGCTGCTCCCCTGTCGCCGATGACCTTGCGCACGAGCAGGTCATTGGCCTGAATTTCGTTGGTGCCCTCATAGATCATGGCGATCCGGCTGTCGCGCAGGGTCTGCTCAATGCCAAAGTCTGTCACGTAGCCATAACCACCCAGCACCTGCAGCGCCGCACTGGCCTGCTGAAACCCCTGCTCGGTAAAGAATGCCTTGATGACCGGTGTCAGCAGCGATGCCAGTTGATGGGCGCGGGCGCGCTCATCGGCCTCTGTCGCATGCTCGGCCAGATCCAGCAGATGCGCTCCCCAATACCCCAGCGCCCGCATCCCTTCACTACAAGCCCGTAGTTCCAGCAGAACGCGTCGCATGGCCGGATGATGGACAAGCAGATCGGCTGCTTCAGCCGTCTCTTCAGGGCGCTTCGGCGCGCGCATTTGCCTTCTTTCCGAGGCATAGGCAAGTGCCTGTTGATAGGCCGACTCGACATGTCCCAACCCTTGCAACCCTACATGCAGGCGTGCCGAATTCATCATGACAAACATTGCCGCCAATCCCCGATGGGGCTCGCCAATCAACCAGCCGCAGGCCCCCTCGAAACGCAAGGCACAGGTTGCACTGCCCTTGATACCCATCTTGTGCTCCAGGCTCTCGCAGTACACGCCATTAGCCGTGCCCTTAAGCACCTTGGGCACCAGGAACAGGGACAACCCGCGGCTACCGACAGGCGCATCAGGAAGGCGAGCCAGTACGAGATGCACGATGTTGGATGTCAGATCATGTTCGCCACCCGAGATGAACAGCTTGCTGCCGTCGAGCAGATAGCGTCCCCTCTCTATCGGCTCTGCCCGGGTGCGAATCAGGCCAACGTCACTGCCAGCCTGGGGCTCGGTGATGCACATGGTGGCAAGCCACTCGCCACTTACAAGCTTGCCAAGGTAGGCATCCTTGAGCGCTTCTGAGGCATGGGCGCGTAGGCATTCGTATGCACCATGGGCAATACCGGGATACATGGCCCAGGCATGGTTGGCGGAAACCAGCATTTCCTGAAGCGCCGCGTCCAGTAACTGTGGCAGGCCCTGCCCTCCCCAGGCCGGGTCACAAGCCAAGGCGGGCCAGCCACCCTCGACATAGGCCTGATAGGCCTCGGCAAACCCGGACGGCGTCGTCACCTGTCCATCCTGCAGCTGGCAGCCCTGACGATCGCCCGAGGCGTTAAGCGGCGCCAACCTGTCGGCACTAAAACGCCCCGCTTCCTCCAGGATCTGCATGGATAGATCAGTGTCTACTTCGCTAAAGGCTGGTATTACAGACCAAGTCGAAGGAGCATCGAGCCATTCATCAATAACGAACCGCATATCGCGCAGCGGAGGGTGATAGGTCATGGCATCCTCTTAACGATAGTTCGGGTTTTCAATCAGCACCGCCATGCCTTGCCCGCCGCCCACACACGCGGCGGCGATGCCATAGCGTTCGTGGTTGGCCTGTAGCTGTCGCGCCAAGGTAAGCGTCAGGCGCAGGCCGGTTGCGGCCAGAGGATGTCCCAGCGCAATCGCACCGCCACAGGTATTCAGTCTTTCCGGATCGATATCCAGTTCACGCTGAACAGCCAACACCTGAGCGCCCTGCGCCTCGTTGATCTCGAAGCGAGCGATCTCCGCCAGCGTCAGCCCACTGCGCTCGAGCAGCAGGCGGATGGCCGATGCCGGACCGATGCCCATTACTTCTGGAGCAACCCCGACCGCGGTAGCGGCCAACAGGTTGGCTAGCAGTGGCTTGTCTGTCCGGTTTGATCTTCTGGCCACGACCATCGCCGCAGCACCGTCAACCACTGCACAGCTGTTGCCTGCCGTCTGCACACCGCCCTCGTGAATCGCGGCGAGCCGGGCCAGTGCGTCAAGTGACGTGGGCCGCGGATGACTGTCGACAGCGACAGAAGCGATACGACGTGGCAGTTGAATACCCCGCGTGCGATACCCTTCCAGCCGGAATTCTTCTGTTTGCACAGGGACAATTTCATCCGCAAACCAACCGGCCCCCTGTGCTGCCAGCGCCCGATTGAAGCTTGCCAATGCATAAGTATCAACCTCGGCACGCGTAAGGCTGTAGCGACGGGCCAGATTTTCAGCGGTACCAATCATGTCGATACCCGGTGCCGGGTCCATCAGGGCCTCCCAGAGAAAGTCCTTGAACTCCACCGAGGCTCCCAGGCGAAAACCGCTCCGGTGCGTATAGGCCGCAATGGGATTGCGAGACATGGACTCGCTGGCGACGCACAAGGCGATCTCGGCCTGACCCAAGCCAATCTGTTCACCTGCCTGACGCAGCAACTCGAAACCGGTGCCACAGATACGCTGGACCTGCAGGGCCGGCACCTCTAAGGGAACGCCTGCATAAAGGCCGATGTGTCGGGGTAACAGGTAAGCATCGAAACTGGCCTGAGCGACAGACCCTGCCAGAACGCTATCAACCTGATCCGGCGCCACGCCACTGCGCGCCAGTACCTCGCGCGCGACCTTGATGCCCAGGTCAATCGGTGAAACCTGCCCCAGCGCGCCGCAGTAATCTACCCAAGGTGTACGGACACCCCCAAGCAGCACCACGTCGTCGAATGCAGAATACAAGCCCTGTTGTCGCGCCATGGCAGTTCCCTATTTGAGACGGTACACGCGAATCAGTACGGCATTGCGCTGCAATGGTGCCCTTTCGACGGTTCCGGCATAAACGTAGCGATTCAACCAGCCGTAAGGGCCGTCCGGAGCGGTAATGGTCAGTGTCGAGAAGGCATAGGGCTTGGTATCCAGCTCGTGGATCAGGGCCTGATTGTGGATCGTCAGGATCGCGCCATCATGGGTGCGCATCTCATACAAGGCATCGAGCTGCTGGACGCCATCGGTACGGACCAGCTGCCGATCCGCCCCGCCCGGCAAGACCTTGCCACGCAGCCTGGGACCGACGAAACGCCCGCCGGTAATCGGTACGATACGACGCTCCCCCAGGGGGCCTTTGCCCAGGGACACGGTATCGGCAATCTCCACGGTCGCCTCGTAAACCAGCTCAGTCTGGGGAGCCACACCGGTGGCCGCTTGGGCAGTGGTCATCATCGATAAAAGCATCCATCCAGTGACGAGTCCCATCACAGTACGCGCCTTGGTCCCCACAGAGTTGTTCATCGCGCTGCCTCCATCGCCTCGAAACGAACAACCGAGGCGTCATTGCCCTGGCAGATTGTCTTGATCCGATCCGCTCGCCACTGCAACACGGCGCGCTGGTTGATCGAACCCTTGTCCGTGATTTCACCTCGATCGATAGAGGGCGGCTCATCGAGCAGGCAGGCCCACTCCACCCGGCTGGCACTGCCGGTTGCCTCCCGATTGAGCCGCCTGAGCAGCCCGGCAAGCCAGGCGCGTACTGAAGGTGAGGCCAGCACATCGGCGGACGAGGCATCATCACTCAGGCCGGACAAGGCTCGGCACTCAGGCAGACGGGGAAAGATCAGCAGGCCAAGGCAGTCGTGGTCCGGGCCGACAATGACCGCATCCTGGACATAGGGCGCGCCTTCCAGCACCACGCGTGTGCGTAACGGCCCCACACTGACGAACACACCGGACGATAGCTTGAAGTCTTCGGCGATCCGCCCATCGAACATCAGCCCCAGGTGCGGCTGCTGCGGGTCCGCGAACTTGAGCGCATCGCCGGTACAGTAGAAGCCCTCTTCGTCAAAGGCCTGGGCGTTGTGCTCTGGTGAGCGCCAATAGCCCGGCATCACGTGCGGTCCACGAAAGCGTGCCTCGAGCTTGCCATCCACCGGCACCAGCTTAACCTCACAACCCGGCGCCGGTAGCCCGACATAGCCCGCCATGGACAGTGGTCCAGTGGTAAAGGTGCAGGACGGCGCCGTTTCGGTCATGCCAAGCCCGGCCATCATGCGGATACGTTCGCCGCAATGCCGCTCCGCCACACGATCCAGACGGTCCCAGACACTTTGGGAAAGCCCCGCGGCGGCAAAGAAGAACAACTTTATCTTGGCGAAAAATCGCTCACGCAACTCAGGATCACTTTCCAGCGCAGTAACCAACTCCTCCCAGCCCTTGGGTACGGTCAGGTACGCGGTAGGTGAAATCTCCCGCAGATTGCGCAAGGTTTCAGCCATGCCCTGCGGCGTAGGCTTGCCCTCATCCAAGTAGAAGCTGCCGCCGTTGTACAGCACGATGCCGATGTTGTGGCTGCCGCCAAAGGTATGATTCCACGGCAACCAGTCCACCAGCACAGGCGGTTCCTCGCCAAAGGTGGGAAAGGTTTGCAGCAGCATCTGCTGATTGGCGCAGAGCATTTGCTGAGTAGTGACTACCGCCTTTGGCAGCTTGGTAGAGCCAGAGGTGAAGAGAAACTTGGCAATGCTGTCCGGCCCTGTGGCCTCAAAAGCCGCATCCGCCTCGGCGCCGCCGGGCTGGGCGAGCAACTCCTCGAACGCAATACAGAGCCGCCCATCAAGATCGCCCCGCGTCAGGATCACGGGCACCTCCGCTGGCACACGCGCCTCGATGGCGCGGCGGTACAGCTCACCGTCACAGGCGAACACCATGCCAGGATCAAGCAGATCGATTACATGCTTGAGCTTGCCCAGATCCTGGGAAAGCAGCGAATACCCTGGTGAGACCGGGCAATAGGGAATACCTGCATAGAGCGCGCCCATGCACAGCTGAAAATGTTCAAGATCGTTCCCGGACAGGATGACCAATGGGCGCTCGGCAGAAAGCCCAAACCCCAGCAGGGTCTGTGCGATGGCACGTGCGCGCTGGAGCATGTCGGCGTAGGTGATGCGCCGCCACTCCCCGCCCTGTTCACGTGCCGCTACAAAGGTTTGATCGGGCCGTACCTTGGCCCAATGGACCAGGCGATCAAGCAAGCGCTGCGGTAACGGCGCCAGGGGTTCCAGAGCCTGCATGCGGATAGTGCCATTCTGCTCATGGCGGATGTCTACGGCCGGATGGCCGATCGACACCGAACGGTATCGGGGCTTGGCCGCACCGACCTTTTCAATGCACAGCTCGGACTCGCAGTTCACGTCGCATACCTCCTGTTGGCACGCAGGGGGCCGAGCACGACTGAATTCGCGCATCAAGCCCCATGCATGGCCAGCCTGTTTCAGGCCGGTGTTGTCATTGTTGTTGCCAGGAATAGCGTGGGTTCAGATGGGGTAATGTCGGGGCGTTGTCTGGAGCGTAATCCAGCGCAGCTGGGTAAAATGCTCGACCGAAGCCGCCGAGCCAAAACTGCCATAGCCGCTGCCTTTCACACCGCCGAACGGCATCTGGGCTTCGTCATGCACTGTCGGCCCATTGATGTGGCAGATGCCGGACTCGATCCGCTGAGCCAGCCCCAGAGCGCGGTTCACGTCGCGGCTGAACACGGCGGCAGACAGGCCGTACTCGGAGTCGTTGGCCACGTGCAGCGCCTCTTCGTCGTCCTTTACCCGAATGACTGACACCATCGGGCCAAAGGACTCTTCGCGGTAGAGCTTCATGTCGGGCGTTACGCCATCGATCACAGTGGCCTGCATCAGGCAGCCATTGATCTCTCCGCCTGCCGCCAGACGCGCGCCCTTGGTCAGGGCGTCATCCATCAGGGTTTGCAGGCGCTCGGCCGGGGCCCGGTCGATCAACGCCCCCAGGACCGAGGTGCTGGCCTGCGGGTCGCCTGCAAGCAGCGTTCTGGCCTTGTCGGCCAGCTTGCTCACGAACGTATCGGCAATGGACTCGTGCACGATTAGCCGCTCGGTCGACATACAGATTTGACCTTGGTTGAAGAAAGCACCAAAGGCAGCAGCCTCTACCGCAGCATCCAGGTCCGCATCGTCCAGCACCAGAAGCGGCGCCTTGCCGCCCAGCTCCAGCACAGCCGGGGTGAGATGGCGCGCAGCCAGCTCCCCGATGATCTTGCCTACTCTTGTGGAGCCCGTGAAATTGACGCGGCGTACCGCCGGGTTTGCAATCAGCCGCTCGACGATAGCCGGCGCATCCTCTGGTGCGTTGTGGATAACGTTAATCACTCCGTCACCCAGCCCGGCTTCATGAAGCACATCACCGATCAGGGCATGCACGGCCGGGCACAGTTCGGAGGCTTTTAGCACTACGGTATTGCCGCAGGCCAGCGGCATGGCAATCGCACGGGTCGCCAGGATGACCGGCGCATTCCACGGTGCGATGCCGACGACCACGCCACAGGGCTGGCGCACCGCCATGGCCATCGAGCCCGGCAGATCGGAAGGAATGATCTGTCCGGTGATCTGGGTTGTCATGCAGGCCGCCTCACGCAGGATGCCTGCGGCCAGATGGACATTGAAGCCATACCAGTTGGGCATGGCGCCCGTCTCGCCTTGTCCAGCCGCCACGAACTGATCTGCGCGACTGGCCATGAGTTCAGCAGCCTTGAGCAAGCGTGTCCGGCGCTCATTAGGGCCCAGCGCCGCCCAGGCCGGGAACGCTGCCTGGGCCGCCGCGACAGCAGCATCAGCGTCTTCAAGGCTGGCTGCGGCTGCGCGAGTGACGGCTTGCTCGGTCAGCGGATTGCGACGCTCGAACTGACGCCCATTGGAAGCCTGCACGTGACGGCCACCAATCAGCAGGGAAACCTCGTACATGATGCGATCCTCGTTTTTGTAATTGTCAGGAACTGCACATAACAGCATACGTTCGAACGCCCGCCTGGGCAGCTCAGTGGCTACACAGGCGCAAGGGTATCCGGCGTTTTAACGACGGTAGGTTTGCAGACCCGGCTTGATGCTTTTCTCATCGAGGAACTGCTTCATGCCTTCTTCACGGCCATGCTCGGGATCGCGCAGGCGAGCCTGGTCAAGCTTGGCGTACAGGTAGTCTTCGTTCTGCTCCCAGTTGAGTTCACGGCAGCGCTTGAAGCCGATCTTGGCCGCCCGCAGCACCACCGGATTCTTTTCAAGCAGCTCACGCGCCAGGGTGACGGTTTCCTCGCGCAACTGCGCCAGCGGGACACTCTTGTTGACCAGCCCCATCTGGGCAGCCTTGACCCCATCGAAGGTACGCCCTGTCATGATGTAATAGAGCGACTCACGATGGCCGACTGTATCCGCCATCGCCTTGCTCACCAGATTGCCAGGCGGAATACCCCAGTTGACTTCGGAGAGACCAAACGTGGCCTCATCGGCGGCAATGGCCAGATCACAGGCCACCAGTGGACTGAAGCCTCCGCCAAAACACCAGCCGTTGACCATGGCAATGGTCGGCTTGCTGTACATTCGCAGCAGCTTCCACTGCCATTCGGAGGCCTCACGGCGGATTTTTTCCTGAAGAATCTCAGGGCCTGCATCCACCTCGCGGAAGTACTCCTTGAGGTCCATGCCTGCCGTCCAGGCATCGCCGGCCCCGGTCAGTACCACTACCCCGGCATCGGCATCCTGCTCCAGCGTTTCCAGAATCTCGCGCATTTCCCGGTTCAGCGTCGGGCTCATGGCGTTGCGCTTTTCGGGACGATTAAGGGTCACCCAGGCAATGCCCTCTTCGACCTTCACCTCTACTGTTTTCCAGCGACCTTCGTAATTGCTCATGGCGGAACCCTTGTTGTTGTGCTTCTTGTGAGTCCAAGCTAAGGCAGAAAAATAGTTATGTCAATTAACTATTTTTAGCTTTTTACAATTATTTATGTCCCTCCTATACCGCCAAGACCCGGCCTCCTTTTGGCATGTTTCGAGGTGTCACCCAAATAGTTAGTCCAATCAATCATTTAAGAAGATAGGCGTCATACACCACAGCCTTGCCCAGGCGCATGGCACTGCCAACACCAATGGCCCGATTGAGCCAGTCATACTTCTCGGCACTGGTTTCAAATGTCATCGTGACCTTGAAAAAGTATTTGCTCGGATCGACAGGCTTTCCGGCGGCCACATCCTTCATCACCTCTGGCGGACCGTAGCGGTACCCCTTGGTTTGCAGGTAAACAAGCGCGCCGTCATCGGTCTTGAGCAGATAGCGTGTATCGATGATGGCCAGCCCATCGTCGGTCACGACCTGCCAATCTGCGCCGTTGTTAAGAATTTCTCCCTTGAACGATGGCCCCTCAAAGCGGCCACCGGTAATCGGGATGATTCGGCGTTTGCCCAGCTCGCTCGTCTTGCCAAGCTCCCAGACAGGCGCCGTCAGATCGACCTCAAACCGGGCCAATCTTTCCAACCCAAGCGGCGGCGGATCAAAGGCAGGTTTTTCCCGCGCATCCTCTGCCAGCGATACGCCTGACAGTAACGTGCTAGCCGTCAACAAGGCGGCTACCCATAGAGATCTGAACATGGTTTCTCCTTAATGAGCCGGTTCACCTGCCAGCACACCTGTGCTGACCGGCTTGGCGGCCTGTCGGTTGAGCAGGCAGAGCACAGACGCCGCAGCGATCAGCACGCCGGGGGCTGTTGCGATGACCAGGGTCGATGCCGCGCCGCCCATGGCCAGTACCTGACCGGCCAGGAGCGGACCGGCCATGGCGCCTAATCGTCCTATCGCCACGGCTGAACCCACCCCGGTCGCTCGTACGGCCGCCGGATACACCAGAGGCGCCAGCGCATACAGCACCAATTGGCCGCCCACTACAAAGAGGCCCGCTAAAAATCCCGCCATGATGACCCCGGCAAAGCTGCTCGAAAGCCCAAGCCCCGCGAGTCCGGCCAAGATACCGGCGTAGATGGCGACCACGACGATTCGAGGTTTCCAGCGGTCCATCAGCAGACCGAACAGGACCGAGCCGATGCCGCCGCCGATATTGAACAGGATCTGCACCGTCACGGCCTGGCTGCGGGTGAACCCCTGCCCGACCAGCAGCGATGGCAGCCAGTTGAGCAGCATGTACATCACCGTCAGGGTAAAAAAGTAGCTGACCCACAGCATCAGCGTGGTGGATGCCCTTACCTGATGAAAGAGGCCATCCCAGGTGCGAATGGACTGCTCGGTTGCCCGGGCCGCCTGCCGGCTTTTGACGAACGCCGATGACTCCATCAGATACACGCCCAGCAGGGGCGCCACCAGAAGCGGCGCAAAGCCTCCTACATAAAAGACCGTCCGCCAGCCCAGCCCGGTCTCCAGCAGACCAACAATGGCCGCCAGCGCACCACCCAGTGGCACACCGCAATACATCAGGCTTACCGCTGTATTGCGGGCACGCTCGCCAGCCGACTCGGAGGATAGGGCAATCAGGTTGGGTAACGCCCCACCCAGCCCAATGCCGGTCATGAAGCGTGCGATCAACAGGCTCTGCATATCCCAGACATGGGCGCTGGCCAGCGAAAAGAGACCAAACAGCACAACCGAGGCAATCAGCACCTTTTTGCGCCCGATCCGATCGGCGCACCAACCTCCTAAAAAGGCCCCCGGCAGCAAGCCTAGAATGCTGGCACTGAAGACCAGCCCCATCTGCGCCGGCTTGAAGCCAAACGCGGCAGCCATACTGGGCGCTGCGATGCCCATGGCCTGCAGATCCATTCCCTCCAGCAGAGCCACTACAAAGCACAACCCTATGGTCAGGCGTGTACGGGCATCAGCCATCCCGAGCGTAGTCATAGCGAAACCTCCTCATGGGTCAGGCGCATCAGAAACGGAACGTTGTTGAAACCATGCCGAAGTGGGTATCCGAGCCATCGGCCTGCCGCACGGCCTTACCCGCCTGGAAATAGCTGTATTCCAGGTCCACGGTCAGGTTGGCGGTTGGTAGCCAGCGCAGATTGTTGCGAAACAGGTTGCCTGTCTTGGGCGATGAGCTGTTGGGCGTTCCCGGTACATAGGACATGCCCGGCAGATAAACGCCATCGCGGGTGCTTTCACGCCAGACGGCAAAGGCACCGGCCTCCAGCTGCAGGTACTCGCGTGGGGCGAATGTCAGCAGCGGGCCGATCAGATACATGTTCGAAAGGGTGGTCAGTCCCGAATCTCCATAAAAACCATTCTTGGGAAACAGCGGGTCGAACGTGCCAACCTTGTCATCACCAAAGCGGTCATCACCGCTGGCGGCATCGAAACGCACCGCCAATCGTGGCTTCCAGGGCTGCCTGAAGGTATATCCCGTCTCGCTGCTGATACCCCAGGCACGAATACGCGCCCCTTCCAGATGACCACCCTGGTAGGCCAGATCCCACGACCAGTCCCAACCGGCCTGCTTGCCAAACAGCCGCACGCCTCCGGTGTAGCGCTTTTCGCTTCCGGTCAGCCCATCCAGGGTGCGCTCGTTGGTTTCCAGGCCAAATCCGTATACATCCATTTTCAGGATGGCTGTCAGCGGTAGCGTGCCGTACAACCCATAAAACTTGACGTTATTGTTGGAGCCATCATCAAAGCTGTCTTCGCCTGTCTCGACGGGACGCAAGCCAAAGGCATCGAGCTTGTAGCCGCCGGGACGGGAATAGCTCAGGCGTACCCCATCGAAATTGAGCCGGATATTGCGTGCATCACGGTAGGTAACAAACGCCTGGTTGCCGTAACCCAGCTCCTGGCGCCCTACCCGCGTCATCAGCCGCCCGCCCAGGGTATTGGTATTGATGTCGATAAAAGCCTGATGCAGCTCCGTCCTGCTCTGGTCATACGGCCCGTAAAGCGCTTTGTTCCAGGCACGGGTGTTTTCCAGCTGGACGAACGCACGGACCTGGTCATCCAAGAGATGCAGATCACCATGGACCTGAAGCCGCTGCTGAGTGTAGGAATCCTTGTTCACACCACGCAGCCCAAAGACGGGGTTATTGATGGTATCCGCCCGGTAGCGTGCTTCCGCACCAAACTGGACCCAGGCTGAATCGGACAGCCGCTGATAACGGAGCGGATCAAAAAAGTCGCTCCGCTTGGACGCGTCGTCCAGAAACCGATAGTCCTCCGCCCAGCGAGGCGGCCCGGGTGGTAGAGGACGTGCTTTTTCCAGAGCATTATCGAGCGGCGCAGGACGTGACTGCTCCAGTACCACCGAAGGGGCAGCCTGAGCCGCCAGGGAAACTCCAGATAACGCAACAGCAAGGCATGAGGGCGCCAGCGCGCCGGCACGCCAGGAAAGCGATAAGGACATGACCGATACCTGTTTATTGTTGTTGTGGATCAGTGCTGGAAAACGAAAGGTCTTGGTCAGCCGGAGAGCAGCGACACGTCGTTAACGTGCCGAGGTAGCCGAAAAACGGTATGAAAACAGAAGGTGAATAACGCAGGGTAAGCGGGTGAATCGGTACGAATGAACATAGACTAGCCCCATATTGTTTTTATTATTAACTTTTGGATGAATGCCGTTGGCTTCATCTCTATGTGCTTGCCTTTTGGATACTTGACGTCAGCCTGCCTACCGTCAAGACATTAACGGACTTAACGATCGATTATCGAACGTTATAATTATTAACTATTTAGATGGCTAAGCATGCAAATGGATGTATCGCGCGCAAAGCAGCATGCCAGACAGGAAGGGATAGAAAAGGCGAGAAGATAGGCAAAAAACCGCCACCCCCTTAAAGGCAGATGGCGGTCAGACGGGTCAGAAACTGATCTTGCCTGCGCCAGCCTCGGAAGGCACCTTGGAGGCCACGAGGGAAGCCGCCATCTTGGTGTATTTGTAAGGAGGCGTCCAACCGATATTGGAATTCCATGAGCATTTCATGGAAACGCCATTGATCAGCGAGCCGGCGTCCTTGTAGACAGAGCCGCCATTCTTGGCGGTGATCTTGTCACAACTGCTAATGCCGCTGATGTTGAAGGCATTGGCCTCGGACAGGATAGCCGATGACTTGCCTACTCCATGGGCGGAATAGAACGGATAGACCGCGTCCTTTGTGTTACCTGTGTGCAGGTTGTTGTACAGGTGAACCTGACCAAACCGTACACGCGGCGCACGCTGCGTAACGTTCTCGAAGACCGAGTTATGGATAGTGACCTTCAACTTGCCCTTGTCGGTCGAGCTGGCACTGTCGCTGGAGCCAATCAGGATGTTCTTGTCGTGCAGCTTGAACACGGTGTTGGAGATGGTGACGTAGTTGGCGCCCTTCTTCACGTCCAGCGCCCCGTCATGATGCTGCACATGGCGACCCTTCTTGATCTCGCTCGGATCATCAGGGCGGCTACCGTCGGTAAACGTCATATGGTCGATCCAGACGTTACTCGCGCCCTGCACCGTGACGCCGTCGTACTCGGAGTTCCAGTTACCGGCATCGCCATCATCCGGGTCGAAAACCGGTGTGGGGTCCCATGGATTTTCGATGGTCAGGTTACGCATGATCACGTTGTTTTCCTTGATCATGAAAAACCCGTTGACGATCTGCGCAGTAGAGCCCAGACCCACAATTGTGGTGTTACCAGGCACAACCAGCTCAGCGCGCTTTTTCATCTCACTGGTACTGGTATAGGCCTTGCCTTCACTGATATCGATCTTGCCAGAGACCTTGATGATGCGGCTGCTGGCCGAGGCCTTCAACGCATTCTTCAGGTCATTGGCGGTGCGTACGGTATAGATATTGGCGGAGGCTGCAGCTGCGCCACCCTTGGTTCCCCCGTTTTGCGTAGCCCAGCCTGTACTGGCCGCCTCACGCATATCCGCTGCAAAGGTACTGGCGGCCGCGGTCAACAGCACCACGCCTGCGCCCAGTAAAGCCGGCTTCTTGAGCGAGCCTGATTTCATGGTCATGTACACGTCCTTACTGTTTAGTGTCTGTAACGCGCACGCAGGCTCAACGCAAATGAGTTTCACTGCAATAATGTCATATTGGAATTTTTAGATTTCTAAAGATAGCTCTCAACCAAAATGAGTAGCGTCTCTGCTTTCGTCTGTCGACGCGTCGAGGTTCCATGACATGCAGGCCGATAAACGACGCACAACGGCCTGTGTGGTAGACAAGAAACCCCTCTAGCAAAAGCACCAGAGGGGCCAGAATCGTCAGCAGTCAATCAGAAACTGATTCTGCCTGCGCCAGCAGAAGACTGAACGCTGGAAGCTACCAGCGAAGCGGCCATCTTGGTGTACTTATAAGGGGGCGTCCAACCAATATTGGCGTCCCAGGAACAGCTCATCGTGGCGCCGTTGATCAATGAACCAACGTCCTTGTAGACAGAGCCGCCGTTCTGTGCAGTGACCTTGTCGCAGCTGCTGATACCACTGATGTTAAAGGCATTGGCCTCGGACAGAATCGCTGAAGACTTGCCGACACCATGGGCCGAGTAGAACGGGTAGACGGGATCCTTCGTATTGCCGGCATGCAGGTTGTTGTACAGATGTACCTGCCCGAAACGCACACGTGGGGCACGCTGAGAAACGTTTTCGAAGATCGAGTTATGAATGGTGACTTTGAGCTTTCCGCTGTCCGTCGAGCTTGCGCTATCACTGGAGCCGATCAGGATATTCTTGTCGTGCAGCTTGAAGATGGTATGGGAGATGGTCACGTAGTTGGCGCCCTTCTTTACGTCCAGCGCACCGTCGTGATGCTGTACATGTCGCCCGTTCTTGATCTCGTTTGGATCATCCGGACGGCTGCCATCAGTAAAGGTCAGATGATCAATCCAGACATTATTGGCCCCTTCGATGGTGACGCCATCGAACTCCGAGTTCCAGTTACCCAGACTACCATCATCCGGATCCCAGACCGGCACTGGGTCCCATGGGTTCTCGATAGTCAGGTTGCGCATGATCACGTTATTTTCCTTGATCATGAAAAACCCGTTAACGATCTGCGCAGTAGAGCCCAGGCCCACAATGGTCGTGTTAGCCGGTACGTTCAGTTGTGCGCGGCTTTTCATGTCGCTGGTCGTGGTGTAGGCCTTGCCGTCACTGATATCAATCTTGCCGGAGACCTTGATGATACGGCTGCTGGCGGAGGCTTTCAGCGCATTCTTGAGTTCTGTTGCATTGCGTACGGTGTAGACATTGACCGACGACGCCGCCGCGCCGCCTTTCGTACCGCCATTCTGCGTAGCCCAGCCGGTACTGGCGGCTTCTAGTACGTCGGCGGCAAAGCAGCTCGAGGCCATGACAGACATCAACAGACCCGCGCTCAACGTTAATACCTTGAGTTGCCCACACTTCATCTTCATCTTGTTTTTCCTACGTTGGGTTCACTGCCACTCATTTATAAATCTAACAATCTAAATACCGGCATATTGGTATTAGGCTGAACAAAAACATCTTCGAGAAACACCTGAGCCATAACGCTCAGGCATTTAATGTTCAAAAGGATGTTTAAAGCCAACCGAGACGAACGCTGGCTCGCTAGAAGTTGATCCTGCCTGCACCGGCTCTCACGGGTACGGCAAGCGGTACGAGTGAAGCTGGTAACTTGGTGTATCGATACGGCGGAGCCCAACCGATATTCGGATCCCACGAGCAGGTCATTTTCCGACCATTGATGAGCGAACCGACATCCTTGTAAACCGTGCCACCCCAATTGGCCGTTACCTGTTCACACCCGCTGATACCGGAAATCGCGAAGACATTAGCTTCCGAGAGAATGGCGGAGGACTTACCTACTCCGTGAGCGTAAACAAAGGGATAAACAGCGTCCTTGGTGCTACCAAGATGAAGGTTGTTGTACAGATGCACCTGCCCGAACCGTACCCGTGGCGCGCGCTGGCCTACATCCTGAAAAACCGAATTGTGAATAGTGACTTTCAGCTTGCCGCTATCAGTAGTGCCGCGGCTATCGCTGTTACCGATCAGGATGTTCTTGTCGTGCAGTTTGAATACGGTATTGGATACAGTGACGTAGTTCGCACCCAACACTACATCAAGAGCGCCGTCATGATGCTGGATATGAACACCATTGCCGATCTCATTCGGATCGTCCAGGCGCCCGCCGTCCGTAAAGGTCAGATGATCGAGCCAGACGTTACTGGCACCGCTGATCGTGACGCCATCGAATTCCGAATTCCAGTTACCCAGATCACCGTCATCCGGATCCCAGGTAGGCGAAGGGTCCCAGGCATTTTCGATCGTGAGATTACGCATGATCACGTTGTTCTGCTTGATCATAAAGAACCCATCCACAATACCGGCCTGCTTGCCCAAACCAATAATGGTCGTATTGCCCGGAACATTCAGCAGGCCGCGTTCGGCCATGTCGCTCGTACTGGTAAAGGGTTTTCCGTCACTGATATCGATCGTTCCGACAATCTTGATGATGCGCCCACTGCTTGCAGCGTTTGCACTTAGCGCCTGTTTGAGCTCGGTGGCAGAACGTACAGTATAGATATCGGTTCCCATGGCGGCAGAGCCTCCACGTGTACCGCCGTTCTGGGTTGCCCAGCCGGACGTCGCCACTTCGCGCATATGGGCTGCCAGACTGCTCGTGCTGACTGCCAGCAACAACACGCCTGTCACCCATTTAGATCTAGCCTGCAGAATAGACTTAGTTGTCATACCAGCTTCCTGTTTTTATTAGTATGGAATTGCCGCTTACAACAAAACTACGCAATAAAACCTTAAATGTGACTCTAGACGATAGCTATATGCTGTATGTCGTCATACCACAATAGTCCATCTTAATTTCTTGTAAAGCAACTGCCCAAGATAAGTTTTACCGACAGCTGGTCGGCTGATGAACGAACAGAGGCGTCATCTCAAGATGCCGGATGACTAAATCATGAGACGTAAGATAGAGGGAAGCCATGGCTATATAAATTTATAAGGTGATAGATAAAAATATCGTAAATCAGAAGAGACCAAGCAGTCCCCTCTAAAAAAATTTCACTAAAAATCTTAAATTTCAATAACTTAAAGTTAAAGATAAGCGTTTTTAAAACAATGGCACGCCCTCTGCTATATCCAGGGATATGAAGGTTGCAGCGTGTTTGCCTGCATCTCACAGACAACCCATGGAGTAGCGTAGAAATGGACAAGCAGAACTATCAGCTTCTTGAAGTAGCCAACGGCAAGCCTATCAAGATGTGGACCGAAGGCGTCCCGGTCGAAGGCGATGCCAAACAGCAACTGATGAACACAGCCAAGATGCCGTTCATCTTCAAACATCTGGCAGTAATGCCGGATGTCCACTTGGGTAAAGGCTCCACTATCGGTAGCGTTATCCCAACTGTAGGTGCCATCATCCCTGCGGCGGTGGGCGTCGACATCGGCTGCGGAATGATCGCGGCGCGTACGTCACTGATGGCTTCAGACCTGCCTGACAACCTGCAACCGCTACGCAGCGCCATCGAAAAGGCCGTTCCCCACGGCAAAACTTTTGGCCGCCGCGACCAAGGTGCCTGGCAGAACGTACCTGATATGGCCGATCATGCCTGGTCCAGCCTGGCCAAGCGTTTTAAGGCCATTACCGATAAATACCCGAAACTGGAAAAGACCAACAACCGCAACCACCTGGGTACTTTGGGTACCGGGAACCATTTTATCGAGGTCTGTCTGGACGAAGCCCAGCGGGTCTGGTTCATGCTGCACAGCGGCTCGCGTGGGGTAGGTAATGCCATCGGGAATCTGTTCATTGAGCTGGCAAAAAAAGACATGCGACAGCACATTGCCAATCTTCCCGATAAAGACTTGGCGTACTTCGAGGAGGGCAGCAAGCACTACAACGATTATGTCGAGGCTGTCGCCTGGGCGCAGGATTTTGCCAAACAGAACCGCGCCCTGATGATGCACGCAGTGATCGATGCGGCCCGAAAGGTCATCACCAAGCCGTTTGAGGCAAACCTGGAAGCGGTCAACTGCCACCATAACTACGTGCAGAAAGAACAGCATTTCGGTCAGGAGGTACTGATTACCCGCAAAGGGGCGGTATCAGCCAAGAAGGGCGAATTGGGCATCATTCCCGGCTCCATGGGTGCCAAGAGCTTTATCGTTCGCGGCCTGGGCAATGAGGAGTCATTCTGTTCCTGCAGCCATGGCGCCGGACGAACCATGAGCCGGACCAAGGCCAAGAACCTGTTTACGGTCGAGGACCAGGTACGCGCTACCGCACATGTGGAATGCCGAAAGGATGCCAACGTCATCGATGAAATCCCGATGGCCTATAAAGACATCGACCGTGTAATGGAAGCCCAGCGCAGCCTGGTGGAAGTGGTGCACACCCTGCGTCAGGTGGTATGCGTCAAAGGCTGATCAGCTTCACTGGACGAATGAAAGCAGATTGAACTGCACGACAAAAAAGGTTTTAACCATGGAAGAACTACAATTGGACGGGTCGATCGGCGGTGGTCAGATCCTGCGTAGCGCCTTGAGCCTGTCCATGATCACTGGACAGCCGTTCAGTATCACCAATATTCGTGCGAAGCGGAGCCGTTCTGGCCTGCTTCGCCAGCACCTGACGGCCGTGCAAGCGGCCGCCGCGATATGCGATGCAACGCTTGAGGGTGCGGAGCTGGGCTCGCTGAGCCTGCGTTTTCAGCCTGGCGCAATCAAGGGTGGTAATTATGAATTTGCCATCAGCACGGCAGGCAGCTGTGTACTTGTCCTACAGACCGTGTTGCCCGCCCTGCTCAAGGCACCTGCTCCCAGTCGCCTGAGACTGAAAGGCGGAACGCACAATCCTGCTGCACCACCAGTCGACTTCCTGCAAAAAGCATGGCTACCGTTACTGAAACGGATGGGCGCCCATATAGAGCTGGTCCTCATCCGTCATGGCTTTGCTCCTGCGGGTGGAGGTGAGATGACGGTAGTGATCCAACCCAGCAGGTTGAGTCCGCTGATATTGGAGGACCGTGGTCAATTGGTCAGCCAGCAGGCGCAAGCGCTTCTGGCAGGCCTGCCCGAGTCGATAGGCACGCGCGAGCTGAACCAAGTAACACAACGTTTGGGCTGGTCTCAGGACAACCTGCATACCGTTCAGCTACAGAAGGCGCAGGGGCCTGGAAATGTAGTGCTAATCGAGCAACAGTACGAGGCGGTTACCGAGGTGTTCGCTGCGTTCGGGCAAAGCCGCGTCAGGGCAGAACAAGTCGCCAATCACGCCATTGATGAACTGCTCGCCTTTGAGCACAGCGGTGCTGCCGTAGGCGAACATCTCGCAGACCAGCTCTTGCTCCCTCTAGTGTTGGCGGGCAGCGGCCGCTTTACCTGCCTGCATGCGTCTGAGCATTTGCTTAGCAACGCCGAAGTCATCCAGCGGTTCTGCCCGGTCCGCATCGTGATCGAGCCATTGAGCGGTGACTGCTATCAGGTACGGTTAGAATCATAGGCCAGAAACCAAAAAAGGCGCCTGACAGGCGCCTTTTTCATAAACAGGCTGCCTACTTTTGCAGCTCTTGAATTCGTTCCAGCAACGCAACCGTTTCAGGCGCGCCCATACGTTGTGCAGCTGCAAGAGGCGTTACACCGTTAGCATCCTGGGCGTTAATATTGGCGCCTTTTTCGATCAGGTATTCGGCGATTTCGGCCCGATTGAACATCGCAGCCATCATCAATGCGGTCTTGCCATCCGGGGACACGCCTTCCACATCGGCACCCTGCTCAACCAACAGCTTTACCATTGGCAGATTGCCCTTGAAGGCTGCACCCGCAATAGGACTCTGGCCGTTATCGTTGCAGATATTCGGGTCAGCGCCATGATCGAGCAATGTACGTACCGCATCAAGCTGCCCATGGTAGCTGGCCAGCATTAGCAGTGTGTCACCTTTGCTGGTGCGTAAGTTGGGGGGCAGCCCCTTATCCAGCAGCTTGCCCAATGTGACTGCATCGCCACTGCGCGCCAAATCGAGTACTTGATGGGCGAACTCAATCGCCTGGTCTTCAGAAAGTTGTGCGTCGCGGTTTTCTTCAGTCATCTCGCTTCCTTGATATGCGGTAATAACAGTGCCGTTTATTGCGACTGCGTTCCGCCATTTTAATTCGTCCTGATGAGTGCCGGGGTGAAGAACGTATCTATCGGCTCACGCAAGGTTTTACATAAGAACCCTGCATGGCAGGGTGTGGTGTCAGACCACAGCCAAGCCATGCACGGGTAATCATCTAGCAGAAAAGCGTCAGACTTCTTTCTTCTGCGTAGCCATGCCAGAGCCCAGATCAGCCCCAGTCAGAGGGTTGCTGGCCGGATCGGACGCTGTGCGCTTGACCATCTGCTCGACCACTTTCATGTCTTTGGCAGGCAGATTGACAGTAGCCAAGCCATCACCGCCATCAACAGCAGGTTGCGGGCTTTCTACGTATTCCCACTCGCCACCCTGGTTCCAAGGACCACGCATATCGCCTTCGCCCTGGGACATACTGAAGTACACGTTGGCGAACTCCGGCTTGCCTGGCAGCTTGCCCTGCGGGAAGTTGGGCTGCATGGAGTGTAGAGCTTTCTCAAAGGACTTCTGGTGAGCGATTTCGCGCGTCATCAGGAACTGTAAGGCATCTTTCACGCCTACGTCGTCAGTGAGGTTGATCAGGCGCTCATACACAATCTTCGCACGCGCTTCGGCGGCGATATTGGAGCGCAGGTCAGCAGTCGGCTCAGTGATGGTATCGATATAAGCTGCTGTCCACGGTACACCTGCAGAGTTGGTGAGCGGTGCGCCGCCACCGTACAGAACAGATGTAATGTGAGAATCGTTACCCGCTCCGGTGATGCTACGGTACAACTCGGCTTCTTCTTCGATGCCTTCGGCCAGTTGGCCTTTGTTGCCCTTGTTCAACATACCGACGATGGAGCCAATAATTTCCAGGTGGCTAAGCTCTTCGGTCGCGATATCCATCAGCATATCTTTACGACCTGCATCGTCTTCGGCCAGACCCTGGGTGAAATAGCGCATCGCAGCCGCGAGTTCGCCTTGAGGACCGCCAAACTGCTCAAGCATTAGATTGGCCAGGCCCGGGTTGGGACCAGCTACACGAACGGTATACTGAAGTCGTTTGTTATGAACGAACATACAGCTCTCCTATCCAGATTTAATCACGCTGTCCTTATCCCACTACTTCCTTTTTGATTTTGATAACACCAATGGTGTAGGAGCCTGCTTAACGACGTCATGTACAGGCTCTGTAGAAGTGGAGGCAGTTTGGCTCCAGATAGTTCAGAGTAGGCGACCATTAGCCTGAATGCTTTTATCTATCAAGCTAATTAGAAAGTCTTATTGAGTAAACGCAGCGAAGCGGCTTTAGGCCAGTATTTTCGGAGCCTGCAAGGCGTTTCCGTGTCATGATAAGCAGGCTTTAAATGGCGCTTTTTATCCTTTAATTCTCTCTGCCGCTGGTCGGCTGAAAATCTTTCCCTACCTCGTGACTTACTTGTTCGAAAACAGACCTATCAGTCACTGATTGAGACAAATCTTTCACGGCTTCTCCTATTGCTGCTCCGTCTATGACGTCATCTGCTCCATTCGTCGAAGCACAACCTAACATGATTTAAGAAGGTTGATAGACTTCACAAATTCCCTTCTCTAGCAGGATGCTAATCAGCCAAGGATTGGTCAGGTTTTTTGATTCTCGATTGCCGCTTTTCTCTGGGCAATTCCAGCGAATACATCCCTACCTCTCTTTCTTCGTTGCATACGGCAAACGCTAGAGCAGTGTGATCTGCTCGCCTACGGTTATTACTACGCACAGACGGAGTGACGGTAATAGCCTCAACTTCAGTAAAGAGAAGTACATGAAAAAGAAGGTTTTGATTGCAAGCGCCATTAGCTTGTCGGCTCTAATGTCTGGCTGCGCAACCGAAGAATCCCGAACCCTGGAAGTTGCCAAGGTGACCTCCGCTCAAAGTGTCTACCAAGGCATACGCCAGCCTGTTTCCGTAGGTAAATTCGACAACCGTTCAAGCTATATGCGGGGCTTGTTTTCAGATGGTGTCGATCGTCTCGGCGGTCAAGCTAAAACCATTCTGGTGACTCACCTTCAGCAGTCCAACCGGTTCAATGTACTGGACCGTGACAACATGAGTGAAATAGCGCAGGAAAGTGCCCTCTCGAAAAAGGGCCAACAACTGCGTGGTGCTGATTATGTGGTTACCGGTGACGTAACAGAATTTGGCCGCAAGGAAGTAGGCGACCAACAGCTCTTTGGCATTCTTGGTCGCGCCAAATCACAAATTGCCTATGCCAAGGTCAACCTCAATATCGTCAATGTTCGTACGTCCGAAGTGGTTTACTCAACCCAGGGTGCCGGTGAGTACAGCCTGTCCAACCGGGAAGTGGTTGGCTTTGGCGGGACAGCCAGTTACGACTCGACGCTGAACGGCAAGGTACTGGACCTGGCCATTCGCGAAGCAGTCAACCGCCTGGTTGAAGGGATTGATAGCGGTGCCTGGAAGCCCGTGCAATAAGCTTTACGTTCTAAGGAATGGATATGAAAAGCGTTTTACAGCCCTGCGCTGCATTGTTGTCGCTTACCTTGATCGCGCTGTTGAGCGGTTGTGCTGAACAGCCCAAATCGCTTTATTACTGGCCTGGCTATCAGGATCAGGTGTATCAGCACTTCACCAAAGAAACCGGCCCTGAACAGCAAATCATCGCGATGGAGGCCGGTTTGCAACAAGCCCGCTCCAAAGGCCTAACGCCTGCGCCTGGTTATCACGCACAGCTAGGGATGCTCTACGCCGAAGTAGGCAAAATGGATCAGGTCCGCCAGCAATTTGAAACTGAAAAGACCTTGTTTCCAGAGTCTACTGCGTACATGGACTTCCTGATGCGCAACTTCAAGAAGTAGGAGCTATCCCATGCGCAGTTTTTATCTCAAAGCGTTGTTTATCCTGTCTGCTTTCGGCTTGCTGGCAGGTTGCGCTAACCAGCAGCAGCCTTATGACTACACGGCCTTTAAGGAAAGCAAACCGGCTTCCATTGTCATTCTGCCGCCAGTCAACAAGTCGCCCGATGTGAAGGCGACATACAGTGTACTCTCACAGCTGACCTACCCTCTGGCCGAAGCCGGTTATTACGTTTTACCTGTCGCCCTCGTGGATGAAACCTTCAAGGAAAACGGCCTGCTAACCCCTGATGAAATGCAGGCGGCGCCGCCTGCCAAGCTTCGCGAAATCTTTGGCGCAGATGCTGCCATGTATGTGGAGGTCAGCCGCTATGGCAGTACATATGCCATCATCAGCAGTGAGACGGTTGTAACGGCTTCCGCCAAACTCGTCGATTTGCGCAGCGGCAAATTGCTTTGGCAAGGTGCGGCAAGCGCAAGTACAGCTGAGCAGCAGCAAAATAGCGGTGGCGGTCTGATTGGCTTACTGATCACAGCCGCTATAAACCAGATTGCGAACTCGATCAGCGATAAAGGCCATGAAATTGCCGGAATCACTAGCCTTCGTTTGCTGTCGGCAGGCCGTCCCAACGGCATCCTGGTAGGCCCGCACTCGCCCAGCTACGGCCATGAGCCCATTGCAGGACGCTAGTCAGAGCCTCTTATTGGGCGGATTGCCAAGCAATACCGCCCAATGCCTGTATTACCCCGCCTACGCTGAAATACACGCAGCTGAATGGAGGACTCGATGAGCAATCAGAGGCTTATCGAAACGAGCAAATTTCTGAGTTACGTCCTCAGGCATGAGCCTCAGGCAATCGGCATAGCGCTCGATAGCGAAGGTTGGGTTGAGATCACCACGTTGATCGCAGGCGCAGCCAGACATGGCCGAGAACTCAACGAGCACCTGATACGAGAAGTTGTAGTTGGCAACGATAAAAAGCGCTTCAGCTTATCGCCCGACGGAACGCGTATACGGGCGGCTCAAGGTCACTCCACCTCACAGGTCACTCTTCAGCACATCCAAAAAGTACCGCCCGAACGCTTGTACCATGGTACAGCTGTCCGTTTTCTGGAATCGATACGAAAGAAAGGTTTGATTCCAGGCTCACGCCACCACGTTCATCTTTCTGATAATACCGATACTGCCATCAATGTCGGCAAACGTTATGGCCAGCCGGTAGTGCTGGTTATCAGAGCCCTGGATATGGATCAACAGGGCCATCGATTCTTTCAGGCTGACAATGGCGTCTGGCTGGTAGAGCATGTGCCTGCTGATTTTATTTCAGAGCCATGAGCACAGCTGGCTGATAACACGCCTCACGGCTCATTTTGGGAAATACATGTCCGCTTCACGTCCCCTTTTTTACCTGCCCCCACTCCAAGCCGAACTTCGCCAGATATTTGCGTAACCGATCGGCATCGTTCGGCTGGGCCTTGGCCTGTCGTGAGACGCCGAACAGTCGACGCCCCGCGTCAGACAGGCTATCTGCCTGCTGGCAGATGCGGATGACAGACGCGAGCTGCAGACGATCAAAGAGGTCCATTTCCTCGGCCCGCTCGCCCAGAAGCAGATCCAGCCCATCGCTTGACGACTGAAGCCCCCAGGCACGGCGCAGCCGGTCGATCTCCTCCTGCACGTTTGCCTCATCGATTCGTCCGCTGTCCGCCAGAGTCGCCATGCGTGTAATGGAGGCGGATAGCTCGCGGAAGTTGCCGCTCCATGCAGCCTCGCTGGAAATGGCAAAATTCAGGTAACGACGCCGCGCCTCCAGATTGAAGCGCACCAAGCGTCCTTGCTCCCGAGCGTGACGCTCCAGCTCAAAGTCAATGTTAGGCTCAATGTCCTCTCGCCGCCCCGCCAACCCGGGTAAGTCGAACGTCCAGAGATTGATGCGGGCAAACAGATCTTCACGGAACAGCCCTTCCGCTACGCGGCTGCGCAAGTCCCGATGCGTGCCCGCCATCAGTAGAAAATCACTGGTCACTTCTCTATCCGAGCCCAGCGGAAAGAAGCGCTTTTCCTCGACCGCCTTGAGCAACATGGCCTGTTCATCAAGGCCCAGCTCACCAATTTCATCCAGAAACAATACACCGCCGTCAGCCGCACGAAGCAGCCCCTCGCGCGCGCTCTGTGCGCCAGTAAAGGCCCCCCTTGCATGACCAAACAAGGTAGACATCGCACCGTCGCCCCTGAGCGTGGCACAGTTGACCTCGACAAAGCGTCCATCCACCTGATGTCGGCTGCGCTTGAGCTCATAAATGCGGCGCGCCAGAAAAGATTTGCCAGCCCCTGTAGGCCCTATTAGCAACAGAGGTGCCTTGGAACGTAAGGCGACGCGCTCGATCTGCTCGATGGTCCGGTTAAAGGCCATATTCCGTGTTGCAATGCCTGACTTGAGAAAGGCCAGACCCTCCAAGCGCTCATGCTGAAACCGGGTAGCGATACGGTCATAGCGAGACAGGTCAAGGTCGATCAGCGCATGGGTTCCTGATACCTCATTGCCTTCATCACGACGCCTGGCGGGTGACGTTTGAATGAGTCTTGCAGGCAAGTAGCGGGCCTCGGTCAACAGAAACCAGCAGATCTGCGCGACATGTGTGCCCGTCGTGATATGCACGAGATAGTCCTCATGCTCGGTATCAAAGGCATAGCCCACCGCAAAGTCATGCAGTGCGCCATACACCTCTTCGAAATCCCAGGGATTACGTAGCGACAAGGCATGCAGGCGCACCTCGGTTTCCGGCGATACCTGATGGATATCTTCTCTCAGCCGCTCAGCAAGGTTCACATCTCGCGCATCAGTGCCATGAATCAGCTCAAGCCTGTGGACAAGCAGATCCTGCTGCTGGCATAGCCCAACCGTTGGACGCCATTTACTCCAGCGATTGGCGCCCTGGCCTACCCGATCCAGCGTCGAGCCGATAAAACCAATGGCAACTGTTCTTTTGCCTGACATCCCTATCTCGTCTATTAAGCGAAGTGACCAATGCTAAACAGGTTCCGGCCCTGGCGTCTCAATGGATCAATCGGCCGGGCTTAGCAGAACTGACTCCAAGCCTATCAGGCACCCGTCGCTTCTGCGCAAAACAGGGCCATAACCCCCTGTCTCTCTTACTGCCGCGAAGCAGAGAAACCTGAAAATGCTTCCTGCCGAATGCCACTCTCGTATTACTTGCATCAAGGCACTATCGCTCCGGCGCTAGCGGTATAGAAGCACCGACATTCAGCCAGCTAATCAATAACCAACTATCAGTTAGCCAGCTACCAATTATTGTCATTAACCTCAATCTGAATTAAAGCGAGCTTACCAAGTAACATTATAGCGTTATGTTCAGGAGTATTTTATGGCTATCAAAGCACGCAATCGCTGGATTCATTCTTCTATTTTTTCTGTATTGGCTGCCTTTTCTTTTCACGCTATGGCAGACACCAGCGGCCCTATTTCTACAGCCGGGATCACTGGCAGCTATGATCAGTACAAGCTGAAGTCCAACCTGGGCTCGCAAAATGGACATCTGCCTAAAGCTGGCGTGTTCTATAACTACGGCAACAAGATGACTGGCGGCGAAGGCCTTATCTATCAGGCAGGCGTTAAAGCCAAGTTTGGCGAGAAGCACAGCAACCGCCTCAAGGAAGGTCGTGGCCAGGCTGATCTAGGTTGGAGAATGGCAATCGATAATCAGAATTATGTCGATGCGCTTGTCGGTGCAGGTTACGACTGGTCTCGCTATGAACCTGATACCAGCGGCAATGATCTACGCCTGACCGCAAAAGGGCCTTTCGCCAAGGCAGCCCTGGGTTATAACCATGCCTTCGACAACAACACCACCCTGCGTCTGGAAGGCGGTGTGCGTCGTCAGCTGAATGAGCGCGCCCGTTTGCATGTCCAGCATGAAGGCAGCGAAAGTGTAGATATCCATGACCGCACCAATCCTTATGCGGAGATGGACATGCTGTTCAACCAGAATGGCAAAGGTCTGCCGATTACAGCAGGTCTGTACTACGAGCACCACAAGGACAAGTTGAAGGATCGCCTGGCCTTGGCCGATAACGTCAAGCTCAAGCATGACGAATACGGTGCAAAAGTCGGCGTAGCGTTCTAACGCTTCAGTCCTCTTCTGGATGCTGACCATAGCGGTGGCATCCAAAAGGAAACGATACCGATCAACCACGTACTCTTTCTGTTCAACCTCAGCTTTCTTCACCCCCGGTATTCCGCTTCTCTCCGTTAGCCTCTCGCGCCATTCGTCGCGCGATTACCTTTAGTTAACGTTTTGCCGCTTGTGTTTGCACTTAAATGAACTGTCCGGTTCATGGCTAATATTCATTAATTATGTTGCTTTTTATAAGCCGCTTATAAGCGGCACTCTACTTGATTTTAATGTGTATGCAGCCATGCATGTAACTGTACAGAGCAAATCATTTTGACATCAAAATAAATAGCAGAAACCTATTTAACCATACCACAAGTTAAATATTAACTATATTACCTTGATTATTAGCGCATATCGTCTAGTTTTTTGAACTTATAGAAACACCGCTATTCGTAACACGCGCCTGTTGCGATTTACTGTTTTATCTAGGAGAGTTGATCATGTTTCCTTTCTTCGGAGCCCGCTGGGTCCAGACTTCTGCCGTAGCTGCCCTTACCATTGCTTCATCCTATGCAATGGCCGCTGATACCGGCCCTATTTCCAATTTGGGTGTATTAGGTAGCTACAGCAAATATAAACTTGAGTCTGACGTAGGCTCCGATAAAACCCATATGGGCAAAGGGGGCGTCTTCTATAATTTTGGCAACAAGATGACCGGCGAGGAAGGCTTCATTTATCAAGGCGAAGCCAAGGTCAAGTTTGGTGAAAGACACAGCAATAAACTCAAGGAAGCTCAAGGCGATGTCGATCTTGGCTGGCGCATGGCCATCGACAACACCAACTACCTTGATGCTCTGGTAGGCGGCGGCTATGGCTGGACACGCTATGAGCCTGATACCAGTGGCGAAGATGTCAAGCTGACCACCAAAGGTGCATTTGCCAAGGCTGCACTGGGCTATAACCATCAGTTTGATGAGGCGACAACCTTCCGCCTGGAAGCCGGTGCACGCCGCACGCTCAACGCCCGGGCTCGCCTCAAAGTTGAAGATGTAGGCAGCGACCGCGTTGATCTTCGCGACCGCACCAATCCATACGCCGAAATGAGTGTACTGTTTAACCAGGGCGCAAACTCCATGCCTGTCATGGTCGGCGTTTACTATGTTCATAACGAGTACAAACTCAAGAACAACCTCGACGTCGCCGACGATGTCAAACTCAAGGCCAATGAATACGGTGCAAAAGTAGCACTGGCCTTCTAACGTTTGGCTATACGCCTATCGTATTCGACGAAACCCGAGGAAACTCGGGTTTCGTTCTTAATGAGATATCGCTTATTCTGCTGGAAGGCTTCAATCAACAATTAATTGAATCACCATTTTACAAACAAAATTATACAACCTTTACATCACTGATACACGCCGATCTAATTGATATCGATTGGCCAACCTTTATAAACAGCGTGCTGGCTTACCGAGGCCACAATTGCTTGTCAAATGATTCCTATACTGGCTAACTCAAGACCATTATTCATTCAGTGTTAAGCCAGAAGTCCATGCCTTTAGCTTTTCAGTCAGGTAAGTTTCTTAATGTTTTTTCAATAACACCCCTTACCTTCCTAACGTATAGGTAATGGCCTTTGGTCAGCCTTGCTCATACACACGCTCCGTTCGGTCTTTACATTTTTATTTCCGTTGGATTTGATGGAGCATTCACTCGAGCATAAAGCTCCCATCTGAAGGACTCATGCCATGGAAAGCACTGAACGTCACCCACTATCCACTGAAATGCGTACTCGCGTTCTACAAGAGCTTGATCGGCTGGAACAAGAACGCAACGTTACCGTTTTGTATGCCTGTGAATCAGGCAGCCGGGCCTGGGGTTTTGCCTCGCGCGATAGCGACTACGATGTACGCTTTATCTACGTGGAAAAACCCGACTGGTTCATACAAGTTGACGCCCCGCGGGACGTTATTGAACGCCCCTTGAGCGATGAGTTGGATATCAGTGGCTGGGAGCTGCGCAAGGCACTTGGTCTTCTGCGCAAGTCCAATCCAACACTGCTTGAATGGCTCGACTCACCACTGGTATATCGCAGCGAGCCAGCGGAAACAGAGCGGCTCAACACATTAGCCGAAGCGTTCTACAGCCCACCGGCAGCTCGTAACCATTACCTTTCAATGGCCAAGAAAAACTTTCGAGGCTATCTGCAGGATGAAACGGTCCGCTTCAAAAAATACTTCTATGTACTGCGTCCTCTACTGGCCGTACGCTGGATCGATCGGGGTCTCGGACGACCGCCTATGACGTTTCATGAGCTGTTATGTACGGTGGATGACCGTGCCCTGCTTGCTGAAATAGATGAGCTGCTTGCACTGAAGCGAAACGCCGACGAGGCTACTTACGGCCCTCGCCGCCCCGCTCTGCATGCTTTCATCGAAGAGCAACTGGAACGTCCTGTGCCCGTCCTGGAGCGAACCGCAGAAGATAGTCGCCTGCTGGATGACTACCTCCGGGAGGTCGTGAGGCGCCATGCATAACACTTGGTGGCGCAGCTCTTGAACCACCCATGCAGGCGGCCCATTGGCCGCTTCATTCAAGATGCCAGATACGCTCGATCTCCCCTACCGCTCTACCTTATTTTAAGCACATGGACGTCTAGCTTTGACGCCATGCTTACCGACAGGAATCGGTCCTAATCGGTAGGTATACAACCAAGTCATTCAGAAGTCCTATGACAAGGAAGCGGCTTTCCTTCCCAGGCTCGCCAGGCCGCTTCCCAGCCCTCATTATGATTAGCCGCAACGGTAATAATGGAGATACACGCTTGATCTCCAAACTTGCCAGCAAACGCTTTCGACAACTGCCAGGGCACAACAGTATCGCGACTACCTACCAAATGCCGCTGCGGAATGCTGCGTAATCGCGCTTTATAACTCAATGGATCAAGTGAGCCGGACATAGGGCTTAATTGGTGCCACTCAGTCCAGGCGACAGGGTCCAGATTGCCCGCCAATGTCTGAACACTTACAACATCGTTACGCTGCCCAGCCAGTAACAATGCAATAGCAGCGCCGCCTGAATACCCTACCAACTCTACCTTCGTTGCTTGCGTACGCACCTTCAACGCATCCAGCGCCACGCTCATGCTACTGATAACCGCCTGGCTGAACCGCTGGTTCGTCCAGACTGCAGTAGAGCAGCCATTAGACATTATGAACTGACACGGCCGCGCCAAATAAACTGCGCCACCGGGATCTGACATCGCCAAGCGCGCCACCAACAACCCATGGGGGGTGGGGTCAAGACTAGGTTGAGAGGCGGTAGCCCAGGCATGCCCGTCTCCCTCAAGGTAAACACGCAAAACGGATCTGGGATTGAAATGTGCAGGCAAGACTGCCTGCAAAGGGAATGCTTGAATGGAGAGTGTCTCAAGTCGATAGCCTGCTTGTTCAGCTAGGCCGCCAAGCTGCTCTCGTGGACTTGTGCAGCCGCCTAGCAGAGCGATAACAAGCAATACGCCCAAAGTGCGGTAAAAAGACGCCAACATGAAACTACCTATCAGGCGGCCTGCTGGATCAGCAGGCCGCCTGTACTCATTAGAATGCGTAGCGCGCCTTCAAGAGAAAGGTATCAGACTGGTAGCCTGTCTTTGCCGTGTAGTTGTAATTCGCACCCACACTGACGGCTCCCAGCTGATAATTAACCCCTACACCAGCCTCATAGGTATCACGAACAGGAGAAGCTCCCGTCGTAACGAAAGGCGTACCACCGAGCAGGAACGATGAAGTACCACTGACACGATCACCAATGAAATCGTGGTAGGCCATCAGTGTGGCTTCAGGTTGAAGGTTGCCTTGCGCTAGCGGGAAATCAGCCGCTACACGCAGACCTGCACCTAGCTCACCTACTTCATAACGCTGTGCGTTATTACGCAGCGCTGCTGAAGAGCCCTTTTCACTATAGCCATCAATTTTGACGTTGCTATAGCGTGCAGCCACGCGCGGTTCGAGCAACCACTGCTCGGCAAACGTATAGGAATAACCTGCAAGCGCATTCAGTCCGAACAGTTCACTGTCGTAGCTACCCTTGGCAACCGTATCGGCGATATAGCGCTTGCCATCGTTATCGTTACGACCATAAGTCAAACTGCCGTCAACGAACCAGTTCTGCCAGTCATAGCTGCCGTACAACGTAAAGGCATTCCCCTTCACATCCGTTTTATTACCCGTATCGGACGTTACGTTAGAGTTGAGGTAGCTATAGGCAACACCTACCGTTGTACGCTCATTGAGCTTACCGTCAGCCCCAACAGCAATGCCGGAACTGTTAGCCGAGTAACCCGCAACGCCATCACGCTGATCCTGATCGGACGTATTGCTCAAGCCTTGAACCCAAACACCTGTCTCGGTCAGCACATCTCCGGACGAAAGCCCCGAGCGCATACCCCTGACTCGACTGCCAATAGCGCTATTGACCAAGTTCTGGCCTGCAACCGCCGCCTGGACAGAGCCACGGTTAACCTCCGGGCTCAACCGCTCAGCCAGGCGTGCTAGCGCCTCCTCGGACCCTGCATTGGCAAACGCCTTGAACACCGGATCGCTTGCCGTCAACCCGCCGATAGTGCTGTTCTTGAAGTTATTGACGGCGTCACGCGCGTTCTGCGATGCGCCCACATTGGCCAGATCAGCGTCGACCTGCTTATCTTCCTTCAGGCTGACCACTGCGTTAACGGTCTGGGCGTCCGTCGCGTAACTGTCCACCTTCAATAAGGAGGACGCGCTGGCAACACGCAGCCCACTATCCTGCACCTGCGTGGCCTTGACCAATGTGTACTGCGTACCCGAAGCACTTGGCGTAAAGTCCTGCGGCTTTGCACTTAAGGCAATGCTGGAACTCGATGCAAATGCCGCCTTACCGTTAACGGTCAGGTACGCCGCGCTGGGATCAACCGCATTGGAAAGACGCATATCGATAGTGCCACCTGAGGCAACCTGCAAATCGCCGTTGATCGACGAGCCTGCCTGCTCAAGATTCAACGAGCCACCCGACGCAATATCGACACGCGGCGCGGCGATAGTCCCGCCACTGTACTGAGCGCTGCCTAAAACATTAACAGCAGCCATATCCAGCACATCGCCGTCGATACGCCCACCGGTCCAGTTAAGGGTTGCAAGGCTACCGCCATTAATCGCCGTCTGACCGCCCTTGATCAGGCCGGCGCGCTGGTTGATGGCAAAAGGAGAAAGCTGCTCACCTGTTACTTCAATAGCAGTACCGTCGGCCTCAATAAGACCGGTATTAATAATGCCTTGTTCAGGCGGAGCATTGTTTGCAAAAGTAGCTCCTTTGAACACAATACCTTTCGAGTTTTCTCCTGCCGCTCGGATAGTTCCACTGTTGGAAAAGGACTCGATCTGCCCGTCGTACAGAACAACCGCAAAGGATTGATCGCCAATGGCTTCCATAGTGCCTTGGTTTTCTATGCGCAGCGGTGAGGTGGGAGCTTCAATATCAAAGGCATTAGCGGAATAACCTTGGGCACGAATGAGGCCTGTATTGATGAGCTTGCCGCCAATGCTTACAGGCGTATCGCTCTCGCGATCAAGAATAAGCCCTGTTGCATAAGGTGTTCGAACATCAATTGTTCCGCTATTAACGAAGTCTTTTCCGATAGTAGTGCCGTGTAGATAAACACCTTCGGCCTCGCTGTTATCAGAAGCTGCAGTGATAAGTATGTTACCCGCATTGATGATCGAGCCGGAAATCATGGCTTTACCGATTTCGATGCCTTCAGCATACTCAACATTGCTTAACGTAATGTTGCCTTTATTAATCAGATCTCCCGCAATGACTGAGTTTGCAACGGCAGGATCGAAAGGATCCATTGTGATTCCACTGCTTCTGGTAAGGCCTGAGAAAAAATAGTTTCCCTGAGAAATTAAAGAGCCTTGGATATTTGCACCCGTGAACTCAACGCCCATTTTGTCGGCGCTACTCTGCTGATTACGCTGCCCCGTTAAATTAAGCGATTCTGTAACGGTTTCGCTGTTCCACAAACGATACCCATTACCTAAATCATATTCGAGCGCATGTGCTTGAACAGCCATAGCGGAAATGATTGTTGCCAGTAAGCTGCGACGAAATAAAGTCCTGTTCATAACTACATCCTGATGAAATGATTAGGTATTAAAAAAGCTCAGCCACAGGTCAATGCAGCTATACAAGCGGGAGGAAAATAAAAAATGGGGTAAACCAGAGGCGGAACTGAAGAGCAGGCGTTACAAAGGCACTTGCATAAGGGTACGAAGGGCTTCCGGCAAAACTAGACAGGCTATAACCGGCGGGAGGCATGAGGCTGGGTATTTTGACTGCACTCATACTCTTGATTCCTCATCCATGGTGTACAAACGCTTTGAAGCTATTTTCATCCGTGAAATTTTCCGGCGCTTTGTATCTATTCAGATACATCTCGGCATTTTATGCAGAAACTTGAGGCAGACTTACCTGACTTGGACAAGCGGTTCTATTCATGGAGCGGAACAGCTTTGCTGGCATTTATAGACAGGGCAACAGCATGTCATGCTCACCGCGATCAGCACCGCATTAAGCTGGCTCTCAAAGGACCGCAGCCCAGACTATCGCCCATACCATAATAAGAGACGTACGTTAGCGACAGAGATCGAGACGCCGATTGGCAACACATCTTCCGAGCCACGGAGGTTACCGTGTACCTGAAAAATGTCAGCACGCTGGAGAACGCGGCAGCTATGGAAAACTACTCCCCGACCCGGACCACGCAACATTATGACTGACGCCTAGATGACATCTAGCCTTGATGAGGTCGAGCGAATCCGACTATAGGCGCTTGTGCTGAGCGGGCTTATACAGTCGTACCTCACTATATCGCTATAGAAAGCTGTACTGCTTCTGATAAACCGGTAGTGGCTCGATAGGTAGCCATGCCCCTGGAACATAAGGTGTATCCGGGGTTATTTGATATCCGTGATATCAGGTCGTTTTTTGCGTGGATAACGGCGTATGCAGACAAAAGGTTATCCATATTAGTTACTTTTATGCTTCAAAAGGAATTTATTAAATTATAGAATTTATATCTATTATATAATTATATGCATGCTAACCCTTTGCAATGAATTTAATTTACATCTATTGAGAAAATGCCACACTTAGAAAACTAAAGACATCACAAAAGAAAATTTTACACAAACCATCCCCTCAATTCAAAAAATCCGAATATCTAAGCTTTAGCTTTAATAAACAGTTTAAAACCATATCCTTTTCATCATTAAATTCCTTTACATATGTTAATGCAGCCACGTCCACAGCTCTTACAAATTCAGAGACAGAAATTGAAGAGCTTTCCACATCACCTATAAAGAAAGACACTTCATTAAATTTTGATGGCTCATCCCAGTCTTGATCAAGTAGATAAAAGAGACCTTCCCTAACATAAAAACCGAATCCCCTCGACGCATCGCTTAAAAAGCCAGCAAAACTTATTTTTCTTTCAACGATAGCTGATGAAAGCAAGTAAAAAAATCTCCATAAAATACGCCCCAACAATTCAGCTCAGACTCAACTTTTTCTAGCCAATTAAAACTCATAAATTACTCCTTTCTTCGACCCGATGGCGAATAGCGGAACTTATACAAACCGTTTTATCCGAAAAACAGCTGCCATCTCAACAAAGCCATGACCGCTATGGCAAAAAACAAGCATAGTGTTGATCCGCTCCAGGTATCGCCCTATAAAGATACGTTACGCTTTCACCCATGAGGACGACCATGAAACGAATGACAGGGATAGCCATGACGCTGGCACTGGTAAGCAGCCTAGCGCAAGGTGCGTTTGCCGCCGATGGGGATGAGCCCATCAAGGCGTTGGGTATTGGATCCAAGACCTGCCGTGACTTGCTCAGTACCTGGAGCGCTGATAAGCCGTATGCCAGTGAGTGGGTGTCGGGTTATTTCACCTTCTTCAATGAGTCCACTCGCAGTGGGATCAAGAATATTTCAGAAGGGATGGACGACGGCCTGCGCATGCAGTGGATCAGTGATTATTGCCGCAAACGTCCGATCGATACGCTTCAGGATGCCACCGAGGCGCTGGGCAAGGAACTGGTGGATTACCGCCAGCGCATGAACCAGTAAGCCGCCCTTCTCATGAGGCGCTCTGGCGGGTGCTTCATGGGTAAAACTGCTTGACTCGCCAGCCGCATCAGCCGACGCTCAACGTTTTCCTTTTTCTGGAGCCACCATGTCGGCCTCTGTTGAGCATCTTGCCCCGGCTGCAGTTTTTCGTCATTTCGCAGCGCTTTCCGCTATTCCCCGTCCCTCCTTCCACGAACAGGCCGTTGCCGATCACTTGATGGCATTTGCCGATCGCCATGGCTTGCAGGCCGAACGTGATGCCTTGGACAATGTCATTATCCGCAAGCCAGGTAGCGCTGGTTATGAAGATGCGCCTGTAACCATCCTGCAGGGGCATACCGATATGGTGTGCGAGAAGAACGAAGGCAATCCCATCGACTTCAACCGCGACCCCATCTCGCTGCGTATTGACGGCGATCTACTCAAAGCTGATGGTACTACCCTGGGCGCCGATAACGGCATTGCCGTGGCGTTCATGCTGGCATTGCTGGAAAGCCGCGACATTCCGCACCCTCCACTAGAGGCTATTTTCACGTCCCAGGAAGAGGTAGGCCTCAGAGGGGCCTCGAAACTTGATACATCCAGCCTGAAGGGCCGCTTGTTTCTTAATATCGATAGCGAAGAAGAGGGCCTGCTATTTACCAGCTGCTCGGGTGGCAATCGCAGCGATATGCGTCTTCCGATCCAGTGGAGCGACATTCCTGCCGGCTCAAGAGCCATGAAGCTGCACGTACGCGGCCTTAAAGGGGGACATTCAGGCCTGGATATTCATACGCCACGTGGTAATGCGATTCTGTTATTGGGGCGCATCCTGAGTGATCTGCTGGCAAGACACGATGTCCGCGTTGCGCATGTGCAGGGAGGCTCAGGCAAGAGCAATGCGATACCCCGCCGCGCTGAAGTCACGCTGCTTATCTCTCCAGACAGCCTTGATGCTTTCGATGCTACCTTGAAGACATGGTACGAACGGCTTTCACAGGAATACGTGACGGCCGACCCCGGCCTTGAACTCGCACTAGAAGCCGCGTCCATGCCGGAGCGCTGCTTTGCCAAAACCACGACCACGGCCCTTAGTGAGGCCTTGATCCTGATGCCCCAAGGTGTCCAACGCATGAGCCCGGACATAGCCGGCCTTGTAGAAACCTCTACCAATCTGGGCACCCTGGACATCGTAGGCGACGAAATCAGCTTTGGCAGCGCCAGCCGCAGTTCGCAGCCTTCGCAAATGGAGGCGACCGTTGCCAAGCTCGAAGCCCTGGCACGTGTGATCGGTGCACGCTTCGAACTGCATGATGGTTATCCTGCCTGGCCCTTCCGGCCGGAATCCCCGTTACGCGACCTGTTTATTGAACGTTTCACCGCTCAATATGGCCGTGCTCCTGAAGTGGCGGGTATTCATGCAGGACTGGAATGCGGTGTGTTTAGTGCCAAGCTGCAGGATGTCGACATGATCTCCTTCGGCCCGGACATCCGTAACGCACACTCGCCCGATGAATGCTTGAGCATTTCGTCTACCGAGCGTACATGGACGCTTTTCCTTGATCTGGTGGCGCATATCAAGCCGGGCTTCAAGGTTTCCTGACGCCCGTTGAGCCTGACCACATGTCATGGTGCCTGGCTTATTGCAGGCACCATGACATATATCAATACCTCCGCCTCGCAACCTTATTAGGCTACAGCCATCGATTCGTGCCTTTGCGGCGATATCAGCGCGGTAGTCTATGCTTCTAGCAAGCCCTCCGCCGAGGGGCGCTGTTATCGATAACACTAGCCTGATGACAACAGGGCCGCCTTTTGCAGCGGCCTGAGAATACGGTAGGAAGCCTTATGAGCCAGCCTTTATCACCTGAAACCATTGCTATTATCAAATCGACGGCGCCTGTCATTCAGGAGCATGGCGTTGCCATTACGACCCGCATGTACGAGCGTCTGTTTGTCGATCCAGAGATAAAGGCACTGTTCGACGAAGCCGCCCACAAGTCAGGCGAACAACCCAGGCGCCTGGCTGCCGCCATCCTGGCCTTTGCCAAGAATGTGGACCATCTGGAAGCGATTCAGGGTGCGGTGGACAAAATCTGCGCACGACATGTAGCCACACACGTCAAGGCCGAACACTACCCTGCAGTTGCCAATGCCCTGCTTCCAGCCATCAAGGATGTACTGGGTGATGCGGCCACTGACGAGATCCTGAATGCCTGGGGCGAAGCCTATTGGTTCCTGGCAGATATCATGATCAACCGTGAGAAAACGCTGTACGGCGAAGCCTGCTAACAGGCAGGCTCCAGCAAAAGGCCCGCGCTTGGCGGGCCTTTATTTTAGTGGACGTGCGGGCTCATATCGTCCGGGCCGTGATTTGCTATCTCTGTAACAGGAGGCTCAGCCAACAGGTGGGTCCCTACGCTTGCATCTAAAACCTCATGCTCCATGGTCTTTTCCTCTTCGCTCAACTGCTTGGCAGAGACAGGATTTTCCCTTCGTAGTTGATCAAGCTCATGAATAATGGGATCGAGCTGTGTACGAGGGTTACGGAACCAGTCCACTGACCAGATTCGGCGGATCCGCCAGCCCAATTGCTCCAGGACGCTTTGACGCAACCGATCCCGGTCCCGCGCGGACTTGGCTGAGTGGTAAGCCGCCCCATCACATTCAATTCCCATCAGATAACGTCCTGGCTGCTCAGGATCACGCACGGCCAGATCGATGAAAAAGCCTGCCACACCAACCTGCGGCTCGCAGGTGTAGCCGTGGCGGGACAAGGCGTCCATGACGGCAATCTCAAAGTCGCTGTCCGGGGCGCGTGCGGTTTCTTCCACGCGCGGCAGATACCCCGTCTCGGCATAGTGCAGGAAGTTACGCAGCGCGTGTACGCCACGACTCGACGTACCGGTAACAAGCACATCCGACGCCGTGAACGACGTGAAAATGTGCATACGCTTCTTGGAGCGAGTGAACAAGACGTTCAGCCGTCGCCAACCCGAGTCGCTGTTGATCGGGCCAAAGCGCTGGGGCACCTTGCCACCGGCCTCCATGGGGCCGTAGGTGAACGAGATGAAAATGACGTCTCGCTCATCCCCCTGCACATTTTCCAGGTTCTTGATGAACAGCGGCTCGACCAGTCCCGCATTACGCTCCCAGGCAAGCTGAAGCTCCGGGTTCTGCTTGGCGCGTAGCTCCAGCAGACGTTCGATTTGGTCAGACTGTTTGACGTTCATCGCAACCACGCCCAGGGACTCCTGTGGGCGATTGAGCAGGTGATGCTCAATCGCTGCTACAACTGCCTCGGCTTCCTCTACGTTGCGCTGCTCGACGAAACGGCCGTTGCCGATACGCTCAAACTTGACGCCAAACTCAGCCGACTCGCGATGCGGTGAGGGATAGACCACCAGGTTACCGTCATAGAAGGCCGCGTTGGAAAAGGCGATCAGGCTTTCATGCCGCGAGCGGTAGTGCCAGCGCAGGCGGCGCAGCCGGAACAAGGGCATGGCCGCATCCAGGATACTTTCGGAATCCTGAGCGAGGGACAGGTCCTCATCTTCTGCATCGTCTCCCGTTCCCTGGCGTGCAAAGAAGTTGGTGGGCGGAAGCTGTTTCGGATCACCGACCACCACGAGCTGACGACCGCGGGCAATGCTGCCCAAGGACTCTTCGGGACGCATCTGCGAGGCTTCGTCCATTACCACCAGATCAAACTCCACTTCGCCCGCGGGCAGGTATTGCGCTACCGCCATCGGACTCATCATGAAGCAGGGCTTGAGTGCCTGCAGCGCCTTGACGGCACGCTGCATGAGACTGCGAATAGGCTGATGGCTGCGCTGTTTGCTGGCTTCGTGTTCCAGCAGCGCAAGTTCGGTACGCTCCTTCACCTTGCCGGAGTTGTTGCCGGCAGGCACTTCTACCTGATCGATGTCATACGCCACCTCGTCGCGCTGAATCTGCTTGAGCGCCTGATCAATCTCGGCAAAGCGCGCTCGAATAGCCTCCTGTTCCTTACCGGAAAACTGCCCTAGCGCTGGGTTATCCTCCAGAATCTGGCAGGCCCAGCGGTCCAGCAAGCCCAGCAGGCAGCCGTCGGCGCATTGATCTGCCGTCAGACGCTGCCGTTCGATGGCCACAACGGTAGACTCGAAACCAAGATCAGCCAGCCGGCTACGTAGTCGACGGTATTCGAACCAGTGGTCGAGCAGGTCTTCACGTTCGGACGCCCGGCGCAAACGTGCTTCCAGCGCCTCGAATGTCGGCTCCGTAACGACTTGCCACCATTCGTCAGGCTCGATTTCTCCTCGTACCAGGAAAGCGTCCAGACGGTCCTCCCAGGCTGCCATGGCCTGCTGAATGACCGCAGCCTGCTCTTGCCACTCCTGGATCAGGCGTTCGGCGCCGTCCGCGTCCTCTTCGGCCAGACGTGCCATCAGATCACGCCCAACAGACAACGCCAGCAATGGCCGGGCAAGCTCGACGGTATGACGCCAGGTGTTGAGGGTGGCGCGGGCGCTTGAGGCTTGCTCCAGGGTCGGTAGCTCGCGGCCTTCCAGCACAGCCGCAAGCTGCTGGTCCTGACGCAGCTGGGCAGCGCTTTGCTGCCATGCCTCCAGGGTTTTGATCTGTACCTGCAACCCATTGAGCGTTGGATTCTGCTCCCGAACATAGGGCAGCATCGCCTTGAGCGCCCCACCCACGCTCTTGAGCAGGCGGACCAGCACACCGTCAGCGGCCAGCAGCGGCTGTGTGCGCAGATCATGAGCATCAAAGGTAAACAGGGTTTCGAGGTCCTGCCTTAAATCCTCTACTTCTCCCAGATAGGCCAGCAGTGTATCGGCCTCACCCCGTAACGCGGCGATGTCCGCAGCGTCTGCCTTGGTCAGGTAATCCGCAATCCATACCTTGACACCAAAGCCGCGCCCGCAGGTTTCACGGACCTGACGATACCAAGCGCGCAGACGTAAGAGATCATCAACTTCTGTTTCTAGCCCTTTGAACAGTGGCCCCAGCTTTTGGGCATAGCCGGTATTCTGCGCCAGCGCCGTGCTTTCACGCTGAAACGCGACGGCCTCCACCAGCGCGTCGATGCCTTCGCCCAGCTTCACACCGGGCCGTATCAGCGTCAGCAGTTCTGCCTTGGCCGCTCGCCACTCGCCCTTGAACCAGCGCAGCAGAGACGCATCGGACAGCACGCGATGCAGATCCTCCAGACGCTGGCTATCGGGCAGGCGGCTGAACGAAAACACCTTGGACAGATGCTCACGCTGACGGCGCAGTTCGGGCAGCTGATCCGCGAGCTTGGAGAGTAGGATATCGAGCGCCTCGTCTTCATAGCTTCGCTGACGCGCCTCGACCAACTCGGCCGGCAGTGCCTGCGCCAGGAGAAGCAACGTACCCAGCTGCTCCAGTCCCTCCCGGTCGCTTATCCACTCGCCTGCCGCGCCCTGCTCTTGCAAGTGTTGCACGGCCGTATTGACCTGAGCAGCTGCCTGCATCAGGTCGCGGGTTCGCTTCATGAGGTCCAGCGCCTGTGACAGGTCCAGCTCTCCTTCCACATGCAACCGTAGCGCAGCGCAAGCCCGGTTAAGCAGCTGGCAGATATCGGCGGAACGAATGGCGTCAGGCTTGAAACGGCGCGCTAGGGCTTCCTGCCCCTTGAGCAAGGCATCGAACCGCTCCAGCCAGTCACCCAATGCTGTACAGGATGATTCATCCAGCAAGGGCAGCAATGTCCAATCCTCGTCGCCTTGCGGGAGGATCAACGCGGGAAGGCGCTCCGCCAGATCAGCCAGTGCCTGGGGCGTGAACTGCGCGAGCGCCGGTGCCCCCATCCGTTCGGCCAGTGGAGCCCTGAGCGCAGCAAAGCGGGTCAGCGCTTGCCGGGCATGCTCAAGCGACGACATAAGGCCTTCCCGCTCGGTGCCGGTCAAACGGGTGAGGCGGCAGCCAAACCAGGGATGGGTTTCCAGCCGTCCCGGCTCGCCAGCTTCCTGTGCAGTCTTGCGGTAGTAGGTGGCGTAAAAGTTGGCTTGCTCTTCCAGCTGCACACGCGAAACAGGCAAGTCATACACAGGATGCAGTTCGGAAGGCGCCACAGGCAGGCTCTCACGCAAACGGGTCGCCTGCATGAGAATCTGATGCGCCGTCATGCCAACCTGCTCGTAGGGAGCATGCAATTGCTCGACATAGCGGTTGAGCTGTCGCTTCAGACGTTCATAGTGCTCAATCTGAGCCTGTCGCTCCTTGGGCGAACGAAAGGTACCCCGTTTCTGGATTCGCTGGCGGATACTGGAGATCACCGCCTGCTTCTGGCTTTTATGGCTGTGCAGCTCCAGGCAGAAATCACCCAGCCCTGCCCGCTCCAGACGATTCTTGACTACTTCCAGCGCTGCGCGCTTTTCTGCCACAAACAGCACCTTCTTACCCTGAGCCATGGCCGCCGCGATCATATTGGTAATGGTCTGGGACTTGCCGGTGCCAGGGGGCCCTTCGATGACCAGGTTTTCACCCCGGATGACATCCACCAGCGCACTGTGCTGGGAGCTGTCCGCATCGTCGATCAGCGGATAATGCTCGTGCACCTCGGGCAGTTCATCAATTGCGTATTCAGCACTGAATCCAGCCTCGGCCAGAGGCTCCTTTTCATCCACCGAGGCGCCTGTCAGGCGCTGTACCAGCGGATGCGTCCCCAGCTGCCCTTCGCTCCAGCGCTCCGAATCAAGATCCAGATACATCATCAGCTTGCCGAATTCGAACAGGCCGAGCGAGGCAAACCGGCGCACCTGCCAGGCAGGTTTGGCCCTGAGGATCGTATCCTGTACCAGACGGAAATAGGCCTCGGGCGTTAGCTCTTCGGTGATGGAGGGCAACGCAATTCCAAAGTCCAGTTGCAACTTTTCCCTGAGCGACAGATTGGTCAGGATATCTTCGCCGGTGTACTGGATACGGTATTCGAAGGTCGCGGTTTCCGCGTTGAGCCTGCCTTTTTCCAGCTGCACGGGCACAAGCATGAGCGGCGCCAGACGCGTACTGTTGCTACCGGCTACAGATTCGTCCCACTCCAGAAAGCCAATGGCCAGATACAGGATATTCGCACCGCTTTCTTCCAGCGCGACCCGTGACTGGGCATGCAGAATCTGCAGGCGCGCCTCGAGCTCGGGCGGAAAATAAAGGCTCTGAATGGACTCATCCGAGTGCTTACGCTCCCGGATCTCCTCCAGCACGGGAGACTCTTCGATCAGGCCCCCTTCGTTTTCAAGCCGCAGAAGGCTGTCACCCACGACAGGCGCCTCGGCCAGTATCGGCATGGGAAGTTCATAGCTGGAAGCCATGCGCAATACAGCAGCCCACTCTTCTGCAGTAGGTAGTTTTTTAACTTCGCGCATTTGCCCCGTACAGGGGTCTTTTTCCAGAAAGCCATGCTGGAGCAGCAACGCTTGCGTAGGCTCAGGCACGGCCGCAAAGCGCATCGAGCGCTCGGAGAGCAGCATCTCGAACAACTGGTCCGGAAGCTCGTCGATCACGCGAACGAAACGCTTGCTCCGCGCATGGGAAAAATTGAGCAGCCGGTTACGGGCGCTGAGATCGAGCAGACGGCTTCGCAGCCGCTCGAGATTGGAGAGATGGCTGACGGATGAGCCTGTAGTGTCGTCCACGAACAACGTCCTCAAAACAGCAGACCGACAGCCAGGCTGTCGGTATTCAAATCAACGGTCATCAATAGATAAGTCAGTCTGTCGGTGAAAAGATGAAGAACAGAAAACACTGACCGTAATGGCGAGCGCCATACACTGTGCGCTTTAAAGCGCCTTGATCCGCAATGTATCGATAAACATCAGATACTGTACATAAATACACCTGAAAAGCACGCGATATCCGGAAAAGTTCTGCTTAAAGCATGGCAATTTCTTGGGACATGGTCGGACATGGCCTTATCCGTGTAGCCTAACGATGCATTTCTGCCTGCAACAAAGCCGTAGAGCGGCTCCAACAAGCCCTGTGCATATCACCGGTGCATAACGACTGCCATGAATAACTTGTCTGCCACCCGATTCGAATCCCTTCGCCTTGCCAACGGCCTGACCGTCATTCTGGGACAGGTGCCTCGACTCAAACGGGCCTCGGCCGCCATTCGGGTCGCCGCAGGAAGTCATGATGTGGATAGCGCATGGCCCGGGCTTGCACATTTCCTTGAGCACCTTCTTTTCCTGGGCACGCAGGCCTATCCCGCTGATGAAGGCCTGATGGCTTACGTGCAACGCCATGCCGGGCAGGTCAATGCCAGTACACGGGAACGCACCACGGACTTTTTTTTCGAGGTGCCACCTGCCGCGCTGGAAGGCGGAGTTGCCCGTCTGTGTGACATGCTCGTCCACCCGCGTCTTGCCCACGAAGATCAACGCCGCGAGCGCGAGGTTATCCATGCCGAGTTTATTGCCTGGTCAAGGGATACCCGCACGCACCGCCTGACGTGGCAGATGCACCCATTGTCGCGCCGCCATCCTGTCACAGCATTCCATGCGGGCAACCGCTACAGCCTGCTCGTGCCCAACCTGCGTTTTCAAGCAGCACTGAAAGGCTTCCACGAGCGTTTCTATCAAGCCGGACAGATGACGCTGGTCTTGGTCGGACCACAGCCCCTGAATGAACTACGCCAGCTGGCAGACCGTTACGGCGCTAGCTTCAATGCGGGGGAGCGTATCGAGCCATTATCGCCCCCTGCGCTTCTTCCTCCAGAACGCATCGCACCGGTAGAGCCTCCGGATACAGAGACGCTCAGTTTGCTGTTCGCCTTGGAAGACCTGCCCGCTGATAGTCGTGAGGCCATTGATTGTCTGTCCATCTGGACGCACACCGAACATACCGGCGGCCTGATAAGCACCTTGCGAAAGAAAGGATGGGTCAAGACGCTGACGCTGGAGCCGCTCTATCACTTCAGGCAGCAGGCGGTACTCGCTGTTGAAATAGCCTTGACCGAGGCAGGCATTAAAGCGTCATCACAGATAGCTCATGCCTTTTTCGACTGGCTGACGTTCCTGGAACGCCAGCCTGATCTGACTGAGCTACAGGCGGAGTACACGCGCCTCGCGCAGCGAACACGTGCTACCAGCGCCGCATTGCCACTGGCCCGGTCACTTCTCGACGACGGGTTGAAAGCACCGGGCCTATCAAGCGCTGGCGTGACTGCCTTGCGACACCTGCTCGGGCATTTGAAGCCTGAACACAATTTGCTTCCTGCTCCAGGCGCATGCGAGCGTCAGCAAGCGCCAGCCCTGAACTGGACGCTTCCACCGCTCAACCCATTCCTCGTGCCTGCGCAGATCGAGACGGGAGCAGATTCCGTTTCGCTACCCGCCCTTCAGAGTATTCAGGAAGCGGCTGCCGGCCTGGGTGAAGGTGCACTGTATATCCGCTGGCACTTTCTGGAACCGGCCGCGTATCAACCGGCTCTCGTCCGCACACTCAACCACGCACTAAAAGCTATCAGCCATCAGGCACGCCAGGCAGGTGTTGAGGCTTCCCTCAGCACGCTTGGCCAGCAATGGCAGCTTAGGCTGACCGGCTTGAGTGAGGCGATTCCAGCTGTACTCAATGCGCTCATCCCTATTCTCCATAGGCCCAGCCACGAAGCTTGGCAAGCCTTCAGCCAGCCGCCCGCTGAGCCGAACAGCATGCCTATCAGGCAGCTCATAAGCCGGCTCACCGATCTGATGGCGGAGCCTCCTCAGACCCAGACGGATCAGGCAGGTCAGGAAATGGAAGGCCCCACCCAGCTTGCTGGACAATGGTCTGTTGCACGGTGGGATAGCTTATCTATCGGCTTTTCGGAGATGGAGCTAAACTCGCTTCGCCATTGCTTGCTGGACTTGCCCGGAGTACCTGCACAGCGCCCCCCAGTCCCGCCGAGCCGTAGTGGTCGATGGTGGCACACCGTTCCCGGGCACTCGTCTGAACATGCCGTTCTGCTGGCCTGTCCGGCACCGCCCCATGACATCCGGCAGGAGGCCGCCTGGCGGTTCCTTGGCCACCTCGTGCAACCGCGCTTTTACCAGCGCATGCGTGTGGAGCTGCAGCTGGGGTATGCGGTATTTTCCAGTGTCCGTCAGATCGCGGGACGGTCAACGCTCGTGTTTGGCATCCAGTCTCCAACGGTGACGACCGCAGACATCCTTAATTATATCGAGGCGTTTCTTGCCCGGTTACCGACCGACATCGCTGCACTGACCCATGAGCCATTCGAGCAGCAGCAAAAGGTCCTTGCCGATCAGTTCCTACCTAGTGCACTCGACACCCGCCAGCTGGGTGAAGAGCTATGGAGCGCCCATCAGGGAGGTTATCCGCTGACCTATCTCGATGACCTTCGCAAAGCGATCCTGGCTCTACACCCTGACGACCTTCAGCACGCTCTGCATGCCTTACACAGCGCCTACCACGGCTGGACCTGTTTAGCCAACCATGTCTCGACAGAAACACATTGGCGAACCCTGTAACTATACGTCGCACCATATCAGGGTAAACTAGCTTAAGTGCGTTTCAGGATGTGTTTATCCTGAACGTATGCAAGGTATTTTGTACTAAGTAAATCGGACCTTTCCGATATCACTTTGAGGGGTATTCATTATGTGGACTAAACCTGCTTATACCGATCTGCGCATTGGCTTCGAAGTCACCATGTACTTCGCTAACCGTTGATTGCGTGATCCAGCGCCCCGGTTATCCGGGGCGTTCCTTTTCTAGCCACCTTAGAAGTGGGTCATGCCTACCGCGAGGCCTGTTCGGCGCAGCCGGACCGCCAACAGGTGCTTCTCCTGAATGTCCCTCGCCGCTCGTGACAAGTTCTAAGTTGGCCGCATTTCATAGATAAATCATGTATATCCAGATTCTTGGCTCCGCTGCAGGCGGCGGCTTTCCCCAGTGGAACTGCAACTGTCCCAACTGCCGTGGTGTTCGTGACGGCAGTCTTCGTGCGCAACCTCGCACCCAGTCGTCCATAGCCCTGTCCGATGACGGCGTAAATTGGGTGCTGTGCAACGCCTCACCGGATATCCGCGCGCAGCTGCAGAGTTTCGCCCCCATGCAGCCGGGCCGTGCGCTACGGGATACCGGCATCGGCGCGATCATTCTGCTCGATAGCCAGATCGACCACACTACCGGCCTGCTCAGCCTGCGCGAGGGCTGCCCCCACGAGGTCTGGTGTACCGATATGGTTCATCAGGATCTCACGACTGGCTTCCCGTTGTTCAACATGCTGGAACACTGGAACGGTGGCCTGCGCTGGAACCGTATCGAGCTGGAAGACAGCTTCGTTATTCCGGCATGCCCGAACCTGCGCTTCACGCCTCTACCGCTGCGTAGCGCTGCACCGCCCTATTCGCCGCACCGCTTCGATCCGCATCCCGGTGACAACATCGGGCTGATCGTTGAAGATCTGCTTACGGGCGGCAAGCTGTTCTATGCGCCAGGCCTGGGTCAGGTGGATAACGCCCTGCTGGCCAAAATGGCCGAAGCCGACTGTCTGCTGGTCGATGGAACCCTATGGGAAGACGATGAAATGCAGCGCCGTGGCGTTGGCACCCGCACCGGCCGCGAGATGGGCCATCTGGCTCAGAACGGCCCCGGCGGCATGCTTGAGGTCCTCGACCAGCTGACCTCGCCACGCAAGGTGCTCATCCACATCAACAACACCAATCCGATTCTGGATGAGGACTCGCCCGAGCGCGCAGAAGTCGAGCGACGCGGCGTCGAAGTCGCCTGGGATGGCATGAGCATCGAGCTGTGATCCGCGTGCATCCGGTCATTTTATCTACCGAGGAGGCCAGACATGCCACACGCCCTCACCCCTGAAGAGTTCGAACAGGCCCTGCGCGCCAAGGGCGCGTATTACCACATCTATCATCCCTATCACGTCGCCATGTATGAAGGCCGTGCGACACGCGAGCAGATCCAGGGTTGGGTGGCCAACCGCTTCTACTATCAGGTAAACATTCCTCTGAAAGACGCCGCCATCATGGCGAACTGTCCGGACCGCGAGATTCGCCGCGAGTGGGTTCAGCGTATTCTTGACCATGACGGTGCTCCTGGAACGGAAGGTGGAATCGAGGCTTGGCTACGCCTGGCTGAAGCAACAGGACTCGACCGTGAGCAGGTTCTCTCGCAAGAACTGGTGCTCCCTGGCGTACGCTTCGCGGTAGACGCCTACGTCAACTTTGCGCGCCGCGCCTCCTGGCAGGAAGCAGCCAGCAGCTCGTTGACCGAACTTTTTGCTCCGCAGATTCACCAATCGCGTCTGGATAGCTGGCCCCAGCATTACCCTTGGATCGACCCAGCCGGCTATGAATACTTTCGCACACGCCTTGGTCAGGCACGCCGCGATGTGGAGCATGGCCTGCACATCACCCTCCAGCACTACACCACTTATGATGCCCAGCAGCGCATGCTTGAAATCCTGCAATTCAAGCTCGATATCCTCTGGAGCATGCTGGATGCCATGAGCATGGCCTACGAGCTGAAACGGCCGCCCTACCACACCGTAACCGACCAGCGCGTCTGGCATAAAGGAATTCAACTATGAGCTTTGACCGCACCCAGGTGCCGCGCTGGCGCCCGGGCTATCGCTTCCAGTTCGAGCCCGCACAGAACGGTTTTGTCCTGCTCTATCCGGAAGGGATGATCAAGCTGAATGAAAGCGCTGCCGCCATTGGCGAACTCATAGACGGCCAGCGTGACGTGGCCGCCATCATTGATGCGTTGAACGAACGCTTCCCAGGCGTCCCGGAACTCGGTGACGATGTGGAGCAGTTCATGGAGGTTGCTCGTGCAGAGCACTGGATCCAACTCGGCTAACCTGCCTGAGCAGCCTGCGGTAGGACTGCCCTTGTGGCTCCTTGCAGAACTGACCTACCGCTGTCCCCTGCAGTGCCCCTACTGCTCCAATCCCCTGGACTTTGCGGCTCAAGGCAAGGAGCTGACCACCGAACAGTGGTTCACCGTCATGCAGCAGGCCCGGCAGATGGGCGCAGCACAGCTGGGCTTTTCCGGTGGCGAGCCTCTGGTACGCCAGGATCTGGCCGAACTGATCGGCGAGGCTCGCAGACTAGGGTACTACACCAACCTGATCACCTCTGGCATAGGCCTTACCGAGCAGAAGATCGCTACCTTTCGCGACGCCGGGCTTGATCATATCCAGATCAGCTTTCAGGCCAGCGACGAAGAGGTAAACAACCTGCTCGCCGGCTCCAAAAAAGCCTTTGCCCAGAAGCTGGAGATGGCCCGCGCGGTAAAAGCCCATGGCTACCCCATGGTGCTCAACTTTGTCACGCATCGGCACAATATCGATAAGATCGACCGTATTATCGAGCTGTGTATCGCCCTGGAAGCGGATTTCGTCGAGCTTGCGACGTGCCAGTTCTATGGTTGGGCGCAGCTCAATCGGGTCGGCCTGTTACCCACTAAAGAGCAACTGGTACGCGCCGAACGCATCACCAACGAATACCGCGCCAAGCTCGAAGCCGAAGGCCATCCCTGCAAGCTGATCTTCGTGACGCCGGACTATTATGAAGAACGTCCCAAGGCCTGCATGAACGGTTGGGGCAGTATCTTCCTTACCGTCACGCCGGATGGTACCGCATTGCCCTGCCACGGCGCTCGCCAGCTGCCGATCCAGTTTCCGAATGTGAAGGATCATAGCCTTCAGCACATCTGGTATGACTCCTTTGGCTTCAATCATTTCCGCGGTTATGACTGGATGCCAGAGCCTTGCCGCAGCTGCGATGAAAAGGAAAAGGATTTTGGTGGCTGCCGCTGCCAGGCCTTCATGCTGACCGGTGATGCCGCCAATGCTGATCCAGTGTGCAGCAAGTCCCCACATCACGACGTGATCCTCAACGCCCGTACCGAGGCTGAGCAGGCCACTCAGACCATTGAGCAGCTGAGCTTTCGTAACGAGCGGAACTCCAGGCTTATCGCCAAAGCCTGAGTCTTACATAGCAACGGAGAAGCACCATGGCTTACCAGCACCCTGCTTCTACAGACGCAGACGGCAGCACCTTTACCGCTCAACAGGCCGTCGCGGCAGGCATCGATTTTGCCGAGCTACAGGCATCGGCACTGGGGCTTTTCTGGAATCAGTATGATCCTGCTGACGGCGCCTGCCGTCTATGGCGCTGGCATGATGGCAAACCGCACTGCCTGACGCCGGATGGCTACAGTGCACGCAGCCGCGTTTATGAGTACGGAGGCGGCGCGTTTTGCCTGACCGAGTCAGAGGCCGTCTTCGTCAACGACTCGGATCAACAGCTTTACCGTCAACCACTCGATGGCAGCCAACCTGTGGCATTGACCCAGGGTAAACGCCGCTATGGTGATCTGCACTATGCAGCCAACCTTATCATGGCGGTGGAAGAAGTCCATGAGGACGAGGCCGTCATTCACCGGCTTGTCGCTATTTCCCTCGCAGACAGCCACCGTCAGGTCTTGGCCGAGGGTGCTGATTTCTACGCCTCGCCTACGTTGAGCCCCAGCGGCAAGCGCCTGGCCTGGATCGAGTGGAGTCGCCCACACCAACCATGGACCTCCACCCGCCTCATGTGCGCCGAACGCCTGGACAATGGGCAATGGGAGGCGCCGGTCTGCATTGCAGGCAGCGATCCGGAGTCGATTCAACAGCCCCGTTTTGATGAACAGGACCAGCTCTACTGCCTGTCCGACCGTGACGGCTGGTGGCAACCATGGGGTGAATGCACCTCAGGCGTCAGCAGACTGACTGCCATCAAGGCCGATCATGCGGCCGCCCCCTTCCAGCTGGGCGGCAGAAGCTGGTACAGCCTGGGCGGCGAGCGTTACATCGCCACCTGGTTCGAAGAAGGCTTCGGCCACCTGGGCAGACGCGAGGCCGATGGTCGAGTGCTGCGCTTCGCGGAAGACTTCACCCGCTTTCGCAGCCTGGCCCTGCATGATGGATACATCTATTGCATTGCCGCAGCGCCCAATCGTCCCTCGTGCATCCTTGAGATCAACGGGCAGAATGGCAACATCGAGATTCTGGCGGGCGGTATTGCGCCATTGCCTAACGAGCGCATCAGCCAACCCAAGGCCCTGCGTTACCCCAGCGGCGATGGCGAAGCGCACGGCTTTTTCTACCCGGCCATGACAGGAGAGGCCAAGCCCCCCCTGGTAGCATTCATTCATGGCGGCCCTACTTCTGCCTGCTACCCCGTCTTCGATCCCCGTATCCAGTACTGGACACAACGCGGCTTTGCCGTTGCCGATCTCAATTACAGGGGCAGCACCGGTTACGGACGTGAGTACCGCAACGCGCTTCACCTGCGCTGGGGTGAGGCCGATGTCGAAGATGCCTGCGCTGTAGTGGATTATCTGGCCGAGCAAGAATTGATCGAACCGGCCCATGCCTTTATCCGAGGTGGCAGCGCCGGTGGCTATACGGCCTTATGCGCGCTGGCGTTCCAGACTGTGTTTTGCGGCGGCGCCAGCCTGTACGGCGTAACGGATCCGGCCGCCCTGGCTCGCGTGACCCACAAATTCGAAGCCGACTATCTGGACTGGCTCATTGGCGACCCCAAGAAGGATCTGGAGCGCTACCGGGCGCGGACGCCTCTCCTGCATGCCGACAAGATAGACGTCCCGGTCATTTTCTTCCAAGGTGAGCTGGATGCCGTCGTTGTCCCGGAGCAGACACGGGCCATGCTTCATGCACTCAAAGATCGCGGCATTCGTGCCGAAGGCTATTTCTACCCCAACGAACGCCATGGCTTCAGGCAGGCCAAGAACCAGGCCCATGCCCTTGAACACGAATGGCTGTTCTACCGCAGTGTGATCGATCAGAACGCCTGATACAGGCGGCTTTCGGCGTTTCGCTGCCGGAAGCCGCCTCCTTGACGCTTGCAGCACACCAACCGACGACGGTATAAACCACTCGTCTCTTGGACGAGGTCAGGCTCTTGCGCCTAAGTGCCAGTAGCGATACATCTTGCCTCGAGCGTGCCATATTCTTGCACAGGTCACATGAGGAACCCCGCGATGGAACCGCAAGTCCGCCCTGCTCCCACCCTCACCGATTACCTCTACGCCTCCCCTGTCAAAAACGAGCTTGATGAGAGCCTTGATGTTGTCGAACGCTTGTTGACCCGCTCTGAGAACCGGATTGCGGAGTTGATCGAACTGGGCAATATGAGCAGCGACCTCAAGCTGATTCATATCCAGAACATCGAATCGATGATTACGGCCGCCGTGCGGCAGACGGAAGACTCATCCAACCACATGCGAGCTCATGAGGTCATTGAATTCTGTCAGCACCTTCGAGGCACCTTGCGCCTGAGTTGAAGAGGTACGCCTCCCATGTGCCAACCATGCAACATACCGATGTGAGAGTTCGCCCGGTTTTGCAATAAAGTTGGCATCCAGGGCTTCACAGATGAACTTACCCGATATGATTTGGGCGGTTGATTATCCTCTGTGAGAGCCAAGGAATGGACTCCCTGCATAGCCGTACCGCATCTTGTCTTGCTGTTTCCCTGCTGGTGGTTGCCGCCTGGTTTCTAGGACACGAAACCCAGGCGCAACCTTCACCCACGCTTACCACTAACCTGTCTGCCTACCCCAACGCACCTGCTGCACTGCCCAGCTCCGCCACACAGGCCGAACTTTCCGTTCGCCCCTGGAGACCTGCCAGCGCCAATATGCATCAGCGCCCGCAACGCTGGATTTTTTAACGCATATCACGCCTTCCTGCAGGCCGCACCCGGCCTGCAAAGACCTTGTCTTACACAACATCCGCTGCTTCACGTGTCGAATGAGCACGCGTTACGAAATACAGCACCACGCCGACCCCAAGCAGAATGCCGGCACGCAGCCAGGTCTCCGCGCTCTGCTGACTCAAAAGCACCAGACACGACACGATCGCCAGCAACGGCACCAGCGTAGGGGTCCGGAAATGCGGCTGATCGACCTTGTCGCGGCGCAGCACCAAAACGGCCACGTTCGTACTCATGAATACAAAAAGCAGTAGGAGCACAACCGTCTCGGCCAGAGCCGACAACGTCCCTGTAACAGTCAACGCCATGGCTACAAGCGTTGTGGCAATAATCGCCACCCAGGGCGTACGCCGACGGGGCAGTACACGCCCCAGCACTGGGGGCAGCAGACCCTCCTCGGCCATGCCATAAGCTAGACGGCTTGCCATGATCATGGTCAGCAATGCGCCATTGGAAACTGCCAGCAAGGCCGCCACGGCAAACAGTTGCGGTGGTATGCCGTAGCCTGTCGCCCGAACCACGTCCAGCAACGGCGCAGAAGACTCCACCAGTTGTGCAGGTGACAAAACGATGGAAGCCGCCAGCCCCACCAGAACATATATTACGCCCGCGATCAGCAGCGCACCGAACAAGGTCCTTGGGTAAATACGTCTTACATCTTTCACTTCTTCGGCAATGTTGGCCGACACTTCAAACCCCACAAACGAATAGAAGGCGAGCAGCGCAGCGCCTAATACCGCCAGCGGTGGAGAAGTCCCCTCAGCAAATTGAAGAACCCGCGCCGGCTCTCCCTGCCCATGACTTACATACAACGCGGCTAGAATAACGACCAATAAAAGTCCCGACAGCTCAATCAGCGTCATGATCAGATTGGCATTAAGCGACTCCTTGATCCCGCGTGCATTAAGCAGAGCCACCAGCGTTAGAAAGACCAGCGCTGTCATCGTAGGCGAAACGTGAATAAACGCCCCGAGATAATCACCCGCAAAGGCCAGGGAAAGGCCGGCAGCACTCGTGACACCGGCAGCCAACATCGAAAAACCCACTAGAAAGGACACAAGGGGATGCTTGAAGGCCCGTGCAGCAAACACCGCAGCACCTCCAGCTTTTGGATATTTGGTGACGAGCTCTGCATACGAGGCCGCCGTCAACATAGCAAATCCCATTGCCACTACCAGAGGCACCCAGATGGCTCCGCCTACCTCACCTGCAATCTTCCCCGCCAGTGCATACACCCCGGCCCCAAGCACATCCCCGAGGATGAATAACAGCAGCAAAGGACCTGTAATCGCGCGGCGCAGTTTTGTATCGGGCTCGGGTGAAGACGTCGACATATGTAATCTTCCTATGAATGTCAGGCTCTGACAGGTGAATTGGCAAGTCCGGGTCAGAACAGGACATTCACTGCACGCCGCTGTAACCTTTCCGTCTGACCACGCCTCTACTGGCAATACGTGTTGAAACTTCATTCATCGACCGCATGACGTTGCTGTCGGTTCGATATCCTGTCGATATATCCATTAGGATGCTATTGGTTTTCGGAACCAAGTAGGGATGAGCGTTATCAGCTTAGTAACACCAAACAGACCTCATCCAACTTGTTATTTATTTAGTGGAGAACGCACATGTCAGCTTCCAAGGTTGCCCTGGTCGTTGGGGCAAGCGGCATCATCGGTAATGCTGTTGTTGAAACTCTGGCCGAAAATCCTGAATGGCGGGTCCGCGCCGTCCGTCGTACCTTCATACCGAACGTTGAAACCATTGATCTTGATCTGACTGACGCCAACGCTACGGCCCAGGCGCTGAGCCAGGCGGGGGATACAACTCATGTCTTTTATGCAGCGTTACGCCCTGATAGCAGCCTGGCCAAGGAAGCCGACATTAATGGCGCCATGCTGCGCAATGTATTGGACGGCCTGAAGTCTGCCGGCGCTAAGCTACAACGCGTCGTTCACTACCAGGGAGCCAAGGTTTACGGCGTGCACCTGGGTCCAACAGCGGCACCTTTTTATGAGGACGACCCGCGCCACCTCTCGCCTAACTTTTATTACACCCAGGAAGACCTGCTACGCGAGCGCGCCGCCCAGGGAGAATTCGAGTGGTCTATCCTGCGCCCTGATGTGGTGGTGGGTGATATTGCAGGCAATCCCATGAACATCGCGCTGGTCATTGGGGCCTTCGCAGCCCTGAGTAAACAAGCCGGTGTGCCCTTGCGCTTTCCGGGCTCGATGAAAGCCTACCGTGAGGTACTGGCCCAGTTGACCGATGCGCGCTGGCTGGCACGAGCCAGTGTATGGGCGGCGCTGGACCCAGCCGCTCGCAACGAAGCGTTCAACCTGGTCGGCGAGCCGTTCCGCTGGGAGCGTCTCTGGCACAAGATCGGTGAAGCCCTGGATATGGACGTCGCCGATCCGCAGCCTTTCTCACTGGCAACACAGATGCCGAGCAAGGCTGACGACTGGCAAAAACTGGCTGAGCAGCACCAGCTGGAATCCGTACCGTATGAGAAGCTTGTAGGCTGGAAGTTTGGCGATTTTGTCTTCAACACCGAGTTCGACATGATCTCGGATATGGGCAAGATTCGTCGTGCAGGCTTTACAGAAGCGGTCAGCACCGAAGACTGCCTGATAGGCGCAATCAAGCGCCTACAGGAAAAGAAATATATACCTTGAGTCATAGGTCTCGCCCAGGGCTTTCCTTGGGCGAGCCTTCCCCCTGCTACTGAGCCGAGGCGTGCATTGCCTTGTCCGGTGAAGTCCGCAATGCCGGTGACAAGGACTGAACTGCTTTCCAGGCAGCCTGCTGCAACTCTCCTGCGTTCGCCTTTTCCAGCCGCTTGGACTCTGCTGCACTAGGCTGGGGCGGCATCTGACCGTAGATCAGCGAATAAAACACCGAAGCGCCTATATACGAGCCGGTGAAGGAAGGATGGCTACCGTCAGGCAGGAACAGCGACGGTTGAGGCTTTTCCGCCAAAGCAGTCTGCCAGGCCTGCCCCACTGGCGCCAACAGCGCACCCAGCTCATTGGCCAGTGTCGTGTACGCCTTATCCAGCTTAGCCTGCATCGCCGGGTCATTCTGGCGAGCCCACGTCAGGTACAGGATTGTCTTGGCACCGTTCTTTTTGACCTCAGCATCGATCAGCCGGGCATACTTGTACATGAAGTCTGGATTCTTGACCGGCAACATGCTGTGCTCCTGCAAGACGACGTAGTCCCACTTCTGCTCCTGCAATGCCTGCTGAACGTCCTTTTTCGTCCAATGCTGCTCAAGCGATGCGCCCGAGAAAGCCAGCGTCTTGGTCTCGATCGGACGGGCCTGCTTGCCTTGCCTGGACATCTCACTCAGTACGGCTGGCAAGTCATTGACATAGGTATAGCTGTTACCTACAAACAGAATTCTGATTGGATCCGACTGGCTCTGCTGAGCCTGAGCATATGCCGCACCTGCCAGAAACATAAGGAAGAGCATCGTGATCTGTCGAATGCTGATTCGCATGCGTGTCCTCTCTGCGCATTAAAAATGAAACGCCTCGAGGCAACTGATGCCACCGAGGCCTTCACTCTGACAGGCATTACCCTGCTTTTGTTAGCCTGTAACCGTGCGTTACCTCGCACAACACAAACGTTTATGAAAGCAGGCGTGTTTTTAAGTCCCTCAACAGGTGAGTAAAAGCCCTCGTCAAGCATGCCGTTTAAATAAACTATTTTTAATTCAAAAACAAAAAGAGGTGCCTTGAAAAACTATGCAAGGCACCTCTTTTGATCAGAAAATATCAAATAAAATTAAATCAACAATTACATCTGACCATCAAATAGATTAAATAACTCTATTAATTATCATTGCAACCAGAACCCGAAACCTGATACTCCATTACATGAACTTTGTCATTATGGTCTTCATATGTCATGCGTACAGGACGGACACCGCAGAAACTGGTGATATCGGGACTGTCGATGACACGTTTGATATCCAGGTGGTCTGAATACGTGTAATGCTCGACAACAGGCGTGCTGGCGGCATCGGAGGGGATTTTGTCAGCTAATACGGAACTGCTGGCAAGGACAAGGGCAGCTACAATCAAACTTTTCATTTTCATCTCGCTTCCAACTATAAAGTTACCTTCTCCCTGATAAACAAGCAGGCGAATACCTACTTATAAACAGGTCCGGGGTTTGTTCTTTAATTATCGGAACGGGGCAGCACAGGGAGATGACGTAATGATTACAGAAAAGTCATTGTAGATATAATGCCCAGTGGACAAATGAATATTGCCTAATAAGTAACGAATAGTCTTTAAGTGCCAATACCGTTTAAACACCCTTTCAAATTGAGAAACAGTTCATTCTTTAAAGGTGCTAAAGGGCAATTTGGGGCAAGCTCATGAAGCCCTAGTCGTCCTTGCCCGGACATACACGGGAGTCGCCGTTGCCTCTCTGCTGACTGATAGCCGCAACGGCACCCTCGCTCTAACCTTTTGACTTGCGTGGATCGGCGCTACGAGGATAGGTACGCTCCTCCTCAAGGGTGCCATCCACCTTGTGAATTTTGACTGACGCCTTCTTTCCCTCAAAAAACTCATGCATCTGCTCTACGAGCTGCGCCTTAGTCTCAGCGCTTTTGGAGGCACGGGCTGCGCCTTCCTTTTTCAGCTCCCAGCCCTTGTCGCCTTTAGTGACGTGATAGTTATCCATTGCTTTCTCCTGGTCTAGAAATACGCCTTTAGAAGACGCTCCTGTTAAGGACTGCTACGGCCTGAACAAAGTTTGCTAACACCTTGCCATTATCGGACCTAAACGAAAGCGCCTTTCCAGGCGCTTTTACCAAGGCAATCGCCCATCCATAAAAAAACGTTAGTTTTTAAGCAATTAAATGAAAAAGAGGGGTTGACACAGGGCTTTGGAGAAAGAATAATGCGCGCCTCGGATGGCTACGTAGCTCAGCTGGTTAGAGCATAGCATTCATAATGCTGGGGTCCGGGGTTCAAGTCCCTGCGTAGCCACCACCTATTTCTAGGGTCTAGCTTCGGCTAGACCCTTTTTTATTGCCTGCGAAAAATTTCCATAAAAAAGCCCGCTACATTGCGGGCCTTTTTAAGCCTTTGCCACTTAAGCGCCTGTAGCTCCTACTGCACGCAGGTTAGCTACAGGCCTGGCCTTTACCGCCCGCAAATCCTTGAGGAACTTGTCACGCCAGGAGGCCAGATCATTCTTGCGGATAATCCGCATCATGTCCTCATAGCGATCCTTACGCTCCTGTAGCGGCATACTAATGGCGCGATCAAGGGCTTCGGCCATGCCCACCACATCGTAAGGATTCACAATAAGCGCCGAGTTGAGCTCACGGGCTGCCCCTGCAAAACGCGAGAGTACCAATACGCCAGGATCTTCTGGATCCTGCGCAGCCACATATTCTTTGGCTACCAGATTCATACCATCTCGCAGCGGCGTTACCAGACCAATATCTGCAGAGCGGAACAGCCCCATGACGGTACGGCGGTCATAGCTCTTGTTCAGATAACGAATCGGTGTCCAATCCAGCTCGGAGAAGCGACCATTGATATGGCCCGCCTGGGACTCAAGCTGTTGACGAATATGCTGATAGGTTTTCACATCGGAGCGAGAAGTCGGTGCGATCTGAACAAACTGCACCCGCTTGCGGTGCTCAGGAAATCGCTCTAGCAGCTTTTCATAAGCGCAAAAGCGTTCCACCAGCCCTTTTGAGTAATCAAGACGGTCCACGCTGACAATCGTCTTATAAGGCACACCTTCGATACTGCGCGAGATGAAGTTACGGCGTGCGCGGTAGGATTCGGCCTGCTTGATAATATCGTCCGGTACAGTACCGATCGGATAGACCTCGGCACGGAAGTTATGGCCATACGCCGTAAGGCTGCCATCGCTCTCCAGCACGCCACGAACTTCGCGTGTAATGTAATCCTGGAATGCCAGCTTGTCCGTTTCCGTCTGAAAGCCCACCACATCATAGAAGCACAACGTCTTGAGCAGCTCATTGTGTGGCGGAATGGCTGTCAGGATTTCAGGCGCCGGGAACGGTGTGTGCAGGAAGAACCCGATACGGTTGCGGATACCGATCATCTGACAGGCTTCCGCAAAGGGAATCAGGTGGTAATCATGCACCCAAATGATATCGTCAGGCTTTAACAGAGGCTTGAGACGCTCTGCCATAGCTGCGTTGACGCGACGGTAACCATCGTACTCTTCCCGGCTGTAGCGCGAGAGATCGACACGATAGTGAAAAACCGGCCACAGCGTTGCATTGGCAAAGCCGCGGTAATACTGATCATAGTCACGCTTGTTGAGCGCGAAGGTATGATAGGTGATGTTATCGTGTGTCTCGTTCTTGCCGGGCGGCACTTCCTCATTGGAAACATCGCCATTCCAGCCCAGCCAGATACCGCCTGACTGCCGCAATGCGTCGAGCACGCCTACTGCCAATCCTCCCGACGGAGCCTTTCCCGGTTCAATGGGTGCTACACGGTTAGAAACTACCACCAAACGGCTCATCTTCAATCCTCTTGTTCTACGCGTGCGTTACCGGCTTGTTCTGCCAGGCCGCACAGCCAATCGGCCACAGCTTCGACCGACTCCAGTCGTTGCTGCGCCACAGTCGAGCCTTCTCCGATTTTGATGGAAAGGCCTCCCATTTCATTGATGACTTCAAAGCCAGCCTCGTCGGTCAGGTCGTCACCGAGAAAGACAGGGACTCGTCCATCGAAGGGTGCCTCACGCATGAAGGTACGTATCACCGCGCCCTTGCTCGCGCCTTTAGGCTTAAGTTCAAACACGCTTTTGCCGGGCTGTAACGTCAGCTGCTGTGGATAACGCTCAACCAGAGTTTCGGCAATCCGCCGCGCTTCATCTTCCAGCTCAGGCGCCTGACGATAATGCAGCGCAAACGCCATGCCTTTGCTTTCCAGATAGAGTGTAGGATGCGATTCAATGGCAGCGCCAAGCTCTGCGCCTACGCGCGTTAGCAGATCAGCGTCGAGCGCCAGACGATGCATCTGGCCTGAATAATCGCGGCGCTCGGCACCATGAATGCCTCCGGCTGGCAATTGCAACGGCTTGACCAGATGGTCAATATCATCGATTCGGCGTCCAGACACTACCGCGACAGGAATGCCTGCCTGGGTAAGCGTATGAATTGAAGAAAGCGTTTTTTCAGGAATAAAAACCTGCTCCGGGCGGGGCTGTAGGGCAGCAAGCGTTCCGTCCAAGTCGAGAAAAAAAGCGCAGCGCTGAAGAGGTACGGGTAATTCGATCTCTGAATTCATCATGTACGCTCTGACTGTGAATTTTCATCATCGTTCGAAGGGTTTTCGACAACTCCTTGGCAGATCGAGCATAGGCGAATAAAAGGAATCCCGTCGCCTAAATGGGGTCACACCAACATGACCCGACTGTATGGGATAGCCGAATCTCTTGAGGAGACGCTTATGAAAAAGCCTGATATGAACCGAGACCCTCTGCCCATCGACGATAACGAAGACCGCATGGGCGGCATGCAGGAACTGAACTTCAACGATGAGCTATTCCATGGCAAAGACCGAGGCCAGCAGACCGAAGAAGACTACGAAGGCCAGTTCCCCCCGGAGCGCGTCAGTGAAGCGGGCATGACGGAAGGCGAAACAGCCGATCACCACGTTACCTTGGATGACATGACGCCTGAAACCTTGCTGGACGACTCTGGCGCACGTAATCCGAATGAATACGGTGATGCATGGCCTGTCGACAAGGAACTGACCGTAGTCAGTGACAGGGACATCGGTGGTGGCGTTGGCATGGACGAAGCCGAAATGGGCCGCGTCCTGCCGCTGGATGGTGAAAAATGGGATGGCAACCCGGACGAAGTGAACGAGGCCGACCAGCGCCGTGCCGAGAACTCAGCCGACCTGGATGCAACCGACCTTGATATTGAGCAGCCTGCTGATGATTTTGATCTGAACGAGAAGAAGCCAGGACATTAAGTCCTGGCTCAGTCCAGCAGTGTGCACGCCATAACCAGGGCATCTTCTCGCCCGCCGGCGGCAGGATAGTAATCCCGACGACGGCCTATTTCATTGAAACCATAGCGTTCATAGAGTCGATAGGCCGCTTGGTTACTTTCGCGAACTTCAAGAAAGCACTCTCTGGCATCAGCCAGGCGAGCCTGCTTCATAAGGTGATCCAGGAGCTGGTAACCCAGGCCTTTACCCTGGCTTTCCGGCTTCACGGTGATGTTCAACAGATGGGCCTCATCCAGAATGACATTGATCACACCGTGTCCCACTTGCTGCTCACCTTCAAACATTACCCAGCAGTTGTAGGACTTAAGGCCGTCCAGAAAAATACCGCGTGTCCATGGGTGACTAAAGGCAGCATATTCAATCTTGAGAACAGCATTAAGATCGGCTTCGGTCATCGGCCGAAAATGAATGGAATCGCTCATCTAACATCTGTCCAACGGGGGCGGATACGCTGCATGGCACGCCATACATCAGCTTTTAGGCGGGGTTGCTCCATGAGGGCTTCAAGCCCCGGAATGACCCAGGCAGAACCGAGACTATCCAGTCGGATTTCCTGGCATTCGATTTTCGCATCATCGCTTGAAACAAAGCGAGCGGCGGCGCTACCTACCAACCAGAGGCAATCGCAGGTTTCGGTTTCCAGTTGAGAGCCCACAACACTCTGCACAAAGGTTCGCGCTTCGGCAGGCCCCTGATCAAGCGCTGCATTGGCCAGTAACGGCCAGCGAATAGGCTCACCCAATGATTGAGGGCTATCAGGCAGGCCAGCCGCATGCAGCATGTTTCTGAGGAGTACATAGGCAGGATCACGTCCTGCCAGGGAAGCGCCTGCCGGTAGATCGACCAGCAGAAGGCAAGATCCGGCTCGCAGTAATTGCAGGGAAAAGCGAGGCGGCGCTTCTCGCTTGACCGGCTCAGGACGAGATTCAGACTCAGGCGGCGTGGCGACCTTGGCCGCAGAAACAGTAGGACGCTCCGGCCGAACCAGCTTTGCAGCCGGCGCCTCCACCTTGGGGGCTGGCCGAGCGACAGCCGGTGCTGGCTCCTCGGGCAAGGCAGTTGGATCGACATATGCCAGCAATTCCGGACGGGAAGGTGCAGCAAAAGGCAGCGTCGTTCGTGGCAGCCAGACGTCTATCTGCATGGCGCGCAGATACGCGCGGCGCCGATCTTCGGCCATCATTGGCAGCATTCCGTCAGCAACAAAAAAGTCATACGGCTCATCATAGGTCAGCGCCGCAGCGGACGCTGTAAAAAGACTAATTATCGCGCGCCTTGCTACCTGACGGAAAGGCCAAAGCGTACTCATTACGCAAACTGGTCGACCACATGTCAAAGCTGATCCTTTAGCCCAGGGCCATACAGTACAATTGACTCTTTTGTGCAAACGGCCCCGTCATGATCGATCCCAAGCGCGTTCTCCGCGCACTTGCCGAACACTGGGCGCAGCTGGACCCACTGTGCGAGCACTTCGACAGCGGCACGCTGAGCCTTGTAGAACTCCGCACCCGGCTTGGAGCCCAGCTACCTGACAGCACGCCAGCCGATATCACGGCACTACTCGATGCGTGGATCCGTCTGGATATTCTGGTCCCGGTTGCCAAGAGCCCCAACCGCTTCGAGCTTAACGCACAGATTCATGATTTCCTGGCCTACCTGCGTCGCGAACACCGCTTGGGGCTGTGCCTTGAAATCGAAGCCTACCTGCGCCACCTGGAACGGCTTGCCGCTCATATCCAGGACGCCTTCGAAGCACGAGACAGCAACGAGCTGGCCCGACAGCTGCGCCTTTTGGATATGCGTGTACGGGACGTCCTGAAAAAGCTGAGTAACGACGAGCATGCCCTTGTAGGGGTCGCCGAGCGGGCCAAGACCAGTGATCGTCAGATCCCGTTGCGGCAGCGTTACGCCGAAGTCCTGGCTACCTGGGACGAATATGTCGAACCCATGATTCAGCTCGTCTCGGCCGATGGTATCTTCGAGAAAGGCGTCAATCGGGTCGAGCACGTCCTGTTACGCCTGATGGGTGAGCAACATCGCCTGGGAAAGCTGGTCGATGATGATCTGCTGCTACGCACCCATGCCCGAATCCTTGAAATGCAGACGACGGCCCAACTCTCGCTGCGCCGTGCACGTGAACTACTACTGCCGCTACGTGAAGAAGCCCGCCGCCACAATGCCATTACTCGTGGCGCGGCTCTAGCGTTGGCTGCTATACGCCGTAAAGGTCTGGATGCCGTTCCGCAGACAGCCATGCCCCTCTTCAGTCGCCCCCAGAGCGTCTTCCTGGGTACAGCCTCTCAGGTGGAAAGCTATGTATACGCCCTGGCACGCTTCGAGCCCAAGCCAGCGCAATTTCCCAAGGCAAGCGATTCACGCAAGGAAACCACGAAGCCCAAGGCACCTCGTACCGCCCGTGAAATGCTGGATCGCTGCGAAAATGCCCTGCCTATGCCGGACCTCATGATCTGGCTACTCGAACAGGAGCCTGAAGGCGCCACCGACGAGCTCCTGTACTGGTTCTCTCGTCTCTCCCGTGACAGCCGCTTCCAGCGCGAGCGTCTGCCGCGCCGTGATTACGATACTGCCGAGCACCGGGTCAGCCTGTGCTCTTTCGCCCTCTCCGCCCGAGATACTGCGAGCACCACCCATGCACATTGATTTAACTGAACTCTCCTTGCTTGCGCCGATTTTCCGCGAGCTGCTCAAGGGCTTTCATATCAGCCGCCGCGAGCCCGAGCTATACGCACAACTGTCCAACCTTCAGGATGCCTATCGAACCCTCTTTAAGGCGCTGGGCTTCGAGCTTGTTTGCGATACACGTGGTTTTTATTACTTCGTGCCTGAACAAATGGGCGCCCAAGTAAACAAGACGGCCCAGCGCTTGGCGCTGTTCACGTTCATCATGGTCGAGCATCTGGCGGATCAGGGTCGTGATCCGCTCAGTGTTCTGGATGGCGGCAGCTTAGGTCGTGACGAACTGCCGGCCCTGCTGGAAAAGTACCGAGACCTGTTCCTGCAGGCTGAAGTACAAACGCAAGATGAGCTGGAGGAAAAAATCCTGCGACGCCTGACCCAGCTTGGCTTTGCCTCGGAAGACAACGGTATCTATCGCTTCCTGCCGCCCATGCACCGCTTTTTGGACGTCTGCCTGGCAGTTCAGCAGGACCGGGATCTGGCCGCCACGCTCCACAGTGATCTGCCCTTGCCCGCCCCCGAATTGCTTGATGACGATATCGACGCCTTGACGACACTTGATGAGGAGGACGAGCTGGCCCGAGCCGTCGCAGAAGAACGCGCTTACCAGGAGACCGACGCATGAGCCTGACCCGTTACGGCATCCGCCGCTTTGCCCTGCTCAATACAGCAGGTTACAGCCTGGGGCTTTTTCCGCTTGAACATCCGCTGTCAGTCTACGGCGCCAACAACCTGGGCAAGAGCGCCTCAATCAATGCGCTTCAGTTTCCTATCCTGGCGCGCATGTCTGACATGAGCTTTGGCAAGTACAACCTCGAGCAATCACGCAAGTTCTACTTCGCTACCGACACCAGTTACATCCTGGTAGAGCTCTCCCTGCCCCACGGACCCCATGTGATTGGTGTAGTAGGCCGAGGGCCGGGAGGCGGTTTTGGTCATCAGTTCTTTGCTTACGCTGGCGAGCTGGATCTGGCTCACTACCAGAAAAACGGCACCTGCCTAAGACAACGCGAGCTGTTCAAGAATCTGGAGCGAGAAGGCATCAAGGCTTACGAGGTCAAACCCGAGGAGCTAAGGCGTCTTCTGGTTGGCGGCCATACCTCCATTCCTCTGGACCTGACGCTGATCCCTCTGCGCTCCACCAGTGAACAAAGCCTCAAGACCTTCCGGGCCTTGTTTATCAACCTGCTCCACATGCGTGAAATCACGGCGGCCAAGCTCAAGCAATTATTCCTCGATGCCTTCGAACACAGCCTGCGCTCCGGCAGCGTCGACTATATCGCCGCTACTGAGGAAGCCTTCCGTGACGTACGTCGTATGGAACAGGACTATCAGGCTCTGGTCGCAGCCGGCCCGCTGGTAGAGGCGCTGGCCAACGGTGTCCAGCAACGCGAACGGCTGCGCGGTAAACTGCACCGCCTTTCGCCGCTGCTGGATGCACTTCTCGGTGCGTGGCAAACCTATTCCGAAGATCGCCGCGATGAGCTGGTCAGCCAGGCCGAACACTTGCGCAGCGAACAGGATCGCCTGCAGAACACTCAGCGTAACAGCACCCAGGAAATGATGCGTCTGGAACGCCAGCTCAGCGAGATCCAGCGTTGGCTGGGTGAGATGGCCGCCCTGAAGAACCGCTTTGCCCTGGTTGAATCTGCTGCTCAGCTCGAGCAGAACCTCATGGCTGCCAAAGACGCGCATGATGAGCTGGCCGGCGCCCTATCCCAGTCAAGACAGTTCAGCTGTGGCGATCTTGACGAGCGTGTCCGTGACCTTGAAAGGCGTCTTAAATCGATCGCTCAGCAATTGGATCACGCGGATAACAACAGCTATGCGCGTCTACGTGAGGAGTTTTCGCAGCAGGATGTTAATCGGCTGATGCGCCTGTTTAATGGCGCATTGTTCAGCCTGCCTTTGGGCGAACAGGGCGTCCGTCTGGATGATACCCAGTGGATGAAGACACTTACTACTGTACTGGATGGCTTCAAGGGGGATCGCTTCGAGGCTCCAGGCCTCTCAATAAACCTTTCATCCATTGAGCCTCCAACCTTGCAGGCGTTGGCTGACCGTGCTGCACTACGCGACCAGCGTGATCGTCTGGAACGCGAACTCAAGCAGCTCAAGACCCAGCAAGCCGTTGCCGCTGATCGCGTCCTGAGCAAGGCGCAGTCCGATAAGCTCTATCAGGAAGTACTGGATGCTCAAAAAGCTCTGGAAGACTTCCGTCGCTATCAAACCCTGGCTGCCCAGGAGGCTGAAAAACTCGAGCAGCTGGCTCAACTCGAAGCCTCCCAGGACGAGCTCAAGCGCTCAAGCGATGCATTTACTGAACGTGTTCAGCAGGTTTCCGTAAAGCTTCAGCTGATCGCACGCCAACTGGCCGATCTGGAAGCCAAGCAACGTATCCTGGACGACTCTCTGCGTCGCCGGCAGCTTCTTCCTAGCGATCTTCCCCAGGGAATTCCCTTCATGGAATCAGTAGATGACTCGCTGGATAACCTGCTGCCCCTGCTTAACGACTATCAAGACACCTGGCAAGCCTTGCAGCGTATCGATACACAAATCGACGCCCTCTATGCCCAGGTTCGCCTCAAAGGAGTCGCCAAGTTTGACAACGAAGACGACCCGGAGCGCCGACTGACCCTACTCGTCAATGCCTACGCCCATCGCCAGGACGAAGCACTGACGCTGGCCAAAGCTCGTCGCGCCGCTGTGACCGATATTGCCCGTACGCTGCGCAACATCCGTAACGACTACGACAACCTGGAGCACCAGCTGGGACTCTTCAACCGAGAAATCAACCGCCGTCAGGTTTCGAACCTGGAAAGCTTTCGTATTGTTCTCGCGCCAAACAAGGACGCGCTCAAGCACATCGATCAGATCATTCACAGCGCAGGCCAATATGAAGAGGGCGAAACGCTTTCTGTTTTCGATCTTACCCAAAGCGCCGAGCAGGACGCCAAGAACGAAGAGGCCAAGGAATATCTTGCTCGCCTGGTTGCAGCCAACCATAACCAGCTGGGCCTGAAAGATTTGTTCGAACTGGCCTTTGAAATTACCAAGGTCGGTGGCCAACCGATCATTCATACCGATATTGACGGTGCAGCCTCAAACGGCACGACCATGACCATCAAGGCACTGACCAACATGTACCTGCTCCTGCACTTGATGGATCGTGAACAAGCCAGCCGCATACGTCTGCCCTACTATCTCGACGAAGCCGCGGACATTGACGAACGCAATCAGATGGCCCTGATCGAGACGAGCCGCCAGCTAGGCTTTGTACCCATCCTGGCCAGCGTAAAGCCTCAGGTAGCCGCCCACGTGGCGATAGACCTTGAGGGCGGCAGCAGTCCGAATGGTATTTATATCGATGAGGATGACTGGAAATACATTCACCGCAAGGAAGAATCGGTCGCGCCTGCAATAACGGAGACGCTTGAAGAGGAACAGGCTTAGGCCTGTTCCTCTTAATTTGCGTTACCCAATTTGATCTTCGGCGACCAGCCCTGCCACTCAGGCTCTACTTCATCAAACAGAACGAATGTCTGGCCTGGCAGGGCCTGTTTACCCATATCCTGTTCAGGCGTGGCAAAGGCGATTCCACCTTCCAGAAGAGCCTCAAACGAGTTGCTGCGTAGCTTGACGCCCCTGAACAGGCTGGCATCCACCGCAACACCACTCGCATTCCAGAACCGCGTTCCGGCATGTATTAAAGAGGCATAACGTGGCTCGATCAGAATATGTACCAGTACACGGTTGGCCTCGCTACTCAACTCCAGGCGCGTAACCTTGCCTACCGGTATTTCCTTATAGCTCACCTCAACGCCTGGCTTAAGCGAACCACGTCGAGAAGCGCTGAGGACCAGATGCAGCCCCAGCTCTTTGTCCAACGTATTAGGTGGCTCGGGTAGAACATCGAAACGGGTCTTGGCGACACCTGCACGAGCAGCCGGTGAGACTTCGATATAGCGTCCGGTTACCAACGTACCAAGATTTTCCGTTCTCAAGAGCCCCAGTTCGGGCTTTACTACCCAGAATTGAGCACCCAAGCTGGCAATACGGTCTTCCGCGTCGGTCACGCGAACCTTGACCCTTACACTGGCCAAGTCATCTGCCAGCTCGACATCTTCTACCTGCCCCACCTTCAAACCACGAAAATTAAGCGGAGTTCCAGGCTTCATGCCTTCGCCGTTATCCATACGCAGCTCAATCAGTGTGCCTTTACGTATCGCCTCATCTTGATCCTTGAACAGCGAAAAACGATGTGCATCACCTACACGTTTGGCTTTTAGATCCGGCGTAGAAAATGCAATTCCGCCAGCAATCAACGTTTGCAGCGACTCGCTTTTGACCTGAACACCATTCAGATTACCGGTAAGCGTCACGCCGCTGGCATTCCAAAAGCGAGTCGAAGAGTTGATAAGAGACGCGTATTCAGGCTCGATATGTATACCGATAACAACCCTCTGTTGATCGCGAGACAGCTGATAGCTTTGCACGCTTCCCACTTGCATTTGCCGATAGAGAATCGGGCTTCCAATATCAATTGAATTCAAATGATCACTGAACAGAACCAAGTGCAGACCAGGCGCATCTGTGTTCAATGGAGGCGCTTTGGAGCGAATCGTGAACTCGCGAGCGGGACGTCCGTGCTTGGCAAACCGCACGGCAAGGTAATTTCCTTTTACCAATGCCTCGATTCCCGTTACGCCTGCCAGTGAAATCGAAGGCTTGACCGTCCAGAACTCACTGCCCGCATTCATGAGCGATTCGGTGCGAGGATCCATCATCAACTCGGCAGTAGCACCGGTATAGTCCTCATTCATGCTCAAGGATTTCATGGTACCTACTTGCACACCATTGAACATGACAGGCGTGCGTCCCGGATTAAGCCCTGCAACATCGCGCACATGCAGAACCACCTTGTAACCCGCCTCGGCAGCCTCATAATCGCTATACAGCTTGAAAGGAGAGCTGTTGGTAGGTGGACTGTCTTCATGGTTTCCAGGCGTGAAGAAGGCAATCCCGCCCGCCGCAAGACTTATGATCGACTCACTATGCACCTTGAAGCCGTCAAGCCCACCGGAAACACTGATACCGCTGGCGTTATAAAAGCGGGTATGTTTGCGGACAAGGTGCGCATATTCTTCACGGACATGAATCTTGACCTCGACAACTCGAGGATCGCTGCCTAGCTGATACCCTTCTACCTGCCCAACTTCCAGCTGCCTGTAATACACAGGGCTACCCTGTATAAGAGAACCTAATCGTTCGGCTTTGAGCGTAAGGTGCAGGCCGGGCAAATTACTGGTTAATGGTGGAGGATCGCGCAATGCCACAAAATCCCGTGCAGCCTCTCCGCCGCCAGGCTGAATTGCAATGTACTGCCCAGAGACAAGGGTTTCCAAGCCGGTTACACCTGCTAACGACACGCGGGGTTTCACCAGCCAGAAACGTGTTTCAGAACGCAGGTATTTCTCGGCATCCTTGTTGATATTAATCGTAGCGATAACTCCCCGGCTATCCTCTGCGACCTTAATATGACTTACCTTACCCAGAGAGATACCTTTATAAAGCACCTCTGTTCGATCAACACTAATACCTTCCCCATCATCAAAGCGGATCGTGGCTTGCGTTCCAGACTCGTTATAAGCCTTCCACCCCAACCAGGCAGCAATGGCCAAGGCAATCAGTGGTAACACCCAAAGGGCAGACCAACGTGAGGCAGGACGTATTACAGGCTGGGGCAAATCACTCATCGTTATCCTCTGAGCAAGTGTGATCCCAGATCAATCGAGGATCAAAAGTCTTTGCAGCAAGCATGGTCAAAATTACTACAGCTGCGAAAGCGATAGCGCCGGGATTGGCATCCACGTTGGCAAAATTACCGAAATTGACCAGGGTTACCAAAATTGCGATTACGAAGATATCAAGCATGGACCAGCGTCCAATCCACTCGATAAAACGGAACAGAAACATGCGCTGCCGAGCGCGCATTGCTCTTTTGCGCTGGACGGAAATCAACAGCCAGGCCAGTCCAATAAGTTTGAATGTAGGGACAATAATGCTGGCGACAAAGACGACTGCAGCAATAGGAATCATCCCGTTGTTAATCAAGTCAATGATGCCAGAGATGATGGTTGACGGTTCGCCCTTGCCAAAATAGCTCACCGTCATGATGGGCAAAAGATTTGCCGGAACATAACAGATAGCGGCGGCAACCAGTAGCGCCCAACTCCTCGATATGCTCTTGGGAATACGGGGATAAAGAGCCGCTCCGCAACGACTGCAAGAGTTGGCAGGCTTGTTTAACTTATGACATTCACGGCATACCCATAGGCCTTGATCAACGGCCCGCATGACCAGACTCCACCTCTATTTCCTGCCATAACTGCTGGGGTGACATAAGCGAGTCCAGCCAGACCTGGATAAGCAGTAGAGCCGTAAAGCAAAACAAACCCACACCCAGGCTTAATTCGGCTACATCGCCAACTTTGACCATCGCAACCAGGATGCCTAACAAGTAGATCTCCCACATTCCCCACTCACGAAGATGCTGATAGCACCTTAGCAATAAGATACCTGTTGACCTGATTGAAGGTCGCTTAAGGCTGATAAGGACCAGCAACTGACAAATCAGTTTAATGAGAGGAATAAATAGGCTACACGAGAGCACAAGTGAAGCAATGATCGTCATGTCTGCTTTATAGAGCGCTATGACTGCACTCCAGACAGTGTCATATGTCTGTTGCCCGAACATTTTAAGCTTCATGATGGGCAGGAAATTAGCAGGTATAAAAAGAAGCAAAGCAGTCACGACCAAAGCGAGCCCCTTATCAACCACTCGCCTTTTAAAGTGATAAAGCTCATAGCCGCATCTTGAGCACAATATCTTGTGCTCAGTTTCTACTGCTAGTGTGACCTTTTGCATTAAAAGATCACACTCAGGACAAGCGATCAACGTATCAGGATCATGTGATGGATGTGGATTAAGAAGATCTGACATCGGCCTAGATTACCTGATAAATATATTCATCAGCCGATCATTCTGGCAGTGATAAGCAGCATATGGGAAGTTTTCCTGCCGCACAAAGCAAAACCCCCGGGCGGTTAGGCCTGGGGGTTCTGGGTATAGGTGCTTGACGATGACCTACTCTCACATGGGGAAACCCCACACTACCATCGGCGATGCATCGTTTCACTTCTGAGTTCGGAAAGGGATCAGGTGGTTCCAACGCTCTATGGTCGTCAAGCAATTCGGGTGGGGAACCGGTGTCTAGTCGTTTCCCCGAATGGGTATGTGATTGGTATTTTGCGGTTCAACCAAGCTTTCGGCTGGTCTTTACCAAACAACAGATTGTTTGGGTGTTATATGGTCAAGCCTCACGGGCAATTAGTATCGGTTAGCTCAACGCCTCACAGCGCTTACACACCCGACCTATCAACGTTGTAGTCTTCAACGGCCCTTCAGGAAGCTCGAGGCTCCAGTGAGATCTCATCTTGAGGCAAGTTTCCCGCTTAGATGCTTTCAGCGGTTATCTTTTCCGAACATAGCTACCCGGCAATGCCACTGGCGTGACAACCGGAACACCAGAGGTTCGTCCACTCCGGTCCTCTCGTACTAGGAGCAGCCCCTCTCAAATCTCAAACGTCCACGGCAGATAGGGACCGAACTGTCTCACGACGTTCTAAACCCAGCTCGCGTACCACTTTAAATGGCGAACAGCCATACCCTTGGGACCGGCTTCAGCCCCAGGATGTGATGAGCCGACATCGAGGTGCCAAACACCGCCGTCGATATGAACTCTTGGGCGGTATCAGCCTGTTATCCCCGGAGTACCTTTTATCCGTTGAGCGATGGCCCTTCCATACAGAACCACCGGATCACTAAGACCTACTTTCGTACCTGCTCGACGTGTCTGTCTCGCAGTCAAGCGCGCTTTTGCCTTTATACTCTGCGACCGATTTCCGACCGGTCTGAGCGCACCTTCGTACTCCTCCGTTACTCTTTAGGAGGAGACCGCCCCAGTCAAACTGCCCACCATACACTGTCCTCGATCCGGATAACGGACCAGAGTTAGAACCTCAAGCATGCCAGGGTGGTATTTCAAGGATGGCTCCACGAGAACTGGCGTCCTCGCTTCAAAGCCTCCCACCTATCCTACACAAGCAGGCTCAAAGTCCAGTGCAAAGCTACAGTAAAGGTTCACGGGGTCTTTCCGTCTAGCCGCGGATACACTGCATCTTCACAGCGATTTCAATTTCACTGAGTCTCGGGTGGAGACAGCGCCGCCATCGTTACGCCATTCGTGCAGGTCGGAACTTACCCGACAAGGAATTTCGCTACCTTAGGACCGTTATAGTTACGGCCGCCGTTTACCGGGGCTTCGATCAAGAGCTTCGCTTGCGCTAACCCCATCAATTAACCTTCCGGCACCGGGCAGGCGTCACACCCTATACGTCCACTTTCGTGTTTGCAGAGTGCTGTGTTTTTAATAAACAGTCGCAGCGGCCTGGTATCTTCGACCGGCATGGGCTTACGGAGCAAGTCCTTCACCCTCACCGGCGCACCTTCTCCCGAAGTTACGGTGCCATTTTGCCTAGTTCCTTCACCCGAGTTCTCTCAAGCGCCTTGGTATTCTCTACCCGACCACCTGTGTCGGTTTGGGGTACGATTTCTAATTACCTGAAGCTTAGAGGCTTTTCCTGGAAGCATGGCATCAACCACTTCCTCTTCATAAGAAGAGTCGTCATCAGCTCTCGGCCTTAACTGTCCGGATTTACCTAAACAGTCAGCCTACCGCCTTAAACTTGGACAACCAACGCCAAGCTGGCCTAGCCTTCTCCGTCCCCCCATCGCAGTAATTAGAAGTACAGGAATATTAACCTGTTTCCCATCGACTACGCCTTTCAGCCTCGCCTTAGGGGTCGACTCACCCTGCGTCGATTAACGTTGCGCAGGAACCCTTGGTCTTTCGGCGTGCGAGTTTTTCACTCGCATTGTCGTTACTCATGTCAGCATTCGCACTTCTGATACCTCCAGCAAGCTTCTCAACTCACCTTCACAGGCTTACAGAACGCTCCTCTACCGCTCATCTTGCGATGAACCCGTAGCTTCGGTGTGTAGTTTGAGCCCCGTTACATCTTCCGCGCAGGCCGACTCGACTAGTGAGCTATTACGCTTTCTTTAAAGGGTGGCTGCTTCTAAGCCAACCTCCTAGCTGTCTAAGCCTTCCCACATCGTTTACCACTTAACTACAACTTTGGGACCTTAGCTGACGGTCTGGGTTGTTTCCCTTTTCACGACGGACGTTAGCACCCGCCGTGTGTCTCCCATGCTTGCACTTCTGGGTATTCGGAGTTTGCATCGGTTTGGTAAGTCGGGATGACCCCCTAGCCGAAACAGTGCTCTACCCCCCAGAGTGATACATGAGGCGCTACCTAAATAGCTTTCGAGGAGAACCAGCTATCTCCGAGCTTGATTAGCCTTTCACTCCGATCCACAAGTCATCCCCTGCCTTTTCAACGGAAGTGGGTTCGGTCCTCCAGTCAGTGTTACCTAACCTTCAACCTGCTCATGGATAGATCGCCCGGTTTCGGGTCTATACCCAGCGACTAAAACGCCCTATTAAGACTCGCTTTCGCTACGCCTTCCCTATACGGTTAAGCTTGCCACTGAATATAAGTCGCTGACCCATTATACAAAAGGTACGCAGTCACCCAACAAAGTAGGCTCCCACTGCTTGTACGCATACGGTTTCAGGTTCTATTTCACTCCCCTCTCCGGGGTTCTTTTCGCCTTTCCCTCACGGTACTGGTTCACTATCGGTCAGTCAGTAGTATTTAGCCTTGGAGGATGGTCCCCCCATATTCAGACAACGTTTCACGTGCGCCGTCCTACTCGATTTCACTCAAAAGATCCTTTCACCTACGGGGCTATCACCCACTATGGCCGCACTTTCCAGAGCGTTCGGTTAAAATCAATTGAGCTTAAGGGCTAGTCCCCGTTCGCTCGCCACTACTTAGGGAATCTCGGTTGATTTCTTTTCCTCAGGGTACTTAGATGTTTCAGTTCCCCTGGTTCGCCTCTCACACCTATGGATTCAGTGTGAGATACCTGACTTATGTCAGGTGGGTTCCCCCATTCAGAGATCTCCGGATCACAGTCTATTTGCCGACTCCCCGAAGCTTATCGCAGGCTATCACGTCTTTCATCGCCTCTGACTGCCAAGGCATCCACCGTATGCGCTTATTCACTTGACCATATAACCCCAAAGAATCTGAAGTTATGTCTGGCTTGGAACACGACATTCGCCGAAAACTTGCGCTTGAACTCGCAAATTTACCTTGACCACATAGTCTGCAGTGAAACAGCCTATGTGTTCGTACTTCTATCACATACCCAAATTTTTAAAGAACAGTCTGAAAACAAAGTTCAGAAGTCAATGCTCCGACCCAACCCTTAGGGGGGGGGTAAGCACTCAGTTCTGAGCTTTAACGCGGTGTTAGATGGTGGAGCCAAGGAGGATCGAACTCCTGACCTCCTGCGTGCAAAGCAGGCGCTCTCCCAGCTGAGCTATGGCCCCATCGATTGGTGGGTCTGGGCAGATTCGAACTGCCGACCTCACCCTTATCAGGGGTGCGCTCTAACCAACTGAGCTACAGACCCAATCGTCTAACGCTTGAGTCTTGACTCATCTCGCGTCTTTATTTCAGTGAATCAAGCAATTCGTGTGGGAGCTTATGCCAAAGCTGGGATCTATCGATTAAGGAGGTGATCCAGCCGCAGGTTCCCCTACGGCTACCTTGTTACGACTTCACCCCAGTCATGAATCACACCGTGGTAACCGTCCTCCCGAAGGTTAGACTAGCTACTTCTGGTGCAACCCACTCCCATGGTGTGACGGGCGGTGTGTACAAGGCCCGGGAACGTATTCACCGTGACGTTCTGATTCACGATTACTAGCGATTCCGACTTCACGCAGTCGAGTTGCAGACTGCGATCCGGACTACGATCGGTTTTATGGGATTAGCTCCACCTCGCGGTTTGGCAACCCTTTGTACCGACCATTGTAGCACGTGTGTAGCCCAGGCCGTAAGGGCCATGATGACTTGACGTCATCCCCACCTTCCTCCGGTTTGTCACCGGCAGTCTCCTTAGAGTGCCCACCATGATGTGCTGGTAACTAAGGACAAGGGTTGCGCTCGTTACGGGACTTAACCCAACATCTCACGACACGAGCTGACGACAGCCATGCAGCACCTGTGTCAGAGTTCCCGAAGGCACCAATCCATCTCTGGAAAGTTCTCTGCATGTCAAGGCCTGGTAAGGTTCTTCGCGTTGCTTCGAATTAAACCACATGCTCCACCGCTTGTGCGGGCCCCCGTCAATTCATTTGAGTTTTAACCTTGCGGCCGTACTCCCCAGGCGGTCAACTTATTGCGTTAGCTGCGCCACTAAAGTCTCAAGGACCCCAACGGCTAGTTGACATCGTTTACGGCGTGGACTACCAGGGTATCTAATCCTGTTTGCTCCCCACGCTTTCGCACCTCAGTGTCAGTATCAGTCCAGGTGGTCGCCTTCGCCACTGGTGTTCCTTCCTATATCTACGCATTTCACCGCTACACAGGAAATTCCACCACCCTCTACCGTACTCTAGCCAGGCAGTTTTGGATGCAGTTCCCAGGTTGAGCCCGGGGATTTCACATTCAACTTACCAAGCCACCTACGCGCGCTTTACGCCCAGTAATTCCGATTAACGCTTGCACCCTCTGTATTACCGCGGCTGCTGGCACAGAGTTAGCCGGTGCTTATTCTGCTGGTAACGTCAAAATTGCAACGTATTAGGTTACAACCCTTCCTCCCAGCTTAAAGTGCTTTACGACCCGAGGGCCTTCTTCACACACGCGGCATGGCTGGATCAGGCTTTCGCCCATTGTCCAATATTCCCCACTGCTGCCTCCCGTAGGAGTCTGGACCGTGTCTCAGTTCCAGTGTGACTGATCATCCTCTCAGACCAGTTACGGATCGTCGCCTTGGTGAGCCGTTACCCCACCAACTAGCTAATCCGACCTAGGCTCATCTGATAGCGTGAGGTCCGAAGATCCCCCACTTTCTCCCGTAGGACGTATGCGGTATTAGCGTTCCTTTCGAAACGTTGTCCCCCACTACCAGGCAGATTCCTAGGCATTACTCACCCGTCCGCCGCTGAATCAGAGAGCAAGCTCTCCTCATCCGCTCGACTTGCATGTGTTAGGCCTGCCGCCAGCGTTCAATCTGAGCCATGATCAAACTCTTCAGTTCAAACATATCCGGGTTTTGAGAAAACCCTAAACTTGGCTCAGCAATCGCAAATAAACTCTCGAATTCACGAGTGTTACTTGTCTTGCTGATAATCTTGTCGATCCATCAGTCTTACAGCACAAGCACCCACACGAATTGCTTGATTCAACTTGTTAAAGAGCGGTTGGTTAAGACCTTGTCTCAACCGAGGCGCGCATTCTACGCTAACCTCTTGTCCTGTCAAGCATTTTGTTCAACCGGTCTAACCTGCTGAACCGCTTGCCGGACCTGCCGGATCAGGAAACCTGTTCTGGCAGCGGGAGGCGTATTCTACACAAGCCCAGGGGCTTGTCAACTACCGCTTCCCTCTTTCCGCTTCTGCCAGACCGGAGGCCTGACCCTGACTAAACAGCTAAACCATTGATCTACAAGGCTTTTTGCCGTTCCGTTGCAGCGGAAGTGGGCGCATTATAGGCCCCTCCGCTCACAGGTCAAGCTTTATTTTGAACTACTCAGCTTTAATAACAATACGGGCAAATGCCTTCTTGCCTGCCTGACAAACATGAGTAGCACCCAACTTGAAGACAAAGCTTCGATCTACTACTTCACCATCAACCTTTACGCTACCTGCGTTCAGCAAATCACGTGCAGCAGCTGAGTTCTTTACCAGACCTGCGCGATTGAGCACTGCGGCTACGGACATATCCTCCGCAGTCGTTAACGTTACCTCTGGAATTTCCTCTGGCAGCTCGCCGTCCTTCATGCGATTGCCAGCAGAACGGTGAGCGGTAGCAGCTGCCTCCTCACCATGGAACCGGGCAACGATCTCCTCGGCCAACTTGATCTTGATATCGCGCGGATTGGCACCCGCCTCTACATCATGGCGAAACGCTTCAATCTCACTCATCGCCCTAAAGCTTAAAAGCTCAAAATATCGCCACATCAGCGAGTCAGGCATTGAAACGATCTTATTGTACATAACGCCAGGCGCTTCCTGGATACCTATATAGTTGCCAAGCGACTTGGACATCTTTTTGACGCCATCCAGCCCCTCAAGCAAAGGCATGGTGAGAATGGACTGCGCCTCTTGGCCATAGGCACGCTGCAACTCGCGGCCCATTAACAAATTGAATTTCTGATCAGTTCCACCAAGCTCGACATCTGCTTTCAATGCAACCGAGTCATATCCCTGAACCAGGGGGTACAAGAACTCATGAATAGCAATGGGTTGATTAGTCGCGTACCGCTTACTGAAATCGTCACGCTCAAGCATACGTGCGACCGTGTACTGAGACGCCAGGCGGATAAAGTCAGCCGGTGTAAGCTTGTCCATCCAAGCAGAATTAAACGCCACTTCAGTCTTCGCCGGATCCAATATCTTGAATACCTGAGCTTTATAGGTTTCGGCGTTTTCAAGAACCTGGTCACGCGTCAATGGCGGACGAGTCGTGCTTTTACCACTGGGATCGCCAATCATGCCTGTGAAGTCACCAATCAGGAAAATGACCTGATGACCCAGCTCCTGGAATTGACGTAGCTTATTGATCAGAACGGTATGGCCTAGATGAAGGTCTGGAGCTGTAGGATCAAAGCCTGCTTTGATACGCAACGGAGTCCCTTTCTCAAGCTTTGTAATGAGCTCAGATTCAACCAAAAGCTCGTCAGCTCCACGCTTGATCAGCGCTAACTGTTCTTCTACCGATTTCATTAGCTAATCCCGCTTAAATTAATGGCGCAACCATACAAGATCACCTGATAAAAACAAGATTTCCAGAAACCTCTACCTATCAGGCACATATTGAAAATTATTAAGGGTTGTTCGGAACTTTATTTGATTATATTTTAGGCAGTTATTCATGCTCAAAAGCACCGCTACGTCATGACACAACCAACTCCAAAAAGCCCGTTGTATCCTAAAAGCCATATCCTGGCTGCTAGTGGGGTCGCTGCGCTTCTGAGTTTGGCTCTGCTGGTGTTTCCTTCTCGCGATGTCGAGGCAAAGAAAACGCTCGTTAATATGGATATTCAGAATAGTGCTGAGCGCATTATTCAAGAAAAGGATGACCTTCGACAGCTAAGCACTCTCTCAGAGCCTGAAGCGTCCACAACTGAAAGTCCGTTCGCCAGTATTCCTGAGTCAACCGAAACGGCTCAAGAACCCAACCCAGCTGAACCCTCTTCTACCGAAAGCCTTGCCTCAGTTGACCCTCAGTGGAAAGTCGAAACTGTTAAAAATGGCGACACGCTTTCCACATTATTCTCGGCAGCCGGTTTGTCAGCAAACGTGCTGCAAGACGTTTTAAATAGCGACAAAGAAGCCAAAGCCCTTAGCCGAATTCACATAGGCCAAAAGCTCGAATTCAAGGTATCTCAGACCGGTGACCTGCTCGGCTTCCGAAGCAAGCCAAACGCCTTGGAAACCATCACGATCTCCAAAGCTGAAAGTGGTTATGACTTTAAGCGTGAAATAGCACAGCCTGATGTTGAAAAGGCTTATGCACGCGGCGTTATTGATAGCTCTCTATTTACAGCTGGCCGACGCGCCGGCCTATCCCACGACATGATCATGTCACTGGCCAACGTGTTCGCCTATGATATTGACTTCGCATTGGATATACGAGAAGGCGACGAATTCGAGGTCATCTACGAAAAGAAGGTGGTCGATGGAAAGCGTGTCGGCAACGGCAACATTTTAGCGGCGCGCTTCACCAACCGCGGTAAAACCTTTACCGCAGTCCGCTATACCAGCAAGCAAGGCACTACGAATTACTACACGGCTGACGGTAGCAGCATGCGTAGGGCATTTATTCGTACTCCAGTAGAGTTTACCCGTATCAGCTCCCGTTTTTCCCTGGGTCGTTACCATCCTGTCCTGAGCAAGATTCGTGCGCATAAGGGTGTGGACTACGCAGCACCAACCGGTACGCCTATCCATGCGACAGGGGATGGCAAAGTGGTAGAAGCTGGGCGCAAGGGTGGTTACGGAAACGCTGTAGTAATCCAGCACGGACAGCGCTACAGCACTGTTTATGGACATATGAGCAAATTCGGTCAAGGCATTCGACCAGGCGTACAGGTTAAGCAAGGACAGGTTATTGGATATGTAGGCATGACAGGACTCGCAACGGGACCTCATTTGCACTATGAATTCCGCATCAATGGTACGCATGTCGATCCGCTCGGCGTAAAGCTACCTATGGCTGATCCTATCGCAAAAAATGAGGTGAAACGTTTCTTGAGCCAAAGCCAGCCTTTAATGGCCCGCATGGACCAGGAAAAGTCCACCCTTCTTGCCATGAACAAGCGTTGACAGGTATGACGCTTTATATAGGGCTAATGTCTGGTACCAGCTTGGACGGACTGGACATTGCCCTTATTGATCAAACGGCTACTAGATGCACGCTTATCGGCTCTCATTATGTGCCGATGCCATCGAGCCTAAAACATAAGCTTCTTGAACTGTGCAGTGCTGGCGACAACGAACTGGAACGTGCCGCACTGGCTGAGCAGGATTGGGTCCATTTGGCTGCTCAAGGTATTGAGCAACTCCTCAGCGAAGCGCAGCTATCGACCTCGCATATCAGAGCGATTGGTAGTCACGGGCAGACAGTCAGGCATAGTCCATCTGATGGCTACACGATTCAGATCGGCAACCCGGCACTTCTTGCAGAGCTGACAAGGATTGATGTTGTTGCAGATTTTCGTCGACGGGATGTGGCTGCCGGTGGACAAGGTGCTCCCCTCGTCCCCGCTTTTCACGCGGCCATCTTTGGAGATCCGGCGAAAGAGCGAGCCATTCTTAACATCGGTGGTTTTACCAATATTACATTGCTATCACCTAGCCACCCTATAGAGGGCTTCGACTGCGGCCCAGGTAATGTATTGATGGATGCATGGATAAACGAGCACAAAGGCGAGCCTTATGACCAGTTTGGTGCCTGGGCTGCCAGTGGCTCCATTTCATCCATGCTTCTTAATGCCTTTTTGTCTGATTCTTTTTTTGCCAAACAGGGGCCTAAAAGTACTGGGCGCGAGCTATTCAATTTAAGCTGGTTAAAACAAAAGCTCTCAATGCTTCCTGCGATACCGGTAGCCGATGTTCAAGCAACCCTGGCCGAGCTTACCGCCATTTCTGTCTGTGATTCGCTGCGACTGGCTCAACCTACATGTGCCGAGCTATTTATCTGCGGCGGCGGTGCTCACAATGAGTTTCTGCTTAAGCGACTCTCTGCTTATTTACCAGAAACGCTCGTTACAACCACAGACGCACTTGGCGTTTCGCCAGACTGGGTAGAAGCAATGGCATTTGCCTGGCTGGCACATTGTTTTGTTGAGCGCATACCGGGTAACTGCCCGGACGTAACAGCGGCTAAGGGGCCTAGAATCTTAGGCGCGCTGTATCCTGCCTAAGCGAAAGCGCCGCGCTTAAACGCGGCGCCTCAGTAAAGCCTTCTTAGATTGAGAAAGACTGACCGCAGCCACATGTAGTTGCCGCATTAGGGTTCTTAATGACGAAACGCGAACCCTCCAGCCCCTCCTGATAATCGACTTCAGCGCCAGCCAGATACTGGAAGCTCATGGGATCGACAACCAGACTTACGCCGTCACGCTCTACAATGGTGTCGTCTTCAGCCGCATCTTCATCAAATGTAAAGCCGTACTGGAAGCCAGAACACCCTCCCCCCGTCACAAACACGCGCAGCTTAAGACGAGGGTTGCCCTCCTCGTCGATTAAGTTCTTTACCTTATTGGCTGCACCGGAGGAGAACAATAAGGGAGTCGGAATGAAGGTTTCGATGGTCATGCTTGAATCTCCCGGCTTTCGCCGATACCAACTGCAATATGCAACATTATCCGCTTAACCCAGAAAAATGGTCAACTATTCTGCGACCGACCGATAATTAAAACTTAAATCGCTTATAAGGTGACGCCTGCAACACGGGCATCTACTATCTCTGGTTTTATATTGCCGGAGATACCTGATGCTCTATCTATGGATCAAAGCGTTACACATCATAGCTTTAGTCTGCTGGTTTGCCGGTCTATTCTATTTGCCCCGACTGTTTGTCTACCACGCGCAAAGTGAAGACACCGTTAGCCGTGAGCGCTTCATTCTGATGGAGCGAAAGCTGTATCGAGGAATCATGCTGCCTTCAATGCTGGCTACGCTTGTTTTCGGCATTGTATTACTGGTCCTGAATCCAGGCTGGCTGAGTCAGGGCTGGATGCATACCAAGCTTGCACTTGTCTTTTTGCTGGTCGGCTATCACCACATGTGCGGTGCCATGCTGAAACGCTTTGCGCGAGGTGAAAACAAACACAGTCATGTATTCTACCGCTGGTTTAATGAAGCTCCTGTCCTGATCCTGATTGCGATCGTGATCTTGGTTGTCATCAAACCCTACTAAATTTCCGAACGCAGCATATTTTGACAATATGCTGCGTGCCTCTTCTATTGTGCGACAAGGAAGCTCGCCATGTCCGATACGCGTTACAAGATTACTTTTGATGGGCAATTGCTCCCCGGTGTCAGTCGAGATGATGTACTGGAGAATCTTGCGAAACTTTTCAAAAGTGATACGCAGAAAATAGCCCAGCTATTTCGCGGTCCGGTTACATTAAAAAGGGACCTTTCGGAACCTGAAGCTGATCGTTATCTGGCAGCCTTGAGACAAGCTGGCGCTCAAGCCAGGAAAGAACAGGACTTGGCCTCCATGCTTACGCTGGTTGAGGACAAAGAAATACCAGCAAAAGAAAGCACACGGTTAATGACTTGTCCAAAATGTGGACATGAACAGACCAAGCGCGACGAATGCGAGCAGTGCGGCATTATTGTTGAAAAGTACCTGGCACGTCAGGCTGAGCTAGCGTCAGAGCCGCCCGCACCGTCAACTGCGCCAGTCATGGCCGCGTCTCCTTATGCTCCGCCTCAAGCAGACCTTTATACCCATGGCGAACATGAATACGGTACCTTGAAGGTCTTCAGCCTCAAAGGTCGAATAGGACGCCTGCGCTTTTTAGCTTGGTCGCTTGTAGCATCTGCCGCTTTTTTTGCCGCCTTTTTTGCACTACTGACAACGGTAGGGATCGCAAGTCTCATGACGTCGCATCCCTCAATCCTTACAGGGCTTGGGCTTAGTGCGCTGCTTGGTCTTGCAATGCTATTTATTAACCTGAGCATAGGTGTTCAACGCTTGCATGATCTAGGCTGGTCAGGCTGGCTCTGGCTTTTGAGCATCGTTCCGCTCATAGGAGGCCTGTTTACTTTCGTGCTGATGGTCTTACCAGGATCACGTACAGCCAATCGCTATGGTGCACCGCCTCCACCTAACAGCATAGCGGTCAAGCTTTTAGCGGGTGTCTGGCTATTTATTGTGATCGCTGTGATTCTGGCCTCCCTTGTGCGCCCTAGCTAAGGGCACCCTGCCACGCCGGAGCGGTCCAACTCCATGCCGTACTTCTGAGGGAGCATCATGCCTCGCTATGCATTAATTACTGGCGCCTCTAGTGGAATAGGCCTTGCGCTTGCTGAAGCACTGGCGCGCCGCGGTCATCCCTTGATCTTACTTGCCCGAAAGCGGGAGGCACTTGAAAGCATTGCCAGTGAGCTGGCCCAGCGATTTGGCGTGGAAGTACTTTATCGTGTTTGCGATCTGTCGGAGCCGCTGCATGTGACAGGGCTTCTGCACGAGCTTGAGCAGAGCGAGAAGGTTATCGACCTGCTTGTGAACTGTGCAGGCATGGGGACTGGCGGCCCCTTTCTTTCCTCCGACTGGTCACGCGAGCAGCACCTTATTGAGTTGAATGTGCTGGCCCTGACTCGCCTCTGCCATGCCCTAGGTGCGCACATGGCTCAACAGGGCGGCGGACAGATTCTCAACGTGGCTTCGACGGCCGCCTTCCAGCCCATTCCGCTTATGAGCAGCTATGCCGCCAGCAAGGCGTATGTCCTGCATTTTTCCGAAGGGCTGCGTGAAGAACTAAAAAGCCGAGGCATTTCCGTCTCGGTGTTATGCCCTGGCCCAACGCGTACAAGCTTTTTCCGCAAAGCCGGCATGCAGACTGCCTCAATGGAGAAAGGCAAAACCATGATGGGCGCCGAGGAGGTTGCATTGATCGCCATGCATGGCCTCGCCAAGCGCAAGGCCATCATTCATTGCGGATGGCGAAACCGCCTGACGGCAATGGTACCTCGTTTTTTGCCACGCTCACTTGTAAGAAAAGTTACCGACAGAATAGGCCGCATGCTGACATCACCTTGACTTGCGTCTGTGCGCAAAAGATAACCCTCGCTACACTTTGATCTTCAAATACACAGGAGACATCCATGGACTGCCTGTTCTGTAAAATCGTGGCGGGAGAGATTCCAGCCCGCAAGCTTTATGAGGACGATCATGTCATTGCCTTCCATGACATATCGCCCCAGGCGCCCGTTCATTTTCTTGTCATTCCCAAGAAGCATATCGCCACGCTTCATGACCTGAGCGAAACCGATGACAAGACGCTAGCAGGTCATATCCTGTTTACGGCACAACGCCTGGCCCAGGAACAAGGTTGCGATGAAGGCTTCCGGGTGGTCATGAACTGTAATCCAATGGGTGGACAAACGGTTTACCACATCCATATGCATGTACTTGGCCAACGGCAAATGACATGGCCGCCGGGTTAAGCGTTCCTTTACCCTCCCCTGATTTGAACCTGGAGACTGGAATGGCTAACGATCGTCACTATTCCCCTGCAGATCACCTGTTCATGCAGGTTGATGCCGCATTAAAAACACTACTGCCTTTCAATGGACACCCTAATAGGGCCTCCCCTGCGCTGAGTCATTCGGAAGCCGAGCTGGATGAGTCCAGCACCCGGCACGTGGCTGGACTGATGCGCATCAACCACACCGGAGAAGTGTGCGCACAAGCGCTCTATCAGGGACAGGCCTTGACGGCCAAGCTGCCTGAAATTCGAAGCGCCATGGAAGAAGCCGCTGACGAGGAGATTGATCACCTCGCCTGGTGCGAACAGCGAATTAAGGAGTTGGGAAGCCATACCAGCGTACTTAATCCATTGTTCTATGGCCTATCATTTAGCATCGGCGCGACTGCTGGCCTGATCAGCGATCGCCTCAGCCTTGGCTTTGTCGCCGCGACAGAAGAGCAAGTCTGTAAGCATCTTGATGAGCACCTGATGCAGCTTCCTTCGGAAGACAAGCGCTCCCGAGCGATTCTTGAGCAGATGCGCATTGACGAGGAGCAACATGCGGATCATGCCCTGGATGCAGGCGGGCTACGCTTCGCTACGCCTATCAAACTTGGCATGACGCTTCTTTCAAAGGTAATGACCAAAAGCACATACCGCATTTAAGACAACAAAAAGGGCGCTCAAAGCGCCCTTTTAATTTCACCTGCTGCTTAACGAGGCAGGTTACGACCAGAAAATATCTCACGCATCTCATGCTTGAGGCGTTGCGTTACCTGCTCACGCTGCTCACGCGAAAGATTCTGAGTAGCATCACCAAACAGGTAATTTTCTAGCTCGAACTCTTTCAATAGCATCTTGGTGTGGAACAGATTGTCCTGATAAACGTTTACATCCGTCATCTGATAGGCCGAACGCGTGTCTTCAGACAGGTAGTTCTGGATGGAATTGATCTCATGATCGATAAAGTGCTTGCGTCCTTCCACATCGCGGGTAAAACCACGAACGCGATAATCGACAGTCACAATATCCGAATCAAACTGATGAATCAGATAATTCAATGCCTTTAGCGGTGAGATGACGCCACAGGTAGACACATCGATATCGACACGGAATGTGGCGATGCCGTCAACGGGATGAATTTCCGGGTAGGTATGAACCGTAATATGGCTTTTATCCAGATGCCCTAGAATTGTTTCGCGTAGCGGACCGGGTGATTCCTCGATCTGGCTTTCGGTAGGCTCAACAGGCTGCTCCGAAATGAGAATGGTCACGCTGGCGCCCTGAGGGTCGTAATCCTGGCGAGCGATATTCAGAATATTGGCACCGATGATATCCACGACGTCTGTCAGGATCTGAGTCAGACGCTCGGCGTCATACTCTTCATCAATGTACTGTACATAGGCTTGCTGATCTTCTGACGTCTCTGCATAGCAGATGTCATAGATATTGAAGCTCAAGGTCTTCGTCAGGTTGTTGAAACCATGGAGCCTGAGTTTACTTTTCACCGTAGGGAACTCCCATAGGTACGGTCTCTGACCGTGGTCGTGAATGCCCGTCATCTGCATAAGGCGCAGGTGCGTAGGGCCGTTTCATACCTCTTCGCATTGGCGATTGTGGCTGTGCTTGTCGGGCCTTGCCCTGAAAAGGGGCGCATTATGCAGAGCCTGAGGGCTATCCGCCAGAGGTTGCGCCCGAAAGACGATGAATTGATGACAGTCAGGGCTTAATTAAGCTCTATGATCTCGTATCCGTGCGAAATCTCGACGCCCGCACGCTCCAGCATGATAGAAGCTGAACAATACTTTTCTGCAGACAGCTCAATGGCGCGCTTGACCTGCGCTTCCTTCAAGTCACGGCCCTTGACCACAAAGCGGATGTGTATCTTGGTAAATACCTTGGGTTCGGATTCAGCCCGCTCAGCCTCAAGAAAGGCCTCACAGCTCTCTACAGCCTGGCGAGATTTCTTTAAGATACTCATCACATCAAAGCTGGTGCAGCCACCCAAGCCGATTAGCAGAGCCTCCATTGGGCGGACGCCCAGGTTACGACCGCCATGATCAGGAGGGCCGTCCATGACAACCACATGGCCACTGCCCGACTCGCCCAGAAACATGGCCTCACCGGCCCATTGAATTCGTGCTTTCACCATGAGACTCCACAGCAAGTAAAAAAATAGAGTACCACAGCCCCATAAATGTGATGGAATGCTATCAAACTGCCATTAAACTGTTAGTCACGTCGCACACTTCACAAGTCGTGATCTGCAGAGTAAAAATTCACTTTAATTTAGTGGCAAACTTGCCGATATGTTCAAATCCCTGTAGACAAGGCTTGTCTCAACTTCAGGAACCAGCATGGCCGCTATTATTCCTCCTGCAAAACTTCAACATCTCGATAAACTGCTCGCGCATTGCTCGCGTCGCCGCTATACCGCCAAGACGACGATCATTTATGCGGGTGATAACAGTGAAAGCCTGTTCTTCATCCTCAAAGGGTCGGTAACGATTCTGATTGAGGACGACGAAGGTCGCGAAATGATCATCGCCTATTTGAATGCGGGCGACTTTTTCGGCGAGATGGGGCTATTTGCCAAGGAAGGAAGCGAACCCGAACGCAGCGCCTGGGTTCGTGCACGCACGGAGTGCGAGGTTGCCGAGATCAGCTACAGCCAGTTCAGAGAACTGAGCCAGCAAGATCCCGACATGCTCTTCTCGCTGGGCCGCCAGATGGCCGAGCGTCTGCGCCAGACTACGCGTAAGGTAGGTGATCTTGCCTTCCTGGACGTGACTGGTCGTGTCGCTCGTACGCTGCTTGACTTGTGCAAACAGCCCGACGCCATGACGCATCCGGACGGTATGCAGATCAAAATCACACGCCAAGAAATTGGTCGCATCGTTGGATGCTCACGTGAAATGGTCGGTCGCGTACTCAAGTCTCTGGAAGAGCAGGGCCTTGTCCATGTGAAAGGCAAGACAATGGTTGTGTTTGGTACTCGCTAAACACACCATGCTCTGACAAAAAAGCCGGCTCGCGCCGGCTTTTTTATTAATCACTCTACGTCGGGGGAGGAGATCCCCGCGCGTCTTTCAGGAAAGAACAGCCGGTGCAGCTCGTGTCCGGGATCCTCTGCACGCATGAATGCTTCACCTACTAAAAAGGCATGCACATCGCTGACTTGCATCAGCTCAACGTCAGCCCTGTTCAGAATGCCACTCTCAGTTACCACCAGACGCTCTCGCGGGATAGATGGCAATAGGTCCAGTGTTGTTTCCAGGCTCACCTCAAATGTATGCAGATTGCGGTTATTGATACCGATCAGCGGCGTGTCGAGTGTTTTCAGCGCTCGCTCCAACTCATTTGCATCGTGAACTTCAACAAGCATATCGAGGCCAACCGACTTTGCCGTAGCGGCTAGCTCTGCCATCAAGGTATCGTCCAGGGCGGACACGATGAGAAGAATGCAGTCAGCACCAATCGCACGGGCTTCAATGACCTGGTATGGATCGATCATAAAGTCTTTACGAATGATAGGTAATGAGCAGGCTGCCCGGGCTTCCTTCAAATAGGCATCGCTGCCCTGAAAGAAATCGATATCCGTCAGGACCGAAAGACAGGTCGCGCCGCCTGCTTCATAGCTTCGCGCAATATCTGCCGGCACGAACTCCTCCCGCAGGACACCCTTACTGGGCGAGGCCTTCTTGACCTCAGCAATGACCGCTGGTTCTCTTCGCGCCACGCGATCCATCAGGGCCTGGGCAAATCTCCTTGGTGATTCAGAGGCCTGCGCCAAGGCCTCCAGATCGGCCAGTGGAAGCGCTGACTTACGCTGTGCTACTTCTTCAGCTTTGCGGGCCAGGATTTTTTGCAGAACGGTAGGTACGCTCACGCTTGATTCTCCACTTTGTATACCGCTGTAAAGCTGGCCAACTCATCCATTTTTTCCCGGGCAAGGCCGCTGTACAACGCGTCATGCGCCAGATTGACACCTTCTTGCAAACTTGAAGCTAGATCAGCTGCATACAATGCGGCTCCCGCATTAAGCACAATCATGTCAGCGGCCTTTTGCCCAGCCTCGGTTTTCCGACGCCCCAGGGCATCCCGGATCAGACTTAATGAAGCCTCCGGGCTGTCGACTGTAAGCCCGATCAAGCTCTGACTCTTGATACCAACATCCTCCGGAAGGACTTCATACTCTTGAATTTGTCCATCCTTGAGTTCAGCAACACGTGTAGGCGCCGCCAGGCTGAACTCGTCAAGCCCATCCCTGGAGTGAACAACCAGCACATGCTTGCTGCCTAGCCGCTGCAGCACTTCGGCAAGGGGACGGCACAGTGCAGGCGTGAATACCCCTACCACTTGATGCAAGACACCGGCTGGACTGGTCAACGGACCTAGCATGTTGAATAACGTACGCAGCCCCAGAGACTTTCGAGGGCCTGCAGCATGGCGCATCGCACTGTGGTGCGATTGGGCAAACATGAAGCCTACCCCTATCTCATTAACGCAACGGGCTATTTGTTCGGGCGTCAGGTTGAGATAAATCCCCGCCGCTTCAAGCAGGTCGGCACTGCCGCTTTTACCTGAAACAGCACGGTTGCCGTGCTTGGCTACTTTTCCCCCAGCAGCCGCGACAACAAAAACAGAAGCCGATGATACGTTGAAGATATTGGCACCATCTCCTCCTGTTCCCACGATATCCACAACGTGCTCAAGGCTGGGCAATTCAACCTTGGTAGCCAGCTCGCGCATCACGCTTACGGCACCACAAATTTCATCGATGGTTTCGCTCTTGATACGCATGCCCATGAGAAAAGCGCCGATCTGGGCATCATCACATTGCCCGGTCATGATCTGGCGCATGACGTCCTGCATTTCGCTTGTGGTCAGGTCGAGTTGACTGACGATTTTGCCGAGCGCTTCCTTGATATCCATGACTAGCGTGCGCCTCCGGTCTGCTTGAGGAAATTGGCCAGCAGGTCATGACCGTATTCGGTAAGAATCGACTCGGGGTGAAACTGGACACCTTCCAGCATGTACTCGCGGTGACGGAGCCCCATGATTTCATCCATGGTTCCATCTTCGTGTTGAGTCCAGGCAGTAATTTCCAGACAGTCCGGCAGCGTTTCTCGTTTCACCACAAGCGAATGGTAGCGCGTGACCGTAAAGGGGTTGGGCAATCCGGCAAATACACCCTCACCCTTGTGATAAACCAGGCTCGTTTTACCATGCATCGGCTCACGCGCTCTGACCACCTCACCTCCAAATGCCTGCCCCAGGCTCTGATGACCAAGGCACACACCCAAAGTAGGCACTTTGCCTGCGAAATGTTTCAGCAGTTCGAGTGAGACGCCTGCCTCATTCGGTGTGCAGGGGCCTGGGGAAACGACAATGCGCTCCGGCGCCAGCGCATCGATTTCGTTTACGGTCGTTTCATCGTTGCGTACGACTTTTACGTCTGCCCCTAACTCGCCCAGGTATTGCACGAGGTTATAGGTGAAGGAGTCGTAGTTATCCAGCATCAGTAACATAGTAGCGCTCCTTCAGGTACGCGAAGTCGTAGAAGTTTGTTCAGCCAGTGCAACCGCGCGGAACATCGCACGACGTTTATTGATCGTTTCTTCCCATTCCGCAGCAGGTTGAGAGTCTGCAACGATGCCCCCACCGGCCTGAACATGAAGCTCACCGTTTTTGATGACGGCAGTACGAATCGCGATGGCAGTATCCATATTGCCATTCCAGGCCAGATATCCTACGGCACCGCCGTAGACACCTCGCTTGACAGGCTCCAGCTCGTCGATGATTTCCATGGCGCGGATCTTCGGCGCGCCGGACAGCGTACCTGCCGGCAGGATGGCACGCAGGGCATCCATGGCATTGAGACCGTCCTTGAGCTGGCCGGTCACGTTGGACACAATGTGCATGACATTGGAATAACGCTCGATCACCATTTTTTCGGTCAGCTTGACCGAGCCGGTCGACGATACGCGGCCAACATCATTACGACCTAGATCGATCAGCATCAGATGCTCGGCAATTTCCTTTTCATCACTGAGCAGATCTTTTTCGAGCTCAAGATCCTGCTCCTCAGACGCTCCTCGTGGACGCGTTCCGGCGATAGGTCTAACCGTTACCAGCCCTTCCTCTACTCGAACAAGGACTTCCGGCGAACTGCCTACGACATGGAAATCACCGAAGTTGAAGAAGTACATGTAGGGCGTTGGGTTGAAGCAGCGTAGCGCGCGATAGAGGTCGATGGGGGCGGCCTTGAAATCGATGGACATCCGCTGGGAAGGCACGACCTGCATGCAGTCCCCAGCCAGGATATAGTCCTTGATCTTGACAACCGCCTGCTCGTAATCCGCCTGAGTAAAGCTGGCTCGAAACTTGGGCTCCTGCGCCTGAGGTGCACTGAAATCGAGCCCACGGCGCGGCGTAATAGGCCGACGCAGGCGCTCCAGTAATTCATCCAGGCGCGCTTTGCCTTGGTCGTAGGCATTTTCATCGGCCGGGTCGACCAGCACGATGGCATGCATCTTGGTAGATAGATTATCGAACACCACGACAGCATCAGATACCATCAGCAGGATATCGGGATTGCCCAGCGGGTCAGGATTGGGGCAGGCACCCAGGCGCTTTTCAACGTAGCGGACACAGTCGTAGCCGAAATAGCCGACCAAGCCACCATTGAAGCGCGGAAGGTTAGGCAGTGTGGGCACGCGATAGCGCTGCTGGAATGCTTCGATAAACGCTAGCGGGTCCTCGACCTCAACGGTTTCGACGACCTCATCGCCCTCATGAATCGTGGCTTGGTGGCCATAGACTCGCAATACGGTGCGACTGGGCAGCCCGATAATGGAGTAGCGACCCCATTTTTCACCACCTTGGACAGACTCAAGCAGGTACGTATTGGTGGTATCGGCCAACTTGAGATAAAGCGACAGCGGCGTGTCGAAATCAGCCAGGGTTTCGAATGTCAGGGGAATACGGTTATAGCCGGCAGCGGCCAAACGCAGGAATTCTTCGCGGGTCATGATCAGCCTCGTGGAGGGTAAAGGTCAGGTGCAAAACGCGCCGGGCATGCCGGCCAGGAATGAGTCAGGCGCGCCAGCGCCAACGCGCCAGGGCCTTGATGACCTTCATCCACAGTTTGCAGGTGACCACCACGATTCGATCTCTTCGCCGGGTAGATAGGAATACGGCCACACTAGCTCAGGCAACTCGCTGAATCAACCTCTTTGCCATAGCGAGTGTGGCATTTTATCGCTAAGCCAGTAACTGCCTAAGGTCGTCCAGTAGCCAGTCAGGTGACTCATCAGCTATGGGCTGACCATGATTGTAGCCATAGGTCATCGCGACGCAGCGCACTCCGGCAGCCCGTGCGGCGCGGATATCGTTACGTGAGTCGCCAATGAACAGGGCGTCGTCAGGCTTGGCACCCGCCTTGCCCATGACATAGAGAAGCCCGGCAGGATCAGGCTTTTGTTGAGGTAACGTATCCCCTCCTACGATCCATGAGAAAAAATCGCCTAACTGCATGTCATCCAGAAGTGGGCCAACAAAGCGCTCCGGCTTGTTGGTAATGACGGCCATCGCAATCCCTTTGGCCTTGAGCGTCGCCAGCGCTTCCTGAACGCCGGGGTACACGACTGTGAGCTCGTGGCTGCCCCCATAAAGAGACATGAAAAGGCTCAGTGCCTCATCTGCCTCAGCCTCCGTGATGTGGCTGTGCTCCATCTGATCTGCCAAGGCACGACGAACCAGCACACGGGCTCCATTGCCAATCCACAGCCTGACCTTATCCAGCCCTGCAGAGGGTCGACCTAGCGTTTCAAGCATGGCATCAACCGCTGCGGCCAGATCTGGGGCTGAATCGAGAAGCGTGCCGTCAAGATCAAACATGATCAGCCGTGGCTGCTTTCCATCAAACAAGGTTTCCAGCACGCCTTGACTCATACCGCACGTGCCTTGGCCAGCTCATTACGCATGGTCTTGATGACCTCTGCATAATCCGGCGCATTAAAGATGGCGGAGCCCGCAACAAACGTATCGGCACCGGCACGTGCGATTTCACCGATGTTGGAAACGTTGACGCCGCCATCGATTTCCAGACGAATCGGCAAGCCGGAGGCATCGATCAGCTCACGTGCCTCGCGCAGCTTGTCGAGTGTTTTCGGAATGAACTTCTGGCCACCAAAGCCCGGATTCACACTCATCAGCAACACCATGTCGATCTTGTCCATGACATATTTCAGGCAGTCCAGAGACGTCGCCGGGTTAAAGACCAGCCCTGCTTTACAACCACCTGCCTTAATGAGCTGCAGTGAGCGGTCGATATGCTCTGAAGCCTCCGGGTGAAAGGTGATGAACGAGGCGCCCGCCTCGATGAAATCACCGATAATACGATCCACTGGCTTGACCATCAGATGCACATCGATAGGCGCCGTCACGCCATACTTGCGTAGCGCCGAACAGACCATGGGGCCAATCGTGAGATTGGGCACATAGTGGTTGTCCATAACATCGAAATGGACGATATCGGCGCCCGCTGCGAGCACCTTGTCTACATCTTCACCCAGACGGGCAAAGTCAGCGGAGAGGATCGACGGAGCGATAGCATAAGGTTGCATGGAAAAGCCTCAAGGCAAGTCAGCGGAAAGCGGCATTGTACCCAATGCAGCGGCTGGGCATTCATGCATTAGAGAGCTGACGACCGGCATTTCTCCCCGCTGCTGTCTTGCACAGCACATCTTGCAGGGCACACTTGCCGCTTGTGGCGGTCAGTGCAAGTAGATGCCTCTTATTTGCGTGCCGCGGTAGACATCGCCCATGACAGCATGACCAAAGGTGATTAGTCTTCCGCCCATTCTGGACAGGACGAAGTGCACTTCATGTTTAGCCGACCCGGTGTGTTCAACAAGACCCTGCTGCTGATTGCTCTTGGCATGGCCAACAATGCCTCTGCCGAAGAAGCTACTACCCCGCCAGCCCCTGCTGCCGAACGAGCAGCTCCGATTGGACGCAGTCAGGATACTGCGCAGGCGCTGGAGCGCACGCTCCCCAAAAGCGAGCAGCAGACCCTGACGGCGGGCAACGAGCAATTCCTGGCGTTATGGAAACCTGCCAATACTGCCCAGCCTCAGGGAACGATCGTCCTGATACCGGGCGATGGCGAGTCCGCTGACTGGCCCAACACCATCAGCCCACTCAGGCAAAAATTGCCCGACGAAGGTTGGCAGACACTTAGTCTGACTCTGCCCGACCCGCAAAACCAGGCTCCACTGCCGCGTAACGCCAATGGGGCGACTTCCGCTCCTGCCGATGCCGATGCATCCACTGCAGAGGGTGCGTCCCCTACACCCGTAGAAGGTGTGACCGGCACCGCACCAACACCTGAAACCCAGGCTGAAATAGGCAGTGGCGAACCCGCACAAGCAGGCAAAGCGCCCTCGGATGCCAAAGCATTGCAGGATGCCTATGCGGAGGGCGTCATGGCTAGACTGGCGGCCGGAATCGACTTTGCGCTACAGCGAGGCTCCAAGCAGGTGATTCTGCTCGGTCACGGTACCGGAGCCTATTGGGCAGCTCGCTACCTCGCTGAACGAGAACCCAGCGAGCTTCATCACTTGATTATCATTGATGGCAAGGCACCGGTTAATTCGGGCTCAAATCTGGATGCAATCGTGCCCAAGCTCAAGGTAGCAACAGGCGACTTCTATCATAACCAGTCTTCGATCGCTCAAGCCTCGGCCCAGCAGCGCCGCCAGGCTGCCAAGCGGGAACAGGCCAGCGATTACACCCAGGTTGCCCTAAAGACGATTCCCGGCGCCCCCTCCAATGAGCAGGAACAGTTGTATCGTCGTGTGCGAGGCTGGCTTAGCACACACATAGCGGCAGGCGGTGGAGAGCAGCCTGCGCCCTAACGAAAGCCATGCCGTTCTTTGATAAGCCGATAGGCTGCGTGCAAGGCAGCGGTTTTTTCCGCTGCCTCCTGAACCACATATTTATTGGCGCCGGCACCTTGAACCTTGTCGGGATGATGCCTGCTGAGCAATCGCCGATAGGCTTGCTTGATACTTTTGCTATCGCTGCTCTCGCTTACCCCTAGCAGCGCCAAAGCCTCTTTATAGCCATTGTTTGCCCGCGGCTTCTTCGCTGACCGCATGGGCTGCAGTTCATCTACTCGCGTTTGTGAGAGCCCGGCCCACAATCCCCATTGCCGGATCAGGTCCCGCTCACCAGGCCGGACGCTGCCGTTCACCCATACCATTCGCCAACAGGCACGAATGATAATTTCAGCCTGACTTTCCGCTGCAGCCAGCCGGGTACGAGCCGAGCGAACTGCCGTTTTACCCTGATTGAACGCAGCGATTGCACGGCGGCGGCCCTCAACGTCCAAACCCAATCGCTTAATTTCACCTTCAGCCTGGCGAATATGTGCCGTCGACACTTGCCCCCCTGCCTTGGCCAGATGGCCGAGCAGTTCAAACAAGAGCTGATACTCAAAACCAACCTGCCCCAGCCGCAGGCGCAGCGCAGACCAGGAGGTGAGTCCCAGCTTACGCTCGGCCGCATGCCCTAACATTGCACCCAGCAATGCTCCAGAAAGATCAGCTGCTGCCCAGCCGGTAAGCGCCCCGGACAGCGTTAAAGGCCATGGCCAGAACACTAGGCGCTCGCCTCGATCAGTTGCTCGACTTCTGCCAGCCGCTCATGGGTCCCTACATCGACCCAACGACCGGTATGCAGCGCTCCGCTGACGCGCCCTTCTGCAATGGCTGCGCGCAGTACAGGCGCCAACTTGAAGGCGCCTGCCTCGCAGGTGCGAAATAGATCGGGATCCAGTATTGCAATACCGCTGTAGGTAAACCTGTCGCAAGCCTCGCCAGCTTCAACCACGCGTCCATTACTCAAAAAGAAATCCCCTTCTGGGTGGTGAAGAGGGTTATCGACCAAAATCAGATGCGCTAAATCACCGGCGGTCAGCTGTAACGGCCGATAGTCGTAATCCGTCCAGATATCGCCATTAGCCACCAGGAAAGGCTCTTTACCTAACAGCGGAAGCGCCTTGAAGATGCCCCCGCCGGTTTCCAGCGGCTCACCTTCAGGCGAGTACACGATACTGACGCCTAACCGCGAGCCATCTTGCAGGTAGTCTTCTATCTGCCGCCCCAGCCACGCATGGTTGATGACGAAATCGTTGAAGCCAGCCGTTTTCAAAGCCCGAATCTGATATTCGATCAACGGCACTCCGCATGCTTTAACCAAAGGCTTCGGGGTATGCAAGGTAAGCGGGCGAAGCCGCTCCCCACGCCCTGCTGCAAGAATCATGGCTTTCATACGGTAGAGGCCTCCCGAAGCTCGGCGAGCAAGGCCTTCAAAGGCGCGAGTTCAGGGCGCCGCGCGATAACCGCCTCGATATAGGCGAAGAAACGCGGCACGTCAGCCAAATACTTGGGCTTGCCGTCTCGATGGCAAATGCGCGCAAAGATCCCGATGACCTTGAGGTGTCGTTGTACGCCCATCAGGTCGCTGGCTCGGTAAAAATCTTCAAAATCATCGCCAACCGGCAAGCCTTGCTGCCGGGCACGGGTCCAGTAAGTTTCGATCCACCCTCTGACACGCTCCTCCGGCCAACTCAGGAAGGCATCCTTGAAAAGGCAGGTCACGTCATAGGTAATGGGGCCGTATACCGCATCCTGAAAATCCAGGACACCTGGATTTGGCATACTGACCATCAAGTTGCGCGGCATGTAATCGCGATGCACCAAGACGCGCGGCTGCGCCAGTGCGCTGTCAATCAGCAGCTCACAGACCGACTCCCACGCGTCCTGTTGCGCCGCATCGAAGCGATGATCAAGAACGTAGCGGACATACCAGTCAGGAAATAGTTGTAGCTCACGCGCCAACAGGGCGCGGTTGTACTCTGACAGATGACCTTCCGTCGGAAGAACCTGATAGGTCAATAACGCATTCAAAGCGTCATTAAAAAGCGCGTCGGCATTATCGGATGTCAGGACGTCAAGGTATGTTTGCCGCCCCAGATCATCCAGCAGTAAAAAGCCCTGTTCTATATCCTGAGCCAGGATTTCCGGCACATGCACACCGGCCTCGGCCAGTAGCGCGGCCACATGCACAAACGGCCGGCAGTCTTCCTGTGGAGGTGGTGCATCCATAACGATCAGGGTACGGCCGTCACATTCCCAGCGAAAATAACGACGAAAACTTGCATCGCTACTGGCGGGGGTCAGCTCGCCTTCTCCAGGCGCTCCCCAGCCTTTTTTATTGAACAATTCAGGCAGACACGCGTCCAGCCACTGACAGAGTTGGGTAAAGCGAACATCTTCAGACATTTATAACGGTTTCCCTCGGCCCTAGCCGTTGCGCAGGTCATGCTTTATTATCCGATATCTTTTTGAGCCCATCGAGAGGCCTGCGGTCCGTTTCCGGGCCGATGGCGCGCAGGATAACTTTAAGGATGGCCGTGAAATCCCCCGCGTTTCGCAGAAAGTTTCCCTTGCTGGTTACTGGCAGTCTGCTGGCTTTTCAGCCGCTGACCTCCGTTCTTGCTGCTCCGGCAGCCCAGCAGTTCAACTGCGCTCCTTCCGCCACAGGCGGCTGGGCGTGTAATACTACCGAGGCCACGAGTAATGTGCCTCCCCGCCCAGCTCATACGGAGTCGGCTGTCAGTGCAGGCGATGGCCCGCAGACCGCAGCCGCCCGAGAGCCGGAGAAGACGCTGGTCACCGAGAGCGAAGGCCGAGGCCTTGCTTCCCGAAGCGCGGACTATAGCCATCTGGATTGGGTGCCGCGTGAAAAGCTGACCCCAGCGCAGCTGGCGGAAACAGGCCCCTACTGCTCGGGCGCCTATGTCGAGCCACAGCGCCCCGGCATGAATGACAAAACGCCGATGAGCGAATCGCCGACGTACGTCACTGCCAAGGTGTCTCGCTATCAGGAAGAGACTCAGACCGCCACCCTCGCAGGTGATGTAATCCTGCGGCAAGGTCACATGCAGGTCGAGGCGAATGAGGCCAACCTGCATCGAACTGAAAACCGGGGCGAGCTGAACGGTAACGTCAAGTTCCGTGACAATGGCATGCTCGTGGTGGGCGACAATGCTCAAGTGCAACTCGACAACGGCGCCGTTCAGGTGGATAACGCCGAATACGTTGTGCACCAGAGCCGTATTCGGGGCAGCGCGCTGTACGTCAAGCGCGGCGAAGACGCCATTATCCGTCTAAAAGACGGTACCTATACGACATGCGAGCCGGGCAGCAACTCATGGACCGTCAAGGGCAATAACGTTACGTTGAACCCGGCGACCGGCTTGGGCTATGCCACCAACGCGACCTTGCGCGTCAAGGACTTTCCAGTCCTCTATACACCGTTCATTTATTTCCCGATCGACAATCGTCGTCAGTCAGGCTTCCTGCCGCCGACCATTGCCTCGTCGAGCGATAATGGTCTGACCGTCGTAACGCCCTACTACTTCAACCTGGCGCCCAATTACGACGCAACTCTGTACCCACGCTACATGACCAAGCGCGGCCTGATGATGGAAGGTGAGTTCCGTTATCTGACACGCAGCAGCGAAGGTCAGATCAGTGCGGCGTACCTGAACGATCAGGAAAACGATCATGAAGGCATGCCGGAAGCAACGGACAGGCGCTGGCTGTACGGTTGGAAAAACCGCACAGGCCTGGACTCCCGCTGGCTGGCAGAAGTCGACTACACCAAGATCAGCGATCCGTATTACTTCCAGGATCTGGATACCGATCTAGGCATTAGCAAACCCACCTACGTCAACCAGCAGGGCCAGCTGACGTACCGGGGTGATACCTATACGGCGCGCTTGAACGCTCAGGCTTACCAGATGGCTACGGTATCCGACGTGACACCGTATAACCGCCTGCCACAGCTGACATTGGATGGACACCTGCCTTACAGCCCAGGCGGCCTGCAGTTTACCTATGGCACCGAATTTGTTCGGTTCCAGCGCAGTCTGGATGACGATACTTATTTCGATCTGGATGATGACGGTAACCGCACCAACATCCGCAATCGTCCTGACGTAAATCTTTTCGGTCTCTCACGCGCTGAGGGTGATCGTATCCACGCTGAGCCTGGCATTTCAATGCCAATGAATGCTAGCTGGGGCTATCTGACACCCTCAGTTCGGTACGCCTATACTCGTTACGACTTGGATCTGGATAGTCAAGGCAAGAGTGACCTTAGCTCTTCATTCAATGACCCAAGCGGGCGCCGTCAATCTGTAGGCTCCAGCCTGCAAAGCTTTAACGATAACCCAAGCCGTTCTGTGCCTATCGTAAGCATCGACAGCGGCCTGTATTTCGATCGTAATTCCAACCTGTTCGGCGAAGGCGGCAAGCAGACTCTAGAGCCTCGTGCCAAGTACTTGTATGTCCCATACAAGGACCAGGATGACATCCCGGTATTCGATACCAGCGAATACACCTTCAGCTATGACTCCCTGTGGCGTGATAATCGCTTTACAGGTAGAGACCGGATTGGCGATGCCAATCAGCTGGCCTTGGGTGCAACCTCCCGCTTCATCGAGCCGAGTGGCTTTGAGCGAGCCAATGTCAGCTTTGGTCAGCTATTCTACTTCCGCGACCGCCGCGTACAGCTGCCAGGTTTGACGGAAGATGATATTGCCTACGCCCGCAGCCTTGGTCAGGATGTCGACAATCCTCAAGCTGACTCCTGGCGCTCGCCTTATGCGTTGGCCGGTATGTACCGCTTCAACCGCGACTGGCGCGTCAATGGAGAGTTCAACTGGGATCCGACCATTAACCACACGGACTCTGGCAGCGTAATGTTCCATTACCAGCCGGAAAACGATCCCCGGAAGATCGTCAACGCAGGCTATCGCTACAGAAGCAATACACGCGTCTATGATCCCAACCTGGGCCGTTTCGCCTACAACAGCAACGATTACAAGATCGACCAGCATGATTTCTCTGTCATCTGGCCAATCGTTCCGCAGTGGTCCGCCATTGCCCGCTGGCAGTTCGACTACAACAAGAGCCGTACACTCGAGGCCTTTGGCGGCTTCGAATATGACAGCTGCTGCTGGAAGCTGCGTCTGATCAACCGCTACTGGGTCGATACGGATGATGATGTTTTCTACAACTCCCAAACATCCAAGTCTGACCGCGGCGTCTTCCTGCAGATCGTCCTGAAAGGGCTCGGCAACGTCTTCGGTGGCAAGACCGAAGGCTTCCTGGATAAAGGCATTCAAGGCTATCGTGAACGTGAAGACCAAGCTATGTAACGCCATGCGCCCACTTGCTCTAGGTGTGGCGCTGACTATCAGCTCAATGGCCCATGCTGCCGTGGTACCGCTGGACCGAGTGGTTGCCATTGTAGACAACGATGTGGTGATGGAGAGTCAGCTCAGGCAGCGCCTGACCGAGGTGAAGCAGAACATTGCCAAGCGGGGCGGCGAAGTACCGCCCGACAGTGCTGTAGAAAATCAGGTACTGGAACGGCTGATTCTGGAAGACATACAGCTGCAGATCGCTGAGCGTAGCGGCATTCGTATCTCGGAAGACGAGCTAAACCAGGCGGTTGCCACAATCGCTCAGCGCAACGGACTGAGCGTGGCTCAGTTTCGTCAGGCGCTGGCTCAGGATGGCCTGACCTATGACGATGTTCGCGACCAGGTACGTCGTGAGTTAACTATCAGTCGCGTACGGCAGCGTCAGGTAGCCCAGCGCATCCAAATCAGTCAGCAGGAAGTGCAGAACTTCCTGAACTCCGATCTGGGCCGCATTCAGCTATCAGAAGAATACCGCCTGGCCAATATTCTGATTCCTGTGGCAGATAGCGCTTCTTCCAGTGAAATCCAGGCTGCTGGCCAAAAGGCCATGCAGATCTATAACAAGGCTCGTCAGGGTGCTGACTTTGGCGAACTTGCCATTGCCAACTCGGCTGGCGATAACGCCTTGGATGGCGGTGAGATAGGCTGGCGGAAAGCCGCCCAGCTTCCACCTCCCTTCGATCAGATGATCAGCTCGATGAAGCCAGGTGACGTCACTGAGCCTGCTCGTGTACCGGGCGGTATTATCATCCTCAAGGTTGAGGAGAAGCGTGGCGGCGAAAGCTCGGTGGTTGACGAAGTTCATGTTCGCCATATCCTGCTAAAGCCAAACGAAATTCGCAGCGACGAGGAGACACGTCGTCTAGCGGAACGCCTGCGTGAGCGCATCGAGGGTGGTGAAGACTTTGCCGAACTGGCCAAGAGCTTTTCGGAAGATCCCGGTTCGGCACTTAACGGTGGCGACCTGAACTGGATCAACCCGGAGTCTCTGGTACCTGAGTTCCGTGAGGTCATGAACAGCACCTCTGCTGGCCAGCTGTCTCAGCCTTTCCGTACGCAATATGGCTGGCACATTCTGGAAGTCCTGGGTCGTCGTGCTACGGACAACAGCGAGCAGGTTCGTCAACAGCAAGCCCTCAACCTTCTGCGTAACCGCAAGTACGATCAGGAGCTGCAGCTGTGGCTGCGCCAGATCCGCGACGAGGCTTACGTGGAAATCAAAAAGTGACAGGGCCAAAGCGCTTTGCTTTGACGCCCGGGGAGCCAGCAGGCATCGGTCCGGACCTTTGCCTGCTGCTTGCTCAGCATCCTCAGCCCTACCCTCTTATTGCTATTGCCAGCCAGTCTCTACTGGCCGAGCGAGCCCAGCAGCTCGGCCTCTCAATTTCCCTTATCAGCGTTACGCCATCTGACTGGCCTGTAGAGCCCACTAACGCCGGGGCGCTTTATGTATGGGACACACCACTAGGCGCACCCGTGGTGGCTGGCCAATTGAGTCCTGCCAATGGTCACTATGTTCTGGAAACCCTGACTCGGGCCGTGCAGGGCTGCCTCAATGGCCACTTTGCCGGCATGATTACCGCACCGGTTCACAAGGGCGTGATCAATGAAGCAGGCGTTGCGTTCTCCGGACATACCGAATTCCTTGCCGACCTGACCCATACTCCGCAGGTTGTCATGATGTTGGCAACAAGGGGCCTGCGCGTGGCTCTTGTCACTACGCACTTGCCCTTACGTGAAGTGGCGGACGCCATCACTGGCGAGCGTGTCCAGCGTGTAGCGCGGATACTTCAGGCTGACCTGCAAGAGAAATTCGGTATTCCGAAGCCGCGAATTCTGGTCTGTGGCCTCAATCCCCACGCCGGCGAAGGCGGACACCTGGGCCGGGAAGAGATCGAGATCATCGAGCCTGCACTTGAGCAGTTGCGTGAAGAAGGCCTTGAACTGATAGGCCCTTTGCCAGCTGATACACTATTCACACCCAAATACCTCGATCACTGCGACGCCGTGCTCGCCATGTATCACGACCAGGGCCTGCCTGTGCTCAAGCACAAAGGCTTTGGTGCCGCGGTCAATATTACCTTAGGCCTGCCGATCATTCGTACATCGGTCGACCATGGTACCGCCCTAGATCTGGCCGGAACGGGCCAAGTCGATACCGGCAGCCTGAGCGTTGCCTTGGAGACGGCCTATCAAATGGCCGAAACACATATCAATGACTGAGCTTTATCAACACAAGGCGCGCAAGCGTTTTGGACAGAATTTTCTTCATGATGCCGGCGTCATCCACCGCATCCTGCGCGCCATCAATGGAAAGGCAGGTGAACATCTGCTGGAAATCGGCCCTGGCCAAGGAGCGCTCACGGAAGGACTGCTGTCCAGTGGCGCAACGCTGGATGTCATAGAGCTTGACCAGGATCTTATCCCCCTGCTCAAGCTAAAGTTTGGCCTGAACCCTCAGTTCACCCTCCATCAGGGTGATGCCCTCAAGTTCAACTTTGCCGAACTGGTTAGTGGCGAGAAGCTGCGTGTCGTGGGCAACCTGCCCTACAACATTTCCACTCCATTGATCTTCCATCTTTTGGACCATGCAGACGTTATCTCCGACATGCACTTCATGCTGCAGAAGGAAGTCGTCGAGCGGCTGGCAGCAGAGCCAGGCGGCGGCGATTGGGGACGTCTGTCAATCATGGTTCAATACCATTGCCGCGTTGAGCACCTTTTCAATGTAGGCCCTGGTGCATTCAATCCTCCACCCAAGGTGGATTCGGCCATTGTGCGCCTTGTTCCACATACCGAACGTCCGTATACCGCTAAAAATCCAAAGATGCTTGAGCGAGTCGTACGTGAAGCGTTCAATCAGCGCCGCAAGACCTTGCGCAATACACTCAAGGGTCTCATGAACAGTGATGCCATCGAGGCTGCCGGCGTTGAGCCGGGTCTACGCCCCGAGCAACTCGATATCGCAGCCTTTGTACGCTTGGCCAATGCCTTGGCAGATCAGCCACAGAGCAACTAAGGTCATCTGAATAACCTGAATATTTAAGAGGTCAGCCTCAGTGTCCGACCCACGCTATTCCATTAAAGTAGCTGTTTCCACACGCTACCTGCCGGAGCAGTCTCAGGAGGCGCAGAATCGCTTCGCCTTCGCCTATGACGTCACCATTACCAATGAGGGCAGTCTGCCGGCACAGCTGCATGCACGGCACTGGATCATTACCGATGGCAATGGTCGAACCCAGGAGGTGCGCGGTGCTGGTGTGGTAGGCGAACAGCCTGTACTTGCACCAGGAGCAACGCACCAATACAGCAGCGGTACGGTGCTCGAAACCCGCGTAGGCAGTATGCGTGGCAGTTATCAGATGGAGGCCAGTGACGGCCATACCTTCGATGCCGTTATTGCGCCCTTCCGCCTCGCTGTTCCAGGTTCCTTACACTGATGACGCTTTATGCCGTTGGCGACTTGCAAGGTTGCCTTGACCCGCTCAAGTGCCTGCTCGAAGAAGTAGACTTCGATCCTGCCCAGGACCGTCTCTGGCTGGTTGGTGACCTGGTCAACCGTGGCCCGCAATCACTGGAAACGCTGCGTTTCCTGTATGACATGCGGGAATCCATCGTCACCGTACTGGGCAACCATGACCTTCATCTTCTGGCGGTTTCGCTCCATCCCGAACGCATGAAGAAAAGCGATACGCTGCGCAAGATCCTCAAGGCGTCAGACTGCGACGAGCTGCTCTCTTGGCTTCGCCAGCAGCCGCTTCTTCATTACGATGAGCCGCGCGATACGATTTTGGTTCATGCTGGTCTGCCGCCGCAGTGGACGCTGGAAAAGGCACTCTCCCTGGCCAAGGAAGTAGAAGCTGTTCTGCGGGATGATGAGCACTTTCCACAATTCATAGACGGCATGTACGGCAATGAGCCGGCACTCTGGGAAGACAGCCTGGAAGGGGCCACTCGCTGGCGTGTTATTACCAACTACCTGACGCGCATGCGTTTCTGCGCACCGGACGGCACGCTGGAGTTGAAAACCAAGGAAGCCTCCGGCAGTGCGCCTGACGGCTATGCCCCCTGGTTCAGCCATCCTGGTCGTCTGACGCGTCAGCATCGGCTGATCTTTGGCCATTGGGCGGCACTTGAAGGCCGCTGCGATGAGCCTGGCGTGTTTGCGCTGGATACCGGCTGTGTCTGGGGCAACAAAATGACCTTAATGAATGTCGATACCGGCGAGCGCCACAGTTGCGCCTGCCAGGAAGGAGGCTAAAGATGAGCGAGTTTCACTGCATTGATCCTGAACAGGCGCTGGAGCTGCGCCAGCGTGGCGCAACAGTTGTGGATATCCGCGACCCTCATAGCTACGCCACCCTGCATATTGCGGGCTCTCAGCGGATCGATAACCAGACCCTGCCCGACTTCATGGCCCAGGCCGATATGGATCAGCCGCTGGTTGTCGTGTGCTATCACGGTCATTCAAGCCAGAGCGCTGCCGCCTTTTTTTCCCAGCAGGGCTTCAGTGAAGTCTACAGCCTCGATGGCGGCTTCGAAGTCTGGCGAAGCGTATATCCCGACGAGACGGAAAGCGGCTCGTTTTGATTGATCCTTCAAGTGCTTAGCACACGCTTTTGACGATCCCGTTACACATAAGTCTAAAGAGGGGCTTCCACATCTCCATAATCGGACTATTCTTGGATTAGGCCTTCCCATTCAGGGAGCCGGATTTCCGGCGGGCCATCGGTACGACCATTAGGTGTTCGGGGGAATTCCAAACGGTTGCTCCGTCGACTGTTGCTGTTTTCCGTGCACGCGTACGACCGATCCCAGCCGGCTCGAGGGTATCCAGCGAGGAGACGTCATGAGCATTTTCAGTCACTTCCAGGGGCGTTTCGAAGCGACTCGTCAGGAAGAATATTCCCTTCAGGAATATCTTGAGATCTGCAAGAAGGACCGTACTGCCTATGCCAGTGCCGCTGAGCGCATGCTCATGGCTATTGGTGAACCGGAGCTGGTAGATACCGCCAGCGATCCGCGCCTTTCGCGCATCTTTTCCAACAAGGTGATCCGTCGTTACCCTGCTTTTGCAGACTTCCACGGGATGGAAGATTGCATCGAGCAGATCGTTTCGTATTTTCGGCACGCTGCCCAAGGCCTCGAAGAGAAAAAGCAAATCCTTTATCTCTTGGGTCCTGTAGGGGGTGGTAAATCGTCATTGGCGGAAAAGCTCAAGCAGCTGATCGAGCGTGTTCCGTTTTATGCCATCAAGGACTCTCCGGTCTTTGAATCTCCGCTGGGCCTATTCAATCCTGATGAAGATGGCCAGATTCTTGAAGAGGACTATGGCATTCCTCGCCACTATCTGCGCAGCATCATGTCGCCTTGGGCAGCCAAGCGATTGCAGGAGTTCGGCGGAGATATCAGCAAGTTCCGTGTTGTAAAGCTGCACCCCTCCATCCTTAACCAGATCGCTATCGCCAAGACCGAGCCAGGCGATGAGAACAACCAGGACATTTCCGCGCTGGTCGGCAAGGTCGACATTCGCAAGCTCGAGGAATATCCGCAAAACGATGCAGACGCCTATAGCTACTCAGGCGCTTTATGCCGAGCCAACCAAGGCTTGATGGAATTTGTGGAAATGTTCAAGGCACCTATCAAGGTGCTACACCCACTCCTGACCGCAACTCAGGAAGGCAACTACAACAGTACCGAAGGTCTGGGTGCCCTGCCCTACAGTGGGATCATCCTGGCGCACTCCAACGAATCAGAATGGCATACCTTCCGTAACAACAAGAATAACGAGGCCTTCATCGACCGTATCTACATCGTCAAGGTCCCGTATTGCCTGCGTGTTTCGGATGAGATGAAGATCTACGACAAGCTCCTCATCAACAGCTCTCTATCCAAAGCTCATTGCGCGCCCGATACGCTCAAAATGCTGGCGCAGTTCTCTGTACTTTCACGCTTGAAAGAGCCTGAGAACTCGAACATCTACTCTAAGATGCGGGTATACGACGGTGAAAACCTGAAGGACACTGATCCCAAGGCCAAGTCGATTCAGGAGTATCGCGATACAGCAGGTGTCGATGAAGGCATGAACGGTTTGTCGACCCGTTTTGCCTTCAAGATTCTTTCCCGTGTCTTCAACTTTGATGCCAATGAGATTGCAGCCAACCCTGTTCATTTACTGTATGTGCTTGAGCAGCAGATCGAGCAGGAGCAGTTTCCGGCAGAAGTCCGCGAGCGCTACATGCGCTTTATCAAGGAATACCTGGCACCTCGTTATGTCGAGTTCATCGGCAAGGAGATTCAAACCGCCTACCTTGAATCGTACAGCGAATACGGACAGAACATTTTTGACCGCTACGTGTTGTACGCCGATTTCTGGATTCAGGATCAGGAATACCGTGACCCGGAAACAGGTGAAATTCTCAATCGCGCGGCGCTAAACGAGGAGCTGGAGAAGATCGAGAAGCCGGCAGGCATCAGCAATCCAAAAGACTTCCGCAACGAGATCGTCAACTTTGTGCTGCGCGCGCGTGCCAATAACAATGGCAAGAATCCCAGCTGGCTCTCTTACGAGAAGCTACGTACGGTCATCGAGAAGAAGATGTTCTCGAACACCGAGGATCTCCTGCCGGTTATCAGCTTCAACGCCAAGGCAAGCAAGGAGGACCAACAAAAACACAACGACTTTGTGACTCGCATGGTCGAGCGTGGCTATACCGAGAAGCAAGTGCGGTTGCTGTCCGAGTGGTATCTGCGGGTACGGAAATCGCAGTAAAGAACGCAGTCGTATCGTCACAGGCAGAGGCGGCGTGACCGTGCTCTGCCGTGACCCGTCCGGCGGTAGGCAAATCGCAATATGCCAAGCCTATCGTAGGACCGCGGACTGCTCCATTTCCGAGCCCGGAGGGCGTCTATGAGTTATGTCATCGACCGGCGTTTGAATGGCAAGAATAAGAGCACGGTAAACCGTACACGTTTTCTGCGGCGTTACCGCGAGCACATCAAGAAGGCGGTCGAAGAGGCCGTGAGCCGCCGTTCCATTACCGATATGGAGCATGGCGAGCAGATCAGTATTCCTGGCCGCGACATTGATGAGCCCGTGCTGCATCACGGTCGTGGCGGCAAGCAAACGACCGTTCATCCCGGTAACAAGGAGTTTTCTTCAGGAGACCGCATTCCGCGCCCTCAAGGAGGCGGTGGCGGCGGCGCAGGCCAAGGCAAGGCCAGCAACAGTGGCGAAGGCATGGATGACTTCGTGTTCCAGATTACCCAGGACGAATTTCTCGACTTCATGTTCGAGGATCTTGAACTGCCGAATCTGGTGAAAAAACAACTGACCGGCAGTGACACGTTCAAGACGGTACGTGCTGGTATCAGCAGCGAAGGGAATCCGTCGCGCATTAATATCATCCGGACTTTACGCTCCGCTCATGCCCGGCGAATTGCTCTGTCGGGAGGGAGCCGCAACAAGCTGCGCGAAGTCAAGGCAGAGCTTGCACGCCTGCGTGTCGAGGAACCAGACAACATCACTGATATCCAGGCGCTCGAAGCCGAGATTGTGCGTCTGCGCGCCCGGATCGATAAGGTCCCGTTCCTGGATACCTTTGACCTCAAGTACAACCTGTTGAGCAAACAGCCTACGCCAAGCTCAAAGGCAGTGATGTTCTGTCTGATGGACGTTTCCGGCTCGATGACTCAGGCGACCAAGGACATCGCCAAGCGCTTTTTCATCCTGCTCTATCTGTTTCTCAAGCGTAATTACGAGCGAATCGATGTGGTGTTTATTCGTCACCACACCAGCGCACGTGAAGTGGATGAAGAGGAGTTTTTCTATTCCCGTGAAACGGGCGGCACGATTGTGTCCAGTGCATTGAAGCTCATGCAGGAAATCATGGCGGAGCGGTATCCCATCAACGAGTGGAACCTGTATGCCGCGCAGGCCTCGGACGGTGACAACTGGAATGACGACTCGCCTATCTGCAGGGATATCCTAGTCCGCCAGATACTGCCGTTCATGCAGTACTACACCTATGTAGAGATCACGCCACGGGAACATCAGGCCTTGTGGTACGAATACGAACAGGTGCGCGGGGCGTTTCCCGAGTCCTTTTCGCAACAGCAGATCGTATCGGCTGCCGATATTTACCCGGTGTTTCGTGAACTGTTCCAGCGGAGGCTTGTGTCATGAAGCGTCAGCCTATTTCCACCGGCTCGGAATGGACATTTGAGCTTGTACAGACGTATGACCGGGAAATCGGTCGTATCGCTAAGCGCTATGCCCTGGATACCTATCCCAACCAAATTGAAATTATCACAGCCGAGCAGATGATGGACGCTTACGCATCTGTTGGCATGCCTATCGGCTATAACCACTGGTCTTATGGTAAGCACTTCCTGCATACCGAAAAGCATTATAAGCGCGGGCAGATGGGCCTGGCCTATGAAATCGTGATCAATTCGGATCCTTGCATCGCCTATCTGATGGAGGAAAACACCATCACGATGCAGGCCCTCGTAATTGCCCACGCCTGTTATGGGCATAACAGCTTCTTCAAGGGCAACTACTTGTTCCGGACCTGGACAGACGCCAGCTCCATCATCGATTATTTGGTGTTCGCCAAGCAGTACATCACGCAATGCGAAGAACGCCATGGCATCGATGCGGTAGAGGACCTCCTCGATTCATGCCATGCGCTCATGAATTATGGTGTGGATCGCTACAAGCGGCCCTATCCTATTTCCGCTGAAGAGGAGCGCCGTCGGCAAAAGGAGCGTGAGGAGCTCCTGCAGCGACAGGTAAATGATCTCTGGCGCACCATCCCCAAGATGGGCGACAAGGATAAACACGAAGAGGATGCGCGTTTCCCGTCTGAGCCTCAGGAAAATATTCTTTATTTCCTTGAGAAACATGCCCCGTTGCTAGAGCCCTGGCAGCGTGAAGTTATCCGGATCGTGCGCAAGATCGCTCAGTACTTCTATCCGCAGCGGCAAACGCAGGTAATGAATGAAGGCTGGGCAACCTTCTGGCATTACACCTTGCTCAACGATCTCTACGATGAAGGCCTCGTAACCGATGGCTTCATGTTCGAGTTCCTGCAGTCTCACTCAGGCGTGATCTACCAGCCAAGCTTCGACAGCCCCTATTACAGCGGCATCAACCCTTACACCTTGGGCTTTTCCATGTTCCGCGATATTCGCCGGATCTGTGAGAATCCTACCGAAGAAGACAAGCGCTGGTTTCCGGATATCGCAGGCAGCGACTGGCTCTCTACCGTTACGTTCGCGATGAAGAGCTTCAAGGACGAAAGCTTTATCCTTCAATTCCTGTCGCCCAAGGTTATCCGGGATCTCAAGCTGTTCAGCATTCTGGACGATGATCACCGTGATGAGCTGGAAGTCGCGGCAATTCATGATGATCGGGGTTATCGCCTGATTCGTGAGCAGCTGGCAGCCCAGTACAATCTGGGCAATCGTGAGCCTAATATCCAGATCTGGAATATCAACCGTCGCGGTGATCGCTCGCTCACGTTGCGGCATACCCAGCATGATCGCAAACCCCTGGGCGATTCTACCGAGGAGGTACTCAAGCACTTGCATCGCTTATGGGGCTTTGACATTCACCTTGAAACCGCTCAGGGCGATCAGATCGTCAGCACCCAGCACGTTCCGCCCCGGGACGGCCACCGGGACCTTGACCCTCGGCGTACCGACATCGCTATCTCGCCCATCTAAATCCAAGGCCTCCTGTGAGGCCTTGTTTCTTTACATCCTTTTTGGCGTTTACCTACTTCATCGTTATCCTGCTGCCTTCAGGAGGTGAAGCATGCAGATATACAAGGTGGGTGGCGCGGTCCGGGATCGATTGCTAGGGCAGCCCGTTACGGAAGTCGATTGGGTTGTTGTCGGAGGTACCGCTGAAGAGCTTACCGCTCAGGGTTTTCGCCCCGTCGGCGCGGACTTTCCTGTTTTCCTTCATCCCAAGACCGGTGAGGAATACGCCCTGGCGCGCACTGAACGTAAAAGTGGTCGTGGCTATGGCGGCTTCACCTTTTTTGCAGACCCGGACGTCACCCTGGAAGACGATCTCATCCGCCGCGATCTGACCATCAACGCAATGGCAGAAGACGAAGCGGGCCACGTGATTGATCCCTATGGTGGCCTGAAGGATCTACATGCACGTCTGCTGCGCCATGTGTCCCCAGCGTTCATGGAGGACCCATTGCGGGTGCTGCGCGTAGCTCGTTTTGCGGCCCGCTATGCTCCGCTTGGGTTTAATGTCGCTCCGGAGACCCTTGAGCTGATGCAGCGCATGGCGACCAGCGGTGAACTGGACGCCCTGACACCCGAGCGCATGTGGAAAGAAATCTCCCGGGCGCTGATGGAGTCAAGGCCGGATGTTTTCATTCAAACCCTGCATGTCTGTGGTGCGCTGGCTGTACTGATACCCGAGATCGACTCCCTGCTCAAAGCCGATGCCTCTCCGTCTACCAGCCATACCTTGCGGGTACTGCGCCAATGCGCCAGTCATAAGCAACCCCTTCCCATACGCTGGTCATGTCTACTCATGCAGGTGAAGGGCGATCAACACGAGCCAAACCAGGTTACCGACACGATCGAAGCCATCAATAACCGCTTCAAGTTGCCGCGTGACTGCAGTGAGCTGGCGTTATTGGTCAGCCAGTATCACCCGCACGTCCAGCGTGCAGCCGAGCTGAGCTCAACAGCGCTTCTGGCGCTATTCCAGTGCTTCGACCTGTTCCGTCGGCCGGCTCGCTTCGAGGAGTTCCTTCAAGCCTGTGAAATGGACCACTATGACGCAGCACTCCCCTATGCGCAGGCAAATTACATGCGCTCGGTTGCGCAGGCTGCACGCGCAGTAACAGTACAACCTTTATTGGAGAGAGGACTTAAAGGCGCCGAACTTGGGGAGGCTTTGAAGCAGTCGCGCCTCGAGGCCATCGAGGCGTATTGCCGTGACTATTCAGCTGGAAAGGCCTGACACAGCGTGGCTGGCGTCAATGCCTGTCCACGCCATGTAAACGGTACCGGCCATAAACGCTGGACCTTGGGCATCGCAGCCCAAAGAGAAGCGTAATCACGGCCATCGACAGGATGCCTGACTGTGGCGGCCAATAACGAGAGCGGCCAAAGCACAAAGGCATTCTTGAGAATTTCTGCCCGCGGCAGAATCAGCCCATCCAGGTTTCCTACGAGATCGCCATAGGTCAGAATGTCGATATCAAGCGGCAAACCGGTACGATCTGCCGCGTATCGGCCATTATCAGCCTCGATGTGCTTTAAGCGAACAATCAAGTCAGCCAGGGACAATTCTGTCTGGGCCTTGACGACCAGGTTGAAGAACGGCTCGCTCTTGATACCCACGGCCTCGCTTTCAAAAACGGGAGAGCATGCCAGCTCTCCGCATAAGGCGGACAAGGCCTCCAGTGCCGCCGTCAGATGCTGCTCACGCGCGGTATTGCTGCCAAGGCCCAGGTATACCGTGGTCAGAGACATCCGCGCTCGATCTCCACACCAACCCCTGCCGCCGTCGGTACGGCACCCGGCTTGGTAATCTTCAGCCGCAACCCGGGCAATTGAAACTCCTGCATCAAGAGACTGGCCAGACGCTCGGTAAACGTCTCGACCAACTGGAAGCTCGACTGCTGGGCGAACGCTGTAATACGTTCTGCCACCGCGGCGTAATTCAACGTCTTGTCCAGTTCATCGCTCTCGGCGGAAGGACGAATGTCCCAAGCCATGGTGACATCCAGACGCAAGCATTGACGAATTTCGCGCTCCCAGTCATACACACCAATAACGGTGTCAACTTCCAGTCCCTCGATGAATACCTTGTCCACGACCCTCTCCAGCGCCCATATGCGCATTATTTGAAAAGCCCAGCCACCGTATCGCGGTCAGACGAAGATTCCCATTAGAATCTGAAGGGACTGCCCCTCCGGGAACATCATCATGGTTTGGTTGCTGGCCACTTTTGCCTACCTGCTCGGCTCCGTATCGTTTGCCGTCCTGCTCAGCCGCGCCTTTGGCCTTAACGATCCCAGAACCAGTGGATCAGGCAATCCCGGTGCAACCAACATGTTTCGTCTTGGTGGCAAGCGCCTTGCCATCCTGACATTACTAGGCGACCTGAGCAAAAGCCTCGTCTCTATTCTCCTGGCACGTACCCTGGGCCTGTCAGAGGTCGAGCAGGCCTGGATCGGTCTGGCAGCAGTACTGGGCCATGTCTATCCGCTCTACTTTCAGTTTCGCGGCGGCAAAGGCGTCGCCACAGCGGCCGGTATGCTGCTAGGCCTGTATCCCTGGGCTGCATTGCTGGCGGCTGGCATCTGGGGAATCGTCTTCGCAATGACCCGTATCAGCTCCCTGGCTGCACTGGCCGCCACGTTGCTGTGCCTGCCGCTTATCGCCTGGCAACAACATGCCGCGTTATTGCCTCTGCTCGCGCTGACCATCCTTATCGTGCTTCGCCACCGTGCCAATCTCAAAGCCTTGCTGGCAGGACGAGAACGTCACTTCTAGAGAGCGTGACAGCTTTTGTCCCAAAAGATTTGCCAGACCACGCCCTTGACGTTACTCAGACCGCCGGCAACTGCTCCATTGGCCAACGCGCCTGCACCTGAATGGCGGGACCATCCTGCTGACCGGCCAGCAGACGCTGGCAACCGGCATACGCAATCATGGCGCCGTTGTCCGTACAGAAACGTGGGCGGGCATAAAAGACATGCCCACGTAGCTCCTTGAGCATGGTCTCCAACGAAGTTCTCAGCGCAGTATTAGCGCTGACACCGCCAGCAATTACCAGAGACTTGAGGCCTGTTTGCTTAAGGGCACGCTTGCACTTGATCGTCAGCGTCTCGACGACCGCACGCTGAAAGGCCAAGGCGATATCGCAACGCGTCTGCTCACTGTTATCCCCTGCCGCCTCGCATTGCTGCCAGGTGTTAAGAGCAAAAGTCTTCAAACCGCTGAAGCTGAAATCCAGACCAGGCCGGTCTGTCATCGGACGCGGAAAGACAAAGCGATCAGGATTGCCATTGAGCGCAAGTCGAGCAATCTCCGGCCCGCCTGGATAACCGAGCCCCAGGAGCTTGGCAGTCTTGTCAAAGGCTTCCCCCGCAGCATCGTCTACCGACTCGCCCAGAAGCTGATAACGGCCGATACCGTCCACCCGTACAAGCTGCGTATGGCCACCAGACACCAACAAGGCGACGAACGGAAATTCCGGCGGCTGCTCCTCCAGCATGGGCGCCAACAAATGGCCTTCCATGTGATGAACCCCCAACGCCGGAACACCCCATGCCAGACTCAGCGCCTGGGCAAAGGAGGCGCCTACCAGCAGCGCACCGACCAGGCCCGGACCGGCCGTATAGGCAATGGCATCAACGTCGGCTGGCTTGCTACCGGCCTCAGCCAATACCTGATTAATAAGAGGAAGCATTCGTTTTACATGGTCACGGGAGGCCAATTCAGGCACTACCCCACCATAAACACGATGCAAATCGATTTGACTGAATAGCGCATCGGACAAAAGTCCACGTTCGCTGTCAAAGAGTGCGACACCTGTTTCGTCGCAGGACGTTTCGAGTCCCAGAACACGCATGGGCAGATGGCCTTCGGCCTGACGATGAATGAAGGAAGGCATGATAATCCCACCCATTTGCTCAGACCAGTGCTTTCGTCCGGAAGCTTTGCATTTACCCCGGCGAAGCGTTACTATCCGCAACCCTTAAAAACCGACGCTTTACATGGCCAAGGCCTCAAGCGTTGAATCAACCCCCGGTAAAACATTGAAGGTACGACCTGGATGCCCGCCGTCAAAGTCAAAGAAAACGAACCCTTCGACGTAGCCCTGCGTCGTTTCAAGCGCTCTTGCGAAAAAGCCGGTGTTCTGGCTGAAGTTCGCAGCCGCGAGTTCTACGAGAAGCCTACTTCCGAGCGTAAGCGCAAGGCAGCTGCTGCTGTTAAGCGTCATGCCAAGAAAGTGCAGCGCGAACAGCGCCGCCGCGAGCGTCTGTACTGATCAGACGCCTGCAAGGCTAACGGCTCCGCCCGACCACTGGTCGGGCTGAACGTATGTGATCTGCTAATCCGCACCACCTGTCAAGCATGTCCCATGCCTGGCGCATTCCTGTTGAACATCCTTTCGCAACGTGCGTTAGTATGCTCAAGTTTCGATAGTCGAATTTATAATTCAACCAAGCGACCTGCGCATGGAAACAACCGTTTTTCATCGCGTATGCTAATGGCCCTCCCTGAGCCGAATGCACCATGGCCGGATTGATCCCCCAGAGCTTTATCGACGACCTGCTCAACCGCACCGACATTGTCGAAGTGGTAGGGTCACGCATCAAGCTAAAAAAAACCGGCAAGAATTTTAGTGCGCTCTGTCCTTTTCATAACGAAAAGAGCCCTTCGTTCAGCGTAAGTCCAGACAAGCAGTTCTATTACTGCTTCGGCTGCGGCGCAGGCGGAAATGCCCTCGGCTTTGTCATGGACCATGACAATCTGGAGTTTCCCGAAGCTGTTGAAGAGCTGGCCAGAAAAGCCGGTCTTGACGTTCCCCGGGAAGAAAGCACCAGTGGCGGCCCACGCAAGCCGCGGCAGATGGTGGACTCTCCGCTGTATGCGCTGCTGGCCGACGCAGCCACGTTCTATCGTCAGTCGCTCAAGAGTCACCCCCAGCGTAAAGCCGCGGTGGATTACCTGAAGAAACGCGGCCTGACCGGCGAGATCGCGCGTGATTATGGCCTGGGATTCGCACCGCCTGGCTGGGACAATCTGCTCAAGCATCTGGCAGGTGACGAGCTTCAGCAAAAAGCCATGATCGAGGCCGGCCTGCTGATCGAAAATACTGAAAACGGCAAACGCTACGATCGCTTCCGTGATCGGGTCATTTTTCCGATCAAGGACAGCCGTGGGCGCGTTATCGCGTTTGGCGGTCGGGTACTGGGCGATGAGAAACCCAAGTACCTGAACTCTCCGGAAACGCCTGTTTTCCACAAGGGCCAGGAGCTGTACGGGCTGTTCGAGGCTCGCAGAGCCAACCGCGATCTTGACGAGATCATTGTCGTGGAAGGCTATATGGACGTGATTGCCCTGGCGCAGCAAGGCATACGAAATGCTGTTGCCACCCTGGGTACGTCTACCAGCGAGGAGCACATCAAGCGCTTGTTTCGTCTGGTGCCTCAAATTCTGTTCTGCTTTGATGGCGACAAGGCCGGTCGTAGCGCAGCATGGCGCGCGCTGGAATCAGCGCTCCCCACCCTACAGGACGGTCGTAAGATCCGCTTTCTCTTTCTTCCCGAAGGCGAAGATCCAGATTCTCTCGTCAGATCAGAGGGCCCGGACGCGTTTCAGGCACGTTTCGTCCAGCAGGCGCTGCCACTGGCCGAGTATTTCTTCCAGCAACTGGCAGCCGAGGCTGACCCGTCTACTCTGGAGGGAAAGGCGCACCTGGCGACACTGGCCATACCGCTGATTGAAAAGGTCCCGGGAAATAACCTGAAAGCGCTAATGCGCCTGCGCCTGACCGAGCTGACCGGGCTCAACAACGAGTCGCTCAATCAGTTTGCCAGCGCACCAGCCGCGACACCACGGCCTACGGACGAGCCTTACTACGAGCAGGATGCCTACTACGACAGCGGCTATGACTCACCTGCGCCTGCTGCGCCCTACCCGAGCACTCGCACAGGCAAGCCCTCGTATGGCGGGAAAAATGGGTTCCGCGGCAAGAAGTCGTTCGGCTTCAAAGGTGACCCTGCCATGCGTGCCCCACGCGAGCCGGTAAAGGTTGAACCGCCTACGCTTGCCGCATTACGCAGCCTGGTACACCGCCCTTCGCTGGCCTTGCAGGTTCAGGATGCAAAGAACATTGCCGAAGAAAATGACCAGTACGCACAGCTTCTTGTTGCCCTGGTTGATGCCTTGCAGAAGAAGCCCGAACAGAGCACGTTGCAGCTGCTGGCACGCTGGCACGGCACTGAACAAGGCAAACTATTACGTGTTTTAGCCGAAAAAGAGTGGTTGATTTCAGGTGATAACCTTGAACAACAGTTTTTCGACACCATTACTAGGCTTGCAGCAAGCCAGCGTGAACGCAGCCTTGAACAGCTGCTCCGCAAGGCGCGCCAAAGCGAACTCAGCATTGAAGAGAAGGACCGTCTGCGCGAGCTTCTTAGCCGCCCAGCTGTGCCATCAACCTGATTCTGGCAAGAAAGCCGCCTGATCGGCTATAATACTCAGCTTATTTTTGCCCGCCTATGCCTTCGTGGAAGGGTGTTTATGTCCGGAAAAGCGCAACAGCAATCTCGTCTTAAAGAGTTGATCGCCCGCGGTCGCGAGCAGGGTTACCTGACGTACTCGGAAGTCAACGATCACCTGCCGGAGGATATCTCCGATCCAGAACAGGTGGAAGACATCATCCGCATGATCAACGACATGGGGATCAACGTATTCGAAACAGCTCCGGATGCGGATACCCTACTGCTCGCAGAAGCGGATACCGATGAAGCCGCCGCTGAAGAAGCCGCCGCCGCACTGGCAGCAGTTGAAAGCGATGTTGGTCGTACCACCGACCCCGTGCGCATGTACATGCGTGAGATGGGTACCGTTGAACTCTTGACCCGTGAAGGCGAAATCGAAATCGCCAAGCGTATCGAGGAAGGTATCCGTGAAGTCATGAGCGCTATCGCTCACTTCCCGGGCTCGGTTGAATACATTCTCAGCGAATATGATCGGGTTACGTCCGAAGGCGGTCGCCTGTCTGACGTTCTCAGCGGCTACATCGATCCCGATGACGGCACGCTGCCTGAGAGCGAAAGCGATGACATTCCTGTGCCCAAGGCCAAGGATGCCGCTGCAGCCCAGAGCGACGACGAAGAAGAAAGCGAGAGCGATGATTCCGAGGAAGAGACCGAAAGCGGTCCGGACCCGGAAGAAGCTCGTCAGCGCTTCGCAGCCGTAGCCGAACAACTGGAGAAAACCCAAAAGGCGCTCCAGAAGCATGGCCGTAGCAGCGATCAGGCCATTGAAGAGCTAGTGGCCCTGGCCACGCTGTTCATGCCGATCAAGCTGGTACCCAAGCAGTACGAGATACTGGTAGGCCGCGTTCGCGAGTCGCTGGATCGTGTTCGTGCCCAGGAACGCGCCATCATGCAGCTGTGTGTACGTGATGCACGTATGCCCCGCGCTGATTTCCTGCGTTCGTTCCCGAGCAACGAAACCAACCTTGAGTGGGTAGACAAGGTTCTCAAGAACAAGCCCAAGTATGCCGAAGCGATTGAGCGCCTGCGTCCTGATATCCAGCGCAACCAGGAAAAGCTGATTGCCCTGCAAAAGGAGCTTGATCTGACAGTTGCCGAGATCAAGGAGATCAACCGCAACATGTCCATCGGCGAAGCCAAGGCTCGTCGGGCGAAAAAAGAGATGGTTGAGGCCAACCTGCGTCTCGTGATTTCGATCGCCAAGAAGTACACAAACCGTGGCTTGCAGTTCCTTGATCTGATCCAAGAAGGCAACATCGGTCTGATGAAGGCGGTAGACAAGTTCGAATACCGCCGCGGCTACAAGTTCTCCACCTATGCGACCTGGTGGATTCGTCAGGCGATTACCCGCTCCATTGCGGACCAGGCACGGACCATCCGTATTCCGGTTCACATGATCGAGACGATCAACAAGCTCAATCGTATTTCCCGCCAGATGTTGCAGGAAATGGGTCGCGAGCCGACGCCGGAAGAGCTGGGTGAGCGTATGGATATGCCTGAGGACAAGATCCGCAAGGTATTGAAGATCGCTAAAGAGCCAATCTCCATGGAAACACCGATTGGTGATGATGAAGATTCGCACCTGGGTGACTTCATCGAAGACTCCACCATGCAGTCTCCGATCGAGGTAGCGACCAGCGAAAGCCTGAAGGAAGCGACTCGCGATGTACTGGCAGGACTGACGGCTCGTGAAGCCAAGGTACTGCGCATGCGTTTCGGCATCGATATGAATACTGACCATACGCTTGAAGAGGTCGGTAAGCAGTTCGATGTGACACGCGAGCGTATTCGTCAGATCGAAGCCAAGGCTTTGCGTAAGCTGCGTCATCCGTCTCGTAGCGAGCATCTTCGCTCGTTCCTCGACGAGTAAATGAAAAACCGGAGCAAACGCTCCGGTTTTTTTATGCGCTTTATTTTGCCATTTGCTTCTATATGGGTATAATGCGCCCCTCTCGTAGGGCCTGTAGCTCAGTCGGTTAGAGCAGAGGACTCATAATCCTTTGGTCGAGAGTTCGAGTCTCTCCGGGCCCACCAGAAATTCGAAAGTATTACAGGGGCGTCGCCAAGCGGTAAGGCAGCAGGTTTTGATCCTGCCATGCGTTGGTTCGAATCCAGCCGCCCCTGCCATATCTCAGCGCCAAGCGCGCAATAAAAAAGGCTTACCTCGGTAAGCCTTTTTTATTTCTGCTCTCCTTACGCCTTCAGACCTGACGATCCGGAGGCCGAGCCCTGCGCGGAATGCATACCTGTCTCTACCAGGGTCAACCTCGGCTTGGCCGATTCAGTCGCCGTCGACTCGCCGAGAGGAAGCGTCACGCTGAACGTAGCCCCCTGTCCTTCGATGCTGCTGACACCTATCGTGCCACGGTGCGCCTTGACGATCTGATCGGCGATATAAAGCCCCAAGCCCAGCCCTGCAACGCCTTCGCTTCCACTAGCGCGCTCAAACTGGCGGAAAATACGCTCCTGATTCTCAGGCGAGATACCGATACCAAAGTCCCGTACGCTAAGTACAGCACAGCCGTCCTTGACATCCAGTTTCACATGAACGGGCTTGCCTGCACCGTAGCGCATGGCATTGGTAAGCAGATTGGCAACAACCTGCTCGATTCGGAATTCGTCCCACTCCCCTTCGATGTATTCGGGAAGCTCTACCGTGACGTCACAGCCAGTCGCGTTGAGTTGCGGCATGAAATTTTCGACGATACTGGAAACCAGTTTCACCAGATCGAAACGGGAAGGTCGGATAGACAACTTGCCCGTCCGGATACGGGATACGTCGAGCATGTCATCAATCAGACGTACCAGCTTTTGTACCTGACGCTCGTCCCGCTCGACCATCTCCATCAGCTTTTCAGGCGTAAAAGCTGCCATATTGTTCTTGCCCAGGTAGATTTTGCGCAGCTGGGCTTCAAGAATCAGGGTATTGAGCGGGGTCTTCAGCTCATGAGAAACGATAGACATGAAGTCGTCGCGCATCCGCACCGCATGCTGCAATTCAACTTGCGTCTGGCGCAGCTCGGCCAGCAGTACCTCCTGCTCCTGACGGCTACGCTCAAGCGCCTCAAGCTGACGCCGCATGCCCTTGCGGTGCCGGTACAGGTCCACGAATACGCTGACCTTACTCTTGACCGCATGGATGTCGAGCGGCTTGTAAAGAAAGTCTACAGCTCCGCTCTCATAGCCTTTGAAGGCATAGTTGCGGTCATGACCGGCAGCACTGACAAAGACGATTGGAATATGTTTGGTCTTCTCGGTACTTCGCATCATTTCGGCAAGCTCGAAGCCGTTCATGACCGGCATCTGCACGTCCAGAATGGCAAGCGCAAATTCGTGCACGAGCAATAGCTCAAGCGCAGCCTCGGCAGAACCTGCCTTGAATACAGAGAGGTCCTCGTGTTTCAACAACGCCTCAAGTGCCAAAAGATTCTCTGGAAGATCGTCAACGATGAGAATCTTTGCTGTATTCACTTCTTTAAGCATTGTTCTGTTCCAGCTCGACGAGCAATGTATTAATGTCTCTGACAGGCAAAATGAAATCAGGAGTAAACAACTTGAGAGCCGCTTCCGGCATCGTAGGCACGAAGGCTTCAGCCGGATCCTGAACAACGGTCAACCCACCGGCACGGTGGATCGCTCTCAAGCCTGCCGCGCCGTCCTCATTGGCTCCGGTCAGTAGAACACCACAAAGGTGCTCGCCAAATACGTCTGCAGCACTTTCGAACAATACGTCGATTGAAGGCCGCGAAAAGTGCACACGCTCTTCCCGGCTCAGGGAGAGCGTTTTGTCCTGTTCGATCAGCAGATGGTACCCAGGCGGCGCAAAGTACAGTGTGCCAGGGTGCAGCGGTTCCTTTTCATCTGCTTCCTTGACGTCTATCTCCAGACGCAGTCGGAAAATTTCCGCTAGTTTACTGTCCTTGTCCTCGGGCATGTGTACTACCACGACGATAGGCAGGCGAAAAGTTTCGACCAAGCCGACCAATAGTACACTAAGTGCTTGTAGCCCACCCGCGGAAGCGCCTACAACAATTGCTTCAATTTGCCGCTGCGGCAGCGAAAAGAGGGTATCCGGCCCTTGTTTCATGACGATTATAACCGCCTGAAAAGTCGTTCTTTTTTGACGACCGGTTCGAAATGACCCGCATAGGCAGAGAAATCGAGCGACTCCTTGCTGCCGAGTCCGAGAAAGCCCCGGTGGCACAGCGACTCATGAAACAAACCGAACGCGCGATTCTGTAAGCCTTTGTTGAAATAGATCAGAACATTTCGGCAGGAGATAAAGTGCGTCTCAGAAAACACCATGTCCGTAGCCAGGCTATGGTCGGCAAAGGTGACATTGGCCATCAGTGACTTATCAAACAGCGCCCCATCGTAGGCGGCTGTGTAATAGTCGGAAAAGGAATTCTTGCCGCCGGCCAGCTGATAGCTTTGTGTGTATTTACGCACCCGCTCCAGCGGAAAGACGCCCTGCCGGGCACGATCCAGCGATTGTGGATTGATATCGGTGGCGTAAATCAACGTACGGTCCAGCAGCCCCTCTTCCTTGAAGAGGATGGCCATGGAATAGACTTCTTCCCCCGTACTGCAACCAGCAATCCAGATTTTGAGCGATGGATAGGTCTTGAGCACGGGGACCACGTGCTCTCGAATTGCCAGATAATAGGTGGGGTCACGAAACATCTCGCTGACCGGAATCGTCAGGAACTGGAGCAGCTCGCTGAACAGCTGCGGATCATGCAGCACGCGAGCCTGCAGCTCTGAAATGGTTTCGCATTCAAACTTCGACAGCGCATGGAGCACCCGGCGCTTGAGCGAAGCGCCGGAATAGTCCCGAAAGTCGTAGCTGTATTTGAAATAGATACCCTCGATGAGCAAGCGCAGCTCAATATCCAGGGTACGGTCGGGACACATGGTTACAGCTTCTCCAGTGACGGCATCCATACCCTGATTAATGAAAACAGCCGGTTCAGATCGACAGGCTTGGCCAGATAGTCATTGGCCCCGGCACGCAGACAACGCTCCTGGTCGTCCTTCATGGCCTTGGCAGTAATGGCAATAATGGGCAGTTTTTGCAGGTAAGGAATCTTGCGAATTTCCTGCATGGCCTGATAGCCGTCCATCATTGGCATCATGATGTCCATGAGTACAAGATCGATACCTTCGATCGTTTGTACCTTCTCCACCGCCTCAAGACCATTGCGGGCGATTTCGACGATTGCTCCCTTCTGCTCGAGCGCACTGGTCAGGGCGAAGATATTGCGTACGTCGTCATCTACCAACAGGAGCTTACGACCTTCGAATGCCTTGTCGCGGCTGCGGGCAGTCTTGAGCATTTTCTGGCGCTCAGGCGGCATGTCGGCTTCGATCTTGTGCAGGAAGAGTGTGACCTCATCCAGCAGACGCTCGGGCGAACGGGCTCCCTTGATGATGATCGAACGCGAGTACTTCATCAGGTTCGCTTCTTCGTCACGGGTCAGACTGCGCCCGGTATAGACAATGACCGGCGGGAAGGAGCAGATTTCCTCATTGGCCATGCGCTCAAGCAGCTCGTTGCCTTCCATATCGGGCAGCTTGAGGTCGATTACCATGCAGTCATAGATATTGTTGCGCAGCAGCTCAAGCGCTTCTTGGCCAAGCTCTACCGCGGTAATTTCCACATCCGAATCACCGATGAGCTTGGTGATGCTGTCGCGCTGCAGCGCATCGTCTTCGACCAGGAGAATGCGCTTCATCTTCTGCGAAAACTTGGCTTCGAGTCGACTGAAGACAGTCTTGAGTTCATCACGGGTGGTGGGCTTCATGGCATAGCCAACGGCCCCCATGTGCATAGCTGCCTCGACCCGATCCTCAACCGACACCACATGCACCGGAATATGCCGTGTATGGGGGTTTTCCTTGAGCCGCTCAAGTACGGTAAGGCCTGAATGGTCGGGCAGGCGCATGTCCAACAGGATGGCATCCGGCGTGAACTCGGTTGCGACATCAAAACCTTCATCAGCCCCGTGCGCCACCAGGCAGCTGTACTTCAGCTCATGGGCCAGATCGTAAAGGATACGCGCGAATTGCGGCTCGTCTTCAATCACCAGTACCTTACGATCCGGGAAGGGGAAGCTTTCACGGTCGTCCGGGAACGGTCTCGGGCGGGCCGGGCTTATTTCGTCAGCCGTCACTACTGGCACCGATGACGGCGCGGCAGCAACGGATGCAGCAACCGCGACTGGAGCTGGCGCCTCGTTGGTAGGACGTGGCGCAGGAGCGGCCTGAACACGGGAAGCAGGTGCGTCGGCAATGAGTGGCTGCTCATATTGCAGGGGTAGGCGCAAGGTGAAGGTACTGCCCTGCTGCGGAACGCTCTGTACTTCAATGGAGCCCCCCAGCAGCTTGGCCAGGTCGCGGGAAATGGAAAGTCCCAGACCGGTACCGCCGTAACGACGGGTCGTTGCGCCATCGGCCTGACGGAAGGCTTCAAAGATGACTTCCTGCTGATCTGGCGCAATCCCAATGCCCGAGTCGGTGACCGCGAACGCGACCTGGTTCTGGTCGAGCGTCACCTTGAGCGTAACGCCGCCTCGCTCGGTGAACTTGAATGCATTGGAAAGCAGGTTTTTGAGAATTTGTTCGATACGCTGCCGATCCGAATACACAAAGCCAGGCAGATCGTCGGCAAGATCCACCGTGAAAGACAGCTCACGGCTATCAGCCACGGGATTGAACGAGTTTTTCAGGGTGTCGACAACACGCTTGACGGACACCTGCTCAGGCCTGATTTCCAGCATGCCTGCCTCGACCTTGGAAATGTCGAGGATATCGTTGATCAGGTTGAGCAGGTCATTGCCAGCAGAATAGATGGACTCTGCAAAACGGACCTGCTCGGCAGTAAGGTTCGCATCCGTGTTATCGGCCAACAATTTGGCCAGGATAAGCGAGCTGTTGAGCGGTGTCCGTAGTTCATGGGACATGTTGGCCAGGAATTCGGACTTGTACTGGCTAGCACGCTCAAGCTCGCGAGCCCGCTCTTCCAGTTCAGTCTGCGCTGCGTTGAGCAGGTTGTTGCGCTCGTCGAGCATGTCGCGCTGCTGTTGCAGCTCATGGGTCTGCTCGGAGAGCTGCTCATTGGTCTGCTCAAGCTCGGCCTGCTGCTGCTCGAGGTGCGCCTGAGACTCCTTGAGCGCACGGGACTGCTCTTCGAGTTCTTCGTTGGCTGTGCGGAGTTCTTCCTGCTGTACCTGCAATTCTTCGTTGAGCTGCTGGGTCTCGGCCAACAGCTTTTGCAGACGCTGGCGATACTTGCCGGCTTCGATGGAAGAACCAATCGCTGAGGAGACAAGCTTGAGCAACTCGGTATCCCGCGCCTCCAGACTGCGAGTAAAGCCTAGCTCCACCACGCCATTGACCATACCATCGCTTTCAATCGGTACGATGAGGGCCGCTGCGGCAGTGGTCTCGCCGACGGCCGAGCTGACCTTCAGATAATCACGTGGCAGATCCTTCAGCTCAACGATGCGCGACTCCAGAGCCGCCTGTCCCACCAGGCTTTCACCCAGGGCCAGCGTGCGTCTCGTGGAAAGGTTCTCTTCGCTCAACGCATATTCAGCTACGCGTTCCAGCTTGCGGTTATCGTCCTGGACGATATAGATCGCTCCCGCAGAAGCGCCCAGATAACGGGCCAGGAATTGTAGGATGCTTTGCCCTAGCAAAGGCAGTGTCTGCTGGCCAATTACCTGTTCGGAGAGCTGCATCTGTCCGGCACGGTACCAAGCCTGCCGTTGCATTTGCTCGGTATGATCAAGCTGCTGATCCAGCGCGGTGGTGTAGGTATTGGACAAGCGCGTCAATTCACGGCGCCCCAGGAAGGCCAGCAGGCCGCTCAGCAAGAGGCTGACACTCAGGAACGAGGCCACGATGATAATCGTGGCCTGGCTGGCCGTTGCACTACGCTCGGCCCGTTGTTGCTGTTCCAGGGCAATGAAATCGTTGAAGTCACGGCGAATGGCATCGATCATGTCTTTGCCTTCCCCATCACGCACATGCTTCATGAAGTCGCCGTTCTGTTGGTTCAGCGCAATCATGCGTGCCGCATATTCGCGCCAGGAACGGTGCAGGCTCTCGATCCGTTCAAGCCGCCGGAGCTGAACCTCATTGTCCGAAACCTGAATCTTCAGCTCATCCAGCTGGGCTTGCACGGTAGGCAATGCGCGCTGGTAGGGCTCAAGGAATGTGGGATCATCACTCAACAGATACCCACGCATCCCTGTTTCCAGGTCCACCACCAGCCTGAATATATTGTTACCGCTGCTGATGACCCGGTCGGTATGCTCGATCCATTGGTTGACGGAGAGAAGGTAATAAACGATAGCAACGAAGAACGCTGAGGTAAGAAAGCCGATCCCTAGAGGCAGGGTCAGGTTGCGGCTCAGGATTCGACGAAAGCTTTGCTGATCGACAGGCGACTCACGATTCATGCGTTACTCAATATCAGTCATGAATGAAAAAGCGGCCACCTGCTGCAAGGCAGCCGCAGTACGGCAAGCATGCACGAAAAAACGAAAAGCGAAGCGGCCCGCGTTAAATTAATTCAATCGCGGGCCGAATTATCCATTGCCTGGACTAGCGCCGAGCGATGATCCAGACAGCATGAATAATGCCTGGAATATAGCCCAAAATGGTCAGCAGGATGTTCAACCAGAAAGCGCCTCCGAGACCAACCTGGAGGAAAACGCCTAGGGGCGGAAGGATGATGGCGCAGATGATTCTGATCAGGTCCATTTGCAAGCTCCTCGTAACAGGCCGTCGAAACAGCTATAGGACCTATTGCACGGGAGTCGGTTCCTCGAATGCCAGGCAGAAAAAACCCCGCTGTAGCGGGGCTTTGCAGACTATGGAGGATTTCCGTATCGGGCACCGTCCTGGTGCAGTCCTCTAACTCCCTGTTTTAACTGGGGCGCTTCCTGCGCTGAACTCGATAGCTGAATGATATTCCCTATAAATGTAGGGTTAATAGAGCCAAGTCATGCAACATTCTGTAAGTATTTGCTTACATCAGAATTGCTCAGCCTCCAGCTCATACAACACACCGCTGCCTGCCTTTACCGAAGCCGTCAACGAATGAATGCGAGGTAGCAGTCGGGCAAAGTAGAACCGTGCCGTTGCGAGCTTGCTACTGCACAGCTCGGCATGATCGTTTTGCAATGCGGCTTCAGCCATGCGCGCCCACAGGTAGGCATAGGCGGTATAACCCAACACATGCAGGTACTCCACCGATGCTGCACCTATCTCGTTCGGATTGGTTTTGGCCTCGTTCATGACCCACTCGGTCAGGGCGTCCAGGTTATCCAGCGCTGCTCGCAGCGGTTCGGCAAACTCGGACGACGTGCCATTCAGTATTTCGATATAGGCTCTGATCTCTTCCGAGAAAGGCCGATACAGGCTTCCCGCCGACCCTACGACCTTGCGCCCCATCAGATCCAGCGCCTGGATACCGTTGGTGCCCTCGTATATCTGGGTAATACGAACGTCTCGTACCAGCTGCTCCTGTCCCCATTCACGAATGTACCCATGCCCACCAAAGATCTGCTGGCCATGCACGCAAATCTCGAGCCCCAGATCTGTCAGGAAAGCCTTGGCTACAGGAGTCAATAGCGCCACCATGCCTTCGGCACGTGAGCGCACCTGAGCATCGTTACTGAACTTGGCGATATCGAGCTGCATCGCAACATAGGTGGAAAATGCACGACCGCCCTCGTTCAAGGCCTTCATGGTCAACAGCATGCGACGTACGTCAGGATGAACGATGATAGGGTCAGCCGCCTTTTCAGGCGCAGAAGGGCCGGTTGCCGCGCGGCTTTGCAGGCGCTCACGGGCGTACTCAACGGCACTCTGATAGGAACGCTCCCCTGCTCCCAGCCCTTGAATACCTACACCCAGGCGTTCGTAATTCATCATGGTGAACATGGCAGCCAGCCCTTTATTGAGCTCACCGACCAGATAACCCTTGGCGCCATCAAAGTTCATCACGCAGGTACTGGAGCCATGAATACCCATCTTGTGCTCGATGGAGCCGCACGCCAGGGTATTGCGCTCGCCAAGGCTGCCGTCCTCATTGACTAGGACCTTTGGAACGAGGAAAAGTGAAATGCCTCTGGAGCCGGCAGGTGCGTCCGGAAGCTTCGCGAGCACCAGGTGGATGATGTTTTCCGTCAGGTCATGCTCACCGGCTGTAATAAAGATCTTCGTACCGGTAATGGCATAACTGCCATCCGCCTGCGGTTCGGCACGGGTGCGGATGATGCCCAGGTCTGTGCCGGCATGGGGCTCGGTCAGGCACATGGAGCCTGCCCATACACCGGAATAGAGGTTGGGCAGGTACCGCGCTTTCAGCTCTTCGCTGGCATGGGCATGGATGGCCAGGCAACCGCCCGCTGTGAGCATGGGGTACAGGCCAAAGGATAGATTGGCCGCATGGACCATTTCCTCGACCTGAGCAGAAATCACCTTGGGCATACCCATACCGCCGTACTCGGGATCACCGCCTACGCCTACCCAACCGCCTTCGGCATAGACGGTATACGCCTCCCGGAAGCCTTTTGGCGTAATCACCTTGCCCCCATCCCAACGGCAGCCCTCTTCATCCGCATTACGGTTAAGTGGAGACAGAGTGCGGGCAGCCACCTTGGCCGCTTCTTCCAGAATGGCGTCGGCCGTCTCGGTATCGACCCGTTCCGCCAGCTCAGGTAACTGCTGCCACGCCTCCTGCACCCTGAACACATCGTTGAGCAGGAAACGGATATCACGTAGGGGAGCTTGGTAGTCAGCCATGGGGCAATCCTCCAGCAGAGGCGCAGGGTATCCGGCGCTTTTTTGTGAGTATTCCCTGAGTGTAGCGAACACGCCAAAAGGGCCATAGGTTCATGATGCGACCAGACAGTCAGCTTCGGTCACCCACCCGATCCTTGTTTGAGCCAACGAAAAAGGGACGCTGTTAGCGTCCCTTTTCAAGGCTTTTACAAGCCTGCCTTGGCTTTCAATCGCCACTCGTGAAGCAGCGGCTCGGTGTAACCGTTAGGCTGTTCGCGTCCCTTTAGAACCAAGTCCCGGGCGGCCCGGAAGGCATAGGAAGTTTCGAAGTTGGGCGCCATGGGGCGATACAGGGAGTCACCTGCGTTTTGCTCATCCACGATACGGGCCATCCGCTGCAACGTTTCGATCACCTGTGCCTGATTGGTTACGCCATGGCGCAACCAGTTGGCAATATGCTGGCTGGAGATACGCAGTGTGGCGCGGTCTTCCATCAGGCCGACGTTATGGATATCCGGCACCTTGGAACAGCCGACGCCCTGGTCTACCCAGCGCACGACATAACCCAGAATGCCCTGGGCGTTGTTGTCCAGTTCCTGCTGAATCTCCTCGGCCGACCAGTTGGCAGACTCGACAACTGGAATGGTCAGCAAATCGTTCAGGATGCTGTCACGGGCGGCATTGACATCGACCTGCTCCAGCTCCTGCTGGATCGCCTGCACATCGACCTGATGGTAGTGCAGCGCATGCAGGGTCGCAGCCGTAGGCGATGGCACCCAGGCGGTATTGGCGCCAGCTTTGGGATGACCAATCTTTTGCTCCAGCATGGCGGCCATGAGGTCAGGCATGGCCCACATGCCCTTACCGATTTGGGCGCGGCCACGCAGCCCGCAGGACAAACCAACCAAGACGTTGTTGCGCTCGTAGGCGGCGATCCACTTGCTTCCTTTCATGTCGCCCTTGCGCAACATCGCGCCCGCTTCCATGCTGGTGTGCATCTCGTCACCGGTGCGATCCAGGAAACCGGTATTGATAAAGGCCACGCGGGAAGCCGCCTCGGCAATACAGACCTTGAGGTTGACGCTGGTACGGCGCTCCTCATCCATGATACCCATCTTGATCGTGTCGGCAGGCAGTCCCAGCATGGACTCGACCCGTCCAAACAATTCAGCCGCAAAAGCCACTTCCTTTGGTCCGTGCATCTTTGGCTTCACGATATAAATGGAGCCGGTACGGGAATTGCCACGGCGCGCCAGATCATGCAGGGCGATGGTCACGGTCATCACCGCATCCATGATGCCTTCAGGAATCTCCTGACCATCGGCATACAGAATGGCCGGGTTGGTCATCAGGTGGCCGACGTTACGTACGAACAGAAGCGAGCGGCCATGCAGCGACAGGCTCTCACCATTGGCCGCCGTATACTCACGGTCCGGGTTGAGCGTACGCGTGAAGCGCTTGTCACCCTTGGTCACCTCTTCGGCCAGATCACCTTTCATCAGGCCCAGCCAGTTACGGTAAGCCAGGACCTTGTCCTGTGCATCCACAGCAGTAATTGAGTCCTCCAGATCCATGATGGTGCTGACGGCCGATTCCATCAGGATGTCCTTCACACCAGCACAGTCGGTTTGGCCGATCTGGGAGTGACGATCGATCTGAACTTCAAAATGCAGACCGTTGTGCTTGAGCAGAATGGCCGATGGTTCGGATGCATCGCCCTGATAGCCGACAAAGGCTGACGGATCGGCCAGCTCGCAGGCCCCATTCTTCATGTCTACCACGAGACGGCCGCCGTCGACCCGGTAGCACGTCGCCTCTTTATGGGAGCCTTTGGCCAGCGGAACGGTCCGGTCCAGGAAGTCGCGGGCGTAAGCGATAACCTTGGCTCCGCGAGCGGGGTTGTAGCCCTTGGCTTTCTCGGCGCCTTCGTCTTCTGGAATAGCATCGGTGCCGTAGAGTGCATCGTAAAGCGAGCCCCAGCGCGCATTCGCAGCGTTTAGGGCATAACGCGCATTGAGCACCGGTACAACCAGCTGCGGACCAGCCTGCTGCGCGATTTCAGTATCGACATTGGCTGTGGTCGCCTGGACCTTCTCCGGCTGCGGCAGCAGGTAGCCAATGGACTCCAGAAAGCGGCGGTAGGTCGCCATGTCCTTGATCGGGCCAGGATTGGCACGATGCCAGTCATCCAGCTTTGCCTGGATCTGATCACGCTCGGCCAGCAGTGCCTGGTTACGCGGTGCCAGGTCATGCACCAGAGCATCGAAGCCCTGCCAGAAAGCAGCGCTATCGATTCCCGTACCGGGCAACACTTGCTCCTCGACAAAGCGATGCAAGGAGGTGGCTACCTGTAAGCGATGGCAAGAAGTGCGTTGAGTCATGTCGTAATCCCTGTGTTCTTCTTATCGGTTCAACCCAAAACAGCCGCAGCACCCGCTTTGGCCACCTGTGCATCCTGATCGGCTTTGACGCCTGAAACGCCTACCGCGCCGACGACCTGTCCCTCGACCATGACCGGTACACCACCCTCCAGCATGCCAGCCAACACCGGCGCGGACAGAAAGGCAGTGCGTCCGCCGTTGATCATGTCTTCAAACCCTTTGGACTCACGGCGCCCTAGGGCTGCGGTCCGGGCTTTTTCCGTAGAGATGTAGCCGCTGGTTGGCGCGGCATTGTCGAGCCTGAGCAGCGCCAGCGGATGTCCGCCATCGTCCACTACCGCAATGGAGACGGCCCACTGGTTGCGCTCGGCCTCGGCGCGTGCGGCCTCCAGGATGCGATTCACTTCAGTGACGGTCAGGACGGCTTTGCTTTGCATGCAGATTCTCCACGTGAGGATGGTAGGGTTCGGAATTCAGAGCGGCATCGACAATCTCGATCCAATGTCGGACCGGTGTACGACTAACACCGCCCAGATGGGTCTGGCAACCGATATTGGCGGTAACGATCAGATCGGGCTGCCCACTCTCGAGCGCGGCGAGCTTGTTGTCTCGCAGCTGACGAGACAGCTCCGGCTGAGTGAGCGAATAGGTGCCGGCAGAGCCGCAGCACAGATGGGCGTCTGGCACCGTCGCCAGCGTATAGCCCAGACGCTGCAAGACCTCTTCTACAGCGCCGCCCAGCTTCTGGGCATGTTGCAGGGTACAGGGGCAATGAAAGGCCAACCGGTGATCCGCACTCACCACCAGCCGCTCCAGCGGCTCGGCACGAACCACCTCGACGATATCCTTTGCCAGCTCGGATACCCGGCGGGCCTTGGCGGCATAGGCGGGATCATCCTTCAGCAGATGACCGTAATCCTTGACGAATGCGCCGCAACCGCTGGCCGTCTGCACGATTGCCTCTGCGCCTGCTTCCACGGCAGGCCACCAGGCATCGATATTGCGGCGGGCACGGTCAAGGCCGTCATGCTGGGCATTAAGGTGAAACTCAACGGCGCCGCAGCATCCTGCTCGCGGCGCATCGACCACGCTAATCCCCAAGCGATCCAGCACCCGCGCCGTTGCAGCGTTGGTGTTGGGCGATAGTCCTGGTTGAACACAGCCCTCCAGCATCAACACGTGTCGCTCATGACGTACCGCCGGACGCTCTCCCGCGGGAAGCGGATCGGCAGGAAGCTTGCTCTTTAGCGCATCCGGTAAGAGTGGGCGCAGTGTTTGCCCTACACCCGCCAGCGTCTTGAATAACGCAGGACGCGGTAGCACGGCGCGCAAGCCGGCCCGCAGGAGGCGCTCACTCATGGGGCGAGGCACGCGGCGCTCCAGCTCGGCACGACCGATATCCAGCAGATTGTGGTAAGTCACGCCGGACGGACAGGTCGTCTCACAGTTGCGACAGGTCAGGCAGCGGTCCAGGTGCAGTTGTGTTTTCGTTGTTACGGGTCCGCCTTCCAGCATCTGCTTGATCAGGTAGATACGCCCGCGAGGGCCATCCAGCTCATCGCCCAACAGTTGATAGGTCGGGCAGGTCGCGTTGCAGAAGCCGCAGTGTACGCAGCTACGCAGTACGCGTTCGGCCTCCGCTGCCTGCGGTAGGCGACGTGCTTCTTCACTTAGTATTGTTTGCATTACAGCTCCGCATACAGTCGACCAGGATTGAACAGCCCATGCGGGTCCATTTGCTGCTTGAGCTGACGCTGATATTTGAGAAGCGCAGGTGCCAGTGGGTGGAATGGCTCGCGCGTGATATCAGGCGTGAAACAGGTGGCATGCCCCCCGACCTGCTCGACAAGAGGCCTGAGCGTGGCGGTATCCATATCGCTTTTCAGCCACCGCTGGGCACCGCCCCAATCCATCAGGACCGAGCCGGGCAGCTCCAATACGGGGATGTGATTGGGTAGCGACAGGCGCCACAGTGGACGTGGATCAGCGAAAAATTCCAGTCGGTGCTCGCGCAGATCCGTCCAGTACGCAACGGACAGGTCTTCACCTCCAATGCGATCCCGAGCGGCCGCGACAGAACCCTCACCGCCCTCCAGACGAATATGTAATGCGCGGCCATCATGGCAGGCCCCTGCCAGCGGAATGGCCTGGCGCTCCCACTCGGCCAGCTTGCTTAGCGCGCGCGGGGCATCCAGCTCTAACCTTAGACGGGTACACGTCCGCGGCTTGGGCAGAACCTTGAGAGACACCTCGGTGATCAGCCCCAGACAACCAAAACTCCCGGCCAGCAGACGAGACAGGTCATAGCCCGCCACGTTCTTCATGACTTCACCGCCAAAGCGCAGGTGCTTGCCCTCGCCTGTGATGACCCGGGTCCCCAGAACGAAATCCCGTACCGAGCCTACCCAAGGCCGACGCGGGCCGGAAAAGCCCGTCGCAATCATGCCGCCTACCGTCGCGCCCGGTCCGAAATGCGGCGGCTCGCAGGGCAGCATCTGGCCGTTGGCTTCCAGCGCAGCCTCCAACTCAGCCAGTGGAGTGCCCGCCCGTACCGTTACTACAAGCTCAGTGGGATCATAGGTAACGATGCCTCGGTGGGCGCGCACATCGATTTCCATACCGTCTACCGGTCGGCCCAGGTGACGCTTGCTGTCGCCGCCCCGGATGCGCAGCGGCTGACGTTGTTCAATAGCCTGCAGCACTTCGTCCTGAAGCGTCTGAGAAGCATCATGGGAAGCAGTCATGGCGTCCATCAGAAGCGCTCCAGTTCAGGAAAAGGCAGCTTGCCGTGATGTACATGCATGCCGCCAAACTCAGCGCAGCGGTGCAGCGTCGGCACGTTCTTGCCCGGGTTGAGCAATCCCTTCTCATCAAAGGCTTTCTTGACGGCGTGAAATAACGTCAATTCATCAGGCTTGAACTGCGTACACATGGAGTTGATCTTTTCTCGCCCTACGCCGTGCTCACCGGTGATGCTGCCACCTACCTCCACACACAGGTCGAGGATCTTGCCGCCCAGCTCTTCTGCGCGCTCAAGTTCGCCCGGCTGATTGGCATCAAACAGGATCAGCGGATGCATGTTGCCGTCCCCGGCATGGAAGACATTGGCAACCCGCAGGCCGTAGTGCTCGGACAGATCCGCAATTCCCTTGAGAACGCCCGGCAATGCACGGCGGGGAATGGTGCCGTCCATGCAGTAGTAATCGGGAGAAATCCGGCCTACTGCCGGGAATGCGTTTTTGCGGCCTGCCCAGAATTTCTGCCGCTCGGCCTCGTCCCGGGCCAGCCGAATCTCGGTGGCTCCGGCCCGCGCCAGGACATCACGAACGCAATCGCAGTCAGCATGAACGTCAGACTCCACCCCATCCAGCTCACACAGGAGGATAGCCTCGGCGTCCACCGGATAGCCTGCATGGATGAAATCTTCCGCCGCCCGAATGGAGAGGTTATCCATCATTTCCAGACCGCCAGGAATGATGCCTGCAGCGATAATATCGCCGACTGCTCGACCGGCTTTTTCAATACTGTCGAAGCTGGCCATCAACACCTTGGCCGTTTGTGGCTTGGGCAGAAGCTTGACGGTCACCTCCACCACCACGCCTAGAAGCCCCTCCGAACCCGTGAACAAGGCCAGCAGATCAAACCCGGGCGTGTCCAGCGCCTCACTACCCAGGGTCAGACGCTCTCCCTCAATGGTCACAATGTCGACCTTCAGGATGTTATGCACCGTAAGTCCATACTTCAGGCAGTGCACGCCCCCTGCGTTCTCAGCCACATTGCCGCCAATGGAACAGGCGATCTGGGAGGACGGGTCCGGGGCGTAATACAGCCCGTAAGGATTGGCTGCCTGGGAAATCGCCAGGTTACGCACGCCGGGCTGAACCCGTGCACGGCGCGCATCCGGGTCAACTTCAAGGATCCGATTGAATTTCGCCATGACCAGCAGCACGCCCTGCTCCAGCGGCAGAGCACCACCGGAAAGCCCCGTCCCTGCTCCCCGCGCAACGACTGGGACGTTACGCTCATGGCAGAGCCGCATTAAGGTCTGCACCTGCTCAATGGTATTCGGGAGCACGACGGCCATGGGCGTCGTGCGGTATGCCGACAAGCCATCACACTCGTAGGGTTTCAGGTCTTCGCGTGCGTGGAGGAGCTGAACGCCGGGCAACGCGGCCTCCAATGCCTTAATCAGACTAGCCTTGTCGACCTTGGGCAGTACGCCATCGACGCGTTCGTCATACAGGATATTCATTGCCAGAGTACCGATCTTGTTGTTTTTGTGCCGGAGGGCCTGGGCCTTTCAAGGCTACGTGCTTTTCTTTTACTCCCCGTTTGCCAAGACGTCTATGCCACTAAAAGCTGGTCAGACCAGTTTTTCAATACTCAGTCTTAGCCGAAAGTCTTAGGCCCACAGGCGCCATGCACCTTGACGAAAGACCAGACACTCATGCCCACTAAGTCTTTACCAACTGGTCAGACCAGAGCCATGAGCACTCTTGAAGTCACCAAGCGAAGACAGGTTGCCGATGCTGTAAGCGAGCAAATCGAACGGTTGATCGTCGATGGCGTATTAAAGGTCGGGCAAGCCCTGCCCTCCGAGCGTCGCCTGTGCGACAAGCTGGGGGTTTCGCGGGCGGCCCTGCGTGAAGGACTCGGTGTGCTGAGAGCAAGGGGCATCATTGAAACCAGCCAGGGCCGCGGCTCCTTTGTAGCTCGCCTTAGCGCCTCGAATGACACCAGCCCACTGCTGCACCTGTTTGGCAGTCAACCCCGTACGCTCTTCGATCTGCTCGAAGTGCGCGCCCTGCTCGAAGGAGAAGCCGCCCGGTTGGCAGCCTTGCGCGGTACAGAGGCGGACTTTGTGTTGATTGGCCGACGTTATCAGGCGCTGTGCGAGGCTTGTGAAAACCCGGAAGCGTTGGACGCAGATACCCATGCCCGACTGGACCATGCGTTTCATCTCGCCATCAGCGAGGCGTCACACAATCCCGTCCTGGTGCATACCCTCCAGTCGTTGAATGATCTGCTGCTCGGATCGGTGTTTGCCTGTATCGCCAACCTCTATCACCGCCCGCCGCAACGCAGGCAGATCGACCGCCAGCACACCCGCCTCTATCAGACTGTTACCCAGCGTTTGCCCGATCAGGCCCGTCGCGCGGCGCTCGACCATATCCACAGTATTCGTGACAATCTACGAGAGATCGAACAGGAAGAGCAACGTCTGGTTCGCGCAACAATGCGGCTGGAGGGATGGGTCTAACCATTCGGGCAGGTTTATTGCCCTATAGCCATTATTGCGACACAGTTCACGGTAATGTATGGTCTAGTTCGGCACTCTCCGCGCCCTGTTCTTCAAGGAAAGAAGGCTCAGCAGGATGCTGGACGCAAATGAAAGCCATATCACCCTTTCGCTCGAAGGCCTGTCGACAGACCTGCAGGTCCTGAGCTTTGAAGGTCACGAAGCCCTCAATCTGACGTATCGTTTCGATATCGAGCTTGTCAGCGAACAGCCTGATCTCGATCTGGAAAGCCTGCTGCACAAGCCGGCCTACCTTGCTTTTGGCCCTAGCGGCTGCGGTGTTCACGGGCTGGTCTACCGCGCCGCTCAAGGCGACTCAGGCAAGCGCCTGACGCGCTACCGTGTCAGCCTTGTGCCTCAACTGGCCTACCTGGCGCACCGCGTTAATCAGCGCATTTTCCAGCAGCTTACCGTCCCCAAGATCATCGAAGCGATCCTCAAGGAACACGGCTTGTTTGAAGGAGCCTACCGCTTCCAGCTCGGCAAGACGGTCTATCCACCGAGGGACTACTGTGTTCAATACGATGAGAGCGACCTACATTTCATCCAGCGTCTCTGTGAAGAAGAAGGCCTGAGTTACCACTTTCAACACAGCGGCAGCGGTCATGTGCTCGTTTTTGGAGACGATCAGACGGTCTTCCCCAAGCTCTCATCTGTGCCTTATCAGCAAGACTCCGGCTTAACGGCTCAACATGAAGTCGTTCGCCGTTTCGGTGTGCGCCTGGCGACGCGAACCAGTCGGGTTACACGCCGCGATTACAACTTCGAGAAGCCACGCCTGTTGATGGAGGCAGCCTACCAGGGTCCGTCCTCCCCTGATCTGGAGGACTATGACTATCCGGGCAGCTTTACCGATCGTACCCGGGGCAAACACCTTGCCCAACGCGCATTGGAGCGCCATCAGGCTGATTCACAACTCGCAGAGGGACAAAGCGACGCGGGCTTGGTCAGCGGATACTTTCTCCCGTTGAGCAACCACCCACGCACGTCCTGGAATGCCCTCTGGCTTATCCAGGAAGTCTTCCATGAAGGAAGACAGCCTCAGGTGTTGGAAGAGTCCGTCACCAGTGACGTCTCCAAAGAAGATGGTTTCACTCAGGGCTACCGCAACCGCTTTACCGCTACCCCATGGGACGTCCCCTACCGCCCGGCTCTTGAGCACCCAAAGCCTGCTGTTTTGGGAAGTCAAACGGCAGTCGTGACAGGTCCCCAAGGCGAAGAAATCCATTGCGATGAGTATGGCCGTGTAAAAGTCCAGTTTCATTGGGATCGCGAAGGCCAAGCTAACGAGCAGACCAGTTGCTGGCTCCGTGTAGCCAGTAACTGGGCCGGTGACCGCTACGGTGGCATCGCCATTCCCCGTATCGGAATGGAAGTACTGGTCACCTTCCTGGAGGCTGACCCCGACCAGCCCTTGATCACCGGCTGCCTGTATCACAAGGAGAACGTAGTCCCATACGACCTGCCCGCCAACAAGACGCGTACCGTCTTCAAGACCTTGAGCACTCCAGGCGGTGGCGGCTATAACGAGCTGCGCATCGAAGACAAGAAAGGTCAGGAACAGATTTATATCCATGCCCAGCGGGACTGGGACGAGAACATCGAGCACGACCAAAAGATCCGCGTCGGCCATGAGCGGCATGACCGCATCGAGGCAAACAGCTACACGGAATTCAAAGCCGAAGAGCACCACACAACAGACCTGGACCGTAAAACCGAGATCAAGGCCAATGACCACCTTACAGTGGGCCAGAATCAGCACATCAAGCTGGGTAACGGGCAATACATCGAGACTGGTAATGAGATCCACCTGTATGCCGGAAGCAAGGTCGTTATCGAAGCCGGGCTTGAACTCACCGCCAAGGCAGGCGGCGCCTTCATCAAGCTCGACCCCAGTGGCGTTACGTTGATGGGGGCAGCGGTAAACATCAACTCAGGCGGAAGCCCTGGTGTTGGCTCCGGCATTCAGATCCTGGGGCCGCTTGTTCCATGGGCAGCGGATAGTGATAAAGCGGGAAAACTACCCAAGCTAGCACTAGCCAATGTACAGCTGCAAATGGCTATAAGGGCCCGGCAGTTAGGTGCAAGCCGTTGCCCAATATGCGAGGCATGTCGTGAAGGTGTGTGTGATATAGGACATTCAGCAAGATGAGCCCTGTCTACTCATGGATCCAAACCCAAACAAATAAGCAGCGATCGCTTTATTTAATTATTGACTCATTAGCCGAACCTAACCCTATACCGGAGCTATTCGGCTCAGGGGCCATCAAGGAATACGCCAATCTTTACCAGGGCACGTCTTATGAAGAGCTTTCTGCCATCGCACCTTGGCTAATCAGAATTGAAGACATGGGCAACGTAGCTATTCAACGTCTAATTCAACATCCAGAAAGGGACTGGGGTTGGTTAGCCTGTACAGAATTTCATGAATTCTCTGCTATAAAAAAACACTTACAGGACAGGATAGAAATACATGAAGATGAGCAAATATCCCTTTACCGTTTTCAAGACCCCCGCGTAATAGCTAGAAGCCTCGCCTATTTGAAACGTGAACAAGCTCCTTATCTTCTAGGACCCTTTGAAAGTGTTTTATATTGGCACGCGGAAAAATGGAAAGAATATAACAATCCAACCCCTAGCCTCTCTCAGTTACCAGAGCCGCCTTTCCCTTGGCTCTACTCAGAACCAGACGAGATAAAGCAAGAAATTAAAATCTTAAACTTGGAACAGTGGCTATGGGAAAACCAACCAGCCGAAACAACTGAGCTGGCCAAGCAATTACATATACGCACGTGGCTGAAAGATTGTTTAGCTAAAGCTGGAATTTACCAATGGAAAGATGCATATCAGGTATTTTTTCTGCTTATGCAGAACAGACTAAAGCAACTCAATCACCCAGCATGGGAGCCCCTACCAGACGAGCCTCCCTTAGCACATTTTAATCGCTGCCAGAGTCTCTTTAGGCCTCAGGAAAAATGAAAAAAATTATCATATATTCATTCCTAGCGGCCCTTACAGCTTGCTCTTGGGTCGGAAACTCCATAAAGGAAGGCGCCATCAAAGGTGCCAGTTACCCCAGCAGTGCACTTTTTTATTTAAAAGGAAAAATCCCAGAAGATTACTCATTCAAAACTACCGCCTACTACCAACAGAGTGAACCAGCCGCATGCACATTCTATAGTGTAGGGATGGGTAGTTATGTTCCTCGCTCTCATATTGATCAGCATAAAGTCGAATACAAGGATAAACCCCAAGATTTTATCCATCAGATACCGCTGGCATATCACGAGGCCGGGTGCGAAATGAAGTTAGTCAATGTGGATCTAACTGTATTTGCTAAATATGGTTCTAAAGACGGGGAATTTGGCCGTGATGGAGGCCGAATAGGCGTTTATACAAGTTTGCCTGAAACCGTGGTTCACTTTCCCAACAGCAAAGAACTGAATTTAAAGGGAAAATGTATGTGGTTATTTCGACTAATGGGCAAAAATGATGTATTCGCCAAAGTTCTTACATGCCATGGAGCTGACGAAAACTGGCAAGTGCCTGACGACTATGATAAGCGCGGCGGAGTAGGCATCTCGCTAAGACGCGATGAGCTCGACGGAAAAACCATTAATGTTGAGTTCCAAAACTCTAAAGAAGAACGCCCTTACTTCCGGGGTACTTGGTTAAGAACAGAGTCTGGTTGGAAGCCTTGCATTAGAACATCAAAATACGCTCAATGCCAAACCCCGCCTACATTTAGAAAGTTTCGCATGGATAGCCGGGAGTGCACGGTCTACCCAAACTGCACGGAATAATAACATGGATGAATCATTTGCAAAATTAATTTCCAGCCCGGACCAAAATTGTCCATTAAAAAAGGCTTGGGTTAGTTTCAGATTAGTTGATGAGTTCGGCCAAGGCGAGCCTTATGCAAACTTATCTTACTCCTTAATAGATAGCCAAGGCAGCGAGCACATAGGAACTCTCGACGAGAAAGGATATGCGAGAGTTGACCCCATTTATTGTGGGCCCGCAATTCTTAGATTTTCTGAAAAATATAAAGGAAATATAGACGTTTGGTACGATGATTTAATAAATCGTCAAAGTTTTTCTCTTCCTATTACACAATTACAGGCTGTAGCAGAGCAGACTCAGAGGCGAAACAGCAACCAGTTAAGCCCAAACCCGAAAGTAGCAGCCAAGGAAAATGCTGAATTTTATCGAGTAGAGGTACGTGATTTAGTAGAGGTTAACAGTCATCTCCCGCCTGCCTCTAAAATTTTAGCACCTCGCCCCTCGATTGATCTTGCATCTAACTCAAATCAAAAGGATAGTAAAAAATTCGGCATTGGTCTTGCTCCCAACAAACATCATATATTGGAAATCAAAGCTTTAACAGCTTGGCGACCATTACTTTCTCTAACATCAGATTTTTCAGCACTTGATGCTTACCAACTTTCATTACTTACCACTCTGGCTTATGCAGATTTCGGAGAAAAATACAGTACTGGCCAAGAAACACCGCCAATTTACCCAGTCCCTGGAACTATTGGCTATGTTTTGAACAGTAGATTGGCCCACATAGAAACTGGCGCTTTAAATGAAGAGCCCCGCCGCTTTTCAAACGTCAACCCTTACCACCTTATTCTAGAAGAAGTCCCTTACTCCAAAAGACTGGAAGTAATCCCTTTCAATCCGGAATATTATAAAAAGCAAGACGAACAAAAAAAACCCTGGGAACTTCATAACCTAAATGATATAGACACTAATACCCAAGCATATATCACTCATGACGACCGCATGGTTCTGATTAGTATAAGAGGGACGCAAGAAAACCCGCCTGACTTATTACGCGATATAGATGCGAAGCAAGTTCCCTATAAAGAAGGTGTAGGGCAAGCACATCGAGGGTTTTACGAGGCCTTTCTTGCTGTAAAAAATTTTGTAACGCCCTATTTACGGAACTTTTATACTGAACAAAAGATCGTCGTAAACGGCCATAGCCTAGGTGGAGCCATTGCACTTTTAGTAGCCGAATGGTTACGCCGTGATGCTCAAGGCTATGATGTATTACTGTATACATATGGCGCACCTCGCGCTGGCGATAGAAATTTTGTCGAAGGTGCATCCGAACTAATCCATCATCGGCTTGTTAACCATAACGATCCTATTCCAAGTTTACCTGCAACATGGATGGACACAGACCAGCGAATATTTATCCCTGGAATAGCGGCACTTATTACAGGAGCAACTGGAATAGGCGGTGCAGCATTCTTGGCGGGCATTGTCAATTTAAAAGGTGATAATTACCAGCACCACGGGACACTTCATCACTTTCTACCGCTCCCTATTGGCAGAGGGGAAACCACCTCAGTACTTTGGCAACCGGAATGTTCAGGAATTGAAGAAGCCGCGTGTACTTATTATGCAGCCAACATTAAAAATGACATGCCTGACAGAGCGCTATTCATTGCACAGCTAGCTTCCATGTCACAACACTTTACAGTAGCTGGATATGTTCCGGCTTGTCATGCAACGCTGTTACGCTGGAAAGCTAGCGCTGCGCAGGAAGGTCAAAGCTTGACCAAACGCGAGCAAGAATGGTTAGAAAAGGAAATCTATAGTTATCAAAAAAACTTAGAGTTATGGGAAAAGCAAGCCTGGCAAAAATATGACGCCCTACACCGACACCAAGAAGTTTCCTTAAGTCTACGCAGGCAGCAATTCGAACAGGCTATTAGCTTCGCCGCTGCCGAAAGGAGACGCTTACCCCGTACCTTAGGCCGTATCAGGGAGCTAGCTCAAAAGCCTATTTCGCTTGAAAATGTATACGGATCTCAAATAAACAATCCTATGCTTTTAAGCCTAATAAGCCGATGGCAACAACACGATGAAAACCTACCGTCCAAAACACCTCAACTAGCCTCTATACCTAGAACATATAAACCCAGTTACGTCTAGTTGTCCTACAAAAGGCTTAAGCTAACCGCTTCATAAGTGCGGTTAGCGGCCAATTTATTAGAAGACATATCTCTAACATCAAAAACATCAAAAACATCAAAACACCAACTTAATGTAAAACTTAAAGATCAAAAATCAGGCAATTTAAATATTTCTAACCGACAAACGATAAAATAATTTGCATCTAAATACTTACATGAAATTAGCTATAGGCGAAATTACAACCAACCATCTACATCAAAATTTACTTCTCTCATAGCTTAAATAAAAATTTGATAGATTCATAATCCTTATGCTCCTCTCGATCATTCGAGCAGCCTACCAATACGCCATGTGAGGTCTGCTACTAAAAATACGCTCCTAAAAGTCACATGAATACCGCATCTAATTGTAGATGAAATGGAGTCAGGACCGTACTAAATAGCATTAGCCAAAAGATATGGAAGCCCAACTAAGCTTTGCGGAGCCGTAGCAAATGCAAGCTCGACAAATTTTCTTGACCTCACCATATTACGGAAATATGAGAAATTATTACTTAGAAGATGTCGAATTCTTAAAAATCACCAAGCCGCAAGCGGATACGCCTGAAGAAGCCGAGTCAGTTGCAACTATGCTAATAGCTCGAAATGAGTTTATGGCCTGGATTCTTAATTATACAGCTGGACAGCCAATACAGCAGATCGAAGACTCTTTCGAAAAAGTAATTTCTGCCTACGAGAACTATCAACTAGCTCTCGGGCGTTATGAAAATGAACCCAGGATGTCGCCTCTAGGTCTTGACCAGCTTGAAGATTATGAAGACTGCCTCCAACTGATCGGAATAGCTGTATTACTTAATCGCAAGGATCTCCTAGAGCGTATTACTAAAATTGTTGATCCAGGATATGCAGCTGAAGATACGCTTTATGAAGAGCTTGTAGGAGGTGTACTACCCAATCGTGCAGAAATTGATGAATGGTACCATGATAAGCCTTACACTACCTTGATACATGCAATGTATGCCGAAACTAAAGATGAGGCCTCAAAACTTCTAAATCAGTATTGTAAAGAATGGTATCCGTCATTCAAACGTACAACGTGGCATGATACCCATCTTAGTATGACCTCAACCGAAGGTGCATATTTTGGTTACTGGGCTTTCGAAGCCGGCGCTGTGGCCTATCTTTATGGCATAGATGACAGCCAAATCAGCCACATGGTATATCCCAAAGACCTAGTCGCTTATGCTCGGAACCAAAAAAGAGCTGAATGAACCACAACTAAAGGCTCATACAGGAGAAACTCTCTTCTGACCAGACTCTTAATATTTAATACTAGGCAAACTCATTACAAGGTTTCTGCCTAATTATTAAAGTATCAAACAGAGGCAACGATCTAATAAATTATTCGAAGAAAAAGCGCTGTAGCTAAAACAGGACTGTATGAAGGCACATCTGGCGGTAAATACAGACCCCTATCCGAGATATCCAAGAAGTATGTAGACACACGGTATACCTTATAACTCTTGATAAATAAAATTTTTTAACACACAAATTAAATTAAGTTCTTCAAATTAAAGATGCCCACCCATTTAGGTGGGCGATCTTATTAGCACTCCATATATACCACCTGCGTATGGGTATATTCATACAACCCATGCTTTCCATCCGCCCCTCCAACCCCTGACTTGCGTACACCCGCATGGAAGCCTTGCATGGCTTCGAAGTTTTCTCGGTTGATGTAGGTTTCGCCAAAATCAATTTCGCGGCAGGCTTGCATGGCTTTGCTCAGGCTGCGGGTATAGACGGATGAGGTAAGGCCGTATTCGGAGTTGTTTGCCAGGGCGATTGCTTCGTCCAGGCTGTCAACGATCTGGATTGGTAGGACGGGACCAAAAATTTCCTCACGCATGATCGCCATATCCTCTCGGCAACCGGCCAGCACGGTAGGCTCGTAGTGGAAGCCTCGGGGAATATCTGCGACCTTGCCACCAGAGACGACCGTAGCACCCTGGCTGACTGCCGTACGCACGCGTTCGGCAACCTTATCGAGCCCGGCCTGGTTGATTAGCGGGCCCATTTCTACCGAGGGGTCGGCAAGCGGATCTCCGTAGCGCGTTTCACTCATGGCAGCACTGACACGTGAGATGAATTCATCGGCTACGCCACGCTCGACGTATACGCGCTCGGCACAGTTACAGACCTGGCCGGTATTGATGATGCGCGAACCGCGAATGGCGCGGACGGCGAGATCTAAATCAGCGTCGGCCAGCACGATGGCTGGTGCCTTGCCGCCGAGTTCAAGGTTGAGCTTGGTGAGGTTGGGTGCAGCCGACGCCATGATGCGGGCACCCGTAGCCACACTGCCGGTAAAGCTGATCATGTCGATTCCGGCATGGGCGCTGAGCGTTCCCCCGACCTCCCCTGCCCCACTGACGACATTGAACACGCCAGGAGGCAAGTCCGTTTCGGCGACCAGTTTGGCAAATTCGAAGCAGTTGATCGGCGTCTCTTCGCTGGGTTTGATGACGATGGTGTTGCCGGTTACCAGGGCCGGCGCCATCTTGCGGGCGATAAGGAAGAATGGGAAATTCCAGGGCAGGATGCCGGCGACCACCCCAGGGGCTTACGGAACAGAAAGATGTTTTCGTTAGGCCGGTCGCTGGTAATGATTTCGCCTTCGATGCGGCGCGCCCACTCTGCCATGTAGTCGATGTAATCAGCCGTGAAGTTAACTTCGACTTCAGCCAGACCACTGACCTTGCCCTGCTCTTCGGTAATGATGCGCGCCAGCCGGGGCGCATGTTCACGGATCTTGGCGGAGATTTTGCGCAAGTACCCAGCGCGCTCTATAGCGGGCTTTTTTGCCCAGGCTTTTTGAGCAGCGCGTGCGGCCTCAATGGCACGGTTTACATCATCGCCATTAGAGGCAGGCACGTCGGTCAATCGCGCACCGGTGGCCGGGTTGAAAACACCAAGGTGCTCGCTGCTGGCCTGAAAAGCACCATTAATGAAGTTCTGATACGGTTGGGTCATGGCCGAGTCCTCTTGTTTTAGTAGGTTCGCGAAGGCGCGCTGACGGCCGGGCCTTCCTTGTAGCGACGCAGATTATCCAGGGCTGCCTGACGCATCAGGCTGATATCAATGCCCACGGCAATGAACTGGCAGCCCCAGCTCTGGTAGCGGCGAGCGTCATCCTCTTGGGGGGCAAGAATGCCGCTGACTTTGCCCGCCGCACGGGTGGCATCGATGGCATGACGGATCTTGGCCTGCACGTCGGGATGACCTGGATTGCCGGGATAGCCCAACCCAGAGGACAGGTCCGCTGGACCGACAAAGACCGCATCGACTCCTTCTACCGCGGCAATCGCTTCGACGTTCTCGACCCCCTTGGCCGACTCTACCTGTACGATCAGGCAAAGCTCCTCATGGGCAGTAGCCAGATAATCCGGCACGCCGTCCCAACGGGTTGCACGGGCCAACCCACCGCCAACCCCACGAATACCATGGGGTGGATAGCGCATGGCCCGGACCAGCTCACGCGCCTGCTCGGCTGTTTCCACCATAGGCACCATCAGGGTCTGGACGCCGATATCGAGTAGCTGCTTGATCAGCACGCTGTCACCGGTTACGGCCCTTACCACGGGCTGAGTGGCATAGGGGGCGACAGCCTGGAGCTGCGCTAGGATGGTGGGCACGGTATTGGGTGCGTGCTCACCGTCAATGAGCATCCAGTCGTAGCCAAGGCTGGCAATGATTTCCGCCGCGTAGCCTGTAGCAAAGCCGGCCCAGATGCCGTAGGTGGTCTGGTCTTTCTTGAGCGCTGCCTTGAAGGCGTTGTGTGGCATCTGCATAAGAAGTCCTGTTGTGTTGAACGTTAGGGATCAGTGAGAAGCCAGATGGCCCCCTTTTTCAGGAAGCTTGACGACAAAGAAGTAGCTCGCAGCGCCGAGCAGTGCGATCAGGGCTGCGATGACCAGGGCGAGTGTGAACGAGCCGGTCTGCTGCACGACCATACCGGTCACTACTGGAGCAAAGGCACCGCCAAAATAGCCGCCAAAGTTCTGGATGCTGGCGAGGGAGGCCACCATGCGTGACGGTACTGCCACGCTGACGAGGGACCATGTGCCGGCTACTGCTACATTCAGGCAGAACAGTGCCGCACTGAATAACGCCATGACCGGGACGACGCCCTGGGCATAGGCGCCAAGGACCGTGAAGAAGCCTGCGCCGATCAGGCCGCCGCAGATCGGCCATTTACGGCTGCGGCTGACGCTGGCGCCGCCGCGGATCACTCGGTCGACCAAAAGACCCCCGCTGATTACGCCCGCGGCTCCGGCGAGGAACGGAATACTGGCGACCCAACCTGCGCTGGCAAGGGACAGATGATGGGTCCGCTCCAGATACGCAGGCAGCCAGGTCAGGTACAACGACAGCATGTAGATGATGCCGACGTAGCCAAACACGATGCCCCAGGTCACGCGCAGTTTGAAGAGTCCGCGCCATTCGGCAAAGGTCATACGGCCCGTGCTGTCACCCTTGGCCATGCCTTCGTCGAGATAGTGTTGTTCCTGCGCGGTAAGGCTAACCTCATCACGGTTACGGTAGACGGCGTACCAGACAATCGCCACGCCCACGCCCATGACGCCCATGGCTATGAACATTGCCCGCCAGCCCAGGCCCAGAAGCAGCGCGGCGAGAATCGGCTGGGCAATTGCCGGCCCGAGGGAGGATGCCATGTTGAAGATGCCAGACGGCAGCCCTCGCTCCTTGATGTTGAACCACTCGCTGACAACCTTAGCGCCGGCCGGAAATTGAGGGGCCTCACCGACACCCAGACCGATACGCGCCAGGATCATGTGGTTCAGGCTACTGAGTAATCCCAGCATGCCTTGCGCAATCGACCAGAGGCAGATCCCCAGGCCCAGGGTCAGACGGGCACCAAAACGGTCGAGAATGCCGCCGATCGGCAGCTGCGCCACGGCATACGCCCAGGAAAAGACGGAGAGCAAAAGCCCCATTTCGGTCGGCGTGAAAGACAGCTCCTGGCTGATGGTCTGGTTAGCGATGGCCAGGGTGCTGCGGTCCAGGTAATTGACGAACCCCGCCAGCACCAGCAGTGTCAGCGCTACCCATTGAGTACGCTTGAGCCGGGCACTCTTGACCGGGATCACGGTTTCTCGCGAGGTAGACGCAGTCCCCGTTGTTGCACTCGCTGTTACACCCGTTGTTGCCTGCATATTGTTGTTATTCATCAAGGCTCTCCAGGAATCGAAATGGAGCGGTGTTCCGAATAAACCCGGAACCGGAAACGCTATTGCAAGTTCACGAACATTCCCCCGTCTACCAGTAGGGATGCACCAGTGACGTACCTGGCCATGTCCGATGCGAGGAATACGACCGGGCCGGCCAGGTCATCCGGCTCTCCCAGGCGTCCCAGGGGTGTCCGTTTAAACATGTAGTCGCGTTTTTCCTGATCGGCCAGGTCGTCCTTGTTGATATCGGTCTCGATAGTGCCCGGCAGTACGGCATTGCAGCGTATGCCGTACGGGCCAAGGGCAATGGCACAGGACTGCATAAGTGACAGCAGCCAGAAGTCGTCCCCCACCCGCTCACGCATAGTGGCTAGCGTTTCGATGTTCTTGCGCAGCCCCTCTTCACCTTAAGCAGGACCGTGCTAAAGCGCCAGCTTGCCGCCGATAAAACCCATTTTCTTGGACAGATCGGGCCATGCGCCGGTGGCATAAAACTGAAGCTCGTCCCGCACAGGGCCACCCAGGAGCTGATGGACCGGCCCCTGGCGAATTTTGCCGAGCAGGTCCCACAGAGCCAAGTCCACGCCGAAAATGATGTTGAGGACGATGCCCTTACGCCCGTAGTAGAGCGTGGCGTTGAACATCTAGTCCCAGATCTTGTCAATGTCCGTCACCCTGGCGCCTTCGATGAAGCGAGCCGGGTGCTTCTCGACGATAAACGTGCCCAGCTCACCTCCGGTTGTAACGGCAAATCCCACCGTGCCATCGCTGGCCTCCACCTCTACCACCAGCGTCTCCAGTACGTTGATACCAACGCTGCGGCGCCTCTGCCAGTATTCTGGGTACTTCGCCATGGACGTGGAGATATGGTCGTCGATCCAGTGGGCATCGCCCTGGTAATGATAATCCGCCCCGCCGCCCCGGAGGGTAAACGCACGGGCGTGTTTAATGGTGGGCATGCTTATGGACGTCTCCTTGCAGCGTATCGAAGGAAGCAGCGCGCGTAGTAGGCGCTGCGGGACTGAAGCGGTGTACCGCCAGGATCAAAAGGGCGGCCAGATGGCTGGCACCGCCAAGGAAGTAGAGGCCGGCAGCGGTGGAGTCAAAGGTAGTCTCGACCCAGCGTTTGAGGTTGGGAGCCATGAAGCCGCCCAAAGCGCCAATAGAATTGATCAGGGTAATGCTGCCTGCCGCCGCGCTACCAGCAAGGTAAGCTGAGGGAAACGTCTAGAAGATCGGTTAGACGGCAATGAACCCCGAGGCGGCGAAGCACAGAGCGATCAGCGCCAGCAGTGGCAAGCCGAACGCTACCGAGGCGGCAATACCCAGGCCACCCATGGCAACGGTAAGCGCCGCGGTTGCACGGCAATTGCCGGTGCGGTCTAAGCCAAGAGCTGGAAACCTTTCTGCAACTCTTGCGCCGACGCGCCAATGATCTCGGACTCAGGCCATAAGCCTGACTGTTAAGCTATGGACCTCTAACGGATAGATCACCTGATATGACCCCACGCATACCCTTCTGGCAAAACGCTGCGCAGCTCGACGGCGACGCTCCCCGCAAGTGGCTGTTTGAAGATGAGGGTTCCTTGACCCAGCGCCTGACGCAACTCAGCGGTAACCGCTTTGCGGTGGACGTCATTACTGAAGGATGGCAGCCGCTAAGGGCAGATGAATGCAAGGCCCTGGACGCGCCGCCGGAGACGCTCGGCTGGGTGCGCGAAGTTTTCCTGTTAGGTACGCAGACCCGCTGGGTGTTTGCCCGCAGCGTGGCAACGCGCGAGGCGCTCGAGGCCTCAGGGTTTGAGCTGGCTCAACTGGGCCAACGCCCACTAGGCGCTCTGCTGTTCAGCGATAACGCGTTTAACCGCGGCCCGCTGGAGGCCACGCGTTACCCTGCTGGCTGGCTTCCACAGGAAGAAGTGCAGGATCAGGAGCCGCTCTGGGCTCGGCGTTCGGTCTTTCGCCGGGACGGCCTTGGCGTACTGGTTGCCGAGGTGTTTCTGCCGGCGTTCTGGCAGTTTCTGAAAGATCAAAGGCTATAATCGGCCAGCCCACCGTGAAACGGCTCGGGCTTTCGTTCATTCCGATACGGCGCCGCAATGAAAAAGAACCGCTCCCGTAAAAAACCACAGCCCGCTGCCTCGCTTGCTACCGCCGCCCCGCAGAAAATCATCGGGACCACCCGGCCTAGCAGCCGCATCAAAGACTTCGCCCAACTGACGCGACTGGACAAGCCTATCGGCATCTACCTTTTGCTCTGGCCAACACTCTGGGCCTTGTGGATTGCGGGCGAAGGCCGCCCGAGCGTGAAGAACGTCATCATTTTCGTGCTGGGTGTCGCCCTGATGCGCTCGGCGGGGTGTGTAATCAACGACTTTGCCGATCGAAACTTCGACGGTCATGTCAGTCGCACCAAGGCGCGCCCGCTGGCGACCGGCAGGATAACAACCAAGGAAGCTCTGATTGCCTTTGCCGTGCTGGTTGGGCTCAGCTTCGTGCTGGTGCTGTTTACCAACGCCATCACCATCTGGATGTCCTTTGGCGCCCTGGGTATCGCTGCGCTGTATCCCTTCATGAAGCGCTACACCTATTACCCACAGGTGGTACTGGGCGCAGCCTTCTCCTGGGGAATGCCGATGGCCTTTACCGCCGAAACCGGCTCGCTTCCGCCTGAGGCCTGGCTATTATTCATCGCCAACGTGATCTGGACGGTGGGATACGACACCTATTACGCCATGGCGGATCGGGAAGACGATCTGAAGATCGGCGTGAAATCCACTGCCATCCTGTTTGGCGACGCAGACCGCATCATCATCGCGACGCTGCAGGGCCTTACCCTGCTCTGCCTGCTCCTTGCCGGTGCGCGCTTTCACATGGGCGCGTGGTTCTATCTGGGCCTTGTGGTGGCGCTAGGGTGTTTTGTCTGGGAATTCCTGAGTACACAGGACCGGGACCCCATGAAATGCTTCAAGGCTTTTTTGCATAATCACTGGGCGGGCCTGGCAATCTGGATAGGGATTGTGGTGGATTATTTGGTGCGCTGATCAAGCGGCTTCAGCTTTTTCCCATGCCTTCGGCGCTTCACGTTCTCTACACACTTACAGAGAACGTGAAGCCAGGGCGCAGCGCCTATTGGATACCGGAACAAGCGGTTCTGGTGACTTTACGGCGGCTTTCACGAATGACTCGCTTACCGCCTCCCTGGCACAGGCGATCACTCAGTCGGGCTTGATGAGACCCTGACCCAATCAATCTGCAGTGTTTCACCGCTTCCCATCCGCTGCAAATGATCAGCGACCACCCCTTCCATCCGCTCCAGCTCTTCAGCAGGAAACTCGATCTTTGCCAATAAGACGTCGCCTTGCGCCTCAAGGTGACAGGTTCCCGCCGGGAACTGAATGAAGCCCTTTCCGTCATCGAATTCCACCTGGAATTTATGCCCCCAGTGCTTGCATAACCGTGTGATGTAGCGGCCTGGACTGGCCGTGGCGATACGGGATTCGGACGATGCCATAATCGATCTCCTTGAAGAGGTGATGGGTTTGCGTGCACGCCGCTGTTGCCAGGCGACAGCCAGTCCGCTGAGGCTGATGATTGTCATACCGACCAGGGCGCCCTCGTCAGGTACATGACCAAAGAAAATGAATCCCATCAACCCTGCACAGATAATCTGTCCGTAGCTGAAGGGTGCGAGCAACGCGGGCGGCGCATAGCGGAATGCCTGGGTCAGCAACAAGTGTCCGCCCATTCCACATGCGCCTAACCCTATCATCAAAATGGCATGCGTCCAGCTCGGCGGCTCCCAGAAGAAGGGCAACAGTGATGTCATGATCACACTGTTCACCAGCCCGGCGATGAAATTGCTGGTGGTAGGGCTGTCGGTCGAGGAAAGAATGCGGGTCAGGATCTGGTAGATACCAAACATCACTGCAGACCCCAGCGGTAGCAGAACAGCTGGCGTAAACAGCGAGCTACCTGGGCGAATGATGATCAGAACACCAACAAAGCCGGTTACCACAGCGATCCACTGCGGCCGGGTCACCCGCTCTTTCAACAGGGGCACCGACAGAGCCGTTACGATCAGCGGAGCGAGGAAGTTGACCGCCGTGGCTTCTGCCAGTGGTAGATAACGCAGCCCGGCCGTAAAGAACAGGCTGGTCCCGATCAGGCACAACGCCCTGGCGATCTGCAGTCCGGGCCGCCGTGTGCGGATCACTCCCATCCCCATGCGAGGCCCGAAGACGCCCAGCATCAACACCGTATGGGAAACGTAACGGGCCCAGACGACCATCACGATCGGGTAGAACCCCGACAGGTATTTGGACATCGTGTCATGGCTGGCAAACAAGAGTATCGCGAGACAAATCAGCCCGATGCCCTTGAGCGGTTGCTCGGCAAGGCCGGAAGACGACTGAAGGCTCATTTATTGTCCTGATCGAGCACTACTGATTAGCAGGCTAAGCACTTGATCGCATAAAGGCCTGGCCCGCATAGGTAAGACCAGTATTGAACAGATGAGCCGGGAAAGAAAAGCAGAAACAGCCCTGGGCAAGCATAACCAGGGCCTAAGGGAATCAGGCCGGCTGCACCTGACGGGCACCGCCACAGGCATTGCGCAGGCTAAACTCACGCAGCTCGTGCTCTTCGGCTTCCAGAACGCCGGGCAGTCGCTCACGCAAGAACGCCACGAACGTCTTGATCTTGGCGTCCAGGTACTGGCGGGACGGATACAAGGCGTACACGTTCAATTGTTGCAGTTGATACTGCGGCAGGACACGAACCAGCGAGCCGTCACGCAACCCTTCGATGGCGGAGTAAATTGGCAGGATTCCAATGCCCAGGCCCGCCTGGATCGCTTCAGTCATGGCATCGCCCACGTTGACCTGGAACGAGGTTGTGCCGATGGTGACCATTTCCTGCCCGTTGGGTCCGTCGAAAACCCACTTTTCCAGCGGCACGACCGGACTCACCAGTCTCATACAGTCATGACTTGGCAGATCCGATGGGCTGCGAGGCAGGCCACGCGCTTCGACATAGGCAGGCGACGCACACAGGATGCTGTAGGTATGGCCGATGTTCTGGGAAACAAAGCCGGAATCCGGCAGCTCCGTCGCGACCACAATCGCCACATCGTAGCCTTCATCGAGCAGGTCCGGCATCCGGTTAGCCATGGTGAGGTCAAAGTTGACCTCGGGAAACTGCTGACGATAGCCCGCAATCGCCTTGATCATGTAATGCTGACCGATTCCGGTCATGGAATGGATACGCAGCTTGCCGGCCGGCCGCGCATGAGCATCGCTGGCTTCGGCTTCGGCTTCTTCAACATAGGCCAGGATCTGCTCGCAACGCAGCAGGTAACGCTGCCCCGCCTCGGTCAGGGCGATCCGGCGGGTGGTTCGATGGAGCAGGCGGGTACGCAGATGCGCTTCCAGGCTCGCAACGGCCCGGGAAACATGTGCGGTGGTGGTGCTCAGCACTTGCGCCGCGCTGGTAAAGCTGCCGCTTTCGGCAACACAGGCGAAAACGCGCATATTGTGCAATGTGTCCATGATGCCCCTCATTAGTTAGCAAATAAATTTTGCCATGAACGCAAGAGGGCCATTATTACAAAATGTGAGATAAACATTCACAAACCAGCCGGCTTATCTCAAGACAAGGGGTTTCCTAGAATTCACGTAGGTTTGAGCGACTCTCCCCTCGAATATCTGGACGCCTTCTGTGTCATTCCCCTGTAAGAATTCGCTGCTTGGCATAAGCTTTTTTGTTCTGACTTCAACAATCTCCGGCTGTATCAGTACCCACGGTATCGCGCCGGAGGCTCAACGTGTCAATGCCGACACCCTGGCTACGGACGATGCTATCCGTGCGGCCAAGCTGGACGCCCAATGGCCGGCCAGCCAGTGGTGGCGCGCCTATCGTGATCCCCAGCTGGACCGGTGGATCGCTGAAGCCCTGACCAGCAATCCGTCACTGGCAGCCGCAGCGGCACGGGTACGCTCGGCCAAGGCAATGGCCGGACTGGTGGAATCCGCCGAGGCGCCCCACGTAAACGGCAGCGTTGACCTGCGCCGTTACACCTGGCCTACGGATAACTTCTATGGCCCGGGCGAGTTGGCCGACCGTACCACCTGGAACAACACCGCCTCCTTGGGGCTCAGCTATAAGCTCGACTTCTGGGGACGCGAGCATGATGACAGCGAGCGTGCCCTGGATCGTGCCCACCAGGCAGCTGCCGAAGAACGTGTTGCGGTGCTCGAGCTGACGACCAACATCGTGCGAGCCTACATCCAGTTATCATTGCAATATGCGCAACGTGATGTAGCCCAAGCGACCCTGGATCAGCAGGAGCAGATCGCCAAACTGGCGAAGCGTCAGCTGGAAGGCGGTATCGGCACCCAGTTCGAGGTCAGCCAGGCCGAAGCATTGTTGCCGGAAACGCATCGACAGATCGAAGCCCTGGACGAAGCCATTGCGCTTTCCCGCAACCAGCTGGCCGCCTTGGCCGGTAAAGGCCCAGGCGATGCCGCCTCGCTGACACGCCCGCAGCTGCAACTGGGCGCCATGCCAACCCTGCCCTCACGCTTGCCACTGGAGCTGGTAGGTCATCGTCCCGACGTGGTGGCCAGCCGTTGGCAGGTTGCCATGAACGCTAAGGGTGTCGATGTAGCCCGTGCCGACTTCTACCCCAACATTGATCTGATGGCGAGCATTGGTCAGTCGATGACCATGGGCACCTTCAAGGAATTGTTCACGGCCAAAAAGACGGGTTACTCCTTCGGCCCGGCTATCTCGCTGCCCATCTTCGATGGCGGTGAGCGCCGCTCGCAGCTTGGTATCGCATCGGCAGGCTACGACGCTGCGGTTGCACATTACAACCAGACCATTATCGAAGCGCTGAAGGACATCTCCGATAACCTGATTCGTCTCGACTCGGCCAACAAGCAGGCCGACATGGCCCGTGAGTCCGTGGAAGCGGCGCAGCGCACCTACGACATTGCCCGCAAGGCCTTCGAGCGCGGCCTGACCGATTACCTGCATGTACTGGACGCCCAGACCCGTCTGTTTGCCCAGCAGCGGGTGGAGCAACAGGTCCAGGCCATGCGTCTGAGCGCCCAGGCCGGCTTGATTACCGCTCTGGGTGGCGGTGCCATCGCGCCTGAAGACGGCCCGGACGAAAAGGACCTGAAACCGGCACGTGTCGATATTGCCAAAAAGCCCTAAGGCCCTCATGAAAGCAGAAACGACTTCCACCCCCACCACCAGCGCGTTTCGCCAGGCGCTTAACGCCTGGGCGAGAAGCGACGGTGTCATGTGGATCTACCTGTTCAAGGTACTGATCGCAGCCGGCCTGACCCTCTGGCTTGCCATGCGCCTCCAGTTGCCGCACCCATCCTCGGCGGTCATCACCGTTTTCATCGTGATGCAGCCGCAGAGCGGCCAGGTATTTGCCAAAAGCGTCTATCGGTTGCTGGGCACGGTAGCAGGCCTGATCGCCATGCTGGCGCTGGTTGCCCTGTTTGCCCAGGAGCGGGTGCCCTTCCTGATCTGCATGTCAGTCTGGATTGGCCTGTGCACGGCCGGCGCCATGCGCTATCGCGATATGCGCAGCTACGGCTGTGTGCTGGCAGGCTATACCGCAGCGCTGATCGGTATTCCCGCTGTCATGAGCCCTGAAGGTGCTTTTATGTCAGCGGTTATGCGGGTGCTGGCGATTTCGTTGGCCATTATCTGCAGCGGTATCGTCTCGGCAGCCCTTTTTCCGCAGACCACAGGCGCAGCCATGCGCAACGCCTTATACAACCGCTTTGGCACCTTTGCAGGCTACGTAGCCGATGTGCTGCGTGGCAAGCTGGAGCGGCATGTCGTGGAGAGCGGTGGAGTGCGCTATGCCGCCGAGGCCGTCGGGCTTGAAAACATGCGCAGCGCCACAGCCTTTGAAGATCCGCACATGCGCATGCGCAGCGGTCGTCTCTCGCGGCTGAACAGTGAGTTCATGACCATGACGACCCGTCTGCATGCCTTGAATCGACTGCTTCTACGGTTGCGCCAGCGTCAGGCTGACGTTGTACTGTCGGCATTCGACATGGCGCAGGCTGCATTTCTGGAGCTCCTGGATAGCGTGCGTGGTCAGCCGCTGACACCACCGGACGCGGCAGCAGTCGCTGAACGTCTCTCGGCCTTGAGCGACCATACCCGCGTACGCATTCGGGAAGCCCGTGCTTCGCTACTTGCCAACGCGCCCTCCGAAGAAGATCGGCTGGACTTCGAGACGGCTGCCGAGCTGCTCTTCCGTTTGGTGGAGGATCTGCACAACTACGTCCAGACCCACGCGTCCCTGGCCGCTCCGCACCATGTACGCGAGCAATGGAAGGCGCGCTTCGTGGCCAAGGCCAATGCCATGGCAGCAACCGTGGCAGGTGTACGAACTGCCCTCATGGTGCTGCTGCTCAGCCTGTTCTGGATCATGACAGCCTGGCCCTATGGCGGCATGTTCGCCTCCAACGCGGCTGCCGTGGCCGCCCTCGCCTCGTCCAGTCCGATGCCCCACAAGACCGCCCAACAGATGGCCATCGGTGCATTTTTCGGCGTTACCGTAGGCTTTTTCATGAACTTCTTCGTCTTTACCCAACTGGATGGATACTGGATGCTCATGTTCGCCCTGGCACCCGTCTTCATGCTGGGCAGCTTTGTGGCCCTGCGTCCGGGTTACATGGGTTACGGGCTGGGTAGCATGGTGTTTTTCTGCTTTACCTCGATTCCCGACAACCCACCGGTGTATGACCCGTCAAACTTCATCAACAACGGTATCGCCGTGCTGCTGTCCATGGCGACCACAGCCGCGATTTCCTCGATCCTGCTCCCACCCAACAGCGCTTGGCTCTGGCGACGCCTGGAGCGTGACCTGCGCCGTCAGGTCGTTCGTGTAACGAGTGACCCGCTGCCAGGGCTTTCGAGCCGGTTCGAAAGCGCCACGCGCGACCTGCTCAATCAGGCCTACGGTTTGGCCAATGGCCGTCCGCAGGTGCAGAAGGCGCTGTTGGGCTGGACCTTTACGGTCCAGGAAGTCGGTCAGGCCATCATTGAGCTGCGTCAGGAGCAGGAGCGCCTACCGGCCGAGCCTCGATTTGCCGAAGCGTCCCCTTGGCGTCAGTCGATCCGCGCCATGGGACGTGCCCTGGCCCGCCTGTTCCTGAAGCCAAGCCAGACCAATCTGCAACGTGCGCTCACCGCGGTGGACCAGGCCATTGCCTGCGTTGAAGCGCAGCGTGAGCCCTATAGCCAGCATTTCGATGAGTCGCCGCTGCGTCGCATCCAGAGCTTCCTGCATTTCATTCGAACCTCCCTGCTCGACCCGCACGCGCCCCTGGCGCAATACGCTGCGCCGAGCGAGCCCGTCACAGGAATCGCCCATGCCTCGTGAGATTGCTTTCCACGGTGTGTACCTGCCCACCGTTACCGTGCTGTTCATTGTTGGCCTGCTGGTGATGTGGGTCGTTGATCGCCTGTTCGCCAGCATTGGGCTGTATCGCTTTACCTGGCACCCCTCCCTGTTCCGCCTGAGCCTGTTCGCCTGCATCTATGGCGTCATGGCGCTGACCGTCTATCGTTGAGAGCCTTGTTCCATGACCTTGAAGAACCTTTTTAGCGTATTGGCGACCCTGATCGTCGTGGTAGCCGCACTGGTGATAGGCCGGCTGCTCTGGGTGCATTATATGAACGATCCGTGGACGCGGGACGGACGCGTGCGCGCCGATGTCATCAACATCGCACCGGATGTGTCGGGCCTTGTGGTCAACGTGCCGGTGCATGACAACCAGCTGGTCAAAAAAGGCGACCTGCTCCTGCAGATCGATCCGTCGCATTACGAGATTGCCGTGCATCAGGCCGAAGCCCTGGTCGCTTCGCGCAAGGCAACGCTGGACATGCGCCTGCAAAACGCCAAGCGCCGTGCCGATATCGACAGCTTGGTCGTTTCCAAGGAGAGCCGTGAAGACGCCAGCAGCATCGCTTCCTCAGCTGAGGCAGACTACAAGCAGGCCCAGGCTCAGCTTGAAGCGGCCCGCCTGAACCTGTCCCGCACCCGCGTGGTGGCGCCGGTGGATGGTTATGTCACCAACCTCCTGGTCTACCGTGGCGATTATGCTTCGGCCGGTGCACCCAAGCTTGCGATCATCGACAAGAACTCCTACTGGGTTTATGGCTACTTTGAAGAAACCAAACTGCCCCACGTGAAGATCGGCGCACCCGCCGAAATGCGAATGATGAGCGGTATGGTGCTCAAGGGCCATGTAGAGAGCATTGCCCGGGGTATCTATGATCGGGACAACCCGCAGAGCCGCGAGCTGATCGCCGATGTGAACCCGGTGTTCAACTGGGTGCGCCTGGCACAGCGAATTCCGGTGCGCATTGCCATCGATGAAGTGCCCGAGGGGATGGAGCTGTCGGCAGGCACCACCTGCACGGTCGTGTTGGATGACGGCACCGGTCATGATCACCACAACTGGCTGGGCTTTGCCGACTGATCTTGGTACGAGCCCTCTGCGTAATGCACTCCATAGAGTGATGCTTCCGACTCGCACCGGCTGAACGCGCATACCCGAGTCTGTGTGCGTTACCGATCAGCCAATAAAAAGGGGCTGCGCCTAACGACGCAGCCCCTCTATCTGCTTTAGCCCGACTAATCAATAACCCAGAGCGAAATCCTCTTCCGCCACATCCATCAGGCTGCCAGCCCCTGCCAGCATCGCTTCGACATGCATGCGGGTACGTGGCAGCAGACGCTGATAATAGAAACGCGCGGTCTGCAGCTTGGCCTTGTAGAACGCAGCCTCATCGGTTCCGGCAGCAAGCTTCTCGCTGGCTACACGCGCCATATCGGCCCAGAAATAGGCTAGGCAGGCATAGCCAGAGTACATCAGATAGTCCACTGCGGCAGCGCCTACTTCCTCACGGTCCTTCATGGCAGCCATGCCGACCTTCAGTGTGATTTCGCCCCATTCCTTGTTCAGCTTGGCCAGTGGCTCGATGAACTCCTTGAGATCAGCATTGCCTTCCTGCGCTTGGCAGAACTTGTGAACGATCTTGGTAAAGCCCTTGAGCGACTCACCCTGAGTCATCAGTACCTTACGGCCTAACAGGTCAATGGCCTGAATACCGGTAGTACCTTCGTACATCATGGCAATACGGCTATCACGCAGGTTCTGCTCCATGCCCCATTCGGAAATGTAGCCGTGACCGCCATAGATCTGCATGCCATGGCTAGCGGCTTCGAAGCCCACCTCAGTCATGAAGGCCTTGGCAATCGGCGTGATGAAGGCCAGCAGCGCATCGGCTTTCTTTCGCTCTTCCTCATCCTGGCTGTAACGGGTCACATCTACCAGCTTGGCAGCAAAGTAGATCATGGCACGGTTGCCCTCGGCGAACGCCTTCATGGTCAGCAGCATGCGGCGGACGTCCGGGTGGACAATGATCGGGTCAGCAGCCTTCTCGGGCGCTTTTGGACCAGTCAGGGAACGCATTTGCAAGCGTTCACGGGCATAACGGATACCACCCTGGAAGGCGATCTCCGCATGGGCCAGACCTTGCAAGGCCGTCCCTACGCGCGCCGTGTTCATAAAGGTGAACATGCAGTTCAGGCCTTTATTTGGCGGGCCGATTAGAAAGCCTTTGGCACTATCAAAGTTCATCACGCAAGTGGCGTTACCGTGGATACCCATCTTGTGCTCGATGGAGCCACAGGTCACACCGTTACGCTCGCCTATGCCCCCTTCGGCATTGGGCAGGAACTTGGGTACGATGAACAGCGAGATACCCTTGGTACCCGCCGGTGCGTCAGGTAGGCGGGCCAACACGATATGCACGATGTTGTCGGTCAGGTCATGTTCACCGGCCGAAATAAAGATCTTGGTTCCGCTGATCGCGTAGCTACCGTCAGCCTGCGGCTCGGCACGGGTACGCAGCATACCCAGATCGGAGCCGCAATGAGGCTCGGTCAGGCACATGGTGCCTGTCCATTCGCCGGAAACCAGTTTGGTCAGGTAGGTGTGCTTCTGCTCGTCGGTACCATGGCTTTCAATGGTGTTCATCGCACCATGGGAAAGGCCTGGATACATGCCCCAGGACCAGTTGGCCTGGCCAATCATTTCCGACAAGGCAATACCCAGTGACTCAGGCAGACCTTGGCCGCCATGAGCAGGATCATGCGGCAGACTCGGCCAGCCACCTTCTACGAATTGCTGATAGGCCTGCTTGAAGCCTGTCGGCGTTTTCACGCCCGACTCGCTCCATACGCAGCCTTCCTTGTCACCGACACGGTTCAGCGGCGACAGGACCTGCTCGCAGAACTTGGCGCCTTCCTCAAGAATAGCGGCAACCATATCCGGGGTAGCATCCTGGCAGCCGGGCAAGCTCTGGTAATGCGCGTCATAACCCAGCAGTTCGTCACGGACAAAGCGGATATCACGCAAGGGAGCCTTGTAGTCAGGCATGACTGTTACCTCTGGAATGCATTTTTATGGGAAGGCGCCGCAGGGATCTCCTGACCGGCGTTAAACAGTTGTTTGAAACTTATGTTTTCCTCTGAGGCCTGTCAAGCGTGTCTGACCACAGGCGACACCTGGATACAAAAACGCCGCGAGTGGTTATCCACCCGCGGCGCTTGTATTACACCTTCTCCCCCTGGAGGGAACAGAGGTCAGGCGTAGGTATCGATAAGGCTTCCCAATGTTGCACTGGCTGCCTGGATAACTCGAGAGCCCGCCAGGGCCTCGCGCTTACCCGCTTGCAACTCGACCAGCTGTGCGGCCTTATCTGCCTGATTCTGAGAAGCTCCATCGACGCTGCGAACCTGGTCGACACGTGTCTGCGCATCATTTGGCAGGCTGCTGGCCGCAATGGCTGCACCGGCCTGATCGACACGGGACTGGCCCGCCTGATAGGCCGCCACCCCGTAAGTAAAACTGTTTCCGGAAATATTCATAAGCCGCTCCCTTTAACTGCTTGAGGCGTTTGGCCATTGAAGCAGATTCCGGCATCGAACCCTATGATTAAAACGTCATGCTTGCCGCTTCGCTTAGCGTCAGTTCGAATAACCAGGGGAACGGTATCAGCCGGGCAACGCCTTCTTGTTAATCTTGCGCGCCCGCCTCTGGTTGGCGCCGAGGAAAAGCCTGGACATCCACTGGTGACTGTGTGGGTCACCATAATGCAGCAGGACCGTTGCGCGCAGTGTATTAGGATCACAAGGCTCATTGGCATGTATGCTTCTATATCCCCAGAAGATATAAAGATTGCCAGGAACAAGTTTTATTTTGATGGGCTTGAGCAGATTGTACTTGATCAATAACGCTATGAACTTCTGACTTAATGGATTTTGAATAAGTGCTTTCTCGATAATATTGATGGCCACACTGCTCCTGATACGGCGGGTATTGGGAAACATAATAAAATCGCCACACTGGTCAGTATCATTTGGAATGAAAACAGGCACAAGCGCCGTTAATGCCGTGGCGTCATAATGAAAATAGTTGGACTCTTTAAGACCGGTTTTACCTTGCAGGCAACGCACGGCCGGAAAGATCTCTTCCTCTTCCGGTACCCGCCTGCCCAGACCGGCTTCCTGAACATCCGCCAGCATTTTCCTGAACCTCACCGAGGTGCTCAGCGCCTCGAAAAGACTGCCGGTTACAGACTTTATGCCATGTAGCGCAAAATATTCGGAGTTATGTTTGTGAGTTTCCCGCAGAACATAGTCACGTGCACTTTCAAGTTGTTCCGTCGAAAGAAAGTGTTCAATAACGGCATAGCCTTGCCTCTCGATGTCGAGCGCCAGCCGAGAAACGTCTTGAGCATCAATACGCTTGAAGACAGGCATACAAAATCCTTTTTCCATTCTTGATATTGTTATAAAACTGGAACTACCACCAACGTCTGAACACCATGAGCAACTATCGGTAAGTCGTATAGCAATAAATATTAAAGGCATACAGTCACGCGCCATGCCGCAATCAATCATTAAGAAGTGATTGACAGGCATAGCGAACAAACAGAAAGCACTCATAACCGCGACGAGAACATCTCTTTTAGATAAGGCGGGAAAGAGATCAATCGAGGCAAATGGACTATATGCGAAGCCGGGAAAAGCTGCGCAAAATTAAAGTAATCGCTGAAAAACTTTGTAATAAATAACGTCTATTCTGATATTAAAGTGCCTTATCACGAGCAGTCAGATACCAAAGGGGCATTAACGCGCCAATTGGCTTAAATCCAGATAATCCGCAACGGCCGCCGGCGTGGCTTCAGCCAGATAAGGAACAGTGCCCAGGCAAGGTGCAGGCAGGCGCTCATGAAGCGTGGCGAGGTTATCCTCCAGGCGTGATGTCTGCGGATCGACAATATTGGCAACCCAGCCGGCCAGGTTGAGCCCATCCTGTGCAATGGCTTCAGCAGTCAGCACCGCGTGGTTGATGCAGCCCAACCGTACACCCACCACCAGGATGACGGGAAAACCAATGGCCCTGGCTACATCGGACAGGTTCGCCTCCCCCTCCAGCGGTACGCGCCAGCCACCTGCACCTTCGACCAGCATGAAGTCGGCCTGTTTGGCCCGCATGGCCTGAATGGGCGCGACCAGGGCATCGACTGTCAAGGATGCTCCTACCTCACGGGCCGCCAGATGTGGAGCAATAGCAGGCGCAAAGGCCAGCGGATTGACCTCGGCGTAACTCAACGGCAACGAACACTCGCCCCAGAGCGACAACGCGTCGCTGTTACGCAGCCCCTCGGGCGTCATCTCGCAACCAGAAGCCACAGGTTTGACCGCTGCCGTGGAAAGCCCCGCAAGGCGGGCTACATGCAGCAGGCCGGAAGCAATGGTGGTCTTGCCGATTTCGGTATCGGTGCCGGTAATGAAGTAAGCAGACATAAGATCAGGATTCTTTCTGGAAAATGCCGTAAACCACGCGATAGCAGGCCGGGAGACCTTGGGGCTGGCGGAAGCGCTCATACGCTTGCGCCAGGGCATTCAGGCGGGCGCGTCCGGTCAAGCCAGTAGCGCGGCCAGGGTTCACGTTATGGGCGCCGAGCGCCTTGAGTTCATGGGTCAGGCTGCGGACATCCGGAAAATGCAGAACGCGTGTTTCGACGTCTAGCACCTTCTGCTTGAGTCCACTGGCCGCACAGACCCGCTGATAGTCTTCAAACTGGCGGAAACGGTTAACGTGAACGAAACCATCCACTGCCTGCCAGCTGTCCCGCAACTCCTGCAGTGTACCGGTACACAGGCTGGTGAATGCAAACAGCCCACCGGGCCGCAGGATACGCTGGGCCTCGGATAATACCGCCGAAAGGTCGCCACACCATTGAATGGCAAGGCTGGTAAACAGCAGATCGCACGCCTGGTCCTTGAGCGGCAGCCGTTCGGCATCACCCGCCACAAAGTGCTCGGCCCCGCCGAGTGGACGTGCATGGCGCAGCATGCCTTCCGCCAGGTCAACGGCGGTACCTTGCGCGTCGGGATAACGGGCCGCTAGCGCCCGGGTGAAGTAGCCTGTACCGCAGCCCAGGTCGACCCAGCGCTCTACAGCCTGCTCGGGCATACGCGCCAGAAGCGCTTCGCCGACATCACGTTGCAGGCTGGCAACGCCGTCATAGCTGGCCGCCGCCCGGGAGAACGAAGCCGCCACTTGCCTTTTATCCGGCAAGGAGGCGCCCTCCTGCATGGTTACAGGTAAAGCATCAGCCATCACGGCCCTCATAAATGAAACGTTCAATCGCTGCGGCAATCTCGTCCGGACGCTCCAGCGGCAGGCCATGGCTGGCCGGCTCGAAGACATGAACTTCGATGTCGGGTATCTCATCCATCAAGGCTTGCGCAGCCGATACCGGTACCAGTGCATCGTTTGACGCAAACAGGTGAAGTTGCGGACCGCTATACGCCTGAAGCGCCTCGCGTGTGTCCAGTTGCGCCAGCAGCTCAAGCCCGGCCACTGCAACTTCACCGGACGTCTCCGGCAAGGCCACCTGCAGCAGGCGCGCAAGCGTCTTGCGGTCCCGAGCCCCCTGGCTGACCAGATGGGTAAAGCGTTTGAGCGTCAGCTCCGCATCGAGCGTGCAAGCCTCGTAAAAATCGGTGAAGACACTGCGTGACATTGCGCTTTGCCAACCATGACGGGCAACAAAGCAGGGATTGCTGGCCATAGTGATCAACCCCAGGGTACGGTCGCCCCGCCGCCGGGTAAGCTCACTGGCGATCATGCCACCCAATGACCAGCCACCCAGCCAGACGTTATCCGGCAGCCGGGCGTCAATATCATCGAACCAGCCACTGGCATCGGCCATGTCCGGCAAGGGTTCGATCAGTACATCCAGATATGGTGCTATTTCGAGGAGCTCATCACGCAGCGGCTCCAAGGGGGCCGTGCCCAGACCCCACCCGGGCAGCAGCACTAAAGTGTCACGCATGTTCCGTTCCTTTCAATTCCGACCAAGCTTCGGCAAGTGCGGCGAGCAGACGATCGACGTGCTGCTCGCTGTGTGCGGCAGACAGAGTAACCCGCAACCGGGCACTATTGTTCGGAACCGTAGGGGGACGGATCGCCGTGACGAGAATTCCATGGCGTTTCAGGGCAGCCGAAAAAGCCAATGCCTGCTCGCTACTGCCGACCAGGATCGGTTGGATCGGGGTAAAGCTGTCCATCAGCGAAAGGCCGATAACCTGCGCACCAGAGCGGAATCGCTGGATCAGTGCATTCAAATGCTCGCGCCGCCAGGACTCTGCCTGGAGCAGCTCTAGTGCCTTCAAGGTGGCGCAGGCCACTGCTGGCGGCTGGCTGGTGGTATAAATGTAAGGACGTGCGAACTGGATCAAGGTTTCGATCAGCTCATCGCTGCCTGCTACAAAGGCGCCTGCAGTACCAAAAGCCTTGCCCAGCGTACCGACCAGTACCGGAACCTCATCCATGCCCAGTCCGAAATACTCAGCTACGCCGCCTCCCTGCCTGCCCAACGGGCCAAAGCCGTGGGCGTCATCGACCATCAGCCAGGCGCCCCGGTTACGTGTCACTTCAACCAGGGCCGGCAGGTCGGCCACATTACCGTCCATGCTGAATACACCGTCCGTTACGACCAGCGTATTACCTTCAGCCTTGTCGAGCCGGCTGGCTAGGCTTGCCGCATCGTTATGCAGATAGCGGGAGAAGCGCGCGCCGGACAGCAGTCCTGCATCCAGCAGAGAGGCATGGTTGAGCCGGTCCTCAAGGACCGTATCACCTCGGCCAACCAGGGCTGTCACGGCCGCAAGGTTGGCCATGTAGCCCGTGGAGAACAGCAGTGCCCGAGGGCGCCCGGTAAACTCAGCCAGCGCCTCTTCCAAGGCATGATGGGGGCCGCTATGGCCGATCACCAGATGCGAAGCGCCCCCGCCTACGCCCCAACGCTCGGCACCCTTTTGCAGTGCCGCGATGACGTCCGGATGATTGGCGAGGCCAAGGTAGTCGTTGTTGCAGAACGCCAGGAGCGGCTGTCCGTCGACCACTACTTCAGGTCCTTGCGGGCCTTCCAGCAGCGGTCGGTGACGGTACAGCGCTTGCTCGCGGCGCTCGGCGAGGCGTCTGGCCAGGTCGAACGGCATGATCAGGCAGAAGCAGCGTCGTAGAACAGTGCAGAATTCTTCTGCTCGATCAGGGCCTGCTCAATCGCGGCCTGATGCACTTCATCATCGTGCTCTTCGCGCTCTTCCGGCTTGATGCCCAGACGCTTGAACAGAAGCATATCCTTCTCGGCCTGCGGGTTAGTGGTCGTTAGCAGCTTCTCGCCGTAGAAGATGGAGTTCGCACCGGCAAAGAAGGCCAGGGATTGCATCTGCTCGTTCATCTGCTCACGACCAGCAGACAGGCGCACATGGGACTTGGGCATCATGATCCGGGCAACGGCCAAGGTACGGATGAAGTCGAACGGATCGACGTCCTTCTCCTGCTCCAGCGGCGTGCCCTTCACCTTGACCAGCATATTGATCGGGACGGACTCTGGATGCTCTGGCAGGTTGGCTAGTTGAATCAACAGACCGGCACGGTCATCCACGGATTCACCCATGCCCAGAATGCCACCGGAGCAGATCTTCATGCCCGCATCACGCACATAGGACAGCGTTTCCAGACGGTCTGCATAGGTACGCGTCGTGATGATGTTGCCGTAGTATTCCGGCGAGGTGTCCAGGTTGTGGTTGTAGTAGTCCAGCCCAGCTTCAGCCAACGCCTGTGTCTGCTCGCGGTCGAGCTTGCCCAAGGTCATACAGGTTTCCAGGCCCAGGGCCTTTACGCCTTTGACCATCTGCAGCACGTAGGGCATGTCCTTGGCGGACGGATGCTTCCACGCCGCGCCCATGCAGAAGCGGGTCGACCCGATGGCTTTGGCCTCGGCAGCCGCCTTGAGCACCTTCTCCACTTCCATCAGCTTTTCTTTTTCAAGACCCGTGTTGTAGTGGCCGGACTGAGGGCAATATTTACAGTCCTCAGGGCAGGCACCGGTCTTGATGGAAAGCAGCGTCGAGACCTGAACGCGGTTGGGGTCGAAATGCTGACGGTGAACCGTCTGTGCCTGGAACAGCAGGTCATTGAACGGCAGTTCAAACAGGGCGCGGACATCGGCAAGGGTCCAGTCGTGACGCGTAGCGGTAGCGCTCATGGCTCAATCCTTCGGTATAAAAAGACGGCTGCTCAGGCAGCACACGAATAATTGCCGTCAACTTTATTCGATACGAAGGTTTACATCTGATCAAAAAACAATCAATAGCCTTATTTATTTAAGGTTTTTTGATGACTGACCCCTTCAATAAGAGAACCGACGGCAGAGTATGAAACTGTGAGCAGGATCGCTCGCTTGATTGAACCCATCGCTGGTAACGAACCCAACGGCATTTACAGGTTCCAAGCGACAACATGAGGACAAGGAAAGAAACATGCGTACAGAAGGGTTCTTCGACTGGCTTGGCCAAGCCCTTGGTCAGGTCATCCGCTTCATCATCGATCTGTTCAGCACCGTACTCAATGGCATTGGCGATGCCGTCCATGACTTCCTGCAAGGCATGGCTCGCGCCATCGGCATGGATGACTCCTACATCAGCTTCGTGGTACTGATCGTCGGACTGATTCTGCTCTATGCCGCGGTTCGTGCTTTTATGCGCCGCTCCATTATTGGCGGCATCATCTGGTTGGTGTTGGGCCTGATGGTCATGAGCTGGCTCATTCGCTGAGCCTCTTGCACGCCAGGGAGCGCCGTGCCTGATCCCAATTGATCGATACCGGCAAGGATGCCTATGAATCGCCTGACTACCCTGCTTGCTTACCGTCCTGTCTGGCTTAAACCTCACACGAACTGCGGGTTCTGCGGCTCAGGTGTAGAGTCCAGCCTGCCGCTATGCCTTGGCTGCGAGACTGACCTGCCCTGGCTGCTCATGGGGCATTGCCTTCATTGTGCGATTCCGCTGCCTGACGAGGGGCTGATCTGCGGGGCGTGCCTGAAAAGGCCTCCGTCTTTTGATCATGTCGTAGCGCTCTGGCGTTACGGATTTCCCATTGGTAGCGCCATCAATCGGTTCAAGCATCAAAAGCAGTGGCCGCTGGGGCGACTGATGGCGGATCTGCAGGCTCGCCATTTGATGCATGCCTTTGACGAGAGATTGCCTCGGCCTGACCTTCTGCTTCCTGTCCCGATGGCGCAGAAGCGCCAACGCGAGCGTGGCTACAATCAGGCTGCCATGCTGGCGCGCTGGCTAGGAAAGTCTCTCACGCTGTCTGTAGCAGACGATGTCATTCAACGAGTGCTGGAAACCCCGGCGCAACAAGGCCTGGATGCCGCCCAGCGTCACAAGAACCTGCGCAACGCCTTTGCCCTCACCACTGCCAAGGCCGTACGCGGTCGCTCGATAGCGCTCATCGATGACGTCCTGACCACCGGTGCAACTGCCGAGGCCCTTGCCAGCCTGCTCAAGCGTGCAGGCGCCCTGCGTGTCGATGTGTACTGCTTGGCTCGCACGCCCAGGCCTGGCGACTAAACGCTCTTTTCACCTTGCCATGGGAACGGGCCGGCTCGTACACTGATCTATCGTTATATACTTTTTTATACTCCGACCTATGCTCAGTCACCTGACTCATCACATGACCCGCCGTCCCCAGCGGTTTGCGCTGCTGGAGCAGGTCGCCGCCCAGGGCTCCATTACAAAGGCTGCCAAGGCTGCAGGGCTGAGCTACAAGGCCGCCTGGGATGCCATCGATGAACTCAACAACCTTGCCGGCCAACCCCTCGTCGAGCGCAGTGTCGGTGGCAAAGGCGGAGGCGGCGCACGCCTGACCCAGGAAGGCGCACGGTTGCTGGCCTTGTATCACCGCCTTGAAGCGCTTCGCGAAAAGGTGATCGAAAGCGCTGAACACGTCGAGGACCTGGAGCGACTGGAGCGGTTGATGCTGCAAACCAGCGCGCGGAATCAGCTGCATGGGGAGGTTGTTGCTGTAGAACCCAAAGGGCATAGCGATCTGATCACGATCCGGCTGCCCGGTGGCCTTCAGGTGCTGGCACAAATCACCCGTGAAAGCACCGAGCGATTGGGCCTTGCACCGGGTCGCAGCGTTATCGTGCTGATCAAAGCATCGTGGCTAAGCCTCCATGAACACGCTCCTATGGATGCGGCCAATGCACTTGAAGGCCGAGTCGACACCGTTACCCCCGCCCCCTCTGGACCTGCCGACATTCGCCTGAGCCTGCCCAATGGGCAAACGCTCTGCGTGCTGCTGCCAGCAGAAGCCGAGTTGTCTCCTGCTCCCGGTCAGACCGTGTTCGCCTGCTTTGAACCCGACCAGGTCTTGCTGGGGGCGCCCCTGTGAAGAAGGAATCCTTGATGAACAAACGGCTTTTGGCTGCCGCGGCGCTTGCCACGCTCTTTACCGGCGCCACTGCTCAAGCAGCTGATCACCTGCGCATTGCTGTGGCGGCCAATCTGCTGCCTGTCATGCAGACCATCGCCAACGACTACGAAAAGCAGACCGGCGCCAAGGTGGAACTGGCTGGCGGCTCCAGTGGTGCATTTTTTGAGCAGATTCAACGTGGCGCACCGTTCGATCTGTTCTACTCGGCAGACGCGATCCGCCCGGACAAACTGGCAGACGCCAGCAAGGGCACCGAAAGCCGGACCTATGCGTGTGGTCAGCTGGCGCTCTGGCAAACCAGCGGCAAGCCCGATATTCACAATCTGCCGTTCAAGCGTGTAGTGCTGGCGAATCCCGATACGGCACCTTATGGCGCCGCAGCCCTGCAGGCGCTGGACCGCAGCGGTGTACTGGAAACCGTTAAGCCGCGCCTGGCCTATGGACAGGACATTGGACAAACCTACAACTTCGTCAAAACCGGCAATTCACCTGCTGGCTTTGTAGCTCTCAGTCAGGTCAAAGCGGGGAATGTGCCGCCCGCGCAATACACGATTGTCGATGCCACGCTGTACGATCCTCTGACGCAAAAGCGCGTTATCCTGGCGAAAGGCGAGCAACTCGACGCCGCCAAGCGCTTCGTGGCGTTCTTCGATAACCAGAAAGAGACGTTGCACCAGGCAGGTTATTCTCTTCCAGGCGAGACGGGCTGTGCTGCTCAGTGAAGGAGACTGGCAGGCCCTGGCGCTGACGCTCAAGCTGGCTGTGCTATCCACGGCCCTGCTTCTGCTGATCGGTCTGCCGCTGGCAGCTTGGCGAGTGCGTAAGCAGACCCGCCTGCGCCAGGTATTGGATGCCGTGATCGCACTTCCTCTGGTGCTCCCACCCACCGTACTGGGCTTTTATCTGCTGGTCGTGTTTGCGCCAGACTCGATGCTGGGCAGCGCCTGGGAAACAGTGTTCGGTCACCCGCTGCCCTTCAGCTTTGCGGGCCTGGTCATGGGGTCCATGATCTACTCGATCCCCTTCGTGGTGCAGCCGCTTACGGTTGCCTTCCGCGAGCTGAATCCACGCCTGTTCGAGGCCGCAGCAACGTTGGGATGCGGCCGTATCGAGCGTTTCTTTCGCGTTACCCTGCCCTTGCTCAAGCGCGGCCTGCTGGTGGCTGCAAGCCTTGCATTCGCCCATACCCTGGGCGAGTTTGGCGTGGTGCTCATGCTGGGCGGTAGTATTCCGGGGCAGACCCAGGTGGTTTCCATTGCCATCTTCCAGCACGTGGAAGCCCTTCACTATGCCGAGGCCCACCGGCTGGCCGGCTTTCTTCTGGTGCTGTCGTTCCTGATCCTGCTGTTCGTCTACGGCAATGGCGATACACGGTCTTATTCGGCCCTGCGCGTCACCAGCCGCCGCTAATCGCGGCTGGCGGCCGAATCGCTTCGGACACGAAACGTTCCCGAACCGACAGGGCAGCATTTGTTACCAAATGTAACCTGCAACACCGCCGTCACAATGCCTCACTACCTTCGCCACGACCGTCCAAACCAGCCACGAAACCTGTTTCGACGACGCGACGTGAGCCGGCAGCCTGATTATTTCAAAACAAGGTCTGCGGGGTTCGTTGTACTCGCTCTCGCCTGGGGTTTTGCGCCTGCCACATCCTGTGAGGAGCGCCTTGATGAGCCTGCAAAACGAACAACACCTGAATAGTGATCTGCTTGATGACGATACCCCTACTGATCTGGAACGCATCGTCAATCTGAAGCGCCGCAGCTTTATTGGTGCCGGTGCGCTATGTGGCGCGGCCTTCTTCCTGGGCGGCAACCTGCTGTCCAACAACGCACTGGCGGGTCCGGTATCCGAAGCGGCTCGCTGGGGCAGCGCTGGACGTCCTTCACGTCCGCTGTTGGGCTTCAAGAACGTGCCAGCTTCAACGGCTGACCAGGTCATTCTGCCGCCCGGCTATGAGTTCCGTACGCTGATCAGCTGGGGCGAGCCGCTGTTTTCCAACGTACCGGACTTCAAGCATGACGGTACGAACACCTCCGAAGACCAGGAGCTGCAGTTCGGGGATAACAACGATGGCATGTGCTTCTTCCCGTTCTACAACAAGTTCGGCCGGATTGACCCTGATCGCGCCCTGATCGCCATTAACAACGAATACACCAACTACGAGTATCTGTTCTCCGATGGCCGTCAACCGTCCTCCCCGGACGATGTACGCAAGGCGCTGGCTGCAGAAGGCGTCTCGGTGATCGAAGTTCGCCGTCGCGCGGGCCGTTGGGTCTTCAAGCGCGACTCCCGTTACAACCGTCGCGTGCATGGCAACGTGATGATGGATATCAAGGGGCCGGCTGCCGGCCATGACCTGCTGCGCACCTCCATCGAGCTGAGTGGCAAACGTGCCCGTGGCACCTTCCAGAACTGCTCCAGCGGGCAGACGCCATGGGGCACTTACCTGACGTGTGAAGAAAACTTCAATGGCTGCTTTGGCAGCACCGACAAGAACATCAAGCTCAACGCCGCGCAGAAACGTTACGGTTTGTCGGCCAATAGTGATAACAACTGGTACCCCTATAACGAGCGCTTCGATCTCGCCAAGCATCCGAATGAAGCCAACCACTTTGGCTGGATCGTGGAGATCGACCCGTTCAATCCGGACTCCACACCGGTCAAGCGCACCGCGCTGGGCCGCTTCAAGCATGAAAACGCTGCCGTAACCACGACCCAGGATGGCCGTGTCGTGGTGTACATGGGCGATGACGAGCGTGGCGAGTTCATCTACAAGTTTGTCAGCGACCGTCGTTACAACCCGAATACGCCCCTGGCCAACCGTGACATCCTCGACCACGGTACGCTGTACGTCGCCAAGTTCGACGATGGCGATGGTGATGTGAATCATCCCAAAGGCCGCGGCCAGTGGATCGAGCTGACCTATGGCAAGAACGGCCTGACCAAGGCCAACGGCTTCAACAGCCAGGCCGAAGTCCTGATCCATGCTCGTCTGGCAGGCTCGCAAGTCGGCGCTACCCGCATGGACCGTCCAGAGTGGATCGCGGTGAGCCCCATCAATGGACAGGTCTTCTGCACCCTGACCAACAACAGCAAGCGTGGCAGCGCCGATATGCCGGTCAACGGGCCGAACCCGCGCGCCAATAACATCTACGGCCAGATCCTGCGTTGGGAAGAGCCAAACCCGGCCGCACTGACCTTTGACTGGGATCTGTTCATCGTGGCGGGCAACCCGGTTGTGCATCCGGAAGATCCATACGATGGTTCGGAAAACATCAACGCCGACAATATGTTCAACAGCCCCGACGGCCTGGGCTTTGACGAAGCCGGTCGTTTGTGGATTCAGACCGATGGTGAAGACAGCAACGAAGGTGATTATGCCGGCATGGGTAACAACCAGATGCTGTGCGCCGACCCGAACACCGGTGAGATCCGCCGTTTCCTGGTAGGGCCGACTGGGTGTGAGGTCACAGGCCTGTCCTTTGCGCCGGACTATCGGACGATGTTTGTCGGATTCCAACATCCCACCGGCGGCTTCCCGGACTATCTGCCTAACGGGCGTCCTCGCTCCACCGTCATTGCCATTACTCGTAAGGACGGCGGGATCATTGGGGAATAACATCTCCCCGCATAAAACCGGCAGCTAACCCTGCCGGTTTTTTTATGCCTGTTGATTGATGATCACTGGCACATGCATTGACATGATTTCGTCATACAAGCGCGCTAGCGTCGCGCCATCGCATACAAGGAGTCTGTTATGCATCCTGATACCCCTACCGATCTGGAACGTCTGGCCGGCCTGACCCGTCGCCGCTTCATTGGGGCTGGTGCTCTGTGCGGTGCTGCCCTCTTTCTTGGCGGCCAGCTCATTCCGCGGAGCGTACTGGCACAAAGCGTGTCGCAAGCCACCGGCAGTGCCCTGCTGGGCTTTGAGAGCATTCCGATTTCCACAGCCGATACCGTAATCGTCCCGCCGGGTTATAGGGCGTCGGTACTTATCAGCTGGGGTGAACCACTGTTTTCCGATGTACCGGCTTTCAAGCATGACGGCACCGGCACAGCAGAAGCCCAGGAGCGCCAGTTTGGCGACAACAACGACGGCATGAGCTTTTTCCCGTTCCCGAACGATCCCGACCGGGCGCTCATGGCCATCAATAACGAATACACCAACTATCGCTACCTGCTGGCCCAAGGCAAGGTGCCTCAATCGGCCGAAGACGTGCACAAGGCCCTGGCCGCTGAGGGGGTCTCGGTTATCGAGGTGCGCCGTATTGACGGACAATGGCATTTTGCACGTGATTCCGAGTTCAACCGTCGTATTCACGGCAACGCGCCGATTCGATTCAGCGGCCCGGCGGCTGGACATGACCTGCTCAAGACCGAAGCCGATTCAAGCGGCACGCATGTACTGGGCACCTTCCAGAACTGTGCGAACGGCAAGACGCCCTGGGGCACTTACCTGACCTGCGAAGAGAATTTTACGGATTGCTTTGGCAGTACTGATGCAACAATCAAATTCGACGCTGCCCAGAAACGCTATGGCGTGACGGTCGAAAGCAAGGGCAACGACTGGCACAAATACAATCCGCGCTTTGACATGGCCAAGAACCCCAACGAGCTGAACCGGCACGGCTGGGTAGTCGAGATCGATCCGTTCGATCCCAAGTCAGAACCCGTCAAGCGCACCGCGCTGGGCCGTTTCAAACATGAGAACGCTACGCTGGCCCTGACTGCGGACAACCATGTCGTGGTGTACATGGGCGACGACGAACGTGGTGAATTCATCTACAAGTTCATCAGCCGCGATCGCTATGATGCCGCCAATCCCAAGGCCAACCGCGAGCTGTTGGACCACGGCACGCTGTACGTGGCGAAATTTGATGACGGTGACGGCAATCCCGATCATCCCAAGGGACGTGGCCAGTGGATCGAGCTGACCCATGGCAAGAACGGCCTGACCACCGAGAACGGCTTCAACAATCAGGCCGAAGTGCTCATCCATGCCCGCCTGGCCGGAACCCAGGTTGGTGCGACGCGCATGGACCGCCCTGAGTGGATTGCCGTCAGTCCCAAGGATGGTCAAGTGTATTGCACGTTGACCAACAACAGTAAACGCGGCAGCGAAGGCCAGCCCGTAGGCGGGCCAAACCCTCGCGCCAACAACATCTATGGTCAGATCCTGCGCTGGAGCGAGCACGGCAATGATGCCGCGGCCATGGCCTTTGACTGGGACCTGTTTGTCATTGCCGGCAATCCTGAGGTGCACAAGGAGACTGCCAACGGCGGCTCGCACAACATCAACGCCCACAATATGTTCAACAGTCCCGACGGCCTCGGGTTTGATGATGCCGGTCGCCTGTGGATCCTGACCGACGGGGATTACAGCAACAAGGGTGATTTCGCTGGCATGGGTAACAACCAGATGCTGTGCGCCGACCCGAATACCGGCGAGATCCGCCGCTTCATGGTGGGACCGATCGGTTGCGAGGTCACCGGCATTACCTTCTCACCGGATCAGCGCAGCCTGTTCGTCAATATTCAGCACCCTGGCGAAGAAGGCGGCTCGACCTTTCCGGAACACCTGCCCGACGGTCGGCCACGTTCCTCCGTCATGGTCATCACTCGTGATGACGGTGGCGTGATCGGCGCCTGATGACAAGGCTCTAATACGCGGGTACGGCCCTTGAGGCAGTATCCGCGTAGCACGACGCTCGCTGTACCAGGGTCTTTTTTTCTCTGCACCGTCAGGCGTTCCAGCGCGCGTGGCATCGCACCTTCGTCACGCCCAGGCATCCAACCTGCTAGCATTCCGATTCAGAACCGGCATATGGCCGCTTCCAGATGCGTTGTAGGAGGATATCCATGTCACACCCGTTCGATACACTCAGCCCTGACGTGGTGATCGACGCCGTGGAAAGCCTCGGCTATCTCAGCGATGCGCGTATCTTGGCGCTTAACAGTTATGAAAACCGGGTTTATCAGGTGGGCATCGAAGACGAACAGCCCTTGATTGCCAAGTTCTACCGCCCACAGCGTTGGACGGATGCCGCGATTCGCGAGGAGCACACCTTCTCTTTTGAGCTGGTGGAGCATGAAGTACCTGTCGTGGCGCCCCTGTCGCGTGACGGTGAAACCCTGTTCGAGCATGCCGGCTTTCGCTTTGCCCTGTTTCCCCGCCGCGGCGGCCGGGCGCCCGAGCCTAGTAACCTTGAGCAGCTGTACCGCCTGGGTCAGCTCCTGGGTCGCCTGCATGCCATTGGCGCCAGTCGCCCATTCGAGCACCGCGAGACGCTTGATGTACAGAGCTTTGGCCATGCCTCGCTGGATACGCTGCTGAGCGGCGGTTTCATTCCCAAGAGTTTGCTGCCTGCGTATGAATCGGTGGCACGTGACCTGATCAAGAAACTGGATACGCTCTTCAACTCGGTCAACTACACCACCATCCGCGTCCATGGAGACTGCCATCCGGGCAATCTGCTCTACCGTGACGAGACCTTCCACATGGTGGATCTCGACGACTGCCGCATGGCACCGGCGGTACAGGACCTGTGGATGATGCTGGCCGGTGATCGGCAAGAACGCCTGTCGCAGCTTTCCGAGTTGATGGACGGGTATCAGGAGTTCCATGACTTTGCACCCCGTGAACTGGCGTTGATCGAGGGGCTGCGCTCCCTGCGTCTGTTGCAATACAGCGCCTGGCTGGCCCGCCGCTGGGATGATCCGGCCTTCCCGAAGAGCTTTTCCTTTTTCGGGACCGAGCGCTATTGGGGCGACCAGGTTCTGATGTTGCGCGAGCAACTGTCAGCGCTTGATGAAGAACCGCTGCGGCTGTTTTGATCCCTAAAGACACCAGGGCCGCCACAAACCGGGCGGCCCTGGTGCTAAGGCTCAATGACCGTTACGGGTCAAGCCGATCAGTGTATCGGCGACATCCTTGGTCCGCAGTGAAGTGCTTGCTGTTGCGCTGCTGGAGCCTTCCAGCGCACCCAACAGCTCAGTCAGGGCATTTACATCCTGAGACTGTACTTCGATCTGCTGTGCAACCTGACGGATTTCCTCAGCCAGCTTGTCGATATCCGTGCCGATTTCGCCAGCGTTCTGCTGAGTCTTTTCCGCCAGCTTGCGTACCTCGTCTGCTACTACAGCAAACCCACGCCCCTGCTCACCCGCACGAGCAGCTTCGATGGCAGCGTTGAGTGCCAGCAGGTTGGTCTGCCCGGCGATCTGCTGAATCATCTGCACAATGGACTGGATCTTCAGGCTCGATTGCGCCAAATCATTAGCACTGCGCACCACACTTTCAGCCTGACTGGACAGACTCTTGACGGTGCCACCCGCCTGATCGATCACGCTGCCCTGCTGATTGATGGTTGAGCTAAGATCATCCATCGATACGTGCAATTCACCGGCATAGTGATTTAACTGCTGAGCAATCTGCTCCTGGCTTTGATCCGCCTGATGCAGCACTGCACCCAAATCTTCAAGACCACGGAAAACCGGTTTGATGTGGTCATCCAGGCCGTTGCTGTCGATGTAGCTGGCAAAGTTCTTGCGCTTGAATTCATCGATCTGCTTGACCACAACCTGGCTCAAGCCCGCCAGCTTCTTGATCTGCCGACGCAGGAAAAAGGCCTTGAATTCGCCGTAATGCGCGGTGAAGTTGTCGATGTACTCATCGCGGAACGGCGCGCCTTCCGGGGTACGGAAGAAAAATACCGCCGTCAGCGTCTGGTTCAGGTTAAGCCCCAGAATCTCGCCAAAGGTAGAAAAGCCCACCACAGGAATATCATCAAACGCTTCGTTCATGCGGCTCAGGTCGTTGCCATTGTTCAAGCGACGCAGAATGCAGTCGTTGAGTAGCCCGCCTACCGGTTTGCCGGACTTGCCTTGCAGGAAACGTTGAAGGTCTTTACGGGTGGCCTCAAGAATAGGCGTACGCTTGACCATCACCAGCTCTTCACCCGGCGCCACGTCACAGAAAAGGTGGATACGCTCCTTGTCATAATCGATCTGGGCAATGGAGCGAACAAACAGCTCCTCACCCACACGAATAGCAAACGAGTAATTGGCCAGACGCTTTTCCAGGTCCTTGGGCTCGCAGTTCAGCGATTCGCACAGGGCGGCTACCATCGAGCGGACATTGCCCTTGGAGTCGATCACCTGACTGATGTAGCGCTCTTCCAGCGACGCGGTGAGCACGCTCAGGCTAACTGATGTCGGCTCGAAGTTCTGGCTTTTGAACACACCGAAGCGGGCATTACGGGCGCATTTCAGAAATACGATCTGTACGTGGTTTTCGTAGCTGCGCTTGCCGTCATGGATCAAGGTTTTAACGAAGTCGGTCTTGCCACCAGCAGAGCCGCCTACGAATAGGCAGGGAAAACGGCCCGACTCGTAAAGGGCTTCCATGAAGAACGATTCGGATGCCGACAGGCCGTCAAACGTGACGTAAGCCAAGGTATCGCGATGGTCGATAGTCGTGTTGACACGCAGCCGCTTAATCGACTCGATCAGCTTGGCGATTCGCTGCTGCATGGACATACGTGGCCCTCGGGCGCGGATGTCCTGGCTTTCCAACGGCACATAAACGGTTTCGGCCGAAGCGATGATGCTGGCATCAAACAGCTGCAGCACAACCCGATCCCACTGGTTACCTGTGGCGCAGTAGAGCTGATCGTTCTGGCTGCACAGCTCGCCGGAGGTCGTGCACAGGGTAAGGGCGGCGCCAGGGAAACGTTCGGCTACCTGGCGAGCCACCTTGTCCAGATCAACATGGGGCGAAACGAAACCGGCGATATAGGTCGGTTCGAATCGCAGGGTTTTCAGGTGGCTCTGCAACTGCCCGGAAGAGCTCAGTACGCTCATTACGCCGCCGGACTGGGCACTGGCGGGCTTGAGCCGGGAAAACAAGTTCATCATGAAATTTACCTGATAAAAAAGAATGCCAGACGTACGCCCACCCGCAGCGTTGAAGAACAGCACTACCCAGGATGATGGGCCGCCGTCCTCAGCAGCACGAATATGTGGTGTATCAGGATGTCGACCCGCCGCAGAAGAACTGAAGCCCCTTTGTCATTGGACAAATCGATCGAGCCCATGGGAAAAGCGGCCTTTTCTTTGCTTGCGAGCTATGATTAGGGGCCTTACGAATACTAGAGACACATCATGTCCACATCCCCGCGCCAGGGTTACGTATTAGGCCTTACCGCCTATGCGCTCTGGGGACTATTTCCGTTGTACTTCAAACTGCTTGCCAGCATTCCTCCCGTCGAGATCCTGATCCAGCGTATCTTCTGGTCGGCCCTGATCGGGGTCTTGCTGCTTTTGATCTGGAAACATCAGGGCTGGTGGCGCGATTTGCGTGCCAATCCCTCCCGGATTGCCCGGTTATGGCTGAGTGGCCTGCTGGTGGGCGGCAACTGGCTGACCTACATCTGGGCGGTCAACAGTAACCATGTAATCGAAGCCAGCCTTGGGTATTACATCAACCCGCTCATCAATGTGCTGTTGGGCATGGTGGTGCTGGGCGAGCGGTTAAGGCCCCTGCAGTGGCTGGCCGTGGGAATGGCTGCCCTAGGCGTTGCCCAGCAGATCTGGACGCTTGGCCAGCTGCCCTGGGTATCCCTGGTGCTGGCCTTCAGCTTTGCTTTTTACGGACTGGTGCGCAAGGGCACCCAGGTGGCTGCCCTACCAGGCATGGTGGTCGAAACCTGGCTACTGGTCCCGCTGGCTGCAATTGCACTACCCTTGTTGACCCAGCAGGTCAGCCTGGAACCGGCACTCTGGCAGTCGCCGATGGCCATCGTACTGATCCTGTCTGGCCCCGTTACGCTGGTTCCCCTGCTCTGCTTCAACGCAGCGGCGCGCAAACTGCCCTATTCGACATTGGGCTTCCTGCAGTACCTGGCCCCTACGCTGGTGCTGATACAGGCAGTCTTCCTGTTCCACGAGCCCTTCCCCATGGAGCGGATGGCCGCCTTCCTGTGTATCTGGGCAGGCCTTGCCGTGTTCAGCTTTGACGCCTGGCGCTCCCTGCGTCGTTACGCAGCCCCCGCTGCCCGCACCTGACCGTCGTGGTTGTCACGGTAGACTGCCAGCTCGACCATCAAATCGTCCGCCAGGGTCTCCAGACTCTGGCGGAGCGTATCCAGCTCAAGGGCGGGCGGCAGGGCCAGCAGCGCCGTGGTGTGGAACAACTGTTCGCTGCTCATCGGCGCCGCCCGCACATCAGTACTGAGCCGCTCGACATTAACGCCTAGCCGGGTGAGCTGACGGGTAATGTCCCGAACGATCCCGGGACGGTCATTGCCCAGCAGATCCAGCTGGATGAGCTGAGGCTTGGGTGCCTGCTCTATCTGGCTTTCCGCTACCAGCACACGCATGCCCCTCACATCCAGCCCTTTCAGCTGGGCAACCAGGGCTTCGCGTTGTTCCGGCGCGACATTGACGCTCAGGATTCCGGCGAACTGACCTGCCATACGTGACATGCGGCTTTCCAGCCAGTTGCCGCCCCGCTCGGCAACACAGTCGGCCAGCTGCTCGACCAGACCCGGCTGATCCGGGGCAATGATGGTAAGGACCAGAACATCCACGGTAGCGCTCCTTTTGGTTGATCATCTTTCCAGCGTAGAACAGCCAGCCAACCTTGCCGACCCACTTTTCATGAACGGACCTGCCATCGTTTTGCCTGTGGCAGACACTTTTCCAGCGAGGCCTAGTCACATGGCCAGATAGCCACCGAATGTCGGCGCGTCGTGCAGCCAAGCGAGGCGAACAATGAGTAGAAGAAAAACCATCGGCGGCCTGCAGATAGCCACCGCCCTTCACGAGTTCGTAAAGACTCAGGCGATTCCAGGCACAGGCATTGATATCGACCATTTCTGGCGTGGACTTGAAGGGCTGCTGGATGAGTTTGCACCTCGGAACAAGGCCCTTCTGGAGACCCGTAACCAGCTCCAGGTCCGTATCGATCAATGGCATCTGGCGCGTGCCGGACAGCCACACGATGCACACGCCTACCGCACCTTTCTTGAAGAAATCGGCTACCTGCTCCCCGAGCCGGACGAGGTCAGCGTCACGACAGCTAATGTCGACCCGGAAATTGCCCAGCTCGCCGGGCCGCAATTGGTCGTGCCGGTCACGAATGCCCGCTTTGCGCTCAATGCCGCTAACGCACGCTGGGGTTCGCTATACGATGCGCTCTATGGCAGTGACGCGATCCCTGAAGACAGCACGGTTGAAATCTGCGATAGCTATAACCCGCTCCGAGGCGAAAAGGTTGTGGCCTATGCCCGGGGATTCCTCGACGAAGCCGTGCCGCTTGCTGAATACTCCCATGGCAATGTCAGAGGCTACAGTGTTCAGCGTGGCGAACTCATGGCCGAGATTGGCGACAGTCGCTACGTTTGCCTGGCCGAGCCGGACGCCTTTGTCGGCTATCGCGGACAGGCTTCGCAGCCGGAGGCGATCCTGCTCAGGCACCATGGGCTGCATATCGAAATCCAGATTGACCGCAACAACCCGATCGGCCACGCCGATGCGGCAGGCGTGAGCGATATTCTGCTCGAATCGGCCCTGACGACCATCATGGACTGCGAAGACTCCGTCGCAGCGGTAGACGCCGAAGACAAGGTACAGGTCTACCGCAACTGGCTGGGCCTGATGAAGGGTGACCTCTCCGAAGACATCACCAAGAACGACAAGGCCTTTACCCGGATCATGAACCCGGATCGGCCCTACATCGCTGCTGACGGCAGCGAGTTGGTCCTGCCGGGCCGTTCACTGCTGTTTGTCCGCAATGTCGGCCTTTTGATGACGACAGACGCCATCCTGGACCGCGACGGCAACGAGGTTCCCGAAGGCATACTGGACGCCGTCTTTACCAGCCTGTGCGCCCTGCACAACCTGAACGGCAACACGTCGCGCCCCAACTCGCGCACGGGCTCGGTGTATATCGTCAAGCCCAAGCTGCACGGCCCGGAAGAGGTAGCCTTTACCGGCGCGCTGTTCGGGCAGGTCGAGGATCTCCTTGGCCTACCGCGCCATACGCTCAAGATCGGTATCATGGACGAGGAGCGGCGGACCAGCGTCAACCTCAAGGCCTGTATTGCTGCGGTGAAGGAACGGATCGTGTTTATCAACACCGGCTTTCTTGATCGCACCGGCGATGAGATCCATACCTCGATGGAGGCCGGCCCTCTTATCCGCAAGGCTCTCATGAAGCGTGCCACCTGGTTCAGAGCTTACGAGGACAACAATGTGGACGTCGGGCTGGCCTGCGGTCTGCGTGGCCGTGCGCAGATTGGCAAGGGCATGTGGGCCATGCCGGACATGATGGCCGCCATGCTCGAACAAAAAATCGCCCACCCCCAGAGCGGAGCCAGTACGGCCTGGGTACCCTCGCCTACGGCCGCTACGCTCCACGCTATCCACTACCATCAGGTCGATGTGGCTGTACGGCAGATTGAGCTGGCCAAGCGCACGCCGGCCTCACGAGAGGATCTATTGAGCATTCCGCTGGTTGATGTCGCCGAACTCAACGCCGAAGAGATCCAGGAAGAGCTGGACAGTAATGTCCAGAGCATCCTGGGCTATGTGGTGCGGTGGATTGATCAGGGGATCGGCTGCTCCAAGGTACCGGACCTTGATGATGTGGGACTCATGGAAGACCGTGCCACACTGCGCATTTCGAGCCAGTTGCTTGCGAATTGGCTGCATCATGGTGTGATTAATAGGGAACAAACGATCGAAGCTTTCCGTCGCATGGCTCTAGTGGTGGATCAGCAGAATGCAGGCGATCCTCACTACCGCGCCATGGAGCCTGATTTCGATCAAAACATCGCCTTTCGAGCTGCCCTGGACCTCGTTCTGGAGGGAGCGAAGCAGCCCAGCGGCTACACAGAGCCGATCCTCCATCGTAGACGTCGTGAGGCCAAGGCGCGGTGGCAATAAACAGGTCTCGCTGATACGCCTTTGCAGTACCGGCTGACGGGACCTATGGAACGCATCACCAACTATATAAAAGGCGTTACCCATGACCAATCTTCGTCCCCTGTATGCTTCAGCGCTTGCTATTGCCCTGGCCGGATGTGGCGAGCCGTCCAAGCTTGGCCCAGATGCCGCCTACGGCCCCAAGCCACAACTCCCCGAACCCAAGACCAGCCTTATTCCCCTGGTCAACGTAGCGCCCGCCACCGGCTGGCCGGAAGGTGGTAAACCCACTGCTGCCCAGGGCCTTCAAGTCAACGCCTTTGCCACCGGCCTTGATCATCCCCGTTGGATCTATGTATTGCCCAACGGTGACGTTCTAGTCGCCGAATCGAACAAGCCCACACAAGAGCCGGCGGGCTTCAATATCCGCAAGCAGGTTCAGGGCATGATGATGAGCAAGGCCGGAGCCGGCGTGCCCAGCGCCAACCGCATCACCCTGCTGCGCGATGCTGACCACGATGGCGTGGCCGAAACCCGGACGACTTTTCTGGAGGGCCTGCACTCGCCCTTTGGCATGACCCTGGTCGGCAATGACTTCTACGTGGCCAATGCCGATGCGCTGGTGCGCTTCCCTTACAAGGAAGGCGATACGACCATCCAGGATAAGGGCACCAAGGTGGTCGACCTGCCTGCCGGCATCAACCACCACTGGACAAAGAACGTGATCGCAAGTCCCGATGGAAGCAAGCTGTACATCACCGTTGGCTCCAACAGCAACGTCGGTGAGAACGGCATGGACATTGAGGAAGGCCGTGCGGCCATCTGGGAGCTGGACCGCGCCACCAGCAAAATGCGGCTGTACGGCACAGGTCTGCGTAATCCCAACGGCATGGATTGGGAGCCGCAAACCGGCAAGCTCTGGACAACAGTAAACGAGCGTGACGAGATTGGCAGTGACCTCGTACCTGACTATGCCACCTCGGTTCAGGACGGCGGTTTCTATGGCTGGCCCTACAGCTATTACGGCCAGCATGTGGACGAGCGCATCAAACCGCAGCGCCCGGACCTGGTCGCCAAGGCCATCGTGCCAGACTATGCTCTTGGCACGCATACCGCCTCGCTGGGCCTGACATTCTCCAAGGGCGAGGCCTTGCCGGAGCAGTACCGTTATGGGATGTTCATCGGCCAGCACGGCTCTTGGAACCGCAAACCCAAGAGCGGCTACAAGGTAGTCTTTATCCCCTTCCAGGACGGCAAACCCAACGGTGCCCCCCAGGATGTACTGACCGGCTTTTTGAATCAGAAGGAAGAAGCCCAGGGCCGCCCGGTTGGGGTCATCAATGACAAGCAGGGTGATCTGCTGGTTGCGGATGATGTGGGTAACGTTATCTGGCGAGTAACCGCGGCCAAGTAAGTAGGCCACCGTGCCTGGGCTGCTCTAAGCAGCCCAGGCACTTGCCTTAATGCTTTTCCAAACGGGCAATGGCTATAAAAACCGCAGCGGCTGTCACCACACCCCATAGGGCAGGTCCTATGGTTGGAACAGGACGCAACAGGAAGAAACCTGCTACAGCAACCGCCAAGGCAATCAGAAGCCCTGGGCCGAAACCTCTGGTGATCTTGAAGGCGTTACGGCATGCCTTGCAATACCGAGCACCGCCGGGCTTGGCAGGCCCCAGGATTGCAGGTGAGAAGAAACTGATGGAGGCGGAGCAATGCGGGCATTTCATGGGCAATTCCTTATGCTAGACGTCGATTTCACGGGCCAGCATAACGTCTTCCAAACCTGTCCCTTGTGCTATGGTCGGCACGTCTGAACAGGCTTTACCGTCACGTAGCTGAAACATGAAACGGAGCGCACTCCAAAGGCGCCCACTATCCTCTGCGTTGTCACTCAAGCGCTAATCGCTTGTTCATCAATAGAGTCGGGCTAGGGCTTCAGGAAGACAGGAAAACAGGAAGACAGGAAGACAGGGATGAAGATCATACTTATGCGACATGGACAGCCAACATTGAAACCATGTCCAGGCAAAGTCTCGCCCTCTGATATGCACCGTTGGATCAGTGATTACAACCTGTCCGAGGTCATGGATTATCCTGCTCCGCCAACAACGCGTGAGCTGACAACTCAGGCGAAATATATCATCAGCAGCACAATGCCCAGGGCACTGACTTCACTCGACAGGCTAGGGCTGAAACCCTTTCAAACCGATACGCTATTTAGCGAAGCGGAGCTTCCTTTCCTGCACTGGCCTGGCCCCAGGCTTTCTCCTCTTACGTGGGATTTGTTTTTCGAATGCTTTGGCTCTGCGGTTATTCACATGGCGTCGAGTCGTTTTCAGAAGCACGCAAGCGGGCCCAGCGAGCTGCTCAGCGACTCATCTCGCTGGCCGAAGAAGGGACGGTACTGTTGCTGGGTCATGGCATCATGAACCGCCTTATTGCCAGGCAATTACTCGCTCACGGCTGGAAGAGCGAGACGCGCCATGGGAATAAATATTGGAGCGCCTCGTCCTATATGCTGCCTGCCAGGGCCTCGCAGGATTAGTGTTCACTGCTGCCCTTTTGCATAAAGCGCTACAGGCGAAAGCAGCCTTGCATGAACCCCAAGAGCGGCTTGTACTTATCAGGAAGCCCCTAATGCCTCCTCTAATTGCTGCAGGTTGAAGGGCTTGGGCAGTGACATTGATTGTATATTTGCGGATACAGTCCCTTCCCCTGACATGAAAATGACTCGCAGCCCAGGTTGCTGGCGTACAGCTTCATACGCAAGATCGATTCCGGACATACCCGGCAAGTTGACGTCTGCCAGCAGGATGTCAAACTTCAATCGTCCCAAGACCTCAAGTGCTTTTTCAGCAGTTTCACAACCTTTGGCGGTGTACCCCAGCATTTCGACCATCTCACAGGTCATGGAAAGCAGGTCGGTCTGGTCGTCCAGTATCAAAACCTGCTGTGTACCGACAGCTTTTTCGATAGGCGCAGGCACCAGAACGTTTTCATCTATCCGTACCGGCTTATGGCTGGCCAGTAGCTGTCTAATCTTGCGTGCCAGATCATGCAGCCGATAGGGCTTGCTCAACAGCTCGACACCGGGATCAAGCCGCCCTCCGTGAACGATGGCGTTCTGGGTGTAGCCTGACGTATACAGCACGGCAATGTCAGGCAACAACTGCTTGGCCTGACGTGCAAGCTCAGGGCTGCGCAGAGGACCTGGCATTACAACATCGGTAAACAGCAGATCGATATGCAGCCCGCTCTGCAAAATGCTGAGCGCACTTTGTGCATCATTGGCGCGTAGTACCTTGTAGCCAAGCCCGCTTAGCAGGTCGATGACCGTGGCTTGAACAGCCAGATCGTCCTCAACCACCAGAATCGTTTCATCGCCGCCGATAACCGTGCCGCCAACCGCTGCAGGCGAAGCAATCTCGATCTCATGAGTCCGGGGCAGGTATAGCTTGATTGTCGTGCCACTGCCCAGCTCGCTGTAAATGCGGATATGACCACCACTCTGCTTGGCAAAGCCATACGCCATACTCAAGCCCAGTCCGGTTCCCTGGCCCTCAGGTTTGGTCGTGAAGAAAGGCTCGAAGGCATGCTCCATCACATCAGGCGACATGCCTGATCCCGTATCGGATACCGCCAGCATGACGTACTGCCCTGGCGCAACGTCAGCCTGTGACTGGGCGTAATGGTCATCCAGCATGGCATTACTGAGTTCGAGAGTAAGCCTGCCATCGCCTTGCATGGCGTCACGGGCATTAATGGCTAGATTGAGAATGACATTTTCCAGCTGATTAGGGTCGACCATGGTCGTCCACAAACCGCCCGCAATGATTGTCTCGATCTGAACGCTCTCTCCCAGGGCGCGGCGAAGCAGGTCGTCCATGCTGCGCAGCAAGCGGCTCAGATTGGTCGGAACAGGCTTTAGTGGCTGTCGACGTGCGAAGGCCAATAGCTGCGAGGATAGTTTTGCGCCACGACTAACGGCCGCTACGGCTGCATCCAGCTTGGCCATGCCGCTGCTACTGTTTCCTAATGCAGGTCTTAATAGCTCAAGATTGCCTTCGATAATCTGAAGGACGTTATTAAAGTCATGGGCAACGCCGCCGGTCAGCTTGCCGATCGCCTCAAGCTTCTGGGATTGATGCAGCGCCAGCTGGCTCCGTTCCAGTTCCCGGGTACGCTCCTCTACCAGCATCTGCAGGTTTTCCCGGGAACGTTGCAATTCCTCCTGGGCGAGCTTTTGAGCCGTAACGTCATGTCCTTGGAAGAAGATGCCGCTTACCAGCCCGTTCTCAGCAATGACCGGCTGGAAAACAAAATCGATGTAACGTGTTTCTGCCGGTGCATCCGGCACACGTTGCACATAGACCGCCATGCTACGCCCCGTGTGGGGTCGCTTGGTGGAATACACCCGATCCAGCCACTCCAAGAGGGCTTGATCCTTGAGTCGAGGAAACGCCTCCGAAGCGGGTTTGCCGATGATATCGCGATGACCAACCAGTTGATAAAAAGCCCGGTTAGCCAGTTCAACCAGATGCTGCGGGCCTTGGGTGACTATTACAAACCCCGGCGCCTGTTCGAACAGCTGTTGTAAATGCTGCCGTTCCTGTCGGATGACGCGTCCAAATTCCTCATGGGCCAGTCGCTCAGCGACCAGTGCCGAAACATCACGAATGGTTACTGATACGCCAATCAGCGTACCTGACTCATCGCGAACACCCGACAGCATCACTTCCAGAACGGCTTCGGCATCACATACCATGCAGTGATACTCGATCACATGCATCTTTTTGCCTGCCATCACCTGCTCAACTGACTCGTCCAATACGGGTGCCCAAAATGGCAGAGCTCGGATATTACGGCCTACCGTCTCGTCGGCACTTAGACCAAACAGCTCTTCAGCACCTGCGCTCCAATACAGTACATCCAGCCGCACATCGACACCGATGATGGCTTCCTGCGCCGCATTGATGAAATTAGCTAGGTAATAATCAGCAGCTCGCAGGCGACGATACTCATGATCGTCTACGGATCGCGTAGCACTTAGGCTGACATTGGCCTGATCCAGAGTAGTACGCAGCTTGATTCGACGCCGCGCTCGACTGGCGGCCTGGGCGGCCTGAAGGGCAAGCGTCCCTGGAACCAGCTCGGCAATGGACCAGTGTGATCCCAGCATGGGTGCCAGCCCCAGGTTTTTCCTAAACGCATCACCTTGTTCAGGTGCACGAACAAAAATCAGCTCGCACTGAGACCAGACAGCTCTCACTGCCTTGGCCACTGCAGCCGGTTTAATGAGCGACGGCATAAGAATGACAACAGCGGGCTCATCGCTTGCGATAAGCCCGTTTGAAACGTCTGTATCCAGGCAGTAACGAACGTCTAATGCCTGCGATTGGAGCGCCGCGCCAAGCATGGACAACTCATTACCAGCACGGGGTTCGTCTGGCGCAATGATGACAGCGGTCTGAAATATCACAACAGGTACTCAAAGCAAGGGAAGACCGAGCAGACTTCTGCCCGTCCATAATTTCAAAAGATCCGTCGTGGGTGACATGACATGGCTGGCGCGGGCATCACGGAGCATCTGAGACACTCGGCTGTTCTCCCGATAAGCCGCGCCGCCGCAGATGGTCATCGCTTCGTTAGCCAGCATAACAGCGGTATCACCTGCATCCGCCTTGCAGGCCAGGATGAAAGGCAGGGCATTCGGGTCTCCCAGATCGCCTAATCGGGCCGCCTCGCGAACCAGTGATCGGGTCTTTTCCAAAGCAATCCACATGCTGCCATAGCGACTCTGCAAGGTTTCGATATCCCGCAGCGTTTCACCTGAATGCGCATAACTGCGCGTACGCAAGTGCTCACCGGCCGCATCCAACGCGGATTGAGCGATACCCAGATAGGTACCCGCCATGGCCATCAGAAAAAACGGGGCAACCACTTCGAAGACGTACCACACCTGATCACCTGGCTCACCCAGAAGATTTTTGGCAGGCACACGCACGTTGTTCAACCCTAACGCTCGAGAAGAATTGCCACGCATTCCAAAACCGTTCCAGGGCGCCTGCCACTCCAGGCCTTGCGCAGTGCTGTCCACGATCAAACAGCTGAAATCGCCTTCCTCGTTATCTTCCTCGCTTGCCACTGTAGAAACTACGTACGAATCGGCATGACCACCATTGGTGACAAACTGCTTAATGCCATTCACAACAAACTCATCGCCAACCGTGGCGATCTGAGTTGCAGGCAGATAAAAATGAGCGCCTGAGCCACTTTCAGAAAGCGCTAAGGTTGTGAGGTGACGACCGGCAGCAATCGCCTCCAGATAATGCTCTTTCTGATATGAAGTGGCTTTGGCCGCAATGACAGCGGTCCCGACACAGTGCATACCAAAACAAAGCGCAGAAGAAGGACACGCCTTACCAATGGTTTCAGTAATCACGCTTAAGGCCAGGAGCCCCTGACCGTGGCCACCCTGGGCCACAGGAACCTGGAGGCCCATGAGGCCAGCTTCGGACAAGGCGTCTATCGAATGAGCAGGCCATAAGCAATTCTGGTCCACCTGACTCGCAAGCGGAGCAATAGCCTGATCAACAACCTCTTCAACGGTTGATTTCAGGGCGGTGAGCTTAGACGACAAATGATAATCCATCGCTTGTATCACCTTTAAAAGAGACAAGTAGCCATCATGCCTGAATTCAAGCCTCAGCGATCACTACTTCATACTGAGTAATAAGTGATGGGATAGTGCCCCAGTGGCTACCCTGACCACCTTTTATGCTTGAAAACAGACGCTTCGTTATCCATTTCGTCGAAACGACGAAAAAGCCCCTTAATAAAAGACGCTTTGCGCCTTATGCCCAACAGTACGCCTCCCTAAGCTGATGCCATCTCCACACAACAACAAGGAATGGTCATGAACATCACGCTTCTCGGGGCTGGCCATATTGGCTACACCATCAGTCAACTGCTGCAGGACTCCGGGGATTACCGGGTGATTGTGGCTGACCGTGATCCCAACGCCCTGGCGCGACTGGCCGCGCTGGGCATCGAGACACGGGAAGTGAGCCCGGACGGCAATGATCTAGAGCAGGTACTTGAAGGCAGCGACGCGGTACTCAACGCCCTGCCCTATCACATGGCCATTTCGGTAGCCCGTGCCGCCAAGACCACAGGCACCCATTATTTTGACCTGACCGAAGACGTCCATGCTACCAAGACGATCCGTGATCTGGCAGAGGACTCATCCACAGCCTTCATGCCGCAGTGTGGCCTGGCTCCTGGCTTTATCGGCATTGCAGCGCATACCCTGGCGTCGCGCTTCGACAGCGTGCGCGAGGTGAAGATGCGCGTAGGTGCATTGCCCGAGTTTCCCACCAACTCACTCAAGTACAACCTGACCTGGAGCGTGGACGGGCTGATCAACGAATACTGCCACCCCTGTGAGGCGGTTCGTCACGGCACGCTGAACCTCGTGCAGCCACTGGAAGGCTTGGAGCATTTCTCGCTGGACGGCGTGGAATACGAGGCCTTCAACACCTCGGGCGGCCTGGGCACCTTATGTGAAACCTGGAGTGGTCGCGTCGAAACCCTGGATTACAAAACCGTCCGCTATCCAGGCCATCGGGACTTGATGAAATTCCTGCTTGAAGAGCTGCGTCTGGCAGGTGATCAGGAAACGCTGAAACGCATCATGCGCGACTCGGTGCCCACGACGATGCAGGACGTGGTACTGGTCTTCGTGACCGTGAACGGCATGCGCGACGGCAAACTGGTGCAGGAGGTATTCAGCCGCAAGATCTTTGCGGCCGAACAGCGAGGCAAGCTGACCAGTGCCATTCAAATCACCACAGCGGCCGGTATCTGTACCGCACTGGATCTGTTCCGCGAGAAGAAACTGCCGCAGTCAGGCTTTATCCGCCAGGAAGAAATCGACCTGAACGTCTTTTTAAGCAACCGCTTCGGCCGCGTTTACGGCGAACCGGCCTAAGCCTCTGCCGCCATGGGCCGTCGGCTACCGGGACGGCTCACTGCGGCGGTCGATCTTGCGGGTCAGAATGATGGAGGTCTGGGTCTGCTTGACCCCATCAATAGCACCGATCCGATCGAGCAGCTCATCGAGCTGCTCATGCCGTTCACAGCAGATAAAGGCCAGGTAATCGAACGCGCCGCTCACGGCCGACACCTCCTCTACTTCCGGCATCGAGGCCAGTGCCTTGATCACCTGCGCCGCGCTCCGGGGCAATACGCTGATGCTGCAATAGGCCCTGACCGCACCCGCCTCCACCGAGGCCCCCAAGCGCACGCCATAACCTGCGATTACACCCTCGCGCTCTAGCCGGGCCAGCCGTGAAACCACTGTCGTCCTCGCCAGATTGAGCTTGCGGGCCAGCGTGGCCGTAGACTCGCGGGCGTTGGCCTGAAGCAGACGGATCAGTTGCCAATCGGTAGCATCGACTTTCGGATACATGAAGAACACGCGCCAGGGTTCGGAAAAGCGGAGCCTAGGAGGCTCTGCAGCCAGCGTCAATGCCCGGCTCCGCTTAACCCCGGTCTTATACTCTGCGCCTCTTCGCGACCCGGCCACCGAATGGTTGTCAGCGGCTCGCCCAGCAATAGACGATCACCCAGATGCCCAGGCCGGTGCCAGGTAGAACCACATCATTACGCGAGACGCCGCTACCAGCGCCGCGCTGCCGCCAGAGCACCGGCAAGACAACCAGCTCAGTCCCCACAGGGACCGCCAATGATTAAAACGGCTTCGGGTGCAAACGGCTTAGTCATCCTCTTAGCTCTTGGCGACAATGACCGGGATGCCCATGACCTCAGGCACGTCCTAGTCGACTTACCACGCAGGGGCACGAGCAAGGCTGGTGCCAGAAAGGTGAAAAATACCGTAAAGGAGGGGATGCAGACATGCGCCAGGAGTAGGCAATACCGCACCAGATACATGCAGCCATGCATTTAAAAAATGGCAGCCTTCCTTGGCTACCCAACGTCCGGAGTGAGCGCAGGTCAGAGGTGGAGCTCTCTACCTGCGCTCGTTAAGCGCGCCGGATCACGCGGTACGGCTTACGCCGAGAGAAAACGTCTTGGAAGGTTTGTTGCAGTAGTAGATACCCAGCAGAACCAGACCCCCGCCCACAATCATCAAAGGGGTGAGCTGCTCGCCCAGAATCACCACGCCCATCAGGACAGCAGACACCGGATTCAGGGCTATGAAGACACCCGACTGGGTAGCCCCGATCCGCTTGATGCCGTCGTAGTACCAGATATACGCCAATGCCGAGCCAATTACGCCTAGATAAGCCAAGCTGAAGCACTGAGCCTTGGTCAGGCTGGCAACAACGCCCCAGTTCAGATCACCCGTGCCGATCGACACACATAGCAGCAGTACCGTCCCGCACAATACCGAGAAGGTCACGGTATGCAGCGGGCCGATCTCGCGAACCAGAGGCCGCGAAAACACGCTGTAGATCACCCAGCTGACCACACAGCCAAAGATCACAAGATTACCCAACCAGCTACCGCCTGCGGCTTCAAGCACCGAGGCGTCTTTGCTGACGATGACCGTTGCGGCGCCCAGGATGCAGGCCGCAATGCCACCGGTCTTGACCAGCCCCAACCGCTCGCGATCAACAAAGAAGGTCGTCAACGCAATCATGGCTGGATTCAGTGCCACAATCAGTGAGGCCTGTGAGGCGCTGATTAGGTGCAACCCGTAAAAAAAGCACAGGTTGTACGTGAAGATGCCAAAGAACCCGAGCCAGAAAAGATGAATCACCTGTTTCACGCTGAGCCTGACAAACAGGCGTCGGGTGACTGCCAGCACAAGCACCAGGGTGAGGCTGGCCAGCAGAAAGCGCAGGCCGGCAGATGCCAGCGGCGGCACCCCAGCTGACAGGTAACGCCCGGCCACGAAGGTTCCACCCCAGATCACCGAGACCGCCGTCAGTTTCATGTACACCAGGAGCTTGTCATCTGGCTGCGCCAGGGCTGTTGCGTCCGACATTCAAATCACCTTTGCCTACATCAACATCAGTCGCTCAAGCTCGGCTTGAGACTGTACGTGGGCCTTGCAGAAGTTCAGGGTCAGGTCGAGCAGCTCCCGTTGCGCACGACTGCCGCCCAGGCTCGTCCATTGATGTCGACTGGCGGTAAGAAGGTAATAACACTCCTCGTAGTGGCCTCGGGCGAACAGAGCAATGGCCCTAATAATGTCCAGACCGGCGAGATGCGCGTCAGGCTCGATACCAAAGCCGTCACTCTCGGCCATCATTTTCTCGATAAGCAGAGGCTGGTTGGCGCCGGCAAAGGCAAAGGCCGCGTGCATATTGTGAAAATGAGAGGTCGAGGTGGCGATGCTGCCAGACCAGAGAATGGCCAGCTCCTTCCAGACCTCATCAAATTCATGACTGTTGACATCCTCAAGCTTGAAGCGCCAGAGAAAGCCCACCGCATCTAGATCCTGCTTGGAAAAGCGGTCGTTCTTGAGCGCATAGAACTCCAGGAACGCCATCTTTGCCGCCGCGTGATTGCCCAGCTGCTTGTAGGTAATCGCAAGATGCCAGTACACGTGCATACGCATGCCCGGGTTGCGAATCCACTCTTCCTTGGAGTCTTCCAGGAAGTCCCGCAGCTCCACCCACATACCCTTTTCGTGCAAGGCATGGGCAACGGCGTGGATGCCGTAGATATTCGCGGAGCAGTACCGCACGGACTCCAGCCCCGTCGCCAGAGACTCATCGAATAGCCCGCACTCGCACAGCACGAATGACTTGATCGACAGGTAGAACGAGTACAGCGGATGCGATTCCTCCATGTACTCGTCACACAAGGCAAACAGCGGCTTCAGCTCGGCGGTTCGGCCGGTGCAGAAGTCCAGCATGTGAATAAAGAAAAGCGCCTGCACATCCGTGGGATACGCGTGAAGGTGTGCCTGAAAGAGCGAGCGTGCCCCAACGTAGTCGAATTCGACCCACTTGCGAAAGGCACGCACAATATTGATCAGCTCGGCAGGCATATCCTCCGAGATCGCATTGAGGTAACGGGCAAACTTGTAGATGTCCTTGAGTTCGCAGCCGGTAATGGCATCAAAGCCTTTGAGCAGCGAACGAAAGATGGCCTGGGTAGGCTCTTGGGCAATGACCGCCTCGGGCACGCCTTTAAGCGACAGGAACGGCACGTTGATTTCGGGCCATATGGACGAACAGCCGTCGGTTAGCAGACAGCCATTGAAACACCTGACATTAGCACTCATACCCGCCCCTCTATATCCCTATGCCGAGTAAGAAAAAGCTCTGGATAGCGTTAACCGGATAGCACCTGCTGTTGTCGCTCTTATCGTGCGTGGTGTCGGCTGCCGGTGCGTTACAGGGCAAGCCATCGCTCTATCCAAAGCGCCTATAACCCCATCAGGCAGTGCGCAGGACATGTTGTCATTGTGGGTAAGTCCTGAACGATGCGTATAATTCCACTAATCCTTACTCATAGAAAAATGAGTATTTACTCATGAGGCCAGCGAGGCGCCATGACCTTTACCCAGCTTGAAATCTTTGTGCTTGTGGCAGAGCTGAAAGGCTTCACCTCGGCAGCTTCGCGGCTGTCCATCACACAGTCGGCGGTGTCCCATGCGATCAAGGCGCTGGAGGCCGAGCTGGGTGTCGAGCTGATCAACCGGCACCAGTCGGCCCTGGAGCTGACTGCAGTAGGTGAGCGCCTCGTACTACGTGCCCGTGGCATTCTCGGGCTGGCCGAAACGATGCGGCAGGAGGCCGGCGATGCGCGCGGCATGAAGCGAGGCACGCTGCGCATCGGCTCCTTCGGCCCGACCTCTTCGGTCAAACTGCTGCCTGTCATTCTGGATGCCTATCGCCAGGCCTATCCGGGCATCGAGGTGCATATCGACGAAGGTCGGGACCGGGAGGTGGTCCAGTGGCTGCAGGATCGTCGTATCGACATCGGCTTTGTCGTCCTGCCCGATGAGCGCTTCGATACCTTCCCCATCGCCGAAGATCAGATGGTCGCCCTGGTGCCTACTCACCACGCGCTGGCCAGCAAAGCTGACGTCACGCTCAAGGAGCTTTGTCCCGATCCGTTCATCATGACCGAGGCCGGATCGGCACACCTGGTAGCGCACATGTTCAATGCCGCCAAGCTGGTGCCCAATACCCGCTACCACAGCACCCAGCTGCTCAGCACCTTGTCCATGGTCGAAAGGGGCGATGGTGTGACCATTCTGGCGGAGCTGGCGCTGCCGGCGGAACGCGGCCACGAGGGCTACGTGAAAAAGCCCCTGCGACCACGGGTCAAGCGCAGTGTCGGATTGGCCCTGCTCGATGAGCGTCAGGCGTCGCCCGCCACTCAGGCCTTTATCAAGATTGCCCAGAAACTCAAGCGCCAGGGCCTGCTTCGGTTTAATGCAGACGCCTGAACTGCCCTACAGGCATGCTCAACTGTCTGTAGGCGCCTGATACAACCGCGCAGCGAATCACCATCACATTTTCGCGGCCCACCCTGAACCAAATGACATTTGGCGCCTCTGTTTGAGCCACTTACTTAACCGGCCCAGCCCAAAGGCGCTGGGATGCACAGTGACGCTCCGTGCACTGTGTCAAAATAGCTCATACCTCAGGATTGGAAGACCGTCATGGATACACTTTCGGATTTGCGAGCTGGCAAGCTGGCTGGCGCGACACGACTGGACCTGTCGTGCGGACTCACGGAATTTCCCCGCGAGATCTTCGAACTGGCCGACTCCCTGGAGATTCTCAACCTCTCCGGCAACCAGCTCAGCCACTTGCCGGATGACCTGGGACGGTTCAAGAAACTGCGTATCCTGTTCTGCTCCGACAACCCGTTCACGCATCTGCCCGAAGTGCTGAGTGAATGCCCTCAGCTGAGCATGGTGGGCTTCAAGGCCAATCAGATCCGCCATGTGCCGGCAGCAGCGCTGTCACCTTCGCTACGCTGGCTGATTCTGACGAATAACCAGATCGAAACCCTGCCCGACTCATTGGGTCAGTGCAGCGGCATGCAAAAGCTTATGCTGGCAGGCAATCGCCTGCAGGCGCTTCCAGAAACCATGACCGACTGTCATAAGCTGGAACTGCTGCGCATCTCTTCCAACCGCTTTGCCGCCCTGCCGGACTGGCTGTTGTCGCTGCCGCGGCTGACCTGGCTTGCCTACGCCGACAATCCCCTGAGCGAGGCATGCGAAGCGGCCAACGTTTCTCCCAGCGCCCCCATCAACCGGATCGACTGGAAGGACCTTGCACTCCAGCACAAGCTGGGCGAAGGCGCCTCGGGCCTCATCTACCAGGCGGATTGGAAACAGCCTTCCGGCCCCTCAAAGACCGTGGCGGTCAAGCTGTTCAAGGGCAGCATGACCAGCGACGGTACACCTCAGAGCGAAATGGCCGCCTCGATTGCCGTAGGGGCACACCCGAACGTGATCGATGTGGAAGGTCAGGTCGTACATCACCCCGAGGGCACAGATGGGCTGGTCATGCAGCTGATCGACCCACAATTTCAAAACCTGGCCGGCCCGCCCAGCTTTGCCACCTGCACCCGCGATGTATACCCGGCAGACACGCGTTTTTCGCTGCCCGTCGCGCTGCGCATGGCACTCGGAATCGCCTCGGCCACCGAGCACCTGCATGAGCGCGGTATCGTGCATGGTGACCTGTACGCCCACAATATCCTGTGGACTGAACAGGGCGAGGTGCTACTGGGTGATTTTGGCGGCGCGTCCTTCCTGCCCACCGATAATCCGACGCAACAGAAGGCTTTGGAACGCCTTGAAACCCGCGCGTTTGGTTGCCTGCTGGAGGAGCTGTTGGAACGCTGTGAGCCTGCCGCGGGCGAAGAAGCGACCCATGCGGCGCTGTCTGACCTGCTCGCGAGTTGCCTGAGCACAGAAGTAATGTCCCGTCCAAGCCTAAGCGAGGTTCACGCGCAGCTGGCAGCACTCCAACAGCACCTGAATTAAGCAGAGAAAAGCCCTTCCCCGGTCAGGCAGGAAGGGCTTTGTACACCGGTTGGCCTTTACAGCCGGAACTGCTGCGCCAATCCATTAAGCGATACCGCCAGTTGCGACAAGTCATTCGAAGCAGCTGCCGTTTGATGGGCGCCAGAGCCTGTCTGCATGGACAGATCGCGAATGCTGACCAGGCTGCGGTCCACTTCCCGCGCCACCTGTGCCTGCTCTTCAGAAGCCGTGGCGATCAGGAGGTTGCGCTCGTTGATCTCGGCAATGGAGCTGTTGATCGTGGTCAGCGCCTCGCCTGCCGCTCGGGCAATGTCCAGGGTTCCGTGAGCGCGGCTGCTGCTCTGGGCCATGGACTGCACGGCTTTGTCCGTACCCGCCTGAATCGAGCCGATCATGCTCTCGATTTCACGGGTAGACTCCTGCGTCCGATGGGCCAAACCACGCACCTCATCGGCCACCACCGCAAACCCACGCCCGGCATCACCCGCACGCGCCGCCTCGATGGCAGCATTGAGTGCCAGCAGGTTGGTCTGCTCTGCCACTCCGCGGATCACGTCCAGCACCTTGCTGATATCCTGTGTCATGACGGCCAGACCCTGAACCTCTCCAGCCGTCGCTTCCACGCTGTCGTACAGCTCGTTGATGGCCTCAAGCGTTTGGGACACTTTCAGTTGCCCGGTCGTGGCCGCCTGGCTGGAACTCAACGCCGCCTCGGACGCTGACGCCGCGTTGCGAGCGACCTCATCTACCGCGGCGCTCATCTGGTTGACCGCCGTAGCCGCCTGCTCGATTTCATCATTCTGGCGCATCACACCACGGGTCGTTTCCTCAGTGACCGCGGACATCTCCTCGGAAGTTGATGCCAGCTGAGCCGACGAATCACTGATATGACCTAGTGTTTCACGCAGGTTCGACTGCATCACGGCCAATGCCTTGAGCAGACGGGCCGGTTCATCGTTACCATGGCTCTCAATCGCGACACTGAAATCCCGGTTGGCAATGCGCTGGGCAACCTGCAGGGACTGATGAATCGGTGCGACCAGGCTGTGCGTGAGTCGCCAGGCGAGCAGTACGGTAGCCAGCAACGCGGCCACTACGATGATGCCCGTCATCATCCGGGTGCTGCCATATACCTCATCGGCATGTAGCCCTGCATTGCTGGCCTTTACATCAGCTTCCTGTTTGAGCGTGGTGATAGCGTTCTTGACCGCCTCAGCGGCGGCAAACATCTCCCCGCTGGAAAGCGCCACAGCCTCCGTCAGCTTGCCGTTGGTCAACAGATCCAGATAGCGCTGATGGATACTGAGGTAATCGCTCAGGCCTTTGGAGAGCGCATTGAACGTGTCATGGCCTGCCTTGGTCACGATCACCTTGCCGAGTTGATCGACGTAACCCAGCAGCTCCGTACGGGCGATCTGGATATCTCTCAGAGCATCAGCCTTCTTGGATGCAGGATCGCTTTCCACACGCAGCCGGGAGTTATCCAGACGAATGCGCATCAGGGTCGTATCGATCTGGCCGAGCACCTTGAGCGTTGGCAGGACATTGAGTTCGACCATTTTTTCCGCTTCATTCATCGAAGCGGATTGTTTGAGTGAATAGACGCCTTGAAAGAGAATAAGCAAGGCAAAGAGCGCAAAACAGATCGCGGAGCGCGGCGCGATATTCAATGAACGAAAGCCCATAAAGCACCTGAAATAGATTGTTACTATTGGGCTTATCGCTGCATTGACGGGCAACTTTAATTACCCGGCTAGCCATTAGTCGGACAATCAACTACCACTTGAAACCAAACAATCTGCGAGGTGTGTCCCAGAGCACTTGCCGCCTTGCACCCGGACTTGGGATCAGATTCTCGATCAGCTTGAGGAGCAGTCCGTAGTCGATTCGCTCCGGTGAATTCAGAAAAGGCCAGTCCGACCCCCACAGGCAGGCCTCGGGGCCGAAGGTTTCGAGAAGCGCCTGGACGTAGGAATGGGTATCAACGTAGGGATAGGCCTCGGCGGAAAACTGCGAAAGCCCTGATAGCTTGACGTACACACGCCCAGTTCCTGCCAGCGACAGCAGACTCTGGAATCCGGGTTGCGCGATGCCTGCCGTCACATCAGGTCTGCCACAATGATCAATGATGAGCCGGGTCCGGGTGCGCTCGATCAATGGCATCAGTTCGCTTAGCTGCGCCTTTTCGACGTGCAGCTGGGCCAGCATCTCCAGCTCAGCCAACTGATTGAATAGCTCTTCCGCTTTCAGGCAGGCCGACACACCATTCGTGACCACATCGAGTAGGACGCCTGCTACACTGGCCTCCTTGAGCCGCTTGAGCTCTCGGGTACTCGTGCGAGGCCCGACCACGGCAATGCCCTTCCAACGACCAAACCCCAGGGCAAGCCCATCGAGCAGGCAGCGGTTGTTCTCGCCATAAATGGCCGGTGGCGTGACTACAACGGCGTGACGTACGCCATAGGCATTGAAGACATGCTGGAGTTGCGTCGAGGTCCCTACTTCCTGAGCGACGGGGGTATACACAGCATTATCGGCAATGGGAAAACGGGCGGGCTCTAGCAGGTGGGTATGGCAGTCGATCTTATACTCGCCGTAAATGCTCACTGCGGCTCCTTTTCGGTGGCGTGGCGTGCGGTCTGATAAGTCAGGGGTGGAGGCAGGATAGTCTACCGGGAAGCATTACCCGTCAGGCCGGCCGTACTCGTATAGCTAAGACTGACGAACCCTCAAGCGGTTCAGGACGGGAAGACGGTCATCGGATGATGACTTCTACCCGGCGATTGCGCAGCTCTGCTGTATTAGGCGGCGTTTGGATCAGCAGGTTCTCCTCGCCATGGGAGGCGACAGTCAGGTCCAGCAAGTCGAGATGCCGGGCCTGCAACTGGCGGGCAATCAGCTGGGCACGCTGCAAACCCACCTTTTCATTGATCGAGGCACTGCCCAGGGTGTCGGTATGCCCGATAATGGAGACGGCCGCGGGCGTGCGTTTACGCAGCGTATCGACAATGCGCTGCAGCGTGTCCTGTGACTCATCAGTGAGCCGGTTGCTGGCACCCTCAAAATACAGCGTGTAATACACCGGAAGCATCGGCTGGGCTGCCAGCGCGGGGGTAAAGTCCATCAGGATCTGCTTGGGCGGCAGGGTAAAGGTCCGCCCGGGCGCCTCCTTGTCGAGGCTGACAGCCTGCTGGGTTCTGTCGATCTGAGTCGTGCCTGTCGGCGTCGTGACCGTGACATCTCGCGTCTGGCCATAAGGGCTATCCACCAGCACCACATAGGACTTGGAACTACACCCTGTCAGCCACACGGCCAACAACCACACAGCTTGGCGAAACGCTTTACTCATGGTCAACCTTGGCCATGAACTGGGCGCTGCGCGAGGCAATGGTTCCGTGAGGCGTGAGAATCTCGACCGCCTCGGGCTTGAGCCTGGCAATGCTCCCCGCCACGTAATTCAATGTGCCTTGCTTGAGTCTTGCAGCCAGCTTCAAGGCCCCCTTGGCTGGAGCAAACGCAAAGGCCTCGAGCGTGAATGTCGATTGCGGCCCGAACGACATAACAGACCCGTCCTCGAGTGTAATCCCGAAGGAGCCGTCGTCTCCGGCCTCGAAGGTACTGCCTACATTCACCGGCGTGCCCACCTTGATCGCGACAGGCTTTCCCTTGAGTGTGGTGGTCACGCTGCCCTGTACGGTCATGACATAACCTACCGGCCTGGGCGCGCCGTGGGCAGGCCATGCCGCCAAAAGGCCCGAAAGGCAGAGAACGAGCCACGCATTCTTGTTCATGAGCGTTGACCTTGAAGTCCGTATCGCACCACGCCTGGCCCTGGCGTCCTTTCTCTGCTCCGTTTCCCTGAGCGTTCCGTGCAATCGCTGTATACATACCGATAACCGTTACGTTAGTTCAAAACGTGCGGGCCATCGGACTAAAAATGCGATGCAGTCCAAACTGCCAGATACTGGCCCTCCTCCAGTGCCCGACAGGTATTACAGGTTGTGCAGCAGCTGCCAGAGCGAGGCGCCAATGCCCGTAATGCTTTCCCCTGCAATCAGGCCTGCTGCCGCTGCAATGGCAAACCGCTCGGTCAGTCCGCGCCAGCGCAGTCCGGCAGCCCAGGTCAGGATTGCGCCCAGGGCCATCATCAGGGAGATCGAAGCCGGCAGAATAAACGCCAACCCCAACGCCGCGGCACTGGGCAGGTAACGCGCCAGCCGATCCTTTGCGCAGGCATCCAATACGCCCAGGGCAACGCCTGCAACGGCAGCTATCAGCATGGCCCACTGAATGCTGGCAGAAAGTGAGTCCAGGCCCGAGGTCAGCGTCTGCGCTACGGCCTTCCAGGTCGCCACGGCCGGAGCAGGCCATTCCTGCGTGAGCAACATGGTTTGCGGATCTGGAATAAGCGTCTGGTAGACCAGCACCCCGACCACACTGCCTATCGCAATCCCCAAGCATTGAGCAATCACCTGCTTGGTGGGAGTCGCCCCGATGGCGTGGCCTACCTTGAAGTCATTCATCAAGTCCGTGCATTGTCCGGCTGCGCCACCGGCCGTGTTGGCACTCATCAGGTTGATGGGCACCTGCCCCGGCGCCACGATGCCAAAGCTCAGCTGCGACAGCTGCCCGATGGCACCGATTGGAGGAATGCCGGTTGCTCCCACGACACGTGCCGCCACAGCTGCCAGGCACAGCGCCAGTGGAATAGTCAGCAAGGCCATGAACCAATCAATGCCAAACAGGGCCGCCTGTAGCACGATGATCAATCCGATAGCTAACGCCAAACCTGCCAGCGGGCCGGGTTTTGGCCGCTGCCAGACAGTGGAGGTCTCTGCCGAACGGGATTTCCCCAACGTTCTTACCTGCAGTACACGCAAGGCCAGAGACGACAAGGTCGAAGTCACCATGATCGTCACCCCAGGCCACACCAGCCATTCCACCAGCGTTGCGAACTGTGGCCCCTCGCTGCCAGGCGCAAGCTCTACCAACCCGTGCGCCAGCAGCCACGGCGCTATGCCACCCCAGGCCAGGGCCGCGCCCAGAAGGAGCGTCAACCCGACGCGCAGCCCGATGATGCCGCCAAACCCGACCAGTAGCAGCGACGGATCGAAGGTAAAGGTCAGTCGCTCCAGATGCGCCGTGGGCGACCAGCGAGGAAAGGTCCAGTAAAACGTATCGACAGCTTTGACCAGTCCGGAGAACACGGCCGTTCCAAACAGCACCCACAGGCGCCGCATGGCTTCCTGTCCGTGGGTATAGATATGGGTCATGGTTTCCAGCGTGGCCATGCCTTCAGGAAACTTAAGATTGCCATCAGTAATCAGTGATGGCCTTAAATACCAGGCGATCCATATGCCCAGAAAGCTGACCGAAAAGACCCAGGCCATCATCGGAACGGCATCCAGCTGCTCACCGGTCAGCAGTGTGTAGGCTGGAATCGGCGCTACCAGTCCACCTGAAATGATGGACGCTGCCGCCGAGGCGACGGTCTGGTTGATATTGCTCTCATGCAATGTCCAGGCAGGCCAGTGCCGGTTACGAACCAGCAGCCCCTGCCAGAAGCCAAAGCCCACCAGCAGCGCGATGATCGACATGTTGAATGACCAGCCGATCTTGAGCCCAGCATAGACATTGGAGGGAGTTAGCACGATGCCTAACACCAGACCGGTCAAGACAGCGCGCAGGCTCAGCTCGCGCTCTACCTTCATGGGCACTCCCCGGCAGGCGCTGCTTGCTGATTGATGCATAAAAAGGAGCTATCAACAGGAGGAAAATTCGAAGCAATCACACCAGATCCTTATTGTATTGGGTGGGGTGTGCAGCACTTTGTCCCTCGGAATCGCCAAAGCGCTCAAAACAACGACCATGAAAAGCCGGTCAAGGTCCCTGCCCCCTCCCAAATTGGCCGTCATGAACGCCTTATATATGGATTGCTCACTTAAATTGTCCTGTTCAAGGCAAGATCCATGCTTTTCGCTGGTCTTTACCGCGGCTCGCCTGATCTTTAGAATATGTGAGAACGGTTCTCATTTTTCCATTTGCGGAAATGTTCATGACAACGGGCGAAATAAAGGCAGCTCCTGGGTTGAACGTGCTGTACCGTGACCACAGCGACTGGCTGACAGGCTGGCTGCGCAGGCAGACAGGGTGTAGCCAGCAGGCTGAAGACCTGCGGCAGGACACCTTCGTACGGCTGCTGACCAAGCCTGAACTGCCTGCCATGCGTGAGCCGCGGGCCTTTCTGACTCAGATTGCCAAAGGCCTCCTGATTGATCATTACCGCCGCGCCAGCCTTGAGCGCAGCTACCTTGAGGCTCTATCCACACTGGCAGACGAGCATTACCCCTCCGCTGAAGCCCTGGCTTCGATTATCGAGGCCTTGGCGGAGCTTGACCGCCTGCTCGGCAAACTTTCCAGCAAGGCTCGAGCGGCCTTTCTATATAATCGCCTCGACGGCTTGACCCACTCTGAAATTGCCGAGCGCCTGGGCGTATCGGTTCCACGGGTTCGCCAATATATTGCTCAAGGGCTACGGCAATGCTATGTGGCCCTCTACGGGGAACCTGTGTGAATGTAAGACCTGTGAGCCGTCAGGTTCTGGATCAGGCGATAGACTGGCAAGTACGCCTGGAAATGGGAGAAACCAGCCAGGAGCAGCTAAACGCCCTGCAGACCTGGCTTGCCGAGCATGCTGAACACCGCCGTGCCTGGGAGCAGCTGAACGGTATCAACCAGCGCCTGCGCATTGCAGAACAACCCGCTGCGCGAAATGCTCTGTTGCAGCCCTCTGCCAATGGGCGTCGGCGCCTGGGTCGCAGCACGTTAGTCATTGCCCTTGCGGGCCTTCTGAGCCTTATTGCGGTAAACCGTCATGTACCGGTGCGTTACGCCCTGGCTGATAACGTAACCGCCACGGGGGAACAGCGCACGCTGATGCTGCCTGATCACACCCGCATCGTGCTGGCGGGTCGTAGTGCCTTGAATGTTCGCTTTGATGAGCAGGAGCGCCGGGTAATTCTTCTGGCAGGAGAAGCCTTTATCGAAACCGGGCACGACACCGCCAGTCGTCCGTTCATCGTGGAAACCCAGGCCGGACGAATGCGGGCGCTGGGTACGCGTTTTCTCGTGGAAGAGGAATCACGCGGCTCGCGTTTGACGGTCCTGCAATCGGCTGTGGCGGCACAGCCGCGCTTTGGCCTTGGCGAGGCGGTCATTCCCCAGGGCGAGCAGGTCCTCATGATGGCGGACCGGCTGGATGAGCTCAAAAATGCACCAGCCAATGCCGACGCCTGGACTCACGGCATGCTGGTGGTCGATAACCAACCCCTGAGCGATGTCGTGGCGGCATTGAGTCACGAGCGCACCGGACTCATCACCCTTGATCCGGTCATTGCCACGTTACGGGTAACGGGCACCTTTCCTCTGCACGATGCTGACCAAGCTCTGCGTGCCCTCGCCCTCAATACACCGATACGAATCGAGCAACACACGCGCTGGTGGCTGGCCGTTAAACCCCGTTAACCAACGGGGTTTCAGCACGACACGTTCGTTTTCTGCGTTTTTCTATTTTCGTTATTCAAAAATATTCCAAGACGGCTCTATCACTTTGCCATTCTCATTCGGCAATGAAACGAATTCGCATTCGCCTCTTGGAGAGAGCCATGTCGTCGCTGTTCCGTCCTTCCTTGCTTGCCGCTGCACTTGTTTTAGGCCATGTCACGTTAGTCCACGCCCAGACGACCACCGCTGAGCGCACCTACCAACTCCCCGCTGCGCCTCTGGCCAGCACGCTAAACCGTATCGCCAGCGAAGCGGGTCTGACCCTGAGCCTTGACCCTTCGGTGGCTTCCGGGCGTACGTCGAATCCGGTCAATGGCCGCTACGCAGCGACCGAGGCCCTGCGCGAGGCCCTGCAGGGAACCGGGCTTGAGCTGACCGAACGCGAACCCGGCGTCTATACCGTACGCGTATTGCCAGCAACGGGCGACACCTTGAGCATGGCATCAACCACCATTACCGCCGGTGAGCTGGAAAATGCCTGGGGCCCCGCAGAGGGTTATGTGGCAACCCGTTCTGCTTCCGGCACCAAAACCGATACGCCAATCCTGGAAACGGCTCGCTCCATGTCGGTTGCCACCCGCGAGCAGATGCGCGACCGCGCTGTGCATAACATTGATGATGCCGTACGTTATATGCCTGGCATCGTAGCCAGCAGCTACGGCAGTGATACCCGGGCCGACTGGCTGCGGGTACGGGGCTTTGAGCCGACCCGATTCCTGGACGGGCTGCGCCTGCCGGACGGCGTCTATGTCGACCCCAAGCCTGAAACCTGGAACCTTGAACGCCTGACCCTCCTGCGCGGCCCCGCATCCTCCATCTATGGGCAGACGCCGCCCGGTGGCCTGATAGACATGGTCAGTTTGCGTCCCCAGGCTGAAACCAGTCATGAAGTGCGTGCCGAAGTTGGCAGTGACAACCATCGCCAGATCAATTTCGACACCACCGGTGCGTTCGATGAAAACGCCAACGTGCTTTATCGCGTAAGCGGCGTGGTGCGTGACAGCGACACGCAGATCGATCATATCGAAAACAAGCGCTACAACATCGCTCCCAGCCTGACCTGGAATATCGATGACGACACGCACCTGACGTTCCTTTCGCAGTACACGCGCGACGATACGGGCGCGACTAGTCAGTTCCTACCTCTTCAAGGCACCAAGATTGATGGCCCGTGGGGCAAGGTTTCTCATCATAAGAATCTGGGCGATCCGGATTGGGAATACTATGACCGCACCTATTACTCGCTAGGCTACGCGTTCGATCATCGTATCAACGATGTGTGGCAGTTCCGTCAAAACGCACGGTATACCAAGAGCGACCTATCGTTTCGGACAATCACACCGGCGTCCTATCCTGGCCTGTATGTAGACGCCAATACGACAATCCCAACCGTTTTGGCCGACGGCACCTTGCAACGCAGCACTACGTCTGTAAATGAGGATATCAGCCAGTTCGCTATCGATAATAATTTCCAGGGGGACTTCAACACAGGCAACTTGCAGCATACGTTGCTTTTAGGCCTGGACTACCAGCGCTCCAACAATAACTACACCTCTATTTTTGGATCTGCGCCTGCGAGCAATATTCATAACCCCGTGTATGGCCTGCCTATCGACAAACCAGCGCGCTCTACGGCGTATTACGACTATGACCAGAAGATTCACCAGACTGGTCTTTACATTCAGGATCAGATCGCTCTTGACCGCTGGCGCCTCACTTTAGGTGGGCGCAAGGATTGGGTTACAACTGACACTGAGTTTTATACCGTCCGGGCTAACGGTGCACATCCCAAACACAGCGATACAGCGTTTACCGGTAATGCATCCCTGAGTTACATCTTCGATTCTGGAATAGCACCTTATATTTCCTATTCAGAGTCTTTTCAGCCCAGTACTGGTGCAGATATAGATACTAATGAGCCACTCAAGCCCACGGAGGGTAAGCAGTACGAACTTGGTGTGAAATATCAGCCTACTGGATCAGATACTTTACTCACAGCGGCCGTCTATGAATTGACTCAAGAGAATGTCAAAACATCTAACTTAGTTGGTGGGGCTCAGTCGCAGGTTGGGAAAGTTAAAGTACGTGGTGTGGAGCTAGAAGCCACCTCAAATCTAACGGCAAATCTAAAGCTCATTGCAGCTTATTCATATACCCACACGGATGTACGTGACCCTGACCCTCTACACAACGGCAACCGCCTGCAGCTCATCCCTGAACACCAAGCCTCGCTCTGGGCTGACTATACATGGCATACAGGCATAGTAGACGGCTTCGGCATAGGCGCTGGCGTCCGCTACGTAGGTGATACCTACGGTAATCAAGGCAACACTTGGGAAGGCCATGCCGGCTCCTACACCCTGTATGACGCTGCCGCACATTACGATCTAGGCCGCCTCGACAATCGTCTGAAGGGCGCTTCCGTAGGCGTGAATGCCACCAACCTGTTCAACAAGGACTATATTTCTACCTGTGATGGTTATTACTGCTACTACGGTGACCAGCGTAGCGTGATCGCCAACGTTACCTACAAGTGGTAATCGCGTAAGTTGTGACAAAGCCGGTGCCAAGCCGGCTTTTGTCCATCAGAAAGGGACCTGATGATTCGACACTAGTAGCATTGAGCATGCATAAGGCTTGCATAACAACCCATGCATCGCGGACGATCACAGTTCAGCTTTTGTTAAGCTTTGATGAAGAGAGTGCGTGATGTCGATGATCCTCTATCACACCCCCGCATCCCCGTTCGGCCGCAAGGTCGTCGTGATGCTGCACGAGACCGACCTGATCGAGCAGGTTGAGCTGGAGATCGTCCAGCAGACGCCCCTCAATCCCAATCGTGATGTCATCGATGCCAACCCGTCAGGCAAGATTCCGGCGCTGCGCCTGGAAGATGGCACTACCCTGCATGACAGCCGCGTCATTCTGGATTACCTGGATACGCTGCATCAGCACACCCCCATGATTCCTCAGCAGGGTCCCGAGCGCTGGCGGCGAATGACACTGGCCTCCCTAGCCGATGCCATGACCGAATCGGCCGTACAGATCCGCTACGAGACGTTCATGCGGCCACCGGGCATGCAGTGGAAGCTCTGGCTGGATAACCAGCATGAGAAGATTGCCCGTTCGCTGGATTACTTTGAACAGACAGCATTGCCCGAGCTTGAAGGCCACTTCGATATGGCCTGCATTGGACTGGCCTGCCTGCTGGGCTATCTGGACCTGCGTGTATCCAACTGGCACTGGCGCGGTGAGTATCCCAAGCTGGCGGCCTGGTACACCGAGGCGGATCAGCGTCCCTCGATGCAGGCAACCCGCCCCGAGGCACGCTAATCGTTTCCAGGCGCCAGCCCTGGCTGGCGCCTCCCAGCCTTAGCAGCGAGGCGACCCGGACACGTATTTTTCCCTGGGATCAACCGCGGCATCCAGCTTGCGCAAGGCCTTGGCTCCAATCAGCAGCGGATAGCGGAAGTGACTGCGGTCCGTCAGATTGACCTCGATGGTACGGGACACATCGCCTACACAGACTTCCATCTCGATGACAGGGCGTTGTGCACTGGACGGCGTATCATCCTCACCGTCTTCATCGCCCTCATCCGAGCGGCTCTTGATCTTGCTGATTCGCGCCAGACGGTGCTCAAATACCGTATCGTCCGCCTTCTCCGTCGCCAGACGGAAGCTGACCCACTGGTCTCCGTCACGCTCGAACGTCTTGATGTCCTTGGCCGACAGCGAGGCGGTCCAGGCCCCAGTATCCATCTTGGCCGGCAAGGATACACCCAGCTCAGGTAGACGGAATGTCTCGTAGCGGCCGTAGAGCGTCGGCTCGGCCGTCGCTAGCACAGGCAGGCTCAAAAGGCCCAGCAGGGATAAAAAACGTTTCACTCAATCACTCCGGCAGGATCACGGATAGAAGTCTCCCGCGCCAGGGCCGCTATGTCCACAACGTACTGAGATTATCGAATCCCCAAGCCTCGGGCGACTCACGTCCAATGATGCGGTCGTAGCCTTTCAGGCGTGGCAAATCGATCACTTCATGCCCGATCGGCTTCTTGTGCCTTGCGTCATAAAAGACCTTTACGGTCGGTGTCAGCAATGACTTGGGGTTCTGCTCCACCACCACCGCAAGGCGCTCGCTTTCCAGCTTTACCAGCGAGCCGACCGGGTAAATGCCGACCGCTTTGACAAATGCCTGAAAGACATGCGGATCGAAGTGCCCTTTCCATTCAGCCATCCGTTTGACGGACTCGGCCGGGTCCCAGCCTCTTTTGTAAGGGCGATCCGACGTTACCGCGTCATACACATCACATACCGTGGCGATGCGGGACATCAGGCTGATCTGCTCACCGGACAGCTTATCCGGATAACCACTGCCATCGTATTTCTCATGATGATGCAGGCAGACATCGATGGCTGTCTCATCAGCTTGCCACGCTGTGAGAATGCGCTCCCCGGCCTTCGGATGACCCTGCATGATGATGAACTCTTCATCCGTCAGCTTGCCCGGCTTGTTGAGCACCTCCAGCGGCATCGTCATCTTGCCGACATCATGGAGCAAACCGGCCAGACCCGCCTGCCGTGCGGCCGTCTCACCCAGGCCAAGCGTTCGAGTAACGGCAATCATCAGCGCCGACACGGCCACCGAATGCAGATAGGTATATTCATCCGAGGTCTTGAGTCGCGCCAGGCTGATCAAAGCATTGGGATGGCGCAGCACCGAATTGGAGATTTCCTCGACCAGACTGGCAGCATCGCTCACCTCAACGACCTGTCCCATTCGCGCATCTTCCAGCATGCCTTTAACGGCTGTCTTGGCGCTATCGCAGAGCACCTTGGCCCGCTTTATTTCTTCAGCCATCTCGACCTGAACGGCAACCCCGGCCCCATGCGCCTCCAGGGAGCACCCAACATGAGCCGGATCTACATCAGCCCCTTTGCTAACATCGATCCACAACCCGTCGATGTCGCTGTCCAGAATACGCTGCAACTCATTCGGCGAGCGAATGACGAAGTGCCCCTTCCAGAAGGGATGATCCACCCATGGTGCACAAAATTCGCTCACATACATGCCCAGACGGGCCTGCGAAACGGGAATACGCTTAAGCATAATGAACAATTACAGCCGTTATCAGTGTCCTAGATAATCCATAGACGCCATTGCTGCCTAAGCGGCCCGGTAGAGGCTCAGAATGTTTATGGCGCTAACGAAAAGAATAGTACTCAGGGAGACTTCATGCGTCATCTGATCGTCGGACTGACTAGCGGCATTTTGCTCTTGATCAATACCCTCATTTTGATTGGCCCCTTGATGCTGGTTGCGCTGCTCAAGCTGCTCTGCCCCTACAAGCCGTGGCGCGACGCCTGCTCGCGCGGGGTCATGACCATCGCCGAGACCTGGGCAGAAATCGACAAGGTCATCTTCGCACTCTGCACTCCTACGGTCTGGGACATACGCGGTGACGAGAATCTGCGTAAGGATCGCTCTTACCTGATCATCTCCAACCATCAGTCCTGGGTGGATATTCCAGCCCTTGTACAGACCTTCAATCGTCGGTCGCCTTACTTCAAGTTCTTTCTGAAAAAGGAGCTGATTTGGGTTCCCTTTCTTGGCCTGGCCTTCTGGGCACTCGACTACCCGTTCATGAAACGCTATTCGAAAGCCACGCTGGAAAAACGCCCGGAACTCAAAGGGATCGACCTGGAAATCACGCGTAGGGCCTGTGAGAAATTTCGCGATCAGCCCGTTACGGTCGTGAATTACCTGGAGGGCACGCGGTTCACGCCAGCCAAACATGCCCAGCAGCAATCACCCTACCATCATCTACTCAAACCCAAGGCAGGTGGAATTGCCTTTGTACTAGCTTCACTGGGTAAGCAGCTCGATGCCATTCTGGATGTCACGATTCTCTATCCCGAAGGAAAACCGCCCGGCTTCTGGGCTTTGCTCAGTGGCCAAGTCAAGCGCGTCATTGTAGATATCCGCACTCTTCCTCTAGAGCCTTCACTGTGTGAGGGGGACTACCAGAGTGATCCCGTTTTTCGTGAGCAGGTCCAGCAATGGGTCGGCGCATTATGGGCCGAGAAAGATCGGCGGATCGAAGCGCTGCAAAAAGAAATGCGCCAGGAATAATCCTGGCGCATCGGGAGAAACCGTACACAGGCACGGATCGAAATCCGCGCCCGGGCAGGTTTACTGCTTGGCGGCCTTGACCGTTACCGCCTTGATGTCGGCCTTCGACAGCGGGTTGCTGGTCGAATTGGACAATTCCTGGCGATACGGGTTGGTCAGGCTGGACGTCAGGCGGATATCGTTGGATGCCGCACCCACCGAGATCTTGAACGTATCAGCATCCACAACCCAGTTGTTGGTGGCTTCATTGAAGTAGGCCAACGAACGGTCGTTGAGCTGCAACGTGACACGCTTGGTCTCACCCGGATTCAGGAACACCTTGCCAAAGCCCTTGAGCTCCTTGACCGGACGCGCCACCTGCGGCTTGTTCTGACCAATATAGAGCTGAGCGACTTCAGCACCCGCACGCTGCCCTGTGTTGGTCACATCGAAGGACACCTTGATAGGTGCGTTACCCACTACCACCTTGGGCGTTACCTTGATGTTGGAATACTTGAAGCTGGTGTAGGACAGGCCATAACCGAACGGATACAGCGGCTTGATACCGCTCATCTCATAGCCACGGTAGCCTACGTACAGACCTTCGCTGTAGGCCATACGGGTAATCTTGCCGGTGTTGTCGAACTCGGGGAAGCCGGCATAGACGGGGTTATCCTGCAGCTTCTTCTCAATGCTGAACGGCATTTTCGCGGACGGGTTGACTACCCCGTACAGGATTTCCGCCAGCGCCTGGCCACCGTACTGGCCAGGATAGAAGGCATGCAATGCGCCATCGACCTGGTCTATCCAGTCGGTCATGTTCAGACCGGTGCCGCCATGCATAACAACCACAGTTTTCGGGTTGACCTTGGCAACGTTCTGGATCAACTGGCTCTGGTACTCAGGCAGATCAAAGCCGTGGTCGAAACCTTCGCCTTCATACTCATTGCTGTTACCCACAGCCATGACAACCGCATCGTACTTGGAGAGGTCCTGCGGAGCAGCCAGCGAGGCCCAGCTCATCTGCACGCCCACCATGCCACCCATGGTTGAGATATAACCCTTGCGGCGGGAGTACTCGAGCTTGATGTCGTAGGACTTGCCCGCTTCCAGATTGACCTTGCCGTATACCGGAATGGTCGGCGGAATGCTGTTGTTGGGCAGCGGATTGCCATCGCCATTGTCGATGATCTTCTGACCATTCACATACAGACGCACAGCGCCATCCGCACGAACCTTGAAGACTTGCTCGCCGGAAATGGTCGGCGTTACCGATCCGCTCCAGCGAACAGACGTATTCTGATCGTCGCCGGTAACGGGATAGTTCGCGCCGTTGGTGGTATTGGAAACATAGTCCACTGTTGTGGTCTTGTTGCCATTGGCCCAGTCCAGGTTCACATGCTGATCGATACGGGTGTCAGAAGGAGTACCGGACCAGTTGGCATTATTGAAGAACTCAGCCTTCAAACCTTTTTCGGTATTGCCGGAGGCATCGGTGGTCGTCCATTCGGCCGCATTTGGGTCCAAGGACAGCGAGTCGATGAAGTCGACCTTGGCGTTACCAGCCACTTGCTTCAGGCCACTCAACTCACTGACGAAATTGCGTGCATCGACATTGGCACTACCGAAACCGGTAGGCGGCGCGTACTTGGCCAAGTTGCCAATGACCGCAATGGACTTGACCTTGTCGCTGGACAGCGGCAATAAGTGATCCTTGTTCTTCAGCAGAACGATACCTTCACGAGCACCTTCCAGGGCTGCCTGCTGGCTGCTGGCACTGTCCATGTCCTTGGACGCGGCAGGAATAGCCTGGTCGAAGCGGTACGCATAAATCTGACGCAGGATACGGCGAACCTTGTCATTGATGGTCTCGGTCGAGAGCTTTCCTGCCTGGATATAGGGCGTCAGGATGGTGCTATTCATCTGATAGCCCATCATGTCCAGATCGGTACCGGCATCAGCCGCCAGATAGCCATGAACGACGGCGTTGTAGTCGCTCTGCATGAGACCTTTCCAGCCCCATTCCTTCTTGAGCACGCCGGTGATCAGATGCTGGTGCTCACAGCTGTAAACGCCATTGATCAACTGGAACGCGCACATCATCATCGCAACGTTGCCGTTCTTGGCAGCCGACTCGAAGGCGGGCAGGTACATTTCGCGCAAGGTACGCTCGCCGATCCGCTCGTCCAGTGTAAAGCGGTTGGTTTCCTGATCGTTCGCGACAAAATGCTTGGCGTTGGCCCAGACGCCCTGGGATTGAATACCGTTGATGACCGCAGGCGCCATCACCGCGCCCAAATAGGGATCTTCGCCGGAAAGGTATTCGAATGCACGGCCGCTATAGGGCGAGCGGTACAGGTTGGCACCCGGACCCGTTACGAACTGGTAGCCACCGGCACGCGTATCGTAACCCAGTGCTTCACCGAAGGACTTGGCGCGTTCGACGTTCCAGGTAGCAGCAAGGTTGGGACCCGCCGGGTAAACGATACCCTGGTTGTTGTCCTGACTGGTGTAGCGGATACCCACACCGCCATCCGCACCATGAATCTGGGGCAGACCAAATTTATCCAGCCCCTTGACATCCCAGGGGCCCGTTCCGCCAATCAGTGAAAGCTTCTCGGAAAGGGACATCTGTCCCAGCGTGTTCTCGACCTTCTTTTCAACCTGGGCAGGGTTTGCCTGGGTTACCGCATATGCTTGACCAACTGCCAGAGCCAAAGCCGTAAGCACAGCTCCCTGTAGCTTTATATTTCCCATTATTAATTAAGTCCTGCTTTTAAGTTAATAAAAACGAGTCACTTCGATATTGCCGAATATCAAGTTTTACTGACTTAACAGCGTCCCGCGTCCTGCGACAAATAACCTCAATACAATCAATTAAAGTTATTTGTACAAGTTGAGATTTTTTTGTTATGGGAGCAAACGAGAACAAAAGGTAGCAAAATGATGGCAACAGAAAATCGCGTAAACGCGCGAAAAACCCGAAAAGATTAAGGCAAAAAAGACGAAAAATTGTCAAATGAAACGGTTTAGCAAGTAGCAAACCATTTCTCTAATTTAACTTGAACTTTTACCCTTAAACGATGTCTGGCCAAACTCTCAGCTTTAATCTATCGATTAGAACTTAGTCAAGAATCGAAAATTTAGAGTTGATTTTTTCTTTCAGAAGAAATTAGCTAAATATATCTACCTAACTCAGGCAGATATTTATCCGAAGAGTGAGAGCGTAATGAAAAAGTTTATTTCCAGCCTATGCCTGGTAGCAGGTTTTGCCGTAACAGGATGCGCCCTGGCAGCTGAAGACTCAGCCACTGCCACTCAAGCGTCCGGCACCTCCAACGGCCTGATGCAACAGGAGCACAACAGCAAGGCCGCCCAGAAAGCCAAACAGGAGCAGAACACCAAAGGTGGTCGTCCTGACGGCGTGTCCAACCCGAACGCCCTGAGCACCAAGTAAGCAATGCTCAGCGTTCAAGCGCCTGCCGTTAAATGAGGCAGGCGCTTTCGGCCAGCTCCAGCTTCAAGACTTGTGAATACAACGACACTGGCTGACTAAGCGTTCAGGTTCTATTCAGAGCGGCTTGGATGCTCGCTAATATCCCCTTCCGTTGACATGCCCTTCTGAGACAAAACCGACGAAGCGCCTCTTGCCCTTTTGTCAGCTTTTGTTCAGCTAAAAACAGGTAATAGAAGTAACTTTGCAGCTAAAAGGCGATTTAGCTCACAGCCAATTTCGGCGGCCTACAGCAGCAAACACGTATTATTAAGCGTCCATCTGTACACTAAGTGTTCATTTAACGGTGCGATTATCATCCGTTAGGCTTTGTTTTCTCGTTTAGCCAACGCCCACTGCTTTCTACGCTACCGCCTATAACCATGAACCTACTCCAACCCGCCTCGTCGACCACGGCTGAACGCAGCCCTTCCCAGAGCGCTTCGCTGCCCTCGGTGCCTATGAGCGAGCCACCGCTCACGTCTGTGGATTCCCACAAGCCGGGTGACGATGATGTATGCGAATGGCTGGTCAGCCAGGGAAAGCTCAAGCCTGGCGATCTGGAGCGGGCCCGCCGTCTTCACGAAACCTCCTCTGGAGAAAGCTTCAGCCATCTGCTGTTGCGCCTGGGCATGGTATCCGAGCGAGACATGGCGCATGCGTGGGCCTCACTACTGGACGTTCCGCTGGTTCTGGAAAGCGATGCGCCAGAAATCCTGGAAGACCCACTTGACGTTTCCACACGCTTTCTAAAGCAGCATCAGATTGTGCCGTTGGGGCAGGACAGTAACGGTCAGATCCATCTGTTGGTGGCCAATCCCGCCGAGCGTTATGCCATCGAGGCGCTTGAGTACGCCTGTGGCCGCGCGGCTCGGCTGTCCATAGGACTTCGCAGCGACATCGAAAACCTGATCGAGCGTTATTACGGTCAAGGCCGCTCGGCCATGGGTACCATCGTGGAAAACCTCGACGCCCAGGCTAATTCGGAAGACGACATCGAGCACTTGAAGGACCTGGCCTCAGAAGCGCCTGTGATTCGCCTGGTGAACCTGATTATCCAGCGCGCTGTAGAAAACCGCGCTTCGGATATCCACATTGAGCCCTTCGAGAATCGGCTCAAGGTACGTTATCGCATCGATGGCGTACTGCATGAGTCCGAAGCACCGCCTTCCAGCTCAACGGCCGCGGTGATCTCGCGCGTCAAGATCATGGCCAAGCTCGACATTGCCGAGCGCCGTCTCCCCCAGGATGGCCGCATCATGCTGCGTATCCAGGGCAAGGAGCTGGACCTGCGGGTATCCACTGTTCCGACCAGCTTTGGCGAGTCGGTGGTAATGCGTCTGCTCGATCGCGAATCGGTGAGTTTCGATTTTGACACCCTGGGCTTTGCCGGCAAGTCACTGGACAACTTCCTGAGCGTGCTGGAGCGACCCCACGGTATTCTGCTGGTCACCGGCCCTACTGGTTCGGGTAAGACCACCACGCTGTATACCGCGCTGTCGCGCCTGAACACCGCCGAGCGCAAGATCATTACCGTAGAAGACCCGGTCGAATACCAGATCGAGGGCATCAATCAGATCCAGGTAAAGCCATCCATTGGATTGGATTTCGCCGGCGCCCTGCGTTCCATCGTGCGCCAGGACCCGGATGTCATCATGATCGGCGAAATGCGCGATCTGGAAACCTGCCGTATCGCCATTCAGTCTTCCCTGACCGGTCACCTGGTGCTTTCGACACTGCATACCAACAGTGCGGCGGGCAGCATCACGCGTCTTTTGGACATGGGAGTGGAAGACTATCTGCTAGCTTCTACAATCAATGGCATTCTGGCTCAGCGCCTGGTACGCCGCCTGGATCCAGCGTTGTCAGAAGCCTATGAGCCGCTTCCGGAAGTTATCAGGGAATATGAACTCGAAAAATACACGGATGAACGCCCGATCCGCCTGTACAGGCCACGTCGCGACTTGCCACCCAATGAGGGCTACCGTGGTCGTAGTGCCATCAGCGAACTGCTGGTCATGAGCGATACGCTCCGCAGCCTGCTCATGCAGCGCGCCGATGCCGCGACACTGGAACAGGCCGCTCGCGCAGAAGGCATGTATACCCTGTACGAAGACGGGCTGCGCCAGGCGCTGGCAGGTACGACTACCTTGGAAGAGGTCCTGCGTGTGACGAGCGGAGACTGAGCATGGCCCAGTTTCGCTATCGCGCACTGGATGCGGCCGGTGAGTCTGTTACCGGCCATCTGGAAGCCGCCGGCCAGGATGAAGCTGTCAGCCAGTTGCAGGATCGTGGACTTCTGGTCCTGCAGGTCACGCCCGCGCAAGGCAATGCCTCGCAGGGTTGGCGTGCCTGGTTCAATCGAGACCCGTTAAGCGGGGCCGGGCTTGCCCAGTTTACCCAGCAGCTGGCCACGCTCTTGGGTGCAGGGCAGCCGCTCGATCGCGCCTTGAATATTTTGCTCAGCCAGCCAACGGAAGATAAATCCCGCCGACTGATCGAGCGTATCCGTGAGCGCGTCAAGGGCGGCAAGCCGCTTTCCGCCGCGCTCTCCGAAGAAGGCGGACAATTTTCGCAGCTCTACATCAGCATGGTCCGTGCAGGCGAAGCCGGCGGCTCACTGGAGGAAACTCTGGCGCAGCTCGCTCAATACCTCGAGCGCTCGCAGGCCTTGCGTGGCGAAGTGATCAACGCCCTGATCTACCCCGCCTTCCTGGTCGTTGGTGTGCTCGGCTCACTGGCCTTGCTGATGGCGTATGTCGTACCCCAGTTTGTGCCTATCTTCGCTGATTTAGGCGTTCCTGTACCGTTCATGACACAGTCCGTACTCTGGATGGGCCAGTTTCTTTCGCAATATGGCCTATTGCTGCTGGCGGTTCTGGTTGCGCTCATCTGGCTCACCGGCGCTCGCCTTCGTGATCCGGAACGCCGTATCCGCTGGGATCGCCGGATGCTGAGCATTCGGATGATGGGCCCCCTTGTACAGCGCCTGGAAACCGCGCGGCTGGCCAGAACACTCGGCACCCTGCTGACTAATGGCGTTCCACTGCTGACCGCACTGTCGATTGGCCGCCAGGTCTGTTCAAACCATGCCTTGCAGGGCGCCGTTTCGCAGGCAGCCGACCAGGTTAAGGACGGCGGCTCACTGGCCGCTGCGCTCAGCACCAGCAAGCTGCTGCCACAGCTATCACTGCAAATGATTCAGGTCGGCGAAGAATCCGGCCAGCTCGATACCATGCTGATCAAAGTCGCCGACGTCTTTGATGCCGAAGCCAAACGTGGTATCGATCGACTTCTTGCGGCATTGGTACCCAGCCTGACCATCGTCATGGCCGTACTTGTGGCCTTCATCATGTTGGCCATCATGCTCCCGCTGATGAGCCTCACCAGTAACATCTAACCGTAACGAGCCTTGTTTATGACTAGAAAAATGCGCTCCCTCCCCCACCGCAGCGGCGGTTTTACCCTGCTTGAAATGCTGGCTGTCATCGTACTGCTTGGTATCGTGGCTACCATTGTGGTCCGCCAGGTCGGTGGTAACGTCGATAAAGGCAAGTACGGCGCTGGCAAGGCTCAGCTGGCCAGCCTGAGCATGAAGATCGAAAACTATGCCCTGGATGTCGGCGCACCGCCCAAGAATCTGCAACAACTCACTACCAAGCCAGCCAACGCTCGTAACTGGAATGGCCCTTATGCCAAGCCCTCGGATCTGCAGGACCCGTTCGGCCATGAATTCGGCTATCGCTCGCCCGGTCAGCACGGTTCGTTTGACCTGATCTTTTATGGTCAGGACGGACAGCCAGGCGGCGAAGGCTACAACGCCGACGTTGGCAACTGGGAATAAAGAGTGTCATGCCGCGCCAGCCCTCCTGTACCCGTGCCCTACGCACCGTCTCGAACGGTATGCGCTTACAGGGCCGGACATCGCAGCGCGGCTTTACACTTCTTGAGCTGATCGTTGTCATCATCCTGGTCGCCATTGGTCTGACCCTGGTCTCCTTTGGTGTTACCCGCGGACTCGACAGTGTTCGATCCCGCGAGGCCGGTCGTGACCTGACCCTGGCACTGCGTGCCGTACGCACCCAGGCCATTACAACCGGCCAGACCACCACACTGAATTTCGATCTTGCCAACCAGCGATACCAACAACCCGGCCGGCGTCCTCAGTCGCTGCCCAAGGGCATGCGCATGCGGGTAACCACAGCGGCTGACCTGAGTACAGGTCGCAGGACCGCCATCGCCTTCTTTCCAGATGGCAGCTCAACCGGTGGAAATGTCAGGCTGGAAAAGGATGGACGCGCCTGGCGCGTCGATATCGCCTGGCTGACCGGCACCGTCAAATGGCAAGAGGTAAACCCGTGACGGGACAGCGCAGGCCCCGTTCAGAGGGTGGCTTTACCTTGCTGGAATTGCTGGCAGCCGTGGCATTGCTCGCCGTCACCTTTTTCGTATTGATGGGAGGCATTGGCCAAGCCACCCATGCCTTGCTGAAGGACAGCCGAGCGACCCAGATGGCCTTGACGGCCCGCTCGCTACTGGACGACACGGTCCATCGTCCTCTGAAACCAGGCTCCAGCCAAGGTTCATTGCCTGACGGTACACGTTGGAAGCTGGATATCAGCAAAGCGGGCACAGCGATGACCAGTCAGCTGTATCGCCTGGACTTGTCATTGACGGCGGGCCGGCATCAGGAGCGCTTCAGCACATTAAGGCTGCAGGGTATATCCGAGGTCCCGCAATGAAGGTCTCAATGCGCGGCTTCACCTTGCTGGAAGTCCTACTGGCTATCAGCCTGCTGGGTATCCTGCTGGTCCTGATCGGCTCTGCCCTCATCAGCGCCAATCGGACATTGGCTCGCAGCGAGCAGTACAGCGCCCGACTGGATGAGCTGCGCTCTACACAGAATTTTTTACGTCGCGAACTGCAGCAAGCCCTTCCGCTGTCGATCCAGCGCACCCCCACCGGGCAGGGAATGGTGTTTATCGGCGAGCCACAGGAGATGCGCTTTATCGCAACGTTGCCTTCGCATCTCGGCGGCGGCATCCATATCCAGACGCTCCGCTTGGCAGGTGACAGCCGAGACCAATGGCTACAGGTCGACTTCGCCAAGATTGTTGGAAACAACCGCACTGAATCCTGGGGAGATCCCCAGCGTTTGTTGCGGCGGGTCAGAAACCTGCGCTTTTCCTATAGCGGCCTTGACCAGAACGGACGACCTACGGACTGGCTGCCGCGATGGCCCTGGCCGCAACACCTGCCCCAGCGGGTTAGGGTTGACCTGACGGCCGATGGCCCCATTGCCTGGCCACCTCTACAGGTCGCCGTACGCCTCGACCTGGGCAACTCAAACAGCATGGGGTCTCTGCAGTGAAGCGGCAGCACGGGGTAGCGCTGCTCATTACGCTATGGGCACTGGCACTGCTCAGTCTGGTCATGGCCGGCGTCGTAACCGCAGTACGCCTGGAAAACAAACAGAGCGTCCATCAGCTTCAGGATGCCAGGGCGCATCTTGCGGCGGAAGCAGGTCTGGCCCTGGCTGTCCAGCATCTGACAGGCCTTCAACGAGAGCAGCGCTGGGTTGCGGATGGCCGCCCCTATCAACTCGAATTCGACCGCATGCGCCTGACCATTCAAGTGCGCAGCGAGCTGGGAAAGCTGGATCTTAACAGCACCTCATCCGCCTTGTTCATCAAAGTGGCGACTGCATTGGGCGTTCCGGCTGGACAAGCGAAGCAAGTCGCGGCAGCCTTGCAAGCCCGTCAGAACGGGACGGATCCGACGCCCATGCGAACCCTGGAGGAATTGATTCAACTCCCCGGTATGGACAATGCGATGTTTACTCGCCTGGAGCCCTACATCACCGTCTGGAGCGGGTACGATCAGCCGGTTGTGAGCTTTGCAGCGCCACCCATACGGCAAGCCATGGGCCAGAAGAACATCATTTCCCTGGAGGGAGAAGATCCAGGGCAGGTATTGAGTGTGTATAGCCAGGCTGAACTGGACAATGGTTTCCGCTCTGCCTTGAACGTGACCCTTTTACTCAACCCAACGGATAGCAACATGCAACCTTACCGCGTGCTGCGCTGGCAAGAATGAAAACAATTCGACTGGAATGGCCCAATAGCCTGCGCCCTGCCGTGAATGCCTTTCAGGCGCAATGGCACGCCTCCGTGTTTCCCCGCTTTTTCAACTGGTGGTTTACCGAACTTCGGGCCTGCCTGCCCCCTCGCCTACGCAGCCTGTTCGAGCGAAGCGAACATGAACAGATCATCCGCTGGGACAATGAAGAAGCCTGGCTTCACTCGGCGGAGGGTAAGCATCCATTAACCAGCGCCGATTCGCTGGGTACAGAACGCTGCGTTCTGCTGTTATCGCCTCGGCAGGCGCTGGTCAGAACTATCAATCTACCTGCTGGCGCAGCCCAGGACGTCATGGCGGCTGTCGCCTTCGAGATGGATCGCCATACCCCTTTTAAGGCCAGTCAGGTCTATTATGCGGTCCGCCGCTGGCCAAGCCAGCCCAAGCAGCCGCTCCGTGTGACGGTTGCCACCGTACTGAAGGATCGCCTCGATCCATTACTGGAGCGCCTGCAGGCGCAGGGCATTCGTCCCGACGAGATCGATGTGCAACAGCCTGAAGGGGGGCGCCTGGGTATTAACCTGTTGCCATCCGAACGCCGTCAGCTTCGCAAGAATCCGAGGCGTCAGCTGAACATTGGTCTTGCAGTCCTGGCTATCGCTTTGACATTCGCAGCCATGCAGGTCTGGTTGTATAACCGCGCCGTTGCGCTCGAAGCCATGCGTCATGAGGTCAGCCAGCTTCGCGCCGGCGCCCAGGAGATCGAAAGCCTGCGCCAGCAGATACAGAATGGCCTGGGCGCCACTCGCTACCTGACGGAGCGTAAGGCGGGTACTCCACCGCTGAGCGTGATGCTTAGCGAGCTGACTCAGTGCCTGCCCAAAGACACCTGGCTGACGGAGCTGTCCGTTGAAGGAGACGGACAGGTCAATCTGGCCGGCCAGAGCCAGAAGGCTGGCGCCTTGATTGGCGAGATGAAGAATTGTCACTCGCTTACCGGTGCGCAGTTCCAAGGCGTCATCCAGCCAGACGAAAACACCAAGAAAGAGCGCTTCTACCTGCTCGCCCACCTGCGTCGGGAGGAAGCCAGCAATGCGCCGGTCACTGACACCCCGTGAAAGTCGCATCGCCGCGCTGGCCGTTCTGGCGTTCGCGTTGTATGTGCTGTACTGGATTTGTCTGGAATGGTGGTTCGTCGCGCCCCAGCAGGCCATGAACGACGAAATGGAGCAGCTCCGCCAGACCCAGCGCCGGTATGCCGCGCTGCAGGCCCAGCGTGAACCCTTGCAGCGCCAGCTCGAAACCGCACAGGAGCGAAACGCTGGGAGTGACAGCCTGCTGCCCGGTGACGACCCCAGTGCCGTAGCAGCCAACCTGATGCAACATACGGCTGAACTGATCGAGTCGCACAAGCTGGACGGCGCCGGCTGTGAATTGCTCAACCGCACGCCCATCGCCGGCAACCCTGGCGATGAGCCCTATGCCCAGGTCAAAGTCAGCTTCAACCTCAGCTGCGCCATCGAGCCGCTGGAAGCCATCCTGTACGACATTGAAAACGATCGCCCTTTCCTTTTCGTAGAGGAGCTTCGCGTCGAGCGTCATGAGGATGCTCCGCCCAAGGGTGGTGCCGGCAGGCTTGAAGTCCAGATGCTTGTCACTGGCTACATGCAGCGTAAAGCCGGTATGGACGATAACGAAAACACGGATTCGGATGACCCGACATGAACGCCGCTGATCAGCATCGCCTCACCCCCTGGCTCGTCCTGATTACGGGACTATCGGCCGCGCTTCTGGTCATGTTCGCGCTGGGCATTGGCCGTAACGTACAATGGCTGCCTCCTCTTGAAGCACAGCACTCGCCTGCAACCGTCAGGTCGCCGGAGCTGCCGAACGCACCGCCCCTGGATGCCTATGCCAACACCTGGCAGCAGCCCTTGTTCAGTCCGGACCGTCAGTCTGATCAGAAAATGGCCGCGCCGGGTCAGCCGACTTACCTTACAGGCTATGTGCTGACCGGCATTATCCTGACCGACTCGCTGCAGCTGGCCCTGCTCAAGGACAACTCAGGCAAGGCGCTCAGCGTTACCCGAGGCAAGGCACTACCCAACGGCTGGAAGCTAGAGTCCGTGGCTGCCAACAAGGCGGTATTTGTCTCCAGTGATCGTCAGCAAAGCTTGCCGCTCGTGATCGAAAAGGCACCTCTTGACGACGTGTCGGCCCCAGCCGCCGAGGCGCCCAGCTCTACCACGGAAACGTCCCCGGAAGAGGATGACGACTCCGATAGCGAAGATTGATACGGAACCCGGATTCAGTGGCCGACGCGGCCGCCCCCTATTATCAGGAGCACTACAATCGTGACCTTGCGTTACCCCTTGGCCTGCATGGCCACCGCCACCTTGCTGGCAGGTTGTATCTCACCGGCCACCGATACGCAGCAAGACGATGCCCTGCTGCGTGAAGGTCTGGCCGGAACAGGCAGCCAACGCCCCTTGGTAAGAGAGCCCTCGCCCAATGTTCCCAGCTCGGCCGAAACGGGCGATAACCCCCGTACACCGGCCCGCAGTCAGATCATTCGTGGTGATAACCGCTTCATCAACAGTCGAGTGACACCTGCCGCCAAGCCGTCAGCCGCGCCGGACGGCGGTGTAGTATTCAACTTCAACAACCAGCCGATTCGAGCAGTGATCAACAGTATCCTGGGCGATCTGCTTCAGGTGAACTACACCATCGCGCAGGACGTAAAGGGTGAGGTCACTTTCTCCACGTCCAAGCCCGTTGCAAAGACCGAAGCCCTGTCGATCCTGGAGACGTTGCTATCCTGGACCAATAACGCCCTGGTGCGTGAAGGCGATCGCTACATGGTTGTACCAGCCAACCAGGCCGTGGCAGGCCGCATGGTGCCGGCGCTACAGATGCCGGAGCCAGGCAGTGGCCTGTCTGCCCGCCTGTTCCAGCTGGACTACATCTCCGCCACGGAAATGCAGAAGCTGCTCAAGCCCTTTGCCCGTGAAAATGCTTTCCTGCTGGTGGACCCCTCGCGCAATGTCATCGCGCTGGCCGGTACGCCCGACGAGCTTGCCAATTATCAGCGAACCATCAGTACCTTTGATGTGAACTGGTTGAAGGGCATGTCTATCGGCGTCTTCGGCCTGCAACGTGCCAGTGTGGCAGAGCTGATGCCGGAGCTGGATCGCCTGTTCGGCCCGCAGAGCGGCACCCCGCTGGCCGGTATGCTCCGCTTCCTGCCGATCGAACGCACCAATGCGGTGGTGGCCATCTCTTCACAGCCTGAATATCTGAACGAAGTTCGTCAGTGGATCGAGACCATCGATAAGGGCGGCGGCAACGAGCCGCAGATGTATGTGTACGACGTACGCAACATGAAGGCTACAGATCTAGCCCGCTATTTACGCCAAATCTATAGTAACGAAGCAGTGTCTGAAGAACCAGAAGCACAGGTTGCTCCGGGTTTGCGTACAACGACACTCTCAACAGGAACAAATACCAGTACAACAGGTACCACCGGTATTACTGGTAGCAGCCAGGGCTTGGGAGGATTGGGCAGCAATGGCCTTTCTACCAGTATTGGCAGCAACAGTGGCATTGGTGGCGGTAACACAGGTAACAGTACGACAGGTAACCGGAACGCGTCTGATACGGATAACGAAAACTCGAATAGCAGTGCCTCGGGCGGCAGTGATTCTAATACCAACGACGCAGGCGTTCGTATCACGGCGCAGAAAAGTAGTAACCAACTGCTTATTCGGACCCGCCCTTCACAATGGAACGAAATTCAGTCCGCCATCAAACGGTTGGATAACGCCCCCATGCAGGTTCAGATTGAAACTCGTGTCTTGGAAGTTAGCCTGACAGGCTCACTTAGTCTTGGTGTGCAGTGGTATTTAGGCCATCTCGCCGGAAACTCCAGCACTGAGGGTATCGCCAATACCTCTGGCAGCCAGGGTGCACTAGGGCAAGGTGGCGCTGCGTTAAGTTCAAGTGATGCCCTATTTTACTCTTTTGTCAGCAATAACCTGCAGGTAGCCTTGCATGCCTTGGAGACGAACGGTAATACGCGTGTGCTATCTGCCCCGTCCTTGGTTGTCATGAATAACCAGCAAGCGCAAATTCAAGTAGGAGACAATATTCCGATCACTCAAACGTCTGTTAGTACAACCAGTGACTCAACATTTAGTAGTGTGCAGTATGTACAAACCGGCGTCATTCTTGATGTGGTACCCCGAATAAATCCCGGCGGCTTGGTTTACATGGATATCCAGCAGCAGGTCAGCGATGCAAGCTCGACGACTGATGCTAATGGGAACCCATCAATTTCTACCCGAGCCGTTACTACACAAGTAGCAGTGCAGAGTGGGCAAACCGTATTGTTAGGAGGCCTGATTCAGCAGAGCGAGGCTGAAACTGACAATAGTGTTCCCTATCTCAGCCGGATCCCCGGACTACATTGGCTATTCGGTAGTACAGCACGTAATAAAGGTCGCTCCGAGCTAATAGTTCTCATCACGCCACGTGTGATCACCAGCAACAGTCAGGCGAGCCAGATCACGGATGAGTACCGCCAGCAACTCCAGCTGATCAGTCCCATCAAGCCTATCAGCCAGATCGACACCTCCCGTTGACAACCCTGGTGGGTCGCCTGCATCGTCAGGCGGCCCCCAGGTGTTCAGGCATTTCCCTTCGCGACATGGGCAGAACGCTTGAGGCGTCCTGCGTTCCAACCCTTTGGCCACAAAGGAAGTACGATCACTCATGTCCGCTTCGCTACTCGATGCCCGTACCGCTCGCTATTTGCCCTGGCTGGTTGCCATTGCATTCTTCATGCAATCGCTCGACGCCACGATCCTCAATACTGCACTTCCCAGCATGGCACATGATCTCAATGAAGATCCGTTGCGCATGCAGGGCGTCGTGATCGCCTACATGCTGACGGTCGCGCTGCTGATTCCGGCCTCAGGCTGGATCGCCGATCGCTTCGGAACACGGCGGGTCTTTTTCAGCGCCATCGCTTTGTTCACTTTTGGCTCACTGTTATGTGCATTGTCCCCCTCGCTCCCCTTGTTGATCGCAGCCCGCGTCATTCAAGGTCTGGGAGGCTCGCTGATGCTGCCAGTCGGGCGGCTCGCCATCCTGCGGGCTTATCCTCGTACCGAGTTGGTGCGAATACTCAGCTTCGTCACCGTGCCGGGTCTGATCGGCCCGCTGACCGGCCCTACCCTAGGCGGCTGGCTAGTGGAAGCAACTTCCTGGCACTGGATCTTTCTGATCAACCTGCCGGTAGGCTTGTTGGGCTGTTATGTCACCTCAAAACTGATGCCTGACCTGCGCAGCCCCATTCCCATGCGCTTCGACGGGTTTGGATTCCTGCTGTTTGGCGCGGCAATGATCCTGATATCGGTTGCCCTGGAGGGTTTGGGCGAGCTTCATATGCCCCATGCCCGGGTGGTTCTGCTGCTAGTGGGCGGCCTCGCCTGCATGATCGCCTACTGGCTGCGAGCCTTACGTATCGAGCGTCCGCTCTTCTCGCCGCAACTGTTCCGCACCCGCAGTTTTGCCGTTGGCATATTCGGTAATCTGTTTGCCCGCCTGGGCAGTGGCGCGCTGCCCTTTCTGACGCCTCTGCTGCTTCAAGTGGGCATGAATTTTCCACCGGCCAAGGCAGGTATGACCATGATTCCGCTTGCGCTGTCGGCAATGCTGGTCAAGCCCATCGCCAAGCCTATCATCGACCGCCTGGGCTATCGCCGATTACTGATCGGAAACACCATTTTACTGGGCTGCATGATCGCCAGCCTGAGCCTGATCACCACGGAGACGCCTTATCCACTGTTGCTGATTCACCTGGGTCTTCTGGGCGCCGTCAACTCGATGCAGTTCACCGCCATGAACACCGTGACGCTGATCGATCTACGCGATGAGCAGGCCAGTAGCGGCAACAGTCTTCTGTCCGTGGTCATGCAGCTGTCGATGAGCTTTGGCGTCGCCTGCGCCGCTGCCTTGCTGGGTGGGTTCAAGGATGATTACGCCGATACCGATGTGCTGTCCGCCTTCCATGCCACCTACCTCAGCGTTGGGCTGCTCTCTATTCTGGCTGCCGCAATTTTCGGGCAGCTTCCGGGTAATCCTGACCGCAAGGCGCCTTCGCATCGCGTTGAGGAGCCGGAAAAGAGCCCGCAGAGCGCAGAGGCCTGATGATTCAGCAGGCATAAAAAAACCCGAGAGCATTCTCGGGTTTTTTGCTTCGGCGCTCAGCGGTCAGACCACCTGAACGTGCTCAGCCTGCATGCCTTTCTGGCCTTGCACAACTTCGAAGCTGACGCGCTGGCCTTCTGCCAGGGTCTTGAAACCATTGCCTTCGATGGCACGGAAGTGAACGAAAACGTCGGGACCGCTTTCAGGAGTAATGAAGCCATAGCCTTTGGTTTCGTTGAACCACTTGACGGTGCCGTTCTGACGATTCGACATGAAGATGTTGCTCCTTGGTAAATCGGGTTTTGTTATTAAAGCTTTTAATGCCCTGAACGATGCGCCATCAGACCATTCGCCAGGGACTGCGTTGCAAGGAGAAACACCAATCGAGCAGGACGGGGCCACGTGGAAACCTACCGCCTCAGGTCACGATCAACAGCGACCCAAGCAAACACAGTGGTTTGAACTCTACGATAAATTTATTACGAAAGCGATTACACGAAAGCCGCCTGTCGCAAACGGGACAACCGGTACTTCAGATGCGATCAACGGCATAATCAATGCCGTCATTAGGTTTACTTCTCCTAGCATGACATGTCTATAGAAACACTATAAGTGTGTTTTTGGACATATGCCATGCTTGATGAGCACCACTTCGGGAATCCATTTCGTGCGTAATATTCTGGTCGTAGAAGATAGCCAACTGGTCCTCAAGCTTTTGTCGCACCTCTTTCGACAGGAGCCCTTGTTCGAACCGGTATTCTGCGCATCGCTGGCCGAGGCTGAACTTCTTCTGGAGACCAGCCCCGGTCAGTTCTTTGCTGCCATAGCCGACCTGAACCTGCCCGACTCGCCCAACGGCGAGGTCGTGGATGTCATCCTTGCCCACAAGGTGCCCTGCATTGTCCTGACCGGTCGCTACGATGAGCGTCATCGCGATGAGCTCATCAACAAGGGCGTCGTCGACTACATTATCAAGGAGAGTCAGTACTCCTATGACTATGTGCTGCGACTCCTGCATCGGCTGGTCCAGAATCAGAACGTCAAGATACTGGTTGCGGAGGACTCCTGCGTCTCGCGGCACTACATGTGTCGGGTGCTCTCATCACAGCTGTTTCAGCCGCTGCAGAGTACGGATGGGAACGAGACGCTCAGGGTGCTTCAGGCGCAAAACGATATCGACCTGCTGATCCTGGACCATGACATGCCCGGCCTGTTGGGCTTCGAGCTAGTCAAGCGCCTGCGTCAGCAGCTCAAACGGCACGACCTGCTGATCCTGGGGGTTTCGGCTGATCCACAGGGTATCCTTAGCGCACGCTTCATCAAGCACGGCGCTGACGACTTCCTACGCAAACCCTTCTGCCCGGAAGAACTCAACTGCCGTGTCATGGCCATGCTCGAGCGACGCGACTTGCTAAGGGCGTTACAACAGGCAGCCCGCTATGACTCACTAACCAACCTCCTGAACCGGCGAGCCTTTCAGGAAAAAGCCGAGCTGCACATCAGCCTGGCGCAAGCCCAGTCGCAACCCATTAGTATTGCCCTGCTGGATATTGATCTTTTCAAGAACATCAACGATCAGATGGGACATGCCGGTGGCGACACCGCCTTGATAGCGTTTGCCCATGCCCTGCGAACACATTTTCCGCAAGACATCATTGGCCGCCTGGGCGGAGAGGAATTCGCACTGGTGAGCCAGTCAAGCGAACAGGAGCTGGCCAGACGCCTGGATATCTTCCGCAAACTCTGCACCCGGCTCAATTACCTGCCTAACGCCCCCCTGCTGTCCTTTAGTGCCGGGGTTGCCAACCTGCAGACCCAGGCGCTGGAGCCGGCACTTCACGTGGCCGACCAGCGTCTTTATCAGGCAAAGCGCAGCGGGCGTGGCATGACGCTATGTCACTGACCTGCTGAGTTGGCGGCCACACTAGGTCGTAGCGGGCAAAAATGTCGGCATAGGTACCATCTGCCTTCATCCGCTCGATCGTATCGTCAAACTGAGCAATGATTTTTTCCTGCTCAGGATGATCTTCCGATACCAACATATGCAGGCCTTTTTCCGCCAGCGGCTTGTCCAGAAACTGAAGCCGGGACGATTGAGCACTGGCCACGCGCTCGATCACACGCCTGGCCACATGCTCCTCTTCGATTGCCAGATCGACACGTCCCGCCAACAGCATTCTCAAAGCCTGCTCGAAATCGGCAACCGCGACCTTGTCCAGGGTTCGATCCTGATCGAACTCTTTCGAATAGGCATATCCCCGTACGACGGCCAACCGGTACGGCCTCAAATCTTCCAGCGTGGAAAAGGTAATCGCGCGCGTTTTCAATGCGATAAAGCGTAGGCGGTTTGCCAGGAAGGGCTTGGAAAACTGCCCCAGGCGCTCTCGCTCGGGCGCATACCAGATGTCGACAATCACATCATGGGAGCCATTTTGTATGCCATACAGCACCCGCTCCCAGGGCTCCTCACGAAACGTTGTCTCGTATCCGGAGCGGCCAAGGGCTGTCCTGACGATATCGACAGCCAAGCCCTGACCAGCCGGCGAAGTCATAACATACGGCTCCCAGGGGTTTCCAACCAGTCGAAGTGGAGGGCTGGCCCAGGCCAGGAGCGAGCACGACCAGGTCAAAGCCAGGCAACAAAAGGTGAGGACACGCATAGAGCCTCCCTACCGGCATGACAATGCAATGAACAGGATCTTCTTAAGTATGTAGTCTCTAAGACGGCTTTATGCCAGCGGCAGATGAAAACAGAAATCGCTGCCCTCACCCAAAGTACTGCTGGCCTGGATCGTACCGCCATGCGCCTCGACAATGGTTTTCACGATTGCCAGCCCCAGGCCAACCCCCTGGTGTTCACGCTTTTTAACCTGCCAGTAGCGATCAAAAATAAATGGCAGATCGCTTTCAGCAATACCGGGCCCGTTGTCACTGACCGTAAAGCGCACCCCCTGTGCCTCACGAACGACCGATACCCAGACCGTCGAGCCGGGCTGACTGAACTTCACGGAATTGCTTACCAGATTGGAAAAGACGCGCAGCAGGCGTTCGTAATCTCCTTTTATGGTTGGCAGCTCCTGCTCACAGGACGTCAGCAAGCGTATGCCGCTCCGCTCGGCTAACGGCTGCAGCATCGCAACGGCGTCTTCCAGAAGCTTGTGCGGATCGAGCAAGGCGAGCCGAAGCTCCAGCTGGCTTTGCTCCATCTGAGAGATTTCAAGCAGCTCATCGATCAGCTTGCCCATATGACCACTGGCTTTTTGTGCATGGCTGACCACTTCGCGCTGCCGCTCATTCAAGGTGATCCCGTCGAACAGGCTGAACGCCATGGTCAACACTGATAAAGGCGTTCGCAGATCGTGCGCCACGACCGCCAGCAGCTCTTCACGCGCCCGAACGGCAATACGGGCGCACCGGGCATGCTGACGCACCTCCTGAACTGCCAGACGCAGTTTGATTTCACGTGTCGCTGAGTAGGCCAGCTCGCCCAAAAGCTCCAAATCGCGGGGACACCAGAGTCGGGAACACTGATCGGCAACAGCAAAATAGCCCAGCAGCTCTCCATCACTGTCCTTGAGCGGCACGGCTAAAAAGGCACCTGTTCCAGTGGGAAGCATCGTCAAAGATGCAGCCACAGGATGCTGTGCAGCAGCATCGATAATCAGCGGCACCCTTTCAGCCAGGATACATTCACCCAGCGCATAGGCCGATCGTTCCCAGTGACTGGCCAGAAAATCCGGCAGGCCATACTGACTTTTTAAAAAGGCACGTCGGTCATCCACCAGTGATATAAACGCGATGGGCACGCCCAACAGGCGAGCCGCCATGGCGGTCAGCCGGTCAAATCCCTCTTCCGGTGGCGTATCCAAAAGCTGCGTCCTGTGCAACGCCGCCAACCGTGTTGCATCTCCAATCAATTCTGCCGGCTTGCAAGCCGATACGCACGGCGCATCATGGCTCATCCCAAGGCTCCACACCAAAAGGCCCTAACGCTCGCGGCTGCAAAACTTTTTCTGTGCAAGCCCTTCTAATGAGGCGGTTCCAGAGCCATTACGGCCTGTTTTTCACAGCCGAGAGTCCTGTCTCCGCGTGGAGACACAATCCATGAACAAGGCAGAAGCGATTACACTACGTCGAGGCAGTGCCTTTTGCCCATACCCTAGCCTCACTTTAAATAATTTGTCCCCTGTCTCATGTACAACGTGGCAGGCAACCCAGCAGTGCAAGCCAATGATCAGCGGAGCGCTGTTTGCAAACGACCTGTCATCCAGACAGGCTCAGTGTCCCCTCCTCTTGTCTGCGGCCATACTGGTCAGCCGCACTAAGGACGTCTTTGATGAAACCACACGTGATCGAACTACTCATCAGCGACTGTGATGGCGTACTTGTCGACAGTGAAATCCTGTCGGAGCGCATAGTCATGGACGAGTTGAGCCGTCATGCCCCCAGGACGGAGCTCGAAAAACTGCTTGAGGGTACGTTCGGACTGACAACGCGCGATATTATCCAGCGGGTTGAAGAGCGCTTTGGCATTACCCTCCCTGAAGGCATTCACAAGGATATTCGTACTCGCGCCGAGCAGCTAATTGCAACGCAAGTCGAGCCCATACCCGGTGTCAAAGAGGCTCTCGAGCGCATTGACCTGCCACTGGCCGTTGCCTCAAACAGTCAACGCCACAGTGTAGTATCCTCCGTGGCGCGTGCAGGACTGACCGAGCGCGTTGCCGGTCATATCTTCAGCGCGGACATGGTGGAGCATCCCAAGCCGGCACCCGATGTCTATCTGCTGGCTGCCCGTACCATGGGTGTATCACCGGAAAACTGCCTGGTGATCGAGGACAGCGCCACGGGCGTTCGCGCAGCGCTGGCTGCCGGCATGCGTGTGATCGGTTTTACAGGTGCAAGCCACATTCCTCCCGAGCACGGTGAAACACTTAGACGCCTGGGCGTGACAGCGCTGATCAGCCATATGGATCAACTGCCGCAGCAGGTTGCCGCCCTGCGGGAAACGGCCACCAGCGGACACGCCTGACGGCTATCTCTTGCGACCAACCGCGATAGCCCCCATCGAGCGGCCTGTTACACTGCACGTTTTATTTTGCATGCTGCAGGCCCTCCGTGACCGCTACCTCCTTTACCACCCTTTCACTTTCCGATGCACTGCTCGGCAACCTGGAGTCGCTGGGTTATCAGCAGATGACCCCCATCCAGGCCCTGAGCTTGCCGGTTATCCTGAAAGGGGAAGACCTTATCGCCCAGGCCAAGACCGGCTCGGGTAAGACGGCCGCCTTTGGCCTGGGTCTGCTGAATGGCCTTAATACCCGATATTTCGGCTGTCAGGCACTGGTACTTTGCCCTACACGTGAGCTGGCAGATCAGGTCGCTCAGGAAATACGCAGGCTGGCGCGATCAGCCGACAACATCAAGGTGCTGACATTATGTGGCGGGGTCCCTTTCGGACCACAAATCGCTTCGCTCGAACACGGCGCTCATGTGATCGTTGGAACACCGGGCCGTATTCAGGAGCATCTGCGCAAAGGGACGCTTTCTCTTGAAGGCCTGAATGTCGCTGTACTCGATGAAGCGGACCGGATGCTGGATATGGGCTTTCATGACGCTATCGCCGACATCCTTGGCCAGACCCCGACACGACGCCAAACCCTGCTGTTTTCTGCGACCTACCCCTCAGGCATCGAACAGCTAGCGAGTAACTTTCTACGCAACCCCAAGACCATCAAGGTCGAAGCGTTACATGACGATACCCGTATCGAGCAACGTTTCTATGAAATAGACCCGCGCCAGCGACTTCAGGCGGTTCTTCAGCTGCTTCAGCATTTTCGGCCTCAGTCTTGCGTTGCGTTCTGTCATACGCGCCAGCAATGCCAAGAGGTTGTCGACTACCTGAAGGCGAACAAGATCTCCGCGCTGGCCTTGCACGGGGATATGGAGCAGCGCGACCGCGATCAGGTTCTTGTACAGTTTGCCAATCGCAGTTGCACGGTTCTGGTAGCAACTGACGTGGCTGCCCGGGGAATCGATATCGCCGGCCTTGAAGCTGTCATCAATGTGGAGCTGTCCCGTGATGCCGATATCCACATTCATCGAATCGGCCGAAGCGGCCGGGCTGGCGAAACCGGCATGGCCTTCTCCCTGGTAGCACCTGCAGAGGCCGGTCGCGCGCAAGCCATTGAGGACAAACAAAAGGCCCCGCTGAATTGGCAGTCCATCGATACGCTGACGCTGGAGAACCCTGCTCCTTTGGTACCTCCCACGGTCACGCTCTGCATTGCTGGCGGCCGTAAGGAAAAAGTCAGACCTGGCGACGTCCTGGGCGCTTTGACAGGTGAAGCAGGTATTCCCGGAGACAAGGTCGGAAAGATCACCGTTCATGACTATCAGGCCTATGTTGCCATCGAGCGTGACACAGCACGTCAGGCCCTGAAGCGGTTAAGCGAGGGCAAAATAAAGGGACGCTCTTTCAAAGTGCGCATGCTGTAACTCAACAGCAGCCGGCGGGTCACTGTCGGCTGCCTTACTCAACGGAAAGCATCATTTCCAGGCAAATCGAAAAACTCATAAAAAACAACCTTTCAATTGCGAAAAAATATTTCGCCTTTTTACCCTTCCGGCTGAACTTGCTAGGCCAAAGTGATCAAAGAGTCAGGCTAACGCTTAGGTGGCTAACCTAATAATTCTAGCGGTGTCGCATATCTGATTGATCGACGTTGTACCGCCTCGTGAAACGCAAGCAATGAGTTCTATTCATCACTTCGTAACGTTCGTTTTTGTTACCTTGAAATAACCTCTTCTAGATAGCTGTGACCACGCCGTCAAACAGGCTGCTTTCCGGTACGCCTGCGGGGTCGCCACTTCGCTCTAGGCCGCAGCTTACTTCAAGGAAAGTAAAGGCCATCCGGCTTTTACCGAAGTATGAATATCGACTATGACTGGTAAGGACGAGACAGTCTGATGAGAAGATTTACCGTACTCGATAGCTTTCGTGGCCTTTGTGCTTTGGCTGTTGTTCTTTTTCATACGTACGTTGTAAACAGCTTTGCGGAAATGAGCTTGTTTACCAACGCTTACCTTTTTGTCGAATTCTTTTTTGTGCTTAGCGGCTTTGTCCTCTATCACACCTATGGTCATAGACTTTCCAGTCTCACCGACTACAAGAACTTTTTCATCAATAGAACCCTGCGCCTCTATCCCTTGCATCTCACCATGCTTGGCGTCTATGTAGCGCTGGAATGCGGAAAGTACCTGGCTGAGCGCAAAGGCCTGCACTTCAATGACGGTGCCTTTTCCGGCGCAACGGCGCCTCACGAGTTTCTCCCTAATCTCCTGCTGGTTCAGGCCTGGCTCAATAACACCATTACAGGCTCATTCAATTACCCCTCCTGGAGCATTAGTATTGAGTACTACATGTACCTCCTCTTTGGGGCTATTCTGATTCTGGCTCGCAGAGGCCATCTCAAGATCTTTGCGCTAATTTCCCTGCTCTCGTTCGTTGTCCTGTGCCTGCCGGAGTCGCCTCTTAAAACGGGCATCTTCAGAGGCTGCTCCTGCTTTTTTGCCGGCGCCTGCACGTATGTCATCTTTACCAAGATCAAGGATTTTCAACTCAGCGCATTAAGCTTTACGGTGCTTGAAGTACTCAGCGTTGGCATTACCTATGCCGTTATCATCTCTCACCTTGAGTACAAGGGTATTATTGCAAGCGTATTGTTCTGCGGCCTGATTCTGGTCTTCTCGTTCGAAAAAGGCTCTGTCTCACGCATCCTGCAAGGTGAATACTTTGTAAAGTTGGGTAACCTGTCTTTTTCAATCTACATGACTCACGCAGCCATTCTTTATATATTCAAAAGTGCTGCTATCGTATTGTCCAAAGTAACAGGCAAAGAACTTACAACGATGCTGCCGTCGCATGACACTCCGGCAGATCTGATCAAATACATCACAACTGGTGGCGCTGTAACGGATGATCTGGTTGTCTTGGCACAGCTCATTACTGTAGTACTGGTTTCCCGGTATACCTACCAGTACATAGAACTCAAGGGCGTAGCGATAGGTAAACGCTTGACCCGCAAGAAAGAAGTTACCACGGAAGCTCTACCTAACGGCTCAATCTGATCTCTTTTCATCCTTATAAAAACCGGCTCTATTACAGCCGGTTTTTTATTGCCTTTAAGCCAGCATATATCTTTAATTCGATAAACAGAATTTGAGAACATCTTATAATTTACCAAGCCGCTGCTTCGGCCTTTAACAAACCAAAACCAGTAGTAATTTATTAAGCAGACATGTGTCCGCCTCTAACTACTGTAAAAGTGCAGACAATAAAAAACCCTGTAATGCTTGCCGCATTACAGGGTTTCTTCAGCGCTTAATTAAACGACTGGGATAGTTCCAAAACCTTCATCAAGCCCTTTGCCGAAAGGAAATGCCTTACGAGGTTCGTTGGTATTCAACAGGCCCGGCATTTGTGCCTGAATAACGGCTCGATGTTGTTCAATAACAATGTCCAATGCACGGCTAGGCACAAGTTCGATGTCATCAAACGTAATCACCTGGCCCGGCGCAACAGCACGTTTGAGGACGGAATGCTTCAGCAAGCCGATCGGTAGATGATCAGGGTTTTCCGCAATCTTGACGGCCTCACCGCGCACTTGGAAGCCACCAATACCACGTTCGATGATGTCACCTGCCTTCATCGGGTTCTTAACGACAGCAGCGACACTCAATGTGGGAGTCGTCGAGTTGTTCAGCAAAACGCCACCACCCGCGACCACACGGCGAATCGTCTTGCCGACCTCCAACGAGCAGAGATGGTAAGGACGAACGAGCACATAGTAAGGACCAGCGCCCAACTTGAAGTATTCGATCGCAGGTGCCTGATCTTCATCATGGCGGCACACCACAAACACGCCGCCAGCCGGATAACCGCTCGGTACGACATAGTCGACGATAGGCTGACCTAGCTGCTCAGCCATCTGAGCCAGCACGTTGGCCGTCTCGTTCAGGTTGGTGGACTTGAGGCCTTCCAGTCCCTGACGCGTAATAGTAGCGCCAAAGCCGTTGCCTACGACTACCTGTTCAATCTGCACCTTGGTGCCATCGGTAAACGAGGTTGTCTGATCGATACTGATACCCTGCCGCTTGGCCCAGTACGCCATGTCTTCCGGCTTAGGATCCAGGTTCAGATAGCCTTTCATGTTGCCGTATACGAGGGGTTTGAAACCCATCTGTATGGCATCTTCATGCAAGGCAGCCAACGAACCCGGCTGATCTCCTTCAGCCTCTGTCAGGAAGCCTTTTCCGGCCAGATAGGAGCCTGTGGTGACCTGCAGTTCAGCATTGATGGTCACCACCTGCAAACCTGCCTGAAAGGCGCGCTCGATGACCTCTGTACCGTGGTAGACATCACCACTGCATTCAACGATAAGGTCGGAATTGTCCAACACCTCATCCAGCGAATTGGTCAGGCACTCAGGAAGTGGAAAATCCGAAATGGTGTTCAGGCTACGGCGAGTAAAGACCTTGGAAATAACCAGGTCTTTATAATGCTTTGCAATCAACCTTACAAAGCAGCGGGAAATCATGCCTGTTCCGACAACGCCGACACGTTTTACTTGGAGGTTAGACATACGAACGAATCCTTTCAGAAGTGGTAGGTATGCAGCGAACAGAAGAGAAAGCGCTGCATATGTCGTAACTAGGAGTTTGAATTAGTTGGCAGCAAGGCCTTGGCGATTGCCTACAGACATAACGCGTTCACAATCGTGCTGTAGGACACAAAGCTAGTTTAAAAAGTTCCTAGTTACTTGTTTTATTTCAAAAAAATACTGTCAAAAAGAAAGCGCCAATTTATCTAATGGGATTAATCCTTATAATTCCAGTGGATTAATTAATGCTCTAGATCAAACTACTGCCCGCACAAGCTCGCAAAGCACTTTAAATTAAGTCTAAAGCGCTATAACCAGCCTAAATCAAATTCTTAATTTAAATAGCGAATAAATTTAAAATTGTGACGATTGCAAGACAGTGACCGATAAGGAATTCGCAGGTTAGCTGATCCCTCAGCTAACCTGTCAGATTTAGGCTGTTTTTACAGCGGTCCAGTACGAGCGCTTGAATAGGTCACGCTCACCCAGAACGACCAGACAGACCAGCAGGCACAGCAGCAAGGCCACTATGTAGGCCACCAACTCTACAAACCCGTCAGGCTGAGGGCTTACATACAGCGTGGCAAACGTAACGGCCAGGGCAGCAGCCGTCCAGCGGGCAAGCACTGCAATGCTTAATCCCTTGGGTGATGCTTGATAAAGGAAATAGGCCATGCATAGCGCTTGCACGAAAAAGCCAATCGACAGTGAATACGCAAGGCCATTGGCACCGTAGATCTTGTACAACACAGCATCCAGCAGCACCGTCAGAGCGGAACTGACCAAGGTTATGATGAGGAATGCACGCCCCCTTTGCTGAGCCAGCAAGGCACGTCCCCAGATCAGAGCGAGTCCCATCCAAGGCAGGCCAATAGCGTAAGCCACCACCAGGGAAGCCGTAGCCTGTGTCTGGGCCGCGCCAAATGCACCGCGCTCAAGCAAGACCTTGACTACAGGCTCAGGGAAAGCGATCAGTACCACCGAGGCAGGCACCAGGAACAGCAACGTTGCCAGTGAAGCCTTGCGGGATACAGTATTGAAACGATCGTGCTCGGAATCTGCCCAGCTTTTCGCCATGTCTGGAAACATAACAGCCAAAACCGACAGCGCATAAAGTGTAAGCGGGATGGTAACGATGCGATAAGAGAACGACAGCATACTGATCGTCCCTTCGGCCAGGAAGGAAGCGAAGAAGCGCTCAGCTAGCATGCATCCTTGCTGTGCACCTGCGGCCACCAGCACGGGCGCAAACGTCAGCACAAATTCGAAGCCTCGACTTTCCAGCTTTCCTTTTACTGCTCGGCCAGTCAAATAACCAATTCGCTGATGCTGGATAAAAATCAGTATCACCTGCGGAATCAGCATGCCCGCAAACAGGTAGATTCCGCTGGGATAGAACGCATAAATGCCAATGATGGCACCTAGGTTCATCGATACCGTACGCGCCATCGGCAGGATGAAGATCCGGTCAAGACTCAGCAGTGCTCCCTGACAATACAGGATGGCCTGTACGAAAATCAGGAAGGCGCCTACGGAAAATACTAGCAGTCCCGCATTGACCTGATCAGCCGTCCAGCCAGGCGCCAGTGCCTTAAGTACCCAAGGGCTGCCCAGGGCTGCACACAATGAAACCAGAAGACCAAACAGCATGACTCGCCAGTAGAGCCACCGACTGGACAGGATGAACTGATCCTCACTTTCTGATCGTATGCGTTGCAGGTAGGGAATCATGGCATCGCGTAACGCGAGGCCGAAAAAATTCTCGAAGAACAGCGGCAGGATCATCGCAACGAAGATGAGATCCGTTTCCCAGCTAAGCCCGAACTCCTTGGCGATCAACAGATCACGCAGAAAGCCGAGAAGAAAACTCGCAACGGTGATGAGAAGGATAATTACGGTCTTCTTCATGTTTCTTTCCTAGAAAAATTACATCCATACCAAGCCCGATCGCTTGCAAGAAACACAAGGCATTTAGTCAAGACACAGCAGGCTTCGGACTCGATACCACAGCACGGGCTTACCGGCTCCCGTATAAGTCTCCCGGAGCAGATATCACACGTCCGGGATTTTGCTGCTGCACTGACAACGTAATCCTAAAAATATTTCGTAACATTCCTAAAATTTAGGCTTTTCCTGCTCATACCTGGCTGGCGCACACAAAATCTGTGCGCCAGTCTCCAATTAACGAGCAGTCGTTGGCGATCACTCAGCCTTGCAGGCCCTGATAAGCCGCCAACCACTATAAAGAGCCAATCCCACCGCGCCAGCCAAAGCCGCTGTCTTGGCAGGCTGCTGGCTGGCCTGGGCATACAGACTGTGGCGAAACATGGGACCGGGATTACGTCCCCTTGTAGAGCCACTAGTGACAGGTTCGTACAACGCATCTGACGGGAAAGCATCGGCTGTTTTACTCTGCTGAGCTGCGAACAGCGTCTTTATAGCTATCCAGTCAAATAACCGTGGCGTCAGTTGAGCCGCCCGAGTTATGAGCTTGCTGTTCCCGATGTACACATCCCGCTTGGGCCGTTCAGCGGCGCGCAGGATTGCCCGGGCGACGGTTTCCGGGACATAGGTCGGGGCTGGCAAGTGAGGCGTATGGGCCAAGTAATTCTTGGCCCTGTCGTTAATGGGCGTGTTTGTTGAGGAGGGCCTGATCAAGGTTACGGCTACAGGCACATTGTCATGGCGAAGTTCTATGCGCAAAGCATCCGTGAAGGCTTTAACGGCATGTTTGCTGGCGGTGTAGATACCTTGCAAGGGAGCAACGGCTTCCGATAAGGCACTCCCCAGATTGATCAGGGTTCCACCTTCCCGCTGCCTAAAGTGCTCGACAGCCACCAGTGATCCATTGACCACGCCCCAGAAGTTCGTTTCAAACACTTTTTTGAGGTCGGCCTCACTTACCTCCCACAGTCGTCCCCATACCAGCGTGCCTGCATTGTTGACCCAGGTATCAAACCCATCAAACCGCTCGACTGCTCTTTTTGCCACTTGCTCCAGATCCGCTCGATTGCCTACATCGGCTGCAACATGAATAGCCTGTGCGCCCCACTGCTGACTGAGCTCATGCTGAAGGGACTGCAGAGCAGCTTCATCACGTGACACCAGTACCAGCTTCGCGCCCTTTTGAGCAGCCATTCGGGCAGTTGCCAGACCAATACCGCTAGTGGCGCCGGTAATAACGATCGTTTGCTGATGTAACGGCTTGGGTACAGGCTTCATCAAAGGCTCCAATAGTCATCTATTCCTATCGGAGCCTTTCAAGCCCTTCAGGATTCCTTCAACCGGATATATGGATGATCAGACGCGGCTATCTGAACGACACCTTGCCAGCAGGGATAGGACGTCCTGGTCAGAAACCGGACAAAAATCCTGATAGTAGGTCTCGATGTGCTTGACGACATCGGGCGTCGCCAAGCAGACCACGTCATCGGCCAGTGTTCTCAGCCCCTCGGCGACGCCTGCAGGCCCAACGGGGGCCGCCCATACTAGACGTGCAGGCGCAGCCTCGGCCAATGCGAACAGCGCAACCCTGGCAGTGCTACCCGTCGCCACGCCGTCATCCACCACAATGACTGTACGACCGGTAATCACCATTGGATCGGTATGGCCGCGGTACAGCCGCCTGCGCCGCTCGATACTGTCTATCTGTCGGTCCCGCTCCGCCTCGAACCATCCGGCTGGCGGGTTGAGATACTCCAACATTGCCTGGTTTGCTACCCACCGCCTTGCAGCCCCATCAGTAACGGCCCCCAACGCCATATCCTTGTTACCTGGCGCGCCGATCTTGCTCACCATCAGCACATCCAGAGGCGCCTCCAATTCTCTGGCGACCTGATACCCCACCGGGACACCTCCGCGAGGTACTGCCAGTATGATGGGGTTATGGTGGATATACGGACGCAGCCGCGCAGCCAGCACCTGCCCTGCCTGGCTGCGATTCTTGTAAAGTACTGCCGGGCTCCATGCTGGTTTCATTGCCTGCCCTATGCCGTTCGGTCAGCCACCGACTGGTTATTTACGGATCTCTACCTACCTATTTATAGACCCAAAACTGAAAAATGACTCACCGGTCATAAATAAAACTCAGTAAGTCATCCAGAGATTTAAAAGGCGATTATCAACGTCTCACACTCTGGTTTCTGTCACGTACCGGCACCTTTATGACGAAACAGCAGCTCTACCAGCACATTGTGAGTACATTGCAAAGTGACCTTCAGGCCGCCATAGCCGCCGCGCAAGCTGCACATGAAACGGCGACACATGAAGAGAACGTAGCGGAAAACAAATACGACACTCGCGGACTCGAAGCGGCATATCTAGCGGCTGGCTATTCAAAGCGCATACAAGAGATTCAGCAGTCCTTGCAGGCTTACCGTAATCTCGTCATACGTACCCACGAGGCGGAACATGGTGTTCAGCTGTCTTCCCTGGTCGCTGTCTGCGATACCGTAGGCAAGCAACAAACCTTTTTCCTAGGCCCGGCAGGAGCGGGTCTTAAAATCAGGACGGATACCGGAGACATCATGGTGATCACACCCAATGCACCGCTCGGGCAGGCGCTACTGGGAAAAACCGAAGGGGAAGAGATCAGTCTTTCAATCGGCAGCACAAAGCAAATATTTGAAGTTGTATCGGTCGAATAAACAGGCCTTTCCGGGTTTTTCTTTGCTCAGGTGCTGGTCAAAGCCAGTCTGGTAAGATATACTGTATATATAAACAGTAATGACGAAGGCGATGAGGTGATGAATGGCCGTCGAAGTCTTGTACCGCAGCAGCCGAGATCCGGAGCGCTTATTCATGGATAAAGCTGAAGCTGATCGCTATGACAAAATGCTGGAGCTTGCTGAGTCTCTGGCAGAAGTATTACAGAAAGCCGTACCCGATTTGACTGACAAACAGGCAGAAGATGTCGGTATCTACATGGCTCGTCATCGCGATCTATTCGCCAAGGCGTTCAAGAGTCAACCCGATGTGCTAGCCGAGCTGAACGGAAAAGAATCTGCCTGACTACAATGTTGCCGAGGCTGCCTTTTCCTGATCTCGCCAGAGCAGGAAAACACGCAGATCAAACTCGATCTGGTGATAACCCGGCAACATATGCTCGCATAACTGATAAAAGGCCCTGTTGTGCTCGTGCTCTTTCAGATGCGCGATCTCATGGACCACAATCATTTTCAGAAACTCGGGCGCTGCCTCTTTGAACAAAGAGGCAATCCTTATTTCTTTTTTCGCTTTGAGCTTGCCGCCATGTACGCGTGAAATGGCCGTATGCAACCCTAGCGCTTTCTGCATCACATCAAGCTTTGCATCGTAAAGCACCTTGTCTATACCAGGCGCATTCTTGAGGTGCGTCTGCTTGATCTCCAGGGCATAGGTATAAAGTGCCTTGTCGCTTTGTATGGAGTGAGACCCAGGATAGCGACTGGCCAGGTATGTCTGTAGGCAGCCTTGTTCACAGAGCAGACGAACCTGCTCCTGCAGTGAAGCCGGGTAGCCTTGCAGGTATTTAAGAGAAGCCATGATTAATCGTGTCACTCGCTACCGTGGTGGGACCACTGACGCCTGAACAGTGAACCAGCCCACTATTGTAAAACACAGTCGACCTCCGCTCCTAAAAATGCGAGTCAGGCACAGCAAAGTGCCATCGAAACCGTGTAAAAGCGTGGGCAATCCTGTGGTTTATATCTGGCTGTTTCGCTGCAAATGCCGTGACGCTTGTTGTCTCTTTCATTCAGCGATCAGCATCGACCATACCCTCAGCGTTGCAATGGAATGCATATGTCTCATACCGACTTGGCTATAAGCGGAGAAGAGCTGACCCCGCGTGCTCCAAAGGATTTGGCTGCTGATCTCCTGCAGCAGATCGGCCTGGACGTTCAACCCGCTGAACCCGCTGAACCCGCCTCCTCTTCCTTTGCGGAAGCAACACACGCATCGAGTTCTGCCTCGCCTGCATTATCCGAGGTGCTACCGCGCTCACCCTTCAGCCTTTTGCACATGCTTCACCTTGTACTAGTTGTGACTGGGTGTGCAGCGATCGTGCTCTTCTACGTGGCGGTGGTCACCGTTATTGCCGCTCTCCTGTTCATAGCACTGCCTGCCCTCGATGTACAAAGCCTGACCTCAGTTGAATTACCTGAATGGGGGCCTCTCGCAGTAAAGTCTTTCCTGGCCTGCCTGGGCGGATTCATCCTGTTCTTTACCGCAAAGCCTGTATTCACGGCTCGTCGTCGCGAGAAGCCAGCCGTCATTCTCGCACCAGGGCAGGAGCCAGCACTCTGGGAATTCGTGGTTCCTTTGTGCACAGCCATGCAAGTGCGTACCCCTATAGAAATTCACCTGAGCAATGAAGTAGATGCCAAGGTCCACCTGGCTTCCGGCTGGAAAGGTCTGGTTAAAGGCGATGTCACCTTGACGCTGGGGCTACCGTTAGCGGCAGGCTTTTCCAGGCAACAGCTTGCCGGCGTCCTGGCGCATGAGTTTGGCCACTGCGCCCGGCGCTTCAATATGCGGTGCTACTACTTTATCAATTTCTGTAATGCCTGGCTGGACCAGCGGGCCCACTTCAAGGACGCACTAGGTGAGCGCCTCAAGCACCTTAGCGAAGCTGAAACCTCGCGAGTGACCAACCTGGGTGTTCTGGTCGCTCGCATCGGCATGCGTCTGCCACGCCAGCTTCTGCACCATTGCTTTTTGCTTAGTTACCGCTTCTCCAAGCCTGCCTGTAAACGGTTGGAGTTAGAGGCAGACCGTTATGCGGCACAGATTGCAGGCAGCGATACGTTTCGCGCCGCCACCCTGCATCATCATGCGTTGCGCTGGGCATTCAGGCAGGCAGATCGCCAGAACGTGAGTACCTGGAGCGAAGGCGCGCTGCTGGCAGACATGCCACAGGCTGCTGCCCTGGGCGCCACCCGACTCGATATCGAGACGCAACGCCGCCTGGAGGCCAAGCTGCGCGACAGGCAACGCTATTGGCGTGTTCATCCTGCCGATGTCGAACGTATCGAGGCAGCAGAAGCCTTGGGTAGCACAGCGCTGATAACAGATGCGTCTCCTGCTACCGGGCTATTCGAATACTTCTCTCAGTACTGCCGACAAGTCACGACTGCGTACTATCAAAAACTTGGACTCGATGTGAGCCTGACTCAGTTTCGTGAAGCCAACGCGGCTACCTTCGATATGGACCAGAACAACGAAACTGCCTTTCTAAATAAGTGGACACTGGGTCAATGGGCTGACCTGCCCTGGCTTCCTCTGCATGCGCCTGCCGGTAAAGAAAAGGCCACCATGGACTGGGCAGCCGTCATCTCGGTCTTGAAAAACCGCACAGAGGAAACAGGCCTCAACTGGCAGCATGCACAGAAAGAAGTGCAGCGGCGCTTTACGTTGGCTTATTGTGATGAGCTGAACGCTCATCAGATCACAAACCATATCCATGGCGTAAACACGTTTGATCCAGAGCGCTATCTGAACGAGTACAGGAATATCGATACCTGGCAAAGCCCGGCTCGTACCGTCATGAGTGACGTGGCAGCGCTGCTCCGCCAGCGTATCGACCTGACGCTCAAAAGCCATCATCCGGGGCATGCACAAGCCCGCGACCTGGCCCAGTTGCTGTTTTCCCTCACCGAGCTCTATCCCGATTATGAGCGACTGCGCGAGTCGCAGTTATTGGTCAAGGAATACAACAGTCTTCATCGTCTACAAGGCAGCATGCAGACCCACCAGCTTAGCCACTATGCGCTTCTGGACTTCCGGACCCGGACACAACGCCTGGTAAAACAAGCCGAAGCCATCAAGCAATATATCTTGCCCGGCGAGAGTATTGGCGGTTACCTCAAGCAGCAACATCCCTACCTTGAAGCCGAAGCAGGTCCCCTCCTCGACTTCTACCAGAAAAGTGATGCCTTGCTTGAAGCGTTTACCTATTGCTATCGATACACCTTCAACCTGCTTGCCAAGTGGTGTCTTGAGGCTGAAGCCGCCAAGAGACTCTAAATTGCAGCCAATAAAAAGCCCGCATCGAGGCGGGCTTTTTATTAAAGCGTGATCAGTTGACCTTGGGGTCCAACTCACCCTTTGCATAACGCTCGAACATTCTGTCCAGCGAGATCGGCTTGATCTTGGAGGCCTGGCCTGCAGTACCGAACGCTTCGTAGCGAGCGATACAAACATCACGCATGGCCGATACCGTCTTGGCCAGATATTTACGTGGATCGAACTCGCTGCGATTCTTCGCCATGAATTCGCGAATCGCACCGGTAGAGGCCAGACGCAGGTCGGTATCGATATTCACCTTACGAACACCGTACTTGATGCCCTCAACGATCTCTTCGACCGGTACACCGTAGGTTTCCTTGATGTCACCGCCATACTCGTTGATGATGGCCAGCCACTCCTGAGGGACGGAGCTGGAGCCGTGCATGACCAGATGAGTATCTGGAATGCGTGCATGGATCTCCTTGATACGCTGGATGGAGAGCGTATCCCCAGTTGGCGGCTTGGTGAACTTGTATGCACCGTGGCTGGTACCGATGGCAATTGCCAGGGCATCAACCTTGGTAGCCTGTACGAACTGGGCAGCCTCTTCTGGATCAGTCAGAAGCTGGCTGTGGTCCAGTGTACCTTCAGCGCCTACACCGTCTTCCTCACCTGCCATGCCAGTTTCCAGGGAGCCCAGGCAGCCCAGCTCACCTTCTACCGAAACACCACAGGCGTGGGCAAAGGCAACGGTCTGCTGAGTAACGCGCACGTTGTATTCGTAGTCAGAAGGTGTCTTGCCGTCTTCTCTTAGAGAGCCGTCCATCATGACCGAGCTGAAACCCAGCTGAATGGAACGCTGGCAAACGTCCGGGCTGGTGCCGTGGTCTTGGTGCATGACCACGGGAATGTGTGGAAACTCTTCAACGGCAGCCAGAATCAGGTGACGCAGAAACGGCGCACCTGCGTACTTACGAGCACCTGCAGAAGCCTGCACAATGACCGGAGAATCGGTCTTGTCGGCTGCTTCCATGATGGCCCGCATCTGCTCGAGGTTGTTAACGTTGAAAGCTGGTACGCCGTAGCCAAACTCGGCTGCGTGGTCCAGCAGCTGACGCATGCTGATGAGTGCCATGGTGATCCTATCTCCCGGTATGGACCTATTATGTTTTCAGCCTGCACCACTGGCAGGTTGTTTTTCAAGCAAGAGCAGCGCACTGCTCTTGCTGTATCGTTTAACTCGTCAATTTCGAGTGATCACTCGGTCCGCAGACTACGTCCCGCTTAACGGCAACCATCCGCACTTGTTGTCTGATCGGATGCACCGGTTGTCGTGGCTACCCGCTCATCATTCTGGCCGGTGGGTGTTGCAACGGAGACCGGTGGCGGCGAGAAAGCACGACAGGCCTTGTCGGATGTTGCTCCGGCACAGCCAGCCAGCATGAGGCAACTAAGTACAGAAAAAGCAGCGAGACGTATCATGGCGGTTATCCTTTAGCGCGTTGTTCCAGGACTTCGACCGCCGGAAGAACCTTTCCTTCCACGAACTCAAGGAATGCACCACCGCCAGTGGAGATATAGGAGATCTTTTCACCTATACCGTACTTGTCGATAGCCGCCAGGGTGTCGCCACCGCCAGCAATCGAAAATGCCTCGCTGTCAGCAATGGCTTGAGCCAGCACTTTGGTGCCATTACCGAACTGGTCGAACTCAAAAACGCCGACCGGGCCATTCCACAGAATAGTCTTGGCCGATGTGAGCAGCTGGGCAAATTGCTTGGCCGTTTCTGGGCCGATGTCCAGAATCATGTCGTCATCCGCAACATCGCTGATGGATTTAACCGTTGCTTCGGCAGACTCGGCAAATTCCTTGGCGACGACCACGTCGACCGGCAGAGGCACGCTGACCTTGGCAGCAATGGCCTTGGCCGTATCGACCAGCTCGGCTTCGTACAGAGATTTGCCTACCTTGTGACCAGCAGCAGCCAGGAAGGTATTGGCAATACCGCCGCCTACAATCAATTGATCACAAACACTGGACAAGGAATTCAGAACGTCCAGCTTGGTAGAGACTTTAGAGCCCGCCACGATGGCAGCCATTGGACGCGCGGGCGCCTTGAGAGCTTTGCCCAGCGCATCCAGTTCGGCGGCCAGCAGCGGACCGGCTGCGGCCACTTTCGCAAACTTGGCAACACCGTGGGTAGAGCCCTCAGCACGGTGAGCGGTACCAAAGGCATCCATGACGAACACATCGCATAGCGCGGCATACTGCTGAGCCAGCTCATCAGCGTTCTTTTTCTCGCCCTTGTTGAAGCGTACATTTTCCAGCAGAACGATATTACCCGGCTGTACATCAACACCGCCCAGGTAATCCGTTACCAGCGGAACCTCACGATTCAAAGCCTTGGACAGGTATTCCGCTACAGGCTTCAAGCTGTTCTCGGCGCTCGCCTCACCTTCGGTCGGTCGCCCCAGGTGCGAGCAGACAATAACAGCAGCGCCCTTCTCCAATGCCAGCTTCAGCGTCGGAAGCGCGGCGACCAGACGAGCATCGCTCTTGATCTGTCCATCCTTTACCGGAACGTTCAGGTCCTCGCGAATCAGGACACGTTTACCGTTCAGATCGAGGTCGCTCATTTTCAACACGGACATGTATGCAATCCCTTCGTTGTGCTTGTTCAGATCGGCTTGGCGACGCGCAAGAAATGACTTGCCACGTCGATCATGCGGTTGGCAAAGCCCCATTCATTGTCGAACCAGGCCAGCAGATTGACGAGCCTTGGCCCCGATACACGGGTTTGACTGCCATCAACGATGGCGGAATGGGGATCATGATTGAAGTCGCAGGACGCGTGCGGCAACTCGGTGTAGTTCACCAGATGCTGCAAAGGGCCACCCCTGGCAGCCTCGCGGAGCAGACCATTAACTTCCGAGACAGTGGTATCACGCGAAACATGACAAGTGATATCCAGCGCCGACACATTTACGGTCGGTACACGAATGGCCTTGGCCTGAACGCGCCCCGCCAGCTCCGGCAACAGACGCTCGATTCCGCGATCCAGCCCTGTAGAGACCGGAATGATCGATTGGAAGGCCGAGCGGGTACGGCGCAGATCATCGGCGTGATAGGCGTCGATCACGGGTTGGTCATTCATGGCTGAATGAATCGTGGTTATCGAGACGTATTCAAGACCCACGACTTCGTTCAAAAGTTTCAACAGCGGCACGCTGCAATTGGTGGTACAGGAGGCATTCGAGACAAGTCTCTCAGTACCGCGCAAGCTGCCCTGATTGACGCCATACACAATGGTGGCGTCTACGTCGCTTTCGCTGGCCATCGGCTGGGAAAACAAGACGCGGGGCGCACCGGCTGCAAGAAAACGCTCACCGTCTGCACGGGCGCTGAAGGCGCCAGAACATTCGAGAACCAGATCGACGCCCAGACGCCTCCAATCAATGTCGTCAGGATTGGCGCAGCGCTGCACATGCATGCTGCAGCCATTGATGCACAAGCGATCCCCTTCTATGGCAACTTCGCCGGGGAAGCGTCCGTGAGTCGAGTCGAAGCGTGTCAGGTACTCCAGACTTGGCAGGTCAGCCAGGTCATTCAACGCCACGAGCTCGAAATCAACCGAGGCGCTGCGCTCATGTAGCGCACGGACCAGGCACCGACCGACACGGCCGTAGCCATTGAGCGCAACACGATAAAGAGAATCAGCCATGAAAGTGGGTTTCGGTGTCCGGAATTGAATAAGCAATGGCTAGTGATGTTACAAGTGTAGCCTGAGCAATGACACACTACACAAGCCCTAAGTGTAGGCTTTCAGACAATCTAGGCGAGCGAATCCAGAAAAGATTAGCGTAGCTAGAAGCGAATTTGCTGAAGATGCCGCTTCATTTGCAAAATAAAACACGCTTTTTCGTAGTCGATAGACGGATTGGCTACAAAATACTGGAACAACGCAGTGTCGTTGATTCTAAAGCACACTCTGAGATCGTAAATATGGCAAAAGAATCTTCCTCAACGCTCTTAATGGATGACTGGGCTGGTATTACAAAAATAACGGCGTTTATCTGGTAAACACCAGATAATAAAAACGCCACGGTTCTCACCGTGGCGTTTTTATTACCTCACTGGAGGATCAGTCCTCAAGCAGCTCGTTTGCAACTGCCAGCACGTTATCCAGCGTGAAGCCGAAATGCTCCATCAGTGCCGGCGCCGGAGCTGACTCACCATACGTTGTCATGCCGATCACACGACCATCCAGGCCAACGTACTTGTACCAGTAGTCCGCAATACCCGCTTCAATGGCAATACGGGCACCGACCTCAACCGGCAATACCGATTGACGATACTCGGCGCTCTGACGCTCGAATGCGCTGGTGCAAGGCATGGATACTACGCGGACCTTGCGCCCTTCCGCGGTGAGCTTGTCGTACGCCTGAACAGCCAGCGACACTTCCGAGCCGGTAGCGATAAAGATCAGCTCTGGCTCACCTTCACAGCTCTTCAGCACGTAGCCACCGTGGGCAATGGCCGCTTCGGTTTCATTGTCACGCAGGTGATGAGGCAGATTCTGTCGAGAGAAGATCAGCGCTGACGGGCCATCCTTACGCTCCAGGGCCGTCTTCCAGGATACCGCAGCCTCGACCGCATCGGCAGGACGCCAAGTGTCCAGGTTGGGCGTATAACGCAGAGATGCAATCTGCTCGACCGGCTGGTGCGTCGGGCCATCCTCGCCCAGACCGATGGAGTCATGGGTGAAGACATAGATGATGCGCTGCTTCATCAGTGCCGACATACGCACGGCATTACGAGCGTATTCCATGAACATCAGGAAGGTGCCGCCGTAAGGAATCAGGCCACCATGCAAGGCCACGCCGTTCATGATGGCGCTCATGCCGAACTCGCGTACGCCGTAATACATGTAGTTGCCGGAGGCGTCTTCTTCGACAACCGGCTTGCAGCCCTTCCACATCGTCAGGTTGGAGCCGGCCAGGTCGGCCGAGCCGCCCAACAATTCAGGCAGTAGCGGGCCAAAGAAGTGCAGGCAGTTCTGGCTGGCTTTGCGGCTGGCGATGGTTTCGCCCTTGGCAGCCACCTCACGGATGAACGCCGACGCCTTTTCATCAAAGTCAGCTGGCAGCTCACCGGCCATACGGCGGGTAAACTCGGCGGCCAGTTCAGGATAAGCCTCAGCGTAAGCGTTGAATCGCTTGTTCCACTCGCTTTCCGCTTTAGAGCCTGCGTCCTTGGCGTCCCATTCGGCGTAGATATCCTGCGGGATTTCGAAGGCAGCGTGTTTCCAGCCCAGCGCTTCACGGGTGGCCGCTACTTCGGCGTCACCCAAGGCTGCGCCATGGGATTCTTCCTTGCCCTGCTTGTTGGGCGAACCAAAACCAATGATGGTCTTGCAGCAGATCAGGGTCGGCTGGTCGCTTTTGCGAGCCGTCTCCAGTGCCGTCTTGATTTCTTCCGGGTCGTGACCGTCGACGTTACGGATCACTTGCCAGCCATAGGCTTCGAAGCGCTTGGGCGTATCGTCGGTAAACCAGCCGTGGACTTCGCCATCAATGGATATGCCGTTGTCATCATAGAAGGCGATCAGCTTGGACAGGCGCAGCGTGCCAGCCAGTGAACAGACTTCGTGAGAAATGCCTTCCATCATGCAGCCATCACCCATGAAAACATAGGTGTAATGATCAACGATGTTATGGCCTTCGCGGTTGAACTGCGCCGCCATAACCTTTTCAGCCAAGGCGAAACCCACAGCGTTGGCGACGCCCTGCCCCAGCGGGCCGGTCGTGGTCTCGACACCGGCGGTATAGCCATACTCGGGATGGCCTGGCGTGCGGCTGTGAAGCTGACGGAAATTTTTCAGATCGTCGATGGAGAGGTCGTAACCGGTCAGGTGCAGCAGGGAATAGATCAGCATGGAGCCGTGACCATTGGACAGCACGAAGCGGTCGCGGTCGGCCCACTTTGGGTTCACCGGGTTGTGCTTGAGGTAATCGCGCCAGAGCACTTCGGCAATATCGGCCATCCCCATAGGGGCGCCGGGGTGGCCGCTGTTGGCTTTTTGTACGGCATCCATGCTGAGCGCGCGGATGGCGTTGGCACGGTCACGACGACTGGGCATCGCTGATCTCCTGAAAGGGGGTCAAACGTTTAAAGGAAGTTTTATTGTGCCTAGCCGGGCACGCAGGAGCAATCCGAACGGTCATATCCAGCTTGGCTTCAGCCACGTTAATGGTTCGTCATGGCCTCGATTGCGTGATGGCCTCCGCCACCAGCTCCAGAAACCAGCGCAATGCAACAGAGGTGTCACTGCGCTCATGCCAGTGCAGCGTGACCTTAAAACTAGGCACGTCGAAAGGCAGGTTACATATGCGCAACGGGTGCTCTGCTGCAAACAACGTGGCGATCTGTGAGGGAAGGATGACGAGCAGGTCCGTTTGAGGAATGATTTTTGGAAGTACGGAAAAATGAGGAATGCGCAATGCAATACGCCGCGAGATACCCAATCTCTCTATTACATCCTCTGCCATACCATGACCAGAGGCTCGAGTTACCAACACATGACTTTCTCCCTGGAATTGCTCAAGAGTCAATTCGCGCTTTATCCGTGAGTGTTTACGACTGAGCAAACAGACATAACGCTCATCGATCAGAGCCTGCCGAACGATACCTGTACTCGAAAGAGGCCGGCTGCAAATGGCTGCATCAACCTTGCCTATGCTCAACCACTCATTTACCTGATCAATTTCCAAGGGCACGACTTCAAGCTCCGCCTGAGGTGCCAGTCTGTTGAGTCGATGCAGGATCAAAGGCAGCAAGGCCATTTCACCCAAATCTGACAAAGCGATACGGAAACACCGCGCCGTCTTATGCGGATCGAACTCTCGAATCCCTTCAACCGTTCCCTCGATACGGCTCAAGGCGTCTTTGAACGTGGCATAAAGCGTTCGGGCGACAGAGGTTGGCTGCATCCCATCACGGTTACGAACAAATAACGGATCGTCAAACAATTCCCGCAGCCGCGCAAGGGCATAACTGACAGAGGGCTGTGTTACGAACAGCCGCTCAGCAGCGACCGTTACACTGCCGGAATCGTAAAGCGTCACAAACGTCCTGATCAGATTAAGATCAATCTGGCCCATATCTTTATAAACCAGCTTTATTTTTAGAAGAAAAACTATCGATTTGATCAATTTATTGTGAAGCGACAGAGTGCCAGCGACAAGAACACCTATAACAGGCTCGCTGATGAAAACCGTTCACTCCGTTTCATACGATATTTTGCGCCGCTATGGCTTGACTACCATTTTTGGCAATCCCGGCTCCAATGAACTGCCTTTTCTCAAAGATTTTCCCAAAGACTTTCGCTACATCCTGGGATTACATGAGGGAGCGGTAGTTAGTATGGCGGATGGCTTTGCACTAGCCAGCGGTAAGCCAGCGCTCGTCAATTTGCATGCTGCTGCCGGTACCGGCAATGGCATGGGTGCTCTCACCAACGCCTGGTATTCGCATAGTCCGCTTGTCTTAACGGCAGGACAGCAGGTTCGCTCGATGATTGGTGTTGAAGCAATGCTCGCCAATGTTGATGCGCCTCAGCTACCCAAGCCCTTGGTAAAGTGGAGCTATGAGCCAGCAACGGCTGAAGATGTACCTCGTGCGCTGAGTCAGGCCATTCATACCGCCAGCTTGCCGCCCAGAGCGCCGGTATATCTGTCTATTCCTTACGATGACTGGGCGAAAGAAGCGCCACCAGGTGTAGAACATTTGACTGCACGGGAGGTTGCCCACGCAGGTCTCCCCTCTTCTGCTCAATTGCGTGAGCTGACCGATCGCCTTTGCGCTGCGCGTAATCCCGTATTGGTGCTGGGCCCTGATGTAGACGGTTATCAGGCCAATGAATCTGCCGTTGCCCTCGCTGAAAAGCTACGCATGACGACTTGGATAGCGCCCTCTGCATCGCGCTGTCCTTTTCCAACACGTCACCCTTGCTTTCGAGGTGTATTGCCTGCAGCCATTGCCGAGATCAGTCGATTGCTGGCTACACATGATCTGATCTTGGTCGTTGGTGCCCCCGTGTTTCGCTATCATCAGTATGCACCGGGCGATTACCTTCCTGCCGGCACGCAGCTTTTTCATATCACCTGCGATCCACAAGAAGCCGCCCGTGCGCCCATGGGAAATGCCCTGGTCGGGGACATTGCCCTAACCCTGAAGGCTTTGACCGATGAGGTTGCCCCGAGCAGTCGCCCAATGCCCGAGCCACTGCAGCATCCGGAGCATTATACGGATGAGCCTCACCTGCTCCGCCCGGAAACCGTTTTCGATGTGATCAACGAGTGCGCGCCGAAAGACGCCATTTACGTGAAAGAGTCCACTTCCACGGTATCTGCCTTCTGGCAGCGCATCGAGATGAAACAGCCTGGAAGCTACTTTTTCCCCGCAGCCGGGGGATTGGGTTTTGGCTTACCGGCAGCAGTGGGCGTTCAATTGGCGCAACCACAGCGCAGGGTTATTGGAATCATAGGTGACGGCTCAGCCAATTACGGAATTACCGCGCTGTGGACGGCGGCCCAGTATCGCATCCCTGTCATTTTCATCATTCTCAAGAACGGCACCTATGGAGCGCTTCGCTGGTTTGCCGGCGTGCTTAAGGTTGACGATGCTCCCGGCCTGGATGTGCCCGGCCTTGATTTCTGTGCCATTGCCCAGGGCTATGGTGTGAAAGCCATACATACCGATAACCGAGAGACCTTCCGGCGCGCATTAACGGAAGCACTGGCTGGCAACGAACCTGTACTGCTCGAGGTACCTACCGTGACTATCGAGCCGTAACCGCGGGTATAGCTATCCGATCGGACACCTATACCCCTGCGCTGCGACACCCACAACAAAAACAAAAGAGGTGGATATGCAACAGACATCAGTTGCCGAAGTCATTGGCAAAGCACGCTTGAACCGCACACACTTTACGATTTTGTGCTGGGGCTGTTTCATCATGTTGTTTGATGGCTATGACATGGTGATTTATGGATCGGTAGTCCCGCGATTGATGCAGGAGTGGTCCTTAACGCCTGTACAAGCCGGTACGCTGGGCAGCTGCGCCCTGTTCGGCATGATGTTTGGTGGAATGCTGCTTGCCCCACTGGCCGATAGGCTGGGTCGGCGAAAGCTGATCATTTCCTGCACATTGTTGGCCAGTGCTGCAGCCTTCACGACAGGCCATGCCACGACACCGTGGATGCTAGGCACCTGCCGTTTTGTCACTGGGCTTGCCTTGGGCGCGCTAGTACCTAGCTCGATCAACCTGATCAGTGAGTTTGCGCCTGCCTCACGGCGCAGTACGGCTGTTACCGTCATGTCAAGCTTTTATTCCGTGGGTGCAGTACTGTCAGCCTTGATTGCTATCGTCCTTATTCCCCGCTGGGGCTGGCAATCGGTGTTTTACGTGGCGGTCCTTCCTGTTCTGGCCATTCCATTGATGCTGCGTTATCTGCCGGAGTCCGTAGCGTTCCTGGCGCTTAAAAATCGTCGTGATGAACTGGACGGGCTACTGCGAAAACTCGATCCAACTTACCAGCCCGGGATGCCACTGAATCTGAATACTCCAACCGCAGCCCAGCAGCGTGCTCGGTTACCGCAATTATTCGAGGGGCGTCAGGCGCTATGCACGCTGCTGTTATGGGTAGGCTTCGCAATGTGCATGCTGATGAGCTATGGACTTAATACTTGGCTGCCCAAGCTGATGGTGGCTGCAGGGTACCCGCTGGGGTCAAGCCTATCTTTTCTGGTAACCCTGAATATAGGGGCCACGCTTGGTGCACTATTTGGCGGCTGGCTGGCCGACCGTTGGGGTGCACGTGGCACACTCTGCCTATTTTTTGCCCTGGCTGCGGTCTCTTTGGCTTTACTTGGTTTGAAACCCGGCCCCATCTTACTCAACGCGCTTCTTCTTGTTGCAGGCGCAACCACTATTGGTGGTCTAGCGGTCATTCACGCCTTCGCTGCTTTACTGTACCCCACCCATATTCGCTCGACGGGCGTCGGCTGGGCGGCGGGAGTTGGTCGTCTGGGAGCCATTGCCGGCCCGCTGTTAGGGGGCAGCCTGTTCGCCTTGAACCTACCATTCCAGCAGAATTTTCTGGCATTTGCATTGCCAGGACTAATAGGGGCTATAGCTATTGGCTGCATTCACGGTCAGTCCCACAACCCTTACTCTGCAAACAAGCAGGCTCGCCCTACCGTAAAAAAACTCGTTTGAACGAAAGGAAACCGGAATGACCGATTCTACACCGAATGCCTTTACCGACTTTCATCTGCAGCCCCTTGGTGGGCAATGGCGCAAGGGTCACGCAGACAAAACGCTAACGGTCAGTGATCCGTTCAACGGCGAAACTCTAGTCAACATTCCCCAGGCGAACCGGGATGATCTTGACGAGGCCTATCAAAAAGCAGCACAGGCACAACAGGAATGGGCCGCCCAAGGACCTTCTGTACGCGCAGCCGTTCTGCTCAAGGTGGTCGAGATTTTCGATCGCCGCCGCGAAGAGATTATCGACTGGATCATTCGGGAATCCGGCAGCACTCGCTTGAAGGCTCAGATTGAGTGGAGCTCAGCACGCAGTATTACCCTGGAAGCGGCTTCATTCCCCAAACGTGTACACGGACGTATCGTCGAGTCTGACGTGCCAGGCAAGGAAAGCCGCGTTTATCGCTCGCCTATTGGCGTCATCGGTGTGATAAGCCCATGGAATTTTCCGCTCCATCTGACTCAACGCAGCCTGGCACCTGCATTGGCGCTAGGCAATGCCGTGGTGATCAAACCGGCCAGCGATACGCCGATCTGCGGAGGCCTGTTGCTGGCTCGTATTTTCGAGGAAGCCGGCCTTCCCTCTGGTGTCCTCAGTGTTGTTGTAGGGGCTGGTAGTGAGATTGGTGACGCTTTTGTTGAACATCCGATTCCAGGGCTCATCACCTTTACAGGCTCCACACCCGTTGGCCAGAACATTGCGCGTCTAGCGGGAGGAGGCAAGTATCTCAAACATGTTGCCTTAGAACTGGGCGGGAACAGCCCCTTCGTCGTTATGGCAGACGCAGACCTGAATCAGGCCGTTAATGCAGCAGTCATGGGTAAATTTTTACATCAAGGTCAGATCTGCATGGCGGTCAACCGCATTATCGTTGAGGAAGATGTCTATGATGACTTTGCTGCACGTTTTGTAGAGCGCGTCAGACAACTCAAGGTAGGCGACCCTTCACGTGCAGAAACGGTCATTGGTCCGATTATCAACAAGCGCCAGTTGGAAGGGCTTCAACAGAAAGTCGAACAGGCCCGCCAGGAAGGTGCCAAAGTGCTGCTTGAGGGCAATGTCGATGGACAGCTTTTGTCACCTTATGTGTTTGGCGAAGTGACACGCGACATGGATATTGCACGCAACGAAATTTTCGGCCCGCTCGTTGGACTTCTACGTGCCCGAGACGAAGCCCATGCCCTTGAGTTGGCAAACGACAGCGAATTCGGCCTTTCCAGCGCCGTCTTCAGCGGCAATACAGATCGAGCTGTACGGTTTGCCAGGCAAATCAAGGCTGGCATGACGCATGTGAATGATATCTCCGTCAGTGATGAGACCAATGCGCCCTTTGGAGGTGAAAAGAACTCTGGGATTGGTCGGTTCAATGGCGATTGGGCGATTGACGAATTCACGACTGACCATTGGATCACCGTCCAGCACGTCCCGCGTCACTATCCCTTCTGATCAGTAGGCCGGTCATGCCACCATGACCGGCCTCTTTCAATATCAAAACTTTTTGATGCTTCTCTTGCAGCTGGTCTCGGCGGCCACTAGACTGCGCACCCATGAACCATTTGCGCGTGCCTACATTTCGCCATGATGACTGCGACGAGCTGGCCGCGCTGTGCAAGGCGGGCGGTGATCCGCTGCGCCTGAATGTGTTACGTGCCTTGGCAAACGATTCGTTTGGTGTACTGGAGCTGGCTCATATCTTCGATACTGGGCAATCCGGGATGAGCCATCACCTGAAGGTACTGTCACAGGCGCGACTGGTGGCAACACGCCGGGAAGGCAACGCGATCTTTTACCGTCGCGCCCTGCCCCGGCTGGACACTCTGGGTGGCGCGCTCCACGCAGCGCTGCTGGCAGAGGTGGACGGGTTGCAGTTGCCAGCTGAAGCGCAGGCACGTATTGAGGCGGTACATGCTCAGCGGGCCGAGGCGAGCCGGGATTTTTTCGCCAGGATGGCGGACAAGTTTCAGGCGCAGCAGGATTTGATTGCCGGATTGCCTCAGTATCAGGAGAGCCTTCTGGCCCTGCTGGACACGATGGCTTTTTCGCCAGAGGCAACAGCGATCGAGATCGGGCCTGGAGATGGAGGGTTTCTGCCCGAACTGGCAAGACGCTTCACGTCGGTCACGGCGATTGATAACAGCCCAGCCATGCTGGAGCTGGCATGTCAGCGATGTGAGCGCGAGCAATTAAACAATGTATCGCTGGTATTGGCCAATGCCTTGGACAATGCCTTACTGAGCGCCGATTGCGTGGTCTTGAACATGGTGCTGCATCATTTTGCGGCACCCGCTGAAGCCATGAAATATCTGGCGGACTGGGTCCGTCCCGGTGGCAGTTTATTGATTACAGAGTTGTGCAGCCACGACCAGAGTTGGGCCCGGACGGCCTGCGGCGATCTCTGGCTCGGGTTCGATCAGGAGGAATTGGCCCGTTGGGCCGTTGCCGCAGGGCTTGTGCCAGGCGAAAGCCTCTATATAGGTTTACGCAATGGCTTCCAGATCCAGATCAGGCATTTCGCCCGTCCTGGTTCGTAGACGATGCATAGGGTTGGCAGCTTGTCTGTCCAATCCGCAAGAGTGACTGTTTTAGACATGGCCTTCGGGCCGCCTCACCCACCGGTATATAGGAACCGTTAGATGAGCGAATACTCCCTGTTTACCTCCGAGTCCGTGTCTGAAGGACATCCGGATAAAATCGCCGACCAGATCTCCGATGCGGTGCTCGACGCCATCATCGCAGAAGACAAACACGCCCGTGTAGCCTGTGAAACGCTGGTCAAGACCGGTGTGGCCATTGTTGCCGGTGAAGTGACCACCTCCGCCTGGGTAGACCTTGAGCAGCTGGTTCGCGATGTCATCGTCGATATCGGTTACAACAGCTCCGATGTCGGTTTTGATGGCGCTACCTGCGGTATTGTCAACATTATCGGCAAGCAGTCCGTGGACATTGCCCAAGGCGTTGACCGCAGCAAGCCGGAAGACCAGGGTGCAGGTGATCAGGGCCTGATGTTCGGTTATGCCTGTAACGAAACCGACGTGCTGATGCCTGCTCCGATCCGCTTCTCCCACGCACTGGTCGAGCGCCAGGCCGAAGCTCGCAAGTCAGGCCTGCTACCTTGGCTGCGTCCGGATGCCAAGTCCCAGGTGACCTGCCGTTACGATGGCAACAAGGTTGTAGGTATCGACGCAATCGTCCTGTCTACCCAGCACAACCCCGAGGTCAAGCACACCGACCTGCAGGAAGCTGTGATGGAGCTGATCATCAAGCACGTCATTCCGGCTGAACTGCTGCACAAGGACACCAAGTTTCACATCAACCCGACTGGCCAGTTCATCATTGGCGGCCCGGTGGGTGACTGTGGCCTGACCGGCCGCAAGATCATTGTGGACACCTACGGCGGCATGGCCCGTCATGGCGGCGGCGCGTTCTCCGGCAAGGACCCGTCCAAGGTTGACCGTTCCGCAGCATACGCGGGTCGTTATGTTGCCAAGAACATCGTGGCCGCCGGCCTGGCTGACCGCTGCGAGATTCAGGTGTCCTACGCCATTGGCGTGGCTCAACCGACGTCCATCTCGATCAACACCTTTGGCACTGGCAAGGTGAGCGACGAGAAGATCATTCAGCTGGTTCGCGAGCATTTCGACCTGCGTCCCTACGCAATCACCAAAATGCTTGATCTGCTGCACCCGATGTATCGTGCTACAGCGGCTTACGGCCACTTCGGCCGTACTCCCTATGAGATGACTGTAGGTGAAGATACCTTCACTGCATTCACCTGGGAGAAGACAGACAAGGCTGAAGCGCTGCGCGCGGCGGCTGGCCTGTAAGGCTACAACCGACAAGAGAAACCCCACCTGGTGTGGGGTTTCTCTTGTGCCTATTCGAGGCCGGACATCATCTGGATTGCACGGCGTAGATCATCGTTCGTACAGTCAGAACAGGCACCTTTGGGCGGCATGGCGTTTACACCTTTGATGGCGTTGCGCAGCAGGCCATCCATTCCCCCTTTCTGGCTCGCCAGAACCTCCCAGCTGGCTTTGTCACCTATTTTGGGCGCTCCCAGGAGCCCACTGGCGTGGCAACTTCTGCAACTGCGGTCGATGACCTGAGCGGGATCTTTTCCGGCAGGCTTTTGCTCATGGCTTCCCTTACCGGACTCTGCAAGGCAGTCCTGTCCTTGAATACAAACCTTGCCCACCGGCGCCAGCCGCTTCTCCAGGGCGTCTCTGTCTACCTGTTCGGCCTGTGCAGAGAACGTCCAGATCAACAGCATAAAGGCATATACCAGGATGTCTCGGGCGTTCATACCCAGTCTTTTAAGCACTGCTAGAAGTTGGCCGGAGTCGTGGCGCTGATCAAACGCGCCGGCTCATCGAATGGATTACGGAAGCGATGCGGGCGGCTGCTTTCAAAATAATAACTATCGCCTGATTCCAGCAGGTAGGTTTCCCCACCAACCGTAAGCTCCAGACGGCCTTCAATCAGCAGTCCTGCTTCCTCCCCCTCATGAGCCAGCATATCCATGCCAGTGTCGGAGCCTGGCGGGTAGGTCTCGTCGAGAAAGGCAATGGCGCGGCTGGGATGTGCCTTGCCGATCAACCGCATACTGACGGTATTGGCGCCACTGGAAATGTCGATCAGCTCGCTGGCCTTGTATACCACTTGAGTAGCGGACTCGTCCGCCAGATCCATGGAAAAGAACTCCACCAGGGACATGGGAATGCCGCTCAGGACTTTTTTCAACGAGCTGATGGAAGGACTGACACTGTTCTTCTCGATCATCGAGATGGTGCTGTTCGTCACACCGGCCCGCTTGGCGAGTTCACGTTGTGAGAGACCTTTGAGTTTGCGAATGGTTTGTAGACGAGCACCGACGTCCAAGGGGGGTGTCCTCCTTCTCATGACAGACAGGCAGAGGTGAACGGCAGGCGCCGCAGAGCGCCGGGCGCGCCGTATCATGGCAACAGCGTTCAGTATTTACAACAGAACGATGGAAAATCCTGCGCAACCCGACGAGCGCGGTGCTTTAACGGTTATTCACCCATGTATTGGCGTGGAACCCGTTTCAGGTTGCAAAACAGCTGATAGGGGATCGAGCCACAGAGACCGGCCAGCTGACTGGCGGATACTTGCCTACCCCAAAGCTCTACCTGACTTCCCACCCCCGCCTGCGGCAGGTCCGTGAGATCAACCGTCAGCATGTCCATCGATACGCGACCGACAAGACGAGAGGCGTGGCCATCAATCATGACAGGAGCGCCATCAGGCGCATGACGTGGATAACCATCCGCGTAGCCCATGGCGACTACACCAATACGGGAGGGCTGGCGGGTAACAAAGCGTGCGCCATACCCAACCGGCTCACCAGGCGGTAGCTCACGCACACTGATGATCCGCGACTCCAGTGTCATGACCGGCTGCAGCTGATCGGCCACAGGCTGTTCGGTTTCAAACGGCGTAGCACCGTACAGCATGATGCCAGGGCGAACCCAGTCACTGGGCACTTCTGGCCAACCGAGCACGGCAGGCGAGTTCCGCAGACTGGTTGCGCCTTCCAGGCCGGCCGTAGCCCGCTGAAAGGTCTTGAGCTGACCGATAGTGGCTGAGCAATCCAGCTCATCGGCACGGGCGAAGTGCGTCATTTTCACAACCTCGTCAACCTTGCCTGTCGCCTTGATCCGCTTATAGGCTGCTGCGTAATCCTCAGGAAAGAACCCTACCCGGTGCATGCCGGAGTCCAGCTTCAGCCAGACACGGATAAGCCCTGATAGAGCGGTACGTTCAAGCGCCTCGATTTGCCAGGGCGAATGGATGACGCACCACAGATTGTGGCGAGCGATCAATTCCAGCTCGCTGGCTTCGAAAAATCCTTCCAGCAGAAGTATCGGTGCCTTGATACCGGCTTCGCGCAGCTCCAACGCTTCTTCGATACAGGCAACCGCGAAACCATCCGCCTCATTCATCAGTGCCTGCGCACATCGAACAGCACCATGTCCGTAGGCATCCGCCTTGACAACAGCCAGCGCCCTTGCCCCGTTACTGAGTTCACGAGCAAGCCGATAGTTCTGGCGTAAGGCGTTAAGGTCGATCAAGGCACGGGCGGGGCGCATGGTTATCTCTCAGAAAACAGGCGGGTAATGAAAAGACAGGACGTATAAAAAACCCGGCAGGCGCCGGGCTCTTTGGTTCTTTATTTACGGTAGCGCAGCCACCACGCTCATTTCGACCAGAATTTCCGGTTCACAGAGTTTGGCTTCCACAGTTGCCCGGGCAGGCGCTACACCTTCAGGCAGCCATTCGTCCCAGACACTGTTCATGCCGGCAAAGTGGGCGTCGATATCTTTCAGATAAACCGTAACGGACAGAATATGGTGGGTATCCGTACCGGCTTCCTTGAGTAGACGCTCGATGTTGGCCAAGGTCTCACGAGTTTGTTGTTCCACACCGGAGTTCAGGTCTTCACCGACCTGACCGGCCAGATAAACAGTACCGTTATGAACAACGATTTCACTCATGCGGCGATTAGTGTGCAGGCGCTGGATGGCCATTCTTACGGGTCTCCTTGGAGTCGCTGTAGCGAGAAATATCAAGGCCTTCGGCGCTGATCTGTGGACGTTTCCTACCGATGACATCGGCCAGGAAACGTCCGGAGCCGCAGGCCATGGTCCAGCCCAGTGTACCGTGACCGGTGTTCAGAAACAGGTTGCGATAACGGGTAGCGCCTACGATCGGAGTACCATCCGGTGTGGTGGGCCGTAGTCCAGTCCAGAAAGTTGCCGCCTGCAGATCCCCTCCCTGCGGGTACAGGTCGTTTACGATCATCTCCAGGGTCTCGCGGCGGCGGGGGTTAAGCGAAAGGTCATAACCCGATATTTCCGCCATGCCACCTACACGGATACGGTTATCGAAACGCGTCAGCGCCACTTTGTAGGTTTCATCCAGAATCGTGGACGTAGGGGCCATATCGCCATTGGTGATCGGCACGGTAAGCGAATACCCCTTGAGCGGGTATACCGGTGCCTTGATGCCAATGGGTGCCAACAGCTGAGGTGAGTAGCTACCCAATGCCAGGACATAGTGATCGGCTGTTACCAGCTGACCGTCAATCCAGACGCCATTGAGACGATCTCCTACCGCTTCGAGCCGTTCGATCTTCTGACCAAAGCGGAATTCCACACCCAACTGACGCGCCAGCTCGGCGAGGCGATTGGTAAAGAGGAAGCAGTCACCTGTCTGGTCATTCGGCAACCGCAGCGCACCAGCCAGCTTGTCCTTGACATGGGCGAGCGCAGGCTCGGCGCGGGCGATACCGTCGCGATCCAGCAACTCATAGGGTACGCCGGAACGTTCCAGCACAGCGATATCCTTGGCAGCGGCATCGACCTGCTGCTGCGTTCGGAATACCTGAGTCGTCCCTAACTGGCGTCCTTCGTAGGCAATACCCGTTTCGGCACGCAGCTCATCCAGACAGTCGCGACTGTACTCGGACAACCGCACCATGCGCTCCTTGTTGATCGCATAGCGCTCGGCCGTGCAGTTGCGCAGCATCTGAGCCATCCAGAGGTACTGATGAATATCGCCGGTCGGCCTGATTGCCAGAGGCGCATGCTGAGTCACCAGCCATTTGATGGCCTTGAGGGGCACGCCAGGAGCCGCCCACGGCGAGGCATAGCCAGGAGATACCTGACCTGCGTTGGCAAAGCTGGTTTCCAGCGCAGGGCCTTCCTGGCGGTCCACCACCACCACTTCAAAACCGGCCCGCGCCAGGTAATAGGCACTGACGGTACCGATTACACCACTGCCAAGCACCAGTACTCGCATAACTGTGTCTCCTCGCCGCGAAGAATCGCCTACGTTTCATAAAATCTGAGGCAGATATGAAAAGTATAAAAAGCCTTAAGCAGTGGTATTCACTAAATGAAAGGCTATATTTGGTGTAATTCTTCGGTTAAGACACTATTTTTGGAGACGCCTAGGTATGCGAACCCAGCACCAAGCGAGACGCGAGCTCGACAAGATCGATCGTAACATCCTGCGTATCCTGCAGGAGGACGGCCGCATCTCGTTCACCGAGCTGGGCGAGCGAGTCGGCCTGTCCACGACACCCTGCACGGAGCGGGTACGCCGGCTGGAGCGGGAAGGCGTGATACTGGGCTACTCGGCGCGCCTGAATCCGCAGCATCTCAAGGCCAGCCTGCTGGTCTTCGTCGAGATCAGTCTAGATTATAAATCGGGTGATATCTTTGAGGAGTTCCGCCGCTCCGTCCTGAAGCTGCCTCACGTTCTAGAGTGTCATCTGGTTTCCGGCGCATTCGACTATCTGGTCAAGGCGCGCATTTCAGAGATGGCGTCCTATCGTAAGCTTTTGGGTGACATCCTGCTCAAACTGCCCCATGTGCGGGAGTCGAAGAGCTATATCGTGATGGAAGAGGTCAAGGAGTCCCTGACGCTTCCCGTACCGGACTGAGCCAGGTCTGCACTTCCCTGGCTTGGCGCAGGCGCCTACAAACGTTTATTGTCCGACCTCAACGCTTCGCCAGGATTGTCTTTCATGGATGCAACGACCCATTCATCCACTGACCCACACGCACATGCTTCGTCTTACTACGCGGCAACGGTTAACCGAGCGCTGCAGTTCGCCCCGATCAAGGGTGAGATTCGGGCAGATGTCTGCGTAGTAGGTGGCGGGTTCTCCGGGCTCAATACGGCTATTGAGCTAGCAGAACGTGGGTATTCGGTTGTGCTGCTAGAGGCCCACCGGATCGGCTGGGGTGCTAGCGGGCGTAACGGCGGACAGCTGATCCGAGGCGTTGGCCATGATGTCGAGCAGTTTCGCCCAGTCGTTGGGGATGAGGGCGTACAGGCATTCAAGCAGATGGGGTTTGAAGCGGTAAACCTGGTACGCCAACGTATCGAGCGCTACGGCATCGAATGCGACCTTACCTGGGGTTACTGCGACCTGGCCCTGAAACCGCGTCACCTGGAAGACTTCAAGGCCGAACTGGAGGAGTTGCATCAACTAGGCTATCCCCATGCGGTTCAGCTCGTTGCGCGCGACAGAATCCGCTCCGTAGTGGGTTCGGAGCGCTACCTGGGTGCGCTCATAGACTCCGGCTCCGGTCACCTGCACCCGTTGAACCTTGCCTTGGGCGAGGCAGCCGCCGCCCAGTCACTGGGGGTGCGTCTGTATGAGCAATCTGCGGTCACTCACATCGAGTATGGGTCGGAAGTATGCGTTCATACTGCGCGAGGTCAGGTGCGAGCCGAAACGCTGGTCCTCTGTTGCAACGCCTATCTCAAGGATCTGGAACCGGCTCTCTCCGGGAAGGTGCTTCCGGCAGGCAGCTACATCATTGCAACTGAGCCACTTCCCGAAGCGTTGGCCGAGGAAATCCTGCCCCATAATCGAGCCGCGTGCGATCAGCAGATTACTGTCGATTATTTTCGACTCTCACGTGATCGCCGATTGTTGTTCGGAGGCGCCTGCCACTATTCAGGCCGTGACCCGAAAGACATAGCAGGCTACATGCGCCCCAAAATGCTGAAGGTGTTTCCTCAACTCGATCGGGTCACCATCGATTTTCAGTGGGGCGGCATGATTGGAATCGGGGCCAACCGACTTCCACAAATCGGCCGTCTCAAGGATCATCCCAACGTTTTTTATGCCCAGGCTTATGCCGGCCATGGGCTGAACGCCACGCACCTGGCAGGCCATTTGCTCGCGGAAGCCATTGCTGCCCAGTCGAAAGGGTTCGACCTGTTCAACAGCGTTCCTCACGCCACGTTTCCAGGAGGGCAACGCTTCCGCTCTCCTCTGCTTGCCTTGGGTATGCTCTGGTATCGCCTGAAAGATGCCTTCCACTAAAAAGCCGCGGCAGTTACCCGGCGCGGCTTTTTGAACACAAAGCGTTTACAGACCAGTGTTCAGGCTGGTTGCTTCGTCTGCGCCAATGTGGATGTTCATGCATTGAACCGCTGCGCCTGCAGCCCCTTTGCCTAGATTATCCAGACGAGCCACCAGGGTCAGACGCTCCTCATTTCCGAACACGAACAGGTCGGCGCGGTTGGTATCGTTGCAGCCCTGTACATCGAAGAATCCCTCGCCAAGATTGCCGGCATCCTCAACCGGCATGACGCGAATGAACTGCTCGCCCGCGTAATGCCTGGCGTATGCCGCCTGGATCGCCTCGGCATTGGCGCCTTGGGCCAGGTGCTTGACATGCAGAGGAATCGTCACGGCAAGCCCCTTCAGGAAACTGCCCACAATTGGACTGAATACGGGCGCCTCATCAATACGACTCTGCACCTGCATCTCAGGGAGGTGCTTATGCCCCTGGGTCATGCCGTATGGCCGTGGACTGGCCAGCTTGGGCTCATTCCCAGCCTCGTAATCGGCAATCATCTTCTTGCCACCACCGCTGTACCCCGTGAGGGAAAAAGCCGACAGTGGATAATCAGGCGGTAGAAGGCCAGCCTCCACCAGAGGGCGAACCAGCAGGATAAATGCCGTGGCGTGGCAGCCGGGATTGGCAATGCGCTTGCTGGTACGGATTTTTTCACGCTGTCCAGCGGCCAGCTCAGGCAGGCCATAGGTCCAGCTGCTATCGGTACGAAACGCCGTGCTTGCATCGATGATGCAGGTGTTGGGGTTATCTACCAGCGCCACGGCTTCGCGAGACGCAGCATCGGGCAGACACAGAAAGGCTACATCCGCTGCGTTGAGGAAACGAGCACGCTCGGCTGGATCCTTACGCTTGTCATCGGCGATACGTAGCAGCTCGATGTCATCGCGGCCGGACAGATAATCGAGCAGACGCAACCCTGTGGTGCCTTCCTGCCCGTCAACGAATACTTTGAACGTCATGACTTGCCCTCATGCAAAACGCGCCGGCCAGGCGTTGTATGAAACGGACCTAACAGCCGCAATGGAACATGCATTGTAGCCAGACCCTACTGTTTGACGCAGCCCTATTGCCAAACAGTTATCGGCCTGATGATCGGATCAGCACGCTTCATTGCCCTGCCGGGTGAGCTTTTTACCGGTACAGCAGGCTGCGTCACGAGGCTGTACCTCCTTCATTTCAACATGTTGTGTCTGGAGAACACTGGTGGTTGAAGCCACAGTAAAATGCCGTCCTGAACCTGGATATTGCCATGCGAGATCTATCTGCGCTGCCTTCTCTCAGATCAATCCATTTGTCTGTTCATGGTTGTCATTGGCTGGCACGCTGTGCCCTGGGTGTATTACGCGCCGTCTACTGTATGCTGCAGAAATGGCAGCAGAACGCCAAAACGCGAAGACAGCTGGCTTTTTTGAACGACCGTGAACTAGCGGACATCGGTCTGACCAAAACTGAGCAACAATGCGAGCTGAACAAGCCGTTCTGGCGCTAGTCTTGTAAGGACGGTACATACCGCGCCTTATTGTTCAGGAGAGATTCATGACCCGTTTGCACCTGCTGGGCGCTGCTGCCCTGCTCAGCCTGTCTACTGCTGCGTCAGCATCCAGTTTCTTTGTGACCACCGACATGATCGTCGACGCCATTGATGCGACGTCCGACGCCACATCCGGTATCACCCATTCCATTCGTGACGACAAGATCGTCCTGGCTGCACGTGACGATGCCGCCAGTTTTGTGGCTACCGAAGGCGGCATTCGCGGCGTACGCCTGGAAGCGGCCCTGGATCGTATCCGTGCCCTGCAACCGCAGCTCGAGGCAAGCGACGCTCAGCTGGCCCAGGCCATTCTCACGTTGTAAGTCCATCGGAACGGCACCGCTGGTGTCAGCGGTGCCGTTCCGTTAGCCTTGGCCTGTAGTTTTTCTTGAAAGAGTTACCCTACCTGCCTATGCGCCTGCGTTATCTGTTCATTCTAGGCATTGCCGTTACGACCACGCCCGCCTTCGCGTTCGATCCCACTACAGGATTTATTGTTCGCAGCCTCTATGTCACCAGCAAGGTGACGTCCGCTCCGTTCGATAACAAAGTAGTACGTGATGCACGTGACGATGCGGCATTATTTGTTGCCAGCGGCGGGGCTCAGCGTAGCGTTGAGCTTGAATCCGCCTTACGTTGGCTGCGTTCACATAATCCAACGCTGACCGCCAGCGATGAGGAACTGGCTGAGGCCATCCTCGCTCAATAAGCTGCTTTACCGTTCCGTTCAGGAGATTTTCCATGCGTCGTTCCTTATTTCTTGCAGCCGCGCTAGTTTTGGGTACGTCCAGCGCCGCGCACGCTCATACCGTTGTGGCGACCAGCAACATCATCGTGCGTGCGCTGGATCGCAGTATCGATTTCACTTCCGATACCACGACCTCCATCCGTGACATGAAAGTGGTGCAGGAAGCCCGTGGCGATGCGGCCAGCTTCGTTGCATCCGATGGAGACATCCGAGGCGCTCAATTGGAAGCGGCCTTCATGACCCTGCGTGAGCGTCTGCCGGAAGCACGCCAGGCCAGTGATACCGAACTTGCCCAGGCGATCCTTGCACTGTGAAACCTGCCCTTCGCCGAGCGCTCCTGGGAAAGCTCGGCCGCCTCGCCAGACCAAGCCTTCTCTGCACCGCGTTTATCGCCTGGCTAGGGGCCGGTAACGCTCACGCGGCGTTGAACCTGCATCTGGACGATCACTCATTGTCGCCAGAGCAGGCCCAGGCCACCCAGCAGTTACTCAACGAGGCACTAGGCAAGCTGCCTCCCCGCTTCAAGCAAGCATTAGATGAGGATATCTCCGTCCGCTGGAGCCAGGACCTTGAGCCGCAGGCATACGGTCGTGCAGACCGTCGTACCCTGCTGCTCAATGAGCGCCTGCTACCGGCATTGACTGACGGCAGCGATGCTCATATTCAAACCGGTCGCCCCCATGGCACCCAGCGAGAAGAAATGCTGGCGACCGTTCTGCATGAGCTTACTCATTTTTATGACCGGGAGCGGGCCTGGACTCCAGCTGAGCGCAAGGAAATAATCGCCTGTAGCACCCTGGCCTCCTCGACCAAATCTGCTGACCTTCCTATCCATTGCCAGGGTCAGGCCGGTCGCCGCTATACCTTGTCCGATGATCCCCGCCTGCTGGATCTGGCTGGCTGGCAGGTCAAGGTCAAAAAGCATGGCGCTCGCGAGAGTCGCAACAACTTCATTGCACGCAGCCCCGATATCTACGAGGTAACCAACCCTCGTGAGTTCGTAGCAGTGAACATGGAGTACTTCCTGCTGGATCCCAGCTACGCTTGCCGTCGCCCGGCCCTGGCGCGCTATTTCACCGAGCACTTTGGTTGGTCTCCCCCTCATGATACCTGCTCCAGCAAACTACCCTATCTGAACGCGGGCAGTGACTTTGGCAAGACCCCGCTAGGCTGGCTTGATCCTGAGCGCGTCTACGAGGTGGACTATCTGTTCGCCGAGGGTAACGAGCATGTCATGAGCCGCTGGGGACACAGCATGCTGCGTCTCGTCGTGTGCGCCCCCGGACGTCCGCGTGGCCCCGACTGTCGCCTGGACTTGCAGGAGCATCTTGTGCTGTCGTTCCGGGCCTTCGTCAACGATGTACAGATCTCCAATTGGGATGGCTTGACCGGTTCCTATCCTTCCCGGTTGTTCGTGCTTCCGCTGGCTCAGGTAGTCGAGGAATACACCAAGATCGAGCTGCGCGGCTTGCAATCCGTTCCGCTCAAACTCAGCCGTCAGGAAATCGCCGATCTCCTGGAGCGGACCGCTCAAACCCACTGGGGTTATGACGGGCATTATTACTTTGTCTCTAATAACTGTGCCGTCGAGACCTTCAAGCTCCTGCATGACAGCGTGCCGCGTCTGCAACAGACTCCGCTCGACAGCATTACGCCAATCGGCTTGCTGGACGCCCTGCGAATAGAGGGTGTCGCCGATACCTCCGTATTAAACGATCAACGTGAAGCCTTGCGCCTGGGTTATCGATTCGACTCCTTCCGGGACCGCTTCCAATCCATGTTCAAGGTTGCTCGTGATCGGCTTAACCTACCTCAGCAGAAAGTCGAAGACTGGCTTGAGCTGGAGCCACGGCAGCGCCGCGAATGGTTCGACCGAGCCGACCTGCGTGCCAGTGCCGCGTTGCTGTTATTGGAACAGGCGGCGCTCAGACGCGAGCTGCTCCGCGCCCAGAATGAGCTCAAGGATCGCTACCTGGGCCAGAATGGCGCTCAGGAGAAGGCTCGCTTCAGCAAGGCGGGCGAGGCATTACAACAACTGCTAGCCGATAGCGGTTATCTCAGCCGACCTTCGGAGCTTTTGGGAGCCGGTGGCTATGGGCTTCCACAGCCAGGCGAATGGGATAAATTGACGGCTGAAAGTCAACGACGCCAAACCCACCTGCTCAGCTTACGCGAAACCCTCAACACGGAAGTCCGCACGCTATTAGATAGCCAGATACAGCGAGGTCTTGACGACACCGAAGCCAACCTCAAACAGCTGGGTGATCACTTAAGAACCCTGCACAAGGCTTCGGGAGGACTGGAGCTGCCATGAGGCAGCTCCCTATTTTTCGCGTCATTCACAGGTACTGGGAACTGCTAATATTGTCCGTGCCTTGATCTATAACGATAAGAAACCAACTGGCTGCGCCCTTTGTGACTACCATCCTTCTTGCTCTCTGGCCGCTGTTCGCCCTCATCGTGGCGGGATATTGGATGCGCCAAAAAGGCTTTCCTGGCGACGCGTTCTGGCCCGCAGCGGACCGACTCAATTACTTCATTCTTTTTCCATCGCTTCTGTTCAACAATCTCGCTACAGCACCACTTGATGACCCCGCTCTGGCGCATCTGGCGCTGGCGGCCCTGACGGGGCTGGGTGCTTTATGGATTGCCCTGTTGCTTGCTAGACGTTTTTACCACTGGCCCGCCGAGCGATTCGGCGTCATTGCCCAGGGCACCCTGCGCTTCAATACCTACCTGGGGCTAGCAACCGTAGGCAGTCTGTTGGGCAAATCGGGCCTGGGACAGGCTGCGTTACTGCTGGCCCTGATGGTGCCTACCGTAAATGTCATGTCGGTTTGGGCACTGAAAGCCGAGCGCGGCGCTCGCTTGGGTGAGTTGTTATTACCCGTCCTACGCAATCCCCTTATTCTGGCCTGCGCAGCAGGCGCGTTGGTGAATCTGCTGGGATGGGGACTGCCCTTTGGCACGGATCGGCTACTGGGGCTTCTGGCAGCAACCAGCCTGCCTCTAGGACTTTTCTGCGTAGGCGCCGCCCTGAAACTTCAACAGATCGCCGGCGAATGGCGAGCCATTGGCACCATGACACTGTTCCGCCTGCTGGCATGCCCTCTCCTGGCAGGGTTGATCGCTTACCTTCTAGGCCTGCCACCTCATGAGAGGCTTCTGCTCGTTCTGTTTTTCTCGCTGCCTACCGCACCGACCGCTTATGCATTGACCCGCCAGCTGGGTGGGGACAGCGCGCTCATGGCAGGTGTGATCACATTGCAGACACTTGTGGCTGCGTTCACATTACCACTGGTGATTTCGCTGCTGGGGGGCAGCCTCCCGCAAGGTTCATGAAAGCTTGCCCGGTTAGGATCAATTATCCAAAGGGTTAATGGCCCACTTATGGCAATGCCATGACGTGCACCTGCGGTACTAACAAAAACAAAGGATTAACTCCATGATTCGCTTGTCCCCAGCAGTGGCCCCCGCCGCTCCATGCCTCTCCATACGCTACTCGTGAGCCCTGAATCGCGCTTCGGTCGTTTCTTCACCTTTCACGCGTAACCGTTGGAGTTTTCCATGCTGACATTCCTTGGCTTCGCCATGGTCGTGACCTTCATGTTCCTGATCATGACCAAGCGGCTCACCCCTCTCATTGCGCTTACTATGGTCCCGATTCTCTTTGCCGTACTGGCATGGGCGTTGGGTAATCACTTTGCCAGTCTTGGGCATATCCAGCTCAATTCGCTCGGTCCCATGATGCTGGATGGATTGCGCACACTGGCGCCTACTGGCGTGATGCTGCTGTTCGCCATCCTCTATTTCGCTATCATGATTGATACCGGCCTGTTCGATCCGGCAGTTCGCTGGATTCTGAAACTGGTAAAGGGCGACCCGCTCAAAGTTGCCATCGGTACGGTCTTCCTGACCCTGGTGGTATCGCTCGACGGTGACGGTTCGACGACTTACATGATCTGCGTGGCAGCCATGTTCCCGCTGTACAAGCGTCTGGGTATGAATCCGCTGATCATGACGTGCCTGATGCTGCTGTCCAGTGGCGTCATGAACCTTACGCCTTGGGGTGGCCCGACGGCACGCGCAGCCAGTGCGCTGCACGTAGACCCGGCAGATGTTTTTGTCCCGATGATTCCTGCCATGTTGGCCAGCATTGCCTGGCTGTTTGTCCTCGCCTATCTCTATGGACGCCGTGAACGGGCGCGCCTGGGCATTCTGGAAATCCATGAAAGCGAAGGTGCCAAGGTTACCGTTTCTCAGTGCGAAGAAGCCCGCCGTCCTCATCTGCGCTGGTTCAACGGCCTTCTGACCCTGGCCCTAATGGCAGCGCTGGTCAAAGGCATTCTACCCATGCCAGTGCTATTCATGATTGCCTTCGGCATCGCCATGACTATCAACTACCGCAATATCGATCTGCAAAAACAGCGTGTTGCCGCTCATGCGGAAAATGTTCTTGCGGTAGTTTCACTGATTTTCGCCGCCGGGATCTTCACAGGCATCCTATCAGGCACCGGCATGGTGGACGCTATGTCCAAAAGCCTTTTGGCCGTTATTCCGGAAGCGCTTGGCCCGTATATGGCCGTCATCACTGCGCTAGTAAGCATGCCGTTTACCTTTTTCATCTCCAACGATGCGTTCTACTTTGGCGTACTGCCCGTATTGGCCGAAGCAGCTGGTCACTACGGTATCGCTCCAGTGGAAATTGCCCGTGCGTCCATCGTAGGCCAACCGGTGCATCTCCTAAGCCCATTGGTACCTTCGACCTACCTGCTGGTGGGTTTGGCTAAAGTAGAGTTTGGCGATCATCAACGCTTTACTTTGAAGTGGGCAGTCGTGACATGTCTGGCTATGCTGGTAACAGCTTTGTTACTAGGTGTGTTTCCGCTGTTCAGTGGTGCCTGAACTAACGAAATTTTCACATTTACCTGATTAGTTTTGTCGGTTTGTTTTCGGTACTCGTCGTACCGACGTTAATGAAGAGGAATTGGAATGGAGTGGCTGACAAGCCCGGAAATCTGGGTGGCTTTCTTTACCCTGACGGCCCTAGAAATCGTATTGGGTATCGACAACATCATCATGATCTCGATCCTGGTGAGCCGTATGCCCAAGGCGATGCAACCACGCACACGTTTCTTCGGCCTGGCACTGGCCATGGTGACACGGATCCTGCTGTTGCTCTCGATCACTTGGGTGATGCGCCTGACGGCCGATCTGTTCCATGTGTTTGGCCAAGGCATCTCCGGGCGCGACCTCATTCTGTTCTTTGGTGGCCTGTTCCTCCTGTACAAGAGCAGTACCGAGATCTATCACGGCCTGGAAGGTGAAGAGGAAGAAAGCGACGAGCCCAAGGGCAAGGGCGGCAGCTTTATCTCTACCATCGTCCAGATCGCGATCATCGACATCGTGTTCTCGCTGGACTCGGTCATTACGGCAGTGGGTATGGTGCAACATGTACCAGTGATGGTTGCGGCGATCATTGTTGCAGTACTGGTGATGATGCTGGCAGCGGGTGGTATCAGCAGCTTCATCGACAAGCACCCTAGCCTGAAGATGCTCGCACTGTCCTTCCTGATCGTAGTAGGTACTGTGCTGATCGCTGAGAGTTTTGAGATTCACGTACCCAAGGGCTATGTCTACTTCGCCATGGCGTTCTCGCTGGCAGTGGAAGCCATCAATATCCGCATGCGTACCGCAGCCGCCCGCAAGAAGGCCCAGCAAGGGCATCCTGTGAAACTGCGTAAGAATACGCCGTAAGCCCTACGGCAGTGAAAGCCCCGGTTTACCGGGGCTTTTTTATGGCTTCCTTTCACCAGGCATAAAAAAGCCCACCCGCCTTTCAGCGAGTGGGCTTTTCAGTCGCGCGGTCGGGTTATTACACCTTGCTGCGCTCGTAACGCTTACGATCGTTTTCGTTGAGCAGCTTCTTGCGCAGACGAATCGACTTCGGGGTTACTTCAACCAACTCATCTTCAGCGATGAATTCCAGGGCCTGTTCAAGGGTGAACTTGATTGGCGGAACCAGGGCGATAACCTCGTCCTTGCCGGAAGCACGCATGTTATCGAGCTTCTTGCCCTTGGTGGGGTTCAGCACGAGGTCATTGTCACGGCTGTTGATACCGCACAGCTGGCCTTCATAGATTTCATCGCCAGGCGCGAGGAACAGCTTGCCGCGGCTCTGCAGAGTTTCCAGCGAGTACGTCAGTGCAGTACCGGTAGCCATGGACACCAGCACACCGTTCTGACGGTTAGTCACTTCGCCAGCCTTGATCGGACCATAGTGGCTGAAGGTCGAGGTAAGGATGCCAGTACCCGAGGTCAGAGTCAGGAAGTTGTTACGGAAGCCGATCAGACCACGTGCCGGAATGGTGTACTCCAGACGAACACGGCCTTTTCCGTCAGGGATCATGTTGCTCAGATCGCCCTTACGCAGCCCCATTTGCTCCATCACGGGACCCTGGTGCTGCTCTTCGATGTCGATGGTGACGTTCTCGTACGGCTCCTGCTTCTCGCCGTTTTCGTTCTCGATGATCACCACCTCTGGACGACCTACCGCCAGTTCGAAGCCTTCACGGCGCATGTTCTCGATCAATACGGACAGGTGCAGCTCACCACGGCCAGAGACCTTGAACTTCTCAGGAGATTCGCCCTGCTCAACACGCAGTGCCACGTTGTGCAGCAGCTCCTTGTCCAGACGGTCCTTGATGTTACGGCTGGTCACGAACTTGCCTTCTTTGCCAGCGAACGGCGAGTCATTGACCTGGAAGGTCATCGAAACGGTCGGCTGGTCAACGGTCAGCGGAGGCAGCGCCTCGACGGTCTGCTGGTCACACAGGGTATCGGAAATGAACAGCTCGTCCATGCCGCTGACGCAAACGATGTCACCGGCCTGCGCCTCAGGAACCTCGACACGCTGCAGACCGTGGTGACCCATGATCTTCAGAATGCGGCCGTTACGCTTCTTGCCATCGGCACCGATAGCGGTTACCGGAGTGTTGGCCTTGATGGTACCGCGTGCGATACGGCCAATGCCGATCACACCAAGGAAGCTGCTGTAGTCCAGCTGGGAGATCTGCATCTGGAACGGGCCGTTTACGTCGACCTGGGGAGCCGGTACGTGGTCAATGATGGCCTGGAACACGGCATCCATATTGTCGTCCATCTTCTCGTAGTCCATGCCGGCGATGCCGTTCAGGGCGCTGGCGTAGACGATCGGGAAATCCAGCTGCTCATCAGTGGCGCCCAGGTTGTCGAACAGGTCGAAGATCTGGTCGATAACCCAATCTGGACGCGCGCCCGGACGGTCGATCTTGTTCACGATCACGATCGGACGCAGGCCCGCCTTGAACGCCTTCTGGGTCACGAAACGGGTCTGAGGCATGGGGCCGTCTTGCGCGTCCACAACCAGCAGTACGGAGTCAACCATCGACATTACACGCTCTACTTCACCGCCGAAGTCAGCGTGACCGGGTGTATCCACGATGTTGATGTTATAGCCGTTCCACTTGATCGCCGTGTTCTTGGCCAGGATGGTAATACCACGCTCTCTTTCCTGGTCGTTGGAGTCCATGACGCGCTCGCCTTCGGCTTCCTTGCGGTCCAGCGTACCGGACAGCTTCAGCAGCTTGTCTACTAGCGTGGTCTTGCCATGGTCAACGTGGGCGATGATGGCGATATTACGAAGATTCTCGATCACTTTTTCAGTCTCGTTATCAAGTTGAGCCGGGCCGCAGCGGCTGATCACAGCAAGCCCGACACGACATTCAGCAAAATTCATTCAAGCCCAAAGGGCATTTAATCCAGAGAAACAAAGGCGCCAATGAGATCTGCGCCTACGAGCAGCCCGACAGGCCTGCCCTCAACCCCGGTCGGGAGGGCGATGGCGAATGCTGCCGCCAAACAGCCCGGGCTGTTTAGTCCGGGCGATAAACACGTACATTCGCATGCCCCTCATTGAGCAAATGATGAGCATGCAGGCGACTCATGACACCTTTGTCACAGTAGAGAAGGTACTGGCGACTCTCGTCCAGTTCCTTGAATCGATTGTTCAGTGCAAAGAATGGCATAGCCTGCACTTCGACACCGTCCACGGCCAGAGGATCATCCTCCTGACTATCTGGGTGACGAATGTCGAGCACGATCTGACCAGGCAGCGCCTGGCTGACTTCCTCAACCTTCAAATCCTTGCCAAGCTCGTCGATCACCTTGTCGACTGTCATCATCGTAGCGCGCTCAAGGGCTGCGTCCAGGATGGTCATGTCGAATTTGGTTTCTTCGTGCTCGATACGGTAGCCCTTGGCCTTGGTCGTCGGGTTCACCGAAATCACGCCGCAGTACTCCGGCATGTGCTTGGCAAATGCCGCCGTGCCGATCTGTTCGGCCGTGTCGATGATGTCCTGCTTGTGACTGGCCAGCAGTGGACGCAGCACCAGCGTATCGGTGACACGGTCGATTACGGCCAGGTTGGGCAGGGTCTGGCTGGAAACCTGCGAGATCGCCTCGCCCGTGACCAGCGCATCGATGTCCAGGCGCTCAGCCATGCGGCTGGCTGCGCGCAGCATCATGCGCTTGAGGATGACGCCCATCTGGCTGTCATCCACCTTGGTCAGGATCTCGCCGACCACCTCTTCGAACGGCACGCTGATAAACAGCACGCGCTGGGAACGGCCGAATTTCTCCCACAGATAATGGGCAACCTCCATAACGCCCAATTCATGAGCACGCCCACCCAGATTGAAGAAGCAGAAATGACTGACCAGGCCGCGACGCATCATTTGGTAGGCGGCAACGGTTGAGTCGTAACCACCGGACATGAGCACCAGCACCTGTTCGAGAGCACCCAGTGGATACCCTCCCAGACCGTCGTGCTGCCGATCAATCACGAACAGGCGGTCATGGCGGATCTCGATGCGTGCAAGCACCTCGGGATCCTTGAGGGAAATCCCCGCACCGCCACAGCGCTGGCGCAGTCCGCCCCCGACGTAGCGCTCTATGTCCATGGAGCTGAAATCATGTTTGCCGGCCCGCTTGCAGCGCAAGGAGAATACCTTGCCGCGAATGCGCTCACCGAAATGCTGGATGCATTTGTCGAGAATATCTTCGAAGTCGCCCAGCGGGTATTCATGGACCTCCAGGAAATGACCGATCCCTGGCGTGCAGGTCAGGCGCTCGATCATCTCGCGCAGAACCTTCGGCTCGGTCTGCTGTGTTTCGACTTCCAGGTTATCCCACTCACCCTCCACCGTCAGGTTCGGGTCCAGATCCCTCAAGACCACCCGGATATTCTTCGCCAGCTGGCGAATGAAACGCTTGCGCACCGGACGACTTTTGATAGTGATTTCCGGAAAGACTTTGACGATGAGCTTCATGAAATTTTAAAGAAGAGCGGAAACGACGAGAAAAGGTCGACAAGTATAGCTCAAACTGAAAGTTCTGACTTCCATTGGTCTAAATACATAAAAGCACCAATTTGGTGCTATAAAAAATATAAAGCACGCTTTTGGTGCTCAGTGGTCTATTCCAAAGGCACTATTAACGGCCAAGGCCTAGTGTTAGTGCGGCCCTGTCCATTACAGGGCACTGGCACGCTACTTGCTCCCTTGTGAGGCAGTAGCCCTTAGGCGAGGATAGGGCTCTTCTGAAAGCGCAACCGTTTTCAGAAGTGCCCTTGCTACGGGTACACCTGATCCTGGGAGTTACGCCAACCGCTCCCAGCCTCAATCCCTCTGGAGGAAAACATGTCGAAGGCGGTTCAACTGATCAAAGAAAACGACGTGAAGTGGATAGACCTGCGCTTCACGGACACCAAGGGAAAGCAGCAGCACGTTACTATGCCCGCTCGCGACGCCCTCGATGAAGACTTCTTCGAACACGGCAAAATGTTCGACGGCTCCTCCATTGCTGGCTGGAAAGGTATCGAAGCTTCCGACATGATCCTGATGCCGGACGACAGCACCGCCGTGCTGGATCCGTTCACTGAAGAGCCGACCGTGATCCTGGTCTGCGACATCATCGAACCGTCCACCATGCAGCCTTATGAGCGCGATCCCCGTGCTATTGCCAAGGCTGCCGAAGAGTATCTGAAGTCCACCGGTATCGGTGACACTGTATTCGTAGGTCCAGAGCCCGAGTTCTTCATCTTCGACGAAGTGAAGTTCAAGTCTGACATCTCCGGCTCCATGTTCAAGATCTTTTCCGAACAAGCATCCTGGAACACTGACGCTGATTTCGAAAGCGGCAACAAGGGTCACCGTCCGGGCGTCAAGGGCGGTTACTTCCCGGTTCCGCCGGTCGACCACGACCACGAAATCCGTACGGCCATGTGTAATGCGCTGGAAGAAATGGGTCTGGTTGTTGAAGTTCACCACCATGAAGTGGCGACTGCCGGCCAGAACGAGATCGGCGTGAAGTTCAACACGCTGGTAGCCAAGGCGGACGAAGTCCAGACGCTGAAGTACTGCGTACACAACGTCGCTGATGCCTACGGCAAGACCGTAACCTTCATGCCGAAGCCGCTGTATGGCGATAACGGCTCGGGCATGCACGTTCACATGTCTATCTCCAAGGAAGGCAAGAACACGTTCGCAGGCGAAGGCTATGCCGGCCTGTCCGATACTGCCCTGTACTTCATCGGCGGCATCATCAAGCATGGCAAGGCTCTGAATGGCTTTACCAACCCGTCCACCAACTCCTATAAGCGTCTGGTTCCCGGCTTTGAAGCACCGGTCATGTTGGCCTACTCGGCTCGCAACCGTTCCGCCTCGATCCGTATCCCCTACGTTTCCAGCCCGAAAGCCCGCCGTATCGAAGCGCGCTTCCCGGACCCGGCGGCCAACCCTTACCTGTGCTTCGCTGCACTGCTGATGGCGGGTCTGGATGGTATCCAGAACAAGATTCACCCTGGCGATGCTGCCGACAAGAACCTGTACGACCTGCCGCCAGAAGAGGCCAAGCAGATCCCGCAGGTATGTGGCAGCCTGAAGGAAGCACTGGAGTCCCTGGACGCTGACCGCGCGTTCCTGACCAAGGGTGGCGTCTTCACTGATGAGTTCATCGATACCTATATCGAGCTCAAGAGCGAAGAAGAGATCAAGGTTCGCACCTTCGTTCACCCGCTGGAATACGACCTGTACTACAGCGTCTAAGCCACCGGTTGTACAGCAGAGGCCTCCTTCGGGAGGCCTTTTGCTTATGGGCGCTTGTCATAAGGGCCTGTCAGTGCAACGCTTATGACTTACCTCTTTCTCTATGTGACGCCAGTGTCACCCTAGGAACAGATATGCGCCTGCTGTTCGCCAGCCTAGTGTTTGCCATGACCTTGCCTGTTCACGCCGAAATCTATCGCTCGGTAGGCCCGAACGGCCAAACAGTCTTCAGCGACCAGCCGCCAGCGAACGCGCCTGCCGAACGGGTCGAACTGCAGCGCCCCAACACCGTGAAAGCCGAGACGCCGGCGTCGACCGCGCCCTCTCCGTCCCCGCCCGACACGGGCGCAGCCACGAGTCAGCCCTATCAAACCCTGCGCCTGGATGCGCCTGACGATGAAGCGCTACGAGCGAACAATGGCACTTTTTCCATTAGCGCGACCATAACGCCTGCCCTATCGCCCGGCCATGAACTTCGCCTGCTGGTGGATGGGCAACCTTATGGTGAGCCGACCCGAGCACCTTTTTTTCATCTGACTAACATAGACCGTGGCACACACAGCCTGGCCATAGAGGTGGTCGAAGGTACACGTGTCGTACAACAGAGCGAGCCCGTTGAGATCACGGTGCAACGCATCAGCCTCAACAGTCCGAGTCGTTGATCCTTACCGATGCGCTTCATTTATCTGCTTGTACTACTCTTCCTGACGCAGCCGACCTTTGCAGCCGTGTACACCTACACCGATGCCGAAGGTAACCGCATCTTCACAGATAGCCCTCCAAAGGGCATCAAGGCCAACCCTGTTACGATTCAGCCTTCCAACAGCATGCCGTCGCCTGCTGCACCACGTACGATCAAGCTGTCACCCTCTAATCCGGATATTCGTAAACCGGTGCAGCCATCCGCCCCACCGCCACCGGCTCAGATCGCGTCCTACCAGATGCTGCGCATTCTTGTACCGGAGCCGGACGCTACGATTCGGAGCAATGCCGGTGAGCTGATCGTAACAGCCACCAGCGATCCAGAACTGATGCCTACTCATTTCTACCGGCTGATTCTGGATGGCCAACCCGCAGGAGCCCCTGGGCGCAGTCCGGTATTTCCACTTGAAAACCTGGATCGGGGCACGCATCAGATCGCGGTGGAGATCGTTACGGAAGGCGGCGTCGTGGTCGAGCGTACGCCTAGCCAACCTTTCCATATGAAGCGCATGTCGCTGTCTCAGCGGCGTCTGGCCAACCCCTGCAAGGACGGTGAGTGGGGTATTCGTCCCGAATGTCCGCTTTCTGAAAAACCCGAAGAAGAATAAAGCGCCAGCCCCTTATGCACCATATCAGTGCAATACTGTAGGTCGCACCAAAACGAGACATCCTGATTAGCTAGAAAACAGCTTAAGGCTACGTGCAGTGCACAGGTTATGGGCTTGCCCTAACACAGGGCAGCCTATTTACGTAGCTTGGTTTGTTTCTTGCATTTTCATGGGTCGTCACATCAAAGCTGATTCGCCATGCCTACGGAAATGATGCATCGTCTGCTGCTGGATAACCTTACGACGGCAGTCATTCTGCTCAACGCCGAGCTGCGCCTTGAGTACATGAATCCGGCAGCTGAAATGCTGTTGGCCGTCAGCGGTCAGCGTAGCCACGGTCAATTCATCAGTGAATTGTTCACCGAGTCGCCGGAAGCGCTCCAAGCCCTTCGTCAGGCAGTGGAGCACTCGCACCCGTTTACCAAGCGTGAAGCACTGCTGGTGTCCACTACAGGCAACAACCTGACGGTGGATTATGCTGTTACGCCTGTGCTCAGCCCTTCTACGACCTACCTGTTGCTGGAAGTGCATCCCAGGGATCGTCTCCTGCGAATTACCAAAGAGGAAGCCCAGCTTTCCAAGCAGGAAACGACCAAACTGCTGGTTCGCGGGCTTGCCCATGAGATCAAGAATCCCCTAGGGGGCATCCGTGGCGCTGCGCAACTCCTCTCTCGGGAGTTACCGGACGAGTCCCTGAAAGATTACACGAACGTCATCATTGAGGAGTCTGACCGCCTGCGCAACCTGGTGGATCGCATGCTCGGCTCCAACAAGCTGCCCAAACTGGCACGTACCAATATTCATGAGGTGCTGGAGCGTGTTTGCAGTCTGGTGGATGCTGAAAGCCAGGGTGGTATCTCCCTGGTACGCGATTACGACCCGAGCATCCCGGACCTCCTTATCGACAAGGAGCAATTGATCCAGGCGGTCCTCAATATTGTGCGAAACGCCATGCAGGCCATTTCCGAACATAATGAGCTGCGCCTGGGGCGTATCACGCTGCGGACGCGTGCGCTCCGCCAGTTCACTATTGCCCATGTTCGCCATCGGTTGGTGTGCAAGGTCGAAATCATCGATAACGGCCCAGGTATTCCTGCCGACATGCAGGAAACCATCTTCTATCCGATGGTCAGCGGTCGCCCAGACGGGACCGGTCTGGGCTTGGCCATCACGCAAAACATCATTTCTCAGCACCAAGGCCTTATCGAGTGCCTGAGTCAACCTGGACACACTGCCTTCAGTATTTTCCTGCCGTTGGATAAGGAGCCTTTATGAGCCGTTCGGAGACCGTCTGGATCGTCGACGACGACCGTTCCATTCGCTGGGTACTAGAAAAGGCCCTTCAGCAGGAAGGCATGACGACCGTTGCCTTTGAGAATGCGGACAGCGTCATGAATCGGCTCGGCCGCCAGCAGCCGGATGTCATCATTTCCGATATTCGCATGCCTGGCGCCAGTGGCCTGGATTTGTTGTCTCGCATTCGGGAGGTTCACCCTCGTCTGCCTGTGATCATCATGACGGCACATTCGGATCTCGACAGCGCTGTCGCCTCCTATCAAGGGGGCGCGTTTGAATACCTGCCCAAGCCGTTCGACGTCGATGAGGCCGTCGCGTTGGTCAAGCGCGCCGGCCAGCATGCCCAGGAACAGCAGGGATTCGAGGAGCCCGCTCACCTGACGCGAACACCGGAAATCATTGGTGAAGCGCCGGCAATGCAGGAGGTGTTTCGCGCCATCGGCCGGCTCTCCCATTCCAACATTACGGTTCTGATCAATGGCGAGTCGGGCACAGGTAAAGAGCTGGTTGCCCATGCCCTGCACCGCCACAGCCCGCGTGCGGCTGCGCCTTTCATTGCGCTGAACATGGCCGCCATTCCCAAGGACTTGATGGAGTCCGAGCTGTTCGGCCACGAAAAAGGGGCCTTCACAGGCGCGGCCAACCAGCGTCGAGGCCGTTTCGAGCAGGCCGATGGCGGAACCTTGTTTCTTGATGAAATCGGAGACATGCCAGCTGATACCCAGACGCGCCTGCTGCGGGTCTTGGCCGATGGTGAGTTCTATCGCGTAGGGGGCCATACCCCAGTCAAGGTGGATGTCCGCATCATTGCCGCAACCCACCAGAACCTGGAGGGTCTGGTCCGGGATGGCAAGTTTCGCGAGGACTTGTTTCATCGCCTCAACGTGATTCGTATCCACATCCCTCGCCTGGCTGATCGCCGGGAGGATATTCCGGCGCTGGCCCGGCATTTCCTGGCACGAGCGGCGCAAGAGCTGACGGTAGAACCCAAGACGCTAAGACCGGAAACCGAGGAGTACATGAAGGGCCTGTCCTGGCAAGGTAACGTCCGGCAACTGGAAAATACCTGTCGCTGGATCACGGTGATGGCGTCCAGCCGGGAGGTACTGATCGATGACCTGCCGCCGGAACTCCTTAGCCAGCCGCAGGATGCGCAACCCGCCGCCAACTGGGAACAAGCCTTGCGTCACTGGGCGGATCAGGCATTGACTCGTGGACAGTCAAGCCTTCTAGACAGTGCCGTGCCTGCTTTTGAGCGAATCATGATCGAGACCGCGCTCAAGCATACCGCCGGCCGCCGTCGTGATGCCGCGGTTCTCCTGGGCTGGGGACGCAACACGCTGACCCGGAAGATCAAAGAGCTGGGCATGAAAGTCGATGGCCCCGATGAAGAGGGTGAAGACTAAGCCCTGTAGGCTAAAAGGCGCCTTAAACGGCGCTTTTTTATGCCTGAACTTTTTGTTCAGAAAATTATGAAAAGTTGGCACGCCGCCTGCTATGTACTTGGTAACCAACCTTTTTGGGGACCTCGGTACAGGCAGGCTGGGGAATCCCCTTTTTATTTCAAGACCACCTTCGGGTGGTCTTTTTTTGTTCTGAGATAAAAGGCTACTTTTCAGGCCTTTAAAATCAATAGGTTACAGATACAAAGCTGAAACCCTTCAATTGCACTGGCTTTACAAGAAACACAGCACCATAAAAGAAGAATAATGTTTAGCATTCAAGGCTTGCACCAAAAATGTGCAGCAATTGAAATTTGCCTTAATTGTGCGCACGTTTACTGGCCAGCTGAGATCAGTGGAACCTCAATGACCAACTCCCAGTGGTCGCCTTCCTTTTTGTCCAAGTGGTCCTGAGTAGCCAGGGCTCCTCCTAGTCCAACTACAAGCACGTTGACGTCCTTGCCCTGCTGAATGACTGACCAGGAAAAGCTGCGTGACTCTTTTGTTTTTACCTGAGCACTTTGATTGCCGCCTACCAAACTTATGTTGGGCAAACGCAGATTCAACGCACCGTCTGGGCGATAGCGCTCATACTGAAGGGCCTTGTTCAGGGACAGCACCAGACGATACATAGGCCTCCCAGAGCCTTCGTCAACGTATTCTGCAGCCTGAGCCACGCGTACCTGAGGAACGATTGGCTGCCGAGGCCCTACATCGCCGTGATAGATCCGGCCGACCATCAGCCCGAACAGCAGCCCGCCCAGTGACATGGCGCCCAACCACACTAGGAGGCGGCGATTGCGAGTCTGTAGCTCACGGCGTAGCTCTTCAGGATCATCCACCCGTTGGAGTTCTCTTTCACGAGCAGCCTTAGCTTCGCGTACCTCGAGAAACAGACGGCGTACGGCATGAAACAGGCGACTCAACATGCCACCGTTCCGCAACCAGCCCATATCCACCGTACGAAGCAGCAGCCATTGTCGCCGGGTGGCGTTACCATACCGCTCTTTATTCCTGTGTTAGCTACCATGTTTGACGTCATTCTGTTCGAGCCGGAAATTCCGCCCAATACGGGCAATATCATTCGCTTGTGTGCCGTTACCGGCTGCCGTCTGCATCTGATCGAGCCACTTGGCTTTGCGCTTGACGACAAAAAACTGCGTCGCGCCGGGTTGGACTACCATGAGTGGTCGACCGTGCGGTGTCACGCATCGCTGTCAGCTTGTATAGCAGATTTACAACCCCGTCGGCTGATGGCCTTTTCTACCAAGGCTACACAGTCCTATGCCGATGTCCGCTATGAAGTAGGCGATGCCCTGCTGTTTGGTCCCGAGAGCCGCGGGCTGCCAGCCGAGGTGCGTGATGCCCTTCCCCACGAGCACCTGCTACGCCTGCCCATGCTGCCGGATCGTCGCAGCCTCAATCTCTCCAACGCGGTAGCCATTACCGTTTACGAGGGCTGGCGCCAGCTGGGCTTTTTCATGCCGGAATAAATCACTACGGCATAAAAAAACGCCCCGAAGGGCGTTTTTTCTACAGCGTAGATCAGGCCTGACCTGCAGTCTGCATGCGCGACAGCTCTTGAGCGTACAGCGCATCGAAGTTCACCGGCGACAGCATCAGCGCCGGGAAGGAACCACGTACGACCATGCTGTCCAGTGTTTCACGTGCATAAGGGAACAGGATGTTCGGGCAGAAGGCGCCCAGCGCATGACTCATGGAAGAGGCATCCAGACCCTTGATCAGGAAGATACCGGCCTGTTGTACTTCAGCAACAAAAGCGGTGTCTTCACCGTTCTTCACCGTTACGGTCAGCGTGAGGACGACTTCGTAGAAATCTTCGTTCAGCGCCTTCTGGCGGGTGGACAGGTCCAGGTTGACGTTTGGCTGCCAGTCCTGACGGAAGATGTCCGGGCTCTTGGGCGCCTCGAAAGATAGGTCGCGAATATAGATACGTTGCAGGGAGAACTGAGCGCCTTCTTCAGTCTGCTGCGCTCCGTTTAGGTTATCAGTCATGACAGAACCTTATTGTTTATCGGTTAATTCAGGCAGAGAGGAGCGGGTCGAGACGGCCTGAGCGCTCGAGCGCATACAGATCGTCGCAGCCACCCACATGGGTTTCGCCAATCCAGATCTGCGGAACACTGGTCCGGCCGGCCTTGCGTGTCATTTCACTGCGCACTGCAGGCTGGCCATCGACGGCAATTTCTTGGTACTTCACACCTTTACTGTCGAGCAGGTGCTTGGCTCGATGGCAGTAAGGACACCAGGCACTGGTGTAGATGATGACTTCAGGCATGAGAGTACCTCCTGTCCGACAATTAGTTTTTCACGAGCGGCAGGTTTTCCCCACGCCAGGTAGAGAGACCTCCCGTCAGCCGGGCCGTAGTGAATCCGGCCTGTTGTAGCGGCGTACAGGCAGCGCCGGCCTGCTGACCATTGCTGTCGACAACGATAAGGGTCTTATCCTTGTGCTTCTCCAGTTGGGACAGGCTGCTGGCCAGTTTGTCCTGAGGAATGTTCACTGCCCCGACGATATGACCGGTAGCGAACTCCTTCTTCGGACGAATGTCCAGCACAATGCCCTGCTCTGTATTGAGAAGCTTGGTCAGCTCCGCCGTTGACAGGCTGCGCCCGCTACGACGTGTCTCGTGTATCAGCAGAAGGATCAAGAGCATCAACAAGGCGCCAACAAGCAAGTAATGGTGAGTGGCGAACTCGATCAGCCGGGAAACGAATTGCATGGCACGAAGTATCCGGAGTCAAAAAATGCTGGCCAGTATACACACGCGACCTCATGCACCATACCCTGCATGCGTGGCGTCGCTAGGCGTTTGGCAGTTACACTTCAGATAACCGTTGCCTTTCGAAACAGCGCTAACAAGAGTCCGAAATCATGGCATTCACACCCAAACCTCTGGTCCTGATCATCCTCGACGGCTTTGGCCACAGCGAGGAAACCAAGCACAATGCCATTTACGCGGCAAAAAAGCCGGTCTGGGATCGCCTGCTGGCGACACAGCCCCATGGTCTGATCTCCGGCTCCGGCATGGATGTGGGCCTGCCTGACGGCCAGATGGGCAACTCCGAGGTAGGTCACATGAACCTGGGAGCCGGCCGTGTGGTGTATCAGGATTTCACCCGTATCACCAAGGCCATCCGCGATGGCGAGTTCTTCGAGAATCCGGTCATTGGCGAAGCCGTCGACAAGGCAGTCGGCGCAGGCAAGGCCGTCCATATCCTTGGCCTGATGTCCGATGGTGGCGTCCATAGCCACCAGGACCATCTGGTTGCCATGGCAGAGCTGGCGGCCAAGCGTGGCGCCGAGAAGATCTACCTGCACGCCTTCCTCGACGGTCGCGATACACCGCCCAGGAGCGCGCAAAGCTCGATCGACCTGCTAGACGCCACGTTTGCCCGCCTGGGCAAAGGTCGTATCGTGTCGCTGATTGGCCGCTATTTCTCCATGGACCGCGACAATCGCTGGGACCGCGTATCCGCTGCGTACAACCTCATTACGGACGGTACCGCGGAATACCATGCGGCAACGGCCACCGAAGGCCTCAACGCAGCGTACGAGCGCGGCGAGAGCGATGAATTCGTCAAGGCAACAACCGTCGGGACTCCCGTCAAGGTGGAAGACGGTGACGCCGTGGTCTTCATGAACTTCCGTGCTGACCGCGCCCGTGAACTGTCCCGTGCGTTTGTCGAGCCGGACTTCAAGGAATTCCCCCGTACCCGGACGCTAAACCTGGCAGGCTATGTCATGCTGACCCAATATGCTGCCAGCATTCCTGCACCCAGTGCCTTTGCCCCGGAAAGTCTGAACAATGTCCTGGGTGAATACCTGGCCAAGAACGGCAAGACTCAGCTGCGGATTGCCGAAACCGAGAAATATGCGCACGTCACGTTCTTTTTCTCGGGCGGTCGGGAAGAACCCTTCGAGGGCGAGGAACGTATCCTGATCCCCTCTCCCAAGGTTGCCACCTATGACATGCAGCCTGAAATGAGCGCCCCGGAAGTTACCGACAAGATTGTCGATGCGATTGAAAACCAGCGCTACGACGTCATCATCGCCAACTATGCCAATGGCGACATGGTGGGCCATACCGGTGTATTCGAGGCGGCAGTCAAAGCAGTGGAATGCCTGGACGCCTGCATGGGACGCATTGTGGAAGCGCTGGACAAGGTCGGCGGCGAGGCCATCATTACGGCAGACCACGGCAATGTCGAGCAGATGGAAGATGAATCCACGGGTCAGGCGCATACTGCGCATACCACCGAGCCGGTTCCGTTCGTTTATGTAGGCAAGCGCTCCGTTCACATTCGTGAAGGCGGTGTACTGGCCGATGTAGCGCCCACCTTGCTGACGCTTATGGGTATGGAGCAACCCAAGGAGATGACCGGTCGTACGATCATTACCGTGAATTAAATATCACGGCCTGCTCATTTACCCGATTGGGAGTATCGTTGCGTCCCTGGGGACTCAGCGGTACTTCTGATCATCAACCAATAAAAGAGCACCTAGTCATCTACGGCTCGTCTCGCCGTTTTTTTTGCTAGCCGCCCCGTGCATACTAGGGCGCTTCCTCATGGGATATTTGTTACTCGATGCTTCGCGCCCTTACCCTCGTTCTTCTTGCATGCCTGCTTACTCCGGCCGTGGCCGATCAGCGCGAGGATACCCAGCGCCAGTTGGAAGCCACCAAGCGTGATATCGCCGAACTGCAGAAGCTCTTGCAAGGCATCCAGACCGAAAAGTCCGGCGTGCAAAAGCAGCTCAAATCGACCGAAACGGAGATGGGCGACCTGGAAAAGCAGGTCAAGGATCTCCAGGATCAGTTGGATCAAGGTCAGGAGAAGCTGAAGAAGCTGGATGACCAGAAAAAAAAACTCGATCAGTCACGCCTTGAGCAACAAAAACTGATCGCTATCCAGATTCGTGCCGCTTATCAAAGCGGCCGTCAGGAATACCTGAAGTTGCTCCTCAATCAGGAGCAACCGGAAAAGGTCAGTCGCACCCTGACTTACTATAACTATGTCAATCAGGCCCGCCTCGACCAACTCGCGACATTCAACGACACCCTGAAACAGCTAGCCGGGGTAGAGAGTGACATTCGTAACGAGCAATCGCAGCTGACCGCTCAGCAAGCCGCTTTGCAGGAGCGGCAGGACAAGCTAGCCGAAGTCCGCAAGGCACGCCAGGAGACCCTGGCCAAGCTGAACAGCGACTACTCCGACCGCAACCGTGCGCTGCAATCGCGCGAGCAGGATCAGGCAGAACTCGGCAAGGTCCTGAAAACCATTGAAGAGACACTGGCCCGCCAGGTTCGTGAGGCTGAGCAGGCTCGCCAGCGTGCGCTGGCACAGGCGCGGGAAGCGGAAGAGCGTAGTCGCGCAAGCAGCAAAACGACACGGCCAACGAACACACCGGGCCTTGCGGTGTCTAGTTCTGCACCAGGCTTTGGCGGTCCGTTTGCCAGCGCACAAGGCAAGCTGCCTTGGCCTGTGAACGGTCGCCTGCTGGCACGCTTTGGCAGTCCGCGTGGCGATGACCCGCGCGCCAAATGGGATGGTGTACTGATTTCAGCCAGCGCAGGCACCCAGGTGCACGCTATTCATGCGGGCCGGGTAGTGTTTGCCGACTGGTTACGAGGAGCCGGACAGCTGGTGATCATTGATCACGGCAACGGTTATCTCAGTTTATACGGGCATAATCAAAGCTTGTTAAAGAGTGCAGGTGATCAGGTCAAGGCGGGCGATGCGATTGCAACCGTCGGGACCAGCGGAGGTCAGGACACCCCTGCCCTCTATTTCGCCATACGTCAGAAGGGTCGTCCGTCGGATCCGCTTACCTGGTGCCGTGCCCAGGGTTAGTGCCGGACACATTAGGAGCTACGCATGCCGCATTGCTTTCGTCTCACCGCCTTGGCTTTCTCGCTGATAGGGCTGAGTGGCGTTTCAACCGCCTGGGCCCAGCAACAGACGCCAGGAGAAGTGCCCGCCGCGGTGACCCCGGTCGAAGGGGCAGCAGCGCCCATCAACAACGCGCCGCTTCCACTCGAAGAGCTGCGTACGTTCGCTGAGGTGATGGACCGCATCAAGGCAGCCTATGTTGAGCCGGTGGATGACAAGACTCTGCTCGAAAACGCCATCAAGGGCATGTTGAGCAACCTGGACCCGCATTCGGCATACCTTGAACCCAAGGATTTTGCTGAGCTTCAGGAAACCACCAGCGGCGAATTTGGTGGTCTGGGGATCGAAGTGGGTCAGGAGGACGGTTTCGTAAAAGTGGTCTCCCCTATTGATGACACGCCGGCTGCCAAGGCCGGTATCCAGCCGGGAGACCTGATCGTCAAGATCGATGGCCAGCCCACCAAGGGTCAGTCCATCAGCCAGTCCGTAGACAAGATGCGCGGCAAGATCGGCAGTCCGATTACCCTGACTATCGTACGCGGCGGTGGCCGCCCCTTCGATGTCAAGCTCAACCGGGCCGTCATCAAGGTCAAGAGCGTCAAGGCGCAACTGCTGGAGCCTAACTACGGCCTGCTGCGCATTTCGCAGTTCCAGGTAAACACGGGCGATGAAGTAACAAAGGCCTTCCAGCAGCTTCGCAAAGAGAACAAGGGCAATAAGCTCAACGGCCTGGTGCTCGACCTGCGAAACAACCCCGGCGGTGTTTTGCAGGCCGCTGTCGAGGTTGCGGATGCCTTTATGACCAAGGGGCTGATCGTCTATACAAAGGGTCGCATCCAGAACTCCGAGCTGAGCTTCTCGGCCGACGCGGCTGACCCCAGCGAAGGTGTTCCGCTGGTCGTCCTCATCAATGGTGGCAGCGCGTCGGCGGCGGAAATCGTGGCGGGCGCTCTGCAGGATTCCAAGCGCGGAATCCTGATGGGTACGGATACGTTCGGTAAAGGCTCGGTGCAAACAGTTCTGCCGCTTAACAACGACCGCGCACTCAAATTGACCACAGCGCTGTACTTCACACCCAAGGGCCGATCCATTCAAGCGCAGGGCATCACCCCTGATGTGGCGGTCGCACCCGCCAAAGTCACCCCAGAAGACAATCCTGAGTTCTTCAAAGAAGCTGATCTGGCCGGTCACCTGGGTAATGCCAACGGCGGCCCGGATCGTCCTACTGGAAGCAAGGCGCCTAACCAGACGCCCCGCCCGCAAGATGATGACTTCCAGCTGTCCCAAGCCCTCAGCCTCCTGAAAGGGCTGAGCATCACGCGCAATCAGTGATCAGGCGTTGGATTGGCTCGCTCCTGCTGCTCGCTCTGGCAGCTGGAGCCGCTGCGGCTGAGCCACCACGCCTGAGCATCGTAATCGATGACCTGGGACAGAACCTCTCCCAGGATCGTCGCGTTCTTGGTCTGCCCGGGCCGGTGACCCTGGCCATCATGCCGGGCACATCCTTCGGCGCGACATTGGCTCGCGAAGCCCATAAGGCAGGCCGTACGGTCATTCTGCATCTGCCTATGGACCCTGCGGGCGGCCCCTTCGCCTGGCACCCGGAGCTTTCCGGTGAGGAGCGCCTTAAGCGCCTCGAAAACGCCCTGGCGACTGTCCCCTATGTCAGCGGGGTCAACAACCATGAAGGTAGTCGGATGACGGCTGATCGCCCGGCCATGAGTCAGCTCATGCAAACCCTGCAGACCAAATCGCTATTTTTCCTCGATAGCCGTACCAGTGCAGCCACGGTTGCAGCCGCCGAAGCTCAGAAGATTGGGCTGGCGAGCCTTTCTCGCGATGTGTTCCTGGACAATGTAAACCAGGCTGATGCAATCGCAGCGCAATTGCAGGAAGGCGTCAGGCTGGCACGCAAGCAAGGCACGGCCGTTCTGATTGGTCATCCTCGTCCAGCCACGCTAAGCGTTCTGGAGCGCGAGCTGCCCACTTTGATCGCTAATGGCATCGAGATTATCGATGTCGAGCAGATGATTGCTCTACGCAGCAATAAAGCCATGGCCGGTCATGGCAAGAATGGTGTGTACCGCTGAAACAAAAAACCGGAGCCCAGGCTCCGGTTTTGCTACAGGGCCCCTGAAGGGTCACAGGTAGTTATTGGTAATCTGATCGACTACGCCTTCCTTGCGCATCTCATCCAGCGTCTTCTGCAGCTTGGCAACTACATCATCCGGCGTATCCTTGTTGACCGCCAGGTATAGGTCTGCCTCATCGATGACCAACGCGGTTTGCAGATTGGACACCCCTTCCTGTTTGGCCAGATACCGAGCCACAACATCGGTCGTTGCCCAGAAGTCGATTTCGCCCCTCTCCAGCTTGCCGACGTTTTCCTGGTCGCGAAGGGACTCGGTAAACGGAATCTTCTTGTCAGCCAGGATCTGGCTGACCGCCGAGCTTTTGTAAGTACCGATCTTGTACTTGTTCGCGCCTTCCAGGTTGGTCAACTTGATATTGCTGGCGTTAGTCGACATTAACACCTTACGCGTCTTGCCCAGGGGCCCTACCCATTTGAACTGCGACTCGCGGGCAGGTGTGCGGGACGTGGAGAACAGCGCGTAATTAGGGTTTTCCAGCGCCAGGTTATAAAGCCTGTCCCAGGGGAAACGCAGAGAAAGGGAATAGTTGACTCCGGCACGCTTGAACATTTCACGGACAATATCCGTGCTGATGCCGTCAATCCCGTCATCCTTGGCGAAATTCTTTTCGTCGACAGCCATATTGAATGGCGGGAAATTCTCAGTCAGCAGGACCATCGAGTAATTGTCGGAGACCGCAGCCTTTGCTGCGCCTGCTCCCAATAACAACCCCAACATCACCACACGCAATATCGACTTGGACATCACTTCAGCTCCTTGTTTCTTATAACTGCTGTGCCACCGGCAAAGGCACAATCGAATGCTTATTTAAAGGTAATGCTCCAGGATGCGCTGGACTTCACCATCCTTGCGCATCTGCTCCAGTGCGTTTTGCAGTTTTTGCACCACATTGTCAGGTGTCTGCTTGTTCAAGGCTAAAAAGAGCTGGCTTTCGTTAAACCGCAGAACGGTCTTGAAGTCAGTAACCCCTTGTTGACGCGCCAGATAACGGCCCGCCGGATCGCCGGTGGCCCAGACGTCAATCTGCCCTGCCTGAAGTTTTTGAACGTTTTCCTGATCCCGCAGTGAGAGGTCTGGGTTTATGCCTTGCTTCACTAAACTTTCGGCGATCGCGTCACCTTTATAGGCGCCAATGCGCAAACCCTGACGCTTTACGTCATCCAGGCTGCCAATTTTTAGCGATGAGTCCGCACGGGCAAGCAGAATCCAGTCATCAGGTCCTATCGGCCCCACCCACTTGAAAGAATCTTCCCGCTCGGGGAGACGAGCCGTCACGAAAACGCCGTAGCCAGGCTGCTCCAGTGCGGTCTTGTAGATACGCTCCCAGGGAAAGCGGAGCGTCATCGAGTAAGCAACCCCGGCCCGCTTACAGGCCTCCCGGACGATATCCACGGCTATTCCGCTCAGGCTTTCCTCCTGTGCGAAGTTCTTGCCATCGACCGACATGTTGTAAGGGGGAAAATTTTCTGTCAGCAGATCAATACGATTGTTGGCACTGGCTGCCTGGGCGGCCCCAGCACTCACCATCAACACACTGACCCAAAACGCCATGACAACGTTGAACATGGACACGCCTCCTGCTTTGTTTTGGGCAATTTCTTTAACAGGAAGCGTGCCAAGTGTGACGCAAATCTCTATTTATCGGACCACAATACCCCGTTCAGCCATATAGGCCTTGGCTTGAGGCACGCTGTATTCTCCAAAATGGAAAATGCTGGCAGCCAATACCGCCGAGGCCTTGCCTTCCAGAATACCGGCAGCCAGGTGCTCAAGATTACCGACACCACCTGATGCGATAACAGGAATATTGATGGCCTCACTGATGGCACGTGTCACTCCGAGGTCGAACCCGCTCTTGGTGCCGTCCTGATCCATGCTGGTCAGCAGGATTTCACCCGCTCCCAAGTCCTCCATCTTGCGTGCCCAGGCAACGGCGTCCAGCCCGGTCGGCTTACGGCCACCGTGGGTAAAGATCTCCCAGCGCGGCGTTTCGCCCGGTGCCGAGACCTTCTTGGCATCGATGGCGACAACGATGCATTGCGAGCCAAAACGGTCTGCGGCTTCTCCGACGAACTCGGGCGTAAAGACTGCTGCAGTATTGATCGAGACCTTGTCTGCACCCGCGTTGAGCAGGTTACGAATATCCTGCACGGTACGGACGCCACCGCCCACGGTCAGCGGAATGAACACCTGACTCGCCATACGCTCGACCGTATGCAGGGTGGTATCGCGGCCCTGGTGGCTGGCGGTGATATCCAGAAAGGTGATTTCATCTGCGCCCTGCTCGTTGTAACGACGGGCAATCTCTACCGGATCTCCGGCGTCACGGATATTTTCGAATTTGACGCCCTTCACCACGCGGCCATTGTCCACGTCGAGGCAGGGAATGATTCTCTTGGCAAGTGCCATACGGTATCCCTCGTCTGTCGGCCTGTCTTATACCTGATAACGATCGCACAGGGCCTGAGCCTCTGCGACGTCCAACGTGCCTTCGTAGATCGCGCGACCGGTAATGGCACCGATGATGCCGGGTGCCTTGGCATCCAGCAGATTCTGGATATCGCCCAGGTTATGGATACCGCCCGATGCGATGACAGGAATTCGGGTAGCGTTTGCCAGCGCGGCAGTAAACGGTACGTTGCATCCCTGCATCATGCCGTCACGGGCAATATCGGTGTAAACAATCGCCGAAACGCCGTCTGCCTCGAAGCGCTTGGCCAGATCGATTACCTGCACCTGACTGACTTCCGCCCAGCCATCAGTCGCCACGAAGCCGTCTTTGGCATCCAGCCCAACGATGACTTTGCCTGGAAAGGCTCGGCAGGCTTCAGCCACGAATGCTGGCTCTTTTACGGCTTTGGTGCCGATGATCACGTAGCTCACGCCAGCCTTTACATAGTGTTCGATGGTTTCCAATGAGCGGATACCGCCACCGATCTGGATAGGCAGGGAGGGATAGCGCTTGGCGATCGCGGTAACCACTTCGCCATTGACCGGCTGGCCTTCGAACGCTCCATTAAGATCAACCAGGTGCAAACGACGGCAGCCGCCTTCGACCCACTTGGCCGCCATGCTTACAGGATCGTCGGAGAAAACCGTGGAATCTTCCATACGGCCCTGGCGCAGACGCACGCAGGCGCCATCTTTCAAATCAATCGCAGGAATAATCAGCATAGATCTCTACTCAAGGCATTCGGGGCGGCCTGCATGGCACAGGTTCAGCGCCAGGAATGCGTTCGCTAATGGTGATAAAACGCCACGGGTTGGTTTTGTGCTTGCACTCAAGCCTTGCCATGGCGACTAGTACAGTCAGCCAGGCTTACCAGCGGCCATCCCAGGCAACGAAGTTCTGGTAGAGCTGCAAACCGCAGGTTGCGCTCTTTTCGGGATGGAACTGCGTGGCAAAGCGCGGACCGTCAGCCAAGGCGGCGGTAAAGTCCACGCCATAATGGCCTCGGCCGGCTACCTGGCGAGCGTTGGCGGCCTCGATGTAGTAGCTGTGCACAAAGTAGAAGCGGCTCTGGTCTGGAATACCATGCCAAAGCGGATGATCGAGGGTATGCGCCACCTCGTTCCATCCCATGTGCGGGACTTTAAGCTTTTCACCATTCTCTACCATATCGGCAGGGAAGCGGCGCACCCGACCGGGAAACAGGCCGATACAGTCAACACCGTTGTTTTCCTCGCTGGTTTCCATCAAGGCCTGCATACCCACACAGACGCCCAGGAAAGGACGATCCTGGCTGACTTCGCGAACCAGCACATCGATGCCCAGGCGGCGAATCTCAGCCATACAGTCGCGGATAGCACCTACGCCCGGCAGGACGATGCGGTCTGCCTCCCGAATGATCTGCGGATCACCCGTGACCAGCACGCGTGCGCCGCCTGAATATTCAAGCGCCTTGGCAACCGAGTGCAGGTTGCCCATGCCATAGTCGATGACTGCTACCGTCTGCATCAGAGGCACCCCTTGGTAGACGGCATCTGTCCAGCCATGCGCTCGTCCTGGCTGACTGCCATGCGCAGCGCGCGTCCAAACGCCTTGAAGACCGTCTCGATCTGGTGGTGAGTGTTGATGCCACGCAGGTTATCCACATGCAGCGTTACCTGCGCATGGTTGACGAAGCCCTGGAAAAACTCGATGAACAGATCGACGTCGAAGCCTCCGACCGTAGCCCGGGTAAACGGTACATGCCAGTGCAGACCGGGACGCCCGGAAAAATCGATGACGACCCGGGACAGGGCTTCGTCCAGTGGCACATAGGCATGTCCGTAACGGTAGATGCCTTTCTTGTCACCAACGGCCTGGGCAAAGGCCTGACCCAGCGTGATGCCCACGTCCTCAACGGTATGGTGATCGTCGATATGCAGGTCGCCCTTGCAATGGATGTCCAGGTCGATCAACCCGTGGCGGGCGATCTGATCCAGCATGTGCTCAAGAAAGGGAACCCCGATGTCGAATCGGGCTTGCCCGGTGCCATCCAGATTGATGGATACCTTGACCTGGGTTTCCAGGGTATTGCGCTCGACGGCTGCCTTGCGTTCGGCCATTACCTGCTCCGCGAAATGAGAGGGCAAAAAAGGGTAAACAGTATAGAAGCCATAGCCAGGAAGCAGAAGCCGTGAAAGGCACCTAAACGCAAACGAGAGGAAGGATGGGACGAGTGGCGGGAAACGCGGCAGGCATTGCACCTGCCGCGAGCGGTATCGCTTAGCCGAACAGCACAGCCGTTTTGCCCAGGGTAATGAGAACACCCCATGCCAACGGAATGACGACCACAGCCCAGGCCAGAATGACCCAAGTCTTGCTGGATGGGTCAGCCGACCATTCGATCACTAGATTGTCGAAGTTGTTGTCGTTGCTCTTGGAACGCTCAACAGCCAGCTCGGCCTCGGTCATGAAGTGCTTGTCTGCCACCGGGCGTACCAGCAGGTTACAGATAAAGCCGAGGATCAGCAGGCCCGACAGGATATACAGCGTAGTGTCATAGACAGCTGCACGCGGAACCCCCAGGCCCAGCTGGTATTCACGCAGGTAGTTCACCAGCACCGGACCGAAAATACCGGCAGCGGCCCAGGCCGTCAGCAGACGACCATGGATCGCCCCCACCATCTGCGTACCGAAGAGATCCGCCAGATAAGCCGGCACGGTAGCGAAGCAGCCGCCGTACATGGACAGGATCAGGCAGAACGTGAACACGAACAGCGCTACGCTGCCCATGTGGCTGGTCCATGGAATGATCGCGTACAAGGCAAAGCCCAGCGCAAAGAACACGAAAAACGTGATCTTGCGACCGATAAAGTCCGAGAACGATGCCCAGAAGAAACGACCGCCGATGTTGAACAGACTGAGCAGGCCAGTAAAGCCGGCAGCGATCGTGGCGATCTGCGCCAGCTGATCCTTGTTCAGGTCATTGAAGCGGATACCGACGTTGATCAGGCGACCACCGAATACTTCCTGCAGCATGGGCGATGCCATACCCAGGATACCGATACCAGCGGAAACGTTCAGACAGAGTACCGCCCACACCAGCCAGAACTGGGGCGTGCGCCAGGCCTTGCTGACATGCACGTGACGGCTGGTGATCATGTCATTGCCGGTCTTTTTCAGCGAAGGCGACCATCCTTCCGGACGCCAGCCAGGCGGCGGTACACGGTACGCAAGCGCGCCACCTATCATGAAGACAAAATAGACGCCGGCCAGGACCAGGAAGCACTGCCAGACACCAACATCTTCAGCCGTTGCGAAATGGCGCATCAGCATGTCGGCCAGGGGCGCACCGACCATCGCACCGCCGCCGAAGCCCATGATCGCCATGCCGGCCGCCATGCCCCGCTTGTCAGGGAACCACTTCATGAGTGTCGAAACTGGCGAAATATAGCCAAGCCCCAGCCCGATCCCCCCGATCACACCAGCCCCCAGCCAGAGCAGCCAGATGTGGTGGGTATACACGCCCATGGCCGAGATCACCAGACCGCCGCACCACAGGAATGCCGACACGACGCCTGCCTTGCGAGGACCGGCGTGCTCCAGCCAGCTACCGAAAAAGGCAGCCGAGCAGCCCAGGAACAGGAAGAACAGGGTATACATCCAGCCTAACTGGGAGATTTTCCAGTCGCAGCCCGTGGCGAAAAGCTGATCGAAAAAGCCCATGGTGGGCGCGCAGGCAATGGGTGCATCAATGCCAACGGCACGAGACAGCGGCAACCAGAATACGGAGAAACCGTAGGCCATGCCGATACACATATGAATGGCCAGTGCTGCTGGCGGTACCAGCCAGCGGTTGAAGCCATGGGTGGCAATGATCCGTTCCTTGGATAGGAAAGCGGGACGAGCGGAAGTGCCGCTCTGTGTGAGCGTAATGCTCATGAGAAATCCCCTATATGAAGTGTTGACGACTCGCTGAAGTGTTCGCAGAAAAGACCGGGCATTCCCCAACGCACCGTTTTTTTCAAAAACGCGAACGAATTCTCCTTTAGTCGGGGCGCGACAATAGAGCGCATGGCGTGTAAATACCAGAGCACAGCACTCAATTTTTCGTGCCTACACGCCAAACGGCATTTACAGCGCGACAGAGAGTCTGAGGCCGATATCGCGCTTCTGACGTTCATCCAGCCAAAACGACCACTTGGCAGCGTTATACTCGGCCATTACTTAAGTTTTAGATAAGGACCCGTCAATGAAAGCGTTCGGAAAAGTGCTCGGCCTTGTCTTTCTTGGGCTGCTGCTGATCATCGTGGCGCTGGGCTTTGCCTTGACCCACTTGTTCGACCCCAACGATTACAAAGACGAAATCCGCCAACTTGCCCGGGACAAGGCCAACATCGAGCTGACCCTTAACGGCGATATAGGCTGGAGCCTCTTTCCATGGCTTGGCCTGCAACTTCATGATGCGACCATCGCCAGTGCCACCACACCACAAAAGCCGCTTGCCAACGTACAGCGGTTGGGCTTCTCGGTGCGCGTATTGCCGCTGCTTCGCCATGATGTCGAGATGAGTGATATTCGTGTGGACGGCCTCAACCTGACGCTGGCTCGCGACGAACAAGGCCAGGCCAACTGGGAAAACATTGGCCGCCCCGCACCCGATAAAACCCCCGGTACGCCAAACGACCAACCGGTGGAACAGCCAGCCGGCCAGGATGACTCGCCACGCCGCCCACTCAAGCTGGATATCGATAGCCTGACGGTCAAGGACTCACGCCTCGATTACAGCGATGCCCGCAGCGGCGCGCATTATGCGTTCGAAGGCCTTGACCTGAGCACTGGCAGCATCCGCGAAGGCACCAATATTCCGCTGAAACTGCTGGGCACCCTCACGACCAATCAACCGCCCGTCAATGCCTCGGTGGTCTTGACTGGCGAGCTACGCTTTGACAATGCCTTGCAGCGCTACCAACTGGACAATGCCAACCTGTCCGGCGATGCCACAGGCGAACCCTTCGGCGGACAGCTGTTGAAATATTCAGCGGAAGGTCAACTTCTTCTGGACCGGGCCGCTCAGGTTGCTGAGTGGAACGGCCTCAAGCTGACTTTCAACCAGCTCAAGGCGCTGGGTGAACTCAAAGTGCATGACCTTGAAAAGGCACCCAAGCTTGAAGGCGGCCTGTCCATTGCACAGACCGATCTGCGTGCTTTTCTGACCAGCATTAGTGTCGCCCTGCCGGAAATGGCTGACGCCAACACGCTCAAGCAGGTTGAGTTCAATACACGCTTGTCTGGCAGCCAGAACAGCCTGGCGCTGGAAGACCTGAACCTTGTACTGGATGGCGGCACCTTCTCGGGTCGTATTGCCGTAGAAGACTTCGCCCGTAAAGCCTTGCGCATTGACCTTAGAGGTGATCGCCTCGACCTGGATCGCTACCTGCCCGCCAAGACGGCTGCCGCTCAGCACGAGAGCAATACGGCTCGCCAGAACGAAGTGACTGCAGCCGATGCGGTTGCCAGCCAGGGCAATTCACCGCTTCCCTCCTCCCCCACTCAGCATGCCTGGAGCAGTGAGGACATTCTTCCTGTAGAGCGGCTCAAAGCACTGGATCTGAACGCTTCGCTCAACCTGGATCACTTCGTGGTCACCAAGCTGCCTATTGATAACGCCAGCCTCAAGCTCAACGGCAAAGACGGCCTCGTCACACTGAGCGAATTGCGTGGCGACTTGTTCAGCGGTCGCTTTCAGGCCAATGGTGCCCTTGATGTTCGAGGAATCACACCCAAACTCAATGTGACCGAACGTATTGCTCAGGTACCGGTTGAAAAAATTCTCCAGGCCCAGGGCCAAAAGCCCCCCGTACGGGGGGCGCTGGATCTGGATGCCAACCTGACCGCGCAAGGCAATAGCCAGAAGGCATGGATGGATAGCCTGGATGGAACGGCGCGCTTTCGTCTGAGCAATGGTGTACTGGCCAATGCCAACCTAGAGGGCCAGCTCTGCCAGGGCATCGCGCTGCTCAACAAAAAGACACTTGCCAGTGCGCATGATGGCCAGGACACTCCGTTCCGCGAGCTGAGCGGTAGTCTGACCATCAATAATGGAGTCGCCAGCAACCAGGACCTGATTGCCCGTATTCCCGGCCTGACGGCCAAGGGCAACGGTGATATCGACTTGCGCGTGCTGGGCTTGGACTACCGCATTGGCGTAACCGTCGAAGGCGACAAGAGCGACATGCCCGACCCGGCCTGTCAAGTCAATGAGCGCTATACCGGCATCGAGTGGCCGTTGCATTGCCGGGGTCCGCTGGAGCTGGGCGCCAAGGCCTGCCGCCTGGATCGCGACGGCATGAGCAAGATCGTCGCCCGACTGGCGGGTGATCGACTTAATGAGAAACTGGATGAAAAGCTCGGAGACAAGGTCAGTCCCGAACTTAAAGATGCCATCAAGGGGTTATTCCACAAACGATGAATCCGGAACGCTTTTCCAGCGCAGTCCTGAACTGGTACGACATTCATGGCCGCAAGGACCTGCCCTGGCAGCAGAACATCACCCCTTATCGGGTCTGGGTCTCGGAGATCATGCTCCAGCAGACCCAGGTCAGTACGGTGCTGGGCTATTTTGACCGTTTCATGCAGGCGTTACCCGATGTCCAGGCGCTTGCCGCTGCCTCTGAAGACGAAGTACTGCACCTCTGGACGGGACTGGGGTATTACAGTCGCGCCCGAAATCTGCACAGGACGGCAAAGATTGTCGTCACCGAGCACAACGGTGAGTTTCCACGCAGTGTCGAAGCCCTCGTGGACCTGCCAGGCATAGGCCGCTCGACGGCAGGTGCCATTGCCAGCCTGTCCATGAACATTCGAGCGCCGATTCTGGACGGCAACGTCAAGCGGGTTCTGGCGCGCTATTCGGCACAGTCCGGCTATCCCGGCGAGCCCGCCGTCGCCCGAGCGCTATGGGACGTGGCGGAGCGCTATACACCTCATATTCGTGTGGGCAACTACACTCAGGCCATGATGGACCTGGGCGCTACACTGTGCACACGCAGCAAGCCCACCTGCCTGCTCTGTCCATTGAAAGAAGGCTGCCAGGCCCATCGGCTGGGACGTGAAACCGATTTTCCGGAACCCAAGCCACGGAAGACCTTGCCGCAAAAGCGGACCCTGATGCCACTGATCATTAATGATGACAATGCCATCCTGCTCCACCGGCGCCCTTCTTCCGGGCTCTGGGGTGGTCTCTGGAGTCCACCTGAACTCGATACGGTCGATCAGCTGGGGGCCCTGACTGAGCGTCACAGCCTGATCATGGAGCAGCGTCAGGCCTTGCCTGGCCTTACACATACCTTCAGCCATTTCCAGCTCAACATTGAGCCCTGGCTGATTCATGTGGACAGCCGCAATCAATCCATGACCGAACCGGACTGGCTTTGGTATAACCTCGCCAATCCGCCACGCCTGGGGCTGGCAGCCCCGGTCAAGAAATTGCTCAAGCGCGCCGAAGAGGCGTTGAAAGGAGAAACCGTATGACCCGCACTGTCATGTGCCGCAAGCTCAAGCAAGAACTGCCTGGCCTGGATCGCCCGCCTTATCCGGGCGCCAAGGGCGAGGACATTTACCTGAATGTATCCAAGCAGGCCTGGGATGACTGGCAGAAACATCAGACCATGCTGATCAACGAGCGCCGTCTGAACATGATGAATGCCGATGACCGTAAATTCCTTCAGCAGGAAATGGATAAATTCCTTTCTGGCGAAGAGTACGCGCAAGCCGAAGGATACGTACCGCCAAGCGAATGATCTGGGGCTAGCCCTTCTGATTTGGGCTAAACACTTAAGTCACGGTAAAAATTGAATTTTTTTTCAACTCGCGCTTGACACAAATCGTTTATAACGGTTTAATGCGCCCCGTTGCCCAGGTAGCTCAGTTGGTAGAGCAGGGGATTGAAAATCCCCGTGTCGGCGGTTCGATTCCGTCCCTGGGCACCATGATTCTAAAAGCCCGATCACTGATCGGGCTTTTTTTTGCCTGCATTTTTGTCCCGCCTCGTATCACTGCCCTGAAAGGCTTCAGCACGATTCTCTCCCGCTCGCCCAATTGCTCATCTTGGGTCTTTTATTTGACAACCTGCGGTTAAACAGCTGTAAAGCTTATACAGACCTGTAAATGGAGGAATGAATGAAGCGGCTCAAGCGATGGGTTATTTCTTTGATGGCGGGTTTAAGCCTGTGCGGCACAGCTCTGGCGGCCGACGTTCTCAAAGTGGGCGTTCAAGGCTCGCTCCCCCCGTTTAGTAGCGTTAGTGGTAACGGCAAGCTGACCGGCTTCGATGTGGATATTGCCCAGGCACTGTGTGCAGAACTCAAGGTGCAATGCCAGTTCGTGATCACCAGCTGGGATCGCATGCTGCCTTCACTGAACGCACGCAAGTTCGACGCCATCATTTCCTCGATGTCGATCACACCGGAGCGCGAGCAGCTCGTCTCCTTCACTATCCCCTACTACATGAACAGCATTCAGTTCATTGCCCCCAGGGATAAACCGTTCAGCACAGACCCCCGCGGACTCAAAGGCAAGGTTATCGGTGCCGGCCGCGCGACGCTTTCGGCAGATTGGCTCTCCAACCATCTGGGCGGTCAGGTCAACATGCGCTTCTACGACTCCCAGGAGGAAGCCAACCAGGCCCTTGCAGATGGGCGTGTGGATGCCGTACTGGGAGACCGCTTTGCGCATTACGCCTGGCTGCAGACCCCAGAGGGGCAACGCTTCGAGCTTAAAGGCGAACCCGTTTTGCAAAAGGACCGCATTGCGATAGCGGTACGCAAGAACGATCCGCTGAAGGCCCGCCTGGATGAAGCGCTCAAAGGTATTCTCGCCAACGGGACATACCAGCAGATCAACGCCCGGTACTTTCCGTTCAGCCTCTACTGATCACAGCGACAGGGCGGTGCGTTATGCTTCGCCGCCCCGTTAGCCTCCGTGATCGGCATGAGTGAGACCTATCCTGCTTCCTTCCTCCAGGGCAGTGCGTTAGAAGCACGCTTCAATGCCTTGGACAGCTTCCTGATACAGCACCAGGCGCTCTGGCGACCCAAGCCGTTCACCCAGCCAACACTGCCCTGGGAGAAGGCCAACCCGGGTTTATCCTCGTGGCTTCGTGCCCGCTCACTTGAAGAGGCGGAGGCTACGCATACACATCCCCATGCACTCAAGGCCCCCTCGCCTTTTCCAGCCTGGGCCGAAGAGGCACGTCAGCTGTGCATGATCGGCGAGTTGCCCAGGCAGTACAGCGAAGCGCCTAACAGGCTGAGCGTGGACGTGCCGGGACGCAAATGGCAGCAGGTGGAGGCCTTCGCTCACCACGCCTTGTTCAGCAGCCCTCCCTCGCATTGGCTGGACTGGTGCTCAGGCAAAGGTCATTTAGGACGACGCCTGGGCGTCCATGGCGCTGCGTTCGACTGTCTGGAATACGATCCCTCACTGGTAGAGACAGGGCAACGTATCAGCGAGCGCCTGGGGCTTTCAGCCCATCATTATGAACAGGATGTAATGGCTGATTCTGTTACGAAAAGGCTTCAGGTCTTTCACACGCCTGTAGCGCTGCATGCGTGCGGTGATCTCCATGTGCGGTTGATGCAGGTAGCCAGCCAGACAGGCTGCCCTGCCTTGGCGTTAGCGCCCTGCTGCTATAACCGTATCAGCGGCGATGAGTACCGCCCGCTTTCCGCGAACGCCAGGCAGTCAGCACTTCTCCTGAGCAAGGAGGACCTTGGGCTGCCCCTGTGTGAAACCGTGACCGCCGGTGCCCGGGTTCGCCGCCAGCGTGACCTCTCCATGGCCAGAAGGCTGGGATTCGACCTGCTTCAGCGAGAGATCTGCGGAATCGATGAATACCTTCCTACTCCTCCACTGGCAACCCATTGGCTGCAGCGCACCTTTCGCGACTACTGCCTGGAGCTTGCCACGCTCAAAGGCTTGCCGCCCATCCCTGAGCGCAACTGGGAGGCACTTGAGGCCGCCGGCTGGAAGCGTCTCGCCGCTGTTCGCAATCTTGAACTGGTCCGCGGGCTTTTCCGGCGACCGCTCGAGCTCTGGCTGCTCCTTGATCGGGCGCTCTTTCTGGAGGAACAGGGCTACGAGGTCAGACTAGGCCGCTTTTGCGACCCTAGCCTGACACCCCGCAATCTGATGCTGCTGGCTGAGAAACCTTAAAGAACGGCCGGCGCGCGCCTTACAGGTCGAGCCGGCAGAATGGCTTTCTGTAACGCCACTCCAGCCGGATGCTCAAAACGCAGCCCCGTGGTTACCTTACACTCTTCGGCCAGCCGCCCCTGATCCAGCACAGCCACCCGATGGCACAGCCGCTGTACCAGGCTTAGATCGTGGGTAATCAACAGAAAGGCTGTTCCTTGCGTTTCACGTATTTCGCTGAGCATATCCAGTATCTGCACCTGAAGGACTCGATCCAGATTGGACAGCGCCTCATCCAGTACAATGAGCGAGGGGTTTGATGCCAGCGCCCGCGCAATGCCGACCCGCTGGAGCTGTCCGCCACTGAGCTGGCCGGGGAACCTGTCAGCCATGGAAGCCGCCAATCCAACCTGCTCCAACAGCTGAGCAACTCGCCGCAAACAGTCCGGCCTGGAAAGACCCATCAAGTGTCGAAGCGGTTCAGACAGACTCCAGCCAATCGAGTGGCGAGGGTTGAATGCGCTTGGTGCATCCTGGAAGACCAACTGGACACGGCGCTGAAACGTACGAAGCGCTTCACCCCGTAGCTCGGATAGCACCTCATTCCGAAAGCTGACGCGCCCGGTTATCGGTCTTTCAAGTCCCAGCAACAGACGCGCCAATGTACTTTTACCACTGCCGCTGTTTCCCAGAAGACCAACGCTTTCCCCTTCGTCAATGTGAAAATCCACACCATGCAATACGGTCTGCAAGGGCCGCCGTGACCAGAAACCTCCCGAGCGATAGCCGTGCCCGATACCCTCAGCGCTGAGCAGTCTCATTCATAATCCTCCGCCAAGGTGAGCGCCTGATGCGCAGCCAGCAGATCACGCGCGGCAGGGCTACATGGTGCTTCAAACAATTGCTCGACAGACGTAGCCTCCACAAGGCTCCCTTCATCCATCACCAGCACATCGTGGGCGCAACGGGCAACAACTCCCATGTCATGCGTTACCAGCAGAATTCCTAGACCTTTCTCTTCAACCAGTCGATCAAGTACATCCAGCACACGTGCCTGCATGAGCAGATCAAGATCCGTTGTTGGTTCATCGGCCAATAGAAAAGGGGTTTCAGCCAGCAGTGCCAACGCAATCATCATGCGCTGTAACATGCCGCCACTCATTTGAAAGGAATAAAGGTCAAGCACCTGAGAGGAAGTATTCAGGCCAACATCCACCAGGCAGGCGTCCAGACGCGCCTGGGCATCTGCACCACGGATGTTACGCAGCGCCAGCACTTCGTAAGCATGCGCCCGCATCGTCAGTACAGGATTAAAGGCAGAACGGGGATTCTGCATGATCATGGAAACCTGACGCCCCCGCAGATGCTCGCCGCTCGTCCTTTGTCCGTCGCACAGCACGTGTCCTGACACCCTTGTCACGCCTGCGGGAAGTTGATCGAGCATGCCCAGACAGGTCATGGATTTGCCAGAGCCACTGGAACCCACCAAAGCGGTAACACGCCCGGTCCTGACCGTCAGGCTCAGATCCTTGACCAAGACGTGATCATTAACAGCCAGGGTCAGGCCCTGGACTTCCAATACACGACCCATCAATGCCCTCCTGTGCGCAGCGAGGGATCCAGGCGATCCCGCAACGCATCCCCAAGCAGGTTGAAGGCCATTACGGTCAGGAAAATCATAAGACCCGGCCAGAGTAAGAGTTGAGGATGCGTCCAGAGAAATTCTTTGGCGTCGTTGATCATCACGCCCCACTCCGGCGTAGGTGGACTGACGCCCAGACCGAGAAAGGACAAACCTGATACGTGCAGCATCATGTGGCCGATATCCAGCGAGGCCAGGACCATCAGTTGACCCAGCACGCTCGGCAGAATGTGGCTGACAAAGCTCTGCAGACGTGACGCACCCGCCAGACGGGATGCCAGCAGATAGTCTCGCCCACGCAGCGAGATCACCAGGCTGCGAACCATTCGGGCATACCAGGCCCAATGCGAAAGGGCGATGGCCAGGATGACATTCGAAAGCCCTGTTCCCAGCACACCAATAAAGAAGAGCGCCAGAACAAAGGTGGGTACGGTCATGAACAACTCGCCGACTCGCATCAGCACCGTGTCCAGTCGACCACCGATAAACCCGGCCACACCGCCTACGACAATGCCAAGCGTGAGGATCAGGCATAGCGTCAGCACAACCGTACCCAGGGACAAACGTGCCCCAGTAATGAGGCGCGACAGGACGTCACGACCCAGATGGTCGGTTCCCAGCCAATGTGCTTCGCTCATCCCCTGTAGCCGCTGGCTCACATCGACGGCAGTCGGATCGTAGGGAGCCAACCAGGGCCCCAGCAGCGTCAAGGCGAGCAGAAGGATGACCAATACACCACCCAGCCAAGCCCCCCATGAGCGCGTCCGGGGCGCGTTCATCGTCTGTACTAGCATGCCTGTGCTCCTTCCAATCGCGTGCGAGGGTCGAGCCAGGCGTACAGTACATCCACAACCAGATTGCAGAGGACAAACAGCCCGGTCATCAGCAGCGTAAAGCACTGCAATACGGGGAAGTCCCGGTTGTAAACGGCACTGACTGCAAAACGGCCCAGCCCGGGCCAGGCGAAAATCGTTTCGATGACCAGCGTGCCGCCAATCAATTCACCGACATGCATCCCGATGGCTGTCACGACGGGTAGCCAGGCGTTGCGCAGGATATGTCTGCGCCATACCTGCCCTTCCGGCAGCCCACGCAGGCGCGCGTACAAGACGTGTCGCTGCCCGCTGGCTTCCAATAGGCTGGCACGAAGAAGTCGCGCGTTGATCGATAACGACATCAGCGCCACTGCCAGTACCGGCATGACCAGATGCGCTATTCCTCCCCGCCCCATGGGAGGCAGCCATCCCAGGGTCACGGAAAACAGGGCGACCATCAGGAACGCCAGCCAGAAATTGGGCATCGAAACGCCAAAAAAGGCGATAAACCGTACAAGCTGATCCGGCCAGCCACCCGGTCTGCGGGCCGCCCAGATGCCCAGCGGCAAGCTGACCAGCAAAGTGACCGCCAGCGCAGCGCCTCCTAGCTGAAGGGTGGCGGGCAGGTAATAGAGAAGATCACCCAGGACGGGCCGTCCCGTCACGAATGATGTTCCGAAATCCAGATGCAGCGCGCGCCAGAGCCACATCAAGTACTGCTCAACCAAAGGACGATCGAGCCCCAGCGTATGCTGCGCCTCCGCCAGGGCCGCGTCCGTAGGCGGAATCTGGGAGAGACGCAGGTAATCCAGAGCAGGATCACCCCGCCCCATATGCAGCAGCACGAATACCAGTAGCGAAACAGCAAGCAGGATGGGTATCAGCAGGGCCAGCCGATAGGCGATATAACGCAGCATAAGTTACTCTCCGCCCGGCTTCATGACCTCGAAAGGCACGTCGAAAAGAGTCGCGCCGAACTGCACGTTTTCGACTGAATCGCGGCTTACGCTGGTAGCGGTCAGGTATGAAATCGGCACGTAAACCGCTTGCTCATGCAAAGTAGTCAACACGTCCTTGTAGAGCGCCTGCCGTTTGCCCTCCTCTACCGACGCCAATATTTCACCGATCTTCTGGTCAATGGCGGCCTTCATTGGCAGGCCTTTCTGTGCCTGATAATCCGCATGCCCGGCATAACGCATGGAGCTGACGAAAGAGTGCGGATCGTAGGGTGCTCCCCATGTCTCTGCGAAGATCATTCCAAAGCGACCATCACGCTGGCGCTCTACCAAAGCCCCCTCGTCCTCTCCCTTGAGAACCACATCGAAACCCAGACTACCCAGGTTGGCCTGAACAACCTCAGCCACACTCTTCTGTAGTGCATTTGCCCCATAGAAGCACAGCTCCAGGCGTAACGGCTGCCCATTCTTGTAGCGAATCTTCTCGCCTGGATTCAGTATCCAACCAGCCTGCTCCAGCGCCTCGCTAGCCTTCTCAGGAGAATAGCCATACGGCTTCAGGCCAACATCGGTATACGGCAGGTTGGTTGAGAAAAGCGTATCGGCCCGTGGTTCCAGGCCATACAGGACGTGCTTGACGATCGCATCCTTGTCGACGGCCCAATTGGTGGCCTGTCGCACCGCCAGCTCATTGGTAGGCGCAAGGTTGGTATTGAGTGCAATGACCCGGGTCGCCAGAGGCGCTGAGATAGCCATATGGTAGCCCACCTGTTTCAAGCGAACGAAAGTGTCGGCGGAAACCTCACCCTCGGAACCCTGGATCAGGTCAAGCTGCCCCGTCTCGAGCGCAATCGCCCGCCCACTCGGGTCAGGAATGACCTTAACCAGTACCTCGTCATAGGCAGGCTTTGGGCCCCAGTAATAAGGGTTGCGGGCAAAGCGATCAAACTCGCCTCGACGACTTTCAACCAGTTGCCAGGGGCCTGTTCCTATCGGCTGTCCAGGTTGAGCATTGGGCGCTGCAAACCGCAGGGGGCGCACCTGTGCCAACTCAAGCAGGGTAGGATAATAAGGATGCTTTAAAACCAGACGCAGCGTATGGGCATCTGGCGCTTCGGCATGATCGATGGTTTCAACCAGCTCCATCCAGGCATGCCGTTTGCGATTTGCCAGAACGGCTTCGATATTGGCTTTTGCCGCTGCCGCATCAAACACGCTGCCATCACTGAAGCGCACGCCATCGCGCAGGATAAACGTATAGGTCCGTCCATCCGGGGATATATCCCACCGGGTCGCCAGCCAGGGCTCGACACTGCCATCGGCCTTATAGCGTACCAGTGGCTCATAGACCATCGCCTGGGCATACATCTGGTTCGGTGAATAACCGCGAGGATCAAGCGGCCCGGCATTCGTCGGCCAGGAGTAGGTAAGCACCTCAGCTTGCGCCATAACAGGCAGAACCAATCCCGCTGCCAATAGAAGCACCCCGAGCTTTCTCTTGAAGCCAAGCTGATTCACACTCCCACTCCCGTTATGCGTAGACAAGCGCGGGAGAATAGTCAGGGAAGAGTATGATGTCTACGAGAAAACTTCATACTGAAGGTGATTGGTTTTTATGCAACGAGTAACGATTACACTGGATGACGACCTGTTGGCCGCTGTTGACGATCGTGTGGCGAGCCACGGTTATCAAGGACGCTCCGAGGCCATCCGGGACCTGCTGAGAGAAGGCATGCGCGAACCCGTCGCGCAGGATCTGCCAGCCGACTCCACCTGTATCGCCACCTTGAGTTATGTCTATGACCATAATGCTCGTGAACTCTCGAAGCGGCTGACCCGTACGTTTCATGCCCACCACGACCTTACACTGGCTACTTTGCATGTCCATCTGGATCATGGAAGCTGCATGGAGGTCTCAGTGTTGAAGGGAACTACCGCGGAGGTCCGAGAGCTGGCCCAGCATGTCACTGCAGAGCGTGGGGTACGCCATGGCAGAGCGTTCATCGTACCGATGCCCCCTGCCACTCATACCCATGAGCATGACCTCTAAAGCCTGTGGATAACTCTGTGCGCAGTTTCTGTATAGCCTGTAGGAAAAGCCCTGATACCAAGGCTTTTGGTAATTTTCAATAGGTGAATAAGAAAATTTCAGCCTTAGAAAAAAGCACTATAAAAAGGAGGCAGACCTGTCCTTATTAGGCCTTATCCATACATTGCTACTGATACTAAAGCGATCATGGAAACAGACCGGTATCGTTCCTATCTTATCGAGAATGCAGTTGAACTCAGACGCGGCACGTTCACATCGCATAAAGGCCATTATGCCGGCACCCATGCTGGCTATTTTGCTGGCCGCTCTGGATCAAACGATCGTGGCGGTTTCGCTGCCAGCCATCTCTGCACAGCTCAATGACACCGGACTTCTGGCCTGGGTAATATCGGGCTATATGGTTGCCATGACCGTCTCGATGCCGCTCTACGGAAAGTTTGGCGACCTGTATGGCCGACAAAAGATGATGTCGGCAGCTTTCAGCCTCTTTACGGTAGCGTCACTCGCTTGTGCGCTCGCCCAAGACATGCCCCAACTGATCCTGGCCAGACTCTTACAGGGCTTGGGTGCAGGAGGGCTGATTGCCGTAAGCCAAGCGGTCATTGGCGACGTCGTACCGCCACGCGAGCGAGGGCGTTATCAAGGCTACATCAGCAGCATGTACGCGCTGGCCAGTATTGCCGGCCCCGTATTGGGCGGCTTGATGACCGAGTATTTATCCTGGCGCTGGGTTTTCTGGATCAATTTGCCCGTTGGCATTGCCGGGCTCTTCATATGTTATCGCGTTCTAACCAGCCTTCCCGTGCCTGGCCGCAAGGCCATCATTGACTATCCGGGCATTCTGCTACTGGCTACCGGCCTTACTGCGCTTTTAATGGCTACAACATTGATCGGCAAAGGAGCGCCCTTAAGCAGCGGCTATCTTCTCTGGCTTGCCGCTGCGGCAATAACAGCTTTGACATTATTCGCATACCATGAGCAGCGCGCCAGAGAACCACTTCTGCCCTTACGCCTACTCCGGAACAGAACGGCCGGGCTCTGCTGTATGCTCAACTTCCTTACCAACTTCCAGGCCATAGGGCTAACGCTGCTGATCCCCTTATGGTTTCAAGCTGGCGCCAGCCATGACATGAGCAAAGCGGCACTGCATCTGATTCCGTTTGCAGCGGGCATTCCCTTGGGTGCCTTTACCTGTGGGCGGCTGACCGCCGTGCTGGGACGTTACAAACCTCAGATCCTGGTGGGTACGCTAATCATGCCATGCGCTCTGGTAATGCTTGCCTTTATTGATCCGCGCAGCGGGTTACTGGCCGGCGGCAGTCTGTTTCTGGCAGGACTTGCAACGGGCATGCAGTTTCCCACTGCACTGGTTGCCGCCCAGAATGCTGTTCCACAGGCTGATATCGGGGTTATGTCCAGTACGATTTCGCTGTTCCGTTCACTGGGAGGTGCGGTAGGCGCCGCTGGCTTGTCCGCACTACTCTTGCTATGGCTACCCCCTATGCAGGGTCATGCGGGCTCCGTTGAAAACGTGCTGCAGACATACTTGCTAGGGTCAGCCGGTACGATCGATCCATTACGCCAAACGCTTCTTGCAACCTTTCATAAACTGTTTCTGGTATCGGCTGGGCTTTCCCTGCTCGCACTTGCCTGCGCGTTGTCTGTACCCGAGCGTCCCTTGCGCGGCCGGACCGACAAGGCAGATCGATGATCCAAGCGATACGCGGAGCGGTATATCGAGCACGCTCCATCTGAAGCACTTGAAGGAATCCAATGATCTTTCAAGCCGCAAAGACAACAACTGTCACTCAAGGTCTAACGAACAGGTTTCAAAAAGAATTTTCTAGAATTTGTAACAGATTCACAGCGACCTTTTATCCCTATGAGCACCGCTTGTCGGTGTTGGAATACCTATAAAACTTGAACATCCGCCCACTTTTAACCATTAAAAGGTGATCCAATTCACCTTTTAAAACGACTATAACCACGCCTTCATCTTTTGCTCCTTGAATGAGTCGGTAACCACTTATCGAGGGTTTCAAAGTCAAGGAACCTTTGAATCTTCGGGCGGTCCTACCGACGGCTATAGTCACCGTTGAAGCATTCCCTGAGTCAGCGCGATGGAATCCTAAACACGTTCGGTTGTTATCGACTACGAATGTTCATCGATCGTTGTCCATGACTATTCGGTCCTGTTGAAGTTCGTGCATACGTTTATGCACAAGGATAGAACTATGAATTTTAAAGAACGTGGTATTTTACATTCGAATTCATCAGCGATCTCATTATCACATCGCTTGTTAGATTTAATGGTAATTTCCGGAACAGCTTATCTGGCTGGCTCCGTGATTCCTGGCGTCCCCATGAAACCTGAGCACTGGGTAATAGTATTCCTTGCTCTTTTGATATTTCATTTCCTGACAGAAATGAATCAAATGTATCTTTCATGGCGTGGCGAAAGAATATCCAATGAACTAATAAAAATATCAACTTATTGGGTATTAACATTCTCAACTGTTTTCATGGTTGATTATTTCTTCTTTAATGAATCCTTTTTAATCAGCAGTACCATGAAGGCATGGCTGGCTCTTTCATTGATTGGCCTGTGCGGATATCGGGTGCTGCTGCGCTCTGTTATGCACTCGCTGCGAAAAGCCGGTTTCAATACGCGCCGAGTAGCCATCGTAGGTGCCGACAAGATCGGTCAGCGTCTTGCCCATACAATCGACAGAGCGCCATGGATGGGCCTGCAACTGCTCGGTTTTTATGTCGAGAATCCGCTAGACCATCCCGAGCTCAACCGTAGCGAGCCCGGTTTTTCGATTCGCGGCAACCTGGAACAGCTGGTAGACGATGCGCGCGCCGGTTATATCGACAAGGTCTATATCACCTTGAGCATGGCGCACCAGGAGCACATCAACTGGCTGGTGCAGGAACTCAGCGATACGACCGCTTCGGTCTACATCATTCCTGACGTCTTCATGTTCCACCTGCTCCATGCCCGTAGCGAAAGCATTGATGGTTTGCCCAGCATTAGTATCTTCGATACGCCAATGGATGGTGCTAGCCTGATCGTCAAGCGCATCGAGGACATCGTTCTGTCCCTGATCATTCTGTCGATCATTTCCATTCCCATGCTGGTTATCGCCATTGGTATCAAGCTGTCCTCTCCTGGCCCGGTATTTTTCCGCCAGAAGCGTTATGGCATGGACGGTAAGCCGATCGAAGTCTGGAAATTCCGTAGCATGAAGGTCATGGAGAATGGCGAGAAGGTGACGCAGGCGACCAAGAACGATAGCCGCATCACACCCTTTGGCTCGTTCCTACGACGCACGTCACTCGATGAGCTTCCCCAGTTCATTAACGTACTGCGTGGTGAGATGTCGATCGTAGGCCCACGACCCCATGCGGTTGCTCACAACGAACAGTACCGCAAGCTGGTTCAAGGCTACATGCTGCGCCACAAGGTCAAGCCCGGTATTACAGGGTGGGCCCAGGTCAACGGCTGGCGTGGTGAGACGGATACCCTGGACAAGATGCAGAAGCGCATCGAGTTCGACCTGGACTACATTCACCACTGGTCCTTCTGGTGGGACGTCAAGATCATCTTCCTGACCCTCTTCAAGGGTTTCATCAACAAGAACGCTTACTGAGAACTGCTGCCGGACCTGGCGACCGAAAAGTGATTCAGGCCGGCAACAGCTGAACTTTCTAAGGTAGAGATGTCAGAGCTTGCCTGATCGAATCCCAGTAGGAGTTCAGATGCGGAAGACATGTCAGGGTGAGCTCCAGATACGATTGGTAAATGCCATCAAGAGCATCTGATTTCCCGTCTGGAAGAGTTTTCATGATTAAGTCAGTTTTAGTGGTTTGCGTTGGAAATATTTGCAGAAGTCCAATGGCCGAAACGCTTCTAAGGGAAGGCCTGAAAGGGCGGAATATAGAAGTCAGTTCAGCGGGTATTGGTGCATTGGTAGGCCGCCCTATGGATAGTACGGCTCAAGAAGTACTAAGAGAAAACGGACTTGAGCTATCGACACATAAAGCTCGCCAGGTTGATGCAGAAATGCTTCGGAAGGCAGACCTTATTTTGACGATGGAAGAATTTCATTCTCGTTCTGTTGAAAGTATGGCGCCAGAAATCAAAGGGAGAGTTTTTCTGATTGGTAAATGGGTAAATAACCGTGAGGTACCCGATCCATACCGCCTCTCAAAAGAAATGTTCAAAGAAGTACATATACTTTTAGCAAAATGCGTAGATAGCTGGCTTCCATACATTAGATAAGGGGAAGAAGGAATTTCATGACCACGATGCCTCGTTTTACGGCCACTGAAGTTAAGAACGATACCGATATTAATTTCTCAGCACTGTTTGGAATCCTCGTTGATTACAAATGGCAGCTTCTTTCTATTATCGGTATCTTCACTTTCCTCGGTATTGCTTATGCCATGCTGGCTACGCCCATGTATGCATCCAATGCAATGCTGCAGATCGAAGAAAAGAAAGGTGTAACACGCCTGACTGATCAAACATCCGGCATGCCACCGCCACTTCCGGAGGCAGTGACTGAGATCGAGTTGCTCAAATCCCGTCTGGTGATTGGCAACGCGGTCAAGAATCTGCACCTGGATGTTGTCGTAACGCCCAAGTACTTCCCTATTTTTGGTGGCTATGTCGCTCGTCATTTCAAAGCTGAAAGCGAAGACGAAGTTGCCTCCCCTGTTCTGGGCCTGAACAGCTTTGCCTGGGGCGGTGAGGATGTAGAAGTTGCTGAGCTGCGCGTCCCCGACAGCGCCCAGGACAAGCCTATGACACTGAAAGTCGAAGAAAACCAGAGCTTCACGGTTTTCGATGCCGACAATCAGATTCTGCTGCACGGCACTGTCAACCAGCCTGTCGAGCAGGATGGCTATTTCATCCAGGTCAGCAAGCTGCAAGCACGTCCCGGTACTGAATTCACAGTCATGAAGAAGCGACTGTCCAGAACAATTCAGGAATACCAGGGCCGCATCAGCGCAGGCGAGCGTGGCAAGCAGTCAGGCATTCTGTCCGTTGCCCTGCAGGACTCCGATCCTCTGCGTGCTCAGCGCATTGTTCAAGAAGTGATCGATCTGTACGTTGCTCAGAACATTGACCGCAACGCAGCAGAATCGACTCAGAGCCTTGAGTTCCTGCGTAGCCAGATTCCTTCTGTCAAGAAAGAACTGGAAGACGCGCAGCGTGCGCTGAACGAATATCAGACCAACCGCCGCTCTGTTGATATCGACAGCGAGACCAAGGGTGTTCTGGATCAGATCGTTTCGCTGGATGGCCAGATTTCCGAGCTGAACCTCAAGCGTGTTGAGATGAGCCGCAAGTTCACCACTCAGCACCCGGCATTCCAGGCCGTACTCGGCCAGCTGCGCCAGCTTGAAGTTGAAAAGGACAAGCTTGAGAAGCGCGTAGGCAATCTGCCTTCCACTCAGCAAGAGCTGCTCCGCCTCAAGCGTGACGTTGACGTGACCAGCCAGACCTACACCCTGATGATGAACAAGGTGCAGGAGCTTGATGTTATCCGTGCTGGTACTGTCGGCAGCGTGCGTATCATCGATAATGCAAACGCGAACATTGATGATCCTGCAAGCCCCAACAAGCCGCTGATCGTAGTTGCTGCACTGGTTCTGGGCTGCCTGCTGGGCCTGGCCGTTATCTATACCCGCCATACCCTCAAGCGCGGTATTGAAACACCTGAAGCCATCGAGCAGTTGGGTCTGCCGGTTTATGCTTCGATTCCGTACAGCCGCAACCAGTCCGAATCCGAAAAGCTCTTTGGCCGCGGCTCCCGCAAGATTGGCGAATCGGCGCTGCTGTCCATCGCTCATCCTACGGACCTGAGTACCGAGGCGCTGCGTAGCCTGCGGACCAGCCTGCACTTTGCGATGATCGAGGCTAAGAACAACATTCTGATGATCTCCGGCCCAAGCCCGGATGTCGGTAAGTCCTTCGTTTCGTCCAACCTGGCAGCTGTTATTGCCGAGTCGGGTCAGCGCGTTCTGCTGATCGACGGGGACATGCGCAAGGGCTACATGCACAAGATCTTCAATGTGAAGCAGAAAGACGGTCTATCCGACCTGCTGAGCAATCGCATTGCAATCAACGATGCCATCAAGAAGACCGAAGTCGACATGCTTGATTTCATGTCTTGTGGCCAGTTCCCGCCAAACCCTTCCGAACTGTTGATGAGCCATCGCTTTACCACTGTTCTGAAGCAGCTCGGCGACCTGTATGACATCGTGATCATCGATACTCCGCCGATCCTGGCCGTAACCGAAGCCGCCATCATTGGCGCCCATGTAGGTACCAGCCTGATCGTCGCCCGCTTCGGCATGAACAGTGCCAAGGAGCTGGAGGCTACCAAGCGTCGCTTTGATCTCAATGGTGTACCGCTCAAGGGTGTGATCCTGAACGCTGTAGAGCGCAAGGCTTCCAACTATTCCTCTTACGGTAACTATCAGTACGCCTATGAGAGACCAAGCAAGAGCTGAAGCCTGTTATAGGCAGCAGCGCTTGCAAACATGGAATGGGACTAAAAAGCACCATGCATAGCATGAGAAAGCTTCAATTGAACGATGAAGCATAAAAGTCCACAGGTAGGAGCTCTTTTGAGCTCCTACGTTATTTCAAGGCTTTTGACCGTTTCAGATCAGTAAATTGATTTTCTAGGCTAAAGGGATATCGAAATGAACGTTGCAATGGTGCTGAACTACAAAGCTCCGCAAGAAAGCATTTCCTGCGCTGAAAGTATTCTTAATTTTTGTAAGACAATCGATCATGTCGTCCTGATAGATAACGACTCCAAGGACGGCTCTTACGAAACGATGAAACAATGGAAAGAAACCCATAACGTAGACCGGGTTTCCGTTATCGCCAGCCCTGTTAACAGCGGCTATGCCGGTGGTAACAACTTTGGAATGAAATGGGCACGCGAACAGTTCAAGGTTGAGAACTTCTGGATTCTCAACAACGACGCCTATGTTAAAGACGATGCCTTCAAGCCGTTACTGGATAAGATCACGGCTGACAAGAACACCATTGCCGGCTCGGTCATTCTGAGTTCTCAAACAGGAAAGATCGAATGCTATGGTGGCGGGATCATGTATCCCCTGCTAGGCAAATCCAAGCTTCTCGGCAAAGGGCTTTCCATTGATGAGATCGGCCAGCTCAACCGTGAGCCGGACTACATCATGGGCTGCAGCCTGGCCTTCAACGCCGAGATACTGGATAAGGTTGGCTACATGGACGAATCCTACTTCATGTACTCCGAAGAAGTGGATTGGCAGCACCAAGCGAAAAAGCACGGTATTGCACTGTATGTCGCACCGGATAGCCAGCTCTATCACTATGGCTCAATGAGCTCAGGCGGAAAGTCCGAGTTTTACTACTACTTCCGTAACCGTGCAGCCACTCGCTTCAATAAGAAGTTCTATGGCTCACCGTATGCACTCATGTCTGCGGTTTTCCTGTCCGGCATAACCGTATTGAAGGAATACAAAAGTCCAAAGCTGGCCTGGTCTGGTATCAAGGGCGCGTTCAAAGGGGCAACAATGCATGTCTAATGGAGTAGTAAGCCAGGCATTCGGTATCGACTTTTTCCTGGGCACCAAGGATGAGCTACTGAAGCATATTTCAGCCAGCCTGAAAAAACCCTACACCTATATCGTTACGCCAAACATTGATCACGTTGTCCAGTTCCAGGAAAACGAGAATCTGCAAAAGGCGTATCGCACCGCTGACAAGCGTGTCTGCGATAGCCGTATCCTATCGCCCTTGCTCAAATCCCTGGGCGTTGAGATCAAGGAAGTGATCACAGGCAGCGACCTTACGGTCTCGCTTCTGAAGAAAGCCGACCAGGAAGACTTGTCCATTACGCTGATTGGCTCGGAAGAAAAGGACGTGGTAAAGCTCAAGGCTTTGTATCCACGTATCCGGCTGAATCACTACAACCCTCCGATGGGCTTTATCAACAAGCCTGACGAAGTGCAGAAGTGCCTCGACTTCATCTATGCCAACCCTTCAGACCTCATTTTCTATGCAGTTGGTGCGCCACGGCAGGAAATGTTGGCCAGCATGGTCGATGCTACCAAGCGTACAGGCGTTGGCCTTTGCATCGGGGCCTCGATTCTGTTTGCTACCGGCAGCCTGAAGCGAGCGCCGGTCTGGATGCAGAAAGCCCGTATCGAGTGGCTGCATAGAATGCTATCGGAGCCCCAGCGTCTGGTGCGTCGCTATGTTCATGACGCCACCCATATTCTTCCTATCTATCTCAAAGAAAGATCAGGAAGACGAAGCAGTGAAGAAGTAAATTAATCGATTGCGACTGCATTTTTTGGCCAGTCTGAGGACAGGGAAGACAGCCATGCTGGATGGAATGCAACGTTACGCTGGATGGGAAGCGATATGAGAGCAGTAAGCAAAAGCGGTGCCTACTTCATATTATTAATTTTCGTCTTCGTATTACATTTTGGTATTTTCGAAGAAACCCCCCATAACCCGATTGGCATCTTGTATGTCAGCGAGTTGTATCTGGTTATTTGTCTGGCGTTTACAGCCTTCTATGTACTGGCGTCCGTGGGAAAAGAGCAAAAGGATTTGAAAATCCTTTTAACTTATTGCGCCTACTCGTCGGTTATCTTCATTCTGCTGCCAGCGATTTTCTCAAATCTCTACTATGGGCAACCATTGATATACGGGATTATCGAAGAGCGTCGCATACTGTATTGCTTCACTTTTTCCGTCATGCTTTACCTCGCCCGGAACATGAGTGCTGCCCAATTTGAAAAGGCATTCCTGTTTGTAGGTTTCATGGCGTGTATTCTGGCCTGGATGTTCAAGTTCTCCGTATTGCCGGACCTGCGGGACAAGGTGGCGTCCTTCGACCGGCCAGACCGCTCCTCAATCGGTGCGCTGGCGCAGTGCCTGGCTTATTTCTATTGCATTCAGGTATGGAACAAAGGGATATCGCCCATTGATGGCTCGCCCAGGTCCAAGACGCCTTATATTGTGTTCGCCTGTTTCATTTTGCTGACTCTGGTCTTTGCAACACAAACGCGCCAGCTGATCTTTCTGTCCCTTTGCTTCACGCTGCTTTGCCTGAAGAGCAAGTCGGTTATCTGGATCGTGGTATCGGGTATTTTGGTTTCTCCTCTCTACCTGTTCCCGGATCTGCTGAAAGAGCTGGGACTCAATCTTGATTTCTATGCCGAATCGCTCGAAAACGGTCCAACCGATAATGTCCGTGAGCAAACCATCGGTTATATCTTCGGCCATTTGCATGCGAATAACTGGTTACCTAGTGGCTCCTTGTCCCTGATGTGGAACAATGGCTTTATCCCTCACTTTGGCGAGTACTTCTTCCTTTCCGACGTTGGGATATTCGGTACGCTGTTCAGATTCGGCTTCCTGGCCTTCCTGATCGTCCCACTGACCCTGTTCTGCTATTACTACTTCGCCAAGCGCTTACACAGGGATACCAGCTTCACCGTTACCGCCCTGCTGGCGTATATGGTGATCTGGCCGCTTCAGGGTATCTTCGAATATATGCAGGCAACGATTGCGTTCCTGCTCGTGATCCAGGCACTCAAGGCCTACCACCGAAACGTGGAGAGCCCAGCGCTGGATTCGTATGTTGAAGAACACCCACTGATGCAGCCCAGCTTTAGATAGCCCCCTCCCCTGCATGTCTGTCCGACCAGGGCAGACATGCCTTTCTGCAAAAGAGCCCCCCATGACAATGCTGAAAAACAGCACCTGGAATATTCTGGGTGTAGTCATTCCAAGCCTTATCGCACTCCCTACCATGGGTGTTCTTTCTCGAAAGTTAGGTATCGAGCAATTCGGCCTGTTTACACTGGCGTTTGCCATTGTCGGTTATGCCACCATTTTTGACGCGGGACTGACACGCGCCGTCATACGAGCCGTGGCCATGCACCATGGCAATGTCGAAAAGAATAAATCCGTTATCGCGACCGCTACTTATGCGGTGGTCGGTCTGAGCGCACTCGCGGTGCTCTTGTTATGGCTGGGCGCAGGAGAACTCGTTTCCCTGCTACACGTTTCGGCAGAAAACGTTGACGTTGCGGTGGCTGGCTTCAAGTGGCTAAGCCTTTCGATACCGCCCTTTCTACTCACCATGATCTGGTTTTCCTATCTGGAAGGAAACGAACGGTTTGCAGAATTCAACCTGTTACGCACCATCACCAACTCCATTCTGGCTGTTTGCCCCCTGGTAGCCGTGCTGGTCGATGAGTCTTTTACCGCGACGGCAATAGGGCTTGTCATCGCCCGCCTTATTTCGATGGCCGTGGCGTTCATTCCATGTTGGCGAGAATTTCCGCCGGGCTTTTACCGATTTGAAAAGAGCGTTTTCAAGGAACTCTTCGCGTTTGGCAGCTGGATGACTGTGAGCAATATCATCAGCCCTGTCATGGTGTATTTTGATCGTTTTATCCTGTCCAACATGGTCGGAGCCCAGCGCGTTTCCTTTTACACCGCCCCCTCTGAAGCCATCTCACGCATGCTGATCATTCCCAATGCTGTCGCTCGGGTTATCTTCCCGCTTCTGAGCAAGCGTTCGGCGGATGCGACTGCTCAGGCCAATCGAGCGTTCTGGGCCCTGCTCGCCGCCTGTGTAGTCATGGTGCTACCTCTATTCATACTCGCCCCCATGGTCATGACTTTATGGATGGGACCGGAATATGGTCAGGAAGGCGCACAGGTGCTGCGTATTCTCCTGATTGGCTTCATCTTTAACGCGCTGGCACAGATTCCCTTTGCGAAAATCCAGGCGAAGGGCCATTCGAAGATCACCGCTTTTATCCATCTGGCTGAGCTTTTGCCTTATATAGGCTTGCTGGTCGTGTGCATACACCTGTTTTCTCTCCAGGGAGCTGCCATTGCCTGGTCGATCAGGGTGGCTGTTGACTTCATTGCTCTGGAAGTTATGTCACGAAAAATCAGCTAGTGGCTTATTGACATATAACGTCAGGATAAATCCAAAAATTGGATCGATTTACTTTTAAAAAGAGTGTTTCCGCAAAAGTGAACTAATTTTTTAAGCTTCTGTCACAGCCTGCGCTGATATGTATGGTTTGGTTGGATACGGAGCTGTTACGAATTATCCAGCGCCAGGCGCGCCACAGGCCTACATGATTCATAAAGTTTCTTATGCCCAAACACGTTCTGACGCTTATAAATCGATCGATACGAAGTTTTTAAAAACTTTTTTACAGCGATCAAGGAAGAAAATAGATGAAACGTACCTTTACCCTTGCACTACTTTCCACCCTGCTTCTGCAGGGCTGCGTATGGTCTCCAGGCCAATACCTGCACCGGGACGATTTGAAGACCAACGGCTCCATTGAGGGGACAAAGGTTGAGCTGATTCCTATCACATCGGCTTATTTGAAAAGTCATGACTCCGTTAACCCGACTGCAGACACTGGGAACTGGCAGGAACTGCTCAAGTATCATCCAGCGGCTTATCGTGTAGGCAAGGCGGACCTGCTGTATATCACTGTATGGGATCACCCCGAGCTAACCGCTCCTTCTGGTGCCCAACAGCAGATCGAGGCGAACGGTCGACTGGTACGTCCTGACGGTACTATTTTCTATCCGTACGTTGGTACCCTGACAGCAGAAGGCAAGACGCTTGAGGAGATCCGCAAGGTCATCTCGACTCGTCTGGCAACCTTTATCGACAATCCTCAGGTCGACGTGAGCGTCCTGCGCTTTGGCAGTCAGAAAGTCACCTTGTCAGGTGCCTTTACCAAGGGCGACTCCATTCCGCTGACAACTGTGCCGATGACCTTGGTTGAAGCACTGGGCCAGGCAGGCGTTGACACCCAGACAGCTGACCTGAGCGGCCTGACCCTGGTACGTGACGGCAAGGAGTACCGCCTGGATGCCGACACCCTGAACCGTAAGGACTCCAAGCTGTACGGCGTATACCTCAAGGATGGCGATAGCATCCACCTACCCTACAACGATAACCGCAAGGTTTACGTGATGGGTGAAGTGGTAAGCCCGCTGGCAGCCAACTTCAAGACCACTAGCCTGACGCTAATGGACGCACTCGGCCAGGCAGGCGGCCTGAACCAGGAAACTGCCGATGCGGATGAAGTGTATGTAATCCGTGGTCCGGAGAATTTTAATTCTTCCCCAACTGCGAAGGCTCAAGTGTTCCACCTGAGTGCTTCCTCGCCGACCGCTTTCGTTCTGGCACAGCACTTTGCACTACAGCCGCAAGACGTTGTATTCGTAGGTCCTGCCGGAATCACCCGCTGGAACCGCTTCGTCAGCCAGCTGCTGGGCTCTTCAAACGTGCTTAGCTCCACCGCAAACGCCAAACAGAACTTCAACTAAGAAGCCTTCTGGACGATCAAAAAGCCCTTCGTTTGAAGGGCTTTTTTATGCCTTAATAAATTCCTCGGAACCGCCTTACTGTTACTGCAGGCTCCCCTACAGGTATTAATGCTCAGGACAGGCTTGGCTGAATCTTCAATGCCGCGATATAGCCATAGCTGCTACATATGTACTTACAAGCAATAACTACCTGCAGCACTCAGCCGATACAGGGCCAAGTCAATACGCGACACTCTGCGAAGGGATCTTTACAACGAAGTTATTTGGCAGGCATAAAAAAGCCCAACGTTAGCGTTGGGCTTTTTTATTACATGCTTTAACTAAGCGAGACTTTTTCCTGCAACTTCATTGCAGGCTTCTTCTTTGACTGTATACCAAAGAACGCTAGATTAAGCAGACTAAAGCGACCGACTGCCTTCTTAAGGGCTACTGGCAGGATAAGCCCCAGAATCATACTAACGGTAAAGGTAATCCATACATCATGGATTGCCAGTTTGTTCAGTACGATACGGCTGCCCGCCGTTCCAAATACATGGAATAGGTAGATTTCAAAAGAGAAATACCCCAGCCACGCTAACGGTTTGAAATAGACTCGGCGGGTGATGATCATGTAAATGGCAGTAATCCCCAGAGCCGTCCCTATGTAATCCATTCCACGATCACTGATGGAGAGTTGATTCCACAGATAGGCCTGATCAATGACAACCAATGCCGCCAGCACGACGCCAATCACTAGCTGTTTTGAGGCGGTATTCAACTGGTCGGAGAAGCGATAAAGCCCCAGCCCCAACAGGAAGAAGGGCAGCAATTGGATGGCCTTGTACAGGCAGAAGAAGTCCGGGAATACTTCGTAGTGCAAGGAGCCCACCAGGGCGATACACATGATGATCAAGTAATTCCTGAGAGAGGACAGCAGGCTGAACTTCTCCATCAAGGCAATCATGACAAAGATGCAGAAGATGGACTGCAGGAACCAGAAATGGGCATAACTGAAGAAATAGATACCGAATACATCGCTCCATTCCGGCTTCGTATTGGTGTTGGGCACCAACGCTTGCGAGATGAAGAAGAGCGTTGAGACAACGATCATCGGGATCAGAATCCGGCGAAACTTGCCCTGGTAGAAACGCGGCAGGGAGCTTGCGGAAGTAACGGGTCTCAGGGCATATACATACCCGGAGATGGCCGTGAAGAGCGGCATGCGAATGTAAACAAGCGAGTCGTAGAGATAACGGAGGAATGAGTCATCTGCGACTTTCATTCCCTGATCACCCGAACTGCCAATAACGTGACCGGCTACCATTAAAAATAGCGCCAACCCCCTGATCGTTTCGATCCTTAAATCTTTTTCGGGTTTGGTAGTGCTCATTAGGCGCCCTTCCTTAAATCAATACATATGATATCGCTCGGATATCGACCACTATTAATCTACTGACCTGAGAGGATAGGCCACAGAAAGCCCTCCATTTTTATATTCACTCAATACTTGGCTTGTATTTGAACTGAATCACTTTCTAACTGCCATATGCTGACTAATGTGCAGCTTTTAAGCTCGGAAGGATGCAGTAGTTTTCAATTAATATTGCGTCTCTTCATTGAAAACCTATGAAATAGAGCTCGCCAGGTCGCTCAATTATCTTTTGTATCTGCCAGTGTCAAACTAAGCGACATATCGATATCGTATTGATATCAGACTTCATCGAACTCAAGCAGGATAAGGACAGATCAATACCCTTATTGTTCGGTTTTATATATTTTTTTTGAGTGAAACTCATTACAAATAGATAAACGGGACTGTTTTGATGGCGGGCGTATCTGCAACGGTCCGCATTTTAGCCGCATGCCGTGACAGATACGCTATGAGCATTATGCGTTAGACGAATGCTTTACCGTCCAAGACTGCTTTACGCCACCGCACGATATTGACCTTTTCTGGCAGGCCAACCTGGCTGAAGGGATCCTGTGCCAAAAAGGCCTCGGCTTCTTCGCGGGTTTCGACATCCACGATGTAGACACTTCCGCTGGCGTTTGCCCCTTCGTCGTCAAGCTTGGCTCCACAGGCGAGCAGCTTGCTGGCATTTTCACGGAGGAAATCCAGATGGGCAGGACGGTTGTCCTGGCGCAGCTGGGTAGTGTTGGGCTTGTCCCAGGTTTCGATCAAAAAAGGCATGGCGTTTTCCTTGGTTGATAGCGTCTCCCTAGCATACCTGTATGACCAGGCCCTGGGTAAAGCGTATCGATCAAGAAGGCATGTCCTTATGCCTCGCCAACCGCGTTATGCCGCGCGGAACAAAGCGTGCGGATCAATCACAAACTTCTTGGGTACGCCCGCATCAAATTCGCTATAGCCCTTGGGTGCATCATCCAGGGTGATAACGTCGACACCTACAATGTCAGCAATCTTGATACGATCCCACATGATGGCTTGCATCAACTGCCGGTTGTATTTCATGACTGGTGTTTGCCCGGTATGGAAGCTATGGGATTTAGCCCAGCCGAGGCCGAAGCGAATGCTTAGGCTGCCTTGTTTGGCCGCCTGGTCAGCTGCGCCGGGATCTTCCGTCACGTAGAGGCCTGGAATCCCGATCTTGCCGGCGACACGTGTAACACCCATCAGTGAGTTAAGGACTGTGGCAGGTGCTTCGTGCTGTGATCCGGAGTGACCATGGCCGCGGGCTTCGAAGCCGACCGCATCCACGGCGCAATCCACCTCCGGCTCGCCTAGAAGTGCCGCAATTTGCTCATGTAGGGGCGTGTCTTGGGACAAGTCGGCAATTTCAAACCCTTGTGCTTTGGCATGAGCCAGACGTACCGGATTGACGTCACCCACGATGACGACCGCAGCGCCCAACAGGCGCGCTGAAGCAGCGGCGGCTAGGCCGACAGGACCTGCGCCAGCGATATAAACGGTACTACCCGGTCCGACGCCCGCCGTGACGGCTCCGTGGTAGCCGGTGGGCAGAATGTCCGAAAGGCAGGTCAGGTCGCGAATCTTTTCCATGGCCCGATCCCGGTCAGGCAGCTTGAGCAGGTTGAAATCGGCATAGGGCACCATGACATATTCCGCCTGACCACCGACCCATCCACCCATGTCAACGTAGCCATAGGCGCCGCCAGCGCGGGAGGGATTTACCGACAGGCAGACGCCGGTGTGTTGCTCTTTGCAGGTACGGCAGCGGCCACAGGCTACGTTGAAGGGGACGGAGACCAGATCCCCTACCTTGAGGTTTTCCACCCCTTTGCCCGCCTCGATGACTTCTCCAGTGATTTCATGGCCCAGTACGAGACCCTCGGGGGCTGTAGTACGGCCACGCACCATGTGCTGGTCGGAGCCACAGATGTTGGTGGAGACGACTCGCAGGATCACACCGTGGTCGATTTGACGTCCCTGGGGCGTTTCCATTTTGGGGAAGGGAATGTTCTGTACTTCGACTTTACCAGCGCCCAGGTAGACGACGCCTCGATTGCCTGACATACGCGTTTCCTCTTGTTGTTGTAGTGAGCCCATGAGTGGGCGGTGGTTCATGGAAAGCAGTAAAACATTGAATCCGATAAGGTATCGCTGCGCTTGAACCCTCCTGCGACGGGTATGTTGAGCGTAGAAAGCACGAGCCGAACGTCAATCAAAGCGTGCGATGAGCGCACAAAAGTGGCAGGTTCTGCTTTTGTAATGGTTATCGGCTGGACTGGATTTGATGGGTATCCCGTTGCTCAACCCTCCTACAGGCCACGCTCCATTGCATTATCCGGCGAGCCTTGATTCATCGCGCTGCCAGAGCCCTCTAGAAGGCTCAACCTATCCTTTCGAGAAAAGCGCTTGTAGTGACATGGAGGGTGGCGGTTACAGCACCACCGTCCGGTTGGCATTTAGGAAGACGCGGCGCTCCAAGTGATATCCCACGGCTCGGGCCAAGGTCAGGCATTCGATATCTCGGCCCTTGGCAACGAGATCTTCCGGGTAATACGCATGATCCACGCTCTCTACGCCCTGCGCGATGATTGGCCCTTCGTCGAGGTCATTATTGACGTAATGGGCGGTGGCACCGACCAGCTTTACCCCCTTCTGATAGGCCTGATGGTAAGGCTTGGCGCCCTTGAAGCCTGGCAATAGGGAGTGATGGATGTTAATTGCCCAGCCATCGAGACGACGGCACAACTCGGGCGAAAGCACCTGCATGTAGCGTGCAAGCACGACCAGTTCCGCCTGGGTATCCTGCAGCACCTGCCAGACGCGGGCTTCCTGGGCAGGTTTGTCGTGGGGGTCCAGCGGAAAGTGGTGATAGGGAATGCCATGCCAGCGGGCCAGGGGTTCAAGGTCCGGGTGATTGGAAATCACTGCGACCACATCCATCGGTAATTGGCCGATGCGCTGGCGATAGAGCAAGTCGTTCAGGCAATGATCGGCTTTAGAGACCATGATCACCACCTTTGGGCGGTAGCCTGGCGCGGTCAGCTCCATTTGCATGTCGAACGGTCCCAAGGCATCGGCAAGACCGGCACGAAAAGCAGTCTCGTCGAAGGCAGTCGGCGCCTTGAACTCCACGCGGATAAAAAAGCGCGCGGCCAGTCGGTCATCAAAGGAGTGATGCTCGGTGACGTAGCACTGCTGCTCGAACAGAAAGCGGGTCACGACGTCCACGGTCCCCAGTCGGCTTGGGCTCTGGGCAGTGAGAATCCAGGTATCAGGGGTGCGGCTCATGGATAGCTACCGAATAGGTTGGATGTTGTGGGTTGAATGACCTGGGGCCAGGGACACAGGTATCGCTGTGCCCCACGCACCTTACTGATCAAATGTATACGTTTAACCTGTTGTATCCAGCCAAATGGTTAGTTCGCGGAAGGATGGGGTCGATACGCACAACCCATCCTGTCCGTACGCGGTCAGCTGGCGATGGCCAATCCGTATTCGGCGCTGGCGTCCTGCAACCAGAGCCAGATGTAGTCGGCAAAACTGCGGCGAACCACCAGCTCCCACGTCTCCTCACCGGTGTGACGGATAACCAGCTGGGATTTGGCAAATACCGTCCCGACCGCCTTGCCTACCGGAAATTGACTAGGGTGGACATCGTAGGAGGTGGACTTCATCAGGACGTTGCGTACATTCGGTCCTGTCAGCTCATACAGGGTCTGGCCACCGCTGACATTGACGATGGAAATATGCCGATCGCCGATCGCCTCACGTAGGCTCAGTTCGGTGGAGTACTCCTCGCCCTGCGGAACGATCAGGAGCCACTCATCCGGCCCCAGCCATTGCAGGGAGGTTTCACCTTTCACAGTCAAGCCCAGGGCGGCGGGCAACTCCAAACCCAGTACGGATTCGACCGCACCGGTAAAGCCGGTATCGCTGGCCTCTCCCCGCAGGACCAAATGGCCCCGCAGCTTTTTCTCGCGCAAGGTCACGCCTGCGCTGCCAACGCTCCGGCCCGCCAGCTTGTCGAGCTCAGCATGAAACAAGGGGGATTCGGCGCGTGCAGGTCCGGTGGGACGCTGCTGATAAACGTTCACGTTAGACATGCTGACGCTCCCCTTTCGGATCGTAGAAAACGGAAGAAACGATTTCGGCTTCGACGAACGTGCCATCCCTGAGCGCGGCATAAACCTTTTGTCCCATCTTGCCCAAGCCACCCCTTACAACGGCCAAGGCGAAGCCAAAGCCCATCGAGGCGCTGTAATAGCTGGAGGTGACGTGCCCCACCATGGTCATTGGAATCGACTGCTGGGTGTTGAACACCAGCTGTGCGCCTTCCGGTAGAACCGCCTTGGGATTGACTGGCTTGAGGCCCACCAGCTGTTTGCGGTCTGCTTTAAGGCAATCCTGCCGGTTCATGCCGCGTTTGCCGATAAAGGAGAACGGTTTGTTCATGCTGACGGCCCAGCCCATGCCCAAGTCCTGTGGGGTGACGGAGCCATCGGTATCCTGACCAACGATAATGAACCCCTTCTCGGCCCGCAGCACGTGCATGGTTTCGGTACCGTAGGGCGTTAGGCCGTACTTCTTGCCAGCCTCTATCAGCTGCTCCCATACGCCCATCGCATAATCGGCCTGGACGTTAATCTCGTAAGACAGCTCGCCGGTAAAGGAGATGCGGAACACCCGAGCCGGTACGCCGCCCACGGTGCCTTCCTTCCAGCTCATGAAGGGGAACGCATCCTTGTCCAGATCGATGTCGGTCAGCTCGGCGAGCAGGTTACGGCTTTCCGGACCAGACAGGGTCATGGTCGCCCAGTGGTCGGTCACCGAGGTGAAATACACCTTGAGATCTGGCCATTCGGTCTGATGGTAGAGTTCCAGCCACTCAAGGATACGCGCGGCGCCACCGGTCGTGGTGGTCATCAGGAAATGATTATCGGCCAGGCAGGCCGTGACGCCATCGTCCATGACCATGCCGTCTTCCTTGCACATCAGGCCGTAACGGGCCTTACCGACCTCCAGCTTGGTCCAGGCATTGGTATAGACGCGATTGAGAAACTCACGGGCGTCCGGGCCCTGAATATCGATCTTGCCGAGGGTCGAGGCATCAAGGATGCCGACTTTCTCGCGCACGGCCTTGCACTCACGGGCCACGGCGGCATGCAGGTCCTCTCCGGCCTTGGGGAAGTACCAGGGGCGCTTCCACTGACCGACATCTTCAAACAAGGCACCCTGCTTGACGTGCCAGCCATGAAGCGCGGTGAAACGTACCGGCTCCATGAGATGGCCGCAGTGGCGACCGGCGACGGCGCCGAACGTGACCGGTGTGTAGTTAGGGCGAAACATGGTGGTGCCAACTTCAGGAATCGCCTTGTTTTGCACACGCGCGGCGATGGCAAGGCCGTTGATGTTGCCTAGCTTGCCCTGGTCGGTGCCAAAGCCCAGGGCGGTGTAGCGCTTGACGTGCTCGATGGACTCGAAACCCTCACGGCACGCCAGCTCGATACCCGCTGCCGTCACATCATTTTGCAGATCGACGAACTGCTTGGGTGCGCGGGCCGTGGATTTTTCGTGAGGCACCTGGAAAAGCGCCAACGATGGTTCTTCGAAGCGGTGCTCCGCCCGGGGCACTTCGCCGGCTACCGGCTTCAAACCCGCCTCGCCGGCAGCCGTGGCGCCCGCTTCAAAGCCATCGGCCAGCACATCGCCTAGGGCGAATACGCCGTTCACGGCGCCAGCACAGACGCGCTTTTGCGGAGCCGGGCCCGGCACAAACGCCTGGATATCCTCGCGCCACAAGGGACGCCCGCCTAGGTGAGACGCCAGGTGTACTACAGGGCTGTAACCACCGGACGTGGCGATCAGGTCGCAGCTCAGCCACTCGCCGGGACTGGTAGTACGGAACCCCTTGATGTCGATGGCGACGACACGCGCGCCGGTCACCCGCGTTGAGCCACGGGCTTCGGTAACCGCTGCGCCGGTCAAGACGCGAATCCCCTTCGCCCTCACCTCTTCAACCCAGGCTCCACGCGGATTTTGACGTGCGTCGGCGATGGCAACGACTTCACGCCCTGCTTCCAGCCAGTCCAGCGCGACACGGTAGGCATAATCGTTGTTGGTGGACAGCACCAGCTTTTGTCCCGGTGCCACCCCATAGCGACGCACATATGTGGAGACGGCACCCGCCACCAGGTTTCCGGGCAGGTCGTTATTGGCGTATACCAATGGGCGCTCATGGGCACCACTGGCCAGAACGACACGCTTGGCGCGGACACGGTGCACTCGGTGGCGCACCTGTCCCATTGGGGCCTTTTCGCCCAGATGATCGGTGAGACGCTGGTGGATGGTCAGAAAATTGTGGTCGTGATAGCCGTTGACGGTCGCCCGAGACAGCAGGGTCACGTCGGGGGTGGCTTCCAGCTCCGCGATGGCCTTGGCAACCCATTCGGCGGCGGGCTGGCCATCCAATAGCTCACGCGTGTCGAGCAGGCTGCCGCCAAACTCTTCCTGCTCATCAGCCAGGATGACACGCGCCCCACTGCGGGCAGCCGCCAGGGCGGCAGCCAGACCGGCCGGTCCGGCACCGACCACCAGCACATCGCAGTGCTGGTTCATGTGATCGTAGCTGTCCGGGTCGACTTCGGTCGGCACACGACCCAGCCCCGCCGCCTTGCGGATGTACTTCTCATACGTCAGCCACAGGTTTTGCGGGTACATGAACGTCTTGTAGTAGAAGCCGGGCGGCATCATCTTGCCGCCGACCTTGCCAAGAATGCCCATCAGGTCATTGTTCACGCTCGGCCAACCGTTGGTGCTGGCGGCCACCAGCTCTGCGTAGAGGGGCTGTTGGGTAGCACGCACGTTGGGAATCTGCGTGGCCTCGGTGGAGCCGATCTGCATGATGGCATTGGGCTCTTCAGCCCCAGCGGCCACGATGCCGCGCGGGCGGGAATATTTGAAGCTGCGCCCGATGACATCGACACCATTGGCCAGCAGCGCCGACGCCAGCGTATCGCCGACAAAGCCCTGGTAGCGCTGACCATTGAAGGTAAAGGTCAACGGCTGACGGCGATCGATCCGACCACCGTGGGTAAGGCGATTGACCTGACTCATACGGTTTCTCCTTCGATAGCCTTGGCCACTACGACCGGCTTGCCGTTTACCTGCGGTTGCTCGCCAATCTTGTACGTTTCGAGAATTTCGTAGGTTTCCGTATTGCGGGTCACGTTGAAATAGTGACGGCACCCGGTGGCATGGACCCACAGTTCATGGTGGATGCCCCGCGGGTTATCGCGAAAGAACATGTAGTCGCCCCACTCCGCATCGGTGCAGTTGTCCGGGTCCAGCGGGCGCGGGATATGCGCCTGGCCTGCCGCATGAAATTCCTCTTCGGAGCGCAGTTCCCCACAATGAGGGCAATGGATGTGCAACATGATCAGGGCTCCTTAGTGCGCGACAGCCGCCGCGCCATGCTCGTCGATGAGCGCGCCGGTATGGAAACGGTCGATGGAGAACGGAACCGCCAATGGGTGCATTTCCCCTTTGGCGAGCGAAGCAGCAAAGACGTTGCCGGAGCCGGGAGTGGCTTTAAATCCACCAGTGCCCCAGCCGCAATTGAAAAACAGGTTTTCTACCGGTGTCTTGGAAATGATTGGACAGGCGTCGGGCGTGGTATCGACGATGCCGCCCCACTGGCGATTCATCCGTACGCGGGAGAGAATTGGGAACATTTCGACGATGGCTTGCAGGGTGTGTTCGATGACCGGGTACGAGCCGCGCTGACCATAGCCGACATAGCTGTCGATACCGGCGCCGATCACCAGATCGCCTTTGTCCGACTGACTGATATAGCCATGCACTGCATTGGACATGATCACGCTGTCGATCACCGGCTTGAGCGGCTCGGACACCAGCGCTTGCAAGGGGTGGGATTCCACCGGCAAGCGAAAACCGGCCAGCTTGGCCATATGACCCGAATTACCGGCCGTCACGACACCGACACGCCGGGCCCCAATGAAGCCCTTGTTGGTCTCGACGCCAATGACTGCGCCATTTTCCTTACGGAAGCCAACGACCTCGGTATTTTGAATCAGGTCCACGCCCAGCGCATCGGCTGCACGGGCGAAACCCCAGGCTACCGCATCGTGGCGGGCTACTCCGCCCCGGCGTTGTACCGTCGCGCCCATGATCGGATAACGGGTGCTCTTGCTACAGTCGAGGTAAGGCACCTCTTCGGCCACCTGCCTGGCGTCGAGCAGTTCGCCGTCTACGCCATTCAGGCGGTTGGCACTGACGCGGCGCTCGGCTTCGCGCATGTCCTGTAACGTATGGCACAGGTTGTAGACGCCGCGCTGCGAAAACATGACGTTATAGTTCAGGTCTTGCGAGAGCCCTTCCCATAGCTTCATCGCATGCTCATACAAGTGAGCCGATTCATCCCACAGGTAGTTGGACCGTACGATGGTGGTGTTGCGCGCCGTATTGCCACCGCCCAGCCAGCCTTTTTCGATGACCGCGACGTTTTTGACGCCATGCTCCTTGGCCAGATAATAGGCCGTTGCCAGACCATGACCGCCGCCGCCCACGACAATCACGTCATACACCGGCTTGGGGGTTGGCGTGCGCCACATGCGCTGCCAGTTTTCATGATGGCTTAGGGAATGCTTGAAAAGGCCGAAACCGGAATAGCGCTGCATCTGTTTGACTCCTGAACCTGTCCCCACGCATGAATGAGGATTTTCGTAGGGTGGCCTATGACTAGCTGACTCAATCGAACAGGGGTGGGTTACGCTCCTGCCAACCCACCTTATGAAGGGCTAATTAGCGGTAGACGGGATAATCTGCGCAGAGCCCGGCCACACGTTCGGCCACATGCGCCTCCACATCGGCATCGCCCAAGTGATCGAGGATGTCGCAGATCCACCCGGCCAGCTCCTGGCACTGTGCCACGCCCAGACCACGCGTGGTCACAGCCGGAGTGCCGATTCGCAGGCCGGAGGTCACAAAGGGCGACTGAGGATCATTGGGCACGGCGTTCTTGTTGACCGTGATACCGGCGCGCCCCAGGGCGGCGTCGGCATCCTTGCCAGTAATGCCCTGTTTGATCAGGCTGACCAGGAACAGATGGTTGTCTGTCCCACCGGAGACCACGTCGTAGCCGCGCTTGATGAACACCGCAGCCATGGCCTGGGCGTTGTGGATGACCTGCTGCTGATAAGTTTTGAAGCCGGGTTCCAGGGCTTCCTTGAAGCACACCGCCTTGGCTGCAATCACGTGCATCAGGGGGCCGCCCTGGCCCCCTGGGAAGACGGCGGAATTGAGCTTTTTCTCCAACTCCTCGTTGGCCTTCGCCAGAATCAGCCCACCGCGGGGGCCACGCAGGGTCTTGTGGGTGGTGGTGGTGACCACATCGGCAAACGGAAGGGGATTGGGATACAGGCCTGCCGCAACCAGCCCCGCCACGTGAGCCATGTCGACGAACAGATAGGCACCGACTTTGTCGGCAATCTCACGGAAGCGCGGGAAGTCGAGCGTTTTCGAATAGGCCGAAAAACCGGCAATGATCATTTTCGGCTGATGTTCTACGGCCAACCGCTCGACCTCGTCATAGTCGATCAGGCCCGTTGCGGGATTCAGCCCATATTGCACCGCGTTGTAGAGCTTGCCGGAAAAGCTGACCTTGGCACCATGGGTCAGATGTCCCCCATGAGCCAGACTCATGCCCAGCACTGTGTCACCTGCTTGCAGCAAAGCCAGGAAGACCGCTGCGTTAGCCTGCGAGCCGGAGTGCGGTTGGACGTTGGCATAGTCGGCGCCAAACAGCTGCTTGGCCCGCTCGATGGCCAACTGCTCGACTTTATCGACGAACTCGCAACCGCCGTAGTAGCGCTTGCCCGGATAGCCTTCGGCATATTTGTTGGTCAGCCCGCTGCCCTGTGCCTCCATTACCCGCTGGCTGGTGTAGTTCTCCGAGGCGATCAATTCGAGGTGAGCTTCCTGGCGCCGCTCCTCTTCGCTCATCGCAGCGAACAAGGCGTCGTCGTAACCCTGGATGCGGTCTTGCTTGGTAAACATCGCGTCTCTCCTGCAGCGCAGCGGAAGGCCGGCATGGCCGTCAATGGGCTGATCCTTGAGAGCGATGGTAGGACCGAGGCTGCGCATCAGAATGCCTGTTCACGCCACAAGGCGGTGCGTTTGCGACATCGCCCTCGCATCCATGCGCCAGACGAGTCGGCTGCATCGAACAGGCCGTCGATCACAGGTGCACAGGCAGGCATACATAAGAATGGCGCCATTGGTCTCTTGTCGCCTGTGAGTCAGGAACCCCGACATGCCCTTACGGCTCACACCAGAACGGTGCCGGTCTGGCTAAAACCCTTATGCCAGAGCGGATGCATTTATCCTGTGATCGTGTGAGGCCTTATGACCACACCCCGCTTCGCCATCAGTCAACTCACCACCACACCCTGGCCACTCACACGTGACCTGGAGCTGTTTGCCCGTCTCAACACCGACATTGAGCTGGCGGAAATGAAGTTCGACAAGGACGCCGGCAAGCTCGCCGAACAATTCGCTCAGTTGAATGCGCATGGATTAAGGCCCGTCTCGCTGCAGCCTGAAGTCCGTACGATTTATCCGGCGACCAGTGCACTCGAACCGGCTGATCCTGCTGAACGTACGGCCCTGATCAAAGCTACGATTGATCGCTTCGCCCCCTTCTGCACAGGCATTCCGGTCATTACCAATACCGGCGCGCTCGGCCAGAGCGGCAACGAGGCGGAAGTCTGGGAAGGCTGTATAAAGCGCTATCGCGAACTGGCCGATCACGCCGCGGACAAAGGGTTGAGCATTGCCATCGAGCCGCTCAGCCCGCCCATGATGAGCCGCGACAGCATTCTCTATACCTTCATGCAGGGGTATGAGCTGGTGCAGGCGGTGGCACGAGAGAATGTAGGGCTGTGCCTGGACCTGTATAACAGCTGGCAGGATGCAGACCTCACCGACGCCATTCGACTGGCGGGTGACCGAATTTTTCTGACCCAGCTTTCCGACTGGCAGCGCCCGCGGTCCTATTTTGATCGTCGTACCCTGGGCGATGGCATCATTCCGGTCAATCGCCTGCTCGCTGCCGTGAATGAAACCGGCTACGCCGGACCCTACGTTCTGGAAATTTTCTCGTCTGATGTACCAGGCGCGCTCTGGGAAGACGATGACGCGCTTGAGCAGGCCATTCTTCGCAGCAAGGCCCGCTTCGAAGAAGCCTGGGCCACAGGAGATGCGTTGGCTAATCTGGGCATCTAGAAACCCTCAGGGGGCCTGCTCGTGTCGGGGCGCCGGGCGATCCAAAGGCGGTCGGGCGGCTGAGGGTGTCGGCCGGTGGGCTTCCAGCTGGCGAATCTGGCGATCCTGCAACCGCGAGCAGGTCACGAGCGCTACTGTTGCACCGATCAGGGCATAGAACATGTCGGACTGGGTATCCCACTCATACCCCTGCGTACCTAGAAACTCCTCTGCGCCCTGCCCCAGCGCCAATGCAGCCCACCACTCGATCATCTCGTAGACGGCGCTGACCGCCACCGCCACGCACCCGGAGAGAAACGCGAGCATCTTGTAACCGGACACCTGCCGCTCACGGATCAGGATCTCACGAGCCAGCAGACACGGTACGAATCCTTGCATGAAGTGCCCCAGCTTGTCATAGGGATTACGGTCCATATCCAGCCACTCCTGAATCCAGCTACCCAAGGGCACGCGGGCGTAACTGTAGGCGCCTCCTGCAATCAGCCCCAAGGCGTGAATCGTAATCAGGATGTACAGCAGCGGTGTGAGGCTGAAGCGCTCATGCGTGGTGATCAGCAGCGGCAGCACAATCAGCACCGGAAAGATTTCCATCAGCCATGTCGTGCGGTCATAGGGTGCGATGCTGGAGGCGACCAATGCCGCACATACGATGAGGACGAGTGATCGAAGCAGCCATTTGTGTTGAGTCATTCCATCCGCCTTACGTCGTTCCGCAGTCAGGCCAGCCTGCGAGGAGCAGACCGCATTACAGAACGGTAGACCGCAGGAAGCCAGCGTTGGGTCGGTGGCAGACTCAATTCGTTACGTTACGTTTATACCTTGCGCCAGACCGACGCCAGCCAGGGCTGCTGCTCCCGAGGCAAACCGGCGGGCCGGTAATAGTGCTCCAGTTCGACGAACCCCGTGTCGGTCAGATAACGCTTCCAGCTGTCGAAGTCGTGGTAGGCACCATAGCGCCGACCATTCCAGCCTTCGCGGTTGTCACCTCGCGGATTGGAGCTGAACAGCACGCCGCGCGGCTTGAGCGTGGCATGCAACGCCTTGAGTACGCGTGGCAACTCGCTGAGCGGGACATGAAATAGCGTGGCGTTGGCAAACACCCCATCGAAATGCGCTGGCGGAAGATCCAGGGCAAGAAAGTTTTGATGCCAGACCTCGCACCCCGAATCGGCGCGAGCCATGGCTACGAATTCGGCAGACCCGTCGACGCCCACGGGAGAGTGTCCCAGACGCGTGAACGTTTTCAGGTCCCGACCCGGCCCGCAGCCAAAGTCGAGAATGCGCTGCGGGGCCTGACCTTCCAAATGCCTGAGCAGCGCCTCGATGTTCTGGCTGACATCATGATCTCGCGTGCCCTCGCGAAAACGCTCGGCCGTCTGGTCGTAGTCCGCCAGCGTCAGGGCAGTGATTCGTTCGAGCTCATCAGGCAAGGTCATGGCGTCGTCCAGGTCAATCAACGGTTTCGTTCAAATGCCGCTTCCAGGGCATCGTTGATGGTACGCAATACCTTGACCCGGGCGAAGCGTTTATCGTTGGCTTCGACCAGTGTCCAAGGGGCAATTTCGGTGCTGTTGCGCGCGACCATGTCTTCGACTGCGGCGCTGTACACATCCCACTTGTCACGGTTGCGCCAGTCTTCCTCAGTGATCTTGAACCGCTTGAACGGGGTCTCCTCACGTTCTTTGAAGCGCTTGAGCTGCGTATCCGAATCGATGGCCAGCCAGAATTTGACCAGTACGATACCGGCATCTGTCAGCTGCTCCTCGAAATCGTTGATTTCGCTGTAAGCCCTGAGCCAGTCCGCCTCGTTGGCAAAGCCTTCTACCCGCTCTACCAGCACGCGGCCATACCAGGAACGGTCAAAGACGGTAAAACCGCCTAATCGTGGAATATGCCGCCAGAATCGCCACAGATAGGGTTGCGCACGCTCCTCTTCAGACGGTGCGGCAATGGGAATGATGCGGTATTGCCGAGGATCGAGTGCCCCGGTTACCCGGCGGATCGTGCTGCCCTTGCCAGCGGCATCGTTTCCCTCGAACACGGCGACCAGCGCATGACGCTTGAAGCGCTTGTCCCGCACGAGTCCGGACAGCCGTGCCTGCTCGGCGATAAGCTGCTCCTTGTATTCGTCCTTGCTAAGGGACTGGGACATATCTAGGCTGCTCAACACCCCGCGCCCGTCGAGGTTGGGCGGTAGTGGAGCGGTGTGTGGGCTGCGGGGCGGCTGTGCGTCTCGCTCAAGCGCGCCGTTCAAGGCTTCGAGCAGGATGTTGCCTACCATCAGGCTGCGGTAATTTTCGTCGTAACCGGCTACCACATACCAGGGCGCATAGTCGCGGCTGGTTCGCCGCAGAACGTGCTCGCCGTGCTCGACAAACTTGTCGTAGGTCCGGGACTGTTGCCAGTCCAGCGGACTGATGCGCCAGCTATGCAAGGGGTCGTCCTTGAGCACCTTGAGCCGGTGCTTGAGCTGTTTCTTGGACAGGTGAAACCAGAATTTGAGGATCAATGCACCCTCGTCACTGAGCATGCGCTCCAGACGCTCGGCGTCGCCGATGCCCTCCTCCAGCTCAGCCGATTTGATGCGTTTTTCCACGCGGGCGTGCAGGAGCTGGCTGTACCAGTTACCAAAGAAGATGCCGATCCGCCCCTTGGGCGGCAGGCGCTGCCAGTAGCGCCAGGCCGGTGGGCGCAGCCGCTCTTCCTCGGTTCGCTCTAGAAAGGATTCGACCTGGATCAGGCGCGGGTCCATCCATTCGCTCAACAGCTTGACTGTTTCGCCCTTGCCGGCACCTTCTACGCCATTGATCAGCAGAATGACCGGAAACCGCCCCTGCTCCTTGAGTTTATACTGCGCATCCAGCAGCGCCTGACGCAGCTTTGGTACAGCCGCCTCGTAGGTTTCCCTGTCGATGACGTGATCAGTTTCGGCGGATTCAAACATGCGGCTCTCCCCTGTCAGCCTGGCCTTTCAAGCGCGTATGGCGCAGTAATCGTCTTGTATTGGAACCCAAGCGATGCGGGTCGTTCGGCTCCAGTGAACGTGACTTTACCGGGTCTAGCGACCCCTACACTCAAGATACCGTAATTACCGGACGCTTCATGAAAGAACACATTACGCCTTTTCAACTGCTGATCCTGGTCTTGTCGTTTTATGTATTGGGCTCACTGGTAGCCGATCTGTTTTTTGCCCTGCCGCCAGAAGTCTCGCAGTTGCTCGGTTATCTGGATAATGGGGTTTGTGTCTTTTTCTTCATCGACTTCTGTTTGCGCTTTCGCGCAGCGCCCAACAAATGGCACTTCATGCGCTGGGGCTGGCTTGATCTGCTGGCCTGTATTCCCGCAGCCGGTTTTCAGGGCGCCAAGCTGGTCCGCGTGGTGCAGATCTTGCGCATCCTGCGTGCGATCAAGTCGCTTGCGATGATCTGGCGACTCCTGTTTCGCAATCGCGCCGAAGGCATTGTCGCGTCGGCCGCCACGGCAACCCTGCTTCTGGTGGCATTTGGCGCCATCACCATGCTGATGGTCGAAGCGCCCAACCCTGAAAGCTCCATCAATACGGCCGAAGAAGCGCTCTGGTGGGCCTTTGTGACTGTGACCACCGTAGGCTATGGCGACTTTTATCCAGTCACCACACTAGGCCGCATCGTGGCTGTCATGCTGATGATTGGCGGCGTGGGATTATTCGGCAGCTTTGCCGCGTACATCGGCTCGCTGGTTCTGAGTGACAAGGATGAGCAGGACGCCCACGAGCAGAACACTGACCGCGAGATGATGCGTGCCTTGCTGGCCAAGGTGGATGAACTGCACGAGGAAGTCCGAACGCTGCGCCAGGAGCTGCATGCCACCCGCGCGGCGGAAATACCGCATCCGACCAAGGATAGCTAAGGCTGCGCCCTGCTGAATTGACCGGGATTAAAAGAAAACGTCGATGGGCATCGGTTGGACTGGCGTCTTTCTCAGCACGCTAGATCTCTAGCGGTAAAACTCCCCGGCGTGACCGGCCACACGCTCTAGGGCCGAACTAACCCCCTGCTTTTTCACTCATCTTTACTGAACCCACCGCTTGGCTGACAGCGAAACGCACAGGCAAATCTTTAACTATTGTCAGGCTTATATGACAGTTTGATGAAGATTGATCGACGCCACTGGTTCGCCAGCAATGCCCCCGATACTCTCGGAGGCGATATGCTCAGCTGAGCACCAAGTCCTTACAGGAGAGGGAAATGTCGTTTCGTATTCAAGCGCGTAAGCGGGTTGACGATGAGATCCGCCGTGTAGTGGTTGAACGGATAGAAAAAGCCCAGGAATCCTTGAGCGCAGGCTCGGCCAAAGGCGTGCACAACGCCCGCAAGCGGCTGAAAGAAATCCGCGCCGTGCTGAGACTGGTGCGCGAACCCTTAGGCAAAAAAGTCTTCACGGCTCAAAACATTCGCTTTCGCGATCTCGGTCAGGGCTTGTCCAGCCTGCGTGATGCCGCAGCCGTCATCGAAAGCTGGGATGCCCTGACCGAAACCAACCGCAAGCGCTTCAATTCACCGGCCATGAAGCGCGTCAGGGGCCGACTCGTCGAGCGGGCTGAAAAGGCGTCCCAAGGCGAGGCAGCCAGTTCCCATGCCGATCTGGTGGAAGAACTGGAAGACGCCAAGTACAAGGTGTCTACCTGGAAGTTCAAAGGCAAAGACTTTGGCCTTTTGGAAAGCGGCATTCTCAAGACCTACAAAGACGGCCGTCTGGCACTCAAGGTCGCTCGCAGTAATGCCACTGACGAAACCCTGCACGAATGGCGCAAGCGTGTGAAGGATCACTGGTATCACACACAGCTGCTGATGGACGCCTGGCCAGAGCACTTCAAATCACGCCAGAAGTGCCTGGAAAAGCTGTCTGCTTATCTGGGTGATGACCACGACCTGGCGGTGATGCAGCTTTTGCTCGAGCAGGAGTCTGATCTGTTTGGTGCCGTCAGCACACGTCAGGCCATCAACGAAAGCATTCTTGTCCACCGCGCGCAATTACAGGCCAAGGCCATGGAGCTGGGGCAGCGTATTTACGTAGATAAGCCGGACGCGCTCCTGGAGCATTGGGAAAAGCTGTGGAACATCACAGCCATGCCGAGCAAAGCTAAAAAAGCCAAGAAACACGAGCCAGCCGGCCTGTTGCCCTATCTGGTCGAGCCGGTAACCGCATAAGCGGATCGACTCGCCTCATGCGGGTCAGGGCAGCTAATCGCCGCTCTGGCCCGAGCTAGACATGTTCCTGCCTTTTTCTGCAAATTTCGCAACATTAACGGGCACATTTCCTTCAATTAGCCTTGGAACTTGTCTTCCTCGGTGCGCTTCGAAGCTAGTGTTCGATGCGGGATGGTCGGTCAAGCCAGGCAAAAACATCAAAGGGAGCGGCAACAGCGCCTGCACTCTTTCAGATATGGCCAGATCAAGCCGACCGTCACGAATCAACACTTTGTGCATGACGCATGCTGGACGAGACGTGCCAGCCCGTGCGGCGGCCATCCCCTATTTCCTTGAGGTGTGTGCCATGAAGACGAAACACGTGATTGCAGGTCTGTTGCTGTCGGTTGCCGGCACTGGCTTCGCCTGGGCCGATCAGCCTGGTGCGGACTGGATGCCCAAGAAAGAAGTCGAAGCCAAGATCATCGAAAACGGCTATACCTCCGTGAGCCGCCTGGATGCCGAAAATGGCGAATGGGTTGGCAAGGGCCTCAAGCTCAACTCGGAGAAGTATCGTTTCCGGGCCGATCCCCGTACCGGCAATATCATCCAGGAAGAAATCGATCGTGAAGAAGTGGGTCGTAAGACGATCGATTGATCCGCTGTTCACCAGCCCTGCGTAGGACTTGGTCTCTTGCAGGGCTGAAACCTATTCTCCATCAGCCTCTTCTCGTGGACGAATCTTGCCGCGGAACACCCAGAAGCCGTACGTGCTGTACGCCAGGGTGAACGGAATCAGTACGGCAAACCCAGTCAGCATGAACGTTTGGCTCGCGGTCGGTGACGATGCCTGAAAAATGGTCAGCGCAGGCGGGATGACCAAGGGGTACAAGGCCAGAATCAAGGCGGCGTACGCCACCACAAACCAGCCCAATACGGCAAACAGGGGCAGGTAATGGATGCGGCATGGCAATGCCTTCCAGAAGGCCAGCGCCAGAAGCGCCATCAGTCCTAGAAGGGGGATCACCCACTCGCCCTGGGCCCAGCGCTCCCGATACAGGGGGTGAAGTCCTGCGGTCCACACGATGACCAGCCCCATGAGCAGCAAGGTGAACCCACCCAACAGCGATGCCTGTTTTCGGGCCCGAGCCTGCAAGTCACCCTCCGTGCGCCAGACCAGCCAGCAGGCTCCCAGTAGCGCGTATCCCACCACCAGACCGATCCCACAGGTCAGCGTAAAACCACTTAGCCAGTCCCAGCCATTACCCGTGTACCGGCTGCCATCGTTTGGAATCCCCTGAATCAACCCACCCAGGACAATGCCCTGGCAAAGGCCGGCCAGCGTAGACGCCCCTGCGAATGCCACATCATGCCAGCGCCGATGTGCCGGAGTTGCGCGGTCACGAAACTCCAACGATACGCCCCGAAACACCAGAGCCAGCAACATGGCAATGATGGGTACATACATGGCGGTAAAAAAGATGCTGTATGCCGCGGGAAACAGAGCCAGCAACCCGCCGCCACCCAGCACCAGCCACGTCTCGTTGCCATCCCAGATGGGAAGAATGGAAAACGCCATGACATGGCGGCTCTGCGTCTCTTTGTGGAACGGAAACAAAATACCGACACCCAGATCCGTCCCATCCAGCACCACATAAGTGATGATGGCGAATGCCAGCGCCGCGGCAGAAAGTTGATGGATCAAATCGGCGGACATGGAATTATTCACCGGTCTCGTTGGCAAGGGAGGGTTCGGGGCCCTTTTCATCAGCCCTGGGTGCCCTGGCCATGGCCCGAAGCATGTAAAGAAGCCCAATCCCGAAGACGATCACATAGGCAGCCAGAATGCTTAGGGTTGAGGTCATGACGAAAGAAAAGGACTGTGCCGAACTGCTGTCAGCCGTGCGCAACAATCCGTAGACCGTGAATGGCTGTCGCCCGGTCTCGGTCACGACCCATCCGGCCAGCATGGCGATAAAGCCGGCCGGTCCCATCGGGAGCACGATCCAGTGCAGCCAGCGGGCGGTGTACAGGCGTCCACGCGTACGCATGATCAGGCTGGCAATGCCGACGGTCGCCATCAGCAGGCCCAGCCCCACCATGATCCGAAAGGCAAAGAATACGATAGGGACTGGAGGGAGATCGCTGGCCGGAAACTCGCTCAGGCTTTGGATGGTGCCGGCCCAGTTGTGGCGCAGGTACAAGGAGCCAATGTGCGGGATCGCCAGCTCCAAATGATTACGCTGCTGCTCCATATCCGGTACGGCAAACAGCCGTAGCGGCTCGCCCTCCCCCGGTGCCGGTCGGTTCCACGACCCTTCCATGGCTGCAACCTTCTGCGGCTGATGCTCCAGGGTGTTTTCCCCATGCAGATCCCCGGCAATGATCTGCAGTGGCCCAACGATGGCTACTACCCACATGGCCATGGAAAACATGATCCGCGCCCGCGGATTCGACGCATCGCGCAGCAGATGCCAGGCGCCAACAGCCCCCACCATGAAAGCGGTGCCTAGAAAGGCGGCAAAGGTCATGTGAACGAAGCGGTAAGGAAAGGAGGGATTGAAAATAATGGCGAGCCACTCTTCCGGCACGAAACGGCCATCCGGCCCGATGGAGTAACCGGCAGGCGTGTGCATCCAGGAGTTGGCGGCCAGAATCCAGAAAGCGCTGAACAGCGAACCCACCGCTACCGCACAGGTTGTGAAGAAGTGGAGCTTGGGGCCTACCTTCTTCATGCCAAATAGCATGACGCCAAGGAAACCGGCCTCCAGAAAAAACGCCACCATGACTTCATAGAACATCAACGGGCCGATGATCGAACCCGCCTGGGTCGAGAGGCGTCCCCAGTTGGTGCCGAACTCGAACTCCATGACCACACCCGATACAGTTCCGACCGCCACGTTCAGCGCAAAGATCTTTAGCCAGAACTTATAGAGATCAAGATAGGCCTGCTGTCTTTTCCACAGCCAGAGCCCTTCTAGGGCCATGAGAAAATTGGCGAGTCCGATGCTGAACGCAGCCAGCACGATATGAAAGCCGATAGTGATGCCAAACTGGGCTCGGGCGATCTGCAGGGCGGGATCAGTGACGTCCATAAAAACCTGAAGGGCAAGCGTTACGAAGCGAGAGGCTTTGGCCGCTCGGCTTCAAACCTCGCTATTGCGACAACAGGGATGGCGTTTCAATTCCATTTTAATACTGACCCAGCGCCTCACATCTTGCTTAGCGGAGGATAAACCCGGTCGCGCCCGGCCGCCTTGGCGGCGTAGAGCGCCTCATCGGCTGACTTGATCAAGTGCTGGCTGGTCGCCCCCCTGCCCTTGGGTACGCAACTGAAGACACCGGCACTGATCGTGACGATACGGCCGTTTTCATTACCCTCATGCAGGATCGCCAATTTGCGAACAGCGTTGAGCATGTTTTCGGCCACCTGATGGGTACCGGCATCGTCCGTATCCGGGAGCAGCACTGTAATCTCTTCGCCCCCATAGCGGACTGCCAGGTCGACAGCGCGACGGGTACAGGACAGCACGGCTTCCGCTACAGCCTTGATGCACTCGTCGCCGGCTGGATGACCATAGAGGTCGTTGTAGCGCTTGAAATGATCGATGTCGATCATGATGATGCCCAGCGACGTCTGCGCCCGCCGGGCCCGGCTGATCTCGGCCTTGAGGGCCATGTCGAACTGCCGCCGGTTCGCAAGCCCGGTCAGGCTGTCTTCCATGGCCATTTTCTCCAGCGCATGGTGCGACTCACGTAGCGCCCGCTCCGTCTCCAGGTCAATACGGATCTGCCGAATCAGGGCCAATCCGAACCCGGCTACGGCAATCAGCAGAATCCCGGTAATGAACGACCGGCTCATGTCCTTGTACCAGGACGCCAGGGCCGCTTCCTTGGAGACAGCCGCCATGACCACCAACGGGTACTTGTCCATCTTGCGGTAGGCCGACATACGCTCGACCCCGTCCACGATGGATTTCACCATGCCCGTCCCGGTTGCTGAGACCGGTAGCAGCTCGCTGAAGATACGCCCCTTGGCCAGGCTTTTGCCGATCAAGGCTTCGTCAAACGGGCGGCGCACCAGTATGGTTCCGTCATGGAGGGCAAGGAAGATAGTCCCCTGCTGATCGATGTCGAAGTCTGCGTAGAAACGGTTGAAATACTCGACCTTCAGCGTTGCCAGCGCAACGCCAGCGAAGCCCCCGTCGGGACGATTGATCCGCCGAGACACCGGAATCACCAGCTCGTTTGTCGTGCGGCTACGGATGACCGGCCCGATATGCGGCCCCAGGTCCTTATGGGTACGGTGATAGGCAAAATATTCCCGATCCCCGTTGTTTATGTTTACCGGATCCTGACTGTTCGAGGTGACGATCCAGCGCCCGTCCTGGTCGTAGATGAACAACCCATGCAGCTGGGGTAATGCATTTATCCGATCCTGCAGCCAGGCCTTCATGCGGACCCGGTTGGTCTCTTCGATTCCATCCCAAGCCAGTCGCTCAGCGATACCGGCCAGAACAATATCGACCTCTTCGACTGTATCGTCGGCATGTTGCGCCAGTGAGCGTGCCAGGTTGGAAGTGGCGACCTCGGCCTCCTGAAGCCGCTCGCCCCGCCCCCGTAAGGCCTGCCAGATATCCAGACTGAAAAGGGACAGACAGACCAGGATCACGAAGCCGAGCGCGAGACGCTGTGACGGCCATCGGCTGGCCCTCTTCGAGATCTCGTGGGGGTCTGGCATGCTTCGCTATCCTTATAATCTTCTTACGACGGCGAACCCATCACCGCAGTGTTTCAATCATAGCCAAAGGTCATCAGACAAGCCGCTGTTTTATTTGATCTTCTGGTGTCAATGAGGTCTGGGACAGCGCGAACCCCTTCTTGCCGCGCCGCTTGACCTCATACATGGCCCGATCGGCATTCTTGAGCAGCTCGTCCAGATCCACACCCTGCTCCGGATACAGAGCGATACCGATGCTGGTAGAGAGGTAAAGGCGGTGCGGCCCGATGATCAGGTCAGCCTCAATGGTCTTCAGGATCTTCGTAGCGACATTGCTGGCATCCTCGATCCGCTTCAGATCACCCAACAGCACAACAAATTCATCGCCCCCCAGGCGGACCACCGTATCACTCTGACGTACAGCACTCTTCAGGCGATGCGCTACTTGCCTGAGGACCTCATCGCCCACGTCATGCCCCAGGGTGTCGTTGATCTCCTTGAAGTGATCGAGGTCCATCAGCATGACCCCCAAGACCTCCTGGTTTCGCTTGGCCCGCTCGATGGCCATGCTCATCCGGTCGGCCATCAGCGTGCGATTGGGCAAGCCGGTCAAACTGTCATGCAGAGCCTGATAGCGCATCAGCTCCTCGGCCCGCTTGCGCTCGGTAATGTCGTAGGCAATCCCCAGATACCCCGTGATCTGGCCCGCCTGGCCACGCAACGCCGTCACGGCCAGGTTGACGGGTAACCGTATCCCGCCACGGCAGACAAAACCGCATTCGTGCTCTTCCTCGGGCTTTTCCTGCGCCAGCCTGACAAAGCTCTCCCACTCCGTCACCGTACGGCCCAGCGCCTGGCTCAGCTGCTCGGCCTTGACCGATTGCTCATTGGCATCCAGCAGGTCGCTGATGTACTGCGTCTCGACCAGCTCTGCCCGGGAGTAGCCCAGCAGCCGCTCACCGGCCGGATTAACTGTACGCAGGCGGCCCTCAGGATCGGTCGAGAAGATGCAGAACGGCGAATGCAGCAGGATCGCCTCGTTCAGAGCACCTGTCATCAGAGCCTGCTGCCGTGCCTGATGCAGGTCAGTCTGGTCACTGATCAGCACAATCAAACGCTGGACTCCATCCTGCTCGGCGACCGTAATGGCCATGTTCAGGCTGCGGCACTGACCTTTTGCCGACGCGTATTGCGTGTCGAGCCAGACACTGCTGGTCGTACCCTGACGCAGATCATTCAAAATGCGATCACCCTTCACAGCCAGCAGATGCGCCAGCGAGCGGCCCTTGGCCTCAGCAGCTGGCAAACCCAACATCTGCTCACCTGCTGGATTGATTTTCAAGACAGTCATGGCCGGGTCGCTTTCCGTGATCACGATGCCTTCCGCCGCCCCGTCGATAATGGAGCGTATCCGCGCTTCGCTTTCCCGGTAGGCGCGACTCATACGATCTGCCAGTTGCTCGGCACGGGCACGCATGGTGGCTAAGGATGCCACCAGCACACAGAGCAGCAGGGTAAGTCCCAGACCACTGAACAATACGACCTGTGCACGGCTGGCAGGGGCCGCTGTCTCGAAGGCAGGCAAGGTAACGAAACGCAATGTCCACTGCCGTCCGGCTACGTCAATATGTTGGAGGCTGTCGAAGCGGGGTATGTAACCTGGCAGGGTACTTACCAGATCCATACGCCTTGAATACAGGCGGTTTGCCGCTGCAGGTTGCTCACCATCGTAGATTTCAAGTGCCAGATCATCGGCACGGTCTTTCAGGGCGGCCGACATCAGATCGCCCATCCTGAAAGGGGCGAAAACAAACCCTCGCAAGGCCTTGCGTCGCTGCTCGACCGTCTGGGTCGGCATGTCGCTGAAATAGGACGGTACGAACATCAGGGTACCGGCCTGAGGGTTTTCGGTCTCCTGCACAAGCGTGATCTTCCCGCTCAGGCTTACCTGGCCTGAGTCACGGGCCTGTTCGGCCGCCGCTCGCCGGTTCGCCTCGGAAAACATATCGAACCCGAATGCCCTCAGGTTGCGTCCCATAAAGGGCTCGATATAGAGAACAGGAATGAACGTATCGCGTCCGCTGCCGGTTCTGATCTCGTAACCTGGAAAGCCCTCTTTCTGGACACGCTCCTCAAAACTGCTCTTATCGTGAGCGGCAATCAACGGGGCGAAACCAAAACCCTGCATCCCCGGGTAATCCTCTTCGAGTCGCATGTTTTCGGCAAACTGGCGCCATTCCAGTCGGGAAATTTCATCGCCGGCATTGAACAGGCTGCTCCCCGCCCGCAACAGGCGTTCATAGCGTGCCATTGCGCCATCCAGCTCCCGGGTAATTTCCGATGCGCCACGGGAAAAGCGCTCACGGGCGGCCTCCTGCTCTGAACCTTGCAGGATGTACCAGGCAAGCAGCGTCACGGTAAGCCCAAGGGCCGCCACGCTGGAAACCAGTACGAGGGAGCGCTGGGTAAGCCACAGGGAAAACGAGGATCGAAACATGATCATTCAACGAGACAGTCAGATGGACAGGCGGTAACCCAGTCTTCATATCGGCAGAAAGCAATGGAGTTTAAGGTCTGACTTGCAGCGAAAGCCGACCGGTGCGAGGCATGCGCATGCGGATGCAGATGAGCGCAGAACAGGTATAGCCAAAGGCTTACACGCACAAGGCGTCATTGGCTCTAGGTATGAATGTATAAGGTGCGTAATCTACACCTATCGGACTGCAGCGCAGGAAGCGCTCAGGTAGATCAAGGATGAATGATCAGGCCAGGATGGCAGCTCTACAGGACGTTGAGTAAGGTCAACCAGAAAACCCGCTTCGGCGGGTTTTTTGTTGCCCGCCAGAAAGTCTTCCCCCCCGCCTTACCATCCCCGCGTACCCATGCAAGTCGTTTAGCCTGTTTTTCTTGCCGCGGTCACATAACGTGATCAGAAATCAGTAGCAGGATGCCAACCGTTTCACTACCCTACGCCGCTTCTTGTTGGCAAATAGCCATCAATCGGCAAGGCTAGCAGCAGATGATCGTCCGTCTGCCCGTTGCACCTTCGTACTCATGTTTTTGTGAGGGGCGCCGATACAACGATCAAGCTGATTGAGCTGATGAAGCCAACTGAAAGCGCTCAGGCATGAGCCTTAGGTGGCAGGAAATTCGACGGACCGTAAATACCGTCCAGTTAGTTTGCGTCATCCAGTTTGCTGAGCCTTGTTAGCCCTTAGAAGCAAATACAGATCATGAATACACACAACACTCAAAAGCATTACGAACAACGCCAGCCGCAAGCCTATCGGGGCACGCCGTTTTGTGTGCATTCGACCCAGTGGCTGGGCGCTGTACTGCGCAAGTTTGATGTCGCTGAAACCAATTATGCTTCGGAGCAGGCCCGCTATTCGCGCCTGAATGCCAGCTCCGATCCGGAAGAGGTGCTCGCCTTCTTCGTCTTGATAAGCACCCTGGTAACCCAGGCACTGGACTGCCATCCGTTCCCCGAGCCGCTGCAGGCTGAGTTGGAGCGTCTGGAGCAGCACCTTGAGATGACTGTCAACGGCATGCGCACCCTCTGCGACGCGTGACTGTTCAGGGGCAGGCCTTGCCAGACAATGCCTGCCCCCCTGCATTATCTCCTCTTCTTGATACCCCGCCCCGCCTGCCAAACCTGGCGCCTGTGTATTTGCTTTGCTTTTATCCGTTGTAGACCATGACACAGGCTCGCCCTGCCCGCTTGGCCTCATACAGGGCTTCGTCAGCATGACGCAGCAGGGTGTGCACAGACAGACCGGCATCAGGGTAAAGCGCCACACCAATGGACGAAGTGGTCTTGAGCTCTCCACACGGCAGCATCCATGGCGCTTGCAAGGCCAGACATAACCGCTCAGCAATGGTGACCGCCTGAACCTCGTTTACCTGGGCCAGTACGATCACGAACTCGTCGCCGCCAATACGGGCATACAGGTCGTTGGCACGCAGGTTCTGCTTGAGCCTGCTGGCGAACCTAATCAGCAGCTCGTCCCCCACATCATGCCCCCTCTCGTCATTGATGGGCTTGAATCGATCAAGATCCAGATACAGAACGGCAAAGTTTGAATCGGTCGACGCCTGATCGATCCTGAGCTGAATCTGGTCCATGAGGAAGCGTCTGTTGGGCGCGCCCGTCAGAGGATCGTGGTAGGCCAGCGTTTGAAGATGCTGATCGTAGGCTTTACGTGCTGAGATATCACGGCAGGCAAAAACGACATTGTCCAGAACGCCCTCATTCGTATAGGTACTGGAGAGATGCGTTTCGAACCATATGCAGTGCCCTTGGGCATGGTAACAGCGGCATTCGACCGTCGTATGCGAGACGCTACCCTCCAATAGCATTCGAAACGCACTGCGCAAGGGATCAATATCGTCCGGGTGGATCAGTTCGAACATGTCACGCCCCAGATAGATAGCCGCCCGATGCCCCAGGACATGCTCAAAGGAAGGCGAAACATATTCGATGCCTACTTCCGGCTTGAACACACCAATGATGTCGAGCATGTTGTCAGCAATCAGCCGATAACGCTGTTCACTGGCTTCCAGTGCCTGCTCAGCCACACGACGCTCGGTAATATTGCGGCTGACGATTACAAGCTGGTGGCGATTACCCGCTTCATCGAAACTGGGTGTCTTGATCACTTCCCACGTGTTGAGACGGCCATCCAGCCCCATGAAAGATTTCTGGATACGCAGCGCCGAGCCTTTTTGCCAGGCCTGCTCGTCGGTCTGCACGTTGTAGACAAAAGCCTCATGGAACTCCGGTCGAATCAGCGCCAGCTCCATGTCGGTCTTGCCCACATAGTCAACGCCTTGCAGGCGATAGGTGTCGATCACGATCCTGTTCGTGATCAGCCATCGTCCCTGCCCATCCTTGAGCACAATGAATTCCTGTATGGCATCGATGAGGCCACGGAGCTGAAACTCGCTATCAAATGTGAGAGCAGAAAGGGTCATGGCAGGTATCTGGCAACTGGCGTGCCCCAAGTAGGACACATCTTGTACACCTTTATCGGCGAGACCCGCAGCAAATTGACATGACCATCCGATCGCCCGATGAATGACCATCGGACCGTGGGCACCTCATGCAGGCAGCAGGCGCTCAGCCAATCTCAACTTTTCGTTGAGATGCCTTAAATTATTTCTCATAGAGCAAATCTGCCCAGCGCTTAGAGTGGATCGTTCAATGGAGCGGAGACGATCATGATTGTTCTCAACAAGGCGGTTGGTGACGCCCTGCGTCAAAACAAGTTTGCCAATGTGAAAGGCGCAGACTTCAGCCTGACGGGCAACTTTGACGAATTCGTCCGGCTGACCCATAGCTGGGAAGCTATGGAGCGCGACAGTTATTATGGCCAGGCCGAGTCGGGCGCACGGTTCAGACGCTACAGCGATTTCGAGTACCACCCCGTCAATCAGGAGCTGCGCCAGCTCGAACATCGCCCCTATGTACAATCCTTGGCTAACAATCGCTATGTAGGCGGCATGGAGCGGCATTTTCAGGACTTCTCCGATGAAGTGATCGCCTCCCCTGTTCTTCGCAGCCTGATCGCCCTGGATTTCGAGGTGTACAAAAGCGTATTGCCAGCGCATCTGCATAACGATATGTGGCAGTGCCAGATTCACCAGATTCGGATCGAGATCAACCCCGGCCAGCAGGTCGAAATCACGCCTGAGGGAATTCACTGCGACGGCTACCCCTTCAGCGCAATGCATTTCTGGGGTCGGCATAACATCGCAGGCGCCGAAAGTCGGTTATATAACGTACAAGAGGAGCTGCTCGCCGCGCTGACTTACGAGCACATCCTGGACACGACGTTTTTCCTGGACCGGGAGATGCGTCATTACGTGACGCCTGCGTCCACGAAGGACCCAAAGCGCCCGGCATTCCGTCAGATCATCGCCATTTCTTTCTCTAAACCTGGGACGGCCCATGACATTGTGCGGTAAACCTATGAACGGTCCGATTTCAGCCCGGCAATGAGAGGATGGTGTGAATACGCGTGTTTTAACCCGGAAAGCTCCTGAGCTACGCACCTTCAGCGAGGCCAGTCCGGTCGTCGCTGGCTATTTTACGGTCTCGTTCGTTTTCGGCCTGATGGCCGTGAATGCAGGCTATCCGCTCTGGTTACCGGTCGCCATGTGCTTGTTCGTCTATGCCGGTGCCTCGCAGTTCGCCGCTCTGGCACTGATGACGGCGAACGCCTCGATCGTCACTATCGTGATGACCACCTTTCTGATCAACGCCCGTCACATGCTGATGTCGATGTACATGTCCAGAGCCCTGCGCACGACAGGCCTGAGCCGTCTGGAACGGTGGGTGTATGCGGCGGAGCTGACGGACGAGTCCTTTGCCTTTCACAGCAGCAAGTTGCAGAAAGGCGTTGCGGTCAATGCCCGTTACCTGATCTCGTTCAACCTCTTCTGTCACAGTGCCTGGGTGCTGGGCGCGCTGCTGGGTGCTCTCAGCTCGACCTACACTGCCCGCTTGATCCAGTACAAGCTCGACTATGCCTTGACCGCCATGATGCTGTACGTGCTGGTCTCGCTTTGTGATTCCAAGGGCAAGCTGGTGGCTGCTCTAGCGGCGGTGGCCTGCATGGGTGTGCTGAACCTGCTGTTCGAGTCCGCCCTGAATGTCTTTATCGCCACGTTCTTTGGCTGCTGGGTAGGCGTATGTCTCAAGAAACGTTCCTGATCCTGATAATCGTTCTGATGACCGCAGTGACACTACTACCACGGGTGCTACCGATGCAGCTCAGTACCGAGCGCTGGCCAGGATTCCTGACGCGAACGCTTGAGTTTCTGCCGGTCTGCATCGTCGCCGCCATTACCCTCACACCACTGGTGGTGACGGAAAAGCATGTGAACCTCATGCGGCCCGAATTCGTTGCCGCCATACCGACGCTGTTATGCGCTTATTTCAGTAAGAACCTGCTCCTCAGTGTGGCGGTAGGCCTGTTGTCGTATATTGCGCTGGGGCGAGTGCTGTAAGGGACGGGTCAGCTGCTCCAGGGCACGAATAGGCAAGTCGACATTGTTGACGACCAGGCGTACCGGCAGCGAATCCTCAAACCCCGGTACGATGGACAATCCATGCTTGCAAGCCGCCGCCCGTGAAACGACGCCCAAGCCATCGAGTTGTTTGATCAGCGAGACGGTCAGGGTTTCGCTACCCGAATAGATCATGCGATGCCCCCATTGGCTCACCGTCTGACCACTGTCCAGAAACCGCTCGAAACTGGTGGAATAAGGGCAGTCGCTGGTCGGCCTAACAAGCAGCTTGTCACTCAGGTCGCTGTACGCCTCTGCATCGGCACCGTGGTAAGCACCTACGACATCAATATGAAGATCAGCCAGCTCAAGGCTGGCCAGATCGGCTTGCGGTGGTCCGATCAGTACCGCAAGGTCGATATTGTCGTTACGCAGCTTGCTGAGGTTCTCGATGGACTCGGCAAAGCTGAACTCCAGGTGATAATCGCTGAAGACCTGCATCATCCGCTTGACGATGCACTGGTTGATATCGGCCGGTAGCGTGCTGTTCAGTGCGGCCCGCAGCAGCCGTGGCGTGGCTTGGCTTAACTCGGCAGCTTTGCTGTCCAGTTGCCGGGCGGACTCCACCACCTTCTCGATATAAGGCATGAGCGCGTGACCACGCTCGGTCAGGTGCAATCCCTTGTTGGATCGCTTGAAAATCCTGAACCCGAACTGGTCTTCCGCCTTGTTCAATTGCGCCGCCAGGGCCTGCACGGTCAGGCAGGCCTCATCTGACGCGGCAGACAGAGAGCCTGTACGCGCCACCCGCGTCAGGTTGCGCAGCGTTCTGACATCCATTTTGACGCCCTCGATCAGAAAGGAGCGATGCTGTAGCGATCTGATCACACAATGCTGCGATCTTCTACCTTACCTTAGCAGCTGTCTCAGTGCCTGGCGGTATTAGAGCAGGAATAGCCCACATGAAAAATAGGGGCATTGTGCCGCTGCGGTAATATCAGACGGGAAAAGGAAACGGTGACGGACACGCCCAAACAGGCATGTCCGCTGTAGAGTATTTAGAAATCGATTTCAACGTCCCCTTGCGGAACGCTGCAGCAGGACAGGATGTAACCTTCGGCCTCGTCCTCTTCGGTAATGCCGCCGTTGTGCTCCATGACAACCGAACCACGGGTCTTGAGCACCTTGCAGGTGCCGCAGATGCCCATGCCGCATGCCTTTGGAATATGCAGGCCCAGCTTGGCAGCCGCTCCGTGCACAGTCTCACCTGGTCCAACACGTACACTCATGCCGCTGCCCGCAAATAACACCTCGCACTGATCCGCCAGCGGAACCGGCGGTGTGTCGGCCGCAAGACCGGCCTGTTCGAGAACCTCTTCCTTGACATCCGCAGGCGTCGCGCCAAAGGACTCCTCGTGGTAACGGGCCATGTCGTAGCCCAGCTCGCGCAGCATGGTCTTCACAGCATTCATATAAGGTGTCGGGCCACAGCAGAACACCTCGCGATCACGAAAATCCGGCGCCATCAATTCCAGCATGCGCCGATCAAAGAAACCGCGATATCCCGCCCAGGCCTCCCCAAGATCACTCCGCTCGCACACGAGATGCAGCGAGAAGTTAGAGACCCGCGAGGCCATGTGCTCCAGCTCGCGGTGATAGATGATGTCCTTTGGCGTGCGGGCACTGTGTACAAACACCATGTCCACGTTAGCGTTCGTGTCGAAGAACCAGCGGGCCATAGACATCACCGGTGTGATACCTACGCCACCGGAGAGCAGCAGGACCTTGTCGGACGGGTAGTCAATGGCGTTGAACAGCCCCACCGGCCCATGCACCGCAAGCTCCTGCCCTTCACGCAGGTTGTCATGCAGCCAGTTCGATACCTTGCCACCCGGGACACGCTTGACCGTGATCGAGAAGCTGTAGGGCACGGAGGGCGAGCTGGAGATTGTGTATGAACGCATCACCTGCTGCCCCTCGATCTCAAGCTCCAGCGTCACGAACTGACCGGGTTTGAAAAAGTACATCAGGGGTACGTCCGCCATGAAGCAGAAGGTTCGTACATCCCAGGTTTCCTGAATCGCCTTGACGCAACGTACCGCATGGCGACCATTGGCCCAGGTCTGCGTAGTAACCGGATTCAGAAAGCTGTTCATGCACGTGCCCTCACGCGTTGAGACCCGCCGCATCTTCAGGCGGTGATGGGGCGATTGTGGAGAGGCCCTTTCGTCGGCATTTACCTGCCAACGACATCGGCATGCTTAGAGCGACCAGCCCAGCGTCCACGGGACTTGCCGCGTCGGGAAATGATTCGACCATGTCGCGCGTGGATAAGGCCCCATCCAGACGCAGCCCCACACTGATTTCACCAACCACACGGGCAGTCTTGAACAAGCTGTCCAAACGCCTTGCATCACAACCCTATCAGCCACTTTTTCACCGGCGCACCGGTGTGCCGCCGCATGAGGATACCGATGGACGTCACCTACCCTTTGAGTCTGGGCGATCCGCTGGAATCGGCCCGCAAGGCCACCGCAGAGATGCTGCGTACCCGTGAGCGAACTTACTCGATGCCACAGCTGTTCTATAACGATGAGCGTCTGTTCCAGATCGACATGCAGGAGATCTTTGGCAAGGAGTGGCTGATTGCCGGAATGACGAGTGAAATCCCTGCCAAAGGCAATTTTCTCACGCTGCAGATTGGCGATAACCCCGTCATGGTGGTGCGTGGTGCTGAAGGCAAGGTACACGCTTTTCATAACGTGTGTCGGCACCGCGGTTCTCGCCTGTGCGTCAGCGAGAAAGGCAAGGTGGCCAAGCTGGTCTGCCCGTATCATCAATGGACCTACGAGCTGGACGGCCGCCTGCTGTTTGCCGGTACCGAAATGGGCGCTGACTTCAACATGGCGGACTTCAACCTGAAGCCGGTGCATGTGAAAACGGCGGGCGGATACATCTTTATCTGCCTGGCCGAAGAGCCTCCCGCTATCGATGACTTCCTGCGTACGCTCGACCATTACATGGAACCGTACGACATGGAAAACACCAAGGTCGTAGCCCGTACGGACCTGATGGAAGCCGCCAACTGGAAGCTGGTGCTTGAAAACAACCGCGAGTGCTACCACTGCAACGGCTCACACCCAGAGCTGCTCAAGACACTCCTGGAATGGGACGATGTAACCGATCCACGTGCCAACCAGGCCTTCAAGGATCACGTTGCCGAAAGCGCCGCCGCCTGGGAGGCCGAGCAGATCCCGTATGCCCACGCCAGCTTTGGCCTGCGTAACCGCATTGTGCGCATGCCGCTACTCAAGGGCACGGCTTCCATGACGCTGGATGGCAAGCCCGGCTGCAAGAAGCTGATGGGGCGTATCAAGAACCCGGAGTTGGGCTCCATGCGCATCCTGCACCTACCGCACTCCTGGAACCACGCCATGGGGGATCACCTGATTGTGTTCACTGTTTGGCCAATCAGCGCCCAACAGACCGTGGTTACCACCAAGTGGCTGGTGCACAAGGATGCAGTAGAGGGCGTCGATTATGAGGTAGAAAATCTGCGCAAGGTTTGGGATGCCACTAACCAGCAGGACCGAATGCTTGCCGAGGAAAATCAGCGCGGCATCAACTCCAAGGCCTACCAGCCCGGCCCGTATTCACAGACCTATGAATTTGGCGTCATTAATTTCATTGACTGGTACAGCGAACGCCTACTGGCCAACCTGGGCGAGGAGCAGCCCGCACCGCACCTGCGTCAAGTGGGTGCCGATGGCTGATTAACTACTTTGTTTTAAGAACCCCGCTTCGGCGGGGTTTCTTTTGTTCAGTCAAAAACCGTTGCATTTTCAACTGCCAAGCACTGCACGCTTCAGGAAAGCGCAGCGCAATGCAGGCTTGTCGCTATGAAATAATCCGGCCAGTCGTTGGGCCCTGGCTGCCAAGCCTTTCGGCACCCAAAGGACTCAACGCAATCCATTCAAGGATCTGACATGAACAACAACAGCCTGAAAATGGCCCTGGCTTCGGCTGCCCTTGTATTCGGCCTTGTCACTCTACCGGTCCAGGCTGCCAGCAAGGCCGAAACCACCCAGACAGCCAATAGCCGCTCCATCTCCCTGCTGAACCATCAGCTAGTGCTGGCATTACCCGAGGGGTTCGATGTCAGTCCCCTGCCGCCCGGCACAACTGCCGAAGATCCGTCAGCACGCGGCAAACTGTATATCAACAGGGCCAGCCAACAGTTGATCGTTACCTCTGAAACGCCGGTGCCAGAAGATAAAAGCGCCAGCAACCGAGTCGTGCTTGCCAAGGCCAAAGCCGCATTCTATGCACGGCAAAAACTGAGCGGCAGCAAATTCAAAGTGCTAAAGGAAAAGACCCTAAAGCGCGACGGCCTGACCCTTCAGCAACTGGAAACCACGTCAGTCATGAACGGCACGCCCATGCGCAGCACCGCCTTTATTGCCGAGGCAGATGCGCGGGTTGCGGTTGTACAGCTGCTGTCCGACCGAAAGGACGAAGCCGCTCACAAGGCTCTGGTACAGCACGTCCTAAGCAAACACTGATCCTGTCTCAGCTATCTTCGGCGGCCCTGGTCTTTTCCTGTCAGGCTGCAAGCGTTTAGCCTTTTGCTGATGGCTACCCTTAAGCATTCCCGATCGCGTCCGATATGCAGGCATCCCTTACAGAGCGAAGGATCGCCTGCCCTTATTTTTCTAACAGGACCGATCATGTTCAGACATTTGAAGATCTCTTACCGGACCCTTCTGAGCTTTGGTGCAGTAGCCCTGCTACTGATCATCCTTGGCATTTCCAACCTGGTGCAAATGGCTGATATCCGCCGTGCCGGACAAGTCATCGAAAACAACGCCATGCCGAGCCTTGCAACGGCAGACGAAATTGCGCTGAACATCACCCGTCTTCGTGTCGAGGTGCTTCGCCTGGTAGCGAACCCGGACAAGGCGGTGCAGGCCAAGAGCAACCAGACCATTGCCACACTGGATGGCAAGATCCAGGAAACTTTCAAGAAATACGAGACGCTGATTTCCAGCGAACAGGAGCGCCAGGCACTCTCCACGCTCAAAACCACCTTTCAGGAATACATGAGCATTCTGGCCAAGGTACAGGGCTTTGTAAGCGAAGAGGATCTGTCCTCCGCCAACAAGCTGATCAATACCGAACTGGCGCCTCGTGGCATCATCGTCAACGATCAGAATTTGCTGCTGCAAAAGATCAACCAGGATGCAGCGGCCAAGGCTGGTCAGGCCGCAGCCGAGAGCTACAGCCAGGCCCAGGCGATCGTGATCGGTATCATTGTACTGGCCGTGATCGTCACGATCGCATTGGCCCTGCTGCTGACAGCCAGCATCGTCAAACCTATTGGCCAGGCAGTAAGCGTTGCCAAACAGATTGCCGGTGGCGACCTGAGCCAGAACGTGAAAGCCGAAGGTCGGGACGAGGCAGCGGAACTGCTTCAGGCATTGGCCGCCATGCAGGTCAACCTACGCCAGACCATCGGCCAGATTGGCGACTCGGCTACTCAGCTGTCATCGGCGGCTGACGAAATGAGCGCAGTCATGGAAGAGTCTACCCGTGGTCTTCAGCGCCAGAACGATGAGATCGAGCAGGCGGCTACCGCTGTGAACGAAATGACGTCTGCTGTAGAAGGCGTTGCCAGCAACGCGGTCAGCACCTCTGAAGCATCACAGGCGTCCAGTCATTCAGCTCAACAGGGCCGTGCACAACTAAGCGATGCCATTGCCTCCATTGAAGCACTCACCAGCGATGTCTTGGGCGCTTCTCAAAGTGCCGAGGAGCTTGCCGAGCAGGCCCTTAATATCAGCAAGGTCCTGGATGTGATCCGCGCTGTGGCTGAGCAGACCAACCTGCTGGCGCTCAACGCCGCTATTGAAGCCGCCCGTGCAGGCGATGCTGGCCGTGGCTTTGCCGTCGTGGCCGATGAAGTCCGTGCCCTGGCACACCGTACCGGGGAATCGACCCGTGAAATCGAATCCATGATCGGTAGCATCCAGCAGGGGACCGGCCACACCGTACAAGCGCTTCAGAGCAGCGCCGAGCGTGCACGTAGCACGCTGGAAAAAGCCAACGCGGCCGGCGAAGCCCTGTCGACCATCACGTCGAATGTGGCCGACATCAACGACCGTAACCTGCTGATTGCCAGCGCCTCCGAGCAGCAGGCTCAGGTCGCCCGTGAAGTGGACCGCAGCCTGGTCAGCATCCGTGACTTGTCTGTGCAAACGGCAGCCGGTGCACAGCAGACCAGCGTTGCCACGCAGGAGCTTTCTCGCCTGGCGGTAGACCTCAGTGGTCTGGTACGTCGCTTCTCGCTGTAACCCTACAAGGTGCCGGGTACCTCCGGCACCTTCTTCAAACATATTCAGCAAAGCGAGATAGTGCTCTTGCCCGTCTGGCTTGTTGTAAATGGCCAAAGCACTGCGTTCGAAATTGGGCTGGGAAAGACGCTATGTTTGATAACTGCTTGCGTTAATAGCCTTTTGTGTACGCAACCACTGTGCCTGATAGGGGGCTCTGCACGACCATAGAACGCCGCCGCCGGAACTCGCAACGCAATAGACAGTTTGACTGTCTGACTAAATATTCTGAAGTCATCTGTAAAACGCCCATATCGTTATATGAAAGTTGCTGTCAGGAAAATTATGGGCCTCAGTCGTTCACGTCTTATCGGTTTTGAAGGCTCGGCCAAGAGCAGGTGAACCGATTCATCTTTTGTTGCAACTTAATGTCGACCATCGATCATCTAAACCTCCAGAAATAACAGAACGCTCCGATATTTCGTCATAACCCTTTATCCCACTGCCTGGGTGCATAGCTAGTTTGTGCCTGTCAGGAGAGCTTGTTATGAGAAATCTAAAAATCGCCCATCGGACGTTGCTCTGCTTTGGTGTCATCGCGGCGCTCCTGCTGGCATTGGGTACGTTCAATTTGACCCAACTATCCAAGATTCGCGAAGCGGGGAGCGAAATCGAGCAGAGTTGGCTACCCGGCTTGGCGAGTGTCGATAAGATAGCCATCAATATCGGCACCATTCGCCTTGAAGCCCTGCGGCTCGTTACCGATGACGATCCGGCCATCTTAAAAACATCAAACGTTCTGATCGAAAAACTGGCTACCGATGTGCAAGCTCAGTTAGCCGCCTATGAAAAAACCATTTTCCTTGAAGAAGACCGGCAGTTGTTCAATGAGGTCCAGGTTCACTACAGGGACTACATGACGGGTGTTGCCACTATTCAAAGGCTGGTTGCACAACAGCAAATTGAGCAGGCGCGTCAATTTGTGGCGGATAACATGATAACGACGGGTCGTAACCTCGCCGGAAGCCTATTAAAAGCGCAGCAATATAATCTCGACGAAGCAGATAAATCCGGCACTGTGGCTAGCACTCTGTATGGGCATGTACAGTGGGTATCAGTTCTCGTGATTCTGTCAGCGCTTGTCATTACAGGTGTGTTGGCCTGGATCATGATTAGCAGCATCGTTGCGCCTATTCGCCAAGCCGTCCAGGTTGCCAAGCACATCGCTGGGGGCGACTTGAGCCAAGCCATTACGGTAAAAGGTCAGGATGAAGCGGCTGAACTGCTTGGCGCCCTTTCTACCATGCAGGGCAATTTGCGCTCCACGATTGGTCAAATCAATGATTCTGCCCATCAGCTTTCCAGTGCTTCGGAAGAAATGAATGCGGTCATGAGCGAAAGCACTCGCGGCTTGCAGCGCCAGAACGATGAGATCGAGCAAGCCGCCACCGCTGTGAACGAGATGACCGCTGCGGTAGAAGATGTTGCTGGCAATGCCGTTTCGACGTCAGAAGCTTCCCGAGCTGCCAGCCAGTCTGCTGCACAAGGCCGTACTCAACTGACCGAGGCTATCAATTCTATCCAAGCCCTGACCACCGATGTCCTGGGTGCCTCCCAGAGTGCCGAGGAGCTTGCCGAGCAGGCCCTTAATATCAGCAAGGTCCTGGATGTGATCCGCGCTGTGGCTGAGCAGACCAACCTGCTGGCGCTCAACGCCGCTATTGAAGCCGCCCGTGCAGGTGATGCTGGCCGTGGCTTTGCCGTCGTGGCCGATGAAGTCCGTGCCCTGGCACACCGTACCGGGGAATCGACCCGTGAAATCGAATCCATGATCGGTAGCATCCAGCAGGGGACCGGCCAAACCGTACAAGCGCTTCAGAGCAGCGCCGAGCGTGCACGTAGCACGCTGGAAAAAGCCAACGCGGCCGGCGAAGCCCTGTCGACCATCACGTCGAATGTGGCCGACATCAACGACCGTAACCTGCTGATTGCCAGCGCCTCCGAGCAGCAGGCTCAGGTCGCCCGTGAAGTGGACCGCAGCCTGGTCAGCATTCGTGACTTGTCGGTACAAACGGCAGCCGGTGCACAGCAGACCAGCGTTGCCATCCAGGAGCTTGCCCGCCTTGCCGTAGACCTCAACGGCCTGGTGCGTCGCTTCTCGCTGTAACCCTGATACAACCGGTGCCATCACACTTGGCACCGGTTGTATTTGTCGCAGGCGTCCGCCCCGGCTACTCTCTCTCTTCTCTTCCTATCACGGCCAGCCGCCCTGCCCATGCGCTACCAACTCGTCATTTTCGACTTTGATGGCACCCTGGCCGACAGTTTTCCATTCTTTCTCGAGTCGCTCGACACACTGGCTCAGGCACATCGCTTCAACCGGTACGACCCAGCCGACTTTGATCGCATCCGCAGCTACGATACCCGCCAGCTGCTGCGTTACTTTGATATTCCACTGTGGAAAATCCCACGTGTCGCGCACCACTTTCAACGCCTGATGGCGCACGGCGGCCATACCATACACCCTTTCGAGGGCGTACCCGCCATGCTGGAGACCCTGCATCAGGCCGGAATACAGTTGGCGCTGGTCACGTCCAATTCACTTGAAAATGTCGAGTGCATTCTTGGCCAGTCGGCTCGCTATCTGGACCATGTCGAGTGTAACGCGCCCCTGCTCGGTAAAAGCTCACGCCTTAAACAGGTAGTCGCCCATTGTAATGTCTCGCCCGATGCCACGATCTGCATTGGCGATGAATTGCGGGATATTCAGGCGGCACGCAAGACAGGTATTGCCTGCGGTGCGGTCAGCTGGGGGTATGCCAGCCCAGAGGCATTACGCAGAGCCGGGCCCGACTATCTTTTCGAACGCCTCGACGCTATCACTTACACCCTTGTTTCTCACCCTACAACGGAGCTTGCATGAAGCGCTTGCCCCTCTGCGTTTTCGGCCTTATCTGGACACTGGGCCATGCCCATGCTGCTGATCTCAACGTGACCTTTACCGATATCGAGGAGGCCAAAGGTGAATTGCTGGTAGCCGTATTCGCTTCGGCCGACGCGTGGGATAACGACAAACCGTTGGAGGCATCCGCCCATATCCCAGTTACAGGGACCACGGTGCAGCATACCTTCAAGAACCTGAAGCCCGGCACCTATGCGGTATCGGTCATTCGAGATGCCAACGGCAATCAGAAGCTCGATACGAACTTTATCGGGATGCCAACTGAGCAGTATGGCTACAGCCAGAACCCTCCACTGAAGATGCGTAAGGCCACGTTTGAGGAAACACGCTTCGAGCTCAACGACTCTATTCAGGCCATTACCATCAAGCTTCGCTGACTAACAAAACTGCTCAAAAAACGATCAATCCTCTGGAGGCCTTGTATGTCGTGGCCTCCAGGCAATCATGAACACTGTATCCACAAGCGAAACCACAGTAATAGTGAGTAGAAAAATCGATCTTGAATTGATTGATCAATAAATGAGCAACTGTCTGGACCCTGCATGGCATAAGGCTTGGCGGCATTAACGAACATGCTGTCCACAGCCAGACGCACAGTAATTGTGGGAAAGCGGCTGGCATGGCTTGAACGAGCAAGTCCTTTGGATGGCTCTGCCTGAATAAAAGGCTAAACCGTCTCATAACTGGCCTGTAATGGCTTAATAATGGCCTTTGTGGATGACAGAGTTTTTTCATCCAAGTCATTGACAGATGAGTTAACCAACCCTCAGCAACAGCTTATCCACAGCTCTTCCCACGGTTCATTCACCTTTTCAGGGCATTTTTAGCTTTATATCGGGTGGATAACTCAATGAAGCGCATGCTCTTCATACAGTGCTGAAATAGAGGGCTCATTAGCTTTGTCAACACTGATCAACAATACAGTAGTTGCCTCTATCCCTTTAAAATCAAGGCTTACAGCCTCTTCCAAACATATTACTCACAAACTTATCCACAAGTTGTTGTGATTACAGGAAAAGCCGCACCTGTTGTTTTGATCAAAAAGTGATCACCTTAGTTAAAGCCGCATGGTTACTAGGGTCGAATAATTATCCAACAGATTATCCACAGGCTCGTGCACACAATTTGTGGGCTTGAAGGGATAAAAAGACAGGCACCCAAAAGCCTCCAGCAAGCCGGAAGCCGACATGAGATATGAAAGTCGTCCTACCGAACGACGCCTTCCTCACGCAGGACCTTGAAAATGGCTTCTGCGCCCGCCTGCGGGGTGACATCTCTCAGGATCTGACCGCCATCTCCTGTTGCCTTGGCCGTGGCGGCGCGAAAACGATCGGCAGCCGTCTTGGCCTTGATGACTTTCAGCCGCTTCGGCCGTGGACGAGCCGGCTGCAAGACAGCCTCTTGCCACAGGAGGTCATCGACGATATCCACGTCTTCAACCTTGATCTCTCCACGCCTTGCGGGCCCAAAGGCGCTTTGACGGGCGGCTGGCGCTGCGTTGTCCACACTGGCGACAAAAGGCAGGCGTACCCTTAGCCGTCGCCTTTGTCCGCGCGGCAGGGCTTGCAGTACCTGGGCATGTCCGGCGTCTACCGATTCAACGTCTGCCAGCCCAACTACCAGGGGCCAACCCAGCGATTCGGCCAGAAGATAGGGCAGCATGCCCGACCCTTCCCCGGTCTCGGCTTGAGTGCCGGTCAATACAACCTGGACCTGAGCCTCCCGAAGGTATTCCACCAGCACCGGTAGAGCATCGGCGCCCTTGGGCTGCTCCAGGACATGCAGGGCAGGCAATCCCATACCCAGGTAGGCGCGCAGCGACTCCTCGTAGGGATTACCGGCATGCAGTACCGTGAGTCGATCACCCGCCAGATGCAGCCCCAGCTCGACCGCTCGGGCATCCTGCTCTGCGCGGCGGGCGCGGGCCGACATGGGATGCGACCCCACCGATACCAGCGTAATCACATTCAATTGGCCGTCGGACATACCGTTTACCTCCATCAAGACTCACGTTGCGTTGCTGAAGCGGTAGTCCTGCGGACGACCGCTTCAGGCCGCTTCCCTCTGCTCACCGCGGCGGTAGGCCTCGACCAGATCGATCAGGGCTTCCAGCACGGCGTTCGAATCTGCAATGACTGACAGGTCTGCCCGCTTGATCATGTCGCACCCCGGATTGAGGTTAATGGCAATGACCTTGTCGCAGGCACCTATGCCCTGTAAGTGCTGTACCGCGCCGGAAATCCCGACGGCCAGGTAGACCCGTGCCGTTACCCAGGTCCCCGTAGCGCCTACCTGCCGGTGACGTGGCATATGCCCGTCGTCTACCGCCACCCGCGAAGCCCCTTCTGTTGCCCCAAGCGCCCGGGCTGCCCGATGGAAGAGATCCCAGTCCTGAACGCCATTGCCACCGGACAGGATGAATTCCGCCTCGGCCATGGGAACAAGCGCCGGATCGACGGCCACGGCTCCCATGTCCTCGATACGCACAAGCGCTCGCAACTGATTGCCGTCAGCCAGCGTGACCGTACGAGCCTCATGTCGTGTTTCACTGACCGGCTCCGCACACTCGGCGCAGGCCAACACTACCCTGGGGACAGGACGCGTCAGATCTTCGCTGCCTGCGCCGGCACGGCCGGTACATAGGCCATCCTTTATCTGCCAGACACGTGTGGCAGGCCGCTCATGTAGCGTAGCAGCGAAACGACGACCCAACTCGCCACCACCGGTACGGCTGTCCGGCAACAACCAGTGACGTGGCAAGAACTGGCTCTCTACTGCACGCAGCGCCAGCACGCGCTGTTCAGGCGAGTATCCCGTGTATTCATGACCGCTCAATTGCAATAGCCGGTCAACGCCTGCCTTATCGAAGCCAGACTCCTTGTGCTCGCCAAAGACAATGGCCAACACTGCCCCTGTTGAGCCTGCCAGCTGTCGCGCCAGGCCGAGCAGATCGCGGTCGTGACTGGAAAGCCGTCCCCCTATCAGATCGGGCACTACGGCAATAATGAAGGCGGGCTCTTCGACCCGATGCAACGGCAGTAGCACCTCCTGGGCCTCACCCAGCCGACGAACCCCGTTGCCCTGCTGAGCGCCACTGCGATCGATACGGCGCAAGCCGCTAGGCCCCTTGAAGCCCAGAGCTGCGTGGGGATTCTTGCGAATGATGCCGTTGGGGCCCATCCAGCGAGGCTGCTCATCGCGCGTACTCGCCTGCATCAAAGCGTGCAGGGGATGAAGCCGGTTACGGGCGATCCATTCGGCATGCGGATCACGGCGGATGATGTCAGTCATGCCCTGCTCCTTTGAAAAACGTCCGTGCCTGAGTGGGTATCGCGGCGCTCATGGCCAATCGGGTAATACAGGATGCGTTCATCAGGAGATCTCCACCGCTTCACGCCTGGGCGTGATTGGTTGCTTTACCAGCACGGCGGGTGCCTCGATTACAACTTCGGCGACCAGCTCGGCAATGTCCTTTACCTCTGGACGGGGCGCGACTACCCCCTCCAGCATGGCGGTACATTGAGGGCATCCCACAGCGACAACCTCCGCTCCAGTCGTCTTGATATCGGCCATGCGCATGTCGGGAATCCGCTGCGTGCCGGGAATATCGGTAATCGGCGCGCCTCCTCCACCGCCACAGCAGCGAGCCCGGAAGCCGGAGCGCTCCATTTCCTTGACCTCAATCCCGATGGCCTTGAGTACCTTGCGAGGCGCCTCGTACTCTCCGTTGTATCGACCCAGATAGCAGGGGTCGTGGTAGGTCACGCTGCCCCCCTTGTGCTGCCCGAGATGAAGCGCCTGAGCGTCCAGCAGCTCTGCCAGAAAGGTGCTGTGATGCAGGACCGTATAAGCCCCGCCCAGCGCGCCGTATTCGTTTCTCAGCACGTGAAAGCTATGCGGGTCGCATGTCACGATCCGGTTGAAGCGGTACCGCGACAGCGTGGCGATATTGCGCCTGGCCAATTGCTGAAAGGTCGCCTCGTCCCCCAGGCGTCGCGCCACGTCACCGCTGTCGCGCTCCTCCAGCCCCAGCACAGCGAAATCAACCTTGGCAGCCTTGAGAATCTTGACGAAAGCCCTGAGGGTCCGCTGGTTGCGCATGTCGAACGCACCATCACCCACCCAGAACAGCACATCGACGCGCTGCTGGTTGGCGATCAGCGGCAGATCAAGGTCCGCAGCCCAGTTCATCCGGTTGACCGGGTTGAAGCCGTTGGGGTTATCCGTTGCGATTAGATTATCGAGCACCTCAGCGCCCTTGTTGGGGGTTGCCCCTTTCTCCAGGGTCAGATGGCGACGCATATCGACGATGGCATCGACGTGCTCGATCATCATCGGGCACTCTTCCACACAGGCCCGACAGGTGGTGCAGGACCATAGCGTCTCGGCATCGACCAGCGACTTGCCTTCAAATGAAACAATGGGCGAATGGGCATTGCCGCCGTGCTCACCAATTGGCTTCCCGGGATAAGGCGAGCCGAAATAACGCGCGTCGGTGCCACCCGCCATGCCGATAACCATGTCCTGGATCAGCTTTTTCGGGTTGAGCGGCTGACCGGCCGCATAGGCGGGGCACATGGCCTCGCAGCGCCCGCACTGCACACAGGCGTCAAAGCCCAGCAGCTGATTCCACGTAAAGTCCTTGGGTTTCTCCACACCCAGCGGTGCAGCAGGGTCATTCAGGTCCAGGGCCTTCAAGCCACTGGATCGCGCCGCGCTGGCATTGAACGGCGTACGAAAGCGCTCGGGACGGCGGTGAAAAGCCAGATGCAAGGCACCGGCAAAGGCATGTTTCATCGGACCGCCCCAGGTCATGCCGAAGAATAGTTCCGACACGCCCCAAGCCACGCCTACGGCCAGCACAGCCGCCAGTATCCAGCCGCCAAAATTTTCCAGGAGTACGCCCGCTACGGGCAGCGTAGCAATGAAAAAGCTCGCGGAAAACATCAGTAGGCTTTTGGGCAAGCGCATCCATGGCCCTTTGGACAGGCGTGCCGGTGGGTTGCGGCGACGCTTGGCCACGAACAAGGCACCCGTGAACATGCAAGCGGTGGCCGCCAATAGCGCCCAACCCAGAACACGGTTATGCAGGCCAAATCCATGAACCAGTACAGCCAGCACGGCGGCCAGAACGAAGCCGCCTGCGGTGGCCACATGGGTTCGCGACATATAGCGATCCCGCTCGACCACATGGTGCAAGTCCACCAGATAGCGCCGCGGCATGGCCAGCAGACCCCGAATCAGGTCGACATGGGCGGGCCGGCCCTGCCGCCAGAGCCGGACGCGTCGAAAAGCACCGATCGCAGCCAGTGCCAGGGCCGTAAAGAGCAGAACGGGAATAAGGATATCTAACATACCGGAGCCTCGTAGGAGAGGTGAGCCAGAGGCATTACCCATCCTCAACATGTCAGGCGGTACCTAAACCGCGGGTAGCCCTCGTGGTGGGTCAGACTGCTCTGCAGCTAACCCACCCTGCGGTTCGCAAAGGCGCGTACTTAAAAGTCCTTGCACAGCCGCAATGCGTCGTAGATTGCGGCGTGGGTGTTGCGCTGCGCCACGCAGTCCCCGATGCGATACAGGAGATAACCGCTACCCTGCTCATTCAAGGCGGGTTGTGGCTCGATAGCGAACAAGGCCTCGATATCGATCTGGCCCTTGTTACGCGAACCGTCCTTCAGCGCGTAGTACAAGGTCTCGTCCGGTCGCACGCCGTTCTCGATGACGATCTGATCGACCACCCGCTCCTCCTTGGCGCCGGTGTATTCGTTTTCCAGTACGGCAATCTTCTTGTCGCCCTCGGGATACACCTTTTCCAGCATGAGATCGCCGGTCATGATCACCTCCTTCGGGTAGAGGCTGCGGTAGTAGGTCGGGAACGTGGTCCCGCCAATGGCTACGCCCGGTTTGATGTCATCGGTGACGATTTCCACCTGTGCGCCTTTATCGGCCAGATAATCAGCCGCCGACATCCCGGAAAATTCGCAAATGGTGTCGTAGACCAGCACGTTTTTGCCCGGCTCGACCTTACCGGAAAGAATGTCCCAGCTGCTGACGACCAGGCCTTCGGCCGCGCCCCAATGCTCGTTCTGCTCCATGAATGGATGACCGCCATTGGCCAGCACAACGATGTCCGGACGCAGATCCATGATCGTGTCAGGATCAGCCGCCGTCCCCAGCCGCAGGTCGATATTCAGGCGAGCCAGCTCCAGTTGATACCACCGCGTGATACCCGCGATCTGGTCGCGCTGAGGTGCCCGGGCCGCGAGAGTAATCTGCCCACCCAGCTGCTCCTGCTTTTCGAACAGGGTCACGTCATGCCCCCGCTCAGCCGAGACGCGGGCCGCTTCCATTCCCGCCGGGCCGCCGCCGACAACGACTACCTTGCGCTTGGGCCCGGTGGATTTCTCGATGATGTGCGGAACCCCCATATATTCACGACTGGTTGCGGCGTTCTGAATGCACAGCACGTCCAACCCCTGGTATTGACGGTCGATGCAGTAGTTGGCGCCAACACACTGGCGAATCTGGTCCACCTGTCCCATCTTGATCTTGGCGATCAGATGCGGATCGGCGATGTGGGCACGGGTCATACCGACCATGTCCACGTAACCGCCCTCAAGGATGCGTGTCGCCTGGTTCGGATCCTTGATGTTCTGCGCATGCAGTACGGGCACGCTGACCACATCCTTGATACCGGCCGCCAGATGCAGGAACGGCTCCGGCGGGTAGGTCATGTTGGGAATCACGTTGGCCAAGGTATTGTGGGTGTCGCAGCCAGAGCCGATCACGCCAAAGAAATCCACCATGCCGGTGTCGTTGTAATACTTGGCGATCTGTTTCATATCGTCATGGGTCAGGCCGTCCGGGTGGAATTCATCACCACAGATCCGCATGCCGACACAGAAATCATCGCCGACCTCGGCCCGTACAGCCTTGAGCACTTCCAGGCCAAAGCGCATACGGTTCTCGAAGCTGCCGCCCCATTCATCGGTACGCTTGTTCACACGGGGCGACCAGAACTGATCGATCATGTGCTGGTGCACAGCAGACAGCTCTACACCATCCAAGCCACCCGCCTTCGCCCGGCGCGCGGCCTGGGCAAAATTACCAATTATCCGCCAGATTTCCTCCGGCTCGATGGTCTTACAGGTAGCGCGATGCACAGGCTCGCGGATACCGGACGGCGACATCAGGGTTGGCCAGTGACCACCGTCCCAACGGGAACGGCGACCCATGTGGGTAATCTGGATCATGATCTTGGCGCCGTGCTTGTGCATGGCATCCGCCAGGTTCTGAAAATGCGGAATGATGCGGTCGGTAGCAAGGTTTACCGAACTCCACCAGTGCTGTGGACTATCGATCGCCACGACTGAGGAACCGCCGCAAATGGCAAGGCCAATGCCGCCCTTGGCTTTTTCTTCGTAATATTTGACGTACCGTTCGGTCGTCATGCCGCCATCAGTGGCATACACCTCGGCGTGCGCCGTGCTGAGTACGCGGTTGCGAATCGTCAGCTTGCCGATCTGGATTGGTTGGAACATTGCTTCAAAGGCCATCACGGCACCTCATCTCAGCGAATTACGCACGGTCGGTCTTGTTATCGTTCATTGCGCCGTTACAGCGGCTTCACCACGAAAAGGCCGTCGTCATGGCCCTCTTCCGCCCCGCTGTACACCTGCTCGGCCACGGTACGGACCGCGCTGCCTCTGGCGGCAAGGATCTGGTCCATGGCCCCGGCAAACCAGCCGGTAAACATGTAATCCACCTTGCGATTAACCTTGCCGTACACGTAAACGAAGGCGGAGTGCCGCAGCCGAACCTGGGCCGTACCGGCATCCACGTCGATCTGCTCGATATCGAAGAGTCCCCAGCCGCGCTGGGAGAGGCGCTTCATGTAGTGCTCATACACCTCGACGCCAACCAGTCCATGGCACTCGGCCTCTTTCTCGCACCAGTGCCAGGCGGACTTGTAGCCAGCCTTGTAAAGAATCTCGGCATACTTCTCTGCACCGAGCACCTCTTCGATCCCCATGTGGTTATTGACGAAGAAGTGACGCGGTACATACAGCATGGGCAGTGCATCGGTGGTCCAGACGCCGGTTTCGTCGTCGACCTGGATTGGCATTTCGGGAGCATGTGTGGCCATGGTGAAACTCCAAACGAATGTGCTTGTGTAGGGTGGGCTACGCCGCGGTACGGTTGATCCACCCTACCGGTGATCGTCGAAGATCAGTGCAGGCTGAATCAGGTCATGGCAGGATCCAGCCGCGGATCTTCAAGAAATGAAATGACTTACTCGCCCCACACCTCGCTGAGTACCCTTACCCAGTTCTCGCCCATGACCTTGCGCACAGTGCGCTCGGACATGCCTCGCTTGAGCAGCGTCTCGGTCAGGTTGGGAAATTCGCCTACGGTGCGGATGCCCAGGGGATTTACGATCTTGCCGAAGTTGGTTAATCGACGGGCGTAACCCTTGTCATGGGTGAGGTATTCGAAGAAGTCCTGGCCGTGGCCTTGGGTAAAGTCGGTACCAATGCCGATGGCGTCTTCGCCAACGATATTCATCACGTACTCAATGGCTTCGGCATAATCATCGATAGTGGATTCGATGCCCTTGGCCAGGAACGGCGCAAACATCGTAACGCCCACGAAACCACCATGATCGGCGATGAACTTAAGCTCTTCGTCGGACTTGTTGCGTGGATGCTCCTTCAGGCCGGACGGTAGGCAGTGGGAATAACAGACCGGCTTTTGGGATTCGAGAATGACTTCTTCAGAGGTCTTGCTGCCGACATGGGACAGGTCGCACATGATGCCGACGCGGTTCATTTCGGCAACGACCTCGCGGCCAAAACCGGACAGACCGCCGTCGCGCTCATAGCAACCTGTGCCTACCAAGTTCTGGGTGTTGTAGCACATCTGCACGATGCCTACGCCCAGCTGCTTGAAGATCTCTACGTAGCCGAGCTGATCCTCAAAGGCATGGGCATTCTGAAAGCCGAAGATGATGCCGGTCTTGCCTTGAGACTTGGCCTTACGGATGTCAGCGGTGGTGTAGACCGGCATGACCAGGTCACTGTTTTCGCGCATCAGCTTCTTTTGCGCCGCGATGTTGTCCACGGTCGCCTTGAAGCCTTCCCAGACCGACACGGTGCAGTTGGCTGCCGTCAGCCCTCCCTTGCGCATGTCCTCAAAGAGCTCACGGTTCCATTTGGCGATGATCAGCCCGTCGATAACGATGCTGTCGGCGTGCAGTTCAGTGGCATTCATCAGGGCAGCTCCCAGGTTTCGCGACGCCGGATCATGTGCCGACGCTTTGAAAGGAGCATATCCCTCAGGTTTTCTGCGCTATCGCGTAAAAACGACAGGGGGATTACCAGAAGCGTCAATGCGCGTTCAACAGGCAGTAACGGCTGGCCACCCCATGCCTCTAGCGCCAGCCAAAAGCCGGGCAGACGCCTGGAGCAGAACGCTCCAGTTGCAGACGAAAGACGGAAAAGCGAAAAAATGTCGAAAAAAAACCCCGCAGTGCCTTAGCAAGCACGCGGGGTTAAAATGCCCTGTTGGGCCTCAGTGTGTTTCGTCCAGACCAAGCGTAAGGGCGCTTTTCCCGGAAATTCGAGGAGCTAAGCCGCTCAACCCGACAAGAAGCGCTACTTTAGCAGCACCTTCCCAAAACTACCCTGTGACATATTGCCCCTCCCTGACGCCATTAGACTTTCGTTTTATTACAGACAAGTAACCATCAGGCGCTCTGCTTGCCGGAAAGCGACCTGCGCGTATCCAGTACCGTCTTGTGCACTTGCCTTGCCATTGACCGCTGCCAAGAATCGGTACGGGACTTAACGGAGGATTCGTCATGATGCATGCAGACCTAATCGACCAGGACGACTTCAGGGACCGCCTGATTGCACTGGGTATCGCCGTACCGTCGGGTACTACGCCCGAGCAAGCCTGCCAGCAGGCGCTATGCGGGCTGAACCCGGAACGGGTCACAGCCCTGCGGCGTCTGGTCGAAGAACTCCTGTCAGGTCATGCGACACTATTACCGTCCGTTCGCGAAGCTATTGCTCGTCAGCTGCTACCTGCCCTGGCCCAGCATCGCTAGGCCAGGGCAGCACGTCTATCAGCCAAGCCTTACGCTGGCAAACGTCGATTCTCCTTGCGCCTGACTGAGCGCGGCCAGGGCCGAGGATGTCGGGAGTAAGGCCAACTCCTGCGGAACCGGCACCAGCATCACAGGCTGCCCCATCGATACGCCCTGCCGCTCATCACGCGGGGGAATCCCAAAATACTCCCGGTAACACTTCGAGAAGTGCGGCGTGGAAACGAATCCGCATACCGATGCCACTTCGATGATGGACATGGTGGTCTGTTTGAGCAGTTGTCTGGCTCGAATCAGGCGCAGTTTCAGGTAATAGCGCGACGGCGAACAGTGCAGGTATTTCTGGAATAAGCGCTCCAGCTGGCGACGCGACACATTCACGTAGACGGCCAGCTCGTCGAGGTCAATGGGCTCCTCCAGGTTGGCCTCCATCAGCGCGACGATTTCCTGCAGCTTGGGTTGATTGGTGCCCAGCATATGTTTGAGCGGCACACGCTGATGATCCTGCTCGTTGCGGATACGTTCATAGATGAACATTTCAGAAATCGCGGCGCACAATTCGCGACCGTGCTCACGGCCGATCAGGTGCAGCATCATGTCCATGGGAGCCGTACCCCCCGATGACGTGAAGCGGTTACGGTCGATGGAGAATAGCCGCGTCGTCAGTGATACACGCGGGAAGGCTTCCTGCATGGAGGCCAGCATCTCCCAATGCACGCTGCACTCGTAACCATCGAGCAGCCCGGCCTTGGCCAGCGCCCAACTGCCCGTGCAGACAGCGCCCAGCTTGCGGCCCTGCCGTGCCTGCGCCTGCAGCCAGCTCACATGTTCCCGCATGACGCTTCGCTGAATGCCCACACCGCCACACACGATGACCATGTCCATGGCCGGTGCAGCCGCGACAGCACTGTCCGGAGTAATTTGCAGGCCGTCACTGGCCTGGACCGGACGGCCATCCAGGCTGAGCGTAGACCAGCGGAACAGCTCACGACCCGACAGCTGATTGGCCATCCGCAGTGGCTCTATCGCCGACGCCAGTGAGATCAGGGTGAAGTTGTCCAGCAGCAGGAACCCGATGGATTGCGGAACACGGTGTTGTGGCTGACTTTGATTCAATGACATTGGAACGCCCTCTTCACGCTAAGCCCGGTATGGCCTCATCGAGGCTCTTTTTATCGTCGTGAGTCGTGTCCAGCTGCTGACGGAATCACCCGTTGTCACGGGATGTAACATCGCCAGGCCGTATGACCTTGGATAGAGGCTTCGCAAATGTCATGCCTACCTTGAACAGCCATTCAATTAAAAAGAAAGAAAATGCTTGGCAAAGCGGTTCCGAGGCTGGTAGTGCCAAAGGCCATCAGTGACCGATGGGTCATGGCAGGCTGTGTCCGTGTGCAAATCCGTAGCAACTCGCAGAGCTGGCTTGTGTGGAAAAAGATTTCTACAGTAACAAAGGGCAGATCGAATTTTCGCTTTCTGCCAAGCAGTCCCCTGCACAAAGATGCGCCAAAAGGTGGCAAAGCTTTCCCGGCGTGTGCAAATTCAGTTCAGGCTCACTAATTACCCACGGATCGCATTGCGGTGACGCTCATTACTTAACGTGAAATCCCCCTCAAAAAGCATATCTATTCCTTTTAGGCCGCCCCGGTAATCAATAAAAAGGACTATTAACTGTCCTATCGCCTACAGCCCCTATAGGCCATGGTCTGCATGTCTTTAGCCTGTACACGTAGAGGCAAAAACAGCGTTTGGGACATAACAGGCGCAGCAACAGGTTGCAACATTGTCGGCTGCCTGGATGTTGGGTAACCTGAATGACTGAGCATGGCGACCGGCCATCTCGCAAGACGCTATCTCTGTTTCGAGCACGGCTTGCCGGCTCGATGAAACTGGATGAACCAGACAGCTTGGCTGCCATGGCTATTAGAACGATAAAACTACTCGGCACCGAACCGGGCACCTTCTCGCTTTACCTTTGCGCCAATTCCAGGGCAGAGGTCGCCGTCGCTTTCCCGTTAGAAACCGGAAATGTCCAGGCATGCTCCCTTGGTTACAGGGAAGCGCTCGCGCTTTGATGCGTGAAACCTGGGTTTATCAGGCAGGCCGCTCAGGTGCCCTGCCTCTTACCGGTAGATCCTCTCCCTTAATGAATGGATTCTCTCTCATTCGTGAGGTCACCCAGAAGGCGAAAGTCCTTACCTCTGGACCGCTTTCCGCCGCCTCAGGCACGGCCCTTTCCGGCCGCCCTGTTTCACCCGTTGTTTTAACGAACACTCCGATCATGAAATTGCCGCGGTCAGGGCCTGCCATACGGCACAACTGTGCTGGCTACGACGCCTCGACCTCTGGTTACGACGCCGCCTGCACTGGATGCGACGTGACTGGTAGGCGGTTGATGAACGATCGGTTACAGATAACCCATCACGCAGCGGAGTACATCGGCCTGACCCTTGCCGAACCACGCCCGTCTGCCACGATTTGCTGCCCTGCGCCTTATGCATGCGCGGCAGCATCAGGAAGGAGACATTCACCATGAAAGGTTGCAATGCGTTACTACTGGCCCTGAGCTTAGGCGCCCCGCTTATGGCCCAGGCGGCCGAGCCCGAGTCCTGCGCCACCGTTCGCTTTGCCGATGTCGGCTGGACCGACATTACCGTCACTACCGCCGTAACGTCCGAAATCCTGCAGTCGCTGGGCTACAAGACCAAGACCAACATGATCTCCGTTCCTGTGACTTACAAGTCGATGCAAAACAAGGATATCGATGTCTTTCTGGGTAACTGGATGCCGAGCATGGCGGCCGATATCAAGCCCTACAGCGACAACGGCAGTGTCGAAACCCTGCGCGCCAACCTCGAAGGGGCCAAATACACCCTGGCAGTCCCGGAATACGTGTACGACGCCGGTGTGAAGACCTTTGCCGATATCGTCAAGAATGCCGACAAATTCGGCGGCAAGATCTATGGCATCGAGCCGGGTAATGACGGCAATCGCCTGATTCAGAGCATGATCGACAAAAATGCGTTCGACCTGGGCAAGTTCAAGATGGTCGAGTCCAGCGAAGCGGGCATGCTCTCCCAGGTTCAGCGCGCCGAGCGTCGTAAGCAGTGGGTCGTCTTCCTGGGCTGGGAACCGCACCCCATGAATACCCGATTCAAGATGAAGTATCTGGGAGGCGGTGACGACTACTTCGGCCCCAACCTGGGCGGCGCCACGATTTACACCAATGTGCGCAAAGGCTACGTCCAGGAATGCCCGAATGTCGGCAAGCTGCTGACCAATCTGAACTTCTCGCTAGGTATGGAGAACCAGCTCATGGATGACGTACTCAATGGAGGTAAGACGCCGGAGGCCGCCGCAAAAGCGTGGCTGAAGGCAAATGCCCAGGTAGTGGACACCTGGCTGGCCGGGGTGACGACTCGAGACGGCAAGCCCGCCTCCGAAGTCATGGCCAAGCTCACGCAGTAACCACCCCAACGACCTGGACAGCCCGGCCGCTAAAGGCGGGCTATCCAGGTCGCTGGATTGTTGATACTCAACTCCAGGGATTTTATCTATGTTCCTTACCGACCATAAGCTCCCGCTGGGGCAAGCCATTTCCGATTTTGTCGACTGGCTGATCATGAACTTCTCGGGATTCTTTGACCTGATTTCCGATGCCCTTTCTACCGTCATCTCAAGCACCACGGGAGCCCTGCTCTGGTTCAACCCCCTGGCCCTGACCGCGATCCTTGTGGTGTTGGTCTACCTCATTCAACGCAGCCTTGCCCTCACGCTGTTTGCCGCCGCCTCGCTACTTTTGATCATTAACCTGGGATACTGGCAGGAGACCATTGAAACCCTGTCTCAAGTCATCTTTGCCACCCTTGTCTGTATCGCCATTGGCGTGCCGCTGGGTATCGTAGCGGCCCATAAACCCTGGTTCTTCGCCACATTGCGTCCGTTGCTGGACTTGATGCAGACCGTGCCGACGTTCGTGTACCTGATCCCCACGCTGACCCTGTTCGGCCTGGGCGTCGTACCCGGCCTGATCTCTACCGTAATCTTTGCGATCGCCGCCCCGATCCGCCTGACGTGCCTGGGCATTCAGGACGTTCCGGAAGAACTCATGGATGCCGGTAAAGCCTTTGGCTGTTCCCGCTGGCAACTCCTGACACGGATTGAGCTGCCCCATGCCATGCCCAGCATTGCCGCGGGTATCACGCAATGCATCATGCTGTCGCTCTCGATGGTAGTAATTGCCGCACTCGTAGGTGCCGACGGCCTCGGCAAGCCTGTGGTGAACGCTCTGAATACGGCAGATATCGCCCTAGGCTTCGAAGCGGGCCTGGCCATCGTACTGCTGGCCATTCTGCTCGACCGTGTCTGCAAGCAGCCCAATGCCAGAGGAGAACACTGATGAGCGCAATCCGTTTCGAGAATGTCGACGTCATCTTCGGCAAACAGACCAAACAGGCCGTCGAGCTGCTGGACAAAGGCCTTGGCCGATCCGAAATCTTCGAGCAGACCGGCCAGGTACTGGGCGTAGAAAATGCCTGCCTGGAAATCCAGAAAGGTGAAATCTGTGTCCTCATGGGGCTGTCCGGCTCAGGCAAGTCCAGCCTGCTGCGCTGCATCAACGGCCTTAACACAGTCAGCCGCGGTCGCCTGCTCATCGAGCACAATGGCAGCGAAGTGGACATCGCCAATTGCTCGCCCTCAACCCTGAAGGAAATGCGCACCTCCCGCATCGCCATGGTGTTCCAGAAATTTGCCCTTATGCCCTGGCTGACTGTTGCGGAGAATGTTGGGTTCGGCCTGGAAATGCAGGGCCGCTCCACGGCCGAGCGCAAGAAAATCATCGATGAAAAGCTGGAGCTGGTAGGTCTTACCCAGTGGCGCAACAGCAAGCCCTCCGCCCTTTCAGGCGGCATGCAGCAGCGCGTCGGTTTGGCCCGTGCCCTCGCCATGGACGCCGACATTCTCTTGATGGACGAACCTTTCTCCGCGCTCGATCCGCTGATCCGCCAACAACTGCAGGACGAGCTGCTCGCCCTACAGAGCAAGGTCAACAAGACCATCGTATTCGTCAGCCACGACCTGGATGAAGCGCTCAAGCTCGGCACCAATATCGCGATCATGAAAGACGGACGCATCATCCAGCATGGCAAGCCCGAAGATATCGTGCTCAATCCGGCAGACGACTACGTACGAACCTTCGTAGCCCATACCAACCCGCTCAACGTGCTATGCGGTTATAGCCTCATGAAGCCGATCGAACAGTGCCGCCGCGAAGGCAATGAACTCTGCCTGGACAGCACCCGTGACTACTGGGCCAGCCTGAGCGATGCACGCAACGTCAAATCACTGCGGCGCAGCGGCGACAGTGTCAGCGTACAGCGCTGGGCGCCTGGCGAGCCGGTCGAAGCGCTCAAGCGTCAGCCTACCCTGGTCGACGCCAGCATTCGGATGCGCGATGCACTCGAGATCCGCTATCACACCGGCAACAAGCTCATCCTTCAGCAAAACGGCTGCGTGGTAGGCATTCTGGGAGACACCGAGCTCTATCATGCGCTGTTGGGTAAAAACCTGGAGAAAAGCCATGAGGAGTCCGAGGTGACTCCTCTCCCGACCGCCTTTTCCCAGGCCGGCTGACCCGTGACAGGCCGCCCCACCCGGGCGGCCTTAATGCCTCTGACATAGATCGGCTTAGCCGTCCCGAGCCTAGTAAACACAGGCTTAGGGCTAGCACTCACACGTCCCGGGCTTTTTATTGATTGATCGTTCAATTAAAAAACAGTAGACTGAAGGCAACTCAGGTGATGCGTGAATGCGAGGAGATAACCGCAATGCCAAAAGTCGGCATGCAACCTATCCGTCGTTCCCAGCTGATTGCTGCCACGTTGGAAGCGGTTGACGAAGTCGGGATGAGCGAGGCGAGCATCGCCCTCATTGCCAAGAAGGCCGGTGTATCCAACGGGATCATCAGTCACTACTTCCAGGACAAAAATGGCCTGCTCGAAGCGACCATGCGCCACTTGATGTCAGCGTTGCGCACTGCGGTTCGCGAGCGTCGCGCCACGCTGACTGATAACAGCCCGCGCGCCCACCTGCGCGCCATTATCGAAGGCAACTTCGACGACAGTCAGGTTAACGGTCCGGCCATGAAGACCTGGCTGGCCTTCTGGGCCAGCAGCATGCATCAGCCGGCCCTGCACCGCCTGCAACGCATCAACGATGCACGGCTGTATTCGAACCTGTGCTGTGAATTCCACAAGGCGCTGCCTGCACAGGAAGCCCGCCGTGCCGCACGCGGTCTGGCCGCAATCATCGACGGTCTGTGGCTGCGCGGTGCCCTGGCGGGTGGTGAATTCGACATCGACGAAGCGCTGCGCATTGCCTTCGATTATCTAGACCAGCAGCTCGCCCGTGCGGCCGACTGAAAAGGGAGAGAATCATCATGACCCAGCTCGACACTCAAAAGCTCTATATCGGCGGCGGTTACGTCGATGCCACCAGCGGCAAAACCTTCCAGGCAATCAATCCGGCCAATGGCGAGGTCATCGCCAACGTACAGCAGGCCAGCCGGGAGGACGTTGATCGCGCCGTGGCCAGTGCTGCCGAGGGCCAAAAGGTCTGGGCCGCCATGGCGGCCATGCAGCGATCCCGCATTCTGCGCAAGGCCGTGGATATCCTCCGTGAGCGTAACGATGAGCTCGCCGCCCTGGAGACCCTGGATACCGGCAAGCCGCTGACCGAAACCCAGGCCGTGGACATCGTGACCGGTGCCGACGTGCTTGAATATTACGCGGGTCTGATCCCCGCACTGGAAGGCGAACAGATCCCGCTGCGCGATACCTCGTTTGTCTATACCCGCCGCGAGCCGCTGGGCGTGGTCGCAGGCATTGGCGCCTGGAACTATCCAATCCAGATTGCCCTGTGGAAATCCGCCCCAGCCCTGGCCGCCGGTAATGCCATGATCTTCAAGCCCAGCGAAGTCACTCCCCTGACGGCGCTTAAGCTGGCCGAGATTTATACCGAGGCAGGTGTGCCCAATGGCGTGTTCAATGTGCTCAACGGTGCTGGCGCCGAAGTAGGCGTAGCCCTGACCGAGCACCCGGGCATCGAGAAGATTTCCTTTACCGGCGGCGTGCCCACAGGCAAGAAGGTTATGGCCAGCGCTGCCGGCTCGACGCTCAAGGAAGTCACCATGGAGCTAGGCGGCAAGTCGCCACTGATCATTTTCGATGACGCCGACCTCGACCGTGCGGCCGATATTGCCATGATGGCCAACTTTTTCAGTACCGGTCAGGTATGCACCAACGGCACCCGCGTCTTTGTGCCCAGCGCGCTCAAAGAACGTTTCGAAACCAAGATCCTGGAGCGTGTACAACGCGTTCGTCTGGGTGACCCGCAGGACCCAAACACCAACTTCGGCCCGCTGGTCAGCACCGCTCATATGGAAAACGTTCTGCGTTATATCGAGCATGGCCGCAGCGAAGGTGCGCGTTTGCTGTGTGGTGGTGAGCGTGTTACCACCGGCGAGTTCGCCAACGGCTGTTACGTCGCGCCAACTGTCTTCACAGACTGCCGTGATGACATGACCATTGCCCGCGAAGAGATCTTTGGTCCGGTCATGAGCATTCTGGCGTACGACACCGAGGAGGAAGTAATCCGCCGCGCCAACGACACCGAATACGGTCTGGCGGCGGGTCTTGTGACCAAGGACCTCGCCCGTGCTCACCGTGTGATCCATCGTCTGGAAGCCGGTATCTGCTGGATCAATACTTGGGGCGAATCTCCGGCCGAGATGCCTGTCGGCGGTTACAAGCACTCCGGCGTAGGCCGCGAAAATGGCCTGGTCACCCTCGGCAACTACACCCGCATCAAGTCCGTACAAGTTGAGCTGGGCGACTACGCCTCGATCTTCTGAATCGCATCACCGTTACCCGTAGGGTGGGTCAGCCGACGCGCATGACCCACCGCTTTCGCGCGAGCCGCTGCGTCACGCAGCCAATCTCGACGCCCTTTACGGAGGAGTGCCACCATGGCTAAAGAATTCGATTACATCATCATCGGTGCCGGTTCTGCCGGTAACGTTCTGGCGACCCGTCTCACTGAAGACAAAGACGTCACCGTCCTGCTGCTGGAAGCCGGTGGCCCCGACTATCGCCTCGATTTTCGCACCCAAATGCCCGCCGCCCTGGCCTACCCGCTTCAGGGCACCCAGTACAACTGGGCTTACCAGACTGACCCCGAACCACACATGAACAACCGCCGGATGGAATGCGGCCGCGGCAAGGGCCTGGGTGGCTCTTCGCTGATCAACGGCATGTGCTACATCCGCGGTAACGCTATGGACTTCGATGGCTGGGCCAAGCTTGACGGTTTGGAGGACTGGACATACCTCGACTGCCTGCCCTACTTCCGCAAAGCCGAGACACGTGACGTCGGCCCGAACGATTATCACGGCGGTGACGGTCCGGTATCCGTGACCACCTCCAAGCCCGGCGTGAACCCGCTGTTTGAAGCCATGATCGAGGCAGGTGTACAGGCGGGTTACCCCCGCACGGAAGACCTCAATGGTTATCAGCAGGAAGGCTTCGGCCCGATGGACCGTACCGTGACGCCCAATGGCCGACGTGCCAGTACCGCCCGTGGCTATCTGGATCAGGCAAAGGGTCGCCCCAACCTGACCATCATCACCCATGCCACCACGGACCGCATCCTGTTCAGTGGCAAGCGCGCCATCGGTGTTGCTTTCCTGGAAGGCAACAGCAGCGATATCACCACCGTGCATGCCAGTCGTGAAGTGCTCCTGTGTGCAGGCGCCATCGCTTCGCCACAGATTCTTCAGCGCTCCGGCGTAGGTGCAAGTGACCTGCTGCGTCAGTTCGATATCCCCGTCGTGCACGATCTGCCCGGGGTTGGCCAAAACCTGCAGGACCACCTGGAGATGTACCTGCAGTACGAGTGTAAGCAGCCGGTCTCTCTGTATCCGGCGCTGAAGTGGTACAACCAGCCCCAGATCGGTCTGGAGTGGATGCTCAAGGGCACCGGCATTGGCGCCAGCAACCACTTCGAGGCAGGTGGCTTTATCCGCTCCAGCGATGAATTCGAGTGGCCGAACATCCAGTACCACTTCCTGCCGATCGCTATCAATTACAACGGCAGCAATGCCATCGAAGCCCACGGCTTCCAGGCTCATGTGGGCTCCATGCGCTCGCCGAGCCGGGGTCGCGTTCACCTGAAATCACGCGATCCGCGCCAGCATCCCAGCATCCTTTTCAACTACATGAGCACCGAGCAGGACTGGCAGGAATTCCGTGACAGCATTCGTCTCACCCGCGAGATCATGCACCAGCCAGCGCTCGACCCCTATCGCGGTCGCGAGCTGAATCCAGGCGCGGATTGCGTAACGGATGCCCAGTTGGATGAGTTCGTGCGCCAGCATGCCGAAACGGCCTACCACCCCTCCTGTACCAACAAGATGGGTACCGACGACATGGCTGTTGTCGACGGGCAAGGCCGCGTCCATGGCCTTGAAGGCCTGCGTGTGGTGGATGCATCGATTATGCCGCTGATCATTACTGGCAACCTCAACGCCACCACCATCATGATTGGCGAAAAGATTGCCGACCACATCCGCGGCCGTCAGCCTCTGGCCCGTAGCACCGCCTCCTATTACATGGCAAACGGCGCTCCGGTACGCCAAACACCGGCTCGAAGTGAAAAAAAAGAAAATAGAGCAAATTCACCGGTTTACAACTGATTTAGAATCGTTATAATGCGCCCATTGATGCCGGTATAGCTCAGCTGGTAGAGCAACTGACTTGTAATCAGTAGGTCCCGAGTTCGATTCTTGGTGCCGGCACCATCAAATTCAAAGGCTCGCAGAAATGCGGGCCTTTTTCTTTTACGCTTGAAAAACCCTTGCGCCAGAACGCTTGGTTTACCTCTTTGCAAACAGAGGCGAAACATTCTGTTGCATCTTAACAATGCTATACATCCATCTGTTGAAACCTCGACTCACTCCGGGACTCAGGTCTATTGAGACAAGAGAAGAAGAGAGGTAAACGATGGCTAAGGCATTGATGAAATTCCTGAAAGCACCTACCGACAGAGGCGTATTCGACTGGTTAGGTGATATGGAAGGACGCCTCGAATAACAGCTCCTAATCAGCGAGATGTTATTCAGCCCGCTGGGAGCAGGTCGCACGCAGGAATGGCCGCACCTCTCCCAATCAGCCTCGCCTCCCCTACTTCAGTTTCTTGATCAGCTTCACCGCCCGGCTCCCTTATACTGGTGCCGCTTCGCTATCAAGCAGGCTCCAGAGTCGAACCTCGCCCGGTCGCGCGCTGGAAGGACATCTAACTTGAAAGGAAACCATTGTGGCAGCAGGTAGTTTTTTTGCACTTTTCGATGACATCGCCACGGTACTGGACGATGTCTCCGTCATGTCCAAGGTGGCTGCAAAAAAGACAGCCGGCGTATTGGGTGATGACCTTGCACTCAATGCGCAACAAGTAACTGGAATCAAGGCAGAGCGAGAGCTGCCTGTGGTCTGGGCCGTAGGAAAAGGCTCACTGATCAACAAGGCCATTCTGGTCCCCGCTGCGCTGCTGATCAGCGCCTTTGCACCGTGGCTGGTAACACCGCTCCTGATGCTAGGTGGTGCGTACCTCTGCTTCGAGGGTACAGAAAAGCTTGCGCATAAGTTTTTACCTTCTCATGGTCACGATTCTTCAGAGCACGTAAAAGCTGTCGCTGATCCAAACATTGACCTTGTGGCCTATGAAAAGGAAAAGATCCGCGGAGCGGTTCGAACAGACTTCATTCTGAGCGCGGAAATCATTGCCATCACCCTGGGTATCGTGGCTGAAGCGTCACTCATGCAACAAGTCGTGGTCATGTCACTGATTGCCATAGCCATGACTATTGGCGTCTATGGATTGGTCGCCGGTATCGTAAAGCTGGATGATCTTGGGCTGTATCTATCCAAGCGCGGCGGCTCGGCTGTACAGGCAATCGGGCGAGGCCTTGTGAATGCGGCTCCGATGCTAATGAAGGGGCTATCCGTTGTCGGAACGATTGCCATGTTCATGGTAGGCGGTGGCATTCTGACCCATGGCATCCCGGCTCTTCATCATCTGATTGAAACCCTGGAACACGTGGCTGCAGGCGTACCGGCAATAGGCCCTGTTCTAGGCGTACTAACGCCTACGCTGTTCAATATTGTATTCGGCATCCTGGCCGGTGCAGTGGTCATGATAGTGGTCGGCATCGCCAGCAAGCTGTTTCGTCGCAAACCGTCCGCTAGTCATTAAGCTCCGCCCGATCATAAGGCAGAACAGCGGTAGGCCCAAGTGGCATAACCACTTCGGCCTACCGTTAGCCTTCGCCATGAACTGCAAAGGCTGCGTTCATTTGTCAATGGCCGCCTAGCCCTATTGGAAGACTCAGCCCACGCCGTTTCTTGATCTCTGCTACGGCGGCTGCCAAGCCATGAAAGACGCCAGGATCCAGACTCAGCTACTGACACAGCACAACGATATATAAACAACACTGGAAGCGTACGACAAAGCCTACATTGAGCGCGCCAACTCTATCGTCACCTGCGTTAAGACCAGCCATAGGTATGACAGGCGTGGTATCAGGAGCTGGCAGGAGAAACAGGAGAGGAGGCTTTGACAGGAATTGAAAAGACGATTGGAAGAGGACAGTTAAAATGATTTTCAATCCTATCCATGCCTTATTTATGCCGCTTGCACAACGTTACCACCCCCATCTCAAGGGTTATACTCAGCCCTTGCGCAGCCTATCCAGAATCTTCTGTGTCTCCCGCTCTGCCTTGGCTTCGCTCGAAAGCTCTTTGGCCAGTATGCTCAATACCAGCATCAAATTGCCTCGACCTTCCTCGCTCAATACGTCCCACTCTTCAATCAGGGTCTCGAAAAGCAGGGCGCCTGTCATCGAGGGGCTGAAATCAGGTAGGTCACCTGAATCAATGGCACGAGTAACAATAGCGATCAGTTCTTTTTCGTTCATCAACAGCTCTCATGATGTTGGGCGAATACGTTAGAGCCTGATAGACAGCTATTGAGGCTCTAAAATACAAAAGGCCTGCATAAGCAGGCCTTAGCGTTAACGCGGAGCTTACTCAGAAGCACTGGCCTCCACGGCGGAAGTCAGCGCAAGCTTTTTGGCCGAGGCAATATCTGCCTTGCCGGAGCCTAGCTTAGGCAGCGCATCCACGTGAATCCAGGTAGAAGGCACCATGAGCGGGTTATAACCTGCTTCAAGCATGCGCTTTTCCAGCGCACCGGTGTCCAGAGGCTGCTCATGGAGAATCACTATGCGCTCGCCTTTCTTGGCATCCGGCACGTTGACAGCCATGACTTCGATTTCGGGGTTGTCGATCAGCTTGATGAGAGCCTGTTCAACAGAGCCCAGGCTAACCATCTCGCCCCCGATTTTCGCAAACCGTGAATACCGGTCCACGATGGTCAGGAAGCCATCCTCGTCCAGTCGTCCCTTATCGCCCGTCACGTACCAACGTACGCCGTCAAGTTCATGAATGGCGCTGGCTGTTTTGGCAGGATTGTTCAGGTAGCCCTGCATGACCTGAGGGCCGCCGATAAGAATCATGCCTTCTTGGCCTGTAGGTAACTCTTCAAAGCTTTCTGGATCAACGATCTTGAGACTGGTACCAGGTAACGGCATCCCTACTGTGCCCTGTTTACCGCCGCACTGTACCTGCATATAGGCTACATCAATGGCGTCCGGCAGGTTGACCGAGGCGACAGGCGCCGTTTCAGTCGCACCGTAGCCCTCATAAATCTCCTTGTTGAATTTGAGTTTGAAGGACTCGCGGACATCATCACTGAGCTTTTCGGCCCCTGCGACGATGATGCGCAAGCTGTCCAGCATAAGCGGGTGCACCTTGCGGTTACGGGTAAAGAGCCGCAGGAAGGTGGATGTGCCGCACATGATAGTGGCACGATACGTCGTGACTGCCTTGGCAATGCCCATGACATCGGTCGGGTCCGCATGGCAGACCATTGGCAGCCCTTCGATCAATGGCAGGAACTGTGTAACCGTCAAACCAAACGCATGGAACAGCGGCAGCGAGGCCATGACAACGTCGTCATTCTCAGTATTGAGCACATCGGATGTCTGCTTCAGGTTCGCCATGATATTACGATGACTGAGCATGACCCCCTTAGGCGCACCCTCACTGCCACTGGAGAACAGAATGGCCGCGGTTGCCTCAGGATTGTGCGCTCGACTCAGCAGCGGCCGCAGCATCCAGACAGGCAATAGGCGGATCGCCAGCCAGGTTGCCGCAAGCTCGGTCTTGCTGAACTCCTGTCGCATATCTTCCAGATAGACAACACGGCGCCCTTCCAGTACAGCCTTGACCGGCAACCCTCGCTGCTCGAGCTTTTCGACGAAACGCTTGGAGCTATAGACCGTTTGTATGCCGGCCTGCTCCAGTGCTGAGCGGAGGGCCTCCTGACTTGCCGTATAGTTGAGATTGACCAGCGTCTTGCCGGCCAGCAGGGTTGCCATATTAGCCAGCACACCACCGGCACTGGTCGGTAGCAACAGCCCTACGTTCTGCTCTGGGCTGAGCTTGGTGATACGACGCGCCATGGCACTGCTGGCGGCAAGCGCCTGAGCTGCCTTCATTGGCTTGCCGAGGCTGTCGGCAATCGTCAATTGCCCACTGCGACGCTTAACGGTTTCGATCCAGGCATCGGCCAGAGTTGGCAGGTCTTCCATATAGATCTGCCAAGAGCGAATGGTCTGGTCGAATATCCGGCGCTTGAGAACATCGGCAGGCGTGTCTTTGGGCAAAGTCTTGCCAAAGGCGACGACTACAGAACGGTGCAAAGGTGAGTCGCGCAGTTCCTTCAGCTTGCTGGACGAACGGGAGAACTGACTACCCCACAGACCACGCAGATAGAACGGTACGATCAGTACATCCGCATTGGCCTTTTCACATGCACGCTCGTAGCCCTTCCGAAACTCACCCAGCTGACCGTTGCGGCTGATGGCCCCTTCCGGGAATAGACAAACCACCTCACCGGCATTGAGTAATTCTGCTACCTGCTCCAGCGCCTGGGCAGCACCGGCACCCGGCTGAATAGGAATACAGCCCAGAGATTTGAAGAACCAGCGCATGAACCACAGGTTGTAGATATCCTTGAGCATCACGAAACGAACAGGCCGCGGGCAGGCAATCTGCACAATCGCCCAATCGACCCAACTGATGTGATTACCCAGCAACAATACACCGCCCTGCGCCGGCAGGTTTTGCAGGCCATGCACCTCCACCTTGTAATGACGGGTCATGAAAAAGCTGAGCAGAAAGCGGACCAGGCTCTGCGGCAACTTGCCTACGGTGTAAGCGCCACCTATCAACGCAACCAAGGCAATCAGGCCCAGCAGATAGCGACTATCGACGCCTAGCAGTGCAAAAACTGCCGTCAGGATCAGAAAGCCTAGCATGGACAGGTTCTGTATCCAGTTGCTAGCGGCAAGTACTGTTCCCAATTCCTTTTCAGGCGCGTGGAATTGAATCAGCGCGTTGAGCGGTACGATGAACAGGCCGCCCATCACACCGATGAAAACAAAGTTGAGCGCATGAGAGAGCGGTGAATCCAGCAGCAGCAAACCGCCCAGCCCCACGGCGATACCCAACGCCCCCAGCGGAACAAGGCCAGTCTCGATGCGATTGCGCGACAGGCTGCTTGCCAACGCCGAACCCAGCGCAATGCCGATACCGCTGCAGGCCAGGATGCCCTGGACGACCAGAGTATTACTGACGCCCAGACTGTCCTTGGCGTAGGACGGAAAGGCTGCCAGCATGACCTGCCCAACCGACCAGAATGTTGCCAGCCCAACAATGGCTAGGCGAATAACCGATTGCGCCTTGACCGTTTGCAGGTTTGCTACAGCCGCACGACCATGGATGTAATCCTGCCAGTTAAAGGGTCGGCTGGAGGCGGGTACTTCCTTGCCAGGCAAGCAGTACAACAGCGCCAGCTCAATCACGCTATTGATTACCAGAAGCCATCCGAGCGGGGCGATATCCCGCAGCATCTCGTCAGCTGTTTTCGACTCAGCAGAAAGGCTGCCTTCAAAAAGAGCGGTAAAGACAAACGTACCAGCCAATATCGCTACGATCGAAACAGCTTGAACCAGGCCATTGGCCTCAGCGAGCCGCGCCTTTCCAAACAAGGTCTTGATATAGCCGTACTTGGCCGGTGAGTAAAACGTAGCCTGTACGGCAAGCAGCAGCGTCATGGCAAACGCCAGCCAAAACCAGCCGGCATAGTACGACCAGGTAATCAGTCCGGTAATCCCGACAGCCGCCCAGGCTGATAGCCGCATGACGGATAGCTTGCGAAAGGTATCCGCCACATAACCGGAAGGGCTGAATAAGAGAATGAAAGGCAGAAGCATCAGTCCATTGACCAAGGCCGTCAGCACAATCTGAGTAGAGCCGTTATAGATTTTGAAGACGGTATTCTGAATGATGATCTTATGGCCCAGATCGACGAATGCGTTCAGAAAGATCGCGATCAGATAAGGCCAGGCGCCCGATAGTCGGTGCAGTTTGTCCATAACAAGCCTCTGGAGCGGGATGGAAGTGCAGGCAGACTGCCGGGGCCCTTCAAGATCCGCAACTAAAATACAAAACGTAGCGTTAAGAGATGTCTTAGGTATTAATTTTCGATACTTTTGGCCGCCATTACCTTTTCCTTTCGAGATGCCGAGATGGCCCAAGTTTCTTCCCTGATCGAAACCCTGAAAAAACAGCTCAAGGCACACGGTAAGACGTATGCCGATGTGGCAGCGGCACTTGACTTGAGCGAAGCCTCGGTCAAGCGTCTGTTCGCAGAAGAAAGCTTTACCCTGCAGCGCCTGTCACTTGTATGTAATGTGATCGACATGGACATTACCGAACTCGTGCAAGCCATGTCCGTGCAGCAGCGACAAACCGATGAGCTGAGCGAGGCCCAGGAGCAGGAGATTGCCAGCAATGGCCTGCTCCTACTCGTAGCCGTGTGCGTGATCAACGGCTATAGCTTTACCAACATCATTGAGCAGTATCAGCTGACAGCCGCCGAATGCACCCGATTACTGGTACGGCTGGATCGTTTGAAGCTTATCGAATTGCTGCCCAACAATCGCATCAAGCTGTTGATCAGCCGAAATTTTCGCTGGCGTCCGGGCGGTCCGATCCAGCAACTTTTTCAGGAGCAAGTCGCCAAGGATTTCTTTCACTCACGCTTCGAGGGTGAGTCGGAGCAACTTCTGGTCTTCAACGGCCTGCTATCACGCGCGGGAAATGCACAGTGGCAACAAAAGCTTCAGCGCTTGGGGCGAGAATTTAACAACCTGTGCGAGGAAGAGGCAGGACTGCCCATAACGCAGCGCTTTGGCACCACAACCGTTCTGGCAGTGCGGCAATGGCGCTACGGGCTATTCGAACGCTACAGCAAGCGCTCAGCCGAAGAAAAGAAGCCTGCACAATGAGAGGCCCCGGTAGTTTCTACTCTATTTCCCAAGCTTGATACAAAAGTTTGACTATTTTATGGGCAAGTTCAAATATCCAAAACATAGAGATACCCAACCTCGGCTATAACTTGACGCCCCTCCTCTACTTTCTAGACTTCGGGATGGCGCTCTGAAATCGTCTGTATTGTTTAGTGCCATCTGTACCAGGGTCACTGTTTCTAGGATCGACCCGCCACTTCGTCAGAGAAATTCTGATTTACAGCAGTGTGCGTAGCCATCGGAGCGCCCGCTCCAGACGCGTCTTCCGCCTGACGTTCATGGCCTGCTGATATTGCCGTCCTGACATACGCATGGAATGCCTGCCACCTGCCGGGCTATCTCCGCTTGTTCATCTGCGCCCGGCTTTTGAAGACCTTTCAGCTATGCCAAAGGGGGTAAAGATGAAGAGTTTGGGTTATTCGTTGGAAACGGCCACGTATTCGGAGCAAAAACCTTTCTATTTAGGAATAGTGGCCGTCTGTATCTTATTGGCCATCTCTCTTTTTTTCAGGCTACATGATTTTGAGAAGGTAACAGGCTCCCAGAACCTAGAAGCGAGTTACCACGTCCTGATTACTCTGAATGCGTTAAACGAGTCCGATGTCACGCACCATTGGTATCTACCCACCATTTCGCTAGGCGAAGAAAAGGACAAGCACATCGCCTGGGGCGCGACCATTCCTACACGAACAGGTGATTACGTCTATACCAGTTTTACGCCCTATGGCTTTCTGGCACCCTACTTTGCATTGAAGGTATCGGGCCAGAATATATCGTTGGAAAGCCTGGCCTTTTTCAATTTTGTCCTGGGCTCGGTCATCACACTGCTGCTGTTTACCTTCTTGTTCAAGGTCCTTCGCTTCAATGGTCTGAACGCGTGGTCAACAGTCTCCGGCGCACTCATGGGTTGCGCGATTGGTATTTTCAGCCGTGAGGCTTTGCTTTCCCATGGCGTTATCTACTGGGTACAAAGCTTCTATCAGCTGATCCTGCTGTCTTCGCTGTTTGTCTTGTTCAAGTACTGCTCAGTGACCGATATACAGAGTCGTCAGCGCTACGCCTGGGCGCTTTGCGCGCTGGCCTTCTTCGGCGCATTAACCGAATGGACAGGATACTTCTTCAATTTCGGGCTGTTCTGCATTCTTTGGGTAAACACCCTGAGAATCGAGGGCTCACGGTGGCTATCCAAGAAAATCTGTATAGCCACTATCCTGGCAGGCGTTATCACTATCCTGCATTACAGTCTTGCTGCCGGTTTGCTGCCCACACTCAAAGCCTTCGCTAGACGCTTCCTGGCCCGTAGCGCGGGTGCCGGCAGTTTGTCCGATCTGCTGCATGCCTATGTGCTCTCCTATGGCTATTTCATCGCAGCCATGCTGATAACAGCGGCGGGACTCATCTGGCTGAAGAAAAGCCAGAGTACGTCAAACAGAGCATTATCGATTACGCTGGTGGTTCTCATCGCGGCCAGCGTACCGCTACTGGAAAACCTGATCATGCTTCAGCATGCCACGCAGTTTTCATTTGACCGTTTGAAGTTCATCTTCCCGGCAGCACTGCTGATTGGGTTGTCCTTGCTTTACTTCAGGACCAAAGGCAGAACCGTATTGGCAGGGCTGATCACCCTGGCAGCAATACAAGGCTGCATGACGTATAAGAAGGACATTAATAACTACGCGGCCTGGCCCCAGATTGATGAGCAAAACAAGCAGCTGGCATCGCTGGTCGAGCAGGAGCTGAATGTTAAATGTGCAGTGCTATCTACTGACATGAGCGTTCGCGGCTATGCAAACCTGCTCTTTCATCGGGGTATTTATGAGTTGCGACCGCAGCCAGCAGACTTTCGCAATGATCCGAGCAATTGTGGCGGGGTTTATCTGGAAGGCAGAGATTTTCAGGTCGACTTGCCTGAGTACACCAAGGCAACCATTACCGAGAAGGATAATCGCGTTGTGACTTTTGTGAAGGATCAAGGGCAGTGGCGGCGATTGGAACGGTTACAGCGACAGAAAGGATAAAGCCAGGCAGTTCTTAACCTGAATTATCCATGAGCGGCGCGGCTATTCCGCGGCAGGCGCGCCGTACGATATAACTGAAGTCATAATCAATCATTCTCCCTATCTTCTATATTTGCTGATCGTTCGGCTGGCAGCGAAGTCCTGTATCGACACCATAGGCCAGCGCATAATAGGAGCCATTATTTCACCGTGAGTGTGAGCAATATTTATGCTTCCCAACCGCCCTCGTTGGCGTACCTTGGCTGTATTGGCCCTTTTTCTTGCGCCCTTGCTTTGGCCCTTGCATTACGCGGCTCACAGATACTACAGCCAGCAATTGGCTGAGCAGAACCGACAAACGCTGGATCTCTACGTAGCGAACCTATTGGGTACGCTTCGGCGCTATGAAGTCTTACCGGATCTGCTGGGCGATATGCCCGCGCTTCGCGCCTCGCTGCATGATCCGGTCGATGCAGATACGCAAAGATCAGCTAATCAGTTGCTGGAGCGGATTCGGCAGCGTACCGGGGCAGACGTGATTTACCTGATGCGAGCCGACGGATACTGCCAAGCCACATCGAACTGGAATGAGCCGGACAGCTTTGTTGGGCGTGATTTTTCTTTCCGTCCGTATTATCAGGAAGCAATGCAGAACAAATCCGGTCGTTTCTTTGGACTTGGAACCACATCCGGTAAACGAGGCTACTATTTCGCAGCGCCCGTACATGATGGTGGAAACGTCATCGGAGTCGTGGTCGTCAAAGTAGACCTGGATGGCCCTGAAAAGCTCTGGGGACGAACGCCTGAACAACTCCTGGTCACCGACAGCTTTGGTGTAGTGATCCTGACCTCCCGCAATGAGTGGCGCTTTCGAGCCAGCCGCCCGTTGAATGATGAACAACGTGACGTTATCGCACGCAATCTGCCTTACCCCAGGGGCTCACTCGAACCCTTGGAAATTAGTGATAACCAGTGGCTAATCCAACAGCGCTTTCTAGATGAAATTGGCTGGACAGCACGAATCCTGGCTCCCCGTGATTTGCTTGAACGCCAGGTACGTAGCGTTCTATACATAGGAGGGGCGACATTACTGGCCCTGCTTCTCCTATTGGCCGTCATGACCTTAAGGCGTCGACATTATCTTGAGCGAATCGCATTGGATGCTCGGGCTAAGCGTGATCTGGAATTGAGCGTACAGGAGCGTACTCAGGACTTGCAGACGCTAAATCAACGTCTGCAACAGGAGGTGCACGATCGCGAGCAGGCTCAACGCGAACTTATGCGAGCACAAGATGAGGTTGTCCAAGCGGGGAAGCTGTCTGCTCTGGGCACCATGTCAGCCAGTATCAGCCATGAGCTGAACCAGCCGCTGGCGGCCATTCGCAGCTATGCCGAAAACGCGGCGGTCTTGCTGGATCATGGCCGAGTGGATGATGCCCGTGGCAATCTAAAGCTGATTGGCGAATTGACGACGCGCATGGCCAATATCATCTCCCACCTCAAGGCATATGCTCGTGGTGCACGAAGAGCACCAGAAAGCGTTGCGCTACAAGCGGCGCTGGAAGACTCGTTAGCATTACTGGCAGCCCGTCGGCGGGCCATGAATGTCGAGCTGATTCGGGATCTGCCTGACGCTCCATTATGGGTGCAAGCGGGTGAAACACGGCTACGCCAGATCATCAATAACCTGCTCACTAATGCTCTGGATGCATTGATAGAAAAAGGGCCACCTCGCCGACTTTGGCTGATTGCCAATCAGGATGAAAAAGGCGTGACACTGGTTATTCGTGACAATGGCCCAGGCTTTTCTGCTGAAGCACTGGCCAGAGCGCATGAGCCCTTTTTTACAACAAAGGCAACTACCCAGGGGCTTGGGCTGGGTCTTGCGATCTGCGATACATTGCTCCGTGCATTAGGTGGACATCTGCACCTATCCAATCATATGGAAGGCGGTGCCGAGGTTCGCCTGTTCTTATTAAACGGCAAGCCTGGCGTAGCATCAGTACCGCAAGAGGAAATGCGTGGCTGATCGCTCGGATCGCTCGGCTTATGCAAAACTTATGACGGCAACAATATTTCATTCGTGCTTAATGATGATCAGGTTTTAAATTACTCATGACGTCTCCTCTGCCTTTCGATACCAACAGCCAAGTGCTTTTGATCGACGACGACCCTCACCTTCGTCAGGCTTTAAGTCAGACACTAGACCTGGCAGGGCTTAAAGTTGTAACGCTTGCAGATGCGCGTACGCTGGACATGCAACTTGTACATGAATGGCCAGGCGTTGTAGTCAGCGATATCCGCATGCCTGGTATCGACGGTATTGAACTCCTAGGGCAATTACATAACCAGGACGCTGATCTGCCTGTCGTATTGATTACAGGACACGGCGATGTTCCATTGGCTGTTCAGGCCATGCGGGCAGGCGCCTATGATTTTTTAGAAAAGCCCTTTGCGAACGATGCCCTGCTTGATAGCGTGCGTCGTGCGTTGGAAGTTCGTCGCCTTGTACTCGAGAACCGCAGCCTTAGGCTGGCACTGGCTGAACGCAAGGAATTGCAGACCCGGCTGATTGGTCAAGCACCTAGCATGAGCCGCTTACGCGACCAAATCGGCGCGTTGGCCTCTACTCATGCTGATGTGCTCATTCTAGGAGAGACAGGAGCAGGCAAAGAGGTTGTTGCCCGGGCATTGCATGATCTTTCTACACGAAAAGGCGGGCCCTTTGTCGCTATTAATGCTGGCGCACTGGCCGAGTCGGTGGTAGAGAGCGAGCTTTTCGGCCATGAGCAAGGCGCATTCACAGGCGCCCAAAAACGACGCATCGGGAAGTTTGAGTACGCTAACGGCGGAACTGTCTTTCTAGATGAAATTGAAAGCATGAGCCTAGATGTTCAGGTCAAGCTATTGCGGTTGCTTCAAGAACGTGTTGTAGAAAGAGTTGGTTCCAATCAGCAGATACCGTTAGATATTCGAGTAATAGCTGCAACCAAAGAAGACCTGAGACAAGCGGCAGACCAAGGCCGCTTTCGAGCCGACCTTTATTACCGCTTAAACGTTGCCAGTCTGAAGATCCCGTCCCTTCGTGAGCGAAGCGAAGATATCCTGACACTCTTCCGTCACTTCAGCGAAGCAGCCGCAGCGCGGCATCATTTACCCTTACGGGAGCTGGATGGTTCACAGCGTGCTGCTCTCATGGGGCACCGCTGGCCTGGAAACGTTCGAGAGCTACAAAATGCAGCGGAACGGTTTGCACTGGGACTAGAGCTCGCTTTGGACAACCATGATGCTCATGGCTCTGCAGCTCCGTCCGCTCATGTTATGGAAATGCCAGGTTTGACCAGTAACCTGAGCGAGCAGGTGGAGTCATTCGAGCGGGCACTACTTGTGCAGGAGCTAAACCAATCACATGGCTCACTGCGCAGCATGGCGGAAGCGCTGGGGCTGCCACGCAAAACGCTTTCAGACAAGTTGAAAAAGCATGGCCTACATTTCAACGGTGGAGCAAGCGAAGATATTGAGCAGGGTTCTTAGCCTATAGGCTTCAAAACTTTTTAAGTATCTAAGGGCAGGCGTTGTGATACAGCCTCCCTTTTTAAGCTCGGGAAACAGCCCACCGCCGTTATTTCCTGCCACAAAAGCAAAACCCCCGGGCGGTTAGGCCTGGGGGTTTTGGGTATAGGTGCTTGACGATGACCTACTCTCACATGGGGAAACCCCACACTACCATCGGCGATGCATCGTTTCACTTCTGAGTTCGGAAAGGGATCAGGTGGTTCCAACGCTCTATGGTCGTCAAGCAATTCGGGTGGGGAACCGGTGTCTAGTCGTTTCCCCGAATGGGTATGTGATTGGTATTTTGCGGTTCAACCAAGCTTTCGGCTGGTCTTTACCAAACAACAGATTGTTTGGGTGTTATATGGTCAAGCCTCACGGGCAATTAGTATCGGTTAGCTCAACGCCTCACAGCGCTTACACACCCGACCTATCAACGTTGTAGTCTTCAACGGCCCTTCAGGAAGCTCGAGGCTCCAGTGAGATCTCATCTTGAGGCAAGTTTCCCGCTTAGATGCTTTCAGCGGTTATCTTTTCCGAACATAGCTACCCGGCAATGCCACTGGCGTGACAACCGGAACACCAGAGGTTCGTCCACTCCGGTCCTCTCGTACTAGGAGCAGCCCCTCTCAAATCTCAAACGTCCACGGCAGATAGGGACCGAACTGTCTCACGACGTTCTAAACCCAGCTCGCGTACCACTTTAAATGGCGAACAGCCATACCCTTGGGACCGGCTTCAGCCCCAGGATGTGATGAGCCGACATCGAGGTGCCAAACACCGCCGTCGATATGAACTCTTGGGCGGTATCAGCCTGTTATCCCCGGAGTACCTTTTATCCGTTGAGCGATGGCCCTTCCATACAGAACCACCGGATCACTAAGACCTACTTTCGTACCTGCTCGACGTGTCTGTCTCGCAGTCAAGCGCGCTTTTGCCTTTATACTCTGCGACCGATTTCCGACCGGTCTGAGCGCACCTTCGTACTCCTCCGTTACTCTTTAGGAGGAGACCGCCCCAGTCAAACTGCCCACCATACACTGTCCTCGATCCGGATAACGGACCAGAGTTAGAACCTCAAGCATGCCAGGGTGGTATTTCAAGGATGGCTCCACGAGAACTGGCGTCCTCGCTTCAAAGCCTCCCACCTATCCTACACAAGCAGGCTCAAAGTCCAGTGCAAAGCTACAGTAAAGGTTCACGGGGTCTTTCCGTCTAGCCGCGGATACACTGCATCTTCACAGCGATTTCAATTTCACTGAGTCTCGGGTGGAGACAGCGCCGCCATCGTTACGCCATTCGTGCAGGTCGGAACTTACCCGACAAGGAATTTCGCTACCTTAGGACCGTTATAGTTACGGCCGCCGTTTACCGGGGCTTCGATCAAGAGCTTCGCTTGCGCTAACCCCATCAATTAACCTTCCGGCACCGGGCAGGCGTCACACCCTATACGTCCACTTTCGTGTTTGCAGAGTGCTGTGTTTTTAATAAACAGTCGCAGCGGCCTGGTATCTTCGACCGGCATGGGCTTACGGAGCAAGTCCTTCACCCTCACCGGCGCACCTTCTCCCGAAGTTACGGTGCCATTTTGCCTAGTTCCTTCACCCGAGTTCTCTCAAGCGCCTTGGTATTCTCTACCCGACCACCTGTGTCGGTTTGGGGTACGATTTCTAATTACCTGAAGCTTAGAGGCTTTTCCTGGAAGCATGGCATCAACCACTTCCTCTTCATAAGAAGAGTCGTCATCAGCTCTCGGCCTTAACTGTCCGGATTTACCTAAACAGTCAGCCTACCGCCTTAAACTTGGACAACCAACGCCAAGCTGGCCTAGCCTTCTCCGTCCCCCCATCGCAGTAATTAGAAGTACAGGAATATTAACCTGTTTCCCATCGACTACGCCTTTCAGCCTCGCCTTAGGGGTCGACTCACCCTGCGTCGATTAACGTTGCGCAGGAACCCTTGGTCTTTCGGCGTGCGAGTTTTTCACTCGCATTGTCGTTACTCATGTCAGCATTCGCACTTCTGATACCTCCAGCAAGCTTCTCAACTCACCTTCACAGGCTTACAGAACGCTCCTCTACCGCTCATCTTGCGATGAACCCGTAGCTTCGGTGTGTAGTTTGAGCCCCGTTACATCTTCCGCGCAGGCCGACTCGACTAGTGAGCTATTACGCTTTCTTTAAAGGGTGGCTGCTTCTAAGCCAACCTCCTAGCTGTCTAAGCCTTCCCACATCGTTTACCACTTAACTACAACTTTGGGACCTTAGCTGACGGTCTGGGTTGTTTCCCTTTTCACGACGGACGTTAGCACCCGCCGTGTGTCTCCCATGCTTGCACTTCTGGGTATTCGGAGTTTGCATCGGTTTGGTAAGTCGGGATGACCCCCTAGCCGAAACAGTGCTCTACCCCCCAGAGTGATACATGAGGCGCTACCTAAATAGCTTTCGAGGAGAACCAGCTATCTCCGAGCTTGATTAGCCTTTCACTCCGATCCACAAGTCATCCCCTGCCTTTTCAACGGAAGTGGGTTCGGTCCTCCAGTCAGTGTTACCTAACCTTCAACCTGCTCATGGATAGATCGCCCGGTTTCGGGTCTATACCCAGCGACTAAAACGCCCTATTAAGACTCGCTTTCGCTACGCCTTCCCTATACGGTTAAGCTTGCCACTGAATATAAGTCGCTGACCCATTATACAAAAGGTACGCAGTCACCCAACAAAGTGGGCTCCCACTGCTTGTACGCATACGGTTTCAGGTTCTATTTCACTCCCCTCTCCGGGGTTCTTTTCGCCTTTCCCTCACGGTACTGGTTCACTATCGGTCAGTCAGTAGTATTTAGCCTTGGAGGATGGTCCCCCCATATTCAGACAACGTTTCACGTGCGCCGTCCTACTCGATTTCACTCAAAAGATCCTTTCACCTACGGGGCTATCACCCACTATGGCCGCACTTTCCAGAGCGTTCGGTTAAAATCAATTGAGCTTAAGGGCTAGTCCCCGTTCGCTCGCCACTACTTAGGGAATCTCGGTTGATTTCTTTTCCTCAGGGTACTTAGATGTTTCAGTTCCCCTGGTTCGCCTCTCACACCTATGGATTCAGTGTGAGATACCTGACTTATGTCAGGTGGGTTCCCCCATTCAGAGATCTCCGGATCACAGTCTATTTGCCGACTCCCCGAAGCTTATCGCAGGCTATCACGTCTTTCATCGCCTCTGACTGCCAAGGCATCCACCGTATGCGCTTATTCACTTGACCATATAACCCCAAAGAATCTGAAGTTATGTCTGGTTTGGAACACGACATTCGCCGAAAACTTGCGCTTGAACTCGCAAATTTACCTTGACCACATAGTCTGCAGTGAAACAGCCTATGTGTTCGTACTTCTATCACATACCCAAATTTTTAAAGAACAGTCTGAAAACAAAGTTCAGAAGTCAATGCTCCGACCCAACCCTTAAGGGGGGGGGGTAAGCACTCAGTTCTGAGCTTTAACGCGGTGTTAGATGGTGGAGCCAAGGAGGATCGAACTCCTGACCTCCTGCGTGCAAAGCAGGCGCTCTCCCAGCTGAGCTATGGCCCCATCGATTGGTGGGTCTGGGCAGATTCGAACTGCCGACCTCACCCTTATCAGGGGTGCGCTCTAACCAACTGAGCTACAGACCCAATCGTCTAACGCTTGAGTCTTGACTCATCTCGCGTCTTTATTTCAGTGAATCAAGCAATTCGTGTGGGAGCTTATGCCAAAGCTGGGATCTATCGATTAAGGAGGTGATCCAGCCGCAGGTTCCCCTACGGCTACCTTGTTACGACTTCACCCCAGTCATGAATCACACCGTGGTAACCGTCCTCCCGAAGGTTAGACTAGCTACTTCTGGTGCAACCCACTCCCATGGTGTGACGGGCGGTGTGTACAAGGCCCGGGAACGTATTCACCGTGACGTTCTGATTCACGATTACTAGCGATTCCGACTTCACGCAGTCGAGTTGCAGACTGCGATCCGGACTACGATCGGTTTTATGGGATTAGCTCCACCTCGCGGTTTGGCAACCCTTTGTACCGACCATTGTAGCACGTGTGTAGCCCAGGCCGTAAGGGCCATGATGACTTGACGTCATCCCCACCTTCCTCCGGTTTGTCACCGGCAGTCTCCTTAGAGTGCCCACCATGATGTGCTGGTAACTAAGGACAAGGGTTGCGCTCGTTACGGGACTTAACCCAACATCTCACGACACGAGCTGACGACAGCCATGCAGCACCTGTGTCAGAGTTCCCGAAGGCACCAATCCATCTCTGGAAAGTTCTCTGCATGTCAAGGCCTGGTAAGGTTCTTCGCGTTGCTTCGAATTAAACCACATGCTCCACCGCTTGTGCGGGCCCCCGTCAATTCATTTGAGTTTTAACCTTGCGGCCGTACTCCCCAGGCGGTCAACTTATTGCGTTAGCTGCGCCACTAAAGTCTCAAGGACCCCAACGGCTAGTTGACATCGTTTACGGCGTGGACTACCAGGGTATCTAATCCTGTTTGCTCCCCACGCTTTCGCACCTCAGTGTCAGTATCAGTCCAGGTGGTCGCCTTCGCCACTGGTGTTCCTTCCTATATCTACGCATTTCACCGCTACACAGGAAATTCCACCACCCTCTACCGTACTCTAGCCAGGCAGTTTTGGATGCAGTTCCCAGGTTGAGCCCGGGGATTTCACATTCAACTTACCAAGCCACCTACGCGCGCTTTACGCCCAGTAATTCCGATTAACGCTTGCACCCTCTGTATTACCGCGGCTGCTGGCACAGAGTTAGCCGGTGCTTATTCTGCTGGTAACGTCAAAGCTGCAACGTATTAGGTTACAACCCTTCCTCCCAGCTTAAAGTGCTTTACGACCCGAGGGCCTTCTTCACACACGCGGCATGGCTGGATCAGGCTTTCGCCCATTGTCCAATATTCCCCACTGCTGCCTCCCGTAGGAGTCTGGACCGTGTCTCAGTTCCAGTGTGACTGATCATCCTCTCAGACCAGTTACGGATCGTCGCCTTGGTGAGCCGTTACCCCACCAACTAGCTAATCCGACCTAGGCTCATCTGATAGCGTGAGGTCCGAAGATCCCCCACTTTCTCCCGTAGGACGTATGCGGTATTAGCGTTCCTTTCGAAACGTTGTCCCCCACTACCAGGCAGATTCCTAGGCATTACTCACCCGTCCGCCGCTGAATCAGAGAGCAAGCTCTCCTCATCCGCTCGACTTGCATGTGTTAGGCCTGCCGCCAGCGTTCAATCTGAGCCATGATCAAACTCTTCAGTTCAAACATATCCGGGTTTTGAGAAAACCCTAAACTTGGCTCAGCAATCGCAAATAAACTCTCGAATTCACGAGTGTTACTTGTCTTGCTGATAATCTTGTCGATCCATCAGTCTTACAGCACAAGCACCCACACGAATTGCTTGATTCAACTTGTTAAAGAGCGGTTGGTTAAGACCTTGTCTCAACCGAGGCGCGCATTCTACGCTAACCTCTTGTCCTGTCAAGCATTTTGTTCAACCGGTCTAACCTGCTGAACTGCTTGCCGGACCTGCCGGATCAGGAAACCTGTTCTGGCAGCGGGAGGCGTATTCTACACAAGCCCAGGGGCTTGTCAACTACCGCTTCCCTCTTTCCGCCTCTGCCAGACCGGAGGCCTGACCCTGACTAAACAGCTAAACCATTGATCTACAAGGCTTTTTGCTGTTCCGTTGCAGCGGAAGTGGGGCGCATTATAGACCCCTCCGCTCACAGGTCAAGCTTTATTTGAACAGGATTCGATAAAATCCTATATATAGCTTCCAGACTGCCTCAAGGTGTTACTACACGCGTTTCTTATGGATGTACCGAGCTTCTCTTTCAGGACGTCTGATTCATACCACTTTAATAGTATCCCTATTGTGTATCACCAGATCCTTTGGAAAAGCAGCACGCCAACAAGCGAGGAATACATGAGGTTCTACCTATTTGCTTTTGGACTTACCGCTCTTGTTGCCTTTCAACCGGCATTTGCAATGGATGAAGAGGATTACTCGGCTACCTTTAATACGTGCCTTGATGAGTCCAAAGGCACTACCAGAGACATGCTGAGCTGTATATCTGCCGAAACAAAGCTTCAGGATACTCGGCTAAATGAAGCCTATCAGAACACGATGGCTACCTTTAGCGATCCACAGAAAGCCAAGCTCAAAGAGACTCAACGGTTGTGGATCAAATATCGAGACGCCAACTGTAGCCTTTATACTAATGCAACAGGCGGTACGATTGATGCGCTGAATACGGCATCCTGCCTATTGGATATGACCAAAGCTCGTGCTGATGAGCTGAGCCGTTTTACAGAGCAGGACCCCTCTCTTTAAGTTGGCCGCACGTGGTCTCTTGTGTTTGCTTTTATAAAGAGTAAGCACGCTCCACTTTTACGATCTGCACACTGTACCCTTCGTACCACTTGGTGCGTCCCTGCCAGCGCGCCTGCTGGTGCTCAGGCTGATCTTTCCATGCCTTTATGGCCTTTTCATCGGTCCAATAAGAAATGGTGATTCCAGTACCGTTCTCGCCTCTTACGGAAACGACGCCTAGAAACCCTGGCTGTCTTTTGGCCAATTTGAGCATCTGCTCGGCTGTTTCCTCATAGCCATCTTTTTGAGCACTTTGCTTGGAAACAAAAATGACTGCGTAGCATGGCGGAGAGGGAAGGCTCACTATTTGTTCCTCCCTGACGAAACGGCATGAGTGGCAGAGGCTTTTATAAAGGCTTTAACAAGGGGAGGCAGACGTCCCTTCAAGGCCTGACGCTCGGATTGAAAGAGTGTTGCAATAAAGAAGGGATGATCATGCAGTTCGACCGCCCTCACCTCTCCAGCAGCATTGTGTCCGACGGCCTTAAGCTTGCCCGACAAGATCTCTAGCCCGACCGCTGTATTAAGACCATATGCACAGCGGTATTCCTCGTAGCTTTCTATAGCACCATACGCTTCGGATATACGTGAGCTGGAAGTGAATCCTACCTGCTCACCTCTTTCTATCAGTGCACAGGCTAGCGGAGAGACTATCGGGTCATCGCGTTCCGGTGCTGTTTCAGCATGCGCTGCGTTGGCCCGGTTCAGCTCATTGCGTGCATATTCGATCAATGCATACTGAAATCCTGCGCAGCTGCCTAAAAACGGGAGTGCGTGATTTCTGGCGTAGCGAATAGCAGATAGCGCACCTTCTTCATTGTCATACGGGCTTCCAGGCGTGCACCAAACGCCATTAGCTTCTTCGAAAGTCGTTTCTTCTATATTAGCTGTAGCGATCCACTCGAATACCAAAGGAATATTCAGAGCGGCTTGAGCCAAGTGCAACGCCTGGATGATGGCTTGGTGCGCCTTGATCTCAGGGTTGTAGTCACCTACCAGCGCAACCCGAACGCTTTGCCTACCTGATATAAGGTTTTTCACCGGTGCGCTCATAGACTTCTCCTCTATAGTTTTGCTTCTTGGGCAGGCACTATAAAAAGAGACCCTGTTGACCACTATTGGCGCCTCGGCAGACTGTCCTTGCACATATGCACAATCGACTCAACTATTCTGATCTTACGCTGATTCTTGCCTTGGTAAGGGGGGGCTCGCTTTCACGTGCTGCCGAGCGGCTTCGCGTAGACGTGTCTACCGTATTTCGCTCTATCAGGCGTCTTGAGGCGTCATTAGGGCTTGAGTTATTTGAGAAGAAACGGACCGGCTACTTACCTACGCCCACCGCCTTGCTGTTAGCGGATCAAGCCGAACGGGCTGAGCATGCCCTGGACAATGCGCGGGCCAGTCTTTTGGAAGCCGACTCCATTGCGGGCACCGTACAACTGACCTGTACCGAATCCGTACTGGCAAATCTTGTGGCCCCGGCGCTTGGAGATGTCTTACCAGACTATCCGCAGCTGATGCTGGAAATATCGACATCCGACGGTTTCGCTGACTTGAGCCGGCGGGATGCCGACATCGCTATACGGCTGACGAAAACACCGCCGGAACACCTTGTAGGTCGCTGCCTGGGAAAAGTGCCGTATGCCTTGTATGGACATACGTCTTATCTAAGTCAGATTCAGGATAAGCCGTGGGATGCGCTGACCTGGATATCACTCGATGACTCTTTCAGCGATCACCCCACCGTCACGTGGCGCACGCTTAACTATCCAACCCTCATCCCAAGGTATCGCTGCCAGAGCATACATGCCGTTACGCAGCTGGTGCGCTCAGGATTAGGCGTTGCCATCTTGCCCTGCTTTGTATTGCAAACAGCTCCCGAACTCTGCCCGTTAAGCGCTCCCTTGATCCATTGCGAAAGTGAGCTCTGGATTCTCATACGGGCAGGTGGTCGTGTATTGCAGCCAGTGCATACCCTTTACAGGGCCTTAAGCGAGACCATCTCTCTGAATCAGAACGGCAAGCGACCGACTCACTTATGAAGGCCCAGCATCCTTTAACCGGATCACTGTAGCCAAGGTTCCGCGACATAAATGTGAGGCGAAACGCTGCGCAAAAGAGGCCTTTAAATGCCATTGGTCGCCGAGGCACACCAAGAGTCAGTCTATATGCTCGCCGCATCAGATTTTATAGTTTGATTAATGTAGGCTGTGCGCCTCTTGGTTAATGGTGCGCTGTAACCCTGCTCGACACCAAGCCAACATACTTTGCTCATTTATGGAAAGCTTGCCGCTATGGCTCAATCAAATTCCTGCTTATCCGCACAGCAAGAAATTGACTCTCTGCTGGATCATTTACAGGCCGCCAATGATTTGATCGAGCACGCACTCGCCATGATTGCTCAAGTTCATCGTGGCGAAAAAAGCCCTGAAGAACTCAAGCCACTGCGCGATGCATTCAGCTCGGTGATCAGTCTGCAAACGCCTGAACGCTTCGCCATTCGGCATTAAAGAGTTGCGGTCAATCTGCTTTATTGAAAGGCGCCTCTGGCGCCTTTCTCTTGCCTGACCATTAAGGTTGCGCCATCAGCCAGGGCAGCACCTCCTGACAGGGTTGCTCAACCTTCAATGTGCATATCGTATCGGCGCGCGTCTTGCCGATATTGATCAGAATAAGAGGCCTGCCAAGCTCTACGATCAACTTGCATAGCCGAAAGCTCGAATAGGCCATCAGGGACGTACCTATTGCAACCAGCGCATCGGCATGCCGAACACCCTCCCATGCTGCCTCCGCCTCATGTGCAGGCACGCCTTCACCAAAGAATACGACATCCGGCTTGAGCCATTCACTGCCGCAACAGGGGCAACCCGCCAGGCGAAAGCCTTCAAGATAGGACGCTGCGAGATGGGCATCGCCATCAGGTGCCAGGACAGCATCGATACCCTGTACATTCGGATTAAGCGCCCTCAGCTCGTTCTGGACGTCCTCGCGCCACATGCGGTTGCCGCAATCCATGCACACGACTCGGTGCAGGTTGCCATGCAGCTCCGTAACATGGTGACTGCCAGCCTTCCCGTGCAGCGCATCTACATTCTGCGTAACGATGCCCGAAATTCGCCGCCCCGCCTCCAATTCAGCCAGTGCCTTGTGCGTGGCATTGGGCATGGCATCACGCACGGCGGGCCAACCTACCATGCTACGGGCCCAATATCGTTTTCGAGCCTCAGGGGAGTTCATGAACTCCTGAAACATCATGGGTGCCCTGCCCCGGCGCACGCCATTGACGTCGCGGTAATCTGGGATACCCGATGCGGTGCTGATACCCGCGCCTGTCAATATCAGCGGTTGATAGCGGTAGATAAGCGCTTTCAGATCAGACAGCTCGGTTTCAAAATCAGGCATGACGGCATCTATATCGTCTAGTAGTGGATTAGCTTAGGCGATAACTCTGAACGCCAGCCTTGATAGACAGGAGCCGGCCAGCTTCAGTGCGCCTTTAACAAGAATGCCGTTGTCTCGCTGTAAAAGATGACCATTGGTCGCCCTTTGGTTCAAAAAACGTCGATCTCGTATCGTTCAGCTCTTGTTCAGCACGGATTCAGAAAGCATTCAGCCACCCTGGCGTAGTCTGAAACTGTCAGAAGATGCTCCAGTGAGGAGGCCCGATCATGATGTATCCCCAGCTGGCTGTTGCGTTCCCCGCTCCGATCGACGCAGCCAGTTCACATGCATCGGTAACCTCCTCATGTTCTTCGGCGATGTTCCTTGCAGCTCCATTGTGCACAGGCCAGTTCATCCCTGGTGGTGCATAGCCACTTTCCCCAGTGGCAGTTTCTCGATCCCCATGAAGTGCTCCTGACCTCTCCCCATCGGAGAGGTTTTTTTTGTCTGATACAAATGACGCATATCCAGAAACCTTTCCTTTATCCTCCTTTATCGAGTACTTGCCCTGATAGAGGGGCACATCACTTACCGTATTGGTCAGAAGTCGAGGATAATGCCCTATCGATTCGAGTTGACCTTTGTTTGCCGAACATTCAGGAACACCCATGAAAATTCTCGTCGTCGAAGACGAAAACCTGCTCCGTCACCACCTCAAGGTGCGCCTTAGCGAAGCTGGGCATGTGGTCAATGCCGTAGGCAATGCCGAGGAAGCCCTTTATAACGCACGCGAATTCCACCATGACCTGGCGATTGTGGACCTGGGTCTGCCCGGCATGAGCGGTCTTGATCTGATCCGTCAGCTTCGCACTCAGGGCATGGCCCTGCCGATTCTGATCCTTACTGCTCGCGGTAGCTGGCAGGACAAGGTGGAAGGCTTGGGCGCTGGTGCCGACGACTATGTCGTCAAGCCGTTTCAGTTCGAAGAGCTGGAAGCGCGCCTGAATGTATTGCTGCGCCGCTCGGCCGGCTTCATCCAACCCAGCATCAAGGCCGGTAATCTGCGTCTGGACCTTGGTCGCCAGCAGGCCTTCAACGAAGAGCAGCCTCTGCAGCTGACGGCTTATGAATATCGCCTGCTTGAATACCTCATGCGCAACCATCAGCAGGTCATCACGAAAGAGCGCCTCATGGAGCAGCTCTACGACGATGACGGCGAGCATGACAGCAATGTCATCGAGGTACTGGTTGGCCGTCTGCGACGCAAGCTGGAAGCGTCATGCGGTATGCAGCCCATCGAGACCGTCCGCGGACGTGGATATCTGTTTACCGAGCGCTGCCAATGATTCGATCGTTCCGCCTGCGCCTGCTATTGAGTGCGGCGCTTCTGGTCATCATTTGCCTGGGCTTGATGATCCCAGCCATTGGCAAGGCGTTTGATGGGACGGTAGAAAACTTTGTGGCGGCGCGCCTTGAGGCTAACGCCAACACGTTGATTGGTGCGGCCCGGGCCATTGATGGGCGTCTGGCGATGCCGGAGATGATTGCAGAGGAGGTCTTTGACCGTCCGCAATCGCCGATTCTGGGTTATGTGTACGACCAGAACGGTCGTCTGCTATGGCGCTCCCGCTCCGCTGTACGCGAGCGTCCCAACTACCGGCCCACCTTCGACGGGACCGGCGTTAAATTGGTCAAGACTACGGATGACGAGGGGCGCGGCTTTTTCGTCTTTGACCGAGAGGTCTTGCTGGGCAACCCGCCCGTAGCAGGCTTCAGTATCGTCACCATGCAGCCGGCCGAGGAATACGATCGCCTGCGCAGCGGCTTTATGCACCAGGTTACGCTCTGGCTGAGCGGAGTGTTATTCGCTCTTCTGATTTTTCTGGCCGTGGGACTGCACTGGAGCCTGCGTCCACTGCACCGTTTGAGCCGCCAGCTGGATGCTATCGAGACTGACCAGCGCGATCTGCTCGACGAGAAGAATGTACCTAGCGAGATTAGCCGCCTGATCCGCTCCCTCAATCGCCTTCTCGATTTCGAGCGACTGCAACGGGAGCGCTATCGCGATACGCTGGGTGATCTGGCCCATAGCCTGAAGACCCCACTGGCCGTTCTGCAGGGTGTGACAGAAGACCTGCGCCGAAAACCCAGCCTGGAGCAGGAGGTGTCTGCGCTTCAGGTTCAGATTGAGCGCATGAATCAACAGGTTGTTTTCCAGCTGCAACGTGCCACACGGCGCGGTGCGGTATTGAGCCGGCCACTGGAACTGCAGCCGCTCGTGGAGTCCTTGTTCAGTACGTTGGACAAGGTGTACGCCGAGAAGAAAGTCCAGGCGTCACTGCATTTCCCGCCGGGTATGAAAGTTCAGGCGGAGGAAGCCGCCATGCTGGAAGTCTTTGGTAACCTGCTGGAGAACGGTTATCGCCTGTGCCTGACTCAAGTACAGGTCAGCGCTGAGTTCATCGACGACAGCTGGATCATCGATATCGAGGATGATGGCCCCGGCATTCCAGCCGAGCGACGCGAGACCGTCCTGCGGCGAGGCGTACGCATCGACAGCCGTCACCCTGGTCAAGGCATCGGACTGGCCGTCGTGCAGGATATCCTTGAAGGCTACCGTAGCGCCCTGACGATTGACGATTCTTCGTTAGGTGGTGCTCGTTTTCGCTTCCGTCTGCCGAGTGTCTCCCCTGAACGTCCCCGATTAGGGCACAATGAAGTCCGGACGTGACTTGCAAGTCAATGTTTGCGTCTGCCCTGTTACCCCCGCCATTTGCTCTATAGGACCCCGGCATGGAACGCGATTGCCGCCACCTGGAATCACTGCTGTACCGCGATATCCCGATCACTCAGGCCCTTGGCCTACAGGTGAAGAGTTGGGAAGCGCATTCCCTGCGTCTGCATGCGCCGCTCGATGCTAACGTCAATCATGCCCACACGATGTTTGGTGGAAGCCTCTATTGCATCGCCGTACTGGCGGGCTGGGGCTGGCTCTACCTGCGCCTGCGCGAAGCAGGCCTGGAAGAAGAAGGCCATATCGTGATTCAGGAAGGTCAGATTGCCTATCCGCTGCCTGTGACCACAGACGCCATTGCGCTGTGCGATGCGCCGGACGAGCGTGACTGGCAGCGTTTCGAGACCATGTTCCGCCGTCGCGGTCGTGGCCGCTTGACGTTGCACTCACGTATTCTGGCCGCCAACGGTGAAGACGGCGTGCGCTTCACCGGGCAGTACGTGCTGCACAAGTAATATCAGGCCTGGCGGGATGCCAGCTCAACGAGCGTGTCCCGCCAATGTGCCTCGGCCGGCAAGGCCAGGAAGTAGGGATTGAGAAAATCTTCCCTCGCCTCATATGTCAGTGGCTCACCGTTCAGGTTGAGTACGACGCCACCTGCCCCTTCCAGGACGCCCTGAGCCGCTGCCGTGTCCCATTGAGAGGTTGGCGCCAGTCGGGGATAGCAGTCCGCCGCACCTTCAGCCAGCAGACAGAACTTCAGCGAGCTGCCGACATTGGCCAGCTTGATCTCGCCCATATGCTCACCCAGCCCAGCCAGAAGTCGCTCCTGAGTAGGACTGCTGTGTCGGCGGCTGGCAACGACGGTAAAGCCTTGTACAGGTGTAGGCCGGACATTGATCTCTTCGCCGTCCTCTCCCCGTATACGCCAGGCGCCCATTTCTGTTCCGCCACAGTAATACAGGTCACGGGTGGGCACACCGACCACACCAAACACAACGCGCCCCTCTTCCACCAAGGCGATGTTGACGGTGAACTCCTCGCTGCCGGAGATGAACTCCTTAGTGCCATCCAGCGGATCGACGACCCACCAGCAGCGCCAGCGGGCACGCTCCTCCAGCGAGATATCACACGCTTCCTCCGAGAGTACCGGAATGTCCGGGGTCAGCGCGGCCAAACCTTCGCTGATGATGCGGTGGGCAGCTAGATCAGCGGCGGTAACCGGCGAGGCGTCGGCCTTTTCCGTCACGGCCACGTCATTGCGCCAGAAAGGAAGGATTGCGGCACCGGCCTGGCGGACCAGGTCGACAACGTTGAGCACCAGCGGTGCGGTAATGGAGACGGGCACCATCATAAAAACCTCCACAGGCAGATGAGGCCGCCTCAATAACGACCGCACAGTAAATGTCAGGCGACGAACTCGCCACGCTGGATCAACAGATCCCGCACTAAATAGAGCGCAGCCAATGCGCGTCCTTCGGTAAACCGGGGATTATCCATCAGACTGAATAGCTCGCGTAGGCTGATCTTGTCTACCTCGATCGGTTCGGGCTCATCGCCCTGCAAACGCTCGGGATAAAGATCGCGCGCCAACACGACATGAATTTTCTGATTCATGTAGCCGGGCGACAGAGAGAGCTGCGTCAGATATTCGAGCTGGCGGGCACCGTAACCGGCTTCTTCTTTGAGCTCACGGTTAGCGCCCTCCAGTACGGTCTCGTCCATCTCGACAAGCCCCTTGGGCAGGGACAGCTGATAATCTTCGGTGCCGCCACAGTATTCTTCAATCAACAGGGCATGCTCGTTGTCCAGCATGGCCACGACCATGACCGCGCCCGGGCCGGTCCCCTTGTTGGCCAGTCGTTCATAGGTGCGCTCTTCACCATTGGAAAAGCGCAGCTCGACTTCTTCAACCGTGAAAAGACGACTCTTGGCAACGATCTGCCGGGCAAGCACAGCGGGTTTCTGGCGCATAAACGGCTCCTGAGCGAATCGGGTCGGCTATCATAACGCGCCTTGTTTAATAATCCGTGGTCAGGACGATCTGTCTTGGCGTAATCACGAAGAGATGGCTCACCGCGGTTACGGTGGAGTCCAAAAGAGGAAGCCATGCCTACCCTTGCCTGGAATCAGATCGACACCGTCTTGCTGGATATGGACGGCACGCTGCTCGATTTACACTTCGACAATCATTTCTGGCTGGAATATCTCCCGCAGTGCTACGCCAAGCATCATGGCCAGTCCTTTGAGTGGGCCATGGCCGAACTGGAGCCACTGTTCGAGGAGAATGCCGGCAAACTGACCTGGTATTGCCTGGACTACTGGAGCGCTCAGCTGGGGCTTTCGATCGCCGCGCTAAAGCGGGATATTGCCCATCTCATTGCCTTGCGCCCCGATGCCGATACGTTTCTGTCTGCCATTCAGGCAGCAGGCAAGCGGGTCGCCCTGATCACCAATGCCCATCGGGACTCGCTCTCCCTAAAGCTTGAACGTATCGAGCTTGCGCCTTATTTCGACCGGATGATCAGTTCCCATGACTATGGTTTCCCCAAGGAAGACCAGCAGTTCTGGTTTGCACTGCAGCAGGACTTCGGCTTTGACCCGGCCCGTACGCTGTTCATCGACGACAGCCTATCCGTTCTGCGCAGCGCCCAGCGGTATGGCATCGCTCATCTTCTGGCGGTACGCAATCCCGATAGTCGCCAGGGCCCGCGGGACACCGCTGAGTTCGAGGCGGTAGACGATTATCGAGAGCTGCTACCATCCCAGGAGACGGTGGCTACGTCACACTCCTGAGCGTGACCCGCGCACAGACGCCTCATGCCTGGGTTGACCCTGCCGGCGAAGCGGCGCAACGTTTCAGCGCGACCCAGTGTAGAGTGATGATGCACTGGGCCGGCGTTTAGTCCCCTGGTTAACCTTTTCAGGACTGCCTCTATGAACGCTTTTCGACGCACCCTGCCGCTTCGCGGCGCTGTCTGGTTGTCTGCCCTTACCCTTGTGTTCTGTGCTACGGCCAATGCTGCCCAGAACACGAGTGGCTTTACGCCTTTGCTTGATAAGATCAATGCTCGCACCTCAACGGCCGATCAGGTTGCGCTGAGCAAATGGGACAGCGGCAAGCCGGTCCTCGACACCCAACGAGAGGCGGATGTCCTGGCCCGGGTTCGTAATGAAGCCGCCGCTCACGGTTTGCAGCCCGATGATGCGCAGCGCTTCTTTTCCGATCAGATCGAGGCTAACAAGTGGGTCCAATATGGGCTGCTGGATCGCTGGCATGCCATCGATAAGGCACCCAACAAGACGCGCCCGGACCTTGCCGTGGTTCGTAAGCAGCTCGATCAGCTGCAGAGCGAGCTGCTCGATGCACTCCAGGCTGCCGAGCCGCTACGCAAGGCGCCGGACTGCCCACATGTCGCAGCCCGTGCGGTGAGCACCTATGCCACGGCACATGCACTTGATTCTCTGCATCGGCTGGCGTTAGTCCGCGGTATGGCCAATGTCTGCCAGGGGTCGCAGCAGCAGGTGGCTGCCACTGATTAACGTACGGCCTGACGTGCCTGCCATGGGGAACCCGGCAGGCACCCTTCGTCATTCAATTCTGTTCCTTTCTCTATCTACGGCGCTATGCTGATAGATTCTGCCTTCATGCTGCCGGAAGCCTGTCCGCCTGATCATGGACATCAAACAGCTCAAATTCCTGATTGCCCTGGATGAAACGCGCCACTTCGGCCAAGCGGCCGAACGGTGCTACGTCACTCAGCCAACCCTTTCCATGCGCCTGCGCAGCCTTGAAGAAGAGCTGGGGCTTGAGCTGGTACGTCGGGGTCAGCGCTTCGAAGGCTTTACCGAGGCGGGCCAGCGTATTCTGGCCTGGGCCCGGACCCTTATGGCGGCACATGAGGGGCTCTATGCGGAAGCCGCCGCCTATAAAGGGCAGCTGGTTGGCACCCTGCGCCTGGGGATCGTCCCCCTGGCCAGCTATGACCCTATGCCTCTGCTGCATCACCTGCGCCAGTTGCACAGCAATCTGCGCTTTCAGTTATCAGTGTTGAGTACCGAGCATATTCTCGAACAGCTGGCGAGCAACCAGCTCGACCTGGGAATCTCCTATCTCAGCCATCTCAACGATCAGATGTTTGAAAGCCAGTCACTGACCGAAACCCGAATGGGCTTGTTGTTCGACCAGCGTCATTTTCAGTTCGACGAGCAGGAGCTGAGCTGGGAACGGGTAGCCGATTTGCCCCTGGGTCTGCTCACGGGAGGAATGCACTTTCGCCAATCGGTCGATCACGGTTTTCGCAGTCGTGGCCTCACGCCCCGGCCTGTACTGGAAAGCGATGCCGTGCATCTGCTCTTACAAGCAGTCAATGCGGGACTATGTTGCGCCGTGATGCCACTCAAAGGTGGGTTCGATGCGCTAACCGAGCACTCCTGCCTGCTTCCGATTCAGGGTGGGCGAGCCCTGGCACCGCTTGGGCTGATCATCCGGCGTACCGCGCCGCGCCTGCCAGTGGCCGAAGCCTGTTTTGCTGAAGCGCGCCTGCTGTACTCAGGTAAATGAAAACGGTCGCTTGATAAGCCCCATCTATCGCCATATCGGTACCAGCGATTAGACGTCGCACCTTAATAGGCTTAGGCTTTGATCTGTGTCAAACAGCCGCAGGCCAATTGCTGCTATGTCCCGCTCGAATCCGCATGCTGATACACCCTCGGAACAGCCCGCCAGTCAAGCGCTGCACGGGTATACCTATGCCGAGCTGAAGAACCCGGAGGTCACTGGCCAGACGCCATTGGCTGAAGAGTGTGCCGTTGCCATTTCCTACAATGGCATCAGCCACACCGTCATGATGGCTACACCTGCCGACATCGAGGATTTCGTTGCGGGCCTGAGTTTAAGCGCTGGAATCATTCATTCCATCGACGACATCTATGGCATGCAGGTACGCCGCGTCGGTGAAGCGCTCAATGTCGAAGTCGAAATTTCCAGCCGGACGTTCTGGGCCTTGAAAAGCCAGCGTCGCCAGATGGCCGGAACCAGCGGATGCGGCCTGTGTGGCGTCGAGGCGCTTGAGCAGGCACTGCCGCAACTGGATCGGCTGCGTAAGGTGCAGCTGCCACCTGCCGAGCATCTGGCCAATCTGCGCCAGCGTATCAACGAGGCTCAGCAGTTGGGTCAGCGTAGTGGCGCCGTCCATGCGGCACTGTTTGCCAATGCCGAAGGTGAGCTAGGCCTTTGCCGTGAAGATATCGGCCGCCATAACGCGTTGGACAAGCTGATCGGCGCCTTGATGCGCCAGAAGATCAATACCCGTGCCGGCTTTGTCGTGGTGACCAGCCGCTGCAGCCTGGAGCTGATCCACAAAGCGGTTCGCGCAAACCTGGCAACGCTTGTCACTCTGTCCGCGCCCACTGGCCTCGCCGTGGAATGGGCCCGTCGGCATCGTCTCAACCTTATTCATTTACCTCATCAGTCTCCGCCTCGCGTGTACAGCCCGGCGCCGCTCATTCCAGAACATCGGGAGTAGTCATGAGCAAGCAAAAATCTTCTTACAAACCCTATCAAGGCCCTGCCGCGGGCTGGGGTGCGCTGAAAAGTGTCGTGCACTTCTGGCTCGACAGCGGCAAGGCCGTCAAGAATATCCGGACCCTGCTCAAGACTAATCAGGACCACGGCTTCGACTGCCCTGGCTGCGCCTGGGGTGAAGCACCGGAAAACGGCCTGGTGAAATTCTGCGAGAACGGCGCCAAGGCGGTGAACTGGGAAGCGACCAGCCGCCGTGTAGATGCTGCGTTCTTTGCCAAGCACAGCGTCAGCAGCCTGAGCACGCAAAGCGATTACTGGCTCGAATACCAGGGCCGCTTGACCGAGCCAATGCGCTACAACCCGGCGACTGATCACTATGTGCCGATCAGCTGGGATGATGCCTTCCAGACCATCGCCAAACACCTGAAGGCGCTGGAAAACCCTAACCAGGCCGAGTTTTACACTTCCGGTCGCGCCAGCAACGAGGCTGCCTTCCTGTATCAGCTGTTCGTGCGGGCCTATGGCACCAACAATTTCCCGGACTGCTCCAACATGTGCCACGAGGCCAGTGGTGTAGGCCTGGGCCGCAGCATAGGCGTTGGCAAGGGTACGGTGACCTATGAGGACATGGAGCACGCCGATGCGATCTTCGTGGTGGGCCAGAACCCTGGTACTAACCATCCACGGATGATCGAGGTGTTGCGCAACGCTGTGAAGCGCGGTGCTCAGGTAGTCAGTTTCAATCCGCTCAAGGAGCGTGGTCTGGAGCGCTTCCAGCATCCCCAGAGCCCAGTCGAGATGCTGACCAACAACTCGCGCCCGACCAACACGGCCTATTTCCGCCCAGCCCTGGGCGGCGATATGGCGGCCATGCGCGGGATAGCCAAATTCCTGCTGCAATGGGAGCGTGAGGCGCAGCTGAACGGCACGTCACCGGTGTTCGACCATGACTTCATTCAGAAGCACACCCTGGGTGTCGATAGTTATCTGGCCGTGCTGGATGCTACGTCTTGGGAACAGATTGTAGAGCAGTCAGGCCTGACCCTGGCGGAGATCGAGCAGGCTGCGCGCATGTATGCCAGAGCTGAGCGAGTGATCATCTGCTGGGCCATGGGTGTGACCCAGCATCGCCACTCCGTGCCCACCGTTCAGGAAATCGCCAACCTGCAACTGCTGCGCGGCAATGTGGGCAAGCCGGGCGCTGGCCTGTGCCCGGTTCGCGGTCACAGCAATGTGCAGGGCGACCGTACCATGGGGATCGATGAGAAGGCTCCGGCCTGGCTTAGCGATGCCCTGGAAAAGCGCTTCGACTTCAAAGCGCCCCGTAATCGCGGCCATAACACGGTGGAGGCCATCGCTGCCATGTTGGCGGGCGATGCCAAGGTCTTTATCGGACTGGGCGGCAACTTTGCCCAGGCGACACCGGATACACCGCGGACTCATCAGGCACTGCGCAATTGCGACCTGACTGTACACATCGCGACCAAGCTCAACCGTAGCCATCTGGTGACAGGCAAGCAAGCGCTGATCCTGCCATGCCTTGGCCGTACCGAGCTGGATTTGCAAGCCAGCGGCAAGCAGGCCATTACGGTAGAAGACAGCTTCAGCATGGTCCATGCCTCGGCAGGGGTGCTCAAGCCACTGTCTCGCCAGATGCGCTCCGAGCCGGCCATTGTTGCAGGGATTGCCAAGGCAACACTGGGCAACCACCCTGTGGATTGGGAGTGGTTGATTGAAGACTACGACCGCATCCGCGATCTGATCGCCGATGTGATCCCGGGCTTCAAGAACTTCAACGTGCGCCTGGACAATCCTGGCGGCTTCTACCTGGGCAACAAGGCACGTGATCGCGTCTGGAATACGGCAACCGGCAAGGCTAACTTTGCGCCCAGCCAGCTGCCAGAGAATCTGATCCCGGAAGCGGCTCGCCAGAATGGCCAGAAGCCTGACCTGATCCTGCAGACCATGCGTTCGCACGATCAATACAACACAACGGTGTACAGCCTGGATGACCGTTACCGGGGTGTAAAAGGTCAGCGTGACGTGGTCTTTGTCAACGAAGCGGACATCCGCCGCCTGGGTTATGAGCCAGGCCAGAAGGTGGACATGGTCTCGCTGTGGGACGATGGGATCGAGCGTCGTGTCAGTGGCTTTACGCTGCTGCCGTTCGATATTCCTGAAGGTCAGGCGGCTGCCTACTATCCTGAGACCAATCCGCTGGTGCCGTTGGAAAGCTACGGTAAGGACAGTTTTACGCCTACCTCCAAATTCGTAGCCATTCGCGTGGAGCCAGCGCACAGCAACACGATCGCTTCGGTCGCCTGATACCGAGCGAACAGCTTGCCGTCTATACAGGCGGCAGGCTGCTTTTTATGGCCGGGCTCTATACTGAAGGGACCAAGGTCACCCCCTCTCCTTCCCATGTATCGCCTCTCTGACTGGATAGCTGAAGATCCGCTGCGCTGCCAAGTGCTGGCCTGTGTTGCCCAGTTGCACTTGCCGGATGCCTGGGTAGCCGCCGGATTCGTGCGCAATCTGGTCTGGGATCGCCTGCACGGTTACACGGTTCCTACCCCGCTGACGGACATCGACGTCATCTATTTTGACCCTGTCTGCCGTGACCCTGAGAGAGATACTGAGCTTGAGAACCGGCTCAGGGCCTGTGCGGCCCTGCCCTGGTCCGTCAAGAATCAGGCCCGCATGCATAAGCGCAACGGGGATGCGCCCTATCACTGCAGTCTGGATGCCATGAGCTATTGGGTAGAAGTGGAAACGGCCTTAGCGGCCCGCCTCCTGCCCGGTGGGCAGATCAAAATCGCCAGCCCGTTTGTTCAGCATGGTCTCTTCAAGCTGCACGTAACACCGAACCCCAAACGTTACAAACCGGATGTCTTCAGGCAACGACAGCACGAGAAAGGCTGGGCGCGCCGGTGGCCGAAACTTCGGTTTCCACCTGCAGTACATATACCGCCCCAACTGCCGGACTGATTGCCGTACAGGAAAAATTGTTTTTCGAACTCGAACAACCCATGAGACTCCATTGCCTACCGATTACACTCATGGAAGACCGGTCATCATGGATATCAGGCTCAGGGACCCAGGAACCTTATGAACGCTGCATCGCTCCCCCTCGATCATCCCTTTGCTCACCACAATGGGTTTAACCGGGTCTTTGCGCCGGACAGGCTTACCCTGGGCTTTATTCTGCCGGTGGCAAGCTACCCGAACGAGCCGGGACCTTCGCTTGAGCATCACGCCGAGCTGACGCAGCTGGCCGATCAGTTAGGCTTCGCTGCGCTCTGGGCCAGAGACGTACCGTTTTACGATCCAGGCTTTGGCGACATGGGGCAGGTCTTCGAGGCGTTTACCTACCTGGGCTTTCTGGCCGGCACCACCAAACGTATTACGCTGGCGACCGGCAGTGCCGTTATCACCCTGCGCCACCCGCTGCACCTGGCCAAAATGGCCGCCTCGGTCGACCAGCTCTCCAGCGGGCGGCTCGTGCTGGGTATCGCCTCGGGAGATCGACCTGTCGAGTATCCCGCCTTTGGCCTGGAAGATGAGTACGAGCAGCGCGGCGACCGCTTCCGCGAAGCGTTCGAGATGTTCCGCCTGGCCAGCGAAACGCCTTTCCCCAACGGCGATTTCGACCGCTTTGGCGATCTGCAGGGGCTGGCCGATCTGGTCCCCAAACCATTCAACGGCCGCATCCCTGCCTTCGTTACAGGTCGTAGCCGTCAGGCAATGGACTGGATTGCCGCCAATGCCGACGGCTGGTTCTACTATTTCATTGGCGTCGAGCATGTCTCGGCCATTACCACGTTGTGGCGCGAAACCATCAAGCGCGTCACGGGCGAAGAGACGTTCAAGCCCTTTGCCCAGGGCATGTTCTTCGATCTGGCTGAAGATCCGGACCAGGCCCCCATGCCTATTCATGCCGGACTCAGGATTGGTCGTCGCTACCTGGTGGATTATCTTGAGCATATGCAACGCCGAGGGGTGAACCACGCCGCGTTGAATCTGAAGTCGTCCCGCCGCCCGGCCAAGGAAGTGGTTCAGGAACTGGCTGAGTATGTCTTGCCGCACTTCCCCTCCCATGAACCTCTTGAGCCATAAGAACTCAAGAGAACTCAGACTTAACAAGGGAGAGTGCTCCATGCCCCGTACCGTACGCTTTCATGAAACCGGTGGCCCAGATGTACTCAAGATCGAAGACGTAGACGTCCGCCCACCTCAGCCAGGTGAAGTACAGATTCGCACCAAGGCGCTGGGCCTGAACCGTGCTGAAGCTATGTATCGCGCTGGCCAATACACGCATCAGCCAGTCTTCCCCGCCATTCTTGGCTACGAGGCCGCGGGTGTTGTCGAGGCAGTCGGCGAGGGTATTACTGTGTTTGCCGTAGGCGACACCGTAAGCGTCATACCGGCATTCTCGTTCGAACAGTATGGCTTGTACGGAGAGTTGGTAAATGCGCCTGCCCATGCCGTCGTCAAGCACCCCGACACGCTTTCATTCGAAGAGGCTGCCGCTACCTGGATGATGTTTGCCACGGCCTATGGCGCGCTGGTCGATATTGCCGGACTGAAGGCGGGCGATACCGTTCTGGTTCGTGCGGCCTCCAGCAGTGTTGGCCTCGCTGCGATCCAGATTGCCAATTTTGTCGGTGCAACACCGATTGCCCTCACCCGGACGAGTAACAAGCGGCAGGCCTTGCTTGAGGCAGGCGCGAAACATGTCATCGCAACGGAAGAACAGGATCTGACGGATGAGGTGCTAAAGCTCACCGATGGCAAGGGCGCGCGCATCGCCTTTGACCCGGTGGGTGGGCCAGACGTGCCCAAGATTCTGAAAGCGCTCTCGTTCCTGGGCATTTTCTTCCAGTACGGCGCCTTGAGCACTGAAAACCTGTCATTGCCAGTGATGGATGTGCTGGGTAAGGACCTGACCATTCGCGGCTATCAGCTGTTCGAAATCACTCAGGATGCTGATCGATTGGCCAAGGCCAAACACTTCATTCTGGACGGCCTGACCCAGGGCAAGTTGAAGCCACAGATTGCTAAGACATTCCCGCTGGACCAGATCGTTGAGGCGCACCGGTACATGGAGTCCAATCAGCAGGTTGGCAAGATCGTCGTAACGGTTTAACCCAGCGACGAGCCGTCCCGATCTCCAGCGCCGGGACGGCTTTCCATCTCCGCGGTCAGGTGCATGACCTTCTCCCACTGGCCCGTCATGTCATCGAAGCGCTCGTCCATAGTCCTGAAACCATGCCGCTCGTAAAAGGCTACCGCACGGCTGTTCATGCTATAGACAGACAGTTCGAGGCGCGACTCAAGGGACTTGGCGTGCTCCAGCAGCGCGCTGCCAATGCCTTCGCCCTGGTGGTCCGGATCGACAAATAAGGCTGCCAGCACATTCTGTTGCAGCGAGAAGAACCCGAGAACCGTATCGTCCCGTACATATACCCAGTTCTCGGCGCTGGGCAGGTACTTTTCCTTCATATCCTGCCGCTGGCTACGCCAGAAGTCGGGCGCGACACCATCATGGGCCAGGATGGAGGCGGCCAGCCAGATCGAAACCATGTGCTCATATTCATCGTCTTTTGCTTTTCGAAGCATGTGTATCCCTACTTTCAGCCAGGCTGAAACAATACCTTCATGAATGATCTTGATAGTTACCATGAAGCATAGACGCTAGAAATGTTTAGTCTACTGAATGATCATGAGGGATATTCATTTAGCTAGTCGCAAGGTAAGTCTATGTCCAGCCACTTCCCTCGTTTTCGTGCCGACTCTGTAGGCAGCCTGTTACGCAGCCCGATTCTGAAGGAGGCCCGTCGCCGCTATCAGACCGGAGAAATGGAGCGAGACGTACTGCGTGCGGTTGAGAATGATGAGATCCGCAAGATTGTTGCCAAACAGGAAGCAATTGGCCTTCCCGCCGTAACGGACGGAGAATTCCGCCGCGCCTGGTGGCATTTCGACTTTCTTGAGCAACTTGGCGGCGTAGAAGGCTACGAGGCAGACCAGGGTATTCAGTTCCAAGGTCAACAAACCAAATCCCGAGGAATCAAGGTCACGGGTAAATTAGACTTCACCCAACATCCGATGCTAGAGGACTTCAAGTTTCTGGCCAGCGCTACTACTCGCAGTGTGGCCAAGATGACTATTCCAAGCCCTAGCGTGCTGCACTTCCGGGGCGGACGGAAGAACATCAGTGAAAGCGTCTATCCGGATATGGAAGAGTTTTTTGCTGACCTTGCCAGCACCTACAAGAAAGCCGTGAATGCTTTTTACGAGGCGGGATGCCGTTATCTCCAACTCGATGACACCGTCTGGGCTTACCTCTGCTCAGAAAAGGAAAAGGCCGCCGCCCGCGAGCGCGGTGATGATCCGGAACGTCTGGCCGAGATCTATTCAAGCGTGCTCAATCAGGCGCTGGCTGGTCGCCCGGATGACTTGCGCATCGGCCTGCATGTCTGCCGGGGCAACTTCCGCTCGACCTGGATCAGCGAAGGTGGCTACGAGCCGGTGGCGGAAGTGCTGTTTGGCAACACGGATATCGATGCTTTCTTCCTAGAGTACGATACCGAGCGTGCCGGTGGTTTCGAACCCCTGCGCTACCTGCCCAAGGGCAAGCGTCAGGCTGTATTGGGACTGGTCACGACAAAAAGCGGCGAACTGGAAAGTCCGGATGCTCTCAAACGCCGTATCGAGGAAGCCTCGCGGTATGCCAACCTGGACCAGCTCTGCCTGAGTCCGCAGTGCGGATTTGCCTCGACAGAGGAAGGCAACCTGCTCTCGGAAGAGGAACAGTGGGCCAAGCTGCAACGCGTAGTAGACGTAGCCCGTGAGGTCTGGGGAGAGGCCTGATCAGCGCATGACTGGCTGACTGGAAAGGGGCGCTTTAGAGCGTAAACCCGCCCTTTTCCGCTACATTTCGATCAAGATAAAAAGGTGCAGACTACCGTTCCGTAATAAAGTTTCTGTAATAAATTCATACATTTGCCTTTTGTGGAAGTTATCGCACCCTTAAGCAGATTCCACTTGCCAAGCGAAGCGGTAATCACGAGGATCGGCGCCATCATCCTCACAGTGAGTTTTGATTATGAAGTACTCCTCGATCCTTCTGTTGTCCCTGAGCCTGGTAGGTACTAGCGCGATGGCGGGCGACGATATGCAGGCCGGTATCGGTGGTGCGCTAGGCGGGGTGTTAGGCTCGGTTGTAGGAAATGCCGTAGGCGGAAGCACAGGCTCCACGATCGGTGCAGGTCTGGGTGGTGCTGCGGGCGGTGCGGTAGGCGCCAAGCGTGGCGATAAAACAGAAGCAGCCATTGGCGGCGGTCTTGGCGCCGCGGGTGGCAACGTATTGGGCAAGGCCGTAGGCGGCAGCACAGGCGCTATGGTAGGTGCCGCCTTGGGCGGCGGCGGCGGTGCAGCCCTTGGCAGCAGCATGGGCGATTCGGGCGACCGTCACCACAGTGGCCGTCGCTACGATGACCGCCGTTATGCCCATGACAACGGCTGGCACCGTGGTCACCACAAGAAACACTGGAAGCGCCACGGTCGTTGGGACGATTGATCCCTACCCTAGCGCTAAAAGAAAGGGCCACGTCTGTGGCCCTTTTTCATTTACCGTCACTATTTCTCTTTGCTCAGGTCCACCAGCGGTGTTTCACGTACATCGGTCTGGCGGCCTTGCTGGATCGTATCGACACGCTTGAGTGCCTCGTTTACCGCACCCGCATCACTGAGCAGGCTGTAGGTGATCTCAAAGTCACGAGTCTCTTTTGGCCCGATCTTGGGTACTAGCTTCAAGTCACGCTGGAAGCGTCGGTTATAGGAAAAACTGGTGCCTGGCTCCAGACCGGTCACATAACCCTGCCCCTGGGTGTCCGTGTTTTTCCACAGGGAAAAGGCGGGTAACTGGTTAACGTTGAAGGCGAGGCTGACGCCCTGCTTGCCGGCTTTATCATGTAATACCGCCAGGCTGTTGCCCTGGGCATCTCCATAAGGAAACAGGTTGTACACCATCTCGTCGAAGCCTTTGGTAGGGCCCCGGTAGGTTTGCCAATCTTTCAGGTCACGCTTGGCGTACTCGTTGAATGGCGAGACCTCACGCACTGGCGCGGCGAACTTGGCACCCTCCTCCAGCAGTGGCGTACCGAAATTGCTATGGTAGAGCGCTTGATACTCTTTCTCGTAGTCGCCCTGGTTGGTCAGACGATCATGAAGGGTAAATTGAGTGGCGCCCGGTTGCGTGGTCAGCTGAGTATCGACCAGAAAATCCACCTTCTTGAATGCCTGCTCGCGCAGCTCGCCTTTCAGGTGAATGGCATATGGCGGCTTTTCATCGATGGTCAGCACGACCTTGGACGCCGGGATATTGGCCGCACGGCCATGCAGAGTCAGCAGCTCTCCATTATCCATGCCCGGATGGCCAACCCACTCGTAGCCACAACGGGTTACCATCTCGTTGAAACCCTCCAGCCAGCCCAGCCCGCCACGACCATTGAGCTCGATAAAGGCTGGGTTGACGACCTCATGCACAGGCGAGTCCCACCCCAGTCGTACAGTACCGGCGGTGGCGTAAAGCACGTTCATGCCGCGGTTTGGCACAACGGTCATTTTCATTGCGCCGGTATCGATTTCGATCAGGCTTACCCCTTCCTGACGACCGCCATGCAACGTCTTGAGAGTGACTGAAAAAGGCTTGTCCGTTTTGACGCCAAGCTGCTCGCTGGTGATGCGCCAGTTTTCAGCAGGCTTGTTCGAGTCGATCAGCGTGTAATCCCAGGCAAACGCTGGAGAGGCAGCTGCCAGCAATCCGAAGCTGGCAAGCAGAGCAGATGCGTTCATGTCCGATTTCCTTTTTGTTTGTTGTTATACCTCGCTGCCCTTTGGCTGAAACGATTTAGCAGCGTGAGAAAAGTGTAGAACAACCCTGCACGTTTGCATGTGTCGGATTTCGGATTTACAAGGTTGGAGACAGGAAACGAGAGGTAGGTCAAGGTGCCTGCCCGGCACCTTGACTTGAGGGTTATTACTCTTCGAGGCGCTCGACCTTGCCGACGACGAGCCCGTAACTCAGCGCGCCGACCAATGCCGTGATGCCGATATAGGTGATAGCCGGGGCAAAGTTGTTGCCATCCACCAGTAGGCCAACCACGATCGGCACACTGATGGATGCCAGGTTGCCGATGAAGTTGAACATGCCTCCCGTCAACCCCAGCAGGCGTGCAGGTGCCAGGGCCGACACCATTGACCAAGTGATCGACGCCAGACCGTTACCAAAGAAGGCGATTGCCATACAGGCAATGATCAGCGCTGGCGTGTCAACAAAGTTCGCGCCGATGATGCAGGTGGAAATCAAGAGGCCGCTGATGATGGGCAGCTTGCGTGCCATGCCCAGCGAAACGCCACGGCGCACCAGCCAGTCGGATAGCAGACCCGAGCAGATCACGCCTAGAAACGCCGCCAGGAACGGCACCGAAGCCAGAAAGCCCGCCTTGATGAAATCCATGCCGCGGTATTTGACGAGGTAGGTCGGGAACCAGGTCAGGAAGAACCACAGCGTAGAGTTCAGGCAGAACTGACCAATGTAGATGCCCCACAGCTTGCGCTTGTTGAGCACGGCCCACAGATCCGTCCAGCGAAACGCCGCGCGGGACTGATTCTTTTTCTCCAGATCTACAAGGCCGCCGCCCTGCTCGATCAGCGCCACTTCGGCAGCATTGGCACCTTTGAAGTCTTTTGGCTCACGGTAGATCAGATACCAGATCGCCGCCCAGACGATACCGATCCCGCCTGTTACCACAAAGACCATGTGCCAGCCGAACGTCTGTTGCAGGTAGATGAGTACTGGGGTCAGGAACGCCAGCCCGACGAACTGTCCGGACGTATAAAACCCGATGGCGGTGGCGCGCTCCCCCTCCGGGAACCACGTCGTTACCACCCGGTTGTTGATGGGATACGCCGGCGCTTCCAGCGCACCGACTGCAAGACGCAGGATTACCAGGCCGATAAAACTGCCAACAAAGCCTAGGCCGATAGTTGCCAGGGACCAGAGCGCGATGGCAATCGGGTACAGCACCCGCGGGGATACCTTGTCTACCAGCCAGCCGCCCGGGATCTGCATGGCGGCATAGGTCCAGCCGAACGCCGACAAGATCAGCCCCATGTGCACGGGATCGATGTTCAAGTCCTGAGCCAGGTGGGGCGCGGCGATGGAAAGGTTGCTGCGGTCCAGGTAGTTGATCACTACCGTGACGAACAGCAAGACCATGATGAAGTAGCGCGAGCGTGACGCAGGCTGGGCTTGCACCTGGGCCTGGGTCTGGCTGTACGCCGTGCGGGTTGAAGAATGTTGCATCACCGTTACCCTGTCTTGGACTTGTTATACACAACGGGGATGACTCACCGGCGACAGCCGCCGGTGGTCTCCTGCAAACGTTACTGCCCGATATCGCGCAGTGGTTTGCCGCTCATGAGGTTACGTTCGATCTGCTCCAGCGTTGCACCCTTGGTTTCCGGAACCAGCCAGAACACCAACAGGATGAAGAAGGCGTTCAGTGCGCCATACAGCCAGAAGGTTGCAGCGTTGCCGATGACGTTAAGCAGTGTCAGGAAGGTAGCGCCGACGATCATGTTGGCGATCCAGTTGGTGAACGTGGAGCAGCCGATACCGAAATCGCGGCCCTTGAGTGGCTGCACTTCGGAGCACAGTGTCCAGATCAGCGGACCGGCCGACATGGCAAAGCCCACGATAAAGATCAGCAGCATGGCAACGGTGAAGATCTGCTGGCCGTGACTCAGCGTACCCATGTTCATCATGGTGCCCACGATGCCCATACCGACCGCCATGACGATGAAACCGGTATAGAGAATCGGCTTGCGGCCCCAACGGTCCACCAGGAAGATAGCAATGAAAGTTGCCAGTACGTTGGTCAGGCCCACCGCAGCGGTAAACCACATCTGCGCATGCGTGTCGTAACCCATGCCTTCGAAAATACGCGGTGCGTAGTACATCACCACGTTCATGCCGGTGAACTGCTGGACGATCTGCAGGAGTACGCCCAAACCAACGGAGCGGCGGAAGTTGGCGTTCTCCTTGAACAGCTGCCAGCCACGCTGCGGGATGCGCAGCTGCTCTTCGATATCACGCACTTCCTGCTGGATCACCTCTTCATTGCCGCGCAGCTTGTGCAGGACGTCCAGTGCCTCTTTCTTGCGGCCCTTCATGATCAGCCAGCGCGGGCTATCGGGCAGTGCCAGAACACCCAGCAGGAACAGCACACCGGGGATAGCGATGATACCCAGCATCCAGCGCCAGGCACCGCTGTAGCTGAAGGCAGTATCCGACAGGAACGCAGCCAGGATACCGACCGTGATCATCAGTTGATACAACGAGATCATTGAGCCACGGATCTGCTCAGGCGCCACTTCAGCCAGATACAGCGGAGCAGTAAAGGAGGCGATGCCGATGGCCAGGCCCAGAATGAAGCGGCCGACGATCAGTGAGTTCGGCGACCAGGCGAAACCGCACAGTACCGACCCCAACACGAACAGAATGGCACCCAGAATCAGCGAACGCTTGCGACCCAGGGCAGCGGACATCCAGCCGGCACCAAGTGCACCCAGGGCAGCGCCAAGCATCATGCTGCTGACGATCCACTCGATCACGCGGTCGGAAACTTGAAATTCTTGCTGAATGAATTGCGTGGCGCCGGAAATCACGCCGATGTCCAGGCCGAACATCAGCCCGGCCAAAGCCGCCAGAATGCAGGTGAACACCGCGGTTCCCTTGGTCTTCTCGGCGGTATGAGTACTACTCGTCATAAACTGGACTCCTGCCTTTTTGGGCGTTGTTTTTGTAATGCCGGTCCCTCAGCAAATGCAGGCATGTGAATTTGCTATCAACCTGGCTTTCCAGTGACTCGTCAGGCTCTGCTCAGGTTCGTTACAAGATGTGAAAAATGCCGAGCCAGACGCATTTCTTGCGTCCGGCTCGTCTTCACGACCTGAAGGCCAGGGCTTACCACTCGGCGAAGCTGCCGTCCTTGTGGCGCCAGATCGGATTACGCCAGCGGTGGCCAATGGCGGCACGCTCGATCACGTACTCTTCATTGACTTCGATACCCAGCCCCGGGCCTTGCGGGATCTTCACGTGGCCATCGCCATAATCGAAGACTTCCGGGTTCTTGATGTAGTCGAGCAGGTCATTGCCCTGGTTATAGTGAATGCCCAGGCTCTGCTCCTGGATAAAGGCGTTGTAGCAGTTGGCGTCCAGTTGCAGGTTGACCGCCAGGGCAATCGGGCCGAGCGGGCAATGCAGCGCGATGGCAACATCGTAGGCCTCGGCCATGTTGGCGATCTTCCGCGTTTCGGTGATGCCACCGGCATGGGACGGGTCAGGCTGAAGGATATCCACATAGCCGTCCTGCAGGATGCGTTTGAAGTCCCAACGGGAATACAACCGCTCACCCAGCGCAATGGGCGTATTGCTCATCAGAGCGATTTCCTTGAGCGCCTCATAGTTCTCGCTGAGCACCGGCTCCTCGATAAACATCAGACGGTAGGGCTCAAGCTCCTTGATCAGGACCTTGGCCATCGGCTTGTGAACACGACCGTGGAAATCGACACCAATGCCAAAATGCGGGCCACAGGCGTCGCGAATGGCCGCGACGTTGGCGATGACCTGATCGACCTTGTCGAAGGTATCGACGAACTGCATCTCTTCCGAGGCATTCATCTTGATAGCGGTAAAGCCCTTTTCCTTGCGCTCCAGGGCATGGGCCGCTGTCTCGGCTGGACGGTCGCCGCCGATCCAGGAGTAGACGCGGATGCTCTCGCGGACCTGGCCGCCCAGCAGATCGTGTACCGGTACGCCCAGCGCCTTGCCCTTGATGTCCCACAAGGCTTGGTCGATACCCGCCAGGGCGCTCATGTGGATACCGCCGCCCCGGTAGAAACCACCGCGATAGAGTACGGTCCAGTGATCCTCGATATTGCGCGGGTCCTTGCCGATCAGATAGTCGGCCAGCTCTTCCACAGCCGCCGCCACACTATGGGCGCGGCCTTCAAGGACTGGCTCGCCCCAGCCGGTGATGCCTTCATCGGTTTCAATCTTCAGAAAGCACCAGCGCGGAGGAACGATATAGGTAGTCAGTTTGGTGATTTTCATTGTTATGCCTCGATGCGTTCAGGGCCGGCGGACCGACCCAGGTCAAATCCGATGGTTACTGGCCAGTCAGCGCTTTCCAGCCATTGGCAAACGCGTGCGCGCTGCGGCTGACGTCGTCAGGAGTCATGCCCGGCTTGTAAATGGCCGACCCCAGGCCAAAGCCATTGGCGCCCGCCTTGACGTATACGTCCATGTTGTCGGGCGTAATCCCACCGACCGGCAGCAGGGCCGTTTCCTTCGGGAAGACCGCACGCCATGCCTTGACCACCGCCGGACCCAGCTGCTCAGCCGGGAACAGCTTGAGCGAGTCGGCTCCCGCCTCCAGCGCAGCAAAGCCTTCGGATGGCGTTGCCACGCCCGGTGCACTGATCAGCCCGGCCGCCTTGGTCGCGCGGATCACCGCCAGGTTGGCATTGGGCGACACAATCAGTTTGCCACCGGCAAAGGCTACGTCCGCCACCTGGCGCTCGGTCAGTACGGTTCCGGCACCGATCAGGCAGTCGTTGCCCAACTCGGCAGACAGCAGACGGATGCTTTCCAGAGGCTCAGGCGAGTTCAATGGAATCTCGATCAGACGAAAACCGGCCTCGTACAGGGCCTTGCCGACCGGCACGATCTCCGCAGGCGTAATGCCGCGCAGAATGGCAATCAGGGGCAGTTGTTTCATGCAGGCGTCAAACATGGCGGGTATCCTCCTGAGAAGGGGTGGCGGCAGTCACCAGACCGGCTGCACAGGCGATGCGCCATAAGCCGGTACGGGTGGCCTGCTCAAGCAGACGTACATCGGTAATTTCGAAAAAGGCCAGGGCGTCCTGATAGCGGCGACACAGCGCCGGATCGCCAATCAATACCAGCGGTGGGCAGACGGCTCCCTTCAGGCTGGCCACAACACTGCGCAGCTCTTCACCGATCAGCAAGCCCGAGAGGTAGTCCAAGCTGTGGCGCGCGGGCAGATCACCGGCCAGGAATAGGCTGCGGGTGGTGAACAGACGGCCAATAACGCCTTCCGCCCCACTCTCACGGGCATTGGTGAGGCCTCGCATAAAGGCGTCGTTGGACGGCTCGCTGCTCTCCTCCCGCGCAGGACGACCCAGAATCGAATGCTCACGCAGGACGGCAAACAGCTCGCCGGTCATATAGGTGGAAAAGTGATCGAGCCGGCTGCCGCGGATCGTTGCCCACTTGCTGTGCGTGCCGGGCAACACCAGCAAGGCATGATCTGCCAGGGCGGGCTCCAGTTCGAGCGCGCCAAAGATCTGGGTCTCCTCGCCTCTCAATACGTTTGGCAGTGCGCCACGCTGCATCACGCCGGGGATCAGGCTCAGCTCACCGCAACCGCTGTCGAACGTCAGCAGGCCTTTTGCCAAGCTATCCACATCGGCCGGGCAGTCCACATAAGGAACCTCACGCCAGCCCTGTCGGCTGCCGATCATGCCGGCGGCAATGGCGGGTACGGATGGCCATTGTGCGCGCCAGTCACCGACCAGCTCACGAAAGGCCTTGGCGAAATCACCTTCAGGCGTATGCAGAATGCCCCAGGGCTGCGAGCGGGTATCCACTATCTGGCCGTTATCTCCCAGCAGATACGCGCGTAGTGATGAGGTGCCCCAATCGAGGCCGATCAGACGTGGCGTTGCCGTTTCATTCATGACTGACTCCACCCGAGGTTGTCCATCCAAGGTCAAAGGAAATGGCCCGTGCGCAAGCGATGACATCCGGGCAAAGATCCCGCAGGCGTGCTTCAGGCATATAGGGAATCGCGCTGGCGACACTCAAGGCCGCCACGATGGCGCCGCTGGCATCGCGGATAGGCGCGGCCACGCAGCGAATACCCAACTCGTTTTCTTCCAGATCAAAAGTGTAGCCACCTGCGGCATAGGCCTGCTGCTGGGCCAGATAGTCCGGCCAGGGCGTAAAGTCCTCGCGCAGGCCCGGTTGCCCGGCGCGCCGCCTGAGGCCTTCCTCGTAGAGCAGGTGCCATTCGGATTCGGGCAGATCAAGCATGAGGGCCTTGCCTACCCCGGTCAGGGCCAACGGCATGCGCAGCCCGACGCGCGAGCGCATTTCAAGGCCGCGAGCTCCGGGAAGCTTGTCCAGGTAGAGCACGTCGCCGCCCTCCCGCACGCCCAGATGAACGGTGTCCTGGGTCAACGCCGCGAGCCGCTGCAGGTGGGGCCGCGCCAGGTTGGTCAGCGGCAGCTGGTCACGGGCCTTGAAGCCCAGCTCGATAAGCTTAGCTCCCAGTTGATACTGACCGGCAACGCTACGCAGATAGCCAGCCTGTACCAGTGCATTGACCAACCGATGGGTGGTGCTGCGCGTACAGCCGATCACCTCGCCGATGGCAGCCAGCGTACGGGCGCCCTGAGCGATGGCATCGATAACGGCCAGGCCTCGAAACAGTGCCTGAGCGCCAGCAGGCGCGTTGTTGTTTTGATCAGACATGGCGCTCACTCTATTCCTTTAAAACTGCAATCTCAACATGTGAATACATATCCCATATTATGGGATAAAGAAGTGTTCGACGACTTGTCACATGACTGCAACAATTTGGTTATCTAATGCGCGAGCATCGTGCAGAACAGTGAGGAGAACCATGGCGGGCAAGTCGATTCTTATCGTCGATGACGAGGCGCCCATTCGCGAGATGATCGCGGTTGCGCTCGAAATGGCGGGTTATGAATGCCTGGAAGCAGATAATGCGCAGCAGGCTCATGCCCTAATCGTCGACCGCAAGCCCGATCTGGTCCTGCTCGACTGGATGCTACCAGGCACATCCGGCCTTGAGCTGGCGCGCCGCCTGAAGCGTGACGAGCTGACGGATGCGATCCCGATCATCATGCTCACCGCCAAGGACGACGAGGACAATAAGGTCCAGGGTCTGGAAGTAGGAGCCGATGACTACATCACCAAGCCCTTCTCGCCTCGCGAGCTGGTCGCCCGGTTGAAAGCGGTACTGCGCCGTACAGGCACATACGACAGCGAAACGCCGATTGAAGTGAATGGCCTGATTCTCGATCCCATCAGCCACCGCGTGACCATTGATGGCTCACCGGCTGAAATGGGACCGACCGAATACCGTCTGCTGCAGTTCTTCATGACGCACCAGGAACGTGCCTACACCCGTGGTCAGCTGCTGGATCAAGTATGGGGCGGCAACGTCTATGTCGAGGAGCGTACGGTAGACGTGCACATTCGCCGTCTGCGTAAGGCCTTGGGTGAAACCTACGAAAATCTTGTGCAGACCGTACGCGGAACGGGCTATCGTTTCTCGACCAAACTTTAAAAACGGGATGTGCTGCCTTGAACATGGATTGGCGTTCACTGCTGGCCCGCCATATCTGTCTGCTCCTGGCTATTTGCCTTCCCCTGGGCTGGCTGACAGACGCTTATGGCGCCATGCTGGCTGCCGGCCTGTTCATCTATCTGATATGGATGTCCTACCACATCGTCCGTCTTCAGAAGTGGCTGGCCACGGCCGAAGAAGGGGTGGAACCCCCGGAGGCCAATGGCTTCTGGGGCGAGATCTTTGACAGTCTCTATTATGCCCAGCGCCGCGAACGTGAAAAGCGCCACGCCTTGGAAGCTGTGATCGAACGTGCCCAGGCCTCTACTGCGGCGCTGCGGGATGCCATTATCCTCATCGACCGCAACGGCAACCTGGAATGGTGGAACCGTGCCGCCGAACAGCTCCTGGGGCTGCGTCAGCCGCAGGATTATGGTCAGCCCATCGCCAACCTGGTCCGCCATCCCAAATTTTATGAATACTTCAACAAGGGTGACTATCAAGAGCCGCTGGAACTGGCCTCGCCCGTGAATGCCAATCAGCACCTTCACATTCTGATTACGCGCTTCGGTGAAGGTGATCGTCTCCTGCTCGTCCGGGACGTGAGCCGCCTTCATCAACTGGAACAGATGCGTAAGGATTTCGTTGCGAACGTCTCCCACGAGCTGCGTACGCCTTTGACCGTGATCGCTGGCTATCTGGAGACCTTGGTCGATAACGCCGCCGAAGATACCAATCCGCGCTGGCTGCGGGCCCTTGGCCAGATGCAGCAACAGGCCAGCCGCATGCAGCACCTGATTGATGACCTGCTGCTATTGGCCAAACTGGAAGCGACCGACTACCCTGCCGAAAACAAACCCGTCGCCGTAACACCACTTCTGCAAATCATCCAGCAGGATGCACGTGCGCTCTCAGGCCAGCGCGGCCACAAGATCACCCTGGATGCCGACGCGAGTCTGGCCCTGAAAGGCAGCGAAGCCGAGCTGCGCAGTGCCTTTTCGAATCTCGTTTTCAACGCTGTGAAGTACACGCCGGACGGTGGTCAGATCAGGATTCGCTGGTGGCAGGACGCCCATGGTGCCCAGATGTCGGTTTCCGATAGCGGGCCGGGCATCGAAGCGCGTCACCTACCCCGTCTGACAGAGCGCTTTTATCGGGTGGATGCCAGCAGAGCCTCCAGCACCGGCGGTACGGGCCTGGGGCTGGCCATCGTGAAACATGTCCTGATCCGCCATCATGGACACCTTGAAATCGAGAGCACTCCCGGCAAGGGCAGTGTTTTCACCTGTGTTTTCGAATCCTCCCAGACGGCCTCCATGACGGCCTCTGCAATAGCCGTACACCAACACTGATGAGCGAGACTTGAAAGTCGCTCGTCAGACCCCCATGCTAGGGCCAACTTTTATCACTTTGAACCCCTAATGGACCCTTCCCCTAGTTTCGATACCTCAGTACTTTTCGCTGACTTCGGTCTTGTTCTTTTTGCGCTGCTGCTGGTGCTGCTCAACGGCTTTTTCGTAGCCGCCGAGTTCGCCATGGTCAAGCTGCGCGCCACACGTGTAGAAGGTCTGGCTGAAAGCCATGGCTGGCGCGGCCGTATCCTGCGTACCGTGCATAGCCAGCTCGATGCCTATCTGTCCGCCTGCCAGTTGGGTATTACCCTGGCCTCCCTGGGTCTGGGCTGGGTGGGCGAGCCTGCCTTTGCCGAGCTGCTGGAGCCTCTGCTCCGCATGGCTGGAGTAGATACGCCCGAGCTTGTACATGGCATCGCGTTCTTTACAGCCTTCTTTATCATCTCCTATCTACACATCGTGGTCGGCGAGCTGGCGCCCAAGTCCTGGGCTATCCGCAAGCCGGATCTGCTATCGCTATGGACAGCCGTCCCGCTATACCTGTTCTACTGGCTGATGTATCCCGCCATCTGGCTGCTCAACGCCAGCGCAAACGCCATTCTGCGTATCGCCGGCCAGGGCTCGTCCAATGGCGATCACGAGCACCATTACAGCCGTGATGAGCTCAAGCTGATCCTGCACTCCAGCCGCGCGCTGGATCCTACTGACCAAGGCATGCGTGTGCTGGCGTCGGCGGTCGAGCTGGAAGAGCTGGAAGTAGTGGACTGGGCGAACTCACGTGAGGACCTCATCTACCTGGACCACACGGCCTCGCTGGAAGAGATCCTGACCATCATCCGTCGTCACAAGTACAGCCGCTACCCGGTTTACAACGAGGAAGAGAACGTATTCATCGGTGTCTTGCATATCAAGGACCTGTTGCTGGCAATCGCCGGACTGGATTCCCAGGCCGAGTCGTTCGAGTTGGACGAGTTGATCCACCCGCTTGAGCGTGTCTCCAAGCACATGCCGCTCAGCCGCCTGCTCGAGCAATTCCGCCAGGGCGGCGCGCATTTCGTGCTGGTCGAAGAGGCTGACCACAAGGTCGTAGGCTTCCTCACTATGGAAGACGTCCTGGAAGTGCTGGTCGGCGATATTCAGGACGAGCACCGCAAGGCCGAGCGTGGCGTGTTGGCCTATCAGCCCGGCAAGCTGCTCGTACGTGGCGATACCCCGCTGTTCAAGATCGAGCGCCTGTTGCACATCGACCTGGATCATGTCGAAGCGGACACCATGGCCGGTCTCGTCTATGACAGCTTGAAGCGCGTACCCGAAGAGGACGAGGTTCTGGAAGCCGAAGGCCTGCGCATCATCATCAAGAAGATGAAAGGTCCGAAGATCATTCTGGCCAAAGTCATCAAGCTGGGCGGCGAAGAAGATGCCCTACGGCATCATTGATCGATGCCTATAAAAAAAGGCCGGCATTGATGCCGGCCTTTTTCTTTTCATGCACGCTTAGACTTCGCCAAAGTAGGCGCGGTTGCGGCCTTCCTGTTTAGCATGGCTCAACGCCTTGAGCGCCGTGTTGATCAGACTCTTGTCACTGTCGTCCAGGGTCGGCACGATACTGGCGATGCCGGCGCTAACGCTGAAGCTGACGGTTGCACTGCCGTACTCCAGGCGCAGCATACTTGTTTCGGCGCAGATCCGATTGGCCAGCGCCACTGCATCAGCCTCGCCAGCGGCCGGCAGGACAAGCACGAACGTGTCATCCCGGAAGCGGGCGGCCATGTCGCCTGCGCGCTTAGTGTAGTTCTTCAGCAGACCGGCCAGCGCCCGCAGGCATTCATCGCCGAGCGGGCTGCCAAAGGCATCGTTGATTTCCTTGAAATGGTCAATGTCGATCACGACCAGCGACACAACCACCTGATTGCGCTTGGCGCGGTTGACCTCTTCGGTGAAGTGGCGATCGAAGCATGGACGGCTCAAGGCTCCGGTCAGGGTATCGATCGTACTCAGACGAATGACCTCGTCATTGGCTGCTCGTAATGCCTCATTGGCCCGCTCGAGCACATCCACCTGCGCCTCGATATGCTGTTGCAGCTCCTCATTACGCTTGTGCTGCCGCTCCAGTGTCTGCTGCTGAGCCTGCAAAGCCTGCTTATGCCGCTGCACCTGCTGATTGCTGGCCAAAAGGGCTTCCTTCTGTATGTTCAAACGCTCGGCGCCCTCATGGTCATGGCGGATATCCAGCGCAACGGACAGCAGCATGAACTCGAAGGCAAAGCCGATGATTTGCACATCCAGAATAAACGGTGACAGCGTGATCCAGTCCAGGATGGCCATGAGCATCAGTATCGTGCTCACCGCCAGTACGGACCAGGCAATGGCCAGGTACTTGGCCGACGGATTGCCCTTTCGCCACAACGACAGGGTCATGGCAATCCCCAGCAGGCAACTCACAAGACCTGCCGGCTCGATCATCAGGGTAAGAAAGCTCAAGCAGCCAAAGCCTACATAAGTTCGGATGGAAAACGCAGGCCACTCCGGCCACAGATAGCGCTGACCGATGCCGGTCAGGCTGAGTTCATAGCCCAGGATGCTGACCAGGTAGAGGCAATACCATAAATGATTGGGGTCGCGCTGCCGCCAGTACCGGCTACCGTTATAAACCAGCAGGGCCAGCATGAAGCCAAAGAAGAGCGTCAGCAGGGCGAGCGAAGTCTTCTCCTGCGCCTGGTAATGCTCCGGTGTCATCAGCCACATCGGAACCAGCATCGGCTCATAGGAGCGCAGGCGCAGGTAGACGAACGCCTTGTCACCTGCCGAAAGGGTTAGAGGAAAGACAAACGCCCGCTCCTTGAGGGAGCGTATGCTCATGGGCAAGCTATCCCCAGCGGTTTCGACCGGCCCCCATGACTCGCTGGACTGGGAGCGAACCCGCACATCGACCTGATTGAGAATGGGTGGCTGAATCACCAGGTAGCGCTGCTGAGCTCGATCGGTGGGGTTATGCACTTCGAAGCGTAGCCAGGCGCCGATCTGTTGCCGACCCAGATTGACCGTCTCATCCCCCAGTGACTGCCAGCGATCCTCAAGCCCTGCCGCCGCTGCCTGCTCAAAGGTCAGGGTAGCGGAAGCCTGCAGGTAGCTCACCGAGTGTAACGAGACCTTCTCCTGCGCGTCGTTCAGGATCACCGCCCGGGGCAATGGATCGAACAAGGTCTCAGCCTGCAGCGACGCGCTGAAGAACACGATCCAGAACAGCATTACCCCATACAGACGCATCAGTCATTCCTCGACCAGACCTGAGAATGCTCGGTTCATACGTTAAGAAAGCAAGGCTTTCTATGCAGCATTCCATCACTGCAAACAACCGAAAGCTTGCAATTACTGGGCGTTCCCAACAACCCGCCGCTCTCTAATGAGACAAGTATGGCGAGTCAGAACGACGCTAGAAAGAAATTTGAGAGGTAAACCGCAAAACAATCAAGCGTTACGGCCCACCCACAGCAAAATTAGGCAGGCTGTCGACCGGCTGGGCAAACCGGAATGGAATCGACTCCAACGCCAGTCCTGTGTTGCGCTGTACCACAAAATGCAGGTGCGGACCGGTGCTGTGACCCGTGTTGCCGGACAGCGCCAGCGGCGTACCGGTCACTACACGCTGCCCCTCCCGCACCTTGACTGAGCCCTGCATCAGGTGCAGGTACACACTCATGGTGCCGTCATCGTGCAGGACACGCACGAAATTGCCCGAAGGGTTGGCGCTACGGCCCTGCTGCTGACTATTTTCAACCTTGACCACTGTACCCGGACGCGAAGCAATGATAGGCGTACCTTCCGGCATCGCAATATCGATGGCGTAACGTCCTCTGGGCGTGTTGTGGCTAAATGCACCGTTTGCCCCCTGACTGATCCGGAACGGCCCTCCCACCCATGGCAGCGGATAGGCATAATCTCGCGCGCCCTGCCCTGGGTCGCCCATCGCATAGTTGAAGGTCGGCTTGTAATGAATCGCCACACCCTGCACCTCTTTTTTCAAGCGCATCAGGGTGGTGGTGCTGTTGGGTGGTAGAACGCGGCGGACCGAAGCCGACTCGTTGATACCAGCCACGTTCTTGAGCTGATCCAGACGAAGCTCGACCTGAACCGGCACCAGCAGGTCGTTACGAGCCTCGAAAACAGTCTCGTTGCCCAGTTTTTTCGTATTCAGCCGAACCTGACGCTCGATACGCTCGTTGGTATCGTCCTCAAAGACAAGTACCTTGGCGCCCTTGGTAACCTTGTCCGTATAGGTCACCACACCGTTGGCATCCGTGTATTTGTAGATGGGCGAAGCCCACGTCGCTGCCGCCAGCGTGAACGAGCCACATAGCAAAAAGAGACGTTTCAACATGCAGGTGCAGAACCAAGCGCTTTTCAGGGGGCGCAAGCCTATCAGTGGAACACGCTCCCGACGAGGCTTCACTCGTCGGGATGTGATGATCGGCATCGGCATGATGGAAGCTTACGCGCCGGGAACGTAGTGCTTTTGCGCCGTACCGCGGGCGATCAGGCGGGACAGGTATTCCAGCTTGGCCGGGTCCTTATCCACAAAGCGGAAGAACAGCTGCAACCATTCGCTGGAAGGCTTGGGCTCTAGGGCTGCAACGGAGTGCAGATAGCCGTTGAGGCGGGCAATCTCCTGCACCTCCTCACCCTGCTCCAGATCCAGTACAGCGTTATCCAGCACCTGAGGCAGGATATCGCCCCGCTTAACGATCAGAACGGCTTCCTTGAGGCTCAGGGCCTTGATTACACAAGCCATGCCAGCATTGGCCAAGCGCAGCTGACCTTGACCGAAATTAACTTTTCCGCCACCAGAAGAGCGCGCCGCGGCTTGGCCCGGCTGGCTATTGGTCAATGCACTCAACGAATCGTTGGCAAAAGCTGATGCTGCACGCTGGGGGCCACGAGCCACGAGCGCTTCCAGCTTGCCGACGCGACTCAAAGCCTTTTTGACCTTAGTGATCAGTTGCTCATTGGTGAACGGCTTGCCGATAAAGTCGGAAACACCCGCCTGAATGGCCTGCATGACGTTGTCCTTGTCGCCACGGCTAGTCACCATGATGAAAGGCGTTTTCTGATGAGCCGGCTCGCTTCTGCACCATGTCAGCAGCTCAAGACCCGACATTTCCGGCATCTCCCAATCGCACAGGATCAGATCGAAAGACTGCTTGCTCAACATTGTCTGAGCCTTGCGTCCGTCCGCTGCATCCTCCATTTCGATACCCGGAAGTTGGCTACGTAGCCCTTTCTTGATCAAGTCGCGGATAAATGGTGCGTCATCCACAATCAGTACAGATACCTTACCCATCGATTACTCCATGAAGCCCCGAACGCAGCTTCATGGATCGCTGAACGCCACGTCGGGAAAGCAAGCTTACTCGCAGCCCAAAAGCGTAGCTGAGAACATGGCCGCCTTCCTGTCGGGGGCCATGGCATCAGTCACGCGGTTTGTTGACTTCCTCTGCCATCCGGGTCAGTCCCAGGTGGCGTACATCCGTTCCACGGACCAGGTAGATCACCAGCTCCGCAATATTGCGGGCGTGATCGCCAATGCGCTCCAGCGAACGCAGCGCCCAAATGACGCTGAGTACGCGAGAAATTGCCCGCGGGTCTTCCATCATGTAGGTCGCCAGTTCGCGGATCGCCGTCTTGTATTCACGGTCGACGATCTTGTCGTGCTGGGCGACGGAGAGGGCCAGCTCAGCATCGAAGCGCGCGAACGCATCCAGTGCCTCCTGAACCATCTTGCGTACCTGTTCGCCAATATGGCGCACTTCCACGTAGCCACGCGGGGCTTCACCGTCTTCACAGAGTTCGATGGCACGACGTGCAATCTTCGAGGACTCATCGCCGATCCGCTCAAGGTCGATCACCGACTTGGAAATGCTGATGATCAGACGCAGGTCCGACGCTGCCGGCTGCCGACGCGCCAGGATGCGCAGGCATTCTTCGTCGATGTTGCGCTCCATCATGTCGATCTGATCATCGATTTCCCGCACCTGCTGCGCCAGACCGGAGTCGGCGTTGATCAGGGCACTTACGGCATCACTGACCTGCTTCTCGACCAACCCACCCATCGCCAGCAGATGGCTACGGACTTCTTCGAGTTCGGTGTTGAACTGCTGCGATATGTGGTGGTTGAGGCTTTCTTTGCTGATCATGGCGTTGTCGTCCTGTAAAGAATGGAGCCAACCCCCTCGGGCGGCGCTCCCTGGAACAGACCGCATCAACTACGTGGCACTGCTTCCTATAAAGCTGTGATTGCCACTGTATCGTCAGACTGCCCGGTTTATTTAGATTCCTTTCTGAAAAGATGCTGAGCGGTAACACCACCTGAAGCCATGCGCAGCGCCCGATTGGGTTATCGGCAAAAACGCGCTTGGGTATAGCGGCAGTGATTGACTTCCTGGTCAGCAACACCTTTCAGTGGGAAACCCGATAGTTAAATAGACATAAGGTAGGCTATAGAGTGTGACGGTTTCATTACCCGTAACGCCCTGTAATGTAATCTTCGGTCTGTTTCTTGGTCGGGTTGGTGAACACGGTGTCGGTATCGCCATACTCGATTAGCTTGCCCATATACATGAAAGCCGTGTAATCGGATACACGAGCGGCCTGCTGCATGTTGTGCGTCACGATGACAATGGTGTATCGCGTCTTCAGCTCATAGATCAGCTCCTCGATCTTGAGCGAGGAGATCGGATCCAGGGCGGAGCTGGGTTCGTCGAGTAGCAGCACTTCCGGCTGCACAGCGATGGTTCGGGCAATCACCAGACGCTGCTGCTGCCCGCCGGAGAGGCCCAGTGCCGACTCATGCAGGCGATCCTTGACCTCCTCCCAGAGTGCAGCCCCCTTGAGCGCCCACTCCACGGCCTCGTCAAGCATGCGCTTTTTCTTGATGCCCTGAATGCGCAGGCCATAAACCACATTTTCATAGATGCTTTTGGGAAACGGGTTGGGCTTCTGGAATACCATGCCGACCCGGCGCCGCAGCTCGGCCACGTCGGTCCCCTTGGCAAAGATATTCTGTCCGTCCAGGCGAATCTCGCCATTGATCCGGCAGCCATCGACCAGATCGTTCATCCGGTTGAAACAACGCAGCAGCGTGGACTTGCCGCAGCCCGAAGGCCCGATAAAAGATGTGACACGCTGTTTGGGAATGTTCAGGTTGATGTCGAACAGCGCCTGCTTCTGTCCATAGAACAGGTTCAGACCGGGTACTTCCAGGGCCACGGGCTCGGCCGCCGGGTCAAGCCCTTGCCGCTCACGCCTACCAACATTGAGCCCAAACCTCGGCCGTTGCATTTCACGCATGGATGACTCCATTGGGCCTCTCGGCCGCGTTGGGGCGCCACGGTATGCCGAGCGCCCGGATTCGTTTAGTTGTCCATCGCCCGATACTTCTCCCGCAGGCGATTACGGATCGCCACCGCCGAGAGATTGAGCGCAGCAATCACCAGGACCAACAGCAACGCCGTGGCATAAACCAGCGGCCGGGCCGCTTCGACGTTCGGGCTCTGAAAGCCGACATCGAAGATATGAAAGCCCAGGTGCATGATCTTTTGATCCAGATGCAGATAGGGGTAATTCAGATTCACGGGCAGTGTTGGCGCAAGCTTTACCACGCCCACCAGCATCAGCGGCGCCACTTCGCCCGCTGCGCGCGCAATCGCCAGGATCAGCCCTGTCATCATGGCCGGGCTGGCCATCGGCAGCACGACGCGCCACAGGGTTTCAGCCTGAGTCGCACCCAGCGCCAACGACCCTTCGCGTACGCTTCTTGGAATTCGGGCCAGTCCTTCCTCGGTCGCTACGATCACCACCGGTACAGCCAGAATAGCCAGGGTCAGGGAGGCCCACAGCAGGCCGGGTGTCCCAAAGGTCGGAGCCGGCAGCGACGCGCGAAAGAACAGTTGATCAATCGAACCGCCCAGCACGTAGACAAAAAAACCCAACCCAAATACGCCATAGACGATGGCTGGAACACCGGCGAGGTTGTTGACGGCAATACGGATCAGGCGCGTCATCAGTCCCTGCTTGGCATATTCGCGTAGATACACAGCAGCAATCACCCCAAAGGGCGTCACGATCACAGCCATGATCAAGGTCATCATCACCGTTCCGAAAATAGCTGGGAACACCCCGCCTTCGGTATTGGCCTCGCGTGGATCGGAAGACAGAAACTCCCATAATTTGGCGAAATAGAAGCCCAGCTTCTGAAGGCTGCTCATGGCGTTGGGCTGGTAGGCGTGGACGACGTTACCCAGGCGAATCTCGGTTTCCTGCCCGGAGGCATCCCGCACCGTGAGGCTGTCGCGTTCGAACTCCTGGCGCAATGCGTTCAGCTGTGTCTCGAGGTCATGGTAGCGGGCATCCAGCTCGCTGCGCTCGGCAGCCAGATCCGCCTGGGCAGCCGCGTCAAGCCGATCGTCCAGCTCAAGGCTACGCATCTGGAGCCGGAGACGCTCGATATTGTGGTTGACACCACCAATCTCGACCTTCTCGATACGGCTGATCCGGCTGGCCAGCGAATCGATGCGCTTGAGACGTTCACGCATCGCCGGCAGAGCCGCATCCCCTTCCGCAACGACCCTGCCCGCCTCCTTGACGTTGACCAGATAACCGTAGAAGTTGCCCCATTCGCGGCGCTCCAGCGCAATAGCATCCTTAGGGGATTTCTGTTCCTGAAGCCAATCACCTACGACCCAGACGAAATCACTGCCGTACAGCTCCCGGTTGCCCAGCTTGACGAGCTCCCGGGTCATGAGGGTCGATCCTTCCGCCTCGACAGGCAGTCCGGCGCTCTTGAGTCGCTCCCGAGGTACCTCTTCGGTTTGGACAACCTCACCCATGATCATGCGGGGCGTCTCGCCGGGTACGGCATAACGCGCCTCGATCACATCAGACGGCCAGAAATGGGCCAGACCGCGTACGGCGATGATGGCGATCAAACCAATGGTCATGATCACAGCAATGGCCACGGCGCCCCCGCTCAACCAGATGCCCGGCGCACCGCTTTTGAACCACTGCTTCAGGGAGTCCTGCTTCACGGAGTTCTTCACTTATCAGTTCCAGCCCCTTCCAGGGTGCTACAGCCGCCAGGGCAGCGCTTACAACGAGGCATATTTCTTACGCAGTCGATGACGGATCATTTCCGCCAGCGTGTTCATCACGAAGGTGAAGGAAAGCAGCACCAGTGCCGCCAGGAACAATACGCGGTAATGCGTGCCGCCAACCTCCGACTCCGGCATTTCCACCGCCACGTTGGCCGCCAGGGTCCGCATACCTTCGAAGATATTGGCATCCATGATGGGGGTGTTACCGGTAGCCATCAGTACGATCATGGTCTCGCCCACGGCACGCCCCAGACCGATCATCAAGGCTGAGAAAATGCCTGGGCTGGCCGTCAGGATCACGACCCGGGTCAGGGTCTGCCACGGCGTTGCGCCCAGCGCCAGCGAACCGTAAGTCAAGCTGCGCGGCACGCTGAAAATGGCGTCTTCGGCAATGGAAAAGATATTCGGGATGATGGCAAACCCCATCGCCAGGCCTACGATCAAGGCGTTGCGCTGGTCATAGGTAATGTGGTGCTCATGCAGCCACAAACGCATATCACCATTGAACCACCAGGTTTCCAGATGAGGGCTCATGCTCAGCGCAAACCAGCCTGTAAGCAGCACCACAGGAATAAGCAGCAGGCTTTCCCAGCCGTCGGGCAGGCGAAAGCGAATGGATTCAGGCAGACGCGACCACACAAGCCCTGCCAGGACAATGCCGATCGGTACCAGCAGGATCAGGCTGAAAATTCCCGGCAGATGGCCCTCTACATAAGGAGCCAGGAACAGACCGGCGAAAAAGCCCAGAATTACGGTAGGCAGCGCTTCCATCAGTTCAATGACCGGCTTGACCTTGCGGCGCATGCGCGGCGCCATGAAATACGCGGTGTAGACCGCGGCAGCAATAGCCAGCGGGGCCGCCAGCAGCATGGCGTAGAACGCGGCCTTGAGCGTACCAAAGGTCAGTGGTGCCAAGCTCAGCTTGGGCTCGAAGTCATTGCTTGCCGAGGTGGATTGCCAGACATAGGACGGCTTTTCGTAGTTTTCGTACCAGACCTTGCCCCACAGGGCTGACCAGGAAATTTCCGGGTGTGGATTGTCCAGCGCGAAATTCATGAGCTGGCTGTCACGCTCAAGCAGGACATGGTTGGCCCGCGGCGAGAGCGCCAGCCGGCCGTTGCCGTCAGCGATCTTCTCGGCCAGCACCGTACGCCCGGCGGTGCTGTGGAAAACGCCCAGGTTGCCCTTTTCATCCAGTGCGATGAATCCCTTGCGCCGCTGCTCGGCCACGATCTGCGTGATCGGCGCGTCCTTGAGATGGAAAGTGCGAATGTGCTGAAGCTGGGGTTCGCCGTCCTTGCCACGTGCCATGAACCATTGGCTGATACCTCCCTTGGCATCGCCTACGAGCAGCGAAATCCCGCCAAGCAACTGCGCCGTCACGGTAACCTGGTTATGCGCATCATCGATCAGTCTGTAATGACCATTAAGGGTGCGGTCGCGCAGATCAAAAACATCTGCTGCCGAGCGCCCATTAATCACATACAGCCATTGACCCCGAGGGTCCAGATGCAACGCCTGCACCGTTTGTGAGAGGCGAGGCAAGTCGATTCGCTGCTGCTCAAGGGTGGTTTCGCCCGTCAGCATGTCTTCCGTACGGGTCAGCTTGAACACCAATAGTTCGGATGCATTGGACGCGGCCAGGGTCAACTCGCCTTCGCCTGCCGTCAGGCTCAGATGCTCCAGGGCGCGCCCCTCAGGATCGACCACGACCGGTGCCGGCCCGTAGGGATAATCGACCTGAGGCACGATGACCCGCTTGTTTTCAGGATAAGTCGACTTATAGATGTGTCGGACCAGCAGTGCCCGCCCATTGGAGAGCCCTAGTGCCAGCACCGGCTTAACCAAGTCCTGGGCAACCGAAACCACCTGGGTACCCGAGGGAATTGGCAAAGCCTGCCGACTCAGCTCCGTACCATCCTTGACCCTGAAAAAGACCAGATCGCCCGCCGGGGTGACCTGCATGCCGACTTCGTTCTGTTCCTCCACGCTAAGTACAAGTGGCGCTCCGGCCTGTTGTAGCCAGGCAGGTGTCTGTACGGCCTCGGCTGTCAGCGTAGCCCCTTTGAAGAGCGGCAGGACCACATAGGCCAGGTAGAAGAAGATCAGAGTGATCGCCGCCAGCACGGCCAACCCACCGACCAGCACGTACCACCGCGTGAAACGATCCATGCTGGCTCGCCAGCGGCGCTTGCGACGCATCGCAGGCGTATCGAAATCGATGCGTGCAGGGGATCGGGTTTGGTTCATGAATAGGAAGCCTGGTCCTTCGTCGCGCAGAGCCTAAAGACGAGATATGACAATCAGATGACAGTAATAAGACACGCCAATGCCCACCCGTGCAGAACACGGGCGGGCAACTGTAAAAGAAGCCGGGCTCAGAAGCCCAGATCTTTCCTGGCTTTTTCGGCAACCTTGGCTGGAATCGGAATATAACCGTCCTTCACGACTGCCTCTTGCCCTGCCTTGGACAGCACCATCTTCAGGAACTCGCTCTCCATCGGACTTAGGGGCTTGTTGGGTGCCTTGTTCACATAGATATAAAGGAAGCGGGACAGTGGATAACTACCATTCAGGGCATTCTGCTCAGTGTCTTCCACATACTTATCCGATCCTTTTTTAGCCAACGGTACGGTTCGCACGCTGGATGTCTTGTACCCGATACCGGAATAACCGACGCCGTTGAGCGACTGGCTAATGGATTGCACGACCGAAGCGGAGCCCGGCTGCTCATTCACGTTTGGCTTGAAGTCGCCCTTGCACAGCGCTTCTTCCTTGAAATATCCGTACGTGCCGGATACCGAATTTCGGCCAAACAACTGAATAGGCCGGTTGGCCCACTCGCCCGTCATGCCCAGGTCACCCCAGGTTCTGATGTCCTGTTTGCCACCGCAAAGTAGTGTGGATGAAAAGATGGCATCCACCTGTTCGATAGTCAGCCCCTTGATGGGGTTGTCTTTGTGGACAAACAGCGCCAGCGCATCCACTGCCACCGGGACCGCAGTCGGTCGGTAGCCATATTTCTGCTCGAACGCCTGAACCTCAGAATCCTTCATCCTGCGACTCATTGGTCCCAGGTTGGAAGTACCCTCGGTCAGGGCTGGAGGGGCCGTCGAGGAACCGGCCGCCTGCACTTGAATGTTTACACTGGGATAATTGCGCTTGTAGGTCTCGGCCCACAGAGTCATAAGGTTCGCGAGAGTATCCGAACCGACACTGGACAGGTTACCCGATACCCCACTGGCCTTCTGGTAATCCGGAAGCGCCGGGTCGATGGCCGCTACAGCAGTCGTTGCGCTGAGTCCCACAGCGGCAAACGTCATGGCGGCCATCAGCCTTTTGAATCTCATACCACATTCCTTGCAAGAATGATTGGGTGGCGCCCATTAGTGATAAGTGGGCATTGAGCCACTATATGACCAAAATATGAACATATTGTGACGCCACCCAAGCCCATGGGCCGTCGCGTCCATCCTATTAGGTGCACAGTGCACCATCGTAGCGCCTGCCTGCTGCGCTCAGGCGCCTGTACAGCACAGATTCTTCCCTCAGTTTCTAGCCGATCAGGCCACTTTCAGCGTGTTGACACCCTCCGGCGCGAACCTTGCTTGCCTAGCTATCGACCTCTGGCCGTCCAAGGAGATACCCCATGGCTCATGCGCTTCCTTCGCACGCCACCTCCGTTACGCCATCGGCAGTCGCCGCCCCACTCCCCCGCGCCAAACTGATCGCTGCTGCCAGCCTGGGTAACGGGCTGGAGATGTTCGATTTTACCGTCTTCAGTTTTTTCGCCAGTCTGATCGGCCAGTTGTACTTTCCCTCGGATACACCCTACGGTTCGCTGCTCATGGCCGTTGCTGTCTTTGGCGTTGGCTTTGTGATGCGCCCCCTGGGCAGCATGGTCCTGGGTGCCTATGCCGACCGTGCCGGACGCAAGGCGGCCATGCTGCTGACCATTCTGCTCATGGGATTGGGCAGCCTGTTTATCGCCTTGACGCCTACCCATGCCCAGATCGGGATTTTCGCACCCCTGCTTCTAGTGGTGGGGCGTCTGTTACAAGGCTTCTCAGCCGGTGGCGAGATTGGGGCAGCCACCGCGTTACTATTGGAATCAGCCAGCCGGGGTCGGCGCGGCTTTTATGTCAGTTGGCAAGTCATCAGCCAGGGCGGCAGCTCCCTATTGGGCGCCATGCTGGCTGCGATCCTGCACGGCTCGCTCAGCGAAGAGGCGCTGCATAGCTGGGGTTGGCGCGTACCCTTTCTGATCGGTCTACTGATTATTCCGGTTGGCCTCTACATCCGAGCCCACGTTGATGAAACCTACCAGCCACAAAGCGCTGACAAGCCAGAAGCCGCCCCGGTCATGGCTTTTCTGCGTAGCCATACCCGAGGGTTCCTGCTGGGCCTTTTGATCATCATGTCGGCCACGCTGATGACCTACATCATCCTGTTCTACATGCCGACGTACACCACCCGGGTCTCGCACCTTTCAGCCACAACGGCCTACTGGATGGGTACCGCCAGCAGTGCTGTCCTGATGATATCCGCCCTGTTCGCAGGGCTGGCGGCCGACCGCTTCGGCCACCACAAACGTCTGGCTGCTGTCGCCCTGGTGGTTGCCATTCTGGCTATCTACCCTGCCTTTGCCTGGCTGGACTCATCCGATACACAGGGGCTGGCTCTACTGTGCCGCCTGATCGTCGTTGCCGCTCTTGGCATGAACATGACGGCCGGTCTACTGCTTATCAGCGAGTCCCTGCCCCGCCCGGTCCGGGCGACCGGTCTTGCCATGACCTATGCCATCGGCGTCACCCTGTTCGGTGGCACGGCACAGTTCATCGTGACCTGGCTGCTGCAAGTCACACAAGCTCCACTGGCACCTGCCTGGTACCTGATCAGCATGCTATGCATCGGTCTGGCCGGCCTACTGGCCTTCCAGGAGCGCCACCTCGACTGATCTCGCCATGCGCCAACAAGAGGAATCCAAATGCCTATCGATACACTTCTTCGTGACGACGCTGCCTTGAGAATCGAAGACTTTCTACCCGACATGGTCAACCTCCGGCGGGATATCCACCAGCATCCTGAGCTGGGCTATGAGGAGCGTCGCACCAGCGACCTGGTAGCCGCCTCGCTCAGCGCCTGGGGGTATGAAGTCCATCGGGGGCTGGGCGGCACCGGCGTGGTTGGCACGCTCAGGGTCGGCTCGGGCAGCAAGCGACTTGGCATCCGCGCAGACATGGACGCCCTGCCCATTGTAGAGGCCACCGGTCTGCCCTATGCCAGTGCCAATGCCGGCCGGATGCACGCCTGCGGGCATGACGGTCACACCACAACCCTGCTGACAGCGGCCCGCTATCTGGCTGAGACACGCGCTTTTGACGGCACCCTTCATTTGATTTTTCAACCGGCCGAGGAAGGACTTGGCGGCGCATTGCGGATGATCGAAGACGGCTTATTCGACCTCTTTCCCTGCGATGCCGTGTTTGGCTTCCATAACATGCCGGGTGTACCGGCCGGCCACTTCTGCTTTGTAGAAGGACCGGCCATGGCCTCCGCCGATACTGCCGACCTGCGTATTGTCGGCCAGGGTGGTCATGGCGCCGTACCGCACAAGGCCGTCGACCCTGTTGTCGCCAGTGCATCGACAATCATGGCGTTGCAAAGCATCGTGTCGCGCAATATCGATCCGCTGGAAACAGCAGTCATCAGCATAGGAAGTATTCATGGCGGCCATGCCAATAACGTCATTCCCGATGCGGTAGACATGAAGCTGACGATTCGCGCCTTCAGCAACAGCGTGCGTGATCAGCTGGAGCAGCGTATCCGCGCGGTTACCCAGGCCCAAGCGGAAAGCTTTGGCGCGACTGCCCAGCTGGATTACCGTCGCGGCTATCCGGTACTGGTCAACCATACCCAGGAAACTGCGTTTGCACGATCAGTGGCAGAAGAGTGTTTTGGCAGCCAGTCCATTGTGCCGAATTTTGCGCCTATCAGCGCCAGCGAGGATTTCGCCTATATGCTTGAGCGGTGTCCGGGGTGTTATCTGTTCATTGGCAATGGCAACAGCGCCAGCCTGCACAACCCCGCCTACGACTTCAATGACGCCCTGCTGCCCATTGGGGCACGCTACTGGGCCAAGCTTGCCGAACGCTACCTCGTCTGAGGCAGCGTTCGAGTACGCGAAGGATCAGGCCGCAACCGGTACGACACGGCGCTCCTGGCTAAGCAGCCAGGCGCCCACCAGCATGCCCAGAATGGCTAGGCCGACCACGTAATAGGCCGGCCCCAACGGATGCTGCTTGAGCATCAGCGTCACGATCATCGGCGTCAGGCCGCCAAAGATGGCATAGGCTAGGTTATAGGAGAACGACAGGCCCGAGAAACGTACCTCGGCCGGGAACGCCAGTACCATGACACGCGGCACGCTCCCGATCACCCCAACTGACAAGCCTGCCAGCGCATACAGCGGGAACAGCCATTCCGGATGCGTCTTGAGGCTGGCGTACATCGTCCAGGATATGATTCCCAGGAGCGCACCGCCGATCAAAAAGATCCGTCCGCTGCCAAAGCGGTCGGACAGCGAGCCCGATATGATGCAACCCACGGTCAGGAACACGATTGCCAGGCTATTGGCTCTGAGCGCTACCGCGGCAGAGAAGCCATATTGAGTCTGCAACAGCGTGGGCGTCATGAGAATAACGACCACGATACCGGCGGTCAGCATCCAGGTCAGCAGCATGGATACGACAACGGCTCCCCGGTGATCACGCAGGACCGCCTTGAGCGGCACTTCACTGGCCAGCGACTTGCGTAGCTGAAGCTCAGCGAAGACCGGGGTCTCATGCAGCCAACGGCGTAAATACACCGAGAATAATCCGAATACGCCACCGATCAAGAAAGGAAAACGCCACGCATAATCGTGCACTTCAACGGGCGTAAATACGGTATTGATCAGCGTCGCCATCAGCGAGCCGAGCAGGATGCCAAAGGTCAACCCGGCCGTCAGCGTACCGCAGGCATAGCCCACATGACGATTCGGGACATGCTCGGCCACGAATACCCACGCACCCGGCACCTCACCGCCAATGGCAGCCCCCTGGATGATGCGCAACAGCAATAGTAGCAGCGGTGCAGCAATGCCGATCTGGGCGTATGTTGGCATCAGGCCCATACCCAGCGTGGGCAGTGCCATCATGAAGATGCTGAGCGTAAACATCTTCTTGCGTCCTAAGAGATCGCCAAAGTGGGCCATGATCACGCCCCCCAGCGGACGTGCCAGATAGCCCGCGGCAAAGATGCCGAAGGTCTGGATCTGGCGCAGCCACTCGGGCATCTCGGCAGGAAAGAACAACTTGCTTACTACGGCGGCGAAAAACACGAAGATCACGAAGTCGTAAAATTCGAGCGCGCCACCCAAGGCGGACAGGGAAAGGGTCTTATAGTCACTGCGCCCTAACGGGCGTGATTCGGGCAAGGCGGAATGGGATTGCGGTCTCATGGCTCAAGTCTCGTTAGAATTATATGCACACGTTCGCGCTAGACCGTGGAACCTGGACAAGCAGGGTTTTCCCGCACACAGGTTCGAGCTACACCGGTGAACGTCTCCCCTAGTTAAGCAGGGAGACCGTAAATCCGCACAAGGCGGAGACGAGACATTAATACAAGAGCGAGAACCAGGGAAATGAAAAGCCGTGTGAGCACTGGGCCGTGATACGTTCGCTCCGTCATCTTGTGGACAACATTGCGAACCTGGCCCGAACCGGTTGAACGCAAACCATCACCTGTGTAGCCATGACACGGCCCGGTCGGGTCTGTCATGTGCAAACCTGCACGATATCAAATTCAAATACCGACGCCCAAGCCGTTCGGCGAATTTATTTAAACTGTCAACACCCTGTCGTACCTGACCGGCACAGTCTATATACTGCCCAGGATCAGACGACATTCGACACGCCCGGTCAGGTTGGCCATATTCTTGCTTTAAAAGGTCTCCCAGCCATCAAAATTGAAAAGGGCTCCAGGGGCGCCCCGCGCATGATTGAAGAACTCGAACAAGAAGATCCAATACCTCAAGGCGATCTGGCCATGCAGATCACCGCACTCCCACGCGAAACGAACGGGTTTGGCGATATCTATGGCGGCTGGCTCGTCGCCCAGATGGACCTGGCCGGCACGTCCATGGCCAGTCGAATCGCTCAGGGTCGCGTCGCCACGGTTGCCATCGACCGCATGGCATTTCTCGTCCCGGTTCCGGTGGGTGCGCAGCTTTCTTTCTATACCCAGGCGCTGGAAGTAGGTCGTAGTTCGATTCGCATGATGGTTGAAGTTTGGAGCGATGATCCTCTCTCCAACGAATGGAGCAAGGTGACCGAAGCCGCCTTCGTTTTTGTCGCCATCGACGGCAGCGGCCGTACCCGCTCCGTTCCTCGCCGCTAGATTCTGCGAAAAAAGCGGGCAGCCAAGGGTGCTTTTTGTTAAGCGCCCTATGCAAAGCACGTCACGCTTGGTAGCAAATTGCCCACTCTAGACGCAACGGTTGCCACAGGTAACCGTTCGTCTCGGTAACAAATACCGCTGGGTCATCAATTCTTCTAAATGTTCAAACGGTCACATTTGCCGCCTTGTTCTAGAGGGCTTCGCTCTTTAGGATGCGCACCATTACTCATGTGCGCAATTTGCTGCACATTGAGCTGTGCAATGAATTGCACAGAATTTCGTGGGGACGATTGGCCTGGATGGCCGCTCACTATCGCTCCCCCTAAAGCAATGGATGCTTCAGCAAGGTCACGGAATGACGTTCTCCAGTTCACTCGCTACGCATTATCTGGCCCTGGCCGAACAGCCCATCGAAGCGGGCAACTTCGGCGGCGAGGACGCGCGATATTCCAGCGAGTATGAACAGCTCGAAGCCGAGCTAGCCAAAGCCTCTTCCCTTCATCAAAGCGGCCAGATCGATTGGCAGATGATTTGTGACGGCAGCGAATCACTGCTGCGTACCCAATCCAAAGACCTGCGTGTAGCCGCCTGGCTGGTCTGGGCCTTGTATCAGCGCGAGCGCTTCACTGGCTTGCAGGCAGGTATCGCCTTGCTTCATGCCCTGTGCACCCAGCATTGGGATGCGCTACATCCACGCAAGGTACGTACGCGCGGTGCGGCCCTGGGCTGGCTGCTGACGCGTCTGGAGCCTGTACTGTCGGACTGCGCGCCAACCTCCGAACAGCTCCCGCTGTTCCAGCAACTGATAGAGCACCTGAAGGCACTGGATGCCTGCCTGTCCACACATCTAGGCGAAGAGGCTCCCTTGTTACTGCCGCTGTGCCGGCGGGTAGACGATCAGGTAAAGCGTGCCGGTCAGACGGCGACCCCAACGACAGCATCCAACGCCCCTTCGGTTGCACCCACGCTGGCTTCGTCTTCATCCAACGTGCCAACCGGGCCGATCGAAAACGACAAGGATGCCCATAAGGCCCTTCGCGCCCAGCAGGACAGCGCTCGTCTCCTGTGCACTTGGTGGACCCGGCAAAAGGCGACGGACATTCGTCCGCTACGTCTGAATCGTGCCCTGCTGTGGCTGGGCATCGACAGCGTACCCGAGCACAACGCCGAACAGATCACGGCGCTTCGTGGACTTCCCACCGACAAGATCGCCTCCTATAAGGAGCGTTTCGAGCAAGGTCAGTATGCTGAATTGCTGGTGGATCTGGAGGCCAGCCTGGCACGTGCACCCTTCTGGTTCGATGGGCAACGCCTGGCCTGGGAATGCCTGCAGGCACTAGGCGCTGAAGCCTCCCTGAGGGAAGTCGAAATGCCCTTCGCCCTCTTTCTGGCCCGCGTACCTGGCATCGTGGAGCTGCGCTTCCATGACGGTCAGCCCTTTGCCGATGCCGAAACACGCGCCTGGATCAGCGCCCATGTCATCCCACATACCCAGGCTCCCAGCGCGCCACGCGAGGCGGCTTCGAATAGTGGCAATAATCGTCCCGCCTGGGACGAAGCACTGGCTGCACTGCTGCCTACCCTGCGAAAGGATGGCCTCAAGCAGGCGGTTCAGACACTCAAGCAGGGCATGACCACCGCACAAGGCGGCCGTGAGCGATTTTTCTGGCAACTCACCCTCGCCCGCCTCTGCTTCCAGGCCAAGAAATACGACCTGGCCAAGACCCAATTGCAAACACTCGACGAGACCCTGCAACGCAGCGGTCTGGCCGACTGGGAACCCGAACTCGCCCTGGAGGTTTTGCAGCTGCTCTATCAGTGCTGCGAACTGCTGCCTCAGAACCCTGGACTACGAGACTACAAGGACGAGCTTTACCGCAGGTTGTGCCACATCGATCTCGAAGTGGTACTTGATTGAGGCCGCACGGCCTTCACACAGAAAGGAGAAATGCCATGGCCAAAGAAGGCTCGGTAGCCCCCAAGGAACGCATCAACGTCACCTTCAAACCCGCCACTGGCAATGTTCAGGAAGAACAGGAACTGCCTCTGAAGCTAATGGTTCTGGGCGACTTTACCCAGCGCGCAGACGATCGCAAGGTCGAGGATCGCAAGCCGATCAGCATCGACAAGAACAACTTCGATGAAGTCCTGGGCAAACAGGAACTGGCGCTGAACCTGAGCGTACCGAACCGCCTGCAGGATGATGCGCAAGGTGAAGAGCTGAGCGTCAGCCTGAACATCAATACGATGAAGGACTTCAACCCTGCCAACATCGTGGATCAGGTGCCGGAGCTGAAGAAACTGATGGAACTGCGTGATGCCCTCGTCGCACTGAAAGGCCCGCTGGGTAACGCCCCTGCTTTCCGCAAGGCTATCGAAAGCGTACTGGCGGACGATGACTCCCGCGAACGCGTACTGGGCGAACTCGGTTTGGCCGCCAAAGCCGACCAGGACGCTTGAACCAAGGACAAGGAAGAGTTCAGATGAGTACCAATACCGCTCTCGAAGCGACTCAAGTAACAGGCGAAGCCGGCATTCTTGACCGTATCATCGCTGAAACCAAGCTCACACCTGATGACGAAGCTTATGGCATTGCCAAGCGGGGCGTATCTGCCTTCATCGAAGAGCTGCTCAAGCCGCAGAACGAAAAAGAGCCGGTCAAGAAGGCCCTGGTCGACCGCATGATCGCCGAGATCGATGCCAAGCTCAGCCGCCAGATGGACGAAATCCTTCACCACGCCGAGTTCCAATCGCTGGAGTCCTCCTGGCGTGGTCTGCAGATGCTGGTCGACCGCACCGATTTCCGTGAGAACAACAAGGTCGAGATCCTGAACGTATCCAAGCAGGACCTGCTGGAAGACTTCGAGGACTCGCCGGAAATCGTTCAGTCCGGCCTGTACAAGCACATCTATACAGCCGAATACGGCCAGTTCGGTGGCGAGCCGGTTGGCGCGATCATTGCCAACTACTTCTTCGACCCGAGCTCTCCAGACGTGAAGACCATGCAGCATGTGGCCAGCGTTGCGGCCATGGCGCATGCGCCCTTCGTTGCGGCAGCCGGTCCGAAGTTCTTTGGTCTAGAGGCGTTTACAGGTCTGCCCGACCTGAAAGACATGAAAGATCACTTCGAGGGCCCGCAATTCACCAAGTGGCAGAGCTTCCGCGAGCAGGAAGACTCCCGTTATGTAGGCCTGACCCTGCCCCGCTTCCTGCTGCGTACGCCTTATGACCCGGAAGAAAACCCGGTCAAGAGCTTTGTCTACAAGGAAAACGTCTCCAGCAGCCACGAGCATTACCTGTGGGGCAACACCGCGTATGCCTTCGCGACTCGCCTGACCAGCAGCTTCGCCAAATTCCGCTGGTGTCCGAACATCATTGGCCCCCAGAGCGGTGGCGCGGTAGAAGACCTGCCCCTGCACCATTTCGAAAGCATGGGTGAAATCGAGACCAAGATTCCGACCGAAGTGCTGGTTTCAGATCGCCGCGAGTACGAGCTGGCCGAGGAAGGCTTCATCGCGCTGACCATGCGCAAGGGTAGCGATAACGCGGCATTCTTCTCTGCCAACTCCGTACAGAAGCCGAAGTTCTTTGGTAACAGCGAAGAAGGCAAGAACGCCGAGATGAACTACAAGCTAGGCACCCAACTGCCCTACCTGTTCATCGTCAGCCGTCTGGCGCACTATCTGAAGGTCCTGCAGCGCGAGCAGCTGGGCAGCACCAAGGAACGTACCGACCTTGAGCTTGAGCTGAACAAGTGGATCCGTCAGTACGTGGCCGACCAGGAAAACCCCAGTGCTGAGGTTCGCGGTCGCCGTCCTCTGCGCGCTGCCAGTATCAAGGTCACCGAGGTGGATGGCGAGCCGGGCTGGTACCGTGTCGGCCTGAGCGTGCGTCCGCACTTCAAGTACATGGGCGCGGATTTCACACTGTCCCTGGTTGGCAAGCTGGACAAAGAGTGAGCAGGAGCCAGGTGATGAGCTACGGCAGTCTGTTCGAGCGTCTTTCCGGGGAAGCGGATCAACGTGCCCGCCTGACCCGGGAGCAAGCCGTTACGGCATCGGTCGCCTCTCATCTGGCCAAAATGCTCAGCACCCGTGCGGGCAGCGTGCAAACGCAGCCCGACTACGGGTTGCCCGATCTGAACGACATGCGTCTGTCCCTGCATGATTCGCTGAATCAGGCGCGTGTCGCTATCGAACGCTTTATCGACGCCTACGAGCCCCGTTTATTCAGCGTTCGAGTGTTATCCCTGCCCCGCAGTCATGATCCGCTGACCCTGAGCTTTATTCTCGAAGGCTGGCTGGACGTGGACGGGATCAAGAAGCAGGTCAGTTTTACCGCACGCCTGGATGGCAGCGGACAAGTGAAGGTCAGCTAAGGAAAGCACATGTCGTTCAATCACTATTACCAGAGCGAGCTGTCCGCGCTACGGCAGCTGGGCAAGCGCTTCTCCGAGCGCAGCCCGGCCCTGGCACCGTTCCTGGGTCAGGGCGGTCGGGATCCGGATGTCGAGCGCCTGATGGAAGGTTTTGCCTTTCTGACTGGACGCCTGCGCCAGAAGCTCGACGACGAGCTGCCAGAGCTGACCCACTCCCTGATGCACCTGCTGTGGCCAAACTACATGCGCCCGCTACCGGCGTTCAGCATGCTTCAGTTCGACCCGCTCAAGCGTCCCGGTGGAGCCATTACCGTTGCACGCAACACGCCGGTGGAAGCGCGTCCGGTACAGGACGTAAGCTGCCGCTTCCGGACCTGTTTTGCTACAGACGTGCTACCGCTGGAACTGTCCGCATTGGAGTACTCTGCCAAAGGCGAAGGCGCCCTGCTCAACCTGCGCCTGACCCTGAGCGCCGAAGGCCACCTGGGCGATATCGGCCTCAAACGCCTACGCCTGCATCTGGCCGGTGAGCGTTACATCAGCCAGACCTTGTACCTGGCACTGCTGCGTCATCTGGAAGGTGTCCAGCTGATACCGCTGGATGCCGACAACAAGCCGGTCAAGTCTCCCGACGATACGCCGATCCAGTTCAAGCTGGGGGCTGACCGACTGCGTGCGGTAGGTGTCGACGAGGAAGAAGCGCTGATCCCTTACCCGCACAATACCTTTCGGGGTTACCGCTTCCTGCAGGAGTACTTTGCCTTCCAGGACAAGTTCCTGTTCGTCGAGCTTGATGGGCTGAGCATCGTCAATGCGCTGCCTCAAGAGATCATCAAGAAGACGCGCGGCCTGGAGCTACGCTTCGATCTGCGCAAGGTGGGCAGCCAGCGTCTTCGCCCCACCCGTGACAACGTACGCCTCTATTGCACGCCGATCGTAAACCTGTTCAACCATGACGCCCTGCCCATCCGCCTGGATGGCAAGCAGGACGAGTACCTGTTGCTGCCGGCCGAATACGATACCGAGCACTGCGGCGTCTATTCCGTTGAGCGCGTGACCGGCTGGCGACCCGGCGGCATGGGCTATGAAGACTATGTGCCGTTCGAATCTTTCGAGCACGACGCAAGCTTCGATGTGCCCAAGGCGCGCCCGCATTACAGCGTGCGCCAGCGCACCTCGATCCTGCATGACGGCGTCGACACGTATCTATCGTTCGGCATTCAGGAGTCAGGCAGTCGCTTTGGTGATGCCGTAGCCCAGGAGCGCCACGAAACGCTGTCTATCGAGCTCGTCTGCACCAACCAGAATTTACCGTTGCAACTCAAGCTGGGCGACATCTGCCTGCCTAGCGAAGACACGCCGGAGTTCTTGAGCTTTCGCAATATCACTACCGCGACACCGTGCTATGCGCCGCCACTGTCACGCGATTTCCTGTGGAAGCTCATTTCCAATATGTCGCTGAATTACCTGTCGCTCTCCGATGTAGAGGCGCTCAAGGTGATTCTCGAAACCTATGACCTGCCGCGCTACTACGACCAGCATGCAGAAAAGATCAGCCGTCGCCAGTTAGGTGCCCTAAAAAGCATCAGCCACAAGCCGGTTGACCGACTCCACCGTGGACTACCCGTTCGCGGTATCAGCACCGAGCTGACCATGGACCCGGAAGGCTTTCTGGGCGAAGGCGATCTGTTTGTCTTCGCCTCGGTCCTCAATGAATTTTTCGCGTTGTACGCCAGCCTCAATTCCTACCATGAGCTGCGCGTGAAAAGCACACAAGGAGAGGTGTACCAATGGACGCCGCGCATGGGGCAACAGCCCTTGCTTTGAGCTCGCTGAGCTGCGGTATCCGTGAGTACACCCTCTTTCAGGGCATACAGCGAGTACTGGAGAAGCTTAGACAGAACAATCCCGACCTGGATGACGAAGCGCTCTACGACCGCCTCGAATTTCAGGCCAACCCGAGCCTGGGTTTTCCGGGTAGCGATATCGATCGTATCGAGTTCTTCGAAGAAGACGGTGAGATGCGCGCGCGGATGCGCCTGAACCTGGTCAGCCTGGCGGGTGCCGGCTCGCCCTTGCCTGCGTTTTATAGCGAGCAGGCATTGGGGGATGGCCCCTCCGGTAATCCGACCCGCGAGTTTCTGGATCTTTTCAATCATCGCTTCCAGCGCCTGTTGCTGCCGATCTGGCGCAAGTACCGCTACAACGCCAGCTTCCAACGTGGCGCCATGGATGATTTTTCCGCCCAGCTGTTCGCCCTGATCGGCCTGCGTGGCGAGACGATTCGCCAGTCGCAGGAACTCAACTGGAAGCGTCTGCTGCCCTATCTGGGCCTGCTGAGCCTGCGCGCTCACTCGGCGGCCTTGATCGAAGCAGTGCTGCGCTACTACTTCAAGCATGCCGCCATGCATATCGAGCAGTGCATCGAACGTCAGGTGCAGATCTCTACCGATCAACAGAACCGCCTGGGCCTGGGCAACAGCACCCTGGGTGAGAACCTGGTGCTGGGGCAACAGGTGCGTGATCGCAGCGGCAAGTTTCGTATTCATATCCGCGAGCTGGACTGGAACCGCTTCCACGAATTTCTTCCCATTGGCGCAGGTTATGCGCCGCTATGCGCCTTGGTGCGCTTCACGTTGCGCGATCCGCTGGACTACGACCTGCGTCTGGAATTGCGCACCGATGCCATCCGCGAGCTGCGGCTTGGCGCCGATAACCCGTGCCGCCTGGGTTGGACCAGCTGGCTTGGCCATGAACATGCGGACGGCGTCGTAACGCTGGCCGGCAAGACTCATTAAGGACTGATGACATGATCAACGTTGACCTGCAACAGTTGGTACAGGCACTGGATGCCGACACCCGCCGCGACCTGGAACAGGCCGCCCAACGCTGCCTGACCCGTGGGGGCAGCAAGATCCTGGTCGAAGACCTGATGCTAAACCTGTTGGAGCGTACCGACAGCCTGCTGGCTCGCGCCCTGCAGGATGCAGGCGTCGAATCGAGTGAGCTGGCGCGCACTCTGCAACCTCGCGGAGAAGCCAGCGAGTCCCGTAATCCGGTCTTTTCAGCGGAGCTGGTGCAGTGGCTTCAGGATGCCCTGCTGGTGGCTAGCCTGGAGCTGGGTCAGAGCCACATCGACCCCGCCGCGCTTATCCTGGCTCTGCTGCGCAATCCGATGCGTTATGCGGGTACGCAGTACCAGCCCTTAATCGCCAAGCTTGATGCCGAGCGTCTACGCGACTATGCCCAGTCCCAGAAACCGCAGGCTGCCTCGGCACAAGCGGCTTCCGGTGAGTCCTTCCTGGCACGCTTTACCCATAACTTCACGCAGCAGGCCCGTGATGGGAAGCTCGATCCAGTCCTGTGCCGCGATGAATCCATTCGCCAGATGATCGATATCCTGGCCCGTCGCCGCAAGAACAACCCCATCGTGGTGGGCGAAGCGGGCGTGGGCAAGACTGCTATCGTCGAAGGTCTGGCGCTGCGTATCGCCGCTAGTGAAGTGCCGGAAGCCCTCAAAGGCGTCGAGCTGCTATCCCTGGACCTGGGCCTGCTACAGGCTGGCGCCAGTGTCAAAGGTGAATTCGAACGTCGCTTGCAGGGTGTGATTGATGAGGTCAAGGCCTCGCCCAAACCGATCATTCTTTTCATTGACGAAGCCCATACCCTGATTGGTGCCGGCGGCCAGGCAGGTGGCTCTGATGCGGCTAACTTGTTGAAGCCTGCGCTGGCTCGTGGCGAATTACGCACCGTGGCCGCTACGACCTGGAGCGAGTACAAAAAGTATTTCGAAAAAGACCCGGCCCTGGCGCGCCGTTTCCAGCCGGTCAAGCTGCTGGAGCCGACTGTTACAGAAGCCGTTACCATCCTGCGCGGCCTGGCTTCCGTTTATGAGAAAAGTCATGGCATCTACCTGCGTGACGATGCCGTCGTGGCTGCTGCGGAGCTGTCCGCACGCTATCTGGCCGGACGTCAGCTACCCGACAAAGCGGTCGATGTGCTCGACACTGCCTGCGCCCGTGTGCGTATCAGCTTGGCCGCTGCGCCAGAAGCCGTCGAGCGCCTACGCAGCGAAATCGCCCAGGGCGAGCGCCAGTTTGCTGCGCTGAGCCGTGATCAGGAGTCCGGCCTTGCCATTGACGGAGAAGCGTTGAACCGTCTGCAAGACCGTCTGGCGGAAGCCCAGGACGAATTGGCGCAACTGGAGACGCGCTGGAGCACCCAGCGTGATCTGGCCACTCGCCTTTTGGCGCTACGCCAGCAGTGCGCAAAAGCACGCATGAAGCAAGGCAGCATAGCTGCTGAAAGCGATACAGCCGAAGAAGTTAACCTGCCCGCACTGGAGCAGGAGCTGGCAGCCGTTCAAGCTGAGCTTTCAGCCGCCCAGGCGGAAGAGCGCTTGGTCAGCTTTGAAGTCTGCCCGCGCCTGGTAGCCGAAGTAATCAGCCATTGGACAGGCGTACCCCTGTCCCAGCTGGCCCGCGAGCACAATACCAAGGTTGCCCGCTTCGCCGATGATCTGGGCGCACGCGTTCGCGGCCAGAGTCAGGCCATTGAGGTGCTCAATCGGGCCATGCGCGCAGCCGCCGCGGGTTTGAACAATCCCGATGCACCTGTCGGTGTATTTCTGCTGGTAGGGCCCAGTGGCGTAGGCAAGACCGAAACGGCATTGGGGCTCGCGGACCTGCTGTATGGTGGCGAGCGCTTCCTAACTGTGATCAACATGTCCGAATTTCAGGAGAAGCACACAGTCTCTCGTCTGATCGGCGCACCGCCCGGCTATGTTGGCTATGGCGAGGGTGGCATGCTGACCGAGGCTGTACGTCAGAAGCCTTATTCTGTCGTCTTGCTGGATGAGGTCGAGAAAGCCGATCCGGACGTCCTGAACCTGTTCTATCAGATCTTCGACAAAGGCGTTGCCAATGACGGCGAAGGCCGCGAGATCGATTTCCGCAATGTTCTCTTCCTGCTGACCTCCAACTTGGCCAGCGACCGTATCGCCAGCCTGTGCGAAGAGGGCCAGCGTCCACCCGTCGATGAGCTGGAACAGGCCATTCGCCCTGCACTGACCCGCCATTTCAAGCCGGCCTTGCTGGCACGTATGCGCGTTGTCCCCTACTACCCCGTAGGTGGCGACGTGCTGCGTGAGCTGGTAGGCGTGAAGCTGGAGCGCCTTGGCCTGCGTCTGGCCCGCCGTCAGCTGACGCTGAGCCACAGTGAAGCGCTGGTCGATCATCTGACCGAACGCTGCACCCAAAGCGACAGTGGCGCCCGCCTGATCGATCACCTGCTTGATCAGCACCTGCTGCCCCGCATTGCCGACCGTTTGCTGGAAGCCATGGCGGCAGGGGAAACATTGACCCGCGTACACGCCACGCTGGATGGCGATGGTGCGGTCATGTGTGAGTTTGCCTGAGGTGGTCGCAATGCTTCCCGAAGCCATTCAGCCCCTGCGCCCGACCGAAGTGTTGCTTCAGCGCTTCGCGCGTCTGGCACAGGAGGCCAGTCGCGACAGCTTGCTGGGAGAGCTGATCGAAGCGGCTGCCCAGCTCTCTCAGGCTGATCTCTGTCAGCTGTATCTTCTGGACGCCACGCATACGTCGCTGAACCTGTCAGCAGCCTGGCTGGATGAGCAGCGTCAGTCCTGCCACGACGATAGCCTGCCCGCCGATTACGACGGCCAGCTGTTGCAGTACTGCCTGTTCCAGAATCGCCCGCTGGCTCTGACCGAGCTTCACCCCAGCCTGCATGCCGTCGATTTTCTACCAGCAGGTTATACCTGGAAAAGCCTGCTGTGCCTGCCGCTGGCCGATGCACAAGGCAGCGTACAAGGTGTCATGGTGTGCGCGACACACCGTACCCGCGACTTGGAGACCTTAAGTGGCCTGCTCTCGCCGCTGGGCACCTTTGCCATCGCTCAGCTCAACCTGTTGCAGCGCCTGCAGACATCCGAGCCGGAAACCGCTCCGGTAGTCGAGTCGGTCAAGCCGTGCGCCAGTGGATACGGCATGATTGGTGACAGCGTCGCGATGCGTGGCGTATACCAGCTGATCGGTAAGGTGCTGCATAACCCGGTCACGGTATTACTGACCGGCGAAACCGGCACAGGCAAGGAACTGGTTGCCCGCGCGATTCATGACTGTGGTGCTCGCCGTACTCAGGCGTTCGTGGTTCAGAATTGTGCGGCACTGCCGGAAAATCTGCTCGAAAGCGAGCTGTTCGGCTACCGCAAAGGGGCCTTTACCGGTGCCGACCGGGATCGCCAAGGCCTGTTTGACGCTGCCAATGGCGGCACCCTGTTTCTGGACGAGATCGGCGATATGCCGTTGACGCTCCAGGCCAAGCTTCTGCGCGTCTTACAGGAAGGCGAAGTGCGCCCGCTCGGCTCTACCGAGACACACAAGGTCGATGTTCGCATCATTGCCGCGACCCATCGCGATCTCTACAACCAGGTGCTACAGGGCAATTTCCGAGAGGATCTGTATTACCGCCTCACGCACTTCCCCATCGAGCTGCCAGCACTGCGTGAGCGTGGCGACGATATTCCCCGGCTGGCCCGCCATTTTGCCGAGAACGCCTGCTCCTTTTTGCAGCGCGAGCCCTGCCGCTGGACAGAAGCCGCCCTGGATCGTCTGGCAGGCTATGCCTTTCCAGGCAATGTCCGGGAACTCAAAGGCCTCGTTGAACGCGCGGTTCTGCTGTGCGATGGCAATGAATTACGACCCGAACATTTTCCGCTGCGCCAGGAGACGACCCCGGAAGTCGGCCTGACCCTGCGCGAGCGGATGGACCAGCTGGAGCGCGGACTCGTCATTGACTGCCTGCGCAAGAACAACGGCAACCAGACCCACGCTGCCCGTGAGCTTGGTCTGCCACGCCGCACGCTGCTGTACCGCATGGAGCGGCTGAATATCAGCCCGACTGACCTATGAGCCGGTCCATGCCCGTTTTACCCATTTCACACCCCTACACGCATCACTTGAGGTAGCCAACATGCCCACTCGACTCTGGATCGCCGCTCTACTGACCCTGACGCTGGGCGTGGCTGGCTGCTCCAGCAACCCCAAGAGCACCGATAAGGACTATCGCCCGCTTGGCGACCCGAAAGCACTCAACCGCGGCAATTGACGCAAGGAGTACATCACCATGGAACTGGTTTTTGATCTGGTCAGCGCCCAGCAATTCGTACCCGGCATGTTGTCGACGCGAACCTTCAAACAGGTCGGCGGCATCATTGGCCGCGCCGAGGACAGCGACTGGGTGATCCCGGATCGTAATCGCGTCCTGTCCGGCCACCATGCACTGGTCAGCTACCGTGACGACGCGTTCTATCTCACGGATACCAGCAGCAACGGCATCACGCTCAAGGATAACGGCGCCCGCTTGGTCAAAGGCCAGCCCCATCGTATCGAACACGGCAACACGTTCTGCCTGGGCGATTTCGAAATCCGTGCCCGCCTCCTGCAAGACCCTTCGCGCTTCGATCTGGACCTGGGCCGCCCCATGCCGGCAAACAGCGCCAATGGTCTGATCCCGGATGATGCCTTTCTCGAATTGGACCCGCTTACGGCCCTCGACCGTCAGGATCAGGGCTATACGGAGCCCGACGAGTTATCCAGCCTGGTAAGTCCGCGTGTCGATGAATCCCGTGCCGACTATGCCCGTGTCGATATGGAAAGCCTGACCGTACCCAAGCTGATTCCCATACCTGAGCCGGAAGTAGCACCACAGCCGGAACCGGTACGGGCGGTGCCACCCAAGCGGCAATCACAGGAGTTCTGGGACCGCTACGGTCAGGCGCTTGGCCTGGATCTGTCCAGCCTGGACGACGAAGCACGCGAGGCCTTGGCCCTCAATGCGGCGCGTCTGCTGCGTCAGAGCATGAATGGGCTGCAACAAACCCTGCGCACCCGCAGCGAGGTGAAGAACGAGCTGCGCCTGTCTCTTACGACCGTTCAGAGTGCCGGGAATAACCCGCTCAAGCACGGCGCTGACAGCAACGAAACGCTGGGACATATGCTCAAGGGCGACAAGCCCGGCCAGCTACCGGCAGATCAGGCCATCACCCGTGCCTACCGGGATCTTCAGGCTCATCAGGTTGCCCTGCTTGCTGCCAGTCGCGCGGTAGTCAAGGCGACGCTGGATCAACTGGACCCTGAGCAGCTGACCCTGCGGTTCGAGCGCGAGGGCCGCAAACCTCTATTCGCTACCGCCGGCAGCCGCTGGCGTGCATATCGTCGTTATCACCACAGCCTGCGTCAGGATGGAGACTGGAGCGAGCGCCTGTTCGCCCGCGATTTCGCTACTGCCTATGAAGAGCAGGTCCGTCTGATCGCAACGCTCAACACCGATTTTCAAGGATGAAACCCATGATCCGCTTCGCTCCCCTGGCCCTGCTGGCCACCATGACCCTGACAGGCTGCTCGTCCCTGAGCTCCGACATGTCCAAGCTTGACCTGAGCCTGTCCGGTAGCGACACCCTGAACCCGGACCTCAATGGTCGTCCTTCGCCGATCGTGATCCGTCTGATCGAACTCAAGCATCCGGTTGCCTTCCAGAACGCGGACTTCTTCTCGCTGTATGAGCGCCCGCGCGAAGCGCTGTCGCCGGATCTGGTCGCCTCCGAAGAGATCGAGCTGCGCCCGGGCGAGAAACGTGACCTGAAATTATCCGTCCAGAACGATAGCCGCTATGTTGGTGTGCTGGCGGCGTACCGTGATCTACCGGAAACCCAATGGCGCTACGTGATTGAAGTTCCGGCCAAGCAGATCACCCGTGCGGATCTATCCCTGGATGCCGAAGGCATTCACTCCGCCGCGCCTGAAAAAAAGGCCAAGGACTGATCCCATGACTGCACATAAAGTGATCTGGCAGGAAGGTATGCTGCTGCGCCCACAGCACTTCCAGCAAAGCGATCGGTATCACGATGATCAATTGAAGGCACGTACACGCCAACTGGGCAGCTATGCCTGGGGCTTCTTCAATCTGGTCATTGATCGCCAGTTTCTGAGCATGGGCAAACTCGTGATCAGCCAGGCCTCCGGCGTTCTGCCGGATGGCACGCTGTTTGAGCTGACCAGCGAGGGCGAGCCCCTGGCACTGGACATTCCCGCCAATATTAGTAGCACCTCCGTGTATCTAGCCCTGCCGCTGGTCACGGGCAACCATGTCGAGACACGCCGTCCCGAGCAGAAGGATGTGTTGGCTCGCTACCGTGCCTATGAGGCGGAAGTGGCTGACTCGAACGCTGGCGAGAGCATTATCAGTCAGGTCAGCTGCGGTCGCCCGGACTTCAAGCTGCTGCTTGGCGAGCGATCCAATGATGAAGCCTTCGTCAGGCTCAAGGTCTGTGAAGTGCTGGACACAACGCCGGACGGCGTCATCAGCCTGGATGGGGACTTCACCCCAACCTATCTTCATGTTCATGCTTCGGACTATCTGTTGTCCTGCCTGAAGGAGGTCATCAGCATGCTGGCCCACCGGGGCGACATCTTGGCCGAGCGTATCCGCGCCACCGGCAAGTTAGGCACCGCGGAAGTGGGCGACTTCATGATGCTCCAGCTGATCAATCGCTACGAGCCGACCCTGCGCCACTACCTCACACTTGAGCAGCTGCATCCTGAACCAATCTTCCGCGAATTACTTGGTCTTCTAGGTGAACTGGCCACCTTCTCGAACGAAACCAAGCGCCCGCGTCTGGATAACCGCTATCAGCACAGCGATCAGGCACAGAGCTTTCGCAAGCTGATGGATTCGCTGCGCCATGTCCTGTCGATGGTGCTGGAGCAGCATGCGGTCGAGCTGATCCTGCAGCAGCGTCAGTACGGCATTCAGGTATCGCCACTGCACGACCACAGTCTCATCACCTCCGCCTCCTTCGTGCTGGCGGCCAGTGCGCAATGCGACTCGGAAGAGCTACGCCAGCGCCTGCCGGCTCATCTGAAGATCGGCCCGGTCGAGCGTATCCGCCAGCTGGTCAACCTGCACCTGCCCGGCATCCGGATCAAGCCCATGCCCGTTGCGCCGCGGCAGATTCCGTTCCATTCCGGCAAAACCTACTTCGCCCTCGAACTCAGTGCCGACGAACAGGCGCAACTGGAGCAGTCGGGCGGCTTCGCCATTCACGTGTCCGGTGATTTTCCCGGGCTCGAACTCAAATTCTGGGCAGTCAGGAGCTGACGATGATCAAGGATCACGATTACGGTCAGGATGATAAAACCGTTGTGCTGAGCCGCCAGGGTACGGCGAGCTCGGCCCACAATCCGTTAACCGATTTTGCCGACTCGCCTCGCGTTGAGCAGCTGGAAGAACGGATGATCTATGCGGCCCGCCTGCGTCCGGCGGAAAGCTTCAACTTGAGCGTGAACCCGCTAATTGCTGCCGCCTCCGGCCTGCTGTCCGAAGTAGTTCAGTTAAAGCACAGCTATCACGCCGAAGACCTGTACGCCCTGAAAGAGCGCCTTACGACTGCCATCAAACTGTTCGAGCATCGAGCCTTTGGCGAAGGCGCTGAAAGCGGCCAGGTCATGGCAGCGCGTTATGTGCTGTGCACCGTCATCGACGAAGCCGTGGTCACAACACCGTGGGGCAATGAAAGCGAATGGTCTCAAATGAGCCTTCTGAGCACCTTTCACAACGAGACCTTTGGTGGCGAGAAGTTTTTCCAGTTGCTGGAGCGTCTGACGCGCAACCCCGTCAAACATCTCCAGATGCTTGAACTCATGTACCTGTGTCTTGCATTGGGTTTTGAGGGCAAGTATCGGGTCCTGCCCCGCGGCATGCTGGAACTTGAAGCGATCCGCGACAGCGTTTACCGGCAGATTCGTCAGCTGCGTGGCGATATTCCCCGTGAGCTGTCGCCCCACTGGCAAGGTTTGCAGGATGGTCGCCGCAGCCTTGTACGCATTGTTCCGTGGTGGTTGGTCGCCCTGTTCACCCTGATGTGCCTGGGTGTGTTATACGGTGGCTTCGCCTGGGTATTGGGCGAGCAACGCGAAAGCGTGCTGCAGCCATACGAGCAGCTGACTACGGCCAAGATGGCCGAGCCAAATACGTGACGACAGGGATGTTTGCGCAATGAAACAGTTCTTCCGCAATCTGGCGGTTATTTTCCGTAAGACCTGGGTCTGGAGTCTGACCCTGGTTTTGGTTCTGGCTCTATTGGTCTGGTTTGTCGGCCCGTTGCTGGCCGTTGCCGATCATAAATTCTGGGCACCGGCTACCACGCGGCTCGTCACTCTCAGTGCCCTATTCCTCTGCTGGGGCCTCTTCATTGTATTCGTCAGCTGGCGCAGCGGCGTGCGTAAAAAGCGCGCCCTCGAGACCGAGGATGGCCAGGAGCGCCTGCGTCGCCACGAGCAGATCACTGAAGAGCAACAGGAGCTGCGCAGTCGTTTCAAGGATGCATTGCAAACGCTGAAAAGCTCCAGCCTGTACCGCGCCCGCAGCGAACGCTGGAAACAGGAATTGCCTTGGTATCTGGTGATCGGCCCCCAGGGCAGTGGCAAGACCTCCCTTCTGGATTTCTCCGGTCTTGAGTTTCCGCTTAACCGTGACGCCAACCGCCTGACCAAGGATGTCGGCGGCACCCGCCACTGCGACTGGTACTTTGCCGATCACGGTGTCCTGGTCGATACCGCAGGCCGCTACCTCAGCCAGCCGGATGCCGCTGTAGATGCCAGCACCTGGCAAATGCTGCTGACGCTTTTGCGTCGCCGCCGTCGCGCACGCCCGCTCAATGGCGTACTGGTTACCGTACCGGTCGATCAGTTGCTCAATGGTACCGAAATCGAACTGGAAACCCTGGCTCGCCAGATTCGTGCTCGCCTGCACGACATCCATCAGCAGCTGAAGGTCGACGTTCCGGTATACCTTGTCCTGAGCAAAGCAGACCAGGTACTGGGCTTTGAAGAGTTTTTCGACCAGTTGTCCCGTGAGGAAAGCGAGCAGGTCTTTGGTACCAGCTTCCGCAAGGAACAAAATGCTACAGACGCGGCAGTGGTTCGCCAGGAGTTCGAAGAACTGCTGCGCCGTCTGAATACGCAGGTCATTCAGCGTATCCACCAGGAGCGCGATACCCTGCGCCGTGGTCGTATCCTCGACTTTCCTCACCAATTGGCACTGATCGGTGAGCGTCTGTGCCTGTTCGTCGAATTGGCGTTTTCTGGAAACCGTTATCAGCGTGCCAGCCAGCTACGTGGCTTCTACCTCACCAGCGCTCCACAGCTGGTCAACAGCCTCGACCCCAGCACAATGAACATCGGCCGTAACCTGGGCCTGCCCAGCAATGCCCTGCCGACCTACCGCACCGGCCACTCTCGCTTTATCCACCAGCTGCTCAGTCGCGTCATCTTCCCGGAAGCCGACCTGGCAGGTCTGGATCAGCGTGAAACGTCGCGTATCAGTTGGGGCCAGCGCGGCCTCTATGCAGGCGCTGCCGCCTGCCTGGGCCTGTTCGGTGTACTGTGGGCCACAGGATTCAGTGCAAACCATGACCGTCTCGAACAGTTGCGTACCCTGGGTCAGCAGCTGAATGATCAGCACAAGACGCTGACACCCTCCGATGATGCCATGGCAGCGCTGAAATCCCTGGATAGCGCCTATGTCGCAGCCAATGTCTTTCCAGCTGCCAGCGATGTAGCACTGCATGAACGCAGCGGTCTGTATCAGGGCAATAAGGCTCGTCCAACCCTGCAACAGGCCTATCATCAGGAACTGGTAGATCAGTTGCTGCCCCGTGTGGCGCGCCAGCTGGAAGAGCAGATCCATGCCAACCTCAACGACCGCGAACGCCTGCTAGGCAGTCTGCGCGCCTACCTGATGCTGAACCTGGAAGAACGGCGCGACAATGGATTCCTGAAGGATTGGGTAGCGGCTGACTGGTCGACCCGCTACAGCGGCGACACCGTGGTCCAGAATGGGCTCAACTCCCACTTTGCCCGCCTCCTGGAGCAATCCTTTACCCGCTATCCGCTAAACGATGCACTCGTTGCCCAGGCCCGTCAGATCCTGCGTAGCGAATCACTGGCCAACGTGGTGTACCGCATGTTGCGTGATCAGGCGAGCAGCCTGCCGGCATACCGCTTCAGCCAACACCTGGGTCCGCAGGGTGCCGTGTACGGCGGTGCAGACTATGCTATTCCCGGCTTCTACACGCAGAAAGGTTACGAGCAGACATTTACGACCCAAGGCATCAACCTGGTCCGCAATATCATTGAAGACAACTGGGTACTGGGCGAAAGCGACGGTCTCTCCGGTATGGACCTTAAGCGCCTGATGGTTGAGCTGGAACAGCTGTATTTCAACGACTACGCCAACTATTGGAGCGAAGCAGTTACTCAGCTGGTACTGGCTCCGATTGGCGATGCGAATCAGGGTGCCATGCAGCTCTCAGCGCTGACAGCCTCCAACTCACCGCTGTTGCAAGTACTCAATGAGATTCGCGACAACACCCGCTTCCAGTCTGGCGGCAACGATGCAGCGGCTGCCATTGCAGAGGCCGCACCAAAGGGTAATGCGAAGCTGGCCAAAGCCGCTGCACTGGCCAGCGCGGCTGCCGATAAGGCGGGCGACGCGCTAGCCAAGAACCTGCCGGATACGGCCAAGAAAGCGCTGCAGAAACGCTTCGAGCCACTGCATCGCCTGCTGGACGATAACGGCGGCCCAGCGGCCGATATGGTTCCGGTCATGGCTGCACTGAACGACCTTCAATTGCAAATGGCAGGGCTTGCCCATGCCAGCGCCCCCGAGCAGGCCGCCTTTGAAATGGCGCGTGATCGCATGGCAGGTCAACGTGATGCCATCAACAGCCTGCGCAACGCGGCCAATCGCTTGCCGCAGCCGGTAAACAACTGGCTGAGCCTGCTGGCGGACGACAGCTGGATGATGGTGCTTAACGATGCCTATGACTACCTGAACCAGCGCTACCAGAGCGAGATGTATTCGTTCTACAACAATGCTTTGAACAAGCGGTATCCCTTCAAAGCTGACAGCGAGAGCGACGTAGCCATTGCGGACTTCCGTGAGTTCTTCAAGATGCAGGGCGTTGCGGACAAATTCTTTGACAGCTACCTGAAGCCTTTCGTCAGTGGTGATTCCGGCAACTACCGTCTGCGTAGCATCGACGGGCACAGCCTGCCGCTGTCCCGCGAGTTCCTCGCTCAGATGGGTCGGGTCCAGACGATTCGCCGCAGTTTCTTTGCCGAGAATCCGGCGGAGCCGCAGGTCATGTTCAAGCTTGAGCCCTACTCACTGGATTCCAGTCTGACCCGTGCCAACCTGCGCATCGGTAACAACCAGATGGAATACCGTCATGGCCCGATCGTGCAGACAGCGTTCCGTTGGCCCGCCGAGAATGACGAGAGCCGCGTCAGCCTCGTGCTGGAGGAGCTCAATGGTCGCCGTGTGGGTGTCGAGCAGAACAGCGGTCCCTGGTCCCTGTTCCGTATGCTAGATGCCATGAAGATTGAGCAGAACGGCAGCCGGGACGCCCTCATGGTCAAGGCAGATCTGGAAGGTCTGCATGCCAGCTATCTGCTGCTCAGCCAGCGTTCGCCGAATCCGTTCGACGTGGGCAACCTGCGCGGCTTCAAACTGCCGGCGTCACTCTAAATGGGTGACGTTGCCACACGTTGGCGCAGCGCAGCCCGTACCGATGCCGGCAAGGTACGAGCGCGTAACGAAGATGCCTTTCTGGACAGCCCTGAGCAAGGTCTCTGGGCTGTTGCAGATGGCATGGGGGGTCATAGCCAAGGTGATCTGGCCAGCCGCCTCATTATCGAAAGCCTGGCAGAGCTCCCCGTAGGCGCAGGCTTCGATGAACGCCTGCAACAGATCCGCCAGTGCCTTCATTGGCTCAACCGGCGGCTGAACCAGGAGCTCACGGTCATGGCCGACCAGACGGACACCATTATTGGAAGCACGGTAGTCGTCTTGCTGTGCGACGAAGAACGTGCGGCCTGCGTCTGGGCGGGTGATAGCCGGTGTTATCTCTGGCGTAGCGGTAGGCTCTATCAACTTACCAAGGATCATTCGGTACGACAGCGGATGATCGATGAAGAAAGACTGACGCCAGAACAGGCTGCTCGCCATCCTGCAGCACACGCCCTTACCCAGGCGATAGGCGCCAATGAAACGCTGGCGCTCGACATTCTTGAATTCAGCTTGATGCCGGGCGACAGTATGCTTCTCTGCAGTGATGGCCTGTACAAAGGAATCAGTCAGAACGCGATCGGTGCGGCGCTGTCCCTGCCGTCTGTCCAGGTTGCCCTGGAGCGGCTTTTCGATACTGCCTTGCTAGGCCCCGCACGCGACAACCTGACCGCCATCGTCATCCGTCGACAGGAGTAAGGATGTACCTCATGGACGAACTCAACGCGGCAGCTGCCGAAGACGAGCTGACCTATTTCGCCTTCGCCAACAAAACCCCTTCCGCATCGGAAACCCTGCCCAGGGCTCACGGCGTAAAGCCGTTACCCGATGTGCTCAGCGGACGCTACAAACTGGAGCGCCTATTAGGTGTAGGCGGTATGGGCGCGGTTTACCGCGCACGCGACCTGATGCGCGAACAGTACGGCGACCCCGAACCCTTTGTAGCCATCAAAACGTTGAGCGAGGACTTTGCGGAATATCCCGATGCCAGTGCATTGCTCTACAGCGAGTTCGCCCTGACAACCCGCCTCCGTCACCCCCATATTGTTCGCCTGCATGGCTTTGATATCGATCGGGAAAGCGAGCGTGCCTACATAACGCTGGAAATGCTCCGGGGTCTGACCTTGGACAAGTTGCTGTGTGATCACCCACAAGGCCTGGGCTGGGAGGCGCTGCGAGACATTGCCATTCCGCTATTGGAGGCATTGGCCTTTGCCCATAGTCAGGGAGTTCTGCATGGTGATATCAAGCCAAGCAATGTCATCCTGGCCGAAGACGGCCTTCGCCTATTCGACTTCGGTCTTGGTCAGCCGGTAGAAGGCGTGCTGCCCGGCCTGCCCCGCCTCTCGCGAAGCCGCTTTACCGCCTGGACACCACGTTATGCCTCCCTTGAACTGTTGGATGGAGCACCGTTGACGCCCTCGGCTGATGTATATGCCGTTTCCTGTGTCTTGTATGAATTGGCCACTGGTCAGCATCCCTATCGGCGCCTCAGTGCGAAACAGGCACGTGCCATGCAAATAGAACTCACACCTCCTGCCCAACTACCAAAGCCGTGCTGGCAAGCGTTGCGAACGGGGCTGCAGTTCGCAGAGCCCGATCGTCAGATCGATGCTAATGGTCTGCTGGAGGGTTTTCGCCATGTTAAACAGGCCTCTACCTTGGGTCGCTGGCTGGGTCTTCGCCAGTCCGCCTAGACCGTTCGTAGCCACAACGCTGACTTACGTCGGCTGCTGCTCAAGAAACGTGAAGCAATCACTGTTTCGTTGAGCGGCGGGCTTGAGTAAAAGCCGACTAGATCACATGATTCGCTCCCTATCAGACGCAAGGAGGCGCCTGTGTTTTTCGCAGCCAACGAAACGCATTTTTCTTTGGTTCTGGATGGCGTTGATACCGACTTCCAAGTCCTGAGCTTTACGGGACAGGAGTCGATCAGCCAGCCCTTTCGCTTTGACCTCGAACTGGTCAGCGAACGCCCCGACCTCGACCTTGAGGCCCTGCTGCATCAGCGCGCCTTTCTGGCCTTCTCGCCCAGCGGTAACGGCGTGCATGGTCAGCTCTACCAGATCGGCCAGGGCGATGCCGGCAAGCGCCTCACCCGCTATCACGTCGTGCTGGTGCCGCGTCTGACTTACCTTGCGCACCGTACCAACCAGCGCATCTTCCAGAAGCTCACCGTCCCGCAGATCATCGCCCAGGTGCTCGAAGACCACGGCATCCTGGCGGACGCCTACCGTTTCCAGCTGGGGCCTACGGTCTATCCGCCTCGCGAGTATTGCGTCCAGTACGATGAGACCGACCTGCACTTCATTCAGCGGCTCTGCGAAGAGGAAGGCCTGCACTATCACTTCGAGCATACCCAGGATAACCACGTCCTGGTGTTTGGTGATGACCAGACCGGCTTTCCCAAGCTCACACCACCGACTGCTTATGTACAGGGCTCGGGGCTTGTAGCAGACGAGCCGGTAGTCAAGCGCTTTGGCGTACGCCTGGAAACCCGTACCGCCCGTGTCTCCCGCCGCGACTATGACTTCGAGCAGCCACGACTGCGAATGGAAGCGGCCTACAAGAGTGACGCCAAACCCGACCTGGAAGACTATGACTACCCGGGCCGCTTTACCGATCGCACCCGCGGCAAGCACCTCGCCCAGCGCGCCCTTGAGCGTCACCGCAGCGACTATCAGCTGGCCGAAGGTGAAAGCGATCAACCCCAGCTGGTGACCGGTCACTTTCTGGAACTGTCCGAGCATCCCCGCCGCGACTGGAACCAGCTATGGCTACTGACCGGCCTCTGGCATGAGGGCAAGCAGCCACAGGTGTTGGAAGAGTCGGTTACCAGCGATGTGGACAAGCACGACGGCTTTACCCAGGGCTACCGCAACCGCTTCACAGCGACGCCCTGGGACGTGCTCTTCCGCCCTGCGCTTGAGCACCCCAAGCCCAAGATCCTGGGCAGCCAGACCGCGGTGGTCACTGGACCCAAGGGCGAAGAGATCCATTGCGATGAGTACGGCCGGGTCAAGGTACAGTTTCACTGGGACCGCGAAGGTCAGGCCAATGAGCAGACCAGCTGCTGGTTACGCGTCTCGTCCAGCTGGGCGGGTGATCGCTACGGCGGTATCGCCATTCCTCGCATCGGCATGGAAGTACTGGTCACCTTCCTGGAAGGCGACCCGGACCAGCCCCTGGTCACGGGCTGCCTGTTCCACATGGAACATCAGGTGCCGTATGACCTGCCGGCCAACAAGACCCGCAGCGTCTTCAAGACCCTGAGCACACCGGGCGGCGGTGGCTATAACGAGCTGCGCATTGAGGATAAGAAAGGTCAGGAACAGATCTATGTTCATGCTCAGCGGGACTGGGACGAGAACATCGAGCACGACCAGAAGATCCGCGTAGGGCATGAGCGACACGACATTGTCGAGGCCAACAGCTACACGGAATACAAGGCGGAGGAGCACCGCACCACGGATGCGGACCGCAAGGTTGAGGTCAAGACCAACGACCACCTCACCGTAGGGCAGAACCAGCATGTCCACTTGGGAACAGCCCAACTCACCCAAGCCGGCCGGGAAATTCACCTAAAGGCTGGTCAGAAAATGGTCATCGAAGCGGGAATCGAACTCAGCCTAAAGGCAGGCGGTAGCTTCATCAAGCTAGACCCCAGCGGTGTCACGATCATTGGTCCCATGGCCAAAATCAATGCGGGTGGTTCAGCCAGCAACGGCTCAGGTATTGCGATTGAGCTTCCGCGCTTACCGGGCGAGGCGGATGTAGATAAGGCTGGGGCATTACTCACTCAAGCCTTAGTAAACGAATCCGAAAAGATTAAACGCAAGCCCAAACGAATGTTGAATTTCTCTAGCTGATAGAAACAAGCAAACCTATCAGATAGTACATGGATTGTAGGTAATACAAGTGACAGAATTAAGTAGCGTTCAACAGTGGAGCTATCCCTTTAACTTAAAGGGAGAAGAAGGCCAATCCAGTAAGCCCGTAACTGACCCACTACAGTACTTTGATGCTCTGGCGAAAGCTAAGGGCGGCTATTATCCGATTGGTAAAAATGGTTTATGGCATGGTGGTGTCCATTTCGACAGTGGTACTGCCGCCTCTCTAGATCAATCTGCCATCCGCTGCATTGCAGATGGTGAAGTAGTTGCTTATCGAGTCGACGACACATACAAAAAGTCAAATTTCAGCAGTGGTGAAAAATTATTTTCTACCGGATTCGTTCTGGTCAGACATAAATTAGAGCTGCCTAAATTAAATGAACAAGCAAACGCTACCAATACCCCAACAGAACAACCCTCTTTAATCTTTTACAGCCTGTACATGCATCTATTGGATTGGGCAGGTTATACAAAAGAAAACGCACCTACACCGCCTAACTTTCTTAACAAAGCCGTATATAGCGTAAAGGCGGATAAAGCGACTGACGTGGTTAAGGGGCTACGAGTACGCACAGCACCTAGAAACGGCCAGATTAAGGCTGTCCTACCTAAGGGCACTAGAGTCAAGCTAGGTGAGCAAAGCGCGACCAATAATAAATGGTACCGCTTGATTAGTATCTTGGAAGGACAAGCGTTACCCGCCATTAATCTGGATGAGGAGTGCTGGGTATTTGAGGGCCAGCTTGACCATACCGATGTTTCAGATGAGCGTTTGGTTGGCGTCAAGGCTAATGACACTGAGCCGACACTGGCACCCCAGAAAGGACTAAACATACGTAAGGCTGCCACAGGTGCAGATAAAAAACTGCTTACAGGACTAATACCTGTAGATGTAACCTTTACTTTAGAAACAGATACTGGTCGTTATTGCAAGATCAAAGAATTTATTTCAGGTCAAAACATCCTTCCCCTTAAAGAAGACTGCATAAAGAATATTAGTGGTTATGTATATAAAGAATGTCTGCAGGCCAGTAGAATCCCGCCTACGCTAAATGATATTCATGTTCTGGATTCGCCCCACCCTATAAGGGCCGGAGAAATCATAGGACATTTAGGTATCTATCAAAACCACGATGATATTGCCGCTGAACCCATGCTCCATTTGGAAGTGTTTAGCTGTGAGGACGTCCCTGCGTTCATAGAAAAGACCAAAGCTGCAGCAGCGAGCCTTCCTGATGATAAAAAGAATTTACTTAAGATTCATAAGGAGGCTAGTAAATTAATAAGTCATCGCTCTGATATTAGCGCGTCTAATCCTCCCAAGCTTTCGGATACAGGGACCGTAATTGGGGTAGACATGATCTTTAATCTTGAGGTCCTCAATAATTATCCCCAAGATCGAAAAATCACGGTAACCGAAACATCACCGGGTAGTAAAACTAGCAAAACCAGAACTTGGTGGCGCCTAGATAATATCTTAGCGGACCAGCAGGGAAATAAAATTAGTGGATGGCTTACAGAACAGTCCGAACTTACTACGCGTCACAGTCCTTGGGAATGGGAAGGATTTGACTTTATTAGAGAAACTCCTTCTAACCTAGATCACCTGGCCAGTCATTTAACTAACACAAATCAAATCGATGAAATTGAACAAGCCAGTTATTCAGCAAACATCAAATACTCTGAAAGCGGACCTATAAAAGAAAGACTATACAAGATACTAGACCTAAATAACGATAAGGCTTTTACTCCTACTGAAACTAAGTTAGCGCTGAAAGAAGCGTGGCTCTCTCAATCCATCTATAAACTTATAACAAAATACGAAAGCGAATGGTTTTGGAAAAAAAATAAGTGGGAAGAAATAGATTCTATAATGCTATTAGGAGAAGAGAACAGTGATTGGAGTACGGAAAAAGAACGTATAGAGCAGTTATCTTGGTGGCACCAAGTAAACTCAATTCAAAATAAAGAAAATGATTTAACTACTATTCATAACCTTGAAAACCCCGTGACCTGGCACATATCTATAGCGGGATTAATAGATAACTTCAATACTTTTGAAAGTAACGCTATTACTCTAGAAATGCTAGCGGCTGTTAACCCTAGCGGAACTGAAATTCACCACAAAAATATTCTACCCATACTAAACAAATATACAAAAGCCTATAAGCTGAAAAATAAAAGAGAATTAGCTCATTTCTTATCTCAAATTGCTCATGAAAGCAATTTGAATGCCGTGGAGGAAGGGCTGTATTACTCACCAATGCAAATGCGGGCGACATTTGGCTGCAAAGCTAAAAACAGAAAAAGTGGATATAACTCATTAACTGATAGTTGTAATTTTGGTGTATTGAGAGAAAAACTATGGACAAATGAGAGCCACTATGCTCGTAATGCAGAGAATCTTGGGAACTATGTTTATGCTAATAGGCTAGGAAACGGTTCAGAGGAAAGTGGGGATGGTTATAAATATAGAGGTCGTGGAATGATCCAAACTACTGGAAAAGATGCCTATAGATACTTTCAAAACGTACATAATAGGCAAAATCCTGATGATATACGGGACTTTATAAGCCATCCTGAGCTTTTATCCACCTCTTTAGATTATTCCGTTGAATCAGCATTTGTTTTTTGGTTTAGCAAGCAAACCGCGAATGGTTTAAAACTTAGCGATATAGCTAAAACCGAAGGTGTCGTTAGGGTAACCGAAATAGTAAATGGTGGACAAAATGGGTTGACTGACCGTAAAAATAAATACAATGCAATAGCACCTTTACTAAATCTAGAGCAGGAAATATAAATGAGAAAAATCTTGTTGATATTTTTAGTGATAATATTCTCTAAATTTTCTTATGCAGAAGAAGTCTATAATTATTCTGAAAATATAATCCATGGACCTTTCAATTCAAAAATATACGAGAACTCTCGCATCTACTTTTCAAAGCCAAAAAACAAAGACAACAAGACATTTTTAATACTAGAAAAAGGGCAGGCAAAAAAAAGCCCCTTAGAGGTTATTGTTGATACTTATGAAACGGAGGGCTCGCCGCCGAAAATAGAAAGCGCCTTCTTTTATCCTATAAAAAAAACAGTGAACTTGATAGTAATCTTGTCATGGTCAGTGAATAGTAGAGGAATAGGAACATATGGAAATCTATACGAAACACGCTTTTATAAAGATGAGGGTGGTTGTTTAAAAAGAAACCTTGATTTTCAAGCTCTTAAAGAGACAACTGGATTTGATGGTTATCAGGAAGGTGAAGAGGTAAGCTTTAATCTGAAAACCGCTAGTGCTGTTAAGAAATTTATAAATGAAAACATAAGCAAATAATAACTTTCATTAAGAAGTCTAATACTCGTTAGCCAACCAGTAAAAATAGGAAAATCTCAGCATGCAAAGCGCAACCGTAACGTGTTTAATAGGTTACAAATAAATGTGTCCGCCACATTCTATTAAATTAATTTAATTCAAGTTTATTATAAATAATTTTCTTATTTAGAATGACCCAAGATTTGCCTGCACCTTAGTTCAGCCAATAGCAAGCCGGGCGAATTAACTTCCCAAATCTATAATCTTGGTTATTGATTTAGGCAGTCATTAATTATAACTAAACCAAACTCCTTATTTATTTTCCCTCCAGAAAAACTTAGTATTTACTTTATTAAAATTCATAACCGCTATACAAGCAAAACGAATATATAGATAATTATTTAAAGCTACATCAAGAATCTAACCCTCTCCTTCAAAAGCCCCGGAAACTTATCAAACCATGCCTGATTCAAGGGCGAGGGATGTGGGAGTGGGTATAGCGTAAACACGTGCCCTTTCTCCTCCTCTGCTGTCAGCGTGACCTCGGTATGGCTTGTAAAGCGATCCTCGCTTTTCCAGAAGGCCTCTAGGCGTTGTTTCTCTTCTTTGGGTTGATCGATGGCAAACCAGAGAAAGGCCTCGCGGCCGAAAGTGATGATGGTGCGGCCATGCCACTGCTCGATTAATAACTGTCGCATGAGTGGATGAAAGCGTTTCTTGATCTTTTCGGACCAGGCTTTATTGCCGATGGGCTTATACGGCACGGTGTTGGCCCAGAAAAATTTCTGGCTTAAAGAGCGACCTGCATCGAAGTCCGGCATGGGTTTACCGTGCAAATGCTCATAAATAACCCTGCGAGCGATCTGTCCGCCAGCACCGATAAAGGGCTCACCGTATTTAACTTCGTCCCGCCCCGGATCCCGACCAAAGAAACCAACAGGCGCATCCTTATGGCCCAAGCCAATAATGGGTTCTAGCGGATCCTTTTGGTACTTCTCATAGACCTCTGTATCAATACCTTCAATGGTGCTAGCGATCTCACGAAAGGCTTGCTGCATCTTCGGGTCGAGGGGCATAGGATTTCCTTCGTAATCAGCTTCTTGTTTATAAGACCGATTAGCAAGGGAAAGAATTCATGCCTTCCAAGGCTGCGCTCCCCCCATAGCTATTTTCTCAATCACACCAATAGCGACTCCATGCCGACCAAGTGCCGTCCTGTTTTGAGGCAATGAGGTAAACTCCCCGCCTCACATCTATAGGGATAGCCATACATGTTGATCAAGGCGCTGCGAATTGGCCTGGGCCAAACCATTGTTGGGCTGGATCTGCTGACACGCCCGCGTAAGCTCAAGCGAAGCGCCGAGGCGCAGAAGCAGGTAGAAGAGCAAACAGCCGGACTTGCGCTGTATCAGTTTCAGGCATGTCCATTCTGCGTAAAGACGCGCCGAGCCATGCACAAGCTGAACTTGCCCATTGCTCTGCGTGACGTCAAGAAGGATCCGGAACACCGTGAGGCCTTGCTGGCAGGTGGCGGACGTATCAAGGTGCCTTGCCTCCGGATCGAGGAAGAAGGCCGTACCGCCTGGATGTATGAGTCTAACGATATCATTGCGTATCTGAACAAACGTTTCGCGCCCGCGAGCCGCTAAATGAAAAAGCCCGATCATGTCGGGCTTTTTTATAGCTTTATCGCTTGCACTGATTACAGATCGGCTTCTTCTACTTTACGGACTTTAGTAGCGTCGATGGCATATGAGGCTTCGGCCAGATCGTTATCCACCTTTTCGATCTTCATCGCCCCTATAACCCAATAAGGCTCGTAGATATCCGGTAAGGGAACGCCCTTTGGAAAGCGCACCAGTACGATCTGGTTAGGCGGTGGCGGTGGAACGTGGATGCAGGCACCTGGATAGGGCACCAGGAAAAATTCAGTGAAATTGCCTTTGCTGTTGCTTTCCAGCGGAACCGGATAACCGCCCAGGCGAATTGTCTTCCCATTCATGGCAGCCACTGTGCGCGTGGAGTGCATGACGGCCGGCAGGTTGCTGTCTTTTTGCTTGAGTCCGCCCTTGCTCTCAAAACCGCCTGGTAATTCGGGCGTGTCATGGGTGATCTCGGGCATGTCTTCCAGTGCCTTGCGATCCGATTCTGGCATGAGGGCCAGCCAATCGGTCTCAGGCGGCTCGCCTTCTCGGGCTACGGCAGTTGTAATCTGGGAAAAAAGAAGCAGTACGGCGAGGATGAGATAGCGCATGGTAGAAGTGTCGGACAGTTGGGTTGCACTAGTGTGAAGCTTCTTGGCGTTGAACCCAACTGCCCGGACGGGAAATCAGCGACGCTTGGTCACCATACCCCAGATAAACAGGACGATGACGGCACCGACGACTGCTCCAATGAAACCGGCGCCCTCGCCTGCACGGTAGATACCGATAGCCTGACCGCCGTAGGTGGCAACCAGCGAGCCGACGATACCCAGGATGATCGTCATGATCCAACCCATGCTGTCGTCGCCAGGCTTGAGGAAACGTGCGATCAAGCCAACGATGAGGCCGATGATGATGGTTCCAATAATGCCCATGAATCTTTCCCCTTCTGTGGTTTGCTCGATACGGCATGTGCCGCTTGCTTAATCCGACAGCAAGAAAAACGCAGGGGTTCAGCGAATTTTTATGAAGCGAAGCGGAACTCGGACCCTTTTGAAGAAAGGGTCCGTTTCGGTCACGCTTTAATCAGGGTTTCGACGTCAGCAATACGTGCCTTCAATGTGGCCGCATCGCTGCAACGCAGTGTGGCATGCCCAACCTTGCGGCCCGCCTTGAATGACTTGCCATAATGATGCAGGTGACAATCATCGATCTGCAGAACCTGCTCCACGGCCGGGACCTTGCCGATGAAGTTGAGCATGGCGCTCTCACCAACCTTCGCGGTTGAACCCAGCGGCAGACCTGCTACAGCGCGCAAATGGTTCTCGAATTGGCTGCTCTCGCTACCCTCGATGGTCCAATGACCAGAGTTATGCACACGGGGAGCAATTTCATTGGCCTTCAGCCCACCATCGACCTCAAAGAACTCGAACGCCAGCACGCCGACATAATCGAGCTTGTCGAGTACACGGCCTACGTAGTCCTCCGCCAGCGCCTGCAAGGGATGGTCTGTACTGGCAATAGACAGCCGCAGGATTCCGCTTTCGTGGGTGTTGTGTACCAGTGGATAGAAACGTGTCTCGCCGTTACGAGCACGTACGGCAATCAACGACACCTCGCCAGTAAACGGCACAAAGCCTTCAAGAATGCACGGTACACTACCCAGCTCGGCAAAGGCGCCTTCGACATCCGCTTGGCTGCGCAGGACCTTCTGACCCTTGCCGTCATACCCTAGGGTACGTGTCTTCATCACAGCCGGCAGACCGATGCGTGCGGCGGCAGCGTCAAGGTCAGCCTGGGATTGGATGTCGGCAAACTCAGGCGTTGGGATGCCCAGATCCTTGAACATGGTTTTTTCGAACCAGCGATCACGGGCGATACGCAAGGCTTGCGCCGAGGGAAAAACCGGAACGAACTGGGATAGGAACGCGACGGTTTCAGCGGGCACACTCTCGAACTCGAATGTGACCAGATCGACCTCATCCGCCAGCTGACGCAGATGATCCTGGTCGCTGTAGTCGGCTCGAATGTGCTCGCCCAATGCGGCAGCGCAGGCATCCGGAGCAGGGTCCAGAAACGCAAAATCCATACCCAGCGGAGTACCCGCCAGCGCCAGCATGCGGCCCAGTTGGCCACCACCGATGACTCCGATTTTCATCAGGCTTCCCTCGGATCCGGATTGTCCAGAACGGTACGCGTCTGCTCCTCACGGAAGCGATTCAGCGCCTCGTGATACTCGGGATACTTGCCGCCCAGAATACTGGCCGACAACAGCGCCGCGTTGATAGCGCCCGCCTTGCCGATGGCCAGGGTGGCGACAGGAACGCCCGCGGGCATCTGTACGATCGACAGGAGTGAGTCGACGCCTGACAGCATGGAAGACTGCACCGGCACGCCCAGTACAGGCAAATGCGTTTTGGCTGCACACATACCTGGCAGGTGTGCTGCACCGCCTGCGCCTGCAATGATGACCTCAATGCCGCGCCCCGCCGCTTCTTCAGCGTACTGGAACAGCAGATCGGGTGTACGGTGGGCAGAGACCACCTTCACTTCAAAGGGAATGCCCAGCTTTTCCAGCATGTCGGCGGTGTGGCTCAAGGTAGACCAGTCGGACTTGGAGCCCATGATCACGCCTACGAGTGCGCTCATCGTCGTGCCTCTTGTCAGGCGCCCGCAGGCGCATCAGAAACCAACAAGCCACGTCGGAGGACCGCACGTGGCTTGTATATGCAGACCGGTATGTAGACCGGCCTCAAGGGCCACTGAGTATACCGTAAAGCCAGACCGGACAAAGAGGTTGAACGACCTTTTATAGCGACGGGTTATTTCATGTCTGGCTGCCTGTCCAGAGGCACTTCACGCAGTTGCCCCGGCGCCTGCTTCGAGCTTGCGCCATAACAGCCTCACCGCTGCCTTGCGCACGAGCGAGCAGCGATACAGGCGAATCTCCAATGGAATCTGCCATTGCTCACCGCCACAAGGTACTAGCTCTCCCCGGGAGAGCTCGGCGGTCACACTCAGATGCGGCACCCAGGCAATGCCCAGCCCCTGCAAGGCCATGCTCTTGAGGCTATCGGCCATGGCCGTCTCGTAGACAGTGGTATAGCGCAGCTTGCGCTGACGTAGCAGCAAATTGACCGAGCGCCCGAGAAAGGCCCCGGCACTATAGGCAAGCAAGGGAAAGTTCTGCCCACTCTCCAGGTCGTATAACGGCGAGCCATCTTCCCGGGCGGCACACACGGGTAGCATTGAGGTCAGCGCCAGATGAATAGAAGGGAAGATCTCCGGATCCATCTGCAAGGCGGCGTCGGGATCGTAAAACGCCATCATGAGATCGCAGCCGCCTTCCCTCAAGGCATGAACCGCTTCGCCGACGTTGGTGGCAATCAGACGACTCGCAATGTTGAGCCCTTCGCTTCGCAGACGAGCAATCCATCCTGGAAAGAACCCCAGCGCCAGGGAGTGTGCCGCCGCAAATTGCAGCACCTCGCCCTGCCCGCCTTCCAAGTGATGAAGGTGGCGGATCACTTCGCCAAGCTGCTCCACCACACTGCGCGCGGTGACCAGAAAGAGCTGTCCGGACTCGGTCAGCGATACTGGTGTACGCGATCGGTCAATCAGGGTCAGCCCCAGGCTTTGCTCCAGGCTGCGAATACGTCGGCTGAACGCAGGTTGAGTCACGAAGCGGCGCTCGGCCGCCTGGGAAAAACTATGGGTGGCAGCCAGGGCAATAAAGTCTTCAAGCCATTTCAGTTCAAGGTTCATGGTCATACTCAAGGGGATGGATACGCCTGCCGATCCTGACGCGTCACATCACATCATATGCAATTTCGGCATAGGGTGCGCTGATACAGCATTGGTCAGCGTCTGGCTGGAAGCCTTATTGTATAACGCATCAGGCTTTTGCCACCCACCGGGAAGTGATCCCCTATCATGTCCGAATCTGCATTATCTCGCCTCGAAAAAGATCTGCTTGGTACCCTCGAAGTCCCCGCTGAAGCCTATTACGGCATTCAGACGCTGCGTGCGGTCAACAACTTCCGCCTCTCCGGCGTTACGCTGTCTCACTACCCCAAGCTGGTCGTTGCGCTGGCGATGGTGAAGCAGGCCGCTGCCGAGGCGAACTATCGCCTGGGCTATCTGCCGGGAGACAAGTACGAAGCCATCGTGATGGCCTGTACCAAGATCATCAACGGTGAATACCACGACCAGTTCGTGGTGGACATGATTCAGGGTGGCGCGGGTACGTCCACCAATATGAACGCCAACGAGGTTATCGCCAACGTGGCGCTGGAAGTCCTCGGTCATGGCAAGGGTGAGTACAAATACCTGCACCCGAATAATGATGTAAACATGGCGCAGTCCACTAACGATGCCTACCCAACAGCGATCCGCCTGGGTTTGCTGCTGGGCCATGACACCCTGCTTTCCAGCCTGGAGAGCCTGATCGAGTCGCTGTCAGGCAAGGCGGTGGAATTCGCCAGTGTTCTGAAGATGGGTCGTACCCAGCTTCAGGACGCTGTACCGATGACCCTCGGCCAGGAGTTCCGTGCCTTCGCTACTACGCTGGGCGAGGATCTGGGCAAATTGAAAACCATTGCGCCGGACCTGCTGACCGAAGTGAACCTGGGTGGTACGGCTATCGGTACCGGCATTAATGCGGACCCTGGCTATCAAACCTTGGCCGTGCGCAGCCTGGCTGAAATCAGTGGCCAACCGCTCAAGCCTGCCGCCGATCTGATCGAGGCCACCTCTGACATGGGTGCCTTCGTACTGTTTTCCGGCATGCTCAAGCGCCTGGCGGTCAAGCTGTCCAAGATCTGCAATGACTTGCGCCTGCTCTCCAGCGGCCCGCGTACCGGCATTAACGAGATCAATCTGCCAGCCCGCCAGCCAGGCAGTTCGATCATGCCGGGTAAAGTGAATCCCGTTATTCCAGAAGCCGTTAATCAGGTCGCCTTCGAGGTGATCGGCAATGATCTGGCGCTGACCCTGGCAGCCGAAGGCGGACAGCTTCAGCTTAACGTGATGGAGCCCTTGATCGCCTACAAGATCTTTGACTCGATCCGCCTGCTCAAGCGCGCCATGGACATGCTGCGCGAGCACTGCATCGATGGCATCACGGCCAACGTCGACCGCTGCCGCGAGCTGGTGGAGCATTCCATTGGCCTTGTCACGGCGCTCAACCCATACATCGGCTACGAGAACTCGACCCGTATTGCGCGTATGGCGCTGGAAACCGGCCGTGGTGTGCTGGAGCTGGTCCGAGAAGAAAACCTGCTCGACGAGATGACCCTGGCTGACATTCTGCGCCCGGAAAATATGATCGCTCCGCGCCTGGCGCCGAAAAAACTCAACGCTTAACCGGCGCTCCTCACACCCCCTCGTGAGGAGCTTTGAGCGGGTGCCCTCGGGTGCCCGCTTTTTTTTGAAGCTCTCTAAATCAGGCTTATCAGCCACATACATTATCAAAGGCAGGTGTTTTACCGCTTGCCCGTTGCAACAAGCAGCACTGTTTCAATAGATCCTTTGAGGCAGTTAGATTTGATCTCTTCTCCTCTCTTCTGGATGATACGCGCGCCAACCTTGCCGCCTGCCGTGTTTCCGGCTCGCACACCTTGCGATTTAGGGGTTCTGTCATACCCTTGGGTTGGCACTGAAGGCAGCGGATATCCCATTGATGGATTACCGCTCGCCCACATAATGCCTTGGCCAGGAATTATCCGGAGCCCAGGTGCTTCCATTACTACAATTAGGCGAAAGCACTCATGCTTGATCTCCTGAATGACTTTCTTTGGGGCAAACTGCTCATTGTCGGCCTGATTGGCCTGGGTATTGTCTTTACCTTGTTTTCGGGCTTTGTGCAGTTCCGCTATTTAGGCAGCATGTTCGGCATCCTTGGTGAAGCCTTTCAACGAAAACCCGGCCAGCTGAGTTCCTTCCAAGCGTTGATGCTTAGCGTGGCGGGCCGTGTAGGTGCCGGTAACATTGCAGGGGTTGCAGTTGCCGTTACGCTGGGTGGTCCAGGGGCGGTCTTCTGGATGTGGGTAGTAGCCCTGCTGGGTATGGCTACAAGCTATTTCGAATGTGCGTTGGCCCAGCTATACAAGCGTAGCGATGGCAACGGCCTGTACCGGGGCGGTCCCGCCTTCTACATCCTGCATGGTTTGAAACAGCGCTGGCTAGGTGTCCTGTTCTCGATCCTGCTGCTGGTAACGTTTGGTCTGGGCTTCAGCGCACTGCAGTCCTACACGATCGCCTCCTCGCTCTCCGACTCGCTGGGCCTGCCTACACTGGTTACTGGACTGGCCTTCACGGCAGTAATAACCCTGATTATCTTTGGTGGCGTAGTACGGATCGCCAAGGTAGCCGACATTCTGGTACCGGTAATGGCGTTGTCCTATATCGCCATTGCCTTGGGTGTGATCGTTCTGCACATTGATCGCGTTCCAGAAGCGCTGGCATTGATCGTACGCAGTGCCTTTGGCCTTGAGCCTGCCTTTGCCGGTGGCTTGGGTGCAGCGCTGATGATGGGCGTCAAGCGTGGCCTGTTCTCCAACGAGGCGGGTCTGGGCAGTGCTCCAAACGTGGCCGCCGTAGCGGAAGTTTCCCACCCGGCAGCCCAGGGCGTTGTGCAGTCCTTCAGCGTATTCATTGATACCCTGATCATCTGTACCTCCACCGCACTCATCATCCTGTTGTCTGGCGTCTATGAGCCGGGCGCCGATATCCCCGGTGTTGTTCTGACCCAGACGGCACTGGCCGCGACGGTTGGCGAGTGGGGCCGTATCTTCATCAGTATCGCCCTGCTGCTGTTCGCCTTTACAACGATCATCTACAACTATTATCTGGGTGAGAATGCCTTGAGCTTCTTCACCAAGAGCCGCGTGGCGCTGATGATCTATCGGGTTCTGGTGGTGGCGCTGGTGATCTGGGGCTCACAACAAGACCTGACTACCGTGTTCGGCTTTGCCGACCTCACCATGGGCTTGCTGGCAGTGGTCAACCTGATCTCCCTGGCATTCCTGTTCAAGGTGGGTCTGCGCATCATGCGTGACTATGACCGTCAGATCCGGGCAGGAAACAAGGTTCCAACATTCGACCCCAAAGGCTTTGCCGATCTGGATCTTGATCCGGCGGTCTGGAAAGCCTCTGCCTCGGCCAAGGATATGACAAAGCCATGATTCAAACCGGTCACTCACAACGCCTGATGGTGCTTTATACCGGCGGCACCATCGGTATGCAGGCCACCGAAAATGGTTTGGCGCCGGCCTCAGGCTTTGAGGCACGCATGCGTGCCTTTCTGGCCCAGGCGCCTGAGCGGGCGTTACCGGAGTGGCAATTCCGGGAGGTGCTGCCTCTGATGGACAGCGCCAACATGACGCCAACCTATTGGCTGACGCTCAGTGCAGCTATAGTCGAGGCAGCCGAACAGGGCTACACCGGCGTATTGGTGCTACATGGAACCGATACGCTGGCCTACACCGCGGCGGCAATGAGTTTTCACCTGCTGGGGCTCGATATTCCTGTTGTACTGACAGGCTCGATGCTTCCGGCCGGCGTACCGGACAGCGACGCCTGGGAAAACCTGGACGGTGCCTTGCAGACGCTTGCAGACGGTGCCCCCCAGGGCGTGCACGTTTACTTTCACGGCGAGCTGTTACATGCGGCCCGCTGCAGCAAGATTCGCAGCTTTGGCCGTCATCCATTCAAGACACTCGCGCGCCAGCGACTGGCCCAACCACGTCAGGCTGTACCAGTCGAGCTAAAGGCAGGCCAAGCCAGACAGGTTGCCCAAGTAGCGGTTCTACCGCTGTTTCCGGGCATCTCGGCTCAGCACGTATCTGCCCTTGTAGGTACCGGCGTGCAGGGCCTGGTGCTCGAATGCTATGGCAGCGGAACAGGTCCCAGCGACAATGATGCTTTCCTGACCAGCCTGAGCGAAGCGTCTGCCAAGGGCGTTGTACTGCTTGCCGTCACGCAGTGCCACGAAGGGGGCGTCGAACTCGATGTCTACGAGGCAGGCAGCAGGCTGCGTGCCTGCGGCGTTGTGTCGGGTGGCGGCATGACACGCGAGGCGGCTGTCGCCAAACTGCAGGTGCTGATTGGCTCGGGCTTAGCGCCTGAGCAGGTCAACCACTGGCTGCAACAGGATCTCTGCGGCGAGCTTGGCGAATAAGCCATACGAAAAAAGGGCCCCGAAGGGCCCTTTTTTCACCTACCGCTTAGCAACCGGTCAGCTGAGTAACAGGACGTTCACCCGGGAAGAACACCGGACGAATACGGACTCCTACGCTGTTGCCGATAAAGGCTGCGACCAGCCACAGCCAGCCATGCAGACTGCCGGAGGCGATACCACTAAAATACGCCCCGATGTTGCAACCGTAGGCCAGACGTGCGCCATAGCCCAGGAGCAGGCCCCCTATCATGGCAGCTACCAGCGAGCGCGTCGGAATCTTCAGACTGGGCGCGAAGCGTCCAGCCAGACCCGCAGCAATCAGCGCACCCAGGATGATGCCGAAATTCATCACACTGGTAACATCGAACCACACGGGCTGGCTTAGAGCCTTGGCGTTAGCCGGCAATTGCCAGAAGTCCCAGCTGGCAACATCGATACCTAGCAGCTGAGCGCCTTTGGCACCCCAGACCGCAAAGGCTGACGTGATCCCCCACGGACGACCCGCCAGGGCCAGCGTACAGAAGTTCAGGATCGCCAAGGCAATAGCGCCCCAAACCAGCGGCCACGGCCCGCGCAGAAAACGCGCTGCGCCTTGATGCTCATTGGGTACCGTCGCTTCCAGACTGCCATAGCGACGGCGCTCCAGACGCACCGTCATCCAGGCAATAAAGGCAAACAGCGCCAGGCTGACTGCAATACCTGGCACAACGCCCAGGCTGGTCACCAGGGAAATCTTGGGCAATGAAGGCAACGCGAACCACCACCCCAGATGATGCGTAGCGATAACGGAGCCGATTACGAAGAACAGCAGCGTTACCAGCATGCGTGCGTTACCACCCCCCACCGTAAACAAGGTACCGGAAGCACAACCGCCGCCTAACTGCATACCGATGCCAAAGATAAAGGCACCGATTACAACGGAGGTTCCTGCAGGCGATACCAAGCCGGTAACCGGCTGGCCAAACAGCGTACCGGCACCTAGGGCCGGGAAAAACAGCACAACGGCAATGGCCAGCATGAGCATCTGAGCACGCAGGCCCGCGCCACGCCGGTCACGAATGAACACCCGCCAGGCAGACGTGAATCCGAAAGCGGCATGATAAAGCGTCAGCCCCAGTGCACCGCCCAGGATGAACAGCAAAGCTTGCCGTCCGCTGACAGCCATATCCAAAAACACAGCCCCCAGAACCACCAGCCCCAGCGCCACTACTGGCGTGGTGATCTGGCGAGGCGCCGTGGACGTAATAGAAAGGCTCATTGAGAATCCTCGACATCATTAAGCCTGACTATTTTAGTCAAGAATTAGCGCGATACCAATATCTAAATGTCATATCCACCATTAAGACGGCTATTAGTCCGCTGGTCCGGTGAAGATTACAGGATGTGAACTATTTCGCTAAATTTGGTCTTTTGGTGATGGCAAAACGCTACATCCCTAAAGGCCAGGTGCTGCTCATTCATGAGCTCTACCGTGAGCTTCGCACTTTCAAACAGGTTCCGGCATGACCTTATCCAGCGATCTTGGCAAGCAAATCGAGATTGATATTGCTTATCCGTCTCGCGTGCTGATGTTTAGCGCCATGGTCGAGAATCAATACCAAGACGATATCCACAGGCGGCGCAAGCGACATATCTATCGGTCACATGTAACCGCTTTCTTCGCCTATAACAGCTTTCTTCTTTGTGAATGGCTAATGTTGAAGGACATTTTCTTTCAAGCCATTCTCTGGCATTTATTTTGCGCCTCGCTGCCAACACTGGCCTGTCTTTTTACCCTGAAGAAAACGAATTCTTATCGACTCAGGGAGGTCTGTGCCTGGCTGCCCTGCCTTGCAGGATTTATCGCCGCGGTAGCCATTATCCTGTCGTCCTCGTCACCGGACAGAGCCTTGTGTCTGTTTTCACTTCCTTTGATCCTGATCTACGCTAATAACACCACGGCGTTGCCGTTCCGATACGCTTTGCCTTTTACGATACTGGTACTTCCAATCATCGTGGGCTGCGCCTTTACCGTAAACATGACCTTTCCCCAAGGGCTGTTTGCTACCTGCATTGCTCTGGTCACCGGTGCCTTTTCCCTACTGGCCAATTTCTGGCTGGAGCGCTCGGAGCGGTATTCCTATCTGCTTAATCTCAGGGAAAAACTGCGTGTTCAGAGTCTTTCCAGTACGAACCGTACCCTGCAGACGCTTTCAGATACCGACTCGCTGACCGGTATCGCCAACCGCCGCTATTTCGTCGCACAACTGGATGATCTGTGGAATCGGTACGAAGCAGGCGGTGCGCCTTTCTCTCTGCTGATCCTGGACGTTGACCACTTCAAGCGCTTCAACGACCTGTATGGGCATCCGGCCGGTGATAACTGCCTGCAGTGCATTGTTTCTGCCTTGCGTGAGCAGCTGCGTGAAGTCGATCTGCTGGCCCGGTATGGAGGTGAGGAATTCGCCGTTCTCCTGCCTAACTGCACCCTGGAACAGGCCCATATCACGGCCGAGCGCCTGCGGGCCGCCATTGAAACATTGGGCCTTCCTCATCAGGCTCGGGGCGATGAGCTGCTCATCGTCTCTATCAGCATTGGCGCAGCGTGCAGCGATCAGGAATCACCCCAGCCAGATGACCAATCGCAATTGATCGAATTTGCCGACCGCGCGCTTTATCGGGCCAAACGGCTGGGACGTAATCAGATTGCATTGGCCAGCCGAGCGGACAGCCAACTCTTCGAGACGCCCGATGGCCTGCCCGAATTGAAGCCGGCCGATTTGCGTCGCGCCCTGGATGAAGGTCGGCTGTACATGCAGTACCACTCGATCCATGACTGCTCGAGCACTGAAGTCGTCGGCTATGAAGCCCTGCTCCGCTGGGATGACCCGGCCCGGGGTCTGATATCACCCAACTTTTTCATCCCTCTGGCCGAGCGAAGCGGATTCATCCTGGAGCTGGGCGAGTGGGCCCTGCGTACCGCCTGCCATCAGGCCGTTCAATGGCCAAAGGCCTATTCTCTTTCGGTAAATGTCTCGCCGCTGCAATTCGCCGATCCAAATTTCGCCGCGCGGGTAGCCGAGGTCTTGAGAGAAACCAAGCTGGCGCCTTCACGCCTGATCCTTGAGTTGACCGAAGGTGTTCCCTTGAACATCACCCCACAGGTCCGTGAGACGTTCGCCACCTTGCAAGCGTCCGGTATCCGCCTATCGCTGGATGACTACTGCACTGGGCATTCCAATATCGCCTATCTGCTTGCGCTACCGTTCAATACCGTAAAGATCGACTCTTCCATTATTCAGGTGGAAGATGCCGATAAGCGCCGGGCCCTGCTCAAGTCTCTGGTCGATATGAGCCGCGCATTTGGTGCCAGAATCATTGCTGAGGGTATCGAGACCCAGGAGCACCTGGATCTCTTATGTGAGCTGGGGTGTGATCTGGCCCAGGGCTTTTTCCTGGCAGAACCCCTCCTGCCGGAAGCGCTGGCACATCAACACGCCCGTTGGACGGCAGAGCGGGCCGCCTTGTAAACGCTACCAGCTCGCTCTGCCGCTGGCTCAGGCCTCGATCTCGACCAGAACCTCGCCTGGATTGACGCGATCGCCTTTCACCACGTGTACTGTCTTGACGGTTCCGTTAATAGAGGCCTGGATCTCGGTCTCCATTTTCATCGCCTCGGTGATGAGTACCGCCTGGCCCGCCTTGACCACATCGCCCTCTTTGACCAATACATCAACGATATTACCCGGCATGGTCGTACTGACATCCCCTGGCGCACTGGCTTGGCGTCGCTTGCCATCACCGCCCGAAACATAGCTGTTGAGCGGCTCGAAGACCACCTCTTCCGGCATACCATCAATAGACAGGTAAAAGTGCCGCTTGCCCTCGCTCTTCAGGCCAATACCCGTAATATCCACCCGATAGCTTTCACCGTGTACATCAATCACGAACTCAGTCGGCACGCCTTCACGCGCCAGAGGCGTACCGCTTCCATCCGGGATGGGCAGCAGCTCTTCAGGCTGCAAGGTTCCGGCTGCACGCTCTTCCAGAAACTTGCGTCCAATATCCGGGAACATGGCAAACGTCAGGACATCTTCTTCGCATCTGGCAAGCTCTCCTGCCTCTCGGCGCAGGTTATCGAGTTCCGGCTTGAGCAAGTCGGCTGGACGTACCTCGATCACTTCCTCATTACCAATGGCTCGCTTGCGCAGCAGCTCGCAGACCTTGCCGGGTGCCTTGCCGTAACGGCCCTGCAGATACAGTTTCACTTCATTGGTGATGGTCTTGTAGCGCTCTCCCGCCAGGACATTGAAAAAAGCCTGGGTACCAACGATCTGCGATGTCGGCGTCACCAGCGGTGGATAACCCAGATCGGCGCGTACACGGGGAATTTCTGCCAGCACATCGCCCATGCGATTGAGTGCACCCTGCTCGCGTAGCTGGTTGGCCAAGTTGGAAATCATCCCGCCCGGCACCTGATTGACCTGTACGCGCGTATCCACTCCCGTAAATTCGCTTTCGAACTGGTGATACTTCTTGCGAACGGCATGGAAGTACAGACCGATCTCCTGCAGCAGCTCAAGGTCCAGCCCTGTGTCATAGGGCGTTCCACGCAACGCGGCAACCATGGATTCGGTCCCCGGATGGCTGGTCCCCCACGCCAGGCTGGAAATGGCGGTATCGATATGATCCGCTCCGTTTTCCACCGCCTTGAGCTGGCACATGGCAGCTACACCGGCAGTATCGTGGGAATGAATGAATACCGGCAGATTCAGGGCCTCTTTCAGGGCCTTTACCAACTCGCCCGTCGCGTACGGTGTGAGCAACCCAGCCATGTCCTTGATCGCAATGGAGTCCACGCCCATGCCCGCCATGGCCCGACCCATCTCGACGAACGCCTCGACGGTGTGTACCGGGCTGGTTGTGTAGGCAATAGTGCCCTGGGCGTGCTTGCCACTTTTCTTGACAGCCTTGATAGCCGTTTCCAGATTGCGCACATCGTTCATGGCATCGAAAATCCGGAAGACGTCGATTCCGTTTTCCGCCGCCTTGGCTATAAAGGCCTCGACCACATCGTCGCTATAGTGGCGATAACCCAACAGGTTCTGGCCCCGCAGCAGCATTTGCAAACGAGTATTGGGCAAGGCGGCCCGCAGCGTGCGCAAACGCTCCCACGGGTCTTCTTTCAGAAACCGCACACAGGCATCGAACGTCGCACCGCCCCAGACTTCCAGTGACCAATACCCGACCCGATCCAGCTTGTCACAGATGGGCAGCATGTCTTCCGTACGCATGCGCGTTGCCAGCAGAGATTGGTGTGCGTCACGCAACACGGTATCGGTAACAAAGATCTTCTTGGACATTCTTGTTTTCCTCACAGGCCGGCATGGGCGGCAATGGCGGCCGCGATGACCAGGGCCAGTTGCTCGGGGCTACGCTTGATCGAGTACTGCGTCAGCTCCGGATGGCTTTCCACAAAGCTCGTATTGAATTGGCCGCTACGAAATTCCAGGTTGCGCAGAATCGCTTCGTAATAAGGTGCGGTGGTCTTCACACCCTGCACCCGCATGTCGTCCAGCGCCCGTAGGCCTCGCTCCAGTGCTTCCTCCCAGGTCAGCGCCCAGACAATCAGCTTCAAGCACATGGAGTCGTAGAACGGTGGGATCACATAGCCGGTATAGATGGCGGTATCCGTGCGCACCCCAGGGCCACCAGGTGCGTAATACCGGGTGATCTTCCCAAAACTGGGCAGAAAGTTGTTTTTAGGGTCTTCCGCATTGATACGAAACTGCAGGGCAAACCCACGATGGATGATGTCCTCCTGCTTGACCGACAGCGGTTGTCCAGCGGCAATCCGGATCTGCTCGCGAACGATATCGATCCCGGTAATTTCCTCGGTGATCGTATGTTCGACCTGAACCCGGGTGTTCATCTCCATGAAGTACACCTCGCCTTCTGCGAGCAGGAACTCCACCGTACCGGCATTCTCGTATCCGACCGCCTTGGCAGCGCGTACCGCCAGATCGCCAATATAGGCACGCTGCTCAGGTGTCAGCTGCGGGCTGGGGGCAATCTCGATGAGCTTCTGGTTGCGACGCTGGATCGAGCAGTCCCGTTCGAACAGGTGAACGGTATTACCCAGGCTGTCCGCCAGAATCTGAGCTTCGATATGCTTGGGATTGACGATGCACTTCTCGAGAAATACTTCAGCACTACCAAACGCCTTGGTTGCCTCGGAAATGACGCGGGGATAGGCCTGCTCCAGTTCTTCACGGCTATTACAGCGTCGGATACCACGGCCGCCGCCACCAGACGTGGCCTTGAGCATCACCGGATAGCCGATGCGCTCTGCTTCGATCAGTGCCTCATCCAGATCGGCTACGTTTCCTTCGGTGCCGGGGGTACAGGGCACGCCTGCTGCAATCATGCTGCGACGCGCCTCGGTCTTGTCTCCCATCCGCCGAATAACTTCAGCACTAGGGCCGACAAATTTGATCCCGCGCTGCGCACAGATCTCTGCCAGCTCAGCATTCTCGGATAAGAAGCCATATCCCGGATGTAACGCATCACACCCAGTCTCAACTGCCAGGTTTACGAGCTTGCGAGGGTTCAAATAGCCTTCGAGCGGATCGCTGCCGATGCTATGTGCTTCATCGGCCCGTTTTACATGCAGCGCATGGCGGTCAGCCTCTGAATAGATGGCTACCGAGCGAATACCCATTTCGGCACAGGCACGCACGATACGCACCGCGATTTCGCCACGATTGGCGATGAGGATTTTCTTGATCACACGCCGGCCTCTTGAGCGAGATTAGGAGCCCTTTGGGCATTTGTTGTTGTTCGCTCACAAACCTAGACGGCAATAAAGATTATGGAAAATCAATAATTATTAGCGTATCTATAAGGTATTACTTATAGATCAACGATGAGGCCGGCCCAGCCATGCGTAAACCTTTGATGCGTATCACCTTACGCCAGTTGCAAGTGTTTGAGGCCGTATGCGAGACACGCTCCTACAGCCGTGCAGCTGACGTCATGGCCCTAACGCAACCAGCCGTCAGCCTGCAGATTCGCCAGCTGGAAGAGCTGCTCGGACAACCACTGTTTGAATACAGTGGCAGAACCCTTTACCTGACCGAAGCCGCCGATGCCTTGCTGCGCGCCGGACAGGATATCTTTGGACGCCTCAACAGTCTCGATATGCAGCTCTCCAATCTCCTGGGCTCGCTTCACGGACAACTCCGTCTGGGGGTAGAAACCAGCGCGCAATACCTGGCGCCCCATCTGTTCGCTACCTTCAAGCAGCAGCACCCGGAGGTCAGTGTTCATCTCTGCGTGGGCAACCACGATCACATGCTCAGACGGCTGTCTGAAAACCGTGACGAAATCATGATCATGTCTCTGGTACCGTCAGACCGAGACCTGGAGTTTCTTCCCTTTCTTAACAACGAGATTGTTGCAGTGGCCGCTCCGGAACATCCTGTCAGCCAAACCGGCAGCCTTACCTTGAAGGACCTGAGCGATTGTCCGCTACTGGTACGAGAGTCGGGCTCCGGCACCCGTCAGGCATGTGACGAGTACTTCAAGCAAAAGCGAGCCCACTTTTCAGACGTACAGGAGCTGACCTCGCTGGAAGCCATACGGGAAGGTGTCATTGCCGGATTGGGTATTGCCCTGCTTCCACGACTGGCCGTCCATCGAGAGCTTAAGGCTGGTGTACTGTGCGAGCTATCGGTGCAGGAACTTCCACTTTGCCGCAGTTGGTGCGTGGTTCATCCGCGCAGCAAACGCCTGTCTCCTGTGGCACAGGCGTTTTTTAACTTCATTCGGGAAGAACGGAGTCGAATCGCCGCGCTAGCCGAACGAATCAGTGGGCTGAGAGCTGAGCGCTCATAGCGACCGAAGCAGAAAATAGTTCGGGATAATCCGTTAACTCCTGCTCCAGACGTAACTGCTCGTTGCGATCCTCAATGGCACGTCGAAAGGCCATTCGGCGTTGATCCGCCAGTTTACGGCGAGTTTTGGCGTCGAGAAAATCGCTGTCCATAGACATGGCCATACCGTATCTCCCAAGCAAAGGTGGAGCCTTTAGCCTGCTCAGGAAAGATGACGGTTTGGCGAAGCCTTGGTGAAGCTTAAGGGACAGCCGAAGAGCTGCACCTGATCATCAATGCGAGTCGCGCTCGTCCTGATGCTTGATGCTCTTGGGTGATAACCGCAGGCTTCGCAGGCTGCGCTTGACACCTTTGAGGTGGTTGACCAGCGTCGGGCCTCGGGACATCGCCACCCCCATCGCCAGCACATCGATAATGACCAGGTGTGCAATACGTGATGTCAGCGGCGTATAGATCTCAGTATCTTCCGGCACATCAATCGTCAGGCTGACATTGGCTAACTCTGCCAAAGGCGTCTGACTTGGGCAGATCGTGATCAGTTTGGCCCCACTGTCCCGGACTAGGTTGGCCGTGATCAACAGGTCTTTCGAGCGTCCCGACTGGGAAATACAGATCGCCGCGTCATCTGGCGTCAGGGTTGCCGCCGACATCGCCTGCATGTGGGGATCAGAATAGGCAAACGCACTGAGCAGAAGACGGAAGAACTTGTGCTGGGCATCCGTCGCCACGGCGCCGGAAGCGCCAAAGCCATAGAACATTACCCGCTTGGCCTTGGAAATCTCTTCGATAGCCTGCTCGAGCGCCTGCATATCCAAGCGCTCGCGGATATCCATCAGCGTGTGCAGCGTGGTATCGAAAATCTTCAGGCTGAAATCGACAACCGAGTCGTTCTCATGGATGGCGAACTGTCCAAAGCTCGCCCCTGAAGCCAGACTTTGGGCCAGACGCAGCTTCAAGTCCTGAAAACCATCGCACCCAATAGCACGGCAGAACCGCACGATAGTTGGCTCACTAACCCCTACCTCATGAGCAAGATCCGCCATCGAACTGTGCATGACAGCCGCAGGATCCAGCATGACGTGCTCAGCCACCTTGAGCTCAGACTTGCGCAATAAATGGCGCGACTGGGCGATATGTTGCATCAGGTTCACAAGCGGCACTCGACTAGCAGAGGTGGAAAAGGCATGTAGTGGTACGTCTTTATACTACATCGACGCCAGGTCATTCATTCACTTAGTATTTCGCGTAATAGACATCTTTGCACTGAAGCCATAAGACAACCCGTCTACAGCGCAACTTTTGGCACACCCTCACCCGTCCACATCCTTGAAAAAAGCACAGACAAGGCGAGTTCACTCGCTTCTAGCGTAGTGCGCAAGATTTCTGCCTCAATGCGCAAAAAGCTGCGCACCTTTATGTGACAGCTGTCGCAAAGCTCATGCAGCACACACTTCATTAAATCATAACTGATTGATTAATAAGGAATTTATTTTATTGGCACAGGGTTTGTAATAGGTATGGCTCCCGGGCCAAGGGCCCACTATTCAGGCAAGGAGAGCATCATGCCAACACCCGCGTATCTGTCCCTCGAAGGCACCAAGCAAGGTCTGATCACTGCAGGCACCTTCACGGAAGACTCCGTCGGCAACATCTTCCAGGAAGGCCATGAAGACCAGATTCTGGTTCAGGCTTTCAATCACCAGGTCATCATCCCACGCGATCCGCAGTCCGGTCAGCCGACTGGTCAGCGTGTACACAAGCCGCTGATGATCACCAAGGTCTTCGACAAGTCCTCTCCGCTGATCTTCAACGCACTGACCTCCGGCGAGCGCCTGAGCAAGTGCCGCCTGGAGTGGTACCGCACTTCTGCTACTGGTACTCAGGAACACTACTTCACCATCGAGCTGGAAGACGCCATCATCGTTGACGTGCAGTCCCGCATGCCGAACTGCCAGGACCCGAACATGGCTCATTTCACTCACCTGGAAGACGTGTACTTCACGTACCGCAAGATCGTCTGGACTCACGAAGTATCCGGCACTTCCGGCTCCGACGACTGGCGCTCCCCGATCTCCGCTTAATTTCGCGGCGATCCGTCAGACAGGTGTGAATCGGTGTCGGCTTCTGATCCCCTCCAGAAGCCGATTGGTCAGAAACAGACCCGAATCACTGCCTGCTAACCGCTTGAGGTGGCACAATGAGTCAAGCGCCATGATGTCTGGCATTGGCTCATCCCATGCTAGTACGGTTAGCCTTTTCGGCCAGGTTTCCTGGCCGAAATTGTTTTTGCGACGACCATCTGGAGGAACACGGAATGTTCAACCCAGCGAATACGACTCACTTTTCGCTATCCATTCACGGATCGACCTCAGATGGGGTCACGCCTGACTTCCAAGTCCTGAGCTTTACAGGACAGGAGTCGATCAGCCAGCCCTTTCGCTTTGACCTCGAACTGGTCAGCGAACGCCCCGACCTCGACCTTGAGGCCCTGCTGCATCAGCGCGCCTTTCTGGCCTTCTCGCCCAACGGCAACGGCGTCCATGGTCAGCTCTACCAGATCGGCCAGGGCGATGCCGGCAAGCGCCTGACCCGCTATCACGTCTTGCTGGTGCCGCGCCTGGCCTATCTGGCGCACCGCACCAACCAGCGCATCTTCCAAAAGCTTAGCGTTCCGCAAATCATTGCCCAGGTGCTGGAAGAACATGGCATCCTGGCCGACGCCTACTGCTTCCGGCTTGGCCCTACGGTGTATCCGCCCCGTGAGTATTGCGTCCAGTACGACGAGACCGACCTGCACTTTATCCAGCGGCTCTGCGAAGAGGAGGGCCTGCACTACCACTTCGAGCACAGCCAGGATAACCATGTCCTGGTGTTTGGTGACGACCAGACCGGCTTTCCCCGGCTGACCCCACCCACCGCCTATGTGCAAGGCTCGGGGCTGGTAGCAGACGAGCCGGTAGTCAAGCGCTTTGGCGTGCGCCTGGAAACCCGTACCGCCCGTGTCTCCCGCCGCGACTATGACTTCGAGCAGCCACGACTGCGCATGGAGGCGGCCTACAAGAGCGACGCCAAGCCCGACCTGGAAGACTACGACTATCCGGGCCGCTTTACCGACCGCACCCGCGGCAAGCATCTCGCCCAGCGCGCCCTTGAGCGTCACCGCAGCGACTACCAGCTGGCCGAAGGTGAAAGCGATCAACCCCAGCTGGTGACAGGACACTTCCTGGAGCTGTCCGACCATCCCCGCCAGGACTGGAACCAGCTCTGGCTGCTGACCGGCATCTTGCACGAAGGCAAGCAACCCCAAGTCCTGGAAGAATCGGTTACTAGCGATGTCGACAAGCATGACGGCTTTACCCAGGGCTACCGCAACCGCTTCACAGCAACGCCCTGGGATGTTCCCTTCCGCCCGCTGCTCGAGCATCCCAAGCCCAAGATCCTGGGTAGCCAGACCGCGGTGGTCACCGGGCCCAAGGGCGAGGAGATCCATTGTGATGAGTATGGCCGGGTCAAGGTCCAGTTTCACTGGGACCGTGAGGGCCAGGCCAACGAGCAGACCAGCTGCTGGCTGCGGGTCTCGTCCAGCTGGGCCGGTGACCGCTACGGTGGCGTTGCCATACCCCGTGTTGGCATGGAAGTGCTGGTTACGTTTCTAGAAGGTGATCCAGACCAGCCCCTGGTCACGGGCTGCCTGTTTCACAAGGAACACCAGGTGCCCTATGACCTGCCGGCCAACAAGACCCGCAGCGTTTTCAAGACCCTGAGCACACCGGGCGGCGGTGGCTATAACGAGCTGCGCATCGAGGACAAGAAAGGCCAGGAGCAGATCTACATCCATGCCCAGCGGGATTGGGATGAGAACATCGAGCACGACCAAAAGATCCGGGTCGGGCATGAGCGGCACGATATAGTCGAGGCCAACAGCTACACGCAATACAAGGCCGAGGAGCACCGCACCACGGAGGCGGACCGCAAGGTTGAGGTCAAGGCGAGCGACCATCTCACCGTCGGGCAAAATCAGCACGTCAAGATTGGCACGGGCCAGTTCATCAGTGCAGGGCAGGAAATTCATCTATCCAGTGGATTGAAAGTTGTTCTGGAAGCTGGCAGCGAACTTACATTCAAGGCGGGTGGCAGCTTCATCAAACTGGATGCTAGCGGTATTACCATTGTTGGCCCAACGGTAAAAATCAACTCTGGTGGCAGTCCAGGTAACGGAACAGGCGCTTCTCCCCTACTGCCCGGCGTCGTTAAGCCAGCTGACGCGGACAAGGCGGGCGCACTCCTAACGCCTGCACAGATCAACACCTTCAAGCGTAACGCCCCGTTCTGTGAAGAATGTGAAAAGTGTAAGGAGGGCATCTGTGCACTCTGATACTTTTCTCAGCCCACAGGAGTGGCTGGCTCAGGCGCCTGCCGAGAACGCTGCACTATACGTCGTCATGAGCAATGCAAGCGACGCTAATCCACTAAAAGCTTATTACGAGGCTAATGAGTCTTTTGTTCCATTGCCAATCTGGAAAGGTACGCCATACGCCGAATGGCAACCTGTTATGCCTTACCTGGGTAGGCTCAGCCCAAACAGTACATTTTTAAATTGGGCAGCTCAGGAAAAACATAAAGACTGGGGATGGCTAGCCCTATCCACGCATAAGCCAGCAATTATCGTCGAGCATCTCAAAAGTCTGACCAAAGTCTTTATGCCGGACGGTAGCGAAGTGTTTTTTCGCTTTTGGGATGGCCGTCATCTGGTGCCCATAATTAAGACCCTAGATCAGCAGTTCTCTACGGTATTACCTTGCTTCGATCAGTACTGGATTAACCGATTCAACGCCAGCATAACCTCAAATACTTACCAAACTGCTCGAACATACCCTTGGTGGAGCGTACCCCAGACGGTACTTGATGCATTGCATAAAAACGATGCCTCCACGCTCATCGATAACCTGATGCAGCAGATTCAAGAAAACCACCCAGATATTTACTTCAAATTTCCAGAAATCAATCTCTTACAAAAGATCAAACGCTTTGTTCAGCGCCAGGAAACAGACATGGATGATATGGCGCAACTTATCGCTCAACTTGAAAAGGATGCTTCGCTATGAGCGCTCTACTCGGCTCGTTTTCTTTTATTGGTTTGGGTGCCGAGTCGCCTGATGCAAGCAACGTAATCTCTGAATTCAAAAGCTGCTTAGGCACTTATAAAGAGCTGGCAGAAAGTTTCTGGACCGGTTGGGCATTGGATGCCGATCAGACGTTCAAGATTGGCGATGAGTTAAGCATTAGCAAGGACAAGGATTACACCTCCCCTGTTACGAACTACGCAACGTGTCCGCTGAGTGGGGAATTCACGTTAGTTCATGCTTTTGAGGCCGCCCGCTTTGTTCCCATCGGCAATACACCCGTACGGCTGGAGCCTGTTACGAGAGTCTTGAACGGAGATGAGGTTACAGGACCCGTCATTAATGATGAAATCGGCCCAAGCGGCATTAAAGTTATTTCAGGCTGCAAGCGTGGACAGCTGTATCGCATTACGTTTTTTCCGAATGTAACGAAGTCTCAGGTAGAAGCTCTATATGGCTCTTATCAAGGCGTTATCCAAAAGCTTGCTGCCTGGCTTCAAAGCGAATGGGCCAATCAATTCCAGCCTTTATGGAATACCTATCAAAGCGCTGACTCCGGGCAACGTTTAAAACTTCAATTAGAGTCTGCCTTGGAGGGCTTTGAGCATGCGCTGCTCTCGCTCTGGGACGATATACAGTCACTCTTTCAATTAATCGCTCATCCTTATGAGAATACTAAAAAGCTTGCTAAATATCTGAGTCCAGACGAGCTGGAAAAGCTCTATACCGCCTCCAAGGAATCGCTAAGTACAGCCTTACTAATCGCTAGCGATGAGCCACTGATGTTTATTTACATGGCGGCAATTGTTAGCTGGGTCAAGCTGTTACCGCCTCAAACATGTGTTGAAGTACTTACTCAATTTACCGGCGAGTTTTTAATCAATATTGTCGTCGGGATTATCCTGAGCGGTGGTGCGGGACTCGCCATTCGTGTTGGCACTAAAGCTTTAGAAACGCTTAAGTCTGGTAAAGCAGCAACCTTGATCAGCAAGCTTGCCGATACGTTAATAGATGCTAGTCAAACGCATGCATTATCTGGGCATGCCAATACGTTAAAGCCGCTGGCTGCCCATGGTGAAATTAGCGGGGCTAATACCGCTCGTAAAATCAACGCCAAGGTAGCGCCCTCAAGCAAGAGACCTACCCCAGCCGATACGCCGAGCCAAACGATAGAGAATGCCTCAACCGCAAGCCGAAATAAAACTCGGCGTCAAACGCGTCTGTCTCGCGAAGAAAAGGTTGATGACGTCTCCAAGCCAGCTAAGGATCCTAACGACAAACCTTCGCAGGAATGCGCCAATACCTGTACGGATGGCTGCCCGGTTTCCATGGTTACAGGTGAGGAACTGCTCACGCTAACTGATGGAGAACTGGATGGCTTGTTTTCATTCCCATGGTCTCGCCTCTACCGCACCAGTGCCGTCGAGCACAATGTTGGCTTGGGTTATGGATGGAGCCATAGTCTGTCCCATCGGTTGGAAATTCAGGGCGACACGGTTATCTGGACAGACCACGAAAATCGCCGTACCGAGTTTCCACTACCAAGCCAGCAGCGTCCTGCCATTACAAACCGGCTTTCTGCGGCAGCCATCTACATAGGGCAAGACCCAACCGAGCTGATCCTGGCACAAGCCGGTACAACGCCTCGCTTTTACCATTTCCGCCGAATAGGCCAAAGCGCCCGCCTGATCGCCATCAGCGACGCCTATAGCAATACCTTAAGCATTTCTCGGGATGCCCGAGACCGTATTGTCCGCCTGAGAAACAACGCTGGCCGTGCGCTGCGTTTCACATATGAGCACGCTCATATCGTAGCGGTTGATTATCAAGTCTACCGCCCTGCTGATAATGAAGAAGCAAGTTGGCATACCGTCCAGACCCTGGTCACCTATAGATATAACGCCCAAGGCCAACTCCTGTCTGCTACCAATGCGGCAGGTGAAAGCGAGCATTATCGCTACAACGATCAGCACGTTATCCAGAAGCGTCAACTGGCGGGCGGAGCGACGTTCTTCTGGAAATGGGAAGGTGAAGGAAAACAGTCCCGTTGCGTCCATCACTGGGCCAACTTTGCCCAGATGGATACGCGTTACGTCTGGGAGGACAACGGTACCGTTACTGTTCATCACTCAGACGGCAGCCAGCAGGTTTACCAACATGATGAAAACGCTCGCCTCGTCCAACAGATAGACCCGGACGGCGCCAAGCATCACAAGGTATACGATGAAAAAGGCCAGCTGATTGCCGAAAAAGATCCGCTAGGCGCTATCACTGAATATCAGCATGACGAGGCGGGTCATCTTATTGCTGTCATTCCGCCTGAAGATGAGCCTACCTATTACGAATACCATAAAGGCTTCGTACGCACGGTTAGCCGAGGCAAGGCTGTCTGGAAATATCGGCGTAATGCCCAAGGTGACATTACCGCTCAGACGGATCCGGACGGCAACACAACTCACTACCACTACGACAGCCGGGGAAACCTGCTCAGTATTCAACATCCTGATGGTAGCCGTCATGAACTCACCTGGAACCCTCAAGGCCAGCTGATAGAAGAGTTGCTGCCTGATGGCGGTCAACGCCGCTATCGGTACGATGCTCTTGGCCGGCAGATCACACGACAGGACGAATCAGGCGCTGTTACCCAGTATCAATGGGACGCCGTTGGCCGACTCAGTCAGGTTACGCTGCCGGGTGGTGGAACGCGCGCGTTTACCTACAATGCGTACGGCAAAATAACAGCCGAGCGAGATGAGTTAGGACGCGTTACCCGCTACGAATACGCGGACAACCTGCACCTCGTCAGCTGCCGAATCAACCCTGATGGTAGCCAGCTGCGCTATCGCTACGACAATGCTCGCCTGTTATTGACAGAGATCGAAAACGAGCGCGGTGAGCACTACCAACTCGATTACTACCCCAACGGCCTGATTCGAGAAGAAACAGGCTTTGATGGCCGCACGACAGCCTATGCCTACGACCTTAACGGCCATCTGACAGAAAAAACAGAATTCGGCGAAGACGGTAGTCAGCTGGTTACCAGCTACCAGCGTGACACGGCTGGGCGGCTGCTCGTTAAAACACTTCCTGACGACCAGAAAATCCATTACGCCTACGATGCCCTTGGCCGGCTGGTCAGTGTAGATGACGGCCAATGGCCGCTCGCCTATGAGTATGACCTTCAGGATCGCCTCATTACTGAGCATCAGGGTTGGGCAACGTTCCGTTATCAATATGATGCCCTCGGACAGCTCAGCTACTGCCGCTTACCCGATGGCAGCGTGCTCGATTACCGCTATCGCCATGGTGGCCTGCTGAGCGCTATTGACCTGAATGGTCAGCCATTGACGGCCCATCAGTACCTGCCCGGCGGACGTGAGCAATATCGTCAGCAAGGCGCACTGCTCAGCCATTATCACTATGACGAGCAAGGCCGCCTCCAAGCCCACCGTATCAGCCAACAGGAACGCAGCGTTTATCAACGTCGCTATGCCTACGATGCCAACGGCAATCTCGCTGCGATCGAAGATTCCCGCAAAGGCAACAAGCACTTCCATTACGACCCGCTGGATCGACTAATAGCTGTTCGGGGCGATCTGCCAGAGAGCTTTGCCCACGATCCCGCCGGTAACCTGCTTAGCCAGACGGGGCAGGAAGGCGCACGCCTCGCCAACGTCAAAGGCAACCGTCTGTTGATGCAAGGCGATAGCCACTACGATTACGACGCCTATGGCAATCTGACTCGTGAACGACGCGGCGCAAGTCAACGACTGGTCACTGAATACCGCTATGACAGCCAGCACCGCCTGATTGCCGCAACACTCCCGGACGGGCGAATCGCCGAGTACCGTTACGACGCCTTTGGCCGACGCATTGCCAAGATCATTGACGGCCAAACCACTGAATTTCTCTGGCAAGGCGAACGGCTAATCGCCGAAAGCGGGCAAAACCACTACCGTAGCTATGTCTACGAGCCCGGCACATTCCGCCCTCTGGCGATGCTGCTCGGTGAAGGGAGAGCAGCCGAACCTTATTACTACCAGCTCGACCACCTCGGCACACCACAGGAGCTGACCAGCACAGCGGGTTCTATCGTCTGGTCTGCCAAGTATCGCGCCTACGGTAATGTGGCAAAACTGGAAGTCGCCGAGCTGGAAAATCCTTTGCGTTTCCAGGGGCAATATTTTGACCAGGAAACCGGTCTGCACTACAACCGACACCGTTACTACAATCCCAATACGGGCCGCTTCCTGACACCCGACCCGATCAAATTAGCGGGTGGGTTGAATAACTATCAGTATGTGCCTAACCCAACGGGGTGGGTGGATCCGCTGGGTTTAAATAATTGCCCAGGGCAAGACCTTTGTAATCCAAATTTAAACTCATCCTTAAGCAAAGATATTTCTTATGTAAATGATGGAGAGCCTCAGCCTGCATCTCCTGAAAGCAAGTACAAATACCTATACAGAGGTGATACCCGCTCTCAAGATATAATTTTCGAAGATGGATTTAAAAGCAAAGGAGACAGCAACGACTTACAGCTTCACGTCTACGATAACAATGAGCCTCCTAGCAATTTCATTAGCACCTCAACCTCTCCGGAGGTAGGGATAGATTTCGGTACTGCATATAGAACAAAACCTGGATATCTATATACCTTGAGGTTGCTAAAAGGTATTGACGTTAATAATGAAAAAGGGTTAAAAGTTCCTTTCCCAGATGAAAAAGAAATAGCCGTACCTAAGGAGGTGAAAAGAGAAGATATACTAGGAGTAACACCATTAAAAGCAGATGGTAGCTATAAAGGATATTCCATACCTAACCCTAGAAGAATTTAGAATGAATAATGAAAGAACCATATCCATATTAAATAATGGAAAATTGGAATCTGCCAAAATAATTTACTGTCTTAATAATCCTAGCAGGATCGAGTTATTTTTATCAGATGGGAATAAGTTTTCTTCATTAGGGAACAACTTATTCGAAAGTTTTTCTAACATGCGAAGAAGCCTAAAGTACATTATTTTTCTTTGCAAAGGCGCTAAAATAAACGTGTACCCCTCAAGAATGTCGTCTCAGATGTCATCTGGACTGATGGCCTATGAGGTAAAAATGGGCAGGCCTGCTTTAAGAGAGAACCTTGTTAATATCTTCGATTATGAAGATGAAAGAATATGTATAAATCCTGATGATCAAAAAAATTACTTTGAAAAATGGCTAATGTCTATTTAATTGTCACAAAAAAGTTTTAATATCATTATTACACTAACAAGCGAATTATAAATTAGCCAATTTTTATGCGACATACAAGTATAAGACCGAGAATAAAATCTTAGAAAGGACCTATAAGAATAAACCAAAAAAATTGATGGACATAAAATAATAAAAACATACTCTTATTGGATTAAATTGTCTTTCTTATAGATATAAACCTGTTCTTTTAGAAAAGCTAGGATAACTATTTTCTATTGAAAGCCATGATTTTAGCGCTTATTTTGAATATCTAGAGGAAGAATATATAGCACTTACCTGGTATGCAGATGAGATTGTTGATCCAAGAGGCTTTCTCAAAGAACTATGAAATTGCTAAAATAGAATGGAAGGAAGATCTTATAAAGGCAGAGTCTGAAGATCGCTCCACATGGTAGATAATGTGTTACAACTCAATCAAGGAAGATGAAGATGCTCTTAATATGGCAAGGTTTTGGTTTTTTAGTCGTTATTATTCCCCTGTTTGTGGCCTTGATTGGCTCCTTACTAGGTGGCCTTTTAGGTGCAACTAACCTCATCATTTTCCCGCTAACGCTACTTGCATCCGCTATGGCCGTTTTCTATTTCGGTAAGCGGCTGAATAGCCGTCCGGGAAAGATCCTGATTGACCCAGAAACCCAGCAAACCGTTGAGCTGCGTAAGCGCCACACCCTGTTCTGGATTCCAATGCAATATTGGGCGTTTCCGTTGGGGGTACTGGGATTTGCAATGCTGCTGGGCAATTTAGTCGCCTAATCGCATTCAAGTAAGGGTTCGCCAAGCGTTAGCGAATCCTTGCTACGAACAGCATCCCTAGGTTTATAGACCTGGATCAATACCGTCCACAGTCTGCTCTTATAAGCTCATGGCTTTGAAGTCGCTACCCCATGAGCATCACGCATTTCTTCAAGCCCGAACTCCTCTCCCCTGCCGGTACGCTCAAATCCATGCGTTATGCCTTCGCTTATGGAGCGGATGCCGTCTACGCGGGGCAGCCACGGTATAGCCTCCGGGTCAGAAATAATGAATTCGACCATGAGCACCTCGCGCTGGGCATTAATGAGGCACATGCGCAAGGCAAACGATTTTATGTGGTGGTCAACATCGCGCCACACAACGCCAAGCTGAGGACGTTTCTGAAGGATATCGAGCCCGTTATTGCCATGGGCCCGGATGCGTTGATCATGTCAGATCCTGGCTTGATCATGCTGGTGCGTCAGGCATTTCCCCAGATGCCGATTCATCTGTCAGTACAAGCCAATGCGGTGAACTGGGCGAGCGTGAAGTTTTGGGAGAGCCAAGGTCTGTCACGCGTGATTCTGTCCCGAGAACTGTCGCTGGAGGAGATTGAAGAAATCCGCCAACAGGTGCCGGGAATTGAGCTGGAAGTGTTCGTTCACGGCGCGCTGTGCATGGCTTATTCCGGACGCTGCCTACTGTCCGGCTATATCAACCGGCGCGACCCTAATCAGGGCACCTGCACCAACGCCTGTCGCTGGGAGTACAAGGCTCATCTAGGGAAAGAGGATGCATTAGGCGCTATCGTGCAGCATCATGACCCTATCGCACTCAACGTACCGGAACCAACGCTAGGCTCTGGTACGCCTACAGATGAGGTTTTCCTGCTGGAAGAAGCGGGCCGACCGGGTGAGCTGATGGAGGCCTATGAGGATGAGCATGGCACCTACATCATGAATTCCAAGGACTTGCGAGCCGTGCACCATGTCGAGCGGCTGGCAAAGATAGGTGTGCACTCAGTGAAAATCGAAGGCCGGACCAAGTCCCATTACTACGTGGCACGTACGGCGCAGGTCTATCGCAAGGCTATCGACGACACAGTGGCGGGCCGCCCTTTCGATAAATCCTTGATGGATACCTTGGAGTCATTGGCTCACCGCGGTTACACCGAGGGTTTTCTGCGCCGCCATGTGCATGACGAATATCAGAACTATAACCAGGGCTATTCGGTATCCGAGCGCCAGCAGTTCGTGGGTGAGTTGACCGGTGAACGTCGCAACGGACTGGCTGAAGTAATCGTAAAGAATCGCTTCGACTTGGGTGACTCTATCGAGGTCATGACGCCTAACGGCAATCTGAACCTTTCAGTCGAAGCGATGGAAAGCGCGCGCGGTATCCGCCTGGAAACTGCTCCGGGCAGTAGCCATACCGTCTACTTGGCGATTCCGGAAGGCATTGATCTCAGCTATGGATTGTTGATGCGCAATCTGGAGGCGGGTACGACCACTCGAAACCCGCAATTTCGGTAAAAAAGCGGCCGGTTCGCGCATGAAGCTGACCAGCCGCCCATGCAGTTCAGCGCGCGAGTCGTTACAATGTGCTCATGCATGATGACCTCTCTCTCCTCCTGAATTCCCTGAATGCCGCCCAGCGTGAAGCGGTGGCGGCGCCCCTTGGCCGACAGTTAGTGCTTGCGGGTGCCGGTTCCGGCAAAACCCGGGTGCTGGTGCACCGCATCGCCTGGTTGATCCAGGTCGAGCATGCGTCGCCCCACTCGCTCCTGGCAGTGACCTTTACCAACAAGGCCGCTTCCGAAATGCGCCATCGGATCGAGCAGCTCTTGAACATGAATCCGCAAGGCATGTGGGTTGGGACGTTCCACGGACTTGCCCATCGTCTGCTCAGGGCTCACTGGCAGGAAGCCAAGTTATCCCAGAACTTTCAGATTCTGGACAGCGATGACCAGCAACGGCTTGTCAAACGAGTCATTCGGGATCTAGGGCTGGATGAGCAGCGCTGGCCTGCACGGCAGGCGCAGTGGTTCATCAACGGCCAGAAAGACGAAGGCTTACGTCCGCAGCATATCCAGGCCAGTGGCGATCTGTTCCTGGCCACCATGCGCAGCATCTACGAGGCGTATGAAGCAGCGTGTGCTCGTGCCGGCGTCATCGATTTTTCCGAGCTGCTGCTCCGTGCCCTAGAACTGTGGCGCGATAATCCAGACCTGCTTGCCCATTACCAGCGCCGTTTCCGCCATGTGCTGGTAGATGAGTTCCAGGATACCAATGCCGTGCAGTACGCATGGCTCAAGCTGCTCGCCCAGGGCGGAGAGAGCCTGATGGTAGTGGGTGATGACGACCAGTCCATCTACGGCTGGCGTGGCGCGCGTATCGAGAATATCCAGCAGTTCAACCAGGACTTCTCTGCCGCCATCATTCGTCTAGAGCAGAATTATCGCTCCACCAGCACGATTTTGCAGGCAGCCAATGGCCTGATCGCCAATAATAGCGATCGGCTCGGCAAAGAGCTATGGACGGATACGGGTGAAGGCGAAGCCATTACCTTGTACGCGGGCTTCAACGAGCACGATGAGGCCCGCTACATCGTCGAAACTATCGAAAGCGAATCGAAGAAGGGTCTCTCGCTAAGCGAAATGGCCATTCTGTATCGCTCCAACGCCCAGTCACGGGTATTGGAAGAAGCGTTGCTGAGGGAAAAAATTCCCTATCGCATCTATGGCGGCCAACGCTTCTTTGAACGCGCCGAAATCAAGAATGCGATGGCGTATCTACGCTTGATCTGTCATCGCCATGACGATGCAGCGCTGGAGCGTGTCATCAATGTCCCGCCCCGCGGCATTGGTGAAAAGACGGTCGAGATTCTGCGTAACACTGCACGCACAAACGGCTACTCCATGTGGCAAGCACTGCATGATGCGGTCGGCACCAAGTCGGTATCCGGTCGGGCGGCATCCAGTCTGAATGCCTTTGTCGAGTTGATCGATGAACTGGGGCTCAGGTCTGAAGATGTCCCGCTGCATACGCTGACTCAGATCGTGATCGAGCAGACAGGGCTTGTGGCCTATCACAAGGCTGAAAAGGGCGAGAAAGGTCAGGCACGGGTCGAAAACCTTGAAGAATTGATCAGCGCCGCGAAGTCCTTTGATTTCAGTGGTGACGATGATCGTTCTCCTCTGGCTAACTTCCTTGACCATGCGGCCTTGGAATCTGGGGATAATCAGGCAGACAGCCATGAAGACTGTGTACAGCTCATGACGCTGCACAGTGCGAAGGGTCTGGAGTTTCCGCTGGTCTTCCTGGCTGGTATGGAAGAAGGCCTGTTCCCTCACAAGATGAGCCTGGAAGAGTCCGGCCGCTTGGAGGAGGAACGCCGCTTGGCCTATGTGGGAATTACCCGGGCCATGAAACGTCTGGTGATGACCTATGCGGAAACGCGCCGGCTTCATGGAACCGAGACCTATAACAAGCTCTCGCGCTTTATCCGCGAGGTGCCACCAAACCTGATTCAGGAAGTCCGCCTGTCCAATTCGGTCAAGCAGCCGTTTGGCGTAGGTCGACCTAATCCGTTTGCAGGTGCCGCCATTCCAGACACGACGTTTGCATTGGGCCAACGAGTCAATCACGCCTTGTTTGGCGAAGGGGTCATTCTGAATTACGAGGGCTCAGGTCCACATGCACGTGTTCAGGTGAATTTCGACGCCGAAGGCAGCAAGTGGTTAATGGTGAGTTACGCCAAGCTGGAGCCGGTTTAACGTATACTCCAGGGCGGCCAAGGTCGCCCTGTCTGTTTGAAGAAGGACATTGCGTGGCATCTTCCTGGCTCTTCTGGGCATTGCTGTCAGCCGTTTTCGCGGCGCTCACAGCCATTTTTGGCAAAATTGGCGTTGCCCAGGTCAATTCGGACTTTGCTACCTTGTTGCGGACTGGAGTAGTGTTCCTGTCGCTTGTGCTGATTGTTTATGCGACCCGCCAGTATCAGCCCTTAAGCTCGATCTCGCCAAAGAGCTATCTCTTTCTTGTGTTATCTGGATTGGCTACCGGCGCCTCCTGGATCTGTTATTTCCGAGCCTTGAAGATGGGTAACGCCTCGCTGGTAGCGCCAGTAGACAAGCTGAGCGTAGTGCTCGTGGCCCTATTCGGTGTGCTGCTGCTAGGCGAAAAGCTGACGCTGCGCCAATGGTGCGGCATTGGCGCAATCGGTTTTGGCGTGGTGCTGTTGGCGCTGAAACCCTAGGGTTGAAGGCGCAAGGAAAGGCTTGTCAAACGGTGGGAGATTGCCGAAGCATGCAAGACAAGCCTATTCCCTGCATAGAGGTGCTCAGGCGCCCTACCCACCGAGCCCCGCCACGACTGCTTCTGTCAGGCATTTACAGGCCGGTATCCTTGTAAAGCGATAGCCACCATCCCTTGCATCACAACACTCCACTCCCGTAGCCCAAGATGCAAATGGTTTGGACAGCATACCGTCTCAAGGTAGTAATGAAATGATAGCGCTCAGCCATCAATTTCAGATCTGTGCTTTTAGCCACAGCCGATGTTTAGAAAACACCCTAATTGAGTACGCGCTAACGCTTTTTTGGAGCTGACCAGTGGTTTGAAATATTGCGCATAAAGCAATAGTCCAACAGCAAACGATAAGGCTTGAGTAAACCATGCAAAAAGCCGAAACAATTAGCGCTAGCCCTTACGCAATGTCCGGCGCAAGATGGACATCAACGTAGTTCACGATAAGAGATCTTACGATGCAACGCATAATGAGTTTTTTCATGATCATCTGCCTGGGCCTGACCCTGAGCCTTGATGCCAATGCCAAGCGCATGGGTGGAGGCAAGTCGGCTGGTGCAGCTCCCATTCACCAGACACGCCAGGCGGCACCGCCTCAACAGCAACCGGGCGCAGCGGCAGCCGCACCGGGTCGTCAGGCGCCAGCCGCTAGCGGTGCTTCTCGCTGGCTGGGTCCGTTAGCCGGTCTTGCCGCTGGTGGCTTATTGGCTTCCATGTTCATGGGCGACGGTTTCGAAGGCTTCCAGTTCTTCGACTTCCTAATCATGGCCCTGATAGCGTTTGTTCTGTTCAAGCTATTCACGCGCCGCCGTCAGCAGCAACATCAGCAGCATCAGCCCGCTCCGGCAGGCCACGCGCCGATGTACCGTGAAGCGCCTGTACAGCAGCCTGGCGGATTCGGTCAGGGTGGTGCCGCGCCAGTCATGAATGCGCCTGCCTGGTTTGATGCAGAGCGTTTCGTTGCAGCTGGCCGTGAGCACTTCATGTCTCTGCAGCAGCACTGGGATGCCAACGAGATGGACAAGATCGCCGAGTTCGTGACGCCTCAGATGCTCCAGTGGCTGAAAGATGAGCGTGCCAGCTTGGGTGAAGGCTTCCAGTCCACCTACATCGAGAACTTGCAGGCTGAACTGGATGGCGTGGAAGAGCTGGAAGGCAAGACCATCGCTACCATCACGTTCTCTGGCTTGTCGAAAGAGTCTCGCTTCGACCAGGGTCAGAATTTCAGCGAAAGCTGGCGTATGGAGCGCCTGGCAGGTAGCAACCAGCCCTGGCTGCTGGCCGGTATCCGTCAGAACGCTTGATCGCTCTGTGTTTCAGAAAAGCCCGGCCATGCCGGGCTTTTTCATTTCTACCGTTTGTCGCGCTGTTCGTACAGGTAGCGCATTCTCGATGGCACCTTTTCCATCTTTTATATTCTTGACTAGGGTATAACACGCACCCCTGCATTAGAGGATGTATTGATGGAAGACGTGATTGAAAGGCTGCGCGAAGAGAACGAGCCTGTTCCGGTACCGCTCGAGCTGCCCGATGAGGACCTGTTGGTCGAAATCGAAGAAGAACTGTTGATCAGCCTTCCGCCCGAGTTTCGCGAGTTTCTTCTCACCGTCAGCGATGTGGTATACGGCAAGCTCGAGCCCGTAACGGTGACCGATCCGCAGTCCCATACCTACCTCCCAGAAGTGGCCGCTACAGCCTGGTCGGAAGGTCTACCTCGCGATCTGATACCCATTTGTGAGGACGGTGACGGCTACTACGCCGTCAGTCAGGAAGGCGAGGTTCTGCTCTGGACGGACGGTGAGCTGGACGATGACACTTGGGATTCCGTCTGGATCTGGGCACGAGATGTCTGGCTGGAAAGCTGATCATTGATCAGCTCTATAGCGTTAGCCTGCCGCTATTGGCAGGCTTTACGAGACGCTTGTAGCGGATTGCACGAGAATGGCAGGCCAGACGCTGAACGTAAGCGGCTGCGCAAGGTCTGGATATAGCTATCTTTTCCGCTAGAAGGTAATCCCTGGATGAGCACTCCTGTCGTTCTGATCACTGGTGCCGCTGGCGGGCTCGGTCGAGCACTGGCCCAGCGTTTTTCACAGAGTCACTGGCGCGTTGCAGCGGCAGATCTGGACAAGGATGGCCTGCATGATCTCAATGGCAATGTTCCCCTGGATTCGAGCGTCGTAGCTGATCTACGGACGGCCGAAGGCTGTCGTAACCTCATCAGCAAGGTGATGGCGCGTACCGGCCGCCTCGATGCTCTGATCAATGCGGCAGGTGTCTGGCGCGAAGGCCCTGTCGAGACGTTCAGCGAAGAGGATTATGACCTCGTCATGTCGGTCAACCTCAAATCGACCTTCTTCATGTGCTCCGCTGCCATCCCGTTTCTCAAGGAAACCCGCGGAACGATCATCAATATTTCGAGCGGTGCGGGTCGCCAACCTGTCTCGGGTGCTGCCGCCTATGGCGCTGCTAAAGCCGCTATTCGTTTCTTCAGCCAGAACCTCGCCATTGAGCTGGCCAAGGACGGTGTGCGGGTCAATGCTGTCTCCCCAGGCGATATCGATACGCCCATGCTGGATTTTCAGGCGGCCCATTATGGCCAGGGCGATCCTACCGGCTACCGGCGCAACTTACTCAATCGGTATCCGCAAGGTGATCAGGCCCGCTTTATCCAGCCTGAAGAAGTCGCTGAACTGGTGTACTTCCTATGCCAGCCGCAGGCCTCTGCTATCTCGGGGGCAGACATGCCTATCGATAGGGGGTTGTCGGCGGGTCGCTCATAAAACGGATATAGCTAACGCACGAATCCTATGGCAAATCGCCATAACATTGCATACTGACGCCGCCGGAATTACCGGTGATTTGAGGATATGACGAGGCCTATATGGAAGCCGGTAATCACCAGCTCAGTATGACCATTCTGATGACGCCCGATTTGGCGAACTTCTCTGGCAAGGTGCATGGTGGCGCCTTGCTTAAACACCTGGATGAAGTGGCCTATGCCTGCGCCAGCCGTTATGCAGGCCGTTATGTGGTAACACTGTCGGTCGATCAGGTGATCTTTCGCGAACCGGTCAACGTAGGTGAATTGGTTACGTTTTTGGCATCGGTGAACTACACCGGAACGACGTCTATGGAGGTCGGTGTAAAGGTCATTACGGAAAACATTCAACAGCGCTCGGTACGCCATACCAACAGCTGCTTCTTCACGATGGTTGCATTGGGTGATGACGGCAAGCCCTGCCCCGTTCCTCAACTGGAACCCAAGACGTTCGACGAGAAACGCCGCTGCATACAGGCACAGCAACGCCGGCAAATTCGCCGAGAGTTGCAAGAGCGGTATCAGGCGATCAAGGAAGACGTACTTCCTTCATCCGGCTGATCAGGGCCTAAACAAAAACGCCGCGATTATCCGCGGCGTTTTTATTGGAGCCTGTCGGCCGTTAGCGGCGTTGCAGCTTGAAGATAAATACCTTGGTAGCCTTGCGCGGTACGATTTGTCCACCTGATACACGAGGAGCAAAGCGCCAGCTGCTCAACGCATCGAGCACGGAGCGCTCGAACATTTTGTTGGACGACTCCAGTACTTCCACATCAGTAATACGGCCATCTGCGGTTACGGTAAATAGCACTTTGACCTCCCCGCTTAATCCGCGACGACGCAGCACATCAGGATATTTGGGCTGATCCATCTTCAAAGGACGGATATCGCTGTCGTCGATGCTCCCAGTAGGGAGGCCTGCAGGACCTGCAGAAGCGGCGGTCTTGGCGCCAGGCGTGGCCACGGGTGCCTGAACAGGTGCGCTTGGTGCAGCCGCAGGCGTAGGAGCACTTGCTGCCGGTGCAGCAGGCGCAGGGGCTGGCTCAGGCTCTGCTTTGGGCTCAGGCTTCTTTTTGACCGGTAGCGGTTTTTGCTGGGTGTGCTCAACCGGCTTGGGTTTCGGCTTTGGCTTGGGCTTTTCGACTACCGGTTTGGGTGGTTCGACGGGCTTGGGCGGTTCAACCGGCTTAGGAGGCTCCGGCTTAGGCGGTTCGGGCTCTGGTGGGGCCGGAGGTGTAGGCGCTGCTGCCGGAGGCTCTGGGGCAGGCTCCTTTTTGGGCAGCTGGATAAAGCTGACCTTTAGCTCGCTTGGGCTATCACCCTTGCTGATTTTGAGTTCGGGCGGAGTCTGTACGACAAAAAACAATGCAGCCGCCAGCGCCGCGTGCATAACAAAGGAAGTCCCCGAGGCCAGCCACCAACGACGAGGAGGCGTTGTTTCGGTTGTCGGCTCGGCATTGCCGACGTTCTCCTCCAGCGGAGGCACCTCATCGCTTCGTGAATACCCTTGCAGCGAAATGATCTCTGCGCCTGGATCCGTACGACTGGCATTTACACCATCAACAGGCTCAACCTCACTGCGCACGACATACAGACGTACTCCTTCAGCCGATTCAGCAGGGTGCTCAGGCTGCAGCGAAGGGTCTTGCTCAGGCGATTTTGATCTCGCCGGCAACGTCAACGACATAGGAATGATCCACAAAGGCGGTCAGATTTAATAATCATTATCATTAAGATAACGAATTTATCAACTTTTAGCGACAACAGGATTCCTATTGCATGTAATTCATCAAATCTGACTCTAGGGCGGCTGCATCTACGACCGTTTCGAAGATCAATTCGACCCGGCTATCCTTGCGCCACTCACTGATCCGCCATTCACCCTGTCCACTGGCTTGATTGAAGCTCCACCACTGCCCATCTGCATGCAGAATGGCTTTTGCCCTGAGCAGTGCAGGTAATGCGCCCAGCCATGTCTGAACTGCTTGGCGGTTAAATTGGCTGCTATGGTGAAACCGCCACCCTATGGCGAAGCGCCCTTCAGCCTCATGAATTTGCCTTAAGGGCTGTCCAGGTAACAGCAGCGAAGGTAATGGTCCCCGCTGACCAGGGGGAGGCACTGGGAGTGAATCGAGAGCACGTTGGCCAGCTACACAAGCGCTTCCGGGCAAAAGGTTAAAAGGCAGCCTTCCCTGCTGGGTCCATTGCCACTGGATGTCGGGCAAGGAGGCTAGAAGCGCCTGCCGGCTTCTGTTATTCAACAACTCAGACTTGTTGAGTACCAGCAGCCCAACCCCAGGTAACGCCTCACGTTGAGCATCAGGCAGCTGTTCCCCGCTCGCCAGGCGGTGAGCATCAACCACCATGACTGCCGGTTGAATCGCCAGTACGCCCTGCCAGGTACCTTCGGCGAGCTGCTTGAGCAATGTAGCCGGATGCCCCAGCCCTGACGGCTCAATGAAAAGGCGCTGGGGCTGAGCCCTGCGCAACAACTGCACCAGGGCTACCTGCAATGGCGCACCGTTGACGCAGCACAGGCATCCTCCCGGCAATTCAGTCAATGAGATACCGGCATCCGTGGTATGCAACAACGCAGCATCAAGCCCTATCTGACCGAACTCGTTAACCAGTACTGCCCACCGCTCGTGTTGAGGACGCTGCGTCAGCAAATGCCGGATGAGGCTGGTCTTGCCTGCCCCCAAAGGTCCTGTTATCACGTGGGTAGGTATATGCTTGAGCATGTTTATGTCTCGATTCGGTCAGTGGTAGAGTCGCCGATTTAAGCCGGTTATCTCTATGTATCGCCTATTTGCCTGTGTAGCCTTCCTCGCTCCGCTCTATGTGCAGGCCGAAGCGTGCCTGGTCCACAGCAAGGGTAAAGGCGTCGATGTGAAAGTCTGCCAGCAGAATCGCTCGATTCCAGCGAATCTATTTCATGATGGATTTTGTAAGCCTCAACTGGCAGAGCAGAACGTTGAGGTTACCTTTGCTGAACAATGCCCTACCGGCGGATTCGGTATCTGCCAGAACGCCCAAGTACAAGGCATGCCGTACAGACAGGACATCCATTATTACGGTATTGCTACGGATGCACGCTTCTTGAAGCCGTTCTGTGAACAGCAGAGCCAGGGCACGTGGCTGGATACATCCAAGCGGACTGAATGATGACAGGCTCTGATGCCTTTATGGATCATCCTGCTGATGGCAAAGGCTACTGGCACAAGGCAAATAGGTTATAAGATAACAACCTAATCTGTTTGACGGTTTTCTATCTTATGAAAAGACCGCCTGCCTGGTCTCTACTACTTGCCCCTTCCTTGCTGTGCTCATCTTTTGCATTTGCCGATGGCTTACCTGTGAATTGTATGAGTACGGGGCAAATAGTCAGCTGCGAAGACCTTGCAGGCAGTCACTATCATGTATCGGTTGTGGATAAACATATTTTTATCCAAGGATACGATGCTGCAACCCAGCGCACCTGGACGCAAACCCAGGCACACTATGGTCGAATCAGTTTCTTGATGGGTTACGCCTCGGATGGCGAAATCTGGTCCGGCTTTACACGGGCCATTGGTTGGACTTCACGTGGACGCGTGTCCAGCTCGTCTGCAGGTCGACAAACACTTTTATGCGGCCGTATTGGTGGCTGCACGTCCAACCCATAAAAAAGCCCCGTTTAACGGGGCTTTGCTGAATACATTATTCAACCGTTACCGACTTGGCTAGATTGCGAGGCTGATCCACATCAGTCCCTTTCAATATAGCGACGTGATAAGACAGCAATTGCAGCGGTATAGTGTAGAGGATTGGCGCCAGCACATCATGAATGCTGGGCATCCCGATCAGGTGGGTGCCTTCCCCGTTGGTAAGACCAGCTTCTGCATCCGCGAAGACAACCAGCTGACCGCCTCGAGCGCGTACTTCCTGAAGGTTGGATTTCAGCTTTTCCAACAACTCATTATTGGGCGCTACCGTAACCACAGGCATGTCGGTGTCCACCAGCGCCAGCGGGCCGTGCTTGAGCTCACCCGCCGGATAAGCCTCGGCATGAATATAGGAAATCTCCTTGAGCTTGAGCGCGCCTTCCATTGCCACCGGATATTGAGCACCACGGCCGAGGAACAAAGTATGGTGCTTCTCTGCAAATAGCTCGGAAATCTTCTCTACGCGCTTATCCATGGCAAGCGCTTCATCAAGACGCGCGGGTAAACGGCGGAGCTCTTCCACCAATTCAGCCTCAACGCCAGCCTCAAGACGGTTCTGAACTCGGCCCAGCGATAGCGTAAGCAGCAGCAGTGCAACCAGCTGCGTCGTGAACGCCTTGGTAGAAGCAACCCCGATCTCAGGACCCGCCTGTGTCAGCAAGGTCAGGTCCGACTCACGTACCAGCGAGCTGGTCGCGACGTTACAAATTGCAAGACTGCCCAAATAGCCCAGCGGCTTGGCATTTCTAAGCGCAGCCAAGGTATCCGCTGTCTCCCCTGATTGGGAGATGGTCACAAACAGCGTGTCAGCCTGTACCGCTACGCGCCGATAGCGGAACTCACTTGCCACCTCTACCTGGCAAGGGATACCCGTAAGCCCTTCCAGCCAATAACGCGCCACCATACCGGCATGAAAACTTGTGCCGCAGGCAACGATCTGAATATTCCTGACACGCCCAAACAGGTCTGTTGCCTGAGGACCGAATGCCTCGGTCACCACATGGTCTAGACCCAACCGCCCTTCCAGGGTGCGCTGAACCACAGCAGGCTGCTCGTGAATTTCCTTGAGCATGAAGTGGCGGAACGAACCTTTGTCAGCGGCTTCGGCCCCTTCGGTAAACTGAACAACTTCACGTGTTACCGGTTCACCATCCACCGACCACAGCGAGACGCCATTCAGACGAATCTCTGCAATGTCGCCTTCTTCCAAGTAGATAAAGCGATCCGTTACCTGCCGGAGCGCCAACTGGTCCGACGCCAGGTAGTTTTCCCCAATACCCAGGCCGATCACCAGAGGGCTGCCGCTTCTGGCAGCGACCAGACGATCAGGCTGATCGATATTCATGACCGCTACACCGTAGGCACCATGCAGTTCTTTCACCGCTGCCTTCAGCGCATGCGTGATATCACCGGTTTCCTTCAGCTTGTGATGCAGAAGATGAACGATGACTTCGGTATCGGTCTGGGAGGTAAAGACATAACCGAGCCCCTTTAACCACTCGCGCAGAGGTTCATGGTTTTCAATGATCCCATTGTGGACCACTGCAATCTGACCATGAGAGAAATGAGGATGGGCATTTGCTTCAGTTGGCGCGCCATGTGTGGCCCAGCGGGTATGGGCAATACCGAGGCGACCTGTCAGGCCTTCACTATTAAGCGCGCTAGCCAGCTCGCTGACCTTGCCGGGGCGACGAATGCGCTCAAGGGTCTGCTGCGCCGTCAGTACGGCAAGACCTGCGCTGTCATACCCTCGGTATTCAAGGCGCTTGAGCCCTTCAACGAGGATAGCGGTGATATTACGCTCAGCAATGGCGCCTACGATGCCACACATGGAAAACTCCTAAACAAGCGATGCATATGAATGCTTCGTTCAAATTTTAAAGAGTGGCTGTGGATATTTGGTGGAGATCATTTATCCACAGCCACACAAATGACAGTAATGCCCCGTTGTTCCAATTGGTGTCTGGCTTCATCAGGGAAACGCCCATCAGTCACAAGCGTGTGAATGTTCGACCAGGGCAGTTCCAGGTTGGGAATACGTCGACCAACCTTGTCCCCTTCTGCCATAACGATGACTTCTCGGGCCACTTCAGCCATTACACGCGACAAGCCCAATAATTCATTGAACGTTGTCGTGCCCCGTTCAAGATCCAATCCATCAGCACCAATGAATAGCTGATCGAAGTCGTAAGAGCGCAAGACCTGCTCAGCCACTTGCCCTTGAAAGGATTCCGAATGAGGGTCCCAGGTCCCGCCAGTCATTAACAAAACCGGCTCATGCTCAAGTTCACGCAAGGCATTGGCGATATGAAGCGAGTTGGTCATCACAACCAGACCTGCTTTGTTTTCCAATTCGGGAATAAGCGCAGCGGTCGTGCTGCCACTATCAATAATGACCCGGGCATGTTCGCGGATACGTGAAGAGGCAGCCCGTGCAATGGCCTGCTTATACGGTGATGGCGCTTGAGCAAGATCGCTCAGAAGCTCATGGGGGATCGAAACGGCGCCACCGTATCGGCGTAGTAAGAGACCATTCTTTTCGAGCGCAGCCAAATCCTTTCGAATCGTAACTTCTGAGGTGGCAAACAGTTTGGTCAACTCATCAACTGTCACCTCACCCTGTTCATTCAAACGGGCAAGGATGTCGTGGCGACGTTGCGGAGTGTTGCGCTTGGCCATAAGTTTCGATTCGAAATTTATATACTTCGAATCAAAACCCTTAACGGAAAAAAAGTCAACCCAGAATGAAAAAGGCTGTGAGTATTTCACAGCCTTTTGGGTTACTTCTTCTTGAGAGGACGTTGCCAATCAGGCTTGTTAACCTGTCTTGCCCTACCCAGTGCCAGCGTCTGTGCAGGCACGTTTTCCGTAATGGTAGAACCTGCAGCCGTGGTTGCTCCATCGCCTAACGTGACTGGTGCGACCAACGAACTGTTGGAGCCAATGAAGACGTCATCGCCAATCTCGGTTCTATACTTGTTGGCACCATCATAGTTGCAGGTAATGGTGCCGGCGCCTACGTTACAGTTCTTTCCTAGGACAGCATCACCCAGATAAGACAGATGCCCCGCCTTGCTGCCTTCATTAAGATGAGCGTTTTTCAACTCGACGAAATTACCCACATGAGCCCTGGCTTCCAGAACAGAACCGGGACGTAGCCGAGCAAAGGGACCTACATCGGCACCCTCACCCACTACTGCGCCATCCAGATGACTGTTGGCCTTGATAACCGCCCCGCGTTTCAACGTGCTGTTGTGGATAACACAGTTGGGCCCAATTTCGACGTTGTCTTCGATAACCACCGTGCCACTCAGAATAACATTGATATCAATAGTGACATCACGGCCAGTCTGGACCTGCCCACGCAGATCAAAGCGTGTCGGATCCAGTAGTGTTACACCTTGCGTCATGAGCGCTTGCGCAGCGCGCCATTGATAGTGTCGCTCAAGATCAGCCAACTGCTTTCTGTCATTGGCTCCCTGAACCTCCATGGCATCGTCTGGCTGAGCCGTTGCAACGCGCGAGCCATCGGATACGGCCATTGCGATGACATCCGTCAGGTAATACTCCCCTTGTGCATTGCTGTTGGAAAGTCTACCGAGCCACTCTCCCAATCGCTCGCCCGGAACGGCCAGAATACCGGTATTACCTTCGCGGATTGCCTTCTGCGTTGCATCGGCATCCTTATGCTCAACAATTGCATACACCTCACCGCGGTTATCCCGAAGGATACGTCCATAACCCGTGGGATCTGCCAGTTCTACAGTCAACAATGCCAGCTGCTGAGCGCTAACCTGCTCTAGCAGACGCTCAAGCGTAGACGTCTCAATCAGCGGAACATCGCCATATAGGATCAGTACCCGCTTCGCCGACAGATGGGGAAGCGCCTGGGCGACAGCATGGCCTGTACCCAACTGCTCCTGCTGGACGACAAAGTTGAGGTCATCTGCTGCCAGACGCTGCTTGACGGTTTCGGCTCCATGGCCGATCACCACATGGATCTTTTGCGGAGTCAGTTCGCGGGCGCGATCGATCACGTGTCCCAGCATGGCCTTCCCGGCAATCGGATGAAGAACCTTGGGCAGAGCGGAGCGCATACGGGTGCCTTGCCCCGCAGCAAGAATGACAATTTCAAGGGACATGTTTACGCCTCGATAGGGCCGTTAAGCCGTTAGACACGGATAAAGAGTCTCAGAAGAGAAACGGGCTCAGCAAGTGCTCACGGCCAGAAATGAAAAGGGGTAGCCGAAGCTACCCCTTTCATATACCCGAAGCGTATTGCTTCAGCGCTTGGCCTTGTTGCGTAGCTGCTGAATGGTACGCAGCTGAGCTGCGGCTTCAGCCAACTGTGCAGAGGCAGCGCTGTAATCGAAGTTCGAGCCTTTCTCGCTCAGCGTCTTCTCAGCCAGCTTCATGGCTTCCTGAGCAGCCGCTTCATCAAGATCGCTCGCCCGGCTGGCAATATCTGCCAACACTTCGACGACATTCGGCTGGACTTCGAGGAAACCACCAGAGATATAAAACACCTCTTCCTCGCCGCCCTGCTTGATCAGGCGAATCGGGCCAGGCATGAGATCAGTCAACAGCGGAGCATGGCCGGGAGAAATACCCAGATCCCCCAGGTTACCGTGGGCGATCACCATCTCCACCGCTCCGGAGAAGATGGCTCCTTCCGCGCTGACGATATCGCATTGGACTGTCTTGGCCATATGCATGCCTCGTAAGGCGCCCGTTTCCGGGCGCACGGATTACAGTTTCTTCGCTTTTTCGATAGCTTCGTCGATGCTGCCAACCATGTAGAATGCCTGCTCAGGCAAATGGTCGTAGTCACCTTTCAGAATGCCGCCGAAACCAGCAATGGTGTCCTTGAGCGAAACGTATTTACCTGGCGCACCGGTAAATACTTCTGCAACGAAGAACGGCTGGGACAGGAAGCGCTGGATCTTACGAGCACGGGATACCAACTGCTTGTCCGCTTCGGACAGTTCGTCCATACCCAGAATCGCAATGATGTCCTTCAGCTCCTTGTAGCGCTGCAGAACATACTGAACGCCGCGAGCAACGTCATAGTGCTCCTGACCGATCACCAGCGGATCAAGCTGGCGAGAAGTAGAGTCCAGCGGATCTACAGCTGGGTAGATACCCAGGGAAGCGATGTCACGGGACAGTACGACGGTTGCGTCCAGGTGAGCGAACGTGGTCGCAGGGGACGGGTCAGTCAAGTCATCCGCAGGTACGTATACAGCCTGGATGGATGTAATCGAACCGGTTCTGGTGGAGGTAATACGCTCCTGAAGAACGCCCATCTCCTCAGCCAGCGTCGGCTGATAACCTACTGCGGAAGGCATACGGCCCAGCAGAGCGGATACTTCCGTACCGGCCAGGGTGTAACGGTAGATGTTGTCGATGAACAACAGCACGTCACGTCCTTCGTCACGGAACTTTTCGGCCATGGTCAGGCCAGTCAGGGCCACGCGCAGACGGTTGCCCGGCGGCTCGTTCATCTGACCGTAAACCAGGGCTACCTTGTCCAGAACGTTGGAATCCTTCATCTCGTGGTAGAAGTCGTTACCCTCACGAGTACGCTCACCCACGCCTGCGAACACGGAATAACCGCTGTGCTCGATGGCGATGTTACGGATCAGTTCCATCATGTTAACGGTCTTGCCTACACCGGCACCACCGAACAGACCAACCTTACCACCCTTCGCGAACGGGCAAACCAGGTCAATAACCTTGATGCCTGTTTCCAGCAGCTCGTTGCTACCGGACTGATCAGCATAGGACGGTGCCTTGCGGTGGATTTCCCAACGCTCTTCTTCACCAATGGGGCCCGCCTCGTCGATCGGGTTACCCAGAACGTCCATGATACGGCCCAGCGTCTTCACGCCTACCGGTACCTTGATCGCTTCACCAGTGTTGTTAACGTCCAGACCACGCTTCAGACCCTCGGTAGAGCCCATCGCGATGGAACGAACAATGCCGTCGCCCAGCTGCTGCTGAACTTCCAGCGTAGTTTCCACGCCCTGCACTTTCAGAGCGTCATAAACTTTCGGTACGGAATCGCGTGGGAATTCCACGTCGATTACGGCGCCGATGATTTGTACGATACGTCCGCTACTCATTTCGCGTTCCTCGAAGAATTAGAACCAGTCCGTCAAACCGCAGCGGCGCCGCCGACGATTTCCGAAATTTCCTGCGTAATCGCTGCCTGGCGTGCCTTGTTGTAGATCAGCTGCAGTTCGCTGATGATCTCGCCCGCGTTATCCGTAGCGTTCTTCATCGCGATCATCCGCGCCGCTTGTTCACAAGCGCTGTTTTCTACAACTGCCTGATACACCTGGGATTCCACGTAACGCACCAAGAGGCCGTCCAGCAACGTCTTGGCATCTGGTTCGTAGAGGTAGTCCCAATGCTTTTGCAGGCTGGTGTTCTGCTCAGCCACCAACGGAACCAGCTGCTCGATTGTCGGCTTCTGGACCATGGTGTTGACGAACTTGTTGGACACTACGTACAGGCGATCAATACGGCCATTCAGGTAAGCGTCGAGCATGACCTTGATACTACCGATCAGGTCGTTGATCGAAGGCTCTTCACCCAAATGGCTGATGGCTGCGACTACATTACCGCCGTAGCTGCGGAAGAAGGACGCACCCTTGCTGCCAATCACACCGAGATCGACTTCAGCATTGCGATCGCGTTGCTCTGCCATGTCGCGAATCAGCGTCTTGAACAGGTTGATGTTCAAGCCGCCCGCCAGACCACGGTCGGAGCTGACCACGATATAGCCCACGCGCTTTACCGGACGCTCCACCATAAACGGATGGCGATATTCCGGGTTCGCATTGGCCAAGTGGCCGATCACAGCACGAATACGCTCAGCGTAAGGCTTGCTGGCAGCCATGCGCGTCTGAGCTTTGCGCATCTTGCTGACAGCTACCTTTTCCATGGCGCTGGTGATCTTCTGTGTGCTTTTGATGCTCGCGATTTTGCCGCGAATCTCTTTTGCGCCTGCCATGTAACACCTATCGGGTTAGCAAGCGGGAGCGCTTGACGCTCCCGCCTGGGCTTACCAGGTTTGAGTGGCCTTGAACTTCTCGAGACCGGCCTTGATGCCAGAATCGATTTCGTCGTTGAAGTCGCCCTTCTCGTTGATCTTGGCCATCAGTGCGGCGTGATCACGGTTGAAGTACGAAATCAGGGCCTGCTCGAAGCTGCCAATCTTGTCCAGCGGGATATCCGACAGGAAGCCACGCTCGGCGGCGTACAGCGACAGAGCCATCTCGGCGATGGACATCGGTGCATACTGCTTCTGCTTCATCAGCTCGGTAACACGCTGACCATGCTCAAGCTGCTTACGTGTTGCTTCGTCCAGGTCAGAAGCAAACTGGGCAAATGCTGCCAGTTCACGGTACTGAGCCAGTGCGGTACGGATACCACCGGACAGCTTCTTGATAATCTTGGTCTGAGCGGCACCACCCACACGGGACACGGAAATACCCGCGTTAACCGCAGGACGAATACCCGAGTTGAACAGACTGGTTTCCAGGAAGATCTGGCCGTCGGTAATCGAAATTACGTTGGTCGGAACGAACGCGGAAACGTCACCTGCCTGAGTCTCGATCAGCGGCAGAGCAGTCAAGGAACCTGTCTTACCGGTAACGGCGCCCTTGGTGAACTGTTCTACATACTCCTCGGATACGCGAGAAGCACGCTCCAGCAAACGGCTGTGTAGATAGAACACGTCGCCTGGGTAAGCTTCACGGCCCGGCGGACGACGCAGCAGCAGGGAAATCTGGCGGTAAGCCACAGCCTGCTTGGACAGATCGTCATAAACGATCAGTGCATCTTCACCGCGGTCACGGAAGTATTCACCCATGGTGCAGCCGGCATAGGGAGCCAGGAACTGCAGGGCTGCGGACTCAGAGGCACTGGCAGCTACCACGATGGTGTTCTGCAGTGCGCCGTGCTCTTCCAGCTTGCGTACGACGTTGGCAATGGTCGACTGCTTCTGACCGATAGCAACATAGACGCAACGAATGCCACTGTTGCGCTGGTTGATGATCGCATCCACCGCCATGGCAGTTTTACCTACCTGACGGTCACCGATGATCAGCTCACGCTGGCCACGGCCAACGGGGATCATGGCGTCAACAGCCTTGTAACCAGTCTGTACAGGCTGGTCTACCGACTTACGCCAGATTACGCCCGGAGCGACTTTTTCAACCGCGTCGGTTTCTTTGGCGTTGATCGGGCCTTTGCCATCGATCGGATTACCCAGGGCATCAACAACGCGACCCAGAAGCTCCGGACCAACCGGTACTTCAAGGATACGGCCGGTGCACTTGGCACTCATGCCTTCAGCCAGGCCCAGGTAATTACCCAGAACCACGGCACCTACGGAATCCTGCTCCAGGTTCAGTGCCATGCCGTAGACGCCGCCTGGGAACTCAATCATTTCCCCGTACATAACGTCGGCCAGACCAAAGATGCGCACGATACCGTCAGAAACACTGACGATAGTACCTTCGTTGCGCGGTTGCGAAGAGACATCGAGTTTCTCGATGCGGCTCTTGATGATTTCACTAATTTCGGAAGGATTGAGTTGCTGCATGCTACTGCCCCTTCAAACTCAAGGTTTCAACGCTTCGGCCAGTTGCGCGAGCTTGCCGCGAACGGAGCCATCGATTACCAAGTCGCCGGCGCGAATTACCACACCACCGATCAGGCTTGCATCCTCGGATGCATGAAGTCGCACATCGCGACCGAGCCTTGCGCTGAGAGCCTTGGCGAGTTTGTCTTGCTGTTCGTCGCTCAAAGCGAAAGCACTGGTGACTTCCGCCTCGATGGATCTTTCCTGCTCGGCCTTGAACTCTTCGTAGAGTTCAGCAATGGTCGGCATCAGGTCGATCCGGTTGTTTTCTGCCACGGTCCGAACAAAGTTCTGGGCCTGCACATCCAGCTGATCGCCGCACACGTCAATGAGCAGCTTGGCCTTGGCGTCCGCGGTCAACTGCGGTTGCTGAAGCAGCTGGCGCACGGTCCCATCCAGAGTTACCGCGGCGAGCAGTCTCAGCTCCTCGGACCATTTGGCCAGATTCTGCTGAGACTGTGCGAACTCGAAAGCTGCCTTGGCATATGGCCGGGCCAGCGTGTTCAGTTCTGCCATGATGGCCTCGCTTAGATTTCCGCAGCCAGTCGGTCGACCAACTGTGCGTGGGCTTGGGGATCAATCGTTTTGCCCAGGATCTTCTCTGCACCAGCGACAGCCAGAAGGCCAACCTGTGCACGCAGAGCTTCCTTGGCGCTATTGATTTCCCGGTCGATTTCAGCCTGAGCCTGCTCTTTCAGACGATCGCCTTCAGCACGGGCCTTGACCTGCGCTTCTTCGATGATCTGAGTAGCACGCTTGTTAGCTTGCTCGATGATTTCAGCTGCCTGACCTTTCGCTTCGCTCAGTTTCTGGGTGGCTTGTTCCTGAGCCAATTCCAGGTCACGAGCCGCGCGGTTGGCAGCGTCCAGGCCGTCAGCAATCTTCTTTTCACGCTCACGCAAAGCCGCGATGACCGGAGGCCACACGAACTTCATGCAGAACAGCACGAAGATAAAGAAGGCAACGGACTGGCCAATCAGGGTTGCATTAATGTTCACGCCAACACCTCGCTCGTTCGTTGTCTGTCAATCATACGAATCATCGATTCGGATGATTAACCAGCGATCTGACCAACGAAGGGGTTAGCGAAGGTGAAGAACAGGGCGATACCAACACCGATCATGGTTACGGCGTCGAGCAGACCCGCTACGATGAACATTTTCACCTGCAGCATCGGAACAAGCTCCGGCTGACGGGCAGCGCCTTCCAGGAACTTGCCGCCCAACAGGCCGAAGCCAATGGCAGTACCCAGTGCGCCTAGACCAATCAGCAGTGCTACGGCGATAGCGGTCAGTCCAACTACAGTTTCCATTTTTCCTCCCGACTTTTAAGTCGTCTTGGTTAAGGTTGAAGCAAAAAATTGTTATTCCCCATTGCCCTCGCGGGCATCCTCTCCTTTCGGAGAGGATCATCAAGTGCTCTAGCTCTTAATGACTTTCTTCATGCGCCATCGACATATAGACGATGGTCAGCATCATGAAGATGAAGGCCTGCAAGGTAATGATCAGGATGTGGAAGACCGCCCACGCCCACTGCAGGACAATACCTAGACCACCCAGCGCCAGACCGTTGGCGAACATCATGGCGATCAGGATAAAGATCAGCTCACCGGCATACATGTTGCCGAAGAGTCGCAAGGCCAAGGAAACGGGACGCGCCACCAGCGTTACGAACTCGAGCAGGAAGTTGATCGGAATCAGGATGATCTGAACCAGCATGTTCTTGCTATGGAACGGATGCAGAGTCAGCTCGCCCAGGAAACCACCAATTCCTTTTACCTTGATGCTATAGAAGATCAACAGGGCAAATACGGACAAGGCCATACCAATAGTGGCATTCGGGTCGGTAGTCGGAACCACACGGAAATATGTGTGCTCACCACCTATCAGGCCAGCCAAGGACGGCAACCAGTCAACCGGCACCAAGTCCATGAGGTTCATCAGGAAGATCCAGACGAAAATCGTCAGTGCCAGAGGCGCGATCAGCGGATTACGGCCATGGAAGGTGTCACGGACACTGCTGTCGACGAACTCGATAATGACTTCGACGAAATTTTGCAATTTACCGGGCTGGCCACTGGTTGCCTTGACCGCTACGGCACGGAAAATGCAAATAAAAATCAGGCCTAGAACGACCGACCAACCCAGAGTATCCAGGTGGAAGGCCCAAAAGCCCATTTCTTTCGCTTCTTGAGGGGTGTGGGCGAAACTCCAACCATTTGCCGGATGCAGACCATAGGTCAGATTCTGCAAGTGGTGCTGGATGTAACCCGAAGCGGATTCTGCTGCCATGTTTGCCTCGAACGCTTTAAGGTCTAGAAGATCGTTTGACAAGTAGGGGAGCGCATCCATTGACAAAAAGCGTCAATAGATAGACACCAAACAACGCCAGTGGCATGAGTGGCTTTATCCCCGCAAACGCCACTGTAAAAAGCAGTGCCGTCAAAATTAGTTTTCCTGCCTCTCCCGCATAGAATGATCGAACTATGTCGCGAGCAGCTCGGGCGCCCGAATAACGGAACGCTTTATAAGAGAAATATGTATTGGGCAACCAGGCGATTAAACCACCCATCAAACCAGAATAAGCAGCGACCCTACCAACGAAGCAAAACAAAAATAACGCTGCACATATCGTGACGGCCAGTTGGACGAGCAGCAGGTTAAATGCTGGCTGACGGTGAAAAGGCAGGCGTTTGGGCGTGCGATCAACCATCGCGCTCGAAGTCCTCTGGCGTCGGCTTATTATTTAAGCCTTGGCATACTTTGTGCCGACGTAAAGCGCGCAGAGTATAGGAGTCTGCACGCGCCCATTCAAGCCATGCGGTAGTCTTTACGACTATTCGCTACCATTAGAATATTAGCGAATGTGAGCAAGAACGCCCTGCAGCTCATCAAGTGAGCTGTAGCGGATCACCAGCTGCCCCTTTCCCTTCTGCCCATGGCGGATCTGTACGGGAGCCCCCAGACGCTCAGCCAGCCGTTGCTCCAGGCGCATAATATCAGGATCAGCCTTCTCTGGAGGCTCAACCGCTTCTTTCTTATTCAACCACTGCCTTACTAAGGCTTCTGTCTGACGCACGGTCAATCCACGTGCGACAACATGACGCGCCCCCTCGACCTGTTTTGAGGCCGGCAAGCCCAACAATGCCCTGGCATGGCCCATTTCCAAATCGCCATGCGCCAGCATGGTCTTGATCTCTTCTGGCAACGCTATCAGTCGAAGCAGGTTAGCCACACTGACGCGTGATTTGCCCACTGCATCGGCCACCTGCTGCTGCGTCAGCTGAAATTCCTGCTGCAGCCGCTGAAGGGCCATGGCCTCTTCTATCGGACTTAGGTTTTCACGCTGGATATTCTCGATCAGCGCCATCGCAATGGCGGCTTCGTCAGGAATGTTTCTGACCAATGCTGGGATACGCTCAAGCCCTGCCTGCTGGCTGGCACGCCAGCGACGCTCCCCGGCAATGATCTCATAGCGGTTGTCAGCAATGGGACGTACCACGATCGGCTGCATCAAGCCTTGGGCGCGAATCGACCTGGCAAGCTCTTCGAGCGCGACCGGGTCCATGTCACGGCGTGGTTGGTACTTGCCGCGCTGGATAATGTCCAACGGCAGATGCTGCAACTCACGCTGGTCGGCCTTGACTGCTTCTTCCTGCAGTACGCTAGCCGTAGCCCCGCTCAGCAGCGCATCCAGACCGCGGCCCAGTCCCCTTTTCTTGACAGCCATGTGTATTCCTTAAGCGATTGCTTTTGCAGCCTTGCGCTGCCGACGAGCCAGTTCGTTTGCCAAGGCCAGGTAGGCTGCAGCCCCTGTTGATGCCTTGTCGTAAGTCAACGCGGGCATACCATGACTGGGTGCCTCGGCAAGACGCACGTTGCGCGGGATAACCGTATCGTACAGCGTATCGCCAAAATGCGCCTTGAGCTGGGCCGCTACGTCGTTCGCCAGATTGATACGAGGGTCATACATCGTGCGCAGCACACCTTCGATCTTCAGGCCTGGATTCAGAGCTTGTCCGATGCGCTGGATGCTACCGATCAGGTCAGTCAGCCCTTCAAGTGCGAAATATTCGCACTGCATGGGAATGATAACCCCATCCGAAGCGACCAGCCCGTTGATGGTCAGCATCGACAATGACGGCGGGCAGTCAATCAGTACGTAATCGTAATTTTCCCGTATGGGCGCCAGCGCTTCACGCAAGCGGCTCTCGCGCTTGCTCATGTCCAGAAGCTCAATTTCGGCAGCCGTCACATCACGGTTTGACGGTAGCAACTGGTAACCACCATGCTCGGAAAACTGCATGGCTTCGATGAGATCACACTGTCCGATCAGCACATCCAGAACCGAATGTTCCAGATTGTGCTTATCCACACCGCTTCCCATGGTCGCGTTGCCTTGTGGATCGAGATCGATCAACAGTACCCGACGTCGGGTAGCAACGAGCGAAGCAGCCAGATTGATGCAGGTCGTAGTTTTCCCCACCCCGCCTTTCTGGTTGGCTATCGCAAAAACCTTGGCCATGAGCCGCTTTACCCCTCTTCAACAATGCGGCGCAGTATCAATAGATGCCGCTGCCCTTGGCAACCTGGAACCTGCAAGGCGTGTTCTGCTTCAACCTTAAAATCCGTTGGCAACGCTGCAAGCTCATCCTCAGGATGCAATCCTTTCATGGCGAGCCATTGTGTCAATGAATCGCCCAGATGTCGTGTCCAGTTTGTGAAATCAGCGAGCGAGCTGAACGCTCGCGACACAATCCCGGTGAAACGATAGTCAGGCGTAAATTCTTCTACACGACTGTGGATAACCTGAAGGTTATCCAAGCCGAGCTCAATTTTTGCCTGTGTGAGAAAGCGTGTTTTCTTACCGTTGCTGTCCAGAACGGTAAAAGTGCTTTCCGGGAACAGGATGGCTAGCGGGACTCCCGGCATACCACCACCACTGCCCACATCGAGCCATCGACCAGCCCTGATATGGGGGACAACGCTCAAACTATCAAGCAGGTGACGTGAAACCATTTCATCTGGATCACGGACTGCCGTCAGGTTATAGGCTTTATTCCACTTTTGCAGCAGGCCCATGTAGGCCAGCAATTTTTCAACCTGCCCATCAGACAGCTCGACACCTAGAGACTTAGCTCCTGAGCGAAGCTCCTCGCTGTAACGAATCATTCCTTCCAACATCAAGCCATCTGCTCCAACTGGCGTCCGGCCGAACGCTTTTTCAGGTGAATCATCAACAGGGAAATGGCTGCAGGCGTTACACCGGGAATCCGCGAAGCCTGCCCAAGTGTTTCCGGGCGGCCCTGGCTCAGCTTGTGCTGAATTTCCTTCGACAAACCGGATATAGCGGTGTAATCCAGATCCGCCGGTAGACGAATGCTTTCACTGCTGCGCAGCCGCTCGATTTCGTCCTGCTGACGCTCGATGTAACCTGCGTATTTGGTCTTGATCTCTACCTGCTCGGCAACCTGCGCGTCTTCGATGACACCGCCGGTTACCTCCATCAAGCCGACATAGTCGATTTCCGGACGGCTCAGAAGACTTTGCAGATTGTACTCATGGGTCAGCGGTGTACCAAAGCGCTCAGCAATGGCATCACCTTGTACAGTCCCTGGACGCACCCACGTACTCTTCAAGCGCTGCTCCTCAAGGGTAATGCGCTCACGCTTCAGGCAGAACGCCTCCCAACGAGCATCGTCTACCAGACCGAGCTGCCGACCTTGTTCGGTCAGTCGCAGATCCGCATTGTCTTCACGCAGAATCAGCCGATACTCCGCACGGGAGGTAAACATCCGATACGGTTCCTGCGTACCCAGCGTGATCAAATCATCGACCAATACACCCAAGTAAGCTTCGTCACGACGTGGACACCAGCTGTCCTTGCCCTGTGCACGCAAGGCTGCATTGGCACCTGCCAGTAGCCCCTGGGCGCCAGCTTCCTCGTATCCTGTCGTTCCGTTGATCTGACCTGCAAAGAAGAGTCCACTAATGACCTTGGTTTCCAGGCTGTATTTCAGATCACGCGGGTCGAAAAAGTCATATTCGATGGCATAACCGGGACGCAGGATGTGGGCATTTTCCATACCCCGCATCGACCGCACCAACTCCAGCTGAACATCAAAGGGCAAGGATGTGGAAATCCCGTTGGGATACAACTCGTGAGTTGTCAGTCCCTCGGGCTCCAGGAAAACCTGATGGCTGTCCTTGTCCGCGAAACGGTGGATCTTGTCTTCGATCGATGGACAGTAGCGTGGGCCGATCCCTTCGATAACGCCTGAATACATCGGCGAGCGATCAAGATTGTTGCGGATGATGTCATGGGTCCGACTGTTGGTATGAGTTATCCAACAGCTAACCTGCTGAGGATGCTCATCCACTGATCCCATGAACGACATTACGGGCAGAGGTTTATCCCCAGGCTGCTCCGTCATGACAGAGAAATCCACTGTACGACCGTCAATGCGTGGAGGTGTACCGGTTTTCAACCGTGATACACGCAGTGGCTGCTCACGAAGCCGTGTGGACAATGCATTGGCAGGTGGATCCCCTGCCCGGCCGCCTGAGTAATTCTGCAGGCCTATGTGGATAAGCCCACCCAGAAAGGTGCCTGTGGTCAAAACAACGTTATCCCCAAGGAAACGTAGTCCCATTTGGGTAACGACGCCTCTGACCTGATCCTGTTCAACAATCAAGTCATCACAGGCCTGCTGAAATATCCACAGGTTGGGCTGATTTTCCAGCATATAGCGGATTGCAGCCTTGTAGAGGACGCGATCGGCTTGAGCGCGCGTTGCACGCACCGCAGGGCCTTTACGGCTATTGAGTATCCGGAACTGGATGCCTGCTTTGTCGGTAGCCGAAGCCATCGCACCGCCCAAGGCATCGATCTCCTTGACTAGATGGCTCTTGCCGATACCACCAATAGCCGGGTTGCAGCTCATCTGCCCCAATGTTTCAACATTGTGGGTCAGCAATAAAGTTTTGACACCCATGCGTGCAGCAGCAAGTGCAGCTTCGGTGCCGGCATGGCCGCCGCCGACCACTATGACGTCAAAACGGGAAAGGAAATCCACCACGCACCTCGTGCCTGTTTGGTTAGGGGATTAGGGAAGGCGCAGAAGTATAAGGGCTCCTCTGCTCTCTATGAAGTCCTTTTGAACAAAAAATGATCAACTGCAGACTTGGTGGCATCAGGTAATAGAAATAATAAGAAAGAAATATATAAAAGCTTGTTAATGCGATTATGTATGGTGAGCCTCTTTTCTGTGGATAACGTGCTTTTGCCTTTACCCACAGGGCGTTACAGCCAATGATAAGTCAGAGGAGAACCTGTCACTCTCCTTATCGAAAGCTCGTGAGTAGCTGTGGATAATTAGGAAGGTTACCAACAGCCCCTTTTCAGAACAGCTTAAGCCCTAACTTCTGCCCAGACCTCAGCTAGGGTTATCAACAGGCAAAAAAAAGCCCCAGCGGGTTCCCGTGGGGCTTCTTGAATCAATGAAACGCGGCTATTTGCCGATGCAAAAGCTGGAGAAGATCCTGCCCAGCAGATCATCGGAACTGAACGCTCCTGTAATCTCGCCCAATGCCTGCTGCGCCACTCTCAGGTCTTCCGCCAAGAGCTCCCCAGAGCCATTCACTACGAGTTGCTGGTGCCCATGCTCCAGATAATGACGGGCTGTGTGTAACGCTTCGAGATGACGTTGCCGTGCGCTAAAACTGCTTTCGGCAGTCTGCTCAAATCCAACGCAGGCTTTAAGGTGCTCTCGAAGATGCTCGATGCCCTCACCCGTCATTGCACTAAGGCTTAAGGTATGAATACCTTCTGAAGTTTCCTGAAGCACGATAGGTTCACCCGAAAGATCAGCTTTGTTTCGGATGACTGTTACTTTATTTTGATCAGGTCGCTGTAACAGAAACTCTGGCCAAAGTGCATCGGGATTCCGAGCCTCGGGTGCCGTGGAATCTACCACCAGCAGTATCCGGTCAGCGCTCTCAATAGCACTCAGGGCGCGCTGTACGCCGATCTGCTCAACCCGATCGGTAGTGTCCCGTAATCCCGCCGTGTCGATGACATGTAATGGCATACCGTCGATATGGATGTGCTCGCGTAAGACATCGCGGGTCGTGCCTGCAATGTCCGTCACAATGGCAGCTTCATGGCCTGCCAGCGCGTTGAGGAGGCTCGATTTTCCTGCATTGGGTCGTCCAGCAATCACTACCGTCATGCCATCGCGTAACAGTGCGCCACGACCGGCTTCTTTTTCCACCTGCGCCAGTTCCTGGCGCACACCGTTGAGCAGGCCCAGCACATGGCCATCCGCCAGGAAGTCGATTTCCTCTTCGGGAAAGTCGATGGCTGCCTCCACGTAAATCCGCAACTGGATCAGTTGTTCCGTCAGGTTTTCTACTCGCTTGGAGAATGCCCCTTGCAATGAACGTAGAGCATTACGGGCAGCTTGCTCGGAACTCGCCTCGATGAGGTCGGCGATAGCTTCTGCCTGGGCAAGGTCCAGCTTATCGTTGAGAAAGGCACGTTCGCTGAACTCTCCTGGACGGGCTGAACGCGCACCTACCGCAATGACAGCCTTGAGCAGTAAATCCAGAACGACAGGACCGCCATGGCCTTGGAGCTCGAGAACGTCCTCGCCTGTAAAAGAGTGGGGTCCTGGGAAGAACAAGGCGATTCCCTCATCAAGGGTAAGACCAGCGCTATCCCTGAAGGGACCATAATGAGCATGGCGAGGTGTTAAAGAGCCACCACAGATTGTTTCTGCGATGGTTCTTACCGCAGGCCCGGAAACCCTGACGATACCTACCCCACCTCGGCCTGTGGCTGTAGCGATAGCAGCAATGGTGTCTTGAATTGGATTCATTCTTCATTCTCCAGAATGCACAACGCCCCTCGAAAGGGGCGCTGTGTAAAGCGTAAGGCTATCAGGCCGGTTTGGCAGTGCCATTGATCCGACGATTGATATACCACTGCTGCGCGATCGACAGGCAGTTGTTCACGATCCAGTACAGCACCAAGCCAGACGGGAACCACAGGAAGAAGAAGGTAAAGATAATGGGCATCATCTTCATCATCTTGGCCTGCATGGGGTCCGGAGGCGTGGGGTTCAACATTTGCTGAACCAGCATGGTACCGCCCATAAGGATCGGCAGGATGAAGAAAGGATCCTTGGACGAAAGGTCAGTGATCCAGAACATCCAGGGAGACTGGCGCATTTCCACGCTCTCCAGCAGAACCCAGTACAAGGCCAGGAATACCGGCATCTGTACGAGGATCGGCAGGCAGCCACCCAGCGGATTGATCTTCTCCTTGCGGTACAGCTCCATCATCGCCTGGGACATCTTCTGGCGATCATCACCATACTGTTCCTTCAACGCCTGAAGACGCGGAGAAACTGCACGCATGCGAGCCATGGAACGATAGCTGGCTGCAGAAAGCGGGAAGAAAATAGCCTTGATGATGATAGTCAACACGATGATCGACCATCCCCAGTTTCCAAGGATGCTGTGGATATGTTGCAGCAGCCAGAAGATCGGCTGGGCAATGAACCACAGGAAACCATAGTCGACGGTCAATTCAAGACCTGGGGACAACTCCTTCAGATATTCCTGCAGCTTCGGACCGGCATAAAGGGTTGCCGATGTTTCTGCCTGGGTACCCGGTGCTACGCTAAGCTGC
>NZ_CP069257.1:0-747500 GCF_051027705.1 Pseudomonas sp. JZ114
CTCTTTCTCATCACTCACGAGGTTCTGCTCCCTGTTCAGCCAGATTACTGATCAGAGCTCTTAGCTCTTTGAGTTGGTCATCGCTAAATGTTTTGCGGTCCAGCTCAAATATCACCCTGTCCTTCTTGGTGGAAACGCGTGCGACCTTTCGCTCACCAATAACGATATCTTCACTGGGCGTCGAAGCCTTGGGTGCAGAGACTGATTTGGTAAGCAAGTCTTCACGAATACGTTTGGCCAGCCCAGCTTGTGCCAGTTTTCCGTTGGCCAGATCTCTAAGGGCCTTGTTCAAGGCAGACTCATAATCAAGACCTGCTGCCTGAACTTCCTTGATAACAGGTTTCAACGCATCTACTGCGTTCGCGCCCAGCATTTTGGGGTTGGCTTTGAGCATATTAAGGCTCGACTCTGGCAGAGCGCCAAAAGCCATGATGCGGTAGAGCTGAGATTTGCTGATATCCAGTTTGCGCTGCAAATCATTGACTTGAGTGAACGAGGTGCGCATTCGGGTAATAGCATGGTACTTCTCAAAGTCCGAGAGGTCCTTGCGGTGTATATTTTCGAACAGACTGCGCAGTGCGCTTTCGAAATCATCGACGACTTCTACCAGGGCATCGATATATTTCTTGCCAAGCTTTTTGTGAGCACGTAGTCGGCACTCTCCGGCAATTAGCTCATAGCGCTCACCAGCGATTCGAACGTTGATTGGACTTAACAGCCCTTCCTCTTCAATCGATAGTGCCAGTTCTTCAATATATTCCTCGTCAAAAACCAGGCGAGGTTGATAGGGGTTAGCGTCAACCAGATCGACAGGAATCGAGCGCGGTACTCGATGGGACTTTAAATTCTCTACCTGCTGAACAGCCGAATGGCGAGATATCTGGCTGACCAAGCCTTGAGCAAGAATGGAGCCCAACTTTTGCTTGGGTGCGTTTTGTGAGGAGGTCGATTTCTTTTCCATAATATGCTCTTACGCTGCGGTCTCTTTGTCGATGTACTTGGCCAATTCCTTGTACTGCTTGGCCACCTTGTTCGTTGAGTCGAACATCCGCAGGGAGGTTTGAACGGTTGATGACTGGTTGATCTTCGTTGTTGTTCCTATCTTTACTGGAACAAGCTTTCCAAATAGGCCCATCGCTTTTTGTTCAATGTTTTGACAGACCAGCTGACGATCATCATGACGAATCAGCAATGCGCCTAAGTTGATCAATGTCGGGTTGATCCGCGTGATCTGCTGAACTCGTTTGGTCAGATCAGCGAGGCCGTACAAGCCATAAGGCGATCCTGACTCTACGGGAATCAATAAATGGGTCGCCGCGGCCAATGCATTGGAAGTCAGAAGCCTAAGGCTAGGCGGGCAGTCAATGATGATGTAATCCGCTTTACCCAGTAGAGGCTGAAGCCGGTCCCGTAATACTTCATTAGGGCGAGGCTCCATGCGAAGTGCATCGTCTGCATTATCCAGAGCCATGCTTCCATAGATAAGTGCAACGCCATCGATCCTGGTTTCGTCATGAACAAAGTAGGTGAGTGGTAGTTCAGGATTCGTAAGTAATTCGGCTGTTGTATAATTTATCTCAGCAGGGTGAGACATCCCGATATGTTGACTTGCGTTAGCCTGGGGATCCATGTCTACGACACAAACCAGTTTTCCCATTTGTGCCAGGTTATCTGCCAAATTGATACAGGTTGTCGTCTTGCCAACTCCGCCTTTGTGGTTGGCGATAGCGATTACAACTGTTTTCTTCTCTTCTTTCTGCACAGCCGATCCACTCCGGGCCATTTTCTATCCTCTTCGTTGAGGCCATGTGTTGGAGTAATCGTAACAGACAAACATACTGCTTTTAACGGTTATTTGGCTTTGGTCAGGATGTTTTAGGCCTATATCTCATTAAGAGTCCCTAGTAGGGAAAATACTGAGGTTAGGTATGGCTAGAGGATTAGGAGAGTCCCTAGTAGGGAATTAATGTCATAGGAAGCTACGACCTATTATTTGCGTTTTATTAATTCATTTAAAGTCTATTTATATGATAGAGCGATATGCATAACTATTAAGTCCCTACTAGGGAATCTACTAAGCGTGACTCAGCAGATATGGATAGCTGTTCTATCGAAAGGGTAACCAAATAACTTTCCAAAGGAATGCTTTTTCTTGCTTAATCTTATTGAGACTCGCAAGTGGCATACCTTGTTGGACACGAGCAGGTAAGCTAGGGTAGACGTAGTAACCTAGGATAGACGTAGTAACCTAGGATAAATAAGGATGCGCTGAAAGACGTGGCGTAGCCGCTGTGTTAAAGCAGACATGGCTTAGGGAGGTCAAGCTATAAAAAAACGCCCTGCAGGCGTTCTTTTATAAGAGGATATGAGGTAACTACACACCTCATACTCACATAGCATTAGCGAGTCCGACTGTTACGTCTGGAGTTCAGTCGCTCAGACCAGTTTCCCAAGTCTTGTAGGGAAACATTGTCATCCCAGGCGTTTAGGGAGAATCCCTTATTGGTAAGCTCTCTTCTTACTTTACATAAGTAAAGACGCAGCGCACGCCGATTGGCGTAAAACAAGGGCACCAGTCGTTCTGACCTGTATACGATGCGACCCGATTCGTCGGATGCAGTAAAGGTCATAAAACCGAGAGTTGTTTTGGGTGTGAAATGACAGACAAGGGGCGCTAACCCTGCGCAAATCATTTCCTGAGCCTGCTCATGATGAGGCACTACCATATCGCTTACCGTCCTTGTGATATGTGAGAACCACTAGACACTTTCGATGGGGTTAAGTTCCTGCTTCTTATAAACCGTAGACCAGGATCGTCAGTATTGACAGGCAGAGTAGGTCGCGGGGGATCAAAGGTCGGAGCATGACGTCATTGCTTGGGGCTGTCATACGGTTTTACCCAAAAGAAATCGAGCTTTCAGCCGATAAATGATTCAACAAACCTAACTGCATAAGTGTGTAGATCCAAGATGACTCTGACAGAACTGCGCTATATCGTAACGCTTGCCCAAGAACAGCATTTTGGCCGTGCCGCTGAGCGCTGCCACGTCAGCCAGCCAACGCTGTCAGTAGGCGTCAAGAAGCTTGAAGACGAGCTTGGTATTCTGATTTTTGAACGCAGCAAAACCAATGTTCGCCTTACACCTACCGGCGAAAGCATTATTGTTCAGGCGCAAAAAGTCCTGGAGCAGGCGCAAGGTATTCGTGATCTTGCCAAGGCCGGTAAAAATCAACTGAGTGCACCACTTAAAGTGGGTGCTATTTATACGGTAGGCCCGTATCTCTACCCTCATTTGATTCCGCAGCTGAATCGTGTTGCGCCAGAAATGCCTCTCTATATAGAGGAAAACTTTACACCGGTTTTGCGTGACAAGCTGAGAACAGGCGAGCTGGATGCAATCATCGTTGCGTTGCCTTTTAGCGAAGCGGATGTATTGACCAAGCCGCTTTACGATGAGCCGTTCTATGTGATGATGCCGGCGAAGCACCCCTGGACAGAGCTCAAAACCATCGAAAATGCAAAACTGGACGAAATGAGCCTCCTGCTGTTAGGGGAGGGGCATTGTTTCCGAGAACAGGTGTTGGAAGCGTGCCCAACGATCAAGAAACCAGGTGTGGAGTCCAAGCATACCCAGGTCGAGTCCTCATCTCTGGAGACGATTCGTCATATGGTTGCCTCGGGCTTAGGCGTGTCGGTGCTTCCCCTCTCTGCCTTGGAAAGCCACCATTACGCACCGGGAATGATCGAGATTCGACCATTCAGCGCTCCCGTGCCTTTTAGAACAATTGCAATTGCATGGCGTGCAAGTTTTCCACGTCCCCAGGCCATTGATGTGCTTGCCGATTCTATCCGGCTATGCTCGGTCAATAGGGACTAACAACGACGCTCGCGTAGCCTGTTTCTCCCACAGGCTACCGCTATTTCAGCCTGCGGGAGCCTGGGGTCTTGCGCCTAAACGCTACCTGCTAATTCTTATAGACAGACCTTTTACTTTTGTCTGATCAAGCGGTGGGGTCGTAAATTCTACTAATCTAGGTGGCTGAGCTAGGTCTTGCCCAAACGAACCGTGCAGCCAATAAAAAGATTGAGGCGGCTTGTATCAAGTAGTGAAATTAACCTGAAGTATTAGGCCCTCCGTGGTGCTGCCTAAAGGGGAGAGTTATCCGTGATACTTAACGGTATGGCGGATAGGGTATAGCCATGATGTAGCAGCGGACATCAAGCGGGGCACTAAGTGGAATGGCCCATGTTCCACCACAGGACTGTTCTTACCTTCAAGACGGCGCGATTAAATACGACCGGAAACAAACAGGCCGATCTCTTTACCGGCTAGTTATTCGCCTGGTAGCCCCATCTTTGTTGACATCGCATGCTTAGGTCAGAATGACGTATCAGCCTTCTCTTATAGGTTTGGATAAATAACCACTTTAGAGAAGCAGGTTAAAGGACATGCGACTCTTATGCTGTAGATGGACCAAATCCGTTCATATTCAAAAAGATAACGATTTTCTGACCCTCAAAAGCGGAAGGTAAAGTGGTTTGTCTGGATATGTTTCACTTTTCTAGGTGTCAGGATGAGGTATCGCCCGAATGAAAAAGCCCATGCTCGGGCTGTTTTAGAAAAATTACTGCATTTTCAATTTTTCACTCAAGGCAGTAAAGACGTGGGCTCTGGTCAGCGTATGGCCAAACCGGACGTGTTGTACATTACAGAAATGAGCCTGTGATACCACCTGAATGACCAATGTCAGGATGAGGTATAAAGGATAACGCTAGATGGAGTGCGGTTATCTAGCCCTTTCTAGTTGGATCTAGATAACCTAGACGTTGACCCTCAGCTCATCTGACTTAATCTGTACTCTTGGCTCAGGGCACGGTACATAGTGATTTCCTGGCGTATGCGTTCTGTGATCTGCTCAGGTGACAGCGAGACAGGAGACATCAGCATTTGGCTTTGAAACGTACTGAGCTCATAAGTACTTTGCAGAAGTGCCATGCTTTAAATGGCGGGACGGATAGGGCGGAGGAGGGCCTTGCGCGGCTCATGCTTAAGGAGCAGCTCAGGAGCAATTCATGACTGATATCTTTACGCTGGAAGCCTGTGCCTTTAATGCCTGGCCTGCACAAAAGACGGTTTTTCACGAGGGGTGGGTGCTGCGTCTGGCAGGCGGCTATACCAAGCGCGCTAATTCGGCCAATGCCTGGCAGCCAACGGCCTCGTTCGATAGCGTACGCTCCTATATCGAGTCGCTGTACCGCCGGCAGGGTTTGCCTGTCATCTTTCGATTGACGCCTCTGGCAGGTGATGCGCCGGGCAGGCAGCTCGAAGCGGCGGGTTATGAGCGGGTCGACCCTACCGAGGTGATGACGCTGGGCTTAGGTAATCTAAAAGAGAGCCAGGGTACGGTCACGCTTGAATCCTTGCGTACACAGGCCTGGGGTAACGGCTTTGCCTTGCTCAGCGGCCTGGATGCGCCCCGTCGCCAACACCATGATACCTTGCTGGACGCTATCGTCTGGCCTGTGGCCTACGCGACGGTTTACAGAGAAGGGCAGCCTGTTGGCTATGGCTTGGCAGTGGCGGAAGGTGACTGGGTGGGCCTGTTTGATCTGGTGGTAGCGCCAGCCTGGCGTGGGCGTGGTCTCGGGCGTCAGCTGATTAGCGCACTGTTAGTGTGGGGAAAGCGCCAAGGTGCCCGACAGGCATACCTACAGGTAACAGACTCAAACACCTCTGCAATAGGCCTTTACCACTCGCTCGGCTTTGAGCGTCGCTATGGCTATCACTACCGTGTTTTGATGTGAAATGGCAACGTTCCTGAACCTGTGTGGTCGTTTTTAACATGACATCACACAACAGGAAACCCTATGCGTTTACAACCTTCCCGACTTAAGAACGGTATCCTTCTCATGGCTGCGGTGGGCATGGGCGTGTCGCTGGCGGCCTGCAGCAACCGGTCGCCGGACAAGCGGCCCTTGTCCGAGCTGGCGATAAGCGGGGCTAAAAGCTCGGTACGTAATGATGCGGACATGCAAAAAGTACTGAATCAGTACGCCCGCTTCGATCCGAAAGCCATCGAAAAGATCACTCCGACTGAGGCGCGTCAGCAGCCAACCATTGCAGACGCGGTAAAGGCGGTGCTTGAAAAGGAAGGGCGCGACAGTGCGCCTGAAGCGCTGGTACCTGGGGTCAAAAGTGTGGATACCAGCGTATCTGGCGCCGCAGGTACGTTACCGGCTCGCGTGTATACTCCTGAAGGCAAGGGGCCTTTTCCAGTCATCCTGTACTTCCACGGTGGCGGCTGGGTGTATGCGGATCGCAATGTTTATGATGCAGGTGCACGTGGGCTCGCGAAGCAGGCCAATGCTATCGTGGTTTCGGTCGACTACCGTCTTGCGCCCGAGCATAAATTCCCGGCTGCCCATGATGATGCCATCGCAGCCTACCGTTGGGTGATCCAGAATGCCGGCTCGCTGGGTGGTGATCCTAAGCGCCTGGCACTGGCTGGCGAAAGCGCCGGTGGTAATTTGGCTGTTGCAACGGCCATTGCCGCAAAGAAGGCCGGCCTGACGGCGCCCAAGCATATTCTGTCGGTTTACCCGGTGGCCCAGACCAACACCCACACCGAATCCTATGACAAGTACGCCGATGCGATGCCGCTCAATCGACCCATGATGCTGTGGTTCGTGGCCCAGGCTACGAAGTCTCCGGTCGACCTGAACGACCCACGTATCGACTTGGTCCATGCCGACCTGAAAGGCTTGCCGCCAGTCACAATTATCAATGCCGAGATGGATCCGTTGCGCGATGACGGCGCCCAGTTAGAGACTGCCCTGCGCAATGCGGACGTAGCGGTAGATCGTCAGTTATATTCAGGGGTTACGCACGAGTTCTTTGGTACGGCAGCGGTCGTTGAGAAGGCCAGACAGGCTCAGCAGTATGCAGGCGAGCAGTTGAAGGCGGACCTTACGCGTTAATTGAAATCCTACGGACAGGCGCTATGCTGCGCTTGTCCGTAGAATGCCTAGCGGGCCATGTTCAAAATAGCTGCCGGAATCTGGTCCAGAGGCAGTTCACGCTCTACGGCCCCCAACTTGAAAGCCTCCTTGGGCATTCCATAAACCACACAGCTCTGCTCATCCTGGCCCAATGTCTTGGCGCCTGCTTCACGCATTTCCCTAAGACCTCGTGCCCCGTCGTCTCCCATACCGGTCATGATGATACCTAGGGCATTCTTGCCGGCGCAGCGCGCCGTTGAACGGAACAGGACATCAACAGAAGGGCGGTGACGGCTTACTGGCGGCCCGTCGACGATCTCTACCTGATACTGCGCGCCATTGCGCTTGAGCAGCATGTGCCGGCCGCCGGGTGCGATTAAGGCGCGACCGGGAATGACGCGATCACCATGCTGGGCCTCGCGTACTTCGATCTGACAGAGTCCGTTCAGGCGCTCGGCGAAGGCGGCCGTAAAGCGTTCGGGCATATGCTGAACGATGACGATGCCTGGACACACCCGTGGCAGGGCGGTCAGAACCACTTCCAGCGCCTGCGTACCGCCAGTAGAGGTGCCAATGCTGACCACTGTATCGGTCGTGCGGGTCATCGCCTGGCCCGGCGGCAGGATGACATCTGCGCTGAGTTTCGGCGGCGGGCTGGCCGGTGGCGCGGACGTTGCGATACGGCGAACGTTGGCGCGGGCCGCTGCCTTGACCGCGGAAATCAACTCCTGGCTACTTTCTACCAGAAACTGTCGGAGCCCAGCCTGTGGCTTGGTGACAAAGCTGACCGCGCCGGATGAGAGAGCCTGCATGGTGGTCGCGGCACCTTTTTCCGTCAGCGTCGAGCAGATCACAACCGGAGTAGGGCGCTCGGCCATGATCTTCTTGAGAAAGGTAATGCCGTCCATGCGAGGCATTTCCACATCAAGGACGATGACATCCGGCCATTGCTTATTCATCTTGTCCATGGCGAAAAGCGGATCAGCCGCCACGCCAATCACTTCGATGGCACTGTCGGCAGACAGCGTCGTGGATAACACCTGACGCACCACGGCGGAGTCGTCGACGATCAGTACTTTAATGCTAGTCATAGGCGATCTCTTTGCCGTGGTGGAGCCTGTACAGGAGGCGATTGCTCAAGCTTGACCTCCCCATCCCAAATGGAAAAGCTAAGGCGTCGATGACCGATACCCTCCACATGGCTGGCGCTACAAACCAGTCCGTGTGCCTGTAGAAGGCGCTTAGCCGCCTTGACGTTCTGCAAGCCTATGTGGTCCTTTTCATTACGTGCGATTCCTGGAAACATGTTGCCGCCACCGAAGACACGCAAGGTAAACTCCGATGGTTGTGTACCTGACATCTGGATAGCCTGGAGCAGTAGCGCCAGCGCCTCGTCACCGTAGTGACCATCGAGTCGGTCCGATACCTTGTGCCCCTTGCTGCGAGTAGGCAGTAGGTAATGGCACATCCCGCCCAGCTGGCGCTGGGGATGCCAGAACACCAGCGCCACACAGGAGCCTAGCAACGTTCGGATGCGTGTATCAGCACCCCCGAAATGCAGCTCCCCAGGCTTAAGATAAACATCTTTAATCTTTGTTGGCTCAGGCATGAGGCTTCTGATAGATAGAGGGTCTAACCATCTTGAGCGCTTCAGTGATGCCATTGAGGCTTTCTGAATGGCTTACCATGAAATAACCTCCTGGACGTAAATGGTTTACCAGACGTTGGACCACCTGGCGCTTGGTGTCGTTGTCAAAGTAAATCATTACATTTCGCAAGAAGATCACTTCAAACTGACCAATATCAGGCAGGGTGGTATTGAGATTGATCTGTCGAAAGGTAATACGTGCCGTCAGATTTGGATCAATCAGGAATGTCCCTTCATTTTGACCAATACCCTTGAAGCAGTGTTTGTGCAGTAACGTTTTTGGAATACCTTCGGCATCTTCCAAGGGGTATTGGCCCCGACGCGCTTTTTCCAGCACCCGGGTACTGATATCAGATGCAACGATTTCCCACGGGCGGGTGCCGAGCGTATCAGCCAGAGTTAACGCCAGGGTGTAAGGTTCCTCACCAGTCGAGCACGCTCCACTCCAGATACGAACGGACGCGCGGTCACGTATCTCTGGTAGTACAACGGTACGGAGGAACTCAAAATGCTTGGGTTCACGGAAAAAATAGGTTTCATTGGTGGTGAGTAAGTCAACCGCTGTTTGAAACTCGCTCCGATCGCGCATCAGGACGTCAAAGTAGGCTCCATAACTGGGAAGGCCCCGCTGACGAACCCGCTTGGCCAGCCGTCCGCTGACCAGGGGCTTTTTGGAGTCTGCCATGCTGATCCCGGCAGCATCGTAAATCATTCCACGAAACTTGCGGAAATCGCTGTCTGAAAGAGCAAGGTTATCCATCGTCATGGCATTTACCGTCAGTTCTGGCTGGCCAGGTAATCAATATCCTCAGCATTGAGGACTTGGTCGATATTGAGCAGGATTACAAAACCATTTTCGCGCTTGGCCATGCCGAGAATGAAGTCGGTACGGACATGGGTGCCAAGGCGCGGCGCTGGTTCAATGGCATCGGCGCTGATTTCCAGCACTTCGTTAACGGCATCTACCACGATGCCAAAGATCTGATGTCGGCCTCCGACACTTAGCTCCAGCATCACAATGCAACTGCGCCGGTTTACCTCGGTAGGCGCACCACCAAAGTGCACTCCAAGATCGAAAACAGGTACTGCTGCACCACGCAGATTAATTACGCCGCGAATGCTACGAGGCATCATGGGCATGGCTGTAATCGGGCCATACTCGATAATTTCACGTACACACGTCGTGCTGACCGCAAACATCTCTGCATTCAATGAGAAGGTCAGGTATTGCTGTGGCTGCTCGATAGCAGCCACGCGGTTAGCCTTTAGAACACTCATGGGCATTAATCCTTGAAGCGTACAAAACCAGCCGGTACGCCAGCCAATTGACCGGCGGCAGGGCTATAGTCACGCGCTGGCGTTGCTGCCTTGCGAGTCGGTACAGCCGCTGGTGGCTGGCTGCGCGGAGCTTCACTGGAAGAGACATTCCCGTTGTGAGCCAGGGTAAAGAACTCCATCAGCTGTTGGAGCTGTTCGGCCTGACCACTCATTTCTTCAGAGGTCGCAGCCAGCTCTTCCGAGGCAGAAGCGTTCTGCTGAGTGATTTGGCTCAATTGGCTCATCGCCGTGTTGATCTGGCCTACACCTGAGGTTTGCTCTTCGGATGCGGCCGCAATCTCCTGTACCAGATCGGACGTCTTGCCGATCGAGGGTACGATTTCATCCAACAACGTACCGGCACGCTCGGCCAAGGCGACGCTTGTCTTGGCTACATTGCCAATTTCCTGGGCTGCAATCTGGCTACGCTCGGCCAGCTTGCGTACTTCAGCTGCCACAACCGCAAAGCCCTTGCCATGCTCACCGGCACGTGCCGCCTCGATCGCCGCGTTCAAGGCCAACAGGTTGGTCTGGTAGGCGATGTCGTCCACGATACCAATCTTGTCGGCGATGGTCTTCATGGCTGCAACTGTGTCTTTCACAGCCTTGCCACCTTCGGCTGCTTCCTGGGCGGCCTTGCTGGCCATGCCGTCAGTCACTTTGGCGTTCTCGGTATTCTGGGCAATGGAGGCAGACATCTGCTCCATGGACGCGCTGGTTTCTTCAACCGATGCGGCTTGCTCAGAAGACGCCTGACTCATACTTTGTGCGGTTGCAGAAACTTGCTCGGAAGCACTGGACAATGCATCAGCAGAGCCCCGCACTTCACTGATAATATAAGCCAGTTTGTCTGTCATGCCTTTGATAGCCGCAAGCATGCTAGTGGTATCACCAGGTTTGGTCACAACATTGACGCTCAGGTCACCGGCAGCAACGCGGCTAACAACTTCAGCAGCATAGGCCGGTTCGCCACCCAATTGCTTGATAAGACTGCGGGCGATGATGAAGCCTAGGATCATGGCAATGATAACGGCTGCAATGCCGATGCTGACCATGAGCAGGCGCGCCGACTCAAAAGACTCAGTCGCCTGGACACCCGCCTTAACCATTTCATCCTTCATGTACTGATTGAGTGCCGTGAGGGTATCAACGAAGGCGTTGTTGGTTGGAGTAAATTCGTCCAGCAGGAAATGAACAGCTTGGTTCTGATCCGATTCAACTAACTTAAAAAATTGCGCATATTTACTTTGTAGTGCATCTCGAGCAGCAATAGCAGCCTTGACACGCTTGATGCCTTCTTCCGAGTAAACGCTCTTTTCGAGACGACTGATGATTTCAGCGTTCGCGCTGCGGTACTTATTGACCCGATCAACATACTCAGGACGCTTGCTTAAATCATCATTAAGCAAAATATTGCGGAGCAATCGGCCATTATTTAATGTGTTCTGAATAAGCTCGTTGGTCATTTCCGTCTTTGGGAAACGATCCAAAGACATTGTATCTGCAGACTTCTTCATGGCCGCCATGTTGACGACGCCCACTAGAATCACGATGACAAGCAGAGCGACGACTGTGCCAAAGCCCAAGGCAAGCTTGGTGGTAACGCGCATGTTTCTAAACATGGCTATGACTCCGAGAGTTACAACGAGCGCTGCGGAAGCGCTGCACGCGCGCTGCCGAAGGCCATAGCGGTTTCTGGGGTTTTGACGAGTCCTGCGATTTCGCTGATGGACAGCACGTGGCTGACGTTCAGCAGTACCACGAACTCGTCCTTGATCTTGGTAATGCCCTGGATGAAGTCAGTCCGGATGCGGCTGCCGAAAGCCGGAGTCGGACGGACATGCTCCAGAGGTATTTCAAGCACTTCACTTACAGCATCAACCACCACACCAATGACTTGGGGTTGGTCGTCATCTACAGTCTCGAGGATGACGACGCAGGTCCGCGATGTAACAGCCGTACGAGTGCCTCCGAACCGTGCTTCCAGATCAATGACTGGCACGACGGCGCCGCGCAGGTTGATTACTCCGCAGATAAACGCTGGCATCAGCGGAACGACAGTAAGCTGGCCGTATTCAATAATCTCCCGTACGCACAGCGTATCCACGGCAAAGGTCTCACCGTTTACTACAAAGGTCAGGTGTTGACGCTCGGCTTCACCGTTTGAAGAGAGCAACGCAGTAGTCACATCGGTACTCATGTCTTATTCCTCGAACCGGACGAATCCTTCCGGTGACGAGCCTGTACGAAGTGGACGTTGCGCCATGACCCGCTCCCTGCTATGGCTCGGCTTGCTAGAAACCGGCCTTACATGATCAATGGCGCGCTGCAGATCGGCAGCGGCACGATGGGCTGAGAAGAAGCTCATCAGTTGCTGCAGTTTTTCTGCTTGGCTACTCATTTCTTCGGCCGTTGCCGCCAATTCTTCAGAGGCTGAAGCGTTTTGTTGCGTAATTTGATTGAGCTGACCCATCGCGGAGTTGATTTGACCTACACCTGAAGTTTGTTCTTCGGATGCAGCAGCGATTTCCTGTACCAGGTCGGAAGTCTTGGTAATCGACGGAACGATCTGATCCAGCAGCGTGCCTGCCCGCTCGGCCAAGGCAACGCTGCCCTTGGCAACGTTGCCAATTTCCTGAGCGGCAACCTGACTACGCTCGGCCAGCTTGCGCACCTCAGCAGCGACTACCGCAAAGCCCTTGCCATGCTCACCGGCACGTGCGGCTTCAATCGCAGCGTTCAAGGCCAGCAGGTTGGTCTGGTAGGCAATGTCGTCCACAATGCCGATCTTCTCGGCAATGCTTTGCATGGCAGAGGTGGTCTCACGAACCGCCTGACCGCCTTCAACGGCTTCTTTAGCAGCCTTGCTGGCCATGCCATCGGTAACCTTGGCGTTTTCGGTATTCTGAGCAATGGAGGCGGACATCTGCTCCATGGACGCGCTGGTTTCCTCAACCGATGCCGCTTGCTCAGAGGATGCCTGGCTCATGCTTTGCGCCGTAGCTGAAATCTCTTCTGACGCACTGGCCAATGCATCGGCCGAATCACGCACATCCATGATGATCTGGGACAGCTTGCTGACGGTGCTGTTGACCGATTGCTTGAGTTCCAAGAGCTGACCTTGGTAATCGCCTTGAATCGTACGGCCTAGGTCGCCGTTTGACAGCGCCCCCATGACGTCCATGGCTTCGCTTAGTGGTGCAACGATGGCGTCCAATGTGCCATTGACGCCTTCGATGATCCGACGGAAGTCACCCTGGTGCTGGGAAGCGTCGGCTCGCTCATCGAGCTGACCGGCTATTGCCGCCTGACTGAGTTGCTGGGTATCGGTAATCAGTGCCTTGATGTTGGCACGTACCTGCTCGATGTTATCGTTAATGAATGCTTTCTTGCCCGGCAGGCGGGCCAGAGGCGCGTCCAGGTTGCCTTCACCAAAGCCTTTTACGCAGGCCATTGCACTACGCTGGTCATCGATATGGCCCTTGACCATATCGTTCACGCCTTGCGCCATTGTGCGGTAGCTACCCTCGAAGCGATCAGCCGGAATGAAGGTATCGGTCTCGCCCTTGTCGTGCTCAGTGGACATGCGATTCATTTCATTGAGTAGGCCGCGTAAGGTTTCCACCATACGGCTCATGGCTGCCATGAGGCTGGTAGAGTCGCCTTTCTTTAGCGCAATCTCGCTAGGCAGGTCACCGGCCGCAACACGATTGGCCATGGCTGCAACGTCGGCGGGTTCGCCACCCAACTGCCGAAGCAGGCTGCGGGTAATGACAAAGCCGATCAGGCCTACGGCTACCAATGTAGCCAGCGCAATCATGATAGAGATAAGCGTGGCAGTTCCTTTCAGGCTTACTGCGGTCGCGGCGCCTTCTTTACCGAGTTGCTCATTGAACCGGACGTGAGCATCAAATGCCTGGCTAACTTTTTCAATGACTTGAAGATTTTCCAAGAGCGTTGATTTAGCTTCCTCAGTACGGTTTTCCCGTGACAAGGGCAGCACCTTGCTCTCTAGTTCTTTTAGGCCTTTCAACGCTTCCCGGTCGTTAGCCAGCAACTGGCGGTCCTGATCGTTTGACAGTAGGGTTTCATAGTGCTTCAAGCCCCGGTCAATATCTGCGCGAATAGACGCCAGTGTCTCATCGACTTGCGCCATTTGAGCCGCGTCAGTGCTTAAGATGTGCACGTAAAAATTCTTGATGGAGCTATCAACGCTTTGGCTAATCTCATTGATCGCCAATAGGCTAGGCACTGTATTGTCATTGCCATAGTTAGCCGCCTGGAATACGCGGCCGATCTGGTACTGACCTGTCCCTGCCAATAGCACAATGCCAAACAGGGCTGAGAACACCAGAAGAAGCATTTTCCTTGAAACAGTCATGATCAGCCTCACAGGTAAGCCTCTGGCCAACCTGGGTTAGATATCTAGATAAAAGGGACGCCTGCGGAAGATGCAGGCGCCCTATGGTCATCAGCCCTGGAAGCGGATGAAGCCTTCCGGTAACGCTCCAGATGCCGTTGCAGCATGCGGATGAGCCTGAGCTTTAGTACGTACCTGCTCCGTGAGTGGACGAGTATGATCCAACGCACGTTGAAGGTCTGCCGTAGCCGTGTGGCCATTGCTGCTAAAAAAGCTCATCAGACGCTGCAACTGTTCAGCCTGACTGCTCATTTCTTCGGCCGTTGCCGCCAATTCTTCAGAGGCTGAAGCATTTTGTTGCGTAATCTGGCTCAGCTGACCCATGGCCGCGTTGATCTGGCTGACACCTGAGCTCTGCTCCTCCGACGCGGCCGCAATCTCCTGTACCAGATCGGACGTTTTGCCGATCGAGGGCACAATTTCGTCCAGCAACGTACCGGCACGCTCGGCAAGGTCAACACTACCCTTGGCTACATTGCCAATTTCCTGGGCTGCAATCTGGCTACGCTCGGCTAGCTTGCGTACTTCAGCTGCCACAACCGCAAAGCCCTTGCCATGCTCACCGGCACGTGCCGCTTCGATCGCCGCGTTCAAGGCCAACAGGTTGGTCTGATAGGCGATGTCGTCCACGATGCCAATCTTGTCGGCAATGGTCTTCATGGCTGCGACCGTGTCCTTCACGGCCTTGCCACCTTCGGATGCTTCCTGGGCAGCCTTGCTGGCCATACTGTCAGTGACCTTGGCGTTCTCGGTATTCTGGCCGATAGAAGCGGACATCTGCTCCATGGACGCGCTGGTTTCCTCAACCGATGCCGCTTGCTCCGTGGAGGCCTGGCTCATGCACTGGGCAGTTGCTGAAATCTCCTCTGATGCACTGGCCAGTGCATCGGCCGAATCGCGAACGTCCGTGATAATCTGGTTCAGCTTGCCAACGGTGCTGTTAATGGATTGCTTGAGTTCCAAGAGCTGACCCTGGTAATTACCTTGTACCGTGCGGCTGAGGTCACCCTGGGCAAGGCCGGCCATAACGCTCATGGCCTCATTAACAGGGCTGACAATCGCATCGAGCGTCCCGTTGATGCCTTCGACGATACGGCGGAAATCACCCTTATGCTGACCAGCATCGGCGCGGGTCGCCAACTGGCCTGCCATGGCTGCACTGCTGAGCGCGCTGGCATCATCTACCAGCCGCTGGATATTGGCCCGTACCTGCTCGATATTGTCGTTGATTATTGCCTTTTTACCTGGGAAGCGCTCCAGCGGTGCAGAAAGATCACCTTCGCCAAAAGCCTGTACACACGCCATGGCCTTGCGTTGCACCTCAAGGTGGCCATCGACCATGGTGTTGATGCCTTCCGCCAGCGCCTGATAAGAGCCGCTAAAACGGGCTGCTTCGATGAAGACGTCGATGTCACCTTTGTCATGAGCACGGGACATGCGCTGCATTTCATTGACCAGCTGCATGATATTTGCACGTACCTGCTCGATGTTATCGTTGATCACCGCCTTCTTGCCGGGGAAGCGCTCAAGAGAGGCGTCCAGATTGCCCTCGCCAAAGGCTTTTACGCATGCCATGGCTTTCTGCTGGACTTCGAGATGGCTGGACACCATGGTGTTTACGCCTTGCGCCATGGTGCGGTAGCTGCCCTCGAAGCGGTCAGCGGGAATGAAAACATCTATTTCCCCTTTGTCGTGCTCCTTGGACATGTGATTCATCTCGTTGAGCAGATTGCGCAACGTACCTACCATGCGACTCATGGCCGCCATGAGGCTAGTTGTATCGCTTGCCTTGACTACAATGTCATCCGGCAGATCGCCCTTAGCCACGCGATTGGCTACGGCTACGACTTTTTGCAGGCTGCGGATGATGACGAAACCAATAAAGCCGATAGCAAGCAGAGTCACCAGGGCGATAACAATGGATGTAATTGTTGCATTGGTCTTGATGCTGGCTGCCAGCTGAGCACTTTGTTCACCCAGGCGCTGATTGAACTCACGATGAGTACCCAAGGCTTCGGCCAGCTTGGTGAAAACCGGACGGTTAGCCATCAGTATTTCCCTGGCTTGATCCAGTTGTCCCTGCTGGGACAGCAGAAGCAATTTATCCTGAAGGGCGAACAGGGCACCGATGGCTTCACGGTCCTGCTCCAGCAAGCGACGATCCTCATCGTTGGCTAGGAAATTTTCATAGTCTTTCAGAGCGTTTTGGACCTTGTTCTGCAGGTCATGGACTTCTTGAGCCAGCTGCCCTTTCTCAAGGGCATCGTTGCTCTGTAAGTGAAGGAACATAGCTCTTACAGACTTATTGGTAGGATCGTTGACCGCTGCGATAGCCAATAAGCTCGGCACTGCGTTCTCGTTGCCGAAGTTTGCTGCCTCGAATACTCGGCTGATCTGGTACTGCGCAGCGCCGGCCAGGACCAGGATGCCTAGTAATGCAGAGACTACCAGCAGCACCATTTTTTTCGTTTCGTTCATGATAGCTGTCTCAATCAGGAATTGATGGTCATGGCGGCGCTGGAAGCGGCCTGCCTTTGTGTAATTGTGCCGATCATTCCCGGCACACTGAGGATCAACGCCACGGCACCACTACCCAATATGGTGAAGCCGCCCAAGGCGCGGTTGTTATCGAAAATCTTGCCGAGTGGCTTGATAACGGTTTGAAACTCACCCATGAGCTGATCTACGACCAAGCCGGCACGATTACCTGCGTAGTTCACGACAACTACGTTTTCACGGCGTGGCGGTTCATCTTCAACGGCAAACAATTCACGTAGTCGGATGAAGGGCAGGGCATCGCCCCGTAAATCGATGTAATCGCTCGTACTTTGTCTGGCCGCAGAGGACTGGTCGCTGGTCAGCTCAATGCATTCCTCAACCATGTCCAGTGGAACCACATAGGTGGCTTTGCCAACGCCAATCAGGAAGCCGTCAATAATGGCCAGTGTCAGAGGCAAGCGGATACTAATCGTAGTGCCTATGCCTTCAACGCTGTCCAGATCCACTGTGCCGCGTAGAGCCGTGATATTTTTCTTTACCACGTCCATCCCAACGCCACGACCGGACAGGTTGCTGACTTGCTCGGCGGTAGAAAAACCAGGCTCGAAAATCAAATTGAAGATTTCCTTGTCGGTCAGGCTCTGGTTGTCGCTGACGAGTCCGCGCTCTATGGCTTTGCGTAGGATGCGATCTTTATTGAGACCACCACCGTCGTCCGATACCTCGATGACAATGCTGCTGGACTCGTGGTACGCATTCAGGCGCACCGTACCCTGGGCAGGCTTGCCACGCTCGAGGCGAACAGGGGCTGGCTCAATACCATGATCCATGGAGTTGCGAATAAGGTGGGTCAGCGGATCGCCGATCTTCTCGACTACGGTCTTGTCCAGTTCGGTGTCACCACCACTGATTTCCAGAACGATGTCCTTACCCAGCTCTTTGGACACATCACGCACGACGCGCTGGAAGCGGTTAAATGTCGTGCCGATTTGTACCATTCGCAGGGTCAAGGCTGAATCACGTACCTCTTCCACCAAGCGCGACAGTACGCCAGTAGACTCTACCAGTTGGGCAACGCCACTTTGCTGAGCGGCTAGTTGGGTACCGGCCCCTGCAATAATCAGCTCACCGATCAGGTTAATAAGCTGATCAAGCTTGTTGGCATCCACTCGAATCAGGTTACCTTCAGCTGTCCGGTTGTCCTTGACCTGCTTTTGCTTCTGCAGCGCAGCGGTCACGACTTGTGGTTGGACATTCTTCTCATTGATCAGTACCTGACCAATAGGCGCTGCTTCTGCTTCTGGCTCTGACTGTTTTTGAAGTGCTTTTTCCAGCTCCGATTGTGTCAGCGCACCGCAACGTACCAGCATTTCACCCAGGCGCAGATCTTCTTCCGGTAGCTCGTTGATCAACTGGATATAATCGGCCGTCTTGCTGTTCGGTGGAAAGATACGAATTTGACTGTCTTCACGAACAAATTCGAAGGCACCTTCAATCGTTTCCTTATCGGCATCCGTTGCAAACGCCACTTCAAAACCCAGATAGCTGGTTTCCGGATCCATTTCGTCAGCCGTAGGAACATGTTCAGTTAGCGTGACGATATGAGTGATCTGCCCGAAGGTATTGAGGTACCGTAAAAACGCTAAGGGATCCATGCCATTGCGTAACACATCGGGACCAAAGCGCAGTGACAGATGCCAATGCTCGCCAGGCTTGTCACTGATCTCACGGGCCACGGGCGCAGCGGCTTCCACAATCGAGGTCGGTACGGCATTGCCAGACAGATACTGGCTCAAGGTCTCGACCAGGGCTGTACCCTGCTTGTGCAGTGCCGGCTCCAATTCATCCAGCGAGCCGCCAGCTTCTACATGCGTAATAAGGGCGTTGAGCTGATCACATACCTGCAGGAATAGGGCGGCCAACGCATCGTTGAAGGCAAGCTCGCCACTGCGAATGCGATCCAGAACGCTTTCTGCCACATGGGTAAAACTGACGATACCGTCCAGCCCGAACAGGCCTGCTGAACCCTTGATTGTATGGGCAGCACGGAAAATCGCATTGATCAGGTCTGGATCATGCGGGTTCTGCTCGATCTGCAACAGAGCATCTTCCATCTGCTGGAGAAGCTCTTGGCTTTCGGCAATAAAAATCTTTAACACGTCATCGATATTCACGGCGTGGCCTCAAGCGAGATGCGGCTGAATAAGAAGAGGGTCGCCAAAAAAGCTGACTAGCCCGCTTAGCTCAAGCAGCTCCACAACCGCAGGGCTGTGATTGCACAGGCTAAGCGAGCAGCCACGCCTGGCTGCTTCCTGTTTTGCAAGGATGAGCAGCTGCAGGCCAGCCGAATCGAATTCATCTACTCCTGCCAGATCAAATTCGACCTGTGCGCTGGCCTTGAGCGGATCGAGCACCTTGGCCTTGCTCTCAGCTGCTGTATAAATAGTCAACGGGCCATCCAGGGCCACACGGTGATGCAGTTCAATAGCGGCTTCGGTCATGGTGACGATCTCGTAGCAGGGTTACGGCAGAATCAGTTTGGAAACAGCCGCCAGCATCTGAGCGGGCTGGAAGGGCTTGACCATCCAGGCTTTGGCGCCTGCGGCCTGACCGGCTGATTTCTTGTCGGCACCCGACTCGGTGGTCAGCATGATGACCGGCGTGAACTTGTAGGCTGGCAGCTTCTTGGCTGCTGTAACAAACGCAATGCCGTCCATATTGGGCATGTTCACGTCGCTGATGATCAGGTGGATCTTGCGGCCGTCTAACTTGCCCAATGCGTCCTTGCCATCACAGCCCTCGATCACGTCGTAGCCGGCGCCCTTGAGTGTCATGCCGACCACTTGGCGGATCGAAATGGAGTCATCAACGATAAGAACGGTTTTTTTCGTGCTCATAATGGTCTCGAACAGAAGTGTGGCTTAGAAGAAGGTGATATCGGACGAAGCGGCTGAGGCCGGCGTTTTGCCGTGATGGACAGCCAGCTGCTCCGCTGTGGTATAGGTCTTGGCCAGCTCATCAAGCCAGGCTTTGGTGTCGATCGGCTTCAACGCCTCGCCCTGCGCGGCCTGAGTACGGCGGTCAAGCAGGCGCTGTTCCAGCTTGTTCAAATCATTGCGGATATGGCTCAGCATCTGGCTGACGCGATCCTGGAATTGCAGGGCTACCAGGACGTCCGAGATTTCAGCGCCCACGGCTTCGCTTTGCTCGCGCAAGGTGTTGCTCTGCTGCACCAGATGACTGGCGCTGGCATTGAACTGGGTGATGACGTTTTCGATGACGTTTCCGGAGTTCGCCAGGGTTTCAGCATCCTGACGGGCGTACTGCTCGGACGCCTCCAGGGTGCGGCGAATGGCGGCATTAACGGTCTCCACCGTTTCGCTGATCTTTTGTCCGGTGTTGCCTGACAGAGTCGACAAGCTGCGAACTTCATCGGCGACTACCGCAAATCCACGGCCTGCCTCGCCTGCACGTGCAGCTTCGATAGCCGCGTTCAAGGCCAACAGGTTCGTCTGCTTGGCAACATCGGCAACATCCTTGGCCATGGCCTGAAGCTGGCCGGTAAATTCATGCAGTTGCGTGATTTCACGCTGGAGCACTGCCTTGCTTGACAAGGCTTCACGCAGGCCGGTAATGATGCCGTTGAGTTCGTTCTGGCTGGAGGACAGGAGCGCAACAAGCGCCTGAGCACTGCCATCATGGGACCCTTCGACTGACATTTGAATACGGCCTGCCAGCTCAGCAAAGCGATGGGTCAGTTGGGTAACGGCTTCTTCCGTGTGACTACGCGCTGTTTCGATCTGCTGTGCCCACACCGGGAGCACTTCAATACAGATCCCGTCCACAGCACCTTCTTGGGCCTTTTTGCCGGTCATGCCGCGTGCCTCGCTTTGTGAGGCGGAAAGTGCTTTCAGCACCTGCTGCTGGCGCGCCTGGCCCCAGACAGCCAAAAGCCCGGCTGCAATCAGTAGCGCAGCTGCCAGCACCCAGCTCAACGAGGAAGCGTTTCCTGCCCAGACAATTCCGGCTCCGCCAGCTACGCCACACAGCGCAAGCGGAATCCAGACGGTACCTGTCATTGAGGCGTGGTTGGAAGCTCCAGAAATGGAATGATCGAGAGAAACATCAGAGGAAGGCATCAAGCACCACCATTAAGTCGATTGCGCAGAGAACCGCATTGGAGGGGTTATCGTTTTCTACGCTTGAAACTTAATGGCGGTTATAGGATTTATTTACATGTCAATAATGAGGTGATGGTTTAGTGCCATTACTGAGGTTGGGTTTTTCTAACTGTGATTGGTTTCACTTTTTTTAGGCGTGCTCAATCTTTTCTTCGGCCTCCAGGTCCCGACGCTTGAGCGCACTGGTCTCTTTCCTATTCCCTTATACTTCTTGTGCAGCGCTTTGCGTTCATTGACGTCGAGATTTTCCAAGTGGAGCAGGCGATCCTGTGCGCCTTGGGTAACGCGCAAGAATTCGTCGAGCTTGATGTGCAGGGCAACGTTGTCATGGTTCTGTGTGTTCTGGATCAGAAACACCATGAGAAACGTAATGATGGTCATGGAGGTGTTGATGATCAGCTGCCACGTATCGTTGTAATGAAAGACAGCCCAGAGAATGATGCCTGTGACAGCCAGCTGAAACGTGCGGGCTTGGCCTGCCTAATTTGAGAGTTTTGCCGAAAGTTCATTGAATGTCATGGTGCACCCTTAAGGTATTACCTGATGTTGCAGACGTAATGCTTAAGGGCTTGGTTTCTGGCCGCCGTATGCGGTGTGCTGCGATAGGGGGATGAGGCGAGGCACGGCGTGTACGCGCAGAACTAATGAGTGTCCCGGCTTTCAACCGTAACAACAGGTCAGGGACGTAAATATGTCAACGCCAGACGATAAGAACGAATTTTCCAGCCGCCAGTATCCGATCCAAGAAGACCTTTGCGTACAGAAACGGATCTGGATGATCGAGCGTATAGGCTGGCACATGCTGTGCGCCATTGTCATCCTGACGTTGCTTGGTCTGTTCTCCAAGGGTCCACTAAGTCATACCGAAATCCAGAGTCCTGATGGCGAACTGATCATTGTCTACGAGCGCTTTGCACGTAATGGTGCATCCATGCCGGTCACCATCAAGGCCAAGGCTGGAGCAGATGGAAAAGCGACCATCCTGCTCGACGGCAGTCTGTTGGACTCATTCAGTGTCGACAGCCTGCAACCCGAGCCAGTCGAATCCCGCAGCTACGGTTCAGGGATGCGCCTTACCTACCTGGCTGATGATCGAGGCTGGGTCCAGACGCACCTGAGTCTTCGGGCACAGGGGGTTGGTCTGTCTCGCAGTGTCGTTTCAACGCTGACTTCAGGGCCCGCCCTGCAACTGACGCAATTCATTTATCCGTAAGGAGCAATCATGGACGCGGTATTACGCGCTGCGGCGGTTTATCTGGTGGTCTTTGTTATCTTCAAGATTGCCGGGCGGCGTACCCTGGCTGAGATCACAACGTTTGATTTTGTGCTACTTCTGATTATTGGCGAGGCGACCCAACAGGCGTTGCTGGGCGATGATTTTTCCGTAACCAACGCAGCGCTCATCATCGTGACCCTGGTAGTCATCGATATCGGGTTATCGCTGGTCAAGGAGCGGTCCCCCAAGCTTGCGCGGTTCATAGACGGGATGCCCATGATCATCGTAGAGAATGGACAGGTGCTTAAGGCGAGACTGAACAAGGTACGTCTGGCCGAGGAGGACCTCCTGGAGGCGGCCCGTACCACGCATGGGCTTGAGCGAATGGATCAGATCAAATATGCGATTCTGGAGAAAAATGGTGCCATCTCCATTATTCCGAAGGAGAAGTAACACCAACAGGAATGAAGATGTTGGGTCTGGTCTCAAACTAATGGCATTTATTTCAAACTAATTCCTCGACACAGCGGTCGGAAGATAGGCAAGCCCTGCACAAGCAGGTCACCGTCTCGATTGATAGATGAGGAGTTTATATGAGCCTATTTGGCAATATCTTGTCCAAGCTTGGTATTGGTAAAGAAGCACACGCTGCCGAACCTACCGCGCAGCAGCCGGGCAGCACTGATGCAGCGGCAGGTACGCCCGCTGGCACGTCATCCTCGTCCACGGATACAGCTACCGGAGCCGCACCACAGGCCATCAGTCAGGTGGATGTGGCTGCCAAGCTCGACGGGCTGGCGGCCAACCATGCCGAAAAGCTCAACTGGAAAACGTCCATTGTCGATCTGCTCAAGCTGCTTGACCTGGACAGCAGCCTGTCTGCTCGTCAGGAGCTCGCCAAAGAACTGAACTGCCCAGCAGACAAACTGCAGGACTCCGCGCAGATGAACATGTGGCTGCACAAAGCTGTACTGCAAAAGCTGGCTGAGAACGGCGGCAACGTACCCGCAGATCTGCTGGACTAGTGTCGCTAGCGAAGCCTTACTGATGAGCGCAGGCAGGTAATATCTTGGATAAATAGGCCAAGGGATATCTAGCCTGCGCTCATGAGAAATAACACTGCAACTGACCGATAGCTGCTATAAGAAAATATGTAGTCATTGAGTTATATCCCAATGTCTACTATGAAATTGCTTTCGACTGCTTCTAACTACTCGTAGTTAGAGTCAGCTTTTAAAGGAGGTTGGCTTTTTAATTTTTGGTTTTCGAAGTGGTAGTTGCCGAAGCGGTATATGCTCGACTCCATTCATAAATCAAAAAGCAGGCTACAAGCATGTACCCAAAGCTGAATCGCATCATGCTGTACGTCAGAGACGTCCAGGTTACTTGTACCTTTTATGAACGCTATTTCGGTTTCGCTAGTAAGATTGACGTTGATGATCTTATCGCTGAACTAATACCAAAAGATAAAGATGGCGGTGCCATTATTATGGTTCATCCTGCCGGGAAGGGCATAAAAGTAGGACAAGCTGCCGTCAAACTCGTTTTTGATGTTAAGGATGTAGATAGCTTTAAAGAGCAGTGCATGACCCAGGGGTTAAGGTTTGGCATTACTCATCATGCTGACGGTTATTCTTTTGCGAATGCTAAAGACCCAGACGGCAACTCAATATCTATATCCAGCAGGGCGTTCGCTGTGCTCAGTAGATAAGACAGTTGAGGTCAATCCATAAGCTCTACCTCTTACCTTAACTGATATGCCTGTATGGTATGCGGTAGTCGCTGGGTTATATCTGAAAGACAACAGCATTTTAAATGCAAATTATTGGCTGGAAGTGATAATTCGAAAATTTAATCAACGCTGCCCTTTTAAAGGGTCGCCACACGCTTTAGTGTTTGATACGGAAGATTTAGTACTTGCGAGAAGGTGCGGTGGCAATCGTCATAAGGGAAATGATCAAACCAAAGTCAGAGAATTCTGAACAAAGACCTAGCCGGTAATGCCGCTATTAAGGACACGCATGTCACTCATTTCAGATCGTGTGGCGCTCGCACGTACCGGAGCAAACGACAAAGTTATTTGCCGTATGGCCTCTGGCTGGGCAGTTATGGGCGATGTACAGTTTCTTCCAGGCTATTGCCTGTTGCTTCCAGATCCTGTTGTTCCTAGCCTGAATGATCTTGATGCTGAGTCTAGAACCACCTACCTACTCGAAATGACACGTATCGGCGATGCTGTTCTAGAGGCTACCGGGGCACTGCGTATGAATTACGAAATATTGGGTAATTCAGAACCAGAACTCCATTGTCACATTTTTTCCCGCTATGCATCGGAACCCGAACAGCATCGTAAAATGCCTGTTTGGTTCTATGACTGGAAAGCCGCTCCCCCATACACAGAAGAAGTTCATGGAAATCTGCGTAAGAAAATTGCTCAACTTTTGGCTTCATAAAGCTGAGTGGTTGCTTTACCTAGCAGACTCAAACCTCCCTTTGGCTGATCGCTATTGTCATTCAGGGCTGGGTAGTCGTTGAGCTATACCCAAGCGACTACCAAGCTCAGTGAGCTAATCAGTCTTGGTAGAAGCGGAAGCGATTACCGAAAGGATCATGGACTTCCATAACCTGTCCCCAGGGCTGATGAACAATCTCTGGGCGTCCGTAGCTATAGTGTTTTGCTAATAGCTCATCGCGAAAGGCCTTGATGTTTTGCATCGGTACAAAGATCGTGGACCCCGGACTGGAGTCGCCATGATGTTCGGATAAATGAAGTTTGAGACCGCCTCGGTCAATACCAAGGTAAAGCGGCAGATGAGCTTCAAATCGATGTTCGAACTCGACGCTGAAACCCAGGAAGTCCAGGTAAAACTCCCGTGCCTTGGTTTCATCAAATATCCGAAGTATAGGGACAGATCTTCCGAAGATAGGGTTGTTTTGCGTTTGGTCTTCTTTTGAAAGTGCTGCTGAGGCAGTGTTCCAATCCTTGTAACCCAGTTGATGTGAGACCAACTCAAGCGCAGTAGAGTGGGGTATGTCTTGATTACGCTCTGCCAATGAAGCACGCAATCTTCTAGCCATCTGTTTGGCTTGCTCAATTGAAATCATCGTTCCTCCTGAAAGCGAAGCATTCTGGAGCTCGCATTACCAATGCTTCGGTGATCAGAGAAGCGATTTGGGAGAGAACATGGATGCTTTCACCTTACCCAAGGGGTGCGAGCGGCAGGCAGCAACGGCCCGCCACGATAGTACTCCTTTAAGCCCTTCATGCCGAGCCGTTTAGAAGGAGCCTACCCAATTCCAAGGGGGCAGGCAGCGGTGCCTGATCAGGGCAGGTGGTTGCTATTCTCTCATGCGCAGCGAGGAAGCCAGAATGAGTGGTATTTTCAGTGATGAGAAACTTTCGCTGAGCAGGTCGCAGCTGCACTGAATGTAGGTTGTTCATAGGGAACGGCCATCGTAAAGGCTTAGCTGTTCAGGATGCAGGTCAATAGTCAACCCATGCGCCGTCCTGATCTGCAGACTGTACGCAGCGCTCAACCCAACGCACTCCCTCGACGCCAGCATGGATGTCAGGGTAACGAAGCGTCTTTAATAGCGTGCTATCGTTACGGTCCGTCGCGTCCATGGCCAGGGCGAAGCGGTAGTAGAGATTGGCCCACGCCTCGAAAAGCCCCTCGGGGTGGCCTGCGCCGATGCGGTCGTCGATCAGGGCGTTGGCGTGGAGGTAGGTCATGCCGCGCTCTAAAACTTGGGCTGGTTGACCCTGGATTTCGAATGAAAGTTGGTTAGGACGTTCATCCCACCATTCAAGACTGGCCCTGGAGCCGATCACGCGGACCTTCTGACCATGCATGGAACCTGCGTTTACAGCACTGGACCAGACCATGCCCATGGCGCCACTGTCATATTCCATGAGGGTATAGGCATTGTCCTCCAGCGGGGCACGACTCTTGACGAAACTCTGGCGCGAGCACATCAAGCGCTTGATCTTCAGGTCAGGCAACATAACTTCTGAAATATACAGCGGATGGGTACCTATATCGCCTAGCACGTAGCTAGGGCCCGCTATGCGCGGGTCCATACGCCATAGGGCGGCCCCGTTTTGTAACTCTACGCAGTCACTATGAAAGCCGTGGGCAAATTGCAGGTGTACCATCCGAATTTCGCCCAGTTCGCCTTGGGCAATCATTTGGCGGGCCTGCTCGATCAGTTGATGGCCGGCGTAACCATAGGTCACGCCTACGATTCTATTTTTCGCCAAAGCTACTTCACGCAATGTTTCAGCTTCCGCCACTGTAAAGCACAGGGGCTTTTCACAGATTACATGCAAGCCTGCCTCCAGCGCCGCCTTGGTAATAGCGTAATGCGTGCCATTGGGTGTGGCGATGGATACCGCCTGAATACCATCTGGTCGCTGGGCCTCCTGTTCAAACAGACTGAGGTAGTCTGGGTAACAGCGTTCAGGATCGACACCTAGTGTTGTGCCAAATTTGAGGCCGCGTTCAGGATTGATATCGAATGCTCCAGCTACCAAGGCAAAGTTCTGATCACGCAAGGCGGCCGAACGATGAATGTAGCCGATCTGGCTATCACGACCGCCTCCTACCATGGCCCAGCGGATGGGGTGGGGGATACGCTTGCTGCCATTAATCATTGTTATTGTCCTTTAGCAGAGTGGGTTAGAAACCGATCGTAGAGAGATAGCTGCGGCTGGCCGCAACATCGTGCAGGGTGCCCTTGGCGTTGCGTGGATCGCGCTCCTGTTCGACGGTGATGTAGCCCTGATAACCCAGTGTTTGAATGAGTTCGTATAGGGCAGGGTAGTTGATGACGCCGCGTCCAATTGGGCACATGACCCCTTTGGCACAAGCATCAAAGAAGCTAATGCGTTCATCCATGACCTGATCGAATATCGCCTGGTCGATATCTTTGAAATGCAGGTAGTCAAGGCGACTTCCGTACTGGCGGAGCGTCGTTACCGGGTCCATGCCGGCGTAATACAAATGGCCTGTATCCAGGCACAGACCCGCAACATCGTCGGAAATATCTTCCACCAGCTGCGCCAACTCATCGGCGAACTCGATATAGCCACCGGCGTGCGGGTGAATCACTGTTCGCACGCCGTATTCCTTCCAGCTGAGGTCGGCTATGGTACGGATGTGACTCATCATGTGCTGCCAGTCCTGCTGGGGGAGACGCGGAGCCCGGTCAGAATGGCCGGCGTTATAGTCGCGTTCTTCATGTCCCCAGTCGATTACAACCAGATAGGGCATACGGAAACGTTGGCCGGGCTCCTGCTCGATAATGGGTAGGTGCGTAAGTAAGGAGCAAATAGAGTGCGTCTGCTCTAGAAGATTTGACAGGTTTCGAGGGTCGACAAGGTTATCGAAGATAGTTCCGGCAACCACATGCAGATCATGTGCGGTCAGAACATCACCGACTGTGTGAACGTCTAGCGGAAGATATCCATAAGGACCTAGTTCAATCCCACGGTAACCGGCCTGCGAGGCTTCGTGCAGTACATGCTGCCAAGGGGGAAGAAAAGGATTGTTGACGTCATCAACACCCCAACAGCAAGGGGCAGTGGATATTTTTATGGCCATGTTGCGCTCCGAGGCTTGTTGTTATGACGGGGCTGTAGCACGTGATCGAAAGGCTAGAAGGCCTAGAAAAGTAAAGCTAGAGAAGGGATGGCGTTATCTGTCAAAACCTTTCAAACAAATAGAGTAGACTTTCATTTCCTGGCAGAAACGCACGCATGCCATTTAGGAAGGCATTGAAGTCTTTCTGGTGGACTTAACTATCGAAAAGAGAACGCATAAGTCTTAAGACAGCTATGCTACAAACAGCGTGTAAGCCAATCCATTTTTAATGGAGTAGCCTGCAGCGCAGGGCCTCTTTGCTAGTAGCAGGTGCTATAGTCGCGACGGAACCTATCAAAACCTGTCAAACAAGCGGCTTAGGTAATCCACGCATGTCAGAGCCTTCTAGTGTCTCGTCGCGTCGCCCTACTATGGAAGATGTAGCCCGTCTGGCAGGGGTCAGCCTGTCAACAGTGGACCGGGTCATCAATCTGAGAGCCAGAGTGCGTGCAGACACAGCGCGGCGTATCGCTGATGCCGCATCTCAACTGGGTTTTCATGCACGGGGCATTATCGAACAGCATCTGGCAGGGCAGCGGCCCATCGTGCGGCTGGGCTTTCTGCTTATGAAGCAGGGCGTGGCGTTTTACCAAGGGTTAGCCGAAGCGCTGGCCGAGGCAGCCGCCACTACGCTCAAGGCACAGGTAAGGGTTGTGATTACCTATCTGGATGACTTCGACCCTTCTACCACGGCGCAGCGGATTCTAGCGTTGCGTGGTCAGGTAGATGCACTAGGTGTCGTTGCAGCTGATCACCGTGAGGTATGCGAAGCGGTGGCCTCCTTGCGCGCAGAGGGTATGCCTGTAATCGCTCTAGTGTCTGATTTGGCAGCCTCTGCGGGTGCAGGTTATGTAGGGTTGGATAGCCGCCGGGCGGGACGTACAGCCGGCTGGTTCATTACCCAGCTGGCTCGCCAGCCAGGGGCGGTAGCGCTATTGATCGGCACTCAGCGCTTCCAGTGTCAGGAGCTGTGTGAAATGAGCTTTCGAAGTTATTTGAGCGAGCGGGCCGGGGAGTGGGAACTTCTGGTGCCCAGGCTTACGCTGGAAGATGAAATGTTCGCTTATGAGAACACCTTGGATTTATTAAGAGGCCAGCCTGATCTGGCAGGGCTGTACGTGGCGGGAGGAGGGATAGAAGGGGTACTGCGTGCGCTCAGGGAGGTACGCGAGCGGCAAGGACGCTTACCCGTAGTGGTCTGTCATGATCTGACGCCTCTTACCCAGGCTGCCTTGAAGGATGGTCTCGTCCAGGCGGTATTGTCGCATCCGCTCGGCGTCATGGCGCAGGATGCTGTGCATGAATTGGTAAGGGCGGCTCTTGCTGCACCGGGGCAACTGCCAATGAGGCGAAATGCGCTTGCGCCGTATATCAGTACACCCGAAAGTGTGTAATCACTCCTTAGGTTAATAACTTCGTGGAGGGCCGAACGTCCTGTGAGAGGACAGCCACATACAGGATGAGCATCAGTCGCGTAACTACATACGCTCGGGAGCTGGTTCATGAAACGGCTTGATCTCCACACCACAGATATAATACTGTAAATGTATACAGTATTGGGCTATGCGTATGGCTAAAAAAACCACGTCCTCTCCACCTACCCCTAAACCCTATGACTTACTTGCTATGCGTCTTCAGCGGGTTATCAACAGTCCAGCCGCACAGCGCGCAAAAACAGCCCTGCTTGAGCGGCTCGAAAGCGATCCGGATGAGGTGTGGGAGCAGATCATGGCGGAGCTTGAGGAAACCGATAACGTAACCTTGGCTTTTCGTGATGATGGGAACGTCCAGATTTTTTGGACCGTTCCGCAGGAGGGTTGATCTGAAGCCCTCTCGGTTTCTCTGCGGCTCGATTCAAAGTGATCACCTATGTATAAACATCACCTAGCTGCGCACCGTCCATGATTGATCCAGCCGTCTGGTGTAGTTCTGGTTTATCAACTAGTGCCACATAGCTCAGTCGGGATCAGCCGTAACTCGCTCCGAGCCGGTCGGCACCTGCTGACTGCTCGGGCTGGAATAGCCCCATGGAATATTCGTCACGTTGCTTAAGGCTTGTCAGGAGGATTTCAAACTTGGCGTAAGCATAGCCCATCCTGATAGATGTGCTTCAGTCCGTGCAGGGCGTACTGGATCAGCACGCGCGTGTCATCGATGGAGTAGGGCAGGTTCAAAATGGCCCCTTTCGAGTAACGGTGCTCTGGCGGGCCGTGCATGCCGGTCTGCTTAGGATCTGGCAAAGTAACTGTTGCGCCCTGAGCCTTCCCGCAGCCCAAGCTGTGCAGCTGACCAATGACACGGCCAGGGCGCAACAGTTCTACTGGCGCTGGTCGAACGCGCAGCTAATATCTCTCATCATTCAAGTTGTAAGCAGGCTCGCTCAATGCAGCCAACGCCGGACTATTGGTTAGTAGACTAATGTCTTGTATGAGCTTGTGCATTATGATTTCGCGCTGGAGACAGTTAGCCAGATCCCGTAAGCGCATCATTTGGTCGTGTTTTAATGTTCTGGCATGAGTATCAATAATGCAGAGCGTGCCGATAGGTAGATAACCTGGCATATACAAGGGGCAACCTGCATAAAACCGAATGTAGGGGTCTCCAGTGACCAAGGGGTTATCGGCGAAACGCAGGTCGGCTTTGGTATCAGGGATATAAAGAACTGACTTCTCTAAAATTGCGTGGCCACAAAACGAAATTTCGCGAGACGTTTCACTGACTCCAAGTCCAGCGCACCCTAAGAACCACTGCCGATTTACATCTACTAGCGACACCGCTGCGATAGGTACATCGCACAAGGCCTTGGCAAGCCGAACAAACCGCTCAAAACGCTCATCCTTTTGACTATCGAGCAGGCCAAGTGAATGAAGCGCCTCTAGGCGCTCCTTTTCAACAGGGTGAAGTTGAGGAGTCATAATTTTTATATCCGAGGGCTTGCCTGTTGTGTCTAACGGCCTGGGTCGTAAAAGTGGCATAGCAGTCTGACCTTGCGAAGCCAGTTAGATACAGCCAAGAAAGGCGCAACTAACCAGGAGGCTGATTGAACGAAAATGGATAAGCCCGATGTAATCAATATCTAATGTGATAGATGTCACATTATTCCAGGTGTGTTTTAAATCTACTCCTGGCTTATCAAAGGTAAAAAATGACTGATGAATAGCTGTTTGATGCAGTTATCGCATGTATTTGGAACCAGTGAGCGGGTCGAATTCAGGCGTGAGCAAACCATGTGGCTTGTAGGCTCTGTCTGAAAAAGGTTTTCTCAAGCAAATCCGTAAGCAAGCCAGAGAAATCATGGCCTAGAAGCTGCTGGTGAGCTTCTCGAAACGGGTGACTGTTCGACAATGCTTCTTAAGCCAGTTAAAGAGCTGCTCGATAGCATTACGCTTACGATAGGCGGGTTGGTCAAAGAGTCTGGGCAGGCCTGTCCTGGGGCGGCGATGCAGCTGACGTAGGGGGAGGATGGGGCAGCTCTAGAGGTTTTCATCTAGGCTCCCGGGCGCGTCAGCCAGATTTTCTGAGTCCTTATCTGCGTCACGTCCTGAATACCATTGCCTTATTCGATGTGCACTTTACTATCTCGAGGGGCTGGCATCGGGTGCTGACACTGCACGTGAAGCCTTGACCAGCGCGCGCTAGCAGCTAGCTCGGGAGCCTTTGTTTCACACGTTAGCGTCATCGCCAATTGAAAATTAACTCGATCTATAGTTCATGGCAGGAGAGTTTCATGAGCCAGATGCGTCTTCCTTTCGCTACCTTATCGCCAGCCGCCTATGAAGGTTTACTGACTACCAATAATGCCCTGGTCAAGGGTTCACTTGGCATTTCGCTGGTGGAGCTTGTCTATTTACGTGTTTCACAGATTAACGGCTGCGCCTATTGCCTAGGTAAACATGCCAAAGCGCTACGTGAAGCAGGCATGGCTCAGGCCAAGCTTGATTGCCTGGCCGGGTGGCGTATCAGCGAGCACTTTGATGCGCGGGAAAAGGCCGCCCTTGCCTGGGCGGAGATCCTTACCCATGTCTCCAGCCAGGGTGCGCCCGATGCTGTATACCAGCCGCTGAAAGAACATTTTAGCGATGCGCAAATTTCCGATCTAACCTTTGCCATTTCGCTGATGAATGCGTTCAACCGACTGGCGGTAGGGATGCAGCTCTAGCAGAAGCACTTGATAATGTGTTGGGCTTAACTGTGCAACATTTCGGCGAGCGGTGTTTAAGGCAAAACAAGCAGGACGGTGACTGAAAGCAGAGCCGTTTGCTTGCGTGTGGCGTCGGCCATCAGATGGCCGACGCTGCTGATGATCAGTCCAGATCCGACGCGTCGTGCCGCTCGGGTACTTGGTCTGTCTCTTCACCCCATGTGCGGTTGACCTTACGTCCACGAATCACGGCGGGGCGTTTGGCAATGTCAGCTGCCCAGCGCTGCACATGAGTGTAGTCCTGCACCGAGAGAAACTCGGCGGCATTGTATAGACCACCCTGTACAAGAACGCCGTACCAGGGCCAAATGGCCATGTCGGCAATGGTGTACTCATCGCCTGCAATGTAACGACGTTCGGCCAGCTGCCGATCCAGCACGTCGAGCTGGCGCTTGGTTTCCATGGCATAACGGTTGATGGGGTATTCGAGCTTTTCTGGAGCATAGGCATAAAAATGCCCAAAGCCGCCGCCTACGAAAGGGGCCGAACCCATTTGCCAGAACAGCCAGTTCAGGGTTTCGGTACGTGCCAGTGTGTCGGTTGGTAGAAAGGCACCGAACTTTTCGGCCAGATAGACAAGAATGGCGCCCGATTCTAATACTCGAACAGGCGCGTCACCGCCGTGATCGGCGAGAGCAGGGATTTTTGAATTAGGGTTGACCTCGACAAAGCCGCTGGAGAACTGGTCGCCCTCGCCAATCTTGATCAGCCAGGCATCGTATTCGGCGCCGGTATGGCCCAAGGCAAGCAATTCCTCCAGCATGATGGTGACTTTTACGCCGTTTGGCGTAGCCAGCGAATACAACTGCAGGGGGTGCTTACCAACCGGAAGAGCCTTTTCATGTGTTGGCCCGGCTACGGGGCGATTGATATTGGCAAAGGTACCACCTGAGGCAGTGGTAGGTTTCCAGATCTTGGGTGGGACGTAAGTGGTATCACTCATGACAGTTTCCTTGGCCGGAGCTAATAAAGTGCGGTCGTCAAATGTGATGATGGGACCGCCTGACCAGCAGTACGTTTCCAGTTGCGCCAGGCTATAGGCTAGCGAAAGAGCAGAAGCACTCGGCATGGCTGGAAATCAACGCCCTGACTGAGGGGCAGCCGCGGGTATGACTGCATCAGACTGACTCAATCGCTTTGAAGCGTTTCAACCGAGTATGACAGAACAGTAGCTTTATGATGAAACCGTATCTGCTCTTTCATGATGCAGTAAGCGAGCATAAGTCAACGAAGATCAAGATACCTGCCCATCGTACTGGATACAACGAATAGACTTGGTATTCGCTTAGGATCATGTATATCGATGTTTAAGGGCATATCTTTAAGAGCGTATATTCAAGCGGTATAAAATATATAAAGGCTACTGCTGGATATATTATTGATTTAATAGAATGGCAGCTTTAGTCAACTATTTATACGGGTATGTCGTTGTAATGATTAAACTTGGTTGTGCTATAGCGAGACTTGGACCTACTTTGAATAGGTAAGGTGACTAGACTATAAAAGTCTCACCGTAATCTGCTGAAACTGACCAGTTGAGCGTCAGGTTGACAGAGAACTACACTCGCCTACGCTCCAGAGATACTGCTTGAAATGGCACTCCTGAGGCATTTGTACAAGGAGAGGGGATGGGATCTTTTATACGGCGACTAGCGGTAACGCTGGGCATACTCGTTACGCTTGTAGGTTCACCTTTGATTCAAACGGACCCATCTAGTAAAAGTCCTAAACGGGGCATTGCATATGATCTAACCTCTGGAAAGGATATGAGTGCGTTATCTTCGGGGATAAGTTGGTGGTACAACTGGAGCCCTCGTCCTAGTGATGCCGTAAGTGCTTATAACTATGCGGACGTATATAAAATGGATTTCATTCCCATGGTATGGAATGAAAACTTTAATGAGGGAGAGTTGCAGATGTATCTGACAGCTCATCCCACCATACGTTATCTGCTTGTGATCAACGAACCCAATCTGGTTGATCAAGCTAATTTGACGCCCCAGGCAGCGGCCGCCCTGTGGCCTCGCCTCGAGTCCATCTCCCGCAACACGGGCGTCAAGCTGGTGGGTCCGGCAATGAATTGGGGCACTCTTTCAGGCTATTCAGACCCGGTTGCGTGGCTCGACGCCTTTTTTGCTGCGTACAGTTCGGCCCACGCGGGTCGAGATCCGCAAATCGATTATCTGGCATTTCATTGGTACGACTATGGGCTGTCTGGAATGCTTGATCGCCTTGCCCGCTATGGTCGGCCGTTCTGGGTTACTGAATTTGCGAATTGGCATTCCTTGCCTGACGGAGCGCAGATCGACTCCGTAGAAAAACAGAAGCAGCAGATGACCGAAATGGTCGCCCTGCTAGAATCCCGTTCCGATGTATTTCGTTATGCCTGGTTTTCCGGTCGAGTCGATAATGATGTGCATCACTCGAGTCTCCTGGCCAATGACGGCACGCTGACGGAGCTGGGCCGACACTATATATCGCTTCCATTCAATCAGGGCGCCCAGTAAATATCGTCTTTATAGCCATTATAACAATGTGTGGACAGGCCGCTTCGACGTTTGCTCGTCCTGTAAGCAGCTAGCTTAGTAAGAGAGCTGCTGCGGTTTATTCTGAGCAACTCCTTAAGTAGGTGCCAGATTGAATGAGGTGACTGACGCAGGGGCCGGACTTGAGAGATAACTATCTTTCAACGTAATAGAAGGTATCTCGGCAAACAATTTTTTGAGTGTCAGGTTGCCTCCTACCATAGTGCTCATACCCACCTGAGCACTCAGCCATGACTCTCTCATCTCTCTTTCATAACGCCAGCATGGGCGCCTTGCTGTCCGGACTGATCCTGTTGTCAGGCTGTGCCACTTCCCAGACGGCTTATCTGCAGGACGGAACAGCTGGATACGCCGTGGAGTGCAACGGCTTGTTAGGCCATTGGTCGTCCTGCCATTCGGAAGCGGCGCTACTGTGTGGAGATGAGAGTTATCGTGTGATTAGCCGCAACCGTCTGGATGGCATCACAGAGGAAGAGGCGGAAACCCTTTCCTCCCGCGAAGCGTATCGTGAGCGCAGCATGCTCGTTCAATGTAATGGTCATCAGATTTCCTGGCGTGTAGGCCTGCTGCCACACAGATCATTCCTGGAGCGCTCCTCTTGAGACCTGACGGCTATTCAAAGCGGCTTTGGTAGAGGAAAGGGTTCGCCTGCCTCATGCGGAGGGAATCTGGAGAGATGGGTCTAGCGCGACTGAACGGTGCGCTATCAGTACCTGCAAACGTCAGGCGTTCATCAGTTCGCCTACCCGGGCAGCAAGCATGTCGATTGCAAAAGGTTTGGTCAGTATCTGCATGCCAGGATCAAGGTGGCCGTTACCAATAGCTGCGTTTTCGGCGTATCCCGTGATGAACAGGGTTTTTAGCGTGGGGCGAACTTCTCGCCCTGCATCGGTAATTGCTGACACAGATAAGGGAGTATTAATTGAATGAATATGAGCATGGCCGTTTTGCTTATGGCCATACTCAGCGGTAGTGACTTGAGCGTCCGCTTGGGCGAATAGCTTATTGAATGACGCGGGCGCTATTGCCAGTTCCTGTCTGGGTCAGCGTCGTGTTACTGCCCGCATAGTGTCGTAACTGTTCCACGTGGGCATCATTAAATGTCCCGGTTTGAGACACGACTGTGTGGCTGGCACCTTCGTACGAGGCCTGGTTTATGAAGGCGGTATTGAAATCGCCCTCTTGGTCCAGCCTTATCGAGCCGTTATATTGCCCGCTTTGCTGGATATCGGCAGCATTACCATTGCCAATCATAGTGCCGGTAATGGTCTCAGATATGGTGGCTTGATCAACATGAACGGTATTGGCATTGCCAATCACATCGTAGTCGATACTGCTTTGTTCGGCACCTTGCTCGATAGTGACGTTGTTGTCATCGCCTTGAGTATCGCTACGTATTGTGGACCCGTATCCATAAATATATTTAGCTGAAGGTATGAGGAGCTGGTTATTAGCGCCTACTTGTGATGCAGTTAAGCGATTGTCAGAGCGGATGTTTTGGATATTGGCCCGGTTGTTATCGCCACTCTGAAGCAGGTCGACCTGACTATAGTAGAACTGCTGTGCCACAATTACGGCTTGATTGCCGTCGCCTTGTAATTGCCGAAGAGTGACAGTGCTATCTGAGCCTTGCTGATAAACAGTGGCTTGGCTGTTGGTTGCCGTTTGTTCGATTGATGCAGAAAGATAATCCCCTTCCTGAGTAAGTTCTGCTGTATTCATTTCCGCTAAAGCACTAAGGCTGATTGAAAACAGGGCAGTGACGACAAGTGGTTTATGGCCAAACATAGCGCGCTCCATCCTTTCCATGACAGTTGACCGGGACGAACTGAATTCTGATTCTCTGCCTGTAGCCAGGATCAGGCTATCGCTCTAAAGGGTGGAAACGATGCGGTTTACTGGTTTAAAGAATTAGCTCTAGGCCTTAATGCAAATGTTTCAATAGCACTTGTGCTGACCGTGAGTGACCATGACGTTCCAAAATCAGGTTTCGACATGACAATAGCCGCAAGACTCGCATGACCAGTCTGTAACAGGCAGGTCGATTGTTTGGCATCTTCTATCTCCCAGGCCATTTTCAGATTGTTGCCCGTGCGCGCTCACCATCGATTCGCTGAAGGCGTAGTAATGGCTCATGGCCGTGTCAACGGCTGTACGATCAAGCTGACACCCTCATGCAAAAAGGGCGGCATCCAGAGACAAGTAATCCTGGCGGCTGTGCCTCACAGTAGAAGGCATCTGTAGGCACATCGTCCTGCAGCGCAGCAGTTAATGCTCAACGCCATGATGCGGAGAGGGTGACACTATGAATTCGAAAAGTGCTTCAGTGCTTGCGAACGCCAATGTTTCTACCGGAACAACAGTACCCATAAGGAAAAAGCTGGGCTTTCTCACCATGATGTCGATCTGCGTCGGTGTGGTCATCGTGCAGGGGTCGATGATTTCAGCGACGCAGGGGATTGGCTTGGGCGGGATGGGGTTCATTGCCGCCATGATCATGGCATTTACGCTTGCGCTATTCAATGCCATGACGTTCTCCGAATTGTCCCTGATGTATCCTCAGGCCGGGACGTTGGCTACGTACACGCAAAAGGCGATTGGTCATTTTCCCGCTATCGTGGCGGTATTTGCTGGTTATGTCGTGGTCGCAATGCTGGCACTGCCTGTGGAGATGTTTCTGGTAGATGCTATTGTCGGTCAATTGCTGCCTGGCCTGTTTCCGCCCAAGGTAGTGCCTATCGCCATTCTGATCATTCTGACGATTACCAATCTGGTGGGGGCCGATGTGTTTGCTCGGGTGCAGAACATGCTGGCCTTTATTTTGGTAGGCGCTCTGGTCCTGATTGGCTTGTCTGCCGTAACGGGGTTTGTGGCACCGCACCCGGATATTACGGAAACCGGAGTGGATTGGAGCTTTGTCTCTATCCGGGATGGAAGCTTTCTGGGATTAGTCGCGCTGGCCATGTGGTTGATGGTAGGCGTCGAATTCATCTGTCCCATGATTGCAGAAGTCCATCGACCTGAACGCAATATTCCTCGTGCAATGTTCCTGTCGCTGCTGGTAATGCTGGCGATCTTTCTGACCTTTGCCGTCGGTGCGTCCTACTATCTCGGCGTGGAGACATTGACTACTTCACCGCTGCCTTATCTTGACTATGCGAATGCGGTGTTTGGCAAGGCAGGTCTGCTGATTGCGACAGTCATGGCTTGTGCCGCAACGTGCAGTACCATCAACACGGTTCTTGCCGCGGTTGCACGTATGCTGCAGGGGATGGCTGAGAACGGCCAGGTTTTTCCGCAGTTCAAGTGTGTGAGCAAGCGCTTTGGAACGCCATGGGTGGCGATTCTTTTTCTCTCTGCAATTGTTTCCCTGCCAGTATTGCTCGGCAGCATTGAATCGCTCATCACCCTGGTCATTGCTGCCTCTACCAGTTGGTTGCTGGCTTACATGGTAGCTCATATCAATGTGATCGTTCTTCGCTGGCGCATGCCTGAGCACGCTCGCCCCTACAAGACACCGTTTTACCCATTGCCTCAATTGCTGGGCATTCTGGGGATGGGCTATGTCGCGCTCCATAATTCACCTTCGCCAGAGATAACCGAGCAGGTCTACAAGATTACCGGCGGTATTCTGCTGGTGGTCAGCCTTGTTGCGGCGTTCTGGGTAAAGGTCTACATGAAGCGCAAGCTGTTCGAGCCTGATCTTTCCTGAGCCAGCGATGTAGAAAAGGGCACGGGTGTGCCCTTTTCATCAAGCAGGCCGTTGATTCTTTCATCAACGGCTATTAACGGTCGCTAGAACATGGTGTTTTCGTTGGCAGCCTGCTCAGGGACATCCTGAATGACATCCCAATGCTCGACGATCTTGCCTTTCTCGACCTTGAATATATCTACCACCGCCTGGCCTCGATCATTCGTCCCGTTAGTGGAATGTACGTGCAGATACACCAGATCCCCTTCGGTAGCGCTGCGTACAACCTTGGCCTTTGAATTGGGATTGTCCTTGAAGAAGCCTGTGAAATAGTCCACAAAAGGTGCCTTCCCATCCGGTACTTCAGGGTTGTGCTGCCGGTAGTTATTAGCAATCACTGTGGCGGCCTCGGCTGTTTCATGACGATTGAAGAACTGATCGTAAAATGTAAGGACCAACGTCCGGTTGGCTTCTTCAGCTGTCAGGTCTCGAGGTGGCTGCGCCAACGCAATGCCACTCATGACCAGACCAAGACCCGCAACACTCAGCTTATACATAATGTTCATGGTGATGTCCTTTTGGATGGAACGCTATTGCTGCTTCGCCTGATGTCAGGTGAAGCTTGAATAACAAGACCCTTTGCTTGCCATGCGACTTCAGTGCGAAGAGGCTTCTTCCATGGCATGACCAGAGCGTATAGACGCGCACAAGACCAGCGCCAGTGCACCGCAGATCCCTATGGTTGCTGGAAGCGAAGTTATGCCGGCGGCTGCAAAACTCACCACATAACCCACACCGGCAGACATGAGATAGTGCATGACGCCCATCAGTGCAGATGCAATGCCGGCTTGCTTACCTGCATCGGCCATGGTCAGTGCGGTAAGGTTGCCAAAGACCAGACCCAGCGCACCGATTGCGAGTGCGAGCAGGCTGCCATAGATCTCTAGCGTTGCATGCCCTGCCTGAGCCAGTAAAAACAGCCCGGCTCCTGCCAGCGCATGTAATCCCATACCAGCCAATGCAATCGCTCGGGTGCTCCATCCACGTTTGGCCGGCGCATCTGTCGAACGTAAGCAGACATGATTCGGCCAACATTCAGCGGCGCACGTTGGGCTTTGGGCTGAGAGTCGGGCAGAACCGCAAGGCTCCATACAAACCCGGCGAGACCAAGGCCGCATAGGCACCAGAAAATAAGTCGCCAGCTACCGTGCTCAAGAAAGAACCCACCCAATAGGGGCGCGGTGATTGGAGCGATCATCATCACCTGCATCAGCAGTGAGAAAATGCGTGCGGATTCCTTCACGGTGCAAAGGTCGGCGACGATGGCTCGTGGCGTCACCAGACCAGCCGCTGCGCCCAAGGCCTGCAGAAAACGTGCAGCCATGAGCCACTCTATCGAAGGGGCCAGCGCGGCAAGGGCAGAGCCGGCAACAAATATACCGACACCGATCAGTAAAGGGGTACGTCGGCCAAAGCTGTCGAGCAGCAGACCATAAACGCCCTGACCAACCGCCAGGCCTGCCAGGAAGATGGAAAGTGTTTGTTGAATACGACCCTCTGAGACCTGCAAATCCATTGCCATAGCGGGCATCCCAGGAAGATACATGTCGATAGCCATCGCATCCAGGGCAGTGACCAGCGCGAGCAGGAGCACCAGCGCCAGGCCAATCGTGTTGGCGTCTCGTGTAGCTGATATCCGGCTCATGCCACTGCCCCCGACTTGATTGCAGTTGCCAAGGCGTTCGATAGCATGCGCTCCAGTGCCGTGAGTCGTACGGCTGCATGGGCAGTATCGGTATAGACCAGCTTGACCTGAAGGCTGTCGACTATTCCGATATACGCGTGGCTATAGAGCCGAACATCTTCATCTGCCAAAGTGTCTGGGGTATCGGTCCAGGCTCTCAGGCGACCCGTAAAGGCTTCCTGCAGTTGTGCGAGATAAGTTTCATGGCCGCTGTAGATAGGTACCGCCAAAACGGCTGGCGGCATATAGCCTGCACGTAACAGAAACTTAAGGTAATCGGACTCATCGTAGCGCGCGATCAGGTTGGTGCAATAGGTGAGTCCGGGTAGGGTTTTGGATTCTTCCGATACAAAACACTGGTGCGCTATGTCCTGCTCCATGCGCAATGCCTCTGCAAAGATCTGCATATACAGATCGTCCTTGCTATCGAAGTGCGCGTACAGAGAGGCTTTACGAATACCGACCGCTTCAGCGATGTCGGCAAGAGACGAGGCGTCATAACCGCGGTGGGCAAAGTGAGTGACGGCTGCTGAAACAATGCGGTCGGCAGCGGGAGAGCGATTCATAACTGGAGCCTTCAATAGTGGCAGTACTAGCTGTTCAAGCCATCATAATAGCTACCTACCGGTCGGTAGGTAAAGAGGCGATTATTTCTGTGTGTGTGCCCATCAAAAAGGTGACCAGATAGAAGCGTGAGCAGGTATTACCTCAAACCGAGCGGGATTGCAGTATTAAAAGCGAATAATGAAAAGCCAGTTTTTGAACCTATTCCTTTGTTGCCCGCTTGTCGTCATTAGCCTAGACGCCTGCAACTAACGACACGTTGGAGCACTGGAGCACTACAGTCGCTGGCTCCAACGTATCTTTCTGGTCACAGTACTGACTTCAGCAGTTTTTCTTCTGCGGGTCAGCCTGCTTGACGGATGCGGTAGCGGACGCTTCTGCTTTTTCCTTCTGCATTAGGATGGCTTGCTGATTCTTGATCAGTAGTTTGTCCTGCATCAGGGATGATTCTTCAGCGGAGGCACCTTGAGCAGCGAGAAGGAGCGTGGTGGTGACAAGGGCAGCTTTCATAATGGTCATTGCGGTGACTCGTGTGGGTTGATGTGTCCATTATGCAATGCTTTGAATTGGGAAATAATTAGGCTGCTAGTGAATGGATTATTTCGATTTTTAAAACTATAAGGCCGATATCGCAACTGCGTGTGCCATGCTGCTCTGATGAAGGTGTCATAGAGGTGAAACACATTCCGATACGCTGGCTGCTGTAAAAGCGTACGGTCTGTTTATGGACTCAAATCTTGCTGGCTCTCACCTTCCCAGGAAGGCGACCGGGAATAATGTTCGACCCATTTCAAGACCTGATCGGCAGGCATGGGCCGGGCGATGCCATATCCCTGGGCCAGCTGGCATCCTATCTCAAGCAGCATTTTGCCTTGAGAGCGCGTTTCGACGCCCTCGGCCAGTACCTCTCGGTCAAAGGCCTTGGACAGACCGATAATGGCTTCGGAAAGGGCTAGATCTTCCTTGTCAGTCAAAATGTCGCGCACGAACGATTGATCAATTTTAATGGTCTGGGCGGGCAAGCGCTTGAGGTAGCTCAGGGAGGAGTAACCCGTCCCAAAGTCATCCAGTGAAAAGGTTACGCCCATGGCTTGGCAGGCCATCAGGCAATGCGTGACATGCTCCATGTTCTCGATGGCAGTCGACTCGACGATCTCGATGTCCAGCAGGTTTGGTGAAACTTCCGGATGCCGGTCCAGTATCGTCCGCAGGCGCTCGACAAAGTTGGGTTTCTGAAAGTGCCGGGCAGCAATATTGACACTCACCGGCCAGCTATGACCCAGGAGACTCCACTGCTTGATTTGACGCAGGGCTTGATCGATGACCCATTCACCAATCTCCACGATGAGGTCATTGCGTTCGACGAAAGGCAGGAATTGAAGCGGAGGAACCAATCCCTCATAGGGGCTCTGCCAGCGTAGCAGGGCTTCGAATCCGATAACCTTGCCGGTCTGCAGGTTGACCTTAGGTTGGTAATACAAGCGCAGTTCCTGCCTCATCAGGGCCTGCTCCAGACGTGCCAGCATCAGGGAGGCTGCCCGCGCTTCGTTGTTGGTTGGCACATCAAAAATCTGAAAGCGGTTTCGTCCGTCTTGCTTGGCCTGATACATGGCCTGGTCGGCATGGCGCAAAAGGGTATCTGGATCCTCGTTATCATTGGGGTAGATAGTAACGCCGATGCTGCCGGCAATCTCCAGACTCTGGCCATCAATCTCGTAGGGCTGGGAAAGCGTTTCGAGTAGGCGGCGCAGGCTGATGGGGAGTGTTTGCAGTTGGATGTCGTTGAGGATCAGGACAAACTCGTCGCCCCCCATTCGGGCCAATGTATCCTCCTCACGGAGCGTTTCGTGCAATCGATTGGCCACTTCTACCAGCAGGCGATCCCCGATGGCATGCCCGTAGGTATCATTGATGATCTTGAACCCATCCAGATCAAGCATGCCCAGCGCGAGTAGGCGGTGATGGCGGCGAGCTGAGGAAATAGCCATGCCCAGGCGTTCATGCAGCAATGCCCGATTAGGCAGGCCAGTCAACACGTCATGGGACGCCCGCCACTGCAGTGCTTGAAGCAGCTCCTGATGCTCGGTCACATCGAAGCGGATTGAGATGTATTTGACGACTTTCTGGGTTTCGTCGTCCGTAATCGGCACGATGGTGCTGTTTACCCAGTACAGGGAGCCATCCTTGCGGCGATTGCAGATCTCTCCCTTCCAGATCTCACCCCGGGTGATGGTGGCCCAGATGCTATCGTAGAACTCCTGCGGATGCTGGCCCGAGTTCAGAATACGATGGTTGGAGCCTAGAAGCTCCTCTTTGCTGTAACCCGACACGGCACAGAACTGATCGTTAACGTAGGTAATGGTCCCGTCTGGATCGGTTTCGGAGAAAATGGCAGCCGCGTCTACCGCAGTCCTGTATTTATCGGTCATGTTAGATAGCAACTACCGCAAAGAATGATATTCAAGCAGCTTGATCTATCGAAGCGCTTCCCGCCTACCGAAGCCAGGACTAGAGATTGGAGTACGATCCGGGCTTACAGCGACGTTAGCACTGCCTCGGCGGTTTGTGCCCGCTGCAAGCACACCGTTGATCCGATAATCGCTGTTCTAGGTCGGGCATAGCGGAAGTGCCTGGCTCTAGAACATGTGGGACCAGAAGAACACGATTAGTGTTCTTGGTTATGGGTGCTGCTTTGCCAGCTGGAGTTAGAGCCTTCTAAGGCGGTGTGCCCACCTGAGCCCAAGGCTCCTGGCCCAGCGCAGTGGTCACGTAATCCAGAAAGCATGTGATGCGGGAGGCGAGGGCGGTGTTGCGATAATAAACCGCATGAATCGGTTGTCGCGCCTCGACCGTTTCCCGGGAGAGCAGCTCTATCAGCTCACCGGAGACTCGGTCGCGCTGCGTCATGAAATCGGACAGGCAAACGATCCCTATGCCTTGCAAGGCCATATGACGGAGCGTCTCGCCGCTGGAAGCCTTGAGCGCAGGGTTAACAGAGAGGCTGTCTCCCAGTGGGTGACGCAGGGGCCACTGATTTAGACTTTCGGGTTGGGTAAAGCCGAGCAGCTGGTGATGATCCAGTTCGTCAACGGAATGAGGCTGGCCGTTCGCTTTCAAGTAAGTGGGGCTGGCCAGTACCCGTAACCGGCTGCTGCCAAGCGGTCGAGCATGTAGAGTTGAGTCCTTCAACGTACCAATCCGGATGGCGATGTCCGTACGGTGTTCGATCAGGTCGATGATTTGGTCACTGCTGTGCAGCTCCAGTTCGATTTCGGGATAACGCTTGTGAAACCCTTCTACAAGCGGGACCAGTGCATGCAGCATGAAGGGCGAGGCGGCATTCACGCGCAAACGTCCCGCCGGGCGTTGCCGCCGTATGGCCATCTGCTCTTCGGTTTCTTCAACGGCCGCCAGGATCTTGCGCGCCTGAGTCAGCAATGTCTCGCCTTCCTCTGTCAACTCAAGCCGGCGCGTCGTCCGTCTGAGCAGGGTGACGTCGAGCTTTTCTTCGAGTCGGCTGAGGGCCCGGCTGACACCAGAGGCCGTTTGGTCCAAATGGTCGGCGGCTGCGGTAATGGAACCGGTATCCACTACGGTGGTAAACGCAAGTAATTCATCGAGGGTCGTTTTCATTCGTGAATTTTAATCAAAAATAATATGCTTGAAACCCTATTTTTAGGCATGAATAAGACGCGCACACTGGCTTCATCTACTTCAACGGAGTCTTTTTCATGCCTATTGCCTTGTTGGCGCTAACGCTTAGCGCCTTTGCCATTGGGACTACTGAATTTGTCATTGTCGGTCTTATTCCTACCATTGCAGCTGATTTGCAGGTTACGTTGCCATCAGCGGGTCTGCTGGTCAGTCTGTACGCTTTGGGTGTTGCGGTAGGGGCGCCTGTATTGACTGCGCTGACCGGCCGGGTTCCACGTAAGTTTCTCCTGCTGGCGCTGATGGTGTTATTCACGCTAGGTAACCTTCTGGCGTGGCGGGCACCTGGATATGAGTCACTGATTCTGGCTCGTATCGTGACTGGCCTGGCCCACGGTGTGTTCTTCTCCATCGGCTCGACCATCGCGACTAGTCTGGTGCCAAAGGAGAAAGCGGCAAGTGCCATTGCCATCATGTTTACCGGCCTTACGGTTGCGCTGGTGACAGGTGTCCCGCTGGGCACATTCATTGGGCAGCATGTGGGCTGGCGAGAAACATTTCTGGCTGTTTCGGCATTGGGAATAATGGCTTTTATTGGGAGCCTGATGTTTGTTCCTTCAGACATCAAGCACAGCAAGCCTGCGTCTTTGCTGCAGCAACTGCAGGTACTGAAAGCCCCTCGGCTACTGCTGGTATATGCCATGACTGCAGTGGGTTACGGTGGCTCCTTCATTGCCTTTACGTTCCTGGCGCCGATACTGCAAGACATCACCGGGCTTGGTGCGAATGCGGTCAGCCTGGTATTGCTGATATACGGTATCTCGGTGGCTATCGGTAATATCTGGGGCGGTAAGCTGGCCGATAAACGTGGTCCTATCCGTGCGCTGATGATTATCTTTGCACTGTTGGCTGCGGTGTTGTTCGTATTGACCTTTACTGCAAGCCATATCTGGTTGGCATTGGCAACCGTACTGGTCTGGGGAGCGGTGGCGTTTGGCAACGTGCCGGGTCTGCAGGTATATGTTGTCCAGCAGGCGGAGCAGCATACGCCGCAGGCGGTGGATGTGGCCTCTGGTCTTAACATTGCCGCGTTCAACCTAGGCATTGCCGGGGGCGCTTGGTTGGGTGGGCATATCGTTGCGCAGGTCGGGCTTATTCATACGGCCTGGATCGGCGGGCTGGTGGTCTTGGTTGCATTGGGGCTGACCCTACTCAGTGGCCGATTGGATCAGCGTAACCCGAGTGCAGCGATGCCATCCCGCACTACACTCACGCCAAGTCACTGATAGGAGTCTTGTATGTCATCTGCATTGAGAGCATTGACTGCCGAAGGCTTCAGCATTGGGATCGAGCTTCCTCTGGATAATGACTGGACGGCAGCGGGTGGGCTGGCACGGCAGCACGCCGGCCGCCTACCCGGCGAGCCTGACCTTGAGGCGCATGCTGAACTGGCAAGGCTGGCGGATCGGCTAGGATACCGGGCCCTGTGGATACGCGATGTGCCGCTATACGATCCGGAGTTTGGCGATGCCGCCCAGGTATTCGAGGCGTTTAGTTATCTGGGTTATCTGGCCGGTATTACGGAGCGCATTCTGCTTGGTACGGCCGCCATTGTGTTGCCGCTGCGTGAGCCGATGCTGACCATGAAGTCCGCCGCAACCATTCACCAACTGAGCAAGGGACGACTGCTATTAGGTGTCGCCAGCGGCGACAGGCCAGTGGAGTATCCGGTGTTTGGCAAAAGCTATGACAGCCGCAGCCATGCGTTTCGAACCCAGATCGGTATGTTCCGCGATTGGGGCGCGACCAAACTGCCTGCGGGTATACGGTTGCTGCCCCGTCCGGCAGAGCCGTTACCGCTGTTAGTCGCCGGTATGGCCCAACAGCGGCCGGACTGGATCGGTGAGCAGATGGATGGCTTGCTGGCTTATCCTGGAACACCCGTTGAGCATGTACAGCGCAGCGCACTCTGGCGCAGCGTTGCCGGTGACAAGCCATACATAAGCTTTATCCATCTGGACCTGCTGGCGGACCCGAACGCCTCCTTGGTGCGACATCGCTTTGGTATTGCGGCGGGGCGTCGGGAGCTGATCAAAGAGCTTGAGGCCATGAAGGCGGCCGGTGTGCAGCATATCGGCCTGCATTTCCGGCGTAATCAGCGTCCTGTAGCCCAGACGATGGAGGAGATTGCAGAGTACGTTCTGCCGGTTTTTCACGCTAAATAAGAAAACCGGGCCGTAAACCGGCCCGGTCACTCCAGATTTAGCCGTGTACATCCGAGGAGTTTTTGGGGCTGTGCGCGTACTGCTCCTTCAGATGACCGTCTGCATTGAGAAGCCAGGCGTCCATGACCTCCCGCACCACAGGGCCTGCTACACGGCCTCCCGCCTCACCGTTCTCGATCATGACCGCCACCACGATCTTCGGATCTTCTGCCGGGGCAAACCCTACAAACAGCGCATTGTCACGGTTACGTTCCTTGACTTTGGTGCGGTCGTACCGTTCACCCTGCCGTATGGCGACCACCTGCGCCGTACCACTCTTGCCGGCGATACGGTACTGCGCCCCCTGAGCAGCCTGTCGTGCGATGCCTCGAGGGGCATGCATCACCATCTGCATGCCTTCGTTCACGGCATCCCACACGCGCGGGTCATGCAGCTTGATGTTTGGCACTGGGTTTGGGTCCTGTATTGGCGAGTCACCTATGAGCTTGGCCAGGTGAGGTCGATGCCATACGCCTTTGCTGGCAATCAGCGATGTAGCCTGGGCGAGCTGAAGCGGTGTGACCTGCATATAGCCCTGGCCAATTCCCAGGATAAGCGTCTCACCGGGATACCACATCTGCCGGCGTGTGGCGCGCTTCCATTCCCGGGACGGCATCAGGCCGGTCGCCTCGCTATCCATGTCGATGGACACACGCTGTCCTAATCCAAAGTGCGACAGATAGTCGTGCAGGTTATCGATACCCAGACGATGGGCCACCTCATAAAAGTAGGTGTCGTTGGAGCGCATGATGGCGGCATCCAGATCCACCCAGCCATCGCCATTACGGTTCCAGTTCCGATATTTGTGATCGTAATTGGGCAACTCGTAATAACCGGGATCGAAGATGCGCGTGGCCGGTGTGATCACGCCGGTATCCAGCCCTGCGATGGCGACTTCCGGCTTGATGGTCGAGCCGGGAGCATAAAGTCCGCGCAGCACCCGGTTGTAGAGAGGACGGTCGATGGAGTCCCGCAGCTGGGCATAATCCTTGAAGCTGATGCCTTTGACGAACAGGTTGGGGTCGAAGCTGGGCTTGCTCACCATGGCAAGAACCTCGCCTGTGTTCGGGTCGAGGGCCACGATGGCGCCTCGGCGATCACCCAGGGCGTGTTCAGCGGCCTTTTGCAGGTTGATATCCAGACTCAGCGTGATGTCTTTGCCCGGTATCGGATTGGTGCGGCTCAAGGTACGCAGGATGCGACCACGGGCATTGGTTTCGACCTCTTCGTAGCCAACCTGCCCGTGCAGTTCGTCTTCATAGAAGTGTTCTACACCCGTCTTGCCGATGATATCGGTGCCGCTGTAATTGGTCTCGTCGAGTTTCTTCTGCTCTGCATCATTGATGCGCCCGACATAACCAACTACATGAGCAAAGTCATCACCGTAGGGGTAATGGCGAATGAAGTGCGCTTCGACATCCGTACCGGGCAGCATGAACTGATTGACGGCCAGCTTGGCAATCTGCTCCTCCGACAGATCGGAAATCAGCGTGATGGGCTGGTAGGGGCGATGAACCTGATGCACAACGTGTTCGAAATCTTCCAGGTCTTCCTCAGGAAGATCCAGCGTCTTGATGACGTTATGCAGGACCTCATCCAACTTTCCGGCACGCTCTTTGGTCAGGGTGAGGTCAAAGCTTGGCTTGTTGCCCGCGATCACGACACCGTTGCGATCATAGATCAAGCCCCGAGCCGGTGGGATAGGAAGAACATGAACACGGTTATTTTCCGATAGGGTCGTGTTGTAGCCATAGGTGATGACCTGTAGGTAATACATTCGGCCCATCAGGACGAGAAACAGAAAGAACGTGATTACCGAAAAAACGAAGACGCGGCGGTTCGCCATCTTGGCGTTGCGCTCGTGATCCTGAAGCGGAATTTTTGAGAACATGAATAAACGCTGAGCTAAAGAATTAAGACCGGCCAGCCACAGAGTGAGAAGATGAAGGCGTACTGGCGTAATAACTGCCCTAGTGTACCGGCGAAACGGCTTCGCGAGCCGATTAATGAAATGACAGGGGTGCAAATGATGCACCTGGACGGTCTTAGTAGAAGAGCGTCAAGTAATGTTTGTTTACTAAGTGTGTCTTAAGTCGTGCCGGCTCAATCTAATAGTCATCTTATTGATCGAGTACTATCGAAGGATCTTCCTATGTGGACACGTGCCTTGTCTGTGGTCGGGATGACGTGGGCGGTCAGCCTGTTTTCAAGTCCGCTTATGGCGCTTGAGTTTCCTCTGCCTCCGCCGGGTGAGGACATCATCGGGCAGGTTCAGGTGATCGAGGCCAAGTACGAAGACACGTTCGCTGATCTGGATGACACCTATGATCTGGGCTACAACGCAATGGTTGCTGCCAACCCGGGCGTCGATGCTTGGCTGCCGGGGGCAGGTACCAAGATTGTACTGCCTACCCGTTTCATTCTGCCGCCGGGGCCTCGTGAAGGCATCGTAATAAACCTGGCGGAGTATCGTCTTTACTACTTCCCCAAAGACGGTCATACGGTCTTTACTTATCCTATCGGTATCGGCCGCGAGGGATGGGGATCGCCCGTAACCACAACGAAGATCACCGGCAAGATCAAGGACCCTAGCTGGTATCCGCCCGCGTCCATCCGCGCGGAACATGCAGCGGAGGGTGACATCCTGCCTACGGTTGTACCGCCCGGGCCGGACAACCCGCTGGGGCCCTACAAGCTGACCCTGGGCCTGCCGGGCTATCTCATCCATGGTTCCAATCAGAAATTTGGGATTGGCATGCAGGTCAGCCATGGGTGCATTCACTTGCTCAACAAGGATATAACGGAACTGGTAGGCATGGTTCCTGTAGGAACCCCAGTGCGCTTCATCAATGAGCCCTATGAGTTTGGTGTCAGCGGCGGAAAGCTCTATATCCAAGCCCACCAGCCGTTATCGACAAAAACAGGGCAGCCAGCGGTGATCGATCAGAAAACTGCCTTGGTCAATGCGCTCATTCAGCGGACGGATCTGGGGCCGAGCGCTCAAGTGGACTGGACCAGAATTGATGAGGCTGTAAAAACCTTGAGCGGCGTGCCGGTTGAGATTGCGACGCTAGGCCAGCCTGGTGTATAGACCTCTCAGGTAACAACAGCAACCTCTACTACGTATTAGCAGTAAGCAGTGATAGAGACATCTGGATTGCTAGCGTTAGCAAGGCTTTCCATACCACTCATGCTCGGTTGGGCAATCGATCCGGTTATGGTCTACCCACTGCGGGAGCTGCTTACACAGTGCCCGCAGAAGGAGCTTTGAAACTGGCTGGGTCTGACAGCCGGCACTGCTCTGAACCGTAACTTCTCTTGAATGAAGCACTACGCAGCTCATGCTTAATGGCATGTTGAGCTTGCCATGCCGTGAGGGGCAATCCTACTCAAAGGTTTCTCTATGGTTTAAGCACTGTATCCCTTGCCTCACGTCAATGTATCCGTTCGTAAAGGTCACGTAAACGTTGCTTAATAGCAAAGTGCTATGGTTAGAATCACCGTGTCTTAATTCAATGAAGTAGTGAAATTAAGGAGCGCAGATGCCTACGGACAACGCCAGCGGAGCGGTTGGTGATGTGTTGGAAAAGACGGGTGATATGGAGCGTGCGGACTATCTGGCCTTTGCACGAAAGCTCCATGATGCTGCCGTAGACGCTGCCAGAACGCAGCTATATCAACTCGATGATGCAGACGCCTGTACACGAGAGCTGCATGAATTGTATGAGCGCTTTCGCAAGCAATATCTGTGATGTATGAACCTGACAGATGAGGCGTCCAGGTTAGAACTTCTGCATTGCAGCCGGAAGAGTATTTAGAGCCGCTAACAAAACCCTCTTGAATCTAAGCTTGGCTATGTCCACGATAGAGGTATGAGACATCGCAAAGAGATTACGGCTGCGCTGTGGAAGCGCATCAAGCCGCTATTACCAGAGCATAAAATCTCACCCAAAGACGCCCGCCCTTTTCTGGATGATGAGCTTGCCCTTAATGGCCTCATATTTCTCCGCGTACCGGCATCCCCTGGTAAGGTCTACCCCAGGAACTGTGCTACGGCAGTGGTATGACCTGCTAGAGGCGTCTTAAGCAATGGCAGGCGTGTGGTGTCTGGTACCGCTTGCACCGTGTCCTGCTCGAAGAATTGCGTGGCGCGGTTCGCCTGGATCTAAGCCGAGCCAGTATAGATGCCGCCAGCGTATCTAGCCCCGGGGACGTATGTACACGACGGCTCGGGGCAAGCTTGGCAGCAAGCGGCACCTAATTACCGATCGCAACGGCGCGCCACTCGCCTTTTATATCAGCGGTGCTAATAGGCATGACTCGGTTATGTTTGAGCCACTGGTTGATGTGTTATCAACGCTTCGAGGTAAACCAGAAGGAGTTAGCCGTTGGCCCGCGAGACTTCATGCTGACGAGGCTTACGACATAGAGCGCTGTCACAGGCATCTATGCAAACGAGAGATCACCGATCGAATCGCCTGTAAGGGTGTAGACAGCAAGGAGCGACTTGGCCGCTATCGCTGAGTAGTAGAGCGTACCTATGCTTACAAACATTGACCACGATACGGGACCGGCTGGGCTTGGCCGCTCTTGTGATATTTTTGGACATGACGGGCGACTGGGAGCATCTTTTCTGAGAACGAACCGCAGATTCGGATGATGTTGTATAAGGGATCTCGTCGAGGATCGCAGCGCTCTGAAGCGCTACGGTTATATCCTAGAGTGATTTAGCGTTTAGCGGATACGGATTTCTTTCCAGCTTCTTGGTCAGCCTCGAAAATCGGGGTCGGGAAGCGGCCGCGTTCCTTTGCGTACCACCACATAGCAAATACCCCAAGAAGAGTAGTTAGCACGGCCAAAATTAAGATGACATTCTGGGTGCCCAATGGCGCAGCTAAAAAAGCTACCAATAAACCTGCCAAGGGCTGGGACATGTTGTTCAGCAGCGTGATCACGCCTACCGTCTTGCCGAAGTCCCGGGTTGGGATCACCCGCTGCCGGATAGTGCGCATATAGACATTGAACATTTTGTCGAAACCTACGATCAATAGAAAACCTAGCACATAGCCGATCAGGTTCGGACTTAGCGCGCTCATAAATGCCCCAATTGCAATCATTGAATATCCGACACCCCCGAGTACTCGCAGAGGCAAAACAATCCGAGCTAGAAGAAACAGAATCACGATTGTTGTTACCGCTCCTGCCGCTTGCAGACCTGCATAGGTATCCTTACCGGCGCCGTACTGGCCAATGACCATTGCTGCTGAGGTAGACAAAGTGACACCGACGATCAGATTAACTCCTACCGCTAGAGTGATGATCTTTTTCAGTTCCGCCATTCTACGGATATGGCCAAAAGCGATTCTTAAGGGCTGCAGCCAGATGTCTTGATGCTGCTCAAACACCTCTAGCGTGATACGGCTAAGACGTTGCCACGCCAGCATGCTCAGGTCAGCTAGAAGGAACAATCCAGCGATCCAAAGCACTACCCAATGCCAAGCCCAAACCTCAAGCATCAATGCCGCTACCAGAGGCCCGAGCACCAGTCCTGTCTGGTCGGCGATCTGGGAGTAGGACAAGGTCTTAGTGTAGCTGTAGTGCTGGAAGATATGCGGCATCAGTACTTCACGAGCCATGACGCCTTGCGTGGTAAGTACTCCGCACAGTGCCGACAGCAACACTAACCAGCCGATGCCGTCAAAGATTACGTAGAGCGTCATTGCCAGTACACAGAGGATCGCCCTGTAGATCTGACTGATGTGCAGGATCTTAATGGGTGGGTATTTGTCGCAAAGGGCGCCGCACAACGGGAACACAAGAAATCGCGGCAGTGATTCGACGAAAAAAGCTAGTCCCGCCAATGAAGCACTGTTGGTGGTCTGGAACACCACCAGCGGCACAATAAATAACAGTATCTGATCCGCCAACCTCGATAGAAAAAGTGAGATGAAAAAAGCGAGGTAATCCTTACGCATAAAGAATCCTCAAGAGTAAGCGATGTTGCATAGCGGCCAGAAGAAACACTAGTAAGCGGACCCTGAACTGTCATTGAGATTATGTCGCTCGTCACCACGCAGTGGCGGATTGAAGACGCTCACTAGCACCAAGTCCTCTTCCCTACCTCCGCGTAAAATATGCCGGTCATGTTGATCAAGCACATAGATATCTCCAGGTCGGATCGGAAATACATTGCCTTGCATGTCCTCGACTTCACCTACTCCTGCGATGCAATAGCACGCCTCCAAGTGGTTTCGGTAATGCAAAAGTGACTCTGTGCCCGCGCGGACAACGGTGTGGCACAATGTAAAGCCCATGGCATCGCGCTCAGTAAGTAGACGGTGACTAGTCCCGGCGCCCCATTCAACGAAGTAAGGGGTTTTCTCAACATCGGATTTATTTCGAACGAACATTTGAAACCTCTCTGGGATAGCCGATTGGAAAAATCAGGTCTCTGGAGCATTTACAATGGAGGACCGTAGAATGGCTTCACCGCTGGCCTGCATCGCTTCGTACCAAGCTACGTCGCGGTGTGCAGCCATCGCTTGGATGTCACGCCAGTGGCGCTGAAGCGGGTTGCAGGCCGCCAAGGATGAAGCGCCGAGCCTCTCCACAAGACGGCGTACAATCTGCACGCACTGTTGAGCTAAGTAGGCGCGATCACGTTTGAGCTGCAATAGATGCTGAGTGTCTAGAACCCAGTCATTAACCCCTGCCTCATGCAGCCGAGTGATTAGCGAGTCATACAAAAGCTCTGCGCTATATAGCTGCGCGGCCGAGTGAGCGGCCTGTTCGGAAATCCGAGGATCTTTCATCATCATGGGACCGTTGAACGTCGCTACAAACGCCGCAAGAGCACCCTCGGCACAGCCCAATAGCGGGCCAACGATCGATGTGGTGAGGTAGGGAACCAAGGGCGACCTATCGATGTAGTCGGGCGTTAGCGCAAACAGGTTCTGGGCGAACACCTCATGCAGCGCAAAGACGCGATCATCGGGCACTACTAACCCGCTGGTCATTACATCGTGAGATCCTGTTGCCGCCATACCGCAACTGTCCCAGGTCTCAAGCTTTTCAACTTCATTAGCGGGTACTAGCACCAGAAAACGTGGTGTGTGAGCAGCTTCGGGGTGCGTAAGGCAAGGTGCGTTGAGCATCAGCCAAGTAGCATCCTCAATGCCTGAACTGAAGCGCCATCGTCCGTCGACCCGTATACCTTCAGGCTCAAAGGACAATAGGCTATCGGCGCTGGTGGACGCTGAGACAAAAAGCTGGCGTGGGCCATCGTTGTACAGCTGATCGATGCAGGTAGAAGGGAGGCGACGTATAATTGAGCCGTGACCGCCGACTAGCGCAAGCATCCAACCTGTTGACGGACACGCTCGAGCGGCGATACGCGCGCTTTCTACTAATGTCGGCCAGTTACCGGTGTGTGTGATCGGAGCGAGTGGCGATACTAGATCTAGCAAGCCTTCGGTAAACAATTCGTCGAATGTGTCACTGCTCAGCCGACGATTTTTTTCAGCGGATACGGCTCGATCGCGCCATAGAGGCAAGTAGTGAGCTGCCCTGTGACAGGGCAAGGACAATGCGTTGCGATGTATCGCTTGCTCTGCGGTGTTAAGCATCTACAAGCGCCTTATCACCGCTTAGCATGGTGCCTAGATCGCCAAGACGCACAGCTTCAAAGCAAAAACCGGATGGCTGAACTACCGGGCCTAGTAGTTCCACAAACTGCTTAACCTTTTCTGGGTCGTCTGAGGCAACGAATTCACAGAAGTTACTGCTGCTCCAGAGTAGGTGCACGCTTTTGAAACGTGCGGACAAAGCGCTGACAAGTTCTTCGAATGTGACTTGGCCATTTATGCATTTGCTCGAGCATCTGTTGACGTTTCCAGTGGATCTCTTCTTCGCTGAAGTATCGGGTCTTGAATTCCTCATCCTTGATCCGTTCCCGTAGGTTATACTCATCTGGGTCAGGGTGATTGAGCTTTTCTAGAAAAAATACTAGCCCACTTGGCTTCAGAAATTGCTTGATATGGGAGATCTGGCTGGCTCGATCCTTTGAATAGAACTGGAATGCCGCCATCTCATAAATAAAGTCAAAACCCTCGCTGAATTGACCATATTCTGGGGCTTGCAGCAGAGCGGGGGTTACCTTAAACACGGATTCTGGAAAGAAAAGCGAAAGCGCCGGATCAGCGTGCCGCTCAAAGGGTATTTGATTGGCCAAGTTCGGAGAGGAGGTAAAACTGCGGATCAGTCCGTGCGAATGGCTGGCAAGGGCACAGCCGTTACTACCATCAAACGCGTCTACCTCGAATAGACTAAAGGTTTTGCCTGTTTCTGCGCTATCTGCGTGAGCTAAGCGGGTGAGAGCGACGCCAACTCTGGCGAGCTCTTCAAGAATGTATGGCACGCTTGCCAGGAAGTGGGAGAATAATGGTCCAGCATTTGCGATTAGTTGATCGTGGTAGTCGAGGACCTGTGGGTCTCGGATCATGGACCGCAGATGACTGTCCAGGGACTGTAGAGGTACTTGACTCGCGCCTGTGGCCAGACTGTGGAAGTGTCCCGCGAGTTTGAGCATCGCACTTTGTTGCAGGTCGCGGTCGAGGGCAGTGCAATCTATTTTCTGGAGTGGCGTCTTCATAGCATAGCCTCTAGTATCGGATCAGACCTTTAGCATTAAATTTGCCCGAATCGGTTTTTGGGAGAGCTTCGAGAAATACGCACTGGGTCGGAACCATGTGCCAGTCCAAATGCACCTTGCAGTAGTCGATCAGCATCTGTCCGCTCGTTTGTCGATGATCGATATCAAGCACGATGTAAGCCTTTGGCACGTGCCCGGCTGATTCGTCAGCGACCGGCACCACTAGCACCTCGGCAACAGCTGGGTGCGAGGCTAGGCACTCCTCAATTTCTCTTGGATTGACGTTCCACATATTGCGCGCGAAAACGTCGTCCTTGCGGGCGACATAGTAAAGATAGCCCTCGGCATCCTGCTTGAATAGGTCGCCAGTGCGGTACAACCGTGAATGACCGAAGGCATCGTAGATAAAGGCTTTGGCATTCGCCTCGGGCATGTTCCAATACTCGAGCATCAGGTAGTCGCTTGTCACAAGAAGCTCACCAACCTCGCCGGGCTGATAGATGACTTGGTCTTGCTCGTCCAACAAGTACAGACTGACACCGGGTAAAGGCTTACCTACTGACGTTGGGCGGCGGTCAATTTCCTCAGGAGACAAATAACTTACTCGTTTACATTCCGTGAGCCCGTAGTTGGAAAAGATTTGCACCTGAGGCAGCGCTTTGCGAATTCGCTGGATGTGTCGAGTGTGAAGGGCCTGCCCGCTGCTGGATATGTAACGCAAGCTTGGCACTCGCACTTGACACTCTGTTCCTGTGTTAGCTAGCAGGAAGAACACTGGAGGAAATACGTGCATTGCGGTGACGCTCTCACGTTCGACGACCGCGAATACATCTTCTGCGCTAAGTGCGGGCCTAGTTTCAATGACGCTGGTGGCCCCAGCGTATAATGGCATCACCACGTTATAGACGCCGTAGTCCGATGCTAGTGTCGAATAGCTGAGGATACGATCCTTAGGGGCAATCTTCAGGTACTCCGTAACCCGACTACAAGCTGCCAGCATTATGCGGTGGTTGACGAGCACGCCCTTAGGATTGAAGGTTGAACCCGTGGTATAGAAAATCGATGTAGGCCTTTCAGCATCGTCGATAAGGGATGAGGCAACTACATTTGTTTTGTTCCCATGCCTCAAGACTGCCTCGGCAAGCTGAATAACGCGAGGTACCGCTATCGGAATTGGAGTGGTAAGCAAAACAAGTTCGAGACCAGCTTCTTCGATCAGGCTAGGTAAATCATCGGTATAGTCGGTTATCAGGGTCCGGGCGCCAGATTGCTTGAGCTGATCAATTAGCTTTGTTCGATTTAGGGTGTGATGAGTCGCAGAGGTGATCGCTGCTATTTTCAGCAGTCCCAGGTAGCAGGCGATTAAGTCTATAGAGATCGATGCGTACAAACCCACACGGTCGCCTGGCGCGACACCGAGCATCGACAGCGCCGACGCGATGTCGTCTATCCGCTTTTGCAACACCTGATATGAAGTTACTTGCCCGTCGAGAACGATGGCCGGCTTTGTCGGATATCTATTGGCGTTACTTGCAATGACTTTATGGAAAAGCTGCATGCTCGACATTCCTTTATGCGAAACGTCCTGAAGTCATTTACGTTTTCGCGCACACAACGAGACATAGGTGCCCTGCCATGTGTAAGGATCTATAGGCAAGCTTTTGGCATCGCTCAAAGGCCAACTTTGTTTATCAAAAAAGTGATTGCATTCGAATATATCGAAATCACTAAGCCAAGCATCGAAAAAGGCTTCGCTGTCCTGGATCGATAGTCCGGCCTCTTTATCCCAAATGAAAGGCTCTCCAGTCGCTTGAAAAAAACGGGTTAGATCCGACAGTAAATCCAGAAAAACATATCCGCCTGGTTTCACTGCGCTGATTATCTTTGGCATCACCTTCTGAAGCTCATCTTTCGTGAAAAAGTGGAGAACTTCTTAACATATAAGCACATCGTAACTTTCGAACTCAGGCGTATAGGTCAAAATGTCAGTCTGCTGAAAGTTCATGCCCTGTAGCCAAGGATTGAGTTCACGGCTATGAACCGTGCTATCGACCATGTCTACGCCGTTTAAGGTATAACCTTTACGCGCCAAGGCAGTGAGATTACGACCGTCTCCACACCCAAGCTCAAGCGCTGCACCCGGGCCATCAGGTAGCCTGGAAAAAAAATTCTTGAGCTCCCCTCGTAATTCACCAAACAAAGTGCCGTGATCACAGGCGCTGTATTCACTGAGGTACCATTCTTTGAGAACGGAACTATCCATTATTTTCATAGTTATTCCCTGTTAATAATATAGGTCAGTGCACAACACTTTGCTTCGCGAAGAGAACGCGAGCCATGGAGAGTAAAGATGCCGTCGTGAATTTGGTCAAGCCTATAGGTCCTTGGGCGTTCATGCTCCTTAAGAGTGGTGCGGTCATAGCTCAATGATCCAAAAAGATAAGCTATAGCCCTGTCCAGACTGGGCAGATCCCGAACTCGCAAAGCCTGTCGACTACATGCAGCAAGCGGTGCAAGACGTGCTCAAGAAACATAGTTCGAAGAGTGGATTGACAAGTGCTTGCACACTCGCATCAGCTGAGCAGCTCTGTATGGTTACGCGGCTCGCCGCTACCTTTGAATTTCACACTCTGGAAAATCATTACGAGCGCGCTCATAAGCACACGTACGGGCGTTTTAAGAGCCGCTAACAAAACCTGATCAAGTGAGCGCAGGCAGAGGGTCTAAAATAGGCAATTTCAGCGAGTATCAGGCGTGTGCTTGCCTATACCAGCTAACCAGAAATGGGTTTTGTTAGCGGCTCTTAACCCTATGCGTGTATTTAAGAGGGTGATGCTAAGGCCGTAAAGAACTGTTTGGCTGGTGGTGTCCGTCGCTAGGATGGAACGACAGAGCCTGAATACATCAGGCTCAGCAGTCCTAGTTGTTTCTTTGGCCCATGGAGTTGCCATGCAGGGGAATGGGCTGCTTGGAAGCCTGGGGCGTGCTGTCTTGCCCGACCATCTCTTCGTAGACTGCAGGCTGAACCAGGAATAGCTGAACGTCTCCCTTCAGATTGACCAGTGTTTTTCGGCCTTCTTCGACCGAGGCGATATGCAGCGTTTCACCGTGATCGTTCACAACGGGATGGGATTCATTATTCATTAACGCATGTATGACGAAAGAGCCGCCCTCCATGGAAACGAAATGGATTTCCTTAACATCTCCGTCCTTCACATGCTTGGTCAATTCTGCCACTTTCATGAAGGTTCTCCAGTGCTGGGGTTGTTGTTCAAATAAGCGTTTCGCTATCGTTCTTTGAAAGGTGGTGGGTGGGCGAGTTCAATAGAGGAACGTCCGTCTTGTGATATCTGCACGGCCTTGTGGTGCCTATCATCTACCTTGCTACGATGAAAACGATGCGCGGCAACATGACGCGCTGAAGGGGCGACATAAAACGTCTGTTCAGTAGTATGCTAATGAAATGACGATCCGCTGAGTCCTTCGGCTCGACTTTCAGAATCCTTCCTATTGCCGTGGCCATCCCTCCGCTCGTCAGACGTCGAATCTGCTACAGATTTTGTTTATTGCGAGGTTTCAAGTGCCCAGTTCTTTCCCTCTTTCTCGCCCACGCCGTCTTCGCCGGTCCGATCAGCTTCGCTCGATGTTTCAGGAAACTGAGCTGAGCCTCAATGATCTAGTACTGCCGATCTTCGTCGAGGAAGAAATCGATGATTTCGTTCCGATCAAAGCCATGCCGGGTGTCATGCGTATCCCCGAATCCAGGCTGGCCAGCGAAATCGAGCGTTATGCTCGCGCTGGTATCAAGTCGGTCATGACCTTTGGCGTGTCTCATCACCTGTCTCATGATGGAAGCGATACATGGCATGAGGACGGTCTGGTTTCACGTATGACACGCATCTGCAAGGACGCGGTACCGGAAATGATCGTCATGTCCGATACCTGTTTCTGCGAGTACACCAGTCACGGTCATTGTGGCATCGTTCATGATGACCACATCGACAACGATGCCACGCTGATCAACCTGGGCAAGCAAGCCGTTGCTGCCGCGCAGGCCGGTGCAGACTTCATTGCGCCGTCGGCGGCCATGGATGGACAGGTGCACGCGATTCGCAGCGCTTTGGATGAAGCAGGCTTTATCAATACCTCGATCATGTCCTACTCCACCAAGTTTGCGTCGGCGATGTATGGCCCGTTCCGCGAAGCCGGTGGCAGCGCACTCAAAGGCAATCGCAATGCCTACCAGATGAATCCCATGAACCGCCGCGAAGCGATCCGTGAATCCCTGATGGATGAACAGGAAGGCGCGGACGCGCTGATGGTAAAACCCGCTGGTGCTTACCTGGATATCATTCGGGACATTCGTGAAGCCTCCAGGCTACCGCTGGGCGCCTATCAGGTCAGCGGTGAATACGCCATGATCAAGTTTGCGGCAGCCGCAGGGGCGATTGACGAACACCGTGTGGTACGGGAAAGCCTAGGCTCGATCAAGCGTGCCGGTGCCGATCTGATCTTTACCTATTTCGCCATGGATCTGGCCAAAGACGGTATCTAACACTGCGAATAGCGAGCCGGCACTCCTTTCGCCGGCTCCGCTCAAGGCTACAGGTAGATCACCAGCGGATGGCCATGCACTGGGTGCTCTTGAATCAAGACGTCCAGATCAAACACTGCCTTGAGGCGATCGGGGCATAAGACTTCTTCAGGGCTGCCCAAGCCCTCCATTTGACCATGCTTGAGCAGAAGCAGCCTGTCGCAGTAGCGGGCCGCCAGGTTCATGTCGTGCAGCACGACGGCTACGGCTAACCCTTGATTGGCCATCTGCCTGATCACCTTCAGAATGCTGTGCTGATGATGGGGGTCGAGGGCTGACGTCGGCTCATCCAGTAAGAGCACCTTGTCAGAGGTGGCAGGCCATAGCTGCGCGAGTATGCGGGCCAAATGGGTTCGCTGGCGCTCCCCGCCGGACAGGGTCGTATAGTGGCGTTGCGCAAGCTCGGCCAGGTCGCAAAGATCAAGTACCGTATCGACGATTCGGGTATCGGTATGGAGGCCTGTTGCATGGGGTAGTCTGCCGAAACCTGCAACTTGTCTTACCGTAAACGCAAAACTTAACGTCGAGGTTTGAGGCAGTACAGCCAGATTAAGAGCCCTCGCCTCGGGCGACCATGCTGTTAGGGGCGTTGCTCCAAGCATGATATTGCCTGAGGTCGGTCGTATGTCTCCACATAACGCGCCAAAGAGTGTGCTTTTCCCCGCGCCGTTGGGACCGATAACTCCCAGGATTTCGCCGCTGCGCAGTTCCAGATCAATGTCACGAATACGCCACCCGGTAGCATGCTGAACGCTTAATTCTGTTGCCTTGAGCATTACATGGCCCGTCGCAACAGCAGGAACAAAAAGAAGGGCGCCCCGATAAGAGCAGTCACGATCCCTATTGGCAATTCGGCGGGCGCCAGCAACAGGCGTGCAATGATATCGGCCAGAAGCAACAGGCTGGCGCCACCAAACAGTGCGCTGGGTAAGAGTACCCGATGGTCAGGCCCTGTAATCAAGCGGAGCAGGTGGGGCACGACCAGTCCTACGAAGCCGATCAGGCCTGCTGCTGCGACTGCGGCACCTACACCTAAAGCAGTACACAGGATCAGCTCGCCCTTGAGTCGCTCTACATCGATACCCAAGTGTCGTGCCTCGGACTCTCCAAGAAGCAACGCATTCAGGGCGTCGGCACGCCGGGGCAACCATAGCGCTACGGCCAGGCCAATCCCCACCAGCGGCCATAGCCGGGCATAGCTGGCACCGTTCAGACTCCCCAGATTCCAGGACGTCAGCAGGCGCAGCGTGGTGTCATCAGCCAGATAAGTGAGCAGGCCTATGGCAGCGCCTGCCATGGCCGTTAACGCAATACCTGCCAGGAGCATGGTGGCGACGTGTGCCTGACCGTGCCGGCAACCCAGCCGGTAAACGATGGCAGTAATCACCAGGCCGCCCATGAAGGCAAACAATGACAGCAGATAAGGCTGGAGCCCAATCGGCAGGATGAAGAGGTATTCGCCACCGACAATTGCCAGGGCTGCGCCCAACGCCGCTCCACTGGACACTCCAATCAGGCCAGGGTCTGCAAGGGGATTGCGGAAAAGCCCCTGCATGGCAACGCCCGTCAATGCCAGCACCGCACCAACCATCAGGCCCATTAGGGTGCGAGGCAAACGAATCTGTCCAACTACCAGTAGAGCCTGGTCACTGGCGGTAACAGGTAGACCGGAAAGATGAGCCAGCGCGCGCAACGTTTCGCCCAGGGGGAGGCGAAGCGGCCCCAGCGCCAGTGACAGCCACAGGCTGAGCAGGGTCAAGCCGATCAGCCCTATAAGCAATAACCGAGGCGATGCGCGCAGGCTCATGGTTGTCCGGCTGCCGGCTCTGGAAGATCTTGCAGGTAAAACTGTCCGGCTAGGTGCTCCGCTACTTCCGGCAGACGAGGTCCCAGTCCGCCTACCAGTACGGTGGCATCAATAGGCAGTAGGTTTCCTTCACGCACGGCCTGACTTTGCTCTAGGGCAGGATTCTGCTTTAACAGCGCCTGCGCAGCAGTAGCGCCCTCAAGGCGGCGGTCGGCAATAATGATATACGCCGGGTCAAGCCCAGCCAGCACTTCGCTGGAGAGCGCCTTGTATCCTGGCTGCGTCGCCAGGTTGATACCTCCTGCCTGCTTGATCAGCCAATCGCCGAGTGTACCGGGCCCTGCGATCAACGGCCGATCTCCCGTGCCTCCAATCAGTAGTAGCACGCCAGGGCTGGCGTGATGCGCCTGAGCTGCATGAATGCGGGATTCCAGGCTGTGCAACGCATCACTGTAGCGGGCAAATTGCCTTTGGGCCTCTTCCGGTCTCCCCAGCCAGGTACCCAGTGCTTCCAGGGTACGGTGCAGGGTGTCCAGACTGGCTTCGGCCGACAAGGTCTCTACTCGCACTCCTGTTCTGCGCAGTTGATCAAGCACGGGAGGCGGCCCCATCTCTTCGCTGCCTACCAGTATGTCTGGCCGCAAAGTAAGAATGCCTTCAGCGCTGAGCTGGCGTTGATAACCTATCCTGGGCAGTGCTTGAAGCGATTCGGGGTGCTGGCTTGTAGTGTCTACGCCAACCAGTCGGGATTGACCGCCCAGTACGGCGATCCATTCAGTCAGCGAGCCGCCTGCACTGACCCAGCGTTGGGGCTGCTCGGCAGATAAAACGACCACGGCGGTAGCCCAGAGCAGAAGTCCGATGGCAAGACGAATCTTTTTCACTGAGCAGACTCCGCCAGGGCTGTCCATTGTGCACGTTCGGGTTGGCCAGGTTTACGTGCGCCAAACATCTGCATGATCAGTTCTCCGTTGTGGTCATACACCTCAAGGCTGGTAATGATGCCGTCCACACTCGGTTTACGCACGCGCCAGAGTGTATGGATACCCGACGTTTGCAGGTGCAGATTGAAGGCACTGTCCAATACATTGAACCAGGTGTCTACCCACTTGAGTGTTGTGAGGGTTCCGGTATGGATCTGAATACAGTGCTGGTTGCCCACAAATATCATGATGGGTAATTGCTGTGCCGCGGCAGCGTTCATGACCTGGGGCAGCGCGTCCACATTCAATGATTCAGCCCACTCCTTGCCCGCCAGTCGTAAGGCCTGGGTTCTGGCGATGCCCAGTCGCTGCAGGAGCGCATGGAAGTGGTGGGTATCCTTTAGCTCCGCCCACCCTGAGCGCAGGGCCTCGATATCAACCTTCTGATCGGAACAGGGCGGTACGCGCGCTTTCAACGGTACCCGTGTCAGTTCGCAGCTTTGCTCAGTTTCCTTAAAGCGTGTCTTCAGCGCTTCCCAGGCATCCTTATGACTGTTCTCAGTCAGATAGACTTTATGAATCGCCATCCCTTGTGCATCAAAGACCTGAAGGCTATGTAACAGGCCGCGCGAAGTCACTTCGTCTACCGCAAACGCAAATGTCCAGCCTGAGAGAAACAGCCGTAAATCGATGTCGGGCGAGACGACCAACCCCATACGACCATTTCCTGATATGGCCAGTTCGCGGTAAGGCCCCTGGCGCTCATGGACGCAGTATTCATTGCGCGTAAGCGCCATGACAGGTCCCAAGTTGGCAAGCTCACCCAGTAGCGCTTTCCATTCAGGACGCAGGCGGATCACATCGTTCCCAATTCGACTGGCTACAAGCTCCGCCTCGCTGACCTTCAGCTGTTGGGCGGCATCACGTGCACGTATAGAGGGTTTTTCCAGGCGCAGACGTTGCCACTCCTTAAAGAGATCGCACGCAACGGCAGGCTCTAACGTAGACAGGCTCATAGGGGATTTCCTTGAAGGTTAGGGTAGAGCGGCATGGCTAGACATCCGTCTAGCGAACCAGTGCGAGTATATTAAAACGATAATCATTTACAATAAAGATGATATTAATTCTCATCTTTGGCTTTACAGATATCGCTCGGATAGTAATGATTATCAAATGCATTAAACAACACCGAGCCCTCTATGAATATGTCTCCGCCGTTTCCGCTTCGCCCGTGGATTGTCCTGTTGTGCCTGACACCTGGCTTTACAGCCGCCGCCGAAAGCGCCAGCGCTCTTCCAGTCACTACCATTACTGCAACCTTTACCGAACAGCCGATTACCGCCGTTCCCACTACCGTCACGGTCAAGGAACAGACGGATATAGACCGGGAAAATATCAATACCATCAGGGATCTGGTGCGGCATGAGCCGGGTGTCAGTGTAGGAGGTACAGGGCACGCAGCTGGCATTAACGGTTTCAATATCCGGGGGATCGACGGCAACCGAGTCTTGACCCAGATTGATGGCGTGACGGTACCGGACGCGTATGCGTTTGGTCCTTATGCCAATACCCGGCGAAATTATGTTGATCCCGACCTTGTCAAGCGGGTAGAGATTCTGCGTGGCCCGGCTTCTGCTCTGTATGGAAGTGATGCCATCGGTGGTGCTGTCAGCTACTTCACGCTTGATCCAGAAGATCTGCTCAGAGAGGGTAGGAACTATGGTGCCCGGTTCAAGACAGGATACAGCTCCGCTGATCGTAGTTGGTTGACCTCCGGTACAGTGGCAGGCCGGACCGGCGATTTCGATGCGCTGGTGCATTATGGCAAGCGCAGTGGGCACGAAACGGAGTCGTATGGGGGCCATCATGGACTCGGTAGCAGCCGTACCGCAGCCAACCCGGAGGATCACGACAGCTACAACGTGCTGGCGAAACTAGGCTATCACTACGGTGACGACAGCCGTTTGCAATTGACCTATGAGCATTATCGCTCACGTTTGGACGGTGATATCAAAAGTGCACCGACCCGTATTTTCGGCGTACAGACGCGCAGTTATCTGGGACGTAATGTCGTTGATGTAGAGGAACGAGAGCGCTTCAGTCTGGAAAACGCACTGAGCCTGACTACCGGCTTCGCTGATCGTTGGACCACGTTGCTCAGCTACCAAAACGGTGGGACGGATCAGCGCACTTACCAGCCCAATAGCAGCGCCAGCTATTACCGTAAGACCACGTATGAAGAGCATACTTGGGCATTCGATAACAAACTCGACAAGCATTTCGCCATGGGCGAGAGCGAGCATCTGGTAACTTATGGACTGCGTTATGAGCACCAGGAGGTCAACGGCTTGCGGACAGGGACATCCAACCGTGGTGTGGCTAATCTTTATGCCAGCGATTTTCCATCGCCTGCGGTGGACACCTGGGGAACGTTTGTTCAGGACCAGATCGATATAGGGGCCTGGACCTTTCTGCCAGCGTTACGCTATGACCATACGACGCTGAAGCCGGATGCCAATACAGCCTATCTCGCCGGGTTGGCCAGCGGTACGGCTTTCGATGATAGCGAAAAGAGCTGGCACCACGTTTCACCAAAACTAGGCGTGACCTATCGCTTCAATGATCATTACAGTGCCTTCGGCCAGTACGCCGAGGGCTTCCGCACACCAACACCCAAAGCGTTATATGGCAACTTCACCAATGAAAGCGCAGGTTACCAAGTGGTGGGCAATACCGACCTTGATCCGGAAACCAGCCGTGGCGTTGAGTTGGGGTTTAGAGGACACTTCGATCAGGGCAATTTCAGTGTCGCGGTGTTCTATAACAAATATCGCGATTTTATTGAAGAGGATGCCTTGGGCGGAGGGGGCAGTTATGCTGTTTTCCAGTCCAGCAATATCAGTCATGCCACGATCAAAGGCGCCGAAGCCAAAGGGCATCTGGAACTGGACACCGTTGGCCTGCCTGAGGGCGCCTACAGCGAAGGCACCATCGCCTACGCCTGGGGCCGCAACGATGACACTGGTCAGCCGCTCAATAGCGTGAGTCCGCTGACAGGGGTCTTCAGCCTCGGATACGACGATCGTGCAGGTCAATATGGCGGTCGTCTCGACTGGACACTGGTACAACGCAAGAAGCGTGTCGATGACGCGCGCTATCACGCTGCCGACGGTAGTACGCAGTTTCGCACGCCGGGGTTTGGCGTACTGGATCTTACGGCTTACTACAAGCTCACCCGCGATCTCACGGTCAACGCTGGACTCTACAACCTCACCGACAGGAAATACTGGCTGTGGGATGACCTACGAGGTTATGACACAACCGGAGAGGGAGGAATGCTGGCGCCAGCCAATATCGACCGCCTGAGTCAACCTGGCCGCAATGTATCGATGAATATTGTCTGGGAAATTTGAGCATTTGGGGTAAGGGGCGTCAGTCAAAACAGGAGCTGACCGCCTCTACCTTCGAATTGGAGGCGGGTCTACAAATATCTTTGGACATAGGTCTCACTTTAGGGAAAAATCCGCTCGCCTTGTTGCTTATGGCCTCGAAGTCCACTTTGGTGAGGAAGTCATTATGCGTTACTACGTTATTATCTGGCTGGGTATCGCCGCCTGCTTTGCCTTTATGCAAGCGGATCATGCGCTTCCTGCCGTTCTAAGTCTCATGGCCAGCTGGTTGGTTGCCTTGTTCCTCAAGCCAGCGCCGACACGAGTGCGTGGATTCTCTCCCGTGATTGATACGACGCCCCCTCGTGCGGTTGCTGATACGCCGGCAGGGCAAGTCTGAGCGCCTATGACAAGCCTGACAGTGTTATCGGCTGGTAGCTTGTTTACAGAATAAGCCGCTTATCCAAGGTTAGGGGTAAGGTTCGAATCCGCTGTCCCGTTGCATGGAAAATGGCGTTGGCGACAGCAGCGGCTACGCCAACGACAGCAATCTCGCCAAGACCCTTGATGCCAAGGGGATGGCCGCGGCGGTCATCTTCTTCAATCATGATGATATCCAGATCCGGCACATCTGCCTGAGTGGGAATCAAAGCCTCGGAGAGGTCTGCATTCATCCAGCGGCCGTTGTGCCGGTCAAGACGCGTCTCTTCCATCAATGCCTGTCCCAGCCCCCATACCATTCCGCCCAAGAGCTGACTATGGGCAAGGGTTGGATTCACGATGCGACCACAGCCAAAGGCGCCTACCAGACGCTCAACCCTGAGAGTACCCAGTTGCGGATCTACCAGCACTTTGACGAATTGTGCGCCAAATGCAGCGCGTCCTACCTCGGGTGGATTGATCTGATCTGCGGTACCGGCCTCGGCTTCAAGGTAATCCAGTTGGTGACGCGTCAGTAACGATACGAATGACTCCTGGCGACCTGTCTGTGAAACAAGGCCGCTTTCCTGGAGCTTCAGTTCTGCCGGGTTTGTCATATGAAGCGGCGAGGCGGGATCTGTACTGGCCAGCGTACCCAGCTTCAGGCGCAACGCATCGGCTGCGGCGTGAAGCGCTGCGCCAAGACTCAGGGTTGTCGACGAGCTGGCCGTCAATGAGCTGTAGGGCAGTCGTGTGTCTCCCCATTCCAGTGTGACACTGCCCAACGGCAGCCCCAGCGCTTCGGCGGCAAGTTGTGACAGGGCCGTGGCGCTGCCCTGACCGATCTCATGGGTTGACGAGGAGGCGACCGCTGTTCCGTCTGCCCTTATCCGCATACGGGCGCAAGCGGCCATCTGCGCGACATGGTAAATGGACGTCGCCATGCCGTAGCCGACCTTGAATCGGCCCTCCTGCTGTGCACCCAGACGAGGATCGCGTGATTGCCAGCCAATACGTTCAGCCGCCGCCTGATAGCAGTCCTTGAGGGATTTGCTTGACCATTCATGACCGCTCTGCGGTTCCTGGTCAGCATAATTACGTAGGCGGGCCTCCAGAGGATCGATACCCTGCTGATAAGCCCATTCATCCATAGCGCTTTCGATCGCGAACTGGCTTACCGCCACGCCAGGCGCACGCATCCAGCTGGGGGCATTAACGTCGAGCCGCGCGGTTTTATGCTGCGTGCGCAGATGCTTAGAGGCGTAGAGCTTGGGCGTCATTTCGCCAACGGGCTCGATGAAGTTAGATGTAGTGGAGTTCTGGATCAAGGCGTCCTGCATCAGTACCTGTAATCGGCCATCCTTCCCGCCGCCCAGACGGACCCGCTGCCGCGTGGCCCCGCGATAGGGCATCATGGAAAAGGTCTGGCGTCGTGTCAGGGCAAGCTTGACGGGTCGCCCGGTCCGCTTTGCCGCCATGGCCGCCAAGAGCGGGTGAACATTACCCTTTTTGCCTCCAAAGGCGCCACCCACGAAGGGCACGATTATCCGGACCTTGTCGCGTAATGCCTCTTCAGGTGAGCCGGTTTTCATGACCTCCATGAAATCCTTTTGCAGGCCCATGTCAAAGGCCTGAGCCAAGCCATATGCATCGCCATAGGAATATTGCGTGCCAAGGTACAGTGTCAGTCGCCCATGGCTATCCCACGCAGCGATTGCGGCGCCAGGCTCCAGGGCGTTGTGATGGTGAGAAGCCGTCTCGTAGACCTGCTCGAATGTCTGCTCGGCCATTGCAAAGGCGGTATCCGGATCGCCTCGCTCCGTTGTGCCAGGCTCTCCGACCCCCACCATTTGTGGCCGTTCGGCCTTTTGTTCATCCAAAACCAGTAAGGGCGGCTGCTCGGGGGCTGCATAACGTATTGTTACACAGGCAGCGGCGCGCTGTGCCTGCTCAGCAGTGTCAGCGATCACCAGCGCAACAGGCTGCCCGTTGTAATGCAGCCGGCTATCCTGGAGCGGCTGAAAACGCGTCAGCTCTCCACCTGGCAGGGTATGAACGGGTTTGAGTCTTGGCGCGTCCAGGTGCGTCATCACACAGTGCACCCCTTCCAGTGCAAGCGCGGCGGCCGTATCGATAGCCTCAATGCGTCCTGTTGCTTGCGTACTTTGAACCACGGCTGTATGAGCCAGTGGTCCGTCTACCGGCCCATGGGCAAGATCCGCCGTGTAGCAGGCCTTGCCGGTGACTTTGTCATACGCTTCGAGACGGTGGGGCGCTTTCATTGCAGAAACCTCATAACAGAAGCCAGCCTCTCTCTAATGGGGACACCATGGTCAAAATGGCGGTTCCAGTAGGTGCCTTGTTCCTTTGCCTGACGAGTGGGGCAGTAGAGGTGGGATACACACGGTCCATCGTAATAGCCGTGAGGGTATGGCCCTCATACATCTCAACCCACCCATAAGGAGACGATATGAGCAAGCTGGCAGGTAAAATCGCAGTTATAACCGGTGCTGATTCGGGTATGGGAAAGGCCATGGCAGCCGTGTTCGCGCGGGAAGGTGCTCATGTGGCGATCACGTATCACTCCGATCAGCAGGGTGCTCAGGACACCCTCGAGCAAGTCCGCAACGCAGGGGGCCGCGGTCTGGTAAGGCAAGTGGATGTCAGAGACGAACACAGTGTGTCGGCCCTGTTCAAGGCAGTGGACGAGGAGCTGGGGACACCCGATATTCTGGTTAATAACGCCGGTACGGGCAAAAGCAAACCCATTACCGAACTGACTACTGAGGAATTCGATCTGGTGATCAAAACCGATTTATACGGGCCGTTTTTCTGTGCCCGTGAGTTCATCCGGCGCCGCCAGCAGGTCGGTGGGCAGGGAAAGATCCTCAATATCACGTCTGTTCATGACTCAATCCCCAGCCCCAACAATGTGCCTTATGGCGCTGCCAAAGGTGGGCTTCTTACCATGACGCGCAGCCTTGCGCTGGAACTTGCGCCGCTCAAGATCAATGTGAACGCTATTGCGCCAGGGCTTATCCGAACCCCGATGACAGAGGCTCGAGTCGACGATCCCCAGAAGCGCGAGGAAGAGCTGCCCAATATTCCCTGGAAGCGTCCCGGCTATCCTGAGGAGATTGCCGAGCTGGCGCTATATCTGGTCAGCCCTGAGTCCGACTACGTCACCGGTCAGAACTTTACGATTGATGGCGGGCTGGAAATGAATTGGGGGCAGGGTGCTTAGTGGCGTACTTGGTGTTGGAATACCTACGGATCTGGTTGGCGATGCTGTACCAACCAGATCTGGTGTTATCTTGAAGACGCAAACCCTAGCCTCATACCTATTAGCTAGCGCCTTTCGTCAGTTACAAGCATTACCTGCTGAATAATGCGTCAGTGTCCAGCTCAGCGATCGGTTGAACATCGCGCCATGGCCTAGCCCCTCAAACTCACGGTATTGACCGCTCACCCCCGGGGTCTGAACCAGCCGCATAGTAAGTGCTTCTGCTGTGGAAGTGGTTACCCGAGATGCCGATTCCGCCGGCAGCCTGGACGGATAGGCGGGTTCGTCTTTACCACGCAAGACAAAGAGGCATACAGAGGTATCTGCGAGGCGTTTGTCAAAGCCGGCTTCTTCTTGCAAGAGCTGGCCGTTACCCCACCACAGCGAAGGACTGGCCGCATAGTAGGACCGGAAGTTGCCGGGACGCGTTAACAGGGCATGCAGTACCAAGAGCCCACCATACGAATGGCCCCAGATCGCTTTATGGTTGGGGTCAAGCATGACCCGCTTTGCCAGTTCAGGCGCCAGCGTAAGGTCCAGCCAGTCTAGAAAATGGTCAGCTCCGCCAGTTGGCGAGCCGGTCAGGCTATCGTGGGTCGGTCCAAGCGCCTGGGTAGGCAGAGTAAAATCGTAGCTTCGCGTGTCCGGGTCGAATCGCAGAGGCGTGTCGTGTCCAATAATCACCAGAACAGGCGAACTACCTTCTGCCAGTTGCTTCAAGTTATCCTCGCTCAATGCTCCGAGGGCAGCATTACCGTCCAGCAGAAACAGGGACGGATAGCCGGACGCGGGAACAGGCCGATGCGGCGTAGCGATCCAGATATGGTAGCCGCGCTTTCCATCCTGACTTCGTAGGTGGAAGTCGCTGAATCCGTAGGGAAGGCTAGACTGCGACAGGATATGGCTGTCCATGGGTTCTTCAAGATTAGGCCGGGCCAGTGAGGGCAGGCTGACAAGGCATGCCAGCACCGCCGCCAGTATGATTGGGATACGCATAAGGTCAATCCTGGCCCCGCTGCGGAGCTATTACGCGGCGGGGCTGACGGTCAGAACGAAACGGTTACGCTGGAGAAGAAGGTGCGGCCTGGCTCGTTATAGGTAGCAGCCCCTGCACCTGCAATGTTATTGACGCCTTGGGCATTACCCTCACGGAACAAGCGCTTGTCGAACAGATTCTCTATACCTGCCGTCACGCTGACGTTCTTTGTTAGCGCATAGGTGCCATTGAGACCTGCAAGGGCATAGGGCGAGAGCTGGTTGTTGGACGAGCCTGTTACGCGATTACCCTGATAATCGTACTTCTTGGGTTTTTGTTTGCCATACCAGGTCACGTTGAGCTGAAGTGAAAGGTCTTCCTGCACCTGCCAGTCCAAGGTGGAGTTAAGGGTGTACTTGGGTGTCACTGACAGTACGTCCCCGGTCTCCTTGTTTTTGGATCTCAGCATATAGGTGAAGTTATTACGCCAGGTCACGTCCTCGGACAGCGGCAGCGTAAGCGTACCTTCAAGGCCTTCTACCAATGCCTTAGGGATGTTTTCCCACTGATAAATATTAGAGTTGGCGTAGCTGCCGGTACCACCGTTCGCACGCCCTGTAGGGTTCAGGCCGGACTCGATTTTGTTTTTGTAGTCGTTACGAAAGTAGGTCAAACCGGCGACAACGCCGTCATGCTGGTATTCAAGTCCCAGCTCCTTGTTGATGCTGGTCTCGGCCTTAAGGTCTTGATTACCTTGTAGATAGCAGCTTGTGCTCTGTCCATAGCAACCCTGACCACGGCTATAGAGCAGGTAGTTGGGATTGAGCTGGTAGAGGTTCGGCGCCTTGTAGGCGCGGGCGATACCTGCCTTGAGCGTGACGGTATCCGTCAGTGTTTGTGAGAGGTTGAGTGCGGGACTCCAGTTGTCGCCAACTACATCATGATGATCGAAGCGCAGTCCGGGTGTCAGAATCGTGCCTGGCCTGAGTTCAATATTGTCCTCGGCGAACAGTGAGAAGATTTCTGCCGATGCGGTACTGTTGCGGTTGCTACCCGAAAGGCCGGGGACACTGCCACCTTCACTAACGCTCTGACTGGTGGATGTGGCGTCGTCAAGCTCCTGGCGGATCCATTCGCTGCCCAGCGTTAGCACATGATCGACCTCCGACGTCTGCAATGGCATATTCACCTCGGCATGGGCGGTGATATCTCGCAGCACGGAAGTGTTTACATTATTTCCGGAAAAGATACCTTCTGTACCGCCGGCCAGACCTTCCTGAATGCGGCTGTTACGGGTCTTGGCATATTGCAGATAGGCCAGGCTGCTTCCAAAGTCCCAGTTACCCTTATGGGTAACAGCGTAGGTCTCACGGTAGAGCCGGTTGGTTTCGTGGCCCATCAGGTTTTTTACGTAACTGTTGCTGTTGGTATTTTGCGTGTCGCCCGTATAGATATTGCCTTGACGGCTGAATCCCGCCTCGAATTCCAGCGTCTGATCAGGTGTAAGCTGCCAGCTGAGCAGCCCATTGATATCCCTGTTGCGTACACCCTCTCGGCCTGCCGGTAGTGTGCCAACCTGGTTACCGGTACGGGTAGACTCATGGCCCGAATTGATGTCCCAATCATCCGAGTCCGTCTTGGCGACGTTGCCATAGACGCGATAGCTCAACGTCTCGGTAAGAGGGCCGCTAAGACCAAAGTCGGCCCGTTCGGTTGCGCCCTCATCGCTGTGCTGGGGAAAGCTGTGGTAAAGCGTGGCTGAACCATGAGTCTCCTGGGTCGTGCCCTTGGTGATGATATTGACCACACCGCCGGCCGCACCATTGCCGTACCGTGCGGCAGCCGGTCCGCGAATGACCTCGATGCGCTCGACCTGATCCGCAGGCACCCAATTGGTGTCACCCCGAGTATCACGTTCGCCTCGCCATCCATAACGCACGGCGTTGCGGCTGGCGACAGGCTTACCGTCTACCAGGATCAACGTGTTTTCCGGACCCATGCCACGGATATCGATCTGGCGGTTGTTACCGCGCTGGCCGCTGCTGGAATTGCCGGTTAGGTTGACGCCTGGCATGGTTCGAATGATCTGTGAGAGGTCGTTGACGGGAGGGCGCTTTTTGATGTCCTCAGCGGTTATGATCGAAACCCCTGGCGCTTGCTTGAGCTCCTGTTCGGCGGTACCGAGGACCACCTCATCGTTTAACTGCGTGATATTTTCCTCAGCGTGAAGAGCGGTAACATGAGCGTACAGACAGCTCAGAACGGCTAGACCAAGGCGGGTTCGGCGGACGGGAATCGAGGGCATACGCAAACTCCTGTAGAAACGACTTCCGTATCACGCCAGCAGCAAAATGCCTGCCATTGGGCGTTTGGCGCTGATGGGATAAGAACGCAGTCGGTGTGTTTGCGCAAATGATAGTCATTGCTATTTGCCAGTAAAGCGCATTAACAATCTAAACACTTTGCCCAGCAGGAAGGCGCAACGTCATGCGCAGGCCACGACCTGTATTTCGGGCCCAAAGGTCGCCGCCTTGAAGACGAACGTTTCGCTGCGCGATGGCCAGCCCCAGGCCAAAGCCGCTGCGGGAGGAGTGTTCTTCTGCGAGCCGGTAAAAGGGTTGAAAAATGTTTTCCAGTTCATGTTCAGGAACGCCAGGTCCCTGATCATCAAGATGAATCAACCAGTAAGCGCCTTCACGTGCTCCGGTCAGTTGCACGCGTCCGCTCGAAGGGGAGTGTCGGATAGCATTACGCAAAAGGTTTTCCAGCGCTTGCATGATGCCATTGATATGTACACGGACTACACAGGTCGGGTCCACCGTGTACACCAAACGGTCTGGTGCCCAGCCGCTTTCAAAGCAGGCGTTTTCAACCAGCGCCTCCCAGATCCCGAGAAGCGATACGTCCTCCTGATGAAAGCGGGGGCGCTCGGTATCCAGCCAAGCGAGGTCAAGTGTGTCATTTACGAGTTGCTGCATATCTTGCACATCACTTTCGAGGCGACGTTTGAGTTGAGGCAAGGCTAGATGACTGTCGCTGGCCACCCGCAGGCGAGCCAGCGGCGTACGTAACTCGTGGGAAAGGTCGCGAAGCAGTCGGCGCTGCTGTTCTATCTGATCCAGTAGCCGGTGCGTCAGGTGATCGAAGGCGCGGGCCAACTCGCCCAATTCATCGTGCCGTCTGCTCAGCGGCGCACCTAATGGGACCTCAAGGTCATCTGCTTCAAGGGCTGCAGCACGCTCGCGCAATCTTGAGAGCGGTACGATTAGATGCCAATACAGAAGCAGGCCAAGAGCGAGCGCCAACAATACCGGCATTACACCGTGAGTCACGACATGGGTCCAAGGGGTGAGCCCTGTGGGCAAGAAGCGCTGCGGTAGTTGAAGAACCAGGCGACCCTGCTCGGGATGGAGAGGGAACTCGATGCTGACGTAGGGGAGCTCATCCTGCAGCCGGCGACTCATGGGCCAGTCCAGCTTGCGCATAAAGGTAAGGCGAGCATATTCCTGGGGTGTCAGTGGTGTCTCACCAAGTGCTCGGAGGTCCGGCCCTATCACCCGTGCCCAGGTGTTTTCCTGAGTTTCGAGCTGACGTTGCCAGGTTTCTATCGCCTCGGCATTCTGATCTCGCAGCCATAGTTGCTCTGCCTCGGCAGCATAACGGGATAGCAGTGCCCGAGCGGAAGTGTCGAGAAAATAACTGCTTCGCTCAACCTGCAATCCCCACGTCCACACCAGCCATACCAATAGCAGGCAGAAGGCGGCCAGCATTAGACCCAGTTTCCAGAAAAGCGAATGACGCAGGCGCATCAGGGCTGTATCCGTGCCACGTAACCTTTTCCCCAGACAGACTGGATCACCACGCGCTGGCAATGGATACGCTGGAGTTTGCGGCGCAGGTTACAAACATGCACATCAAGTCCGCGATCAAGTCGGGTATAGCTGCGACTGAAGACCTCTTGGTAAAGATAGGCCTTGCTGAGTGTTTCATCCTGATGCCTTAGCAGCGTTGTAAACAGTCGGTATTCAGAGTGTGTGAGCTCAGCCCATTGGCCCGCCAGACGGATATCCTGTCGCTGATCATCGGTGTGTGGCAGCCCGGGAGCCGCCACGGGTGGGTTAATATTTCGCTGCCGCTCCAGGGAGACTCGACGCAAAAGCGCATCTACACGGGCATCCAGCTCGGCAAGGCTGAACGGCTTGGGGAGGTAATCATCCGCACCCCGTGTAAAACCAGTGATTCGATCTTGTTCAGCGCCCAGCGCGGACATAAGTATGACCGGAGCAGCACTTTGAGTTCTAAGCCTTTCTAGCGCTGTTAGACCATTGAGTCCTGGCAGCAGGATATCCAGCAGTACCAGATCGAAGCGCTGTGTACAGGCCATGTCCAGACCATTGTCACCACGGCTTTCGTGGACAAGGGTAAAGCCCCGGGACAACAAGTGCTGCTGGATGCCTTCGGCCAGAGCCGGGTCATCTTCAACCAATAAAACGTGAGGCTGTGCAGACATAAATGCAGATGAGAGTCATTAACGGATACCTAGTATCCGAACGTCTACATCCGAAAGCAAATGCCGATTACCTCTACAGGTCTTTTGACTGCGGAATCAGCACGGCCTGTCCCTGATAACGCCCCTCCGCATCATGGAGCTGCCAGAGCGTTGCGTTCTGTATCAGAAAGCATTGGCCGCTCTTCATGACCCGAACACCGCTATAACCGCTGGAATAACCGTCGCGCTTCACCTGATCGATGAAGCGCTGCCGCTCCTCGCGATCCTGTGGACCGGCAGACAGGCGTGAGGGGAGCTGGGTAATTTCCTCCCAGCTATAGCCAAAGCGCTGTTGCGCCGCTTGGTTGGCGTACATGAACACAGGGTCATTTTCGGCGTTATGGGCCAGGACGCAGAAAGGGGCGGAGTAGTACAACCAATCGGCTGCAGCTTGCCCAGAGAGCGGCTCTGGCACGAGGCGTTTGCCCACGTGTTGCTCATAGGAGGTAGCCAGTAACGTAAACAGCAGGACATCAGTCTTCATAGGAGTTGCTTCTTTCATAAAGGCGTCGTGCATGAACCCTGAAGGAAGTGCCAACGTACAAAAGCCGCCCTCATGTGAAAAGAGCTAGCCCTGTCAATCTGTTCAATACCAGAAGGCTGCCTCTTTTTCCCGGGACATGATCACCTCCCTTGGGCGAGCCATACCGTGTATCGATGTTTAAGTTTGCTTACCGCTACCCAGCAGTACCTGAAATAGCAAGGCAGATATGTTCGTTTATCGAACATAAACTAACCAGTGAGTACAAAATAATTTATAAAAGGAGCACTATGAAGGTGAAAGCTATCCAGAGTTAATACCTATCACCGCTGTAGGCGCAAAGAAAACCGATCCGGGCAGCCGAGCGGCCTGGGTCCTACAATATGCCTGCCAAGAGGGACTGATTATGCAGCGCTCGATCGCCACGGTTTCCTTGAGTGGAACCCTGCCTGAAAAACTGGAAGCCATTGCTGCCGCAGGCTTCGACGGTGTGGAGATTTTTGAAAACGATCTGCTCACTTACGGCGGAACGCCGCGAGAAATCCGTCGATTATGCGCTGACCTGGGACTCGCTATCACATTGTTCCAACCTTTCCGCGATTTCGAGGGGTGTCCGCGTGACCGTTTGCCCCGTAACCTGGACCGGGCCGAGCGCAAGTTTGACCTGATGCAGGAGCTCGGTACGGATCTGATACTGGTGTGCAGCAACGTAACGGTCGACTCGATAGGCGAGGAGGCTATTCTGGTGGATGACCTTCGCCTGCTGGGTGAGCGGGCGGGTGCACGCGGCATGCGCATAGGATACGAAGCCCTCGCATGGGGGCGGCACGTCAAGACCTGGCATCAGGTCTGGTCGATTGTGCAACAGGTCGATCACCCCAGCGTGGGCGTATTGCTGGACAGTTTTCATACCCTGTCATTGAAGGATGATCCTGCCGGTATCGCCAGTATTCCGGGTGACAAGATCTTTTTTGTGCAAATGGCTGATGCGCCGATTCTCAATATGGATGTACTGGAGTGGAGCCGGCACTTCCGTTGCTTCCCGGGGCAAGGCGAATTTGATCTGGCCGGTTTCCTGGCGCCGATCCTGCGCTCGGGGTATACCGGTCCGCTCTCACTTGAAGTATTCAACGATGGTTTTCGCGCAGCACCTCCACGGGCCAATGCGGCTGATGGTTTCCGTTCCTTGCTTTACCTGGAGGAACAAACCCGCAACCGCCTGGCCAATGAACCGCCTGCCGATCCGGTTGCGCCGGAGCTGTTGTTCGATCCGGTGCCGCCGCTCGAGTTTGACGGTATCGAATTTCTGGAGTTTGCCGTAGACGAGCCACTTCGTGCAGAGCTTACGCAATGGCTAACCCGTCTGGGTTTTGCTCAGGCCGGGCAGCATCGCTCTAAGAACGTTACCTTGCTCAGGCAAGGCAGCACCAATCTCGTACTCAATGCCGAGCCTTATTCGTTTGCCCATAACTTTTTCGAAGTTCATGGACCTTCGCTGTGTGCCAAGGCCCTGCGGGTCAGTGATAGCGCAAAGGCCATGGAGCGTGCCTGCCAGTATGGTGCGCAGCCATATCGCGGCCTGGTAGGCCCGAACGAGCGTGAGATTCCTGCGGTGCGTGCACCGGATGGAGGCCTGATCTACTTTGTCGCCTCTGGCACGGATGGGCGCTCGATCTACGAAACAGACTTCAACCTGAGCGCAACCTCGTCCACGGACGATGTGCTCAACACCATCGATCATGTGGCCATGGCGCTGCCCGCAGACAGCCTCGACACCTGGGTACTGTTCTACAAGAGCTTGCTTAATTTCAAGGCTGACGATGAAGTTGTGCTGCCGGATCCCTATGGCCTGATGAAAAGCCGTGCGCTGCGCAGTCCCTGCGGGTCGATACGTATGGCGCTCAACATTTCGGAAAATCGTAATACAGCCATCTCTCGAGCCTTGTCGAGCTACCGTGGATCAGGCGTCCACCATATCGCATTCGAATGTGATGACATCTTTGCGGCCGCTGCCCAGGCCAAGGAGGCCGGAGTGCCGTTATTGGAGATTCCGTATAATTACTACGACGACCTCTCAGCGCGGTACGGCTTTGACGATGACTACCTGAGCCGGTTGGCCTATTACAATGTGCTCTATGATCGGGACGCACAGGGAGGCGAGCTGTTCCATGTTTATACGGAGCCGTTCGCGGATCGCTTCTTTTTCGAAGTTCTACAACGCAAAAACAGTTACAGTGGCTATGGTGCTGCCAATACGCCGGTCCGCCTGGCGGCCATGGCTCAGGCGCGCATCCGAAAGACGGCCGGACGTCTTTGAAGGTAGGGCTGTGCCCTACGTGGCATAGCCCTACCTTAATCCAATAACAACAACTACCATAAGGTTTTTGAACCTGCCAATGACACAACCAATAATGGCTGCCGAATCCCTTAGCCCCGATGCTGTAAAAACGCAGTCTGTTCCCCGACTGCCACGAAAGAACAACCCCGAAGAAACCAAGCAGGAAATCCTCCTGGCGGCGGTTGCCGAGTTTGCGGAAAACGGCCTGAGCGGGGCGAGAGTCGATGCCATTGCCGAGCGCACCCGAACATCGAAGCGCATGATCTATTACTACTTCGAGAGCAAGGATCAACTCTACTCTGCAGTGCTGGAAAAGCTCTACGGGGAGATCCGCTCGACCGAGTCGCAGATGCATCTGGATGCGCTCGAACCGGTAGAAGCCATTCGGCGACTGGTCGAGTTCACGTTTGATTACCACGATCTGAATGTCGATTTCGTTCGGATCGTGTGTATCGAGAATATCCATCAGGGAAATTACATTCGCCAGTCACAGGCCATTACCTCAGTCAACTCGTCGATTGTTCAGACCATCTCTAGGATTCTGGTGCGTGGCGTAGAACAGGGCGTTTTTCGGGAGGGGCTGGATCCGCTTGAGTTGCACATGATGATGAGCTCGTTCTGCTTCTATCGGGTGTCCAACCGCTATACCTTTTCCTCGATCCACCAGATCGACCTGACGGATGCAGATAACCGGGAGCGGCACAAGGAACTCATTTGCGACGTGGTGCTGCGCTATGTCTGCAAATGACTGATTGGTGCGCGAATACCGCTGCATCAATTTATGCAGCGGTATCGAGAAAGGGGCTTACTGTGATTTACGCGCTTTTTGTATTTCATCATCCAGCATCTTGACCAGTGCGGGATCGACATCCTTCGCCAGTTTTTCGATGACCGGCTTCGTTTTCTCCCGGAATCGATCCATCTCTTCCGGCGTAATTTCATTGACGGCCATGTGGCCTTTCAAGGTTTGATAGGCACTGTCCTGAGCCTGTCTGGAGACCATGCGCTGATAGGCCTGAGCCTCAGCGGCGGCCTCGGTAATGACCTTGCGCTCGTCCTCGTTCAGCTTGTTCCATGACTTTTCGCCTATGATGAACGATTGCGGGTTGTACACGTGGCGTGTCACCGATAGGTATTTCTGCACCTCGTAGAACTTGCTGCCCAGAATCACGGTATTAGGGTTTTCCTGTCCATCAACGGTTCGCTGCTCAAGGCCCGTATACACTTCGGGGAAGGGCATCGGAACGGGGTTTGCGCCCAATGCGGAAAATGTCTCCAGATAGCTGGGTGACTGTATGACACGGATCTTCAAGCCTTGCAGATCCTCCCAGCGGGCGATGGGCTTCTTGCTGTTGGTTATGTTGCGAAAGCCCAGGTCCCAATACCCCAGGGTATGCAGGCCCTTGCCTTCCAAGCGTGAGGCCAATGCCTGGCCCACCGGACCATCCATGACCTGCTGAGCCTCCTGAGCGTCATTGAAGAGGAAGGGGAAATCCAGAATCGCGAAGTCCTTTACCTGGGCCGCCAGGATACCGGCATTGAGGACGGTCAGGTCCAGTGTGCCGCCCTGAATGGCCGATACGGTTTGCAGATCACCGCCGAGCGTGCCGCCTGGAAAGAGCCGCACCTTGATCTTGCCCTCGCTCTTTTCCTTCACCAGATCTGCAAATTTCTGTGCGCCCTGACCCTGAGGATGTTCCTTCACATTCTGGAAGGCAAACCGTAAGGTCTGGTTACGTACCTCGGCAGCTACCGTGCTGGCATACAACACACCGATTGCGCAGGCGGTAGCCAAAGCTGTTTTGATCATCGTCATCTTGAAAGCTCCATCTTGTTTTTGTTGTTTGCGAAACGGGGTGCAGTGACTTAGCCCGCCAGGAATTTCATTGGACCTGTCACTAGCACCGGGAAAATGACCAGCAGGAGCAGTACCAGCAACTGCGCCAGGAGAAACGGCCAGACACCGCGGATGATTTCATTCATCTGGATCCCGGAGACGCCACATACGACGTTTAGGACGGTTCCGACCGGAGGTGTGATGAGTCCTATGGCGGTGTTGATCAAAAAGAGCACGCCAAAATACACAGGGTCGATACCCGCTTGAACAACGGTTGGCATCAGCACAGGCGTCAGGATCAGGATGGTGGGCGTCATGTCCATGACGGTGCCGACAATAATAATCAGCAGCATGATCATCAGCAGCAGTACGGTGGGGTTGTCCATGAACGGATCGAGCAGGTCAACCAGCTGGCCGGGGAGGTCGGCTATGGTCACCAACCAGGACGAAACCATGGCGGCAGCGACCAATAGCATGACGACCGAGGTGGTTTTTGCCGCACTCAGGATGAGCTCATACAGATCGCTGAGCTTCAGTTCCTTGTAGATCACCGTTGCCACGAATAGCGCATAGACCGCAGCAACCACAGCGGCCTCGGTCGGTGTAAAGACGCCGAACTTCAAGCCAAATACGATGATCAGCGGCAGCCCCAATGCCCAGCTGCCTTCGATGAGCGCCTGCGCAATTTCACGGCCGGAACGCTTGGGTGAGGTTTCCACGACCTCCTTGCGAGCGATCCACCACCAGGCAACCGCCAGAGCCGCACCGAGCATGAGCCCCGGCACAATACCGGCCAGAAACAGCTTGGAAATGGAGACACCGGAGGCGACACCGAAAATGATGAAACCAATGCTAGGAGGAATGATGGGCGCAATGATGCCCCCTGCTGCGATCAGGCCTGCCGACCGTTCGCGGCTGTGTCCAGCCGAGACCATCATCGGTACCAGAAGGGCGGCAAGGGCGGCGGCATCGGCGACGGCAGAACCGGACAGCGAAGCCAGAAGGCACGAGGCGATAATCGCCACATAGCCAAGTCCACCTCGCTTGTGCCCTACCATGGACATCGCAATGTTCACGATCCGGCGAGACAGGCCACCTGCATTCATGATCTCGCCTGCGAGCATGAAAAACGGTACCGCCATCAATGGAAAACTGTCGGCACCGTTAAGCAGGTTTTGCGCAATGATCTGAGCGTCAAACAGATCCAGGTAATACATCATGGCGGCGCTTGCGACGAGCAGCGCAAAGGCGATCGGCATGCCGATGACCATACTGCCGACCAGAGAGCCCAGGAAAACGGAAAGAATCATCAGCTGCGCTCCCCTGAGGCTGTCTTGGGCGGGGTTACGAACGGTGTCTGCTTGTCCTTGGAGGAGGGCGAGGATACAGACGGCAGGGGAAGGAACAGTGCGGCATAGAGTTCGTACACCATGATGCCGACCGAGGTGATCCCAAAGACGAGCCCAGCCGAATAGAACACTGCCATGGACAGTCCTGATGCCGGCGCCAGTACGTCTTTATTGATGACTGCCTGTTGCCAGCTGCCCTGGATTATCAGCCACAGCATGTACAGCACGATCAGGTGAGAAAGGGTGAGACACAGGCGCTTGCCGCGGGCTGGCAGGGCTGCGAGCAGGCTACCCATGCCGATATGCGAGCGCTCCTTGAGGCCGAGGATAGCCCCAAGGAACACCATGAATACAAACAGCCAGCGCGACAGTTCTTCCGATACGCTGATGCCGGAATTGAAGGCGTATCTCAAGACAACGTTGCCGAACACCAGAGCCACCATGCCAAGCATGCACAGCACCAGTAGAAGTTTGATGAAGCGAAAGTACAGGTCGATTATTGTTTTCATGACCATGCCTTTAGGTTTCTCTGCGTGTGTTGTGTTTGTTATGAATCACGAGAAACAACGACAGCCAGGCCCCACGCGTCCCTGCGCCGGGCCTTTTAAAGTTCTATACGCTTCACCTCTCCTAAAATGAAGATGTACGAAAACGCACCGATTAGGGCAAGAACACCGATAAACAGCAGTGCTCCCACAAACGAACCCGTGGTGGCTACGATAAAGCCGACCACCAGCGGCGTAATGATGCCGGCCAGATTGGCCGCCAGATTGAAGATGCCGCCGGTAAGGCCCATGAACTTCTTGGGCGCGATGTCAGAAATGACTGCCCACCCCAGGCCCACCATGCCTTGTCCAAAGAAGGCGATGGAGAGAATCGCGATGACTAGGGTGTCATTGTCGACATAGTTCGCCGCGATGATGGTAGAAGCCAGCAATAGCCCGCTGATAATGGGTAGCTTGCGGCCTACGCTGGCGTTACCGGTGCGCTTGATGATCCAGTCGGACAACCAGCCACCAAACATCACACCTACGGCCGCGGCAATGAACGGCAGTACTGCAAAGAACCCCATCTTTACCCAACCCATATGGCGCTCGGTGGCCAGATAGGTGGGGAACCAGGTCAGAAAGAAAACCAGGGTGGCGTTACCGGCAAACTGACCGATGCACGCTCCCCAGATCTGCCGGTACTTGAGCAACTGGCTGACATTGCTCCATGTAAAGGGAACGCGCTCCTGCGAGGGGGCTGACAAGCCACCGCCAGCCTGGATGTGCTCCCGCTCCGCCTGATTCATGGCAGGGTCTTCATGGGGCTCACGGTAGCGCTTCCACCAGAGCAGGCCGAAGGCGATGCCAATGCCTCCGATGATCATAAACAGCGCGCGCCAGCCAAAGTGCGCGAGAATCATGAATAGTACCGGACTGAGAAAGGCCAAGCCGATGTATTCACCCACGGTATAAATACTCGTGGCACGGGCACGCTCTTGCTGAGGGAACCAGGTACTGACCACTCGGCTGTTGGTGGGAAAGCACGGTGCTTCGGCAAACCCCAGCATCAGGCGCAATCCCAGCAGGGTATAGAAGCCTGAAGCAAATCCGTGCAGCAGCGTAGCGAACGACCAGGAGGTGATCGAGGCAAAATAGGTGAATTTCGATCCGAACCGATCGAGAAATACGCCACCGGGTACCTGAGCCAGCACATACGTCCAGGAAAAAGCAGAGAAGATCAGACCCATAACCGCCGCATCAATCCCAAGCTCTTGGGTCATGACCGGCGCCGAGATACCCAGAATGGTCCGGTCCAGGTAATTGATCATGGTTCCGACCGCTAGCAGGGCAAGAATCACGAAGCGTGCCCGGGTTGGCTTTTGGGATGTGGTTCCAGCATGAGAAGGGGCTTGCGCTATCTGGCCTAGTTTACTATCGGCATGCATTGTTATTGTCCTGTGTCGCTTGGCACGAAATAGAAGGCTTGTCAGTCACCCAGGCTGGCGAAATGCGCCTGCATTCTCTGGGAATCAGCGTGCTGCCCGGTAAAGAGCTCAAACGCCTTCACAGCCTGGAAGACCGCCATGCGGCTACCGTCCAGCGTCTGGCAACCGATCTCGCGGGCGTGCTTGAGCAGTTCGGTTTCCAGTGGAAAATAAATGATCTCAGCTACCCACACCTCGGGCCTGAGCAGTTCGGCCGGTAGCGGCATGCCTGGCAGCTTGGCCATACCCACCGGTGTCGTGTTGACCAGCCCTTGAGTCGCCTGCATGGCGGCGGTCAGGTCTGTTCCCACGCACGCACGATCAAGACCGAAAATAGCCTTGAGGTTGTCGACGAGCGCGTGGGCTTTGTCCTTATCGACATCAAAGACCGTCAATTCAGCTACCTCCTCGCGGAGTAAGGCATGAGCAACGGCTGCCCCGGCACCGCCAGCTCCCATCTGCACAACGCGCTCGCGTGAGACGTCTGGCAGCCCTTGGCGAAATCCTTCCGCAAACCCGAGACAATCAGTGTTATGACCTATCCGCTTGCCCGCTTTGAACACTACGGTATTGACGGCGCCAATACCCAAGGCCTCCTCTGAAAGCTCATCCAGCAGTGGGATAATGGCCTGCTTGCAGGGAAAGGTGACATTCAGACCTGTGAATCCCATGCGCTCGGCTGCTGTGAGAAGTTCAGGCAGAGCGGACGCCTCAAGGCCAAGCGCATCGAGGTCGATCAGCCGATAGAGGTAGCGAATGCCTTGCGCATCACCCTCATGCTCATGCATGGAAGGCGTACGGGAGGATTGAATACCTGAGCCAATCAGACCGGCCAGGACAGAAGGAGAAAATAGAGTGGACATAATGGTCACTTCTTGTTCGTGAAGACGTGAGCGAAGTACTCGATGGCCATGCGATAGCCCGCCACACCAAAGCCGCATAGGACCCCTACGGCAATGGGTGAGACAAAGGAGTGATGCCTGAAGGCTTCGCGCTGATGAACGTTGGAGAGATGGACTTCCACCACGGGCAGCGCTACCGCTGTCAGGGCATCTCGGATCGCAACGGAGGTATGAGTCCAGGCCGCGGGATTGATGATGATTCCAGCATGGGCGGTTCGCGCCTGGTGAATCCAGTCGATCAGCTCACCTTCGTGGTTGGTTTGGCGGAAATCGATCTGTAGGCCGAGCGTATCGGCTGCTTCATGACAAAGCTGAGCGACATCGTTGAGGGTCTCGTAACCATAGATCTGTGGTTCACGGGTTCCCAGCAGGTTAAGGTTTGGGCCGTTGAGGATGAGAAGAGAGCAGGTCATCCAGAGCACTCCGTGTTGTTCTTATGATGTTTGGGCACGCTGAATAACAAAGTGTACTAACTGGTTAATACAGTCAATCCGCCCAGAAGGTACTTTTTATTTATTGCCTGGGGGAATCGACTTACTAATGACAGCATCATCAAAAGAGGTCGGAAAAAAGTCTAAAAAATCAAAAGGTTATTGATGGAACGCGAATTTCTCTGTCGAGAAGGAGATAGTGTGCTGAGATACAAAAACGTGCGGTTATCGTCCATGATGAGAAAAGAGAGAAGCCTGCCCTAGGCGCTTACCCAACGAACAAGCATCCCTATAACTCTAGGGAAGGAGGAGGAGCGGATGGCAGAAGGCATCACTCAGGACACCTCCTGCCAGTTTGTCAGGTACGCTCCTCCACGGGATCAGCCTGGGGCGAACATTCCTGTATCCGATTACTCTGGTAGATCAGCACCAGAGCGCCAAACAGCAGTGCGATAGCAACCAGTCGAGACACGTCCAAGGGTCGCTCGGCATTCCCCAGCCAAGCAAAGTGATCGATGAGAAGGCTCATCAGCAGCTGACCAGTAATGACGGCTACCGTAGCGGCAGCGGTGCCAACGCGAGGGATGGAAAACACCATCGCGAGCATATACACAACGCCAAACAGCGCACCGATCAGCTGCCATTTTGGAGCAGTGAAAAGTGTCATGGGATGAGGGGGTTCGAAGAAAAACACCAGCAAAAATGTAAGCAGGGCACCGCTGGTAAAAGTCAGCCAGGCGCTTTCCAGCACGCCTACCTGCGCGCCAAGCCGGCCGTTGATAGAGGACTGGGCACTGAGTACGGCGCCACTACCCAATACGGCAAAAAGAACCAGAAACTGGAGCATAGGATATACCTCAGTGAATCAGCCAGAGAGCGACCAAGATCAATACGAACGCCATTACGCGATACCGGTCGACGGGACGGCGTGTGCTGCCTAGCAGACCAAAATGATCGATAACCAGACTGGCTCCTACCTGGCCGCACAGGATGCCCACCATGGTCATCCCGACACCGATCAGCGGCGTGGCGACGGTTAGTACGACAACATAGATAGGTCCTAAAATGCCGCCGACTAGCAGCCAGCGTGGCTGACTGAATAATTGGGCCATTTTCGGGCGAGCAAAAATCAGTGCAAATGTGAGCAGTGCGGCGCCAACGAGAAAAATCGACAAGGTAGCGGAGAAGTGACCTACTTCCCCTCCCAGCGGCCCTAACAGGCCTGCCTCCATCGACAGACCCATGCCGGCGATCAGCACAACTAACAGGATCAGAGCGTGTTGCATGTTTATCCTCAAGAAAAAACAATGCGCTACGCTAGTAAGTTGTCATAATTGGAACAATCGGCTTCCAGACAAATAACTATTGTTTTATGAGCAACTCGCCTTCCATGCTGGCCTTGCGGCTGTTCGTCAGGGTCGCGTCGGTCAAGAGCTTTACGCAGGCAGGTGCAGAGTTCAATTTGCCTGCCTCATCCGTTTCGCGCCATATCTCTGCGTTGGAGGCGACGTTGGGGCAGCGGCTCTTGTATCGCCACACTCGGGCAGTCCGATTGACCGAGGCAGGGGAGCGTTATTACCAACATGTTCGGGACGCCCTGCTTCAGCTGGATATGGCGGCGGAGCAGATTGGTGGAGACACTTCAGAGCCGCAGGGAACACTTCGGCTCAATGCTGCCGTCGCCCTGGGGCGTCTGCATCTGGTTCCATTGCTGGTAGAGTTTCAAAAGCGATATCCAAAAATAGACGTCGAGCTGACATTAACGGATGCGTTTATTGATCCTGTGCAGGAAGGGGCTGACATTACTTTCCGAGTAGGACGCCTGGAAGATTCCAGCCTGGTGGCGCGCAGTTTAGGAGAGCAACGGTTCGTGGTGTGTGCTGCGCCGATGTATCTGGAACGGCAGGGTATACCGCAAAGTCCCGGGGCGCTTGAGTATCATAACTGCCTGGTCTACAAGGGAATGCGCGGTGTGCGTCAGTGGTATTTCCGCTCTACAAGCCAGACACCCTTTCAGGCCTATCAGGCCAAAGGTAGCTTTAGAAGCAATAATGCCGAATGCCTGCTTGAGGCGGCGGTGCTTGGGGAGGGGATCGTACTGTTCCCGACATGGCTCGTGCATCAAGCGCTAAGCAGCGGTGCACTGGTAGCAGTGTTGACGGACTGGGAAGCGTCAGAAGATCTCGAAACCCATGCAGTGCATGTGATCTATCCGGAAAACCGCATGCGCTCAGCCAAGGTGAAGGTTTTTCTGGATTTCCTGTTTCATCACGTCGGTCAGCCACCCTACTGGGACAATGGCTTGCCCGTTCAGCGTTGAGAGCGCTTAATCCTCGATGCCTGTACCCGCACGACTGACTTTGGGATGCGCGTGAAAGGCTAGGCAGACGTTGGCTATGTGGGAGAGCGCGATACTGTTAATCGGCTTCACGACTATTTACCGCTTCAGTCGCGTTACAAGTATCTGATCCTGTACCAGTAGTCTGATATAGACGCTCTACAATGCCCTTTCAGCCTAAAAGCCCGTTCGCAGGCGAACTCATTCATCTTTCGTCTTACCAAGCTTGTATCTGCATCTCGTTAAAGACTTCAAGTAAGGTTTTCAAGATGAGCGAAGACGATATCGAGTTCATTGCTTCCTGGCTGGGACTCATTCTTTTTGCGCGGATTGTACTATTCAGTCTGGGCTATGGTTGATGGCCCTAACGCTAGGCGGAATGCGCCATGAAGACGCTTGCAGACGGACATAAAAAACGGCACCCGAAGGTGCCGTCTTAACCAAGGTAAACGAGCTGTTTAAAGCGCAGCCGTTTTTGCCTCAGTCGGCTGATTTTCTTTAGCCTTGTTTTCAGACGCTGCCTGCTGGGTAGCGGTAGCATCTTTAAGCTGGAGTACACCAGCTGTGTAGCTGCGGACTTCCTTGATCAGCGGAGCATTGTTATCCAGCGACTGACCGTAGGATGGAATGATTTCCTTAAGCTTGCTCTGCCATTCTGGCGTCGCAACCTTGTCCTTGAATACTTTTTCCATCAGATGAAGCATGATGGGCGCAGCAGTCGAAGCACCTGGCGAGGCACCTAGCAGCGCAGCAACGGAACCGTCCTGTGCGGAAACCACTTCGGTACCAAACTGCAATATGCCATTGCCGTTCGCATCTTTCTTGATGATCTGTACGCGCTGGCCGGCGGTCCAGAGCTTCCAGTCTTCCTTGCGAGCGTTCGGGTAGTAGTCCTTCAGCGCAGCGAAGCGGTCTTCATCAGACTGCATCAACTGACCAACCAGGTATTTGACCAGATCGAAGTTGTCCATTCCCACCTGCATCATGGGCCAGGTGTTGTTGCTGGTCATGGAATGCATGAGGTCCATCAGCGAGCCGTTCTTCAGAAACTTGGTCGAGAAGGTTGCGAACGGTCCGAACAGAATGACGCGCTTGCCATCCAGCGTACGGCTATCAATGTGCGGCACCGACATGGGCGGCGAGCCCACAGATGCCAGGCCGTAGGCTTTTACCTCGTGACGTTTGGCGATTTCCTGATTTTCAGTTACCAGGAACTGGCCGCCAACTGGGAAACCGGCATAGCCATTGGCTTCAGGAATACCTGTTTTCTGCAGCAGCATCAGAGAAGCGCCGCCTGCACCAATGAAGACGAAGCGGGTGTTTACCGAGGTTTCCTTGCCGCCATTGGCCAGGTCTGCAACGGTTACTTTCCAGGTGTTATCGGGGTTGCGCTTGATATCGCGTACTTCGCTGTTCACTGAAAGCTTGAACTGCGAATGATTTCCCAGCGAACCTACCAGCTGGCGAGTGATTTCACCAAAGTTTACGTCAGTCCCTGCCGGCATCCAGGTCGCTGCCACTTTCTGCGCAGGGTCACGACCTTCCATGATCAGCGGTGCCCACTGCTTGATCTGGCTGTGGTCTTCCGAGTACTGCATGCCCGCATACAGCGCGTTTTTCTGCATGGCTTCATAACGCTTGTGCAGGTAGTTGACGTTGTCGTCACCCCAGACAAAGCTCATGTGCGGCGTGGTATTGATGAACGATCTGGGGTTCTTCAATACACCGTTCTTGACCTGGAAAGACCAGAACTGACGGGAAATCTCAAAGCCTTCAGTAATCTTCGGAGGCTTGGTGACATCGATGGTGCCGTCCTTGAGTTCGGGCGTATAGTTCATTTCCGCGAAGGCAGAATGGCCCGTTCCGGCATTGTTCCAGCCGTTGGAGCTTTCTTCGGCTACCTTGTCCAGACGCTCGTACATGTTGATCGTCCAGGTGGGCTCAAGCTCTTCCAGGTAGGTAGCCAGGGTAGCGCTCATGATACCGCCGCCGATCAGCACAACATCGACAGGAGCATTATCGTCGGCCCAGCTGTATCCGGACATCGCGAACATGCTGGAGCACAGAGCAGCGAGAACACGCTTTTTCATGCAAATTTTCTCTAGTTAGGCATACAAGCAAATGAAATCAGATAGCGCTGTCTTATCGGCCATCTACACATTTGCTTGAGTAGGCAAGGCACACTTCTTTTTGAATCTGTAACGCATCAAGTCGAATGAAAGGTCGGGTCGATTCGACATGAAACACGCGTACAGCCAAAAAAATTCAAGGTCCGGATCAAGAGGTGGCAGGACATCCACTCGAAAATGTCACTACATTGCGTTGGGTGTAGCGGATACATCATGAGAGGTTTATCTGGGCGCTCAGTGAAACGTGTCCAGTAGAATATCGCGAAAAAGCCGCGACGGAAAGTCACACCTTAAAGTTCCGGTCAATAAGACTAAAGTTTAATGTCTGGCAGGAAGTCGGCAGGACATTATCATCGACACGTGCAGGTCGTCCGGTATTGCTCTGCTCGTTCTGTCCTCCCTCCTGTACCAGCCTGCAATCAACACCTAGGCTTCCTATCCTCGCGTGGTAAGACGACCATGTTGTCTTCTGCAGGAGACGCTGACCGGTCAGTCATCACCTTTTCAGATTTGAAAAAATAAATTACTTGATCTGCTTATAAGCTTACTGAGGTTACATATCCGCCAGGATTAGCCTTTTAGAGCCTATTTGGCGTCATTTTTCAATTCTATTAAAGTCTCAAGCTGGAAGCTGTAGCCTCCTTGACAAAATAGCGCTCAAGAAAAATACTGTGTCACGTGGTATGACGACATACCGGAAATTGCTCCAAAAAGAACAATAGTCATGGACAGCCTTCCTCTTATGAATATCTCCCGTGTCAGTGTCGATGTGTTTTCCTATCCCACTCGCCGTGCTGTCGATAGCGCAGGGCATTCCCATCCGGGAGATGAAGTCCAGGCCCGTATGGCATTGTTGAAGATCACCACGGAGGACGGTTGCGAAGGTTATGCCTTTGGCGCTCCGGAACTGCTTCGCCCATACATCATTGACAATTTTGTACGCAAGGTACTGGTTGGACAGAACGCGCTTGATCGTGAACGACTCTGGCAGGATCTGGCGCATTGGCAGCGGGGAAGTGCAGGTCAACTTACCGACCGCAGCCTGGCCCTGGTGGAGCAAGCGCTCTGGGATTGGGCTGGCCGCAAGTTCCAGGTCCCAGTCTACAAGCTGTTGGGTGGCTACCGAGACAAGGTCTTGGCCTATGGTTCTACCATGTGTGGCGATGATTTGCCGGATGGCCTGTCAACACCTGACGAATATGCGCGTTTTGCCGAAAAGCTCGTAGCCCGTGGTTACAAGGGTATCAAGCTGCATACCTGGATGCCGCCCATCTCCTTCGCACCCGATGCCAAGATGGACGTAAAAGCTTGTGCCGCTGTACGTGAAGCAGTAGGCCCGGATATTGCCCTGATGCTTGATGGCTACCACTGGTACAACCGTACTGATGCCCTCTACATCGGACGTGAAATTGAAAAGCTGGATTTTGCCTGGTTTGAAGAGCCTATGATGGAGGAGTCCGCAGAGTCGTATGCCTGGCTGGCTGAAAACCTCACCATTCCTGTATTGGGGCCTGAAAGCCTGGGCGGCAAGTATCACAGCCGCGCGGGATGGGTGAGTGGAAAGTCCTGTGACATTCTACGCGCCGGGGTAGCTGGCGTAGGCGGTATTGGCCCATGCGTCAAAGTCGCTCACCTGGCTGAGGCGTTCGGATTGGATTGTGAAGTTCATGGTAATGGTGCACCCAATCTGGCTGTCGTGGGTGGAATCAAGAACTGCTCCTGGTACGAGCGCGGGCTATTGCATCCGTTCTTGGAGTATGACGACGTACCTGCCTATCTCAACAGTATCGTCGACCCCATGGACAAGGACGGTTACGTCCACCTGCCTGACCGTCCTGGCCTGGGTGAGGACATCAACTTTGCCTATATCGAAGCCCATATCGTGAGCCAGCACTGATCCACGGTTGTGCCTGGGCTAATCATGCCCAGGCAGGTCTTGAACAATTATAAAAAAGGACTGAGCTATGAACCTGAACACCTTTCGCCTCTCGCATGTCTTCTTCGAGTGCCTGGCCCGTATCTCCAGGCGAGTACCGGAACTGTATAACCTGGGGCTGGCTGGTACAGCGCACATTCATGCTCAGTCCTCCTCGTGCATCGCCTCGATACCCTGCCGTATCAACCGGCTACAGGCTTTCCGCTCCTGTTCTCTTGTTGCTCTGCCATTACCTCTGGCGATGACCGGCCGATGTAATGGTCGGCGCGGCTGGGCCAAAAGTCCTGCCTAAGCGCCGCTGGCAGGCCTGGCTTGCCGTTCGCGTGTTAACCATCTGAACCAATCGTGCCGCCGAATAGATCGGGAGCCGTACACCCCTGAATGCCGGGCTGTTACCGCTTAAGCCTATTCAATCTCTCTGTACGTTATTAACAAGAATAAGATCATGAAGATAACAATAAAGACGCTAGCTGTTGCGACCTCTCTGGGAATCACCGTTTTGGCAGGCAATGCTCAGGCTGCCGATTCGGGTTATATCAACTATCGGCACCAGTATCTGGAAGACTCGAAGCTTCACTCTGATCGCGTTCTGATCGGTATACGTCTGGACAATGGACTCGGTTTCGAAGGGGAACTGAAGTACAAGACCGGAGGCAGCCGTAAGGACGTCGCGTTTGATAACACCGTAGGGGATGGTCACGAATTTACGGCTGATTATCGATACTCCCTCACTCCTCAATGGACGATTGCACCCTTTATAAGTTTGGTTGCAGTGGAAAACGCAACGACTTATCGAACCGGCGCGCGCCTGGGTTACAAGGTAAACAACCAGTGGACAATCAGCGGACGCTATCGCTATGAGGCTCGCAAGCTGGATCGCAACCAGATCGACGAGTCCGTGCCTGATAGAGCCAAGCGTGACCAGCACGTTCATCGCTTCGATGGCTGGCTGGGCTATGCCCCGGGCGGGAAATGGTCATACGAATATAACTTGGTTTATTTCAAGGCCGACTATACCCGTTATAACGGTAAGAAAAATGATTATGAACAGGCATTGGCTTTTAAATATAAATTGGATAAACGCTGGCAACCGTTCTTCGAAGTAGGTGATGTAAAAGTTAACTCTACTGATAGTGATCGCCAAATGCGCTTACGTGTAGGGGTGCATTACAGCTTTTAAAAAGTAATCGCTATAAAACGCAAAATAAATAATCGTGAAGTTGCAATGAAGATGATTTGAAATACAGACCCACGGGTTTGCATCTCAAGTAACTCATTGACGTTGCCTTCATTCGTGCTTCTGAAACAACAAGAACATCATTTCAGAACAACGAAGTCATGTTCTCTTTTATTCGGTGAATAATATGAGAAGCGATACTGCTGGGCACCACGTAGGGCGGAAAATCACGCTAAGGCATCAATTGGCGTATGGAGGAGGCAACTTACTGGGTAGCGGAGCACTTGCTATCAGCGGCGCCTGGTTATTGTATTTTTATACGACGTTCTGTGGTCTATCGATGATCCAAGCGTCACTGATCTTTTCCATTGCAACCGTTATCGATGCAATCAGTAATCCTTTGATGGGTTATCTCACCGATAACTTCGGTAATACCTGGCTGGGCAGGCGTTTTGGACGTCGCCGCTTTTTCCTGTTGATTGGCGTACCGCTGATGGTGTTCTACCCACTACTTTGGGTGGAGGGATTCGGCTTTTGGTATTACCTCAGCACATATGTAATTTTTGAGCTGATCTATACCTCCATCATGGTCCCCTATGAAACCCTGGCGACCGAGATGACGGACGACTTCGCTGTTCGTTCGAAGCTGACAGGTTATAAGGCTATCTTCGGAAAGATTGCCAACTTTCTGGCCGCCTTCATCCCCGGCCAATACATCCTGATCTATGGAAAGAACTCCGCTGAGCCATTTTTCCTGACTGGATTAACCTACGGCGCGATTCTCATGGGTGCAGTGGCCTGTCTGTATTTCTCAACATGGGAACGCAGTAGCGAAGAAACCCAGATCCGCAAGGCCAAGCAATCCTTGGGCCGTACGCTGCTGTCACTGGTGCAGGACACGTACTCGACCTTTGCGCTGAGGATTTTCCGTAAGCACCTTGGCATGTATCTGTTTGGATTTGGCGCAGAGTGGCTGTTTGCTACGGTATTCACGTACTTCGTGATCTTTGTTTTGCAGTACGACCCAACTATCGTTGCAGGACTCAACAGCTTGAGTTCGATCATGCAGCTGTTCTCCACCGCACTTTTCATAGCGTTTTGTGTAAAGTGGGGCTTCAGTAAGCCGTACATTCTTGCCTTGTCCGTCGTGATGTTTGCCGTTGGCTGCTACAGCCTGTTGCACTTCTTTGACCTGCCAACCCATGTCGCCACCATTGCGATCTTCACTATCACCGTTATTTTCGGTATCGGCACGGGCGGCGTGTATTACATCCCGTGGACGGTCTATACCTTCCTGGCGGATGTGGACGAAATCTATACCGGCCGTCGTCGCGAGGGCATCTATGCAGGTTCGATGACGTTCTGCGGCAAGATCGTCCGCTCCATCATTGTCTTCATTATGGGGGCTATCCTGAGCTACTACGGGTTCCAGTCCAAGGCTCAGACCCAGCCGGAAACGGCTGTGACGGCCATCGCCCTGGTGTTCTGTATCGGTGTTGTCAGTCTTGCCTTGATCGCAATCGTCTATAGCACGCAGATGCGTCTGAACCGTCAGACGCACAAAGTGGTCCTGGATGAAGTGGCTCGTGTGAAGGCAGGTGGCAACCCTATGGACATCAAGCCTGATGCCCGTGCGGTGATTGAAGATCTGGTAGGACATCCTTACGAAGAGTGCTGGGGTAACAATGCACTCTGCAGGAAGATGCAGATTACGCCAGAATTCGCACCAACGCCCAAGACAGCCATGTAACCGCTATGGCACCGGTACTCAGTGCCGGTGCCTGCTTACTCTCCTGACAAGGCATTCGCCCGCCATAAAAAGACTATTCCGCTTGGTGGGCCGAAATGTAAACAGTGCTGATCCTTGCAACTGGACTGTCTAGATGAATGCTTTGGATATCACCGTTATTGCTCTGTATCTGCTGTTCATCGTATGGGCAGCCTGGTGCTTTCGTCGTTACGCACAGAGCAGCAGTCAGTTCATCAATGGCGGTGGTTCCATGCCCTGGTGGATGGCCGGGGCGACTGCCTTTATGACGCAGTTCAGCGCTTGGACGTTTACCGGCGCAGCAGGAAAGGCCTTTACCGATGGCTTTCCCGTTCTGGTCCTGTTCTGGGGCAATGCTCTGGGATTTTTCATCGCCTGTCTGTTCTTTGCGGCACGTTACCGCAAGCTTCGGGTTGAAACCTCGATGCAGGTGATTGCCCTGCGTTTTGGCAAGCCGACCGAGCAACTCTTTACTTGGCTGCAGTTCCCGCTCTCAACCCTTACGGCCGCCATCTGGCTTAATGGATTAGCCTACATCCTCGCCTCGATGACCGGCTTTGGCATGGTACCGACCCTGCTCATCACCGGTACGGTCATTACCTTCATTTCCGCCAGTGGCGGTGCCTGGACAGTCAACGCAACCAACGTCATCCAGCTGGTTCTGATCTTGGCAATTACCCTGGTAACCGGTTGCTTTGCGCTATACACAGGCGGTGGACCAGGCAATATCGTCGAGCGCTTTCCCGTGGATTTTTGGCAGGGGCACGACATGAATTTGTGGCAGATCCTGTTGTTCTGGATTGCCATGATCCTGATGCAGCAGGTGCTGTCGACCAACAACGCGATTACCTGCTATCGCTTTCTGGTTACTCGAAACGAGCATGAGGCTCGGCGGGCAGCCTTTCTGGCCGGGGTTCTTTTTGTGGTCGGCCCTGTCCTATGGTTTATTCCGCCGTGGGTAGCCGCCACGCAAGGTGCAGATCTTGTGGGGCAGTACCCTCAACTGGGCGAGCAGGCAGGAAACGCGGCCTATCTCTACTTTGTTCAACAGGCAATGCCAGCCGGTACGGTCGGGCTTACATTAGCCGCGATGGTGGCTGCGACCATTGCTCCCATGAGCACTGCGCTCAATCGCAATGCGGGGATCTTTATTCGTAATGTTTATCAGCGTCCTGCCCATGGGGAGGCCCACTTGCTTGCCATGGGCCGCTGGGTGACGCTGCTCAATGGCGCCCTGGCCACCCTGACAGCGTGGTGGATGGCCGAGCAGGAAGGCATAGGGTTCTTCGAGCTGGCAATGATGGTCAGCTCCCTGTTTCTTCTGCCCCTTTCCATTCCTGCTCTGTTGGCTGTGGTCGTACGACAGACCCCGGATTGGGCGGGTTGGAGTACGGTGCTGGTCGGCGCAGCGGTATCGCTGATCTTTTATATTGGCTTCAACCCCGTGGCGCTTCCTGCGTGGTTGGGTGCGTATACGCTCACCGAACGTGAGGCGAGCGATCTGAAGTTTGGGGTGACGGTTCTGGCGCATGTGGTTTTCACGGGTGGTTTTTTTATCGGGACCCGCGTCTGGTATAGCCCTACCCGTAACACCGAGAGGCGGCAACAGCTCACGCTATTCTTTCGCAATATGTATCGCCCCCTGCAGCCCGATGAGATTGCCTGCGTCGATCCTTCCCAAGCCAGGAGGCTAGGCGCCCTGGTAACAGGTATGGGGCTGCTTTTACTTCCGCTTCTGCTATTGGCTGAGGCTCCCCAGGGGCGCTGGTTGCATGCCGCTATTGTAGGAACGGTACTGATATCAGGATTAGCACTGCGACATTGGGCAGGCAGTAGTAGAACATAAGCAGATAATAAGTGTTTAACGCTCATAATTAAGACTTCGTTATCGATAGCGAAGAGGGCGAATCCATATTGTTGAGCAACTCATAAACAGTCCAATAGAACATCATTGAAAACAACAGAGGTGTGTTATGGCAAAGGGTTCCCATATTGAACTGGATTACCATACGTATAGTGATGAAGGTACTGGTGCTGAAGTAACACGCCTTACACCCACCGATACAGTGTGTCACCGGAACTATTTTTATCAGAAATGTTTTACCAATGATGGTACCAAGCTGTTATTTGCAGCCGAGTTTGATAATAACCGTAATTATTATCTACTTGATATTCAGAAAAAACAGGCGGTACAGCTAACGGAAGGCGCTGGTGATAATACTTTTGGCGGCTTTTTATCTCAGGATGACCATTATCTCTATTATGTGAAAAACGAGCATCAGTTACGCCGTGTGGAGTTGGCAACGCTGGAGGAAACAACGGTCTATCAGGTAGCCGATGATTGGGTTGGGTATGGTACATGGGTAGCGAACAGCGCCTGCACCAGCCTGGTTGGAATCGAGATTGCCCGCTCGGACTGGACGCCGCTGACCGACTGGGAAGTGTTCCGGACATTCTTTACCAGTAACCCCCGTTGCCGGCTGATTCGCGTCGATTTGGGCACAGGAGAGGCTCGTGTCGTTCACGAAAACACGATCTGGCTCGGGCATCCCATTTATCGCCCCTATCACGATCATACTGTTGCGTTCTGTCATGAAGGTCCTCATGACATGGTGGATGCCCGGATGTGGCTGGTCGATGAGGACGGCTCCAATGTACGCAAGGTGCGGGAGCAGAAGCCGGGGGAGAGTTGTACCCACGAGTTCTGGGTGCCGGATGGCTCCGCCATGATCTATGTCATCTATCCAAAGGGCCAGCAGGCGCGGCAGATCTGGCGATTTGATCCCGACACCGAAACCAATGAGATGCTGATGGAGATGCCGGCCTGCTCGCACCTGATGAGCAATGAAGACGGCACGATGCTGGTAGGTGACGGTTCCGGTACGCCTGTCGATGTAAAGGACACTCAGGGGTATACAATCGAGAACGACCCCTGGCTTTATGTCTTCGACGTGAAACGCCAGCAAACTGCGCGCCTGGCTGCGCACAATAGCTCCTGGCGGGTACTGGATGGCGACAGACAGGTGACCCATCCACATCCATCGTTCACGCCGGATAATCGCAAGGTGTTATTCAGCTCTGATTTCGAAGGCAAGCCCGCCGTGTATCTGGCAACGCTGCCCGACACGTTGTTTACCTGATTGACATGTCATGCCCAGCCAGTGGCTGGGCATGAGGGCCCTTACTCGTAAAGTGTATGGCGAGCCTCGTGAGCCTGATAGAGGCGTACACGACTGTTGCTTAAATGCAGGTACATGGCCGCCCGTGCCGAATCAGGGCTCTGCAGCGCAATGGCGCTGTAGATTTTTTCATGTTCGCGATACACCAGATCAAGATACGCGACGCGATCCTTCTGAGCGGCATAGGCCGAATTCATCTTGGTACGTGGAATGAGCTTTGTACCCAGATGCTTCATGATGTCGAACATATAGGCGTTGCCGGATGCCTTGGCAATGCGCAGATGAAACTGTGAGTCCGCATGGATGGCAATGCCTGTTTTCGGGCCACTGTCTTTCATGGAAAGCAGGGCCAGCTCGATCTCCTTGAGCTCCTGCGGGCTGCGATTCTGTGCTGCCAGCCCAGCCGCCTCGACTTCCAGGCTCATGCGCAGCTCCAGCAGACTCAACACATCCTGCAGCGTGGAAATGGTTTCTGGTCCCAATTGCAGAGTAGGCGGAGGCGGCATATCAACAATAAAGGTGCCGACACTGCGGCGTGTTTCGACCAGACCCGCCGCTTGCAGTCGCAGCAGCGCTTCTCGCACCACGCTGCGACTGAATCCTTCGCTACTGGAAATTTCCAGTTCCGAAGGCAATTTTTCTCCCCGCTTGAAAACCCCATCGCGAATGTATTGCGACAAACGGGCAACCAGTTCTTCAGCTAGACGTTTTGGCTTTTGGGAAGGCCTGTCGATCATAAAGGGCTCATTTGTTTTTCTGGGCTCGATGACTTCCGCAGCAAGCATACACATTTCGGCTGATCCGCTCAGAAGAAAAGCATGGCAAACCGAACACCTTTGTGTGCCGTTGTGCAAGGAAGATGGCTTTCGATGCCATTGAGCTTTGATGCCTGAAACATGCCTGAAGGCACGTTGGAATCAGAGCGATCTGCGTCACATGAAAATTGATGGTCTCGGTTACTGACTGATCAGTCAGGCTGCTCGGACCGTAAGGCAGAGCAGGGTATAAACCTACCGGGTTGTTTTGTTATGGTCAGGTACAAGCCATAGCCATAAGCGAGACAACAAGAATGAAACGTTCCGCCCTTGCCACCCTGGCGGTACTTGGAAGTCTGGTGGCAGTTGCCCAGGCCCAGGAGCACTCGGATATTCCCGCGCGCCAGGAGTTTTATGCCTATGCCTCCCAGACCCTGAGTGATACCCAATTTCTTACCGGGCAGTCAGGCAGGCCTGTCACCTTAACTGCCGGATTGAGCCTGCCAGCTGGGGAGGGGCCGTTTCCGGCGGTCATTCTCCAACATGGCTCCGGTGGTATTGGCGATAACATTGCCTATTGGCAGCGCACCCTTAACCAGCAGGGAATCGCCACGTTTGTGCTCGATGGATTCACCGGCCGCGAGCTGATCAGTACCGGTAAGGACCAAGCTCAGCTGGGACGGCTCAATTTCATTCTGGATGAATACCGAGCCTTGGCGCTGTTGGCCAGTCAGCCTCGTATCGATGCCTCCCGTATCGTATTGATGGGCTTCTCTCGAGGCGGCCAGGCGTCGCTTTATGCCAGTCTTGCTCGCTTCCAGAAGGAATGGATGGCGGGAGACGCCCGCTTCGCGGCCTATATTGCCTTCTATCCTGACTGCTCCATTTCCTTCAAGGATGAAGACAAGGTGGTAAACAAACCCATTCGGGTCTTTCATGGCGAGGCAGATGACTACGATCCCTTGTCCCGGTGCACTCCTTACCTGGATCGCCTGGCCAAGGCAGGCGCCGATGTAAAGGTGTTTCGCTATCCTGAGGCCCACCATGGTTTCGACAGTCCTGCCTCTCAGCCTGTACGTGTAGCACAAGGCAGTCAGACGGTACGGGCATGCCAGATTGTCGAGGGTGAGCAGGGCGCGCTGATCAATGAGGAAACGGGGGAGCCGTTCCGCTATACCGACGCCTGCGTCGCGCATGATCCCCATGTAGGGCCCAATGCCGATGCCACACGGCAAGCCACAGAGGATGTATTGGCGTTTCTGAAAAACGTATTGGATAAACCGTAAAACGAATTACCCAGCCTCTTGCCAAGGCTGGGTGACAGGATCAGGCGTGGCGACGCCGACGGACGAACCAGATTGCGGCAACGATAGCCAGTAAGGTGGCGGCTATTCCTGCCAGCCATAGTCCGGCATGTGGCTGGGTTGCAAAAAGCCGTTGCACGAACTCTCCCACACCGTAGCCAATACTGACCATGATGGTTGCCCAGAGAAAGGCGCCAACGATATTCAGTGGTACGAAGCGTCTGGCAGGGATGCCGCTGGTGCCGATGATGATTGGGCCAATGGTTCTGAAGCCATACGCAAACCGCGTCCCGATTACCCATAGCGATGGATAGCGCTGAATCAGTTGGCGTGCTCGCTCGATTCGGTGCTGATGACGGTGAAACTTCTTCAGGACGGGATCGCCATATCGCCTTCCGATGAAGAAGAGGAACTGATCACTGATCATTGCGCCAATGGCCGTCATCAGGATGGTCAGGAAAAAATTCAGATAACCATGGCGGGCAGCCACACCTGCCAATATGGCCAAGCCGTCGCCTTCGATAAGCGGCCCGACCATGACGGCCAGGTAGCCGTAGTGGGTTATCCATTCGTTCGGTTCAAGCATGTTGCGGTCCTGATAATCCAGGTATTGTCTCAAAAACAATACCGTCCAGGCGTTGGTCGCGCGTACCAGGCCTCGTTGAGATAGCGATCCGGGAATTTTGGCATAACCGCGTTTCGAAAGGGCAAATGAACCCTCTGCGTATCGCTATACGAAAGGATTTCGCAAACGGATCGCCATTTTGCCAAGCTAGCTAGAGAGTTACTGGCACCTGATCAAGGGAAGCACCGTTGATGATCACTTAGCGAGATCCTTGATGGCTTACAGGTATGATTCACCGATACTGCCGATAGCGCCAAAGCGGTTCATTGAATAAACCGCTCTGGCGCTAGGCTGTTGAGTTAGACTGCCCGCAGCACCACGAAATTGCGTACGCTGAAGTAACCATCGTCACGGCTCCACGGAAGCGCCTGCAGGTTCGAAGCACCTTCTTCCCAATGAATATTGTCACTGAGTGCCTCAAAGCGGTGCTCCTGGTTGTAGTTGCAGAAGAACGTACGAAACCAGTGGGTGTTGCCTTTCAACGGCATGTTTTGAATGGTGGTATGAATCGACGGCACCAGATTCTCCGGCAGCTCGCTGGTGCTTCCTTTGGCGGCGCGGATTCCGAGGTTGCCTACATAGGCCCGGTAGCGGCGCTCATTGATCAGCCAGTTTTCAACCGAAACGTGTTCGGCTGCATCGACTTCCCAGAACGCTGCCAACAAGACATGCAATGAGTTGGCGATAAAGTTTTCGAAGGCATTTGCCAGCCCCTCATCACCCTCACCGATACCTGCAAAAATCTCTTCGACCAGCACGCCCTCTTCGACCATCACATGAATATCCAGGCGCCCGCTGCCTTCGCCGGGATACCAGCGGGCACGTATGGCCGGGAGCTGATTGTTGGGCGCTACCCAGCCATCATATACAGCACCGGTCAGGCCGTGTTTTTCCAGAATCAGTTTGAGTGCGTCGGTTGGGTTCAAGGTCGTCATAGGAGTAGCCGTCAGTAAATAAGGAAGAGCATGCCGAGTTTGCCGGGGCTCAGAACTGACGAGAGTCAATAGGCCGGGCCGCAGAGTAAAACCTGCCGGCGATCACGCGTGGCTCATAAAGGCGCGGATCATAGGGAGCGCAGCGGCAATGAGCAATCCAAATGCCTTTACATTATTGGATCTGAGTTCTCGCTCATCTTTTGAAACATTCAAGTTCACCACACGGTGTGCGTGGTGAACTTTTTTGCACAGCGGCGCTAGCGCACCAGATTGGTACGTGCCAGCTCCAAGACTTCATCGCCACGGCCATTCATAACCGCTCGTAACAGATAAAGGCTGAAGCCTTTGGCCTGCTCGAGCTTGATGGCGGGCGGCATGGCAAGCTCCTGCGTAGCCGTCACGACATCGACCAGTACCGGGCCGTCATGGGCCAGGGCCTCCCGTAAAGCAAGTTCCAGCTGTTCGGCGCTGTCGACACGAATTCCCTTGACGCCCATCGCATTGGCCATCGCAGCAAAATCCGGGTTCTGCAACTGGGTACCAGTATCCAGATAACCGCTGGCTTTCATTTCCATGGCGACAAAGCCCAATGTGGCATTGTCATAAACCACCACTTTGACCGGTAGACCCAGTTGGGCCAGCGAGATGAAATCACCCATGAGCATGGCGAAACCACCGTCACCGGACATCGAGATAACCTGGCGCGTGGGATAAGCTGCCTGAGCCCCTATCGCCTGAGGCATGGCATTGGCCATGGAGCCATGATTGAACGAGCCGATCAGGCGGCGTTTGCCGTTCATTTTCAGATATCGGGCAGCCCATACCGTTGGGGTTCCGACGTCTGCCGTGAAAATGGCATCCTCATCCGCCAGCTCACTCAGGATCCGGGTCAGGTACTGCGGATGAATAGGTCGACCGGGTTGGGAGGGTTTGGCCAGATCATCCAGTCCCTCACGAGCCTTGGCATAGTGCTTGAGCGAATCTTCGAGGAAGTGCCGATCGGTACGACGCTCCAGTCGTGGCAAAAGCTCACGAATGGTTTCGCCTACATCGGCGGCGATTCCCAAGTCCAGGGCGGTTCGGCGGCCTAATGCCTGAGGGTTGATGTCGACCTGTACAATCTTGGCATTGGTTGGGTAGAACTGACGATAGGGAAAATCAGTGCCGAGCAAAATCAGCGTGTCACAATTGAGCATCGCATGGTAGCCGGAACTGAAGCCGATCAGGCCCGTCATGCCAACGTCGAACGGATTATCCCATTCGACATGCTCTTTACCCCGTAACGCATGAACGACAGGTGCACCGAGCGTATCGGCCAGCGCAACGACTTCGTCGTGGTAGCCCGCACAGCCGCTACCGCACATCAATGTCACGGCTTTGCTATCCGCGAGCAGGGTGGCGAGTCTGTTGATATCCTGCTCCGAAGGCATCAGGCGAGGCGGATTGAGAACCGGCCAGGCGGTCTTCCCGACGTCCCCTTCCAGCAGCGCCACATCGCCGGGAATCACGATGACCGCAACGCCGCGCTGGAGGATGGCGGCCCGCATGGCACGATGCAGGACTTCGGGCATTTGTGCCGGGTTACTGACGAGCTCAACGAAATGACTGCATTCCTTGAAAAGCTCCTGAGGATGGGTTTCCTGAAAGTAGGAAAGACCAATTTCCGATGAGGGAATGTGCGCAGCGATTGCCAGAACCGGTACGTGGTTTCGGTGGCAATCATAAAGTCCGTTGATCAGATGCAGGTTGCCTGGCCCACAACTGCCTGCACATACCGCCAGCTTGCCCGTAGCTGCTGCTTCCGCCCCGGCCGCAAAGGCTGCGGTTTCCTCGTGGCGTACATGCATCCAGTCAATGGTTTCCATCTTGCGCAAGGCATCGTTCAGGCCATTCAGACTGTCTCCGGTGACGCCCCAGATACGCTGTACGCCTGCCTGCTCCAGTGTGGTAGCCAACTGCTGGGCAATGGTGATCTTAGCCATAACGATTCGTCCTTTGACAAAGTAAATGATCGATGGCTCAAGGCAGCATAGGACGTGGCTGGGTTCGGTTTAACGCCAGGGATTGCAGCCATCCAGATGATGAGATAGCGATGCTGCAAACAAGTACGCTCTAGATCAGCCTGCCATCGAAGCTCTTTCGAAGCAGGCGTTCCAGGCTAAGTTCAATCGATTTCTGGAGGAAGATAGGGCAGGACTAACCCTTGGCGGATTGAATGGCGTCCAGCAGGGCTTGGTCAGACGTCTTGTCAATCCATGCTTCAGGCAAGCTCACGCGTACTGACTGCTCACCACCACTAGGCGTACATACCACGGTAACGTTGCCTTCGGAATCTTTGGTAAGACTCTTGGCCGCTTTGGCCGTTTTCTGGCTTCCTCCCGAGAAAGCCTCTACACAGGTCCACGTGGTATTGCCTTCGTCCTGAACGGTGCGTTGTTTCATGGTGTCACTCTATCGACTGCCTGCACGGCGTTACGCTATAGACGTAGCGCGCATGGTTAGAGTTCTTGACCTCAACGCCTTGCAGGCTTTCGGCAATCCAGAGTCATACCCGACCCTCACTCTTCAAGCAGCTCCAGCAAGTCATCCGAGGGTGCCGTGGGGGTTTCAGGCTGACCTGATGGAGTGGGCGTGTCAGCCGACGCTGGCGAAGCGGCGGGCTCGGTTGTGGGAGAGGCTGGAGCGGCGGCTGGCGCAGTAAATTGCTCGAAGGCTGACGTGTCGATAGGTGTAATGGGCGGCGCTTGGGGCGGCAATGGTACGGGTACAGAAGAAAACCCCGCATCATGATCCGGGCGTGTCTCAGGAGCAGGTGCCGCCGAGGCTGGCTTCGGTGCCAGCGCCTGTGCAGGTTGGCTGGGCTGTGCAGAAGAGGGCGTGCTGGCGAGTGGGCTCGGCGCGGGCGCTGCTTTTGTTTGATGTATTCCTTTGTTGGCCTTTTGGGCCTGAGCCGGCAAGAAGCTTTCTACCAGGGAAAAATAGCGGCTATAGAACTTGCCTGACGTAACCGTCTCGCTGGCGACCTTGACCATGGAGTCGTTTGTCGAGCCGATAGGCATCGAGACTGATCCAAGCACACCTACTCCCAGGCTCGCCGAGTTATTGAGCTTTTTTAGCGCATAACGGTCCTGAAGCGCGTTGGCAAAAATGGTTGAACCATGATCGTTGGGGGTATTGGCCGTGCAGACAACATTAAAGCTGATTTCGAGGTGGTTCTCTCCGGTCTGCTGAAAGCTCTTACGGCCACTGACGAGCTTTGGATCATTGCTGGTAATGATATAGCCCTGACTGAGCAGCGCACGTCGAGCTGCTTCGCAGGCAGCCGTATCGTTTACCGGATAGCTACGCGAAAACGTACCCGAGTCATCGAAATTTTCGTGTTCGTACACGGCAGGCTTGTTGTTCGAGCAGCCAGCCAGGCCGGTCAGCATAGTGGCCAGTGCCAGTGCGCCGATACCAATCGATTTTGACATTGCAGATCCTGAAAGCAGCCAACGCCAGACAAGAAGCGCATGGCGTACAACGGGCATGAAGAGAACGCATTAAACAGAATGCAATGCTACTACGGAAGAGTAAGGCTAAAAAGATATCAATTAGGCGCTAGGTGACCGGATGTGTCCTCTTATCAAGCCGGGCTGACAGGCTGGCGTGACCGCTTGCCATTACCTGATGCCGTCTTGGTTGAGGCCTTGCGCGGGGCCGCCTTGCGCTTCTTCTTGAACGGCGTGGACTTACGTCCCGCTGGAATAGCCGGCCCGCTAAAGGTCAGGTTCAGCCCCATGCAGCGCTCGACCTGTTTGCTCATCCAGGCGGATTGCTTGGTCACGAACTCTTCAAGGCTCATCTCTCCGGTTTGAACCATATCCAGCGCTTGCTCCCAGATAGCGGTTGTACCGGGATCGGCAATAGCCCGAGGCACAGCGTCGATCAGACTGAAGGCAGCAGGCGTGGCGAGCAGAGCCTTACCCTGCTTGGTCAGATAACCGCGGTCCAGCAGCCCTTGAATGATCCCGGCGCGTGTCGCCTCCGTCCCAATACCCGTGGTGTCCTTCAGCTTTTGCTTGAGCTTGGGGTCGTCCACCAGTTTGGCTACATTCTTCATGGCCTTGATCAGGTCACCTTCGGTGAAGGGCTTGGGCGGTTGTGTCCAAAGGTCTTTAAGCTGAACATCCACCACAGCGCATAACTGGTCTTTGGAAAGCATGGGCAGCGGCTGTGGTGCTGGCGCTTCCTTTCCCTTTGCTGGCGTAAGTGCTTCCGGCAGGGCTCGCTTCCAGCCTGGCTCGACGATGCGCTTGCCTACAGCCCTGAGCAACTGTCCTGCGCAGTCAAAATCGGCTTGAGTACGGTCGTACTCATGGTTTGGGAGAAATTGCGCCAGGTAGCGGGCGCGGATCAAGGTATAGACTGCCTTGTGCTTGCCCGTCAGTCGATCCAGGCTGCTGATAGCTGCGGTTGGAATGATGCCGTGGTGTGCGCTGACCTTTGCATCATTCCAAGCCCGCGAGCGGCGCCTCAGGTCCAGGTGCGCCTTGAGAGGCAGAAGGGAGGAGTCGGAGCGCTCAAGCGCCGCCATGATGGCTGGGGCTTCGCCATGCTGGCTCAAGGGAAGATAGCCGCAATCGCTGCGCGGATAGGTAATGACCTTATGGGTTTCGTATAGCGCCTGGGCAATATCCAGCGTTTCCTGGGCGCCCAGGCCAAGCTTTTTCGAGCACACCTCTTGCAGCGTGCCCAGATCAAACGGCAATGGAGCAAGCTCACGCATGCGTTCGGTCTGTACCTTCATCACCTGAGCAGTGTCTGTCTGGCGCATCGCCTCTGCTGCACTTTGGGCGATATCCTGGCGCAGGCAGCGGCCCTGATCGTCGCAGATATCCTCAGGAGCCTTCCATTGGGCCGTAAACTGATGGCCCTCGGCAGACAACAACACATCGATTGCCCAGAACGGTACAGGCACAAAGTTGGCAATGCTGCGATCACGGTCGACTACCAGTCGCAGGGTAGGGGTTTGCACACGTCCTACGGGCAGGACGCCCTGATACCCTGACCGTTGGCCCAGTAATGTAAACAGACGGCTCATGTTCATGCCGATCAGCCAGTCGGCACGCGAGCGACCCAACGCCGAATGATAGAGGCTGAAGGTATCGGCGCCGGGTTTTAGCGTAGCCAGCGCTTTACGAATGGAAGCATCATCCAGCGCCGACAACCACAGACGCTGGATAGGTCCCTTGTAGCGACAATGTTCGACCAATTCGCGGGCAATCATCTCGCCTTCGCGATCAGCGTCTGTTGCAATGATCAATTCTCGGGCTTCGCCAAGCAGCCTTTTGACCGCCTTGAATTGGCTTGCGGTCTTGGGCTTGACGAGCATTTTCCACTTTTCCGGGATGATAGGCAGATCTTGCAGATTCCACCGCTTATACCGATCGTCATAGGCATCTGGCGGAGCTGTTTCAAGCAGGTGGCCAATACACCAGGTTACAGTAGCCTGTGGGCCTGTCCAGCAGCCTTCGCCACGGCGAGTAGCGCCCAGCACCTTGGCAATGTCTTTGGCTTGGGAAGGTTTTTCGCACAGGAAGAGCCGCATAGCTATCGTCATTCAAATCAACAATAGCGTAAGCATGCTAAAACCGCAGCGCAGAGGCAATCGAAATCTGTATATGCATACAGATAATGCACGCTGCCAGCTTTATTTGGCGAATCGATAAAGTACGAAGTGGGCCGTCGATCACACTGTCATTCGGCCCAACCGGTTCTGCATTAGAACTTCAAGAGATCCACCATGTTAAGAATGGCAGTGGAGAACATCAGGGTAAAAAGGCATACCAGTGAGAGTTTAAGCTTTTTCAAGCCTGACTCCTGACGCTGGCGCTTGGCCTTTGTTAACGCCTTGATGGCTGCAGAGGGACGAATACCGTTGTTCAGCATCCAACCCAGAATTTCATTTTCAGGCCGTCCTCTCATTACCGCTGAGGTAGCCAGTCGCGTTAGCCCTTCTGAGCACGCTTCGTCACGCATGAGTTAATCCAGTGATTTCGACCATCTGAGCGTAATGCGATATGCATGACGATTCAATGATGGCCGTATTACAAAAACGCATATTTATCGCTTACTTCGTCGGAAGTTGAGCCAGGTCAACCCGGCAAGTCAGCAGTCCCTTGGATCTACCTTGAAGGTAATCGACTCATGTGACCAGAACTTGACGACTATGTTGCAAGGCAGGGTGATATTCCTGGCTGAATGTAAACGCTATATGCACCTTGACGATCCGACCCCTAACAGTAGACTCTAAAATGAAACGTCGTTTCACAATGGCGAAACCTTTGATAATCACAACAATGAAAGGATCCCTATGAAAGCTCTCATGATCGAACAGGAGTTGCAGTGCCGCTTCCATGAGGTCGAGGCCATCGAGCCAGGGCCTGGAGAGGTTCAGGTAGCGGTTCGCCATGTAGGACTCTGCGGTAGCGATCTCAATACCTATAAAGGGTTGAATCCGTTGGTGGCACTGCCTCGTATTCCTGGCCATGAGATCGGTGGAGAGATCATCAAGGCAGGACCGGGCGTACCGCTGGACTATCGTGCAGGGCGGCGCGTCATTGTGGTGCCCTACACTGCATGTGGTCACTGCACCTCGTGCCGTCAGGGACGCGTGAATGCCTGCAAGACGAACCGGACACTCGGCGTTCAGCAGAACGGCGGGTTGGCCGAGCAGATCGTACTGCCCTACGAGAAGCTCATCCTGAACGATACCTTGCCAGCACGGCACCTGGCGCTGGTTGAACCCCTATCGGTAGGTTTCCATGCCGCGAGACGCGGGCGGGTTGCCAAGGGGGACAGAGTGGTGGTCATTGGCTGTGGAATGATAGGCATGGGCGCTGTGGCCGGAGCTGTGTCACGGGGTGCAACAGTCATCGCGATGGATGTCTCCGAGACCAAGACCGAAATGGCGCGTAAATACGGTGCTTCACATACTATCGTGGCCTCGTCTGGTCATGTGGACAAGCAGATCGAAGCACTGACTGACGGTGACGGGGCTGATGTCGTCATCGAATGTGTGGGCCTGCCGGCCACGTTTACCCAGGCGATCGATATCGTGTCCTTTTCTGGACGTGTGGTGTACGTGGGGTATGCCAAGGAGCCGGTTTCCTACAAGACGCAACTGTTCAACCTGAAGGAGCTGGACATCATGGGCTCCCGTAATGCAACAGCCGAAGACTTTACAGCCGTCGTTCGCTATCTGGAGACCTTGGAGCACTCTCCAGATGATCTGATTTCCAAGGTGTTTCCCTTCCAGGATGCCGAGCAGGCCCTGCCGTACTGGGATGCGGAGCGCGCTTCAACCTTGAAGATTTTGATCGAGCGATAACCTTTCAGATACCACGACGCCGTATCGCTTCTGCTTTACGGCCTCGCTTGCGCCTGCGTCAATTATTCATCCGGCGGTGGTATATGTTTCTAGAATTTAAATCGATTACACTAACGCACCAGCCATAGGCTGTTTTTGATTCATTTATCGTGCTGACAAGTAGGTCGGCTCAACATACGCTAGGGAAAGCATATGCGTCGTGTCTTATTCATAACGGGTCTTTCGTTTTCGCTTTTTCTTACTGGCTGCCAGGTAGTCAATACAACCAGTGGCGGAGCAGTAGGGGTCGAGCGTAAGCAATACATGTTCAGCATGCTGTCTGCCCAGCAGGTTGATCAGATGTACGCAGAGTCGTATTCCAGTTCAGTCAACAAGGCCAAATCATCCGGTGCGCTCGCCAACGAGACAGCAGAGGGCAAGCGTGTCCGTACGATTGCCAAGCGGCTGATCGATAGGGTTAGCTACTTCCGTCCCGATGCTGCTGCCTGGGATTGGCAGGTCAACCTTGTCAAAAATGATGAACTCAATGCCAACTGCGGTCCGGGCGGCAAGATCTTTGTTTATACCGGTCTGATCCAACAGCTAAAACTTACCGATGATGAGCTTGCAGCGGTAATGGGGCATGAAATTGCCCATGCGCTCCGTGAGCACAGCAGGGAAAAAATGTCTCGGGCGTATGCATTGCAACTAGGCCAAAGCCTTGGTGGCGCCTTGCTAGGCCTTAACCAATCGTCAATGCAAATTGCGAATAAGGTAACGGAAGTTGGTTTATCTCTCCCGTTCAGTCGATCAAATGAAAACGAAGCAGATCTGATTGGCCTGGAGTTGGCTGCCCGGGCGGGCTATAACCCCAATGCGGCGTTGAGCCTCTGGCAGAAATTTGCACAAGCCTCAGCCAGGATGGGCAATAAGACACCTGAGCTTCTGAGCACGCATCCCTCTGATGAGAGCCGCATGGCCTCGATTCAAGCAGCCGTCCCCAAGGTGATGCCCTTGTACCAAGCCAGCCGCAAGTCTTGAGTTCGATCTTTATCCATGGCTTATATGGATAAGGATATGCACTGCGATATCCTTATCCAGGCGATTTTAAGACATTAATTAAGATCCGCCCGGGTATCTTAACGAGCAGCAATACCCTTCTTCTGCTTTCGAGTTAACATCAGTGTTAACACCTGTCTACGTGAAAAAAGCCTCGGACGGGTACTTTTGAAACCCTTTGGCTGTTCCCCAAACGCTATGAATTCCTTTGTTTCCCTGCTCAATATTCTTGTCGTTGAAGACGATCCGGTGTTGGGTATGCACCTGCAGGCTCAGCTATCGGCGAGGGGACATGCGGTAGTGCTATGCAGTGATGCCTGTCGAGTCGCCGCACTGTTGAAAGAGCAGGTGTTCGATCTGGTAGTACTGGATATTCTGTTACCCAATGGCAATGGGCTTCACCTACTGGAGCAGATTCGTTCCTATAGTGCCGTGCCGGTTATCCTGGTCTCGGCGCTGGGTAGCGAGTCTGATCGTATCGTCGGCTTTCAAAAGGGAGCAGATGATTATCTACCCAAGCCCTTTAGCATGGCGGAGCTGGATGTGCGAATCGGAGCGCTGCTCCGGCGCATTGCGTTTGAGCGCTCGGCCATGGAGACAGCGCCAACCGTGCAGGGAGAGCTGTACTTCGATCTTATCCGGACCGATGTGGTTTATAAGGGGCAATGGGCGGAACTGACCACAACGGAATTTCGTATTCTCGAGCTATTGAACCGGCACGCTGGAGAGGTACTCAGCAAACCAGTGTTGTATCAGGAAGCCCTGCAACGTGCCTACTCACGCTACGATCGTAGTCTTGACATGCATGTCAGCCATATTCGCCGCAAGCTCCAGAGCATTGATTACTCGGCTTGCGAAGTTCGTACAGCCTGGGGGAAAGGCTACGTGCTGGTGTGTTCGTCTTCATGATACGACTCCCGTATCGGCATTCCCTGTTCTGGAAGCTGTCTGGTCTTACCATCGCCGCCTGTCTGGTCATCGTCTGGCTGAGCTTAAGCTGGGGACGCAGCATGGAGCACAGTCATTACGAACTGGCACAAGCCGATAAAGAGGAACTGCTGAATTATGCTGCTTCCGTTGAACAGGCATGGAGGACACAAGGCAAGGAGGGCGTTGAAACTGCATTACGACGTATCCGAGAGGGAGAACAGGTTTGGGCTGTAGCAGTTGATCGTCTTTATCAGCCGTTAGGTCAGCGCGCTCTGACGCCTAGTGATGCCGATCGGTTCAGCTTTATGCGCCGTCTGGATTGGCCGTTGAGTGGCCGTGCTACCGAATTGCCTGTAATGGATATTCCATTTCCTCAACACCCTGAAGCGGGCCGTTTGGCAATGGAATTGCCCGAGCGCATGTGGTCCGGCAAGCCTTCCGTTCTGGGCCGTCTGGTGATCCATGGGCTGTTTCCCATGGCTACCATGTTTCTGTTATGTATTCTGCTCTATCGTCAGCTCATGGTGCCTTTGAGATGGCTCCAAGAGCAGGCATCCTCTGCTTGTCGCTCAGGCAGAAAGCCTACAATCGGCGTAAGCGCTCGCAGCGATGAGCTGGGTGAGCTGGGACGCGCCTTTGATCACATGGCGGAGCGGCTGGAAGGTCATGTCGACTACCAGCAACGACTTCTGCGAGATATGTCCCATGAGCTGCGCACACCGCTGTCACGGCTGCGTGTGCTGTGCGAGTCCTCCGAGGATGCGAATACGTTGCGTGCCCGCCTTGAGCGTGAGTTAGCCGGTATGCAGGAGCTGGTCGAGACCACACTAGAGCTGGCCTGGCTGGATACGGATAGGCCCTCGCTGCTATGCGAGCCGATCAGCATGCAGTCGCTCTGGAATATCCTCATTGAGGATGCCTGTTTCGAGACTGGTTGGTCACGAGACGCTTTTGTATATCGCTTACCAGACAATTGCTGTGTACAAGCTCATTTGAATAGTCTGGCCCGTGCCCTGGAAAACCTCTTGCGCAACGCGATTCGTTACTCACCGGAAGGAGGATATGTGATTCTGGGGGGGCATTGTGAGGGCAGCGAGTGGTTGCTGTGGATACAAGACCAAGGTCCGGGGGTTGCAGAAGGTGCGCTCGACTACATCTTCGAGCCGTTTACCCGGCTCAATGGTGCCCGGCCTGGCGGTGACGGATTCGGCCTGGGTCTTTCCATCGCCCGATCGGCACTGATGATCCAGGGCGGCGCTATCTGGGCTGAAAACTGCAATCCAGGGCTTCGTGTAACCGTGCGCTTGCCTGCTGCTGAAATTGTATAGATTGTAAAAAAGCTTTCTTCTCAAATGGGAATGAATAGCATTTGCGCCAACTTTGGAGCGGTCTCGTTTCGAGATTTGTAGAACAGGAGTTGGTCATGCTGCGTATTCCTCATTCATCCACGCGACTGAGCATCGTACTGTGTGGGGCTCTTGCCAGTCATTCCGGCCTTGCGCTTGCCCAGTATGGCTCCAGCGAGCCGGTTGAGATGGAAGCTACCACGGTTATGGGTACCGCCGAGGAAGAGGCCAGGCAGGCCTTGGGTTCCTCAGTGATTACTGCAGAGGATATTGCCAGGCAACCACCGGCCAATGATCTGTCGGAGATTATTCGGCGCCAGCCCGGTGTCAATCTCACAGGCAACAGTGCCAGTGGCGCGCGCGGTAACAATCGGCAAATCGACTTGCGAGGTATGGGGCCTGAGAACACGCTGATTCTGATCGATGGCCTGCCCAGTACCTCCCGAAATGCCGTCCGCTATGGTTGGGACGGTGACCGTGATACGCGGGGTGAGACGAACTGGGTTCCAGCTGAAGAAGTCGAGCGTATCGAAATCCTGCGTGGCCCGGCGGCGGCCCGTTATGGCTCCGGTGCCATGGGTGGGGTCATCAACATCATTACCAAGCGTCCTACGGAGCAATGGCATGGCTCGATGACGTTTTATGCCCTGGAACCCGAAAGCGGCTACGAAGGCAACGGACGCCGTGCCAATTTCAACCTGAGCGGTCCGTTGACGGAAGCTCTGGCATTTCGAGTCTATGGCAATATCGCCAGGACTGATGCAGATGCTTTGAGCATCAATGAAGGACATCAGGCCTCGGAAGGTAGTGTCACGGCGGGTCGGGAAGGCGTACGCAACAAGGACATCAATGCGCTACTCAGCTGGCAACTTGATCCGCAGCAAGTCCTCGATTTTGAAACTTCCTACAGCCGCCAGGGCAACATTTATGCCGGCGACACGATGCTCAATAACTCTGGCGGCAACGATGCCTTTGTTCGAAGTCTGTATGGCCATGAAACCAATGTACTGCAGCGCTCCAGCTTTACGTTGAAGCATAAGGGAACGTGGGACTGGGGTAATTCCACTCTGGGCCTTTCCTATGATTACACCCGCAACTGGCGTCTGAACGAGGGACTTTCAGGCCGTACAGAGGGTGGGCCAAGTGAAGGGGATGGCGCGTTTATGTCGCGCCTGCGCAATACCCGCGCCTTTGGCAATCTTGATCTGCCTATCGACAGCGCAATGCCTCAGGTCTTAACCATTGGCGCCGAGTATTTACACGAGTCGCTAAGTGACCCTGGTTCTCTGCGTGCTCAGTCTTCTGATCCTGAGCCTGGCCAGATAGCAGGTTTTGATCGCACCCAGACCAAGACGACAGCCAACAGCTACGCCTTTTATGTTGAAGATAATGTGCAGGTTACAGACCGGACGGTGCTGACCCCTGGACTACGCTTCGATGACCATCAGACCTATGGTGATAATTGGAGCCCAAGTCTTAACTTGTCCCATGAGATCACGGACCGACTGACGTTCAAGGGTGGGATTGCGCGTGCTTACAAAACACCGAATCTGTATCAGAGCAATCCAAACTATCTTCTGTACAGCCGTGGTAACGGCTGTACAGCGATTACGTCTGGAAACGGAGGCTGCTATCTGGTCGGTAACGAAAACTTAAAGCCTGAAATCAGCATCAATAAGGAGCTGGGTCTGGCTTATGATGTCGGAACATGGAGAGCCAGTGCGACCTATTTCCGTAACGATTACAAAAACAAAATCGTGGGCGGAAACGAATTTATCTATCGATTGGGCGACACCGGGCCTCGTGTACTGGAGTGGGAGAACACCGGTAAGGCGGTTGTCCAAGGGGTTGAAGGCAACCTGTTCATTCCGCTGACTGATACCGTGGATTGGAACACCAACTTTACCTATATGATCGAATCCAAGGACAAGCAGACAGGCGATCCTTTAAGCATTATTCCCAAATACACCATCAACAGTACGCTGGACTGGTACGTCACTGAAAAACTCTCTGCACAGCTTAATGTTACCCATTATGGAAAGCAGGAGGCTCCTTCATACTCTCGGCGTACCAATACGGATTATGAGGCTGCTGCCCAGAAGGACATTGATCCGTATACGTTGGTAGGCGTCAGCAGTGGTTATGAGTTTAACGAGCATTACAAAGTGCGTTTTGGTGTGAATAATCTGTTCGACAAGCGCATCTATCGAGAGGGCAACGCTTCGAGCGCCGGTGCGGTTACATACAACGAGCCGGGTCGTGCGTATTTTGCTTCCTTTACCGCCTCGTTTTAATGTTATTAAATCGGGCCGCCTGGCTAACCCGCTGCCCGTGCCGTATTTCTATTGTGGAGTTGTGTCATGAAGCGTGTTGATTCCAGTATTTTCCGTCTTAGTGTTCTTTTGTGCAGTCTCGTGCTAACTACCACAGCAGGTTCGGCTTTGGCGGCTACTGTTTCCACTGCCCACGGCGAGCTGAAAACCCCGGATACACCTAAGCGGGTCGTGGTGCTGGATGAGGCGGCTATGGATACCGCGCTGGCAGTAGGTATTAAACCAGTCGCTACGCTGGCGAGTCGTGGTGGCACCAGCGTATCAAACTATCTGCAGGATCAGGCGGGGCAGCCCGCTATCGTGGGTACGGCTCGTGAAATTAATCTGGAGGCAGTTTTCAACCAGAAGCCGGACCTTATCCTGGCGCGACAGGATTTACCGCAAGAACAATATGCCAAACTTAGCCTGATTGCTCCGACGGTAGTACCAAAAGGAGGGGAGTCGTTAGCTGACTGGCGAGCCAACGCAGAGCTTTATGCCCAGGCGCTCAACCGTAGTGATGAATTGAAAAAGCAGTTCGATCAGATAGACCAGCGTGTTGCCAAATTGAAGACGCAAGTCAAACCAGGGCAAGTGTTGTCGGTTGTTCGTTGGAATCCTCAGGGACCGATGGTCATGTCGAGCCATCTCTTTGCAGGCCAGTTACTGGAGCAACTAGGCTTTGCCAGTACGCAACTGGCCTCAGAGCTCAAAGATCGTCCTCATAGCGATATCTTGAGCCTTGAGAACCTGTCAAGCGCTGATGGAGACTGGATTTTCCTGGCTACCTTGAATGAGAAGGGTGACGAGGCCTTGGAGGCTGCTCGCAAGCAGCCTGCCTTTACTCGCTTGAAGGCCGTTCAGGCGAAGCAGGTGGCCACGGTTGATGGGCAGGTGTGGAGCAGCGGGTCAGGTCCGCTGGCTGCTGAGCATGTACTGGATGACGTGGAGCGTATCGTTCTCAAATGAAGGTGTCCGCTTCGCCTCGTTTGGGTGTTCCGTTCATTGCCTGTTGTCTAACGCTGCTGGTGATTCTGCTCACCAGCTTGCTGCTTGGTGCTGGGGAAGTTTCCGTGCTCCGTAGCATCAATGTCTTGCTTGGGGGTGGGGACGATGAAGCTCGCTTTGTTGTCCTCGAGCTGCGTGGGGCGCGCACGTTACTGGGACTTCTGGTGGGTATGGCCCTTGGCGTTGGTGGAGCCGTTTTGCAAACGGCAACCCGCAATCCGCTTGCGGAGCCCGGACTCCTGGGTGTTAGCGCTGGTGCATCCTTTGCCATGGTGGTTGCCATTGCGCTCGGCGCCAGCGCAGCTACTGTCAATCTTGGCATGGCCATTACTGGAGCCATGCTTGGATGCCTGCTCGTTGTGGCGGTGACTCAAGTGCGCGGATTTGACGCCGACCCTGTTCGCTTGATCCTGGCGGGAATGGCGCTCACAGGAATTCTGGGCGCCGCCAGTACCTTACTGCTCCTGTATGACCAGCGTACTGCCGATGAAATTCGGTTTTGGGTCATTGGCGCCTTGGCAGGCAGGCCCGCAGATACCCTGTCCTGGGCGCTGCCGGGCACACTGGCAGGCCTGTTGGTCGTGGCCCCTTTGGTCAGACCCCTGGCCGCCTTGAGCTTGGGAGAGCGTATGGCCATTGGATTAGGGCATCACCCTCAATTGACCCGATTGATCGCACTACTAGGCGTTGCCATTTTAGTAGGGACTGCCACTGCAGTAGCTGGGCCTATTGGCTTTGTCGGATTGGTTGTGCCGTTCCTGGCGCGGAGAATGGTCGGGCCTGATGTCCGCCGTGTCCTTCCATTATCACTTGTCCTGGGGCCCGCGGTGCTGCTATTGGCTGATATCTTGTCGCGCCTTTTGGTCAAACCTTACGAGCTTCCCATTGGTGTTGTGACTGCCTTCATCGGTGCGCCAATCCTGATGATAGTCGTCCGTCAACATCGCCTGCCTTCCCTATGACCAAACCTTTTTCATCTCCAGTTACAGCTCGGTTTTGGTGGCTACAGGCAGGCCGTCAGGTGAGTGTACTCGTCTCGCGGAGAGGCAGTGTCGTTGCGCTGTGCCTGACGGTGCTGTTGATCCTCATGAGCGGTATCAGCCTGGCGTATGGCGTAACCGGGCTTAATCCCTGGCTGGCGCTGAAGGCTGTCATCGGGCACGGCGATCCCATGCATTTATTTTTGATTCAAGAGCTTCGCTTTCCCCGGCTCCTGGCTGGACTTTTGACAGGGGCCGCATTCGGGTTGGGAGGGTGCATGTTACAAACCCTGGCACGTAATCGGCTTGCAACGCCCGGGGTTATTGGTATCGACAATGGTGCAACGGCCTTTGCTGTCGCTTCCATCGTTGCTGTCTCGACAAGCCTCGCGCCATCAGCCCTTGCCTTGAGTGGTGCGGCAACCGCAGCGGCCATGGCGTTTGCCTTGGGCGGTGGTGCAGGCGCACGTGGGTATCGCTTCATTGTTGTTGGAATCGGAGTTGGTGCATTGTTTGGCGCCTTGACTAATCTGATGCTGGCACGTTCGTCCATCGATGCGGCCAACCAGGCCTATCCCTGGACGGTTGGCAGTCTTAACGCGCGCTCTCCAGCCTCGATTCAATTGTTGGCTATTGGTTTGCTGATAGGTTTACCGCTAGCCAAGATCTTGGGACGCACCCTAGAGGTTCTCAGGTTTTCCGATTCGGTCGCCATCGGGCTGGGCGTGCGTATACGCCTGGCCCGGGTACAGATTCTTATGCTAACTGTTCTGCTCACGGCGTTAGCGGTCGCGGTTGCCGGTCCTGTTGGGCTTATCGCCTTGCTGGCACCCGAAGCGGCCCGCTATCTGGTCGGACAACGCGGTGTCCCTATCGTGACCTCTGCATTAGCAGGAGCCCTTCTGATGATCCTGGCAGACTGGGTGGGAAGAACCTGGTTTGCTCCTATCGAAATTCCAGTAGGTGTAGTGACTGCTGTCATCGGCGGACCTTACCTGCTCTGGATTTTACTGCGTCAACCTGTCCGGAAGTCGTTATGAGTAGTACTGTTTCACCGTTGCTGATGGCGACTAACGAGCATTCGGTTATTTTGGAGACCCGTCTTCTCGAGCTTGCTCATGGTCAGACGACCATTATCAATGGGCTTAATCTTAAAATCCAGCCGGGGCGGGTCACCGCTATTGTAGGGCCCAATGGGTGCGGGAAGTCTACGCTTCTGGCGGGTCTTGCTCGACTGCTCAAGCCGCGTGCGGGTGCGGTTCTACTCGATGGGAAGGTCATTGGTGAGCTGCCTTCCCGGCAGGTTGCCCGACAGCTTGCACTGCTGCCCCAGGATGCCAGCGCACCGGATGGATTGACCGTATCTGACCTAATCCGCTTTGGCCGGCAGCCTCATCAGGGCTTGCTAAGGCAATGGTCTACAGATGACGAAGCTGTTGTTGATGCGGCATTAAAAGCAGCGGATCTGATTGAACTGGCCGAGCGGCCGCTTGACTCGATGTCGGGTGGGCAGCGCCAGCGTGCCTGGATTGCCATGGCCATTGCTCAGCAGACGCCGCTACTCCTGCTTGATGAGCCAACCTCTGCATTGGACCTTGGGCATCAACTGGAGGTATTTGAGCTGATTCGCATGCTGGCCAATGCGGGCAAGACGGTGGTCATGGTGGTACATGACCTCTCTCAGGCCTGCCGCTACGCCGATCATCTGGTCGCCATGCAGTCTGGTCGTATTATTGCTGAAGGTGTCCCGGCCGACATTGTCACCCCTGAGCTTGTTGAGACCTTATATGGCGTCCGCTGTGTTCTATTGAAGGATCCGGTTAGCGGAACACCTTTGATCGCCGGGGTCAGCCCGCGCTAATAAGACGCTCAATAGTCGTTTCTTTTCCTGAAGGCCCAGCGTCCTGCCAATAAGGTAAAGCTGGCAACCAGGATGACCAATATCCAGAAGCCGTGAGGCGCATCGGCGAGGGGGATGCCGCCCACGTTCATTCCAAAGAAACCTGCCACGATATTGATCGGCAAGGCCAGCACCGTGACCAGTGTCAGGGTGAAAAGGGTGCGGCTGGTTTGTTCGTTGATCTGTGCGGCGATTTCTTCCTGAATGAGTTTGATCCGCTCAATCAGCACGGCCAAGTCGCTGATAACCAGTGAAAACTCGTCGGTCGCTGCCCGTAGCTCCCTTACATCCTCCTCCATGAGAAAGCGCGGCGGGCGATTGAGCAGCCGCATCAGGGAGTTGGGTTCTAGGGCCAGCAGGCGTTGGATTCGCACCAGGGTACGACGCATGTTGCCAAGCTCGGCGCGGTTGTCGGCAAGTCGGGTAGAAAGTAGGCGGTCTTCGATACGATCAACACTCAGGTTGGTTTCTCGAACGATCTGGGTAAGTACCTCTTCTTGGTCACGCAGCAGGTGGATCAGGAGTTCCAGCGGGGAGCGAAAACCCTCGCCCTTCTTGACCGCCGCGCGCAGGCGGTCCACCGACCGAAGCGGTTGATGCCGTACACTGATCAGCATGCGCCGGTTGGCACAGACATACAGCGTGGCTACATCATAGGAAGCCTGTCCGAAGTTCAGGACGACATCGTTGACAACCGCGAGCAGGGTTGCATCGACATGTTCAAGACGAGTAGAGCGTGACCCTTCACTCAGGATTTCAAAAAAGTAGTCGGGCAGATCCAGGTGGGTCATCATCCAGCGTTTGCAAGCGGCATGGGCCAGGTTCAGATGCAACCAGACAAACTCGTCTCGCTCCTCTAGTCGCTCAAGTGCCTCCGTTACTCGAAGTGTGTCGATCTGTTCGCCAGGCTCGCCGGGGCGGAATATGAATCCATACAGGATTCCGGAAAGGTCAGAGTATTGCACGCCTGAAAGCAGCGATTGATCCATGCCAGCCCAAAACGGAGGAGTAATAAATCGCTGAGTAAAGCCAAAGAATATGACAAAAGGATGACGGGTGAGCGGACGTGGAACATCCTGTTGTTCGAGGGCTGGGAGAGCATGGGCTGCTCTCCCAGATCTGGCTCAGGTGACGACACGGTAGCAGGGTACATAGGGCGCGCCACCGGGCAGCTTCATCCGATGCTGGTCCACAAAGGCCTGCAACAGATGATCCAGCGGTTTCATGATGGCCGGGTCACCATGAATTGTGTAGGGACCGTATTGCTCGATCAACCGGATACCCTTGTCCTTGACGTTACCTGCCACAATGCCTGAGAACGCCCGACGCAGATTGGCGGCCAGCTCATGGGGCGGTATCTCGCGGCTCAAGGTGAGGCTCGCCATATTTTCATGGGTTGGATCGAAGGGGCGCTGGAAGCCCTCTTCAATCTTGAGCATCCAGTTGAAGTGAAAGGCATCGTTACGCTCGCGACGGAACTGTTTGACGGCTTTGAGACCTTTGGCCATTTCACGCGCCACTTCAGAGGGATCATCAATGATGATCTTGTAATGCTTTTGCGCCGCTTCGCCCAATGTGGCGCCAATGAAGGCATGTAGCTGTTCCAGGTACGGTGCAGCGCTGCTTGGGCCGGTCAGGATCACCGGAAATGGTAGGCCGGCATTTTCGGGATGCATGAGAATACCGAGCAGGTAGAGAAACTCTTCCGCCGTGCCTGCTCCACCTGGAAAGATGATGATGCCGTGGCCAACCCGTACGAAAGCCTCCAGACGCTTTTCAATGTCCGGCAGGATCACCAGCTCGTTAACGATCGGGTTGGGGGCTTCGGCGGCAATGATGCCTGGCTCGGTCAGACCCAGATAGCGACCGCCCGAGATCCGCTGCTTGGCATGGGCAATCGTGGCGCCTTTCATTGGGCCTTTCATCACGCCCGGGCCGCAACCGGTACAGATATCGAGGCTGCGTAGGCCCAATTCATGACCGACCCGCTTGGTGTACTTATATTCCTCGGTGCTGATTGAATGGCCGCCCCAACAGACAACCATCTTAGGCTCTACACCGGGTCGCAGGGTGCGGGCATTACGTAGCAGGTGGAATACGTAATCGGTAATGCCTTGCGAGGTATTCAGGTCGATCCGAACGCTTTCCAGCTCGCTTTCGGTGTAGACGATATCCCGTAGTGCACTGAACAGCATCTCACGAGTGCTGGCAATCATTTCGCCGTCGACGAAGGCATCTGCCGGTGCGTTGATCAGCTCCAGCCGTACGCCTCGATCCTGCTGATGGATGCGAACCTCAAAATCCTGATAAGCCTCAAGAATGGTCTTGGCATTATCGCTATGGGCGCCTGTGTTGAGGATCGCCAAGGCGCATTGGCGGAACAGGGTGTAGACGCTTCCTGAACCGGCAGCACTCAGTTGTTGTACTTCGCGTTGCGAAAGTGTTTCCAGGCTCCCCTTGGGGCTGACGGAGGCATTGATAACGTGTCTTGGAGCCATGCTTGATTCCTTATGACGAATACCACCACGCTAACGCGTGTAACATCAGGATGATGATCGCCGAGGCGATCGTGTAGTGCAGGGTGTTCTCTTCGGTACTGACCACCGGCGAGCTATGAAATCACAGCAATTTGTATCATTGGCTTCTCCCTGACGCGAAAAGATTCCCAACGCACGTGGCGCATGTATCCAACTCTATCCCTTGTTCACGTGAGTTACCAATACAGGCATGACGCGGCAGCTGGGTAGAATGCGGCGGTTAGTACTGAGGAAGTAGCGGTGGATCTACAACAGGGTTTCGTTCTGACCCGCCACTGGCGTGATACAGCGGCCGGTACGGAAGTAGAGTTCTGGTTGGCGACCGATCAGGGACCACGGCGGGTACGCCTGGCCATGCAGCGTTCCGTTGCATTTGTGCCGCTGGAACAGGTTGAGCCGATTCGTCGACTGATTGAGCACGAGCGGGAGGTGGAACTACGCCCGCTGGCGCTGTCCGATTTTCGTCATCGGCCAGTCCTGGGGCTTTATTGCCACCAGCATCGACAGCTGATCCAGCTTGCCAGACAGATCAAGGACGCCGGGCTGGATATCTACGAAGCGGACATCCGGCCACCCGAGCGATATCTGATGGAGCGCTTCATTACAGCTCCTGTCTGGTTCTCCGGTACTCCTGATGCGCACGGCGTAGTCCTGCGGGCCCAGCTCAAGCCCGCCCCTGACTACCGACCGCATTTAAAATTGGTCTCCCTGGATATCGAAACTAATGAACGAGGCGATCTGTATTGCATAGGTCTGCACGGGTGTGGCCAGCGGCAGGTCTATATGCTCGGACCCGCTAACGGTGACGCCGAGGCAGTCGATTTCTGCCTGGAATACTGCCAGACACGTGCCGAGCTGATTGAGCGGCTCAATGGTTGGCTCACCTTGCATGATCCCGACGCCATTATTGGGTGGAACCTCGTACAGTTCGACCTACGCATCCTGCGGGAGCATGCGCAACGCTTCGGAATGCCGCTCATGCTGGGGCGTGGTGACGAGGCCGTCGAATGGAGGGAGCAGGGGAGCGAACATAGGCACTATTTCGTATCAGCACCGGGACGGTTGATACTCGATGGAATTGAAGCGTTGCGTTCAGCTACGTGGTCCTTTTCCTCATACAGCCTGGAGAATGTTGCCCAGAGCCTCTTGGGCGAAGGCAAAGCCATCGATAATCCCTATCAACGGATGGCATCGATCAATCGCATGTTCGCGCAGGATAAACCTTCGCTTGCACGCTACAACCTCAAGGACTGCGAGCTGGTTACCCGCATCTTTGAAAAGACGGAGCTTCTGCCTTTCCTGTTGGAGCGAGCCAGCGTAACGGGCCTGCCGGTAGACCGTAGCGGTGGTTCGGTGGCAGCCTTTACGCACCTTTACCTGCCACTCATGCACCGGCAGGGTTTCGTTGCGCCCAATCTGGGCGAAAAGGTGCCGGAGGCGAGCCCGGGAGGGTTCGTCATGAACTCGCGGCCCGGGCTGTATGATTCTGTGCTCGTACTGGATTATAAAAGCCTGTATCCGTCGATTATTCGGACCTTTCTGATTGACCCGGTGGGGCTGATCGAGGGGCTGCGCCAACCCGGCGATGACTACGCTGTTCCTGGTTTCAAGGGTGCGCACTTTTCCCGCACCCGGCATTGTCTGCCCGCGATGGTGGAGCGTGTGTGGGAAGGGCGTGAGGCGGCCAAGCGGGAACAGAACAAGGCGCTTTCCCAAGCTCTGAAGATCATCATGAATGCGTTTTACGGTGTATTGGGATCAAGCGGCTGTCGATTTTTCGATACCCGTCTTGCGTCATCAATCACGATGCGCGGACATGAAATCATGCACCAGACGCGCGAGTTGATCGAGGCCCAGGGGTATACCGTCATCTACGGCGATACCGATTCGACCTTTGTCTGGCTCGGTCGGCCCCATGCCGAGGCCGAGGCTCAGCAAATAGGTCGGTCTCTTGTCCAACTCATCAATCGTTGGTGGCGCGAGCATCTACAGGAGACCTACGGCCTTGCCAGTGCCCTTGAGTTGCAGTTCGAGTCGCACTTCCATCGGTTTCTCATGCCCACCATTCGCGGTGCTGAAGAGGGTAGTAAAAAACGCTATGCGGGGTTGATAAAAGGCGCTGACGGCACGGACGAGATGGTCTTTAAAGGGCTCGAAACGGTACGCACCGACTGGTCGCCATTGGCCCAGCGCTTTCAGCGGGAGCTTTATCTACGCATCTTCAATGCCGAGCCCTACCAGGATTACGTCCAGCGCTATGTCAGCCAGACCCTCTCAGGCGAACTGGACGAGCTGCTGGTCTATCGTAAGCGCCTGCGCCGTCGCCTGGATGACTACCAGCGCAATGTGCCACCGCATGTACGAGCGGCCCGCATGGCAGATGCTTACAACGACGAAAAAGGTCGACCGAGGCAGTACCAGAACGGCGGATGGATCAGTTACCTGATGACGAAAGCCGGCCCGGAACCGCTCGAAGCGCGTCGATCGCCGGTGGATTATGACCATTACATCGAGCGCCAGCTCAAGCCCATCGCTGACGCTATCCTGCCTTTCGTGAATGACCGGTTCGCCAGGTTGATCGATGTTCAGCTGGATCTCTTTTGATAGTAGACGCATCCATCAAGCGCTCTTTCAGGCTACCGATACGGCAAGAGGCCATAAGGTGTTTATATGAAGAGGTGAAGTGATAGGCTTGTGGTCCCGCCGCTTAACTGATCCGATAAGGAAGCATGTGATGACTGCTCAGGCACCAACGCTCTATGTGATCCGGCATGGAGAGACCGACTGGAACGTTGAGAGTCGCATGCAGGGCCGCCGAGACATACCGCTCAACGCCAAGGGTCGAGAGCAGGCACAGGCGGTGGGGGTTCTGCTCGATTGGCTGTTACCCAGTCCTGGTGCGCTGGACTTCGCTTCAAGTCCTCTGATTCGCGCCCGTGAAACAATGGAGATCGTTCGGGCCCAGCTCACGTTGCCACCCGAGCAGTATCGTGCCGACGAACGCCTTGCTGAGATTTCGTTTGGTACATGGGAGGGGCTTCGTTGGGATGAGATTGAGGGCCGCTATCCTGAGGCCTTTACCCACTGGAGAAAGGACGCCTTTAACTTCCAGTTCGAAGAGGGCGAAAGTTATGCCCAGGCCCTGCTTCGGCTGGCTTATTTTCGAGAAGATCTGAAGCAAGACACCGTGCTGGTTGCCCATGCGGGCATTATCCGAACGCTGATGGCACTATATGGATGTATTCCATACGAACAGGCGCCACATCTGCTGATTCCCCAAGGGCAGGTACTTATGCTTCGTCCTGAGTCCTTCTGCTGGCTAAAGGGAAGTCAGGCTCCCAGCGGCAACTGAGCTCTGCCATCTGCCAATGCTGGGAGCGGGGGGGATCGCGTCAGCCTATTTCCCGCTCGGTATAGCAAAAGGCTTACACGCTGTGTCCAGGGTTGGCGCTATGGCGTTCCTGTATTGCTCTGTATTCTATGCGCATCACTTGAGCACAGGATGTGCTGCATCAGATCACGGATGATTGATTAGCCAGGATGGCTGCTCTGCAGGATGCAGAGAGAGTGAGTAAAAAACCCCGCTTCGGCGGGTTTTTGTTTTTGCGATGAAAACATCTAGTTTTCACCAGGGCAGCCCGTCTGTAGCAGACCGCCCTGTGTGAGTGATTTAGATGAACAAGGCGAACAGCACTGCGCCAAGCGCGAGGCGATAGATCACAAATGGCAGCATGCCGATTTTGTCGAGGGCCTTCAGGAACAGCTTGATGCACAGCAATGCTGAGATGAACGACAGCCCGACACCCCAGGCAATATCGACCCATTGTGCATCGGTGCCCGTCTGGATCAGTTCAACGGTCTTGAGTCCGCCAGCAGCCAGGATGAGCGGAATCGACAGCAGGAAGGAGAAACGGGCTGCTGCCTGACGCGTAAAACCAAGCAGTAGCGCTGCGGTCATGGTGATACCGGAGCGTGATGTGCCGGGAATCAGCGCTAGTGCTTGCGCCAGACCAATCACCAGGGCTGATTGCCAACTCAGGCTATCCATGTCCCGGGTACGGCTGCCTTTGGCGTCCGCCCACCACAGGATCAAGCCGAAAACGATGGTGGAGGTCGCGATTACCAAGGCTGCACGGGCATAGCTTTCGATGTAATGCTCCAGCATGAGGCCTGCCAGTGCCGCTGGAATAGTACCGATAATGATCGCCCAGCCAAGCCGGCTTTCCGGGCTCGACTGGCGCGTTACGACTTGTCGGGTCCAGCCCATGGCTGTCGCCAGAACCTCATGACGAAAGGCCAGAACCACCGCAAGAAGGGTTCCTACATGTACGGCCACATCAAAGGCGAGCCCCTGGTCCGGCCAGCCAAAGAGCTGGGAGGGTAGAATCAGGTGTGCGGAGGAGGAGACAGGTAGAAACTCGGTAATCCCTTGAATGAGTGAAAGGATTAATACGTGGAACCATTCCATTAGGTGTCCTTACTGCATAGCGGTAACTGAGTTAAAGCTGGACACTGCTAGCCCTGCGATGCAAACACAGCAGGCAGTTGCCCAAACATGAATTGCATTGGGGGGCAAAAATGGGGTTAGTTCCTTTCAAAGCCAATATGTTTTTGAGAGTGTGATTCCTTTCACTCAAAAAGATCCCGTTTTCAGAATCGTCCACAAAGGTTAAACATTTTTTTCACGTAATTTTTACAAGCGATCTAGTAAGGCGGCATTGCCGAGTGGGTTGGCGATGGTGACGGTACTGGCTGTATCAGTCGGATAAAGAAGACATACACAGGGTGAGATGGCTGTTGAAACTGGCTATGGTTCGGGCTGACAGGCAGGCGTTATTCCGGCCCCTCGATACTTGAGACGTGGCGCGACTCATATCAGGTATTGAATATGGAGTCTTCCGTGATAGGCGGAAGGTGCTACCTCTGCTCTGACGCCATATACCGAATGGATAAGTTCTGCCGTAAGCACCTCCTGCGGCCGTCCCGAGGCAATGCAGCGGCCCTTGTGTAGAACGGCCAGCGTATCGCAAAACATAGCCGCCAGGTTCAGATCATGGATGGCCAGGACGCAGGTCAGTGGAAGGCGATGAATCAGTGAAAGCAGCTCGAGCTGATGCTGGATATCCAGATGGTTGGTCGGCTCGTCCAGCAACAGTTCGGTTGGCTCCTGGGCCAGGGCGCGAGCAATCTGTACCCGCTGGCGCTCACCACCGGAAAGCGTGTGCCAACGCTGATGCCGGCTGTTGTGCATGCCAACATGCTGTAGCGCTTGCTCCACCACTTGGTCATCCCTAGCTGTCCAGGGCGAGAGTACTGTTCGGTGAGGCGTTCTGCCCAGGCGTACCGTTTCCAGGACCGATAGGTCAGCCTCGGTCGAAGCGTGCTGCTCGACCATAGCGATTCGCCGCGCCACCGTACGGCGAGGCAGGCGGCTTACCGGGTCGTTATCCAGCGTGACACTGCCGTCCGTAGGGGTGCGCAAGCCTGCCAGCAACCGGAGCAGCGAAGATTTTCCCGACCCATTAGGGCCGATCAGACCTATGACGCCTCCCTTGGGAATTTCCAGCGTTACGCCATCCACCAGCAGGCGACGACTCACCGACCAGGAGACGCGATGTGCAGCCAGGGTCATGGTGATGTCCTCGTACGATACAGGATCAGCGCAAAGGCCGGCGCACCTACCAGCGCGGTCACGACCCCGATAGGCAGGACCTGATGGGGAACCAGTATGCGAGAGACGATATCCGCCAGCACGAGAAAATTGGCACCCAGCAAAATGGATGCGGGCAGAAGTCGAGTGTGCGACGGACCTACCAGAAAGCGTGCGGCATGGGGAATGACCAGGCCTACAAACCCTACCGCGCCTACAAGGCTGACCATCGTAGCGGTAATCAGTGCTGTCAGCGCAAAAAGAATCAGGCGCACGGCGATTACCGGAACACCCAGAGAGGCTGCGGTTTCTTCACCAAACGAGAACGCATCCAGCGTACGGGCAAAAAACAGACAGGCTACCAGGCCAATGCCGACCGCACCCACGGCTAGGGTGACGTCCGGCCAGCGGATACCGCCCAGACTCCCCAGGAGCCAGAACATCACGCTTCGAGCCTGCTCGGCGTTGGCGGACGTTGACACGATATACGCCGTCAGGGCGTTGAAAAGCTGGGAGCCTGCCACGCCTGCCAGCAAAATGCGGGTCGGTCCACTGTTGAGCTTTGCTGCCAGAAGCAGAACCAGTACGAAGGCCAGCACTGCACCTAGGAATGCACCAACTGAGAGACTTAGGGTGCCGGCACCTATGCCCAGCAACATAACGACAACCGCTCCGGTAGACGCACCCGCCGAAATGCCCAGCACGTAGGGTTCGGCCAGCGCATTGCGTAGGAGAGCTTGCAGAATCGCACCGCATAATGCCAATCCGGCACCGCAAGATGCAGCGACCAGAGCGCGGCTCAGTCGATATTCCCAGACAATGCCCTGCTGAATTGGGTTAAGTGCATAGTCTCCCCAGCCCAGCCCATTGAGGATGGCCTTCAGCGTAATATCGAAGGGAATCTGCATTTCTCCCAGCGATGCCGCCATTAATATCGAAACGCCCAGCGAAACCAGTGACAGCAACGCAAACAGCAGGCGCCAGGGCCTGCCGCGATCATTGGACAGCGGTTGTATCATTGGACTGGCCTGGAGTGAGACGTTTCCAGAGCATTGGAAATCGCCTCGATACCGTCCAGAACGCGCATCGAAGGATTAAGTGACTGCGCATCCACAACGATAATCTGATTATTCCGGACGGCCTTGAGCTGACGTGTTACGGGATCGCTGCGAAGAAAGGCAAGTTTTTTCTCCACATCGTCTGCCGGATAGAGGCGTCTCTCCATCCGCGTGATGACAAGCAGATCCGGATCCTGGGCGGCAATCTGCTCCCAGCTGACGCTGGGCCATTCATCGTTGCTCTGGATAACGTTATTCAGGCCGAGCACCTCTGAAATATACGCCGGGACACCCTGCTGACCGGCTACCCATGGATCACCTTCCAGGCGTGAGCTGGAAAACCAGTACACGACCGACTGAGGCATATGCGTGTGTTGCCCGGCTTGGGCAATAGCTTGCTTCAAGCGCTCATCCAACTGATGGGCCAGGGCATCGCCGCGCGCCTGGACATCAAAAATACGTGCAAGCTCGTGAATTTCCTGGGTTATCAGATCGAGCGTGAACGGTTTGGTGCGGCTACCGTCGGCATTGGACGTAGCCGTTACCTCTTTCCCCTCGCAATCGCTCGGCGCTATATAGGCAGGGATACCCAGTGACGCCAGCTGTTCGAACGTGGCCACTTCGCCATTCGGACCAACATGGTAGGTGTATTGCGCAGCGACGAAATCCGGCGATGTGTTGGCGACCGCTTCAAAGCTGGGTGCGTTATCAGCAAGCCGAGGAATCTTATCGTTATCGGCCTTGAGGGTGGGCTGAATCGGACCGAACCAGATGCCTGTTCCCACCATACGATCAGCCAGGCCCAGTGAGAGCAACAACTCTGTACTGGCCTGTCCCAGCGTAACGGCTCGCTTGGGCGAATCCGCAAAGGTCAGTGTATGTCCGCAATTGTTCATGGTAAGCGGATAGGTCGTATGGTTTTCAGCCAAGGCAACGCTGGTAAATGAGGTGACTGATACCAGAAGTAATCCCAGCAGTGGAATGAGTCGACGAGCAGGCATCGCCGATTTAACGCAAGCAAACCGCATGATATTCCTTGTAAGGGATGACACGTCCCATTAAACGCCCATGATAACCCTCAAGCCGCTATCCATGCTTGAGCCTGAATAACGTAAAGGGTTTAAGGCAGGTTCTACACTCAGGCACAACGGTGCGACCAAGTAATGTTCGGCATGAAAGAGCGAAGCACGCTTCTACAATCTACTGTGGTGCCGATCAGTTGGTTGCCTGATCGTCTGTCCAGTCCCCAAAAGGATCGGGCCAGGTACGCCAGACGTGCGACCCTAGTGCAAACTCCTGATTGGTTAGCAGGCAACAGTCAAGCTCATTCTTCAATAGGTTGAAGTCCACATTCTGACCGATAAACACGAGTTCCTGGCGGCAGTCGCCTACCTCCGGGTTCCAGCAAGCCATGATGCTCGCCAGGCTTTCTTCATCCTGAGGCCAGGACGTTTTAGGGACGAAGCGCCACCATTGGCCCGCCGGGCCATGGCGCATAAGCCCTCCCGCCTGAGACCAGCTACCGGCTTCTTCTGGCTTGGAGGCCAGCCAGAAGTATCCTTTGGAGCGAAGCAGTCGCCCGTTATGCCAATCCTGATTCAGAAAGTCGAAGAAACGTTGGGGATGAAAGGGGCGGCGTGCCTTATAGGACGTAGAGGCAATGCCATACTCCTGCGTTTCAGGAATATGCTCGCCACGCATTTCCTTGAGCCAGCCCGGCGCATGTGCGGCGCGTTCAAAATCGAAAAGGCCGGTGTTGAGAATCATATCCAGTGGGACGTCACCCATTACCATTGAATGAATACGGGCATGCGTATTGAGTCGCTTCAGAATCGCAACGAGTTCTTCACGTTCGGCCTGGCTGATCAGGTCTATCTTGCTGATCAGAATGACGTCTGCAAACTCTACCTGCTCAATCAGCAAGTCGGTAATGGAGCGCTCATCATCGTCACCCAACGTCTCACCGCGCGAAGCCAGGCTGTCGGCATTCTGGTAATCCTGCAGAAAGTTGACACCATCTACAACGGTGACCAATGTGTCGAGCCGTGCGAGATCGGCAAGACTGGTACCCTGTTCGTCTCGGAAGGTAAACGTCTCGGCAACCGGAAGCGGCTCGGAAATGCCAGTCGACTCGATGAGCAGGTAGTCGAAGCGGCCTTCACGTGCCAAGCGGCTGACTTCTTCAAGCAGGTCTTCACGCAGCGTGCAACAGATGCAGCCGTTGCTCATTTCGATCAGTTTTTCTTCCGCGCGATTGAGGCTGACGTCACGTTGCACTTCGCTTCCGTCGATATTGACTTCGCTCATGTCGTTAACGATGACCGCAACCCGCCGGTTTTCACGGTTTTTAAGGATATGGTTCAGCAAGGTGCTCTTGCCGGCACCCAGAAAGCCGGACAGTACCGTTACAGGCAATGAAGAAAGAGAAGGGGAAGGATCAATCCTGGCGGACATGGCGTTCACGTTGTTCCTGTCGTTGCTTGGCTTCGATACAAAGGGTGGCTGTCGGGCGTAGCAGGAGCCGGCCAAGGCCTATAGGCTCACCCGTTTCCTCGCACCAGCCGTAGGTACCTTGAGCTAAGCGATCGAGAGCGGCGTCGATCTTGTCGATCAGCTTTTTCTGGCGCTCCAGTTGGCGTAGCTGCCACTGCTGCTGCTCTTCCCGGGTGGCGATGTCCGCGGCATCTGCAGAATACTCAAGCGTTCGTAGGGCCTGGAATTCAGCATCGATCTGGCGAGACAACTCTTTCCGTTCGGTCTCCAGCCGCTGTTTGAAAAAAGCCTGTTGGGCTTCACTCATATAGGCTTCTACAGGTTGTGCAATGAGCTCATGCTCGTTCATAAGAAATAACCTATAAATGTTATAACATAACAATACAGGATCGTTTAGGACGAATCAATGCTTCTCCAGCTGTGCCTTTTACAGTAGCGAGATCAGTTAGGCCGAGCTACGCAGCCAGTCTATAAGTGTAACCACGCACCTGAAGGGGATTAAAAGTCAACGTGCCCCAACCGATCCGTTGGGGCAGTGAGAGATTCAGTTGAAATGAACAGGCTTTATGTCTGCCTGAGGCTCCTCAGGCGCCCATAGTTCGGTAGCCCATTGAGCGCATATCTGACGGGTGAATGGCTGAGGGTGGGAGACGGCATAACCCTGTACATAATCTACGCCGAGCACTTTCAAGGCCTCGATAATGGCGGAAGTCTCTGCAAATTCGGCAATGGTGCGTTTGCCGGTGAGATGACCCAAACGATTGATCACATCAACAGTGGCTCGATCGACCGGATCTTCCAGCAGGTTTTTCACAAAGCTGCCATCAATCTTGAGATAGTCCACCGGTAAATGTTTGAGGTATGTGAACGAAGACATCCCTGCGCCAAAATCATCCAGAGAGAAGCGAAAACCCAACTCTCTTAGGGTCTCGATAAACGTACGTGCGGCATTGAGGTTGGCTATGGCGTGGGTTTCGGTAATCTCAAAGCAGATCCGGTTGGGCGCAACTGCGTGCAGGGCCAAACGATCCTGGATGTAATCGATCAGGGACATATCGCCCAATGACGAGCCTGACAGGTTAATGGCGCATACGCTTAACAGCTCCGGTGGCAAGGTGGCGCAGATAGCAAAGGCCTCGTTGATGACCCAGCGATCCAGTAGTCCCATGAGGCCGTAGCGTTCGGCAGCAGGAATGAACGCGAACGGGCCTATCAGCGTGCCTTGTTCGTCGTGAAGCCGGAGCAGGACCTCGACATGGCGATCATGTGCAGTCTGTGGGCCAACTCCATAGATAGGCTGGGCGTACAGACAGAAGCGATCCTCGTCCAGTGCCTTGTGAATTCGCTGCACCCAGGTCATTTCGCCCTGACGCTGGGTCATTTCCTTATCATCATAGGTGTAGACCTGGATCCGGTTGCGGCCTTTGTCCTTGGCGGCATAGCAGGCAAGATCCGCCATGCGTAGGGCATCTTCACTACTGAGTTCCCGGCCGCCCAGATGGACGATACCGATGCTCAGGCCCACCTTGAAGGATTGGCCTGCTGCCTGGAAGTCCTGACTGCGGGCCAGCAGCCGCAAGCGCTCGGCAAGGGACTCGGCAGCCTCAGGGGTGCAGTTTTCCAGCAATACACCAAACTCATCGCCCCCCAGTCTTGCCAACGTGTCGTTGGCATCCAAGAGGCTTTGAAGGGAGGTGCAGAGCTGCAGCAGCAGGCGGTCGCCCTGAAAGTGGCCGGTGGTGTCATTGACGATCTTGAACTGGTCTACATCGAAAAAAAGCAGAGACGCGTGCTTGTCCTGTGTGTTTTTCAGCAGCAGTGTTAGTCGCCGCTCGAACTCGCGTCGGTTAAGCAACCCTGTCAAAGGATCGTGAGCGGCCTGCCATGCCAGCTGATCAAGGTATTCCCGTTCGCGAGTCCGGTCATGCAACACCAGGACAGCGCCCGCCTGTCCATTCACCTGTCCCAATGGAGCGCTGGCAAGGGCAACGGGAAGTGACTTGCCGTTACTGCTGCGCAAGGTGTAGTGCGTGGTTACGTCGCTGGATTGCCATTCGCCTGCAAATAGCCGAGTGCTGACAGGCACTGGGGTCGAGGTGCCACTGTCTTCAGTCTGGATATCCAGTAGCGTATCGACAGGCTTTCCTACAGCCGCTTCCGCTGTATGACCAATCAGGCGCGCCGCGGCCGGATTGAGATATTCCAGACGCCCATTGGCATTGATTGCCATAACGGCATCGACGATAGAGGCGAGGATAATCTGTGCCCGTTCTTTCTCTTTTTGAAGTGCTTGCTCGAACGCGCGGCGCTGCATGACCAGCGTATGCATCCGCCAGGTCGTCAGGCCCACCAGCAGCAGAGCAGTTCCCAAATTGATGAGAAGCAGGACGTGAATGAAGTGACGTGAGGCTTCCCCTAGCACACGAGAAAAGGCAATGGTTTCCGGCAGCATACGGTTATGCAGCATGAGCAATTGTTGCTTCCAGTGCTCACGGTCTCGCAGCGACGCGTCCGCTGAGCGGGCGTATACCGTTTGAGCCAAAGCCTGAAGCTCATCCATATGAGGATCGGTCACATGCCAGTGATTGATAACTTGCCGAAGTGGATCGACAGTATGAGCCCAGCGAAACAGGCGGATCATACCCGGCATGTCAGCAGGGTGATTGCCCGCCGCAACCAGCAGTCTATAAGCCTCTTCAGGATTGCCACGTGCCGCTAGCAGGTCACGCGCCTGCCGATCGAGCTGATTGACCTTGAAGTAGTCCAGAAACATCTGGTAGTGGCTCGGCTCGCCCGTATCGATGTAAGTGTTCAACGCCAGCATGGCGTTGCCCAGGCTTTTGCTCCATAAGCTCTCAGCCGTCACATAGCCTCTGACAGTCGACAGCAGATTCAGACTGGCAACAGCCACCAGCGCCTGCAGGCAGACGATAAAGATGAAGGGCCATACGACTCGATGAGTACGTTGGCTGGTGGCTTTCGAACGTTTGAACATGAAACCTTTCCAGCAATGCCATAAGTGGCAGTTTGATGAAAAGGTATCGGCGGAAGGTGCGTTTAACTGTTGCCGGATTTACGGGTTTTTACAAAAAAAAGCGAACCGCTGGAGGACGGCTCGCTAAAGAAAACAGCAGGAACAGGTGTGTCAGTTCAATACACGTTGCCGCGGTGCAAACAGACGGCCACCAAACACATTGACTGCTAGGCCTCCCATGACCAGCAGGGCACCGACCAGTTGGAACGACGTGAGCTGCTCATCCAGAAATACAGCTGCCGAAGCGATACCGATAATTGGCACCAGCAGCGAAAACGGTGCAACCTGGCTTGCCGGATAACGCGAGAGCAGACGGCTCCACAGGCAGTAGCCCAGCAAAGTAGCAACGAAGGCCAGATAAACGACCGCCAGAATCGATGACGTGCTGATCCCTTGCAGGGCGCTTACTATCCGGTCAGGACCTTCAAGCCAGTACGACAGTAGGTAAAAGGGGATCGGTGGAACAATGCTGCCCCATACGACCAGCCCCAGCATATCGACCTGACCAATACGCTTGGTGACGATATTTCCCATCCCCCACATGGCGGCCGCGCAAAGGGTGAGGACAAAGCCCAGTACACGCAGGTTTCCGCCACTCTCTAGTCCGATGAAAATCAGCCCACCTGCAGCAATGATAAGGCCGATGAGGTTCTGGGGGCGGAAGCGCTCGCCCAGAAACAGAACGGCCATCAGCAACGTAAAAAATGCCTGGGCTTGAAGTACCAGAGAGGCAAGACCTGCGGGCATACCCACATACATGGCCGAAAACAGAAAGGAAAACTGGCCCAATGAAATGGTGGCGCCGTAGGCCAGCAACCATTTCCATGAAATGGCGGGTCGCTTGACGAAGAAAACTGCCGGTAAGGCAGCCAGGGTAAAGCGCAGCGCGCCAAGCAGCATGGGAGGTACGCCATGCAGTCCGATCTTGATCACCACGAAATTAAGCCCCCACGCCACAATGACGACCAGGGCTAGAAGCAGATCCTTAGGGGACATGTGCAACCCGTTATCCAGATGAGGCAGCCGCAGGCTGCGAAATAAAGCCGGTCTGGCATCCCTGACTGGCCCCATGGTTTGTACCTTAGGTGGTAACACCTTGTAACTATAGATACAGCTGGATGAATTTCAGGGCGAACAGTAAGGGAAGAGCGCCTGGTATTCGTGTCGTTGCACGCCGTGCTCTGGCTGATTGCGTCCAATACCCGTTTCGTTTTATTGGTGTGTTCGACACGCTGCGCATGGCTAGGCGAAACTTTGACCCTGCGAGCTGCGTATGCCTACACCTTCCCGCATTATTTGCTTTGAGCTTATGTGATTTAAAAACCGGGTAGCGGCGCTAAGCGAGACTTGATAACTACTTCTAGGCCATTGGAAGTCAATAATACCAGCCTATTTAAGAGTGCTACTGACCAAGACAGTATCGGTGCTAAAAACAGGTAATCAGCTTTAAGGATAGTGTCTGATGTGGCCCGCCGTTTGGGCGGGCCATCTTCTTTCTATCGTATAACACTGGATTGACTGCTCGCAGCGTTGGATGTCTGCAGCAGACCTTGAGGCACCTTGAACGGATTGCCATAAGCCGTGATGTATTTGCGCCCAATGAGTGAGGAGCCGACCGTGTTCAAGTGGTCCCCATCCATATAGAGCGGTACATTCTCGAGCGACGAGTAGCAGCGTTCGGTATCACAGATCACCCTTTTCGGGTCGATCACAACAATGCCTGGATGTACCTTGCTCAGGTTATCGATAATCGTGTCGAAGTCCTTTTGCCGCTCATTCACCGCAACGACTGGAATAGAGCAGTCGCCATCCAGTTCGAAGGCCAGCTTCTTGATATCGCAGCGGTGCAGGTCTTCGCCCATTTCTGGAACGTCCTCAATAATGACAGGCGTAGCACCAGACGCCACAATCTTGGCCACTGCGTTTTGAAGACCGGTCTGCAGCGTGTTCATGGCGATAAAGTCGTCACTAGGCGCGTCGGGGCGGATACGGTAGAAATCCGTCATCCCCGGCTCGTTCAAGCCATACAGATACATGGCCCAACGCCCGGACAGAATCACATACTTGAACTGACTCTTTTCAATCAGGTTACTGATGACTGGGGAGGTCAGCTCAATCGACTTGTCGACGTGATTGCGACGTGGGTTCACATGAACACCCGCCACACCTGGCAGGTAGATAGTATTGGAGCGGGTTATATCGTATCCGCGGAGGTTGGCCTCCTTGAGCATGACATCGATCATGCCGGTAATTGCCCCGGCGTGCGAATCACCTACCAGCAGAACATCTACTTCTTTCTTGTCCTGAACACCGAGTTTGCACTGATCTGCAGATAACGGATTCAACAGGTCCGCGCCGTTGAAACAGCCTGCCCTTAGCTTGGGGAAAACTTCCTTGACGTTTTTATCCATTGTCAGGAGCGTACTGTCGTACCTGGACGCAAAGCCTTCCAGCTTGGCAGCTACCACCAGAAATGACGTGGTCATCAGGACCGGCAAGAGATAAAGAAATGCGAATGTGTTTTGCGGCTTGAATTTGATCTGAGTACGGAAAGGCTGCTCCACGAAGCGCCAGCTGAGGTATGCCAGCGCAAGGGAAACGCTGACCAGCATGATCTGATCTGTCGCCGTAATCTTTCCATGAACATAGTTATGAAAAGCGATCAGCGGCCAGTGCCATAGATACAAGGAATACGAAATCAGGCCAATGAACACCAGCGGCCGCAACGACAACAACTGAGACACTACGGTACGATGATGACCGCCGGACCAGATAAGCAATGCTGCTCCCAGGCATGGCCAGAGTGCATTCAGCCCTGGGAAAGGACTTGCCTTGTCCAGTACTAACGCCGGTATCAGGATCAGAGCAAGACCTGCCAGACCTGCAAGGGTAGACAAATGTTTGCCGGGACTACCCAGTGTTCTCCAGTGCATGGCCAAAGCGCTTCCAATCAGCAGCTCAAAGGCCCGTGTCGGCAAGAGATAGTAGGCGGACAATGGCTTGTATAGCGCGCCTAGCTCGGAGATGACAATGGCAACGACCAGTACGGCAAGGATCGCCCAGTTGAACAGTTGTTTACCTAACAGGCGATAGCCGAGCAGAAATAGCAACGGCCAGACAAAATAGTACTGCTCTTCAACTGCCAGTGACCAGGTATGCAGCAGGAGAACCTCGTGACTGCTGGATGAAAAGTAGCCATCCGTATCTTTCCAGAAGTAAAAATTCGAAAGTCCGAAGTAGGAAAACAATGCACTTCGGCTAAAGCCAATCAAATCGTTTGGTAATAAAACAAAAAAAGCGACAATGCTTGTGCAGAAAATGACTACTGTCAGTGCAGGCATTAAACGCTTGATGCGGTTTAAATAAAAACGGGTAAAGCTGAAACTGCTCCTTTCGGCCTGAGCGGCAATGTTTTGTGTAATAAGAAAACCTGAAATCACAAAAAAGACATCGACCCCTATAAATCCACCCCCAAAACCAGAAACCCCAACGTGGTTAAGTAATACAAGCAGCACAGCTATTGCTCTTAGACCATCTATGTCACTTCTGTAATCCCTTTCCATGAATAAACATGCTCCGATGAGATGAGAACTTTCACGGCTGCTAAGTTAGTTCATGGCAAAAAAAGAGTAGAAGTTTTTTTGAGAATTAGATCAATTATTCGACATGTACTACGTGGTTAATTTATAAAGTAAACTACAAATAATGTGCGCTTAATATCTAGGACTATGTGATGTCAATATGGGTTGCAACGATTTTAATGAGTTATCAAATTGCCACTATATAAGGCGCAGCAGCTGATTGGTTCTCGTTGGTTTGGCTTTTAAAAAAAGAGTAAGAGGATAGGGTGAGGGAGCGGGCTGCTTCATCTTTGCGGCATACAAGATGTATTGGTCAAATGGCTATCATTGTTTAAGCAGGGTGAGTTTCTTTACGATGAAGGGCTCTATCGCACTGCTTTCATGGTGCGCGTCTGGTTAAAACTGAAGTCAGATGAGCCGTAGTGGCTGTCATGGCGTTTATCTGACCGATCATAAATGGAATTATTGAAAGAGAACTCAACCAAATGACGATGACCTTTGGAATTATATCGCTGTATATAATTTCGCTCTTCGTACTTGACCATGTCTTCAGCAAGACCACTATCCTGTCAAGTCAAGCGCTTTCACGATCTTCTCCGCTGGATGCACTCAGGGGCTTGCTGGCGACATCGGTCGTATGTTCCCACTTTTTTGTTACCTATAACTGGAAGGCAACGGGAGAGTGGGGCAGGTCTGATAATACCATCATGAACAATATGGGCGCGGTTCCCGTATCTATTTTCTTTATGATCACCGGATTCCTGTTTTTCGGAAAAATTTATAACAAAAGTAGTATTGACTGGAAAAGGGTTTTTAGCTCTCGAGTCAAAAGAATAATGCCTTTGTACGTTTTTGCTGTTCTAGTCGTAGCGGCTGTCAGTTTTTATCAGACTCAATTCCACTTGGTCAGTTTGCCTCAACTGGTGAAAGAAATAATACGATGGGGAATATTCAAGGGATCCTCCTTTAATGGATTTGAAGACAGCTGGTTGATCACGGCAGGTGTTCAATGGACACTAAAATACGAGTGGTTTTTCTATTTACTGTTACCGGTATTGGCAGCTCTTTTGAATCGCCAAGGCTATGGTTGGTATCTGGCTGGTTCTCTGCTTGTCGCCCTTGCTGTAATACCTGCACATTATTTTCACTTTATTGATGCGTCATTAGGCATTCTGTTTCTGGCCGGTTTCCTACCGGTGCTTGTTAAAAACCACCGTCCTCATTGGATTTCCAAGCTCAGGAGCAAACCTGCGGCGGTGCTTGCCGTGGTATTGATTGGTATCAGCATGGGGTTGGATGACTATTTTTCGTTGTTGCAAGTAAGCATGTTGGGCATAGCTTTCCTGATCATGGCGTTGGGAAACGATCTGTTTGGCCTGCTTAGTCGGCGCGGCCTCAAGACTTTGGGCGAGATCAGCTACAGCATCTATTTGCTGCATGGCATCGTTCTGTACGTTGTCTTTACGCTGTGCAATGGCTTTGCCGTAACCGGCGGAAGCGTTACCAGCTACCTTGCGTTTTTACCTTTTATCCTGTTGCTGGTGTGCGGTATTTCGACGATCACGTTTCTTATGATTGAAAAGCCATTTATCCTCAAGCCCAAGCAAGGCATTGAAGCATTGGCACCGCCTCCTTGATGAATTGTTAGTCGCTACGCGGCCTTGTGGGAGGTTGCTTTTTTGCGATCGGATCACAGCATAAAAAACCAGGGCATGCCCTGGTTTTTGTATGTAAGAAGGGCAGCCGCAAGGGCTGCCCGAATAGTCTTAGAATTATTTTTCTATGTATTGAACACGTGGGCTGCTTTGAGCCTTCGACCATTGTTCGAGAAGCGTGCGGTACATACGTGACATGAACGTCTCGTCAGCCGCAGCGGTCTTGCCAACATAGCCTTTGCCACGATGATAGGTCTTGAAGCGAACCTTCATGTTCGGTTTTTCCTTCTCGAAGGCTTCCGGGTCGACGTTTGCCGGAAGCCGATCGATATGCACCTTGCCGGATGAGCAAATCCACAGGATGTGGTGATCATTTTTGTCCTTGCAGGAGGCATAAAGTTGTTTCAAGTCATCAAGGGTTGGGTTGTTGAGATCCATGATAGGGCTCCTCGTGAGACAGCTTCCGGTGGCACTCGGAAGGAAACGGTAAACAAGTCACTTACGGTAAAACCGGCCCGGATGGGCCGGAATAACGTTACTCGTCAATGGAACTGGTTCATGGTGTTGTCCTTGCCGCTCGCCTTGAGGGCTGCCTCGCCTGCGAAATATTCCTTGTGATCGTCCCCGATATCGGAGCCGGCCATGTTCTGGTGCTTCACACAGGCGATTCCCTGGCGAATCTCCTGGCGTTGAACGCCTTTTACATAGGCCAGCATGCCTTCATCAGCGAAGTAACCCTTCGCCAGGTTATCCGTCGACAGCGCCGCCGTGTGGTAGGTTGGCAAGGTAATGAGGTGATGGAATATCCCTGCCTCCCGGGAGCCGTCCCGCTGGAAGGTCCGAATTTTCTCATCGGCGATACGGGCCAGTTCGGTCTCGTCGTACTCTGCGCTCATCAACTTGGTACGGTCATAAGCCGATACGTCCTTGCCTTCAGCTTGCAGACTGTCAAAGACCTGCTGTCTGAAGTTCAGCGTCCAGTTGAAGGAAGGACTGTTGTTGTAGACCAGCTTGGCATTTGGAACGACCTCGCGGATGCGGTCAACCATGCTTTTGATCTGGCCAACGTGGGGCTTTTCCGTTTCAATCCATAGCAGGTCTGCCCCATTTTGCAGCGATGTGATGCAGTCCAGTACAACGCGATCCTGCCCGCTGCCCTGACGGAACTGGAACAGGCCGCTTGCCAGACGTTTGGGACGCAGCAGCTTTCCATCACGGTTGAGAATGACGTCTCCGTTCTTCAGTTCGGCAGGGCTGATCTCTTCACAATCGAGAAAACTGTTGTATTGATCGCCCAGGTCGCCCGGTTGCTTACTGACGGCAATCTGCTTGGTCAGCCCGGCGCCCAGGGAGTCTGTGCGAGCGACGATAACGCCGTCATCTACTCCCAACTCGAGGAATGCGTAGCGAACCGCATTGATCTTGGCCAGAAAATCTTCGTGGGGTACCGTGACCTTTCCATCCTGGTGACCGCACTGCTTTTCATCCGAGACCTGGTTTTCCAGCTGGATACAGCAGGCTCCGGCCTCGATCATCTTTTTGGCCAGCAAATAGGTGGCTTCCGCATTACCAAAGCCCGCATCGATATCGGCAATGATCGGTACGATATGGGTTTCATAGCTGTCGATCTGTTGCTGGATTGCTGCAGCCTTGGCGTTTTCATCGGCTGCACGGGCAGCATCCAGCTCACGGAACAGGCCACCCAGCTCGCGTGCATCTGCCTGACGCAAAAAGGTATACAGCTCCTCGATCAAAGCCGGAACAGCCGTCTTCTCGTGCATGGACTGGTCCGGTAGTGGGCCGAACTCCGAGCGCAACGCCGCAATCATCCAGCCTGACAGGTACAGGTAGCGCTTGTTGGTGGTCTTCAAATGCTTCTTGATGGAGATAAGCTTCTGTTGGCCGATAAAGCCGTGCCAGCAGCCCAGGGACTGGGTATATGCCGAGGAGTCGGCATCGTACTCAGCCATGTCTTTGCGCATGATGGCCGCGGTATATCGCGCAATATCCAGTCCGGTCCTGAAGCGGTTTTGTATCCGCATCCGGGCGGCATATTCGGGGTTGATAGCGTTCCAACTCTTGCCTGCTGTTTCTCTCAAGGCTGCGATGGCATTGATTTCATTTTGATAAACGGACATGGGGTCAATCCTTCTCGGCTGAAAATGACTTTCGAACAGTTTTTCCTACCGTGACCTGCGTGCCGCGTATAAGCGCAGCACTGGGCTCAACGTCGAGTGCGACTGAAGGAAGCGAAACAGCAGACAAGACATCTCTAGTGATACACCCTGCAGGGATACCGCTAAAGACGAATACCCTGGATCAGGTCGTTCACCTGATGCTGACCGAACCGCTGGGGTCATCTAACCGTTTCCGTACAGTTACAACTCTATGTAGTGCTTTATGGGCAGTTACTACAAAGGATGGCCCGAGGGTTACCCGGAGCGCAGCCAGAAGGCCTTTTTGGCCTCTTTCTAGCGAAAGCAGGGTCAGATTGCATGACCTTAAAAGGGTCGTCAATGCTTTTTTGTAGTAAAATTATATTTGTACTACAAAAGTAGTAGTGATCAGACGATGCGGCTACAACCCAGCGTTCATGCACCTTTTAGGGTGAAGGGGTATCCTGCTTTTGACTGATAAGTCACCTGGATGCATGGAGTTTTGTGCCGCTGAAGGAGAAAACAAAGAGGGAAGGCTCTAGGGTGAGGGCGGGCACTTTACAAGTAACGCCGCAGGCGATGGTCTAGTTTGCTCATTTCAACCCTTGCAACATGGTGACCGAGGTTGTCTGCCGTCCTTTGATTTAGTGGACGATGCTATCGGAACGATGTCAGGGCAAAGCGGTTCTTAACGTCATACCTTTGAACACTGCTGGAGCGTTCACTATGCAAGAGGTTGCAGTCACTCATCACAAGAGGCGTGCAAATGGCATTCTCCAGCATTATGTGGATGCCGGTAGCGGGGCGCCCGTCGTGCTGTTGCACGGCTTTCCTGAAACTTCCTACGCTTGGCGCCAACAGATCCCGGTGCTGGCGCAGCACTATCGCGTTATTGCGCCTGATCTAAGAGGTTATGGTGAGACTGAAAAGCCGTCGACAGGCTATGACAAGCGCACCATGGCCAATGACCTGTGTGCCCTGTTGGATAGTCTTGGGATAGAGCGTATAGCTCTGGTAGGCCATGACCGCGGTGCACGTGTTGCTACGCGCTTTGCCAAGGATCATCCACAGCGGCTCGAACGTCTGGTCGTTATGGACAATGTGCCAACACGAACGGTTTCCACCCAGATGAATGCAATCATTGCAAAGCACTATTGGTTCTTCATGTTTCATCTGGTGCCTGATCTTCCAGAACGTCTCATTTCAGGCAAGGAGGACATATGGCTTCGACATTTCTTTTCCGATTGGTGCTACGACCCCACGACGATTACGGGCGAAGCCTTTGACCATTATGTCCAGGCTTATCAAATGCCAGGTGCGGTCCGAGGTGCCATGGCCGATTACCGTGCTAATGCTGAAGACCTGGCGCAGGATAATGAAGATGCGGACGTGAAAATCAGCTGTCCGACATTGTCACTCTGGGGCGCTAATTTCGAAGCAGTAGGCAAGTTGTTCGATATGCCGTCCGTATGGGCAGAGCTGGCCACAGACCTAAAGACCGTTGCCATCGACCAGTGTGGTCATTTACCCCATGAGGAGAGACCCGAGCGCGTTAATGAGCTATTGCTGGAATTCCTGAAGCCTTGGAAGGGCTAGCCCTGATGACCTCATGAGAAAGGTTAGACTGCGAACCGCCTTGAAAAAAGGCACCTCGTCTCATTTCTTCCAAAACGTGCCGCACATGGCGCCTGTGACTGCCTGCACATGGGCTAAATAAAGTTTCTGGCATGAACTAAATAGCATTGATTTGTCTACATGGCACATTGATGCTATTTCGTGAAGTAGATCTTCGTAACGAGGTATTGCATCTGCTGACGCAGGCGTGCCGTTACAAGACGCTTCATCATCCCCATGGAGAAGGGTCATATCTGAACAAGAGGAGGCTCGACGTAAAGCCCAGCAGTAGTACCTGCATGGTAAGGAAGAAATCTGGCAGTTAAAGAAGTCGCTGGAATGCAGCGTGGGATAGGCATACGCAACTTAAAAGGATTAAGGCGATGCAGGAAACAATCGTACAACCTGAGTCATTTGTTCAGGGATTAAGTGATTACGTCAGCAAAGAAGACGCAGTCAATACCCAGAAGACCATTCATCAAGACGCCTTTATCCGGGGACTTAAAGAGCGGCTACCCGCCGAGACGCGGGACACCTTTACCGCCGAGCAACTGGCCTCATTGAAGCTGGCCTTCGGTACTCGCCCCTGGAGCAAACACCCGGTCGATGTCCGGACTACGTTCAAGTTCTTTCGTAGTCGTTACTACTTTGTAATGGTGGCTGGCAAAGGCCATGCAGACGAGCAGAAAAGAACATCAGAGCTTTCGTTATTTGCCAAGGCCTTTGTCAAAGGCTCGTTGATGCTGATCTGGTTCACCGTCGCCTCCATTCTGCTGACTTTCTGCCTTTACATTCTCAAGTCAGCTCTGAATATCGACTTTTTCCCGGACTTTTCCTTTGGTATCTGGGACTGGTTTCAAAGTCTGTTTGATCGTTGAGCCCGGGGCACGTCAGCCAGTGTCAGTCACCTGCTGGCGGGCCCGAAAGCCCACGAATCGCCTGCTCTTGCTACAGAGCAGGCGGAGGGTCATTGCCTAACGAAAATCGGAAGGGGATTTCCGGACGATCTTAATGGAGTGGGTAAACGTCGGCTTGCGGGTTACGCTGATTGGGCGCCGCGTCACGACATCAAGCGTAATGTTCCAGAAGCCTGTGCTTGGAACCTTGATCTTGGCGGGGAACCGGTCAAACGCGCCGCCGTGATAGGTATGCCGACCGCCGTTTTTGAAACTGCGAAAGTTGGCGTCGTTCATGAGGCGAATATTGCAGGTCTGCGAGCAGTCGATAACGACCATATCACCTTCGTTAAGGTGCTCGCGCTGGTGTACGAATTTCATTGCAGCTCCACAGCGCTGTCTTTCAAAGGTGAACGATACCATAGCCCGGGCGTGGCTATCCCATGTGATTGGTCGTGTGCTGAGTCAGTAGTCGGTCTCACCTCTTCAACACAGGTGCCTATCTCCCGATCATCCTTGCGCGTGCAGTGCACTTACCCTTGCGTTGCTCTCTAATGCATCCACAGGCGAGCCATTTAATGGCGAACGTTAAGGGGATGAGGGTTCAATGACTATACGCTCGAAGATATCGTTTCTGCTTCTAGCTGGCCTGCTGGCTTGCGGCTCTGCATCAGCCATGTCCAGCTCGGTGCCAATCGGCACGACGTTTTATGATCCCCAAAAGGCGTATGGCAGCTTTGTGCTGTTTGATGGTAGCGACCAGCGTACTCACCTGATCGACATGAATGGCAATGAGGTAAAACAGTGGCGTTATCCTGGCTTTCCGTCGATTGCGCTGACGCCGGAGCAGGCTGGTGGAGAAAAAGGGCACGTACTTGTGCAGTTGGGAAACCTGGACAAACCGGTTTCCCTGGCATCATCAGGGAATGGACTCTACAACCAGGTAGTAGGGGAAGTGAGCTGGGATGGACAGGTGCGCTGGCAGTGGGGAAGCCGTGAAGCCCCAGCCTATCAACATCATGACATACGCCGTCTGGCGAATGGCGATACCTTGATGCTGACCAGTGAACTGACCCCGTTGGCCGGTTTTTCGGCGCCGCAAGTGATTGATAATCTGATCCGACAAATTGATCAAACTGGAAAACAGGTCTGGCAATGGCGGGTATCGGATCACCTGGATGAGCTGGGATTTACATCCGAGCAGCTCTCGCTGATTCGTGAGTCGGATGATCCGGATTTTCTGCATCTCAATACGGCAGCACCCCTTGGCGCCAACCATTGGCACCAGCAGGGCGATTCTCGCTTTGCGCCTGACAACATCATGGTTAGCGCTCGCAACGCCAATGTGGTCTTTATCGTAGAGCGCAAGACCGGCAAGGTCGTATGGCGGCTTGGGCCGGATTATCCTGAGGTAAAGCTGGCCGGTCCGGCGCCACGACCTGTAGACCAGATCGTAGGCCAGCACGACACCCACCTCATTCCTGAAGGTTTGCCGGGTGCTGGCAACCTCCTGCTGTTCGATAATCAGGGCAGTGCCGGTTTTCCTCCTGCACGCAAGGGCATTTTTTCAGCGTCCCGTATTCTCGAGATCGATCCCGTGACCCGCAAAATCGTATGGCAATATACCGCCGTACAGTCTGGCCGCGCACCCTGGACCTTTTTCAGTGCATTTATCAGTAATGCCCGCCGCCTGCCTAACGGCAACACTCTTATCAATGAAGGTCAGAATGGCCGTCTCTTCCAGATCACGCCCGCGGGGGAGATCGTCTGGGAATATATCAGCCCGTACACTGGCAAGTCGGCCCCAACGGATCGCTATGTGACCAACCGCGTGTACCGGGCAGAGGCGGTAAACTACGACTGGGCCCCATCTGGCACTCCGCATAAGGAAAATGCCGTAATGCCTGATTGCGAGCTATATCCAATGGCACCCCAATGCGTAAAAGTCGAAGTGGATTCAGGGCAATAGCCTGGCAGGAAACAAGTACCAGCATAGCCCGGTTGCGACGTGAAACAATGGGACCATCCCTGTCAATGAACGATAAGGCGTTTCATGGCGATCGATGAAGAACTGACTCTGAAGAAGCTGGAGATCTTTCTGGCATTCATGCGCAGCGGCAACCTGGGGCGGGCCGCAGCCGAGCTCGGAACGAGCAATGTCAGTGTCCACCGGGCTATCCACTCGCTGGAGAGTGCGCTGCGCTGCCCACTGTTCAAGCATAAAGGGCGCAACCTCACGCCACTGGATGGGGCCTTCGTTCTGGAAGCACGGGCACAACAGCTCATGCAGGATCTAACCGAGACCATACGGCTGACGCGTCTGGCAGCCGGTTTCTCATCCGACCGTTTCCGCCTGGGTGCGTTGTATTCGCTTACAGTCAAGACCGTGCCCCAGCTGATCATGGGGCTCAAGCTTCGACGTAGCGAACTCAATATCGACCTGATTCTGGGCTCCAATGCTGATCTGACCTACCAGCTCAGGAACATGAAGCTGGATGCGATGCTCATCGCGCTGGATGACGGAATGGCTGATCCCGATTGCGAGAGCGTTGAGCTCTTTCGCGATGACATCTATCTGGCCGCGCCTGCAGACTCCCCGTTCACTCATCAGGATATGGTGGACCTGCGTGACCTGCATGGGGTGCCCTTCGTGACGTTGACTGAAGGTTTTGCCACCTTCAGGGATGGACGGCAGGTGTTTCATCAAGCTGGTTTCGAGCCGGACGTCATCATGCAGGTTAACGATATCTTCTCGCTCATGAGCATGGTCAGTTCAGGCGTAGGGTATGCACTACTCCCGGGGCGGGTCGAGGCGGTGTATGAAAACCGCATTCGTCTGGTACCACTTGCTCCTCAGTATCGCTTGCAGCAACGGATCGGCGTAGTGTTCTTGCGTAGCAAAGAGCGTGACCCAAACCTGTTGGCGTTTCTTGCCGAATGCAGGATGTATTCACGCAAGATGAATGCGGAGCCATAAGGCTCCGCATCACCTCAGCCAAAGATTGCACGTGTGACGAGAAAGAGTAGCGAAGGTCCGAGCAGGCAACCGATCGCTGTATAAAATGCGGCCGTCAGACAGCCATAGGGCACAAGTTTCGGGTCGGTTGCAGCCAGTCCCCCAGCCACGCCGCTAGACGTTCCGACAAGCCCACCAAAGATGACAGCCGTGCGTGGGTTGTCCAGGCCAATATAGCGCGCCACAAACGGGGTCGCGACCATGGCCACGATGGCCTTGACCAGGCCTGCCGCAATGGAAAGCGCCATGACTTCCGAACTGGCACCAATCGCGGCTCCGGTGACAGGGCCAACGATATAGGTGACGGCACCGGCGCCAATTGTGGTCAGGCTTACGGCGTCGGTATAGCCAAAGGCAAGCGCCACGGCAACCCCTGCAATGAACGACGTCCCCACCCCTACAAACAGTGACAGCACGCCGGCAAGACCCGCCTCCTTGAGCTCGTCCACGTTAACGCCGAAGGCGGTGGCGGCAATGGCAAAATCCCTGAGCATGGCGCCGCCCAGTATGCCCAGGCCGGAAAGCAGCGGAATATCTACCAGTCCCTTCTGGCCGCCCGTCGTGACCCCACCGATATAAGCCAATAGCAGTCCAAAAAAGATTGCAATGGCGGAGCCGTGCAGGCGGCCCTTGGTCAGCTTGGCGCTGAGCCAATAAGAAACCCACATGGTAACGCCTATCAGGGCAAAGGCGCTGATCATGCCGTACGCCTGGGTGACCTTGGTCAGTGATTCAATAATCATGTCAGTCACCGTTGTACGCTGGCCAGCTGATCAAGGGCAGGTGCTACCGTTTTTTTTCGGCCCACTTTGTTCAGTACTGGCACCAGGGCAAACGCGATGGCAATGGCTAGAAAGCCGGCAAGAATAGCCGCCGGGCCGCCCTTGAGTGCACCAGCCACGTTTTGCTGGGCCGCCATGGCCACGACGATGGGAATGTAGATCGCGCTCCAGAACTCTACGCCTTGTTCGGTCTTGGGATGAAACTTGCCGTGCTTGCCGATCCAGCTACTTAGAAAGATGAGCATCAGCATGGCGATGCCAACACCGCCCACGTTTGCAGGGACACCGATTAGTTTGCCGAGCACTTCACCGATAAAGATGCCGGTCAGCGTACAGATGGAGAGTAGAGCCACACCGTAGATAATCATTGTTATTGTCCTCTGGGTCGAAGTTCTTGTTCTTGTGCTTCGAAACGCTAGGCGATCTCTCTATCGGTCGCGATTGGCCTCCTCGCGCAGCAGCGCAGTAATGGTGTCGGTCCGTGTACCTTGAAACGCCACCGCAGTTCCGGGGTTGATGACGCGTTTGGCAAGCGTGGTCAGCACCGTACCGGGCGCCAACTCAACGGTCAGGCGAACGCCGCGCTCCTGAGCATTCTGCAAGGTCGCATGCCATTCCACGGTGCGGGACATATTAAAGGCCAAATCATCAGCAAGCCGCGCTGGGTCCATGATGAGCCGGGCAGAGCTACCACTCAGGTAGCGTATCTGGGGACGACGCAAGGTTATCGGCTGGAAGGCGGCGGCGAGCCGATTGGCCGGCTCGGTCAATAAAGCGCAATGGGAGGGTACGCTGACGGCCAAGCGGCGTGTAACGCCGGTACCGCCTGAGCGAACCTTTTCGGCCAGGGCTGCCAGCGCAACGTCCGAACCGGACGCGATGAACTGTTGTTCGGCATTGCTGTTGGCCAGGAAAACAGGCGCATTGGTAGTCGAGGTAGCCTCTATCAGGTATTCAGCCTCATGACGTTGTAGCCCCAGCATCGCCAGCATTCCATACCCGTTGGGAAACGCCTCTTGCATCAGCTTGCCGCGCAGATCCACCAGCCTTAACGCATCGGTATAGTCGAGCGCGTTTGCTGTCACGGCGGCTGGGTAGGCGCCAATGGAGAGGCCGGCGACATAGTCCGGGGCAGGGGCCTGTTCCAACAACAGACGTGCACTGGCAACGCCTGCAATCAACAGGCAGAGCTGAACGGCATGTGTCGATTGCAAGGCCTCATCGGTATCCAGCATGTCGAGCGACACATTGAGGATGGCTTCAGCCTCCCGCAAGGTATCGCGTACAACCAAGGCGTCAGGCAGCGTGTGCAGCATGCCTGGCTGCTGTGCGCCCTGGCCGGGGAACAGAAAAAGACTGCTCACGCAGCGATCTCCGCCAAGTGCCAAGGATCAGTGACCAGACAGGCTCCGCTGGCTCGCTTGAGCAGGACGCGGCTGCTTGACTGCGCCCACTCACGCAAGGCAACGCCTCCCTGTGGGGTTTCCAGTTGAATGTCCAGGCGGCACGGTGCCTTGTCCAGCTTATTCAGCAGGGCTAATGCCTGTGACCGGGAAAGAGGTGCGGGTGCACGTATGAGCAGATCGAGATCGCTTTCAGCGTGTAACGTGCGGATACCCGTCGCAAGCTGGAAACCCGCACTGCCAGTAACCCCCCAGGCCAGACCGGTAGCATCCAGGCAGGGTTTGGCCCATACCAGGGCTGTCAGGGCAGGTGGATCAATCGGGTGGCTGCTGATGGCCGCAACCAGTTGTTCGGGTGACCGGCTACGAACGACATGGTCCAAAGCCATCCAGGTACCGAAGCGTTCTTCGCGCCCACGACCTCGTATGCCTACGGCCACAACGTCGGGTTTGCCCTCGGCACGCCGGACAACGACCGGCCCCCCAGCCGCGACTGCTGTGAAGGCCCATTGCGGTGCTGTGGCAGGCAGCTGTTCTGAGGTAAATCCCCAAAGCAGATCATGTGGGCGAGGGGCTTGCTTCATATGGCCTCCGTGATCATTTAAAGTCACCATTGCTCCAATAGCTTTTCCCTTACCCGTCGCGACGCGCTGCGGTTTGGGGCGTCCAGGCGGCCACGTAGATCATGTGATCCTGCCGCAATATCGGCCACGGCCTGTTGCAGGCATTCGCTTACCCGGTTGATATCGCCTTCGGTAGGACGTTCGATGCGCTCGACCGATAGCGTCTCCCACAAAAGGCCCAGCGAGGCATAGTTATCGAGGTCGTATGCCATGGGAGGAATATTTGCCGCCAACGCTTCCAGCTCGTCGACGCTGCGCAGGGTGATGCGTGCTGCTGATGCCTTGCCCATTGCATGCACCTCAACACCGGGATCGCGCAGCGCAACAAGGCGGTTGGCCTGATAGCCATGAGCAAGAAACGCACCGGACATCGCCTTGCCCACAATCAGACCCACCACCGGATGGCCTGCGAGCCGAGCGCGTGCATACGCATCCACTGCACCTGCTAGGGCCTGGTGGATACCCAGTGCTTCCTCACGGCGGCCATACGCCTGGCTTGGTACGTCAATGATGGCGACCAGTGCGCGTTTGGTATCGTGATCGCGGTCGGCTTCTATGGCTTCATCAATGATCTGACCCAGGCCCCAGCCTTCGAGCAGCCCCACCTCACCGTGGCGAGCGCGGGGAAAGGGGTTTTGCTCATCGGGGACCACTGCAATCACGCGAGCCGGTAAGCTGCCTAGTGTTGTATCGCCAACCTTCAACGAGGCGGGCAAACCCTCAAAGGATTTCGCATTAGGTGAAAGTGCGTTGAACCAGATCAGTCCACGTGTAGAGAGGGTCATTTCACACCTCCTTCATCGCCCGCGGCATATAGGTTGCGGACGGTTACCGCCTCGATGGGTTGTTCGGGTTCAAGACGGTGTAGGCGGTCAAGAAACCAGGCGTACCGCCGGCTACGTTCGAGCGCAGGCTTACCCTGTCTGAAACAGGTACGAATCTGCGCATGGATCGTTTCGGTATCATCGGGCACATAGGCGTCGACAAGACCCGTCACGTGGCGCTGCTCACCCCCGGTCAGGCTCCAGATGAAGGGGCGATCCCGAGAGTCATATTCTTCGATTCCCGCTTCCTGCTCGATGACTTGAGGACCATTAAGGCCCAGCCGTGCCTCTTGCGTCACGATCAGATAGCTGCACAATCCGGCAGCGATAGACATACCACCAAAACAACCAACGGGGCCGGCGATAACGGCCACGACCGGTTGATACTCTCGGAGATCGACGATAGCCGCCTGGATTTCAGCAATAGCGGCCAGTCCCAGGTTGGCTTCCTGCAGACGTACGCCACCGGTCTCCAGCAAAAGCACGGCGCGGGTTGGGATACCGTTACGGTTGTCTTCAGCCGCCAGCTCCAGAGCACCAGCAATCTTGGCTCCGCCCACTTCACCCATGCTTCCACCCTGGAAAGCGCCTTCAATGGCAGCAATTACAGCAGGCTGGCCGTCAATCGTACCCTTGGCAATGACTACGCCATCATCCGCTTGCGTCACGATGCCCTGCTTGGGTAACCAAGGCGACATCATGCGTTCAAACGGGCCGATCAATTCGCGGAAGCTGCCCTGATCAAGCAGGGCGCGAGCCCGCTGCCGGGCACCCAATTCAATGAAACTGCGAGGTTGGAGTAGGCGTGCGGTATCAGTCATGGCGCGCTCCTTCCAGCTGTAGTTCTTCCAATCCCTGCTCAAGACGCAAGCGCACAACGCCGGGCGTCGCACCAAAGTCGTGGATTTCGATATTTAACGCCGGCGGCGTCTGCTCACGAAACATCCGCTCGAACAGGTTTTGCCAGCGCGCCGCACTGCCATTCACTGATGTCACGACATTCAACGTGAGCGTGCCTGCCTCGCCGGGCTCCAGCAGCACCTCCAGGTCTCCCGAGCCAACACAGCCCACCAGGGCTTTACCCTGAGAGGGCTGGCCGGCCGGAAATTCAAACGTTAAGGTTTCCATGAGATAGCGCTCCTCTGCAGGCAGGATTCCAGGCGATCAAGAAACAGCGTGGCGGCCAGCAGATCGGCAGCACCACCTGGGGACGCATTCAGGCGTAGTAACGCGTCGTCCAGTTGGCGCAACGCGCGTCTGCCCGCCAGGGTTGCGCTGCCATCCTGCGCAAGGACTGCCTGCGCGCCTTGTTGAAGCGCATCCAAGCCTTCAAGGCCCGCCCGATGCAGGATGCAGGTATCCGGTAAAACGACCATGATGGCGATAAGGGCATCCAGCCGCGCATTCTGCTCTCCGGCGCCTTTCGCCCGGCTCTTCAACAGTTGTGGTAAACCATGCCCTACCACAGCTGGGAACCCCGCTTGCGCCTGTTCACGGGCGCCGGGAAGACCGTATCGGGCGCAGGCCCTGAGACCATGACTATTCTGTACCTCAGGCGCAAACCGATCAGGCAGCCGCGCCAGCAGAGCAGCGCGGTGAGCCACGTCCGCAGGAGAACAGTGTTCCGGCTTAAATGCCGCAGCAGCAGTCAGCAGGCCCAGGGCCCAGATCGCGCCACGGTGCGTATTGACTCCACCAGTGGTTTCCAACATGACACTTTCGCCCTTGCGGCCCAGCTGACCCAGCGTCTCGCGCAAGGACTGGTCCAAGTCCTTCGCAGCACTGGCGGCTTCCGCCATGTCTTGAAAGGTTTGCCGCAGTGCATAGGCCGAGCTGTGCATCAACCCCAGGTTCAGGTCTGAATGGGCACCATTGCTGCGGCGATCGACCAAGCCAGGCTTGGGCGAAAGATCTGCCTCGTCGATAAGGACGTGCACCGCCAGATCCGCCAGCTGCCCGGCGATGGAGGAGGGAAGGGGTACCGCGATCAAGGTACGCATTACCAACTCCTGAATTTGGCTGGAGGGGTGTAGAGGCCGCCTGACCACTCGACAAGATCGGCAATACTCTTGGCTGCCAGGAGTTCACGTGTAGCATCGGTACGGCGAATACCCAAGTCTTCCGGCAGAGCCAGCAGGCCGTCACGGCGCATCTGCTCGGATCGTTTAGGATCGTGGCGTAAACCGATATCAGTCACACCCGCAACCGCTGCAATCAATGCCCGACGCTCCTCTTGAGAGCGGGTCTTGTAGAGGTAGGCAATACCTTCCTCCGTCAACAGGTGAGTAACGTCGTCACCGTAGATCATCACCGGTGCCAGCGGCATGTTGCTTTTCTTGGCTACATCGACGGCATCGAGCCTATCGACGAACGTGGGTTTGCCACCTTCCTGAAAGGTCTCGACCATCTGCACCACCAGTTTACGGCCACGCTCAAGCATGGCGGTCGGACCTTCCTCCACTCGCATGTCGAGCCATGCGGGTGTGCCGTGGCGACGGCCATGAGGATCATGTCCCATGTTGGGTGCGCCCCCAAAACCGGCCAAACGTCCACGTGTTACGGTGGAGGAGTGTCCATCACCATCCACTTGCAGCGTTGCGCCAATGAACAGGTCAACGGCGTATTGGCCTGCCAGTTGGCACATCATTCGATTGGAGCGCATGGAGCCATCGCGCCCGGTAAAGAACACGTCCGGCCGGGCTGCGATGTAGTTTTCCATGCCCAGTTCGGTGCCGAAGCAATGCACGCTTTCTACCCAGCCGCTTTCAATCGCCGGAATCAGCGTGGGATGCGGATTGAGCGTCCAGTTACGACAGATCTTACCCTTGAGACCCAGGCGTTCACCGTATGTAGGCAGGATCAGTTCAATCGCAGCCGTATTGAAGCCAATCCCGTGATTGAGCGATTGCACGTTATGCTTCTCGTAGATCCCACGGATTGCCATCATTGCCATGAGCACATGGACGGGCTTGATATGGCGAGGGTCTCGGGTAAACAGAGGTTCGATGTAAAAGGGCTTGTCCGCCACCACTACAAAGTCGACCCACGAGGCAGGGATATCCACGCGGGGCAGCTCACTTGTGTCGTTCACCAGTTCGTTGACCTGGACGATGACGATGCCATCGCTAAAGGCACCTGCTTCGATAAGGGCGGGTGTGTCCTCGGTGCTGGCGCCGGTATAAATATTCCCGTGGCGATCTGCCTTGAAGCCAGCGGACAACACAACGTTGGGAATCAAGTCCACCAACAGCCGTGAGTAGAGTTCGATATAGGTATGGATAGCGCCCACTTCCAGCAGTCCGTCTTCGAGCAGCTGACTGATACGCAGACTCTGTGTGCCGGCAAAGGAGAAGTCCAGTTTATGGGCGATACCGCGCTCAAACAGATCCAGGTGTTCGGCGCGCCCTACGCTTGGCATGATCATGTGCAGATCATGGAGCTTGCCAGGATCGGCCTTTACCAATGAGCGAGACAGAAAGTCAGCCTGTTTCTGATTGTTGCCTTCCAGCACCACGCGATCACCGGGAGCAATCAGCGCTTCAAGGGCTTCAACGATCCGATCGGTTCGGATGACCGCGCCTTCGGCATAGGCACTTGCCTGGGCGACTCGCCGCTGCTTTTCGGTGCGCCGCCGCGACCATTGAGGTGGAGGAGAGGTTATTGTCATGATGACTCCACGAAGTCCGCTGTCGTGGTCTCACGCTAGACCTCCTCAGGCGGACCTTCAATCAACCTCACCGTCAGATCGTTAACCTGAGCGTAACGATTTGAGGCGTGAGTCATGTGGTGATGGTGTCCATACCGAACGCTGAGCAGTGATTACTTTCCTCGCGATGCGCAGGCTGCTAAAACATACATACCTGATTTCGGCTAAATCCCTGACTGGCTACTGCGCAGGAGAACCGCAAGATGACGAGCCTTGCAAGCGAGTACGCTGAAGCGTTGGACTCTATGACGTCCCGTCGCGTTGAGCTGGTCCGTATCGTTGAGCGCTTTGCTCCTGACTTTGGTGTCCACCCAACTGCCATTCAGCCACTGCATCTGATTCGTAGCGATCAGCCGACACAGACCATCCATACTGTTCATAAGCCAGGTCTTTGCATCATTGTGCAAGGAGCAAAAGAAGTTCAGCTGGCGGAAGAATGCTACCGCTACGATCCGCTTCACTACCTGGTGGTTTCCGTTACCCTGCCGCTGGCAGGCAAGGTGATCGAAGCGACCAGCGATAAACCGTATCTGTGTCTTCGTCTCGATCTCGACCCTTGCGAAATCGCTCAGCTGGTTTCAGATGCCAGCCCGATCGCTGTCCCTGATCGCCCGGCGGAGCGCGGGTTGTTTCTGGACCAGATTGATCCGTCCATTCTGGACACTATGCTGCGCCTGTTGCGGTTGCTGGAGTCTCCAGATGACATTCCCATGCTTGCGCCCATGGCGATAAAGGAAGTCTACTATCGATTGCTTAAAGGTAAGCACGGGCATCGTCTGTATGAAGTGGCGTTTGGGGATAGCCAGGCCCAGCGGGTGGCGCGTGCGATTGATTGGTTGAATAACCACTTTTGCGAGCCGCTCAGTATCGATGCCTTAGCCAAGCACGTAAACCTTAGTACATCTGCGTTTCACCATCGTTTCAAGGCGGTTACCGCCATGAGTCCCTTGCAGTATCAGAAGCAGTTACGCTTGAACGAGGCGCATCGGCTGATGATGTCCGAAGGTCTGGATGTGACCAGCACCTGTTACAGAGTGGGCTATGAGAGTCCCTCGCAGTTCAGCCGGGAATACAGCCGCTTTTTTGGCGTATCGCCGGCCAAGCACATTGGGCAATTCAGGCGAAAGGCATAATCCGCTTTGGTATCAATATGATGCTATCCCGACTAGGGACTTTAGGACGGGAAAGCCAGTTAAACATTTCGGCATCATGCTCTGAAGGAAGCTAGTGACTTCAGAACATGATGCCTTTTTAATAGTGCTTACTTGCCCCATTCAGGCCCGCCATCGGTGGCGGTTTGTCCTCCATCCACAGGTAGCGTTACGCCTGTAATGTAAGCGGCCTCTTCGCTGGCCAGGAAGGCAATGGCGGCGGCAATTTCTTCCGGTTTCGCTGCACGGCGCAAGGGAATACGCTCCCACGCCTTTTCAAGCAAGGCCTCGTCATCCATGATCTTTTCTACCATGCCGGTAAGGGTAAGACCGGGACACACCGTGTTAGCCCGGACTCCATATTTGCCATAATCACAGGCGATGGAGCGTGTAAGGTTGGCTACGGCTGCTTTGGCTGCACAGTAGGCAGCATGCGACCAGCCGCCACCCAATGAAGAAACGGACCCGACATTGATTATGACCCCCTTTGCACGAGCCAGATGTGGCACTGCACGACGGCTGATATAAAACACGCTATCCAGATCCGTGCCCATACAGGCTCGCCAATGATGATCACTGGTTTCGCTGATGCTGCCGACCAGATTCATACCTGCCGCATTAATAACTGCGTCTAACTGACCAAACCGTTCCACAGTATGATCGACCAGTCGGTCGCACGCTTCGCGTTGCGACACATCTGCCACCTCGGTCATTACCCGGTCAGAAGAAAATCCATCGGCTACTGCTTCAAGGCGTTCAGCGTTTCGTCCAGAGAGAACAACCGAAGCGCCCTCTGAAAGAAAGCGGCGGGCCGCTGCTTCGCCGATGCCAGAGCCTCCGCCTGTAATAACAATGACTTTTTTGTCAAATCGATTCATGGTTCATTCCTCGCAAGGTGAACAAACAAAAGGTCATCTATCAGCCGGGATAGTCGGCACCGCGCGAAACGGCCTCCCAGTCTCCAAAATCTCGCGCAAGTTCATCTAACTTGCCTAAGGCGCACTCGAATGCGCTATTGCCCAGCAGTAGGCGTGCCGGTTTTTCCTGGCTTTCAACTGCTTTAAAAATGGCTGCGGCGGCTCGGGCGGGATCGCCAGATTGCCTGCCAATCGACTGGTGATAGGCTTCGATAGCTGCACCGGCTGTCGGTGTATAGTCTTCATGGGTGTGCGGCGTTTCATGCGCTGACCCTGCCCACTCCGTACGAAACGCACTGGGCTCTACCGTCATGACATGAATGCCTAACGGCGCCACTTCCTGGCGGAGTGTTTCTGATAATCCCTCAACGGCGAATTTGCTGGCGCAGTAGTATCCTACCGCAGGAAAGCCGCAGAGCCCGCCGATGGAGGTCAGATTGACGATGATGCCCTGCCGCCGTTGGCGCATACCAGGCAACGCGGCTTGAAGCATATTCGCAACACCATAAAAGTTAACATCCATCATCTGGCGTACCTGGTTGAGATCGCTTTCCTCCACTGAAGCGAAATACCCAACGCCGGCATTATTCACCAGCACATCTACAGCGCCGAAAGCAGCTTCGGCTGACTCAATGGCGATCTTTGCCTGACGCGGGTCTGTAACATCCAGCGGCAGCACCAGGGCCTCACCTTTATTTTGAAGGTCCTTTAACTGCTCGGGCTTGCGTGCCGTTACCACTACACGGTAACCCTGCGCCAGTACATATTCCGCAATGTGACGGCCAAACCCAGTGGAGCAGCCTGTCACAAACCATACGGGGGAGTGTGCTGTCTGATTCATAGGATCTCTCCTGTCATGTTGAGAACGGGGTTATGCAGGCTCCAGATCGATCAACTGAAAAGCCCGCATGTCAATCTCACCGTCCATAAGTGCTGGGAGCTGCGCCAGAAAGGCTTTTACATAAGGCCGCTCAAGGTGAGCGGCGAGGTCTTCTGGAGAGCGCCAGACCTCGTGGATAAACCACTCGTTCGGCTCGTCGCGACCTTGATGAACCGTATAGGCGAGGCAACCCGGTTCATGGCGTGAGGGTGCTATTAATGACATCAGCTGCTGGCCCAGCACCTCTGTCTTACCCGACCGGGCGCGAATGAAAGCGATATTGGTAAACTGAGACATAGGGAGGTCTCCGTAGTCATCCAGGGCCTGCTGCCCTGATAGAGCAGCACGCGTACGAAAGGACTCAAACGGTGGTGTAGCCACCGTCTGCCATGACAACCGAGCCGGTCATGAAGCTGGCGCGATCGGAGGCCACAAAGGCAATTACTTCAGCGATTTCTCTCGGCTGGGCAACACGGCCAATCGGGGCGTTAGTGGCATGCTCACGCAGGAAGGCGCGGCCATCAGGCATGATGTCATCGAGGATGCCAGTCTCCACATCGCCAGGGGCTACAACGTTGGCCCGAATGTTATGCGGCGCGCCTTCAAGCGCGAGAACCTTGGTGAGCTGAGCAACCGCACCTTTCGACGCGGCATAGGCGCCAATGGTAGGAAACGCTACCTGACAGGCATAGGAGCCTACATTGACGATGGCGCCGCGCTTGTTATCGATCATGACGCGCATCGCCTCACGAGCATGCAGGAACATGCCGCGTGCATTGACGTTCATGACCTTGTCCCACTGCGCGACAGACATATCGGTAACGTTTATGTTGAGGATAATCGCAGCGTTATTGACCAGAATATCAACCTTGCCAAAGCGCTCCATGGCAAGGGCAACGGCGCGTTGCGCAGTTGCTTCATCCGCTACATCACCGACCAGCGCAGCGATGCGCTCTGATTTTTGTTCAAGCTCGACAACGGATGGCTTGATGTCCTCGGCAACAACAGATGCGCCACGCTCAGCAAACAGTGTGGCTACAGCTTCGCCGATTCCACCCGCTGCACCGGTGACGATGGCGACTTTACCTTCAAGTTCTTGTACGGGAGTTGTAGTCATCATGTCTCTCCTCAAGTATCAAACGCCGTAAGCGGCTGTGGTTGAAGTCGAGATCACGATATCGAGTTTGCCCGGCGTGATAATCGCCTCGTTTCTTCATGCCTTATGAAGGAGGGCTAAATAATCGAGAGGTAGATGGGGTAGGAATGAAAGGGCCGCAGAGGACGGCCACTTCTACGGTAGACATAACACGTATTAGTGTCGGTTAGCTAAATTCAAATGCCGGCAAAGGCTTCACTGGCCGTGAATGGTCATGTGCTGGTTCGTCAACGCCTGCGCGCGGAGTCTTTTTTCAGAAAATCGATAAATGCCCGTAGTGAGGCCAGCTGTTGGCGCTGACGAGGGTAACTCAGATAAAAACCATCAAACGGCGCGCACCATTCCTGGAGTAGCGGGACCAATGTTCCAGCGTTGATAAAGGGCTCCATCTGGTCTTCCAACCAAAAGGCGATACCCACGCCGTTGACTGCAGCCTCAATGGCAACACGCTGATCGTTGACGATGAGCGGGCCTTTGACGGCTATGGCGAACCACTCAGTATCACGCTTGAACTCCCAGCGATACGGATGGATCTGGCCTGGCCAGCGCCAATTGATACAGCGGTGATTTTCCAAGTCATACGGCGTTTCTGGATACCCGTACTGCTCAAGATAACTCGGCGAGGCGGCTGGAATCTGCCGGAGTTCTGGCCCCAGCTTGATCCCCACCATGTCCTGCTCGATCAGCTCGCCCAGGCGCAAGGTAGCATCGAATCCCTCTGCAACGATGTCCACGGGTCGATCGTCCAGCACGACATCCAGTTCAATCTCGGGATAGGCCTCCGAGAAAGGCTGGAAGATTGGCTCAAGAAAAACACGTGAGGCCAACCGAAGGGCATGCACACGTAATCGACCGGAAGGCTTCTCACCAAATAAACAGGCGTTCTCTACAGCGCTTGCCACCTCCTGTAGAGCGGGTCTAAGCCGCTCAAGCAGGTGCTCGCCGGCAATGGTCAGACTTACGCTGCGTGTCGTGCGATTGAAGAGGCGCACCCCCATGCGCTCTTCCAAACTACGTATCGTCTGGCTAAGTGCAGAAGGGGATACCTGCAACTCTTCAGCAGCCCGAACGAAACTGCCACGTTCAGCAATCGCCACGAATGCCTGGAGTTCCGCATAATTCTGACCACGCATGGTAAGCATCCTGTCTGGTAGGTCTGCCTGAAAAGCACAGCGTACGGAGGCATTATGAACGCAAAAGCTCTTTAATCAGCACTGATCACCTCAAAACCCGGTATGGGAGCCTCAAGTGCAAGTGCAGCTCTGACCGGATCAAAGTACTCGCGAATGAATGCAATCTTTCCATCCTTCACGCGAACGAACAGCACATAGTCCTGACGATACGTCCTACCCGTTGCCGTAATAATACCTTCCGCCTTTACTTCCGCACTCGCTTCATCGGGACTATCCGAGGCATGAATTCTAAGGTCATAAAAGCGGAACTGCTCTACCGCACCAACGAACCAGCCTACGTGATGAAGCACCGCTTCACGCCCCGCCAGTTGTGCGGGATGCCCTAGTGACGGGGCAAAGGGAAGCTCCCATAAAAGATCATCCGCAATCAAGGTTTGCCATTGGGGCTGATTGGCTACGAATGTCTCGAAGTGTTGTTGCAGCAGTTCGGTTGCAGTGCGCATTGCGGTCTCCTGATTATGTAAGTGAAGAACAAAAGCGCTGCTCAGCCGAACAGCTTGATAACGGTTCTCGCCGTTAATTCACCCTGGTGCCGCGCACCCTCAAGCTCTGTTTCGCTCGGCAGACGTGAGCCGTCTCCCGCTGTGATGGTAGTAGCGCCATATGGTGCGCCACCTACCACCTCTGTAACACCCATTTGCCCTTGATGGCTGTAGGGGAGTCCCACAATTGTCATGCCGAAGTGCAACAAGTTGGTGATGATGGAGAAAAGGGTCGTTTCCTGGCCGCCGTGCTGTGTAGCTGAGGCCGTAAAGGCACCGCCCACTTTGCCATTTAATACACCGCGTGCCCATAAGCCGCCTGCTTGATCCAGAAACGCGGCCATCTGGCTGCTCATCCGGCCAAAGCGGGTCCCTGTGCCCACAATGATCGCATCGTAATGCTCAAGATCGGCAATGGTTGCTACCGGTGCTGCTTGGCCAAGCTTGAAATGCGCACTCCTGGCGATCTCTTCCGGTACCGTTTCAGGGACACGTTTGATATCTACGTCAGCGCCTGCCGCACGCGCGCCTTCTGCTACGGCTTCAGCCATGGTCTCGATATGACCGTAAGAGGAGTAATACAGAACCAGAACCTTAGCCATGTGACGTCTCCTGAGTGGAATAAGCGGCCAGTGCCGCAGTGGAGAAACTTTCGCATGGCTCAAGATTCGAAAATAGCCAGCTAATATCGACCGGTTCGTTCGATAAAATCGAACAGTAGCGATCAAAGGTTTTGTGCGGCCTGTGCCTTGAAGCGCTCAATTAACCATGTGGCAGCAGGGCCAGGCGGTGAATCGGTACGATAAATTACGGTAAAGTCGTACGTGCCACCAGGGCAATCTGGCAAATCCAGTAATACCAGCCTATTTTCGGCAATATCACTCTCTACCATGGGCTGCGGCATGTTTCCCCAGCCAATACCTTCCTTGAGTAGCATGTGTTTGGAACCAAGGTCAGCCAGACGCCAGGTGCGGGCGCTCATAACGGCGTATTCCTGCCCCTCGGTTAGTGTGGAGCGGTCCGTCAGGACCAGCTGAACATGCTCACGGGTAGCGCCAGGAGCGTTGACGCTGGCTGAAGCTAACGGATGGCTGGGTGCTGCAACCGGCACCAGGTCAACGCTGCCCACTGCAATCCGCTCCAGACCGTCAAGGTTAGTGATCAAAGGACCGCTGACGCCCAGCGCAGCGCCTCGATTCAGTACCCGTTGCGTGACGGCGCCTAATGCTTCTATATGAAGATGGAGGGAAACCGTGGGAAAGGTTTCTCGAAATACCTTCAAGGCATCTACTACCCGCGCACTGGGCAACATGACATCCAGCACCAGATGGATCTCGGCTTCAAGACCTTGCAGGAGTCCTTTTACCTTGGCACGCAGTCCATTGATGCCGCTATATACCATGCGCGCTTCGGCTAATACCGTTCGCCCCGCGTCTGTCAGCTGAGGTTTACGAGTAGTTTTGCGATCAAAAAGAGTCACGCCCAACTGCATCTCAAGGTTAGCAATGGTATAGCTGATAACAGACGTAGCCCGGTGTAGCTTACGAGCAGCCCCGGCAAAACTCCCCACCTCAACAACAGTAAGAAAGACACGCAACTGGTCCAGCGTAGGCGTACCGGGATCAGACATCATTTCGAATTCCTCGAACGTTTTAATGCATATTATCTGGATTTTGCTGAACGCCCATCTGTTTTAGTCTGGCCTGGTAATCACTTCCGAGTGAAGTCTTTTGCCTGCAATCCGCCGATTGCACCTATGCCCTGCGAGGCCCGCAACCATGACGTTATCGAGTTCTGCATCCGCTATTGAGCATCTCATCCTGCCAGCCGTGAGAGACTTGGGTGATGGCTTTAAAGTACGCCGCGCCTTACCTTCTGCACAGCGACGTACCGTAGGCCCCTTCATTTTTCTGGACAGCTTTGGACCAACCGTTTTCAAGGCAGGCGAGGGGCTTGATACACGGCCCCATCCGCATATTGGTTTGTCGACCATGACTTACCTGCTGGACGGCGAGATGCTGCATCGCGACAGCGAGCACTATGTCCAGACCATACGGCCGGGCGAAATCAACCTGATGACGGCAGGTAAAGGAATTGTTCACTCCGAGCGCAGCACCGACGCGGTCCGCCAAACAGGCGGTACGGTATTCGGCTTTCAGTCATGGCTAGCCCTACCAGTAGCCCATGAAGAGGCTGACCCAGGCTTTCAACATGTCAGCGCAGGAGAGATTCCTGTAATAGAGGACGAGGGGGTTACCGTCAGGGTACTAGCTGGCGCGTTGCATGATAAACAGGCACCTACACGCACGTTTTCTGATCTGTTCTACGCCGACGTGGTACTGGAGGCCGGAGCGCGCTATCGCATCCATAAAGAACATGTCGAAAGGGCCATCTACGTCGTAAGCGGTGAGGTTACGGTGAGTGGGCAGGATGGTCGCTTCGGCCGGGACCAGCTGGTTATCTTCAAACCAGAAACCGAGATTGTACTAAGTGCAACGGGACTGACTCGGTTGATCTTGCTGGGAGGGGAGCCGCTTCCTGAAAAGAGACATATCTTCTGGAATTTTGTATCGAGCCGCCGTGAGCGCATCGAGCAAGCTGCCGAAGACTGGCGTTTACAGCGTTTTCCAGGCGTACCTGGAGAGCATGAGTTCATCCCGTTACCGGAAACACGAATCCGTTTAAAAGCCACTGTGTAAACATCATCGCGTTATCCTGATGCCCGCCCGGATGCCATTCGGAGCGGGCATTGTCTTTTCTGAGCCTACTCAGAGACTACTAGCCCCCGCTATCTCCTGAGCTTCACACCTTGAAGCTCAGAAGAGTTAGGCCTACAGATTATGTTCGATTAAATCGAATCTAATGGTCTAAATTAATCGGCTATTGCGAATAGCAAACCACAGGCAGACTTCTCCCCATCGAGACACATCATGGTGATGCGTCCTAAATGAGGATCTACTCATGTCACAGTCAGCCAACCTTGTTCAAACTGCTCCGCATACAGCCGCTTCCAATGCTTCAGCAGCTACAACTGCATTGCTGGGCCGGATATTGATCAGCGCAATCTTCATCCTTTCAGGCATTTCCAAAATTACTGCGCCTGCCATGATCATGGGTTATATCGAGTCGGTCGGTTTGCCGTTTCCTGCCGTCGCCCTCGGAGTTGCCGTGTTGGTTGAAGTGGTAGGCGGTATTGTGTTGGTCCTCGGCTATCAGACACGAGCAGTGGCTGCGTTCCTGGCCTTGTTTAGCGTAGTGACCGCACTGGCCTTCCATAACAATCTGGCTGATCAAAATCAGTTCATTCATTTCTTCAAGAATATCGCCATGGCCGGTGGGCTTCTTCAAGTAGTGGTTCTTGGGGCTGGCCAGTACAGCCTGGACGCCCGTCGTAGCTGATGGCAGATGCCAGGCTAGCGGCCTGGCATAACTTGCAACCCTTCGCTAGAGAAATCATCATGAAAGCCATACGTGCACAGCAATATGGGAACCCCGACGTACTCCGCCTTGAAGAAGTAGCTGATCTGACGCCGAGTAAAGGACAAGTGTTGATCCAGGTAGCTGGCAGCGGAATAAATCCAATCGACTGGAAAGTCCTCTCCGGTGCCATGAAGCAGTTTATCCCCTTACCGTTACCCTATACGCCAGGGGTTGAAGTCGCAGGAACGGTTATCGCATTAGGTGAAGGCGTAGACACATTCAGCCTGGGCGACGAGGTTTTTGGCTTTATCGGTATTACAGGTGGGTACGCCACCCAGGCCGTAGCGGATGCCGACCGTTTGGTCTTAAAGCCCAACAGCCTTTCATTGCTAGAGGCAAGCGGTGTGCCGGCGGCAGCCTTGACGGCTTGGCAAGCCTTGCATGAGCATGCCGCCATTAAGGCAGGCCAACGTGTCCTGATCCAGGGAGCGGCGGGCGGGGTTGGCAGCTTGGCCGTACAGTTGGCTCGTATAGCTGGCGCTGAAGTCATCGCGACGGCATCTGCCCATAATCATGATTACCTACATGCACTAGGCGCTACGCAACTCATTGATTACCGCCATGAAGCCTTTGAGAAAGTCGTTTCGGATATAGATATCGTAATCGACCTTGTAGGCGGCGAAACTCAAGCCCGCTCCTGGTCAGTGTTAAAAAAGGGCGGTGTGCTGGTGTCACCCGTCAGCGCGCCGAGTGAAGAGGCTGCTCGTAGCATAGGAGCAACAGGCAAACGCTTCGCTACCCGTTCAGACGGGAAGCAACTAGCACAGATTGCCGACTTATTTAACCGGGGAGCACTTAACATGGAAGTAGAAACCATGTCCTTGTCCAGGGCAGCTGATGCGCTACAGAGAAGCCTGGCAGGCCATACGCGAGGCAAGATTGTGCTGGATGCTCGGGAATAGTAACCAATTAAATAGCTACATGATGAGTGTGCTAAATGGCCGGTTCTCTAAAACCGGTCATTTATTTTGGCCAATTTTTGAAAGATATTATTTTCCCATATCTCTAATGCTGAAGTTTATAAATAAAGATTAAGATGGAGATATAAAAAATACCCCTTTGAGAGTGGTTGGTGACTGTGCTTTAGGAATTAGTAGGTAAGCATTTGCGTCGGTAAGATAGAATATATCTTTATAAGGGCTTGGAAAGTCAGAGGAGTAAATTTGTAGCGCAACATTGTAATTTTTGGCAATGTCTTTTTCTAGGGAAAGTTGTTTTGGGGTTTCGCTTGTTATCATGGAACAAACTACAAAATCATCCACCTCAAAATGCTCGTCAACAATTTTGGTGTATGTCTCAGGTATAGTATATGTCTCCGATTTTATAAGTTCTGCTTCTAGGTCTTCGCTATGTATAACTTGAGTGTATCCATTACTAATAAATTGTAAATCCTCAATGCTACCAGAGGTGCTTATCAAGTCTAGAAAGTATTCGCTCGGGTGATAGGTCGAGAAAATATAGATTATTCCATTGTTTGGAATAGTGTCCGGTAAGAAATAAAGTCTAGCTAGAGAGCAGTTTATACTCATAACCAATGTAAGCGGTAAGTGGTCAGGATTTTTTGGCCAAGCCTCTACTTTCGCTTGGCTACCACCAAGCGTGATACCACAATGTTTATTTAAGTCCGAGGTTGGGACAATTCTCTTTACTGTCTTGATTTTACTCATTTGCAGTCTATAAGTATTTTATAAAAAAACGAAGGCTTAACTATTTAATTATATATTTTCTAGCTGTAAATTTATCATTGTGGACTATAAATCAAATAGAGGGTGCGTCGGAAAAATGCCTGCCATGTAGCTAGCCCATAATCTTTCAATAAAATGATTTTCGATCTTATTAAAGGCTGCTTCAGAGATTAGACCAATATCATCAGATGCATACCCTGCTAGCTCTGAGTTTTGAGTTAACTTAAAAGTATTTTTAAATGCTATTTCTCTAAGTGATGAAAATTCGAAATTTTCATCTGGATTTATTGTTCTTATTTCTTTAAATGCCGAGGACCAGGCGGATTCAAATTCTTCATGGTCTCTGGCATCTAATGCAGTATTCCAGTCTCTATCTACAAAAATCGATTCGTAAAAGCTATCTGCTTCGATTTTTTCTTTAATGTCTAAAAAATTCATCTCAACCCTGCCTCCTTAGCCAATTTTCTACAAGGTTAACTGCTTGTACAGGCGTTACATTTTTACTAAGAATATGAGTCCCGTTGCATAAGCGTACATATACTTTAATGTCATTAAGCGATCATAAGCCTCAAAAAGCTCGTAAATCGTCCACGCCAGTGGATCGTAATAACAAACGTATTGTAATGCAGACCCGTTTCAGCATCGTAGTACTGTCCTTGAAAGCGCAGGTTCTGCTCGATTTCCCTCGGTGCCAGCGCTTCCAGTGCACCCCAGGCCCTGCCAGAGGAAGTAGGTCGTTTCGGTCTTGCTCTCTACAGAAACATGCTTGGCGATACGGCAGTCCAGGCAGTCGTATTCGTAGCTGGCTTGGGTTTACTACTATTTATTATAAATTTTTCCTTTAACCCAAATCGTGTCATACACTAAGGAAAAAAGTGTGTTTCGAATTTATGTGAAAATATACAACTGCCATGAATATCTTGCATGTATTATTTATTTTAACTCTCTCTCACGCTGTGTTATTAGTTTAATTAATATGTAAATTTAGCTGGCTTTAAATGTATATATTTTTTCGCCATTAAACACATGATACAGGTTTTCTATGCTGCCTTTTGAGTTGTAAGTAATCTTTTTTCTTGCATATGGTTTTAAATGATTTGTTCCGCAGACAAGTGCCTCAGAGATTATATCTTCGGAATAAATATATTTCTCGAACGTATATTCTCCATCTTCATTTAATTCTATAGATGATGTATATTTTCCGTTTTTTTTATTTACTTTGAAAATACGGATGGGTTCCTCCATATCGTCATACTGGATAGTGATAATTGAGTCTCCCTTTTGATAGGATATGTACTCGGAAACTATACGACCATGTCCGCCGAAGTCAAAGATATTAGAAGGGAATCCCTCTTTCGTAATTCTTGCCGCGTAGACGTTTTTTAGAGTTTTTGGTTTTCTTTTTAATATAGAAGTAGTTTTGATTCCCCTAGACTCATTAAAAAATGGTATTGGGAAAAATGGCAAAGATTTCGACCAAATCAGATCATCTTGCTCAGGATCAAATATAGTAGGTCTAATCTCAGTGGAAGCTAAGATTTCTTTGATTTCTAAAAGAGCGTCAGCCACTTCTGTTTCATTAATAATCATTTGTTAAATACCATCCCTTTGTTAAGGCTTGACTTTATTTCCGAAAGTTCGGTAAGGAAAGACTTTTTATCAGCTCTATTGATAAGTTTATCGTAGACATATTGTTTATAAATGTTGCTATGAACCCCTTCGCCTTTGTGGGCAGTAGTTGTAGTTCCAGGTACTCGTGCTTTGCTAGTGTTTGGCAGCCAAATACCGTTCTTTCTATAATTGATATCGATGCCTAAGTCTTCCATTTTTTTGCGCAAGGCAACCATTCGCCAATCTTTTGAATTAGACATAATTATGTGATGAGCATCATACTGCCCACCGCCGATGGGCTTAGGTCCTAGGTTTGAAGCTAATTTACGAGCATCACTGGAACAGGTGAGTCCTGTAGGATCAATCCAAACGGCCGGATTGTCACCATAATTATAGAGGTTAATTCCGCCAAGCAACCCTATGGGATCTTGCGCTGTAAAGCGGCCTACAGCCGGATCGTAATAACGAAACGTGTTGTAGTGCAGGCCCGTTTCGGCGTCGTAGTACTGTCCCTGAAAGCGCAGGTTCTGCTCGATCTCTCTCGGCGTTAGGGCCTCCAATGCTCCCCAGGCCCTATAGTAGGCGCGCCATACCATTCGTCCGCTATCGTCCGTGACCTCAAGTGGCGTACCGATCTGGTCGGTATGAAAATAGTAGCGCTTAGGCTTTTGATCAGGCTGGCTCGGATCAGTATCTAACCGGGCAAGCGGGGCGTAGCTGCCTTGCTCGTAGATATACAGGCTGTACAGATCCGCTTTTTGCTCCTGCAGCATGCGCAGGCCTTGCCAGATGAAGCGGGTCGTTTCGGTTTTGTTCTCTGTTAGGACATGCTTGGCAATACGGCGGCCAAGGCAATCGTATTCGTAGCTGGCTTGGCTGAGCGAGTCATGGCCGCGATAGGTTTCGGCTTTAACCAGGCGGTTTTCGCAGTCGTAGGTAAAACGCTGATAACCATTTGAACTGTGCCGCTCGCTCACGTTACCCCAGGCATCGTAGGTGAGGCGCAGGTCTTTCCAGGCCTTGAGGCGGTTGTCTGGGCTCAAGGCTTGAGAGGCGCTCAGGTTGCCGGCAGGGTCGTAGCCGAAGTCCTCATTACCGAGCTGAGGGTGGTGTGGTTCGCGGCTACGCAGTTGACCAATGGCATCGTATTTGTAATCCGTAGCACCACGGTGCTTATCGATCTGCCGCAGGAGCTCGCCTGCCTTGCTGTACTCATAGCGACGATGAATCAACGTGGCGGGATGTTCAGGATGGCCGAGCAGGCTGTTTTTTTGCGCGTTGAGTTGCGAGAGCTGTTCATGCGGCAACTCAACGGCCGCTTGCCAGCGCTTACGGCCAAAGCTGTCGTATCCAAAGCGGCTGGTTAGGCTGCCTTGGGTACGCAAGGTCTCCCTGTGTAGGGCGTCACGCTCGAAGTCGCTGATCAGCAAGCCGTCGAGGTTCAGTTGGTGCAGATGGCCGCTGCCATAATAGAGGTGATTGAGTGTGCGGCCATCCGGCAGGCTGAGCTGAGTAAGGTTGCTTAACGCATCGTAGGTGTAACTTAGTGCGCCCAAGGCTGACTGCTCTTCTACCAGGCGGCCAGCGTTGTCGTAGCTGAAGCTAAGAAAATCCGGCCGTATGCCCAGCGCTTTACCGTGCTCGCTGGGCTGCCGTTCGATGGCTACGACCCGATCCATTTCGTCATAGGTGTAATCCAGGCGAGCATCCCGAGTTACTTTGCTGAGCAAACGACCTATAGCGTCGCGCTCAAATTCGCTTGAGCGTGTCTGACCTAGTCCCGCCTGGTCAGCGGTATGCTCATCCATGCGGACCAGTGCGCCGGATACGTTGTAGTGGAAACGGCGGCGTAGTCCGTCTATACGGACCTCTTCAATCAAGCGGTCGGCAGAGTCATAGGCGAAACGATAGGCCGCCCCGTTCTCGTTTACCAGGGCAGCCAGACGCAGCGCCTGATCATAGTGGTAGCGAACCCGCTGGGCTTTGGCGTCCTTGCGCTCTACGGGTAGGCCGCGAGCATTACGAGTGACGCTTGTTGTTCGCTTATCAGCATCAGTATGGGTAAGTAGCTGCCCAAGCGCATTATAGGTATAGGAATCTATACTGCCGTCAGGATGCTCGACCCGGAGGACTTCGCCGTCGGGTTTGCGATGCAGTCGGGTGGTTTGGCCGAGCGCGTCGGTTACTGCCGCAAGATGTAAGTGTTCACCGTAGGCATAGTGGGTGTGGTTGCCTGAGCAGTCCTGATACCGAGTAACTTGGCCAAGGGCGTTCCACCAGTAATAAGTATTGTTGCCTAAGGCATCCGTTACGGTATGGGGTAGGCCATTATCGGCACTAAGATAGCGAGTGATTGCGCCAAGCTCATCCGTCTGAGCCAGCAAGCTACCTGCCTCATCGTATTCCCAGCTAAGTGCGCTGCCATCGGGCCTCGTCAGTGAGGTAAGGAATTCAGTATTGAGATGATAGGTATATACCGTCGAGCGACCGATAGGATCGGTGTCTTTGACTAGTCTTGAAAACTGATCGTACTCGAACGCTAGCGTATTGCTGTCGGGCAGCGTCACACCCGTTATGCTGCCTGACTCATCTAAGCCAATGTGGTATTGCTCACCGCTAAAGTCTTGGGCAAAAGTGACACGACGGCTTTCATCGTAATGAATAATGGCTTTGCGATTTAAGGTATCAATAATGTATGTCGTACGAGCTGTCAGATCATAGCTGAAGCTGTAGCGCTCACCATCACTGGTCCAATGCTCTGCTACTCGCAGGCTGCCGTCTGGGAGTTTGCCCCACCGATAATGACACACCAAACCTAGGGCATTTTCATGCGCGACCATGAGGCCGTGGTCATAGGCAAAGCGTCGGCTGGTAGCACCATTGCGATTAGTGACGCCAATGAGTTGATCCTGCGCATCGTAAGCATAGCGAACAAGGGTTTCTACCGGCTTGCAATCCTCGATACGCTCTACACGCACCAAGCGGTTACCCGCTTCGTTGTAGCAGAGATGGATACGTACCATACTCTTTGAGTGGATATCGGTAAGCCGACCTTCTCGATACGTAAGCGCCAGGTAATTACCGTGAGCATCCTCGATGCGTTTGAGCGGAGCGGGCGTGCCATCCTCTGGTAGATCGCCAAAATAGAGAAATGTACAGTCGAGGGTCTGCAATAGATAATGGCCGCCCTCAGTACAAACGATCGTAAACTGCTCCGCTGGATAGAAGACTCGCTCATTAGGATTTAGTAGTTCGAGCGGAATTTCCCGGCCCTGGTTATCGCGTAAAACCAGACGATCCCTCTCGCGCCGTAGGCTTTGCTCCCAGGGCATTACCCAGCCGCGCCCGAGAATACCCTCACGCTCGATGTCGCTGGCGTAAAAGCGTGCCCAATGGATAGGCAGCAGGCCGGGAAGCGTAAAATCGATCTCACTGTCTTCCAGCAGTAGTTTACGGCCATTTACCGCGTCAACCGGGTGACCAAACAGTGCGCCGAAAGCACGCGTCAATACTGGGGCCGCTACTGCCCGTGTAAACGCCTCGGAAGCGGCAAAGGTGGCTGCAAACTTGAGCGCGCAGGGCATAACGGCTTTCAAGCCATTCTTGGCTGCCATTTTCACAAGGCTGCCTATACCGCCACCGAGTGCCATCAGAACATCAACTGTGGTACGTAACCATGCTGGTACTTCGTCATCTATAGGCAGATAGGTCTGAGTTTCGGCTCCAACATTTACATTAGGAGAACCCGAGTCAATCGTTGCACCACAGGTGAGTTGATCTCCTTTACGGGCAGCGGGAAAACCGTTGATGAAGACCTTGGCTGAGCCTTGGGCAATTTGCGGGGGCTTGCTATGCTTCTCACAGACGCCGGTGTCCGCCTCAACGCGCGCAGCCGCTAGACCGTTGATAAAGGTATTGGGCGAGCCGGAAACAATCCCTCCGGCGGGGGTACTCATTGATCGTCCGATCGTTTCGCCGAGCGCAGTCAGTGCTGCTCCGCCAAAGCCAGCCAGTACGCCCGCCATCAGGGCAACACCAAAGCCGCAAGTAGCGGTTGCTACCGCTACTCCTACTACAAGGGCAATACCTATCGCCGCTCCGGCAAGAAAACCGCCTAACGCGCTTGTATGGACGATCTCATCGTCAATGCGAGCGGCTTCGTACATTTGACTTCTCCCTGTCACACGGATTGTCTTTCGCCGTGCGAAGCAAACCTGATGATGCTTATTGATTCCGCTTCACGAGTTAACGAGACGGAATAAAATTACTTAAAAGCTCTACCCACAGTGCATCCTGTTCTGATGTAAACGGTGCTTGTCCGCTGGCGGTAAAAACAAGAACGCGCTCGGGTGCCATTGGAAAAGCAGCCTGACGCTGATATACGTCTTTGCCGCTTGCCTTGTACCGAGAATCAATTTGGATACCCTGAATGGGGACGTTCATGGATAGCTGCGCCAGCTTTCTGTCCAAAGGTTTGTACTTGGCAAGTTTTGCGGCGATCAGCTCAACCTGTCGGTCAATATAATCATCAAGGGCCTCGTCCGAGGGTTTGGTATCTCGGGAAACCGTAAGGCTGAACGGAAAGGGGGCCGTGTCTCCCGGAACGAATACATTGATGGTGCGATCCTGAAAGCCAGCAGGTAGTTTTAAAATACCTTCGTTGATCTTATAGCTCATGAGATTTCTCGAAATTTGGATTACTGGGAGGCAGAGCCTGAGCCATTCGTACCTGATGAAGGGTGGAATACAGCATTGATCTGAGCATCGATTGAGGCCTTCACTCCTTGCCCCTCCGGTGAGGCTCCTGCCTTACCACCCGGCACATTGATGTCGAGAGTGCCACCAGTGTTTATCTGGCCTGCGCCGCTGGCGCTGATATTGAATTCAACACAGGAAATATTAACGAGGCCGTTGGCGTACATCTCGAACACGCTTTTGCCACAAACAAGGCGAATACCTTCACCTGCCTCAATGAGATACGTTGAACTGACGCTATCCACCTTCGAGCCGCCTACCAGCAGCTGGTCATCCACCTTGACGATGCGCATGCGGTTCTGACCAATGACTACCGTTTCGTCCTGACCTATGGTTTTGGTCCGGTCAACCCCTACGGAGTGGGTTTCACAATTGCCCACTTCAATGTCCATGTCGCGCTGACCGTGTACGTAGATCTGCTCCGCACCGGCTTTATCTTCGATTCGCAGCTCATTGAAACCGTTGCCGCCAGGCGTGCTTCTGGTCTTGAAGACTGTCCGGCTCTTGTTGGCGGGCAGGTTGTACGGCACCAGGTTTGCGGCGTGATGCAGGCAGCCTGTAATGAGCGGCTGGTCTGGGTCACCTTCTAGAAAGGTTACCAGTACTTCCATTCCGATTCGGGGAATCGTGACGGCCCCATAGCCTTCATGGGCCCAGTTGCTGGCAACACGCAGCCAGCAACTGCTGTGCTCGTTCATCTGGTCCAATCGATCCCAATGGAATTCCACGCGGACGCGGCCGTATTGATCGCAGTAGATTTCTTCTCCAGCCGGGCCTGTGACAATTGCGGTCTGGCTACCCAGGATTTTTGACTTAGGGTGCTTCAGGGCTGGTCTGAAGATCGTGTCCCAAGGCACTGCCGTAAAGAAGTTGCGATAGCCCTGCTGAAAGCCATCCTTGTCATCTACATGCGAGGATATGGATTCTTCTAATACTTGGGGTTGTTTGCCTTCATGTATTACTTCGGTGAGTAACCAAAGATCGTTCCATTCACTGCGCGGATGTTCGGTCAGAGGCATGAAGTGACCAGAGAAAAGCGTCGGCAGGTCACTTTTACCGCGGGCGATCTGGTAATCCGAGCGATGCCTTTCCAAGGCACGCTGGCTTAACTGCTTGCCGCGGGCACGGTCCATGAACGCGCCAGGGTAGTCATAATCTTCCAGCTCTGGCGCCGCCTCGCCAGTCTGGGAAGCCTCCATGGTGAGCTTGGGTTTTTCAAAGTTATAGTCCCGGCGGCTGACCTTGGATGTCCGTGTTTCAACCTGGACTGCAAACTTTCGTATGACCTGATGATCTGCAACCAGTCCCGTGTCCTGTTGGAAGAGCGCAGGGTTCAGCTTGGGGAAGCAAGTCTGATCATCACCAAAGACCATAATGTGTTCAGTCTGGGTATGCTCAAAGTGGTAATGAATACCTTCTTCTTCACAAAGCCGATTGATGAAATGCAGATCAGTCTCATCGTACTGAACACAGTATTCACGCTCGGGATAGGCTGAGCCCAACTGAAAGCGAAAGGCATTGGAAAGAATGCCATGTTCTTTCAGAACGGTGGCGATGATATCGGGCACGTTAAGGTGCTGGAAGATACGCTGGTTATGCCGATGGCAGAGATAATGAACGCGTGGCACGAGCGTGACACGATAGCGCGTCATGCGTTTACCGGACTCGCCTTGTTCGGCGCTGTGAATCAGGCCATTGAAGCCTGTACCCGTCTGGTCCAGTGTCAGGAAGGCAGGCTGGTTGAGTAAGGATTCAAGATCGAAGTCGGGTCTTTCGCTGATCAATTCAATATCGAAACGGAAGGCGGTATTCAATGCTTCCCGCCCTGCAAATTCCAGCACCTGAAAATCATGAGAGACGCCGGGAATCTCAAGTATGAACTGGGTTTCGTTGGCTGGGGAGAACATCCTGGTTCCTCTGCTTCCTGCTCGGTATACAAGTCATGTCCAGGCGGGCGGCGTGTCGCTTTTCTGGAGATGCGTAAATTAATCCCATGCGCGGGATTGGCGGTTAGAGATATGGCCGCAGGCTAAACGAAAGCCAGTGGCAGAATCTTGCGCAGTAGCCAGAGATGAGGTGGGTGTTACTCAAAAACACGAACCAGTTCTTACAGGTTTTTAGGCAGGCTTAAGTCGCTTTGGCATTTGGTGGGTCAAGCGGCCTAAGTCAGTGAGGCTCCCTGTGAGAGGTCTGATGGTTATGCTTGTTAAGTTTATGCGTAAATGCCATGTTGAATGGAGGTTTTGCGCCACTTTTATTCTTTGAGCGAGCCGTCTCTGCTCAGACATTTGCCAGGAGCCCCACAATGAAAATAATGGCCGCGGTTACGCACTCCAAAGGACAGCCTTTTAGTCTTGAGGAGGTTACGCTATCAGGCCCTGCCACTAACGAAGTGCTGATTCGGATCGTTGCGACAGGGGTTTGCCACACCGACGCCGTCGCGCGTGATCTTGGGCTGTCGCCTTATCCTGTAATCCTTGGTCATGAGGGCGCGGGCATTGTCGAGCAGGTAGGCCGTAATGTTCGTGATCTGGAGATAGGCGATCATGTGGTCCTGTCGTTTGCGCACTGCGGTAAATGCGAAAATTGCCTGACCGGGCATCCTACGGTGTGCAGGGTCTTTAACGATCTCAATTTTGGCGGCCGCATGGAGGACCATACCTGTCGGCTTCGCCAGGGAGATACCGAGCTCTCTTCCTTTTTTGGTCAATCATCCTTTGGCACCTACGTGATTGCCAGCGCACGTAATGTCGTCAAGGTGGATAAGGAAGTGGACCTCGCGTTATTAGGGCCGCTGGGTTGCGGTATTCAGACGGGGAGCGGAACGGTATTTAACCGCCTTCGCCCTGGGTTTGGGGATAGCCTTGCCGTTTACGGCTGTGGTGCTGTGGGGTTGAGCGCGATTATGGCAGCAAAGATTGCAGGGTGTGCTCAGATTTTTGCGGTCGATGTGCATGATAGCCGTCTTCAGCTAGCCAAGGAGCTGGGTGCTACGCATGTGTTCAACGGTAGTCAGGTTGATGTGGTCAGGGAAATCAAGGCTGTCTCTTTGGGCGGTACGCACCACGCGGTTGAAACTACAGGGGTTCCGCCGGTTGTTCGCCAATGCCTGCAGGCGCTGCGGCCACTAGGGCAAGCGGCGATTGTAGGCGTAACCCCCGAGATGACTATTGATGTTCATAACGAGATCATGGCGGAAGGAAAGACCATGATGGGTGTGATTGAAGGTGATGCCGTGCCACGCCTCTTTATTCCCAAGCTGATCGAATACTACAAGGCAGGTCGCTTTCCGTTCGACAGGCTGGTCAGGTTTTATGATTTCAAGGACATCAATCAGGCATTTGAAGATTCCAAGCAGGGAATCACCGTTAAAGCCGTCCTGAAATGGAATTAATGCCCGACCAGTTACATTGCTAACGCCTGGCCTGATTGGCCTGTTGCAGTTGAACTTTCAGTTGCAGCAGGCAGAGGCTAAGAGTGGGATAAAGGACGCTGGGTTGTTTAGAACGTATCGATCATGCAGCCTAGCGTTTCCATTGCCTTCTCACTCTCAGCCGTCCAGGGATGGCCATAATTCAGCCTTGCACAGTTTCCAAACCGTTGGCTGGCCGAGAAGATAGGGCCGGGAGCAAGGCTGATACCCTGAGCGATGGCCATACGGAGCAACTGAAGCGTATCGACCCGTTCTGGAAATTCAAACCATAGGAAATAACCGCCGGTTGGGCGGGTTACGCGGGTTTCGCTCGGAAAGTGCCGTGCGGCTGAGTCCAGCATGGCGCTCTGCTGGGTTTCCAATGCATGGCGCAATTTTCGTAGGTGTCGGTCATAGCCACCATGTTGCAGATAGTCTGCAATGGCCGCTACAGCAGGAACCGAAGGAGAAATGGTCGTCATGAGCTTGAGGCGATCAATGGCCTCGGTGAAGCGTCCGCCAGCAACCCAGCCCACTCGATAACCCGGCGCCAGACATTTCGAAAACGAACCGCAATGCATGACCAGCCCATCATCATCAAAGCTTTTCACGGCTCGTAACGGTTGGTTGGAGAAATTCAATTCGGCATAAACATCGTCTTCAATCAATGGAACCTGATGCTGCTTCAAGAGTGTGTACAGCGCCTGTTTCTTCTCGAAACTCATGCTGGCGCCCAAAGGATTTTGCAGGCTGCTCATGAGCCAGCAAACTTTGATAGGAAGATGAGAGAGGCTGTGCTCCAGCACATCAAGATCAACACCTTCCCGTGGATGAACGGGGATCTCGACGGCCTTCAATTTTAGACGCTCCAATACCTGAAGCGTCGCGTAGAAAGCAGGCGCCTCTATTGCAACCAGGTCGCCTGGGCTTGTTGCACTTTGCAGGCATAGGTTCAAGGCTTCCATCGCCCCGTTGGTAATAACCAACTCCTCAAGCGGGAGACGAGTACCGTTGACCCTATAACGAAGGGCTATTTGACGGCGCAACTCATTGCTGCCTGCCGTCATGTCTGCAATAGCGGCCTGGGTTGAAAGGTGTCTTAATGCGTGGGTCATGCTGCGGGCAAGGCGTGGAAGCGGAAACAATTGTGGACTGGGAAAGGCAGACCCAAATGGAGTGGTCGCAGGGTCCTTGATAGAGTTCAGGATGGAGAAGACCAGTTCGCTGACATCCACCTCAGTGGTTTCAGCCTTGTGACCAGTAATTTCAGGCTCATGCAGCGGGCGCTTGGCATGCTCACGTACGTAATAGCCTGAGCGGGCGCGGGCAATGATCAGCCCTTTATCTTCCAGCAGATAATAAGCCTGAAATACAGTCGAAGGGCTGACCGTGTAGGTACGACTGGCATGACGTACCGATGGGACTTTTTCACCCGCCTTAAGTACACCGGTTCGAATCAGGTTCGCAATTTCGTCAGCAAGTCGCTCGTAACGTTTCATGCTTTTCGCTGCAGCGCTGGTGGTTGATGCCTATACCGTATTGGTGTCTATACGAGCGCTTACGACTTAAAACAGAAGATTGAAAGCGGTTGCGTCGAGACACTGATGGCCTTTCTATGCATTAGCGGTCGTTCTTCTGCACGTCCTTTCTATCTTTGTTTAGCTGTACGCCAGCGTAAAACCCCCATCCCAGTAGAACGAAGGCCAGAAAGCCAAACAGTGACATGAAGAATACGTCGCTCATGATTGAAACCTCTTGCGATAGCAGGGAAGGGTAAGCATTGAGACAGGCATCGTAGCGAATGGATGTGTTTGCTAGAGCAGCTCTCTACCGGCATTACCCATGTGGCTACAGTAGGGCTCTAGGCGTGCGCAAAACAGATTCAGATTCTTAATAAAAAATCGTATCAGATGTTGAGTCACCCTTTTTTGGCATTGTTGCACGCCGCTAGCTGAGTAGTCTCAATACGCGTTGACTCTGGTAGACCGCCTTCAGCTTAGGCTGATTTGTCTTCAAGGCACGACCCTTGTGACAAAAAATGTCACTGCTGGTCCCAAACCGTTACGCTTGGCCAACAGCATTTTGTCAACTCTTTCATGCTTGGTAAACGTGTAAATTTTATGAATTTTTTAAAACTGCTTTCTCTACCCCTAAATTTTGTGAACGTTGTCGAAAGTAATTCGTGTTTCTTTGGAAAAACCTAAAACAACTGTTTCACAAACAGCTGTTTAATACAGAGAAAAATTTTTATAAGTTATTGATTTTAAATATATTTTATATGTATTGACGAAAAACAATAGTGTCATATTGATATTGATTTCACTGCTTTTTGAGTGGCACGCTTTTCTCAATCCCCCGGTAGTACAGCCACGCTCGGCCACCAAGCAAGGTAGTTAGTTCTGCCTGAAGACCAAAACGATAACAGTCTTGATACGAGCCTTTTAGGTTCGGCCGTTAAGTGCGCACTTCAGAAATGACACTTTAGGTTTATTGGGGAATTCATGAAAAGCTCAAGCAGGCGTTCCCGTAGTCTGGCTTTCAAAGTAATGAGGCAATGCGCGCTACCATTGGCGGCGTTACTGGTTTCGTCTTCGGCTGTGGCATCGGTCGACCTGGTGGGGCTGAACTTGTCTGGGGCTGGCTTCGCATCACACGTGCTGCCCGGCATCAACGGAACCAACTATATATTTCCGACAGAATCGTACTTCAAGCAGTGGAGTGAGAAGGGCATAAAACTGGTGCGCTTCCCAATTATCTGGGAGCGGCTGCAGCCTACGCTTGGCGGTGCGCTGGACGCTAAGTATGTGCAATTGATCGATAGCACGTTCAGCTATGCAGAAAAGCATAACGTAAAGATCATTCTGGACCTTCATAACTATGCTCGATATCGCGGCCAGATCATTGGAACAAGCGGTGTGCCTTATGCGCGATATCAGGAGATCATGACAAAGATCGCGCAGCGTTGGAGCAGCCAGAAGTCGCTTTATGCCTACGACATCATGAATGAGCCTAATGGTGCGCTGAACTATTGGAACACGGCAGCTCAATACGGCATCAATGGTGTACGTGCGGTTGATACCGTTCGCCCCATTATTGTCGAAGGCAACGGGTGGGCCGAGGCTACGCGCTGGGAGCAGTGGAATAATACGTTGCTCGATCTCAAGGATCCTTCAAATAACCTTATCTTTTCTGCGCACACCTACTTTGATAACAATGCGGGCGGCAATTACGAGTCCGTTGACGTCAGCAAGCTTGACCCCATGTATGGCGTTGAGCGAGTCAAGCCCTTTATCGAATGGCTAAAGAAGCACGGCAAGAAAGGCTACATCGGTGAGTTTGGCATCCCGGACAATGACTCTCGCTGGAATACCATCATGGATAACATGCTGGCATATCTGGCGCAGAATTGTATTCCGGCCACCTATTGGGCGGCAGGTCCGGGCTGGGGTAACTATTTTATGTCTGTGGAGCCTATAAATGGTGTTGAGCGTCCTCAATGGCCAACTCTCAAAAAGTACGTCAATAACACCAGATGTACTGCGTTTGGACCTATAAACGGTACTGACGCAACAGCACCAAGCCAACCCGCTAAACCGGCTCAGCCGGCAGTACCTACGCAGCCTGCTACTCCATCAAAGCCTGCCACTCCTGCGCCGAGTAAGCCTGTTACGACAACACCTGCTACACCGAGTCAACCCGTGACTGCACCTGCTACACCTGCCATGCCAGCAAAACCAGCGACTCCTGCACCTGCACCTGCACAGCCTGCTACGCCTAGCCAACCGGCGAAACCTGTCGTGCAACCGGTAACGCCTATCACACGCAGCGGGATAGATCTGGTCGGCTTGAATTTGTCAGGCGCAGCGTTTGCTCCACACGTCGTACCCGGCAAAAACGGTGTTGACTACCTGTATCCCACAGAGGCGGATTTCAAGCAGTGGAATCAGAAAGGGATCCGTCTGATCCGCTTTCCTATTTTATGGGAGCGCATACAGCCTAAGCTCAGCACAATGCTTAATCCCAACCAGGTTGGCTTGATCCAGACCACTATGAACCTGGCCCAGAAATACAACATCAAGGTTATCCTGGATGTGCATAACAATGGGCGCTACAACGGCAATATCATTGGGGCGGGGCAGGTTACCTACACCCATTTCTGGGACCTGATGTACCGAATTGCTTACCGCTGGGCCAGCCATCCTGCCCTGTATGGGTATGACATCATGGCCAAGCCGCATGACATGGATAATTACTGGCTCAAGGCTGCCCAGTCCGGAATCGATGGCGTACGAACAGTGGATCATACTCACCCGGTGATTGTGGAAGGTAATGCCTGGTCCAACGCATCGCTATGGCCCTATTACAATGACAGTCTGCTCAGCCTCAAGGACTCGGCCAATAACATTATCTTTGCAGCGCACGTCTATCTGGACAAGGATGGGAGTGGTACTTATAGCCCGGAAGATACTAGCCAGCTCAATGCAATGTTGGGTGTGAATCGTGCAAAGCCATTCGTGGATTGGTTAAAGAAGAATGGCAAAAAGGGTTACATCGCCGAGTTTGGCGTGCCGGATGATGATGCTCGCTGGTTGCCGCTGATGGATAACCTGCTCTCGTACCTGCAGCAAAACTGCATTCCAGCCACTTATTGGGCGGCCGGCCCCGGTTGGGGCGGTTACAAGCTGTCGGTTGAGCCCGTAAATGGGCAGGATCGCCCCCAATGGACTACGCTGCAAAAGCATGTACAAAGTAGCAATAGCTGTACTGCCGTCGGGCCGCTGAAATAACGTGAGCTATACAAGAGCCGCCCTCGGGCGGCTTTTTGCACTATTTGACGGACATAACGAATAGCTGGTTTTATGTTTGACAGACGAAGCTTTAATCGGGCCTAATTCGTGCCCTTCGTTTGACCCCCTTTCCAACGTGGTGAAGCCAGTGCCCTGCATCAACCTTTACATCTGATCCGACAACGGTCCTGGTAAGCGGTTGGTCTGCGCGTAGCTGTCATCTATCGTTCCTGAGCGTTGTCGGTTTTCCCTGTTTGATTGGAGAAGACCATGACTCTCGACCCGCGCGTCTATGCGCAATTACATGAATTATTTAAATACCCGCGAACGCCTCACCTGGAGTCGTCGCGCCTGCAACCTGGTGACTGCGATCATGACCAGGTAAAGCTAAGCACGCTGAAAGATCAATTCATCGTGGTGGAGGAAAAGCTTGATGGCGCTAATGCGGCAATCAGCTTTTCCGCTAATGCCGAACTCCTGCTTCAGTCACGTGGGCACTACCTTATCGGGGGCTCACGGGAGAAGCAGTTCAACCTGTTCAAGCAATGGGCACGCGTCCATGAACTGTTTCTGCTTGAGAGACTTGAAGATCGCTACGTGATGTTTGGCGAGGTCATGAGCAAGAAGCATTCGGTTTTCTACGATCAGTTGCCGGGTGTCTTTTTCGAGTTCGACATCTGGGATCGTCGTAGGCAGATCTTTCTGTCAACCGCTGAGCGCCGCGTGTTGTTAGCCGGCGGGCCTGTCCTGTCTGTACCTGTGTTGTATGAGGGTCCTGCGCCTGTAAGGCTCAAAGACCTGCTGGCACTGGTTGGCAAGTCCTGGGCCCGAACCGATCGGTGGAGAGAGCGGTTCGAAGATACAGTGCGGCGTGAAGGGCTAGACCTGAGTAAGGCATGGTCTCAATGCGATACCTCTGATCTGATGGAAGGGCTTTACCTGAAAGTCGAGACAGCCTGCGAAACAGTCGCACGGATGAAGTGGGTTAGGCCAGACTTCGTGCAGACCATTCTGGACGCCAATGAGCATCACTTGCGTCAGCCCTACATTCCCAATGAGCTTGCGCCCGATGTTGATCTCTATGCACCAGTACCTATCGTGACGTGGGAATGTTTGAACAAACAATAACAAGGAGAAATGGAATATGGATTTTCAAACACTTGAGCGCCTGGTTGCTGCACCAGGCCAGCAGCCCGACTTCAAGGGGTGCGTAGAAGCAATACCGGCACTGACTCGGTTGGCAAGTACGCCGCAGGAGCCTGCCTATCATGGCGAAGGCGATGTCTGGACCCATACCTGTATGGTGGTTGAAGCCATGGTAGGTGGAAGTGCCTATGAACGCGCAAGTGCTGAAGAGCGTTTCGTACTGTTCTACTCGGCACTTTTGCACGACATTGCCAAGCCGGACACTACTGTTATAGATGAGGTCACTGGGCGTATCGGCCAACCGGGACACTCTCGTCGTGGTTCAATTGATGCCCGCATATTGCTCTGGAAGGCAGGCGTGCCATTCTCGTTGCGAGAAACCATTTGCCGAATCATCAGTGTGCATCAGGTGCCGTTCTGGGCGTTGAGCGGTGATCGCTCAGGACATTCTCCAGAGTTTCTGGCACATCGCCTGTCCTGGGAGCTACCGCTCTGGATGTTGATCGCTATGGCCATCGCGGATATGGAAGGGCGTATCTACCCGAACAAGCAGCACGTACTGGACGATATCGTGTTGTTTCAACAGTTGGCGGAGGAAGAAAGCTGCCTGTATTCAGCCAAGGCTTTTCCTGATGATTACACGCGGATGAGCTATTTTCGCGGTGCCCGTATTCATCCGGCGTTCAGTCATTATCGGGAGCAGGAGGGCTCCGATGTGGTAGTCATGGCGGGTCTGCCTGCCAGTGGCAAGAACACATGGGTCGCAGAAAACCTGTCAGGGCTGCCGGTCGTTTCTTACGATGATGCACGGGACGCACTGGGGCTTGCCCATGGCAAGAACGAAGGGGCCGTCGCTCATTATGCGGTGGATACCGCCAAGGCGCTGTTACGCAAAAAAGAAGCTTTTGTCTGGAACGCAACGCATCTGTCCGGCCAAATGCGCAAGAAGACCCTGGATTTGCTCTACCAATACAACGCCTCAATACGAATCGTTTATCTTGAGCAGCCGGAGCGGATCATTCTTCAGCGTAACGCCAGGCGAAACACGTCATTGCGAAATCAGGATATCCAGCGGATGCTCTGCCGGTGGGAAGTACCGCTGCCGAGCGAGGCGGACTGTGTCGAATATCTGGCCTAACGCTCACACCTCGCTCTTGTCGTAGAGCGGCTTCTTTTTCCATTCGTTGCCCTCTTCAGGCTCAGGTGCCTTTTCTTCAACAGGAGGCGCCTTGAGTTGCTGTTCGGCCTGGGTCTGTTTCTCGATGGCATTCTCAGCGGTCTCTATACCGCTCTCAAAAACTTCGCGCTGGGCTTGAAACGCCATTTGATCAGATTGGTTGCGAATATATTGAAGGCCACGTTCATAAGCGCGCTTTGCCAGGCGGGGCTGGTCTGACTCAAGCGCTTGGGTGGCCATGTTATCGAACATTTCGATATTGCTGAGCGCAAGCCAATATCTGACTGACTTGAACCAGCCGGAAGCATCCGCCTTGGTAAGCAGGCCATCCTGTACGGCGCGGTGAACCTGACTATTAAGGGTTTCCAGCTGAGAGCTCACCTCTTTGAAGGCCGCCTCGCTTGACAGAGGGCATGGTTGATTCTCGATCGAAATGTCCAGACCGAGTTTTTCCTGCTCCTGCAGGAGAGACTCGCGCTCCGTCAGGGCTTCGGTAGGTTTTTCCAGGCGGCCGATGCGCTGAATAAGGTTGAGTTCTAGTCTGACTAGAAGCTGTTTGAGTTCAGGTGTCATGAACTGGGCTGGAAAGGTTTCCGACAAGGTGCCGATACGGTAAATCCGGTCATTCAGGTCTGCTCGCAGACGAGCCTTATCCAGTTGATAACGGTCTGCAACCTGGTCCACATAGGCCATGAATAAAAATAAAAGGATGCAGCTGACAAACATCAGCGCCAGTGCTGAGGTGGACATGTGTCGTTATACCTTCTGTTCGAGCAGGCCTTTCCAAGACCTGAATGCCTCTAATGAGAATGTGCGCCCGGAAACTTCAACCCGAGTGCAGTGCCTTCCTGGCGTCTCATGGTTTGCCAGTTGGAGGCTTTCATTAGAAGGCTATCGGTATAGCGTTGGTTTTCTTGAGGAAAATAACTAGAAAAAAGAGTGAGCTGTCTGAGGCATGCCAGAGCCCTTTGGCACACCGTTGATTGAAGCAGACCGGAGCAGGGCGAAACGAGCCGGTCACGTGCTCGGCTGAGTACAATCAATCCTCCTGCTTACGTTTATTTACCCCTAATACCCTCTGCAAAAACTCTATTCAGGCTGATACGACTTCGGCGGTTAAAAGCGCCGAGGGCATATATCAATAGCAATTCTGCTTGGGAGTAACCTTGGGTGGAGAATACGTACAGGTCTCCAGAATTACGACGTCTGTCGTAATTCCTGTCGGTTGTTTATGAGGCTCAGCATTACCAGCACGGTAGCTACCCAGCCGGTATACATCAGTTGATTTGAAAGAACACCGCGAACAGCTCGGATTGGGATTTGATGTTGAGCTTGGTATAGATGTGTTTTCGATGGACCTTGACGGTCTCGACAGAAATATCCAGCTTCCGCGCAATTTCCTTGCCGGAGCAGCCACTCAGTACGAGGCGTGCAACGTCCATCTCACGGCTGGTCAATGGCATTTCGCTGCGTTGGCTGGTTGTCTCCAGCCGGTGTTGCCACGCTGGAACAGAGGGCGTAGTGGCGCCTTGTTCGAAGCGTAGGCGCTGACGCATAAGACCCATTATCCAGGGTTGAATAAGACCGAGCAGGGCTATCTGGTCAGGTTTGAAACGCTGGCGCGAGCCAAGGGACAGGCAAAGCGTCTGATCAGCATCGATCTGGCAGTTGATCTGGATTTCGTCAGCGACCACGTTCAACCGAAAGTACAGACGATAATAATCGGTTTGCTCAAAACATTCTGGTGCGACGTCGTCAAGCCGAACCAGGCCATTGTGGGCTCGCTCACGAGAGGCGATGTAGAACGGGTCCAGAAGATACAGGCCGTTGATGTAGTCCTGAAACAGCGGATCAGGCCCACCATCACTGGTCGGACTTTCTGCCAGTACAATGGGCCTGCCAGCACTGAAAAGCAGTGCTACCCAGCTGTCGAAGGGCAGATAGCGCGCCAGTAATCGTACCAGCCTGATCCAGAAGTTGGGGGCATCGAGCGCATCAATCAGTTGACCAACCGACTGATGCCAGGCGATATCCTTTAGTTCCATACCCATGCCTACCTCAAAAGGGTTAACCCACCGGCGTGATTATCATGCCAAACCGTGGGCACCATACTGCCAAACCAATGTGTTCGATACGGCTGATGTATCAAGGAGCATTCATGAAGATTGAACTGGCCCAGGTGGCTGGCCGTGATGGCGACAAGGCTTACAACCTGCAGACGGCATTGGCGGCTATCGAAGCCTGTGCACCGGATACACAGCTTATTGTGTTTCCAGAAACGCACCTCAGCGGTTTTCCAACCCATGAAAACGTGGCAGATGTCGCCGAGCCCATTGATGGCCCGACGATTAGTCGGGTTCGTCAGGCTGCGCATGCCAGACAGGTCTCGGTCGCCATCGGCTTTGCTGAAGCGGATGGCGAGCGTTATTACAACACCACGCTTCTGATTACCCCGAATGAAATTGCGCTGAGTTACCGGAAGACGCACTTGTGGTCGTCGGATCAGGGAGTGCTATCGCCTGGTGACCGCTTTGCGACCTGTCTGTGGAACGGTGTTCGGGTCGGTCTGCTGATCTGCTATGACATCGAGTTTCCCGAAACCGCCCGCGCGCTGGCGCAACTGGGTGCACAGCTCATTATCGTAACCAACGGCAACATGGACCCTTATGGGCCTGTACACCGAGCCGCGATCATGGCCCGCGCAATCGAAAATCAGGCGTTTGCCGTGATGGTGAACCGCGTGGGTGAAGGCGATGGCGACCTCACCTTTGCAGGAGGCAGTGCGGTAGTCGATCCCTTTGGAAACATGCTGGTCGAGGCCGGTCGGGAAGAGGCGCACTTGAGCGCATCGCTGGACCTGAGCCAGCTTCAGGCGGTGCGCAAGGATTATCGGTATCTCAATGACCGTCGCCTGAGTTTGCCGGGAGAGCTGATCGAGCAACCGGGAGGGATTCGCGAACTTATTATCTAGGCCAATAAACGTATAACAACAATTATCTTTTTTGCTGATTCAGCACTGCCACAACACCCGACCGCGTAAGCGCGGTATCAACAATCACTATACGGAGTTGTTCATGGCCCATCTGCAACGCACCCTTTCGTTAGGGGCGGTGATGCTGTTCGGCATCGCTTACATGACGCCCATCATTGTGCTCGGCACGTTTGGAATTCTTGCCCAGAACACAGGTGGGCATGTGCCCTCCGCCTACCTGGTAGCGCTGGTTGCCATGTTGTTTACCGCCATCAGTTATGGTCGCATGGCGGCGGCGTTTCCGGTTTCAGGTTCCGCGTATACCTATGTACGCAAGGCTATAAGCCCCAAGCTGGGCTTTATCGCCGGCTGGGCGGTTCTTCTGGACTACCTGTTTCTGCCTATGGCGATCTGGCTGATTGGCGCTGCCTACCTGAGTTCCGCATTTCCCGCTGTCCCTCAAGCGGTTTGGGTATTGGGCTTCATCGCACTTACTACGGTGATCAACGTAGTGGGGCTCAAGCTCGCCAGTACGATTAATACAGCCTTGATGCTGGTTCAATTCCTGGTACTGGCTGCCTTTGTGGTGCTGTGCGTCCATTATGTACAGGGCTCTGGCGAGCCGTTGTTCACGCTGGCACCGTTTACGGACGGTCATTTGCAGTGGCCGCTGATCATGAGCGGCGCGGCAATAGCCTGCTATTCGTTTCTTGGATTCGATGCCGTAAGTACCCTGACGGAGGAAACCCGGAATGCGGAGCGTACGATACCCAAGGCAATCCTGCTGGTTACTCTAGTCGGCGGACTGGTGTTTATCCTGGCATCTTATTGGGTCCAGCGGGTACACCCAGGCATGGCGTTCGCCAATGTCGACTCTGCAGCTTATGAGATTGCCCGTAACATTGGCGGCGATATCTTTGTTTCGCTGTTTCTGATGGGGCTGATTGTGGGGCAGTTCACGTCTGGTATGGCTGCGCAGGCCAGCGTCTCACGGCTACTGTTTGCCATGGGCCGTGACGGTGTGCTTCCCCAGTCGTTTTTCGGTCAGCTTTCAAGGCGCTTCGGTACGCCAGTCAACAATCTCGCCCTGTGTGGCGTTGTTGCGTTACTAGCATTGAAGCTGGATGTAGCGACATCGACCTCGTTCATCAACTTCGGCGCATTTCTAGCGTTCAGCCTGGTGAACCTTGCAGTAATCTTTCACTTTTATCTTGGTGCGACTCAGCGCGGTATACGTCAAATCCTGTTGTTTCTCATCTGCCCGTTGCTGGGGCTCAGCGCAGATCTCTACCTCATGATCAGCCTGGACTCGATGGCCATTCTATTAGGGCTGAGCTGGCTCGCACTCGGAGTTATCTACCTAGGCAAACTCACGCACGGGTTTCGTACTCAACCGCCGGAAATGCAGTTCAGCGAAGCGGAGTAGCGGGCCGTTCAGGTTTATCACGGCAGGCCTCGAAGGGCCGCCGTGAGGTTGCAAAAGCAGGCGTATCGTTGCTTTTATGTTTTCAAGCGGCTACCGAGCCTCGACTGCCTGCTTGAGCGCCGTCAACCCATCTTGGTAGAACTGCGTGAATAGACTTTCAGCCTCCGCCTGGCTGATATGGGTCGCTGTAAAGGTACAGAACCATTCAACCTTGGCGCTCTTTCCTGATACATCCGTGAGTACACGCAGCGTAGAGTCGTAATCCTTGATCGGGGCAGGTCCTTCGATGATGGTGTAGCGGTAGCTTTTTTCAGCCTCGTTAAAGCTTAACAGCCGCTCAATGATGACGTTACCTTCGATATCCTTCAGATGTCGGACCCGACCCCCTTCACTCAGCTGACTTTCGACTACAAACGGCAGCCAGTCAGGCAGGGAGCCGAAGCCTCCCATAAGTTGCCATATCTGATCAGCATCCACATCGATCTTGATCGAAGCATAGGCGTTGGTCACAGCGATTCTCCTAGCATGAAAGAAACAGGGCAGGTCAGCATACGGCCTGAAGACAATAGAACGGCATTCGAAGAGTACCGTACGTTACGGTCATGCAGGTGATTAATCCCAAGCGGGTGCAAGCCCTTCAGGGCTGACTTCACGAGCGTTTCGCTCAAGTAAGGCGATTTTTGCCATGTCCTCCTGATCCAGACGCAGCTCTTGGGCTAACAGATTGCTGGCCAGATTCTCTAACTTGGTCGAGGAAGGGATGACTGCATATCCCTGCTGTAACGCCCAAGAGAGGGTAACCTGCGCTGGCGTTGCCTGATGCTTATGGGCAATGGCATTAATGACAGGGTCCTTGAGTACCTTCCCGTAGGCCAGAGTCATATAGGAGGTCACTGGAATATTCTGCTCCTGCAAATATTGAACAAGCTTACGGTTCTGCAGGTAAGGGCTAAGTTCAATCTGGTTGGTGGCGATGGCATCCGTACCAGCAATGTCGATGGCTTGTCGGGTCAGTTCGATGTTGAAGTTGGAGATACCGATCTGGCGTGTCAGGCCCTGGTGCTGCGCCTGGGCCAGTGCTTCCATAAATTCGGGTAGCCCCACACCATTACCCGGGGCGGGCCAGTGGATCAACGTCAGATCCACGAAGTCGGTCCGGAGTTTTTTCAAGCTTTCCTGCAGGCTGGGAATCAGTTTGTCTTTGGCGTAGTGGTCTACCCAGATTTTCGTCGTGATAAAGAGTTGGTCGCGTGCGATACCGCTTTCGGCAATCGCTTGCCCAATGTCTGCTTCGTTGTTGTAGATCTGTGCGGTATCGATTGCACGATAGCCCAAGTCAAGAGCGTGGCGTACCGAGTTGATGACGGTCTGTCCTGTGAGGCGGAAGGTACCAAGGCCAAAGGAAGGAATACTCATAACGGGCTCTCCGAAAGGATTGGAGGGACACGGCTGCGTCCAGGCAAAAGGTTCGGAGCTCAGTGTGATCGGTTGATATCATCTGAATAAGCCCTTAATCCTCAGAATACTTTTGATTTTTACTCAAGGATGGAGGGGAGAAGGCCTTTCTGAAGTCAGGCGGGGCAGGACGTTGGTCGTCTGCCCAGCGGAACCTTGAGGTGATCGATTACAGACGCGCCTCACCTTTGAGCGCCGGCGGTTGATCCCTGGAGCGCTGGAAGGGCCCGAGGGAGGAACCATGGTCATGTTGCCTAATGGGCGTCGCGTTGTGTGAGGGGGTTTTAACGTTGAGAATCAGCAGGGCGGCCAGGATAGCTGGAATAGCAGCCAGCACAATGATGGTTTGGGCTGGCAAATGCAGGCCGAGCAGCAGACTACCTAGGAGAGGCCCGAGAATCGAGCCAAAGCGGCCAATGCCCAGCGCCCAACCTGCGCCAGTTGCGCGTACCTGCGCGGGGTAGAAATTGCTTGCGAAGGCATTCAAGGTCAGTTGACCGCCTATGGTGCAAAAGCCTGCGGCAAATACAAACACCAACAGCAGGGCCTGATACTGATGTGTCAGCCCAAGCAGCACGGTAAATGCGGCTGCGCCCGCCAGGATACAGCTCAGCAAGCGAACCTTGCTGGCCACCCGGTCCATGAAGTATGCCAGGAGCATGGCACCCAATGTACCGGCAAACAAAAACATCGACGTGGCAAGGTTTGCCGAGTTTCGCTGCATACCGCTTTCCTGAAGGAGAGAGGGCAACCAGCTGATCATGAAATAAAGCAGGATCAGGCTGACAAAAAACGTCGCCCAGAGAAACAGGGTAGGTCTCGCGTATCCGTTGCGAAAGAGATCCACCACGGCTATGGCAGAGGCAGGCTCCTGTTGACTGTCAACGGTTGGTGCTGGCGGCTGCCAACCGGCAACCATGCGGGACGTGACAGCGGTCAGCCGGGCGTAGGGCGGGGCATCCCTTAGCAGACGTGGCAGAGACTCAGGTAGCAGCATGAGCAGGAAAGGTAAGAGCAGCAGCGGGGCTACACTTCCTATGACAAATACGGCATGCCAGCCGAAACGATCCATGAACGCCACTGCTACGAAGCCGCCCGCTGCGCCGCCAAACGAGAACCCACAGGCGGCCAATGTGACCATTAGGGTACGCAACCTGGGTGGTGAGTAGTCCGACATCAGTGCCATTGCGCTGGGCATAGCGCCGCCCATCCCCAGGCCACAAAAAAAGCGCAGTATCGCCAGTCCCTGCAACGAGTCGATATAGACGGTGACGAAGGTAAGGCAGGCATACAGCAGAACGCAGCTCATGAGCACTCGCCGGATACCTACGCGGTCCGCAAGTGGTGTAACGAGCAGAGAGCCAACGGTCAGGCCGATCAGGTTTGCACTGAAGACCGGTCCAAAGGCCGATTTCTCCAGTCCCCATTCCTGGGCGATAGATGGCACCACGTAGCCTAGTAGCTGAGCGTCATAACCGTCACTGATGAGCAAGAGCGCCAGCAACGCCAGTATCTGCCATTGATAGCGTGATACGGGATGTGAATCGAGAGCATCGCGAAAGCTGGTTATTTGGTTCTGCATTGCCAATACCTTTTGTTTTTATTTGTGCAGGCAAAATGGGCGCGCGGATCAACTAGCGGCCAGAGAAAGGCAGTTCTGGAGATCAATCAAAATATCAGTCGAAATCGTAAATCGATTACGCGCTGTGTAATCTTTGGTGTGGTAGGGAGGTCTGTCAAGTTGATCGTGCTGCGGTGTGTACTCGCAAGGGGCGCAGCGCTAGGCCATGCGGATGAGCATCGGATGTCCGATGGCCGGATCGGGAGGTCAGAGCCGCCTGGAAATCTGCTCTGAAGGTGTGATAAGGACGTTGCGCTTAGTCGGGAGCAAGGAGTGCTGCTGGTGCAGGCCAAGTCTCAAAGCCCCGCGTGGCCGGGGCTTTGTACTGGTCGTATCAACCATTCGTATTTTGCCGTTCAACGCTTTCCAGGTACTGCAATTTATGCACGTTGCCTTGATGATCCTGATACACCATGGTGGCAGGTTCGGCGTTGTTGAGGTCGTTCGTGTCGGCCTTTTCGATCGAAATGACTTTGGCGACATCAATCTTCATGCCGTAGTGATACTGTTCCACCGGAATATTGTCCTGTGCTGAACGAGAGTCTGCAGCAAACGCGCCGGTAGCGAAGGCTGAGGCAAGCAGGGCAGTAGCAATGGCGTATTTCATGATAATGACCTCTTCGATGGGGTGGTTGGTTTCGATGAGGTCATTGAATCGCACACGCCTACTATGCGTGAAATCGATCCTACTGGTGCCAACTATTGCTCTCAATGATGGGTGAAGCGTGGAAGTGTGCTGGCTAAAATAGTCGTCTGCTGTACTAAGCGTTCCCGTGGTCTTACGGTAGTAAGGGTCTGTCTGAAACCCAGATCAGTTTGATCGACTGAATCCTCTCTTGCGGTTAAAGGACCAGATTAATCGGAGCTGATTAGAAAACAGTCATGAACAGGTAAACGCAGACACCCAGGCAAAGCACCGCAAACGACCGCTGCAAGAGGTGGGCCGGTAAATGCTTGCACAGCAGGCGCCCGGCAAGCATGCCTACAAGCGTGGCACCTATGAAAAGCTCTGCCTGCAAGCCAAGCGTGACGCCGCGATAAAGCGCACCGGCTGCGGTACCCAGGGAAATCAGCGCCACCATCATCAGCGAAGTGGCCACGATGCCCTGCATGCGGATATCGCTGCATTGGCGCAAGGCCGGGACGATCAGAAAGCCGCCCCCCACACCGAGCATACCGGTCAACATGCCCGACAGGCTTCCGATGATCGAAAGCGTAGCCAGGCATCGGCCATTCCAATGCAGGCGTCCGGTCGTTGGATCCAGCATGCAATTTTTTTGAAGCGGGCCGTGAGTCGTACAGGCTTGATCTACCGTAGCCCGACTCTGAAGCAGCATGCGGATGGCAACAAACAACATGATCAGGCAGAAGCAAAGCATGAGGGTACGATTGGGTAAGTGATGCGCCAGCTGACTTCCAAGTGGCGAAAAGCAAAGTCCCAACGCGGCCATGAGTAGCGCCGCCCGATATCGCACCAGACCTTTGCGCAGCCCGTCCACCGCACCCAGGGTCGCCGCGGTGCCGATTGCAAGCAGCGCAACGGGAGCAGCCTGAGAGAGGGCCCAGCCCAGACCAAGCGTCAATGCCGGGATCGCCAGGATACCTCCGCCTGCGCCTGTCAGGCCTAACACAAGGCCGATACCGATTCCGAGAAGAGAGGCCAGCAGCACGAAGCGGGTTCCCTTAATTCTGGGCGCAGCGGGTAAGCCACTCGCGGCCCTTGAGCATGCCGTTCCAGTAGAAGCGGGGCAGTACGCTGGCCTTCAGCAACCAGGCGGATTTACGCGGCACTTTGGGATCAAAGGGAAAGGTCGGCAAAAGCTTTCCACCATAACCAAACTCGGCCAGGATCACCTTGCCTTTTTCGACGGTAAGTGGGCAGGAGCCGTAACCATCATATCGGCTTGGCAGGGGGTGCCCCTTGCGCAAGGCCAGCAGATTTTCTGCTACGACTACGATCTGCTTGCGTGCCGCTGCCGCCGTCTTGGCGTTGCTGGTACCGCACACATCACCCAAGGCAAATATGTCTGGATGACGAGGATGCTGAAGGGTGGCCGGATCGACCTCAAGCCAGCCCGCCGCATCGGCCAGCGTACTACGCCGAACTACATCAGGTGCCTGTTGCGGTGGCACCACATGCAGCAGGTCGAACGCTTTGGCTTGACGGCTCACGCTACCGTCATCGGCGGTAACTTCGAACCAGGCGGTTTTGCCAGGGCCGTCGACAGCGACCAGATTGGACTGAAAAGCCAGTGATGCCTGATATTTCTCTACATACGCCATCAGAGGTGGGACAAAGGCCGGTACGCCAAACAGCGCTGCGCCTGCCAGGTTGAATTCGACCTGGATGTTCTTCAGCACCCCTTGTCGCAGCCAGTGATCGCAGGATAGGTACATGGCTTTTTGGGGCGCACCGGCACATTTGATCGGCATCCCCGGTTGAGTGAATAGCGCCTTCCCATGCCTCAGGTTTCGGACCAGCTCCCAGGTGTAAGGGGCCAGGTCATACCGGTAATTGGACGTCACACCATGTTGGCCCAGCGTGTCTTCCAGCCCAGTGATGCGCTCCCACGCCAGTTGCAGACCGGGACAGATGATCAGTTGCTGATAACCCAGTTGCTTACCGTTGCTGAGCAGCACGCTCTGGCGCTCCGGGGCGAACGCGCTGACCGATGCCTGAATCCAAGTGACACCGTGCGGCATGACGCTGGCCATCGGGCGAACCGTGTCCGCTGCGTCGTAGGCTCCACCCCCTACAAGCGTCCAGGCGGGCTGATAGTAATGATGATCGCTGGGCTCGACCACGGCGAGTTTCAGCTCAGGGGCACGGCGCAGCAGGCTGGCAGCGACGCCGATACCAGCTGACCCACCGCCCATGATGACGACGTCGTATTGGCTACTTGCCGCTTCGTTCTCGCACGCCATTCGGTACAGCTGAGTAGAGCGGTTACCTGTGCGACAGAACGCCAGAATCGGATGGGGGAGCGTGCTGAGTAACGCCTGTAACTGCTGGGCCTGTCCCTCATGAAGGGTGCTGGGTATGACAGGGAGATAGACAAAGCTCAAGCCCAATGCTTCGGCATGGCGCCGAAGTTGTTCGCTAAGAGGCTGTTCTGGTCCACCTTCATGATCCGGTCGATTGCAGATGATGCTGCGGTAGCCTTGCTGAGCGATGCCAGGCAAGTCATCGAGCTGTAGCTGTCCGCACGTAGCGAACGTTTCATCGAGTCGGTTGATGGGGTGGTCCATGGGCAACTCCAGACAGCGTAGGAAACAACAAAAAGTCTATGGCGCTAGCGCAGACAGGTTGAACGTAGAGATGACTCTTTACTGCACGCTTTTCAGGGCCTGACCGCAGTACAGGCTGGACAGTGTCTGCATGACGGAAACGACCTCGAAACTGGCAAGGGCGTAATAGATGTACTTGCCTTCGCGACGCGTATTGACCAGTCCTTCTTCCCGAAGGACGCTCAGCTGTTGAGAAAGCGTCGGTTGGCGGATACCCGTCAGGTCTTCCAGCTCGCCCACATTGCGCTCACCCTGAGTCAGCTGACAGAGCAGCAGGAGGCGGTCTTCGTTGGCCAGCGCTTTTAGCAGCGTGCAGGCTTTTGAAGCAGAGGCCCTGAGCAGAGCGACTTCGGTGGTAGAAAGCTGAGTTGCCATTGGTCCCTTCCTCGTCATGCGTCCAATCAGTCTATTTTCATACAATATATAATTCAATATATTGTAAAAAGGTAGATCGATGGAGAGGTAATAGACATGACTCCTTTAGTACAGGCATTTTTCGATGCCGACACGGCTACCATCAGCTATGTGGTATTCGAGGCGGATGGTTCGGAATGCGCCATCATTGATTCGGTATTGAATTACGATGCCAAGGCCGGGCGAACCAGCACACATGGGGCTGACCGGATCATTGCATTTATTCAGGAGCATAGTCTCAAGGTGCAATGGTTGCTTGAGACCCATGCCCACGCCGATCATCTTTCTGCATCGGCTTACCTGAAACGTATGCTGGGAGGCAAGATTGCCATTGGCGCTCCCATCCGCCAGGTTCAGGGCGTTTTCCGTGATGTTTTCAACCTGGAGCCTGAGTTCCGGTTGGACGGCTCACAATTCGATTATCTGTTCGAGCCGGATGAGCTGTTTCACATTGGCCGTTTAGCGGCGCGTGCGCTGCATGTTCCAGGGCATACACCTGCGGATATGGCCTATCAGGTAGCGGAGCATTCGGTATTCGTAGGCGACACATTGTTCATGCCTGACGTAGGAACCGCACGGTGCGATTTTCCCGGTGGCAGTGCCCGTCAACTGTACCGTTCCATCAAGCGGATACTGGCGCTACCGGCAGAGACGACATTGTACCTGTGCCACGACTATCCACCCGCTGGACGAGAGGTATGCTGGAAGACGACGGTGGCTGAGCAAAGGTCTAGCAATATCCATGTGCACGACGGTATTGCCGAAGAGGCCTTTGTCGAGATGCGCAGCCGTCGGGACGCAACGCTATCGATGCCGACGCTTATCCTGCCCTCAATCCAGATCAATATCCGGGCGGGTGAAATGCCACCTGCAGATGAGTCCGGGGCGACCTTCCTGAAAATTCCGATCAATCGCCTTTAGGCGGGGTGTCAGTCTTCTTCCCAGAACGTCGGGCAGTTCAGTTTTAATGCGCGGGCTTTGGCAGCGTGCATGGCCGCTTCGAGTTCCTCCGGGGTGGCCTTCTGCTCGGTCTTGGCGTATGTCCAGGTTGCCAGGGCGACGTAGCAACTGGAGTAGAGCTCGGCAAGGGAGCGGCATTCCGACTGGCGGCTGACCTGATCAAGCGGGAGGGGACGCGCCTGCAAGGTGGTTTCAACGGGTGTCAGCGAGCGGCTCTGGCATCCACTTAGTAGCAGGACTGCCATGAGCATAAAACCAGTGAAGAGGCGATGAGTCATGTGTTCTGTTTGTAGCGGATAGGACGGCAAGTGTAACGACCCAGGCAGGCTTGGCCTAGCGGCGGTAGTAGTTATCGGGATCGATCACCTGATACAGGCGCCAGGGTAAGGTCATGCCTTACGCTGGCGCCCTGCAATGCATTAAAGCGCGGCTTTCTTTTGCGGTCCCTTGAAATGCTGACCGCGAGGCAGGCGGCTGCCATCGGCCAGCTTGTTTTGCCACTCGGCAAACGCAACGCTACGGGTACGGTAGGTTACGGACTGCTCAACAGGCTGTGTCTTGGCAGCCGGTACGGGAGCAGCAATCTCCTGAACCTGAGTGTCGGTTACTGTTGCCGCTGCATAAGCCGCCGAGCGCAGGCATGTCTTGCAGGTAACCTGATCAGGCTGGGTAGAGACATTAGGACTGCTGCGGCCGCAAGCGACTTGATCAGTGCCGGTGGAGTAGTGCATTACCATGGTATTACTTCCTTTCAGTACAAGCTAAAACAGTCGCCGCTTCGCAATGCGACGAGGTATTGCAGTGGATGTTGGCCTCAGGGCAGCGTGTGCTCATTGGCATGAGTAGTATTTCGCCTTCGAAATCGCCCCTCGACTTTCAAAATCCAAACAAAAAAAGGCGTAGTTTAACGGGTTATCGCCATTTAGTCTTTTTTGGCGGGCGCAAACTGCCGCGACTGGCAGGGAACATGGCATAGTGAATGAGAGGTCGGTCATCAGCTCATATGGAATCAGGGCTTGCACCTCTGTAGTTTCGTAGTAAATTGATAACATGTTAACTATCTACAAGAACAACAGGCTGAATGACAGCCGAGGTGAAATGCCATGCAAGTCCAACGTCTCGATGCGTTTTCGATCTGGCTAGAAACGATTCGCGCTTTTTGTGGCCGCCGGTTTACCGCGCAGCCCTCGTTGACCGGTTCGCTGTTTATCGGCGAGCTTACCCAACGGCGTATAGCCGGACTTGAACTGGCCATGGTCAAGACCAACGCGGCCTGTCTGGCTCGCAAACGAGGGCATGATCAAGATGGTGATCGATACTGCTTTCTGGTCATGCAGCGATCCGGGCGAGCACAGATCACGCAGCATGGACATACCATCGATCTGGTGCCCGGTGAGATGGCGCTGGTTGATTCTGCAGGCACCTGCGAAATCAATCCGCTTGGTTTGATGGAGCATTGCTCGATTCATCTTCCCCGCGAGGCGGTGTCCACGCATCTGGCCAATCAACAGCATATTTTTGGCAAGCTTAATTCAGGCAGTGCCAGCGGCCGGTTGCTTCGGCTGATCTGTACCCAGCTGGCCGAGGGTATGCCGGCACAGGAATGGCAGGATGATGAAGGTGAGGCGCTCCAGGATTCGCTGATCAGCCTGTTGAAACCCGCCCTGACAGCCAGTGCGCCCGCAATGGCCGTTGAGCTCCAGGCCAAGGGCGGCGTACTGCGAAGCGGAGTGGAACAACTGATCCACGACCAGCTGGCCGATGCGTCCTTGAGCCCTGCCAAACTGGCGGCGCAGCTGGGCATTTCCATCCGCCAGCTGTATCGGCTATTCGAAGAAGAGGGCGATAGCGTCTGCCGTTATATCCAGCGTGCCCGACTTGCACGCAGCGCTGCCGATCTGCTCGATCAGCGTCTGGTCAACGAGTCGATCACAGACATTGCTTTCAAATGGGGTTTTACCGACTCGGCTCACTTCAGCCGGACGTTCAAGAAGCACTTCGAAAGGTCCCCGCGGGACTACCGTAGCCAGTCGATGACGGCCTGAGCATGCTCAGGCCGCGTTCATCAGGCTCAGTAGGCAATACACACGGATTTGAGTTCGGTAAAGGCTTCGACAGCGCCGCGGCCGAACTCCCGCCCAATACCGGATTGCTTGTAGCCCCCAAAAGGCAGGTTCGGGTCGACCGGTACGTGGCTGTTGACCCAGACCGTGCCCGCCTCGATGCGGGGAATGAGGTCCATGGCACGGGTCAGATCATTGGTCCAGAGACTGGCCGTGAGGCCGTATTGGCTGTCGTTGACCATATGGATGGCTTCATCCAGTGAGTCGTAAGCGATAACGGACAATACCGGTCCGAAGATCTCCTCGCGCGCCGCCGCCATGTGGTGCTCAACGTTGGCCAGCACAGTAGGCTGGACGTAATAGCCGGGCAGGTCGGGTGCATTGCCTCCCGTCGTGACAGTAGCTCCTTGCTGGCGTGCCAGCTCTAGATGCTGAAGAACACTGCCCTGGTGCCGGCGTGAAACGACCGGGTTGATTTGTGTGGTTGGGTCCAGCCCCGGCCCGATCTTCATGCCGTTTACCGCGGCGCTAAGCGCTTCGACATAGTCCGCTTTTAGCGCATGCGGCACGTAGATGCGCGAAGCGGCAGCGCATACCTGACCCTGATTGAGTAGGCCGCCCATGAGCGCGCCTGCAACTGCTTTTTCAAGGTCGGCGTCTTGTAGCAGCACCATAGGGTTCTTGCCACCGAGCTCCAAGGAGAATCGTGTCATGTTTTGCAGGGCGGCAGTCCCGATCTGCTTGCCGATGGCCGTAGAGCCGGTAAAGGACACCTTGCTGACGTTGGGGTGCGCTACCAGTGCGGCACCCGCTACCGAGCCGCGGCCGATCAGTACGTTGAATACACCGGGCGGAACGCCGGCCTCTATGGCCAGCTCGGCTACCCGCAGCACGGTAAGAGGCGTTTCTTCCGAGGGCTTGATGATGATGGAGCAGCCACAGGCCAGAGCCGGCATGATCTTCCACAGGGCGATCATGAGCGGGAAATTCCAGGGGACGATGCCTGCCACTACGCCAACTGCCTCACGGCGCGTATAGGCATTGTAACGGGCGCCGGTTGGAACAGGTATCGAGACGTCGAGCGTCTGCCCTTCGAGCTTGGTGGCCCACCCGGCCATGTAACGCATGTATTCAACTGCGCCGCCGACTTCAATCGCGCGGGCAATGTGGATCGATTTACCTTGTTCCAGCGTTTCCAGTTGCGCCAGTTCCTCGCCGTGGGCTTCGACGAGATCAGCAAAGCGCAGGAGGATGCGCTCACGATCAGCCGGTCGAGCCTTGCTCCAGGTGCCCGCGACAAACGCAGCGCGGGCGGACTCGACGATACGGTCTACTTCCTCCCGCTCGGCCAGCCTTATCTGTGAAATGGCTTGGGCCGAAGCGGGATCGTTTACCGCAATGACATCGCCGCGAGAAGCGGTGCTGGGCCGGCCATCCACGAAGCTGGAATGCGTAAGTGACAGAAAACGGGTAACAGTCTCGAGGGGCGTAATGAGTTCGGCAGTAGACATAAGGGATTCCTGGCTATTCTCAAGGCTCTAAGGCAAGCGGTGAGGCTTCATGTCCAGAGCTTAGGAGTCGTCAATCAAGAGAGCTTGCATGTCGCTGCCGCAGGGTTTGATCTTCTCTGCCACCCGCAAGGCATCACCCGGTGTGATGAGGCAAGGCGGCTTGCGCTGCCGTGAACGCACCAATCGATTTGAATAGGGTGAGGGAGGGACGAAGAGGAATTCAGAATGGTTGATTAATATGTTAATTATATGCGATGGTCCCGCTCCGTTGGTAAATGGCGGTATATCTGCCAATCTATTCATTGGGCTGGCGTCCGGCCCGTGCAACGATATCTTTCATGGCTCCTGGTGACTAATTGTCATGCTGAAACCGCGTCCTTCTCTTACGCTTACCTTGTTGCAGGCCCGCGAAGCGGCCATGGGGTTTTTCCGTCCGTTGTTGAATGAGCACGGCCTTACCGAACAGCAATGGCGCATCATTCGGATACTCTGGCAGCGGGGCGAGATGGAGAGCCATCAGCTGGCAAAGCAGGCCTGCATTCTCAAGCCCAGCATGACCGGTGTATTGTCTCGCATGGAGCGTGACGGGTACGTGCAGCGCTGGAAAACACCCAAGGATCAGCGACGTGTTTACGTGAGCCTGACGGATCGTGGCCGGGCGTGCTTCGGATCCATGGCCACGGGTATGGAGACCAACTACCAGCGCATCCAGGAGCAATTTGGTGAGGAAAAGCTCAAGACGCTAATCGCCTTGCTGGAAGAGCTCAAACAGGTGCGGCCTGGCTCGGAGGATGACGACGAAGAGCGCCTTGTCTATCCCGATCGGGATGACAGCTGATCAGTTGGGCAGGTAAAGCGGCCCAAGGGCCGCTGGTTCAGTTCAGGCTCGGTGCCTCATACCTTAATAGACTCCGCCACCATGTGTGGGCTTTGGAGTGTTGTGCTTGAAATGGCCTAGCAGCGTTTGAAGGCCTTTCATCAGCACCGTCGTGTCGACCCCCACCGCTACAAAGACTGCGCCCAGCTCGATATAACGCTGGGCGAGCTTCTGATCAGCTGAAAGAATACCTGCCGCCTTGCCGGCTTTAGCAATACGAACAATCGCCTCTTCAATTACGGCTTGAACGTCTCGGTGGCCTGGATTGCCACGATGCCCCAGTGCGGCAGACAGGTCAGCAGGACCGATGAACACTCCGTCCACTCCATTGACCTCCAGAATGGCATCCAGATTATCCAGGCCGGTTCGGTTCTCGATCTGGACTAGGAGACACATCTGTTCATCAGCGTGATCCAGGTAGCCGGGGATCGTGTTCCAGCGTGAGGCGCGTGCCAGGGCGCTGCCTACACCGCGAATACCCTCCGGCGGATAGCGCATGGCCTTTACCAATTCCCTGGCCTGATCAGCGGATTCGACCATCGGCACAAGCAGTGTCTGGGCGCCAATATCCAGAAGCTGTTTGATAAGCACAGGATCGCCAATGGGCGGCCGTATAATCGGGTGGGTGGCATACGGCGCAACGGCCTGTAGTTGAGCGAGTAGGCTGCGGACATCATTGGGCGCATGCTCGCCATCAAGCAGCAGCCAGTCGAAACCGGCGTTGGCGGCTAATTCAGCGCTGTAGGCATTGGCGAGGCCAATCCAGAGGCCAATCAGCGGGTCACCGCCTTCGAGGCGCTGTTTGAAGGTGTTGATAGGAAGCTGCATGGTAAATCCTCACGGCGGGAGGTTGGCCTGGGCATGAGCGCGCTGCCGCAGGCCAAACCGGTCTTAGACGAAGCGGCAGGCGATGCTGCCGAGCTGGTCGTAATCCACATGGAAAGTATCGCCCGGGCTTGCGTGCACGGGGCGTGTAAATGAGCCGCCCAGGATGATTTGGCCCGCCTCCAGCGTGACGTCATAGGCGGCCAGTTTATTGGCCAGCCAGGCAACGCCCTTGGCCGGGTGATTAAGCACCGCTGCGGAGACACCCGATTCCTCGATCACCCCGTTGCGGTAAAGAATGGCCGGTACGCGCCGCAGATCGATAGCATGAGGGCGAATCGGCTTGCCGCCCATGACGACGCCGGCATTGGCGGCATTGTCGGAGATGGTGTCGAAGACCTTGCGTGTAGCCTTGGTATGGGGGGCGATCTGTTGGATACGCGCATCGATGATCTCAAGCGCCGGAATGACATACTCGGTGGCATCGAGCACATCGAAAATCGAGCAGTTCGGACCCTTCAGTGGCTTGCCCAGGACGAAGGCCAGCTCGACTTCCACGCGTGGCACGATAAATCGATTAAAGGGAATGTCGGTTCCTTCTTCGAAAAACATGTCGTCGAGCAGAGCGCCATAGTCCGGCTCTGTGATATTGGATGACACCTGCATGGCGCGGGAGGTGAGGCCTATCTTGTGGCCAACCAGTTTGCGACCATCCGCGATCTTTTTTTCGACCCAGGCGCGCTGGATGGCATAGGCATCTTCAATAGTGATCCCTGGCTGCTCCAGGGACAGTTGACCGATCTGTTCCCGGGAGCGCTCGGCCTGGTCAAGACGTTCAGCGGCCGCGCGGATAAAGGCGTTGTCGAGCATGGCTAGTTTCCTTGTGGATTGACAATGGCGGCAGGGGTGCGCAGTACCAAAAAGGCACCGACAGCAATGAGCGCCGCTAGAACATAGAGCGCCAGGCTGGCGCTTTGCGTGGTATCGCGCATCCAGCCAATAAAGTAGGGAGCGAGGAATGACGCCACGCTGCCAAAGGAGCTGATCATGGCAATGCCGGCCGCCTGTGTGCCTGACGATAGAAACGCCGGGGGCAACTGCCAGAACATGGGCAGCGCGGAGCTTGCGCCCATGCCTGCGATGACCAGGCCCAGCATGACGAGGGTTGTGTTTTGAGGTGCCAGCCCGGCGATAGCGATACCGGCCGCACCCATGAGAAGGGGGACGCAAAGGTGCCAGCGGCGTTCGCGGTGGCGATCGGAGGAGCGGCCTGCAGCGATCATGAAGAAGCAGCCTGCCAGATAAGGGATGGCACTGAGCATGCCGACGTTGCTGTCTTGACCGATGCCAGCGCCGTGAATGAGAGCTGGCATCCAGAAGGCGAGGGTATTGACGGCCAACATGACGGCAAAATAAATCGCCACGAGCAACCACACCTGTCCGTTGCGAACAATGCCTGAAAAGGAGGTAATCGTTTTGCGCTGCTCCTCTCCCGCCAGGGCATCACGGAGTTGACGCTTTTGGGTAGGCTCAAGCCAGCTGACGCTCTCGAAGCTGTCCGGCAGCGCCTTGAGGACGACCAACCCAAGCAACACCACTGGCAGACCTTCCAGCATGAACATCCACTGCCACCCCCGCAGACCGCCGCTGTCCTTGAACAGCTCCAGAATCCAGCCGGACAGGGGGCCGCCGATGACCCCTGCCATAGGGACGGCAATGGCAAACAGTGCAGTGACCGACGCCCGCCGATGGGCCGGAAACCAGCGGTTGAGATAAACCAGGATGCCAGGGAAAAAGCCCGCTTCCGCCACGCCTAACAGAAAGCGCAGGGTATAAAAGCCGGTGGCGGACTCGATGAACATCATGCCGGTGGACAGGATGCCCCAGGCCACCATCAGCGTGGCAATCCAGCGGCGCGGCCCCACACGGTCCAGCATCAGGTTGCTGGGTACGCCAAACAGGGCATAGGCAATAAAGAACAGGCCTGCGCCAAATCCATACACGGTATCGCTGAAGTGCAGGTCGCTGCTCATTTGCAGCTTGGCGAAGCCGATATTGATGCGATCGAGATGAGCGAAGACATAGCAGACCAGCAGCAATGGCATCAGTCGCCAGGTGATGTGCCGGTAAGTTGCATCATTTTTTTCCGAAACCGAAAGCGTATCGATTGCCTGTGCCATGGTGGGTGCCTTTTATTGTTGTTGTAAGGACGCAAACGGAGCGCTGCCTAACCGGCCTGCTCGCTCAGAAAGGCATGGATGTTGTTGTGCTTGTAATTGAGTTCGGCCGAGAGTTCGGTCATCTCGAACGACAGTGCCAGCAGGCGTCTGCTCTGAAGCTCGGCGAAGTGATGCTTGATCACCTCGAACAATGCATCAGCTACTTGACGCCTTGTCTCCAGGTCGCGGCCAGCACCTACCTTCAGCGTCATATGAACGAACGCATAGTCATGTTTTCCATCAGCCATGCGGAACGTATCCATGCGGATCGCGCGGCTACGAATACCGCCTAGGGGGAAAACACCACTGTTGCCGAGACAGGCGTGGACTTTTTCAAACAAACCCGGCAGGTCTGCGTCATGTTCAAGATTGGCTGAATATTCGGCAATAAAGTGGGGCATGGTTTTTACTCCAGCGGACGTGCATCCTCCAGGAGCCTGTGCGGACCCTGGAGGCTGCTAACACCAGTCAAACAGGAAAGATGGCGTTGATCTGGCCGGTGCCCGAGCTTCCGAACGGCTCGGTCACGATTTCGACGGGTTTGTCGTACTCAGCGCCACCCAGCAAGCCCAGCAACATGGCGGTATCGTGCATCTTGCCTTCGCCATAGCAGTGCTCGGCGTAGTCTGGAAGCATGGCGCAGAACTCTTTGAAGCGACCTTGCCGCCACAATTCCACCACATGCAGGTCGACCTGCTTGTCGAATTCGCGGGTCCACTTGTGGATATTCACCTCGGCGACCCGATCGTCCGAGAACCGGTGGGAGAGTGATCCGGATGCCAGTACCAGTACCTTGCGGTCGCTTTTTTCAATGGCGCGACGAACCGCAGCACCAAAGGCAAAGCTGTCTTCCAGCCGATGCCAGGCGCACCAGGCGGCAATGGAAATGACCTTGAGCTTTTGGCTGTCCGGTACGCCCATGTGCATGTAGCGCATGGGAACGAGTGTTCCGTATTCAAGCTCCAGGCTAGGGATGTTATGGGCCATGGTGCGGATCCCCGCGGCATTGGCTTCCCCACCGATCAGGGCTCCCAGCTCGGGATCGCCCGGATATTGATACGCCATGTCCTTGATGAAGTGCGGCAGCTCGTTACTGGTGTAGATCCCTTCGAACTGCTGCCCGCAATTGATGTGGTAACCACTGTTGACCATCCAGTGAACATCGAACACGACGGCCGTGTCGGCGCTCAGGTCGCGGGCGCGCTGACCGATGAGCTTGTGACCGGCGATGGCTGCCTCGCGGCAACCCTGGTGCTTTCCGGGCAGTTCAGACAGATACATGGATGGAACATGTGTAATCTTGGCTGCAAGGACGACTTCGCCCATGACAGTTCTCCTTGTTAGCCCCGAACAGAAGATCAGGGCGCTGTGTTGTAACTGCTTGGTCGTGATAAGCCCGAAAACCCGGGTGCTTGCCTGCCGATACCGCTAGCAGGCGCTGGCCCTGGGGCGGGAGTGGTTACACACCCCAGCGCGGGATGTGGTGACTGCCCATGGAGATGCACACGTTCTTCACCTCCGTGAACACCTCGAAGCTGTACTCGCCTCCTTCACGGCCGGTACCAGAGCCTTTCACGCCACCGAATGGCTGGCGCAGGTCCCGTACGTTCTGGCTGTTAATGAACACCATGCCAGCCTCGATGCCACGGGCCAGACGGTGCGCCTTGCCGATGTCCTGGGTCCAGATATAGGACGCAAGGCCGTATTCGGTATCATTGGCCAGGCGCAGGGCTTCGGCCTCATCCTTGAATTTGATGAGGCAGACGACAGGACCGAAAATCTCTTCCTGAGCGATACGCATCCTGTTGTCGACGTTGGCAAATACGGTGGGCTGGATGAACTGCCCCTTTGTCAGATGGGCGGGCAGGTTCGCTGGACGCTTCAGACCACCTGCCATGAGCGTGGCGCCTTCTTCCAGGCCGATCTTGATGTAGCCTGTGACCTTGTTGTAATGAGCCTGGGTAATCATCGAGCCGACCTGGGTCTTTGGATCTTGCGGATCACCCACGATCAGGCGCTTGGCGCGTGCAGCGAACTCCTCGACAAACTGGTCGTAAACCGTTTCCTGGATGAAGATACGGCTGCCCGCCGTGCAACGCTCACCGTTGAGCGAGAAGATGGTGAAGAGAGCGGCGTCCAGCGCACGGCCTAGATCGGCATCATCAAAGATGAGCACAGGCGATTTGCCGCCCAACTCCATGGAATACTTCTTGAGTCCCGCCGTTTCCATGATTTTTCGGCCGGTAGCGGTGCCGCCAGTGAATGAGATGGCCCGCACGTCCGGGTGACGAACCAGGGCGTCTCCAGCTGTGGCGCCATAGCCCTGCACGACGTTCAATACGCCTGGCGGAATGCCTGCTTCCAAGGCCAGACGGCCTAGTTCGTTGGCCGTAAGGGGCGACAGCTCGGACATTTTCAACACGGCGGTATTGCCCAGTGCCAGACACGGCGCCGTTTTCCATGTCGCTGTCATGAACGGTACGTTCCAGGGTGAAACCAGGCCGCAGACCCCTACCGGCTGGTGCAGGGTATAGTTCAGCATCTGATCATCGACCGGATAGGTATGCCCATCCATCCGTGTGCAGACTTCTGCAAAGAAGTCGAAGTTATGGGAGGCTCGGGGTATGAGTACGTTCTTGGTCTGATGAATTGGAAGCCCTGTATCCAGGGTTTCCAGCTCGGCCAGATTGGGCACGTTTTTGTCGATCAGCTCGCCTAACCTGCGCATCAGCTTGGCCCGTTCCTTGGCCGGGGTGTTGGCCCACTTGGGGAAAGCTTCCTTGGCAGCCGCCACGGCTTGGGCGACTTCCTCGGCGCCGCCGCTGGCCACTTCGCCCAGTGCCTCGCCGGTCGCCGGGTTGTAATTGGTGAACGTTTCCTTGCTCTCGACCTCACGGCCGTTGATCCAGTGCTTGATCATTTCAGACCTCTTTGGCAGCTGCGGCGAAGAAAGCCTCTTCGCTGACGATGGTATTGACGAGGCGACCGACGCCTTCCACTTCCACGACGACTTCATCTCCAGGCACCACATCGGCAAGACCTTCCGGCGTGCCGGTGGCGATCATGTCGCCGGGCTGCAGGGTCATGAAACTGGAAAAGTATTCGATCAGGTAGGGGATATCGAAGATCATGTCCGCCGTGGTGCCTTCCTGCTTCAGCTCACCGTTGATCCAGGTGCGCAGGCGCAGGTTGGATGGGTCTGGCACATCGGCGGTGTCGACGATCCAGGGACCGATCGGTGTAGTGCAGTCGCGGTTTTTCACCCGCAGGTTGGGGCGGTAGTAGTTCTCGAGGTAGTCGCGGATCGCATAGTCATTGCACGCGGTATAGCCAGCCAGATAGTCCAACGCGTCCGCGCGCTTTACATGACGTGCCGGTTTGCCAATGACAGCCACCAGCTCACACTCATAGTGCATGTACTTGACGTTGTCAGGCCGCCAGGTGATCTGCCTGTGTCCGGTATAGGTGTTGGGCGATTTGATAAAGGCCAGTGGCTCGGTGGGTGCTTTGAAAGCCAGCTCTGCCGCGTGGTCCGCATAATTGAGGCCCAGGGCAAACATGCTGCCTGTGGCGGGCGGCAGCCATTCCACCTGGTCTTCCAATAGCCGTTCGCCACTGGGCAGACGTACTGCATGGTCATCGTCGACGGTAACGGTATGGATCTCACCCTGATAGCGAATACGTGCATGTTTCATGGGGTGCTCCTTATTCCGCAACTACGGTATTGATGAGGCGGCCGATGCGGTCGATCTCGACCTCTACGCGATCACCCGGCGTGACATCGATGCGGCCCTCAGGCGTACCGGTGATCAGCACGTCGCCTTCGTTCAACGTCATGAACTCGCTCAGCTCGGCGATCAGCTGAGGGAGGGTGCGTACCCAGTTAGCCGTCGTGTTTTCCTGGCGCAGCGTGCCGTTTACATAGAGCTTGAGGGTGAGCAGATTCGGGTCGCTCACGGCCTCTGCCGGCACCAGCTCAGGACCTATGGAACAGAATCCGTCCCGGCATTTGGCCTTCACCGCAGGCCGGTAGTAGCTCTCTTCCGGCAGGCTGAATTCGTTGACGACGGTATACCCCGCCACGTAGCCCATGGCCTGGTCTTCAGTTACCCGGCTGGCCCGTTTGCCAATCACTACTCCCAGGGCTGGGCCTGCCTGCAGACGCTCCCCCTGGGGCATGATGACGGGCTGCTGGTGCCCGTTACGGGTGTTGGGCGTCTTGATGAACAGGACCGGTTTCAGTGGGGGCTGTTGGTAAGGCGGTTCGTGAAATTCTTCAAGTCGGCTGCGCAAAAGGCCTTGGAAATTCAGGGCGACGCCGAACAGTGTTCCATTGGCAGATTCGCTAAGTGATCGCGACATGGCGCTCTCCCTTGTTATTGGTGTGGAAACAGGGCATGCCTGTTTGGGAGTAAATAGTTAATGTGTTAACTTTATATTTAATATATTAACTAAGGTCAAGTGTTCCCTGAGTTCGCGTATGCTTGGTTCAACAACAAAAAGAATGATGTTCATGAAAAGTCCTGCGTCCGTGTCTATCCAGCCGATCCCCAACATCAACATCGGTCAGGTCTACGACCAGCGTTATGCCGATGCCGAGGTGCATTACGATGCGCTAGGCAGACTGGCGGAGTTCTTCGGGCGCAACATGCGTGCCCACCGGCATGACCGGTTCTTTCAGGTGCATTACGTGAAGACCGGCAAGGTTCGGGTGTACCTGGATGACCGGCAGTACCAGGAGCAAGGCCCCATGTTCTTCATCACCCCGCCTCCGGTCCCCCATGCCTTTGTGACGGAAGAGGGCAGCGACGGACATGTCCTGACGGTTCGCCAACAGCTGGTATGGTCGCTATTGCAAGAGGTGCCTGATCTCTGGACCGCGTCGGGATTCCTGCCGATCTGTGTAGGCCTGGCCAGCTTGGAGGCTGAGTTTCGCGAAGAGGCCGAGCGGCTGGCCTCGTTGTTTGAGTTGCTAAGGCTGGAGGCGGGTACATCTCGTCCTGGCCAGGCCTGTGGCCTGATAGCCCTGACTCGCCTGATCTTTATCAGCATGCTTCGTCTCTCTCCAAAATCAATCGCGGCACAGCCTGCGCGGCAGGATGACCTGCAGTTGTTTCGGCGCTTCAATGAACTCATCGAAGCGCACTACACCGAGCATTGGCCGTTGTCCCGATACGCTGATCAGTTGGGCCTGACGGAATCGCGGCTGAACGACATCTGCCGACGTACCGCAGACATTCCCTCGAAACGGCTCGTCCATGACCGCCTTATGCAAGAGGCCAAGCGGCTGTTGGTGTTCACAGGGAGCTCAGCCAACGAAATATGCTTTCGCCTGGGCTTCAAGGATCCGGCCTACTTCAGTCGCTTCTTTACGCGCCAGGCAGGTATTACGCCCAGCGACTATCGGCTCAGCCGTCGCGCCAGTACTCTGGCAACCGAGTCGTAATCCCTAAAAAAGCCGCGCCACGTATGACGCGGCAAGGGGCGACCGGTCAGGCAGCGCTGTGCTCGCGTTGCAGTCGATGAAAATTACGGCTGAAATACACCAGGCTGTCGCATCGCTCGCGGGTACAGATTTCATCGAGCTCTACGAGAAGCACCGAGTGGGTGCCGACTTCCTGGGTATCGGTAATCCTTCCCTGCAGGCTGGCCAGGGCATCGTCAAGAATCGGAACGCCCTCGCGGCCCTCCTTCCAGGCGTGACGCTTGAAGCGCTCATCCATGTCGATACCGGTCATCCCGGCAAAATGACGGGCCACTTCTTCATGTTCGCCCGCCAGGACATTCACGCACAGCCGCCCGTTCTGCTTGAAGACACCATTCATGGCACTGTTGCGGTTGATGCACACCATAACGGTGGGCGGCGTGTCCGTGACCGAGCAGACGGCAGTGGCCGTAATGCCACAGCGTCCACCAGGACCATTGGTGGTCAGGACATTCACGGCGGCGGACAGCGACGCCATAGCATTGCGAAAGGCTTGTTGGGTTGGGCTGAGTTGGGTCATGACCTTTACCTCCACGGGGCGCCGGATCAGCGATCCGGCAACAGCATTGCAGGATTACTGGCGAATACGGTCCAGCATGTTGATATCGTCCGGGTTGGTCAGGTGCGGAACGGTCCAACCGTTTAGGTCGTAGTCCGACAGGCACTTCTCTACCATATCAGTCATGCTCTTCATCGCACCGGTTCCTTGTGCATGGCGCAGCGCCTGCATGCGGATCTCGTCCTGGCTCCCGGCATAGTTGATTTCGTACAGCTCATGGCGTCCGCCAAATTCCGTGCCGATGGCATCCCAAAGCAGCTTCAGGATCTTGATACGTTCCTCATGGCCCATACCGCCGGACCCGCGACAATAGGTACTCAGGTATTTGTTCAACGTCGGGTCCTTGAGATCACGCGATCCGGTGGGCAGGTAGATCAAGCCGCTGGCCACGACCTGTTCAATGATCTTCTTGATCTCTGGATAGGCTTGTGGCGCCAGCACACGGTAGGCTTGCAAGGCTTGAGCGCTGGGTAGCCAGGCGCCGTTTTTCCACTCGGAAGCATTACCGTACATGGCGTCGGTAAGTGACCAGAAAAGGTTACGCCATGCGACCACTTCGCCCATTTGTGCCTGCACGCCACGGAACTCCAGCGAGCCGGTGCATTGCAATGCCTTGAACAGTGCACCGGTGATGAAGTCCAGTTTGACGGCCAGACGGGTACAGCCTTGCATGGGGAACAGTCGACCAAAGCCGCCTTGTGGAAACCATTGCTTGCAGCGATCGAAATCTCGATAGATCAGAATGTTCTCCCATGGGATGAACACCCGATCCATGATAAGGATGGCGTCGTTCTCGTCGAAGCGGCTCGACAACGGATAGTCAAATGGAGAACCCGTCATCCCGGCCACCAGCTCATAGGAGGGACGGCAGATCAGCTTCATGCCCTTGGTATTCATCGGGGCGATAAACATCAAGGCGAAATCTGTGTTGTCTCCGAGCAGCTGCGCAGAGCCTTGCCCCACGAAGTTATAGTGTGTCAGGGCCGAGTTGGTCGCCACGACTTTCGCGCCGCTGACGATGATGCCACCGTCAACTTCTTCATCCACGGAGATGAATACGTCCTTTACCTGATCGACCGGCTTGTCGCGATCGATGGGCGGGTTGACGATAGCATGGTTGAGGTAGAGGCACGCTTCCTGGATACGCTTGTACCAGGTGCGGGCATTCTGCTCGAATTTGCCATAGAACTCGGCGTTCGCGCCCAGTGCGCTGCCAAAGGCGGCCTTATAGTCCGGTGTGCGGCCCATCCAGCCATAGGTCAGACGCGACCACTCGGCGATGGCATCACGCTGTTCGCGCAATTCATCAGCGTTACGGGCGAAGCGAAAGAACTTGTGTGTATAGCCGCCGTTGCCCGTGTCGGTTTCCCAGCAGAGCGTTTCTCTGGTTTCGGGATCATGGAGGGCGTCGTACAGCTTGGCCATGGAGGCCGCGGCATTACGGAAGGCCGGATGGGTAGTGACATCCTTGACGCGATCGCCATAGATGTAGATTTCACGATCATCACGCAGGCTGGCCAAGTATTCTTCGCCCGTCAGTGGACGGTTTTTCTCGGCACGATAATCTTCGGGCATCATGGGGGCATGTCTCCGTATCATTGTTCTTATGCAGGTAATGCGTAACGCTTGGAAGAAATCATGAGCCTGCCGCCGCGGCGGAAGAATGGCTTTTCCAGACAACCGCTTGTACTTTTCATGGAGCGATTTCATCTGCCATTTCGGGCTGATGAATCTCGCCAGGGGAGCTGAACGAAATGAATGTATTGATCGTGGGGGCGTCACGGGGTATCGGATTGGCGCTGGTTACGCAGTACCTGGAACGCGGTGCGCAAGTCTTTGCGCTGGTTCGTCGGTCTGATAACGAAGCCTTGCAACAATTGAGCGCGACTTACGGCGATCGGCTGGTGCTGCTGTCCGGCGATATGACGGACCCGGCACTGATTCCTTCTCTCAAGAAGCAATTGCAGAACACAACGCTGGATCGTCTGATCGTCAACGCAGGGATTTATGGGCCTGATCACCAGGATGTCATGGCAATCAATACCGAAGAGATTGCAGAGTTGTTCTCGACTAATACGGTTGCGCCGCTGCGTATTGTCGAAGGGTTAAGCCATTGCATCGCAGACGGCGGTGTGGTGGCGTGTATGAGCTCCCAGAAGGGAAGTGTCACGCTTGATCGTGCCGCAGATATGCCGTTGTATGGAGCCAGCAAGGCGGCCCTAAACAGCCTGCTCAGGAGCTGGGCATCCTCGCATATCCCGTTGTCGTTCAGTATGTTGGCGTTACACCCGGGGTGGGTTCAGACCGACATGGGCGGCCACTCGGCACCACTGACCACAACCGAAAGCGCCAAGGGTCTGATTGCCGTCATCGAGCAGCAGGCGGGTCGCTGCCAGTGTGATTTTGTCAGTTACCAGGGCGAGTCGCTGCCCTGGTAGGTTGAGGCACGTTAGTACGGAAATAAGGCACACAGTCTGCTCCGTCCTGTGCCTCGTACCTTTATGCACAGACCAGCGGCTTGCGGTTCGCCCAAGGTTGGGCGCGTTCGAGTTGTGCCGCCAGCGCAAGCAGGGTGTGCTCCTCACCAAAGCGTGCCGCAAAATGCGAGCCGAGTGGCAGCCCATTCTCTGTCCAGTAGAGCGGAACGGACATGGCCGGTTGGCCGGACGCATTGAACAGCGCCGTGAAGGGTGAATAGCTATGGAAGGCTTCGATTACTTCGGCCAGGCTGAGGCTGGGGTCAAAGGCGTCCAGGTCACCGATCAGGGGTGGTTCCCGAGTCAGGGTTGGCGTTAGGATCAGATCATGGTCAATCAGGAAGTAGGCCAGCTGCCTGCCCAGCGCATGGATGCTTTCTACCGCGGCGGCATAACGTGCGGCCGGAATATCACCCCGCTCGCGTAGAATGATGCGCGTACGGGGGTCCAACTCTTCGTCTGCTACAGGTTGCCCTCTCAGCTGGCCGACCATATCCAGAAAGTTTCGAGTGCTTGGGCCAATGATATTGAAGAGATGGTCCAGAAGTCCCGGCAGATTGACGGGTAGGGTGGCAAACTCCACATGATGGCCGAGCTGCTCGCACAGCCGTGCTGTATGACGTACCGCCTTCAACGCTTCCGGACTTGTTGGCCACGGCCCGAGTTGCTCGATCACCGCGATACGAAGCGGTGCGGGATCAGCCGAGACGGCCTGGACGAACGGCATCGCTTGAGCCGGCGCTGCGTAGGGCGCACCTAGGTCCGCCCCAGCGGTGGCGTCCAGCAGAAGGGCACTGTCGCGTACGGATAACGTAATGGCATGGGGCGTCCCCATTCCGGCCCACCCTTCGCCTACCAGCGGACCGGAAGGCAGTCGGCCTCGGGTGGGTTTCAGACCGAAGACCCCGCAACAGGATGCCGGGACACGCAGTGAGCCGCCCCCATCGTTACCATGAGCAAACGGGATGGCACGGGCAGCGACCAGGGCGGCAGCACCACCGCTGGACCCGCCGGCACTGCGTTCCGTATTCCAGGGATTTCGGGTAGCGCCGAAACGGGTCGACTCGGTGGTGTAGGAGGTTCCGAATTCTGGTGACGTGGTCGTGCCTGCAAACACACAGCCCGCGCGACGCAGACGGGCAACCACTTCACAATCAAGATCAGCGCGTGCCTCACCCATGACGCGCGAGCCCTGTGTCATGCGGGCGCCCTGGACAGGGGAGAAGAGGTCCTTGATGAGGGTCGGAACACCGGCCAGTAAGCCTTGTCGGGCTTCCGGTCGTTGTGCCATCTGCCGGGCCACGTCATAGCACCGCTCGCTGATGGCGTTGAGTTGCGGGTTCACCCGGTCGAGCCGCTGGATCGCCGCGTCGAGCAATTCGATTGGCGTCACTTCACCTTGCCGTACGAGCAGGCTCAGGGCTGTGGCATCCAGGGTGTCCAGCAGGTGGTCGATGTCATTCATAAACGGAGCTCCTTGTAACTGAATTCAGGGATGGGTGGAGCGGGCCGGGCTGGTGATTCCACGGCGCAGGAAGCTGAGCAGCGCCCACATAAGGGCGGTAATGGCGCTGGCGACGGCAAGCAGGCCAATGGCATGGTGCAGATCACCGGTTTGGCCAAGCAGAGCAATGACGATCAGTGGGCTTGAGAACTGGCCCAGGTACAGGCAGGCGGTGAAGATACCGAGTCCCCGGCCACGGGCGGTCGCGCTCAAGGCATTCATCACCGGTGCCATGGAATTGGGAACCAGCATGCCGGCGCCCAGACCGTGAATCGTCACGGCGAGCAGAACCTGGTAATAGGTGTGGGCGGTAATGAGTAGCCACAGTCCGCTGGCCATGAGCAGTAGCAGCAGCACATTGCACCCCGCGAGCCCTACACGTCGACGAACGAAGGGCCAGAGCAGCGAGCCTCCCAGTGAAGTGAGAAGCCCCAGCCCTGCGCACAGCCCGATCAGCGTACTGGACGTAACCCCCAGCCCGACCAGCAGGGTGGGGCTTTGGACGGGGACGATGAAACTCAGCACCATGCCAAAGAACACCAATAGATAGTTGATGATTAGCGGCGGAAGGGAGGACTGCCCAGGCTCGGTTGAATGCATTGCCCGGGCATGATGAACCTCGGGCTCCCAGAGCAGCTTGAGCATGGCCGGGACAAGCAGGAGAGGAAGCAGGTACAGCAGAAACGGTGTTCGCCAGGAGTGTTCCCCCAGTGCGCCACCGATGGCAAAGAAGATCGAGCCTACCAGACCAATCGTGATGACTTGCCCGTTTACGTAGCGCATGCGTTGTTCGCCATGCCAGTAATCGGCGATGAGCGTGACGCAGCAAGTCATGACTGCCGCCTCGGCACAGCCAAAGAGCAGTCGCAGACCAACAATTCCTTTCAGGCTGCCCAAAAATGCAGGTGCGGCGCCGCAAAGTGCATAGACCAGTGTCGCCAGAATCAGCAGACGTTTGCGTCCGAGCCGGTCGGCCAGCCAACCGGCCAGCGGTGCGCAAAGCGCAATGGCCAGCGCCGGCCCCGTAATGGCCAAAGGGATGAGAACACCCGTCTGGGGCTCTACCGGCCCGAATTCTGCGGCAATCTTGGGTAGAACCGGCGCGACCATCACGGAGCCCATGATTGTCAGGCTGCTACCAAGCATGAGGACAGCGCCCTGCGCGCGACCAGCGGTATGCCGGCCTTCTAGATAGGACTGGGACATGGTAATTCCTCAGAAACTGTGGGAAAAACGCACGGCGACGGCATAACCCTCGGTACGGTTACGGGCGTCGAATTCCTTGTAAGCATGCACCCAGACAGGTGGCAGCCCCGGCTGGAAAAAGCTCACTGCAGGTCCGATGGCCAGTACCCGGGCGCGGTTACCGTAGGTAAGGTTGGGTGCGTCATCGTCGCTGAGCTGGCGGTAGTAGTAACCGCCAATACCGGCTGTCCAAGGCCCGAAATGCTGGCCCACTGCGAACTCGTGGCGGTACTCAGTTCCGCTCTTGTAATCCGTAGAATGGTTACGGGTGTTCACGTCCAGCTCGAAGCTGGATGACACCTCGAATCCTGAATCACTGATATAGGTGGCGTTGACGATAGGTGAAAACGTCCAGTGGTTGAGGCCGGGGCTGACCAGACGGTTCTTGTCGTAATCGCCGGTGGGTGCCTGAATCTGGAACTGCGCGTTGATACCAAGATTACGTGAGGGCGTCCATTGTAGAATCAGTGGCAACACCTGCAGGTCCGCCTGCCGGAATACGTGAGTGCTGTCCGAAAAGACGGTGGTGCCGCCCACCTTGACCTTGAGATCAGCGTCCATGTCGAAAAAAGGCGCGATCACACCAAACCCGTATTTTGCACCCAGCAGTTCGGTATCGGTCATGCGGATATAAGCCAGGCCGAGTGAGAGGACGCCAAGGGAAAAATCAGTCCCGTTGTCTCGGCCGTGGCGGTCTTTGACAGTATTGGCCCAGTAGTAGTTGGTACGCAGGCCAACGGTGCCTGTTGGCGACGGTGGCGGTGTGAACCCGGCGCCAAAATCATAGACACCAAAGGCTGTCGTAGGGGCTCCGCCCTCAGTCGCCTGGACGGGATGAGTCAGGAATAAAGTGGCTAACAATACGGAGCTAATTGTTGTGATTTTGTATGCTTCGTACATCGAAACCTCTCCCTTTGTTTTTTCTTAGGGTGGGGGAGGTCAAGCGAGGGTTGTTATCCGGATTTGGCAAAACTGGTCATATAGTCTTCACGAACACGGCGTAAAGTGGCGGATGGTTTTTCGCCAAACAATTTAGCGTAGTCGTTGGCAAAGCGGCTCAGGTGCCAAAAGCCCCATTGGGCTGCTACGTCCTGCACCGAAACCGTGCCGTCACTGTGACAAAGCGCACGGTGCGCCGCATTCAGGCGCAGCGTACGCAGATAAGTGGTCGGGTTGACGCCCAACGCCTCCTGAAAACAGTACTGCAGTTTGCGTCGGCTGGCGCCGATGCGGTTACAGAGTTCCAAAATCGAAGGCGGCGTTTCCTGACACGAAAGCGCATACTCGCGGGCTCGGTCTACCATCCGCTTGCGGGCTGTGGGAGTCAGTGCCGGAACCTCTTCGCCAGCATCGAGCAGATCCAGAAGGTGCAACAGAACGGTTTCCCGGATACCGTTTCGGATAGCCTCGTGCCTCAAGAGGCCTTGACTCTGGCTTTGCGTATTTGCGATGTCGTCAAGCAACCTGACGAACTCGCTGTAACGCTGATGGGGGCGGAGACGGTAACACTTCGGCAAGTCGTCAAGAGTGAACGGGCTCTGTTGCTGCTCTAGTATGGGAAGCAGCTCGGCCTCTGCAACGGTGATGCATAGCAGGTCGAGATTGGCAGGCGTCTGCAACTCTGGCAGGTGAGCGCCGCGGGCGACCAACAGGCTGGCTTCTCTCAACGAGTGTCCGGCGCAATGAAGCTCGCACGCTTCGTTGAGGGGCAGGCTGAATGCAATCGCACCTGGCCATGCCGAGCCGTTCTTGCGCAATGCCTGATTGCACCGATCGCGGGTCAGATGCATCCAGTCCAGCTGGATATCGATCAGTTCGCCCTCGAAGCGTCCAGACGAGACCTGGTCATAATGCAATGCCCAGCCTGTCATGGCGTGGGAGTGCTCCGATACGTCCTGAGTATGGGTGTGATGCATTCGAGCCTTTACCGGTAACGCAGCCTTGATGTCTTGGTGCATTTTGGAAACCTTTCTGCTCGTTAAAGGCCTTTCCTGCGTACTGAGGCAAGTTCTGTTCCTCAACGTACCATTCAGATGTAGATGTGCCAAAAATGGCTATTTGGTAGCGCGTTCACACCAGGGCCATCTTGGATTCAGGCAGCGTCATGCCACCGTCAACGACCAGCGTCTGCCCTGTAATAAACGAGGCGGCCTCTGAGGCCAGAAACAGCATCGCACTGGCAATGTCGGACGGCTGACCAAGACGCCCGAGCGGGATACTGGCCCTGATCTGTCGGGTGACGTCGCTGTCGCCCAGATTGCCCATGGCAGGTGTCTGGATCATGCCCGGTTCGACGCCATTCACCCGAACGTTATGATGTGCCAGTTCTAGAGCGGCATTACGAACGAATCCGTTCACGCCGGCCTTGGCCGCCGCGTAATGGCAGAGCCCGGGATAGGCCACCCGAGGGCCTGTCACTGAGGACGTAACCAGCACGCAGCCCTTGCCCTGTAGCCGGAACAGCGGCAATGCCTGCTGCGTTAGCCAGAACAGGGATGACAGATTGACGGCCAGGGTACGTTCCAGCACTTCAGGTGTAATATCGGCGAATGGAGTTAGTGGAAAGTAGCCGGCGTTGTGTACCAGGACATCCAGCCGGCCGCAGGTTTGCTTGACGGTTTCCATGAGTGTCCTGATCTGATCGCGCTCGGCCAGGTCTACCGGATGGGCGGTCACGTGTCTTCCCTCCTTTTGCAATCCCCGCGCGACCGCTGCTGCGTTCTCCGCATTGAGGTCGGCAATGACGACCTGTGCGCCAGCTCCGGCAAAGTGCTCGACAATTCCTCGCCCGATGCCTTGGCCGCCCCCGGTGACGAGAACGACCTTGCCGGTAAAGTCGTGTATCGATCCTGCTGATGTCTGATCCTGCATCATCCTGCTCCTGCGGTTATGTCGAATGAAAGTAGGCCCGCCACTGGGCCTGTGTTTACGTTGGCTGTTGCGCTGGCGTGGCTGGCCTTACAGGTGCTCGTAGGCAAGCGTGGGCACATCGACGATGCTGGAGCCGCCGTCCGCCACGATTGAAGCGCCTGTAATAATCGAGGCTTCAGGAGAAAGCAGAAACCGGCAGACTTCAGCGATTTCCGCTGATGTGGCGGGGCGGCGAAGAGGGACATCGCGGGTTACCCGGCTATACGCCGCCTCAAGACTTTCGCCGTAATGCTGCATCAGCGGCTGCATCTCTTCGTCGGCCATCGGCGTTTTCACCCAACCTGGGCAGACCGCATTGACGCGGACGCCGGCAGGGCCATAATCCTTGGCGAGTGAGCGGGTCAAGCCGATCAAGGCATGTTTGGCGGTGGTATAGCTGCAAACTCCCCCTCCTGCGGCCAGCGAGGCGATAGAGCCCAGCAGCACGACAGCGCCCCGTCGCTCGATCAGTGAGGGCAGGCACGCCCTGACGCTGTAGAAAGCGGTGTCCAGATTGCTTTGCATTGCTTGCTGCCATCGGGTATCGCTGGTCTCGAGTGCAGTGCCCTGGCCCAGACCGCCCGCTGACGCCACAAGGCCATCGATTCTGCCGAAGCGCTCGATGATCCGAGGGATGAACGTCTCCCAATCCGCACTGCTGGCCGCATTACCCGTCAGTACCAGCCCACCTGTACGAGCGGCTACCTCCTCCAGCGGTTCCCGACGGCGACCAATGAGTACAAGCTGGGCGCCTTCATCGGCAAGGCGATAGGCGCATGCCTCACCGATACCGCTACCGGCCCCGGTGATTACGTAGGTTTTCACCTCATTCATGGCCTGGGTACTCGGTTGTGTTGAGGATTCTGCTGAATGAGCCAACCGGGAAGTTCGACCACTGCCCTAGATCATCACCCGTATGGCCGCAAATCTTTCCGTCGCTGCGGTGTTGCTTCAGGTCGATCAGCACCAGCCCGAGCGTAGGAATGATCTTTTCCCGCCATACGAACAGATAGAGCTCGTTCTCCAGCTTGAAATAATGGCAGCGGTCCGTATCGGCCAGCCCACGTTCAACGCCACTCAGGCAATGCCAGCTGTAGAGGTTTTCGTTGAGATAGATGTGTTCATAAACCTCATGAGGACTGTAGGCGTAGCAGTTGCGGATGCCGACCAGTTCGTGGGTCGGCTGATGTGGGTGATTCGCTTCCGACGGTGATGTACCTGAATAAAGGCCCTGTATCGTCCCATGAGTGAACTGCGCCGAGACTGGCGTTAGATCCTGGCCCGACAAGGCACACCTGAACAGATCGCTGCGCTGATCATCCTGTGTTGGGAGCTGCCCGTAGACCCGCGTGAAAACGCCTTGCTTCACGTCCAGCACGAGGCTGATCGAGACAGTGGAGGTGTCGGTCTGCTGAAGGAAGTCGATCAGGTAGATCCCTTCCCGGATGGAAGTGACACGAGAGGCCGCCTCGTGAGATATCGAGTGGTCTGCTGAGGACCAGCCAACCGCATTTTGGCTGAAGCGGTAGGTAATGGATTCGCCGGACGGGCCGTCGAGCACTAGCGTCCTGCCGTTGAGGTCGTTCGAGACAGGCAACGTGTAGTTGTCGAGGTTGAAGCCATCGGCCAGTGCGCCTACGGTGATCCAGTCCTGTTGTTGGGTCATGTCATACACTCCGTTTGATAGGTGAGGTCATCATCCACCAGCGGCCTGGCGCCCGGTATCAACCAGATGGTTGAGGTCGCCAGGAGAAAGCTCACAGAAACAGGTGCCGGATCAATTCAGTGCGGTTCGTGACGTTGAACTTGCGATACAGGTTATTCAGGTGCGTTTTAACGGTCGGCAGTCCCATATCCAGATGCCGCGCCAGCGCCTTGTTGCTCAGGCCGTCTTTGAGTGCCAACGCAATGTCCTGCTCTCGAGGCGTCAGGCCGGTCAGGCGGGCTGTCTCGCAAGGTTCATGGATGAAGGCCAACGGCAGCGTAAGCTCCAGCAGACTTTGCAGGCCTGTCAGCCGCTCTATCTCTTCGGCTGTAAATGCGCCTAGTGCCCGTGTGCGCAGAAGCGAGATACCAAATGCCGGCCGTCCGGCCTGATAGGTCAGGATTTCGATGACATCGCAAATGGAGTAGGTATCGAGAAAGGTGGCGTATCGGCGCGAGCGATGTGCTTCTTGCCGAGTCGCTGCCACGCTGAGGGGAACGACTGCCAATCCCAGTTCGTGACAGCAGATGGGCCGCAACGGATCAAATTCGCGGTAGACGTCCAGGTAGCACTGATGTACCTGAGGCGTCATGGTCAGCAGCTCGTAGTGGTGAGCCTCAAGCTGCTGATTTACCTGATAGAGCACGGCAGAGGAAGCCGGTACGATTCGCGTTACCGCCTGTAGGCATCGCTGTTTGCCTTCAGTGGCTGGCATCATGACGAAGGTCTGCCTAGGCTCTGATTTATGCAGCCGCGAGGTAGTGTTTGACAAACCCATCACTGATGATTTCCCACAGGACAGGTGTGCCCTTGGTGACAGACCAGCTATCTCCGGTCTTGTAATGGGTACTTTTGCCTGTGGATTCGTCAGTCAGGATGACCTCACCATAAACAACCGTTGCCTGCTCATTGAACGGGTACACCATTCGGAACTTGCTTTTAGTGGTACCAAAATAAGCAGAGCTGACCGGGTCGGTCGGCGCACCAAAGGTCATCTTGCCAAAGCACTTGCCGTCGCCTTCCAGGATTTCCGAACCCAGATCCGCCACGGTGCCCCAGGCTTCAAGATCGGTCAGTGCGGTGCCTTGTTTAACAGTGAATAACGACATGAAATGATCCTTTTCGTTAAGGGAAAATATCAGCGGCGGCCTGTCATGTAGCCGGCGCTCTGATGCATGATCTTGCCCAGGCTGCAGATAACCGGGCGGAAATGGTCCTTGCCTATGATGTTGCTATGGCGAACCGAGCTGATCAGGTCGTAGCGGGCAGAGCCTTCGCTCATGCCCTCAGCCAGAACCTTGCAGATAATGTGGCTTGGCGTTACGCCGAAGCCTGAATAGCCCTGTACGTAGAACGCATTGGGTCGGCCGGACAAGGTGCCGATCTGGGGGAATAGATTGGCACCACATGCCATCGGGCCACCCCAGGCCAGATCGATCTTCACGTCCTTGAGGTACGGGAAGATCTTGAGCATCAGGTTGCGATTCCAGGCCTTCAGGTCTTTGGGGATATAGTCGAGATAAGGCGTAGCAGCGCCAAATAGCAACCGGTTTTCGGCCGTAACGCGGTAATAGTCAATGACCGGGCGGATATCGCTGTAGGCCCCACGGATCGGGCTGATGCGTTCGATCAATTCATCCGAGAGCGGCTCGGTCATGAGCTGGAACGCATAGGTGTTGATCGTTTTGGTATGGAGTTCCGGCTCCAGCTTGTTGAGGAAACTGTCGCATGCCCAAAGCAGCTTGCTTGCCCTGACAGAGCCCTGCCCGGTGCGCACAGTGATCCGCTCACCATACTCAACGGCAAGGGCAGGGCTGTGCTCGAAGATCTTGACGCCATAGCTGGCTAGCGCCTTGGCCTCGCCCAATAGCAGGTTAAGTGAGTGAACATGACCGCCGCCCATGTGCAACAGGGCGCTGGTGTAGGCCTCCGATCCAATAATGCGGCGGACTTCCGAGCCTGTCAGCAAGGCAATCTCGTGGCCGGAGTTCAGTGATTTGAACTCTTTCTCCCAGGTGCGTAGTGTCTTTTCCTGGCGTGCGCTAAAGCCCATGTAGCCGTAGCCATGATGGAAGTCCGCATCGATATCGTATTTCTGAATCCGGCCCTTGATGATGTCAGCGCCTTTGTCACTGATCTCGAAAATAGTCTTGAGGCCGTCTTCACCTACCTGGTTCTTGATCTTGTCCAGGTCATGACCAATACCCGCCATGATCTGTCCGCCATTACGGCCCGTGCCGCCAAAGCCCAGGTAACGACCTTCGAGCACCACGATATTGGTGATGCCTTTCTCGGCTAGCTCAAGAGCGGTATTGATTCCTGAAAAGCCGCCTCCGATCACAACGACGTCGGCTTCGATGTCCGCATCGAGCGTTGGGAAGCTCAGATTGTATTTCTTGGTAGCGGTGTAATAGGTAGGCGTTTCTATTGTAATCATGGGACTGCCTGGACGAACCAAAATAAAAGTGACCGTTTGAGCCACGCTAGCAAGCTCATGCCTTTATTAATGCAGCGTTCGGGTGGCAAGAATTGTTCCTGGCTGCCATGGGACTTGATCCTCGCTGCCGACCCGCGTTGACAGCCTCCAAATCGTCCGCAACGACGTGATGTTGTGCAGCGGGCTCATCTACTAATGTGTAGCGTGACGTACCGTTTTGCGTCTTACTGCCGAGCCGCCATACCAAGCAGGCATCACTTATGTGGAGGCTACGGGTTTAATCGGGCGAAAGGGGGAGGGGTAGCATTTGCAGGTACATTATGCGTGCGAGGCTGGAGCGCAGCAGACGGATCGTCCTGACGAATCGATACGTATATCGCGCACCCGTGGGACTTACGGCCCGCTCCCTCAAAAGGCGCTGAAAGTACCGCTCAGACGCCAGGCACCCCCTAGTTAGCTGCAAGCCGTTTAAGAAACGTCGCCGTTAGGCCTCCTGCACAAACACATCTCCAAGCCTTATTGTAATTTGTTTGATAATACCAGCCCATAAAAGAGCTTTCTTTTTCAGCCACCTATTGGGTAATAGACAAAGCAAGACAGGCAACCGAAAGCGTGGTACGCGTCGCGTATCAGGGAATCGGCCTGCGTTCGGGCCAAATAGCGTTAAAAGAGCTGGTAGCTAACCGTCCAGTCGCACGTCGGGGTCTCCACGGCAACGACCATCAACCGATCACGGCCCTGGCCGTCTGGTTTGCTTGCAGAAAACAGGGTAGACAGGCGATTTCCATACACCGAGCCTTTATCGAGGCGCCAGGAGCGACCATAGCTTTCAACGCTTTGCAGGCACTCCAGTATCAGCCGGCCGGCCGGCTCCTTTAAAAGCTCGTACGTATTGCTAATAAAGTGACTCATACCTTGTTAGCTCCCTTTCAGTTCACTTCACCACCCGAACCCAAACTGCTCCCTGATACAACAGGCAGACCTTATCGCTAGACATGATCACATCGTGAAAATTTCGTGAAAAAAATGTAAATATATTATTGGCTGGCTGAAAAGCACGGCGTACAGTCTGGATACGGAAATGCCAGAGTTCGTTGATATGGATCAGCCTTTTCCACGCGGCTACCCAGGTGCGCTTGATCAAAGTGCTGCAACGACACGCCTATCCCTTATATGAGCCCACCCATGAGTATCCAGCCTGCGCCATTGAAGCCCGAGAATCCGGACCAGCCGACCCTTTACAGTCGCACCGCTCAGTCGGACATCGAAGTCTTCAGGTTTGAGCAAAACGCAATTATGGTTGTGCGCAGTTCCGGCTCAGAAGCGTCAGAATCCACAGGTGAGGTTGATACTGCCGCGCTGCAGGCTCTGCTGGTTTCGCAGAAGATAAATGTCTCGCGAGCTTTTCTGCTTTGTCAGAAACACCCAGGCAGCTGGGCCTGTTATGACTATCGATGCGGTGAACTCTCAGCGTTCCGATTGCTGGAGCAGGATGGTCTCAGCGTATTGGCTTACATTTGTGATGAGTGGGAACTCAACGAGTATCCACGGGAGCTGGTGCATCAGATATGCCGGAGCGAGGCGGGCAAGGTATCGTGAGAACTACAGGCGATACCTCAGTTAAGTTCGAGTATGCCCTCACGAACAATCAATAGCGCCAATCCTATCAACGCTAATCCTTCAAGCTGAAGCATAGGGTCCAGCGGGTCGAATGCCAGGCAACCTGCACCGCTCAGGCAGAGTAATGTACCCAGAGCAAACAGCATTGCGGTTATCCTCCGTGATCATTATCAAGATCTGCTTTTACATTACGTAGTCATTTTACCCTAAGCCGTACGCCTTTTCAGTGGGTCGTCAAGTGATTCGCAAACAAGGACGAAACGGCGCTGCAAGGATTGACAGGCGTTAAATCAAAAATGGTTACCTGAATGTGTGGGTAGCGTGCTCTGGCTGGGACTGGGTGACAGGCCAGCCACTGCTTTCAACGCTCGTGTACTGTATGGGTCTGATGAAAACTTTATAGTCACGGTGTTCAGAGATTTTTAAGGAGCCAGTCATGACGTTTGCGCGGCTTTGTCGTAGCGCGGTTGTCGTTGCGTTGATTCTTTATGGGGTTCAAGGTGTACGAGAAGGTTTCAATCCCCTTCACTGGTCCTCTCGAGACGTATTCGTCCTGCTGAGTGCATGGGCGATTTATCTGGTCATCCTGGTGGGTGAATCATGGCGTCGAGGACGGCATCAGCGATAAGCCTGTTCAACAAAAGAGAAGTCCGTCACAGGTGTGTGCACTTAACTGCTATCAGGTCGACAAGCGGTCTGTGACTTGGTGAACTTGTGGAGGCAATTTGACACTTATATGCCAGCATTGCGTGCCATCTCGCAATGCTCCTTAATGGTCAAATAGCAAAACGCAGGTGATGTGATGCTGGCGCGAGTAGTTGCTCTTTTGGTGTGCATGGCCACAGGATTGATAGTAGCAGACTGGCTGGGACTGATAAGCAGGGTTTCGGCGCTTACACTGTCTGGCACCCTCAGCGTTGTAACGATGCTTTTTGCGTTAACAATTTCCGCACTCTACATCTATACCCGCCTGGATTGATTTCGTTCCATCAGGTTGCCTAGCGCTGGATAACCGGCAACGTGCTCAGAACTATTCATTGACTGAACGATACTGCAAATAGCACAAAGGGAGCCTAAGCTCCCTCTCAACCATGCTGCACGATGCCTTTTGTTTTTCTTGTATGGCCCTAAGCAACCCCTGGATGCTTCGGATGCATTATGTTGTCTTTAAGTGAACGGATTACTTTAGACACTTCACAAGTTCTAAAATGATCAGTTCGCTTCGCCACTTTCAATCTTGTTTTTGTTGTTTTGAAGTGATCTGTTTTATTTGTTGTTCTTGTTATACCAAGAATAAAGCAGGTGCCGTGCCAACTTTAAAAAATATTTATTAATCAGTGACTTGAAGGTTTGGCCTGTTTTGGTGTTCCGATGCTGTTCCTGATTTCGTTACGCATTGACCCAGCACTGTCACCATGGCGTAACAGGATTGTTACGAAGGGCTTATGAGGCAGTTACCAGCAGGCTCAAACACATTGGGTCTTCAACAGCTCAAGCCCGAACGCCTTCTTCTCTTAGCCACTGATTGATCATTGCATGCGTTTTCGGCGCAGGCGTGATTAAGCATAGAGGGCTTCCGCTGGAGCCTGGACGATGTTGATGCAGGCACACAGCCCCATCGTAACGAACGATCCCCCGGGAGCGGATAAGGGTATCAATCGCCTGATGGCTATTGTTAACGTCTTGTCATCAATCATGTGCCTGTCTGAATGCCATTATGCAGCGCACTAACGCGACGGTCGCTTGTCCCACCCCCTAATGAGCTCGTTGGAGTCGAGCCTGTATCTGGAATAGGGGAGTCGGAAGGCATTCCATGATTGTTTACATTGTGATGAGCAGGCGCACCGTATGATGCTGGTGCTGATTGTCGTACTGCCGCTGCTTGGCAGCCTGTTACCTGTAGTGTTTGATCGGGGCGGTCGACGCCTGCCTGCCATTGCGGCCTCGATACCCGCGGCGATTGCCTTCTTCATCCTGTTGAATTTGCGCTCCAGGTTGGCAGAGGGAGCCGCCATCACTGTTTCGTACACATGGCTGGAAAACCTGGGCTTCAACCTGAGCCTTCGTCTGGACGGGCTGAGTTTTCTTTTTGCCTTGCTGATTCTGGGGATCGGCCTTCTGGTCATTCTCTACGCGCGATACTACCTATCGTCTGAGGAGGCCATTGGACGATTCTACAGCTACCTGCTGTTATTCATGGCAGCCATGCTGGGGGTCGTTCTTTCCGAAAACGTGCTGCTGATGCTCGTCTTCTGGGAAATCACCAGTCTTTCCTCGTTTCTGCTAATCGGTTTCTGGTCCCATCGCTCCGACTCGCGACGCGGGGCGCGAATGGCCCTGACGATTACTTCAGGCGGGGGGCTTGCCCTGTTGGCAGGCATACTTTTGCTGGGGCACATTGCAGGCAGCTTCGAGCTGAGCCAGATCCTGGTTTCCGGCTCACGTATCGTCGAACATCCTCTCTATCCGCTGATGCTGGTGCTGATTCTGCTAGGTGCCTTTACCAAGTCTGCCCAGTTTCCATTCCACTTCTGGCTTCCTCACGCGATGGCAGCGCCCACGCCTGTTTCAGCCTATCTGCACTCAGCCACCATGGTTAAGGCTGGCATTTATCTCATGGCACGCCTGTATCCGGCTATTTCGGGTACAGATGAGTGGTTCTATATCGTCAGCCTTACCGGGTTGGTTACCCTGGTGCTTGGGTCAGCCATGGCCTTCTTTCAGCAAGACCTTAAAGGGCTATTGGCCTATTCTACCATCAGCCATCTCGGTCTTATCACTTTGCTGTTCGGGCTGGATACCGACATGAGCTCGGTAGCTGCCATTTTCCACACCATCAACCATGCGACGTTCAAGGCCTCACTGTTCATGGCGGCCGGGATCATCGATCATGAGACGGGTACGCGTGACCTGCGTCGGCTGGGAGGGCTCTACCGTTACATGCCGCATACGGCATTGCTTGCAATCGTCGCGTCGTTGTCGATGGCAGGAGTGCCGTTACTCAATGGTTTCCTGAGCAAGGAAATGTTTTTGAGTGAGACCCTGGAGCAAGGGTTGCTGGGTCCGTTTAATTGGGTCATTCCCGTCGTCTCCACCATTGCCAATCTGCTCACCATGGCATATTCCGTACGCTTCATTCATCAGGCGTTTCTGGACAAGACGCCTGATCCCTCGGCAATGCCTCACTTTCCACCCCATGAGCCGCCGTTCTGGATGCGCGCGCCGGTCAATATCCTCGTCTTGCTGTGTGTCCTGGTAGGTCTGATGCCTGAGCAGACCGTAGGCGATCTACTTGCTCTGGCGGCACGGGTTTCATTGGGCGGACCGTTACCCGAATACAGTCTGGCCCTCTGGCATGGGTTCAATCTGCCTCTTGTCATGAGCCTCATTGCGCTGGGCGGTGGCGTACTGCTGTACTTTGGAATGCGGCGTCCCCTGTTTCGCCTGTATAACCAACTTCCTGATGCCGAAGCGCGGGATGTGTTCGAGGGCGCAATCCAGTGTCTGGTCCGGCTGACCGTCCTGTTTACCGAACGTGTAGAGAACGGCTCGCTACAACGATACATGACGCTTATGCTGATAGGCGTACTGCTCGTAACCGGGAGTGCCTTGTGGGATCTCGAGGTAGTGACGGGGCCGGTGGCGATGACTCCACTCGACCCGGTTACCTCGGCAGGGCTGGTGACTCTTATGGCCGCCTCGATTTCAGTCGTCTTGTTCCACCGTCGGCGGTTGCAAGCCATCGTCTTTAGCAGTGTAGCCGGATTGATGGTGTCTCTGCTGTTTGCCCGGTTCTCGGCGCCTGATCTGGCATTGACTCAGTTGTCGGTTGAGGTTGTCACCACGGTCCTGCTGGTACTGGCACTGTTCTTCCTGCCCTGGCATACACCGCGTGAATCCTCCGCACTGCGAAGAGGACGGGACGGCCTACTGGCGGTGGGATGCGGGGGATTGGTTTCTTTGTTGGCTTATGCGGTATTGACGCGGCCCTACGAGAGCATTGCGCAGTTCTTCCTGGACCGGAGCGTACCGGAAGGCGGCGGCAGCAACGTCGTCAACGTGATTCTGGTGGACTTTCGGGGGTTCGATACGCTGGGCGAAATCAGCGTACTGGCCATTACCGGCATCGCCGTCTACGCCATGCTGGACGGGCTAAACCCTAAGCTTCCCGAGCGGGGGCTGGGTGGGTACCCCTGGATACGTGATCGGCACCCTCTGATGCTCAAGGTTATGGCCAAGCTCCTACTACCGCTGGCCCTGCTGGTTTCCGTCTTTATATTTCTGCGTGGCCATCAGCTGCCCGGTGGCGGCTTTATAGCGGGCCTGATCACAACGGCAGCATTGATCCTGCAGTACATTGCCAGTGGGCTTCGTTGGACGACTGCACGCTTGCCTCTCGATTATCGCCGCCTGGCAGGCAGCGGCATTTTGCTGGCCGGGGCGACAGGGCTGGTCGCATGGCTGTTTGGCAAGCCCTTCCTAACCTCTGGGTTCACGCACCTGCATATTCCAGTGATCGGTGACGTCGAACTGGCCAGCGCGACGCTGTTTGATCTGGGCGTCTACCTAACCGTTGTAGGCTCCTCGTTGCTGACACTGGCGCATTTGGCCTCAAGCGGCCGACCGCAAGAGGAGGGCGTGTCCTGATGGAACTGTTATTTGCCATCACCTTGGGTGTGCTGACAGCGAGCGGTGTTTATCTGATGCTACGTGGACGTACGTTCCCGGTCGTACTGGGAATGACCCTGATCACTTATTCTGTGAATCTTTTTCTTTTTGCCATGGGGCGCTTGTCGACCGGTGCTGCTCCCATCATTGGTCAAAGCCAGACCTATGCTGACCCCTTGCCCCAGGCGCTGGTGCTGACTGCCATCGTCATCAGCTTTGCGATGACAGCATTCGTACTGGTGCTGTCCATCCGTGCGGTTTGCGAACTTGGAAACGATCACGTGGACGGAGAGGAACAATGAGTCATGTGATCATCCTGCCGATTCTACTGCCGCTTTTCAGCGGGGCGGCCCTGTTACTGTTCAATAGTATGACATCGCAAAACAAACGGTACTTTTCAGCGTTGGCTACCTTCCTGCTGATCCCGCTGTCAGCGTGGCTGATCACTGTTGCTGCCCGCGATGAAATCGTAACCTACACCCTCGGTAACTGGCCGGCTCCCTTTGGCATTCTGCTGGTGCTGGATCGGCTGAGTGCGATTATGGTGCTGATTACATCGGTTCTGGCGAGTGGTGCCATACTCTATGCCTGCCAGGGCGACGATGCTCGCGGCCCTAATTTTCATGCGTTATTCCAGTTTCAGGTAGCCGGCCTGAATGGCGCCTTTCTTACCGGCGACCTGTTCAATCTGTATGTCTTCTTCGAAATCCTGCTGATCGCCTCCTACGCGCTGCTGTTGCACGGCGGTGGCAAGGAGCGCACAAGTGCGGGCCTGCACTACATACTGCTTAATCTCCTGGGCTCGTCGTTGTTTCTGGTGGCCGTAGGCGTGCTGTATGGGCTGCTAGGCACCCTGAATATGGCACATCTGTCTGAACGCATCGCACAGGTAGGGCCGGGCGATGCCCCGCTGATTGCAGCCGCCGGGTTCCTGCTACTGTTGGTCTTTGCACTCAAGGCGGCCCTGCTACCTCTGTACTTCTGGCTACCACGTGCCTACGCAGGGGCAACGGCTCCGGTCGCTGCATTGTTCGCCGTGATGACAAAGGTCGGTGTATATTCGATTTTGCGTATCTATGCGCTGCTGTTCGGCCCTGATGCCGGAGCATTATCCCATCTGGCGCAACCCTTGCTGTGGCCTCTGGCCTTGCTGACCCTTGCCTTGGGGTCCATTGGTGCCCTGGCGGCGCGCCAACTTCAGGAACTGGTGGCTTATTTGGTGCTGGTATCGGTGGGGCTGCTGTTGGCTGGCATGTCGCTTGGACGTGTGGAATCGATCTCGGCTTGTCTGTTCTACTTGATTCATACCACATGGATTACCGGAGGGCTCTTCCTGCTCAGTGATATGGTCGCCAGGCAGCGAGGGGAAACCGGGGCCCGACTGGAGAAAGGGCCTGCCCTGCGACAGCCCATGCTTCTGGGCAGCCTGTTTTTCATTGGGGCGGTGTCCATAGCGGGCCTGCCGCCGTTTTCAGGATTTTTTGGAAAACTGCTGATCCTGAAGTCTGCACCACTTTCGGAGGCGCGCTGGCTCTGGCCGGTACTGCTGATCTCCAGTCTCGGCCTCGTCATTGCATTAAGCCGGGCGGGCAGTACGGTGTTCTGGCGAGGCGGTGAGGGCATCGCCGGGCAGGAGAGGGCAAATGGCTGGCGCCTGTTAGCCGTGATAACGCTGATGTCCACCAGTGTCGTGTTGGTAGTCGTCGCAAAACCGCTGACGCTTTACCTTGACCAGGCTGCCCAACAAATCATGTCTCCAGCGGCTTACGCCAGTGCTGTATTACAGGAGGGTAGCCGATGAGCCGATTGTTTCCGCATCCATGGTTAAGCGCAGTTCTGGTAGTGCTCTGGTTGCTATTGGTCAACAGCATCAGTCTGGGAAGCTGGATTATGGGCCTTTTCCTGGGCTGGGCTATTCCACGATTATGTACCCGGATGTGGTTCGAGAACGCGCGGCCCCAACACGGCTGGCTGACAGTTAAGTTGCTTCTTAGAGTTACCAGGGACGCACTCGTCGCTAACATTCAGGTAGCTGTACTGGTCTTGGGGCCGACACGGCGGCTCAATCCCATCTTTGTCGAGGTACCTGTGGATATTCGGGATGACCTTGGCCTTACCCTGCTCATGAGTATCATCTCGCTGACGCCTGGAACCGTATCGGCTGAACTCAATGAGGATCATTCCCTCATTCTGGTTCATGCACTCAACGAAGAAGATCCCGCGCAGCTGATTAGAAGTATCAAGACGCGTTACGAGCAGCCGCTGATGGAGATATTTCCATGCTAACCATTGTGATTCCTATTTGCCTGGCTCTATGTACTATTGCCGTGCTGCTGGCGTTTATCCGGCTGGTACGAGGGCCACATCAGTCCGATCGTATCCTGGCGCTGGACACCCTTAACATCAACGCGATCGCATTGATTGTACTGTTTGGCCTGTGGCTGGACTCAAACCTGTTTTTCGAAGCGGCGCTGATCATTGCGTTGATGGGGTTTATCAGCACGGTCGTACTGGCCAAATTCATTACCCGTGGCGACATCATCGAGTAAGGAGACATATGAACCCATGGCTTGAAGGTATCGTTTGTGTATTACTCCTGGTGGGTAGCGTATTTACGTTGATTGGCTCGATTGGACTGTTACGGCTGCCTGATTTCTTTACCCGGCTGCATGGCCCAACCAAGGCCACGACGTTGGGCGTAGGCAGTACCGTCATTGCATCCATGCTGTATTTCACAACCCAGCACGATGGCCTGAGCCTGCATGAATTGCTGATTCCCCTGTTTTTGTTCATTACCGCGCCCGTCAGCGCTCAAATTCTGTGTAAAAGCGCAATGCAACAGCGATTGAAACGCACCGAAAAGACCAAAGGCGAACCCTGGCAGCCTTGAACATATGTGGGTGCGGCGCATGCGGAAGGGTTGAACACCATGTCTAAGTGGTAGTGCGCTTGTGGCCCGTTGGGCTCCTGCAGGACGATTGGCGAGCACTGTGGACAGGCCATAGCCTTTAGTTGAATTACCGGAAGAGTAAGGCAACAGTGATTAAAAGTGAGGCTGCATTCGCTCTATCGCTTGTAGCCTCTCTTTTTGCATGACTCAGCCGCTCGTTTGGCGCATGGGTTGCGCAACCTATCTTCAGCTCTTGCCTCGTTGCGCTCCTGGAGATCTCTATTACGCTGAAAATGATTTCGCGTAATCATTACAGGTGTCTCATGAGCGTCAATGCAAGAGCGATTCCCCTTTCCCTGGTGTGCCTATTGGCCGCCTGCTCCAGCGGCGGTAATACGGAGTCCTATGTCACTGCGCCCGGTGCGCCCAAGCAGGCGATGACCAAGACCCTGGAAACCGGTGCCGACGTGTTGCAAAGCAAGCCGCCTATCGACGCCCTCAATGCCTACCTGGACGGTTTCCATTTCTACAACGGACACCCGCATGGGCAGATGGAGGCTCATCACTACTGCTCGGTCCTTAACGAACAGGTCATCCAGTGTGTCATTTATGACGGCAATACCAGGGATGCCAAGATCATGGGCGTGGAGTACATCATCGATGAGGCGCTCCTTAAGCAGCTGCCTGCCGCGGAGAAAGCCCTGTGGCACAGCCATGTCCACGAGGTGAAATCGGGGCAGCTGGTAGCACCCGGGATACCCGAACCGGCGGAGCATAAGCTGATGGAAAAGCTTGTTCATACGTATGGAAAAACCTGGCATACCTGGCACACCGACCAAGACAAGACCTTACCGCTGGGTGTCCCTCAGTTAATGATGGGATTTACTGCCGACGGCCAAGCCAATCCACAGATGGTCGAGGCGCGTGATCGTCGTATGGGCATCGACAGCAAGGCAAAAAAAGCTGCCCGGGCCGATATCGTCGCTCCGGCCATCGATCCCGGTGCCGATGCCTGGCAAAAGGGAAGGATCATCCAAATCAAGGATCCCACTGGGTCTCAAAATCATGGCGCGCATTCGCAGCCCTGAAGGTAAACCGACCCAGGCATGGTTCTTGTGCCTGGGCCGATTGCGAAGACTCAGCTCAGCCGGTTATAGCCGCCCGGCACGCCCCGCTTGGATAACACCCACTGCCACAACTGGATATTCCGGGCGCGAAAGGCGGCAGCGCAAGACTGCAGGTAATACGTCCACATGCGATAGAAGCGTGTGCCGAGTTTTTTCTCAAAGCTTGGCCAGGCAGCATCAAAGTGCTTAAACCAGGCCATTAGCGTCTTGTCGTAATCCGCTCCGAAGTTATGCAGGTCTTCAGCTACAAATAATTCATCAAGGGCATCGCCTATCTGACCAATCGAGGGAAGGTCCCCGTTAGGGAAAATATATTTGTCGATCCAGGGATCGGGAGCGGAATGCCGCTGATTCTTGCCAATGGTATGAAGCAGAAAGAGTCCATTATCCTTTAAACAGCGATGAGCGACCTCCATAAACGTCCTGTGATTCTTGCGCCCGACGTGCTCGAACATACCGATGCTGACAATATGGTCGTAGGTGTCGTCCAGGTCACGATAATCCTGCAACCTGAATTCGAGCGGCAGGCCTGCATATTTGCGTTTGGCAAATTCGGCCTGCTCTCTTGAAATCGTAACCCCCACACACGTGACACCATAATGCTCGGCTGCGTAGCCCATGAAGCTGCCCCAGCCGCAGCCGATATCCAACACTTTCATACCGGGACGCAGGCCTAGCTTTCGGCAGATGAGGTCAAGTTTGGCCTCTTGGGCAGAAGCAAGGTCCGTCGCATTTTTCCAGTAACCGCAGGTATACGTCATCCGCGGATCCAGCATGGCGGCGTAGAAATCATTACCCAGATCATAATGCACTTGTCCAACCTGCCAGGCTCGGCTCTGACTCTGAAGGTTGAACAGTTGACTTCTCAGGTAGTGGAGAACCAACCGTGATGGCTGTATGCGCGAGGGCAAGTCTGCCGTCAGGATGCGATAGATGAATTCATCCACCCGGTCGACGTCCCAGTCGCCATTGACGTACGTCTCGCCCAGGCCCAGGTTGCCTCGGGCTAATGCCTGCTCTGGAACGCCCTTGTTATGCAGCCGGATGTCCCAAGGGTTGGAGCCGTTGACCTTGATTCCGGCAAGATCGAGCAATTCTTCGAAGTAATCGAACGTTCGGGTATGGTCTGGACAGTAAAGCTCTTCATCCTGATGCTTGTGCGAAACTATAGCCATGCGCCTTTATCTCCTTGATCCTGTCAAAGTTGCTCATGACTTCCGTGAACGTACTGCTCCTTTTGATTGAATAAAATGTACAGCGGATGTGGTAGGCCAAAAGAGTGCTCTACGTTAAATAGTGTTTTTCTATTTATATGAAACGTGGAGTGCACTTGGCCTCGAAAGTGCTATCGCTGAATACACATTTTGTAAAATTTACTGATGGCATTGTGTTCAATAAGTTCGCGGCAAGGCGCAGGAAAAACGCTTCCATGAACATTGAGTTCGCAGGGAGGAGGAGCGAAAAGGATGGCTCCGGGTAGAACCGCACTCCTGAGCTGACGTACCATATTTCTGCTGCCTGCGCTGTCGCGCAGCGGTTCTCATATCCCTTGCTAATGCCTCGGAGTCCCATGTCTGCTCGGATCTGTGTTCTCGAAACCGATATTCTTGTCCCTGAACTGGCCGAGCTGTACGACGGCTATGGCGCCATGTTTGTTCGTCTGTTCGAGCAGGTGCCGGAGCAGGTTGAATGCACGGTATATAACGTCGTCGAAGGCCACTACCCACCGGATGATGCCCGCTTTGATGCGTATCTGGTTACCGGCAGCAAAGCGGATTCCTTTGGCGAAGAGCCCTGGATTCAGCGTCTCAAGACCTATGTACAACAGCGTTATGAGCAAGGTGACAAGCTCTTGGGCATCTGCTTTGGTCATCAGTTGCTGGCCCTGGCGCTAGGAGGGGTGGCCGAACGCGCCAAGGGAGGGTGGGGAATTGGGGTACAGCGTTTCGAGGTCGCGCAGGGCTTTTCCTGGCAGCAGCCTCCGCTGGAGAATGTCACGCTGATCGTCTCGCACCAGGACCAGGTCACGGCGCTGCCTCCTGCCGCGCAGTGCCTGGCCAGTAGCGATTACTGCCCGAATGCAGCGTTCGTCATGGGCGATCAGGTGTTGTGCTTTCAGGGGCATCCGGAGTTTGTAGCCGAGTATGCGAACCGGCTGTTGGTAAGGCGCCAATCAGTTTTTTCCGCCGAACAGTACGAGACGGCTGTAAGTTCGTTGGAGCAGCCACATCAGGGCGCCCTGATCGCGCAGTGGATGGTGAATTTTGTGGCAGCCCCTCGTAGCTAATAAGCCGACGCGATACGAAAAAAGGCGGCTCGAAAAGACCGCCTCGGTGATCAAAGCCCAATCATGCGTTGGCGCCTCGTAAGCGACCAATGCCGAAGAACAACAGGGCCAGCAGCGGTAGGCTACTGCCCACAAGAACAATGGCTGACCAGCCGCCTCGTTCATAAACAGTGCTGGCTATCGCTGATCCCATGGCACCTCCGATAAAGATGCTGGTCATGTACAGGCCGTTCAAACGGGCGCGGCTCTTGGCATCTAACATATAGACGGCACGTTGACCCAGAACCATGTTCATCTGCACGGCAAAGTCGAGCAGGATGCCAGTTATTGCCAAGCTGACGACCCCATAAGGCGAATGAACCAGCGCTGGTAGAAAACTCAGGGCGGCAAGCAGCATGGCAACTGCCGAGGCGCGATGGGTATGGCCTGCATCGGCAAGGCGTCCTGCAATCGGTGCAGACACTGCGCCGACAGCACCTACCAGAGCAAAGACGGCAATCTGGGTTTGTGACAGACCATAATGGCGGATCAACTCAAGGGGCGCGGCCGTCCAGAACAGGCTGAAGGCGGCAAACATCAACCCCTGATACAACGAGCGCTGGCGTAGCACAGATTCACGTGTGAAGAGATGAACCAGTGACAACAGGAGCTGGCCATAGTGTGCCTGGTGGGACGGTTGACGTGTGGGAACCACTTTCAAGACCACGCCTGCAATCGCCAGCATAATCAGGGCGCTAGTAAAAAACACGGTACGCCAGCCGAAGTGATCGGCTATCAGGCTAGAGGCCGGACGTGCCAGCAGGATACCCAGCAGCAGTCCGCTCATGATGGTGCCCACAATGCGCCCACGTGACTGTTCGGGAGCAAGATGGGCGGCCAGCGGAATCAGTATCTGTACGGCCACCGAGCTGACACCAATTAGCAGCGAGACCACTAGAAAGACGCTGGGTTGGGTCGAAAGGCCCGCCGCCATCAGCATGACAGCCGAGGCGAGAACCGTGATAACCATCAGACGACGATTTTCCAGGAGATCGGCCAGCGGAACTAAAAGGAGCAGCCCCAGGGCATATCCGATTTGGGTCAGCGAGACGATCAGGCTGGCATCGTGCTCGCTGAGTCCGACGGCGGGAGCGATCAGATCGATGATGGGCTGTGAGTAATAGAGATTGGCCACAATAGCGCCACAGCAAAAGGCAAAAAGTAATACCAGCCCTTTTGATAGTGTAGTAGTAGAATGCTCATGTTCGATCATCGATGCGGTACTCATTAAAGTCTCTTGGCAAGGCAACGGTTATTCAAGTCGGTTCAAGGTCTTTTCAAGAAAATCGACAAACAGAATGGAGCGAGACCCGCTTGTTCAATATAAGCGTGTGAGAACACGTCTATTGGTGGTCTGCCTGTAGGGGTAATGCTCCGTCAGGTCGCGTTTCAGGTAACCAGGAAAGGCCATAAAGTCAGAAGGTTTGACTCTCATCTTTTCTTATCTCTTCGCCTCAGGTGCGGAGGTGCCTTTACTCCCGATGGGCTCCAGGCGAGGTGCTACTCTATCTTCTGTATCTGCACAACTACTACCGGCCCCACACCTAGAGCAGAAAACAGCCCGGATAATGTTACGATCAGTCGGGTGCATAGCGGGTGCTTCATTCTGCCTTTGATGAGGCATACCTTAAAGAGGGGGGCAGCGCGAGAGAATTGGACTGCAGAACAACGCAGCGTTGCGTCAGGCGCAATGCCTGGCGAGTGGAAAGGCGTCCCTCGCAAAATTCGATAAAGGCGCTGACCCGCCTTGAGCCGCGCCGATTGGGCATATACAGCGCCGAAATGGCGGCACTGGCCTGATTCGGATTTACGTAGTGATCCGGAAATAGCCGAGTCAGTCGACCGCTTTCGATATCGGTTTGCACCAGCCAGCCGGCCAATAAGGTAATGCCCCCACCTGCCAGCGCGACTCATGCAGGACCTCGGCATTATCACTGTGTAGACGGGGAACCGATTGACCTGTTGAAAAGCCGGCAATGCCGTGACGCTGAACGTGCGGATTAAAGACGCTTCGACCAAAGGCTCTGTAAAAGGCTGATTCGCCGGTTATCGAGGATGGGTGACGGCTTGCTGATTAAGGTGTCTCGCCTGATGGTGTGTGGCACGGTGTTTCAGGTGATGTGCCGCCAGCAGGGCTGCGGCAAGCATCAGCCCGGCAGCAGCCAGCCCGGGGAGTAGGTATTCCTGAACCATGTCCAGCGCCAAGAGCACCGGGGCCTGAAAGGCATGCCCTAACGCCAGCGCTGAACCAGCCCACAACATTGAACCCAGAATGTCGTACACCAGAAATTGAGCCAGCGACATTCGCTGTGCGCCTGCCATCAACGTGGCGACCGCTCCCATGCCCGGTACGAATTTGGACACCAGCAACCATTGAGCGCCCCGCTCTGCGAAGCGAGCCGAGCAGGTACCGGCGTTCCTACGATGAGAGAAGGGTAGTTTTGCAAGCCATGCGAGAATACGCTCGCCGTGACGACGACCTGCCCAGTACCAGGCTAGGTCTGCAAGGACACACGCCAACGAAGCGAGCAATAGAAACTCGACCAGCCTCATGGGTGCGTCGGCAGAGGCGCCTGAAGCGACCAGAAACGGATAGGACGGTAACGGTGCGCCCAACTGCTCGGCGAAGACATTCACGAACAGCAACACGGCATTTCCAGTCAGCAAGGCGCTCATTACGGACGGCATGGCGGCGGGTCTCTTTGATCGTGCGGGGCAGGGCGGTACGCCTTTTAGGCGGCGTACCGTGCGGTATCAAGTCAGGCGAGAGCGAGACGACGTTTGCTAAGAGCGCCGTCCAAGCTGAAGGCGCCGCTACCGAAGGCTACGACCTGCAACAGGCCACCGGTAATGGCGATGTTCTTCAGAAAGTGGATCAGCTGGTTCTGATCAGCAAGGTTATTGTGGAAGACCACCGCAGTCATGAGGGTAAAGCCTGCCATGATGGCTGCTACCCAGCGGGTCTTGTAGCCCACAAGCAACAGGCTGGCCAACCCTAGCTCAACGCCAATCGCCCCCAAGTAGGCCAGAAGTGGAAACGGTATGCCGACGGACCCGATGTAACCCATGGTTGCAGCAGGCGCGGCCAGCTTGCCAATACCGCTGAACAGAAACAGTGTACCTAGCAACAGGCGTCCAATAGTGGCGGTATAGGCTTGAGAGGCGTTCAAATTAGTCATGTTCAGTTCTTCCATTAAGGGTTCAAGGGCTTCGCGGAGGTGCCGAAGCGGTATGAAAGAAAGCTTAATGTCGCCTGATTAAATAAGTAACTAGGTGAAAAACGAAAAATAGTCACATTTTGGTGGACAATAAAGCCGAGAGCCTGCCTGTTGGTTAAAGCTGCCTGACCTCGGTTAATCAAGTGTGCAGTGATAGGCACTCGAAAGCAGAGGAACGGCCTAAAAAGCGCAATCAATAGCACATACGTTCCAAACACAGCACAACCGTTCAAGCTCCCGCGGCGCACTTCGACAAAAGTTGTCGTACATTCATTGCAGCTGGAGAGCTACCATGCCAACCGCCATTGCTGCCCCGGAACCGGCCTGATTGATCCCTTAAACCGTACGTTAGTCATGAACATTCTACATCTATGCCACCTTATTTTGAGGTTCGCATATTGGGTGGCTTTATTGGGAGTAACCTGCTGATTACCTTTGCATCGGCGCCTTTCATCATGCCAAGCGTGACGCGTTGGTTCGTGAGTTCTGTCGTTATCGCCACGCTTGGCTCGGTTTCTTACCGTAGGACCCAAGTAACGGTATCCATCGCTGGTTAAGGATCTGGCCTACCCGAGCCGCATATCCGGTTCAGCCCCCCACGGACGCTTACTGTTGTCACTGGGCATGTGCGGCCTTTGTATGGACTTTATATCCACTTGGTTTGGTTGTCGTGAGCATGCTCGGTGGGCGAATGTAGTCATCTATTCGCAAGCACAATAAGCCTAATAACCTTTGCATGCATCCAAAACGCTAGTTGTGGTATTGGCATCATCAGGATCTTGAATGTCGAGCCTCGATTCCGCGAACAATCACAAAGGCAATCAACGCAACGACAAACACGACAAGATACATCCAGGCGATGCTTTGTAATGTTTCAATCAACGAGCGATAGATCTCGAGCGTCCAGCGTTCTGAATTAAGCACTAGTACCTGAGCATCCGTAGTCTGCGCGCTGATATAGCGCTCAAGATCGTAAATTCGCACGCCACCTGAAATACCTACCACAAAGCTGGCGAACGTGATGTATCGATGCCAGGCGCTACTGACGTCATCCTTGATAATTCGGGCCAGGACAGCCTTGGTCGAATGGTTGAACAAGGCGACGACTGTGGCGGAAGTGATGAATGCAACGACAAAGGTGGCGGCCAGTAGAGAAAAGAACATAGAGTCTCTCGGTTGCTACGTATGAAATGACATGTTCAGGCGGAAACGTGCGCCGCCCAAGGGTGAGGTGTCTGCAGCTAATGTCCCGTTTTGAGTCTCGATCGCTCTGCGGCTGATGGCAAGGCCAAGCCCGAAGCCGCCTGTTGTGCGGTCGCGGCTGCGGTCGAGCCGGTAAAAGGGCTCGAAGATCTTTTCATGCTCTGCCTCCGGGATGCCAATGCCGTCATCTTCAACTGTGATCTGATAATGATCCTGATCCAAAGCACTTACGCTCAGGCGGATGCGGTGGTTACAGTAGCGAATGGCATTTCGGATCAGGTTCTGTAATGCTCTGGCTGTCAGACGAGGCTCCAGACTTACTCGCTGTTTCTCCATCGCCATGTCCACCTCCAAGAGGATTCCACGCTGCTCCAGTTCTTCAGCGAACCCTCCAACGATGCTATCGATAAACTCACCCAGATTGAGTTCGACCCGCTCCAACTGAGCGGCCACGCTGTGCAGCCGACTGTAAGACAACAGCTCCAGTACCAGTTCGTCCAGCTCGCGAACGTGACGGGTCATGTCCAGTAGGCGGGTACGAGAGGCTTCTGGAATATCTTCGGACAACGCCAGGGCCAGGCCGAAGTCGAGCCGGGAAAGCGGAGTGCGAAGTTCATGGGATACTGCATTGAGCAGCTCCTGCTGCTGATTGAGCAGGCGCTCGATATCGGTGGCCATCGAGTCGAATACATGGCCCAGCTCGGCAATGTTGGACCGTGAGGAGAGGTGAGTTCGGGCAGACAGGTTTCCCCTGCCCAATGCCGAGGCGGTACGCCTCAGCGATTCCAGGTCCCGCCAATGAGGACGTAGCCAGAGCAGCAGACAGGCCAGAAGCGCTGCGCCTGTCAGGACGTTCATGGCCCAGAACAGCAGGTTGATATCCAGAGGAAGGGGGGGGCTGGACTCTTCTATGAAATGCTCATTGTCCAGCGGAGCCATGACCGTATCAGGCAGGCCATACTCACCGAGGTGTATGACCATGAGCCCTTGTTCAAGTTGTTCACGCTCATCCGGACTCAACTGAGCGTTTGCCATTTCTCGAAGACTGACCTCAAGCGGTGCAAAAGAGGTCTTGAGTTCCCTTTCTAACTGAGCCCATTCTGTTTTGGGGCGCTCCAGGAATCGTTGCTGGATCAAGGCCATCTGACCTCTGAACTGATCCAGATTCCATGCAATGTAACGATCTTTGGACAATGAAACGACAAGTTCGGGCACTACATAGTTGGCGAGGCTGAAGGTAACCAGCACCACCAGGTATAAACGGATCAGAACCTTCAGCATGACCGGTACATCCTAGTCTTCCCACTCGGAGCGGCTGAAGAGATAGCCCTTGCCCCAAACCGTTTTGATCCTGCGCGCTTCGCCAGAGGTATCTTCGAATTTGCGGCGCAACTTCGAGATGGCGACATCAATGGAGCGATCGATACCGTTAAACTCGATACCACGTACCTGTTGCAAGAGCTGGTCTCGACTCTGTACTTCACCGGCATGACGAGTCAGGGCTACCAGAAGATCGAATTCGCCTGATGACAGCTCGATCGGCTGGTCCCGCCACTGAACAACCCGTTCGGTTAAATCGATTTCCAGACGACCAAAGGTGACACGCGAAGCATCTTTGCGAACTGTTTCCGGCTGGCTGCGCCGGAGCAGCGTACGAATCCTGGCCAATAGCACCCGTGGTTCACAGGGTTTGGTGACGTAGTCATCCGCTCCCAACTCGAGACCGACCACTTGATCATGACTATCGTCGCGGGCGGTGAGCATGAGAATAGGAAGGCCAGCATGGTCTGCGCGGAGCTGGCGGCACACCTGCAAGCCATCAAGCCCCGGCAGCATAAGATCCAGGATGACCAGATCCGGGTATCTTTTCCGGACATGCGCTTGAACCTCGTCGCCCCGGGACAGTATGGAAACCGCGAAGGCATGACGTGTCAGGTAGGTGGCAATCAGTTCAGCCAGGGCGGTATCGTCTTCGACCAGCAGGATGGTAGGCATAGCAGGACACGCTGAAGGGTTTGAAAGAGCATAAACAAACCCGACAGCTTCTGTAGCGGTCATTACACTTTTTAACAAATGCCCTACAAGCTTTTACAAAGCCGACAGGGCGGGGCTTTTAGCATGGCGCTGTTCCTGAAGGATGCACACCATGATGCCGCCCGTTAAGTTTTCCCTACGCCCCTTTTGCTTATTGATGTTACTAGCGCTGACAGGATGTGACCGCCCAGCGCCCTCTGCACAGCAAGCACCCGATACGTCTGTCACCGTCGAGACGATCAAACCTCAGCCGCTTAGCTTGGTGACTGAACTCAATGGCCGTTTGGTAGCGCCCCGAGTGGCGGAAGTGAGAGCCCGCGTAGCAGGCGTTCTGCTGCAACGGGTTTACCGTGAGGGAAGCCAGGTCAAGCAAGGCGACGTATTGTTTCGGATTGACCCCGCGCCGCTGCAGGCGGACGTCGACAGCGCCGTGGCAGGCCTGAAAAAAGCCCAGGCCAATCGCTATCAGGCCCATTTGCAGGCCGAGCGTTATTCTGCATTGATCAAGACTCACGCCGTCAGCCAGCAGGACTTCGAAAATGCGCACGCTGCCTTTTTGCAGGCAGAAGCCGAAGTCTCTGCTGCGCAGGCCACGCTCAAACGTGCCCGGCTCAATCTGGGGTATGCCACCGTCACAGCACCCATCTCCGGGCGCATCGGCAAGGCATTGGTCACGGAAGGCGCGTTGGTAGGGCAGGATAGCGCCACGCCTCTGGCTATTATTCAGCAACTCGAGCCTATTTATGCCGATGTGACTCAATCCACCCGACAGATCAACGTGTTGCGCCGTGCGCTGCGGGAGGGGCAGTTACAAACCGTAGGGGAGGACCAGGCCGCCGTAACGCTCGTACAGGATGACGGTACAGCGTATCCAATAGCCGGAAAACTGCTGTTCTCGGACCTTACAGTGGATCAAAGCACAGGGCAGATCACCCTGCGTAGCCAGTTTCCCAATCCGCAGGCTGACTTGCTGCCCGGCAGCTTTGTTCGAGTGCGCCTTGAACAGGCCAGGAACGAGCGAGGTATCAGTGTTCCGCAGCGGGCTGTTCAGCGCGACTCGGCAGGGCAGGCTAATGTTTTGCTGGTCAACGCTCAGAATCAGGTTGAGGAACGGACGGTCCGTCTTGGCGGTGCCCAGAATGATCGCTGGATCATCGACGAAGGACTGCATGAAGGTGACCGCGTAATCGTTGCAGGCCTGCAATACGTCAGGCCGGGGATGCCTGTCCAGGCAGAAGAGGCAGGAATTACAACCGATGCACCTGCCGACAAGGAAGCCCGATAATGCCAGACTTCTTTATCAGGCGCCCGGTATTTGCCTGGGTCGTCGCCCTGTTCATTCTGCTGGCAGGTGTGCTGGCCATTCCCAATCTTCCGGTGGCGCAGTATCCCAATGTTGCGCCCCCCCAGATCGAGATTACCGCAACCTACCCGGGCGCCACGGCGCAAACCCTGGATGAAAGTGTTGTCAGTCTGATCGAGCAGGAGCTTAATGGGGTCAATCACCTGCTCTATTTCTCCTCCAGCAGCAGCCAGGGAATGGCGACGCTTACGGTCACGTTTAAACCAGGTACTGATCCGGAGCTGGGCAAGGTCGATATACAGAACCGCTTGAAAACGATCGAGTCCAGACTGCCTCGAGCGGTTACGCAGCAAGGTCTGGAGATCGAAGAGGTCTCGGCCGGGTTTCTGATGCTGATCACATTGACGTCTACCGATGGACGCCTGGATGAAACCGGTCTGAGCGACTACATGGCGCGTAACGTCGTTAATGAGCTCAAGCGTATCGAAGGTGTGGGCAAGGCCCAGCTGTTTGGTGCCGAGCGCGCTATGCGAGTATGGATTGATCCGCAAAAACTGGTAGCTTTCAACCTGACGCCGGCCGATGTCAGCCAGGCGATCAGCGATCAGAATGTGCAAGTGCCCGCCGGTAGTATCGGCGACTTGCCTACCCGCAGCACGCAGGAAATTACCGCAGCCGTACAGGTGAAAGGGCAGCTGTCTACACCTGAGGAATTCTCGACGATCGTACTCAAGGCCAACGCCGACGGATCGACGGTTACCGTAGGTGATGTCGCACGGGTCGAAGTGGACAGCCAAAGCTATCAGTTCGGGACTCGCCTCAATGGCAAGCCGACCACCGCTGTGGCTATCCAGCTAGCGCCAGGCGGTAATGCGATGAGCACGGCTACCTTGGTCAAAGCCAAGATGGAAGAGCTGTCACACTACTTCCCGGCCGGTGTGAACTACGACATTCCTTACGATACGTCGCCGTTCGTCAAGGTCTCGATCGAAAAGGTGGTTCATACCTTGATCGAAGCCATGGTGCTGGTCTTTGCCGTCATGTTTCTGTTTCTGCAAAACCTCCGTTATACCCTGATACCTGCACTGGTAGTTCCTGTGGCCTTGATGGGGACATTTGCCTGCATGTTGGCCCTAGGATTTTCCATCAACGTGCTCACCATGTTTGGCATGGTATTGGCGATCGGTATCCTGGTGGACGACGCTATTGTCGTCGTTGAGAACGTCGAGCGAATCATGGCCAGCGAAGGCCTGACGCCTCGGGATGCCACGCGAAAAGCCATGACAGAAATTACCGGTGCGATTATCGGAATCACGCTGGTGCTGACGGCCGTATTCATTCCGATGGCATTCATGCCGGGCTCGGTCGGAATCATTTACCAGCAGTTTTCTGTCTCGATGGCGGTTTCGATTCTATTGTCGGCGTTTCTGGCGCTGAGCTTGACACCTGCGCTGTGCGCATCGCTACTCAAGCCGATACCGCACGGTGTACATCACGAGAAGAAAGGATTTTTTGGATGGTTCAACCGACGGTTTGATCATGCCGCGGACGGCTACCAGCGTTGGGTCGCCAATGCCATACGCCGTACAGGTCGTTACATGCTGGTCTACGGTGTGCTGCTTGCAGGGCTCATGCTGCTCTTTACTCGCCTGCCGTCTTCGTTTCTGCCTATCGAGGATCAGGGCTTTACCATTACCGATATCCAGCTGCCGCCCGGAGCCAGCCAGAACCGCACAATTGAAATCGCACGGCAGATCGAAGCGCACAATGCTACGGAACCTGGCGTAGCCAATACCACCATGGTGCTGGGCTTCAGCTTTTCCGGCAGCGGGCAGAATGCAGCTCTGGCATTTACCACATTAAAGGATTGGGCCGAACGCCGTGTCGAAGATTCGGCCGACGCCATTGCCGAGCGTGCCAATATGGCATTTGCCGGACTGCAGGATGCCATTGCCTATTCGCTCAGCCCGCCGCCAATCGAAGGGCTTGGGACTTCCAGCGGCTTTGAGCTACGTCTGCAGGACAGAAGCGGAAAAGGATACGAGGCTTTGCAGAAGGCGCGGGATACATTGCTGTCTGCCGCTGCAAAAAGCGCCCTACTGGCAAACGTACGGGAGACCGCGTTGGCCGAAGCGCCACAGGTAGAGGTCAAAGTCGATCGGCTCCAGGCGAGCGCTCTGGGTGTCTCGTTCGCCGATATCAGCAACTTGCTTTCAACTGCCATGGGTTCGGCCTACGTGAATGATTTCCCCAACCTGGGCCGCATGCAGCAGGTCATTGTTCAGGCCGAGGCCGATTCCCGCCTTCAGGCAGAGGATATCCTCAAGCTTGAGGTGCGTAACGCGTCCGGCAAGATGGTGCCCCTGGCTGCCTTTTGCGAAGTAACGTGGACCACGGGACCGGCGCAGCTAACCCGCTACAACGGCTATCCCGCGGTCAGCCTTTCGGGTGAGCCTTCGGCGGGGCACAGTACAGGCGAAGCCATGGATGAAATACAGCGTCTGGTCGATCAGCTGCCTCAGGGATTTGGTCTGGAATGGACAGGGCTTTCGCTTCAGGAAAAGACCTCCGGCGCACAAGCTCCCTTGTTGCTGGGACTGTCCTTGTTGATTGTCTTTTTGGTTCTGGCCGCGCTTTACGAGAGTTGGTCGATTCCAACAGCCGTTCTGCTGGTCGTACCACTGGGCATCCTGGGTGCCGTAGTCGCAGTCGTCCTGCGGGGCATGCCAAACGATGTGTTCTTCAAGGTTGGGCTCATCACCATCATTGGACTGTCGGCAAAAAATGCGATTCTGATCATCGAGTTTGCCAAGAGTCTTCATGACCAGGGCCATAGCCTATTCCAGGCCACCGTCGAGGCAGCACGTCTGCGTCTGCGTCCGATCGTAATGACCTCGCTTGCATTTATCCTGGGTGTGGTTCCCCTGGCTATTGCGACGGGTGCCAGCTCCGCCAGTCAACAGGCCATTGGCACAAGCGTGATCGGTGGCATGCTGACTGCTACCTTCGCGGTTGTCTTTGTTCCGGTGTTTTTTGTGAGCGTCATGCATTGGGTCTCTCGCCTTACCCGCTCGCAAGCCAGAGGAGGGCAGCGCCATGAGTAAGTTGACTGTTCTTCTGCTGGCCGGCCTGCTGGGTGCCTGCTCTTTGGCGCCTACCTACGAGCAGCCCCCTGCACCTATACCAGCGGACTATCCGGTGGTATCAGCCCCGGTGAACCCAGCTGAAACGGTTCCGGACTGGCAGGCATTGTTTACAGATCCGCGCCTGCGTCGGCTTATCGAGATTGGGCTGAATCAGAACCGTGACCTGCGTATGGCAGTGCTTCGCGTTGAAGAGGCGCGGGCGCAATACAGAATCCAGCGGGCGGACCTGTTGCCGAATGTGAGCGTAAGCGGCTCGGCAACCCGTCAGCGCTCCCCATCGCTCGGGCTGGAAAACACCGGTGGGCTACCGGCTCAGGCCGTAAGCAGTGGAAGCCAGGTCACCAACCTGTATACCGTAGGGGTAGGGCTGAGCACGTACGAAGTGGACCTCTTTGGCCGTGTCCGCAATCTTCGAGATGCAGCCTTGGGTGAATATCTGGCGTTGCAGGAGACGCGACGTTCGGTTGAGCTATCACTGATCGCTGAAATCGCTACGGCCTATACCAACCAGCGTGCCCTGCGCGAGAGAATGGCCATAACCCGGCAGGCCTATGAGAGCCGTCAGCAGAGTCTGGAATTGATTCATCAACGTTTCGACTATGGGATTGGTTCTGAACTGGATATCGCTCAGGCCCAGACACTGCTAGAGACAACTGCCAGTGATCTTGCCACATTGGAGCGTAGTATAGGACAGGCGGACAATGCGATGGCTCTCCTGCTCGGTCAACCATTACCTCATGATCTGTCGCCCGCCCTTTCGCTGGAAAGGCAAGGGTTGGACAAGCCCTTACCCGCCGGGCTTCCGGCAGATCTGCTGACCCGCCGACCGGATATACAGGCTGCCGAAGCCCGGCTGAAAGCCAATTACGCCACTATCGGAGCTGCGCGCGCTGCGTTCTTTCCAAGCATCAGTCTCACGGGCAATACCGGTTTTAGCAGCGCAGAACTTTCAGACCTGTTCAACGGCGGTAATCGCTCATGGAGTTTTACGCCTCAGATCAACCTGCCAATTTTCACAGGCGGTCGTAACCGCGCACAGCTTGAGGTCGCGACACTGCGCAAAGAGATCAGTGTGGCGGAATATGAAAAATCCATACAGACCGCTTTCAAAGAGGTGTCCGATGAGCTGGTTGCGCGTCAGCCACTTCAGCGTCAGCTCGACGCTCAGGAGCGGCTTCGTGATAGCGCTGCCCGAAGCCTTGTCCTTGCACAGCAACGGTATCAGCAGGGGCTCGATGAGTACCTGACGCAATTGGATAGTCAGCGCACGCTGTATCAGGCTGAAAATACCCTGATAGACACCAGGCTTCAGCTGGCCTTGTCACAGATCAATCTGTTCAAGAGCCTTGGCGGAGGTTGGAGCCGAGACCGTCCTTAATTAAGGTTATGCATGTCTTCTGATGCTCCTTTGGATGGAAGACATGCCCTCAGGCGCCTACGTGGCGTCTTTTTTATAGGCCAGACCATCGGCTGAATCGATCGGGTCTCCTGTCGTGCAGCAACAGTAGTATCCATCGCTGAAGTCCTATTACGGCAACGCTATGGACCTCGTAAACGTGTGATCTGCTTAGCGTCAAGGAAGGAGGTATTCCGTCTGGCTACGTGGGGTTGTGGGCCTTATGTCTAGGCGGGGCGTAAACACTGTGTTTACGGTTAGCGACAGCGGAGGCTGATAGGGCCTCGACCACTCGAGGCCCTCGTCGATCATGGCATCATGGGCAGCTCATTGGGGCGCAGGTCAAAGACGATAACCTCGGCCTGCTTGCCGTTGGCTAGCGTAAGCACCTGCTCGTTACGCACACGTACACCGTCTCCCTCCGCCAGTGTCTGGCCATTGAGTTCGATCTGCCCCTGGGCTACATGCACATAGGCGTAGCGGTTTGATCCCAGCGTTAGAGTCGCCTGCTCTTCACCGTCGAACAGACCGGCGTAGACACGAGCATCCTGACGAATTTCCAGTGAGCCCTGCTCACCTGTAGGTGAAAGGATCAGGCGCAACCGGCCACGTTTGCTATCCGCGCTGAAGTGCGTTTGCTGGTAGCGAGGCTCAGCACCTCGAGCGTTGGGCACAATCCAGATCTGCAAAAAGTGTACGGGATCGCTCTGGGAGTGGTTGTATTCACTGTGGGCTACTCCCGTGCCGGCGCTCATGAGCTGCACGTCGCCCGGATGAATGACGGACCCTGTACCCAGGGTGTCCTTGTGCTCGAGCGCACCTTCGAGCACATAGGAAAAGATCTCCATATCCCGATGAGGGTGAGTGCCGAACCCTTTTCCCTGGGCGACTCGGTCATCGTTGATGACCAACAGATCCGAAAACCCCTGTTCTTGGGGGTTGCGGTAATTGGCAAAGGAAAAGGTGTGGAAAGACTTGAGCCAGCCATGGTTGGCAAATCCACGTTCGGTTGCTTTACGAAGGGCTAACATGTTCGGTCTCCTGGTCAATCAACGGTATGTTGTTACCTGTATCGGTATGCGACCAAGAGTAAAGCGATCGAGTGGGGTGATAAACCACTTGAAATGCGTAAAAAAGTCTCCATCTGGTTGACAGTAAGACGAGTCTGCTCAATCAGACAGGCTCCCTTTAGCGATACGCACAAACGTTCAATACAAGCCTCGTAAGTCAGTCTATTGTTATTGCAACCCGGGCGGATATCCGTATCGCCTGTCTGCCGGCTGACCCATGCTGGTTTCTAGGAGAATCTTCTATGGCCCGAACGACCTCTATCGACCGCTATCGCAACATCGGCATCGTCGCTCACGTGGATGCTGGTAAAACCACCACAACCGAGCGAATCCTCTTCTACACCGGCGTGAACCATAAGATGGGCGAGGTGCATGATGGCGCCGCGACCATGGACTGGATGGTGCAGGAGCAGGAGCGCGGCATCACCATTACGTCCGCGGCGACTACTGCATTCTGGTCTGGCTCGACCAAGCAGTTCGACAAATACCGGATCAACATCATCGATACGCCTGGGCACGTGGACTTCACCATTGAGGTGGAGCGCTCGCTGCGGGTACTCGATGGCGCGGTCGTGGTGTTCAGCGGTGCGGATGGTGTAGAACCTCAATCCGAGACGGTCTGGCGTCAGGCAGACAAATACCATGTGCCTCGTATTGCGTATGTGAACAAGATGGACCGTGCGGGAGCGGACTTCCTGCGCGTCGTTGACCAGATCAAGAAACGCCTGGGTCATACTCCGGTTCCGATTCAGCTGCCGATTGGCCGTGAAGAGAACTTTGTCGGCCAGATCGATCTGCTGAAGATGAAGGCCATCTACTGGAATGATGATGATCAGGGGATGACCTATCGTGAGGAGGACATTCCTGCCGAGCTGCAGGCTGAGGCCGAGGAGTGGCGCGAGCGCATGGTCGAGGCTGCCGCCGAAGCCAATGAAGACTTCATGAGCAAATACCTGGAAGGGGAGCCCCTGACCAACGATGAAATCCGCACGGGTCTGCGGCTGAGGACACTGGCGGGTGAAGTCGTTCCGGCTGTATGTGGCTCATCCTTCAAGAACAAGGGTGTACCCTTGGTACTCGACGCGGTCATCGACTACCTACCGTCACCTACCGAGATTCCCGCCATCAAAGGCGTGCATCCTGACGATGCCGAGCGGACTGACGAGCGCCATGCCGACGATAACGAGCCTTTTTCGGCGCTGGCGTTCAAGATCGCTACAGATCCCTTCGTGGGCACCCTGACTTTTGCGCGGGTGTATTCGGGCGTGCTTTCATCAGGTGACTCGGTACTCAACTCGGTAAAAGGCAAGAAGGAGCGCGTCGGCCGTATGGTGCAGATGCATGCCAACACGCGGGAAGAAATCAAGGAGGTTCGCGCAGGCGACATCGCCGCCTTGATCGGCATGAAGGACGTGACGACCGGTGACACTCTGTGTTCGGTTGAAAAGCCCATCATCCTGGAGCGTATGGATTTCCCCGAGCCGGTTATCTCCGTAGCGGTTGAGCCCAAGACCAAGGCTGACCAGGAAAAGATGGGGATTGCCCTGGGCAAACTGGCCCAGGAAGACCCTTCTTTCCGCGTCAAGACCGACGAGGAAACCGGGCAGACCATCATCTCTGGGATGGGCGAGTTGCACCTCGATATCCTCATCGACCGCATGCGGCGTGAATTCAACGTCGAAGCGAATATTGGTAAACCTCAGGTGGCCTATCGCGAGACCATACGCAACACCTGCGAGATCGAAGGCAAGTTTGTTCGCCAGTCGGGTGGTCGTGGGCAGTTCGGTCATTGCTGGATTCGATTTGCACCCATTGATGAAGGCGAGGAGGGTCTGGTGTTTACTAGTGAGGTCGTGGGTGGCGTGATTCCCAAGGAATATATCCCGGCCATTCAAAAGGGTATCGAAGAGCAGATGAAGAATGGTGTGCTCGCCGGGTATCCCTTGCTAGGTCTCAAGGCCACGGTCTTCGACGGCTCTTACCATGATGTGGACTCCAACGAGATGGCATTCAAGATCGCCGCCTCGATGGCAACCAAGCAGCTGTCCCAGAAAGGGGGCGCGGTACTGCTCGAGCCAATCATGAAGGTCGAGGTGGTGACACCTGAAGACTACATGGGTGATGTAATGGGAGACCTCAACCGTCGGCGGGGCCTGATTCAAGGCATGGAAGATACCCTTTCCGGCAAGGTGGTTCGGGCCGAGGTTCCGTTGGGCGAAATGTTTGGCTATGCGACTGATGTACGTTCGATGTCACAAGGTCGTGCCAGCTACTCGATGGAGTTCTCACGCTATGCAGAGGCACCCAGAAATATTGTCGACGCGTTGATTAAGAAATCTTAAGGATCGGTTCAGATCTTTTCCAAGCAACGCTAGTACTTTTAGGCCGACTCCCTCTGGGGAGCCGGCCTTTTTCGTTACGCCTGAGATAAAGGCGTTGCGATCACATGTTAATCATTGATGACAAGCAGGTATTTTCGTTTAAGAACGCTTCAACTTAAGACAAGGACCTTAAGGGTTCCCAGAGCCGATACTGGACACCAACCTTACCGCCTCAAGGAGCGTTGCAATGGCCACGCTGGGTTCCAAGCTATCGTACCGCTTACCTGCAATTACGGCTGAAAAGCCTGGATCGAGTGTTCCCAACACTGCGCAGGTACTTATGCAGCGCCTCCTCGAAACGCTTGATAGCGTTCAAGACGGGGAAGGTCCGATCAGCCGTACCTTGATAGATGAACTGCAAGCCCGCCTTTTGCCAGACGCTTTGCACGTGACCTTACCGAGTGAGGATCGGATTGCCTTGTCTCGCTGGCAGGAGCAACTGGCCAAGCGTCTGATGATGGAGCAGTTGGACGATGGCCTATCGGTATCCGAAATCGCCAGTGCCTGCTCGTTGTCAAGAAGCCATTTTTCCCGAGCCTTCAAGAAAAACACAGGCGTTTCGCCACGTGACTGGTATCAGCAATTACGAATTGCCAAGGCCAAGCGGATGCTTCTGAACACGTGTTTGCCGATAAGCCAGATCGGTGCGGAATGTGGTTTTTCAGATCAATCACACTTCACCCGTGTATTCACAAAGACGGTAGGATGCACACCGCTTAGCTGGCGCCGCTCGGGAGACCAGCAGGTCATGCGGCAAGCCTGAGGGTTGCGCGGACTATGGGCATACCTACACCGCCAGATGGTCCTTGAGGAAGTTGGCGAATGTCTGGACGGCTCGGGATGACTGACGATGCTGAGGGTAGACCGCATAGAAGGCTGAAGTGGGTGGCTGGTGCGCTTGTAAGACCGGCTGCAAACGCCCATCGTTGAGCGCGTCACTGACAATGAAAACCGGCAGATAGGCAATGCCAAGACCGGCCACCGCCGCGTCCCGGACAACTTCCCCGTTGTTGGTCCGCAGCTTGCCTTTCACGGGTACGCATACGAGCTGGCCCTGGGTTTGAAATTTCCACTCTACGCTTTTCACATGGCCGTAAAGCAAGCACTCATGGTGACGCAAATCATCCGGTGTTTCGGGGGTTGAGTGGCGCTCCAGGTACGCCGGGCTTGCGCAGGCCGTCATTGGAATGTCCATCAGACGCTTGGCGATAAGTGTAGAATCCTCCAGCATCCCGCCGCGGATCGCCATGTCATACCCCTCGGCCACCAGGTCTACTGCTCGATCATTAAGGTCCAGTTCCAGACTGATCAATGGATTCTCTTGCATGAACCTGGGCAACAGCGGGCTGACATGCAACGTACCAAACGTCATCGGGGCCGAAACACGTAAAGTCCCGCGAACGTTCACCCCCTGGCTGGATACCAACTCCTGCGTCTCGTTGACTTCATCCAGAATCCGAACGGCACGCTCATAAAGGGTCATGCCCAGGTCAGTAGGTTTCAGGCTGCGTGTCGTCCGGTTGAGCAGGCGTACACCCAGTTCCTCTTCCAGCGCCATGGTTCTTCGGCTGACGTACTGTTTGGAAAGCCCCAGCTTTTCTGCCGCAGCGGTAAAGCTCTGCTCGTTGATCGTAGTTACAAACAGCCTTAAATCCTCAAATTGCATGGCCTGAGTCTCTTCCTGGTTGACAGTCATTCCTAGTGTACTGGCTTTTTCCAGATCTGGATGACTATTAGGCTCCTTCCTGTCATCAAACGTGAGGGAAGCGCATCATGAACACCTTTTTGCATAGTGCGGTTTACGTTATGGCTTCAGCACTGGTGTTGTATATGGCCATAAGCGGATAACGGCATACCGCATGTGATTTAAAGTGAAACATTTTCTCAGGCAGGCTTTTTGAAGCAGGGCAGCTAGACTCAGAAAGAGGGTTACTTAAATAAGGACACGCCATGCCGTATACCCAAGAACTCATCGAAGAAATGAACCTTCTGGCTCGATATGACCTCAGCAACAGTCTGGCCGGTTTAAAGGTGCACCACGACGCCACGCAAGAAGTCCTGGCCGGTATCAAGCGACTTCATGAAAAGGGCCTGATCAGTCAAGTCGACGGTGGTTATCTGACAGGCTTGGGAAGGGATGCAGCAGAACACGCTCAGGTGTTGTTGACGATCTTAAACCCAACGGCGTGAGGACTGCAAAAAAGTCTTTCGTTACAGGGTAGTCTGAGTAAATCGTTATGATGGCAGGCTGCGGTATCGTATTGAAAACACAGTAGCCTGCCTATTGATACTGATACACCCGTCAAGTGATCGCGTCTATATGACTGCACACTCAGGCTGGATTGTATCAACCTCAACCTGTGAGTCCGAGTGTGCCACGCCCTCTATCAACGTATAGCGAGTAAGCAGTTCTTTTACAGACTCCGCTGAATTGAACATCAGCACGTCGATAATGGAAAGGGAAGGGACGAACTCAGCGGTAAGCTGAGGATAGGTCACTTCATCCATCTTGATGAAGCGCAATTGCAGCCCATGATCGGCGAAATAGTCAGGACAGTAGAGCGGGACGCCGCCTATTGAGTTGAGGTAGCAGGTGCCTTCTAACTGCTGAACGATCCGAATGATGCGGTCCTGCTTATCCATCGCCCGGGTATCCGCCAGTTCTGAAAGCATCAGGATGGGCGTCTCGATTTTCATATACCGGCACAGGGCTCGAATCGAGTTTTCGGCGAACCGCGCAAGGTTACGATCCGGATTGGCAAAGATGCTTTTGAGCAGCGCCAGGACTTCTGTTTTATAGGGGGCTTTCTTGTAGGTGTGCTCAAGCATGGTAAGCAGTGCGTCTGCTTCCTGGTCGAACGTCTCTGACAGCCAGCGCTCATTGATAGCGGCCCGGCGGCTGCCCTTACGCAGCGGAAAGGTAATCAGCTTGGGCTGACCATCGTGAGTTAATACCCGGTTGCGGTTCATCCAGGAGCCTTTGACGAACTGCAGGTCATCGACCAGCACAAAGACGTCACTGGCGGCGATCAACTGAAAGTAGCCCAGGTAAGGAAACAGGTAGGGCTGCATCATCGAAATCGTTTTAAGCATGGTGCTTCTCCTTGCACGGCATGACAGGAATCGGGTAGGCGTGCGTTCGCGTAAGCGTTCTTGGGCCAGAAGCGGTATTGCAGGGCAGCAATACCGCTGAGGAAAGTCTGATCATTTTCGAATGACCGAAGGAATAATGTTGGTGAAGGGTTTGAATAGAACCTTGCGGGCCAATTGCAGGAAGGCCTGAATGCGGTTGCGGTGGGTCATTACAATCAGAGACTGGCTGAATACCTGGGTCATGAAATATTCATACAGGTCTTGCTGGCCGATGCGCTGGTAGTAGCGGGCCAGGCTGTAGTAGGCGTGCAGGCTCATGGCGGTGCGGTGCTTTTGCGGACGCATCGACAAGACACCATTCTTGTGCACACGGTAGGCAGCCGGACGGATTTCTTTCATGTACTTGCCTTTGCCGTGAGCGCCCAGCAATGACCACCAGCACATGTCCTCCATACGCACACCGTGCAGCTCGGGCGGAAGGGCCTTGATCACATTGCGAAAGCAGACGGTGAGCGTAGAAAAGTACCGAGCCCGCAGCAGTTCCTGCTGACTTGCATCGCGCCGATGCAGTCCGGCCAGTTGAACGTTTCGGATGATGCCCTGCTCGTTGAACATATAGGCGTCGTGAAACGCCATCACATAGTCTTCATGGCGCTCAAGAAAGTCGACCTGCAGCTGTAGCTTGTGCGGGTCCGTCCAAAAATCATCACCTTCGCAAATGGCAATATAAGGGGTGTCCAGCGAGGCAAAGATTTTAGTAATGAACGGAACACCCAGGCTGTATTGGTTCTGCTGCTGGTAGATAGGCTTGATGATGGAGGGATAGCGTGCGGCATATTCCTGGATGATGGCTTGTGTTCCATCCGTCGAAGCGTCGTCATGCACGATGACCTCGAAGGGAAACCGCGTCTCCTGAATCAGAAAGCCCTCCAGCGTTTCTCGGATGAACGCCGCTTGGTTGAAGGTCAGGCAGACAACACTGACCAGCGGTTTCTCATCAGCACCCCAGTGCTCCCTGATGACCTGTTCGGTTCTTGCTTCCATGATTAAACGCTCGGGGTTTGATCCAAGAGATACGGTTTTGAAAATACGGCTTTGGCAGACACAAACACCAGCAGCAGACAGAGCAGTCCTCGTCCCGCCAGACCTATAAAGGTCTCGATCCGTTGGTTGCCATCCAGGGCTGGCAGCAGCCAGTCGCCTACCGCCAGGCCGAGGGCGGTCATGCCGGCTATACGCAAAAGGTCCGACAACCAAAGGAAGCTGAGGCCCGGTGAATACCGCTCATGAACGATATGAGGCCAGATGACCAGTGAGGCAAGGCTGACCGCAAACCATACCCCGGCAGCCCCTAGCGCGCCATGAGTCAGAATGGCATAAGCCATGAGCGGCACGCTGATGGCCGTTGAGCAGATACCAAACCAGACATGCATCCGCAGTTGGCCATGGGCATATTGCAGATAGAATTGAAACCCGCTCATGGCCAGTAACGCGCTGCCAAGGATGTACCAGACCAGGACAGGACCGCTCCAGAGCGCGGCCTCGGCGTTGCCTGTCCAGGCATGGAGAAGCGCTTGTCCATGAAAGGCGATCACACCAGCCATGGGAAACAGCACACTGCAAAACAGACGTGATACGTTCAGGTATAACGCCCGCATCTCAGTCATTCGGCCTTCTGCTGTCAGCATGGTCAGGCGTGGCAACAGCGTTTGTACAAGGGGATTGGTCAGCGACAGAATGCCGGTCGCGATCAGGGCAACTAAAGAGAAATAGCCGTATTCCTGCAACGTAAGCGCTTTGGAAAGCAGCACCTTATCCAACTGGGTTTGCAGCATCCACAGTACGGTGCTGAACGACATACCCAGGGCAAACGGTAAAACAGGCTTGACCAGCCGCCAGTGAAATCCGGTCAGGCGACGAGGACGGGGCATCAGATCATAGGCTCGGTGAGCAAAGGACAACGTTTCCAGCAGCCCTACGAGTGTTTGATAGAGAAAGAAGTGCAGGGGCTGTGCGCTGACATAGGTAATAAACAGCAGCGCGCCAAAATACCGGAGCGTTGCAAAAAAGACATTGATGCCGTTGAGCCAATGATGCTGCTCCATGCCTTGAATACCGCTCTTGTAGAGCGTGGCGTAAAGCTTCAGCACTATCATCAGCCCCATCAGGCTAATGCACTGCCCAATCATCACAGGATCGAGCTGGTTCGCCTGCAGCCACCCATGGGCTATGGCATTACTGCCCATATGAATAGCCAGGCCGGTCAGCACGGCTATCGGCAGGATAAGCAGCTCGAACGAGCGCAGCAGACGGCCGGAGGTGTATCGGCTGTGTTGCTGAGTGCCCCGAAAATGAGCGATCTGACGGGCAAGCGCGGGCGATAGTCCCGCATCCAACAGATAAAGCCACGCCTGCATGGCCGTAAAAAAACCGATCAGGCCATAGGCTTCGGCACCCATATGCCTGAGATAGAACGGCATGATCAGGATGCCGGCCAGCATTACATAGATCTGACCCAGGTAACTGAGCCCGGTGTTCTTGAGCATAAAACGTTTTAGGGAAGTGCTCACAGGGTGAACTTCTTGCACATGTTGGACAGAGGCAGGGCACTCATGGTGTTGAAAGTAAAGGCATCCTGGTAAGGCCCGGACGTCTCGCGCTGCGAGCGTACAAGTTGTCTGGCCTCGACTTCCCTGAGCACCGTTTCGATAACCGTGCGCTGCGACTCCCAAGTAAGTCCGGGAAAGATCGGCAGACAGAGCACGCGTTTACTCAAGCCTCTGGAAATCCATTGAGGCTGCTGCGGCTGAAGGTATTCAACGGTATCGAGAGAAGGGTAGAAGTAGCGGCGTGGATTGATCTGCCTTTCGTTAAGCTGACCTGTCACTCTGAGCAGCTCGCTTTCTTCCTGCAGAGCGATTGGAAAATAGCTGTAGTTACGTTCGCTACCCGGCTGCTGATGCTGAAGATCCAGATACCCTGCCAAGGCTAATTCATACCGGTGACCGATTTCAGCCCGTTCCTCTAAGATCAGATCAATATCGTCAAGAACACAGAGGCCCATTGCGGCAGAGAATTCGTTGAGCTTGGCGTTGATACCCGGACCACTCAATCGATTGCCTTCGGAGAAACCAAAGTTGGCAAGTTCACGGGCACGTTGAGCCAAATCATCATCATTGGTGACAATGGCGCCCCCTTCGATGGTATGGAAAACCTTGGTAGCGTGAAAACTCAAGGTACAGATATCGCCCCAGTTGGCAATCGATTCTCCCTTATAGCGAACGCCAAAGGCATGGGCGCCGTCGTAGATGGTTTTCAGACCGTTACGGTCAGCGATTGCCTGGATGCGCTCCACATCGCACGGATTACCGAATACATGGGTTGCGACAATGGCTGAGGTGTCCTTTTGTAGCCTGGCTTCGATCTGGCTGGGATCAAGGTTCCAGGTGACAGGATCGATATCTGAGAAAACCGGACGAATATGCTCCCACTGCAGTGTGCTACTGGTTGCAATGAAGCTGAACGGTGTTGTGATTGCGCTACCTTGAATACCCAAAGCACGGTAAGCGATCTGAAGGGCCAGGGTACCGTTGCTTGTAAGCACGATATTCCGTACGCCTAGATACTCTTTCAGACGCTGCTCAAGCTGACGAGTAAGAGGACCATGATTGGTAAAACAGCCTGAAGCATATATCTGATCTATATAAGACTGGAGTTTGACTTTGTTGCCAGGGAAAGGCTGCGTAACATTGATCATTTTGTTCCTCGTCCAATGAGCAGTTAAACCTTTAAAACGGGATTGATTACTATTTATAGATTTCTCAATGTCGCCTATCTATACGGATGGTCCCAAGCAAAAGCAGCATCCCATTACAGCGGTAGCCTGAATCGTGTCTTTTTGTGAAACACGTAATAGGAATAGCCTGAGATTAATTAAGTTCAAATGGCTGGTAAGAATATTTGGTTATTGTTTTGCGTAAGTGGCTCAGGGACGGTTATATAAAGCTTTTTACATACAGGTTCATTTACAGGCTTGCATTCAGGCTTACGTTCGCCTGTAGGCCTGTGTTGGCGGCGTATGTAAGATTCGGCGCTGGGAACAAGTAGAGTGTTGAAGCAGAGCGGTATTGAGCTTTTGATGCTTCGAGCATAGGAGGAAAACAAAAAAAGATACATTCTTTAATTATGAGAAATGGCTTGAAAATATTCAGGGTGAAAAAAAGTTAAACGTCCGTTTTAATATATAAATAATTAATCCTTTTACTATCCAGGTATTAATGCCTTTACAGCGCTTGTTGTATATCGGTACAGTCACCTGTTTAAAACTGCCAGCATATGGGCATGGCGATCAGGCAAGTACTTATGACGTATAAGATGGTTTTTTTGGGCAGTAATGCCGCTGTTCTAGATTATTTTTGTTGCAGTCAAGATTTTGAGGTTGTGGGTGTCATTTGCGAAAGTCAGCTTTTGAATGACGACCTTCTAACCTGTACCGTTCTAAGAAATATTCCACTCAGCGTAGCTTCTTCCCATAAGGACATCGAAACGGCCCTGGCAGGTGTTAATGACATTGACTTCTGCGTCATTTGTTATTTCAGTCGGATCATCAAGCCCAATCTGTTAAGCAGGTTCAACTTCTTCAATATCCACACAAGCTACCTGCCAACCTATAAGGGAAAGCACCCACTCTTTCATGCCATCGCGGCGGGAGAGAAGGAGATCGGTATATCGCTGCACAAGGTTACGGTGGCCGTTGATGAAGGCGCGATCATCTCCAGAGAAAAGGTCGCTTTTTATTATTGGATGAGCGAAAAGGATCTGTTGCAGGCACTCTTTGCGAAGACGCCTGTGCTTATGGGTGACCTTGTCCGTTATCTGAACGGTGAGTTGGAGCCCGTTCAAAACAGCGAGGGCTCTTACTATCCGCCCTTCGCGGCAGCCTCCATCATCATCAACGAAAGCATGTCTGCATCAGACATCCTTAATCTCTCAAGAAGCCAGGCATGCTACGCCGGTGTCCGTCTGGCGTACGGCAGTCAGTGGTTCAGGATTCGAACAATTACGGTTTCCCAGATGAGCTCCCTGGGTGATCATGAGGTTTTCGGGCGTCTGCTTATAAACGGGCAGCAACCTATCGGCATCCAGATTGATCACACCTACTGTCTTAAATTTGCAGATGTCACTGCCGAATAGCAGTTGTTGCACATGCCTGCATGGGCCGCCTATAGTGGCTGCCGGCGGCCCGTTCTCCAGTGGTGTAGGTGGATTTCATAACCCTGCTCATCTAGTAGCTGAAGTCATGACCAAGCTCCTGCTGCAGCCAGGCGAGAAAGCGCCTAACACGAGGAAAGTCCGAGTGGCTGCGGGGAAATACCAGATGGTGTGCGCTGACCGGGCTACAGAATTCAGCACCAAATACCGAGACGAGCTTGCCCTGTTCCAGATATTCACGTGCCAGCAGGGTGCTTTCCAGTGCGAAACCCAATCCATGGCTGGCCGCTTCGAGTGTCATGTAGGAACGGTCAAAGCTTAGTGAAAACGGAGCCTCGGGAAGTGAAAGACCTTGTTGGGCAAACCATTGAGGCCATTGGACCAGGGTTGCCTCAGACAGAATCAGATTGCATGTCAGCAAATCGTGAGGAGCCGCTATCGGCTGTTTCTGCAGCAGTGCTGGAGAAGCCATGACGGCTACATGCTCATGGCGAATCGTTCGTACTTCGAGCGTATTCCAGTTGGGTACGCCGTGGCGGATATCCAGATCGACCTTGTCCCGGCTGAAATGCAGCGCCTCGTAGGAGCATGACAGGTTGATCTGTATGTCAGGATGGCTGGCTTGAAAGGCTTCGAGGCGAGGCAGTAACCAAAGCAGGCCGAAGCTAGGTGAGGAGTGCAGGCGCAGGCAATCCTGACTGAGATCACTGCTGGCCCGCTGAGTGGCTGTTGCAAGCGTATCGAGGACTCCAGATACGTCTCTCAAGTATTGCTCGCCACAGGGCGTCAGCGTCACGCCTTTGGCTGTCCGCCGAAACAACGGACGGCCAATTAACGTTTCCAGATTGGCGATCTGATGGCTGACCGCGGAAGGCGTTAGATCCAGTTGTTCGGCCGCCCTAGCAACGTTACCCAGGCGCGCTGCCATTTCAAAGGCTTGGATGGCCTTGAAGGGCGGAAGCGATAATAGGCGGTTTCCTTCGCTGGACATTATGTCTGTTCCCTCCTGTGGATACTGAAGCGTGCCAACGCTCCATGCTGAATTTTTTTCAGCATAGAGTGACTTTTTCAGGATTGCCAGCGCACTGCGAACCAGGGAATCTGCACACAACGGCCCGCCTTGAGCCGAATCCATAAAAATAATTCAGGAGCAGTCTTATGCTACTCGAAGGCAAGATCGCCATTATCACCGGTGCAGCTTCAGAACGCGGTATCGGCAGAGCCACTGCCAGAACCTTTGCTGAGCACGGTGCCCGCGTCGTTATTCTCGATCTGGATGAGGCCGCCTCGGCTGCTGCTGCGGCGTCCCTGGGTACCGAACACTTGGGGCTTGCCGCTAACGTAGCGAATGAAGCTCAGGTCAAGAATGCGGTAGCCAAAGTGCTGGAGCAGTATGGTCGTATCGATATTCTGATAAACAATGCCGGTATTACTCAGCCTCTCAAGACATTGGATATCCAGCGTCAGGACTACGACAAGGTGCTGGACGTTAGCCTGCGCGGTACGCTCCTGATGTCCCAGGCGGTTATTCCTGCCATGCGCCAACAAAAGTCTGGCAGTATCGTGTGCCTGTCATCCGTCTCGGCCCAGCGCGGCGGCGGTATTTTTGGCGGTCCGCATTACAGCGCTGCCAAGGCAGGGGTGCTGGGTCTGGCCAAGGCGATGGCGCGTGAACTAGGACCAGACAACGTACGCGTCAACTCCATTACGCCCGGGCTTATCCAAACCGACATTACGGGTGGTCTGATGCATGACGAGCGCCGTCACGCCATCATCGAAGGCATTCCGCTGGGTCGTCTGGGCGAAGCCAAGGATGTCGCCAATGCTGCGTTGTTCCTGGCCAGCGATCTCTCCGGTTACCTGACCGGCACCACACTGGATGTGAATGGCGGGATGCTAATTCACTGACGTTTCAAGGACGAGCCTGCGGGTGGCTCGTCCCTCGTGCTGCCTCTGACGTTCCGGCGAGTCTCTGAAAACTCGTCCGGCCACTATAAGAACAAGAGATCAGACACCATGACGACACTTACCCTCGACGCGGTTGCGACCGCGCGTTCAAACGCCTATCGCAAGACAGCCTGGCGGTTGATGCCTTTTCTAATGCTCTGCTATCTCTGCGCCTACCTGGATCGGGTGAACGTCGGGTTTGCCAAGCTCCAGATGATGAATGACCTGGCCTTGAGCGAGGCGGTCTATGGGCTGGGCGCTGGGATGTTTTTCATCGGTTACTTCCTGTGCGAAGTCCCGAGCAACATCATTCTGCACAGGGTGGGTGCCCGGCGCTGGATCGCCCGGATCATGATTACCTGGGGCATCATCTCAGCCCTGTTTGCCTTTGTCGAAACGGCATGGCAATTCTATGTGCTTCGCTTCTTGCTGGGCATTGCCGAGGCAGGGCTAGCTCCGGGCCTGCTGCTTTACCTCACGTATTGGTTCCCGTCCTACCGCCGCGCCAAGATGACGGTACTGTGGTTTATCGCCATCCCATTGTCCGGCATGGTAGGCGGCCCGCTGTCCGGCTGGATCATGGAGCGTTTCGCCGGCGTGCACGGTTGGGCCGGTTGGCAGTGGATGTTTCTGATCGAAGCCGTTCCTACCGTTGTGGTCGGTTTGATGGTACTGAGTTACCTGAAGGATGGCGTCAAGGATGCCCATTGGCTGGATGACGATGAAAAGAAACTGATCAGCAGCGAACTGGCTGAAGATGAGCAGCACAAGGTCACCCATGCCTCGGCAGGTGCGTTTATCCGTGATCGTCGGCTCTGGCTGTTGGCATCCATCTACTTTTGTGTGGTGATGGGCCAGTATGCAATCACGTTCTGGCTACCTACCCTGGTACGCAACGCCGGTATCGCTGATCCCTTGCATATCGGCCTGCTGACAAGTTTGCCGTACTGCTGCGCCATTGTGGCGATGCTGCTGGCCGGCCGAAGCGGGGATCGACATCGTGAGCGTCGTTGGCATCTGGCTGTTCCCATGGTGGCCGGTGCGACAGGTCTGACACTCGCCGCGCTGCTGGGTGGTCATATCAGCGCCTCCATCCTGAGCCTTTGCCTCGCTGCTGCCGGTATTCTCTCTGCCTCTTCACTGTTCTGGATGCTGCCTACCAATCTGCTGGGTGGTGTTTCGGCTGCTGCCGGCATTGCCGCCGTCAATAGCTTCGCCAACCTGGCGGGCTTCTGCTCACCTTATCTGATCGGCTGGATCACCACGTCCACAGGCTCCAGTGCGATTGGCATGTACCTCATTACCGGTGTGCTGGCATTCGGGGCCCTGTTGGTCTTCCGTATCCCTGCTGCCTTGGTCAATCGTTGAGTTCAAGCAAGGAGTCATACCATGCAAACACAATCTGCTCCGACAGGCGCGCCCGATCTCGCGGAGCGCGCCTACAACATTCGCCGCCATGCCTTACGCATGGGGCAGGTGCAGGGTCAGGGCTATATCGGTCAGGCATTGGGGGCAGCCGATCTGCTCGCCGCTTCTTACTTCCATGCAATGCGTTATCAGCCGGAAAACCCCGAGTGGGAAGGGCGTGACCGTTTCTACCTGTCTATCGGTCATTACGCCATTGCGCTTTACGCCGCACTGATCGAGGCGGGCATCGTTCCCCTTGATGAACTGGAAACCTATGGTACCGATGACAGCCGTCTGCCGATGTCCGGCATGGCTGCCTACACCCCCGGTATGGAAATCACAGGCGGCTCTCTGGGACATGGCTTAGGGATTGCCGTAGGGGCGTGCCTGGGCCTCAAGCGCAAGCACTCCGAGGCGTTTGTTTACAACCTGCTTTCTGATGGCGAACTAAATGAGGGCTCTACCTGGGAGGCAGCAATGTCGGCGTCCCACTGGAAGCTCGATAACCTGATTGCCGTGATCGATGTAAACAACCAACAAGCCGACGGGCGTTCCAGTGAAATCCTGACGTTCGAGCCGATTGTCGATCGCTGGCAGGCCTTCGGCTGGTACACGCAACGGATCGACGGTAACGATCTCGGTGCGTTGGTAACAGCATTCGATAATGCCAGGCAACACACCGGCCCCCAGCCTCGCGTCATCATTTGCGACACACGCATGGGTAAGGGCGTGCCGTTCCTGGAAACACGTGACAAGACCCATTTCATTCGGGTGGACGAGGATGAATGGGAAAAAGCCCTGGAAGCCCTTGAAGTCGGGAGAGTCTAATGAATACGCCAACCTCTGCAACTGTAACGGCCGAACCGGCCAAGAAGCGCCTGACTACATCGGCGATGATCGCATCCATTGCCAGCGAGGGCCAACCCACACGCCCAGCCCCCTTTGGTCATGCATTAGCGGCGTTGGCCGAGCAACGCAAGGACATCGTCGGGCTCTCGGCTGACCTTGCCAAGTACACGGATCTGCATATCTTTGCCAAGGCGCATCCAGATCGATTCTATCAGATGGGCATGGCCGAGCAGCTTCTGATGAGCGCCGCTGCAGGAATGGCCCGTGAGGGATTTACGCCATTCGCGACCACCTATGCCGTATTCGCCTCCCGCCGCGCGTATGATTTCATCTGCATGGCCATCGCCGAGGAAAATCTCAACGTCAAGATCGTATGTGCCTTGCCGGGGCTCACTACAGGTTATGGCCCGAGCCATCAGGCCACCGATGACCTGGCGATCTTCCGCGCCATGCCCAATCTGATGGTTATCGATCCGTGTGACGCATTGGAGATTGAGCAGGCTGTACCCGCTATCGCAGCCCATAATGGCCCGGTATATATGCGTCTGCTGCGTGGCAACGTACCGCTCGTGCTGGATCGATTCGACTATAAGTTCGAAATCGGTAAGGCCAAGACGCTCTGTCCAGGTAAGGATGTGTTGATCATCTCGACAGGACTCATGACCATGCGTACAGTGGAGGCGGCTGATCGTCTCCGTGCCGACGGTATCGACGCGTCCATCCTTCATGTACCAACGATCAAGCCACTCGATGAACAGACCATCCTGGCGGAGGCCCGAAAGCCGGGGCGGCTTGTGGTAACAGTGGAAAACCATTCCATCATGGGCGGTCTGGGGGAGGCGGTCGCCAGCCTGCTCCTACGCAACGGTGTGACGCCGACGTTCAGGCAGATCGCGCTGCCGGATGCGTTTCTCGATGCTGGCGCGCTGCCTACTCTGCATGATCGCTACGGGATTTCCACCCAGGCGGTCGCAGCGCAGATCAAGGGTTGGCTGTAGTCGAAGCGACAAGGTGCGGATCACTGATTCTTACCTTGTCATTCTGTCTTCCTGGAATCCCTGACCGATATGCTCCCTTATGAAGACTCATGCTTTAGTTGATCCTGACTATCTGGCTTATGCCCAGCCACCCGGTGAGCCGTGGACCCAAGAAGCGCTACCTGCGATTCGCGATCGCCTGCGAGCCGGTTACCCGAGCCCGGCATTTCCCGGTTATGACCCAGTTGCCATTCCAGGTCCGAGTCTAGGCATCAGTCTTCAGCTATGTGTTTATCGACCTGAATCCAAGCTGCACACTAACCGACCGGCCATTTTGTACCTGCATGGAGGTGGTTTCGTCGTTGGCGACACGGCCATGGTTGACGATTACCTAACTGAGCTCGCCCAAGCATTGGGTGCAGTGGTCGTTGGCGTTGATTATCGCCTTGCGCCTGAAACGCCGTTTCCTGGGCCGCTGGAGGACTGTTATGCCGGTCTGGAATGGCTTTTCAAGCAAGCCGATACACTCCAGGTCGACAGGCATCGAGTATTAGTGATGGGGCATAGTGCTGGCGGAGGACTTGCCGCTGCACTGGCGCTCCTGGCACGCGACAGGGGCCGTTATCCTCTCGCCGGGCAGATGCTGATCTATCCCATGTTGGACTACCGAACCGGTACGGCAGAGGCACCTCTGTCGAATTCGAGTACGGGAGAATTCTACTGGACGGCAGAAGATAACCAGTTTGCCTGGAAATGCATGCAAGGCGCATATGAACTAAGCGCCAGCCAGATGGGTTATTTCTCGCCCGCATTGGCTGATGACCTGTCTGGTCTGCCGACTACGTTCATGGCAGTAGGCGCGCTGGATCTTTTCCTCGAAGAAGATGTGCAGTACGGTATGCGGCTTTCGCGTGCAGGTGTGCCACTGGAGCTTCATGTTTACCCGGGCGTATTCCATGGGTTTGACCGTTTTCCTGGCCAGCGCTCCGACACCTGCCGTGCCGACATAAGTGCCGCGCTCAAACGCATGCTGAAGGTATCTCTTTAATTACAGTCACCACAGCCGACCCTGTCGGCTGTGGTAATCAAGAAGCTGCGTCTGAATCTAGGACCAGCCTCCGAAGGAGAATAGCAATGAGCGACTTGCCGATCATTGATGCACACCATCATCTGTAAGATCTGGACGAGTATTACTATCCCTGTCTCCACGAGGGCGTAAAACCAAGCACGCAATCGACTCAGGCTGAACAGATGACCGCTGCGGTCAACGAAATGACGAAGGTGGGTGAGGTTGCGGACTATGGAGCCTCCGCAGCCCAAGCAACAGGCACAGGTAGAGCAGGGTAATACGCTGATCGTCAATGCAGGCAAGGCGGTTCAGGCATTGGGTAGGACTATGGAGCAAGCCACCAATACGGTACAGATGGTATCTACCAACAGTGCAGATATCGAGAAAATCGTGGCCGTCATTAAGTCAGTGGCTGAGCAGACCAACTTGCTGGCACTCAATGCGGCAATCGAGGCAGCACGGGCGGGAGAACATGGACGGGGCTTTGCAGTGGTAGCCGATGAGGTACGCTCACTCGCCACGCGCACTCAGGAATCCACCCGCGAAATTGAAAGCATGATTGCAACCCTACAGGAAGGCGCGGCTACCGCTGCCAAGGAAATGCAGTTAAGCCGAAGCATGGCGCGTGACACCGAGGTGCTGACAACGGATGCTGTTGCCGCGCTTCAAGGTATAAGCCTTGAGGTAGGCGCAATTAACAGCATGAACACTCAGATTGCCTCAGCGTCTGCACAGCAGAGCGTGGTGGCAGAAGAGGTAAGCACCGACCGTATTCATGGGGCAAGCCTGGAAACCTCAAAAGGCTCACAACATATCGCGGATGCCAGTCGTCAGCTTGCTGGCCTGGCAAGTCAGCTAGCGGATCGAGTCAGCGTCTTCCAAGTGTAATTTAGGTGACTGGATGGTTCAGGCTTCACAAGATGTTCTACTCTCATATAACGTCTGAATGAAATGCTACGTAACGAGTTTAAGGGCATGTTTGTCCGTTAATGACGGTCGGATTTGTCATTCAGGTCAGTGTGGTTCTGGTCATGCCTCCGATCCTTCCGCTTGTTCGGCGTTTGGCACGTTTCAGGTCTATGGGGCTTATTGTATTGTGCTGGGTGTCTATCAGCGCCTCTGCCAATCCCAACTTGTCCCAGGTACTGGATGGTGCTCAAGCACTTGGGCCACTGGAAACGGTGATTGTCAGCCACGATGGGCAGGTGATGGCTGAGCGCGGTTATCGAGGGCACCGCACGACTACACCCACCAACATCAAATCTGCCTCCAAGCTGGTGGTATCAGCGCTGATCGGTATCGCCATTGACAAGGGGATTCTCAAAGGGACTGATCAAACAATCGCTCCGCTGTTGTCAGAAGACCTTCCGGCAAAACCAGATTTGCGGCTGAAGGACATTACGATTGGCAATCTCCTGTCCATGCAGGCGGGACTGGCGTCTACCTCAGGGCCGAACTATGGGGCCTGGGTTGCTAGCAGAAACTGGGTGAAAGCTGCCCTGGCGCGTCCTTTTGAAAACGACCCTGGTGGTCCCATGATCTACTCTACCGGCTCAACTCACCTGCTTTCGGCTATTTTGACCCGACAAACCGGGCGCTCGACCTTGCAACTGGCCCAACTCTGGCTGAAACCTCTTGATGGTTTTGCCATTACCAGCTGGAGTCGCGATCCGCAGGGTATCTATATCGGTGGTAACGAAATGGCCATGAGTCCACGATCATTGCTGGCATTTGGCGAACTGTACCGGAGGAAGGGTGTAACCCAGGACGGTAGCCGTCTGATCTCATCCCGTTGGGTAGAAGAATCCTGGCAGGTTCGTACCTACTCACGCTATACCGGGGATGGTTATGGATATGGCTGGTTTGTTACGCGAATCGCGAACCAGGAGGTGTATTACGGCTGGGGATTCGGTGGGCAGATGCTGTATATCGTGCCCCGCCAGAAGTTGACGGTCGTCATGACCTCAGATGGTAGCGCCTCGGCTGCGCGCTCAGGGCATCGGGACGACTTGCACCGCTTGTTGGGCAGCATTATCGAGATTTACGCGCAGTAAGGCTTTACGACAAGACTGGGATAGTCTTCCGGACAGGTGGTTGCTCACCTGTCCGGTTTTACGCTCTGTCAGAGTATCAGGCTGCCTATCCAGGCCAGCACGAAAGCGATAGTACCAATGAGCGTTTCCATCACGGTCCAGGTCTTGAGCGTGGTTTTTTCGTCCATATCAAGGAAGCGACCCACCAGCCAGAAGCCAGAGTCGTTTACATGTGAGAGCACAGTAGCGCCGCCGGCAATCGCTACGACGATAAAGCACAGATCGAACTGGCTCAGTCCACCGGTTGCGGCTACGGTTGGTGCCATGAGTGCGGCTGCGGTTGTGAGGGCAACGGTTGCCGAACCTTGGGCTACCCGTAGCGCCGCCGAGATCACAAAGGCCGCAACGATTACCGGAAGTCCGGTATCTGCCAGCATCTGAGACAGTGCGTCGCCAATGCCACTTGTACGCAGCACACCACCAAACATGCCACCTGCGCCCGTCACCAGTACGATGGAGCAGATAGGGCCGAGTGCGCCGTCACATACTTTTTCCAGATGCTTACGGCTGTGTCGACCGCTAAAGACGATCAATGCAAAGAGCACGGTGATCAGCAAGGCCACTGGCGTCTTGCCCAGCATCCGCAGGAACTGGACCCATGTGCTTTTGCCATTGACTGTACCCATAACGCTCAAGGTATTCAGGCCGGTATCTAGAAAGATCAGGATCAAGGGCAACAACAGGATAGCAAGTACGGTAGAGAAGCGGGGCGGGGTAACTGTAGTATCACGGTCAGCATCGGTCAAAAAGCTTGCCGGAATACCAACATGAAATTTCTTGCCCGACCACAGGCCGAACAGATAAGCGCCAAAATACCAGGTAGGCAGCGCGATGATGGCTCCAACGATAACCAGCAAACCGATGTTTGCACCCAGAAGTTCTGCGGCAGCAACCGGGCCTGGGTGCGGCGGAACCAGCGCGTGCATGGCGGCAAATGCACCGGCCGCCGGTAACGCATAGCTCAGCGTAGAGCCGCCCAGACGCTTGGCCACACTGAAGATGATCGGCAGCATCACGATCAGCCCCGCATCAAAGAAGATGGGAAAGCCGAAAAGCAGCGATGCTACGCCAAGTGCGAAGGGCGCACGGTGTTCACCGAAGCGATTGATCAGGGTGTCGGAGAGAACCTGGGCACCGCCTGTAATCTCTAGAAGACGTCCGATCATGGCGCCCAAGCCAACCAGCAATGCCACCGAGGCAAGGGTATTACCAAAGCCGGTCAATAATGTCGGGACTACCTTGTCAAAAGGGATCTGCGTCGCGAGTGCTGTCAGGATACTTACCAGCACAAGCGCCAGAAAAGCATGGACCTTGAATCGCATAATCAAGAGGAGCAACAAAATTACAGCGCCTGCTGCTATGAGGAGCAATATACTGGCGCTGAGCGCAGTAGGTTCAGTCATGGTGGGCCACTTTCTATTGTTGTTGGTCGTTAGCGAAAGCCATACATGTGCGCGCCTGACGCCTGAGGACTACCAGAACGTCAACACCCTCGCTGCAACATGCAGTGAGGGTGAGGTAAGGAGCAAAGCCATACATGCCGGACATGTCGCCTCACATGTTATTGTTATAGATGAAGCGTTAACGGGAGTCCGGCCGGTCAGGCGCTTTTAACAGCCGCAAACGTATCGTTCCACCAGTCGGACGCCTGCTGGCTGATCACCTCGATGGGCAGTGTCGCGTCCACAACAAGGGTCGCGTCTTCCTGAAGAGGCGGCTCCAGCGCTGCAAACTGGCTATCCACCAGGCTTGCGGGCATGAAATGCCCAGGCCGGTTGGCAACACGCACGGCTGCGTCTTCACGGGTAAGATTCAGAAATACAAAGCCCAAGCCTGGAACAGCGGAACGGAGCTTGTCACGGTACTTCTGTTTGAGGGCGGAACAGGTGAGAACGGGCTTGATACCTGCGTTTACGGCATCAGCCATTTCCTGACCCAGGCGAGTCAGCCAGTCGGCGCGGTCTTCATCGGTGAGCGGAATGCCAGCACTCATCTTGGCGATGTTTGCAGCAGGATGAAACTGGTCACCTTCGATCAGGACGCCACCGCTGCGTTGAGCAATGGCCTCACCAATGCAGCTCTTACCGCAACCAGCCACGCCCATCACAACCAGGGCAGGGATATACGCATTCATAGGATTCTCCAGCCGAAGATAGCGCTATCTTTAATTAAGAAATCTGAACAGATAGCGGCTTCGTATGTTGTAGCTCTTGTTTGCCAGATGATGCATCTCGAAAACAATGACGATTAACTGCTTTAATTTTCGAGATAGCGCTAACTTAAGCATACCGCCCGGACTTGGCAAGCGCTTTTAGTGCCTAGGCCCCGCAAAAAACGTGGCGGGGTAAAGGCTGACGCCTGCTGAAGGATGAGTTGTTCGTTACCGTTTTGGGCTCATAAGGCCAGCGGTCTCAGCACCGTCAACGGTGAGCGTAGCGCCATTAATATAGCTTGATGCAGGCGACAGCAGCTAGTAGATCGCTTCGGCTACCTCTTGGGGCGAGCCCAGGCGGCCTGCGGGTATCCGTGAGGTAAGCGCAGCAAGATGAGCGGCATCCTGAATAACCTTGTCCATCATGCGCGTAGCGATCTGCCCAGGGCACACTGCGTTGAAGCGCACCTCTAAGCCATATTCCAACGCCAGCGCCTGGGTGAGTCCCAGCAGAGCGGCCTTGGTTGCACAGTATGCTGCAAGTCCTTGTTCACCCGTCTTGCCTGCAATGGAAGACACTGTAACGACCGCGCCATGTGCTGCCCGCAGGCCCGGAAGCGCATGCTTGATGTAGAAAAACACCGAGCGCGTGTTTACCGCGAAAAGATGATCCCAGGTGTCCTGAGTCATCGTGGCGAACTCACCACGGCTGGACATGCCGGCACTGTTGACCAGGCCGGACAGTCGGCCCTCTCCCAATGTCATTGCATGCGATACGACCTTTTGGCAGTCCTGCTCACTTAAGACATCGCCTGCCACGAAAACTGCTGTCTTCAGCCGTGTCTGCAGGGCTTTCCCTGCATTTTCGTCCCGGCCGGTAAAAACGACCTGATGCCCTTCAGCAACCAGTTTTTCAACCACCGCCGCGCCAATGCCCTGGGTGCCACCCGTTACGATAAACATGGTTTGCTCTCTACGTGGTTTCAGGGCGTGCCTGTTCTTAATCAAGTAAAGCGGGGAATCTCTAACGAACCAATGGCGGTGTATTGGCTCAGACCTATAACAAGCCAAGCCGTAGCCTATCGTGGAGCGGTTGTTGCTCTACCCGCATACTGACCTTCAGGCGTACCTTTTAATTATGGATCAAACGACCCAGCCTCTTGATCTTGCGCAGTGTGACAGGGAACCGATTCATATTCCCGGATCGATTCAGCCACACGGTATATTGCTTGCTATTGACCCTGATACCCAGACTATTCAACAAGTTGCCGGTGATACTGTGCGGTTTTTAACACGAAACCCTACTGACTTGCTGGGGCAGCCAGTCGATACGATTTTTGGGGCCGAGGCCGCGACGTCTCTTCTGACGCTCGAGCCTGATATGACTGAACCTTTATATTTAGGCTCGTTGTCGCCGGCAGGCAACCTTGGTATACCTGTAGATCTAACAGCACATATTTGCAATGGTGTGTTGTTTCTAGAGCTGGAGCCTTCCTCAGAGCATCAAATCACTGCGGCGCAGAGGGTCGGCGAGATCCATCGGGTTCTTACAATTTGGAGTGCCACAACCAGTCTGCACGCTCTGCTTAAGAGTGCAAGTGAGGAGTTTCGCCGCCTGACCGGGTTTGATCGGGTAATGATTTATCGGTTTCTAGAGGATGGGACTGGGCTTGTCGCATCTGAAGACAAGATCGATAGTCTTGACGCGCTCCTCAATCATCATTATCCCGCCTCCGACATTCCCAGGCAGGCGCGAGCGCTTTATCTTCGGAATCCCATCAGAACAATAGCGGATGCTGGGTATACACCTGCTCCGCTCATTCCGGTATTGAACCCCATTACAGGTCAGCCATTGGACATGAGCGGATGCAGCTTGCGCAGCGTTTCGCCCATTCATGTTCAATATCTTAAAAACCTGAACGTTACAGCCTCTATGTCCGTCTCGATAGTCGTGGATGGGCAACTATGGGGACTTGTCTCCTGCCATCATACCTCTCCCAAACGGGTCTCTTATGATATGCGCGAGACCTGTAAACTATTAGGGCAGACGCTGGGCCAATCGATTAAGGCGCATTTGGAAAAAGCGATTAACAATCAGGCGCAGCAATTGGCTTTTGCTCGTGAAGAGTTACTCAATAGGCTGACAGGGTTGTCTGCTGTTGAAGAAAGTATTCGGCGCTATTTGAAGGATGTTCAGCACCTTGTTCACGCAGAGGGTGCAGCACTGCTTCTTCACGGTAAGCTTACCCTACTGGGCAGTACGCCATCTGAGGAGCAGGCCCGAGCATTGATAGAGTGGCTTCTGGAGCCATCCATGCCGACTACCTTTGCGACCAAAAGACTTGTAGATCATTATGAGCCTGCAAAGGTGTATGCCACCCAGGCCAGCGGCTTACTGGCGGTTGTAATCTCGCACAGTCCTCCGTTTGTATTGCTATGGTTCAGGGCCGAGTATCTTGAAACCATTAATTGGGCAGGTAATCCCCATAAGCCAGTTGAGCCAGGTTCTACTCCTGGGCAGTTGACGCCGCGAAAGTCATTTGAAGACTGGAAAGAAACGGTTCGCTACCAAGCCAAGCCCTGGTCAAAGGCTGAAATAGATTCAGCCCGAAAGTTTGGCCGGGCGCTTCTTGATATGCGCATGAAAGACATGCTCCAAGGTCTGAACGGGCAGCTGCAGAAAATGCTGGTCGATAAGGAGGTTCTCCTTGCCAGGAAAGACTCGCTAACCAAAGAGGCGCAAGAGCACATTCAAACGCTGCATAAGCGTGAGGCCGAACTGAGTGCCATCCTGGAAAATACCAGTGACGGGTACATCTGTACGGATGAAAGGGGGGCTGTTACCGCCTGGAATCGCAAAGCCGAAGAGATCTTTCTCTGGAGTCGAGAAGAAGCAATAGGCGCGTCTATAGAGGATTTGATTATTCCGCCGATGATGCGTCAGGCTTATCGTGACGATTTGAAAGGCTTCCTCGCCACAGGAGAAAGTAACAATGTGGGCAAGGTTGTCGAACATTCGGCGTTGCGTAAGGATGGGATGCTGATTCCCGTCGAGACACGCATCACGGCGATCCAAATTGACAGCCGTACGATCTTCAGCGCCTTTGTACAGGATATTACGCCGCGCAAACTCCAGGAAAAAGCGCGATTAAGAGATGCTCAGGAGGACGCTCTGACGGGCCTGGCCAACCGGCGTATGATGTATCGCTTTCTCAAGGCGAGGTTGGAGGCCAAGCCTACCGCGGAGAATCCGCTTTGGCTCCTGTACCTTGATCTGGATGGTTTCAAACCCATAAACGATACCCTTGGGCACGCGGCTGGTGATCAGATGTTGGTTGAGGTTTCTCACCGGCTGAAACAATGTATGCGTGAGGATGATCTTGTCTCCCGTATTGGGGGCGATGAGTTCGTCATTGTAGCCAGCGGTCTGCCAAACCGGGCTTTTATTGAAAAACTCTGCGAGCGACTCCTTAATAGCCTGCGAAAGCCTGTGTTGATCAATAAGCATGAGGTGAGTGTAGGATGCAGCATGGGGATCGTTTCGGCGCCGGAGGATAGCTGTCAGGCTGACGATCTCTTGCGTTTTGCCGATATAGCGCTTTACGAAGCCAAAGCGTCAGGCCGGAACACGTGGCAGTTTTACACCTCACGGATGAGTAGTCGTCTTCTGGTTCGGCGGCAACTCGAGACGGATCTTAGACTAGCCTTACGTCGAGACGAATTGCGCTTGGAGTTTCAGCCCCGTTATAAGATACGAGGCGGTCATCTAACAGGGGCCGAAGCCTTGGTACGGTGGCAGCATCCTCTACGCGGCTATTTAAGCCCTGACCATTTTATTTCCATTGCGGAAGAAACCGGCCTAATCGTGCCATTGAGTGACTGGGTATTACGCAGGGCGTGCCTAGAGGCTACGCGGTGGCAGGACTCGGCCTTTGTCTCGGTCAATCTTTCACCGATAGAATTCAAGCGCAGTGACTTGGTAGCTCGCATACACGCGGTTCTAGAGGAAACCGGGCTTGCGCCTGAGCGCCTGGAGCTTGAGATTACCGAAAGCGTTATGCTTGATAACACCAACGATGCTTTGGCTATTATGCGAGCACTCAAGGAGCTAGGCGTTAGGCTAGCCATGGATGATTTTGGCACCGGCTACTCGTCATTAAGCTATGTCCATACTTATCCCTTCGACGGCATCAAGATCGACCGTAGCTTTATTGCCGCGTTGGATGGCTCGTCTAGTGGCGAGGCGATCATCGAAGCCATTATTGGTTTGGGTCGTGCTTTATCGCTCACTGTTACGGCTGAAGGCGTTGAAACCCAGGAACAGCTTGAATTATTGACTCGGCTTAATTGCCATCAGGCACAAGGGTTTTATTTAGGCCGCCCCGCGCAGGGTGATCTGCTTATGACTCACTAGCATGATTTGTAGATACGCAACTTCCCTGGTACCGCGGGGGCCTGGTTAAAGCAGCAAGGGATCTAACACTATCCGCTAAGTTTTTATTTAGAATTTCTGGCTGCGGAGGATGTGCCAGCAGCGCAGACCTGTGTGGAGGCAAGGACAGGGTTGCAACAATACAGCTGGCAACCCTAGGCACCACTTCATGGTCGTTTGACTGGGGCAGGCAACGTAACCAGCTTTACATAATCATTCCAAAAGGCTTGTTGATCGATACCAAATACCACCTTGGCTTTCTGGGTGCCTAATGGGGGATTCTTGTGGTAGCCCAGTGACCTGCCGTAGTTCGGGCCAAAGTGGGTATCAACGTCAACCCAAAGGTCTTTCGATTCGGTTACCAGTTCCGGGTGCACCAGGAAGAGCGCCGGCAGACTGTCCCAGGTAAAACTCTGGTAGGCAGGGTCCTTGTCGAACTCAGGGCCCAGGACTGTCTTGTACAGATCAGGGATAACCCCTTCAGCGGCCACGATGCGCTTGTAGACGCCTGCGTTGAAGATGACCTTTTCGCAGACGTCGTTGGGAAAGATCACATGCTCTATCGGCGAGCGTAAAACGATCCGTGCAGCCTCCGGGTCGAACCACCAGTTGAATTCTGCTGCGGGCGTGGTATTGCCTGGAATCTCGATGGCGCCGCCCATGTACACGATCCGCTTGATCAGCGGCACGATCTCAGGTGCGCTGCGGATGGCCAGGGCAAGGTTAGTCAGCGGGCCGACAGCCAGAATTGTGACTTCATGGGGGTGCTGCTTGATGCTGTCGATAATGAACTGGGTCGCTGATTCAGGGCGTACCGTCGTATGGGTGGCGCGGCCATCCGGAGGCGCGATGAGCGCATCGGCTGAAGTCGGTCGTGGACCTTTGAAGGCGCCAGGCCATCCTGCGCCAAACAGCGCCTGTTCTTGCGGGTACGTCGAGAGGTCATGTAGAAGCGGGTAGGCTGCGCCAGAATAAACGCCGACCTCCTTTTCCACGCCCATACGCTCGACGGCCTTGAGGGCGTCTACCTGCTCTTGATCCACCCAGGCATTGCCGCTCACCAACGTCATGCCCAACAGCTCGATCCGTTTTTGCGCATGCAGTTGCGCCAGCATGATGAATGCCTGACCGTCATCATTGAGTACATTGAAGTCGGTATCGAAAATAACCTTGTCTGCAGCCTGTATAGGGCCTGCCAGAACGCCAAAGGCCAGGATGGCGGCGCAGTATTTGAAGAGTGCTCGCATCGGTTGGGGGCTCTTGTTGTAATAGTGATGCAGCAAGTGAGACAGGTCTCATCTGCCCGAAAGCTGTATTGCCAAGCATAACGCAGCGGCAATGAACTCTGCCAACAACGACGTTTATTTTGGCAGGCCAATTCCTAGGCATAATGCAGAAACAGCGAAGCCCGGATGAGATTTCCGGGCTTCGCGTAGAGGTCAGCTCTGATTACGAATTTTACTTCGTATCGGGAAGGGCGTATGCAATCAGATAATCACCCATTTTGGTGCCAAAGGAGCCGTGCCCGCCCGCCATGATGACAACGTACTGCTTGCCGTTGGCTTCGTAGGTCATGGGTGTGGCCTGGCCACCAGCCGGTAGACGTGCCTCCCATACCTTGTCGCCATTGGTCACGTTATAGGCGCGGATATAGTTGTCCTGAGTACCGGCAATAAACATCAGGTTACCTGCTGTCGAGATCGGGCCTCCTAGCATGGGGACACCAATTTTCAACGGTGGCAGTTGAAGCCCCTGCAGACTGTCCCGAATCGTACCGATTCGCTTACGCCAAACTACTTCGTGGGTTTTCATATCGACCCCGGCGACATAGCCCCAGGCCGGCTGCTTGCACGGAAGGCCCAGCGGTGACAGGAACGCATTTATCTCTACACCAAACGGCACACCATATTGAGGCTGAATGCCCGTTTCGGTGCCGGTCCCTTTGGCGCCTTCTTCTGGCCACATGGGATTACCCGGGCCGCGCGGAATCAGCTTTGACACAAAGGGCAGCGCCATAGGATTCATTAACGCTATTTGGCGATCGGAGTTGACGGAAATGCCACCCCATTCAAAGACGCCAAGGTTACCGGGGAAAACAATCGTGCCCTGTTCGGACGGTGGCGTGTATTGACCCTTATAGCTCAGGCGCTTGAAGATCACGCGGCACATCAGCTGATCGAACATGGTGGCGCCCCACATGTTCTTGTCAGTCAGTGTCTGGATGGGGGTCAGGTTCAAGGCGGAGCGAGGCTGCGTCGGGCTTACCCAATCGCCTTCTGCGGCGCCCTGTGGTACCGGCACCTCCGTAATGGGCACAATGGGCTTGCCGTCACGACGATCCAGTACGAACAGATTACCCGCCTTGGTCGGTACGTAAACAGCAGGAACCGTGTCGCCAGATTCTGTCTTTACATCAGCAAGAGTAGGCTGGGAAGGTACATCCATGTCCCAGAGGTCATGGTGGGTAGTCTGATAAGACCAGACCAGTTTACCGGTCGAGCCGTTCAGCGCAACGATGGCACTGGCATAGCGCTCCATAAGCGGCGTACGGTGGCCGCCCCAGATATCAGGCGTGGCGTTACCTGTCGGTACATAGACTACATCTGCAGCGGCATCATAGGCCAAGGGTGCCCAGGCGTTGGGTGAGTTGTTAACCAGGGTCTTGCCGTCAGTCGGGATCGCATTGGGATCTTCTGCACCCGTATCGAATATCCACTGCAACGCGCCGGTATTGACGTCATAACCCCGGATGGCGCCTGATGGCTCATGGATAGAGAAGTTGTCAGTAACTGAGCCACCAATGATTACTGTAGTGCCCGTTACAACCGGCGGTGAGGTGGGCTGTAAACCACCTGGATAGGTATAAGGATGCATCTCCTTAAGATCCAGCTCGCCATTGTTGGCAAATTCGCTACATGGTTGGCCATTGTCTGCGTTGATGGCAAAGAGACGGCCATCATTGACGGGCAGGAAGACCTTGCGTGGGCAGCTGGTTTGAGCCTGGGGTTTACCGGCGAGGCTGGCTGCAAACTCCGTGGTGTTGGCTTGATCGTAATAGGATACCCCACGGCAGGTCAGGTGCTGGTAGGAGGGTTCCGATTTAAGCTTGGGATCGAACCTCCATTTTTCCTTGCCTGTAGCCGGGTCCAGCGCTACCAATATCTGGTGCGTGGTGCAGATATACATGTTATCGCCAATCTTGATTGGGGTCAGTTCGTTAGTGGTTTCCCCCGAATCGTTCTCGGTTCTGGACTCGCCACTACGAAATGTCCAAGCGACCTGCAGGTCTTTGACGTTGTTCTCGTTGACCTGATTCAGCGGCGAGTAGCGCGTACCGCTTTGGGTCCTGCCGTAGGCAGGCCAGTCCGCCGGGCTGATACCCTCTACCGGCTGAGCCTGGGCAGGTTGGGTAGACGCCAGGCTGCCATTGATCTCCTGCGGATCATTGAAGATCGAATACACCAGTACGGCAATGGACAGCACCAGCGTTGCAGATAAAAAGGTTTTGCTGGCTCTAAGACCTGCGCCAATGCCACGCGTTACTCCGGGAATCAACAGCCAGATGCCCAACAGACCGAGAATATTCAGGCGTGGTACGAGAGCCCAGAAATCGGTGCCTGCTTCCCAGAGGCCCCATACGAGCGTCACGAGCATCAGTACCGCATAAAGCCAGATCGCGGCGGTAGAGCGACGCGCGAGCAGAATAGCGCTGATCAGCAGAGCAATACCGCTGATCACGTAATAATACGAGCCGCCTAATACTGCAAGCCAGGCCCCTCCAATCACTAAAATTACCGCGAATATAACGGCGATAACCGCAGTGAAAGTTCTCAATCCAGACCTTGTCGATAAAGTGCTCATCAACTGTTTCTCTCTTTGTAAAAACGCGCGGATCCTTTAGTGAACTATCAAAGGCGTTATTGAATACCGAAACGGAATACGGTCGTGCTATTAAATACCTCCCTAGGTTTTAATACCGTACTAGGAAAGTCCGGTTGGTTCGGGCTGTTTGGATAATGCTGGGTTTCAAAGGCAAACGCTTCAGTCTGCCGATATACCTTGCCGCCTGCGCCCGTTACGTTCCCCTTGAGAGCATTACTGGTATAAAACTGCAAGCCGGGTTCTGTAGTCAGGCACTCAAGTGTGCGACCCGTTCCATGATCAACGACCTTGGCCGCATCTTGTAACGCCTTTGGATCAGCGCCTTTGTTCAATACCCAGTTGTGGTCAAAGCCATGGGCATAAAGCAGCTGTGGGTCGTTGGCGCGAATGTCTTTGCCAATGGCTTTAGGCCTTCGAAAGTCAAAAACACTGTTTTCCACCGGTTGCAGGGTACCGGTAGGGATCGACTGAGCATCGGTGGGAAGATAATGATCGGCATTTATCTGCACCACCTGATCCAGGACTCCATGAGTACTGTCAGGTCCGGCCAGATTGAAGTAACTGTGGTTGGTCAGGTTGATGACCGTGCTCTTATTCGTCTGGGCCTGATAGTCAATACGAAATGTGTTGTCGTCAGAAAGGCTGTAGGTAACGGTTAGCTGGAGGTTGCCTGGAAACCCCTGATCGCCCTCTGGGCTGTTTAGCTTCAGGGCAGCCTTGACCACAGGGCCTTCAGTCACCAATGGCGTGACCTGCCAGATGCGCTTGTCATAGCCCTTGCTACCGCTGTGCAGCGTATTAGGACCATCATTTCGTTCGAGCTGATAGTTTTTTCCGTCAAGTGTGAACTGCCCTTTGGCGATGCGATTGGCGTAGCGGCCAATCAGAGCGCCAAAGTGGATGCCTTCACGAGCATCCACGACTTCGTAACCATGCAGATCATCGTACCCCAGCACAATGTTGGCGCGTTTGCCGTGTCGGTCAGGCGTAATGATCTCCGTAATAACACCACCAAAACTTAAAAAAGAGACGCTTACGCCTTTGTCGTTAGTCATGGTGTAGCGCGTTACAGAATGGCCATCTCGCGTGGTGCCGTAAGATTCCTGAGACAACGTCGAAGCAGCGCTGTATTGGCTGGCGAATATGCCTAAAGCAGCTACGAACAAACCTGAAGCCCGCATTGTTATAAGTCCACCTAATTGAGCAATACAGGTCAGAGTCAAAATGTTACAACTCGTTCGTTGCCAAAGTGCGATAAACACTGGATTAGATCTTTCACGTACAAAGTGTCAGGAAATTAGGCGGTTTGGACTTCTATTTGGACTTCTATTCGTCTCTGCGTTAATAACTGAACGTAGCCTGATATGGCCGATTTGCCCGAGGTTTTCTGCAGTCGTACGATATGCAGACAAGGCTGTACCTAATGAAAGTTTTAAGGGTCGTGAGCAAGCGGAACGAATAGCAATCCTTGAATTCTGTGAAAAATTTAAATGCTTTTAAAGCGATTCAAAATTTGTTTTCGTTGTGTAATTTATTGCATGCCGTTTCGAGTAGAGGCGTTGTCGGCGCTACATGTAATCGCGGCATTGAACCGCCCAAGCGATCAAGTGAACGACATAGCATTGAGAAACCAATATTCAGTCAAATTAATGAAGGTTTGCATAGACGACGTCTAAGTGACTCTCGAAGCACTAGCGGGCCGCTTGTGTTTCATTCGTTGTGTTCTCGATAAGCATCGCTTGTAAAGTGGTATGCGTGCCCTCGCCAGAATGTACTTTCTAACTAGCGATCGCTTGGCTCTGCAATGCACCTCCTGATGAACTTGGGTTTGCTGCTGCGGTTCTACTGGTGCATACCTTCCATGATCCAGAGAGGCTGACATGACTCGTTTTACTAACAAGGTGGTGCTCGTGACAGGGGCAGGATCGGGTATTGGTGAAGCAACTGCCAAACGATTTGCGGAAGAGGGCGCTAAGGTCGTGCTGGTGGGCAGAACGACCGAAAAGCTTGAGCACGTGGCGCGTACGCTTCCAGCGGATAGCAGCTACATCAAGACCGCTGATGTCTCGGACCGGATTCAAGTAGAGCAGCTGATCGCGGATGTCATCCAGAAGTATGGCCGCCTGGATGTGCTGGTGAACAATGCGGGTACGGTGGCCCAGGGCAAGATTACCGAGGCTGATGTCGACGACTGGCGCAAGGTCATGTCCACCGATCTGGACGGTGTGTTTTATTGTAGCCGAAGCGCCTTGCCTGAACTGATCAAGCAGAAGGGCTGCATCGTCAATGTCTCCTCGGTCTCAGGCTTGGGCGGTGACTGGGGGATGAGTATTTACAACGCGGCCAAAGGGGCAGTAACCAATTTCACCCGCGCCTTGGCAATGGACTTTGGTGAAGAAGGCGTCAGGGTCAATGCCGTTTGCCCCAGCCTCACTAAAAGCGAATTGACAGAAGATATGCTTGGCAATGAGTCGCTTATGGCCAGCTTCAGGGAGCGGATTCCGCTGGGTAGACCAGCCGAGGCTGAAGAAGTCGCTGATGTCATTGCGTTCCTGGCCAGTCATGATGCCCGTTTCGTGAACGGCGTGAATCTTCCTGTCGATGGTGGGCTCTCAGCCTCCAATGGGCAGCCCAGACAGGCCTGACCTCTCAAAAGCCGGTGTTGCGCCATGTGGCTGCAGCCCGGCGTTTACGTGTATATCCACCGCTCGACAACAAATCCCGCATCTGGCCTGTGCCTGCCATCAGTGCTAAATTGGTTGGTATGAAGTCAGTTCGAGCCCATTTTACTTCTCTTGCCTGGATGCTGGTTGCCGCCGTCCTGCTCAATGGTCTCGCCTGCAGTTTTGGTCACGGCATCATGCATGGCCAGACATACCGTCTCCCGTCGCCCCACGAAACAACGGTGGTGATGGACCATCACGTACATCACCATGCTATGACCGCCGCGCCTGATACGCACCAGGGCAGTATGCCCATGGTTGACTCATCTCATGATTCAGCTATCAAGCAGCTTGCCATGAGCGATTGCGCCTTCGCTGGTACGCTTCCACTGGCGCTCATGGTTTTCACGGCGCTGAGCTGGCTGCTGCGTCATAAACGGCAACGCCTGTATCATCTGGACGCCGGTTGTCGACGACCTCCCCGTGACGCATTTCCCTGCCTCAATCCCCGCGCGCCCTGACAGCCACTGGCGGCATTTACTTACTAACCCTTAGTTGGCGGCAGCCATGTGTTGTCGTCGTGCTTAGCCGTGGTGAATTCTCATGTCAGGTTCTTCGCCAGCGTCGGTCCAGAATAGACCGGGCGCGTTTATCCAATTACTCAGACGATTGCACTTCTATATCGGGCTTTTTGTTGGTCCTTTTCTTCTCGTGGCGGCGCTGAGCGGTATTGTCTACGCTTTAACCCCTCAGCTTGAGGACTACCTTTATGCCGATGCCCTGCATACGGATAGCCAGGGCGCTCCTCTCAGCCTTGCCGCCCAAGTGCGTGCGGCCCAGGCAGCGGTAGATCCGTCCTCTCGCATCACTGCCGTACGCCCTGCGCCTGCAGCCGGTGATACTACCCGGGTGATGTTCAACGCGCCGGGCCTGGGCGCTTCAGAGAGCCGTGCCATCTTTATCGACCCGGTGACCGGTGAGATCAAAGGCGATATGAAGGTATACGGGACGAGTGGTGTCCTGCCATTACGCACCTGGCTGGATCAGTTTCACCGGGGCCTTCTGTTGGGTGATGTGGGGCGAATCTATAGTGAGCTGGCGGCATCCTGGCTATGGGTCGCCACCTTGGGCGGCTTGGTGTTATGGGCGTCACGACGGAGTCGTACGCGTGGTAAGACGCCGGCGGGTCTACGCTCTCTGCATGGGTCCACAGGGGTATGGCTGCTGGCAGGGCTGCTGTTCTTTTCGGCCACGGGGCTGACATGGTCACAGTATGCAGGGAGCAATATCGGCATTCTGCGTGCATATTATGGATGGTCGACGCCTGTTGTTTCGACGGAGCTGGGTAGCTCAACCACCATGAAGATGCCCATGGATGAGCATGCCGAACATCATATGCACATGGATAACATGCCGAAGATGGAAGCGGTTGATCCCGACGTGTTTGATCACGTGATGGCCGCTGCACGTACCCAGCACATTGACGCGGCAAAGGTGGAAATCAAACCTGCCATGCGGCCGGGAAAAGCCTGGACGGTTAATGAAATCGACCGTCGCTGGCCTACTCATGTGGATGCGGTTGCTATCGATCCCGGCTCCTTGGCGGTGGTGGATCATGTCCTGTTTGCTCAGTATTCTCTGCCAGCCAAACTGACCCGGTGGGGTATAGATGCGCATATGGGGGTACTTTTCGGCCTTGCCAATCAGCTGTTGTTGATTGGATTTGCGGGTGGCCTTGTGGTCATGGTGGTTTGGGGATACCTGCTCTGGTGGCGTCGGCGTCCGACCTTTAATGATGCTCCTCAACCGAGTCTTATCGATGCATGGCGTGAACTGGGCCTGGTTCAACGAATCCTGGCGATTGTGATCTCGACAGTACTGGGGATCTGTCTGCCTGTATTAGGCGCCAGCCTGCTTGTGTTTCTAGCGGTGGATTTCATTCTGGGCTTCAAGGCTTCGTTTTCAGATCTCAAGCAAAGGCAGTTGTAGTACAAGGGAGAAAAACGCTGGCTGCACCGTGAGCGGTTAGCGTTTCTCCTCTCCAGTTCGCGTACTGCCAAAGCTGTCAAGATGATTAAGTAGGAACCCGAAACTTAAATTGACCACACAGGCAATACCCTATTTGTTCTGTGGAGGCTGATATGTCAGTAAAAGTGCTTGGGCCCGCTGAGCCAGGTTTTAGCCTTGGCAGCAATGATTATGGCCCAACGCCTGGGCTCAACGGTGGCCTGGCTCAGCCATACGGCGGACAGGTTAATTTCGGTTCGCCTTCTGAGCTTGCCAGCCAGGGAAGGGAAATTACGTTCGGCAAGGCTGGGGCTGGTCATTCCCCAGGTGGCGCCAAGGGAGCTAGCGAAGAAGATTTGATGGCATTGGTGCGTGACCTGGTGCAGCAAATCCTTCAGATGATTGCGCAACGGTTACAGCAAAACCAGAACGACACGGGAGCATCCTCTCAGGGCCAAAGTAAGGGTAGGGAGGTAGGAAAAGCCACCGCACCAGCGGCTGGTAGTCCGGAACAACCTTCTGTAGCTTCTGGCCCTGCTGTAACTCCCGAAACTCACCCGCAAAAGGTAACGTCTGCAAGCCCAGCCAGTAGTGACGGGCCCACTGCCGGTAGCGGTCCGCGTGCATTCAATATAACCAATACTCAGGACCATCCGATCAAAATAGGCCAATTCGATAAGAACGAACAGTTGACCGCTGAGCTAACGCTTGAGCCAGGGCAGACAGGCGTTATGAGATTCGAGAACGATACCACCGGACTGCTTAAGCAGGCGGATGCAGACGGACATTACCGTCCTGATGCCAGCCGGCTGGAATTCTTCAACGGCTTTATCAATACCAGTGATATCGATGGCCGAAACGCCTCGATCCATGCCACGGATAACAAAGGATTCGAGATTGGTGATAACAAGAGTATTGCTGACGCTGCGCCTAGCAATATCGTTACAGCCGATTCTGCTGGTAACAAGACCATTGCTGGCTTCTACGATGGTTCGACAGAAACCATGAATAAAGGCGGCCAGTTCATGACCGAGAAGCTCGGTACAGGCATGACTTACATGCACCCTGATGATGATCGTCTGCCCACTGGACAGAATCCGATGCGCCATACTGATTCGATGACATTGGATGTCACGTTTGGGAAGCCATAAATAAAGTCGGTGACGCACCGTGTGGCGATATACAAGTACAGAAAGCCCGAGGTGCCTAGGGCTTTCGTTAAATCTTTTGCAGACAGTGCTAGCGACGACGATTCAAATCTCTCAGGCCAAACCAGAGCACCGCCTGGGTGCTAAAGCCGATAATCAGGACAAAAAGCCCAACTGCCATGAACGTCCAATGAGATGAAGCGTAGCCCAAGCAAACAACGACCGCCGCTACGATGCCAATGAGCAAAGGGATGCGGCTGAACCAGAGAGCTTCGTGATGAACTCGGGATTCAAGCATGGCAATCATTTCTTCCCTGTTTCTGCGCATTGGTGTCTACCTGTTTTACTAATGCGGAATGTGGCTCCCATGAGTATAGTCAGCATTTGCATTAACGTAGGCTGTCTAGCCGTACGTTTTACCTTTACGACCCACGGTCTGATAGAACTTAGTGCCCGGCAGGCACAGTGCGGACACATGATGCTTTAAACACATGCTTTGGAGTGGAAGAAGCAACGCGGCCATATTCCATTACAGCATCGCAGCGGCGTCTTTCCTCGCTAGGGCGCCCTAGAGCAAACGCTTTGTTGATTATCCCTCATCCTAAAGAGGACACAACGTTCTGTCTTTAAGGTAGGTCGTTCAATAACGGCATCTGAGAAATTGGGTTCCCGATACAGCAGAGTAATAGTTTGAGGCTCCGCGAGTAATAATTCACTTAAGGATGGCGGGTCGCATCCTGATGCGCCTGCTGGGTATCAACTTTGTATCCGATCTGTGCAAGGCCAAACAGGGCATTCTGGTACAAGGGCCGATTTGAGGTTTACACAAGAGGTCATTTCCTGCTCAGCCGTTGATTCAAGGCGGCTTGTCTTACAAGAATCTTGGAAGCTACATCCTGACCTAATCCCTTGTATCCATTATTTACTTACCTTTACCGTATCTGATGAACTTCTCATCCCCTAATTGAGTATCTTTACCGTGCTAGCGGTCCTGCTAGTAAGTTGAAGCTAGGCCTTTAGCCTGGATGGACGTTGTATTGTCTTATTCCTTTAAGAACAGATATCCGTCCGGGCTATTTTTCAGCTCGCCTCTAATAGCCCGTGCTATTGCAACGCTTCTACTTTGATATCGGCTCGGTATTTCTTGGTTTAGAAAAGGGTTGCAGTCTGACAAACAGCTATACCGTTTAGCCGGTCCTGTCGTGATACAGCGTTTTACGGCTGTCTATTAGAAGTACTTTCAGAAATGGGTAATCGTTCTTTGCAGGAGGTGTGGCATGCGCATACAAAGCAGGTTGTTGCAGAGAATATTGAAGAAGATGCAGGCTGGGATGTCGGCCTTGGGTAGTTTTGCCTTACTTGCCCTTTTTACGATAAATCACTGATGTGAGACCTGCTAAAAGAGGCTCAGCGTCTTGTAAAGTGATCCTTCATAAACGGCAGGATGGTAGCCTCAATCAATCCCAACTGATGTGCCTGTGATGGAGCGGCGTCGTGGCTCTGGTCCGGGTAACGCCTTGAGTACTGAATTGATCCGCCTCGCTGGTGCCAGTGAGGCCTTCCTGCCGGTCGTCTTTCATACTGGATAGCATGTGGCTTTTAAGGTGCCGTATTTGCCTTGCTTATAAGTAAACCGCAACCGGACCTGCACACTGTTTCGAATTGTATCTAGATACCATGCTTACGAAATGGCACAGTACGGTACCAAACAATGAGTATAACGAGTACCGTTCATGTCCGTGCCTACTGCCCAGGCTGACACTTCCATCCGTTCAGCCTCTGCCGCCAATCCCCTTGTGATGAGCATTGTTTTCTCTTGCGCGCTCGCGCATCTGATCAATGACCTTATCCAGTCGGTTCTTCCGTCCATCTATCCAATGCTGAGGGAAAATTACGGTCTGACCTTTACCCAGGTAGGGCTGATTACGCTGACCTTTCAAGTCACAGCCTCTTTGCTGCAACCATGGATTGGTTTCTATACGGATCGATATCCAAAACCGTTTCTGCTTCCGGCTGGTGCTGTCTGCACACTGATAGGCATCCTGATGCTGGGTTTTGTCGATACCTTTTCGACCATACTGGTAGCCTCGGCGCTGATTGGGGTTGGCTCATCCACCTTTCACCCTGAAACCTCGCGAGTTGCCCGTCTGGCTTCCGGTGGCCGCTTTGGTCTGGCTCAGTCTACTTTCCAGGTAGGAGGCAACGCAGGAACCGCCGTAGGGCCATTGCTCGCTGCAGCGATCATCATCCCTTTTGGTCAATCCCATATCGTGTGGTTCGGCCTGTTCGGACTCTTTGCCATCGGCGTGCAATATCGGCTTAGCCTCTGGTATCGGGGCCACTTAAATACGGCGGGGAAAAAGAAGGGGCGTGAAGCTACGCATGGGCTGTCTCGCCGCCAGATCACGGGAGCCTTGGTCGTCCTGGCCTTGCTGGTTTTCTCCAAGTATATCTATATGGCCAGCATCACCAGCTATTTCACGTTTTATCTAATCGAGAAGTTTGACTTGTCGGTGGCCAGCTCCCAGCTGCATCTGTTCCTGTTTCTGGGCGCGGTGGCAGCAGGTACATTCTTTGGTGGTCCCATTGGCGACAGGATCGGGCGCAAGGCGGTAATCTGGTTTTCCATTTTGGGGGCCGCGCCGTTTACGTTGGCCATGCCGTACGTTGATCTCTTCTGGACCAGCGTGTTGAGCGTGATTATTGGATTTATCCTGGCGTCGGCCTTTTCTGCCATTGTGGTCTATGCCCAGGAGCTGGTGCCCGGCAACGTAGGCATGATCGCCGGTGTATTCTTTGGGCTTATGTTCGGCTTTAGTGGTATTGCAGCCGCAGCGCTGGGCCATCTGGCGGACCTGCGTGGTATCGAGTACGTCTACACGCTGTGCTCATTCATGCCGCTCTTGGGCATTCTTACGATCTTTCTACCTTCCACCCAATCTAAACGCACGCATTGAGCCGACATCTAACGTACTCCAAGGAGCAATCTGCTTGCCTCTTGGAGTCGCTGAGTTTGTTCGCCCCTAACTAGAGGTCTTGGCTAACTTTTTATTGCTTTTCCTTTTGGAAATTCCTGTAGTCAGGATAACCACCAAAAGCAAACATGACAGCGCTCAAAATACCTATCGCAGCGTAGTTTGCTCCAATCTTCATCTTAATAAGGAGGTAAAGGCCGCCCAAGCCTGAACCCGTACGCGGGCATGGAACCTAGCATTGTCCATCAAACTATTACCCATATCGAAAGGATGCCATTAACATCCTGTAATGAAAGGGCATTTTTTTAGCCAACCAGTAAGGGTGAATGAAAGTCCGGCCAGTTATGCTCATATTTAGCGGTTGAATACTGGACACGTTAGAAGGAGTTCTATGGAGCACAACATTCCCCTTATTACGACGATTGCTGCGGGACTTGTTGTCGCGTTGATACTGGGCTTTTTGGCCGAAAAGATGCGAATACCCGCACTGATTGGTTATTTGTTGGCAGGCATTTTCATTGGCCCGTCCACACCCGGTTTTGTTGCTGACATGCACATCGCCTCGGAGCTTTCCGAGATTGGTGTGATGCTGCTGATGTTTGGCGTAGGGCTGCACTTTTCCATTGGTGACCTGCTTTCGGTCAAGCGCATCGCCATTCCTGGCGCTATCGTACAAATGAGTCTCGCCACGGTACTGGGCGCTGTACTGGCTCACTGGTGGGGCTGGAGCTGGGGCAACGGCCTTATCTTTGGTCTTTGCCTGTCGTGTGCCAGTACTGTCGTGCTGCTTAAAGCATTGGAGGCGCGCGGAGTGCTAGACAGCATGAACGGCCGTATTGCCGTCGGCTGGCTGGTCGTTGAAGATCTGGCAACCGTACTGGTGCTGGTACTGCTACCTCCACTGGCAGGCATGCTCGGTAGTACCAGCGAAGCATTGCCCGCGCAGGACGGGCCACTCTGGGTAACGCTTGGGAAAACCCTTCTGCAGATCGTCGCCTTCGTCGCACTAATGCTCATTGCCGGACGCCGAGCGCTGCCATGGCTGCTCTGGCAAGTGGCGCGAACAGGCTCTCGCGAACTCTTCACGCTAGCGGTCGTCGCGATTGCCATCGGTATTGCCTTCGGTGCATCCAAGCTCTTTAATGTGTCTTTTGCGTTGGGTGCTTTCTTTGCCGGTATGGTAATGAGGGAGTCCAAATTCAGCCATCGGGCTGCCGAAGAGTCCTTGCCATTGCGTGACGCCTTCTCGGTATTGTTCTTTGTGTCCGTAGGGATGCTGTTCGACCCCATGATCCTGGTCCAGGAGCCGGTCCATGTGCTGGCCGTTGTGGCTATCATTGTGCTGGGAAAATCGCTGGCAGCGCTGGTTATCACATTGTCGCTACGCTATCCGCTCACTACCGGCATGACGGTAGCTGCGAGTCTTGCCCAGATAGGAGAGTTCTCTTTCATATTAGGCGGTCTCGGTTTGACGCTGGGGCTGCTACCGCAGGAGGGGATGAGCTTGGTATTGGCCGGTGCGCTCGTCTCGATTGCGATCAATCCGCTATTGTTTACCCTTATCGAGCCGGTACGCCGGTGGGTGCTGGCGCGCTCGTCGTTTGCACGCGAGCTTGAAAGTAGGCAGGACCCTTATGCTGAACTTCCCATGGATACGGACCGTAAATACCTGGAGCGCCAAATTGTTCTAGTTGGTTATGGACGAGTTGGGCGGCGGATAGCAAAGGTATTGGACGACCAGGGGATTCCTTACGTCATTGCTGAGCAGAACAGGGAAATGGTGGATCAGTTGCGTAAGGAAGGCAAAGCGGCTGTCTCCGGCGATGCTGCGGACCCTGCTGTGCTTATCCAGGCCCATATTGCCAAGGCTGCCATGCTGGTCATCGCAACTCCTGATCCACTCAACGCGCGCCAAATGGTAGAAACCGCTAAAACGTTAAATCCGGAAGTAGAGGTCGTCGTTCGCACTCACAGTGAGGATGAATCACAGCTCCTGCGGCGGGATGGAGTCGGTACGGTGTTCTTCGGGGAAGAGGAACTGGCGAAGGGCATGGCAAGTCATGTTTCAACTCGTTTTGTGGAGTTGATAGCTCATCGGTAACGGAGAGCGTATCCCAGACGAATCAAGCTTGAGGATTATATACATCGCCATTATGGGCTAGTGAAGCAAGGCGTAGCTAATTACGCCTTGCTTCACTATTGGTGATGAGCGCTCAGATAAATTCCAACTCGGATATTAAGGTATAGATCTCAGTCTGCGAGGCTATAAGCGGTTTACCGGGCCTCTAACCCGCATTGTGGCTTGAACATTCGATACACCAAGTGAACAGAAATTGGAGGTTCCATCTGCTAAAAACGAGCTATACTATTGATAACCTATTAAGGTAACTCAGGTATAGTGGTATCTAGAGGCGACCTGCCTCTATCTCAAAGATTACTCGCCTACCTGTTACACATACCTGTCATTAGACTGCTGAGAGAGCCATGCGCGCCCGTACATTGTCCTTCTTGAAACCTGGAGCACTTGAGCGTGAGCACTTTGACCTGTTACTGGAGGGTACTTCCATCCGGGGGGAACGGGTTATTCGCGCCTTGGAAGACTTTCTGATAAAAGGTGTACCCGTAACCGAGGCCTGTGAGAGTAATGGGGTAAACCGCAGCCAGTTCTACCGCAGGCTTTATGCCCTAGAAAGCGAGAGTGAACGAGCGAGACGCTTGAGCAAGTTTTATAACTACGCCAGTGATTGATACCCAGCCTCCCAGGTTACTGTTGAGCTGGCGGAACGTAGATTAATGCTAGCAATTTTTGCTTGATATACGCGTCGTAGAAGGTGCTCATCACCGCTGAAAGCCGAGCCGAAAGAGAGCCTTTTGCAAGGCATCTCTTTGCGGCGCCTAAGGGCTTAGCTTGCTCGTGCAGCGTCTCTGAGTGCCTTGACCTGGTCATGGTTTCGTTGCACCCCTTGCAGCTGCCGCTCTACGACAGCGCGAACATCCGCAGGCAAATCCTTTTCAAGCGCCTGCTTGTAGCTCTTGAGAGCGACATCTTCGCCGCGCTCGCATTCATTAAGAATCGCTTCGTCACTCTTACCTGTAATTGATGATTTGATATCGACCCACTTGCGGTGGAGGGCGCCCGATACGCTGGCCTTTTGCTCCGGATCACCGCCTAGCTTGGTTACGAGTTGCTGAAGCTCGGTTGCAGCTGTGCTGCAATCCTGTGCGCGGGCTGCCATGGTTGACTTGAGTTTCGGATCCTTCAGGTCATCGGCGCATTCCTGAAACCCCTTGTAGCCATCCAGACAGGTTTCAATCAAGTCGTTCAGCTCAGAAATTACCGCTTTGTTATCCATAAAGATTACCTCCAGGCAGTTCAAATAGGTGTAGCCTGGTCTATACGACGAGGCTATTTAGCTGACCCGTTCCGGTGTGGCTTCGTTCAGTTCGTGATGGATGAACAGCGGTTTTGATGCAAAGGGAAGCTCTAAGCGCTTGGTTGTTTGAGCTGCACCAGGAGCGGATCAGCTACGGAGTAGGGCGCGTCCTCAATGGAGTCTAGGTGAGGCATGAAGCGCGCTACGTTATTGAATGAATGAGTTTAACGGCGTAGCAATTCTCTATCCGTTGCAGGCCCGATTTCGATCAATATGAAAATAAAATAGGCGAGAGGCTATTACTCAGTCCTCTCGCCTTAGTCCTGTCAGCCCTGATTACGCGGCCCTAGCAGTCGCCAGTAGGGACAGTTCTTTTTTCATCGCTGCAATTATGGCAGTCCATTCCAGCTCTTCGACATCAATAGGAAACTTGGCGAGAGCGTCCTGTGACATCCACTGCAACGGCCGACGTACCTGGGCATCGTTGAAAATGAAGCGGTTCTCCATCGCGAATCCATACGCTTCAACGATGACTCTATTAAGCTTTGCCTGTTTTTCATTCAGGTGAGCCAACGCCTCGTCAAACTCGTACTGATTCTCGAAATAGCTGATATGGCCAGCCATTTCAGCCACCTGACCCAATGTAGGAATATTGCGTGTAGCGGATGAACAATGGATAACCTGAAACAGACTATTTGAAGGGTCTACGGCATTTGCCAATAGCATATTGACGCAAATATCCACGGGGATCATGTCGTTGATCGCCGTTTTCATGGATGCTGGAAAATGTTTAACGCCTCCAAGCGCAATGGATCGGATGAAAGCGGGCAAAGAGATGGAGAAATTGCAATAACCCTTACTTGGATAGGCCCAGGCGCCTGTGACTGAGGTAATGCGCGCGACCATAATAGGGAGGTGAGGGTAGCGCTGGTGTAATAGGCGTTCCATCAGATTCTTTGAATAGGCGTAAGCATTAGGCCATTCACTAAGCCTTGCGCTGCCTCCTTTCGTGACGATCTCTTCCAGTTCAGATTCCGCCGTTGAGTCCTGATAGATTCGTTCCTCAATATGCTCCGTCGCTGAGCGATTACATAGCGCCCAATAGCTGGATGTAACCAAAAATAGTGCACGTTTTTCAAAGGTAGCGACAAGCGTTGCACCCTGTAGAGCAGACAGCGTGTTAGCGTGTACCTGATCCTGTATGTCGGTATCCCAACGGGTATACGCAGCCAGGTGGAAAACAATGTCCACATCCTTCCTGATTTCCTGCAGCCAAGAGGTGGCAATGTCCCAATTTTCCTTCCTGATATCGCCCTTTATCCATACGACTCGTTTGTCATAAGCATAAGCTTGGGAAGGAGGCGTTGTATGATAAAGGCAGTAAATCCGACCGACACCTTCGAGTTTTTCCGACAGGGTCTTGAGCAACATCGAACCAATAAAGCCCGTAGCGCCGGTGATCAGTACATTCTTTCCTTCGTAAGCCTTGTCCACTGATGTTCTCCACATGGGTTTATTACAGGACAAGTGGCCAGGAGTTACCATGTTGCTTTAAGCACATGAACTGCCTGCGCCTGACCGCAAGTCAGCACATCCACACTTTAGACTCGTCGCATGAAGCCTTTATGAAAGGCCTGAGATAGAGCGGCAGGAACCGCTTGTGTAGGTTTTACACCACAGCCTCATTAAGCCTTAAATACAAAAGCTAGGAATAGCTTTAGCCAGTGGGTTACCTTTTTAGAAAACCTCTGATTTGCTCAATTCTTCTTATCAGCATTTGTGAACCGGCAAACGGATAATGCAAGAGGGGGACAATCAGTCACGGAAGGGACTTAAAAGTGGCTTTAAGCGCTGGCCAAAAGCCAAATAGAAAATCTGATAGCAGAGTCATGACCCTATTTGACGACTTTAAAGTCAGTCGCAGGTAAGCCTTAGCTGCTTACTCGTACAGGTTCCGATCAAAGGCTACGTAACTTATTTTTTCAGCAAGGCAACTTTTTAATTTGGCTCTGTCCTACCATTTAGCGGCCAGTCACTAATTACCTATCTATTGAACGTAGGGATAGCAAAAGTCGCCAAGGGAATGGATAACATCAATAGAGGTGAGAATAATGACAACTACCCTCCAGCAGCGCCGTGAACAGTTGAATGCTCTAATGGAAGAGTCGCGGGCCAAGGCAAAAGCCTTGGGAATCCACTTTGACTTCAGGAAAGCGAGGCTCGCGGCGCGTAGCGTTGTGTTGGGTAAGTAAAAGGCAACATGGTTTAAAAGCCTGGCCGCGATGCGATAAAGACTGTCCGTTTCGCATTGCAAGAAATGTTGGTGCAGGTTATTCAGATAACCTGCACCACGCTTCGACACAAACCTGACGATCAGTGCGTTAAGGTTAGGGCATTGCGTTGAGTAGGTATGGCTAAGCAGTTCGTTGCCGCTTGCGCCGATTCACCCGACCGACCTGAACACTCTCGGCAACCTGGTAAACGGACTTGGCCAAATCAACCGCAATGCGTTTCATTGCATCTGTCCCAGCGAACAGTCACCACTGTGTTATAGAAGAAATGTGGTGCAGCGAGAGTCCATTACAGCCTTCAAGGTCGTTCGCTTCGCTCACTGGGACTGGCTGAAGCTCGCCCTTTAGCCAAAACATTAGAGATTTTATGCTTAGCGACCGTACGCTTGGTTTTTTGGAAGGCTTAGCAGCCGCGTCTAATACCGTATATCAAGAAGGCGGTCTTCTGTTTACCTTCAAGTTCGCTCACCAACAGGCGCATAGAGGTTTGGATGAGTCTTCAAGTGTGCGCTGCTTAGGCTTAAGCGATGAGGCTATCGAAGAATTGGCGCGTTTCTTCCAAGGCTCGCTTGGTCAGTACACTAAAGGAAAACCATCTCGAAACGCACTAGCAGTTGCCAATGCTTTAATTGAGCACCTTCAGCATGACCTCCAATTCCAATTTGCTGCTCTTCAGGTTGAGGACGAAGATTATGGAATGAGGGTCCAGATTGAAATGATTCAGCAGGCCAAAAACAATCTCTATTGTCTAGAACTTTGGTGGTCTGTCGATTAGGTTCTAATAGCGTGTTCAAATCGTTCTGTGCTCATTCGGACGAGCTACGTCCATCTTTGAAGCCGCTAGTGCTATATCTATTTCGAACCATACTACTGCCGTGCCTGGGGGCTTGATGCCTCACCGCGCAGAGTCACACATATTGAAGATAGTTGAACGCCATTACTACCGGACCGAAGAGGGAATAACCGAATCGACAGCTTGCGCAACATCATTCAGGATCCACGTGTAGCACTACTTTTTCTTCTCCCTGGTGTAGGCGAGACCCTTCGTGTAAACGGGACAGCTCAAATCACTATTTAGCTTGATCTTCTTTCGCATTTTGCTGTAAACAACCAGGCACCCAAAACAGTAATCCGGGGCAGCGTTAACGCTGTCTACTTTCAGTACAGTAGATTTATTATTCGCTCTGGGCTTTGGGACGATGCCAGCCATATCGGCCGGGCCACATTACCAACGCTGGGTCAAATATTGAAAGTGTTATCCAGGTCGGAAATTGATGGCGACGTCTATGACCGTGCGTTGCCTGGCCGGCTTGCGAAAATACCTTGTATTAACCCCTCTTTGCTCTAGCAGTAGCACTATAGGGCGTTACGGCCGCCTACTCTGCAGGTTGCTGAATAGGCAGCCGTATAAGCGTGGTACTTACTGAAGCCAGCCTTCAACCACGTCAGCACCATGCTCAGCCTTCCAGGCTTTGAGCGTCTTGTGGTTGCCGCCTTTGGTCTCGATCACTTCGCCTGTCTCCGGGTGCTTGTAACGCTTGACGGAGCGTGCACGGCGGGGTGCCTTTTCTGGGTGCGCAACCAAGCCATGTGGTTTGCGAGAATAACCCGGATCAATAATGGCAATAATGTCGCCCAGGTTTTTGCCATAATCGCTCATCAATGTTTGAAGCTTGGATTCAAACTCGATTTCACGCTGTAGAGATTCATCGTTTTTGAGAGATTCGAGTAGCTGTAGCTGGGCCTTTAATTGTTCTTCGGCAGCACGAAATTCTGCAAGCTTGGACATAAATACCTTAACGTTTATGATGTGAAAGTTTCACCCGGATACGCCTTAGCCGGCACGTCTGGATGACTTAAAATATAATAAGAAGCTGGCGCTAGTCTACGCGATTAATGTGGTCAAAAGTATAGTCGTTCAAACTTAAGTAACCGGCTTGCTCACCTGATTAATGAACATCTTTTTGAAGCAAGTCACTAAAGCACGGATCAGCGACCCGTTTCAGGCGAGAGCTGATTACTCAATAGCGCCTGCCACTGTTTCCCAGCTGCTTTGAAGTCGATGGTGTGTCATCAGGGTAGGTTAGTTATTTTTAGGCAAAAATAACATCATCAAGTAGGGCGCGGAGTCGTCTATTTAAAGCCTATGGTCTAAGACTACCTTAAAAGCAACCGCGGTGTATCGCATACTTTCAGCAATGATTGCACATAGCTTTAGTAAGACGTGAGTCTAAGGTAAAGATTGATTGTCTCGCCAGAGAGCCGTGCGCACTGATGATGAATAATGCCGCCTATTTATTACCACCTTAACGGGTACGAGATAGAAGGTTTTTGGTATTGATGGCAAGAGCTGATCCGACTGCGTGCAGGAAATACCTTATTTCGTAACCCCGGCGCCCATCCCTGGGCCGTGGCGGCTTATACAGCCTGGGGAATCTCATCCATCAGCTTGTCTAGGGTAATCGGGAGGTCGCGGATGCGTTTGCCGGTAGCGTGATACACCGCGTTGGCGATAGCAGCCGCCAACCCTGTAATGCCGATCTCACCGATACCGCGTGCACCAAACTCGTTGAGGGCATAGTCAGGATAATCAAGCAGTATCACGTCCAGTTCCGGCGGCTGGTCGGCATGTACCGGCACCATGTACTCGGCGTAGTCATTGTTGGTGGGCATGGCGTTGCGCTCGTCGTAACTGGTAGCCTCGAACATTGCCATGCCAATAGCCATTACGATCGCACCCTCCACCTGATTCGCAGCGGCCTTGGCGTTAATGACCTGACCGACATCTATCGCGCTGACCACCCGTGATACACGCAGACGAGAGATACCCGGGTCCCAACGTACCTCCACGAAATGAGCACCAAAGGAGCGGATCGAAACATCACTTTTATCCGCTGTCTCGGTTCGGGCTTCGCCTTCAGCACTGCTCAAACGCCGTGTAGTAAGCAGGTGGGCAAAATCCAGCGCGTCGCCATCCTTGACCAGCCGGCCATTAGCGAACTCCAATGCTTTGGGGTCGGCACCCTTGAATGGCCCGTCCTCTATAGCAAAGCTCTTTAGTTGCTCAATAGCGTCCCGGGTAGCCTCCGCCACGGCGGGTAGAACGCTGGCGGTTGCCCAGGAGCCGCCAGAAACGGGGCCGGGCGGAAAGGATGAGTCACCCAACTGTACAGTGATCTTCTCCAGTGGCAGGCCGGTGATCTTGCTCACGGCCTGGGCAACGATGGTATAGGTGCCGGTCCCGATATCCTGCGCGCCACAAGTGACGTAAGCCGTCCCATCGGCACGCAGTGATACCCGGGCCTCACAGGCGCAGCGCATGGCATCCCAGTTACAGGCCGCCAGGCCATAGCCGATTACCTCATGGCCGTCTCGCATCGAGCCGGGCTCTGGGGTTCGCTTGTCCCAACCAAATTTGGCTGCGGCCTTGTCGAAGGCTTCCTGAAGGTGATTACTGGACCAAGGCATGTCCTTGCTTTCGTCCCGAGTCGAGGCATTGAGTTTGCGAAATGCCAGCGGGTCCATGCCAACGGCCTCCGCCATTTCATCCATGGCTGACTCCAGTGCGAACAGACCCGGTGCAGCGCCCGGTGCACGCATGGAGGTAGGCGTGCCGTGGTTGACCTGCAAGGTCGCATGGGTAACAGCCAGGTTCGGGCAGCTGTAGAGGCTCTTGGTCACGCTACCGCAGCTTTCAGTGTTCTGGTCAGTAAAGGACGTGCTGTTGACCGATTCATGTCGTACCGACAGTAGCTTTCCCTGGTCGTCCGTGGCGAGCCGCAGTCGTTGCTCGGTGGCTGGACGATGGCCGGTGGTAGTAAACATTTGTGGACGTGGCACCACGAACTGTACGGGACGACCTACAAGTCGCGCGACAGCGCAAGTAGCAGGGGAGTGCGGCCACGCCCAGAGCTTGCTGCCAAAGCCCGAGCCTATAAAGGGCGATTGCAGTTCAACCTTGTCCGGGCTCAAACCAAAGATACGGGCTAAGGTGTTGCGGTGCACGATTACCGACTGCGTGGATTCATACACGAATAATCGATCACCTTCCCAATAAGCAGTCGTGGCATGCATCTCCATTGGGTTATGGGTTTCGACAGGCGTGGTATACGTGAAATCGATGCGATGGGCTGCCTTGTCAAAACCAGCCTGTGGGTCTCCGCGTGAGTAATCCGAGCCGGCAGTTTTGGGCGACTGCTCCTTTTTTGCTTGCGCGAGTGTGGCTAAGGTAGGCTCTTCCTTATACTCGACCTTGACCTTGTAAGCCGCCGCGCGAGCTTGTTCAAAGGAGTCGGCTACTACCATGGCCACGAACTGACCGGCGTAATACACCCGGTCGTCCTCGAACGGCAACCGACTTTCGTCGACTTTCACCAGCCGGTCGATCTTGTCTGGGTTCAGCTTCATCTTGGGTGGACGATAGAGTTCGGTGAAATGGTCGTGGTGGTAGATCCCGAGTACGCCCGGCATGCGCTGGGCCTCATCGACATCGATACGGGTGACGCGGCCGCTGGCGATGGTGCTGTAGACGCCATAGGCATACGCCATGCGCTTGAGTCCGTGATCGGCAGTGTATTGGGCATGGCCGGTGACCTTGAGTCGTCCGTCGACTCGTCTGGGACCAGCACCGATGATGTTGTTCATGCTACACCTCCGGTAAGTGTCTGCAGATTACGCACGATGGCCTGTTGGGCCAGTGGAATCTTGTAGGCGTTGTGCCGATAGGGCGTGGCACCCTGTAACGCTAGCTGCGCAGCACGGCGGAAGATCTCGTCATTGGCGGGCTGGCCACGTAATGACTGTTCCGCTTCATGGGCTCGCCAGGGCTTGGTGCCGACGCCGCCCAGTGCGATTCGCGCATCGGTGATGCGGTCACCCTGCAGCTGCACAATGATGGCACTCGACGCCAGCGCGAACTGATAGGAGGCACGATCGCGCAGTTTCAGGTAGCCCGAACGGCTGTTGGCCAGTGGCGGTGCAAGCGTGATGTAGGTAATCAGTTCGCCGGGAGCGAGGGCGTGTTCACGTTCGGGGGTGTCGCCGGGCAGCAGATGGAAATCGATGAAGTCGATCGTCCGCTCACCCTTGGGACCTTGTACATGAACAGTCGCACCAATGGCTGCCATCGCTACGCACATGTCAGATGGGTGCATGGCGATGCAGTGCTGGCTGGTGCCCAGGACAGCGTGGACTGAGCGATGGTCGCCCTCGATCGCCGAGCAGCCGCTGCCGGGCTTGCGCTTGTTGCAGGGCGAAACGTTATCGCGGAAATAATGGCAGCGTACCCGCTGCATGACGTTGCCAGCCGTGGTGGCTTTGTTACGTAATTGTGTAGTAGCGCCTGCTAACAGTGCCTGAGACAGCACGGGATAGGCCTGGACAATGTAATTGTCTTGAGCCAACGTTGTATTGGTGACCAGGGCGCCGATACGCACGCTGCCATCGTCCTGGCGCTCCAGTCGGTTGAGGCCTACACGGTTGATGTCCACCAGCCGTTCGGGCTGCATAACGTCAAGCTTCACGAGATCAAGGAGCGTGGTGCCGCCAGCCAGGTACATCGCCTGGTCTGACTGGCCAGCCTTCAGCGCCTGCTCGGTGCTGGTTGCACGATCAAATTGAAAGCTACGCATCAGCTGGCCCCCTTCACCTTGCCGCGGGCCGACTGTATGGCCGCAAGAATGTTTTTGTAGGCACCGCAGCGGCAGATATTGCCGCTCATGGCTTCGCGGACGCTGGAATCGTCGCTGCCAATGGAGGGATCATTCAGGATCGCCACGGCACTCATGATCTGCCCGGAAGTGCAATAGCCACACTGATAAGCGTCGTGTTCCCAGAAAGCTTCCTGGACCGGATGTAGCTTGCCGTCTTTTTCTAGGCCTTCAATAGTGGTGATCTCATCACCGTCATGGCTGACAGCCAGCGACAGGCAGGAATTCACTGCCGTCCCGTTCACATGCAGGGTACAGGCACCACATTGACCATGATCACACCCTTTCTTGGTTCCGGTTAGCTGCAGACGGTCACGCAGTACATCAAGCAGTATGGCGTTAGCAGGAACATTGAGTGTGTGAGCCTGGCCGTTCACCTTCAGGGTGATCCTTTGCTCGCCAGGTTGCAGAGGTTGTTGGGTATCGTCGACAGGTGCGGCCTGAATGGCCTGAACCCAGACTGGAGCCGAGGCGACGGCTAGGCTGGATACACCCACAGACTTGAGAAAGCTGCGGCGGTTGGGGGATATCGAGTCGCTCATGGAAGTCCTCATCGTTGGGACGTTCCGTCTCGTCACAAGACTTGACCCGCTCGAAAACGGCCGCGCATGCCTGATACATGCGTTATCCATTTGCCGACGGGGCTGGCTCGTAGCGATCACGGGCACGCCCATTCAGGAGTGGTCACAGACGGCTCACCGCTTCTGCGTCAGCAAGGCCGCTCTAGACGGACCGCCTTCAGGGCAGAAAGGTCCGGCAATAGTCATACGTTTTCCGGCTATTGATTACTGGATGTGTGTTTTGAGCCTTGTGATCAAGCGGGCCGTGCATGGCTACCTTCTGGCCGTCTGGGGCCGCCTCCAGCTGCTAGAGCGCGTTGAGGTTTCGGATCGCCAGAGGGCTCGGTGCAGAGCCTCTCCGGAGGTTTCAATATGTTTCATTCAATGGGCAGTCGTGAACTAACACATAAGCGCTGCGTTCCTTTGCTATGGCATCACCAGCAGGCATCTGACATCCGGTGCACCTGCATACGGCCTTTGCAAGACATAACAGAGAAAAGGAGCTCCCGTGACCACCGCATTTCATTCGACCTATAGAGTCACACCCGGTCCGCTGCATGCCATACTGCTTGCCGGAACCGTGCCGCTGTTTCTTGGCGCACTGCTCAGCGACATTGCCTATTCCAAGACATACCAGATCCAGTGGAACAACTTTTCGTCCTGGCTGATTGCCGGAGGTGAACTCTTCTGCGGGCTGGCGCTGTTGTTCGCGTTGGTCAATCTGATCCGCGCTGATCATAAGGGCGGGCGGCCAGTGATGTATTTTCTGCTCTTGCTGATCACCTGGGTACTGGGGCTGGTTAATGCCTTCGAGCATGCAAAGGATGCCTGGGCGTCGATGCCCATGGGGCTGTCTCTCTCGGTAGTCGTAACGCTGCTTAGCATTGTTGCAGCCTGGATCGGCCTGACCAACCTGCGCTCAGGAGGTGCAAGATGAGAAATTCGAATGCACTGACGATACTGAGCATGGCGGTAATGCTAAGCGCGTGTGGCGGTGGCGAGGGAGAAGCCACCCAATCACACGGTGGTGATCCAAAGCTACCTAATCCCGAGCGCGGCCTGCTACCGAGTATGAAGATTGCTGATCCAGCACCCTGGGGCGATGAAAAGCCAAAAGTGCCTGAGGGTTACGACGTCAGAGCGATCGCAACGGATCTTAAAATCCCACGGCAAACCCTTGTACTAAACAACGGGGACATCCTGGTGGCGGAAGGCCGGGGCGGTAACGCAGCGAAACTCAAGCCAAAAGATGTTATTGCCGGGGTCATCAAGGCGGAAGGCAATACCAAGGTAAAGGGGGGCAATCGCCTTACATTACTGCGCGATGCAAACGGTGATGGTACCTATGAGATTCAAGAGGTTTTTGCCGAGAACCTGAACGCACCGTACGGTCTGGCTTTATTTGAGGGCAAGTTGTACGTGGCCAATCAGGATGCGCTGGTGCGCTTCGACTATGTGGATGGTCAAACCAAGGCCAGCGGTCCACCGACCAAGATTACCGATCTGCCTGCGGAAATTAACCATCACTGGACCAAATCGCTGGCGATCAGTCCGGATGGTCGTTTTCTCTACGTGGGTATCGGCTCCAACAGCAATATTACCGAGCGCGGCATGGAAGCCGAGGTAGATCGCGCAATGGTCTGGCAAGTCAACGCTGAAACGGGCGCTCACAAACCCTATGCGACCGGTCTGCGTAACCCGACAGCATTGACCATTCAGCCGGAGACGGGGCAATTATGGGCCGTGGTGAACGAACGGGATGAGCTGGGCCCTGATCTGGTTCCGGATTATCTGACCTCGGTCCGTGAAGGCCAATTCTATGGCTGGCCCTACAGTTATTGGGGTAAGAACGTCGATCCTCGCGTGAAGCCAGAGAATCCGCAAAAGGTTGCTTCTGCCATCGCGCCAGATTACGCGCTGGGCTCCCATGTCGCCGCGCTGGGTGTGGATTTCTCAATACCGGAAATGGGTGACAAGTTTGCCAATGGCGTATTTGTTGGCGAGCACGGCAGCTGGAACCGAAAGAATCCGGTCGGTTACAAAGTGGTCTTCGTACCGTTCAGCAACGGACGCCCGTCCGGTGATCCTGTTGATTTTGCAACAGGGTTCCGTGGAGATGACGGGAAAACCCGTGGCCGTCCGGTGGGTGTAACGGTCGATCCGCGCGGTGCGCTCATCATCGCTGATGACCTATCAAATACTGTATGGCGGGTGACGCGGACGCAGTAGTTGGTTCTGCGCAGGACGGTCCTATCAGGGCCGTCCGTACCCACCAGGGAAATATCAGGGGCAGTCAGCGGATACGTCTCGTCTATTTATCCTTTATCTACCACTCTGATCCTCTGGCGCATCGCTTAGCAGGTAATGCGCTGTTAAAGATGTGTGCTCCAGTGCAATGTAATTAATGCGATGCATGCATTAGTCGATCACTAATATGCACTTATCAAATCAATATTTTTTCTCCACTCTTCTTGTTACAAAAAGACATATGCCTTCTGCATATGAGACAAGACGTGGAGTGTTCTATGGTTCCTGCTCATGGCCACCGTGCCGCTTCTGGCTCAAAGATTGGTGCAATATTCCGCGTGACGTCGGGCAACTTTCTTGAGCAATTTGATTTCTTCCTGTTTGGCTTCTACGCCACTTATATCGCCAAGGCCTTCTTTCCAGCTAGCAGCGAATTTGCCTCCCTGATGATGACCTTTGCAGTTTTTGGCGCTGGCTTTCTAATGCGCCCTCTGGGGGCTGTAATTTTGGGTGCATACATCGATCAAGTAGGGCGTCGCAAGGGCTTGATCGTAACCCTTTCGATTATGGCTGCCGGGACCTTCTTGATCGTCTTGGTGCCGGGTTATGACAGCATAGGGTTTTGGGCCCCCCTGCTCGTGCTAGCGGGCCGTCTACTCCAGGGCTTTTCCGCAGGTGCCGAACTCGGTGGTGTATCGGTCTATCTGGCCGAGATTGCGACTCCAGGTAAAAAGGGGTTCTATACAAGTTGGCAGTCAGGCAGCCAGCAGGTTGCCATCGTAGTGGCCGCGGCTTTGGGTTTTGGACTCAACCACTGGCTTTCTGAGACTGCAATTGCCGATTGGGGCTGGCGCATCCCGTTTCTGCTGGGCTGCTTGATCGTTCCGTTTATCTTCCTGTTACGACGCAAGCTTGAGGAAACTCAGGAGTTCAACACTCGCCGTCATCATCCTGCAATGCGCGAAGTCTTAAGGACTCTGCTGGACAACTGGACGGTGGTAGTAGCTGGCATGCTGATGGTCGCCATGACCACCACGGCTTTCTATCTGATTACCGTTTATGCGCCTACGTTTGGCAAGACGGTACTCAAGCTAAGTGCCTCGGACAGCTTGCTGGTAACGCTGCTCGTCGCCGTCTCAAATTTTATCTGGCTGCCTATTGGCGGGGCGCTATCCGATAGGTTCGGGCGCAAGCCATTACTCATTGCGATGACTGCACTTGCTATCGTGACCACGTATCCAGCCCTATCATATCTGGCGGATGCGCCCAGCTTTGGGCTTATGTTAGGCGTTCTGCTGTGGCTGTCGTTTCTTTATGGCTTATATAACGGCGCCATGATTCCTGCGTTAACCGAAATTATGCCGGTTGAGGTCAGGGTGGCAGGCTTTTCGCTGGCATATAGCTTGGCTACCGCTGTGTTTGGAGGATTTACCCCAGCCATTTCAACTGCTCTGATCCAAGCGACGGGCGATAGGGCCGCGCCTGGTTACTGGATGAGTTTTGCAGCTATCTGCGCACTGTTGGCGACGTGCTACCTGTATCGCCGCAGCTCCCTGCAGCTGCAGACCGCCTGAAACACCCCTGTATCGTCTATAAGCGAGAATAATCATGACGGCATTTATCAAGAGAAGTGTGTTCGCAGTAGCTCTGCTGGGATATAGCCTAGTGGGAACGGCTCAGGCAGCAGATCTAAAGGTAATGATATCCGGTGGGTTTACTGCCGCCTATCAACAGTTGGCACCAGAATTTGCCGCCCAGCGCGGGGATACTTTACAAACGAGCCGCGGTCCTTCCATGGGCAAGTCTCCCGAGGCTATTCCAAATCGCCTAGCAAGAGGTGAACAGGCCGATGTAGTCATCATGGTCGGATATGCTCTTGATGAGCTGATCAAACAGGGCAAGATTCAGGAGGACTCTCGAGTTGAGCTGGCCGATTCCCGTATAGGTGCAGTGGTTCGAAAGGGCTCCCCCAAGCTTGAGATCGATACCGTGGAAAAGCTGAAAGCCTCACTGCTGAAGGCCGACTCTATCGCGTATTCTGATAGCGCCAGTGGTGTATACATTCAAAATCAGCTGTTCAAGAAACTCGGTATTGAAACCCAGGTAAAACCGAAGGCAAAGATGATTGAAAAGGATCCGGTAGGCTCCATGGTTGCCAGGGGAGATTACCAACTGGGGTTTCAACAGGTGAGTGAGCTATTGCCTGTGCCTGGCGTAACCTTTATAGGGAAAATCCCTGAATCGGTTCAGTTGGTTACCCGTTTTGCAGGTGCTATTCCCAAAGGCGCAGCGCATCCAGAGGAGGCTAGAGCATTGCTGCAATATCTTTCATCCAAGGAGGTTCAGCAGCAGGTTCGCTCGACGGGGTTGGATTCAGTACCTTAGGCCGGTCTGTTTTACGGCTGCGCTTTCATATCGATAAGCAGCTTTTCCAAAGCGGCTGCGGCTGGAGAAAGGGCGCGGCCGCGCCGTTTGATAATACCTACGTGACGCTCCACAACCGGATCAATAAGCGGCACACTGGTGAGAACCGGATGATGGCCAGCCGGCAGGGCCATGGCAGGGACCGCTGCAATGCCAAGTCCTGCTTCAACCATACCCAGCATGGTCGTCACATGACGGGTCTCACAAATACTAAGACGCTCCGGTGCAATATGAGCAAGTGCTTGGTCCAGCAGAAAACGATTACCTGATGTCTTGTCGACTATAATGTAGTCGTAGCGATAGAACTCATCCCAACATACCGCTTTTTTACCTGCCAGCGCATGATCACACCGACAGGCCGCGACATAAGACTCCTGTACCAGCCAATCAAACTCTACGTCCTGATCGAGATTGCCGGAAAAGCTTAGGCCCAGATCAGCCTCACCGCTGATAACAGCCGCAGATACCTTGTTGGCACTGGTATCAATCAGCTTTATGCGTACCTTGGGATAGATAGCATGGTAGCGGGCGATAACACTTGGCATGAAGTAATATGCCGCAGAAGGAACGCAGGCCACGGTTACCCGCCCCGTACGGTTGGAAGCCACTTCGCTTATTCCCAGCAGCGCATCATCCAGGTCATTGAGGAGGCGTTCAGCCCGCGGTGCAAATGCCCGACCTACCATGGTAAGGCTTACTCGTCGTGTGGTTCGCTCGAACAGCTTTACCCCGAGCGCCCCCTCCAGTTTATCGATGCGACGGCTCAAAGCCGGTTGAGAGATGTAGATCGCATCGGCAGCAGCACGAAAACTCTTATGCTCAACCAGAGCACAAAATGCCTGAAGATCATTTAGGTCGAAGTTGACGGCCATCGTACTCACATAACTTGTGCTGGATAGTAGACATATACTATCGGATATAGATATGGCAAACCGCTTTTATGGGCATAATTTGATGCAGCCCTTAATCGCGCCGTTATATGCTAACCCTCTCGCCCTTAGGTTAGTTAAGGCGTTCCTCCCAAATGATACGTAACTGTAAGTGAGAATGCTGGAATAAATCCGTTATGACTGTTCACGCTTGAATACATTTGTCGAGTAATGGCTATACCACTTAGAGCATTCGAAACATGCGGATCGGCTATAGGAGTAGGATCAAATCGCCTAAATTTGTAGGTCTATAGCAAGGAGTAGCTTTTGTTGAGGTGGTTGAAAAACTACTTGGTGTAAGTTGATTGTATGCTGGACTAAAGGGTTAACAAGATTCGGCTAGATGTCCAACATTTAAGGTTCCTCGCTACCGCTATAGAAACAAACAGCTTAAATATTCATAGGAAGGAAGAATAGTTTCCTTTTTGTAGCGTCTAGCGTGTTGGATGATAACTTGAAGATAAGCGTTTGGCTTTAATTAATAGCGTATAACGGACTAAATGATTCGACTTGCCAGTTCTTTTATATTTCCTTGCAATATCAGGGAAAGACATTATGGCATTGGCGGGTCATAACGTTATTGCTTTTGAGATATCGATTAAATCCGCATTTTCCTAACTTGTCTTGTAGACTTATAAGGATCTTTTTGCAGTATTGATAGTTATTAAAAGGTTAGTCGTGGCTGATCTGTTTCTAAAAATAAACTAAGAGTTTCATGACGTAATAAACGTACCTGTCCATTTGTCGGATTTGATGGCAATCAGTTTTTCTGAATCTACGCTGTTGTTACCAGTGCAACTGGTAACTATCAAGATCAGAAGAAGGATGCGGTCTCTCTGGTTAACTGGCCTACTGCCATCTTTAAGGCCATATATTAGGTATAACGACAAGGAAATCGATATGCGTCTTCACCACCTTTTCACTGCCACAGCCCTAACCCTTGCAACTGCTACTGCAATGGCTGAAATGAATGAGTCTGAGATTAACCAGGCTGGGGATGGCAATACTGCTGAGCTTACCCAAACCGGAAGCTCTAATAAGGCAGTACAGAATCAACTGGGCATCAATAGTAGGCAGATCGTCGAGCAGAATGGGAACACAAACTCGGCTACCGTTTTTCAGGCAGAAAATACCAACGACGCTGAATCAAGGGTTTACCAGACGGGTGACAATAACCTTGCGACCATCTACCAGGAAGGCGGTAGCTATGCTGATGTAACGCAAAATGGTAATGCAAACGTTTATAACTATGACGGTACAGGTGGCTTAATAGGCGTAGCGTCCAGCGAGCAGATTGGTAATAACAACGTACATAACATTGTCCAGACCGGGCTGTACTATGCTCCCGTTTTTGCCTATACCACTGGCAACGCAAATAACATCACTGTAGAACAGGACACGGGAGGTGTGGGTAGTGGATTCTCCGTCACTCAGAATGGTGATAATAATGCCATTACTGCCACCCAGCGCTACATGAATAATTCTATTACTGGCGAGCAAGTTGGTAATGCGAATACTGTGGTCATTGATCAGGACGGTAGTAGTCCTCAACTGGATGTTGGGGGTAACGGTGCTAGATTTATTCAACAAGGCGATGCTAACAGTATATCCGTTAAGCAAAGTTTGAACACAGGTGCTCTGCTTACTCAGAATGGGAATAACAATAGTATTACGGCCAATCAGTCAGGCACAGCAGGCTTGTTTGCTAATTCTGAAGTTAGCCTTAGGGCAGACCAAACGGGCAACAACAACATCCTAAATGTTGATCAATCATCTTCACAAGGCTCTAACGAAATCACCTCTAATCAGGAAGGCAATGGCAATACCATGGATTTGGTACAAGACGGAGTGATCGATAGCTCACTGGAAGTCGCTCAGTTAGGTGACGATAACTACATGAGTATTACTCAGCGCCAGACTGTCAACGATGTCTTTAAGCTCACCCAGGAAGGCTCAGGTTTGTCTGTAACACTTGAGCGTACCGGCCAGGGTAATCAGGCTACGGTATCTCAAACCGGCATGATGAATACAGCGGCCATTATTCAGCAGTAAGCCAACAAAGTAGGCCATGAGAACCTTGAGTTCTCATGGCCTCTCTGAGCTTTAAGCCTGTCATAAGAGGCATGTCGCGTTTCCAGACACTCGATCAAGGCAGCTATCTGTGTGATCTGGTCATAAGGTTTGCTTATGCCCAGGAATATGGAAAAAAGTTTGTTTTGATTTGCCTCGTCTTGGAAGATATGTGCGGATGAACCAATACACGAGTAGTATTGCTTCGGATAACCCAGCCGAAGTGCTTATAGATTCCATTCGCTATAAGGCCCCTGAAATGTTCGTTGCCTAACTGCAAGTAGTCTCTTTATAACGCTTTCTTAAATTGAACTCTAGGGTCTGTCTGAACAGTCCGCCCACATGCATCGCTCGATACAAGCCAGAATAACCACAGCCTTGAAGCTACTGGCCAGTTTGTCAAAGCAGGTGTATTTCCTTCAACTAGCTGAATAGCAGCTCGTTTACGCGTATATCAAACCGTCAAGGCGCGCCTAGACACGTGGTGCGCTGAGTAATTACCGATCGCATACTAAAGTGGTTGCGATCATGACGTAACTCTTCACGATCGTAGTCCTTGTCAATGCTTCCTGTCATTAAGCATTGCAGAGTAAGGCAAGAGGTATATTTGGTCCTGACACCTTGATAGCTTAATCATTTCTATTGTTAGTTCATTCTCTGCAGCTGATCTTTCGTAGGATACTACGCCGCCTCGTTCATCTCTAATTTCTGCTAGAGTGCACAAAAGATGCCAGTCTATTAGCTTGTTTTTAAGACGGAACTTAACATCTTGAGCTCATTTAAAAGGTTGCCTACGGCACTATTCTGCTCTTCGCAGCTTTGTAAGGAGCTTAATTGATCCTCTAAGTCGGAGATGAACTTTGGGGCATCTTTTAACTCGAATCTATTAAAGTGAGCGATGCATTCCCTCGCTAGTCCCAACTTGGTTTGAACATCTTCTAAAGCACGCATAGTATTCAAAACGCTTTCAGCCTGCTGGTTTGGTAATTTTAAATCAGGCCGCTTATCGACGAGTGAAAAATCATGCAGCCAGTCACCAGCCTGAACAAGATGAAACGTCTCGACTATTTTTTTGCCAATAGCCTCTCTATCGTTGCCAGTGAGCGGCATGACACTAAACTTATTCGATGCAATAGTTATCAAGTTTGTTAGCGCTTTAGATTTTTCGCGCTTTGCTGCTAAATCTCCAAAGGTACTGAGCTCATCTGGCCTTGCTGCCATCTCATAAAGAGTGTTCGTTATGCGCTCTAACCCTGCAGTATGTTTCTCCTGCGGTAACCGAGCGATTCCATAAGCGAAAAGGGCTTCACTAAGCGTCATCGCGATGCTTGGATTTTCGACATTTATATCTGGTAGTGCGTTATATAAATGATCCAACTGCTCAAGTTTAGATTCAGACTCTGATTGAAAATTAATTAGATATTTAACAAATTCCATTGCTATAGACGATTTGTCTAAATTATTTGCGTTGGGTAGATGTTGAAGTAACGTATCCATCGCCCTGATATTTGGAGCTTTTTGTAAGGTCGTCCAAGCCTCTACAACGTTGTCAGGAACCTTGATGTCATTGTGCTCAATCATGGCTTGACATAATGCATCGTTAGATTGTGACAATGCCAAGCGATCAGGGAAAGCCAAGTGCTTTGCCACCTCGCTGACAATATCCTTATTGGCCTTTTTCCAAGCACCTGAAAATCGTGCTACTTGCAGCGAAGAGGCACGCGGACTTGATGGTGGAGCATTTGGCCGAGGCGGTTTTACTGGTAATTTCTGAGGAGGCAGCGGAGCGGTTTCACTCTTCTGAACATCCTCTTCAGGTGTTGGAGAGTGAATGGTGACAACAGAAGGAGTACCAATCGGATACATGATGGACAGGCCTGTTGGATATAGAGAAAACTCCTGCGTGGTTCTCTACGAGCAAAAGTTCCTGCCTATGGCCTGGACTGAATCAGCTGTGATCAGATCCTTTACCTATGCCGGACGCCGATCCGTTGGCTTCATTAACGAGGCGGTTTTTGCTTGAGCCTCTAATCCATAGGGCTTAAACCTTCAATTGCTAGTCCAAGCGGTAGTGATGCAAAAGCGAAGATAACGGTGCAGCACTTTTCTACTAAGTCGCATTGTTGAAGGCCCCCTGGCAATACAGCTCGGAAATGGCGCGGTTAAAAAGCGTCGAGTGGCGGCATGACGCAGCGTCGTGACATGTTATGTAAGCCATATTGCTCCACAAGCAGAAGTTGGACCAAAGCTTGCCATCTATTGATGCCTGTCTTGACCCGAATGCCAGTGTGGAGCCTCGCCTTGCCTCACGCCTTCAACGTTTAAATCGAGAAGGTCCGTGACCCATCGCTCTACAGCGCACCTGACTGAAAAGCTGCAGCCGAGCCTGTTAGGTGCCGGTCAGGATATTGCGTCAAAACGCAGGCAGATTTGACAAACAAAGTTAACTATCATAATTATCGCGGTGGCTGACCGATAACGGGGTCAAGCTCTTCAAAAAATGGGCGTACAACAACAAGGAAAACCCATGAAATTTATACCAGGGGTGCTTGCTACCTGTCTTTGTCTTTTATCGAGCACAACGTTGTTTGCCGAAAACGCCCCAACACCTCATCAGCCTAATATTCTCCTGCTAGTTGCTGATGACCTGGGCTATGCAGACCTTGGCGCAATGGGCAGTGAAATCAGCACACCTAACCTCGATCAGTTGATTGCTGGTGGAAAACTCTTGCTGGACTTTCATAGCGCGCCGAGCTGTTCTCCTACCCGTGCCATGTTGCTTACTGGCAACGACCAGCACCTATCAGGTATTGGCATGATGGCCGAGACACGTAATCGGCTGTTTGCTCACCAAGCCATCCGTCCTGGCTATGAGGGCGTATTACAAGGTGAGGCTGTTACGCTGGCTGAACTACTGCGAGACGCCGGCTATGAGACTTCCATTGCCGGTAAGTGGCATCTGGGCAAGCTGCCGGAACAACAGCCTCAGAATAGAGGGTTTGCTGAGTCCTATGTGGTGTTGGAGGGAGGGGCTGCTCATTTCAAGCAAAAGGAAATGTCTATCCAGGCCAACTACTCGGCAACCTTTGTCCATAATGGGGAACCGCTTGCTCTGCCCGAAAACTACTTCTCGACCACCTATTTTACCGATCGGCTGATCGAGACGACCCGGGCGGCGCATGAGCAAAACAAGCCTTTCTTTGCATTTGCAGCCTTCACGGCGCCTCACTGGCCGCTCCAGGCGCCGGATAGCTACCTTGCCAAGTACCGCGGGTTCTATGACAGGGGGTATCAGGTGATTGCCGATCAACGCCTGGTTCGCCAAAAAGAGCTGGGCCTGCTTCCAGCCGATTTCCAGACGCGAGCGGTACTGGAAGGCGTGCCTGAGTGGTATTCCTTAAGCGCGGAAGAAAAAATGCGCTCAGCACGCTCAATGGAGGCCTATGCGGCAATGGTTGAGTCTCTGGATCAGGAGATTGGCCGCCTCGTCACTCATCTTAAAAACCTGGGCGAGTATGACAATACACTTATCCTGTTCATGTCCGACAACGGCCCGGAGTCGGTGAACCGAGGGGATTCAATCAAAGAGTGGGTAGCCGAACACTTTGATAATCGTCTGGACAATTTGGGGCGAGCCAACTCGTTTGTGACCTACGGTCCGGCCTGGGCGCAAGTTAGTGCTCAGCCGGGACGGCGCTATAAGCAGACCATTTTTGAAGGTGGAATACGGGTACCTGCGTTTGTACATTTTCCGGCCAGGGTCCTCAAGGGCCAGACAACGGAGTTTGCCAGTGTCCGTGACGTCATGCCGACCTTTCTTCAGGTAGCCGGTATAGAACATCCCGGTATTCGCTATAAGGGTAGGGCGGTCATCCCGTCACAGGGCAGCACGATGTTGCCGTTTCTTAGTGGAGAGGAGCCGCGGATTCATGCCGCCGCGCAGCAGATGGGGTGGGAGCAGGACGGTGCAGCAGCGCTTCGTCGAGGCAACCTGAAGCTGGTCTATGCGCCCAAGATAACAGGCGCAACCTGGCGTCTATATGACTTGGCCACCGATCCCGCCGAGCAACAGGACTTGGCTGGGCAACATCCTGAGCAGGTTAAGGACCTCCTGATGGACTGGCGGCAGTATGCAGGCAATAACAACATCTCTATAGACGAGGCAGGAGTGCCGCGCTTTCCTGCACTGCAGCGCCCGGCCGACAGCGCACCAGATCTGTGAGCGTACGGCGTAATCACCTGATCGCTATCGGTGCTCTTTTGCTCGCGATCCTGACCGGAGGGCTTTTGCGCTACCTGGCCGTGGCGGATTCATCGCCATTGCCAGGCTATTTGTGTGAAACCTACGACGGGCTGCCCCTGACGCGGCAGGGCAGAGAGCAGCATGGAATGATCCAGCTAAGCGCAGGCCGGTTTACGATGGGGTCCGAGCGCTTCTATCCCGAAGAGCGACCAGCGGTCCCCGTTGGCATCAAAGGTTTCTGGATAGACCGTCACCCTGTCACCAATGCGCAGTATGCAGCATTTGTAAGGGCAACCGGCTATCAGACGCAGGCGGAGCGCGGGCTCAGTGGCGAAGCGGCCAGAGGACTTCCTCCGGCGGTGCGCCTGCCCGGCTCGCTGGTATTTGTCCGTTCAAAAGAACATCCAGGATGGCAGTTTATTGCTGGAGCAAACTGGCGGAACCCGGAGGGCCCTGGCTCGGGCATCGAAACTCGACTCAATCATCCGGTGGTTCATGTCAGCTTTGATGATGCTCTGGCCTATGCCACCTGGCTGGGGCGAGAGCTGCCAAGCGAGGCGCAGTTGGAGTACGCCGCCCGCGGCGGCCTAGTAGAAGCGGACTACGCTTGGGGTGACAAACCGCTGGATCATGAACATCCACAAGCTAACACTTGGCAGGGCGACTTTCCCCTTGCGGATCGAGGAATTGATGGATACCGGGGGACATCTCCCGTGGGCTGCTTTCCACCCAACGGATTCAACCTTTTTGACATGGGAGGTAATGTCTGGGAGCTTACCCGTACCTGGTATCGCCCGGGCCATGAGGGTGTTGAGACCAACAATCCTGAAGGGCCTGATACGGGGCTGGACCCGCGGGAGCCTGGCGTTCCGGTGAAGGTTATAAAAGGTGGCTCCCACCTGTGCGCCGAAGATTACTGTCTTCGTTATCGACCTTCCGCCAGGCAACCCCAGGTCAGTTATTTAGGCACCTCGCATATCGGATTTAGAACGGTCTCGACAGAGACGCCGACCCGCTAGGCAGCTGTATTTCCAAGCTTGGGTTACACCTAGCCGTTTTGAGCGCGACAGAGCAGGCGGATGGCCTGTCTTACGATACTAACTGGACGCTTCGGGGCTTAAATTTTTTTCCAATTCATAACCCAGGCAGGAAGGTACGAGAGATAGGCTACCGACCAGATGCAAAAGGCATCCATGTCTTGAATGGAAATGGGGCTGCCCAGGGCGGCTCCGCTCCTGCAGTAGTGGTGTTCGTCTATCTAGGCGTTGTCAGAAAATAATTTTCTTAGGCACGTCAAAGAGATCATGGCTTCGAATTTCGAAGCGGGTTATAGCGCACCCAACAAGCACGCGATTAACTTCTGAAATCAGGCGTCCGGTATTCTCATTAATGAACTTATCTAGTCTTTTAGGTGCTGTGCCTAATTCAGCTTTTTGCTCATGAAAAGAGGGTGCTGGAGTGCATTGATTCAACTATCTGAAAGCGTCTCGATGTCTGTCTAGGTCACAAGATGTAGCTATTCTTTGGTAGAGCAAGAAGACGGCAATCGCCCTATCCGTAATTACCGTTAAACGTTTCGTCTCTACACGCTGAGCTCGTGGTGTGGGACGCAGCTTGGCTTGTTCAAAGCGCCTCGGCAGCCTGCCTCACATTTGGAACCGGCACTGACCATAAACCACTCATTCAAACGCTCCACCTGAACTAGGCTACTAACGGGTCGGCAAGATATGTTGCTAAAATAGGTAACAAATCCAGATGAGCTTGATGACCTTGGTCAGGATGGAAACCTATGCACAAACCCGGCGCTATTCACCGATTGGTTTTAAGCGGCACAATCATTTTCGAGGCAAGGTAAACATGAGTGTATCCATACAACGACCAGTTCCTCAGAACTTACTGCCCTTGGATTCCCAGAACATGGGCTTTTCTCAAGGTAGTTACGGACAAAATGGGCAAGTCTCATTTGGCTTGGGCGATAGCAGCCCCGTCAATTTCGGCAGCCTATATGGCGCCGACAGCAATTCTGTGAATCACAGTTTCAGCAACAAATCTATACAGGATCCGATCGGTGCCAATACTGTAGAGCAATCGCTGAAAGATATCCTTGAAATGCTCAAGCCCCTAATTCAACAACTGCTGATGCTGTTGCAAGGTGGGCAGCAACATGCCTCTTCCAACAACTCCGCCGGGAATGAAAAAGGCAGCGGAGGGAAAGGCAATGCTCCGGTCACTTTTGGTAAAGAAGGCCAACCCAGAGATGTTTCATTTGCGGCACAAAGCCCTAGCGGCAAGGAGGGGGAGGCCAGGGCAAACGACGCAGGTGATGGTCAGACAGTGAAGTCCGGCAATGGCATCACTTCAGTCAATGCCGGTAACGCACCGAAGGGCATGCCGCAGGGTCTTTGGCAGAACTGCGTCAAAGCGGGAGAAAAGTATGGAGTTGATCCCTTTGTGCTTGCAGCTCAAGCTAAGCAGGAGAGTAGTTGGGGACAGAACATGGCTAATGGCGACGGTGTGATGCAGGTAGAAGCCGCTACACGTAGCGAAAACACCGGCATATTCCGTCTGCAGGCAGGTCATGAATACGACCATTCCAGTAAAGCCGACCAGGTAGAGATGGCCGCTATGATCATGAGCAACCTGGGTGGCGACACCCGGAGTCAGTTGGAGAAATACAACGGCGGGCCTAACTGGCAGCCAGGCTCGATCGATTCTTTCCAGCGAACCACCGACCCTCAGGGCTATGCGCAGAAAGTAATAACGACCGCGGATGAGTTGCGCGGCAGCGTAGCATAAGCGAAACATGGAGGGCTTAATTGGCCCTCCAATTATTATTTTATTACTAATGCTACGGGCGTAAGCATTAATTGTTGCTATGTACTTACCAAGCTGATGTGCTGTTCCTCTCAATTTATTATGAATGAGATGCACCTTTTGCATAAGGGGCAAGAGGTGCGGTTATTTATAATTCAGTCTCATGGCTGCGCTAACTCCTCACAAAGTTTCTTGCGAAATACCCGGCTATCTTATTTCAGTGACTTTTATAAAATACTTACTAGTCCAATGAAAAATCACCTTTGGATCAGTCGTGAAGTGAGTGGCTGTGCGGCTTCGCAGCACTTTCAATAAAATCGAAAATCTCAACGGAAGCACATCTGGTCGGCTGAAAATAACGAATGAGGAAAGCGCTTCTCTGAATTGAAAGAGTTTATGTGCTTGAAGAACCGGAGCTGAAGTTTAGGGATTGTCTCTGAGTTGTTGGCTGAACCAGGCGATTTCATTAGAGTTAATTATTACAGTAACAGCTGAAATTCAAGTGTGATCAATAAACTCATTATCTCTAAAAGTCTGAAACTGAATCATGTAGGAACCGATATCTACTTCAAGCCACATAGGACTGTTTGGTTTGAGGTGCTTATTGTCATGGAACGGTCTTTTTTTCGTATGCCTTTTGCCTCCCTACGGGCTGGTTTTCTTTTCTCTATTACTCTATGTGCAGGTTGTCAACTTACTGACTCAGTCCAACTACCTGAGGCACGCGCGCCACGCTTGGTCATTCGTGAGGGGCAGGAGCCGGTCATGGTATCTGACTATTCCCGGCCACCTATGCTACGCGAGAAACGGTCTGACATCTGGGGAAGGGTAAGCAGTCGGTTTGTTCTGGTGGACCAGATTGGGCGTAACGATCGGATTAATCAGCAGCTTAACTGGTTAATCCAGAATCGGCGTTTCATAACCACCGCCAGTGGCAAGGCCGCACCTTATTTGCATTTTATCGTTGAAGGTCTCGAACAAAAGGACCTTCCGGCCGAACTGGCTTTGTTGCCTATGATCGAAAGTGCCTATGACCCGATGGCCATCTCAAGTCAAAAGGCGGTCGGACTATGGCAATTCATGCCCCGTACTGGTACAGATTTCGGCTTGCGCCAGACGTCGCTTTATGACGCGCGGCGCGACGTTATCGCGTCAACACACGCTGCCATGAGATACCTGACACGTCTACATCAGCAGTTTGGAGGTGATTGGCTATTGGCTTTAGCCGCCTATAATGCTGGTGAAGGGACCGTATCGCGCTTAATAGAGGCCAATCGCAAGAAAGGGCTTCCTACCGATTATTGGCATCTGGATTTACCCCGTGAAACGCAAAATTATGTCCCACGGCTCCTGGCCCTATCCATTCTTGTCAAATCGCCTCATGGACATGCCATAGAGCTGAAGCCTGTAGCGGATGAGCCATACTTTATTACGGTTCGCTTGGCCCGTCCTGTAGAGCTGGCGCAGTTGGCGCTTATATCAGGTATCCCCAAAAAGGAACTACAGAGGCTAAACCCTGCCTATGTTAACGGCAACACCATAGGCGGGCCGGGGCATCTCGTCATTCCCATCGCTAAAGAGAGGCTATTGACAGCTAATCTTGATACGCTTGCGCGCTCTGGCAGCTCCGTTCATACGTCGGAAATGCAGAAAGGGCAGTCGGCTATTGCCGCCACGCCTTAATCGAATGATGTGTAACATAATACCATTGAAATTTAATATTCAATTATTTGTGAATTCGGAATTTTATTTCCATACTCATAACTGTTAGGCGGAATAATTTATAAGGCAACCTATCGACAAGAACTGGCTCGGCTTTTTAGCAAAAGGATGATATGTCGAGTCGTACCACCTCAACGAAATACTGCAGCCATCCAAAAAAACGCTGATAAAAGCCATCCAAGAAAATTATTCTAATCTTTTACAAAATGTAAAATGGAGATATGTTTGATAAACTAAGCAAACCGCACTGTTAAAGATAATAGCCCTGCTACTGCCTGACTCTTGGCCTTCTGATCCATTCAAAACACCTTGGATGATGTACAGGTTTTGTCTAGAGAGATGTCGGTAATATGAAGCTTTTATTACCTTCTACCAATTTTTAAGCCCCTATTTAATTTCGCAAGGCTCGGTGCATCTGACCTTAATTTCTGCACCTTCTATTGTTTCAAATAGCTGTTTTAATCCTATGTTTTGATTAATAAAAGCAAGAAAAAGATAGTTTGCTATTTGTTAACCTATTCACACAACTCAATTCACATATTGACGATTTTGGTTACAAAGATATTACTATTCTCGACCTTCAAGGTGAGAGTTGTCGATGCAAACAGAAACCGCTATACAAGATCGTGCGGACTGTAATAATAATAACGCGCACAACGTTCTTGGGGCTGGCCTGGATTTTAACCATCTTAAAATGGACCTTCTGCTTTATGGCGAGACGGGTACAGGAAAAGACACGCTAGCAAGACAAATTCATGATCTCTCGGAGCGGTCCGGCTCCTTTGTTGCACTTAACTGTGCTGCTATACCAGAGGCACTTGCCGAAAGTCAGTTATTTGGTACTGTAAACGGAGCCTATACGGGCGCCACACGTTCCCGTCAGGGGTATATAGAAGCGTCAGACGGCGGGACTCTTTATCTGGACGAAATCGACAGTATGCCTTTGGCGCTACAGGCCAAGCTGCTACGTGTCCTGGAGATAAGAGGAGTTGAGCGATTGGGATCCACTGAGTTTATTCCTGTTGATCTTCGTGTTATCGCCTCTGCGCAACGCCCGTTGGATGAACTTGTGGAACAAGGGTTATTTCGTCGAGATCTGCTTTTTCGACTCAACATGGTAACCATCCGGTTACCCGCGCTACGTCAGCAGCGTGAAAAGATATTGCCTTTGTTCGACCAGTTCGTTACAACCATGAAAAATGAGCTTAACAAGCCAGCGCCAATCCTGGGCAACCATTATGTCCAATTGCTTCTCAGCCATTCCTGGCCGGGCAATATTCGTGAGCTTAAATCAGCGGCCAAGCGTTTCGTCCTGGGGTTTCCGCTGTTGGGGGCGGAGGGCTGTGATGCTGTGCTTTCTGAAGAGCCAGCTGGGCTCAAATCACAGCTGAAAGTTGTCGAGCGGCTGCTGATTCAAGATGCGCTCAAGCGACATAAGCATCAGCTCGATGCGGTTATTCAAGAGTTGGATATACCTAAACGTACGCTGTATCACCGAATAAAGGAGTTAGGCCTTTAGTTTTCTTCCCAAAGGCGAAAGGAATCTCGCATCGGGATGTCCCCGCGCTCTTGAAGTATTCGAGGTCAAGAATGAGCGAGTATGATTTGCTTGATGAAGCATTGGCGGTCTCACCTGACCTGCCTGATCTAGATGTCATTGCACAGAGCCTTTCCGAATTCGCTGTCGATCTGTTGCTGGCGGGCGAGACTGGCTCTGGTAAAGATACATTGGCTCAACACATACATTTGCTCTCAGGGCGTAAGGGACCCTTTGTCGCAATGAATTGTGCTGCGATTCCGGAATCGCTTTGTGAAAGCGAATTGTTTGGCGTGGTGAGTGGTGCCTATACCGGTGCTGATCGTTCTCGTGTCGGATACATCGAAGCCGCACAAGGAGGAACTCTTTACCTGGACGAACTGGACAGCATGCCGCTGGCCTTGCAGCCCAAACTGTTGCGCGTATTGGAAACGCGTGTGCTGGAGCGGTTGGGATCGACTACACCGATTCCGCTTGATATCTGTGTGATCGCGTCTGCCCAGCGCCCGCTGGACGAATTGGTCGAGCGGGGTGAGTTTCGGCGTGACCTGTATTTTCGACTTAATGTGCTAACGGTGAAGTTGTTGCCACTGCGGCTCCAGCGTGAGCGCATTCTTCCACTGTTTTACCGTTTCTTAAAAAGTGCGGCGAGAGAGCTTGAACTCGAAGCCGGTAAAGTTGATCCGGTTGTGTCCCAGATCCTGCTGAACCACGACTGGCCTGGGAATATTCGCGAGCTAAAGTCTACTGCCAAGCGTTTCGTGCTCGGTTTGCCGCTGTTCGACAGCGAGTTGGTAAGCGAGGGGGAGTCACCTACAGCACTCAAGTTCCAGTTACGGCTTATCGAAAGGGTATTGATTCAGGAATCGCTCAAGCGAAACCAGCACTCAATCGATGCCGTTAGCCGCGAGCTGGACATTCCTCGGCGGACGCTTTACCACCGTATGAAAGAGTTGGATGTCTGAATCACGTCTGGACCGTTCAGCCTGACTTATGCAGGCTGAACGGCTCAAGGAAGGCGAAGCTCTTCGCATTAATGCGCCTTGGGTATCCCGAACTGTTCCAGTGTAGGATCAACGTTGTGGTCGAATGTTTCCTGTTTCTTATGTTTGTTTACCGCATCGATAATGGCTTTGATACCAAAGCCGATGGCTAGAACGGCATCAATTGCCCAGCCAATCGGCCCGGCCGCGGCGCCAATGGCACTGGCGGCTGCCAATCCAGCTGCTTCGCCCGCAACCATTCCGACTACACGTCCTGCGACGGCACCCGCCATGCGTCCGAGACCGGCAGAGGCATCCTTGCCAAGGCTTTGTGCCACGGCGTTATAACCCAGCTTACCTAACTCAGCTGAGCCTTTGGCTCCGTCATAAATAGCCTTGGCTGCGCCAGCGGTGTCTCCGTTATTCAAGCGCTCTGAGACAGATAAAAGGCTAGCTACGCTAACAGCGCCGCTGCCGGCTAACAGGGTCTTACCGCCCTTACCCAGGTCTGACGCAGATGTCTGTTTCTCCACATTGTCTCTTAGTTGAGAATACAGCTGCTGACCTGTCATTTTCTTCTCGTCAGCATCTTTTGGAAGCGTACCCGCATCCTTCAAGTCCTTGATTACGCTTGCCCCCTTGGCTGTGGTAGTTAAGGCTTTCATGGTCGCTTCGGCGTAGCCGCTCTGCGCTGCAGTCGTAGCGCTTTGCGGAATAGCGTCTTCATACGCTAACTTCTTCGCATCTACCTGGGACAGAACATCTTTAGGGTCTGATTTCTGGTCCTGTTTAAGTGCACTCTCGGCTGCTTTACCTTGAACAAAGTTCTCCTGATAGGAGCGATCAATTTCCTGTTTAAGGTCCGGACGGCGGTCCAAGACCTGACTGGTAGTGGGTACGTTATCTTTACCTTTCAGGTCGCCTTGTAACTGGAGCTCTGCCGTCATATGTCCAATAGCCTGGCTATAATCCACGGGCTTGCAGTCTTCTGGCTTCTTGCCTTTGTTATCCTTGGCGGCCTGGTCTCGGGCGGCTTGCATGTCTTGCTCAAGTGCCTTACCTGATACCAGATCCGCGTGGCGTTCGTTGACTGCCTTTTTCAGGGAGGGGTCGCTGGCAATCAGGGTCCCTTCCTGTGCAGGAACTGCCTTGTCCAGATAGGTTTTAACGCTTTCATCGGTCTGCAACTGAGCAATTTTTTGCTGTAGCGCCTCGGAGGTCTTGTCTACTTTTCTTAGCTTGCTTCCTCCCTGGACTTGCTCGAGCGTTTCCTGCAACTTGACCATGACGGCGGCTTTTTGCTCCCCCGTGTAGTTGTCGGGGTGGTTGAAGACATCTTCATTGAGTTTACTGATGTCCACATTAGCCACTGCATTACGGGTAGCGGCGTCGCTCATCATGGATGCGAACTCGCCACCATTCTTGGGCGCTTGTTTCTTGATCCAGTCGTCTATGTTTTTGGTACTGATCTTTTTGTCTGCATTGTGTAGTGCAAGACCTTCCCCCTCAAAGCCGCCTTGATCAAGCATGTGCAGAAAACCAGGCTGTGAAAAGGTCTGGGCTGTTTGAGCAAGTTTTGGAGAAAGCCCTGGGTTCCCTGTTTGAAGCCCCTTCAAGGCATCATCAGTAATGTATTTACCAACACTTTTTTCTTTGTCTGGATTACCTGCTTTGGCTAGCGGTTCGTTAGCACGCAGCATCGCGGCGGAGCGGACCATGGCCAATGATTGTGGATCCGCGCCCGGGTTTTCCTTTTGATACGCCTCGACATCCTTGGATGCCGCCTTTGCAGCGTTCTCCATGTTCTTGATAAAGGACTTGTAATCGTTTTTAGAAATGTTGCCGTCGCACTTTCCGCCGTGCTTGCTGGTATCCAGCGCTTTCTCGAGCGCCGGATTGGCCTTGATGAAATCTTTAGCCTGGGCTGAGCCCTCTTTACCTTCAGCCGCCATCTTGGCGGCGGCAATCGGGCGATTGAGTTCTTTTGCCGCCTGTTCTCGTTCCGCCGGTGGCAGATGAGCCACCAGTGCATCGTATTTCTTTAGCTCCTCCGGAGCGGAGTACTTTGAGTTATCCAGAAAGTCCGCATCGGCGGCTTTAGGCGTAGTGGGTGCATCACTGGTTTCAGTACCGCTGACTGTCCCTCCAGTACCGGTTTCTCTTACTTGCGTTGGCTGCTCAACAGAAGGTCGTGTACGGCTCATATCTGGCCGTTCCGGCCGGAACTGTCCTGGTGTTGTCTGAGCTGATGGGGTTGTCGGTTGCTCCAGGTTCCGTAGCAACTGTACAAGCTTAGAAATTAACCCGTCACGCGTAAGCGACGCGTTAGATGCGTTACCTGGCAGCGTCTGCCGCGTGGATGGAGCGTTGGTGCCGAACTGAATAATGTTACCGGTATTGCCTCTGCGCTCAGCTGGCGCAGCACTGGATTCCGCGCCCGTTGGAGAGAGTTCAAAACTGACGTCTGGATTGGCAATAGTTCCCATTCCTGGCGTGGGATTGGATACGCGCATGGATACTTACCTGTGTAGGAAGCCGGAGTGTGGGGGCTGAGTGGCAGGTATCGCTGCGCAGTTCCATTCAGGTAGCGCTTTGTTCCTATACATGAGCGCCAGAGTGAATACGGGGCCGGTAGTAAGAGTAGCCAGAAGAATTTCTTGAAGTGACATGGAACCGATCCCTAAGGCGGTGCCACGCATGTGCACCAAGCAACGATGCTGGTATTCCTCGAATCACTACAAAGGTGCATATGCCATGGTTAATCCTGTCAATAATCCTAATACCGGTTTTACGGGTTTCGTTGGTGACGTGACCAATGCCGGTGGCCAGTTTGTACAAGGCGCTAATCAGGCCGAGGCTAATTTCAGTACTCAACAAGCCATGAATGAAATGACGGGTACTAGCAGCTCGGTTGAGGCCCAACGTGCTGAGATGAAGAAAAACGATGAAAACAACGCAGCATTAATTGGCTTGCAAGGCCAGGAAAACCGCCAGATCGCTATCCAGAACACGCTCAACTCCATCCAGTCGGCGCGAGATGATGCCTCTAACAAGAAGATCAGTTCCGCAGCGCAAAACGCCAAGGGCATCAGCTACTAACACGTGCTGCCCCTCGGTTTGAGGGGCGCAGGCCTTAAGGAGCAGGAACTATGTCAACCGTAATGAACAGTATGATCCCCAATCAACTGCCAAGGATGGATATTGAGTCGCTAATGCTGACCGGATCCAAGGAAACCCAGAGTAAGCCGTCACTGGAAGATGTGATCAAGCAGCTCTTGCAGGAATTGACCAAAAGCGGCTCGCTGGATGAGTCATCCCCATTGGGAAAAATGCTCGCCCAGCACATGCAAGAAAAAGGAATACAGGGATCTGGGCCGGAGGATCTTAAAAAAGGTCTAGAGAGTCTGATCAGCGACAAGCTGGGCCCGAACTTCGGCGCTGCAGATTCCGCAGGCCTTAACGGTGGCAGCCAGCAAGACCTCATGTCCAAAGTGCTCAACGGATTGGGCAAGTCTTACCTGGATGATCTGCTTTCCAAGCAAGGAGAGGGCACTACCTTTTCCCAAAGCGATATGCCCATGCTGGAAAAGATTGCCGAGTTCATGGACAAGTTTCCCAAAGACTTTCCACCCCCAGATTCAGGCTCATGGAAAAATGAGCTCAAGGAAGATAATTACCTGAGCGAGAAAGAAACAGGCGATTTTCGTGCAGCGCTCGATAAGCTTGGCTCGCAGTTGCAGGCTAATGCTTCGGAAGGTAGCCAGGGGCTAGGGCAAGGGGGCGGGGGGGGTGGCCTGGGTGATCCGGCAGGTTTGGGCAACCAGAGCTCACCTGGTGGCGTACAAGGCGGCAGCGTCGATGAGCTTGCCAAACTCTTAAGTGCATTGATCGAGAAAGGGCTAGAGGCGACCCTCGCCGAAGGTGGAAACGGTGGTGTGGGCAATGGTCAGCCACAGGGCGCTGGTCAACACACCTTGAACAGCAGTGCAGCGGAAACTGCGAATGCGTTGGTGCAGGCCTTGTTACAGGGCGGCGGCTTACAAACACAGGCATCGAGCTGACCCACCTTTTATCGACACCGTCTGTTGGAGTCTTCAAATGACGATTACATCCGTTAGCAAAGCAAAGCAGCCAAGCGCTGATATAGACCAGGGGCTGATTCAGGAGCCTTCACAGGCGGACGTCGATCTGTTTTCCGCAGCGATGAGTGCTGGGGCCGCCGCCGCGGTGCCAGGGCAATTACCTGCCCTAGTAGCTGGAGCACTGGTGGATCGCGTCCAGAGCACGGACAAGCTCTCACAGCAGGCCATGCGCAATATGAAAGCGGCTGCAAGCGCTGATGACCCTATGGACATGACCATGATGAGCCGCGCGCTGTCAGCGTACTCATTGCAGATGGCAGTCACTACCAAGGTGGTCAACAAGACTGCACAAACGCTCGATAAACTGACCAACCTGCAGTAGGTAAGCCATTGTGAAAGGGTCTGTCGCGACGCTATTGCTCAGTATTCTGCTGCTTGCAGGATGCAGTCAGGAAACCGATCTGTTCAGCGGACTTTCCGAGCAGGACTCCAATGATGTCATTGCGTCGCTGGCTGACCAGCACATCGAGGCGCATAAACGCACGGAGAAGACAGGTATCGTCGTCTCCGTGGACAGCGCCCATATTAACCGCGCGGTAAGGATACTTGATGCGGCAGGGTTACCGCGGCGTACTCATACCAGTCTGGGTGAGATCTTCAAGAAAGAAGGTGTCATATCCACCCCTCTGGAGGAGCGCGCCCGCTATATCTACGCATTGTCACAAGAGCTGGAAGCTACGCTGTCCCAGATTGACGGCGTGATCGTGGCCCGCGTCCATGTGGTACTGCCAGAGCGTGTTGCCCCGGGCGAGCCTGTACAACCCGCCTCGGCGGCGGTGTTTATCAAGCACGCTGTAACCCTTGATCCAGACAGTGTACGGGGCCGTATACAGCAAATGGTTGCAAGCAGTATTCCAGGAATGTCAGGTACTACGACGATGGATTCAAAAAAGTTTTCCATTGTGTTCGTCCCGGCCGCCGAGTTTCGCGATACTCAGCAACTGGTCAGCTTCGGCCCGTTCCTCGTGGATAGCGAAAAGGCGGCTTTCTGGAGTCGGATGGTGTGGGTAGCCCCGGCAGGAATGGTTCTACTTGTACTCGTACTGATGTTGCTGGTTCGATCCGACTGGCGATCGGCCTTGTTGCAACGTGTCACCTCGCGGCGCGGAGGCGGCTCTAATTTGCCGAGCCGGATCTGATGTCTACAAACGTCAGCGAACGCTGGGTCCAATGGTGGTGTTGCGCCTGGCGCGACGCGCACCCTGAGTGGAGGGCCCGTTTCATTGACCAGTCAGGGCTTCCGCCAGCTATTTGCGAGACACTGGCCATACAGCGTGTTGATGTCTTCCTAAAATTTGCAGGTGTTGTTTTCCTGCAGCCTCCTGAGCCTGAGGCCCACACGCTGAAGTGGCTGTCGCTGGATGACTCACAGAGTCAACTCGCCTTATCGTTGGTAGGCCGCATCTGCTCACCTGAACATCCTGATTCATCGGTAAACGACGAGTACACGCCGTGGTGTCGTAGCGTAGCAAAGGCGCTGCGCCCGGGTCTTTGGCTAGATAGCAAGTCACTGGATCCGCGCCTATTGCTAGGTGTCTGGTTGGGCGTCAGTTACTGGTCGAGGGTTCGCCTCTACTGGTCGCCAAACGCCGTGGAAGAGAGCCCTCTAAAGGTGATAGCCGCCAACACCATGGCTTGCTCCAGACTACAGACACTCTGGCCCGCTGTCTTTTGGCAGGTAACAGAAGGTATGGAGATTCAACATGCTGGCTAGGCGCTCTCTGTCCCTCGGTGCGGCTGTCATTAACGAACCCGTGCTACGCAGGGAAGACCTTGTTGATGCACTACGTGCAAAGGATATTCTCGAGCATGCCCAACAGCAGGCTGAAGCGATTCGAGCGCAGGCTCTGGTAGAAGGACAACAGTTGATCGATCAGGCCGTTGGCGAGTTCTGGTCGGTTGCCAATGACTTTCTTCAGGAGCTCTACGAAGAGCGGGAGGCCTTTCGGCGAGAGGCACTGATTTCGGTAGAGGAGCTGCTTAATCTGAGTCTATCCAGATTGCTGGATGAGACCCAGCTTCCGGAGCGAATCCGGGCACTATTACGCAACCTGGCTGACAGCCAACCCGTTGCGGTCGCTGCAACCCTGAGCTGTCATCCTGATCTTACCGAAATAGTAGGCGAGTGGCTGTCACACAGCCGCTTTGCCAAGCTGTGGCGGCTGGAGAGCAACAGTGCTTTGCCTGTGGGGTCGTTGAGACTTACTCATACAAATGGCTCGTTTGACGTCGACTGGGAAAGCCTGCGCAACGGCCTACTGCTGTAGCCATCTCCAAACGAGATGGAACCACCTACCATACAGGATCCACTCAGGGCCGAACCCCTAAGATGGAGTCCCATCATGCTCAATTTGAAAACCCTGCAGAACCGTCTCGATCACGCTTACAAGAGCGCACAGTCCGAGATGGATGAGGCCAGCATGATCGCCACCGATACATGCGATGTTGAAGACATGCGCCTGTTTAACGAAGCCAGCCGGAAAAGCGCGGTTGCCAGCACGGTCCTGGGTGAGTCGCTACGGGCCAAGCACAGCATGACCAAAGCCATCATCGACGGAATCCAGTGACCGTTCGACGGCGCGGCTCCTGCACCGCGCCGCCTTCTTTTTTGACCAGGGAGCGTGAAATGCGAAAGGCCTTGATGTGGTTGCCTTGGTTGTTATGTGTCATCAGCCCTCTTGGATGGGCTGCAGTACCTGAAAGCTGGAAACATACGGCCTATGCCTATGACGCCCGGCAAACGGATCTGAACAGGGCGCTTGGTGATTTTGCCAAAGAGTTCGGCATGAGTCTGGACATGCCTTCAATGGATGCTGTCCTGGACGGCCGTATTCGAGCCGCCAGCCCCCAGGCTTTTCTAGACCGTCTGGGGCAAGAAAACCATTTTCAATGGTTCGTTTACAACGAAACGCTGTATGTCAGTCCGACACGGGAGCAGACCTCTACACGTATCGAGGTGTCACCGGATGCAGTTGATGATCTGCAGCAAGCGCTTACTGATGTAGGCCTTTTGGATCCACGCTTTGGGTGGGGCATCCTGCCGGATGAAGGGGTGGTATTGGTTCGTGGCCCAGCTAAGTACGTGCAGTTCATTCGTGACTACAGCCAGAAAGTCGAGGCACCGGAAAAGGCAGAGAAACAGGATATCGTGGTATTGCCGCTGAAGTATGCCAATGCCGCTGACCGAACCATTCGCTACCGTGATCAGCAGCTGAACGTGGCGGGGGTGGCCAGCATCCTTCAGGAGCTGTTGGAGAGTCGCTCTCGAGGCGAGTCGATCAATGGCATTAATCTCGCGCAACGCCCAAGCGGTACCTCGAGTGGATTAGGGGCCGCGAACCCTCTTGGGTTGAGCTATGGCGGCATGGGAAACGACATGAATTTTGGTGCGATAGAGCAGGGGCTGGATCAAGTCCTGGGTCGATCAGGGCGCAAATCAACGGGCGAAGAAAGCTCGTCTCGTAGTCGAATCCGTGTAAGCGCAGATGTTCGTAACAACGCCGTCCTTATCTATGACTTGCCCAAGCGCAAGGCAATGTATGAACAGGTCGTCAAGCAGCTGGATGTTCCACGGAATGTTATCGAAATTGATGCAGTAATTCTTGATATTGACCGTAACGAGCTAGCGCAGCTGTCCAGCCGCTGGAACTTTAATGCCGGTAGTGTAAGCGGAGGTGCAAACCTGTTTGAGCCTGGAACGACATCCACGTTGTTCATTCAAGATGCCGGAAAGTTTTCTGCTGATCTGCGCGCCCTGGAAGGTAATGGGGCGGCCTCTATTATCGGCAACCCGTCAATTCTGACCTTGGAAAACCAGCCTGCCGTTATCGACTTCAGCCGAACGGAATACCTCACCGCGTTGGCCGAGCGGGTCGCCAACATCCAGCCTATTACCGCCGGAACCAGTCTGCAGGTGATTCCACGTTCGCTCGATCATGGAGATAAATCCCAAGTGCAGCTTATTGTTGATATAGAGGACGGGCAGATCGATGTTTCTCAGATCAATGATGAGCAACCGGCTGTTCGCAAGGGAAACGTCAGTACTCAAGCAGTGATTGCGGAGCATGGGTCGCTGGTCATCGGAGGATTTCACGGGCTGGAAGCCAATGATCGGGTCAGAAAGGTACCGCTTCTGGGAGATATACCGGTCCTTGGTAAGCTGCTTTTCCAATCACGCAGCCGCGAACTAAGCCAACGTGAGCGACTGTTCATTCTCACGCCTCGGCTTATAGGCGATCAGGTAGACCCGGCGCGCTATGTGCAAAATGGTAACCCGCATGATGTGGATGATCAGATGAAACGAATTGATACCCGGCGGGATGGCTTTGTCCAGCCTACGCGTGGGGACATCGAACGGGTCTTTACGCAATTGGTAGACGGTGTATCGCCCACCGGCCTTTCCTTGTCCTCCGCCTTGCCTTTTGAGCCTGACAGCCTGTGCGATCCTGCCAATGGTCTGGTTCTGGATCGGCAGCGCTCCCAATGGTTTACCCGAAAGGAGTGGGGCGTAGCAGTCGTGGTAGCCCGTAATCAGACCGAAAAGCCCTTGCGTATTGATGAAAGCCGCTGTGGTGGCCGGTGGGTCATGGCGGTAGCGGCCTGGCCTCATGCGTGGCTGGAGCCCGGTGAGGAGAGCGAAATATTCATTGCCTTGCGCCAGCCCCAGCAGTCCTTGAAAAATGCAGCCCAAAGCCGTCCCTCACTGCTACGGAGAGCTATCCCATGATGCGTGGTCGCTATGCAATCACCCTTCTTGTACTCGTCTTGTTAGGCGGTTGCGCAAGCCGCTCTGGCTGTGTGGGCTATGCGTGTGAGCGTCCCGATTCGACAGATCGCCAACTGGTCATCTGGTGGCCTCAGGATATGCGGCAGGGTTTGAATGACCGGGACCCTGACGTGGACTTCACGGTGGTGCCGCTAAGAGATTGAAGATGGATGATTCGGGTAATGGAAAAGCACGCCTTTTACACCCAGCTGTTGGCAGGGCAGGCGGCAACCTGGTCGATAGCAGAGGGAGTCTGCTTCGCCAGTTGCCGCGAACATCTGGAGTGGGGAATGGCGCTGCGTATCCAGCGTGGTGTACTTACCCGCGAGCAAACCCGCCAGATATTGGCGCGCCGATTTACTGATGCCGAGCGTTACCAGAATTACCTTTTATCCCTGGATCCAAGATGTGGGTTCGCTATTTGGCATGCGCTGCCCACGCTCTCCGAGTCGGTTAAATCCTTGGATGGTATTCAACAGCAGCAGCTAGTTCTTGCTGGGCTTGAATACCTGACTGAATAAATCGCCTCGTTCTAAGCGTGCATGTCACTGGCTGTGACTACCCATTTGATAGAAAAACAGCCGGCCGTAAGGCTCGTTTCTTTTGAAATAAGACGATTGCTCGGTGATGAAACTCGGGGTGGTGATCCTACTGCACCTTCAATGTAGAAAAGAACGAACAAACGATTGGAACCGATAGAAGCCATCTTCCACATAGAGGGCATTGCTTCTCAGGAGCAATGCCCTGGTGGCGTAGCACTTCTACTGCTACATCAATGGAGAACAATAGTATGGCTTCGCAACACTATCACCGACTGCTGGAAGAAATCAGCCAGCTGACGCTCATTCCTGAAACTGTCTTGTCTCAAGAGTTGACACATCTGTCCATTCGCGGCGTGGACTTTTCGATGTACCCAGTTGGAAACCAGGCACAAGCCCACCTCGTGATTCATTGTGATCTCGGTTCGTTGCCGGACAAACGCCGAGAAGAAGTGCTGTCACGCTTGCTTGATACCAACTTTCACATGGTGAACTCAGCAAAACCCGTAACGTTCTGCCGTAACGAACAGTCCGGGCACATGATGCTCAGTGCGGCGCAACCATTGTCAGGCCTGACTGGTCAGGCGGTTCTGGATCAAATGGGATCACTGGCGGACTACGCTCTCGCATGGCGTCAGAACTTCTTCCTAAGCGATACAACGTCCAAACCTCGAACGCCTGTAGTCGCCAAAGAAACGCAGCTGCCACGTACCTCGTTTTCCAGGAGGGCTTTGTAATGCTCCCAATCCATACCGGGCGCGCCGCTGGCGCCCAGGGCGTGCATACGTCAGAAACTGATGAGATTCAACGGGCCTCGGTGGAGGGTGTAACTACCTCACACCAAGGAGCGATAGAGCAGAGCCAGATGCCCGGCGCGTACCCCCCTTCGCCTACCGCGACTCCTTTTGAAATGTCGCCAGAGCTCAGATCCGAGGCGGCAATATTCGCAAAGAAGCCTCAAGTCGCTAGCAAAGAGTATTTAAGCGAGCGCATGCAACTTGAAGGTTCCTATCTTGCAGAATTGCAGAAACATGCGGAAAAAACGGATTCGCCTGACAGCGCCTTTGTCAGTTTCCCCCAGATTGCAAGGGATCTTGGCCTTGAGAATCCAGTTGCCGACAATATAGAAAGGCTACAGCAGCAGACGACTCAGGAGTTAAAAGAGATTCTGAAGGGCGCCAAACCCGATCAGGATAGAATGCAAGCGCTAACGATGCAGCTTAAAAAGCTTCTCTCGGAACAAACAGAGTTGTTTGCCCACCAGGCAGCTAAGTACGAAGAAGTGAAGAGGATGGATGGGCTGCCTGAAGAGGCCAAGATAAATATTCAGCGTAGCGAGCTAAGTTTTTCGGCCTATGCGACTAAAACAGCCTGCGATGTCCCAAACATGGTTGCTCAGGCTCATGAGAAAGCTTCATTGATCGAACGCTCCTTGAAAGCAATTGGACAGGAGGATGAAGCAAAGCCATGGACTACTACTACAAAAGAACTGGAAGGACTTCAGAAAGATATCTCTTCTGACTTCAAAACGGCTGTTGATCAGGCAAAACTGACATTGCTGGTAGATGAATACCAAAAGGTCAGTGGTGACTGGAAAAATAAAGGGATGGCATTTATCGGCCAAGGTGTGCGCCAGGCAGGATTGTCCGGTTTTGCACTCGGCGCGGTAAGAGCCTTCACTTTGGCCGGTTTGGAGGGTAATAAAGCCGCTCAGGTGTTTGGTGCTGGTGCTACTACGGGTATTGCACATGAAGTCGGAACCCAACTATTGGCACCGGCCATCTTGGAGATAGTAGGGGGTGCGACGCGCCCGATCAATACCGCCGAAGTTTTACCTGCGCCTAATAAGTTTGTCAGTGAAAACGGTGTTGTGCGCGAACGTAACGAAGATGAAATGAAGGCAGCGAAGAAGGAGGTCGCAGATCTTCGTAAAGAGCATGAACAGAGCAAGAATGCCAATAAAACAGGATCTCTGCCGGGTGAAGCAAAGGCCTGGTCTTTCTTTTCTGGCATTCAAGGAGCAAGTGCAGCTGTCACAAACAATATGGATCTGACAAGTACCCAGCAAGCAGGTGCTATTACGTTAGGCTCCATCATTGCTGGCTTTTTCATGGGTGCCACACATGGCGCCGACGGGCTCAACGCCAAAATGAAAGATCAGTATGGACGTGCGCTTCCTGCCCACACGATGAAAAAACCATCCGATGCTCCGCTTAAAGCCAGGCTGAAGGATACCATCGATGCAGGGTGGGCAAAACTGAACCCAGCGGACACCAGCGCTCGCAAGGTGTATGAGAACAAAATTGCTGCCCTGACGGTGGGGCTGGGCTATCAGAGAGCGTTAGACCCAGCCATCAAAGCCGTAGAAAACAGCTCTCCGGCTGTCAAAGCTGGGGTAACAGGATTCGTTACAGGCGTTCAATCCATTATGCTGCTATCTCAGGCGTGGGGTGGTTTTGGGATTGGTGCGCAGACCGCTGCCGATAAGAAGGCCGCGGCGGCAGAGCGTAAGGAGAAGAACCTTCCTGAGCCGGAACAAGGTCGGTTTGATCGTCTCAATACGGCGAGGCTTAATGTGTTCAACCCAGGACGGGACGCCTATACCCATGCTACTAAGGATGGTGTAGCTAGATTGGCGGAAAATGCTTACACGGTACTCCAAGGTATTGGCGAAATACCCGAGACGGCAGTCACCGATATGCTAGAAGCTACACCAAGTCTGCTAGAAGACGCCGGAAGGATGATCGGAAGCGGCGCACAGACGCTGTTCAGACCGAGTCGTGAAGCCCAAGCCAATAGTGCAGACGGTGGATCGGCTGCAGTAGAAGAGCATGAGATGGCGACCCTTAGCTCTAAGGGTAAGACAGTCTCGAGTGCCGAGCGTGGTGAGTCAAGCGGACAGCAAGGACGTGGCGAATCAAGTAAACAGCCACAACGTTAATACCACCTCGCGTGGACGCGAACGCGCGAAGTGACCGCTCCAGTTGACTGTTGCTCTTCTTAGCAACAAGCAAGAGGCCGGGCATTGACTTCAATGCCCGGTACTCAGTGATTGTCTAACCTACATCCGATACTCAGCACTACCTCGACATATGACGGTTGCCTAAACTGCCAACGTTAAACATGCATGGGTGAACCGCAGATATTGGTATCCTGGCTTTGCGCCAGCTCAGTCATCAATGGGCCTACGCTTGGGCTGTGAGCCAATCATTACTGTGTACTATCCTGCCAGGCCGTCAAAAAATCACGTTCTACAGACCTATAAATAAGTTTCCTTATCTGTAGCGTTAAGCCATCTCTAGCACGAGTAAATAGTAAATAGTCAGAAATCGCTAATTACTCGACCCGAGCGATACTACCGCACATGCACCCTTGTAGCGCAGTGATGGCGAATCAGCTTAACCGGGACAATAGCGCTATAACTATCTTCCCTACGGTGCATTTGTATCAGAAGGAGATGCCGGCAAACCGCTAAAAAGAAGCCATTACAACTGCAGTACAAACGCTGTGGTTCGCCCAATCCGCCAAAATTCCTACTACCTCCCAGTCTAGCTATGTCCACGATAAAGGCATGAGGCATCGCAAAGAGCTATGGGGGCGTGACAAGTCGCCATTACCGAAGTATTAGCCCCAAGTCGAAAACGGTCGGCTTTATTTGGATGACTGGGACAATGAGTGCGCTCTTAGTGGTATTGGATTTGTTCTACGTATCAGCATGTTAATCCAAGCGCTGAGCTCAGAGGCTCAGAGGCTCAGAGGCTCAGAGGCTACTAGAGGGTTCTATGGGGAACAGGCCGGTAGGTATGCCACAAGCTTTTTTCTTGTGGGATCAAACGCCTGGTTTGGAACCAATAATGTCCTGATGCCACTTAGTTCGGCAACCATTTGAGAAGCACTCCCTGTCGATTTGATCGAGGCACCGTTTATGCGTATAGATTCAACAGGACCATCTGATAGCGTATCACCAGAATCTCCCGGCTCTTCCAGGGCTTCCCAATCAGAGATAAACAAGGAGGATGTCATCGCCTTTAACTGCACGCAGACGCAGGAGCCTGTTACCTTTGGGAAGGAGCCCAAGGGTAATCGAACAGTTAAGGACGCTATGGCCAATGCTGGAGAACACCTAAAGTATGTCCCGGGGCTTGGTAACGTTTTAAAGGGCATTGGGAATAGTGACGAAGGGGCTCTCAATACCCTATCCGGTGGGCTTGGTGGCGTTACGAAAACTGCAATGACCAGTGTAGAAGGCATCGTTACGGGCGGCTCACGGAATCCTGCACAGGCATTGACCAACGCCTATGTTGCGAATGTGCAGAACTTTGATAAATGAAGAACATCGCTAAAGCGTTAATTTAGACAAGTAGTACTCCTGATCGAATGCTTGCGACCAGGAGTACCTTTAGCAGTGGGATCTCATTAAGCAGAATGCGTATCAGCTAACCATACTAGGCTGGGCGATTGGAAATTTCTAGTCACTATGTACGGTGGTTCGTTGCCAATGCCCACCCTAGGTAGGCTAGGCACTGGCTACCCAGCGGCTAGCGAGCATTTGATGAGCATAGTCAGTTAGGCTATAGACTAAAGCCGTTTATGGAATCCCGATAACATCACTCTCTGAAAGCAGTATCCTTTTAATCAAAGGAGTGTCAGCGTTTCAGTCGTTCAGGCATATCATTCTGCGGTGCAAGCCTTTATACGTATGTGAGTCTATTTCAGTGACTGTAGCCGCCACCTCATGATTCTAGACACTAAGCCGTCATGATTATGATGCCAATCCGTATTAAGATTTTAGTGGCCGTAAAAGGATACTTAAGGTTCTGCGGTTTCTATAGCAACAGGTAGATGCGGATGAGCGTGGTGCGCCCCTACAGTTCATCCTCCACACGAATGACTTCGTCCGTTACCTCATCCAGCTGTTTTATGACCTGATAAAGATGAGCCACCGCCGTTAAGGTAGGTCGTGGGATGTAGTGCCCTGTGTTCACCTTGTAAAGCGTTCGGGCAAGCCAGATGCTTTGTACGACTGGAACTCGTGCGTGCTTGGCACGGGCAATCAGATCCAGTGCGCCATCATCCTCTCCCTTGCAAAGGATGCGTGGCAGCGGCGTTTCACCGGGGCGGTAGAACAGCGCCACCGCATAGTGGGTTGGATTGACGACCAGCATGTCAGCATCCTCAACCGGTTTGGGTGGCGCAGAAGGCGCTTTGTTCAAGAGCTCATGAGCCAACTGCTTACGATGTCCCTTGACGTGTGGATCACCCTCGGACTGCTTGTACTCGTTCTTGATGTCTTCATGGCTCATGCGCAGTTTCTTGGCGTGGAAGTATTTTTGTAGAGCGAAATCCAAAGCGCCAATGACCAACAATAAACCCAGCGTGGTACGAAGAATGTGGCGAAACAGGTCCAGCAGTGCATGCCAATAGGTCGTCAGGTCTGAATTCGCAAGCAGTATCAAAGCGCCTAATTCGGGCTTTACGACCATGTAAAGCGTTATCGCAATAGCGGCTGCCTTGAGTATGCTCAAGAGCAGATTAGTCAGATTCTGGCCTGAAAACATCTGCTTGGCATGGGAGAAGGGATCAATTTTCTTGATGTCGAATTCGAGCGCCTTTGGTGCAAATAGAAAACCAATCTGCATCCAGCTGCTTGCCAGCCGCATCAGCATCGCCGCCCCGACACTACAAAGGATAAAGCCAATCAGTACCGTGGCACCTTCGCTGGCCACCTGACCTACTGTGGCAAGAAAAGGGCGACCTGTCGCCACAAGCGCAAGATCTAACAGGTGCTGCAAACGACCCATGCTGTCATCGGCCAGCCCCAAGGTGATTTCGCTCACTACCATCAGGACCAGTAATTTACCGAGATCTTGGCTTTGGGCAACCTGACCTTTTTCGCGCGCGTCACGTAACTGTTTAGGCGTGGCTTTTTCTGTTTTCTCGCCCATGACTCAGGGGACCTGTATGAGGTGATTGAACAGGAATTTAAGGTCTTTGAAGTGTTGAATCTGCCCGTTACCCAACTCCAGCAGAGTAGGCAGGTAAATGATCAGAAAGGCGATACCCGCCATGCTTTTAGCAGGCATGGAAAGAATGGAGACGTTCAGCTGCTGTGCATATAGACCAATAATGGCGAGCGCCGCCTCGATAAGCAGCAGAAGACCGATAAACGGGGCGGCATACAACATCATGTGCTGTAAGGTTTGATTGAGCTGTTCGAGAAAGATGTTTAGCCCATCGGCCGTCATGCCAGGCAGCCAGGCGGTTGGAGGCCATACCAGATAGCTGTCCCAAATCACTTGTGTGATCAGTGACAAACCTCCTGAAAGGATCACCAGCAAGATCAGCGCTTCCTGAAACAGTTCTCCAAGCGGGGTCGCATCCGGGCCTAGCGCCGGGTTGATCTGGCCGCCACTGAGCGCGCCGCGCTGACTGTCGAGCAGGGCGCCTACCGACGCGAATAACCAGAACGGCATATAGAGCAAAATGCCAAGCAGCGTACCGAGGACTGCTTCCTTGATCAGTAGTCCTGACATTGCAATAAGGTCCTCTTGCCCACTTAGTGCCTCGCTGATGGAGGGCGCCGGAATCATAGCTACCACAACGACTACGGCATAGCGCAGGGGGCCCTTGAGGTATTTGAAGCAAAAGGCGGGCACCAGGATCATGCAGGGCAAGAGCCGCGCCATACCCAAGCCGAGGCCGAGCATCAGGTCGAAGGCGTGCTGCGCATCGAACGGCATTAGTGTGCGCCGCCGGAGCGGGAGATCAGGTCGAATGCCATGTTAATGAACTGGATCAGCTCCACACCGATCCAGCGGCCGGTCATCGCCAGTGTCAGACCTACCGAGGCCAGCTTGATACCGAAGGGCAGCGTCTGGTCCTGGATCTGCATAAGGGCCTGGAGTAGTGAGATGATGACCCCTACAAGTACCGCTACCGCCAGGGGCGGAGCCGTGAGGATAACGACCAGGATCATGCCCTGTTTGAACAATGCCAACGCTTCCATGGCTGCCTCACATGTAGGAATAAAAGAGACTGTCGAGCAAGCGGGTCCAGCCGTTGACCAGTACAAACAGCAAGAGCTTGAGCGGCAGAGAAATGGTCATGGGAGAAACCATCTGCATGCCCAACGCCAGGAGCAGGTTGGATACGATCAGATCGATGACAATGAAGGGGAGATAGATAAGAAACCCGATCTGAAATCCTGCCTGAAGCTCGGACAGAACAAACGCCGGGATAGCGAGCAAGAGGTCATTCTTTGTGGCCTGATCAGCCATATCCTTGGGCCACATCCGTTGGGTATTCTCAAGCAGGTGAGCAGAGACGTCCGGGTCAGTGTTGCGCGTCATAAAGCGTTGGAGCGGATCAATCACACCGCTAGCGCTGGCTTGTAGCTTCTCAATGGATGACATGTCCAATGGCTGGGCCTTGACCCTTTGTTGAATTTCATGCGCCACCGGTGCCATGACAAACATCGTTGCCGCGAGTGCGATTCCATACATGGCCATATTGGGTGGAACCTGCTGTACCCCAATAGCATTGCGGGTAATCAGCAGGGTCATGGCAATCTTGAGAAAAGCCGTACAGACAATCAGCAAGAAGGGAATCAGCGACAGCCCACCAAGAAACAGGGCCAGCAGAACGGGGTTCATTCCCTCCATGATCATGAGCGCGACGCCATACGGATGATTTGCAGACCCAGGCGTCCATCAACATCGACCAGTTCACCTTCAGCTACTATATGGTCGCCATGACACAGGTTAGCGTAGCCGGGAGCGATGCCCTGAACTTCCAGCACGGTACCGTGGCCCAGCCGATGCAATTCATTCAGGCTCAACGTGAGGTGCCCGCAGCGTACAGTAAGCGCCAGCGGCAAATGTGCGGTAGATTGAAGCGCGTTGGTGTCACCCAGGGGCTCATCCCGGTCTTCATAATGCTCCTGGCCGTATTCTTCTTGAATCGCAGGGTCTGCTTGCGTGTCCAGTTCTGCTTCTGGGTAATGGTCAATTCTACTCATGAGCGCCGTTGTCCTCATCAATCAAAGTCAGGAAAAGCTGCTGTTCGCGATGCTCGGCATGCCCGATCCAGCGACGATCCGCCAGCTCCAGGCGACCATAACCTTCACTGTTGAACAGGCAGAGGGAGGGCAGCAGTACGTCGCCGATACGCAGCGAGTCGAGCTGACTGGCAGAAAGCATCACTTGCCCAAGTATCAGCGGAAACGGAATTTTCAAGGTCTCGGGAAGCGCTGCCCGGTGAGAGGTCCAGCCGGGGGTATCGAGCCAACGTAAAAAAGTTTTGGGCGTACCACTCAGGAAGGTATAAAGCGCTTCGTCTCCATGTCTTATGCTCAGACGGCAATGTAAAAGCAGCCCTTCAGGTACGTATTCACCCAGAGGACTGATAGGCGCCAGGCCTTGGGCGACCGCTGAGCTCAGGTGCTGGCTGATCAGCTGCCAGTACCAGGGTTGAAGCTCACCACTAGTGGATACAGGCATCTCGCCAACCAGATTTAACACTGCGCCGGCATCATCCAAGTAGAAGGGCCCCGCAGCGGTATTGAACCAACCTCCTGAGTCGAGGGACTCATACTGAGAGACGAACTCTAACGAGAGTTCGCCTGTTACGCCGTGGGCACTAAAGTGCAGAGAAACACCGGCCCCCAAGGCTCTTGTGGCAGCGGCGAACTCACTCTGGACGGAACGCAGCGCAAGCATTTTCATGTATACGCCTCTTCTAGCATTGACAGCTCTACTGGGTCACCAAGTGCGTTGGTCAGAGCCGATTCGCAGGCGCGTTGATGAGGTCTTAGCCGACTTAAAATCTCGCGACGACTAAAACCCAGCTCGATCCCCCAATGGTCGTTATGTCTGGTGACCTTGACTTGAACCTTCCCAAGGTTGGGCATCAATACGGTGACGGCTAGCGGAGCGACTGAATTTCGGGTCAGTTGCTGTACCAATTCATCAATCAGCTCTGCCGGAGCCTCTTCGGTCTGGACAGAGAGCGCCACGCCTGCGCTGCCACCGAGATCCTGCTGTCCGGCATCGCTGCTGACGGGCTGAATGAGCTGAGAGAAAAACAACCCATCTGCGTTTAAAACATGCTCTGTCTCATGTTCAGGACTCAAGCTTCGCAGCCGCTCATTTTCACCTCGGCGGCCGATCAGTAACGGCGCAGAACTCTCCTTGCTAGGCGCACTCACCGGGGAGGAAAGCGGCCGGGGAGGGGCTGATGGTCGAGCTTCAGTTTTCATCGTGCATGGCCTCCGTCAGGCAGGACAGCTTTTCAACGGCACGCTGAGCATTGCGCGCCTCGTCTTGCGCGTGTTCCAGTGTCCCTTGCTGTTGTTCGACGGCCTGAATCTGAAGCTGAATGCCCTGGCGGAGCCGCGAGAGGTGATCAAGCATGCTGCGCTCCTGTTCATGCCAGCGATCCACTTCGTTTAACGTATGCCGCTGATTAAGATGCTCCACTGATAATGCCTGACGTTGCTCACGCTGCTGGACCTGTTCGGCTGTAAAGCTGCTACGCAATTCGCTCAGGTGATCACGGCTGTTCTGCAGGTCTTTTTCAGACTGCAGGCGCAAGCGTTCGGCTTTGGCTTGTCGATGTTGGCGCAAAGGGGCCAAAATACGAATCACCTCCTCTAGCGCAGCGCGTTGCGGATCGACTTCCAGCTCGTCGTCCATGATTACTCCGGCAGCTGCTCAGTGATTTGTAGGAGACCTGCAAGGGTCTCGTTCAAAGGCACAGGCTCGCGCAAGTCTTGCTGTAAAAAGCTATTGATCGTTCCGTGCAACCTCACCGCGCAATCGGTAACCGGATCACTCCCGGGTTGGTACTCGCCCAGACGCAGCAACATTTCAACCTGACGGTATGCGGCCAGGAGTTGGCGCAACCGGTTGTTGGCCTGCTGATGCTCACGGTCGGTGACGTTGGTCAGGATTCGGCTGATGCTGGCCTGAACGTCGATGGCTGGATAATGCCCTCGCTCGGCCAGCTTGCGAGACAGCACGATATGGCCATCCAGTAGTGACCTGACCTCATCCGCAACAGGATCATTCATGGAGTCCTGCTCGATGAGTACCGTGTACAGCGCAGTGATAGAGCCGACTTCGCTCATCCCGGCACGTTCTACGAGCTTGGGAAGTAGGGTGTACACCGAGGGTGGTAAGCCCCCACGGCCTAATGGCTCGCCAGAGGCAATACCGATTTCGCGCTGAGCACGGGCGAATCGGGTCAAGGAATCGATGAGCAACAATACTTTCAGCCCTCTGGCGCGATAAGCCTCGGCAATAGCCGTGGCAGTAAAGGCGGCGCGGGCGCGTTCCATGCTCGAGCGATCCGAGGTGGCACAGACCAGTACCGAGCGCTGCCGTAGGTCATCGTCCAATTCGTGGTCGAGAAACTCGCGCAGTTCCCGACCTCGTTCTCCAATCAGGCCGAAAACGATGACATCGCAGGCCATATTGCGCGCCAGCTCTGCGAGCAATGTCGTCTTGCCACAGCCGGCGCCAGCAAATAAGCCCACGCGCTGGCCTTCCCCCAGCAGGATGGCGCTGTCGATCGCGCGCACGCCTGTAGGCAAGGCACTGGTAATACGTGGTCGCTGGGTTGGGGGCAGGGCGTCAGCAATGACTGGTAGCGTCTGACGAGTATCATGAGGCCCTGCAAAGGCTCCTCTGTGGCCCTCTAACAAAGGGCGACCGAAGCCATCGAGGACGCTGCCCAGCAACTGCTCATCGACACCTATTCGATGAGCCATACCCAACGGCCAGATGGGCGCGCCAACCTGAATACCCTCTGGTGAGCCCAACGCACTAAGCAGGGTCCGGTCATCGGTAAAGCCGACAATTTCAGCCAGAATCGCGCTGCCGTCTGCCTTGCTTACCTCGCATAGATCACCTACCTTGGCTGCAGGGATCTGACATTCCAATAGAATTCCGCTCACGGCACTCACCCAGCCGCTCACACGCACGGCAGAGTAACAGGCAAGCCGCGACGTTTGGCTGGATACCCAGTCCTGTAAAGCACTATTCACCAGACCACCTCGTAGCGCCGCTCCCCCTGGAACTCCAGTCGGCCATCGTCGATCCGGGTTAGTCGAATGCCATCGAGCTCATCGCCCACGTACAAGCGCTTTCCTTCTGCCGTCACGATATGGGCATGGGGGCCAGACATGATCTGGACAATAGCGAAGGGAAGGGAGGCGCCGCCTACCGATACCTCGTCGATCAGCGTTGCCTTGGTTTCATAACGGTCTTTGAAACGTTGCAACATCCGTACGTAGACCAGATGGGCTTCCTGCTCAAGGCTGCCACGCAGCACTAATCCGTCAGGCGTCGACTCGATTGCGATGTCAGTTAGCAACCGATCACTTAGCATCGTCTTGAGTTTCGACATGGCTTCCTCATTACTCAATTGAAGGCGCTGAGGTGCGGCATGTGAAGACGTAGCTTGAGCAGAGCTGTTCTGCTTAATCGCTCGGTTATCGGCCACGGCAGATGCCGGGCCACTGGAGGAAATACTCCAGGCGCTTCCTACCACTCCCAGCAGAACACCCAGGACTATGGTGGTCATACGGCTGAACAGAAACGTTTTGGGTTTTGAACTGGATCCGTTTGACGTTGACTCTGTAGGCTGGTTACTGGTTTGCGAGCGGCCAGAATCTGGAGTAGGCGTTGCCACAACGGGCCAGGCATCCTGCGCCGCGGATATGGTCAGCCAAACCGAGCCTATGACAAAGAGTCGATTAGGATAGAGATCGTCCGGTGATAGGGGATGGCCCTCCTCATCAAGTACCACACCTTCTTCAGCGTTCAGTACCCATCGCTCGCCTTCTCGTTTCAGGCAGCCATGTCTTTGCTCGACCCCAGCGTCATGCAGCGCGAGATCAAGCTCATCGTTCGCACCGATCAGCCATTGCTCACCTATCAGGGGTAGGGCGGCTCCCTGGTGAAGGCCATTCAGCACACGCAACTCGAACATATCTGCTCTCCTTGGTTCAGGCAGCGTAATCGTTGTCCATGGCCGCGGTATCGTCTTCGAGTTCGAAGCGACCCATGACCTTTACCTGAGCGGTGGTTCCGATTTCCGCAAATGACATGACAGGCACGTGGTAGAACTCCTCCTGTAACAACGTCCGTAACGGGCTTCGCAGGTCCTGAGCCACCAGCAAGACAGCCTGTTCGCGCACCCGAAGGGGAAATGCGAGGTGAAGTTGCTGCACCAGTAACTGACTGGTCTCATTGCTCAAGGCAAAAAAGGTTTCGGTTTGGGTCTGGCGCAAGCCATCTCTCAAAATGCCTTCGCTTTCAGGCGTCAATAGCCAGACCAGCAGGCCTTCTGCACCGGCATATTGGTGATAGAGCTGAGATTTCAGAGCGATCCTGACGTAGTCCGTCAAGGCTGTAGGTTCACGCTCGTACTGTCCGTATTCGATCAGCGTTTCGGCAATCACTCGAATAGAGCGCAATGGCACGCATTCGGATGCCAGACGCTGAAGGACCGCTGCGAAACGTGCCAGCGGTACTGCCCGCTGCATCTCCTGAGCTAGTTCTGGCTGTTCCGACTCCAACCAGCCCAGGATGGCCTTGGCCTCTTGTAAGCCAATAAACTGAGGCCCGCATGCCTGCAATGCACGCTCCATGCGTTCTACGATAAGCGTGCTGGCCGTAACCCTCTCAACCTCCTCATGTTGCAGGTCAGGCGTATCAGCCGGCAGCCAGATCCATTCGGCCTCCTGTCGATCCGTACTGCCTTGAACTGCCTGTTGAGGCGCCTGCTCAAAGAGACGCGCCTCTACTGCCACATGGCTATGCGTAAAAGTGGCCCTCAGGACGGGCACTTCATAAACGGTAAACCTGAACTCATCAGGTGCCAGCAGAGGCGATAGCTCAATGATGAACGAGGGCAGCGTCAGGCCATAATGCACTACGAGCCGGTTACGTCGCTGGCGAATTTCACTCACCAGGGACTCGATCAGGGCAACATCCTGCGCGGGATGGAACTGCAGGACAAACTGGCGACTCGGCAAGAACGTACGCAGGTCCTCGTTACCGTTCAGCTCCGGTGCTAGCGCTTCAGACTGATCCTGGGCAACCGGACGGGCCCGCCTCAGTTGCAGGAAGCCGCCACAGCCGCAAACGATGGCGATAACAATGAATACGGTCGTAGGCATGCCGGGAAGCGCGGCGAACCCAAGCATTGCTACAGAGGCAATGATCCATGCTTTAGGTTGGCTGGTAATCTGCTCTGCAATTTCACGACCGATATTGCTCTGGGCTCCCTGATCGCCATTGGGTACACGCGTAATGACGATGCCGCAGGTTACAGAAATCAGTAGTGCCGGTATTTGCGCAATCAGTCCGTCACCGATGGTCAGTACCGTGTACAGCTGCAGGGCGTCACCGGCTGTCATGCCATGTTGTACTACCCCGATCGCAATCCCCCCGATCATGTTGATGGCGACGATGATGAGGCTTGCAATAGCATCACCGTTCACAAACTTCATCGCACCGTCCATGGCACCGAACAGCTGGCTTTCCTTGCCTAGCTCAGCCCGGCGGTTACGGGCTTCCTGAACAGTGATCAGGTTAGCCCGTAGGTCACTGTCGATGGACATCTGCTTGCCTGGCATCGCATCCAGAGTAAAGCGCGCACCCACTTCAGCCACTCGCTCCGATCCTTTGGTGATCACCAGAAAGTTCACGACGGTAAGAATGAGGAAAATCACCATGCCCACCGCAAGGTTACCGCCTACCACAAATTGTCCGAACGCCTCCACGATATGACCGGCATCCTGATTCAGCAGGATCAGGCGGGTGGTCGAGATTGAGAGGGCCAGGCGGAACATCGTTGTAAGCAGTAACACGGCAGGAAAAGTGGAGAACGCCAAGGGGCGCGGCAAGTGCATGGCCAGCATGATCAGCAGGCAGGAAATACAGATATTGATTGCGATCAGGACGTCTACCAATACCGTAGGCATTGGGGTAATCATCATGAATACGATGGCTATGACCACAAAAGCGCCTACTACCTCTGAGCGCCGCATTGCAGCCAGAGCGATAGCATTCAGAACATTAATCAAAGGTTCCATACGATATCGGTCTCCTGGGCGCGTTGTTGCTCTTTATCGGTCAGTTCCGTGCTAAGGGTGAGGAGGTTCTCCTTGGCTTTCTGGAAATCGCTCTTGTTACGCCAAAACCAAAATAGTAACGACATTCGCTGAGTCAGAATGCGCATCAATTCGTTGAGAAAAGCCAGTTGGTGTTTGAGCTGCTCACCGCCAATGAGCTGTACCAGGGTTCGTGTTTGTACAGGTTCCATGAGCTTGTTCATTAGCGTGAGGAGATGCCTGAGCAGGGCAATCGCCTCAACCTGAATCTGCGGGTTTTTACCGCGCATACGACCCAGTATGTGCTCACACTCATGTAGCAGGGCGGCTACATGCTTTGTGATGATGAGATTGCTCATCAAGGGAGATGCTTGGTGAAGAACATTAGCTGAGGCTGCGTTTGCAATGTCCTCAGCCATCTCGGAGCGTATTTCACTGAGCGATAATTCATATTGACCTTGCTCTCGCAGCTCATTCAGGAGCGCGTCCACCAGAGCAATGACATTAAGAGGCCCACTAGCCGTTACGCTATGGAGTGTCCGGGATCGGATATGCCGCTGCGTCTCGGCACGAAAGCGACCGCGTGCTTTTGTCAGAGAGCTCGTGGAGGGCCGAGCCGGTTTGCCATATTCCTTATACAAGAGCTTGAACTGACGTCTAAACAGGAGCTGTTCGCTATCTTCGCCTTCGTTCCTGGCCTGTCTTGCGGCCACTCGCAACATCTGGTGAGCCAGGACGGCATTGCCACCACAGCTTTCAAGAATATGTTTGAGCGTCTCCTTCGAGTTCTGCAGTTGGCGATCTTTGAGCTGCTTTCGCAACGATTGCGCCGCCTCGCCCAGTGCTTTATCCAGCCCCTTGAGGTAGGTGGCGTGTAGCTGTTGAGCAGACAATTGAAGTCTATATGCCTGTGACTGCAGGCCCGCAGACAACGCACTCTGATCGCGTCGGCTCGCTGTCTGACCCTCCTGGGCCAGCGCAGCGTCTTCTTTGGCCAGTGCATGCGTACCTTTCTCGTCGGATGAAGCAACACCCGGGCGTGTCTGAGTAGGTCCGGGATGAGGAGCATGCGGCGGTGTCTGCACCTCGGGGTGTACATGAGAAGGGGTGGGCAGAATCGGCTGGGCAATTTTCATGGCGTACTTCTGGGTAGAGTCATGGACCATGAGTGGTATGCCGAAAGGAACAGTTCCAACGTTACAGAAGAGGTTCTTCTGCATGCTGGCGTTGTGCAATATTTCGTAATGCCCAGCGGTGAGTTATGCAAGAAGTTGCGCTAGGTGATAATTTTAAAATTTAAAAAATATAAATAAATCAGTACCTTAAAGAGGATTCTTCGCGTGGCACGGGTATCGCAATAGAGAACTTGCCAAATCCAATGGAAGGTAAGTCCAATGCATACAAGAATCTCCACCGTCCCTTGCGCATCTACCGGTATTCGCCAGCTTTCAAGTGATCAGATTCAGATGCTGAGAGCCTTTATTCAGAAGCGGGTTATGAATCAGGACGATGTCGACGATATTCTTCAATGCACTTTTCTCGAGGCCCTGCGCAGTGAACACAAGTTCCAGGGAACCAGTAAGCCGCAAACCTGGCTTTGCGGTATTGCATTGAATCTTATTCGGAACCATTTCCGTCGGCTTTACAAGCAGCCTTATCAAGAGAGCTGGGAGGACCATTTGCATTCTGAAGTTGGGCAGGGGAGCGATATCGGTCATCAGGTAGACGGACATCGCCAACTGGTCAGAGTCGTCCATGCGATCGACCGATTGCCTGTCAATATGCAACGTGTAATCAAAGTTAGTCTGGAAATGGATGGTAATTATCAAGACACCGCCTTGTCGTTGGGGGTGCCAATCGGTACGGTTCGGTCGCGGTTATCCAGAGCGCGAGAACAACTAAAACGGCACGTTGAGTCAGCCACCTGATCTAGATGTGGTAACGCTGTAAGGCGCTTCTGTATTGATATGCCAGATTAGAAAAAGGCTGAAACTGTTGTACCGTTTCGCTCATTCAGAAGTGTTACCCTTTAAGGCTCCAACACGACCCTGAAAATGAGCGCAGGCAGATACTGTTGTATGAAAGTATCCAGCCTGCGCTCAAACTCCATGCGCTACTCATGATCGCTAGCGGCGCTCAGCGAACCACCGGGTGGCGAACCACCGGGTTGTGTCACACCATGTCCTCTGTCCTCGGAGGAGCAGGTGGTGCCAACGTTGAGGTAGCTACTGGTGCTGGGATGGATGTTGGGGCAGTTGGTAAGGGGGAATTCATCAGATTTGCATATCTCTGACTTAAGCCACGTTGACCACGATGATAGAGATCTTGAGACCTTTGAACTCCACTAGAGAATGTACTGACTGTCGAGTTGCCTATTCCGACAGCCTTGTCCTTCGTATATGCCGCTCCGTCGACTATACCTCTCGCTACGGAATTAATAGCGCCTTCCACGCCTTTGGCCACATGTGCGTCCGTTGCCTCAACCGCTTTTTTAGACTCTGACTCCCCCAGGCTTGCGCCTGCTGCCCATAAGCCAAACGCAACCGCACCCAGGATGTTTTTTACCGCCTCGGCGGCAGCGGCTACTTTGCCATCGCTAAGACCATGCTCTGTAGCTAGCGTCCTTGTTGCCGTCGTAGCGCCTCCCATGGCAGCAAATCCACCGGCCAGGCTCATGTTGCCTACGATACTTGTGGGGGAGAACACGGTTTTGACGGCATTACCGGATACAATCGATTTAATTGCGGAGGCAGTACCTGCGCCGAGCCGTGCAGGAACCATTTTCAACAGCGCAGTAGAATCCAGATTCCTCAGTACAATAAATTCATCCAACCATTCGTGCTCCTCGGCAATCGGCGTTGGTGCTTGGCCTTCCGGGACGGTATCGCGGCGGCCATAGAGCATGGCGGGACCTAGCAGGCTGCGGCCTTTATCACGGCTAAGGTTATAATGCTCGATAGCCATGCCTACGATAACGGCAGTGATTGGCCGCATATAAGCTTCAAGGGCTGCAGCCAGCTCTTGTTTCCCTTGGCTCTCTAGACCTACGCGAATCGGATACAGAGCGGCATTGCGAATGGCAAACCCGACTAGCCATTTGTTGCATTCATCCATAGCATTGCCGAATGAGTTTTTGTCGTGTGTCTCGCGCTTCTCTGACAGCGATGCTTGAAACGATCCGTGCAATTTCTCATCTGGAGGTTTTTGATAATACTCAGGTTTTAATCCAGACAGCATATCGTTAACACTTGCATCCGCAGCCCCGGCATACCAAGAGGCCAAGGCATTTTGGAGGGCAGCCTCGCCTTCGGGCGTATCTCGACGGTTAAAAACCTCAAGCATGGATGGCCAGGTATTGGTCGCCATCGTGACGGCGGCAAATGGAGATCCCCCAATACCAGACTTGAAAGTGGCAAAGATCCTATCGGCGATATTTGCGTTTCTTTCAACTATGTCCATATCGCTTACGGTATAGCCTGCGTTAAATAATCGTTGAGCCCGATCATTTCGAATAGTATCCAATTCATCGTTATGCCCCCGTGCTGTGGCAGCGGCGGTCTGCTGAATGTCAGGGACGTTGCGGCGATATGGAAGGAAATGGGCATCAAGCCTGTCATATATTTCCTGATGGAAGCGATCCATATTCCGAGCGCTTCGTGCAGGACCAACAGGTGTAGTGAGTTCGATCTCATCGGCATGGTGACTAATTTGGTGCGTCGTGGCGATACGCTGAGTATCCATAGGGGAAGTATCCTCATCGTGATCGGCAGGTTTTAATAAGGGTGAATCGGGTGGTCTTATAGAAACTCCCGCCAATCGCTGCCACCGCTATTGCGTCTCGATCCGGATACTTTAAGCGGTAGCACCCTGCGACCTTAGTGAACGCTGCGCCTTAAGTGTTCCATAATTTTGAAGATACTTTTAGATGAGATAAGTGGTGGGAAGAGGTGATTTCCAAACCTGGGAAGAGACCTGTAAAGGGGTAAAGCTACTGATCTCGGCGACTCCCTAAGTCGTATGCCAAACACAGCTGACCAATACAAGTTAAGTGCAAGGAGGAGCTTGCATTCCAGCGGTCACAAAAAAGCTCATCTGTTTTACGCCTCTAAGGAGTTCTCTGGATGGCAGAGATCTCTAGCAAGCTGCCCAAGTTGGTGGGTATTAGAAAAGGCATACATGTAGGCACCCACTATCAGCGTGACACGCCCTCACTAATGTAAAGAGGGACCATACGAAAGCTTTCTAAAAGCTATTACTAGAGCGGTAGCTGCACACATCCAAGACGGCAACACCGTATTGCTCGGAGGAAAAGCCGTAGCCTTGGGATAGGCGGCCCTATGGTTGGTGTCAGCCATGAGCTACCCGTTTGCCTATCCCTTATCTAAAAAAGGGGAGCCGCGTCTTGTCTTTTATGGGGTTCGTTCAAAGAACAACATATACCTGGAACCATTAGGCTAGACGCCAAAACAGAACACCGTCTCAAACCGAGTACTGCAGGGTTTCTAATGCGCGTCAGAAGCCACTCTGGGTCATGGCTGCAATAAGAGCGCGTATACACCCAGGCAATGCATCCAGTTGCCGAATTAGAATGCTGCGCTCGCGTATGGCCCAGGGCTCATCCAGTGGGATAATCGTAAGATTCATTGTGCGACTATGCCGTAATGCAGCCGACTCGGGGATAACGCCGATTCCAACTCCTGCCTCCACCATCCGGCAGATTGATTCAAAGCTTGAGAGCTGAATGCGCCAGAGCAGATTTACACCAAGCTTCTCGGCCTGTTCACGCATGAAGGCATGTAGTGTACTGCCTTCATGTAACCCGACATGATGAAAACCCAAGGTTTGACGAAGTGTAAGCGAGGTGTATTGGGTCAGCTCGTGGTCCTTGGGTGATACAAGCACTAGCTTATCGGTACTGAAATGCAAAACTTCCAATCCAGTAGCCGTTACCGGCCCGGCAATGATCCCCATATCACTTGAGCCATCCAGAACACCTCGTACGATATCGCGGGAAAGCCTCTCTTGTAGATCAATGGTTACGCCGGGTCTTTGCGCCAGAAAACCGGCCAGCACTTCCGGTAAGAACTCAGTGACGGCTGTGGTGTTGGCAAAGATCCTGATATGACCCGCCGAGTCTGTACCGTACTCGGTGAATTCAGCTTTTAGATAGCCGACCTGACGCATGATTAGGCGCGCATGCTTCAGCAGCCGCTGCCCTGCCTCAGTAAGCTCTACGCCTTTGCTGTCCCTGTAGAATAAGTGGCTGTTGAGTTGAGCTTCTAACGCCTTGATTCGCATGCTGGCAGCTGCTGGCGAAATAAAGGCCTTACGGGCACCCTGGGTCAGGCTCGGTGCTTCGGCAATATAGATAAACAGGCGCAAATCAGTAAGATCAAAGTGCATATCTTTCTACCCACGTGGCGGAACGGGAGACCCTAGTAGCGCTACTGTAATGAAGCGTTCATCCTGCCTTAACGCAGGGTTCTGTAAAAGTAGATTCCCAGAACGGCAGACCTCCTCCGATGATGACCTCATAGTCGGAGCGGGAGAGAGTTGCCATGGGCGATCTAGATTTAAACCGATGGGTAGGCAGGGTAGAAGAGACCTGTGACCAGCTCAGCTCTAACCTTCTCAAGCGAATCGCCGCGACTTTTAGCGAAGAAACTCCTGCTCATGGTGAGGCCCTCCCGCTTCTCTGGCAGTGGTGCTTTTTCCAGGAACCGCTTCCTGAGCCAGCCCTGGGAAAAGACGGCCATCCCGCACGAGGTGGGTTTCTCCCTCCTGCCGATAATCGCAATCGAATGTGGGCGGGCGGACGGCTAGAGTTTCGTGAGCCGCTTAGGGTAGGCGGTGAGGCGTCCCGAGTTTCCACGATCAAGCAAATAGAGGAGAAGGCAGGGCGTACTGGCAAATTGTTGTTTGTGACCGTGCAACATGAGTACGTTCAGGACGGCCTGGTATGTATTTGCGAGGAACAGGACATTGTGTATCGCGAACCAAATCCTCCAAAGGCAGGTGGCTCCGAGCCGTCACCCAAGGGACAATGGGGCGAGACGGTTACCCCTACACCAACCCTACTCTTTCGTTATTCGGCAGTAACCTTTAACGGTCATCGAATTCACTATGATTATCCCTATGCTACCGAGACGGAAGGTTACGCAGGCCTGGTGGTTCACGGCCCCTTAATAGCCACCCTCACATTGCGCGCCTTTGCTCGAGCCCATCCCGAGGCGCGTATTCGCCGCTTTGCTTACCGAGGGGTGAGGCCGTTGGTTTCGCTATCTCCTCTTGAGCTGACAGGTTGCATTCAGACTGCCAGCAAGGCGCAGCTCTGGGCAGGTAATGAACAAGGCGTAGTCCAACAGGCCGAGGTTGAATTCGACGACTGAGTTGATTGGGCATGCAAACACACCCGTCCCATTAGAACAAGGTGAGGTCATGAACCCGAACCGAAATGAAGAACTCAATGCCATTCGCGAGGGCGTTCGCGCGCTGTGTGCTGAGTTCGACGCCGCGTACTGGCGCAGAATCGACGCGGAAAAGGGGTTTCCCGAGGCCTTTGTCAGAACCCTGACGGAGGCTGGTTGGCTGGCAGCGATGATTCCAGTTGAATACGGGGGCTCTGGCCTGGGGCTTTCAGAGGCTTCTGTGATTCTGGAGGAGGTCAATCACAGCGGTGGTAACTCCGGGACTGTACATGGGCAGATGTACAACATGTTTACTTTGCTTAAGCATGGCAGTGAAGAGCAAAAGCAACGATACCTGCCCAAGCTTGCCAGTGGTGAGCTGCGCCTTCAGTCCATGGGCGTGACCGAGCCCACTACAGGTACGGATACCACCAAGATCAAGACCACCGCCGTCAGGCGGGGCGATAAATATGTGATCAATGGCCAGAAGGTCTGGATCTCCCGCATCCAGCACTCGGATCTCATGATCCTGCTGGCACGTACCACCGCGCTGGCTGACGTCACGAAGAAGTCAGAGGGAATGTCCATTTTTATCGTTGACCTGCGAGAGGCCATCGGCAGAGGCCTGACTGTCCGGCCAATTCCCAATATGGTTAACCATGAGACCAACGAGCTGTTTTTCGACAATCTTGAGATACCCGCTGAAAACCTTATCGGCGAGGAGGGCAAGGGGTTTAGGTACATCCTTGATGGGCTCAACGCAGAACGTACACTTATTGCTGCGGAATGCATTGGTGATGGTCGCTGGTTTATCGAGAAAGCATGCGCTTACGCCCGGGATCGGGTGGTATTTGGCCGGCCTATCGGCCAAAACCAGGGTGTGCAGTTTCCTATTGCAGAGGCGCATATCGAAATCGAAGCAGCCGACCTGATGCGCTGGCGTGCCTGCAAGCAATATGACCGCGGCCTTAACGCCGGTGCAAGCGCCAATATGGCCAAATACCTGGCGGCCAAGGCTTCCTGGGAGGCAGCCAATGCCTGCCTGCAAACCCATGGCGGTTTCGGGTTTGCCTCTGAGTACGATATAGAGCGTAAATTTCGCGAGACACGGCTCTATCAGGTTGCACCTATCTCGACAAACCTCATTCTTTCCTACGTAGCCGAGCACTTGCTTGAGCTGCCGCGTAGTTTCTAAGGAACTGACCATGAGCCATACCCAAGCACTGGCCAGTTTTCTTGCCGACCTTGCCTATGAGCACATTCCCGAGCCAGTCCTTGAGCGCACCGAGGCGTTACTGCTGGACTGGCTGGGTTCCGCCCTGGCAAGCCAGGGAGCTCACCCGATTCCGCTGTTTGAGCGATATGCTGAAATGATGGGCCCAGGCAAAGGAGCAGCGAGAATACTGGTTAACGGTAAGGGCACATCGGCTTATTTTGCCGCTCTGGTCAACGCCGCGTCTTCCCATCTGGTGGAGCAGGACGACTTGCACAACAGCTCGGTACTGCATCCGGCTACCGTCGTGTTTCCGGCCGCACTGGCAGCTGCCCAAGAGGGTAGATATACGGGGCGTGAGCTGCTGCTGGCGTCGATTGCAGGGTATGAGGCCGGTATTCGGATCGGAGAATTCCTGGGCCGTTCGCATTATAGGATTTTTCACACTACTGCAACGGTAGGCACCTTGGCTGCAGCCATTGCGGTAGGCAAGCTGTTTAGGTTCGATCAGGAGCAGTTCCTCCACCTGCTCGGTAATGCTGGCACACAGGCAGCCGGTTTGTGGGAGTTCTTGCGGGACGCTGCCGATTCCAAGCAGCTTCATACGGCCAAGGCGGCCGCTGATGGGCTACTGGCTGCCTATATGACCCGCGAAGGTCTGACGGGGGCACGTAACATTCTTGAGGGGCCACAAGGTCTGGCAGCCGGAATGTCTACGGATGCCAGCCCAGCCAGGCTGTCAGACCGGCTCGGCAGCCGTTGGGCTATTGCAGAAACCTCCTTCAAGTTCCACGCCTCTTGCCGTCATACGCATCCTGCCGCGGATGCCCTGCTGGCGTTAATGCAGCGCGAAAGCCTTGCTCATAACCACATATCCGGGGTGGTAGCACATGTTCATCAGGGGGCTATCGATGTCCTGGGACGTGTCGTAAGACCGCAAACAGTGCACCAGGCGAAATTCCATATGGGTACGGTATTAGGGTTGATTGCCGTGCATGGCAAGGCCGGACTTACCGAGTTTCACTCCTATGCCCTGGCAGACCCCGCCGTAAAAGCCTTTGGTGAAAAGGTAGACATGGTTTTAAGCCCCGAGGTCGACGATGCCTATCCTGCGCGTTGGTTGGGAAGGGTAACGGTTAGCACGACCGATGGGCGCGTCTTGCACGCGGCTGTCGATGATCCCAAGGGGGATCCCGGCAATACGCTTTCACGTCCAGAGCTTGAGGAGAAGTTTCGTCGCCTGGTCAGGTTCTCTGGCGCACGGACGCCAGATCAGGCGGAGGCTTTGATCCAGGCCGTATGGTCGATACGCGACCGCTCCGATCTCTCTGTGCTGACGAGGTACTGATCATGGCTACCAACCAAGAGCGTCCCCTGGATGGCGTTACTGTGGTGAGTCTGGAGCACGCCATCGCAGCCCCCTTCTGCACCCGGCAACTCGCGGACATGGGCGCACGCGTAATAAAGGTCGAGCGGCCCGGTGTAGGAGATTTTGCCCGCGGCTATGACACCCGTACTAATGGTCTTGCCTCGCACTTTGTATGGACCAATCGCTCCAAGGAGAGCTTGAGTCTTGACCTCAAGGCGGAGGGCGCAAGTCAGGTGCTCGAGGCTCTACTGGCAAGGGCAGACATACTGGTACAAAACCTTGCGCCGGGCGCAGCGGCGCGCGCGGGATTAAGTTTTGAGGCGCTGCATGAGCAATATCCACGGCTCATCGTGTGCGATATCTCTGGCTATGGCGCCGGCGGGCCTTATGAGAGCAAGAAGGCCTATGATCTTTTGATCCAGGGCGAAGGCGGCTTTCTGTCGGTAACAGGCGGGCCTGGAAAGGAAGAAATTGCCAAGGCAGGCTGTTCCATCGCTGATATCGCGGCTGGCATGTATGCGTTCAGCGGGATTCTCTCGGCGCTGCTGCTCCGTGGGCGTACAGGCAAAGGCAGCCAGGTGGATGTCAGCATGCTGGAAAGTCTCGTGGAGTGGATGGGGTACCCCATGTACTACGCGTACGAAGGCGCCGAACCACCGCCACGCGCGGGCGCGTCTCACTCCACCATCTACCCCTATGGCCCTTTTCCCTGCGCAGACGGTGGGACCGTTATGCTGGGTCTACAAAACGAGCGAGAATGGGCGGCGTTTTGTGAAAAGGTACTGCGCCAGCCAGAGCTTCAGGCCGACGAGCGATTTTCCGCCAACTACCGGCGCACAGCCAATCGGCAATCGCTACGAGACATTATTGTTGGGACCTTTGCTCAGCTTAGTGCTGAGCAGATTCTTGAGCGCCTGGAAGATGCGCAGATTGCCAATGCCAAGGTTAATGACATGCATGGTGTATGGGCTCATCCACAGTTGCGTGCACGCCATCGCTGGGTGGAGGTAGACAGCCCCAGAGGAAAACTGCCTGCACTATTGCCTCCTGCTACCAACAGTGCATTCACCGCACGTATGGATCCCATACCGGCCCTGGGAGAGCACAGCGAGGCGATTCTTGCCGAACTTGGGTTCACGAGCCAGGCCATCGACCAGCTCAAGCAGGCAGGGACACTATGAATCCCTTCTCGACAGGTCCGGTAAGAAGCGCCCTGTTTGTTCCTGGCAGCCGTCCTGAGCGCTATAGCAAGGCCTTGGCAGCGGGTGCAGATTGCGTAATCGTCGATTTCGAGGATGCGGTAGAGGAGCACCACAAGGTCCAGGCTCGCCACAACCTGGAAATATTTCTGCTCGAGAACCAGGACGTCAGGATAGCGGTGCGCATCAATGCACCGGGCCATGTTGAACAGGACGCGGATATTAGGTTTTGCTCTGCTCACCCTGCAGTGGCTGCAATAGTTCTTCCCAAGACCGAAAGCGCAGCACAGGTCCAGGCACTGGCCACCACCGGTAAACCCGTCTGGCCCCTTATTGAGACTGCCCGTGGCCTTCTGGCGCTCCCTGAAATTGCCGCAAGCGCAGGCGTTGAACGATTGACGTTTGGTGCTCTGGACCTGGCCGTTGATCTGGGGTTAAGGGAGGCGGGGGAAGGCATGGAAAAGGTGTTTGATCAGGTCCGTTACTCGCTGCTGGTTCATTCAATAGGCAGGGCGCTGGCGCCTCCGTTGGATACGGTATTTGCTGATATTGGCAATACCGAGGGGCTTGCGAGTGCTGCAATAAACGCCCGGGACATGGGGTTTGGCGGTTTGCTGTGTATCCATCCCACCCAGGTGGACACTGTGCATCAGATATTTCAGCCCAGTGCCGATGAGATCGAATGGGCAAGACGGGTAATGGAAGCGGCGCGTTCCGGCGAAGGCGTTATACGCCTGGAGGGCAAGATGATTGATGCGCCTGTAATCAAGAAAGCTCGACGTCTGCTTCAAGGCCTCCGACAGGCAGATTAGCGTTCAACTCTCCAATGCGCCTGGCAACAAGCAGATTCTCCTGAAAAAGGCCGTTCGCATTCTGCGGGCCGATGACAACAACAAAAGGAAAATGGCTATGCTCACATTTACCCGGGTACTTCTCTGCGCCACTTTGCTTGCAACGGCTGGTCTGGCTCAGGCCGCCGAGCCCATCACGATCAAGTTTGCCCACGTGGTTGCTGACAATACGCCGAAGGGACAGGGCGCCTTGCTGTTCAAGAAGCTGGCCGAGGAGCGTCTGGCTGGCAAGGTACGAGTGGAGGTCTATCCGAATTCCTCCCTGTTTGGCGATGGCAAGGAAATGGAGGCGTTACTGCTGGGTGACGTACAGATGCTTGCGCCGTCGCTTGCCAAGTTCGAGCAATACAACAAAAAGATCCAGATCTACGACTTACCTTTTCTGTTCGACAACTTGGAGGCAGTCGATCACTTCCAGGCCGGAAAGGGGAAGGAGTTGCTTTTAGCGATGCAGGACAAGAATATCCTGGGGCTAGCCTATTGGCATAATGGACTTAAGCAACTCTCGGCCAACAAGAGGATGGTTGAACCTAAAGATGCGCGTGGCCTTAAATTTCGTGTGCAGGCCTCCAGTGTGCTTGAAGAGCAATTCAAGGTGTTGCGCGCCAACCCCCGAAAGATGAGCTTTGCCGAGGTGTATCAGGGACTTCAGACCGGTGTGGTCAATGGCACTGAAAACACCTGGTCCAACTATGAGAGCCAAAAGGTCAATGAGGTCCAGCCATTCTTTACAGAATCAAACCATGGTCTGATCGACTACATGGTCATCACCAACGCCTCATTTTGGAAGGGGCTGACGCCGGAGGTGCGCAATGAGCTGGAAAAGATTGTGGCTGAAGTTACGCTTGAGGTAAACCGGCAGGCCGAAGCGTTAAACCAGAGTGCCAAGCAGAAAATCATCGACTCCAAAACCAGCCAGGTGGTCTCATTAACGCGTGAGCAGCGCGAAAAATGGCGCGAAACCATGAAGCCGGTCTGGAAGAAGTTTGAAGGCGAAATTGGTACAGACCTGATTGATGCTGCCCAGGCCTCAAACGAACAGGCTCAATAACCCTGACGCATGTCCGGCTCTGCCGGACGCTGTCCTTTCTACCTGAGCACTCACAGTGTGATTCATGCCCCTTCTACGGATATAGGACTATAGTTATGGCGTTTCTTTATGTAACCTCTAATAGCAACTAAGTGTAAAGGTCATCCAAGAGGTATGAGGAAGTGCTTTGGCTCAAATAGCCAATGCGAGGCAGCGGTTGCCAATGGCAATCGGTCTGGGCCAGGATAACCAATTCATGCAGGAGGTGATAAACCGAGCGTGCGAAAGATTTCTGTCCACTTTAACAGGACGTCGGTGGTTGCTTGAACCTGGTCAAGACGGGCATCAAAGTAGACACGTTCAGCGTCTAACACTTCGATAAGCGATACCGTACCAGCTTCATATTGGCGACGCGCCAGAGCGCGGGCGTTGGCTGCCGAGTGGGTAGCTAGCGCCAAAAGCTGCTGCCGCTCCATCCCTTGTCCATAAGAGGCAAGGGCGCTACGAACTTCCCGCAGCGCCTGTAGCAGAGCGGCTTGATAGGTCAGCCAGGCTTGCTGCTGACGGGCATCGCTGGCCTCGATGGCGGCACGAATCTGTCCGAAATTGACAAGGGGTTGAAAGACCTGGCCGCTGATCGACCAGGCTGGTGTTCCTGACCCCTGCTCAAAACCCACCAGCGCACCTAGCGTCAACTGCGGATAACGTAGTGCCTTGGCTGCATCCAGTTCGGCTGTCGACGCCTGAAGACGCAGCTCCGTTGCGTATACGTCGGGGCGGTTACGCAGGCTCGTGGCAGGCAAGGCCATAAGCGCCGTGACGTCTGGCATGAGAGGCTGCTTTGGCGTAACGGCCTGGGCAAGGATCGAGTCGATCTCTGTCTGATCCCGATTGAGCAGATAGGCCAGCCCATACCGGGAGGACTCGGCCTGCTCCCGGGCAGCCGGAATCGTGGCTCGGGTAATGTTGACCTGTGCTTCCAGGCGTTCTACATCAAAGCCGCTGGCCGTACCGCCCTTGAAGCGGATACGCGTGATGTTAGCCGTCTGTTGCTGGTTGTCAGCAGCCTGCTGGGCGATGGTTTCTTCCTCTCGTGCGAGGCGATAGCGCAAATATGTAGATATCACATCGGCAACCAGGCTAACGCGCAGAGCCTGATAGTCGGCTGCAGTGGCTTGCATGTTAGCTTCGGCGGCTCGGGTCTGTGCACGTAATCGACCGAACAGGTCGATTTCCCAGGTCAGGTCCACGCCATATAGATAACTCTGGTCGGCGCCATCGCTCGCGTTGTGGCTTGCCTCGGCTGAACCCGTCCCACGCAAGATAGGAAACAGAGCGCTGGAGCTCTGACGGCGAAGTGCTCGTTGCTCGCGTATGCGCTGAATGGCACTCTTCAGATCAAGGTTGTTATCTAGCGCGAGCGTGACCAGACGATCGAGCGCAGGGTCCTGGAATCCCTCCCACCAGCGCAGGGGCAGGCCTTGTATGGCGACACCCTCGGCCGGAGAAGCAGGCGGCGCTGGCGAAATAGCACAACCGCCAATACTCAAGACTAGGCAGCCCACAACCCAGGCGATACGTTTCATGCCTTATTCTCTTGAAGGAAAGACTGACGGCTGACAAAGTGTCGATCCATCATCAGGTAAATCACAGGTGTGGTTAGCAAGGTCAGCACCTGGCTAAACAGCAACCCACCGATGATGGCAACACCTAGCGGCTGGCGAAGCTCTGCCCCGGTACCAAAGGCAAGCACCAGTGGTACTGCTCCGAATAAAGCCGCCAGGGTTGTCATCAGGATAGGGCGGAAACGGGTCAGGCAGGCTTGATGAATGGCTTCGCGTGGTGCCAGCCCCTGGTCGCTCTGTGCCTGCAGGGCGAAGTCGATCAGGAGAATACCGTTCTTTTTGACGATCCCGATCAGCAGAATGAGGCCGATCAGCGCCATGATCGAAAAATTCATTCCCCAGAGCCAGAGCAGCAGCAGGGCGCCAATGCCCGCCGAAGGAATGGTGGAGAGGATCGTAAGAGGGTGGATGAAGCTCTCATAGAGCACGCCGAGGATAATGTAGACGGCTACCAGCGCCGACAGGATCAGCAAGGGCTGCGAGGCGAGCGTTTGCTGAAAGGCCTGGGCCGCTCCCTTGAACGTGCCCGTGATGCCGGTCGGCATACCCAACTCCTGCTGGATCTGTTGCAGTGCGGTAACCGCATCGCCCAGCGCGACGCCAGGGGCCAGATTGAATGACAGGTTGGCCGAAGGCAGCATGCCACTGTGGTTAATGCTGACCGGAGCGGGCTTACGGGGCTGGGTATCCGTAAAGGCACCCAAGGGTACCAACTGCCCCGTTAGAGGTGAGCGCAGCTGGAAGAGGTCAAGGCTTTCTATCTGCCGACGCTGATCCCGGCTTAGCTCGAGCACTACTTTGTACTGGTTGGAGGCGGTCTGCATTTCATTGATCTGACGCTGCCCAAACGCATCGTACAAGGCGTTGTCAACATCGCGAGCAGAGAAGCCATAGCGCGCCGCCGCTTCCCGATCAATCCTGATGGGGCTGAGCGAGGCATCAAACAGCAGGTCGTTGTTTACATCGCGGAACAGCGGACTGCGCAGTAAACGCTCGGTCAACTGTGGAGTCCAGGTGGCCAACTCTTCCAGCGAATGGGCACGCAACACGTACTGGTATTGGGCCCGGGAGGCGCGGGCACCGATATTGATATCCTGAGCGGCGCGCAGGGTAACGCGTAGATCGGGGATCTCGGCCAGCTGCGGCCGCAGGCGATCGATGATCTGCTGGGCTGACGCGGTGCGTTTATCCGGATCGCTGAGTACGACGGAAACCCCACCGATGCTATAGCTGCCATCATTACCCACGTCGGTGGTGTAGGCGATGATGTCTGGATCGCTTGCAAGGATTGCATTGAGCTGACGTTGTTTGGCTTTCATTGCGTCAAACGAGATATCGGCACTGGCTTGAGTGGTGCCGGCCAGAAAGCCGGTATCCTGCAGCGGGAAAAAACCCTTGGGCAACAATACCAAGCCTGCGATGTTTAGCAGAATGATGGCCACGAAAGCGGCCAATGTCAGGCGTTGATGATCAAGCACCCAGTTCAGAGCGATTTCATAACGGCCAATGAGCATGCTCATGAGGCGGCCATGTCCTGAATGGTCTGGCAAGGGATTCATGAACAGGGCAGCCAGGGTTGGAGCGAGGGTCAGGCAGACCACCACGGAAATGAGGATCGCCGCGGCCGTCGTCAGGGCGAACTCCTGAAACAGCCGGCCCACATAGCCACCCATGAACAGTAGCGGAATCAGCACGGCAACCAGCGAAAGGCTGATTGAGACAACAGTGAAACCGATTTCCTGAACGCCCCGTAACGCCGCCTCATACCGGCTCGCACCGGCCTCCAGGTGCCGATGGATGTTTTCCACCACCACGATGGCATCATCCACGATAAAGCCCACGGCGACGATGATGGCTACCAGCGTCAGGTTGTTGAGCGTAAAACCGGCCAGGTACATGGCCGCGCATGTACCTATGACGGAGGTACTCAGGACCGCAAAAACTACCAACGTTGCCGACCATTGCCTGAGAAACAACGCCATCACGGCGATAACCAGTGCGACGGCAATCGCAAGCGTCAGCTCAGCCTCGTGTAGCGAAGCACGGATCGTTCGGGTGCGGTCATTCAGGACCTGTACATGAAGATCCGCCGGTAAAGCGGCGGTCAACGAGGGCAAAGCTGCCTTGATGGCATCCACGGTTGTAACAATATTCGCACCCGGTTGACGGCGGATGACGATGGCTACACCCGTCGAACCATTCATGTTGGCTTGGGTGTATTCATTCTCACCACTTTGGCTAACCTTGGCGACATCACCCACGCGTACCGGCGCTCCCTGGCGATACGCTACTACTACGTCGGCGTAATTAGCGGCGGAAAAAAGCTGGCCATTGGTTTCCAGGGTAGAAAGGCGGTAGGTACCTACCAGGGCTCCCTTAGGCTGGTTACCGCTTGCGTTCTGAATGGCGGTGCGTACATCCGCCAAGGTGACGCCTGCGGCTGCCAGCAATTCAGGTCGTGCCTGAATACGAATGGCCGGACGCTGCAGACCATTCAGACGAATCATTCCGACACCATTGATCTGGCTGAGCTGACGCGACAATGATGTTTCGGTCAGATCGCTGACCTCATAAGGTGAAAGCGTCTTCGAGGTAACCGACAGGATCAGGATGGGCGTGTCGGCCGGATTGATCTTGCGCCATGTAGGTAAACTGGGCAAATCGGCCGGCAGTCGTGAGGAGGCCGCGTTGATCGCCGCTTGCACTTCCTGGGCTGCCACGTCGATATTCTTGTTGAGGATAAACTCCAGAACGATCTGGGTCTGACCCAGTGAGCTTGTGGATGAGATGTCGGCAATGCCGGGAATGGAGCTGAGCTGTGTCTCCAAGGGCGTAGCTACAGAGGACGCCATTGTCTCGGCACTGGCTCCGGGCATGTCGGCTTCTATCTCGATGGTCGGCGCGTCCACTTCCGGGAGCGGGGCGACAGCCAGGCGATTAAACGCCAGGATGCCGCATAGGATCAGTGCGATTACCAGCAGCACAGTGCCGATGGGATGATCGATACACAAGGCATAAAGGTTACGGCTCCTCATGAGCGGTTACCTTCAACCGGCTCCGTGCCTTGAGTTGACTTGACTTCTGTGCCTGGACGAAGTCTCGACTGGCCATCGACAACGACCTGATCACCCACCTGTAGCCCTTCGACAACCGCCAGTCCATCGGCGTCATGTATAAGCTTTACGGTAACCGGTGTAGCTTTGCCATGTTCCACACGCCACACATAAGTACCCTCCGCACCTTGCCGGATGGCTTGTGAGGTGATGACCAGTGCATCCTTGAGTAGTTGGGATTGAAATGCCACTACGACGGATTGATCGGGCCATAGATGTTCATCGCCATTGGCGAACAATGCTTTTACTCGAAGGGTGCCGGTGCTTTCATCTACTCGGTTATCGATAAGCGAGAGTTTCCCTTCGGCAATAAGCGCACCACCATCCTCATAGTAGGCGCGCACCGGTGCTTCGTTTTTTTGCGCCAGCATTCGCTGCAGGTCGGGCAGGCGTGACTGCGGTAGGCTCGCCTCGATGCTGATCGGGTTGGTTTGCACAATCGAAAACAGGCTTGTCGTGTCGCTGGCACGGACGAGGCTGCCTTCGAACGTATTACGAATCCCTACCCGGCCTTCGATAGGAGAGTAAAGCCGCGTATAGGACAGTTGGACCTTGGCGGCTGCCACAGCGGCTTCTCGTAGATCCAGCGTAGCCTCCAGTTGTGCGACCAATGCCTTCTGTTGATCCAGCGTCTGTGCAGGCGCTGCATGATCCCTTACAAGCCCTTGATAGCGGCGAAGGTCCGTACGAGCGATATCCAGCTCGGCGCGTGTTACATCCCGCTCGGCCTCAACCTGACGAACATTGGCACGTATCGCACGATCATCGATTTGCGCCAGCAGATCGCCTTTGCGGACCCGTTGTCCTTCTCTTACCGGCAGAGAGACAAGCAGGCCCTCGACCTGAGGGCGGACCTCGATATTACTCAACGGTCTGACATGACCTAAGGCTCGCAAGAGTACAGGGACATCCCGACGCTCAACGGTCTGGGTCACCACCGGTACGATAGTGGGTGTAGAGGATGATTGCTCAGAGGGGGGCGAATGCTGGAAATACAGACCTGTGCCTACTAACCCTATGATAATAATGACAAAAAGCACTCTAATACGGCGCATAGGTCGATTTTCAAATAGGGTTATTGGAAAATTTCAGAGTTAAACCGCTAAGTCTTTTTGGAGCGCTTGATGGATTTATCTGGAAACGTCTGTGACACATGCTGTTTTGATTTTATCAATGTCCAAGCATGCAGACCTTACATCGTACTGCAGCGGTACGGGATCAGCTAGTTACCGTTGCTCTTGCTACCGATTCAATAACCCTTCGGAACATGACTTGAACCAATATCACGGTAGAGCCTTTCAGGTTAGCTTGCCACTGCCCAGGGTCTAAAATAAACATGCTTTGCTGCAGATGTCCGCATGGGCTCAATCATCACTGGCTGGATAATAGCTCCCTGGGATTAACGTCAGAGAATTATTACCTATTCCACCTAAAGTGTTACAGTATCACGTAACCGTTTGGCATCTGAGGCTGGCGGCACAGGTGACTCAGCGATTCCTCTAGTGATCGATCTGCTCAATCCAGAGAGTTGTGCCTCGCTTTTGCCAAGTGACCTGGAAAAGGTGGGGCAGCTCGATATTTTCTATGCCAATGCTGGTAGTTATATCGGTGGGGACCTCTTGGAAGCAAACTCGGCAGGCATCGATTGCATACCCAACCTCAACGTCAATGCAGTGATGAAGAATGTCCACGATGTGCTTCCGCATATGATTGAGCGCGGCACTGGAAACATTGTGGTGAACGGGTCAGTTGCAGGCCATTTCCCGGTGTCCTGGGAGCCGGTCTATGCCATGTCCAAGTGGGCGATCAACAGTTTTGTCCAGACTGTACGGCGTCAGGTCAACAAGCCGGTGTTCGCGTCTCGGCGGTTTCTCCTGGCCCCGTTCTGAGCGCTTTGCTGGCTGACTGGCCAGAGGAGAACCTCAGGAAAGCCAAGGAAAGCGGCAGTATCATCGAGCCCAAGGAAGTTGCAGATGCCGTCATGTACATATTGACGCGACCACGTAACGTCACTATCCGCGACATGATTGTGCTTCCATCCGCCTTTGATATGTGAGTACATCCTCTACTGGACTGATCCCGTGATACACCTGCCGGGATCAGTTCAGCCTTGCCTTGCAAGCGCAAAGAATCATCGTCGTTACAACCGCAGCCAGTTCCCCGTGCAGGTTCCTGAGGCGGCCTCTTGCTCCTGCTCTGATGGTCAGGCAGGAAACGACGATGCCTTTACCAGCCGTGACATATACGCCTGGAGCCTTTACAGGTTAAGGGGTAACGGTTCAGGCAGTCCGTTACTGCCTGTCCATGGCCGTCTCTTATTAGGCTAAAGCTGCGATGTAGTCTTATTAGACCATCAGTATCACGTGTGGAGTACAACTACATCGTCGATGGCGAGACTGCATCCAGGGGAAGCCAACGGCTATGGAGAGACCGAAACAAGCCCGCACGTAAGGTATGTTCTTCTAGCCTGCAGGCACAATAGGGCGGCTGAATACACAGGTAATTTCACATTACCTAAGCTTTATCTTTTCAAGTAACGTCTCATACGAAGCGCTGGTTAATGCACCGTAGTCACGCCAGATTTCCAGATGCTCCTGAAGAGTAGGCGTCATTCCGGCAGGATCCTTTGACCAGCGCTCAAACAACGCTATTACCATGTCACGCAGCATGGGGCCGTCATTGATAAGCGCTGATACAGGATCCAGGGCATCGCCGACTGCCAGGGCAAGGTAGCCCGCTCTTGGGGCACGCCTTAAGAGTGCGGCCAATAAATCCTGTTGCCGGTCTGTTAGGGGTAAGGGCATCTCATTTACCAGATACTACAGCCAGAGGTCTCTACTCCAAGTTTCTTTAGGAGTTACCGCTAAGCAACCGGAATAGCTTTACTTACAGACAACAAAAAACCCGCCGAAGCGGGTTCTTGTTGATCATACTCAACGTCCTGTCGAGCTGCCATCCAGGCGATGATCAATCATCCTTGATCTCTCTGAGCACATCCTGTGCTGCAGTTGATAGGTGTAGATTACGGCCTTTCTTTAAGGTGGGTTAGAGCAACTTACCGCTATACCATGTAAGCTTTTGGCTATACAAACGGTATAGGGTTCTTACCTACATGACCTAGGTAAAGCCCACCGGACAGGTCTTTGCATAATGCGACGCGGTCGAGCGTTCGCGGTATCCTCCAGGCGCTTGCTAGGCTGGAAGATGGAGTTGGGTTCAATCGGCTGTCGTAGGGCAGCGCTGGACAGCTGTCTTTACAGGATGGCGAGCCATAACCAGCACCACTAGGCCTGTGCCAGCCATGATCGCGCCCGCCAGTAAAGCTGTAGGATATTCCTGGCATGTGTTAATGACTGCTCCGCCCAGTGCCGTTTCAATGGTCATTGCAAAGAACGCTTTGCCCATCATCGTCCTGGGTTACATGGACTTGATGATCAGCAACTCTACTCACGTAAAACGCTGCCTCAAGGTGTCACCATTTGCATCACTTGGGCGTTAGCTTTAACTTCTTTACACCGATACGCCATGTAGAACAGGGCAGGACGACAACAACGGCAGGTTTATATCAGGTCTCGGAGATTGTCAGGACACGATTACCAGTCCTGCCATCCGAACAGAAATTCTGCATGACTAACACTATTAGAACGTTATGGCATTCACCTGTTAAGAAGTCCTACGCCCTATGGTGAAACCATTATGGGTGACGCTCATGAGTTGGGTGCTGACGCTGTACTTCTCAATAACGAAGCGGTAAACCGTTAATGACTGATCTACCAGAGCATATTTGGGAGGCTGAAGAAAACGTCCTGTAAGTTTAGAGGGGCATTGCGGCAGTACTGATGCCTATCGGGTTAGGCGTGAGTAGAGGGTTGGAAGCAGTTTTATTAACATCAAACGATACTACTTTAATAGGTCAATAATCGTTGAAAAGTAACCCTATTACATTTCTATGATAAACGGATAGAGCTGTCATGGCGGCCAATTCTCAAGCGCATATCGCTTATGCCAGCTACTAAAGGAGCCTATCCCTAGGCCAGCCTACATATAACTTCGCGGGTAGTTTTCGGGCTTTCTAGGGTTATGTCACAGCCAGCCACTTTGTCCGTTCAGCGCATCGTCAGGCCCTCAAACTCGTTAAGTTTCGGAGCATTTGGATTCCTATAGACGTACATTAACTCTTCGGCTAATGCCATTGCGCTGCGGGTGATCTGTTCCTGATTACGGTAGACCAGCGAAATGTTTAGTGGCGGCACCTCTTCCTGCAAATTAAGCACCTCCAGTTCTCGGCCAAGTTTCTGCACGTACGTTAATACACGTGAAGGCCAATAGCTGATGACATCGGTATTAAGGGCCAGCTCGCAAAACATTACTCCTGAAGAGCATTCGATAACACGCTCCGGCAAGGCTATCTGGTACTGCTCGAACATGAGGCCAATGCGGGACTTGTCCAGCGAGTCCTGTAGCAGCCATTGCTGATTCTGTAACTCACTCAGTGAGCGAGCTTTACGGCAGGGATGATCCTTACGCACCGCCAGAACGGCAGGCTGCGTATAGAGTTCTGTCCAATGGAAGCCATCGCTATAACGGCTTGCCGGTTGGGAGCAGAGCATGAGATCCAGCTGCCCCTCACGTAAACCCTCCATCAGCTTAGACGGGCGCATTTCATGGATTTGCAGATGTACATTCGGATAGCGTTTACCAAATTGCTTAACCGCGGCAATGAACTGGGCGCCGGGCGTGGCTGGTGATATGCCCACGGAGACTTTGCCGTCTATATCACCTTTAAGTATCTCAATCTCTTCGCGCGCGCGGCGAGCTTCTTGTAGCATCAGACGGCCTCGGCGTATCAGGTGTTCACCATATACAGTAGCGGTAATACCGCGATTAGAGCGTACTAGCAGCGGCACACCTAGAGCAGCCTCCAGTTCCTTGATACTTTTAGATAAGGCAGGCTGGGAGAGGTGTAATACACGTGCAGCCTCTTGAATACTGCCGCTTTCGTAAACTGCGACGAGTGCTTTGAGCTGATGCAACTTCATGGCGGCGCCTGTTAAGCGTAGGGTCAGGAGTCCCGAGAAAGCTCTTGAGAGCGATGATATGCCGCCTGGGTCGCAGACTCGACTGCGCCTCGTAGTACTCGGTCCTGCTCGAACACCGCAATCGCTGCTGCCGTGGTACCGTTGGGTGAGGTTACGGCAGTGCGCAGTGCTGCAAAGTCCGCTCCTGGTTGGTTTTGCAGAAGCGCAGCACCGAGGGCTGTCTGTGCCGCCAGGACCTTAGCGAGTTCCGGTTTTAGTCCAAGGGCTACGCCAGCCGTCTCGAGCGCTTCACTAAATAAATGATAGTAAGCAGGGCCGCTACCAGATATAGCAGTAACTGCATCCAGCAGGTCTTCATGTTCAACCCAACAGGCGAAGCCAACGGTGGAGAACAGCCGCGTAACCAAATCGCGTTTAGTTTCATTCAACGTATTATCGGTATACAGCCCGGTGCAGCCTGCACCAACCAGTACCGGGCTATTGGGCATCGCACGTACGATCGGGCACCGGTTGCGTAGGGCATTGCCGAGGCTTGGGACGGTGATCCCTGCTGCAACAGAGATCATCACAGCCTTCTGACATAACGCATCAGGTAGCCCTGCAAGAACCTCGCAGGTGTAGGCAGGCTTAACCGCAACCACGATAATGTCAAATGGTTCGGTTGGAACCGCTTTTATAGTGCTGTACACAGTAGCTTTGCCAGCAGTTTCCAGGTTTGGATCAACCGCAACAATGCGGTCAACCAGCCCGGCGGATAACCAGGCTTCACCAATAGCGCTGCCCATGCGGCCGTAGCCGAGAAAAAGAGCTCTCATATCGTTCCTTGTTGTTTGTTATTGGGAGGTGCGATCCCTCGGACGCTATACTGGTTTGTGTTTGTAGGCTTTAGCGTCTATGGCAGGGAGTAATAAATGCTCAAGTCTTTCACCATAGGTATATATTCATCGCCACCACTGAGGCTGGTATCAGTAGGATGTCAGCGGATAGCCAAAGAGGTAATCAGTCCCTCGGTTTCCCGTGAAGGGTACGGAAAACCCTGATATCTGGTTTTGATAGCCTTTATGCTTCTCAAGTTGTCCAGCCTGACAACGATTCCTACGGCCGGGAGCTTACAGTTCTTGGACTTGTCCGATTTACGAAACGCTTTGTCTGCTAGTGGAGAACCTCGCCTGGAATACCAGCGGGTCACATCGTCACGCTTAACGTCATCGGTGAAAGTAGCCATCTTATTATTACCTGTTGTGATCCTGGCTATGTCAGTAAGATCAGGTTAACCCTATGATCTTTGGAGGTGCAACCAAGGTGCAACTACTTTTTACCCTCAAAAAATCTTAATAAAGCGCTCATTTACCGCCCATGAAGTCCGAAAATGCTGCGTTTCCGCCCGATAAAAATAGCTGCCTGCCTTCACTACTATTTTTAGTTATACCTATAAGAAAAAGTGTGGTTTCACCCGTTAATGCTTGTTTTAGGATCAAAAGGTCGCAGGTGCAACCATGTGATGCTAGAGGCCGAGCAAGCGGCTTCCACCGATAACAAGCAGGACAATATTAATGAGCCATCTCATTACATCCGCCCAAACCCGACGGCGTGCCCTAATCGCCAGTCTTACCGGAAGCTCCATTGAATGGTTTGACTACTTTCTCTATGGCACCGCTGCAGCGCTGGTTTTCAATAAGCTCTTTTTTCCAAACTTTGATCCGGTGGTTGGCCTGCTGCTGGCGTACCTGTCGTTTTCGCTGACTTTCTTCATTCGTCCCATTGGTGGCGTGTTGTTTGCCCATATCGGCGATCGGATTGGCCGCAAGAAAACGCTGGTCATTACGTTGTCGCTAATGGGGGGCGCTACAGTATTGATTGGATGCTTGCCCACGTATGAGCAGATCGGAATATGGGCACCCATGCTTTTGATTCTTCTTCGAGTGATTCAAGGGTTGGGTATTGGTGGTGAATGGGGTGGGGCGTTACTGTTAGCGTATGAATATGCCCCAGGCCATCGTAAGGGGCTCTTTGGTAGCGTGCCACAGGTAGGTGTAACACTTGGAATGCTACTCGCGACGATGGCTGTTAGCTTGATGGCCATGTTGCCAGAGAAGGATTTTCTCTCCTGGGGATGGCGCGTGCCGTTCGTCATGAGTGCAGGACTGGTATTTCTTGGGCTCTGGATTCGTCATGGCCTAGATGAAACCCCCGATTTTCAGAAAGCGAAGGACACCGGTAACGTGGCCAAGCAGCCGCTAGCGGAAACCCTGCGTTACCACTGGCGGGAGGTGCTAATCGCTGCTGGACTCAAGGTTGTCGAAACCGCTCCGTTCTACATCTTCTCTACCTTTGTAGTCAGCTATGCGGTGAGCAACCTTGGCTATGAAAAAACGTCTGCGCTGCACTCGGTAATGATTGGAGCGCTGGTTGCGTCTCTGGCGATTCCAGCCATGGGCTGGCTGTCCGACAGGGTTGGTCGTAAGCGGGTGTATGTTGGCGGGATTATTGCCATCGCGCTGTATATCATTCCGTATTTCATGCTTCTTGGTACACGAAGCCAATGGGGAATCACCCTGGCAACGCTGATTGGCTTCGGTGTGCTTTGGGCTCCGATCACTGCAGTTCTGGGAACGCTGTGTTCTGAAATCTTTTCAACCAGAGTGCGTTATACCGGCATCACTCTGGGCTATCAGCTGGGTGCCGCTCTGGCAGGCGGAACGGCTCCGCTAATCGCTACATGGCTGCTAGCCAAGTACGATGGCAACTGGCACCCAGTAGCCTTATATATGCTCGTTACCGTGGCTATTTCCTTGGTAGCTATTCTGTCAATAAGAAAGCCTTCTATCGACGCGGAGATCCAGAGCGGCGCCAAGTCTACTTAACTCATGTGATAGCGACATATCTGTCAGCAGAAAGCCAATTGTTTAGTATTTGAAATATGTCTAGGCATCCAGGTATGTCGTCGTACTCGTGTCATATAGTGTTAACGGGCGCCTGCTAGCATGCTGGCGTCTGCTGTACCGTTACATACAATAAGGCATCTAGCCCCTATCTCTTTTTTGGCAAGCCCTTGGATTCGCAAGGGGCGATAGAGCTCTGGTGCTGTCCGTCGCAGGGACATGACACTTGCCGGCCTGGTCAAGCAAGAAATAACAGTGGCTACGGAAATAACAGCCGCCAGCGTATCCCACCCGCGGAAAAAGAATAAGAAAACAAACGCTATTACAAGATTCAGCCACATGGCCGGACGGGGAATTTCGAACTTATGGATGAACCTGTCCAAACAGAGCGGGGAGGGTGCCGTTACGCTGGATACCGTAGATCATCCGCGCAGTCGAGGCGGTATAGGCTGCGCCCGTTCCGCTCGGGCTGACAAAGGCGTCCGCATAGAGCAGAAAGGCCAGCCAGTTCAGGCTCAAGGCCAGCGCCAGTTGGGCAAAAGGTGAGCTGTATGCAAGACCTGCCTATCCCTCATGCAGATGCTCAGGAGGAACAGCGCCTAGAAAAGCGGCCTGGAGCAGCAGGTAAATCACTGCGGCAATAATGATTGATCCAATCACCCCTATAGGAACATTACGGCAGGGTTACGTACCTCGCCAGCTACGTACCTCGCCTGCAAGGTTTACCGGGGTATGGAAACTATTGAACTGAACACAATACCGCTAATGGCTACGGCTGTCAGGTCGGCTGAAATGCTGATGGAATGATCGCCACCGGTGATGCCGACGGTGAAGTTTTCACCGTGAAAACCTGACAGCATGAGCGCTATGGCGGTCAGTGCCGGTACCACTAACTTGAATATCGTGATTGCGCTGTTACTGCGGGCATAGAGCTTGACACCGCAAAAGTTGAGCAGGAAGTACACGACTACCAGGAGCGCGGCCAGTATCAGACCGGTTATACTCAACTCGCCATGACCGCTGACACTGTAAAGGTCCTGCGCCCATTGCCAGTGCCAGGACGTCATATACTGAACGGACGCCTCGGCCTCGACAGAGATAGAGGATACAATCGCAATCCAGTTGGCCCGCCCGCCAACAAACCCTGCCAGAGAGCCGTGCGAGTAGTGCCCATAGCGCACCATGCCGCCCGACTCTGGAAACATGGCACCCAGCTCGGCATAGGTCAGCGCGATGAAAAGAATGATCACTGCACCTAAAAACCACGCATAGATAGCCCCGGGGCCTGCCAGCTGGGCAGCATGCCAGGCACCAAACAACCAGCCGGAGCCGATGATCGACCCCAGCCCAGCAAACATTAAAGCCAGAGGCCCTAAATCGCGACGGATCGCGTGCTCATTCGACATCATGTACTCCTTGGTCAGCGCCTTGAAGGACGGACTCAGGGCCGATGAACAGAGCAACAACGGGCCAAGAGTCGCCCGTCCAATTGGCGAGGCGCCGAATCATTTCAGAATGTTTCTGCCGTGATAAGGATTAAATGTCGTTTACAGGTAAGTCCGTAAATCAACTGTCGGTTCAATCAGCCGTAAGGTTACCAAAGATAGTAACATTCCCTATGCTTTTAGTGCGGCGAGGAGATAGTGCCAACCGCGAAGCGGCCCTAATGCGGCCTGTTCTGCTACTCGATGTACTGGCGTATGACCGATAGCGGCGCCCCGCCAACGCTGCCCGCAAAGTAGCTTGGACTCCATAGGGCGTTATTAGATACGCAGCTACCACGAGTTCCGGATGTATCAGCCGCAGTCGCCTGCTAGAGACGCCCTTGAGGCTATTCACGAGTCGCGAAAGCGCTACCTTTGGCGGATAGTGCACTAGCAAATGCATATGGTCAGGCTCGCCAGTGAACTCAACGAGTTCAGCGCAGACACTATGGAAAATCCCCTCTAGCGAGAAGCGTACACTATCCGCGCCTGTTCAGCTTGCAGCTCCCCAATGGATTCAAAAGGTATCAATGGGTTGCGTATAAGAGAGTGGACCTGCTGTGAGTGCGGTGACGCTCACGATCGCGATATCAACGCGGCCAGGAATATTCTCGCGCTCGCGCTTGAACGTCCATTTGTGGGTATCCCGTCCTTTAGGGCGGGGAGGATGTCAAATGGGCAGGTCTGATAGCAATGTCGCATGAGATGCGGCTTGCCCTGTTTAAGGTGCCACGTAAATCACGTGAATAAGTAGAACCGGTATTGATCGTTGACTACCTACTGAAAGACTTCAACTGAAACCAGGCCGCTAAAACGTTCGCAGCAGAGGCGTAAATAAACTAGTGAATTTTGTTGCTAAAAATAGCAACAAAATTATAAATTCATGCTGCCGCTGCCTGCGCGAGGATAGGTTTGATTTTACCGTGACGTCGGCAGCGCTCTAGAACAGTATGGTCTTTTCCTGTTTGGCTTCTACTACACCTTTATCGCCGAAGCCTTTCCCGGCTAGCCGTAAGCTGCATACCATGTTGATGGTAGCCGCCCGTCGACGCTGTGTTACTGAATAACTGCTGCGCTCTAGGTGCCCAATAATTATGAAGCTACTTTTCAGATGAAATGGGCAGTGGGAGGAGGTGATAACCAAACCTGGAAAGAGACCTGTAAAGCAGGTCAAGCTGGCCTCAGCGACGTACTAAGTCGTAGGCCGAACACAGTTGACCGGTACAGATTAAGTGCAAGAAGGAGCTTGCATTCCAGCGGTCACAAAAGCACTCATCTGTTTTAACACCTCTTCAGAGTCTTCCGGGTGGCAGATATCCCCAGCCAGTTGCTCAAGCCGGTGGGTATCAGAAAAGGCATACATGTAGGCACCCACCATCAGCGTGACACGCCAATAGGCTTCGCACTCGCTGATGTAAGGAAGGGCCATACGAAAGGCCTCTACATAGGCTTTCGTGGACATGTCATAGGCTTCGTTTCTGAGCTTATAAGAGATTTCAGGAGGTTCGGTATGCAGACGCGCCTGGAGGCGAATAAAAGCCCGGCCCGCCTTGCTACTACGTAGCGCTAGCGTAGGCGTGAGAAAGGCATGGACAATATCAATAACTTGCAGGGGCCCCGCGCATTTCAGCTCTTCAAGCCGACGCAACCGCTCTTCGGAGATTTTTCGGCCACGGCGCAGAAACACCTCTTCAAATAAGCCGTACTTAGAACCGAAATAGTAATTGATCAGCGCTTGGGTAACCTTGGCAGCCTCGGCAATCTCGCGTAGCGTTGTTCCTGCATAGCCCAAGTCAGCAAATAAAAACTCGGCCGCGTTGAGGATCTCATCACGTACGTTACTTGACCCTTCAGGACGCCCTGGTTTGTTTTTCGCCGCGGCTCGGCTGCGCTTAATGCTTACGCCTCGACGGCCGCTGACATTCACCGTATCCATTATGCTCCAAAGCCGCAGGGTATTATTTGATTAAGTACAGTGTAACTAAGCAGACCCGGTGATGACACCGGGTCTGGTATGACCGGTTCTAATGGGCGAACTGATTCAGCAGCTCTGCAAATGAGCAGACATCAGCGTTCTTTTGCTCCATGTCGAACAGGTTCGCTTCATGCGGGGCCAGGGCGCGGTCACCTACGCAGTCGGCCAGCACCACCGGACGAAAGCCATAGGACATCGCATCCACCACACTCGCCCGCACGCAGCCGCTGGTCACGGCTCCGGCTATCAGGAGCGTTTGCACGCCGCGTTGAGTTAGCCAGGCGGAAAGTCCCGTCCCGAAAAAGGCCGACGGTACCGTCTTGCGCACTACCAGCTCGCCTTCGGCCGGTTCCAGCTCCGGCACAATGGCACTGTTGTGCTCATGCTCCTTAAGGCTAAGCATGCTGGGTACCTTGAGCGTAAAGATATTTTGATCGCTGCCGTCGTCGGCAAACACGATCCGGCTGTGCGCTACAGGCCAGCCGCGCTGTCTTGCCTCTGCCAGCACCGGCACGGTAGCCTGAATCGCCTCGGGAATATTGCCGCCGCCAAATACTTTTGAGTCGGCAAAGCCGTTCACGAAATCAATAATCAGCAGGCCAATCTGTCCCTGGATACCCAACTGAGCTCCAAATCCCTGGCGCTGGTAAACCGCTTCATCGCGTTGCATCGTCTGTCTCCTTACTCAGCAGGGTTGTCGATGATCTTTCCCTCACGTACCACCACGTTGCCGTCCAGGCTGATCGTGCAGTTGCGCATGGGAATGTCGATATGGCATGCCGTGACGCGGTCGCCTCCGGCCTCGTTGTTCGGACCCATCGAGCAAAGAAAGTTGCCCTCAAAGGCGCGGGCGTCCATGCCAATAGTGGATTCGCGGTCATATAGCGATAGGGTCGACCAGCGCGCCCGCTTCTGCAGGCCCCAGCCGATATGTGACAGCGCATAGGCTTCCGGGTCGTTGAACTCACCCATATAGTCCCTGAGCAGCTCGGCATCGAGTCCACCTTCGATAGCGGTGATATAACCTTCCTTTACCGTTAGAGTGATGGGTTCGTTCACGTAGCATTTTTGCGGCAGAAGGATATCGCCCTTGTCCAGCACGATACGGCCGTTAGCCTGCGCCTCGTTGGGCCAGGTCAGGATAAAGCCGCTGGGCCAGTGATCCCAACGGCCGGGCTCATCCACAAAGCCATACTCCTTGATGGCCGGATACTGCCCCAGCGGGCAGCGTAGGTCCGTACCGGCCCGGGAGACAACATGCATTTCCCGGGCTCCTTCGAGTTGAGCAGCGGCTCGAAATACGCGGGCTCGGTCGGCCTCGGTCGGCACCAGGCGGGCCAGCACTTCCGGCGGCTCGACTGCCAGCAAAATCCTGGTACCCGAGCTCAGGATTTCGTGCTGTTCGGGTGAGAACAGCAGCGTCATCAGATCCAGCACCAGGTCGCTTTCCTTGAGCGCGGCGATGGCAGCGCGGTTGCCGGTAAGCGGCGTGGTGCCCAGATAGGCCAGGCTGTCACGGCTATGCGCCTTCTCTCCATTAACCGGAGGCAGGTCGAGTCGATTCACCCGCGCGCCCAAGCCTGCCGCTGCGATTAGGGCGGTGCGCAAGGTTTGTGGATGTGTGGTGTCGCTGGTCAGCACGGTTACAATATCACCGGCCTTGAGCTTGGAAAGGGTGAGCACCTGTTTCCAGGCGTTGATCAGATCGATATCGCTGATAGCCATGTCGCGGTCCTCTTAAACAGGGGTACCCAGAAAGTGGCCAAAGGCCTGGTAGAAGCCTTCCTCGTCATCCCAGGGGATCATATGTCCAGCGTTTTCTACCCGAGCTACCGTCACGTCCGGCATGAGGCCCTGGATCTCCTCTATGTCTTCGGGCAGGAGCACATTGCCGCGCCCGGCCACTATCAGCAGGGTCGGCAGGTTAATGTGCGGCAGATCCTGATGGATATTGTCTTCATGAAAGCCGTTGTAGCTGGCCACGATGGCGCGCTCATCGCAGGTATGCAGCCATTCGGCCCGCAAGCGCAGCTGCTCTTCCGTCCAGGTGGGACAAAAGACACGCATATCCTCAGCACCCATGCCCTCGAGCGACTGGCGAATGGAGTCGACATACCAGGGCAGGCCGCTCGGATAGGAGCGACGGCCCGGGCCGGAAACTGGTGGGTCGACAATGATCAGACGCTCAAGGCCCTGGGGCTTGAGCCGGCAGGCCATGCGTATGGCGATACGGCCGCCCATGGAATGTCCGAGCACGGCGTAGCGCGCAAGACCCAGCACATCGGCCAGGGCGGCGACATCAGCCGCCTGAGCATCGAGACTATAGTCCAGCGTGGGTGACGCTTCCGACAAACCCCGGCCGCGTACATCCAGCACATACACATCGAAGTGGCGTCCCAGGCGCTCGGCCACAAAGCCCCAGGTCACGGCCGGGCTGGTAATTCCGGGGATCACGATGAGGGGCAGGCCCTGTCCGCCATAGCGCAGATAGTGCTGGCGAATGCCGTTGGCCTGAGCATTGGCGCCATACAGATAGTTAGTCATTGCATCCTCCTTAATAAGCACCGGACAGCAGGGCACCGCCCCCCGGCACGATGGGTTCGAGGCCAAGGGCCTTGAGCATGGCGTACGTGGTGGCGATGGCTGCCGTGATGACAGGCTTGCCGGTCTGAGCCTCGACCTTGGCCACGGCAGAGAGCGACGGCATCTGCACACAGGCCGACAGCACGATAGCGTCGACACCCTCGAGATCCAGTTCCGCGACGATACTGGGCAGGTTGGACGGATCGTGCCGGGCAACGGCAAGGTTGTCGGGGATTTCCAGGGCATGCCAGACCTTGACCTCGATACCCTCGTGCTGAATGTAATCGACCACTAGCTCGGTCAGCGGCTTCATGTAGGGCGCAACCAGGGCGATGCGCCTGGCACCCAGCACCTTGAGCCCATCGACAAGCGCGCCTGCACTGGTAATCACTGGCGCTTCAGCCTCGTTATCGCGGGTGACCTGGGTCAGGCGCGCCTGGGACTCGCGATGATAGCCCCGCCCCATGCTCATGATGGCCACAAGGCAGGCGTACCCCAGGACATCGACACGGGCATCGGACAGCTCAAGGGCGCAACGGTCGGACTGAGCATCCATGGCGGCCAGCTCTTCCTTTTTCACATGCTTCATGCGCATACGGCTGGAGTGGAAGGTAAAGCGCTCGGGACGGATCAGCTGGCGAGCGGTGAGCATTGCCGGGATCTCGGTTTCCATTGTGGTGTTGGAGCTGGGTACGATTTGCCCGATTCGATACAGCGTTTGCATGGTTATTGTCCTTATGCGTTGGCTTAGGCCGTTAACTGCTCGGCTTCAAAACGTTGGCGGCAGATAGTGGCGTCGTACTCATAGATCCACTCAGCCCGAATGCCGACCGCGTTGGGATTCTTGGCCTGCTCCTGCTGGTAGGCCAGATCACGCTTGCGCAACTCCTCGGGGGAGGAGAGGTGATAGGTCCGGCCGCGCTCGCGTGCCTGCAGTTGAACCTGAGAAGTGCGTGGGCGGCGCTCATTCTCGTAGGCCTCCAGCGCGGTCAGGACATCATCTCCAAAGTGAATAAGGGCCTGGGCCAGTACATAACTGTCTTCAATGGCCATGGCTGCGCCCTGGGAGAGGAAGGGCAGCATGGGATGTGCGGCATCACCTAAAAGCGTGGCATGACCTGCAGACCAACGTGACATGGGATCATGGTCGAACAGGCCCCACTTATACGTTTGGGTCGGATCGGTGCGCTCGAAGAGTTGGATCAGGTTTGTATGCCAACCGCTGTAAGCCTGTACTAGCTCCTCGGTAGAGCTGGGCTCCGTCCAGGATTCCTTGACCCATTCCTCAGTTTCGGCAACCGCTACGATGTTTACGGCCTTACCGCCTTTCACGTAGTAGGTCACTACGTGCGCCCTGGGACCCATCCAGAATGAAGCATCAGGGCTTACAAAGGGCAGAGGATGCTGCTCGACCGGTACCAGTGCGCGCCAGCACATGTGACCGGTGAACTGCGGCTTGTCAGTACCCCAGAGCGAATCCCTTACCGCTGAATGGATGCCGTCAGCACCTACGATCAGGTCAGCCTCAAATATTGATCCATCAGAAAAAGTGGCAGTGGCTGAATGTGAGTTACGCGTGACGCCGGTGCATTGCACACCAAAGGTTACGCAATCGTCTGGAATATCCTGGGAGAGAATGGCGTGGAGGTCCGCTCGGTGAACATGGAAAAATTCGGCGCCATAGACCTTGGGGGAGTTTTCTTTAAGAGGCGTACGAAACAGTTCGGTGGCGGTCTCCCAGTTACGGCCTACCATGGCTTCCGGCAGAAAGCCGATGCGCTGCAAGTCGCTTTCAAGACCCAGCGCGTTGAGTACCTTGACGGCATTAGGCGTCATCTGTACGCCTGCACCAATCTCGCCGAAGGCTTTGGCGCGCTCGAAGAGATGATATTCGATGCCTTGTTGTTGAAGGGTGCGGGCCAAGGCTACACCGCCAATGCCAGCACCTACTATGCCTACTCTTAGCTTACGGCTCATGATTCATTCCTTATTAACTAAGTGGTTAATTAATTTCTTGTGCAGAACGTTAGAGGTTTCCCGAGTCATGGAGTACGCCTCAAGCACCTAGATAGGCGTTAAGCACCTCCGGGTCTTTTAGCAGGTGGGCCGCATCGTCACTGGTCGTGATGCGGCCCGTCTCGACAACATAGGCCCGAGAGGCAATCGATAACGCGTTATAAACGTTCTGTTCGACGACCATGACGGTTACACCGTGAGCATTGATCTCCCGGACGACCTCGAAGACTTCATCGGCCATCTTTGGAGACAGACCCAGGCTGGGTTCGTCCAGCAGCAGCAGACGCGGCTCAGACATCAACGCACGGGCAATGGCCAGCATCTGCTGTTCACCACCGCTCAACGTGCCGGCAAGTTGTTTCTGCCGTTCACGAAGGCGCGGGAAACGGTGAAAGGCCATGCCGATACGGTCTTCAATCTCGACATTGGAGCGGCATAGGAAGCCACCCAGCATGAGATTTTCCTTGACGGTCATGGCTGGCCAGATGTGGCGCTCCTCGGGGCAATGGGCGATGCCCTGGGCCACGACCCGGTCTGCGCTCCAGCCGGTAATGCTCTTGCCCTCCCAGGTAATTGAGCCGGAAGTAGGCTTAAGTAAGCCGGAAATCGCACGCAGCGTAGTACTCTTGCCAGCACCGTTGGCACCAATCAAGGCAACAATTTCACCATAGGCAATGTCTAGATCGATGCCGTGAAGTGCGCCAGCTTTGCCATAGGCAACATGTAGGTCACGAATATGTAGCAGTGGGCCGGTGTGATTCATGCGCGTGCCTTCCCCAGATAGGCCTCAACGACCTGTGGATTGTTCTGCACCTGAGCGGGCGTGCCTTCGGCAAGCTTCTGGCCGAAGTTCATCACTACCAGGCGATCGCAAATACCCATCACCAACCCCATGTTGTGTTCGACAATAATGATTGACTGTACTTGCGTTTCTCTCAGACGTTTCAGCGTTTCGCCAAAGGCCAGTGCTTCCTGGCTGTTAAGCCCTGCGGCAGGTTCGTCTAGCATTAAAAGGGTGGGCTTGGCGGCAAGCGCAACTCCCACTTCCAGAAGGCGCAACTCACCACACGACAATACGTGGGCAGGTGTGTTAATGCGCTTGGATAAGCCCATGATCTCAACGATCTGTGCGGCGCTGTCGCGAGCCGCCTGTTCGGCCTGGCGGACATGGGTACGTGGAAAATAGGTGTTCAGGAGCGACTGCCTTGCGCTCAGGTAATGTCCGGCCAGCACATTCTCGAAAACCGTCAATGACTTAAGTACATTGGTCTTCTGAAAACTGCGTACCAGGCCTCTCTGGGCGATGGCGTATGGCTTTTTGCCTGTAATGTCTTCACCCTTGAACATCACGCGGCCGGCGGAGGGCGTATAAAAGCCCGTGATCAGGTTGAAACAGGTGGTTTTGCCAGCGCCGTTGGGGCCAATCAAGCCAAATATTTCGCCCGCTTTCACCTCAAAATTGATGTCCTGAACGGCTTTGAGCCCGCCAAAAGTCTTTCCCAGTCCATGGGCGGACAACAAGGGAGAGAGGAAAGGCTGCACGCTGCTCATACGGCGCCTCCTTGGGGTTGAATACGTTGGATATCGTCTGCGTACTCGGCTTTGCCGGTATGACGCTCACGGCGGAGAGTCAGGAAGCCCATCAGGCCCTTGGGCAGGAACAGCACCACAAGCATCACGATCAGGCCGAAGATCGACATTCTTAGCTCTTGGGCTTCGCGCAGATATTCCTCCATCAGTGTGACCAGCAGCGCGCCCACCAGCGGGCCGAGCAGGGTGCCTTTACCACCGATCAGCACCATGATGATCATGGTGGCCATAAAGCTGAAGCGGAACACATCGGCACCTACGAAGGAAATGTAGTGCGCGTAGAAACCACCAGCGAGCCCCGCGAGAAATGCCCCGAGCACAAAGGCTTGCATCGCGTAGGCAAATGGCTGGATGCCAACTGACTGAGCAACGTAGCGGTTTTCACGAACAGTTACAGCGGCGCGCCCGGTACTGGAATAGACGAAGCGGTAGGCCAGGTACAACGCCACGGCGGTAATCGCCAGGGCAATATAGAAGTAGAGGCGCTTGGAGTATAACGTCGATGCTGCCGACAGGATCTCTGGCTGGGGAATACCGGCAATACCCATAGGTCCATTGGTTACTCCAACCCAGTTATTGGCAAGGATGCGCAGTACTTCAGCGAAGGCCAGTGTGATGATCACAAAGTAGGGACCCTGCAGGCGCAGCGTAATTGCACCTATCACCGATCCCAGTGCGGCTGAGATAACCCCTGCCAACGGTACGGTCGCCCACATTGGCAGTCCGTAACGGGTTGCCAGAATTGCTGACGTGTAGGCGCCCAGTCCTAGAAAGGCCGTGTGGCCGAGGGAGAACTCGCCCACATAACCGACGATCAGGTTTAAGCTGCTGGCCAATACAGCGTAGAACAGCACCATGATGCCAATATGCAGGACGTACTGGTCGGTCACTAGCATAGGAAACAGGGCGGCCAGAACAGCGAGAATTAACAATGTATTTCGCTCAAGTTTCATGTCACGCCCTCTCCGCACGGGCTGAAAACAGGCCGTAGGGTTTGAAGATCAGCGTCAGAATCACGATGATGAAGCCAATAATGTCCACCATGCCGGTAGAAACGTAGCCACCCCACAAGGCCTCAGCTACGCCCAGCAATAGGCCGCCTGCAATGGCCCCACCAAAGCTGCCCATGCCGCCTAGAATGACTACGACAAAGGCCTTAAGGCTAACGATGCCGCCAATAGTGACTTGGGTTGAATAAATTGCACCCAGCAGCATTCCGGCAGATGCCGCCAATATCGAACCCAAGGCGAACGTGCTGGCATAGACGCGTGCTGTCTTGATGCCGGCCAACTGTGCGGCCATTGGGTCCTGGAACGTCGCGCGCATGGCTCGCCCCAGCTTGGTCTTCTTGATCAGTAAATGGGCGCCCAAAATCAGCGCCGCGCACACCGCTACGGCGAAAATTCTCATCTCGGTCAGCACGATGGGACCGAGAAAGACGGGAGCATTAGGTAGCGGCCCTTCGATTTTCTGAGGCGCCGTGCCTGCTAACAGCAGGGCAGAGTTAGCCAGGAAAATCGACAGTCCAATGGTCAGCAAAATGCCGGGCTCTTCACCTTGTCCGCGGACTCGCTCAATCAGAACACGATCCACCAGCCAGCCGAATGCAGCCATGATGGCGGCCACGACGACCAGACCGGAAAAGAAGTCCAGACCCAGGTGTGAGGTAACGAACCAACCCAGCACGCCGCCTAGCATATAGAACTCACCGTGGGCAAAATTCACGACCCGCATAAAACCAAAGATTAGCGTGAGACCCAGGGCGGACAACGCGTAGAACGTACCCGTCACCAAGCCGTTAGCGAGGAATTGCAGGAACAGATCCACGCTCATTCTCCTTTGGCGGCAAGCGCCATGGGGGCTTCGACGTAAGTAGTAGCAACGACCTTGGGCTGTTTGTTCTCAATCTGTACCAGCGCCGCGTTAAAACCATAGGCCTGGCCGTTGGCCGTGAACTGGTAATGACCATTGGGTGCCTGGTAACTGGTTGCCTTCAAGGCTTCGCGGATCTGCTCTGCATCCGTCGAGCCGGCACGCTGGATGGCATCCATCAAGATATTGGTGGCGTTGTAGCCGGCCGCGGCGTATTTGTCCGGGGCCTGCTTGTATTGCGCCTGGTAGGCTTGAACGAACCTCTGGTTGCGCTCGCCAGGCAAGGTGGCTGCGTATGGGACGGCCGCGTAAATGCCTTCGGCGGCATCACCTACCAGATTGATGAAGTCCGCTGTGGCCCAGGAGCCAACCCCGAACACTTTCATATCAATGCCGAATTCCTTGAGCTGTTTAACCAGAATCGAACCATCCTGAGTCTCTGCGGCAATGAATACCCCATCTGCGCCTGAGACCCGCAACTTGGCCAGCAAGGTGTAAAAGTCGGTAGCGCCATGGTCAAAATATTCCGTCATGGCTGTCTCGACACCATGAGCGGACAGATCCTTGGAGAATTCCTCTACGCCGCCCCGGCCCCAGTCATCATTTACACCGATATAGGCAACTTTCTTGAGCTTCAGATTTTCAGCCAAGATCTTGGCAAACGCTTGGGCGAGTAGGGCGTCGGTCTCGGCTGAGCGGAAAAAGTAGGGATTGTTCTTTTCGGTGAGGTCAGCCTTGGAAGACACTCCCGTCAGCAGTGGTAGTTTGTACTTCTGCGCAACAGGCATGATCGCAGCGGTCGCTGAGCTGCAAAAGGCGCCGGATAGGGCGACTACTTTATCTTTCTGAATCAGTTTTTCTGCGGCGTTAACCGAGTTCGCCGGACTGCACTGACCATCCTCGATAACGAGTTCGATCGGCTTGCCTAGCACGCCGCCTGCTTTGTTGCGCTCTTCTACGGCCAGCTTGGAGCCGTTGATATCTGCCGCTCCGTTATATGCCACCGAGCCTGTCAGCGGCTGAATGACGCCAATTTTAATGCTGTCTTGGGCCAAGGCCGAAGTCGAACCGAGTACTGCTGTCGCAAATACTTGAGCACAAATAAACGCACGCATTGTTGTTCTCCTGAAGAGCATTTTGTCGTCTTGCCGACAGGCAAGCCTTTTGTTGGCAGCTAAAACAGGGAGGCGGCATACAGCCTCAATGAGACCCAGCTTTTTAATTAATTAATCAGTTAGTAAATTAATTTCAGCAGGTTTTGTGCCACATATATTAAGTGATTGATCTCTTTGGCCTTTGCAAAAACTATGAGGTTTAAAGACCACAGAGACGCTCACGAATGAGGCCTTTCTACACGTAGGTGCTCGCAAATGGGGCAAGAGGAAACAATGTGATGAGGTGCCTCAAAAACATGGTTGTGCCTGGACAGGACTGCCCTGAGCCATCCATGTCTGCGCAAATCGATCAAAAAATGATTGATTTGCGCAGACATGAGAGCTTAGATTAAGGGCTTGTTGATTGGAATGCACATGAAAATGATCATTTCGATCATCCTTATGTGTTCCCGGTACACCTCGAAATAAAAACAAGGAGAATCGCGTGGCCCACATCCCAATCAAACGTAGTATCGAACGCGTACCTGGCGGCATGATGATCGTGCCTTTGCTTATCGGTTCGCTGGTCGCAACCTTCCTGCCGGATATGCCTAAGTTCTTTGGCTCGTTTACCAATGCATTATTCACTGGCTCTCTACCAATACTTGCTGTGTTCTACGTCTGCATGGGAGCCAGCATCGATATCAAAGCCACGCCCTACCTCTTGAAAAAAGGCGGTGTGCTGTTTGGAACGAAGGTGGGTACTGCTGTGCTGATTGGGGTAGTCATGGGGCACTTTCTCGGAGAGCAGCCCATCGGTTCAGGCATTTTTGCCGGTCTCTCCACATTAGCCGTCGTCGCCGCAATGAATGACACCAATGGCGGTCTTTATATGGCGCTGATGGGCCAGTACGGTCGCTCAGAAGACGTAGGTGCATACTCTGTCATGTCATTGGAGTCGGGTCCCTTCCTGACCATGGTAACCCTTGGCGTTGCAGGTCTGGCTGCGTTTCCTTGGCCTACGCTGGTAGGTGCAATCCTGCCTCTACTATTGGGCATGTTGCTGGGTAACCTGGACCGAGAAATGCGCGATTTCCTTGGCAGGGCCGTGCCGGTGATGATTCCGTTCTTTGCCTTGGCGCTAGGAGCTAGCCTTGACCTGCACAAGGTCTGGCAGGCGGGCTTGCTGGGTATCGGGCTAGGCGTGGCGGTGGTAGTTGTTACTGGTATTCCACTGTATTTTGCTGACCGACTGTCAGGCGGTACAGGTGTGGCAGGTGTCGCCGCAGCCAATACTGCTGGCAACGCTGCTGCTGTCCCTGCCTTAGTTGCTGCGGCTAATCCCGTATATGCCGACGCCGCCAGCGCCGCGACTTTATTGGTTGCCGCGTGTGTAGTGGTAACAGCGATACTGTCGCCCATTCTTACCTCAATGGCCGCCAAGCGATATAGGGCGCGTAATGGTCAGCGCGAACGGATCCCAGATGCCGAAGGGGAGACCGTGCGATGAGGCTTATGATCATTGCCGATGATTTGTCCGGCGCAGCGGACTGTGCTATCGCCTTCGCCAGCCTTGGACTCGATACGGTTGTAACGCTTGACCCCTCCCATGACACCGGGGCGGCCCAGGTTATCGCCATCGACACTGATACACGTCGTCTATCCTCCAGTGAAGCCGCCGCTCGTACAGTAGCTGCCTATCAGAAATCAAAGGCTGGACAACGGCTGTATAAAAAAATCGATTCAACGCTGCGTGGCAATTGGGCGGCAGAAGTTGCTGCCTTGCAGGCCTTGGCTGGTCTGGCAATCGTAGCGCCAGCGTTCCCGGCGACCGGCCGGACTACGCATCAGGGACAGGTACTGGTCCATGGGCAACCGTTGGAAACCACTGAAACGTGGAAGCTCGAGCATGCTGATCAATGCGCCGATCTCCACATAATGCTAGAAACCGCCGGTCTGCGCACAGCCAAATTGACTCTTGAAACCTTGCGTGGTGACGCATTCGTTCTTACTGAACACATCAAGCAGATCGCCAAAGGCGACAGCCAGGCCCTGATAGTTGATGCCGAAACTTCCGAAGATTTGCGTCGACTGGCGCAAGTCACTGCGAAAATGAGTGAAGGGCTATTCTGGGTCGGCTCTGGTGGACTGGCACGGGAAATTGCAGGTTTACCCGACCTGTTTGATTCTCCATCTCAGGATGTCAGCTTCATGCAGCGAAAACTTGCACCGATTCTCGTGCTGGTCGGTAGCCTGTCAGATGTATCTGATAGGCAATGCATAATGCTTAAGGAGCGGGCGGGTATCCAGGAGTTGACCATCATGCCAAGCGTATTACGCAAAGGCCCAGCGTATGCGGCTTGGTCAGAATGGGAGCGCCGTATTGGCGAATGTCTCAAGCGTGGCGAAGACCTTCTGTTGCGCATTGGTCGCGACGAGACGTTTGATCCTGCCGAGGGTGCTCTTCTGTCTGCGTCACTGGCAGCGATGATCCGCCCAAATTTCGATAAGGTTGGTGGACTTATAGCTACAGGCGGCGAAACCGCTCGTGCAATGCTCGGGGCGGTAGGTATCGGCAGTCTTAAACTACAGTGCGAAGTTGAGGCAGGCGTTGCCTTTGGTCGCCCCATCGCCAGTCGCGACGGTTATCGTCCTGGTGTTATCACTAAAGCGGGTGCATTCGGCACCGATCACGCCCTTTACGCATCGTGGCTCCATTTGAGCAATATCACCGAGCCCGCGAATGTTGCCGAAGGCTCCGTACATTTTCCTGCAAAACAAGGTAAGAAATCATGAGTAACTATCTCCCTATCATTGGTATTACCATGGGCGACGCGGCGGGAGTGGGGCCGGAAATTATCGTCAAGAGCCTAACCCACGACGTTGTTTACCAGCAGTGTCGTCCCCTGGTAATAGGTGATGCGCATCGTTTGGAGCAGGCAAATACGATCATTAAAGGCCGCATGAAGATTCGTAGTATCAAGCAGGCCTCTGAAGCCTTATACGAGCCTGGCATTATCGATTGTATTGACCTTAACCTTATTCCCGACGACTTGCCATTCGGCCAGTTGTCACCCATTGCTGGTGACGCTGCTTATCAATATATCGCAAGGGCCGTACAGCTGGCCGAAGCCAAAGAAATCGACGCGATTTGTACGGCACCGCTAAACAAGGAGGCATTACATGCGGGGGGCCATAAGTATCCTGGCCATACCGAGCTGCTTGCTCACCTGACCCACGTTGACGAAGTATCAATGATGCTTGTCGCGCCGCAGTTACGCGTGATTCATGTCACTACGCACATAGGCATCGTTGATGCGATTCGTAAGATTGAACCGGGTCTGGTGCAGCGTACCATTGAACGTGGCAATGCAACCCTAGTCAAGGCTGGGATTGCCAGACCGAAGATTGGGGTCTGTGGTATCAACCCGCATGCTGGCGAAAATGGTTTGTTTGGTTATGGGGAAGAAGAGGAAAAAATTATCCCAGCGGTGAAAATCCTTCAAGAGAAAGGCTTGGATATCACCGGCCCGCTACCCGCCGATACCTTGTTTTTCCGTGCCGGTCGTGGGGATTTTGATCTGGTGGTAGCGATGTATCATGACCAAGGTCACGGTCCGGTAAAGGTTCTGGGTCTGGAAGCGGGCGTTAATATAACAGTTGGGCTGGAAGTGATACGAACATCTGTCGACCACGGTACCGCGTTTGATATTGCGGGCAAAGGCATTGCAGATGAGCGCAGTCTGCTAGAGGCCTTGCGTCAAGGCGCCGAATTGGCTACGCGGCGGAGGTGAGGTCCAGGCTGTTGCTCGTGTAAGATCGTAGCTCTTCTTTCAATAAGGCTCTTCATGAAAGCGACCGATCGCCACCGCGCCATTCTGGAACTGGTTCGTCTACGTGACACAAATGTCGAACAGCTGAGCGCCGCTCTTGGCGTGTCGGAAGCTACTGTTCGACGCGATCTTGCGATACTTGCTAGGCAGCGGCATTTAGTGAGAACTCATGGCGGCGCTACGGCCTTGATAGGAGTCCACGAGCCCGAAGCGTCACTAGAAGAGCGCAAGTCGGCGCAGCGCGAACAGAAAGAAGCTATTGCCAGAGCGGCAGCTGCACACATCCAAGACGGTGACACCGTATTGCTCGATGGTGGCACCACGTGTGCTGCGCTGGCGTTGCATCTCTGCGCCCGCCAGGATGTGCATGTGGTGACCAATAATCTACTGGCGGTGATGACGCTCGCGAACGCGCCGGGGATTCGTCTGACGATGATTGGCGGCGATGTACGCGGATCGAGTCTGAGTACATTGGGACCACTGGCAGAGCTGACACTGAGTCGCATGAGCGTAGACAAGGCGTTTTTGGGAGCTGACGGCGTGGTGGCCCAGTTTGGTCTGTGTGAGGGGAGCGATCAGCAGGCATATCTAAAGGAATGTTTCATCAAACGCGCAGCACACATTTTTGTTCTGGCTGACACCGACAAGCTGGGGCGGGCGCGCCAACAGCATTGGACGCCTATCGAGCGCTCCTGGACCTTGATCACTTCATCGCAAGCAGAGGAGCCCTTGCTAGCGCCGTTTCGAGCTTCCTCGTTTATCACCATTGAGACTGCTGCCATTGACTAAAGAGGGCGCCGCAAAAACTAACCATTTCCGTTATCTTGATTGCTCATCCTTTCTTTCAAATGCAGTTATGCATCCTAAACGTGCCAGAAGGGTGAATTCAGGTCATTAGCTTGAGAGCTGAGTAGCTGACACCACTGCCCGTATGCAGCAGTTTGTCTAGACTGCTTGCTTCCCCAAGATACTCGAAGGTCATTAAGCAGCTTCGTCAGAATAACCTGAGGTAGCCAGGGCGATTATCCATTCAGATAGGCGCATAGATATATCCACACGCTACAAAAGGATTTCTGAAGCTCAGGTCAGGCATTCTCTAACCAACCCCGTTTTGGAGTTCAAATGAGCTGTTGCCATTGTGTCTATGGCCTACAGGCGTGGCGTGAAAGACCGGGGCGCCTTACGCCCCTTGATCCCTCTCTAGACCCAGCGACGCCCTCCGATGCAAGCTCGGTTAAGTAGGCGCCTCTGAAGAACTCTTTCCATCTCCCACCGTATTTTTAAATTCTTCAAAATATTGATCGGCCATGCTCCTAAGCGAGCGGCCGATGTTGGCGTATTCATACTCGTTAAGATTGGCGAGGGATACCCGGGCCGCGGGTTGTTTGGTGCCGAAGCCCTTTCCTGGAAGCAGCACGATACCGGTTTCCTTGGCGATTCGGAAAAGCAGATCGCCACTACTGAACTTAGCTTTTACCCAAGCGGCGAAGTCGTTGCCGTAAATCTTGCGAGCGAGGTCTTCTAGATCAAGCAGGGTGTAATAGTCGACCGCATTCGGATCGCTATCCGGTGCCACGCCTAATTCCCGATAAAGCGCCGCTTCGCGCCGGCGTACCAGTTTTTTCAGCTCGGCCTTGTAGCCGTCGCTTTCATCCATCAAGGCAAAAAGGGAAAACAGGACCATCTGTACCTGTTGCGGTGTCGACAAACCAGCGGTGTGGTTGAGTGCGACCGTGCGGCTGTCCGCGACGAGGCGGTCAATGAATTTCAGGCTCCGAACCTCTGGCAGCAGCGCTCCATAACGGTGGTCCAGAGACGCCTTCATGTCTTCTGGCAGTTCCTCCAGCGCCTTATCAAAGATGCTGTCCTTGTGCGCAGCGATTACGCCCAGGCGCCAACCAGTGGCACCGAAATATTTCGAGAAGGAGTACACCAGCATTGTGTTGCGCGGGCAGGTCGCAAACAGGGAGCGGAAGTCGTCTGCGAAGGTGCCGTAGACGTCGTCCGTCAATATGAACAGGTCTGGTCTTGACTCGGTAACGATACGTGCGACTGTCGCTAGACTACGGTCGTCCATCTTGACTGATGCTGGATTACTTGGATTTATGCAGAAAAAAATCTTTATCGCAGGATCCTGGAGTTTCTCCAACTCGGTATTAGGATACTGCCAGTTGGCATGCGGGTCGGCATCGATATGTACTTGCTCCAGACCAAACTCCTCCAGCTCTGGAATCTCGATGTATGGTGTGAACGCGGGCATGCCGATTGCCACTTTGTCGCCGCGCTTAAGCAGGCCGTTTTGCTGAAGAGAGTGGAAGATGTAAGTCATTGCCGCCGTGCCGCCTTCCACGGCGAAGAGGTCAATGGTCCCGGCGGGAATGAATCCGCCGACCATCTCCTTCACAATGTACTGGCGCACCACCTCTTCGGATACTCGTAGCATCCGCGGTGGAACGGGATAGTTGGCGCCCAGGATGCCTTCAACCATCTCATGAAGGAACGCCGAAGCGGATAGCCCAAGCTGGTCCCGCACGTAACTGAGGCATTTGGCGAGAAAGAGCACTCCGGGCTGGTCGCGGTGCTCAGCGGTATAGCGTTCAAAGCGGGCCTCAATCCCGCCAATCTGGGGCAAGCCCCCCACGCCGTGGGGCATGTAAGAGTACGACAGTTCGGCTTCGGCTGTGGCAAACAGCCCCAGCCGAAAAAAGGCACGCCGAGGCAATGTCGAGAGGAAATTTGGATTGCCCCGGCCAGCGTTGAGCATCAACCGGTTTTCTGTCCCAGACGCCAGCTTAATCAGCTCATCCTTGAGCTCGAACGGGCTTAGCTTGGCGTACTGCGCATAATCTTCATTCTGGTTTTGCTCGTTGCTCATTACGTTTCCCCTTTCAGTTAGGCAAAGGCCACGACTAGCGGCCCGAGCAACGTGAGAAACACGTTGGCCAAGGCGTATGTCACTGCGAACGGAGCCGTCGGTATCGAATTACCCGCCTTGTCGAGCACTTCACCAAAGGCTGGGTTGGCGCTGCGCGCACCGGATACGGCACCGGCGAAAAGTGCCAGATTGTTATAGCGCAGGACGTAGCGCCCAATAAGGATGGTGATAACGATGGGGACGATGCAGACCACCACGCCCACGAGGAAGATGGAAAGGCCCTGCGTAGCGATTGTCTGAACAGCCTGGAGTCCCGATTGCAGACCGACTACAGCTACAAAGCCCGCAAGGCCTAGATCACGTAGGAGCGTCGCCGCAGGCGTAGGTAGGTTGCCGCGCGTCATATGTCGGCTCCGGTACCAACCGAAGGCCAGCCCCGCGATCAACGCACCTCCGCCGCTACCCAACGTCAGTGGTACCGCGCCCAGTCGGATTACGAGCATACCGATAAGCAGGCCAACCACCAGCCCAAAGCCATGGAAAACAAAGTCAGTCTTATCGCTGGGCACAATGATGGAGCCGACCTGTTTGGAAACACGCTGGATGTCGTCCGGCGTGCCGTAAAGTGTAACCATGTCTCCTGACGCAATAACCGTATCCGGTTGCAAGACCAGCGGTCGACCGCCGCGTTTGACTTCTACTACATACACACCGTGGCGCAAGTGCTGATTCGCTTCCTGCCGAATTTCAGCCACCGTGCGATTAACAAAGGCTGGATTGTCAATTGTGATATCCCGCTGAACCACAACCACGTCCATGTCAGGATAGGACTGCAGCTCAGCACCTAGCTGCTTTGCGATCGCCACGACACCTGCGCGCCGGCCCACAACTAGTACTACGTCATCGGCTTGAAGGACCGTGTCCGGCGCAACACCTACCATCGCGCCACCGCGCTTAATGCGCTCTACGGTCAGTGTGGTTTGGGTGTCCCCCTGACTGAGAGCCTCAAGTTGTTCGACCGTTTTGCCAGCCGAATGCTCCACCCGGTAGATGCGTCCAACAAGCGGCGGTATCGCAGGCAACTCTCCCGGTCCGTACACCCGAGCACCTGCAAGCAATTCGGCTTCTGCCTTCGTTGCATCATCGCGGATCGAGCGTTTCATGAACCAGGGCAGGACGTTGACGCACATGATGATCGCGCCGAAGGAGCCAAAGATGTATGTCACGGCGTAGCCCACCGCGACGTTACCCTGAAGGGTCTGAATCTGATCTAACGGCAGATCGAGCTTGGCGATTGCGGCGCTGGCAGTGCCGATAATCGCGGACTGCGTCATAGAGCCAGCAGCAATGCCGGCGGCCAGCCCTTTATCTAAATCAAGAAGTTTTGCGGCGACGATAACGGTTGCAAGCCCACTGAGTGCCATGACCGCCGCCAGTACGATCTCCCGAAGCGACTGGCGCCCCAACGACCGAAAAAACTGCGGTCCGCTCTCGAAACCAACGGGCGTAGATAAACAGGGCAAACAATACCGACTTGATCCCATTATCGATGGTAACGCCGACCTGACTGATTACTACCGCCGCCAGCAACGAACCGGCGACGCCGCCAAGCTGGAATTTACCGAACTGGATGCTACCGATCCAATACCCGATCGCCAGAGATAGAAACAACGCAAGCTCGGGCGACTGGTTCAAAATTTGGTGGATATATTCCATGGTGCTACCTTTGACCAGCGACCTAAATGCAAAAGATGCGTTAGGCGTGCAGCAAAGCAGGACTATTCGCTAGGCAAAGCTGAGTGTGGCACCGGTGCGATACATCATCCGTACAGCATGCTACGAGTCACCTATGAAACGCTCATGATAGGAGCGCGCGTAGAACATGTTGCTGTCTTGTAACGTATGTGTAGCTGTAATGATTGCTAACAAACTCAAGCACACCCTGGCAGGACTGTCAAAAACGGTGCGCTATTAATTCAAGCAGGAGCTGCTCTCACGTTACTTGATGAATTTGAATACCTAGGCGGAAATTGTTGGATTGATCTGATAGATACTGACGAAGGGGCTAAACACGTCCTGGGTTACGCCTAGGGCTGGATTGCCGGCAAGGATGAGAAGCTGCATTAATAATTTATTGGTGCCTCTAATGCGCTTAAAGATCAGTATTAAGACAGTAGTTCCTCCATTTGGGTTTTGCCCGATTGAAAGCCTGGGTGAGTTCAGGCTACCAATACCAAGGCATTGAGAGTAGACGTATCCGTTACTGCCTACACCAAGCCCTGTATCCATCTGTAAGACCAGCGATATACCCCAGGGTGCTGTTGCCCGGTATGCCGTCAATTGGCAGGCCCGTATTAACCCGCATTTGACTATCTCATCCGTTCAGTGAACTTAAAGCACCCATGATGTCTCCGTAGTCTGTAGCTATCCGACTCAGGGCGCGCCTTCCATGCTTGGACAACCGTTAAAAATCGCTGCAGCTTTGATGTTCTCTTTCGCCCCGCTAATGACACTAGCGGCAGATACGTCACCTACACAGATACTTGAACAAGCCGAAGCACAGAAATCCAGTTACCTCAAAACACTTGAGCAATTGGTATCGATCGATACTGGCACTGGGCAGGAAGAAGGAATCAACAAGGTCCAGGAGATATTGGTTGATCGCCTTAAGTCGCTTGGTGCAGATGTTAGCGTGACCCCTGCCAGCCCGTCGGTAGGCGGCAATATTGTTGGGACGATCAAAGGCAGTGGTAAGGCAAGGTTTCTGCTCATGGTGCATTACGACACCGTATTTGGCCCTGGCACAGCCGCCAAGCGCCCATTTCGAGCGGACGAGGCGCGTGCCTATGGACCTGGCGTAGCTGATGCTAAAGGGGGCGTAGCAATGATCCTGCATTCGCTGCAGCTACTCAAAGCGCAGGACTTCAAACAGTTCGGGACCATTACTGTTCTCTTCAATCCAGACGAGGAAACGGGCTCAGCTGGATCAAGGGCCGTTATTGCAGACTTGGCGCGAAAGCACGACTATGTTTTTTCCTATGAACCGCCAGACAAGGAGGCGGTTACCGTAGCCACCAATGGTATTAATGCCGTTCACCTTTCAGTGAAGGGCAGAGCCTCACATGCAGGTTCAGCGCCCGAGGAGGGGCGAAACGCTGTCATTGAGATGGGGCATCAGCTGGTCAGACTCAAGGATCTGGGAAATCCAGCTAAAGGGACTACGGTAAACTGGACCATTGTTCATGGAGGCGATAAGCGAAACATTATTCCTGCGTTGGCGGTTGCTGAAGGCGATATGCGCTATTCGGATCTTTCCGAATACGACCGTGTCCTTTCGGAGGGCAACAGGCTTATTCAGGAAAAGCTAGTACCTGATACAGAGGTTAGCTTTCGTATCGATAAAGGCCGCCCACCTCTAGTGAAAAATTCAGGTTCAGAGCAGCTTGCCGAGCGAGCCAAGGGTCTTTATTCAGCCATTGGACGTACTCTGGAACCGGTGGCGATGAGGTTTGGGACAGATGCGGGGTATGCCTATGTACCAGGTGAAAGTAAGCCTGCCATTCTTGAAACCATGGGTGTTGTAGGAGCTGGGCTACATTCGCCTGAGGAGTACATTGACCTTTCTAGCATCGCACCAAGGTTGTACCTGACCGTAAGCATGATCAAGGAGCTTTCTGAAAAGGAGCTCACTGGGCCAATTAGCACCGGTAACTCAGCCAGTGGCTATGTACGAGGTGAAAAGGTAACAGGGCAGTAATCTAAAAAGATTACTCTCCTGCTGCCTCTCCGGATGGCAGGGCTGAATCCATCAGCATCCATTGCTTTGTCACACAGGGAGCTATGGAAATGGGTGTCACTATTAAGTTATCGACCTAGATCAGAAAAACCTTAATGAAAGTAGTCTTGGCTGACGATCAGTCCTGTTCCCAGTCTCCATTCAGGTCTTGTGACGCTTGGCCAAATTTTAAACAGGTAGGTAGGGGCGCTGCTTTCCGTTGCCATGCTCAGCTTCTTTAACACCTTAGTCCCATTGGTAGACTTCAACGCATGGGTTTTCTGCTATGTACAGAAAAGTGAGATCATTCGCTGTGGTTGATACCTACGGGTATCAACCACAAGGCTTGGCGCTAACCATGCATCTTAGTATTGACCTACCGCACTTCGATGCGTATGCCTGAAACGACACGACTTTGCTCCGGCTCTTCTACTGGCCAGTGTAGTTGCCTTCAATGCACAGACGCTACCATTTATAATTACTCTTTTTAGTTACAAAATAGCACTGCTGGTTCTTTTTATAGTCCAGCCCGAGCTCCTGAAGAAAGCACCGCCGCCCCGCCCCATGCGCAACCTTGACAGTAACCTAAGCGAGCTCTTGCCGGCAGGTCTGGTCGAAGATGACGAATGCCCATTCTTTCATCCACCTCTCAGGTACAGGCCCATTGCCTGGAGTGCGTATCCGAGGTAAAGGGCAAGCGGGCGTTCTGGGGATGCCCGATCAGCTCTACAAGCAGACCGGGCTGGACATGGACCTCAGCGTCCTTGCGACTCGCCTGAGCGCTAATTTAAACGCCTTCAGGCAGGGCATGACGGAGCACCGGTATATGGAAAAGCTTCAGCAGTCGGTGGCGCTGGCCAGGAGCATCAGCGCCAATGGCACGCCAGCAAGCTTTGTCACAGGCCACTAGACCGGACAGCGCATCCTGTCTGTAATGCGACCTCTTTAGGCGCAGGACGGGGAGAGTAATAATCCAAACGCATCGCTGCTGTTCAGTCGTCAACGATAACGCGTAACGGGGTAGGGTAAGTACTCCCAACGTGCGTTGATCAATACATCATCGATGCAGCGTCCCGTCACCTGCACTTCTGTTTCACCCTACCCGCATGAGGCCAGTACGGGAGAAAGAAATAGTAGGCGAGGGATAGACCAAGCCGTTAAGCGCCAGGGTTATAAAGTCATTGACGGCAACCTGCGCCGCGTACGTTCGAGAGGACCCTCGTTAGGGTAAGTCTGCTCGACGACTGGCACTAGGGCAGCAGCTAGTCGTCGAGCCAAGGGCTGCAGGACAAAGCTCACAGTAATTTGCTGGGATTCATCAACTGATTCGGGTCGATGGCCTGCTTGATGCGTAGCATGAGTTCAAGCTCGATCGGGGATTTATAGTGCTTTAGCTCATCACGACGCAGCTGACCCGCCCCGTGCTCTGCGCTAATGCTTTCCTCATGACTCACAACCCGATCATGAACCAGGCGGTTGAGCGTCTCGAAGAGCATGTGATAGCGTTCCGCAGAGGTATCCTTAGACAGTAATACGTTGTAGTGGAGATTGCCATCACCTATATTTCTGGGTTTGATCGCGCAGCGGGTAAACCCTTAAATCTGTTGGTCGTCCTGTTCCATGCTTGCCACCTTAACTTGGTTACGACCCGCCTGCTTTGCCAGATAGAGCGCATCGTCAGCGGCCTTGGAAAGGCTTACCCGCGTCTGCCCTAAACGGGCGAGGCGACATACCACGCCTATACTGACCGTAAACTGAACCGTATGGCTTTCAACTTGTATTCCCAAGTTGCTGGCCATCAGCCGGACCTCTTCAGCCACAACCGGTGCAGTTGATGGCGTAAGGGTCGTAAACAGCAGTATGAATTCTTCTCCTCCGAAGCGCGCCGCATACTCGCCTTGACGACGGGTCAGGCACTTCAGGCCCTCACCCAGCGCCGCGATGCATTCATCTCCTATCGTATGGCCGTAGGTATCATTGATGTGTTTGAAATGATCGATATCAAGCATCATGATGGTAAGGTATGCCTCTTGCGCAGCAGCCGTAATGACCTGCTGAGCAAAGATTTCATCCAAATGCCGTCGGTTATAAAGCTTTGTCAGGGGATCGGTATTACTCAGCTGGACAAGCTTACGGTTTGCCGTCTCCAGCTCCTGGGTACGCTGTAAGACTCGTCGCTCCAGATCCTCATTGGCCCTTCGCTGCGTTTTTAGGAGTTCTTCCTGCACATGCACAATCTGGAGCCGTTTTTGTGCCACCTCCTCACTGGCGTCCAGAGCGATCTTCTGAGAGATCAAACGCTGCGCTCGCTCACGGTTTATGCGTTCTGCCAGTGCAATGGAGAGAAGGAGAAACTCAAAGACGAAGCCGGAAAACTGTGTGTAATAGCTAAACCTTGAGAGGGGCAAGACGCCTTCCAGGCACAAGGTTATATAGATGGTTGCCAGAATCAGCCACAGCCAGGCGATAGTGAAATACCGGGCTGAGGGATTTTTCTTTCGCCATATGCTTACGGTTACGGTAAGGGCGAGTACGCAGGAAACGAAGCCCAATATGTCAGGAAAGAGATAGCGGATATTATCAGGAAACAGCAGCGCAACAGTTGTGGCCACGCCCCAGTACGTGATCACTAGGTTATTGATAATGGTCAACCGCTGGTACCGCGGTACGTTTAGAAAAACGCGAACAAAAATGGCAGATGAAAGAAATGTTGTACAAGCCGATAGCTGGAAAAAACGACCGGAAATCGTGGACCATTCACCCCAGATGTACACAAAGCCGTGACCGGACAGACATAGGACATACCAGAGTGAGGAGGCAAGATACGTCACGTACCAGAGATAGGACTTATCTCTGGTAAAGATAAACAGGGAAGCGTTATAGAGCAGCATGACCAGTAGCGATCCATAGAGCGCTCCAAGCAGCAATGTGTCCCATACCTGATCTTGCTGGAATGCCTTTTCGGTCACGAGCTGCAATGGAAGGATCATGTGTTCACTGGCGCGGATACGAGCATAGACGGTTACCCTTTTAGAGTTTTCCAGATCCAATGGGAACACCAGTTCACGCGCCGGGATCGGCCATTTGCTCAACGAGACGGTATCACCTGCCGTCAGCACCTTCGACCAGCTGTTGGTATCTTCATCATGGATTCTCACATCCACCTGATCAAGCATGGGCCAGTCAAAGACCAGCAGCCAGGCTTGATTGAAATGAGTATCTTTCCTAATCCTGAATCGGACCCATGCACCTTGAGGCTCTGATCCAAGGTTCAAGGTGGTTCTGGTATTGGGACGCCACTCCTCCTGCCTCCTTTCTGACGCGGCTTCCTCAAAGTCCATTGTTACAGGCGCCGGCAGGTACTCTATAGCAGGGGCAAGATCGAGGAAGTTATTACGGTCTGTGAGCAATACTGGCCTGGCCTGTGCAAATGCTTGCGATACCATCAGCATTAGCACAAACAACCATATTACTGCTGGTATGACTGAGCGCCGGACTCGAACCGCAGACGCATGCACAAGTGGGGCTGTCAGGAGTGAGCTGGAGCGTTTCATAGCCAATCTTTTAAGGCCTAGGTTTGGTCTCTTTGCATAGCCTGTCTGTTACAACTTCTCATGAGCGCACCAGCCACACCTGTTTTATCTGTATCGGTAATCATCTGCTGAACTTGATACAAGCCAGTCTAATGTAGGTTAAAGGCAGGTTTTTTCTTCTAACGGCAGCGGGAAGAAATCAGACCACTCCTCTAATTGATCAATACTACTTATGACAGACCTGCCTATAGCTTCTGGGATCGTCTACAAGTTGCACCCCTGGGAGCTGCATGGCGGTTTGTACATTGGCTCAAACCCGGCCTGGTTAATACTGGCCAAATGTGTCGCGTCTTTTAACCTGACGCAGCACGTATGGCAGAGAAATGGTTATTAAGGAGCTAGTCGAAAGAAGGGCCATGTTATTGAGTGCGATAGGTCTTTTCTACGCCTATTATCAGCTGCCGAAATAGTGCAGGCCCAAGATGAATAACTTTCTTGAACGAGCTGTATATTGATTTGAAATAAGATCTTTGCCGGACTCTGCTGCGCCTATCTGTTCCTACCTGATAGGTAGCGTTGCAAGACCTGTCGCCCTACACATCGCCATCTGTCCTGTTAGATGCACCATCCGTGCTAGTCGCACCTGATACGAAAGTCTGGAGGCAACTGCCGCCAGTGGTCTTTCAGCAAATCCTGGTGTGTCCGAGACATGGGGCTCTGAGGCGGGGCCTTTGGCCAGAGATTGCGGGCCCATTCGACGGCGTGTTGAACCATACGGCCAATGAAGCGACGGTTTAACCCGGGCGCACCTGCCCAGGCACGGAAGGGGACATCTCATACCAGCGCCTCATGCCACCCATGTTGAGCGGCAGCTCGCGTTCATCACCCCATGTACGCTCGGGTAAATACAATGTCCTAGGCAGGAGAGAGATCGGCTTGCCGCGTGCCGCGGTAGATCAGGCTCCAGTTCTTAAGATAGGCATGGCCGTTACCCAGCAGGATATTGGCCAGCAACCGCAGGGTGATCTGTCGGATGTTGTCCGGACGGTGTAGCGTCTCCGCTTTGAGTTTGTGCGCGATTTCCTCGTAGTTTTGCCTTTCGTATTTGTTTCGGACGTATTCAAAACACCTGAGCAAAATCCTCAGTGTGAATCCGTTGCCCATTGTTTCCACGATCGAACCGCTTGATACCATAGGCATAGGCCTCATCTGGCAAGGGAATGGGCGGCAGGTTATCAATCAGGGAGAGTTCGATCAGCGAGATCTCGGGAATGTCGATGCCGATCAGCGCGGCCAAGGACATGGCCGTATATTCATCGAGCGGCACATGCTGGTGTAGCGTTGAGGGTGTTTTGATGATCCAGTCACCGTGGCTGTCACCATCCTTGTAGAGATAGCGGCCGTCCTGCGCCTTCATGGAAAACTTGATCTGAACGCCGGCCAGGGAGAAATGCGCCGGTGTATAGCTCACGTCCACCGGGACGGGCAGGGTAGAGGTCCGGCCCACAAGAGCGCCAGGGGAATGTCGTGGGGATCAACGGGCCGCACCGGGTAGGTCCTCGCCGAGGTAGGCCAGGAGCGGAAACTCGTTGTCTGGATGGATCTTGAGCTGCTGGGCCAGGTGGTCACGCATGGCCCCTTCAGGCAAGAGATTACTTAACAGAGGATACAGCTTTTGCCATGTCACCAGTGGCTTTTGAAAAAATAGTTCGCCCGTGCTGGAATAGCCGTAAAGAGAGTCAGGGTGGGTCGCTCAAGTGGTGACATGGTCACGTAAGCGGTGTCAAAGGTCAGTATGTTCTTGCCACCTTCATAGCCGGCCAGATAACCAACCGTCGTGTCATGCAGACTTATCCTAGGTTCTGTACGAAAAGTACTGACGTAAGCATCGCAGCGTGCTGCCCAATGTGACCATGGCGGCAAAACTTCTTGCCAGTTTGTCGTAACGAGTACCGACTCTGCGGTTCTCCTTCAGCCAGCCGAACATCCGCTCGATGATGTTCCGTTGCTGGTATTTCGGGCGGTCGAACAGTCGAGGCAGTCCCGGTTTGGGCTTGCGTTTCATGGTTCGTAACGGAATCACAGGCTGCATTCGGTAACGGTCGCAGTATTGGCGTAAATGCTCAGCATCGTAACCCTTGTCTGCCAGCAACCAGCGGCAGCGTTTACGAAGCCGGCCTTGTTTGCCTGGGATGCGAACCTGATCCAGAACTGCTTGAGCCTTCGAGACGTCACTGGCCTGACCGGGCGAAAGCAGAAAGCGCAGAGGCACGCCGTTGGCATCACAAACCATGTGAATCTTGGTGGCCAGGCCACCTCTGCTGCGACCCAGCGCATGGTCTACTGGCTCTTCTGGCCCCCTTTTTCCCGGCGCCAGAAGAGGCTCGGGTTGCTCGCACCGCTGTGGAATCAATCATTCAGGTATCCAGATCAATCAGCCCTTCCTGATTCAGGCGAATATGCAAACGCTCAAGAACTTGGTCGAACGTACCGTCATCCCGCCAGTCGCGAAACCGCTGATACACCGTTGACCATGGGCCGAACCGCTCTGGCAGATCACGCCAGGCTGCACCTGAACACAGGAGCCAGAAGATGCCGTTGAGCATCAGTCTGTCATCACTGCGGGGCCGTCCCATCTTTTGTTCGGGGGAAACCAGATCTACGATCAGCTCCCAAGCCGCATCCGGAAGTTCGTAACGCTTCGCCATCCGGGCCTCCAGCCTGTCATGGCGCTGATTCTATCCCTCCAGACTTTTCGTACAGAACCTAAAGGGTACTTAAGTTCACGTGCAAACTTGGGGCCTGGTTTAATAGGGAGATGAGAAAACCTGGGCTAGTGAAAGGGCAAGGCGTTCGGGCATTCATCAGGCGAGATACTCGGCCGCAATCTGTGTTTTCACAAACGACTTGAGGTGATCGACGAAACTGTCATGCAAGCGGGACGAGCTGCTTGTGGCGGGCCGGAGTATGGCGAAGTCCATGGGGATGCAAGGCTCGAAACGCTTGAACACAATACCTTCCCCTCGATACTCAACCGCGGACAACACATCGATCAAGGCCACGCCCGCGCCTTGCTCAACCAAGATGCAGACGCTTGCCGAGAGCTGAGCCTCCAGCGTGAGCTGACGCTCAACGCCATAGGTAGCAAACAGCGCATCGACCTGTAATCGACTGCCAATGGACTCCGGGTAGGAAATAAACCGCTCACCCTGCAGGTCCTGCGGCACGATCCTGTCGTGGCCTGCCAATCGGTGGTCTTTGGGTAGGGCGCACAGCATTCGCGTGGTCATCAGCTGCTCACCATTGGGGCTGGGGTAGGCGTTGGGTAGCACAATCAGGCCCAGGTCGCAGCGCTGACCGACCACGCGATCAACCACAGTTTGTGATGAGTGTACTTCAAGCGTGATACGTGCCTCGGGGTGAGCCTCTACAAAGCTTGCGATAGCACGTGGTACGAAGGCCAGTCCTAACGTAGGCGCACAGGCAATCCGCAAGGAGCCACGAGCCAGGCTTCTGATCTCTTGCGCAACCCTGGCAATGCGCTCCACGCCAAGCAGGGAGCGCTGTACTTCCTCATACAGTACCAGGGCCTCCGGGGTTGGATGCAGCCGCCCTTTAAGGCGTTCGAACAGTGGAAACCCAATCTCTTCCTCCAGGTTGCCAATCAGGCGAGTAGCCGCCGGTTGAGAGATATGGAGCATTTCAGCTGCTCGGGTAACGGTCTGGCACAGGATGACGGCCCGAAAGGCTTCCAAGTGGCGAATGTTCATCAAGCCAACCCATAACCTGAATGCATGAGCTGTCGAAAATAAAGCATTTTTCAGGGCCTTTCTAATACCTCTAGCATGTAGATATCTGAAGAGGCCCAGAAACAGAGGCCTTGAGGCTCATACCTTCTGGCTATGGATGGTTTAATTTCATGCAAAAGACAGACGTGATTGTAGTGGGAGGCGGCCTGGTCGGCATGGCCATAGCCTATGGGCTTGCCTGCCGGGACATGACCGTCCGTGTGATTGATGAAGGGGATGAAGCCTTCCGCGCAGCGCGAGGCAATTTTGGTCTGGTCTGGGTACAGGGCAAAGGAGTCGGCAAGCCGTCCTATGCTCAATGGACCCGTAACTCTGCTGCACTCTGGCCAATGCTTGCCAAAGACCTCTTTGCCGAAACAGGCGTTGATGTGCAACTACAACAGCCCGGTGGTTATCAGCTCTGTCTGAGCGATGATGAAATGGTCGAAGAGACGCGGCGCCTGCACTGGCTGAGTGACGCGCTAGGCAACTACCCCTTTGAGGAGCTTGGCCGAGCAGAACTGCGCAAGCGCTTGCCAGGCATAGGACCGGAGGTGGTGGGTGCCTGTTATTCACCCATGGATGGCCATGTTAATCCTCTCAAGCTGCTGTACGCGTTCCATGCCGGCGCACAACGGCGTGGTGTCATCCTGTCTGCCGGGCGACACGTAACCGACATCATGCACAGCTCTACCGGCTTTGAGCTACGTACCAGTGAGGAGCGTTGGAAATCCGAAAAGCTGGTGCTTGCGGCGGGCCTGGGTAATCGGATCCTGGGTAGCAAAGTGGGTTTGAACATACCCGTACGTCCAAACCGCGGGCAAATCCTGGTCACTGAGCGACTAGAGCGCTTTCTCACAGCGCCCACCACCTATGTACGCCAGACTGACGAGGGCACCGTACAACTGGGCGATTCGCTGGAGTCGGTAGGCTTCAATGACCTCAGCAGTACCAGCGTCATGGGCGAGCTGGCCCGCCGCGCGGTGAGCTGCTTTCCTCGCCTGGCCAGCGTCAATGTGGTGCGCGCCTGGGGGGCTCTACGGGTATTGAGCCCAGACGGGTATCCCATCTATCAGCATTCCCCCGTCTGTCCTGGTGCATTTGCAGTGACCTGCCACAGCGGTGTAACGCTGGCAGCCGTGCATGCGCGGGTCATTGCCCCCTGGATTGCGGGTTCGACTGCACCGCCCGAACTCTCCGAGTTTAGCCATGATCGTTTTGCCGCTGTCGATCTGGAGGCCGCCTATGTCCACTGAATCGCTTTTCCAGTCACTCGAACAGGGGGCATCGGTCAGGATCTGGTTTAACGGCGAGGCGCTGGATGTCCCGGCAGGCATCAACTTGGCGGCCGCTTTATTGGCTGTCGGCATACGGCAGACCCGATCCACACCGGTCACCGGAGCACCCCGGGCGCCTTACTGCATGATGGGCGTGTGCTTTGAATGCCTGGTCGAGGTGGATGGACAGGCCAGCCGCCAGGCCTGCCTGCTCAGCGTACGTGAGGGCATGCAGGTACGCAGCCAGCAAGGGGTGCGCTCGCTTGAAGGAGCAGGCCATGAAACCTGAGCTGTTTGATGTCGTCATCGTAGGCGCAGGGCCGGCCGGAATGGGGGCGGCTCTTGAAGCGTCACGCGCAGGACTTTCCGTTGCGTTGCTGGATGAGCAGGAGCAGATCGGCGGGCAGATCTATCGCAACATCACCCAGGCTACGCCAGACCGCCACACCCTGCTTGGGCCAGACTATGCAGCTGGCGCCGCACTTGCCCGCGCCTTTACTCAGGCACCTGTTGCCTATCTGGCAGGCGCCTCGGTCTGGCAGATTACCCCCGAGCGTACCGTACATTTTTTAAAAGACGGAATGGCGCGCGTGTTCAGCGCTGACCGGATCATCCTGTGTAGCGGAGCTTATGAGCGTCCGATGCCGATTCCCGGCTGGACATTACCGGGAGTAATGACGGCAGGCGCAGGCCAAATCCTGATCAAGGGCGCGGCGCTGGTTCCCCGGCACCCTGTCGTGCTTGCGGGCTGCGGACCGCTGCTGTACCTGCTGGCCTGGCAGTACTTGCAGGCAGGTCAGTCGATAGCAGCGCTGGTGGATACGACTACCCGCCAGGATGAATTGCGTGCCGGCCGGCAACTGCTTCGAGTGCTCCTGTCACCATCGGGTCGCAAGCAGCTGGCAAAGGGGGCCGGTTTACTTCGGGCAATCAGGCAAGCAGGCGTGCCTCATTTTCGCGGGGCAAGAAACCTGGCTGTGGTGGGCGAAACCGTTGCCGAGGCGCTGACCTTTAGCGTAAATGAACAGCATCACCGCGTTCCGGCCCGTCTGGTCCTGTTGCACCAGGGCGTTGTACCGAACACACAGTTTACTCAGGCGCTGCGCGCAGAGCATCACTGGGATAAGACTCAACTGTGCTGGACACCCGTGACTGATCGGTGGGGCGAACTGAGCGTACCGGGTATTCATATCGCCGGGGATGGCGGTGGGATCGTTGGAGCCACGGCGGCCGAGCTGCAAGGTCGACTGGCCGCCCTGGGGGTAGCTGTCCGTCTGGAGCGTTTCTCCCTCAAATCGGCAGGTTCGCGGATAGGGCAGCTGCGCCAAGAGCTTAAACATCAACTCTCGATCCGCCCGTTTCTGGACACTTTATATCGCCCACTCGATTCGCTACGCGTACCGCCAGAAGATGACGTCATCGTCTGCCGCTGCGAGGAAGTTCGCGCAGGAGACCTACGCCGTTATGTCGCGCTGGGCTGCCAGGGCCCCAATCAGGCCAAGAGTTTTGGCCGTTGCGGCATGGGCCCCTGCCAGGGCCGGCTCTGCGGCCTTACCGTGAGCGAAACCATTGCCCAGGCTCGAGGCGTCTCGCCGGTCGAGGTGGGCTACTACCGTATTCGCCCCCCCATCAAACCCATCACCCTGGCCGAGCTGGCCACCGAACGCTAAAGGAATCGTAATGAACCCCATATCCCGTCTTCATAGCAATCCACGCCTGTCCCGTGTCGTCACGCACAACGGCGTTGCTTATCTTGCCGGTATCGTGGCCCCGGACTGCTCGCAGGACGCCGCCGGTCAAACCCGGCAGATCCTGGCACGTATTGACGCGCTCCTGGGAGAGGTCGGGAGCAGCAAGGAGCGTCTGTTATCCGTGCAGATCTGGATGGGCAACATGAAGCGCGATGTCGATGCCATGAATACCGTCTGGTGCGAGTGGGTGGACCCGGTCCAATCGCCTGCCCGGGCCACATGCCAGGTCACGTTCGATGATCCGGAAATCCTGGTGGAAGTCATTGTAACCGCTGCGTTGTAAAAAGCCGGGCCGCCTGGTTATCCAGGTCCACCCGATTCAACCGCTCGATCGAAGCGGACCGAGTAACACCCTGTACCTCTTGTAAACGCTGCCGACACGCAAGCCCGAAAAACACGCCAGGCTCCTGGGACCATTCACTCTGGTTCCAAGGGCTGACAAGGAGTTCTTCATGAGAAAGTCCGTTGTTTTTGCCGCTGTCGCTTTACTCGCTCAATCCGGTTTCGCTCCGTCGACCCAGGCGGAAGAAACACTGCGCCTGGGTATTGAAGCCGCCTATCCTCCGTTTGCCACTAAGGCACCTGATGGCAGCATCGTCGGGTTTGATTACGATATTGGCAACGCCCTCTGCGCCGAAATGAAAGTTAAGTGCCAATGGGTCGAACAGGAATTCGACGGCCTGATTCCAGCACTCAAGGTTCGCAAGATCGATGTGATCCTATCTTCACTGTCCGTTACCGATGAGCGCAAGCGCTCGGTAGACTTTACTAACCGGTACTATCGCATCCCGGCGCGGCTAGTCATGAAAAGTGATGCCTCCTACAGCGGCCCGGAAAGCCTCAAGGGAAAGCGTATTGGTGTGCAGCGAGCCACTAATTTTGACCGCTATGTGACCGCCAACTTTGAGCCGGCCGGCGCAACCATAGTACGTTATGCCTCACAGAGCGAAGCCTTTCTGGATCTCGTATCCGGCCGCCTGGATGCCACGATGGCAAGCTCGGTCACGCTTGATGAGGGCTTTCTCAAGACTGAGCAGGGCAAAGGCTTTGCCTTTGTTGGACCAACGTTTACACAAGAGCAATACTTCGGCACAGGTGTAGCAATTGCCGTACGCAAGGGTGATGACCGGCATCTGGACATGCTTAACAATGCCATTGCCGCATTAAGGGCAGATGGCCGTTACGATGCTATCCAGAAGAAATACTTTGATTTCAATATTTACGGCGATTGACGCCTGTTCAATACGGCAAGTATGTGGTCGTACCGGACTGCTCCTTGAGCAGTCCGGTAACAAAGGACCAGGCATCCTATACCCGAATTTCCTACCCTAGGTCTTATTTAAACAACAGCTCTGTGGCCGCCAGGATCTTTAAAGCGCTAGGCCGGCAGCCATTTTCACCAGGCTAAGATCCGTACCAGCCTTTGCCATGAGCGAGATACCCAATGGAGCGCCATCCTTTGTTGCCAATGGCAGGGTAACTTGAGGTGTGCCACACAACACGGCGATTGACAGCAGTCGATGAGACAGTTGGCGTGTGGCCTCTATTTCCTGCTCATGGGCCGTTAGCAGAGGAGCAATGTCCGGAACCGTAGGCAGCACCAGTACTCGATTACCAAGCACCGTGCTTACCGCCTGGCGAAAATGCTCTCGGAACATTCTGGCTTCACTTACCTGGCTATCAGTGACCCCGCGTGACCATTGAAAACGCTCGGCAACGTCCGGCCCAAAGACGGGTTTATGGCGCTCAATAAACCCACCCTGAGCTTCCCAGGCTTCGCGGCCTTGAATATAGCGAAACGGCCAATAGGCATCCTCAAGAGAAGGAAACGGCTGTTCAAGAGGTATCGGTGCGCCATAGACTGAACTGATCTGCTCCAGCGCTGGCGCTAGCGCTTCACGAGCTGCAACGGGAAGCAGATCGAATAGCTCCCGTGCAACCACCAGTTGCGGGACTTCAAAGGGATACTGGTCTTCACCCAGCAAACATCTGCCTACTGCCTCGAACACCTTGGCATCACGAGCGAAGAAACCGCAGGTATCCAGGCTTTCACACAGTGGCTGGCATAGTTCCAGCGAAATGCGCCCATGGGTGGGGCGAATACCAAACAGCCCGCAATAGCTGGCCGGCGTACGTACTGAGCCTCCCGTATCGGTACCTAGGGCAAAATCGCATAAACCGTTCGAAACCGCTGATGCCGAACCACTAGAAGAGCCTCCAGGAATGCGATCGGGTGCAGCGCCATTTACAGGGGTGCCGAAATGAGCGTTCTTGCCACTCATGGAAAAGGCCATTTCATTGGTCTGGGCCTTGCCGATAAATCGGGCACCCGCATCCAGCAACCGTTGCACCGTTGGTGCGGTGCGAGTCTTGATTCCAGACGTGGCCAGGACAAGGGGATTACCGCCGCCTGTAGGATAGCCTGCGACATCAAAGAGATCCTTTACCGCAAACGTCAGACCGGCAAGCGAGCCACTTTTGGCATAGGCAACGTCCACCCAGGGGTAGGGCATCAGGGCGTTGGGAGAGGAAGATGACATAATGAAAGCTCCTTAGGCGGACTCAGGAAATCGATGGCAGCTGACGTAATGCTCTGGAGAAACTGCAACCCGCCCAGGAACACTTTTTTCACAGGCCTCGCTGGCATATTTGCATCGCGCGGCGAAGGCGCAGCCTTCAGGCAGGCGGCTCAGGTCTGGGGGCGATCCGGGAATGGTTTCTAACCGGCTGCCCTTGCTCAAGCCGCCCTCCGGACGGCTGCCGAGTAGTGCGAAGGTGTAGGGATGGCAGGGGTTAGCCAGCAATGTTGCAAGGGGAGCCTCTTCAACGATACGGCCTCCATACATCACTGCAATGCGGTCAGCGATCTCAACGGCAGCGCCAATGTCATGAGTGACAAAAATAATGGATAACCCCATTTCACGTTGCAGCTCTCGCAGCAGGATAAGGATCTGAATCTGCACGGTGGCATCCAGAGCCGTAGTGGGCTCATCCGCCAGGAGAAGGCGTGGTTTGCATACAAGGGCGAGTGCAATCATTGCGCGCTGGCGCATACCCCCTGACATCTCATGAGGGTAGGCCTCTAGACGCTGCTCCGGGCTAGGAATGCGGACGCTACGCAAGGCCTCTAGCGCAACGTCACGAGCATCCTTGCGCGATAGCCTGCGATGCCGTCGAATGCTTTCGATAATCTGTTCACCTACCGTATAAACGGGGTCGAAAGCCAGCAGCGGCTCCTGAAAGATCATCGACGTAACGGGCCCCCTGAATGCATTTAGACTGTGGGAGGACATGGTCGTGACATCTGCACCGTCGATCTCGATATGCCCCTTAATGACCGTAGTCTTTTTAGGATGAAGGCGCATCAGCGAGCGCAATGTGACACTCTTGCCGGAGCCAGACTCGCCAATCAAGGCCAGCGCTTCGCCTCTGGCGACGGTCAGGCTGACACCATTTACCGCAGAAATGGTTTTGCTGGCGTTATGAAAACGGACGTAGAGGTCCCTGACAGATACTATCGGTTGTGGTACGTGAGCGTTCATTGGGTATGCCTCATGGACTGGTCATCACGTGGACTGCAGGAGTGGCCGCCACCTGGAATGTTCATGAGGCAAGCGGCTTCATGATGCTCACCGATAGGAAAAAGCAACGGCTTATTGCTCCGGCACGCCGCTTCGGCATGGGGGCAACGGGTGTGGAATCGGCAGCCAGACGGGGGATCAATCGGACTTGGCGGGTCCCCTGTCAGCGGCGATGCCAGCGTGCGATGCGCTGGGTCCATCGAAGGCATGGAGCTGAGCAGGGCGCGGGTGTAAGGGTGAGCCGCGCGGGTAAACAAGGTTTCTGCTGGCCCGATTTCCACCACTTCGCCCAGATACATTACTAATATGCGATCTGATACATAACGCACGACGTGCAGATCATGGCTGATAAATACATAGGTCAGGTCCAGGCTTTGCTTAAGGTCCAGCAGCAGATTCAATACCTGCGCCTCAACTGATTTATCGAGTGCCGATACGGCTTCGTCGAGAATCACCAGCCTTGGCTCCAGCGCCAGGGCTCGGGCAATATTGACCCGTTGGCGTTGCCCTCCAGAAAGCTCGTGCGGGTAACGCCCAGCAAAACGGACAGGTTCGAGGCCGACTTTTGCCAGCAACTCCCTTGCGCGTGCCAGCGCCACAGCAGGGGACAGGCCATGCACCCTGGGGCCAAAGGCTATTGATTGTTCAATGGTTAGTCGAGGGTTCAGGGAGGAGTAGCTGTCCTGGAAAACCATTTGTACCTGACGGCGAAAATCCCGCAGTGACAACTGATGTGAGTTGACTTCAGCCGCGTCGAAAATCAGTTCACCTCGATCCTGAGTAATCAGCTGCATCAACACGCGAGCTGTCGTGGACTTGCCACACCCAGACTCACCTACGACGCCTAGTGTTTCGCCTTTCTGAACGGTAAAGGAGACGTTATCGACCGCGCGAACTACGGTCTTCTTGCCGAGCGGCCCCTTGACCGGGAAGTGCTTGATTAACGAGCTAACCTTTAGCAGCGGTTGTGCAGGTCCGCCTAGATCATGTGTCACGAGTGCATTCATGGTCAGCTCCTAATGGCCATGGCGGCCCGCAGGCGGTCGGCCAGGATATTGAAGGAAATGGACGTAATGAAGATCATGAGCCCTGGCAGAGCCGCTACCCACGGTTGCGTGTAGATGGCGGTTCGCAAGGTGTTGAGCATGAGCCCCCACTCGGGCTCTGGTGGGCGAACCCCCAGACCAAGAAACGACAGGCCCGAGGCCAGGATCATGCAGACCGAAATCAGGCCCGTGGCAAACACGAAGATAGGTCCTAGCACGTTACCCAGCACCTGGGTGCGAATGATTGTAAAAGCGCTCGCGCCCGACGCCCGTGCGGCTTCGATGTAATCGCGGCTGCGCACCTGGGTGGTAACACTTTCGGCGACGCGGGCAATCTGGGGTACGAAAACCAGTGTGAGGGATAGCAGAGCGTTATCGATGCCTGCCCCCATGGCACCTGACAGCGCGATGGCTAAAAGCACAGACGGAAAGGCATAGAATATGTCTACTGTTCGCATGATCAGGGCATTGATCATTCCACCCGCATAACCAGCTACGATGCCAACCGCGCTGCCAATAACAAATGCCAGGATCACGGGTGTAATGCCCATGAATAGCGACAGGCGTGCCCCTAGCATCAGCCGCGAGAGCATGTCTCGCCCCAGCTCGTCGCTTCCCAATGGAAAGCCTTCGGTGCCGATGGGTCTCAGTCGTTTGAACATCGAGGTGGTGTAAGGATCACCCGGCGTCAGGTACTGGCCTAACAGAGCAAGCAGTACCAGTGCGAGAATAATGCCTCCCACGAGCCAGGCAACCTTGTCACGGGCCAGGCGATGGCCAACAGATGTCCAATATCCCGGTGATGTTTCTACAGGAACCATTTGGGCAGGAGAGGGGACTTTAGTCAGGCTCATGTTCATTGCATCAGGCCCTTTTGATACGGGGGTCGAGTAGTGTCTGCAGGATGTCCACCAGCAGATTGAGCACGACAAAAAACAGCGCCAGCACCCAGATGGTGCCTTGCAACAGCGGTAGATCGCGCTGGAAGATGGCTGAGTTCAATAGCAGGCCAGTACCTGGCCAGGCGAAAACAGTTTCTACCAGGATCGAGCCGCCCATGAGGTAGCCGAGCTGTAATCCCATGACAGCCAGGGCGGTGGGCGCGGCGTTCTTGACCACGTGCCGAAAGATGCCAGATTCGCTCATGCCTTTGGCGCGAAGGCCAACAATGAACTCCTGGGCCAACGTTTCGGCCACAAGGGCCCGAACGGTTCGGGCAATGATGCCGGTTGGTATCACCGAGAGGGTTATAGCTGGCAAGATCATGAACTGGATATGTGCCCAGTCCCACGCCCAGCCGCTAGAGCCCAATGGGCCACCCCCCGTAGCCGGTAGCAGATACAGCTGTGTGGAAAAGACAATCACCAGCAGCATGCCGAGCCAGTAGTGCGGTACGCTGACCCCGACGACCGAGAAAACCGAGGCGAGCTTGTCGAGCCATGTATCCTGGAAGTAGCCCGCAACAAAACCAAACAGGCATCCAAAGAAGAAGCCAATCAGTGTGGCCAGAAAAGCCAGCCGCAGCGAATGTATTGCGGCTGTCATCACCTCGGAGAACACTGGCCGGCTGGTTGCTATCGAGGTGCCCAGATCACCTTGCACGGCATGCCATAGCCATTTCGTAAATTGCACCGGGAGCGGCTGATCAAAGCCGTATGCGGCAATCATCTGTGCACGAAGCTCCTGGGAGGCATCTGGTGGCAGAACCGAGACCAATGGATCACCTGGAGCGATTTGGACCAGCATGAAGCAGACCAGTGCGACGCCCAGCATGATGGGAATGGCCAGTAACAGCCGGCGGAGGATATAGGCACCCATACGGCGTTACTCCATAGACATGGTGGCAAAATCGATGAACCAGCTTTGAGGCTGAACTACACCCTTGATCCTGGACGACATCGCTCGCGGACCCACATCGTGCGCCACCCAGAGGAAGGGCGCTGCATCTACCAGGGCTGCGTGTAACTGCGCTGCGGTGGCGTCCATATCCTTGGGGTCGAAGGCGTTACGCGCCTTGGTAATCAGCGCGTCCATTTCTGGGTCGCTGAAGTAGCCCCAGTTATTAGATACCGGAGGAAATGCTTTGGAGCTGGTAAAGCGCACCATGCCGAAGTAGGGATCCATTACCGCAGCGCTCACATTAATAGCGTTCGCCCCGTTAGCCGCAGGATCCTTTGCACCGAGACGCCAGTTGGTAAAGAGCGTATTCCATTCAGTCACGTCCAGCTCGACGTCGAAATAGCACTGTTTAAGGCTCTGCTGGATATACTCGTTCATCGGTAGGGGCTGCATCTGGCCCGAACCAGACGCCGAGGTTTGCACCTTGACCTTGACCGGTTTGGCCTCACTGTAGCCGGCCCTAGTCATCAGCGCCCGAGCCTGATCAGGGTCATAACTGATCTTGAAGTCAGGATTTCCTCGCCACGGTGAGCCTTGTTCATAAGTGCCGGTTGCCTCTTCCATGTAGCCACCCAGATACTCCTTGAGTTCGGCACGGTTAAGGCAGAGATTTGCCGCATGACGTACATCCTTGTTCAACCAGGGCGAGCCCTCGACAAAGGAGAACTGCCATGGCCAGAGGTGAGGCTGTGCGTTGGCGTAAAGCTTGAATCCACGACTCTTGATCTGATCAATGGCATCGGGTGCAGGGGCTTCTATCCAGTCCACCTGCCCAGAGAGCAGGGCGGCGGTCCGTGCATTGGCCTCTGGCAGTGGGAGGAGCACCACGTGGTCGATCTTTGGGACGCGGCTGGGGTTCCAGTAGTCAGGATTTCTGGCAAGCGTAAGCTGCTGACGCGGGACAAGCCTTTCTATCTTGAACGGGCCGCTGCCAACCGCGTGGGACGCGAAATTCGACCAAGCCTGCTTGCTACGCTCAGCTGCGTCTGTCACAGAAGCCGGTACGGCATCAAAGTCCTTTTGCCAGGCTGTTGGGGAGACAATAAATAAATTAGTCAGGTTATAGGGCAAAAACGCATCTGGCTCGGATGTAGTCAGCACTACCGTATGATCATCTATCTTCTCGGCCGATCTTAGAGTAGGCATGCGTGACACCGTATTGCCTACCTGCGCCGGGGCGTACTGTCTAGCATTTTTGTCCAATACCTTCTGGACGTTCCAGACGATGGCATCAGCGTTTACTGATGTACCGTCATGAAACTTCACGCCCTCACGCAACGTGAATGTCCACTTGGTATGATCCTCTGGGCTGACCGCCCACTTGGTGGCGAGGCCCGGCATCAGCGCAGCTGGCTTTTCGCTCTGCGAAAGATCCCATTCGATCAGCGCATCATAGATAGGAATTCCTGTGAAACGGTTGCCCTCGTAGCCCTGATCGGGCTGACCGAACGTAAGGGGAATATCGCCCGCCGTCATGCCAATGCGAAGGGTAGTGTCCGCAGCCACTGCGCCACTGAAGAGAGCGATTGTCGCGGTGAGGGCAAATGAGGTTTTCAAGCGACCCTTAAAACCTGATAAGGCTAAACGCATAAGATCGAACCCTTGCTGCTAAGGTTGGGGCAGGTCATCCCGCATAGCGGGTAGGTAGGCCATGGATAAAGGCCTGTCACATTGCCGGGTTAGCCCGGCTTATAGGATGCAGTGCACGAGAGGGAAAGACGTTCGACTTTCCAGCTTCGCGCTACTGGTATGGGAAGACGGAGGCCTCAAACACAGGTTGGCTGCAACCAGCCATTTCCAGCATTGCGCTCAGCAGCACGTTGCAACCAGCAGCCAGGTGTTCTGGCTGGGCGTTCTCAATCTCGTTATGACTAATTCCGTTTTCACACGGCACAAAGATCATGGCAGCCGGACCCAGCTCCGCTACGAATATGGCATCGTGGCCCGCGCCACTGACGATATCCTGATAGCTGTATCCATAGTGCTGCGCGCCTCTGCGAACCGCGTTTACACAGCCGGTCTCAAAGTGCAAGGGAGGGAAGTCCGCTGTTGGCGTCAGGGTGTAGCTCAGCCCATGGCGCTGACAAGCATTCTCTATCGCCTCGGTCGTTTCAGCCACCATAGCGTCAAGGTGAGTGCTGTCTAGATGGCGAAAATCAATTGTCATCTGAACCTGTCCTGGAATCACGTTACGCGACGCGGGGTATACCTCCAAGCATCCTACGGTACCGCATGCATGGGGGAGATGCAGGTGTGCTGCACGGTTTACCGCTTCCACGACAGCGGCAGCTCCAACAAGTGCATCTTTACGCAGGTGCATCGGCGTAGGACCCGCGTGGGACTCCACACCCGTGAGGGTGAGGTCAAACCACTTCTGTCCCAGGCACCCTGTTACCACGCCAATGGTCTTACCCTGGTCTTCCAGGATCGGACCCTGTTCGATATGTGCTTCAAAATAGGCACCCACTGGATGACCCACAGCGGAACGCGGGCCAGCATAGCCAATGGCTTCCAGTGCTTGCTTGACGCTGATGCCACTGGTGTCACACCTGGAATAGGTCTCTTCTACGGAAAACTTCCCAGCAAACACCCCTGAACCCATCATGCAAGGGGGAAACCGTGATCCTTCCTCGTTGGTCCAGACGACGACTTCAAGTGGTGCCTCGGTTTCAATACCATGGTCGTTAAGCGTACGAATGACCTCCAGGCCCGCCATGACACCAAAACAGCCATCAAACTTGCCTCCTGTGGGTTGGGTATCGATATGGCTACCCGTCATGACAGGAGCAAGAGCTGGATTGCGGCCTGGCCGTCGTGCGAAAAGATTGCCTATGGCATCGCACGTGACGACGCACCCGGCTCCTTCGCACCATTGAATGAACAGATCGCGGGCCTGGCGATCAAGGTCAGTCAATGCCAATCGGCAGACTCCACCTTTAGGCGTGGCGCCTATCTGAGCAAGTTCCATGAGCGACTGCCACAGCCGTTCGCCATCGATTTGAGGAATCAAGGGTTTGTGCGCACGTGATGCAAGAGACATGAGCGTCCTCTCTAGTTGAGTATTCATGTTCCGGCAGTCGAAAAAGGATCAACACATCGTTGCGCTCTGTGGCGCTTTAGACAATCTGACTTACCCTTGCAAAGTCCAGAAGAACGTGGCGTGCCATCTCGCCTTCGAGTGCTGTCATATGTTGCTCGGCATCGCACATATGCTCATGCATCAGCTGGCGAACAGCCGCTTCGTCCTTGACGCGCCAGGCCTGGAGGAGCGCCTGGTGATAATTTACGTTTGATTCCCCAAATGCATCACGACTCGGTAGATAGGCTTTTTTTAAGACCACCAGATCACGAAGCATGTCGTTCATAAAGCGTGACATAAAGCCGAGTAGGGGGTTGGCACACCGTTCAGCCAGAAGGTTATGGAACTCAATCTCTGCAATTCGTTGAGCACGCTGTTGAGCCTCGCTCGTAAGCGGCAGGCTACAAAACTCAATGTTTCGCTCCAGCTCTTGGAAGTCCTCTTCGTTTAGCCGACCTATAACCGCCACGGCAATCTCGACTTCTATGATCTTGCGTAACTGGTAAACCTGCGCGCCAGCGACGTGATTGAAGTGCAGGTAATTACGAAGCGCCCGACTGGCCGGCTCCATATCCACTTCACAGAGGTAGGCGCCACCGCTAGGGCCAGTTCGCATGATGACCAGTCCTTCTACTTCTAAGGCCTTTAAGGCCTCTCTGACCGTTCCCTTGGAACATCCAAAGCGCTCCATCAACTCTTTTTCCTGAGGTAAACGACCACCAGGCTTGAGCTGCTCCATAACAATAGAGCGCTTCACTTCCTCGACAATAAGATCAGATAACTTTTGTCTTCTCCGAACTGGCGGCTTCATGATTTATCACATTTATACGTATAAATAGAACCTAGGAGGTGCTTTGGCAGGTGTCAATCCATCCGCAAGCTCCAGTGTCGTACCTACACCCTTAATGTCGTTTACAGAACGTGTTTGGCTTCTGTAGGCCTGCAAGCACTCACCCCAAGGTCTCAATCCTTAACGCAACCTGGTGTGTCTCTACGATATCCATGAAGTGCCGCCGGCCTTGAGTCTATTTTTGCCCTCAATACAGACCTTTTACTCTCACGATCCAGGTACAGGTCGCCGCGCTTGATAAGCCTAGTCACAGCGATCCTAGTGATCGCCTTGGATCAAGTGACTCAAGTTATGGTTACTAGAGCTTGATAGCGGATGTCTGACGGACCTTTCCTAATCTTCAAAATTTCTAGCTTGTTCCAGAGCTATAGGGTTCTACCCGGTTTCCACGGACACTTTCAAGTAAGCTCCCATCGAGCCAAAGGAGTGTTCATGAAACGAAAGAAATACAGCCTTGAATAAGCAAGAAGCGAATGAATTGGTACGTCGCTCCGGTGCCAGTTGCCGACAGATAGGGCAGGAAATCGGCGCTGCGCCAAACCTGCTCAGTCGCTGGGTTCGAGAGGCTCATCCGGGCGTAGAGAAGGCCTTTCCTGGAACCGGAAGCCTGCGAGATAAGAAGCTTGCCCGCCTTAAGCGCGAATTGGCCGAGTGACTAAGGAAGGTGATTTTTAAGAGGCACGGCAGCGTACTTTGCCAGGAAGTTATCCAGCGGTACACGGTGATCCAGCGCTGCCGCACCGAGTATCAGGTACAACTGATGTGCCGTTGTTTGCAGGTTTCCGCCAGTGGCTATCACGACTGGCAGGATCGTGAGCCAAGTCTAGGCGCCCAGGAGAATGCGCGCCTGGTAAGGTGCATTCGTGATATTTACTAGGACAGCCGCGGCCTGATCGGCGCACCTCGTATGCATGAGGATCTGCTCGATGAAGGTGAAAGCGTCAGCCTGAAACGCGTTGCTCGCCTGATGGCCGCAGAGCGAAGTCAAGGCTGTCCACGCCGAAAAAACCGCGGCTTTGGCCGAGTTGCTTCTGACCGCCCGACAGGTGTGAAAAACCTGCTAGAGCGCGACTTCACCGCCCTGGAGCCGGAGCGCAAGTAGGTTACGGACATCACGGAGATCGCCACCCTGGAGGGCAAACTGTTCCTGTGCGTTGTACTCGACCTGTACAGTAGGCTGGTGATCGGCTGGTCGATGCATCACCGCCAAGATCGGAAGAGGGTGATCCGAGCGGTTGAGATGTCGACCTGGCAGCGTCAGGGCAACTGGTCAGTAATTCGGCACTCGGATCTTGGCGACCAATTCACCAGTACAGAGTACCAGCATTTCTGACTCGAAATACACTGGTTTGCAGCATGGGCGCCGTTGGCCACTGTAGTGATAATGCTGCCTGCGAAGGCTTCTTCGACCAGCTCAAACGCGAGTGTGTAGTCCATCAAGTGTATCGAACGCGCGATGAAGCACGGGCGGATCTATTCGATTACATCGAGCGGTTCAATAATCTACAAATGGGTATTAGAGACGCTTGGCAAGATCTGAAGTTTTCAGCCCTTTTCAAACCGTCCGTGGAAATGGGGTAGAGCCCAGCGGACCGTACGTGTTTGTCCGGATGACAACTTTAAGAAGTTGGCAGGGCGACTGTTGCACTCTGAGTTTTTCCGCGTGTAGCTGGCCACTGATTCGGCAAGAACCGAAAAGGTGTACTGGTGCTGGCCAGACATGCTGCTGGTGTAAAGTCTCTGACTGGAATACCCGTCGACTTGTAGACTCGCTTGATTGACATCTAAAGGACGGGGATTCCCCAAGATGGACGCTCATGTCCGAGTGCGAGAATGTTTCTGGCCGCGTTAATATCGCGATCGTGAGCGACACCGCACTCATACGCCAGTACATCGAGCAGCAGAACAGGCCGCATTAGGACCGCTTCGTGACCCGCGCTAAAAGAGTACGGAGCATGTTGCGCTTTTTGGCCAGATCCACCACTAAGATTTCCAAAAGAAGTGTGATTCTATCAGTGCCGACGATGATAATGTACTGATAGGTCTTGCCAGCTCAGATAAGCTGCCCTGTTTGCACCGTTTGGGCTGTTTCAGACAACATTTCACGGACAAGCTCTACGAACCGTAAGGTGAGCAAACCGTGTGGTCTTTCAGCAGGTAGAACTAAGTAAGTTGTGAATCTCACCTCTGGATAAAATGGCCGGGTTTCTATTCCAGTATGCAGATACTCCATCGCGACGATCGGACTTACTATGCTTACCCCCAACTCAAGCGCTACCAACGAACAAATTGTGGCTGCATGAGGTGTTTCAAGCTTCAGCTTTCTGCGTCCTCCATCAGCGGGGAACGCGCGATCGACTTTGGCGCGTGACCCATCATTTTGCGATAGTGAGATGAACTCTTCACCCTCCAAATCTTTAGGTGTAACCGTGTCCAAGCTACTTAGCCGATGGCCTTTAGGAAATATGCATACCCCTGGCACGTCGCACACCGTCTGGATCTTCAACCCCGGCATATCTTCGCTGATATAAGACACAAGTCCGACATCACAGAACTGAGATGCGGCCCATTGATTGACCATCGGTGAGTCGTTTGTATGAAGTGAGATTGCCACACCAGGATTTTCCTGCACGAAGCGTTTAACGACCTTAGGCAGTACCGACGACGACAAGGAAGGTACCGCCGCGATACGCAACCGGCCCGTACCGCTCTGCCGAATAGCTTGAACCGACTTCTCAAGGCTCTGCAGACCAATAAAAGCACGCTGCACGTCAGCAAACAGCGCAGCCCCTTCGTCGGTCGGCATTAGTCTACTACCGACACGTTCAAATAATCGGAATCCACTACCTCGCTCCAGCTGCGCTATTAGTCGGCTGATATTGGGTTGCGAGGTATGTAGCGATTCGGCCGCTGAGGTCATCGAGCCGCTCAACATAACTGCTCGGAACGCTTCAATTTGTTTGAAATTCATAAGCCCTATATCAATTTGGTATGCGTGACTGTTGAATTGTGATTGGATGATATAGGTTAGAACCTTTATAACTATCGTCAAGTCGCTGCTTTACGCCGTTTGGATGCGACTCACGACACATAAAACAACAACAGCTCTTGCCCCTCTTTGTAAGCCTGCTTTCAAACTCGTCGCGCCCCGCTGCGCCTTGGCCAGTCAGCGTTGATCTTTCATCAGGAGGCATCATGTCGTTATCTCTCAAGCGTTTCGCTCGTGCTCTCTCGTTTTCTTATCTTTCAATAGCGGGTCTGGCCGCTCATGCAGCAGAGCTGCCGCAGGTTCCTGATGAAATTAAAGAGGCGGGGCAATTGCGCGCTGGCGTCCGGTGTGATCAGCCGCCTTATGGCTTTCAGAACGGCAGTGGCGACTTTGCTGGCGTTGAGGTCGAAATGTCAAAGCAGATTGCCTTTTGGGCATTAGGCTCTAAGGACAAGGTAACATTTACCTGCGTCACCGCTGAGAACCGAGTGCCGCAACTGCTAGGGCGCAAGGTCGATTTACTTATTGCGACGTTAGGCGTCACCCCAGAACGCCAGCGTGTCATTGACTTCACCACGCCTTACCGTTGGGGTGCCAGCGACGTGGTCGTCAGGAAGGACAGCCCGATTAAGTCGATTAGGGACCTCAACGGCAAGACTCTCGCGACCCTTAAAGGCTCAGTTCAGGCCAAGTGGTTTGAGGACCACATGCCCGGAGTTAAAACCCTTCGCATGAATAGCGCTGCTGATGCATTACAAACCTTCCGCCAAGGTCGGGCCGACGCCTACACCCACGACGCCGCAACGCTGGTCGTAGTCGCTGCCAATGACAATAACGCACGGCTGATCAACGAACCGTTTCAAATATCCGACGCCGCCATTGGTGTACGGAAGAACGATGAGCAGCTGCGTGAATACCTGAGCGCGGCTGTAGCCAAGATGCACGATGAAAAACTGTTTGGTGAGTGGGTACGCCAATACGTTCCGGAAAATATTCAGAGCTACTACTTAAGCGTATTTGAACAAGCCAAACCTGCTGAAAGCCTCTGATCGGAAGCTGCCATGGACTTCGATTTTAATTACCTGCTGGCGCAATGGCCTGCACTGCTTGAGGGCGTGCTAATGACACTGCGGGTTTCGCTGCTTGCCATAGCCTTCTCGCTGTTGATTGGCATCCTTGGCGGCGGCGCACGAGTAATGCGGGTGCCAATAGTGACTCAAGTCGTAACGTTGTATGTGGAGCTGATCCGTAACACCCCGATTTTGGTGCAGCTGTTCTTCATTTTTTATGGCCTACCCGCGATTGGTTTTGAGCTATCACTGTTCTGGTCAGGCGTGTTCTGCCTATCGCTATGGGCAGGTGCTTATCAGGTAGAAAATATGCGCGGAGGGCTGGCTACGGTTGAGCATGGAATGCGCGAGGCGAGCATGGCTCTAAGTCTTAAACCAAGTTATTACTTCTGCTTGGTGGCTCTGCCAATTGCTTTTCGTACAAGCCTTCCGGCAGTGCTCAACACGGCGATTTCACTGCTTAAAAACTCGTCATATCTACAGGCAATTGGTCTGGCAGAGCTTACCTTTGTTGCAGTAGACAGGATTGCCACGGACTTCCGGGCCATCGAGATGTTTAGCGCGATCTGCGTAATGTACCTGACGTTGGTTGCGATCCTGGCACTATGCACTGGGCGTCTGGCCGCCTACTTGCAACGCCCGTTCAGGCAGTGAGATTGCGATGAATTTTATAGTTGAGAACTGGAGCTTTGTGCTCAAGGGCTTGTGGATGACTGTACGTCTGGCGCTGGTAATCCTGCTGTTTACTACTGTTATCTCAGCCGTGTTCGGCGTCTTGGCGACTCTGAAGAACCGCCTGTTATGGTGGGCCATTCATAGCTATGTCGAGCTATTTCGTTCGATTCCGCTGATTGTCAATGTATTTTTCATTTTCTTCGGCGCACCCATGCTCGGTATGGATCTCAGCCCATTTGCGGCAGTGGTTACGGGCCTAACGTTATGGGGTAGCGCCAACGGCATTGAGATCGTGCGCAGCGGGCTTGAGTCGGTGTCCCGGCATCAGTGGAAAAGTGCCTGGACCCTAGGCCTGCGCTCCTGGCAGATCTACCTCTATGTAATTATCCCGCAGTCGATGCGCGCGATTCTTCCTGCGTACACAGGGCTTTTGACCATGTTAGTGCAGGCCACTTCGCTGGGCGCACTAGTAGGCGTTGGTGAGTTTCTCAAGGTGGGCCAGATTATCGTCGAACGCTCGACGGTAATGACCGGTGTCAGCCCGGCATTCAGCGTTTATGGGGTGGTACTGCTGATTTACTTCTGTATCTGCTCGCTGCTGAGCTGGCTCAGCCGTTATCTGGAACGTCGCCTGGGCCGCCCGGCGTCTCGCGCTACTCGTTAGGAGTTCAACATCATGCAAGAGTCAAAAGTCAGCCGTCGCCTGAAAGAGACCACAGCACCAGAGGTTAATGAATATATCTATCGGCCGCGGCTAGAGGGGTTCGCCGATGGCTTTGCCAACCTGGGTAATGTCAACAAGGCGCACATCGTGATGCTGGCCGAGCAGGGCCTGATCCGCAAAGAACATGCAACCGCATTGGCCAAGGGTGTATTGGACATGGAAGCCTCCGGGCCAGGTGCGGTAACACTCGATCCGGCCCGTGAAGACGCCTATTTTAACTACGAGGCGCATCTGATTGAGCAGATCGGCGCTGATATTGGCGGACGCCTTCATACTGGCCGCAGCCGCAACGATATTCTCGCTACACTTGATCGCCTGCGTTGCCGTGAAGTGTTGATGAACTTGATCGATGCGCTGATACAGACCCGGCAGACCGCGCTGAACAACGCTGAAAGGTACGCTGAGGTGGTAATGCCTGGTTATACTCATCTGCAACCGGCACAGCCCATTACCTACGGCTACTACCTGTCGGCCGTAGAGCAGGCGCTGGAGCGAGATTCCAAACGCCTAACTCAGACACTAGAGTCCATGAACCGAAGCCCACTAGGCGCCGCAGCATTTGCGGGCACGCCGTTCGATATTGATCGAGCACGCACTGCGGAGCTGCTTGGTTTCGATGATTATCTAGACAATGCTCTGGATGCAGTAGGCTCGCGAGACTTCATTTTGGAAAGCCTGTCGCACCTCAGTTTGTTATCGGTGTTCTGGAGCCGGGTGGCTCAAGACTATTTTGTCTGGAGCACCCATGAGTTTAACCTTATCGACTTCCCAGACAGCGTGGCGGCGACATCAAGTATTATGCCGCAGAAGAAAAACCCTACGGTACTTGAATACCTTAAGGGCCGCACCGGGTACATTATCGGGTTGCTCATGGCTTCGTCTGTAACCCTTAAAGGTAGCAATTTCTCTCACACAGGCGACGCTAATCGTGAGGGAACTCGGGGTTTCTGGGAAGCTGCTGAAGAAAGCCTGCGTTGTCTGAAATTGCTGGAGCTGGTCTTGCGTACGGCGACTCCTAATACCGACCTTGCAGTTCGTCGTGCAAGCGAGGACTTCTCTACAGCCACCGGGTTGGCCGATCTGATTGTGCGTGAGGCGGATATATCTTTCCGAGAAGCGCACCATATTGTTGGTGCCGCAGTGCGCATGGCCATGGACACGGGGCTGCCAGCTTACAAGATTGATACCGCAATGATTGATGTCTGCGCTATGGAGCAGGTGGGGCACGCTCTCAATCTAGATGCAAATAAGGTACGTGACTGCCTAGACCCGACAGCTAACGTACAGTCGCGTAATTCAGCAGGTGGCCCAGCCCTGTCTTCATTACGCCCTAGTCTGCTACGGGCCAGCCAGCGTCTGGAAGTCGAGCGTATGACCAATAAGGCTCGACGTGACCGTTTGCAGGCCGCTCAGGAGAAACTACAGGTTGCTACCCGTGCGCAGGCTGAATTATGAGCATGATGCTGACGGTGCGTGGGCTGCACAAGCGGTTCGACGAGCATGAGGTGGTAAAAGGCGTGGACCTGGATGTACGTCAGGGAGAAGTCGTGGTAATCATCGGTCCCAGCGGTTCAGGTAAATCGACGTTTATTCGTTGCCTTAACAGCCTTGAAGAGCCTTCGGCAGGCACGGTTGTAGTGGGCGGAGGGGAATCAATCAATGCAAGAGACCGTAAAGCCCTTGGACGGCTCCGAGAAGACGTCGGCATGGTCTTTCAGGATTACACGTTGTTTCCGCATATGACTGTTATGGACAACATGACCCTGGCGCCGGTCAAGCTTAAGCGTATGAGCAAGCTTGAGGCGCAGGCCAATGCGCTGGCGCTGCTAGATCGGGTCGGGCTGCGCCACAAGGCAGACGGCTACCCCTGTGAGCTGTCGGGCGGTCAGCAGCAGCGGGTGGCGATCGTTCGAGCACTGGCAATGAAACCGCGTCTTTTGCTGTTCGATGAGCCCACTTCGGCGCTTGATCCAGAAACAGTCGGCGAGGTACTAAACGTAATGAAAGGACTTGCTGCTGAAGGCATGACCATGATCGTCGTTACCCACGAAATGGGGTTTGCACGCGAAGTCGCGGACAGGGTGGTGTTTTTTGATGATGGAAAGATTGTTGAGATGGGGCCGCCCGCACAAATCTTTTCCGCCCCTGAGCATTCTAGAACACGGCAGTTTCTACAAAGCATTCTTCATTAGACATCAGTGATGAATGCAGCTGCGGTTAAGCACGAGGACGCCAAACTATGATCAGGATGGAAGGCGTACATAAGTGGTACGGCCAGTTTCATGTGTTGAAAGACATTAACTTGGACGTGTGTGAGGGTGAGCGTATCGTCCTGTGTGGCCCCTCAGGCTCGGGCAAATCGACGACTATTCGCTGCCTCAACCGTCTGGAGGAGCACCAGCAAGGTCGCATCATAGTTGATGGTACTGAAATGACTTCAGACCTCACGCAGCTCGAATCTATCCGTCGCGAGATTGGCATGGTTTTTCAGCACTTCAACCTGTTCCCGCACCTGACTATTCTGGAAAACTGCACACTCGCACCGATGTGGGTGCGTAAGATGCCGAAAAAGAGGGCGCAGGAGATTGCTATGCACTACCTGGAGCGTGTACGCATTCCAGAGCAGGCGCACAAACACCCAGGTCAGCTGTCTGGCGGTCAGCAACAGCGCGCGGCCATTGCCCGGGCCCTATGCATGAAGCCGAGAATCATGCTTTTTGACGAGCCGACGTCAGCCCTAGACCCGGAAATGGTGAAAGAGGTTCTGGATACTATGGTCGGCCTGGCGGAAGAAGGAATGACCATGCTTTGTGTGACCCACGAAATGGGTTTTGCCCGCACCGTCGCAAGTCGCGTGATTTTCATGGACAAAGGGGAAATCATTGAGGAAGCAGAACCTGTTAAATTCTTTGAAAATCCGAGGAACGACCGCACGCGTTTATTTTTGAGCCAAGTTATACATTGAGCGTTTGTTAATTCGGTCGCGAGATAAAAGGCTTTTCTAGCTAATTAAATTGTACGTATAGCTCAGGCTACGGGTATTCCTTAGTGAAATGATTTACAGCTCACTCAGTAGGCGCAAACGCAGAAAGCATTTCGACTACTGAGCATCCAAGGGTTGCTGCTAGTCATTTAAGTTACCTATTTCTCAGCAACGTACGGCCTAGAACTGATCGAGCTGTGTGGTGTAGCTCTGGCTCATCAGCTCAGGCCGCATCGCCTAGCCGGGTTCAGCCATAATACGCGCGCAGGGCGGAGCATGCCTTGGCCAAATTTTTGTTTGATCCTGTCCATAATTCTTATGAGTTTATCGGCACTGGCTGATTGCTCGGGCTGGAGCAGGTCCCTTGAGTATTCGCTACGCTGCTTGAGACCCACAAGGAGGATCTCGGACTTGTCTCAGCCATAGCCCCCTTCCGGTCCAGCCCTTGCCTGGCTAGGTTTTCTACGAAAAGCAGTGACGCGTGTAGCGTAAGGCACACGACAGCGTGACCAGAGCCTTGAAGCTCTTGGCCAGCTTGTCATTGAGGGCCGCCAGTTTACGCCTTCCTTTAGCCAGCCGAACGTCCGCTCGATCGGATTACTCTGATTTACTTGGGACAATTGAGCAGCCTGAGCGGCCCTGGCTTCGGTTTGCGGTTTATGTCACGTCGCGCAATGACAGGCCTGAACCGGTAGCAGTTGCAGTACTGATGCAGGTGTTCGGCATCTCTTGTCCACCGCTAAGCAGCGGCTACGCTTGCGAAGCCGACCAGCCCGCCAGGTATGCGCGCTTTGTCCTGCAAGGAGCAGGCATGAGAGATATCACCAGTCTGTCCCGACGTTAATACAAAAGCTCAACGGGATGCCGTTGAGGTCATAGAGCATATGGTTCTTGATGGTTCGTCCATCTCAGCTGCGGTCCGAGGAATGATTGGCTGGCTCTTCAGTTTCGCTTTTTCCCGGCACCGCTAGCGGCTCGGGCTGCGCGGAATGGTGGTAGAGTTAATCATCCAGGTGTCCAAGTCGATTAGAACCTGTTGATTGAACCCGAGGTGCAGGCGTTCAAGCATCTGTTGAGTGTCTGAACACCTTGGGCCCTCGAAACTGTTGGTACACCGTTGACCAAGGTCCGAATCGCTCTGGCATATCACGCCAGGCGGCACCAGAGCACAAAATCCAGAGGGTGCCGTTAAGCATCAGCCTGCTGTCACGGCACGGCCGGGCCATCTTTTGTGCGCAAGAGAACAGATTGGCAATCACGTTTCAGGCTACATCCGGTAACCTGTAGCGCCTTGCCACACGGCCCTCCAGTGGCTCTAGACGGTCATGTTACCTATTTAGACTTTCGTGCAAAGCCTAGATCCATAAGCGATATTAGTGGTTCGACTCTGGCAGCTAGATGACTAAATTAAGTTGATAGATTAACCCACTTATTTAGCTAAGACTTTCTAATCCTGCATAGCTGATCCTATCGCACTAAAATAAAGCCCTTTACTAACGGGCTATCCAACACTGCTCTGTCCTGGTGCCTAAGGAGGCAACCTATTTACCAATATATGCGGCATATCTCTTGCTGATAGTCTCCGGATGCAATGTTGCATCTGCACAGGCTAAAGGTTTTTTATGCAGGCAAAACCAATAACTCCCACATTGCTAGTGATGTCAGTCTTGGCCAGTTGCCAGCTACTGACTCAACAGGCATTAGCTAAAGACATCAAGATCGTAGAGCTGACAGCGCAAGAAGCCCAAATAGCTCTTGAGCGAAAACAATATACCTCCCGGCAGTTAACCGAAGCGTTCCTGGCCCGTATTGAAAAATATAATCCTGGCTACAACGCTATTATTACTATGAATCCAAATGCTTTGAGCGATGCCGAGGCGATTGATAAACGCCGCGCCGCAGGTGAAAAGCTCGGGCCTTTGGCTGGGATTCCCGTAGTGGTAAAGGACACAATGGACTTTGCAGGGCTTCCTACCACCGCTGGCTGGGCGCCGCTGAGTCGCCGTGCTGGCGGGATCGACCTGATTCCGGCCGTTGACGCTCCGGTCGTCGAGAGATTGCGTGCTGCTGGTGCAGTTATTCTCGGTAAGACCAATGTGCCTGTCTTAAGCCTAAGCGGTACTAATGCTAATGACAGCTGGGCAGGTCCTACTTACAACGCAGCAGATCAAACACGTGCGACAGGTGGAAGCAGCGCAGGAACAGCTACAGCAGTTTCAGGTAGCCTTGCGGTGTTGGGACTCGCTGAAGAAACAGGCGGTTCTATTCAGAATCCGGCCGCAGCACAAGCGTTGGTCAGTATAAAACCTACTTTTGGTCTCGTTCCTAATGTTGGAGTAGTACCGCTTGCAACGAGTACCCGTGATGTTGTGGGGCCACATGCCAAAACCGTTTATGATGCTGCCATCACGCTTGATGCTCTGGCCGGTTACACTGCGGCTGATCCCAAAACCGTAGCCTCGATTGGACATATACCTGTTAACGGGTATACCAGTCAGCTCATTCGTACAGCGCTGAAAGGTAAACGGATTGGGCTTTATGGACCTGGCTGGCGTGATGCGCCACTCTCCCCTGATACCCAGGCACTCTACAAACAAGCGATTGCTCAACTTGAGGCGGAAGGCGCGATAGTAGTCACCGACCCGTTTGCCGGGTCAGGATTTGCTTCGATTGCACAACCCTCTCCTATTCCAGGGCTTGGTGGGTATGATCCACGGGGTGAGGATTCTGTTGCCTTTGATCTACAAAACTACCTACAGCGTCTTGGCCCACAAGCTCCAGCGCATACGCTGGAAGAGCTTACCAAGTTGATTAAGCAGGATTCCTTCGCTGAAGGTGGCCCGCTAGCGTACGAACGCTCTCAACCAGGCTTTGAGGATTCTTTGGCAAACCCTTCAAAGCCGCCTAGGCTAGAAGCATTCTTAGAGGCGAAGACCAAATACATCGAGACGTTAAACGGGGTCATGGATAGGCAAAAGCTGGATGCTGTTGTATTACCCCAGATGCGCAAAGAAACGCCTCTTCTGTTTAGTTCGGATGTTATTGCTGAAACAACCGTATCGGAGATTAATATTGGGGGCTTTCCTGGCGTAACGGTGCCTGCGGGGTATTATCCTTCGGGCTCGCCTTTCAGCCTTATATTTATAGGTCGTCAGTGGGACGAAGCAAACCTGCTAGGCTTGGCCTATAGCTATGAGCAGGCTACGAAACTACGAAAAGTCCCAAAATTGATAATCAAACCCGTAGCTCAAAGATAATATCCAGCAAAGCCAGGTTTTTCTGGGCCAAAATCATTGTAAAGAACGGTGCCATCCTCAATAAGGTGCTAGAACAGCTAACGGTAGTGTTGTGAAAAGTTACCTTGTGAATATGAGCCTGCCGGGTCAGGAACTGAGTTCTGACCGGCCCGGCTATAACCGCTACCATTGATATCAATATCGATGGTAGCTCGCTCCTATTTATCCGCTGAGTTAGGGCCGGTCTAAGGATGATTTTCTCAAGCCGATCCGTATCCAGGTCAAAGCGATCATGGCTTCAACGCTGCTCTGAATGACCTATATTACCGTGGGAATTCTGTCTCATAATGCTCGCGCAGCGCCTGGATGAACTGTCTTGCTAGTGGCGTCTGGCCTGATGCCGCAGGAGTTACAACATAAACCGGGAATAACAGTTCAGGCTCAAAGCGGTGGATGGTGATGCCCTTGTGCAGAAAGTCTTGTGCAACGTTCGGGCTTACCAGTGCTGCTCCCATCCCGGAGGCAACCATCTCGCAATTGATGGCGCTGTATTGGCCTTCTACGACCAGCTTTCGTTCGACGCCGGCATTTTCGAAGACCTTATCCATCTGCTCGCGTGTACCGTCGCCATGACACAGCGACACAAAATTCTCTCCGTGCAGATCCTGTGCCGTTATGAGTTCCTGCACGGCTAGGCGATGCCCAGGCGGCAATACACAAACGGCTCGCAGCTGAGTAATGAGGAGTGTCTCCAAGGGACCGGCATCGCTTGGTTGGACCACTACTCCGAGGTCGCAGAACTGTGATTGCACCCATTGCACGACTGTGGGTGAGGCATTCATATGCAGCGATACGGTCAACTCCGGGTGTGTTTCGACGAAGTGTTTGATGACCTGAGGTATCAGTGTAAGTCCAGTCGAAGGTACTGCAGCGATACGTAAACGGCCTGTACCAAGATTGCGAATGTTCTTTGCGGATTGACGCAGGCTATCCAGCCCGACGTAAGCGCGCTCTACCTCTTGAAAGAAAGCGCTGCCTTCCTTCGTTGGGATCAGCCGTACACCTGCGCGTTCAAATAATTTGAGCCCCGTACTCAGCTCAAGCTGCGCAATCAATCGGCTGACGTTGGGTTGTGACGTGTACAGCGCTTCGGCTGCAGCGGTCATGGAGCCCAGGCGCATAACGCTACGGAATGCTTCGATCTGCCTTAGATTCATGGCGAGCCTTCATATCAAATATGAATACCTAACCCACACATCCGTATTTGACCTTATGGGTTTGGAGCGACAATACTCGATCCTAAGCCAAATGGCCCCATAAAAAGAAAGCGTTTCCGAAAGGTGTGATAGCGAAGTCTTCGGAAGCGGATGCATCGACCTTCTTGTCGTGATCCACGAAGTTCTCGATCTGCCGCTACGCAAATAAGGGAGCATTGCCCGTGACTAGCTCGCATTCTATCCTCGCCTCATCGATCTCCTTACGCCATGGTCTATCCGCGCTGCTGTTGGTCACAGCCGGTTTCTCATTAACCGCTCAAGCCGAAACCACACTGTATGTGGCAGGTGTTGGCGGTTCCACTGAGCAGATGTACAAGACTCGCGTCATTCCCAACTTCGAAAAGGCTCACGGGGTGAAGGTGGTCTACGTCTCCGGCAACTCAACGGAAACATTGGCCAAGCTGCAAGCGCAAAAGGGGCGCCAGCAGATCAACGTCGCCATGATGGACGATGGTCCGATGTACCAGGCACTGCAACTGGGCTTTTGCGAAAAGCTGGCTGATGCACCTGTCTACCAGGATCTGTATCCGTTGGCGCGGTTGAGCCCGGAGGCAACTGCACTTGGCATGGTCGCAACAGGTATTGGTTACAACGAGGAAGCCTTTAAAAAGCGCGGCTGGGCAGCGCCGACCTCTTGGAACGATCTCAAGAATCCCCAGTACCAGCAGTTGCTGGGTATGCCGCCAATTTCCAATACCTACGGCTTACATTCCTTGATCGAAATGGCACGCCTAAATGGCGGCAGCGAGAAGAACATCGATCCAGGCTTCAAGGTGTTCGAAGAGGACATCGCACCGAATGTCCTGGCCTGGGTTAGCGCCCCCGGTGAGATGGACGGCATGATGCAGAACGGTGACGTAGTCATGGCGGTGTACGGCAGCGGTCGAGCAGTTGCGCTTCAGAACACCGGCTTCCCGCTCAAGTTCATCTACCCAAAGGAGGGGGCGGTGGCGCTGCAGATCGCGGGCTGTTCCGTGACGCCAAACGCGCAATCAGAGCTTTCGCAAAAGTTTATCCAGTACGTGCTATCCCCCGAAGTGCAGAGGATCCAGTCGGAAAGCAATGGCTTCGCGCCGGTAAACCGGACCGTTGAACTTCCGCCTGAACTCGCCGCCCGCATGCCTTATGGACAAAAGAAGGTCGACAGCCTGATCAAGGTTGATTGGGACACGATCAACCAGAAGCGTTCTGAGTGGACGACACGCTGGAATCGCACGATCGAGCGCTGAATCGATGTGCCTGACGGTCATGGATAGAACCATGACGGCGGGCGTTCGAACCCTTTCCGAATACGGACGTTGATCAATCGCGAACGCGTTTGTCACCCTGGAGGCATGCATGGCTTTTCTGACCCTCGATGGCATCGTCAAGACGTATGGCGACTTCACCGCCATTGCCGGCCTGGACCTTTCAGTGGAAAAGGGCGAGTTCCTCTCACTACTTGGGCCCTCCGGCTGTGGCAAAACCACTACCTTGCAGAGCATTGCAGGCTTTGTTCAGCCCACGGCCGGACGTATCGTTCTGGACGGCCGGGACATCACCCATGTTCGCCCGGAAAAGCGTGGGCTCGGAATCGTTTTCCAGAGCTATGCGCTGTTTCCGCATATGACGGTTGAGGAGAACGTCAGCTTTGGGCTGGAGATGCGAGGTGTTCCTCGCAGTGAGCGGGTAGGGCGCGTACAGTCCGCGCTCGACATGGTTCGCCTGCACGGTCTCGGCGCGCGTTATCCCAAGGCCCTATCCGGTGGCCAACGACAGCGCGTTGCCATTGCTCGTGCGCTGGCGATCCGTCCGGATCTATTGTTACTGGACGAGCCGATGTCCAACCTCGACGCCAAATTGCGCGAAGACATGCACATCGAGTTACGCGCCATCCAGCGTGACCTTGGCATCACCACCATCCTCGTGACACACGACCAAGTGGAGGCGATGACCATGAGCGATCGCATCGCCGTGATGCACGGCGGACGCATTGTGCAGATCGGTTCTCCATTCGAGTCCTACGAGCGACCACAGTCGCCGTTTGCCTCGAGCTTTTTGGGCAAGACCAATGCCTTCGCTGGGGCGATTCATACCCGCAAGCCTCGCTGCTATGAGGTGAAGGTGGACAACCTGATGTTTCACGTTCCGCACGAGGGGCATCAGTTCGACGGGAATGTAAATGTCTACCTTCGGCCCGAGAAAATCCGCCTGGCCGAGCCCACCGAGGCACGTTTGCGCGGCACCGTGCGTATGCGGGTATTCCTTGGCAATCTTTGGCTGATCGGAGTCGAAAGCCCATTGGGTCCGGTAAACGTTACGCAACCGAACTTTGGCCCTCCGCCACCGATGGAGGGTGAAGAAATAGGCCTAACCTGGCTCGATGATGACCTGCGGCTGTTAGAGCAGGAGGTCGCCCATGGCCACGTATGACGCCGAACGCATCGGCAGCTCGCCCTGGCTGCTAACCGGGCCCGCGATGCTTGTCTTCGTCACGCTATTGGCTGCGCCCTTGGTGTTGACCGCGATGCTGTCACTGAACCTATTCAGCGATACCGAGGGTGTGATTCCTATTTATACGTTTGCCAACTACCTGGAAGTCTTCAGCGATGACTACTTCCACGAGATCTTCCTGCGTACTGGCGGAATGGCAATAGCGGTGACGTTCTTCTGTGTGCTGCTTGGCGTACCGGAAACCCTCATCATTGCGCGCATGCGTAGCCCGTGGCGCTCCCTGTTCCTGCTGGTTGTATTGGGGCCGCTACTGATTTCGGTCGTGGTACGAACCATTGGCTGGGCGATCCTGCTGGGCAACAACGGGTTGATAAATCAGGCACTACAGGCGCTCGGCATCACAGAGTTTCCCATTCGGATGATGTTCACCCAGTTTGGTGTCGTGCTCGCCCTGACCCACGTACTGGTGCCTTTCATGGTGATTGCGGTTTGGGCCAGTCTGCAAAAGCTCGACGTGCAGGTAGAGCAGGCGGGACTATCGTTAGGCGCGTCCCGCATGAGAACCTTTCGCCGGGTTGTGCTGCCGCAGATTATGCCGGGGATTCTTTCGGGCTCGATCATCGTCTTTGCCTTGGCTGCCTCGGCCTTCGCGACGCCTGCGATCATTGGAGGACGTCGTCTCAAAGTGGTGGCGACGGCGGCCTACGATGAATTCCTCGGTTCGCTGAACTGGCCGCTGGGCGCTGCAATCGCGGTGCTGTTGCTGATTGCCAATCTGGTAATCGTGGTGGGCTGCAGTCGGCTGGCTGAGCGCCGTTTCAAACACGTCTTCGAGTGATTGCCATGTATCGCAACGGATTTTTCTCGCTCGCATTTCATACGCTCTTCATTGCCTTCATCGTCGCGCCGTTGGTAGTAGTGATGGCAGTTTCTTTCACGGGAGGGGGATACATTTCCTTGCCGACCGATGGCTTATCCCTACGCTGGTTTCATGCGCTGTGGGAAAACCAGGAAATGATCGATGCGTTCTGGCTATCGCTAAAGCTGGGGCTAGTCTCTGCCACCTTTGCCACGCTGCTGGCAGTTCCCGCGGCCCTGGCGATCAGCCGATACAACTTTCCAGGTCGCGGCGCGATAACAGGGTTCCTACTATCACCGCTGATGATTCCTTCCGTGGTATTGGGCATTGCCTTTCTACGCTTCTTTTCGCTGGCGCAGGTTGGCGGGTCGTTATGGGCGCTGAGTGTTACACATGTGATCGTCGTACTGCCCTATGCCTTGCGCCTGACCTTAGCCTCAACCATTGGCCTCGAACGCGATGTCGAGCAGGCGGCGTTGTCGCTGGGAGCCGGGCGGTTCACTGTGTTCTGGCGAGTGATCCTGCCCCGCATTCGTACCGGTGTGATTGGGGGGTGGCTGTTGGCGTTCATTCAGAGTTTCGACGAATTGACCATGACGGTATTCGTCGCCACGCCGGGAACTACGACGCTGCCGGTCGCGATGTACAACCAGATTTCCCAAACCATTGATCCTCTGATCACGGCGGTCTCGACTGTGCTGATCATCGGCACGCTGGCGGTGATGGTGTTTCTCGATCGTCTGGTCGGTCTGGATCGTGTACTGATTGGAGAGAAGCAATGACGAACGCTATCCCCACCTCCGCGGATGTGATCGTCGTTGGCGGAGGTTTGGTCGGCATGGCCGTGGCCTATGGCCTGGCGAAGTCTGGTACGAGTACGCTGGTACTGGATCAGGGCGATGATGCGTTCAGGGCATCACGCGGCAACTTTGGTCTGGTGTGGGTACAGGGCAAAGGGTTCGACCGTTTGGAGTACTCGCGTTGGACTCGGTCATCAGCTTTGGCTTGGGCTGGCCTGGCCGAAGGATTGTTGAAGGAAACGGACGTCGACGTACGCCTCAAACAGCCCGGCGGGTTCCACATGTGCTTTTCCGATAGCGAGTTGGCAGAGCGGCAGTCGCGCTTGGCAGGCATGCAGGCCGAGCTGGGTAATTACCCGTTCGAGATGCTCGACCAGGCTGACCTGAACGCGCGATTGCCAGGTATTGGGCCCAAGGTCGTGGGCGCCAGCTACACCCCCATGGACGGCCATGTAAACCCCTTGAAACTGCTGCGAGCGCTGCATGCAGGCTCGCGTTACCACGGCGCGACTGTGCTTGGGCGAATGCCTGTGGAGCGTATTGAATCTCTGTCCGGTGAATTTGCTGTGGTCACACCACAGCGGCGTTTCACCGCGCCACGCATTGTTCTCGCCGCTGGCCTGGGGAACCGAGTATTGGCCGAGCAAGTGGGGTTGCATGCGCCAGTCGCACCGAACCGTGGTCAGGTCCTGGTCAGCGAGCGTGTCCAGCCCTTTCTTGACTATCCCACGATCAATGTTCGGCAGACGGACGAGGGCAGCGTACAGCTGGGCGACTCAATGGAAGAGGTCGGTTTTAATGACCTGACGACTACCGACGTGCTCGCAAAAATCGCGCAGCGTGGGGTTACAACGTTCCCGCTTCTCGCGGATGTCCGCCTGGTTCGCGCCTGGGGCGCATTGCGGGTGATGAGCCCGGATGGCTATCCCATCTATCAACAGTCCGATTCGCATCCTGGGGCGTTCGTTGTCACCTGTCACAGCGGTGTGACGCTTGCTGCCGCGCATGTGACACGGATTGCCCCATGGATTCGGGGCGGTGAACGACCGGAAGAGCTGGCGGTGTTTGCTGGCGAACGTTTTCTCACGGGGGAGGTATTTTCCCATGTCCACTGATTCCTTGTTCCGCCGTGTCGATGCCGATGACAGCCCGCTCATCACCGTGACGTTCGATGATCAACCGTTCCAAGTACCGAGCGGGCTTACTGTTGCCGCCGCGCTGTTACTCGCGGGCGTACGGCATTTCCGTACATCTCCAGTCGGCGGTGAGGCACGTGCGCCGTACTGCATGATGGGTGTGTGCTTTGAGTGCTTGGTTGAAATCAACGGGGTGCCGAGTCGCCAGAGCTGTCTGATCGAAGTGGCCGATGGCATGCGTATTCGTTCGCAGCAAGGCGCACGGGATCTGCCGTTTACGGCGCTTGAGCCAGTCGTGATGGAGGTGCAGCCATGAATCTTGAACCGATCGATGTTGTGGTCATTGGTGCAGGACCTGCTGGGATGGCAGGTGCACGAACCTTGGCCGAGCTTGGCATTTCTGTTGTATTGCTGGACGAGCAGGTCGCCGCCGGTGGGCAGATTTATCGCGGTATCACCAGCGCCTCACCTGCACGGCGCGAAATGCTGGGCCCGGATTATGCGGCCGGAAGCTCGTTAGCGGACGCACTAAAAGGTTCGATGGTGCGCCACGAGACCGGGGCATCCGTGTGGCAGGTGACACGAGAGCGACAGGTGCATTACTTAAAAGATCGTCGAGTACGCTCGTTCGCTGCGAAAAGCGTACTCCTGGCGACCGGGGCGATGGAGCGACCCTTTCCCATTCCTGGCTGGACATTGCCAGGCGTGATGACGGCCGGTGCCGCACAGATTCTGCTCAAGACCGCAGGTATTGGACCCCAGGGGCCAGTTGTTCTGGCTGGGTGTGGGCCACTGCTTTACCTACTTGGATGGCAGTACCTGCGAGCCGGTATCGCGATTAGTGCTTTGGTAGACACTAGCCGCCGGGATGACTACTGGCGTGCCCGCGGACATTTGCTGGAGGCGCTTCGCGCCTGGCCCTATCTGCGTAAAGGCATTTCGCTGCTGCGGGCGCTACGTAAAGGCGAGGTACCGCACTATACCGGCGCCGAGGGTTTGCAGGTCGAGGGGGAGGCGCAAGTGCAAGCACTTAGCTTTGTCGTCGATGGACAGCAGCACCGTTTGCCGGCCAGCACGGTCCTGCTTCATCAGGGCGTGGTACCGAACATCCAGTTTACACAGGCGCTCAGGGCGCAGCATCGGTGGGATGATGCACAACTGTGCTTTGTCCCCGAGATAGACCAATGGGGCCGACTGGATGTGCCGTTCATATCGGCGGCGGGTGATGGGACGGGAATTGGTGGCGCGCAGGCTGCTGCGCTTCAAGGGCAGCTAGCTGCGCTTGGACTTGCGCGGGACCTGGGGCGTATTACGCCAGCGCAGCGTGACAGCAGGGCAGCGCCACTGCGGGATCAACTTGAAAAAAACCTGCGTATTCGCCCGTTCCTTGACGCGCTGTATCGTCCGCGAGACGAGAACCGTATTCCGCCACGTGATGATGTCACTATCTGCCGCTGCGAAGAAGTGACGGCGGGTGATATCCGGCGTTTCGTCGAGCTGGGGTGTAGTGGACCGAACCAGGCAAAATCGTTTGGTCGCTGCGGCATGGGGCCCTGCCAGGGGCGGATGTGCGGATTGACCGTTACTGAAATCATTGCCAGGACACGAGGCCTGTCGCCGGAGGAGGTGGGATATTTCCGCATCCGTCCTCCCATCAAGCCGATCACACTCGGGGAGCTGGCCAGTGGCTGACACGACCTCCGACGTACTCGTCATCGGCGCTGGCCTGCATGGTTTGAGTACAGCGTTTCATCTTGCTCGTCGGGGCATAAAGGTGACGGTCCTGGAGGCCGACTATGCTGGCCGCCATGCCTCGGGTGTAAATGCGGGTGGAGTGCGGACACTCGGCCGCCATCTGGCGGAGATTCCATTGTCGCTGGCATCCCGCGAAATCTGGCACAACCTGCCGGAACTGCTGGGTGACGATGCGAGCTTCGTTGCAAGCGGACAGTTGAAGCTTGCCGAGACCGAGGCGGAGCTTGCGCAATGTCAAATGCGCGTCGCCGAATTGCAGGCGAATGGATTTACTCATGAGGTTCTTATCGATCGGACGGAAGTCTTTGAGCTACTCCCCACGGTGGCCCCACATGTCGTTGGCGGTATATGGGTAGCGGATGACGGCTACGCAGTGCCGTTTCGCGTCGTGACGGCTGTTCGGAGGGCGGCGCAGCGACTGGGCGTGGTGGTGCATGAGCAAACGCCGGCGCTTGCCATCACTCAACAGGCCTCGCATTGGCACGTCAGCACGCCGAAAGGGCGGTTCGAGGCGGACCACCTTGTGGTGACTGCCGGTGCTTGGGCGGGACGTCTTGCCGCTGACATAGGCGAGCCTGTTCCCACCTATCCGCAAGGCTTGATGCTGATGGTGACCCACAGAGTCGCACCCTTTTGCAAGCAGGTGCTTGGGGCCACTGGACGCGCGCTGTCGTTTAAGCAGTTTGATAACGGTACGGTCGTCATCGGCGGCAAGCTCATCGGCGACCTGGATTTCGATGCCCGGCACGGCGAGGTCGATATCACTCGCCTCATCACCAGTGCGCTAACTGTGACCGATCTTTTTCCGCATTTAACGCACCTTGGTATCAACCGCGCCTGGGCAGGTATCGAAGCGTTCACTATAGACGATCTGCCGGTTATTTCGCACAGCTGCCGTGCAAGCGGGCTGACCTATTCGTTTGGCTACTGCGGTAGCGGCTTTCAAATGAGCCTTGGTACTGGAGAGCGCGTCGCGCAACTGGTCCTGGGCGAGTCTTCATCTATCGACCTGGCAGCATTCGCCATCGATCGCTTCAATCTCGATTCTTCCGCCCTCAGGGCATCCAAGGAGCCTTCATGCAACCGATCACCCGAGTCGAAACCAACCAGCGCATGAGCCGCGTCGTCCAGTATAAGGGCGGCATAACCTTTATCGGTGGGCAAACCGCCGGCGACCGCACGCAGGACATCAAAGGCCAGACGGAGCAGGTGCTGCAGAAGATCGACCACTACTTGGCCAAGGTCGGTCTAGACAAGACCCGCATTCTTAGTGCGCAGGTCTGGCTGTCGGATATTGAGGCGAATTTCGCTGGTATGAACGAAGTATGGGACGCCTGGGCACCAGAAGGGCAGGCACCTGCACGGGCTACTGTCGAGTCAAGGCTGGCTGCGCCGGAATTACTGGTGGAAATCGCAATCGTGGCGGCGGTTGATTGAGCACAAGCGCATCGGCTCGCCTCACACGAGCCGATGCAGCTAGATGGAGACCGTCAGCAAGTGACACGAGCCCATGCTCTTATCGGGAAGCACCAAGAAATTGGACATTTCCGCTTTATCTATCTGAAACAAGATTGCAAGGAGACGTCGCTCGTGTACAGGGTGTGTTCCTCGTTCGCCTTGTAAGGGTCAAGGATGCTTACGTTGCGTATGTCCCGACCCGTTCACCCTCTAATAGTCAGGATTTCACATGCCCTCATCGGGTTTGTGCTGAGCTTTCCCTGCTAAGCTCGTGCTCCCTAGTGCATGGCGAGCGCTTTGGTGTAATTGCGACGAGGTATCAGTCGCAGTGTTAACCCTTGAAAAGAATTTGACGTCCTTCCGCCCTAAAGGAGGGGATTCCAAATTTAACGAGAACAGGACATCTAGACTTTTCCTATACCGCTTATATCTTTCCAGAGGCTAAGCTAACACCGGGTAGCATTTACGTTACGGTCATGTTCTCTTTACACTCAGGGCAAGCCTGCAAGCGGATGTTGAGGCACTACATGCCCGCCACACGAAGAACGCTTTGAGCTGGGATAACAGTGGTCGATAACGACCGCTTGCCTGCTCATGGACCCCTATATTAGAGCTGGCGGGTAAGCTTGCCCCAACCGACGTCTGCTATCGTCCTGCGCTCTTGATCAACAGGACTACACCCCTGATTGTCAATGCCTCTACTGGTAGTCATGCGCCTAATAAAGCACACCCAACCGGAAAAGTAGGGTTAACCCGTGCCTAGGTAGAAAAGGACAATTGGCCAATTAAAGAAATGACCCCAGTGCAGGCCTTAGATGCGAAAACAGCCTAGGCTCTACTGCATATTTATTCTTTCAGACTTGCCCGAAATGCAGGATCGTCCAGGTAAGCGACGTTTAACCGGGTCCAGGGGACGGGCACATGGCGGTTTACAGCAAAGATAGAGCCTGGGGCGAGCATTACGCCTTTACTCAGGCAGTGACGGGTGAGGTTGTTAGCGTCGTCGATGCCTGGAAAGCGGGCCCAGAGGTAGAGGCTTTGTTCGGGGCGGCAGAAAAGTTCGGCGCCCAGTTCGTCAAGGATGTCGATGCCGCGCCTTGTCGCCTCGCGGAGTCTGTCCTGCAGGCGTGCCAGGTGCCTAAGGAAGTGACCCTCACTCAGGATCACATCTATGGTGCGCTCGCTGTATTCGGCGCCGCTGTTGTGCAAGAGCATCTTAATATCGGCCAGCTCCTCAATGCGCTGCTTACTGCCGGCAATAAAGCCGACCCGTAGCGCGGCAGAGATAGACTTGGAAAAACTGCCCAGGTACAGCGTACGGCTCAACTGGTCTAGAGCCGATAGCTTGATCGACGAACTTGGCTTGAAGTCAGCCATGGCATCGTTCTCGACGATAAGCAGATCGTGCCTCTGGGCAATTTGTAGGAGCCGGTGGGCCTTGGCGGGTGAAAGGTCAGCACCGGTGGGGTTGTGGCCAACGGACTGCAGGAAGAACAGTCTAGGTTTGTGCCGTTTGAGGATGCGTTCCAGCGCGTCAAGGTCAGGTCCATCAGCCTGGCGGGGTACACCCAGCAGGCGTGCGCCTTGCAGCTGTAGTTTGCCGAACAGAGGATAGTAACCAGGATCCTCTACCAGCACGATGTCACGCGACCTGACATAGCGGCGGATAATCAGGTCCATGCCATGGTTGGCACCCAGCGTAGTCACGACCTGTCTTGGGGAGACGCTGATTGCATAGGAGGCAAGCTTTTGAATCAGCCGCTGGCGAAGGCCCGGGTTGCCCAAGCGCGTGCCATAGCGAAACAGCGTCGTTACTCCTCCCCGTACGACCTGACGGTGAAATTTGTCCAGACGCATGTCCATCAACCACTCCACAGGCGGGAAGCCTTCACCCAGATGAGAGTGACCCGGCTCGCGCACGAACTGTTGGCGCATCATCCAGATGGTGTCCAGCGCGCGGGTGTACGGCTCCGCGTCGTCGTCCTCCATGCTGGTGGCTGGCACGGCGCAAACAAAAAAACCCCGTCCATGGCGCGCCTCGACGAGCCCCTGCGAGGCCAGCTGCTCGTATGCGGTGATGATCGTATTCTTGGAGTACCGGTGCAGGCGCATGTACTCACGGAGCGAAGGCAACCTGTCCCCTGCCTTGAGCGCGCCATCAGCAATTTGCTGGGCGAGGGCAGTGGAAACTTTCTGCGCGAGCGTCTGACGGGCCATGATCCTGCTCCAGAGGGTGGAGGGCTTTAACTGTCCAGCCAAACTGTACCTTTTTTCGTGGTTACAGACAGGGCTAACGTAGGCACACCAAAACAATTGACTCCCCAAGGAGCATCTGATGTCCATTGACTCACGCCTGCCTCAGTTCCGAAGCCTTACACCTGTTCAACGCCTTGAACACCTACAGCAACAGCTGGCGCTGTCTAATGCGGACACTGCCCTGCTACGTAAGGCCGGAGCACTGCCGCTAGGAGTTGCCGAGGGCATGATCGAAAACGTAGTAGGCACATTTGAGCTGCCCTATGCGATCGCCACCAACTTTCAAATCAATGGCCGCGATGTCCTGATCCCCCTTGTGGTCGAGGAACCTTCCGTCGTCGCCGCGGCCTCTTTCATGGCAAAGCTGGCGCGCCCGGGCGGTGGTTTCCTGACCTCCAGTACAGCGCCGCTCATGCGCGCTCAGGTCCAAATCATGGGCGTCGACGATCCCTACAGTGCCCGTCTAAGCCTTCTACGCAATAAGGATGAGATCATCGCTCTGGCTAACAGCAAGGACCAGCTTTTAAACACGCTGGGGGGCGGGTGTCGGGACATCGAAGTGCATACCTTTATTGAAAGCCCCCGGGGCCCGATGCTTGTTGCGCACCTCATCGTCGACGTGCGCGATGCTATGGGTGCCAATACGGTCAATACCATGGCCGAGGCTGTGGCGCCGCTGATCGAGCAGCTCTGCGGCGGCAAGGTGCGTTTGCGCATTCTTTCCAACCTGGCCGACCTGCGCCTGGCGCGTGCCCAGGTGCGCATTGCCCCCGAGCAGCTCGATGCTCCAGGCTACCAGGGCTCGGAGGTTATCGAAGGCATCATTGACGCCTATACCTTTGCCGCGATCGACCCGTATCGGGCAGCTACTCACAATAAGGGCATTATGAACGGCATCGATCCGCTGGTTGTGGCCACTGGCAATGACTGGCGTGCTGTCGAAGCGGGCGCCCATGCCTATGCCTGCCGCAACGGGCACTACGGCTCGCTGACGACCTGGGAGAAGGCAGGTAACGGCCATCTGGTCGGAACCATTGAGATGCCCATGCCGCTGGGCCTGGTGGGCGGAGCAACCAGGACTCATCCGCTGGCGCAGCTCTCCCTACGTATCCTGGGCGTCAAGACGGCTCAAGAGCTGGCCGAGATTGCGGTCGCGGTTGGCTTGGCGCAAAACCTTGGTGCGCTGCGCGCCCTTGCTACTGAAGGTATTCAGCGTGGGCACATGGCGCTGCATGCACGCAACATCGCACTGTCAGCTGGGGCGCGCGGCGAAGAAATCGATTGGGTGGCCACGCGTATGGTCGAGGCAAAGGATGTGCGTGCCGACCGCGCCCAAGCGCTGCTGACAGAGAGGCGCGGTCAGTGACTTCCGATGTGGTCAAGCTGGTCGAGGTTGGCCCACGCGACGGTTTGCAGAACGAGTCACGCAGGGTGCCGGTGGCGGTTCGCGTCAACCTGATTGAGCGTCTAATCGCAGCAGGTCTGCGCAACCTTGAGGTCGGCGCGTTTGTCTCGCCTCGGTGGGTGCCGCAGATGGAAGGGTCTGACGAGGTAATGCGAAGCCTTTTACCATTGCCTGGGGTAAGCTACTGCGCGCTGGTGCCAAATGAGAAAGGCCTGGAGGCTGCGCTTGGCTGTGGCTGCCCCGAAATTGCCGTGTTTGCGGCGGCCTCGGAGGCCTTCTCCCAGCGCAACATAAACTGCTCCATTGCCCAGAGCCTTGCGCGGTTTGAGCCGGTACTGATGAGAGCGAGACACGCAGGCATTCCCGTACGTGGCTATGTCTCCTGCGTGCTAGGCTGCCCGCTTGGCGGTGATGTTGCTCTTACCGATGTGGTAAGGGTCAGCACGTCGCTGTATGAGATGGGCTGCTACGAGATCAGCCTTGGCGATACCACTGGCGTAGGTACGCCAGAGAAAACGAAAGCGCTAGTCAGGGCCTGCGCCAGCGAGATTCCGCTCGCCTCGCTTGCTGGTCACTTCCATGACACCTACGGCATGGCCATCGCGAACCTGTACGCCGCATTGGACTGTGGCGTTCGGGTGTTTGACAGCTCCGTTTCAGGACTTGGCGGCTGCCCCTATGCGCCCGGCGCCACGGGCAATGTCGCAACGGAGGATGTTGCCTATCTGCTTCACAGACTTGGCGTTAGGACCGGCATAGACCTGGACGCGCTGGTACACGCGGGCACCTATATCGACAAGGCGCTGGGTCGGCTGACTGCATCGCGCACCGCAAGGGCAATCAATGCACGATCAGACAGGGGATAAGACACTTTTCAAACTAAGACATTTTCTCTTGATAACAACAAAAGCCTACAAAGGCCGGAGAAACATCATGGAACATCAACTGACGCAAGCCGCATGCCCCGTGCCCTTCCAGCAGGAGGCACAGCCATGAAAAAGCCGGAGCTCTATGAAGTCTGGGGTGACACTGTTGATCGCAGCCACCTGCTCATGTCCATCATCATCGGCGCCCTTATCAGCCTTGGCACCTATTATCTTGCGCAGCACGTACTCCTAGGCGTAGTCGAATCCAGGCAAATGGCACGGGCCTATGCAATGCTGACGGGCATTCTGGGCTGCCTGGCAGGTGGCTTAATCAGCGCGATGCTTTTCAAGCCAAAGCGCAAAGTCGTCGAGCACATGATCGATCCGACGTTTCGCCAGCAGGTACTCGTAGAACTTGCGGCGGAACACGGCACGATAGGGCGGCTGGACGAGCTACCTCATGAAGTAGTAGTCGAACTGCGTGAGCTGGGGCTCTATGCCCTTTTTCGTGAAGCCGAGGCCGCTGAAGCCCGGACGGCCGCCCAGGCGCCTAGCGCTGTCGTGGTGGTTCCCGCACACGTCAGTCTGAGCGGAGGGCAGTCATGATGGAGGGCCTTGTTGAACAGATCCTTGTCGCCTGCGGTATGGGGCTTATCGGTGCTGTCGTATTTGCCGCTATTGGCCTGATATCTGGTAGCGACGAAACCACGACCTTGGCGCCGTTGACGCTGCTGGTGGTATTGCTTGGGGTTCCGCCGGAAGGAGTATTTACCTTTTTTCTAGCAGGTGCCGTCGCCAAACATATGACCCACGCGGTGCCAACCGCCTTGCTGGGTATTCCGGGAGACACCATGGCCACGCCCCTAATGGACGAAGCCAACTACCTACGAAAACTCGGTGTGCCTCACATTGCGCTTCGAAAGATGATTTCCGGCGGTGCCATTGCCGCACTGGTTGCCGTGCCGCTGTCAGTATTGTTCGCGGTACTGCTGGCTCCGTTCGGCGAGGTGATCAAGGCATTCGCACCCTGGGTATTTCTTGGCGCCGCCATCCTTATTGCCTATTTCTCGGCCGGTCGCTGGGCCTCGGTATTTACCCTGGTGCCCTTCGTTTTGGTCATCGTCGCGCTGCAAACCCTGACGGCAACCTATGGGGTGAAGCTGGGCGTCAGCTATTTTCTAGGCATAGCGATTGGCCCTCTGGTCGCTTCGTTGTTTGCTCTGATGTCTCCCGGTGAGCGGGTGCGTATGCAGCGCGATAGCGTCCGGGTATTCTCACTGTCACCCGATGTGAAAGGCTGGGGCGGATATTTCCCTAACCCGTTAAAAGTGCTCGACAAGCGCCAAACTCGCATGACACTGGCCACGGCCGCAGTATCGAGTGCCACCTTTGTCTTTAGCCCGGTGGCGATGACCGTGATAATGGGTGAGGTAATCGGAGCACGGATCAAGCATGCCTATCATCGCCTGACATCCGTGATTACGGCGCGTAACGGTGTCACCGAGGCGACCTACATCGCCGAGGCGCTGATTCCGCTGATTGCGTTTGGCCTGCCCTTGAGCCCGGTTGCTGCAGGCCCAGCCGCCCCGTTGTTCAACGCACCGCCGCGCTTTTCGGTCGATAGCACCTCTGGCGAGATCAATAACCTTCATACTTTAATGAGCACATCCGAGTTCTTCGGCTACGGGATGCTGGCTGTGATCATTGCTATCCTGATCGCCTATCCCTTTTCAATGAATTTCGCCCACCGAGCGGCCTTGTTTGTTTCGCGCAAGGTAAGTCACGAAGCGGTTATCGCCACCTTTGTCGGTCTTATTCTGGTCATAGGCCTCTGGGAAGGCGGCCTGCTTGGTCTGATGGTGATTATTACCGTAGGGCTGCTGGGTGGTTTTCTCTCGCGCTTTTTGGGCTTCAACATCGGCGTGCAGTTCATGGGGTACTACACCGCGGTATTGACAGTGCCTGCGCTGCTGACACTCGGTGGCTAACGCCTGCGTGATGTACCCTACCTTTCGCCTTGCTGTATTCCTTGCCCTTACAAAGAGGCACCTGGATAGGCGGCGCTGGTCGCCTCTCCATGCTTGATATCTGGAAACTATAAAAACCATACAGAGGTAATCATCATGCACGCAAGAATTCTTGCCTGCCTTGTGTTTGCGTTAAGTACTCTTGCGCCTTTAGTGGTAGCGCAAGAGCCGATTCCGGCACTTGTTTACCCTCCGGGCGACCAGCAATTGTATGCAATCCCTGAGGCAGAGCGAAACCTACCCACAATTACGGCGCAGCGTTGGCTTAAGGTTTCGGACAAGGGCTTGCTGCTAGAGGGGCCAGCCTTTGATCGAAACGGCAATCTGTTTCTGATCGAGGTGTTTGGCGGCCAGGTACTCAAGGTTGATATCCAGCAAAGGCTTAGCGTCGTGGTGCAGAAAAACGCCCTGGGCTCAGCAGGGCTGGCCATCCATAAGGATGGGCGCCTGTTTGTCGCAGGCCTGGGTAACTTCAATAATACTGGCAACCTAACTGCCTACCAGCCTGACGGAACAGGCAGGAAATCATTACCGCTGGCCAGCATTACCTAGTCGATGATCTTGTCTTTGATAAAGCGGGTGGCCTTTATTTCACTGACTTCAAGGGCACCTCTACCGAGCCAAGTGGCGGCGTCTATTATCTGCCAGCCGACGGCAAGAGGATTGTGCCTATCCTGCCTAGGCTGGCAATTGCCAACGGCATTGCACTGTCGCTCAACGGGAAGACCCTCTGGGTCACCGAATTTGCGACTGGCCTGCTACATCGTATAGAACTTGAGAATGCACAAAAGATTGCCCCCTTTGGCGAGGCCGTAGTCTATCGGTTCAACGGCCCGTCGCCAGACTCTATGCACGTCGATGAGGACGGCAATCTCTATGTGGCGATGTACAGCCAGGGGAGGGTCTTGGTTCTCAATCCAAGCGGCCTGCCTATAGGCCAGATCCTGATACCGGGACGCGAGCGCGGCCACTTCCTGCGCTCAACTAGCTTGGCCATTAAGCCTGGCACCCGCGAAATCTACTTGGTCAGTAGCGATGGTGATCAAGGCGAAGGGAGTGCGCTTTTCCGGGCGCAAGGTTTCGCTCGGGCGTTACAGCTCTATTCCCACCAGTAAACCAACCAAAACTCTAAGTCGGGCGGGCTATTCAAGAAGGGCACTGTCTTTTTCTGGATCAACTAAGCTCCCTAACAATGGATATACCCGGGCTTACAGGTCAGCTCAACAGCTCTTAGGCGATATAACTGCTACCTGCTCGCTAGAACAGCAAGAAAGGTTTGCAAGGGGGATAAATGCTCAGCCTTCGCTTGGGATGCATCGCCTGTCTGGAATACAGTTACTTTCCAAAACATTCACTATGCTTCAATCCACCATCATATCTGGATGACGGTCCCGGCAGACGTTTACAAAAGCGAGGTCAGGCTGCGTGAGTGCCGGTGCTCCTCTTGGTCGAAAAGTTCGGCTTATCTATGAGCATTTAGGGAGTTTTCTATGAAACATTCAACACTTTCGATAGGGATAACGTTGCTATTGGCCTCCGTTGCTATTCACGCAGATAACAACATTGCAGAGCAATATCAGGATGGGACAGGGCTTAAGTCATCACTTACCCAGACAGGATCGGACAACTATTCCTTGCAGCGTCAGGAAGGGGGCCGATATGACACCATCGAGACAAGTCAGGTGGGCACCGGAAACCGGGCGACTGCGCTTCAGAATGGATTTGGAGAAGGCAACATACAAATCGATCAAAATGGAGCAGCCAATCAGGCAATGGTTCAGCAACAGCCAGGCAGTGAAAGCTACACGGCTGCTAATGGTGGGTCTATCAGCCAGGTAGGTAGTGGAAACCTGTCGGAGGTGACTCAAGGCGGAATCCAGAATTACGCGCAAAGCCTGCAATCTGGAGATAACAATGAACATACTGTCATGCAGGACGGTTACCTGAATTACGCAAGCCTTGCCTCTTACGGAGATAATAATAGGATTTCGGTATCGACACTCGCAGGTGCCCTGTCAATGGATAACAGCGTAGGCGCCATTCAGGTTGGTAACGCTAACACGGCTGTTGTGGAGCAAAGTGGTACAGGTGCGTACATTAGGACAAGACAGGAAGGTAGCGGCAATACTGTTGAGGCGCTTCAACGAAATGAAAGTGACAGTTTGGCTCCTGATGCCATTGTTTCCATATATGGCAGTGATAACCGACTTACTATCGATCAGAATGGCGCATCCCGTATGGAGGCTTACCTGGATGGGAACTCCAATAGCGTAAACGTTCGGCAGGAGCGTCAACAGACAGGTTCGGCATCTAGTCTGTTAACGGATGTCATTGGCTCAAATAACAGCATCGATGTCTCTCAGGTCAGCAATGAACTTAGCCTCCCAAGCAGGATGACCATTACCCAGCGTGGTGATGAGCTTGACGTTACCGCCCGCCAGGACAATACAAGCAGCGGTAACCTTGAGGTGTTTCAGAGCGGGTCGCTGGGGGTTGCCACTGTGCAGCAGAGCGGCATCTATAACGAGGCCAGGCTCGTCCAAAACGGTACGGCAAATAGCGCAAGCATCACGCAACAATGATACCTTTGCTTAGGCGATATGACTGTTGTGCTGCAGCAGAAGAGCCTTGTTTCGGATATACACGCCTGCTCTGCCAGGTGTGTATTCTTAAAGACAGCATCCTCTCACTGATTCACCAGAACTAAATGACACTGCTAGAGGTTTGAGTACACTCTTGTGGCTACAATGCACGCCCGTCTCGTTTGCCCTGCGTGTGTGTTGCATGCAAGGTTTCGCGCGCAAGCGCTAGACATGGCCCGACGACCAGATTCCCGGGGAGCTGCGTGACGCTCAACTCTGTCCCTCTATTATCAAGAATACGCTGGGTTTTGATCGGAGCTGCCATCGTTGCAATCGAATTCAGTAGCCCTAGCTCGTGCAAAGCCCGTGCTGCATTTCCTGGCAAGTAGAGCCTGGTGCCTCCCTGTGGCGCATTGGCCTTGCGCTCGACCAAGTCGGGCTTGTTCTAGCGCCCTAGCCATTTCAAGGCCAGCTATACCTCCGCCAACTATTATTATCCTCACTGCATTACCCGTTAAGACACAGATATTGTAGCCCTCGAACCATGCGCAGCGAGAACCATGTCGGCAGCACGTTCACCAATGACAACGCATGGAGCCATCGTATTGCCGACGGTTATTCGAGGCATGATCGAGGCATCCGCGATTCGAAGTTTCTCAATGCCATACACCCGAAGCTGACAGTCAACCACTGACATCGCATCGCGACCCATTTTTGCAGTGCAGGACTGATGCCAGTAGGTCACGGCAGCATTACGGATGAACTGCTCCATAGCGCGACGTTCTTTCGGGCCAGGAACGACCTCGCGCTTTACCAACCCGTTGAAGGCTTCGCTGTTGCCGATCGCCCGGCACAGGTCGATCGACGCGAGCGCCGCGGCCATATCCTCAGGGGCGCTCAGCGATTCCGGCTCAATGAGTGGAGCGTCCTGTGGGCCGGCACCAGACAGGCGCACGCGCCCTCGACTAACAGGCCTGGCCAGCCCTGCAAACATCGTCCAGCCATGTTGCGGCGGCTGAACACCGACCTCAGAGGGAGAGGGCACTGGAAACTCGAGCTGACATTGCAGCAGGTCTGGAGCGTCCAGGCGGCTGTCGCTCCTCCAGTACAGGGTGGTTTCACATCCACTACCGCCTATCAGCTGAGGTTGCCGATACTCCCAGGTACAGCCAAAAGCAATATGGTCCTGAAGATTTTGACCCAGACCTGGAAGGTGATTGATCAAGGCGATGCCATGGGCGCGCAGTTGATCCTCCGGACCAATCCCCGACTGCATGAGTACCTTTGGCGTATTTACCGCGCCCATAGATAGAATGACTTCAGCTCCAGCATGAAAGCGGTGCCGCTTGCCGTCCACTACCGCTTCAACACCGATTGCCTTTGTCCTGCTAAGCAGTACACGGGTTACCAATGCACCGGTCAGAACCGTCAAATTCGGATGCTGCAGCCGTGGCCGGATATAGGAGTCGTAAACGGATTCGCGCTTGCCCTGGTTGATGCGCAGATCGGTAATCGCGACCCCGCCCGGGCCTTCCATCATTTCTCCATTGGGGCTTTCATATCTAGGAATGCCCAGACAGCTGGCTGCTTCCAATGTCGCCCAGGCGAGGGGCTGAGGTGTGGCTGGCTGCTCAACATGCACGGGACCGCCTGAGCCGCGCCGCACTGCATCCGGACTTCCTTGCCAACTCTCAATCCTGCGATAGTAATCTAGTACTGAGCTGTAGCCCCAGGCGGGATCGCCGGACTCGGCAGCGAAATAATCCCAATCCGAGCGGTGCCCGCGCGCCCAGACCATTACATTGATGCTAGATCCACCTCCGAGCCCTTTGCCCATGCTCAGGGAAAGGCGACGATCATTGAGGTGCGAATTAGGTTGCCCCTCGAAAGCCCAGTCGCGATCCGTACCGAGGTTCATCGGCCATTGTGCCGGTTCGACAACCTCCGGTCCGGAATACGCGTTGCCTGCTTCTATCAGCAAGACGCGTGCGTTGTTATGGTCGGCAAGGCGGGCAGCAACCACGCATCCCGTCGTACCTGCACCACACACAATGAAGTCATAGCTCTGAGCATATAGAAGGTTCATGTCCGCTCCGTATCAATGTAACGAGTGAGTTCAGGAGTATCAGTGGCGTCACGAAGGGATCACTGACCGCCATCGCTTCGCACTGCTTCGAGAATTACCTTGGCTACCTCGGCGGGTTGTGACTGTTGAGGAACATGACTCGTGTGTAGCTCATTCAATTGCGCGCCGATACGCTTTGCAGTAGCGCGCTGGACGTCGGGGTGAATCATCCGGTCCTCAGTGGCCAGCAGATACCAGGACGGTTTGGTCTTCCAGGCAGAGACAGTCGTTCTATCCTCGAATGCAGATGCCTTGATGGGTCCTTGCGTTGCGGTCATCACGGCGGTCTGCGCTGCAGGGAGGTCCTGAGCGAAGTCCTTGGCCATGCCTTCTGGCGTCAGGTAAAGGAAGCCATTGCCGTCTGCCTTGATTTGACTGATACCAGGAGGCGTAGGCGCGCCCCTGCCCTGTTCGCCGCTGGTTTGTCCGGCATCCGGCGCGAATGCGGCGACATATACCAGAGCGCTGACTTTCTCGTCGCTGCCGGCCTCGGTAATCACGGTACCGCCCCATGAATGGCCAACTAGAACTACTTTTCCCTGCTGGTTATTTAAGACACGGTGTGTAGCGGCAACATCGTCGGCAAGCGAGGTGAGCGGATTTTGCACGACCGTAACGGCAATCCCTTCAGCCTGAAGCAGCGGCACGACTTTGGCCCAGTCGGATCCGTCGGCGAATGCGCCATGTACGATCACCACCGAAGGCGTTGTATCCTCCGCTTGACTAGTACTTGCGATAAACGTGCCTGTAAGGGCAAAGGCGAAGGCGGCGACTTTTGATCTGAGTGTTTTCATTGAATTGGCTCCTGTGTGGGAGCTCAAATTCTGCTGACTGGCCTGCTTTATGTGCATCGGTCATTTATCCGACCCGGGGTATTTTCAATGAATAGCGCGTTGGCACTGAACATCTCATTGAGCGGAGCACTGGGAGTAATTGCCCAGGTCGGTGACCTCAGCATGGGACAGCCACTCCGGCATTCCCGGCGCGTTGCCGAACTGGCGCGGATGCTGGCGCGGGCCAGGCACGGCGACGGTGAGCACCTGAGAGTAGCGGAACTGGTCGCCCTACTGCGCTGGTCTGGCTGTACCGCAAACGCCGAAGGGTTTGCGGATCTGTTGGGTAATGATGTAGATGGCCGCCGCGCGATGCTTGACCTTACTCTAGGCAAGGAGGAAATGAACGCGGTGCATCAGGCAGCCCCGCTTGCGGTCGTGCACTGTGAGGTATCTGGAGAAATAGCCAAAACCCTCGAACTTGGTGCCGCTGTCAAGGCAGGCCTGTGCCACGTATTCGAAACCTACGACGGGACTGGCCGGCCGCAGGGCCTGACGCATGAGCATATCCCAGAGGTCGCCTATCAAGTGGTGCTTGCTGGTGATCTGGATATTCTCAGCCGAGCCTATGGCCTTGATGCGGCGCTACGCTGGATCCATGAACAGTCGGATCGGCGCTATCCTGCTTATCTCGCATCGTTGCTCATAGGAAACGCCAGGGAATGGCTGGCGGACCTAGAGGCGTCCTCCAAACTCACTGACCATGAGCAGGCCGAACGTTACGTCTCGCTAACGCTGGTGGGAGACGTGATTGACCTGAAGCTGCCCTGGTTGGCAGGGCATTCACGACAGGTGGCGCATGTCGCCATGGAAGCTGCACGCCAGTGGGGGCTGGGTGAGCCAGCCCTTACCGAGATCGGAAAGGCAGCGCTTGTCTACAGTCTCGGTCGGGCAGCCGTTTCCAACCACCTCTGGAATACCGCGGGGGCGCTCCCATACGGCGCTGCGGAGCGGGTACACCTCGTTCCTTACTGGACGCAACAGGCGCTAAGACCTTTTAATGAATTGGCCGCGTCTGGAGAGATTGCAGCCCATGCTTATGAACGGCTCAACGGCAGTGGCTATTTTCGAGGCGTAATGGGCGATGCGCTGTGTGCCGAGCACCGACTGCTCGCCGCTTCCGTAGCCTGGGTCGCACTGAGGCAAGCCCGGCCATGGCGGCCGGCCTATAGCGAATCAGAGGCGGCGAGACTGCTCGAGCGGGATGCTGGCAGTGGCTTGTTTGACAACAATGCGTGCCAAGCGGTGATTGCGACCGCACGGGGCGAGCGGGGGATTTATAAGCCCAAGGCTTCGTTACTGACGACGCGTGAGTGTCGCATCCTCCTTGAAATCAGCCGTGGCGCCAGCAACAAGCAGGTGGCGCGGCTGCTGGCCATCAGTCCGAGCACGGTTCGCACACACGTGGAGAGCATCTTTCGCAAGCTGGAATGCTCGACCCGCGCAGCGGCTACATTGAAAGGCCTGACACTCGGTTTGATTAATTAATGTTGGTGGTGACCATAGCCCGCGGCTCTCTGTTGCAAGTGCGCCAGAGATAAACATGAATCACGCTCGTGCGTTTTGGCTGACTTGATGGGCGCGAGCGAGGGTGATGAATGCCTTAAGCGCGGCGGAGGGGTTGCGACGGTTCGGGTAGTACAGGCAGAGATTGTCTCTAGGCGGTGTCCACGCTTCCAATATCCGCTCGAACTGTCCGGTCTCGATTTCACCTAGTACGTCCTGCTCCATAAAGAATCCGAGCCCCATGCCCTCCTGCACTGTCCATTTGACGACGCTGGGCTCATCAAGCGTGAGCGGCCCGCTTACATCGAGCCTGGTTACTTCTCCATCTCGTTCGAAATGCCACGGGAAGATTGCGCCATTGGGTAGGCGGACCCGGATGCATCGATGGTTGAGCAGATCAGGCGGTGTTTGTGGCTTGCCAAATTTTTCGAAGTACGCGGGTGTACCGACTACGGCGTACCGTTGCGGCAGGCCGAGGGGGATCCCAATCATATCGCTGGGTACGAGGCTCGCGGAACGTACGCCAAAATCGAAGCCGTCAGCGACGATATCCACCAGGCGGCCTTCGGTAACGAGATCAATATGGACCTTTGGATGATGCCGCAAGAACTCTACTACCAGTGGTAGAAGTGCTGCTCGGGCAGCGCTGGCGAATGCATTGATACGCAGTGTGCCCGAAGGCCCCGCGTTGTGTGACCGTACTGCGTCGAGCGCAGCACGCAAGTCTTGCAGGGCTGGCCCCACCTGCTCCAGAAAGATCCTGCCCGCCTCAGTGACGGCCACGCTGCGTGTCGTGCGATTGAATAGCCGCGTTTCGAGACTCGCCTCCAGTTTGGCGATGGTGGCGCTCAACGCGGTGGTTGAAACATCGAGATCGATAGCGGCCTTGCGAAACGAAGCTCTGCGAGCGACCGCTAGAACAGCGTCCAACTCACTAAGCCCTAGACGAAGATCTGACATTGATTGTCCTGGATTATGGGATAGCTCATACGCTTTGTCCCAGTTGAGCAAACTATTAGTCTGGTAGCAAGATCGCTTCGAGTAATCGATTCGGGAAACAGCAAATGAACGTTCAGCTTTCCAATGTCGCTGGGACATACCTCGACATTAGCAATGACGGTAACGTATCGCAGCGCAAGAATTGCTTCTGCTCACAGATCACGGTGTCTGGCGAGAGCAAAACGCATGAACGCATCAAGGCCATCGAAGCCTGGCAATATGAGACCCAGGGGGCGGTCTCGTATCCAGTCCAACCTCTGCACGCCGTGCCTGGCGAGGGTAGGCTGACCGTCTTTGCACAGCTTACCGGCAACTTTCCTGCTAGCCCGGTCCAGCCTGGGTACATATTCCTGCTGGAGGGCGATCAAGTCTGCTCACTGGAGATCATGGCATGCTAAAACTTAATTTGAGTAACAAGCGAGTCCTCGTTACCGGCGGCACTAAAGGCATCGGGAAAGCTGTAGTCGAACTGTTCCTGGCCGAGGGTGCGAAGGTGATTACCTCGGCCCGGCAGACGGACATTGAGATGCCGAATGACCTCTTCGTCTCGGCTGATCTCTCGACCCGGGAAGGCTGTGCTGCGTTGGTCGCCGCGATCAAGCAGCGACTGGGCGGCGTAGACATCATAATTCATGTCCTGGGTGGTTCGTCGGCACCTGGCGGCGGCTTCGCTGCGCTGGACGACGAACAATGGCAACATGAACTCAATCTAAACCTGTTTCCGGCGGTGCGCCTGGATCGCGCCTTGCTCCCCGATATGCTAGAGCGAAAGGAAGGGGTTATTATTCACGTGACTTCCATCCAGAGTCAGCTTCCTCTGCCAGAGGCTACACTAGCCTACGCGGCGGCTAAGGCTGCGCTCTCGACTTACAGTAAGGGTTTATCCAAAGAGGTCTCGCCCAAGGGGGTGCGTGTCGTCCGGGTCTCGCCGGGTTGGGTTGAAACCGAAGCGTCAGTTGCGCTTGCCGAGCGACTCGCGCAGGAGGCAGGTACTGACTATGAGGGCGGCAAGCAGATCATTATGGAAGCACTAGGGGGCATCCCGCTCGGGCGTCCATCCTCCCCGTCTGAGGTTGCTGAGCTGATTGGTTTTCTGTCTTCTCCTCGAGCGGCATCCATTACCGGAAGCGAGTTTGTTATCGACGGCGGAACAGTGCCAACGGCCTAGCCGTCTTTTTCATAGTATGTGTTAAACACTCGAATCAGGGAGTAGAGTGTGTTTACTCTTGGCCCACTGCAGACGTCTGTGGAAGGTTGCAGTGGGTCGGTTGTAGTTGTTTGAAGGGCTCCCTGCAAGACACTCAAATTAATGGGCTTATGGAAGCTGCACATGCTTCATAGCAGAGGCAGATATCAGGCCGGTTGTCTCAGGAGATACTTATGTCCATGGAAATCACGCCCAGCGCCAGCCCCACACTATCCTTAACCTTGCCAACTAATCTGCAGAGTACCGAGCCGCGCTAAAACCTGAGAGGCTGAAATGTTTGCGTTCTGGCAGCAGAACCGCGAGCGCAGCTATGTCGAGGCCGGGAGGATCTTCAGCGAAAAGGAAAAGCGCAAGGGGACTTTCGGGCCTAGGCAGAAGGCTAGATCGAGGCGCTAGAGCCACAGCACACTATCTTCCATATCGCCCGGTAAAATTATGTCTATGGCATTCTCTCGAAACTCCATAGCAGCAGAGCCTATAGAAGGGCGCTCGAAGTTTTCCCTGGGTCCGTAAACGATTCGTATCTTCCTGTTCTCAACACGCATATGCCTGTCAGGCGGAGCGAGAAGGATCTTGCTACGAACAATGGGGGCCAGCTCTTTTGCGTAGCGGCGGATAGGCAGTTGAGTGTGCTGTGAAAATATCGAATAACGCCTGCTTGTCTGGAGTCATATGCACAACCACTAGTACGCGCGTCACAGTACATAAGGGTGCCATAGCATGGAGAATTGATGCGAGGCCAGTCAGATGAGTATAAAGCGATCATCCATCTCGTGGCGTCCCGTTGCCTCTAGTCAACTGCACTAAAGAGGTGAAAGCGTAGCAAATCGGTCTTCAGAAAGGGCATAGGAAGTTATCTTATTTCAGGTATATTTGGTCTACGCCTAATAAGCAGGTATTATTTTCCTACTGTATTAGCTTGGTGTTAAGAGAATTATGAAAAAGCACCTGAATGACCAACTATATGATGTTATAAGTACCAGCATTCAAGAAAAACGCATTGAAGAAGGCACATTGTTATTGGAAGGTAATCTCTCGGAGCTATTTTCTATAAGCCGTTCTCCGGTACGTCAGGCACTTAATCGTTTATGTGATGATGGACTAATTAGTACTTTTGAAGGGCGTGGATATCTAGTAGGTACACAGCCCGAAGGCGTAATACGCAAAAAGCTTCAATTAGATGTGTTTGCATCTTTGCCTAAAGAACTCTTGCCAAAAAAAACCGAGACATGGCAGCGTGTTTACAACAATATTGAGCGTGAGCTTTTGTACCATTCGCTATTTGGATCTCATCGCATCAATGAGCTTGAGTTGTCCAAGTATTATGGTATCAGCCGTACGATATCGAGTCAGGTCCTAACACGCCTTCAACTTAATGGGTTGCTGGAAAGAGACGAACGCTCGCGTTGGCAGCTATTAGAGTGGAATGAGCAAAGACTGAACAATCTGTATGAAATTCGGCGCCGACTTGAACCCTATGTGCTCATGAGAGCTGCCGAACATATCCCTGTTACCAAGATTCAACTATTTATTCGGCGACTAAGCCAGGCTATAGCTCAATATCCCAATATGGAAAGTCGTCAATTTGACGATTTAGAAAGTGATTTACACATTCGCACGCTGGGCTATTGCCCTAATCGAGAAATGTTGCAACTGCTCCAACGTACTCACTCTTTGCTGTTATCGGGAAAACATATTCTTTTGGATAAGACTCATTTTCCAGAAGAGGAGCCTTTTTTCCAAGAGCATCTTGAGATATTTAAACATCTCGAATCTAAGCAGCCTAAAAAGGCGGCTGAAAGTATGGAGGAACATCTTTGTATTGCTGAGCGCAAAGTTTCCCAGCGGTTAGCCGTTTTCAAGGAGAATAATCTAATAGCCGATGTTCCGTATTTAGAGTAATTGTCTTTATTGTTTAATGTAAAGTTTGAATGCCGTTTTAAAAAGTTCTAGAAATTTTCAAAGTCCTAGTCTAAGTAGACGCAGCCGGTAAGAGCTGCGTCCAAACAAAGAGCTAATTAAGTTACCGCGCCTATTGGCCATGGTACAAACTCATTATCACCGTAGTTATACGCTTCACTTTTAGAAAGCGAGCCTGACGCAATATCGATGATAGCCTCAAAGATTCGTTCGCCAGCTTGAGCTACAGTCTCGTGACCCTCTACGATCCCGCCACAGTTAATGTCCATATCCTCTTCCATACGCAGATACATTTCAGTATTGGTCGATAGCTTGATACACGGCGCTGGTTTGAAGCCTGAAACCGAACCGCGTCCGGTTGTAAAACAAATAATATTGGCTCCTGAAGCAATCTGACCGGTCACCGAGACAGGATCGTAACCAGGGCTGTCCATAAAGACGAAACCCTTTTCAGTAATAGGCTCGGCATATTCGTAAACCGCATTGAGTGACGTTGAGCCGCCCTTGGCGGCTGCGCCCAGAGATTTCTCCAGAATCGTAGTCAGTCCTCCAGCCTTGTTGCCAGGGGAGGGGTTATTGTTTAGCTCGGCGCCATTGATTCGGGTGTAGTGTTCCCACCACCGAAGCCGCTCAAGGAGTTTATTGGCCACCTCATGGCTAATGGCTCGTTGAATCAAAAGATGCTCGGCGCCATAGATTTCTGGCGTTTCGCTAAGGATTGCCGTACCGCCGTGGCGTACCAGCAGATCCGCGGCATAACCTAGCGCAGGGTTAGCGGTGATACCGGAATAACCATCGGAGCCACCACATTCAAGTCCTATACAAAGATGCTCGACACTCTCTGAGGTCCGCTCAAGCCGGCCAATTGAGCTCGCTATAGATTCGACCTGCTCAATGGCCTTCTCGATGCTCTTGCGTGTTCCTCCAGCATTTTGGATATTGAACACCTTAAAGTATGGAGTCTCCTCCAGACCATATTTCTTCATAAGTGACGATATCTGATTCGTTTCACACCCCAGACCGATAATCAGAACCCCCGCTAGGTTCGGGTTTCGAGCGTAGCCCCATAAGGTTCTTTCAAGAAACTTGAACCCTTCTGACTCCGTATTAACGGCGCAGCCGCCTCCATGAGTCAAAGCCACCACACCATCAATATTGTTCGCTTTGAGGTGCCCTGATTTCTCGAAATGCGCAGCTACCGCCTTAGAAACGGTTGCCGAACAATTAACCGTAGACAGAATGCCAATGTAGTTGCGTGTTCCTACAGTACCATTCGAGCGGCGAAACCCCATGAAGCGACGACGCTGTTCGGGAGGTAAAACAGGTGTACGCTCGAAAGGAGAAGGAAGCTCATCACTGGTATGACTTGCCGGCATTACCACGTTATGAGTGTGCACATGCGTGCCGACAGGAATAGCTCGGCTGGCCATACCGATCACTTGGCCATACTTAATTACATATTCGCCTTCGGCAATGTCACGTAAAGCAAGTTTATGTCCGCTTGGAATGTCCTCTCCTGTACTGATCCCTATTTCGGTAACCAGCGTGCCTTGAGCGATGGGTTTGCGTGCTACGGCCACTGAATCCTGGTCGTTAAGAACGACAACGGACTGCGGTTTGGTAATCAGCTGCATGATGAGGTCTCGGTTTCTTGTTGTAGGTGAGAGTCATGATCATGGCAAAAATGAACATTGCATGCAATGTTTGTTGATGCTAGTGTCTTTTTCAGATCGCACGCTCACATCGTCACAAAAATAAGAACCGAGGTCTGATCCCATGTCGTACGCAGTCGTTTCGTATTTTCCTTGTATTCGTGGGCAGAGCGGATTTCTCTGTACTGCCTCACCATGCGCTTTCTCCGTATCTGTCATTCATCCGCTTAAGGATCTAACTACCTTCTTAGAACGCTATCTAGGAGAGCAGCTATGATCCGTAAGCTCGTAGCTGGTTATTTCCATCTGCTCAAAGTGATCGCTGTTATCAGCCTGGTTTTAATGGTCGTTCTGGTATTCGGTAATGTAGTGCTGCGTTACGGCTTCAATCAGGGCATTACAGTGTCTGAAGAGCTGTCGCGTTGGGCCTTTGTATGGCTGACCTTTATTGGCGCGCTAGTCGTGCTACGTGACCGGGGCCATATGGGTGTAGACATTGCTCTAAAACATATGCCCCGGTGGGGAGAACGGATCAGCCTGATTATTAGCCAGCTGCTAATGCTGGCCTGCTCGCTTCTCTTTTTAAGAGGCAGTTGGTTACAGACAGACATTAACTGGAATTTTCCTTCGCCAGTAACCGGGCTTTCGATGGGATGGTTTTATGGTGTAGGCATCGTCTTCGGCCTATCCGCCAGCTTCATTCATCTCTATGAAATATTCCTACTGATTATGAGCAAGGATATCCGGCAGCCTGACTCCAGCAAGCTGGAAGCACATCTTTAATAACATCGTTATCACGAGACGCCGTATCGGCAGGCCGACGGCTGCTCGACAATAATAAAGCGGAGTCAGTAATGGTCATTATTGCCATATTCGTTTGTTCGCTTCTGGGTTCCATGATTATTGGTGTACCCATTGCGTACTCGCTCATCATTTGCGGTATCGGAATGATGTACTACCTGGATCTTTTCGATGCCCAGATTATTGCTCAGAACCTAATCAATGGCGCCGACAGCTTTCCACTGATGGCCGTGCCGTTTTTTATGTTGGCCGGTGAGTTGATGAATTCTGGCGGCCTGTCCAAACGAATCGTCAATATGGCAATAGCCTTGGTCGGCCATATCAAGGGCGGCCTTGGGTACGTCACTATCTTAGCTGCATGCTTGTTGGCAAGCCTATCTGGCTCGGCTGCAGCCGATGCTGCCGCATTGGCGGCCCTGTTAGTTCCAATGATGGTCAAGGTGGGGCATAACAAGGGGACTGCTGTAGGCTTGGTTGCATCCGCTGGAATCATTGCACCTGTCATTCCGCCTTCGATAGGCCTGATTCTGTTTGGCGTAGCGGGTAATGTATCGATAACCAAGCTTTTTCTGGCAGGCATCGTTCCCGGCTTAATGATGGGTGTATCGCTCTGTATTGCCTGGTATCTGGTTTCCCGCCGGGAGGTCATCGAGACCACGCCAAGGGCCTCGTCCAAAGAGGTATTCAAGGCATTTTATGAGGGTATCTGGGCACTGATATTGCCCATCATCATTCTTGTTGGCTTGAAGTTCGGAATATTCACGCCTACCGAGGCGGGCGTAATAGCAGCCGTTTATGCATTGCTGGTTTCACTGTTTGTCTACCGTGAGCTAAAGATTCAAGACCTTTATGGCGTACTGCTTTCAGCAGTTACCACGACAGCCATGGTCATGTTTCTTGTAGCGTCGGCGCTGGTTGCCGCGTGGGTGATCACTGTGGCTGATCTGCCCAGCGAAGTGATTGCACTGCTTGAGCCGCTTATGGATAGCCCGCGCCTGCTCATGCTGCTAATCGTCGTGATTGTCATCCTGATCGGCATGGCTATGGACATGTCTCCTATCATTCTGATTCTGGCTCCTGTCATGTTGCCAGTCGCAGTTGAAGCGGGCATTGATCCTGTGTACTTCGGCGTAATTTTCGTGATGACCTGCGCCATCGGCCTGATCACACCGCCTGTTGGGCTGGTGCTGAATGTGGTTGCCGGCGTGTCGAAAATCGATTTCGTTGCCACTGTCAGAGGGACGCTGCCTTTCCTGCTTGCAGAGTTGCTGATCGTCGGACTGCTGCTCCTGTTCCCTGATCTTCTGATCGTGCCTGCCGCCTGGATGAGCTCCTGATGGCTACCTTCACCGAAAACGGGCGCCCATAGAAATAAATGGCTCTTAATGAGCAACATCTAAAAAACCGCAAAGACAACAATGACAAAAAAGAGGAAAACACCATGGGAATTATTCCAAAAGCACTGACGGCACTGCTGTGTTCTGCCTTGCTATTTTCAACGACCAGTCATGCAGAAGATATTAATCGGCATAATTTCAAGATTGCTTTCGTCCAAGCAAAGAACCATCCGCATGGCTTAGGCGCTCAGAAATTCGCCGATCTGGTCAAGGAAAAGAGCGATGGCAAGATGAAAGTGATGGTGTTTGCCAGCGGTACGCTTGGGGGCGACACTCAGGTTATTTCTTCTCTGCAGGGTGGCACAGTGGATATGACGCTGGTTACTCCTGGTTTACTCACAGGCATTGAGAAGGGATTTGGTCTTTATGGTATGCCGTTTCTGTTCCAAAACTCTAAAGAAGTTGATGCTGTTCTAGATGGCCCTGTTGGAAAGAAGTTATTGGATAGCCTCCCTCCGCATGGGTTGATTGGCTTGGGGTATTGGGACCATGGTTTCCGGCATGTATCCAACAGCAAGCGTCCTATTACCAAGCTTGAGGATCTTCAGGGATTGAAGATCCGTGTACAGCAGATCCCGACGGCTATCGGAACCTTCAAGACCTTAGGGGCCAATCCCGTACCTATGTCATTTACCGAGCTATACACGGCGATGGAGACCGGTACGGTCGATGGCCAGGAAAATCCCTTGGCTGCGGTTGAGACATCCAAGTTTTATGAAGTACAGAAGTACGAGTCATTAACGGGGCATTTCTATGATCCGCTGGTTGCGATTTTCAGTAAAAAGACTTGGGACAAACTGAACGACAGCGAGCGCAAGATTGTTCGAGACTCAGCGACCGAAGCTCAGGCTTACGAGCGTAAAGTTTCTCGGGAAATGGATATAACCGCTCGTAAGGCGCTAGCTGATGCCGGAATGCAAATCAATGAGTTAGCCCCAGCAGAAATTCAGCGTATGCGGGACCACCTCAAGCCTGCTACGGAGAAATTCACTCAGGACTATGGCCCAGAATTGGTCGGCGAAGTCATGGCTGAAATCCAGAAGGTACGTGGCGCCCAGTAAGGCAGGCAGGTCGCCTGCCTGTGAACAGGAAGCGACCGGTTTCGATTCTAGGAAAGGTCCATCGAGGAGACTTCGAATGTCTGAAATGAATGTGGGCTTCATTGGGCTTGGTCTGATGGGGCATGCCATGGCAACCAATATTCTCAAAAAAGGTTTTAGCCTGGCCGTGATTGCCAATCGCAATCGCCAGCCTATCGATGACTTGGTCGGCAAAGGTGCCAAGGAGGCAACGTGTGCCGCTGAGTTGGCTAAGCAGGTCGATGTGGTTCTGCTGTGCCTACCTGGCTCTCATGAGGTGAGACAGGCTTTTGGGGGTGAGAAGGGGCTACTGGCAGGGTTGCGCCCAGGGCAGATTGTGGTTGACTGCAGCACAGGTGACCCGGCCATTACGCCGGAGCTGGCCCAGGCGGTGACGGAAAAAAATGCTCATTATCTGGATACGCCGGTTAACCGCACGCCAAAGGAGGCCGTAGAAGGGCGTCTGAACGTTTTGGTCGGAGGAGAGGCTGACGTATTGGAAAAAGTCCGACCGATACTGCAGTGCTTTTCCGAGACCATTCATTACTTGGGCCCGGTAGGGTCAGGCCACAAGGCCAAGGTGATTCACAATTTTATTGCCCAGGGGAACGCTGCGATCCTGGCAGAAGCGTTCTGTGCCGCTGCGAAGAATAGTATCGATTTGTCTGCTTTTGCCGACATTTGTAGCCTTAGTGGTGGCTACAGCCGGACCTTTGAGCGAATTATTCCTTTCGTGTTGCGTGGGGATGACTCCGGGCAGAAGTTTGCCATTGCCAATTGCGAAAAAGACATGCGTTATTACACCCAGTTGGCCAAGGCAACACCGTCTACAGGGATTGTCGCCGAGTCGGTCTACCAGACTTTCCTGCTTGCCAAAAGCCTAGGGCATGGCGACAAATATGTACCTCATCTCTTCGATGTATTGGGCGAAATCAATGGGACGCGGGTTCGGGCACGCCAGGAGGGCGAATCATGAAACTGCTACGTTATGGGCTTGCCGGACAAGAGAAGCCCGGCCTGCTGGACGCGAGCGGGGTGATTCGTGATCTATCCGCCATCGTTGCCGATATTGATAGCGCAACGCTGTCCATGGAGCGTCTTACGGAGTTGGCCACACTGGATCATACCAGTCTGCCTTCTGTTTCAGGCAATGTCCGGCTTGGGCCACCTGTAGCCTCCATCGGAAAGATTGTCTGTGTGGGATTGAACTATGCCGATCATGCCAGAGAGTCCGGCTTGCCTGTGCCCTCTGAGCCCGTGCTGTTTATGAAGGCAACCAGTGCCGTCGTGGGGCCTAACGATACGGTGATTCTTCCTCGTGGCTCGACCAAAACGGACTGGGAAGTGGAGTTGGGTATCGTCATTGGACGTCGAGCACAGTATGTCGAGCGTGACCAGGCTTTGCGACATGTCGCAGGCTACTGCATCGTGAATGACGTGTCCGAGCGTTCGTTCCAGCTTGAGCGTGGCGGGCAATGGGATAAGGGAAAAAGTGCCGACACCTTTGCGCCTATCGGCCCGTGGTTAGTAACGCCTGATGAAATCAGTGACATAAGCAACCTGGAGCTACGTCTGGCAGTAAATGGCGAGGTGCGCCAGCAGGGTAATACCCGCACCATGGTTTTCGGAGTCGATGAGATCGTTAGCTATATAAGCCAATTCATGACGCTTAATCCTGGCGATGTGATTTGTACCGGTACGCCACCGGGCGTAGGCGCCGGTATGAATCCACCTCAATTTCTCAAGGCCGGTGACTGCATGACCTTGAGTATTTCAGGGTTAGGTGAGCAACGTCAGGACGTAAAGGCCTGGCAGGGCTGATCCCATTATCAGCGCTCACCTTCTGGTTTTCGACAGTTGCCTGCGGGCGACTGTCCTCTCGAATGACGGGTCAATACATGAAAAGGCGACTCTATTCTGGTCGTGACTATCTGCGTGCGCAGAATATTGAAGAGTTGCGGGAAGTTGCTCGGCGTCGACTCCCCAATTTTTCCTTCGAGTACGTAGAGGGCGGCTCCGATGATGAATTTACGCTTAAGCGTAACCGAAGCATTTTTGAAAGCATCACGTTGCAACCGAGAACACTTCGCAACGTTAGTACACGCAACCTGTCGCGCTCATTCTTTGGCAAACCTTCAGCTTTGCCATTTTTGATTGGGCCTACGGGTTTCAACGGTTTGCTCACAGATAAAGGGGATCTTCGGTTGGCCGAAGCGGCAACTCAAGCGGGTATTCCTTTTGTGTTAAGTAATGCCTCGACCACGTCCATTGAAGATATTTCCCGGATCGAAGGCGTGCGTGCTTGGATGCAGATCTATTTGTATCGTACCCGGGATCATGTGGCCAAACTGGTGGAGCGAGTAAAAGCACTGAATCTGGAGGCGATTGTCGTTACTACTGATAGTGCGATTTTCGGAAACCGTGAGTGGGATCGCCGAAACTATATACGTCCTCTCAAGCTCAACTGGCGTAACCAGCTAGACGTGGCGATGCATCCCGAGTGGGTCTGGGATGTGTTAGTGCCTCGTGGCGTGCCACGCTTCAAGAACCTGGGTGACCTTTTGCCGCCTGGAAGGGACTCAGTAAAAGGTGCTGCCAGCGCCTTGGCTGCTGAGCTTGATCCTAGCCTGAATTGGCAGGATATCGCTTGGCTTCGAGACATGTGGAAAGGTCGGCTGATCATCAAGGGGATTATCCACCCGGCTGATGTCGAGTTGGCCCTTCAATACGGTGTAGATGGCATCGTTCTGTCAAATCATGGCGGCCGTCAACTCGACGGTTCGGTATCAGCCATGGAGACATTGCCGGAGGTAGCACGTATTGCAAAGGGAAAGCTTGAAATCTTTCTCGATGGTGGCTTTCGCCGGGGTAGCGATATCGTGAAGGCTTTACTGCTAGGCGCCGATGGCGTGTTGATCGGACGGGCAGGGCTTTATGGACTGGCAGCAGGCAAGGGGCCTGGGGCTTGTCGTGCCATCGACATCTTGCGAACCGAGGTCGAGCGTACGCTGGGGTTGCTAGGTTGTAGCAGTCTTGATGAACTCAGCGCCGACCTTATTCATGATCCAAAATGGCGAGCGGCTGCCGACGCTATACCGCTCAAGTCCTTTGCCTCTAAACGTGCTGTATTAACGTAACTGTCTTGTGCGACAGGCCTTACGGGTTATCCCGTCAGGCCTGTCTGTTAGGCGAGATGTTAAATCCTTGTTACCTGGTAGCTTAGCGGGCTGATCATAAGACTTACCACGTCAAGGAGTTAAAAGGGGCTACTCAGTCCGCCTTCCTGTGCTGCTGCGCGAACAGCATCCAGTACGTCAGTAGGCAATGGGATTCCTTCTTCCAGATAACGCCTGCGCCGAGCGAGGCCAGCATGCCCTGGCATGCGTACTGACTGACCTTGTATCCTGGGTCGGCTGTTCTGACAGCGTTCAACAAAGTGGTTCATTTCTGCTTTAAAGGCGGCAAGCCCGCCAAAGAACTCGGGGTCCAGCGTCATCACATACACGGCTGCGCCCCACTGACTAACCCCGTCTTTCCGGCCAAAGCCTCCAAGGCCTGACGTCAAGGCTTCGACCATGATGCCCAGGGCAAAGCCTTTATGGCCAAACTCGAGCCCGCCCAGCGGAAGGATGCTGCCAGGAGGGTTGGTAAAAAAATCCTCGGGGTTTCGAGACGGTTGGCCTTGATTATCCAACAGGGCCTCATGTTGCAGTTGGCCACCCTCTTGCCGGGTCCTGTTTACCAATCCGTTCGTAATCGTCGACATGCTGACATCGATTAGAATGGGCTCACCCTCATTGGGAATGCCAATCGCTAAAGGGTTCGGCGTATAAACAGGGTCTAGTCCTCCATAAGGGGCTACTGACGCGACCGCAGGATCAGAAGACAAAACAATAGGCACCAGTCCTTGCTCGGTAACAGGTTGAAGGTATGCGGCCAAACAGGCGATATGATGCGAGCGTCGAATGTTAGCGACACCTACGCCGTACTGGCGTGCAGCGTGGGTAGTAGCGTCCAGAGCCTGGCTAACCACATAAGGGCCTAACAGATAATCGGCATCGTATAGCGTACAGACCGGCGACTGCTTGACCACTTCCAGCCGCTGCGCATCGACCTTGGCATGTCCTGCACGAATATCCTTGAGATAGCCCTGGGCGAGTTTAACTCCATGAGTATGGTGGCCGAGCAGATCGCCTTCTACTAATACACGGGCTACTGTACTGGCCACCACGTCAGAGGCGCCGGCCTTTTCAAACAATTGATGAATCAGGGTTTCCAGCTCGATGGCATTAACAACGATCATTCAATGGCCTCCTTGAGCGGACTGTAGCGCGGATGCCGCCCGGCGTTTCAGCCACAGTTTGGATATCAATGGGTACAGCACGATCAGCAAGACCAAAGCGCCCAACGAGGCGCTGATAGGCCGCTGGAAAAAAGCCATCAAGTCTCCATTAGCCTTGAGAATAGACGTCAGAAAATTGGTTTCGAGAATATTGCCAAGTACCAGGCCTAGAATTGCAGGAGCAGTGGGGAAGTCTGCCGTACTGAGTACATAGGCTGCGATTCCACAGGCCAGCATGATCCAGACGTCGGTCAGGGTGTTATTGATAGCGAAGGCACCGACAATGCAGAAGCAGAGAATAATCGGCATTAGTAACTTGGCTGGTGTGATGGCAAAAATATGGGCTCCGTGAATAGCCAGATATCCAACCGGAATCAGGATCAGGTTAGCCACAAAGAACGCTATAAACAGCCCATAGGCCATGCTGCTGTTGTCCATGAAAATGGTAGGTCCAGGGTTCATGCCTTTCATATAGAGCACGCCGATCACGATAGCGGTGATCGAATCGCCAGGGATTCCGAATACCAGCGCAGGCACCCAAGCACCACAGATACCAGCATTGTTTGCTGAGCTGGCATCAACGATACCTTCCATGTGTCCCGTGCCATACAGCTCTGGCGTTTTGGAGCGCTTCTTGCTGATGGCATAGGAAATCCAGGCAGCAATATCAGCTCCCGCTCCGGGGAGCGCTCCAATCAGAACGCCTAATGTGCTGCCGCGAGCAGCATTACGCCAATAGCGTTTCAAATGACCGGGTACTGCGCCAAATACGGTACCTTGCTGTGGAATGGAAAGAGATGAGCCCTTTGTAGAGATCACTTCCTTTGAAGCATAAAGCTTCATGACCTCGTTCAGCGCGAAGAAGCCAATCATGACAGGAATAAAGTTGATGCCTGCCATAAGGTCGGGTATGTCGAAGGTAAAGCGCGGCGTACCGGTTACCATATCTAGCCCAACGGTACCCAGCAGCAAGCCGACCATCAGAGAAAGAAAACCTTTGACTGGCGAACCCTGGGAGATGAAAACGGCGCTGCTCAAGCCGAGTACGGCTAGCCAAAAATACTCAAACGAACTGAAGTTCAGTGCGAATTCAGCGAGAGAGGGTGCTACAAGGATGAGAACAATAGTGCCGGCTAAGCCCCCGATTACAGAACAGATCAGGTTCGTACCTAGACACTCACGGGCGCGCCCTTGGCGACCGAGTTTGCTGGCATCGCCTACGTAGGCGGCAGAGGCGGGTGTACCGGGAATGTTGAGGTAGGCTCCAGGAATATCGCCCGCAAAGATAGCCATTGCTGCCGTAGTAATGATTGCGGCGATAGCCGATGTGGCATCCATGTAAAACGTGATAGGTACGAGTAGCGCCACTGCCATCGTCGCGGAGAGCCCAGGAACCGCACCGACAAAGACACCAAACAGAGCTGCCAGAAGAATGACCAGTAGGGTTTGGAAATTGAAGACCAATAAAAAACCTTCAAGAAGTTCAGACATGGCAAATTCCTTATATTCCCAAAGGTCCCTTTGGTAAGGGTACGGAAAGCAGATAGGTAAAGGCCACGCTAATTAAGAGCGAGAATCCTATGGCTATCAGTAACGCCGTTAGTACCCTTGTGCCACGAAGGCAGAACAGGATGAACATGGCGATCATCAAGTACAGCGTTGAGCCTACGGTCTCACTGAGCAGTATGTAACCTACTACCATGACACAGGGTATTAATGGTGTCAGTCCCTGCAGAGAGGGGCGAGCAAAACGGAGAGAGCCACCTTCTGCGGCGCCACTTTTAATAACTTGGCGTGCTGCGCCTGCTGCGAGGAACAGACCGGCAAGGATTAAGCCGATACCGATTAGCGAGGGGAACAGACCGGCACCATACTTCAGGCCGCTAATAGACGGAAAATCCTGAGCCATGAACAGAACGACGATTCCTAAAGCTGCGAAAAACAGGCCGATAACCAGATCTTTCATACGAAGGCCCTTCCGGTTGTGCATATAAAAACTGGCTGCGCCAAAATTGATCTACTTTGAGGCAGACAGCTCCTGGAAAGACCTATTTTTTCAGGCCTACCTTTTCAATAATGCCGCCCATATAGGCGTTGTTCGTTTTCAAAAACTCTTTGAAGTCAGTGGCGTTGCGCCACTCTACGCCGAAACCTTGTTTCTTCATGAAGCTCTGGTAGGTGTCGCTTTGATAAGCAGCGTCAAGCGCTTTCTCCAGTGTTGCTACGACCTCAGGGTCCATACCTTTCGGACCGGCAACACCGCGCCATTCACCCAGGATGTAATTACTACCAGTCGCTTCCTTGAGCGTAGGAATATCAGGAAAGCTGGGGTTTCTCTGGGGCGCTACAACGGCAAGGCCTTTGGCTTTGCCGGCATCGATCATCGAACGTGCCTCAGGGACCGAGGAAGGAACTATTTCCACGCTTCCTGCGGCCAGTTCAACCATTGCTGGGGCAGCCCCTTGGCTTGGAATCCAGGTTATGTGATCAGGGGCGATGCCCTGATCAAGGAGCAGACCGGCAAAAGCGATATGCCAGATTCCCCCAAGACCAGTGCCAGAGGCTTTGAATGTGCCTTTGGGCTTGCTCTTGATAGCCTGTAGTAACGATTGCACGGTGTCATACGGTGCATTGGCAGCAATCTGCACGCCCGGATAGTCATAGTTAGTCATGGCAATGGGGGTGAAATCTTCATGGCTAAGCTTGGTAAGGCCCTGCCAATGCAGCATGTTCAATTCACCCGTAATAAAGCCCAGCGTATAACCATCCGGCTTGGCCGCTGCCATGGCAGTATGCCCAACGACACCACTGCCCCCAGGGCGGTTGACGACGTTGATCGTAGTCTTTAGTTGCTCTTCTAGAGCAGCGGCAATACCTCTAGCTGCGGCATCACTACCACCTCCAGCAGCCCAAGGGACGATTAATTGAATAGGCTTTTCGGGATAGGCGGCCATGACCATTAGCGGCGAGACCAGTAAGGCGGGCAACAATAGGGTCTTCAGTAGACGAAAGGAGCGTCGCTCAAGGCGATTCTTGTTGTTCATGGCTGGTCTCACTTATTGAAATTATTGTCAGTGATGATCGAGGCGTCTTCATGTCTGCATGAGTTGCAATACATGAGAAGTGCGTCGAAGCCAAGCTATTAAGCACGGGGGCGCGCTGTCTAATGAAGCTTTCTCATCAAGCTATAACGGTTGGTTATCAATGCTGCTTAACTGCATGTCGGCATTGGCACTGAACTCGAGCATGTCAATAAATAGTTGGGCGACAGGAGACAGGAGTTCATCTTTTCGAGTCAGGATGCCATAGCCTAGCGGATTAATGCTGAAGGTGCTCGATAAGGCATGCAGGCTTCCACTGGTTAGATAGGGTCGTACAACGGTTTCGGGGAGAAGGGCTAGAGCGTTGCTATTTTGCAAAAGATGCAGGGTTGTCTGTACCGATGTGGTCTCTATGCTATCGACAGGAGAGGCTATGTCGGCTTGACCGAACGCATGCTCCATCATCTGTCGAAGGGGAGTATTCAAAGGGTAGAGTACCCAGGGCCAATCAATCAGCTCTTTGGCTGAAATATCTTTTTGTGTACAGAGGGGGTGGGAGGGATTTACAGCAATCAGGAAGGGCTCACTGGCCAACGGCTGATAAGTGAAATACTGCTGCTGGTATGATTCCGTAAAGCGCCCTACAACCAAATCGAGCTGCTTATGCTCTAGCATTTGTAGCAAATAGTCGCTGGTTTGCTCGACTAGCTCGATGGACAATAATGGGCGCTTCTGCTTCATCAGCAATATGGCCTTAGGCAGCGTAAGCGCCGTTGCAGCGTAAATTGCTCCGATTTTGATATAGCCATAACCACCATGGCGCAAATTGTCTAATTGTCGACTAAAAGCGAGGTTGTCATTAAGGGTACTTTGGGCATAGCGGACAACTACCTGCCCTAACTCCGTTACAGCTAGTTTTCTAGGCAGGCGCTCGAACAGAGCAAAGCCGAACTGTTCTTCAATGTCGCGAAGCATTTTGCTGATAGCCGGCTGGCTTAGGCACATCTGTTGTGCCGCCAAGTGCATGTTGCCGGTACGCGCCAACGTATCGATCAAGACCAGATGCCGAAAACGCAGCCAACTCTGCAACGCGAACGACTTGCCTGTTCTTTCCGGTATCCCTAAGGCGTCCTGTTTCGATAACAAAGTCATATCGTCCCTTGAAAAATTGTCATTGGTCGGGCCACGGTACGGTTGGTTATGGTCGCACAGCTCATTGCTCTACTCCATGTCGGCTATATCGGTTTCAGGCCGAGTGGGGCCTAGTCGCTTCTAAGAAGAGATAGAATATCCATGGCTATACCGCTCTTGCTGACATCTGAAAACACACTGCCTGCTGATGGTCTAAAAGGTACTTTGATTGGTCGCGCCTGGGTTCCGGGAGATCTGGCAGGACCTTCCCCGATCCAGCTGCGCGATGAAGGGGTATATGACCTGTCCTCATCTTCATCGACCTTAAGTGCTTTGTTTGAAAGGCCTGATCTCTTATCACACTTACGGGAAGCGCCTGGAACGTATCTCTGCTCAGTAGCGGAGCTACTGGCTAATAGCGGAAGTCAAAGAGATCCCAGGTTACCAAGCCTGCTACCGCCTGCAGACTTGCAGGTGATCAAGGCAGCAGGGGTTACCTTTGCGGCCAGCATGGTCGAGCGCGTTATCGAAGAACGTGCCGGTGGTAATCCCCAGAAAGCCGAATCGATTCGTGCCAAGGTGCGTAACATCATTGGTGATAACTTGCGTAACGTGGTGCCAGGCTCGGACAGCGCACAGCAGCTAAAGGAGTTGCTAATCGAGCAGGATCTCTGGTCTCAATACCTAGAGGTGGGTATAGGGCCTGACGCTGAAATATTCACCAAGGCGCCCGTATTGGCTTCGGTCGGGAGTGGAATGGATATTGGTCTGCACCCGGGCTCGACCTGGAACAATCCCGAGCCTGAGGTTGTTCTGGTGGTAAATAGTCGTGGTGAGGTTGTAGGCGCTACCCTGGGTAATGACGTTAACCTGCGAGATTTCGAGGGCCGTAGCGCCCTGTTACTAAGTAAGGCCAAAGACAACAATGGATCCTGTTCCATTGGGCCGTTTATTAGACTGTTCGATGAAAGCTTTGGGATAGACGATATACGTTCTTGCGACGTGGATTTACGCGTAGAAGGGGAAGACGGCTTTGTTCTAAATGGCCGTAGTTCGATGAGTCAGATCAGCCGTGACCCATTGGATTTAGTGAATCAGACAATCAATCGCAACCATCAATATCCCGATGGGTTTTTACTTTTTATGGGAACGCTTTTCGCTCCGACTGAGGATCGTGATCATCCAGGCGGTGGTTTTACGCATAAGTTACATGATCGGGTTACTATTTCTAGCGCTCAATTAGGGGGATTACATAACCGGGTGAATCATAGTAACGCTATAGCGCCTTGGGACTTCGGCGTGTTGGCTTTGATGAAAAATCTCAGTCGCCGCCAATTGCTATAGATCATCCAAACAAATCAACAAGACGTGCCTTTCTAAGTAAAAGGCGCTCTTTAGAACAGATGCCGCTCATAAAAAAGGATTTTCAGTATTTGCCAAAACCTCGGTGAACAGCTTGGCTACAGGTGAGAGAGTTGTGCCACGCCGTGTAATTAGCTGATAAGGATCACTACGGCCATATAGTATTAATGGCAATCGTGTCGTTAGGCTAAAGTGCGTGAAGAAGTGTGCTACGTCGTTGGAAAGTAGTGCTACAAAAGAAGGGTTTTGCTGAAGTAGGGTCAAGGTTGCAAGAGCCGAAGTGGTTTCGACCAGATACGTTGGAAAGCGCAGGCCAGCCTCATGGAACTCTCGCTCTAGGAGCAGGCGCATGGGCATGTTGGCTGAGTACACAACCCAGCGTGAGTCTGAAAGGTCTTTGAGGGAAAGCTTTTCACAATGCGCCATTGGATGTTTCGGGCTCGCTACTACCGCTAGCGTTTCGTCACAAATATCTAGGCTGTCGTAGGAATCAGGGTGACGGCTGATGCTGGTGCGGCAGATAGCCAGATCAATACGCCCATCATCAAGCAAAGTCAGCAGTTGAGCGCTGGTATCTTCTACGATTTTTACCGACAAAGCCGGCTGCTTATCTAGCAGTCTACTCAATGCTTTGGTTACGAACGGCACGGCTCCCATGATGACTCCAACCGATAGGCGACCGCCATGCCCTTGCAATATGCCAATCATCTCATCGCGTAAATGCGTTAAGTCTGTCTGGATTAGGCGTGCGTAGCGAATAGCACAATAACCTAAGTCGTTTGGCTCCAGCCCTCGGTTGGTCCTTGTGAACAAGGGCGCCCCTAATATCGTTTCAATCTCCTGTAGCGCTTTCGTGGCTCCCGGCTGACTGATAGCGACGTGTTCGGCTGCTTTGACGAGCGAGCCTTGCTCACCCAATGCTATCAGGAGGCGCAACTGCTTGAGCCGTAAGCGTGAAAAGATGGAGGTGACAGAAGGCAGCATGGATATAACCTTTTCTTATAGTTGTATCAGACCCCTTCATTAGCTGCAAAAGTACCCATGCAGTAGTGTCAGGTCGTAAGGCAAAGCTTGTCCTGGATTCGCCAGTGCCCTGATTGTATTTAAGGCATAGGCGCTTCAGCTATTACAAAAACAATCTCCGCACAAGGTTGAACCTACTATGGCTCTTATCAGCTATCTCACTCAGATTCAGTTCGATTACGGCTCGATTGCGTTATTGCAGCAGGAATGTGATCGCATTGGTATACAAAAACCTCTGGTAGTGACTGATGCCGGCGTGCGAGCTACAGGTATTGTGGATCGCGTTCTGACGCATCTCTCCCGTGGGCATTTAGTCGATATTTTTGACCAGACGCCAGCTAATCCAAACGAGGCGGCTGTACGCGCTGCTGCAGAGCTTTATCGTTCCCAGGGCTGTGATGGGATCATTGCCATTGGAGGGGGATCTTCAATTGATTTGGCCAAGGGCGCTGCTGTTTGCGGTACCCATGAAGGACCATTGAAGAGCTTTGCCTTTATCGAGGGTGGAGTGGGGCGTATCACTGCCCGTACGGCACCTGTAATTGCTATCCCTACAACGGCAGGTACTGGGAGTGAGGTAGGTCGTGGCGCTATTCTGATTCTGGATGACGGCCGTAAAGTAGGCGTGCTGTCGCCACACTTGATCCCCAAAGCGGCTATTTGTGACCCAGAGTTAACGCTAGGCTTACCTCCTTTGTTAACCGCTGCCACTGGTATGGATGCAATTGCTCATTGTCTGGAAACCTTTATGTCGCCTGCATTCAACCCGCCGGCTGATGGAATTGCCTTGGATGGATTACGACGAGCATGGCTTCATATTGAGCGCGCTACACACCAGCCAGCTGATCGGGAGGCTCGCCTAAACATGATGAGTGCCTCTATGCAGGGGGCAATGGCTTTCCAGAAAGGGCTGGGGTGTGTACATAGCCTCAGTCATTCGTTAGGAGGCCTTAATCCGCGTTTGCATCATGGGACGCTAAACGCAATTTTTCTGCCGGCCGTAATCACCTTTAATGCTAGCTCGGAATCGGTCCGGCAGGAAAACAAGTTGGAGCGCATCGCTCAGGCAATGAATGTGGGCGGTGCAGAAGCAGTCGTACCGGCTATCAGAGCGATGAATCAACGCTTGGGATTACCCAATAGCCTGACGCAGCTTGATGTAAAGAAGGCGATGTTTACACGAATCATCGAGGGGGCTTTGGCGGACCACAGCCACAAGACCAATCCGCGTATAGCCACTGCAGATGATTATGCCTGGATGCTTGAACAATCATTGTAGAATTCATGCAGCCTATTACTCGTTTATTGTTAGCATATACCGCCTGGGGTCATCTCCAGGCGGTATAGGCGTCTACCGTCGCAGCAGTAACCTCAGTCGAACTCTAGCCGTTTCTTACCCACACTTGACGCTCAGTAAACCAAACCAAGTCGAGTCAACTTTAGCTATATTAGCAATACGTACCTATCTTAGGCGATATGACAAGTCGGTAGCATTCCACAGTGATGAATCAACCGTCTTTCATAATAATAACCACAAGCAAGTGCAGGCCAGCCGGAGCGACACGCGTTTTGCGCCGGACGATGTATGAGCTGAACATCCGAGTATATTTGTGTCAACTCTAGCCAAGCCAAGGGTAGGTTAAGCGGACGCACATTGCCTTGCTAAGTCTACTGGACGCAGGTTGAGGGTGCGAATATCGATACGCTAGCATCCACCAATAGGCATCTTTTGCAGTTCATGGCACATGACAATCGGGGTTTCGCCAACCCATAATTACGGCATTTCATTTATTGAGTTTAGCTACGACCATCCAGGTTAAACAGTATGGTTAATCTAACCTAAGCCTATATTCGCTTAGGTATGTCCTGATGAGGAGCGGTGCTCAAGCTTGCCAAGGTTATGACAAGCATGGGTCAAAGGCAGATGTTGATTCTGCAAGACCAGAAGCTATCAATGAACGCATAGGTGTTAAATTTATCATCTAACACAAAATCACCAGCTAGCTCTTCTAATACTTATGTATGCCACTGAGATAGCTTATTAAGTAAGGCAGACAAGGATTCTTATTTTTTGGATTCCAATAGATGCCCTGTTCGATTACAGGCGACTCAATCAGAGGTAGAAACACAGCTCCAGGAACTTTTATCTTCCTCATAGAGTCTGGTACTAGGGCCACACCGATACCTTTAGCGACAAGATCGATAATGTTCTGCTGCAAGTGTGCTTCGACCTTGATAAGGGGTTCAAAATTGTATTGACGGCAGCAAGCGGACACTGTTTCATGCAATCTTGGCGCAGTAGAGTTCGTAAATGCCACAAAATGATCTGAAGCCAAATCGCCTACTGATATGCGCAGCTCAGAAGCTAAGGAATGATGATTAGGCAACACTGCACAAAGAGGTTCTCGATATAGGATCTTGTAGCACAACGAATGGGTAAGTTGTAGTGGAAAGCTAATTCCTATATCGACATCCCCTGTTATAAGCGCTTGATACATATTATTAGGAAGAGTCTCGTCAAGGATTATCGCTATATCTGGGCGCAATTTAGCAAATACTGCGACAAGCTCAGGCAATACGTACCATGCTGAATACATTGTAAAACTAATTCGAAGTTCGCCTCGCTCCCCTAATGCAGTCGCTTGTGCCTTTTGTATAGCGGCATCTATGTCAGCCAACAACCGGGTCGTACTTGCAAAAAAGCTTTTCCGGCAGGGGTCAACGCTAGAGAACGAAAGTTACGGATAAACAAAGGCGTTCCGAGGGACTCTTCTAGGGTTGCGATTTGGCGACTCAACGGCGGTTTCGTGATGCTGAGCTGCTGAGCAGCTATACCGAAATCTAGTGTCTGGGCAAGCACAACGAAACTACGTAGCTGCCGAAGATCCATAATTTATGTCCTTTGGTATTATTGTTTTTTCTAAATAGCATTGGCTGATATGGCTTAACAACACTTCATCACAGTTTTAGGTGCTAATGAGTTCTGTCGCTAGCACGCTGTTGCCTACCTCAGTCTGACTGTGATCCGCTTCTTTGGTTACATAAGCGTTTCGATGTAGTGGTCAACTAATCTCGGACACGACGTTAAGTTTTTTCTCGGCCTGAGCTGGGGCCAGTCCATTGTTGAATTGGTGCGGCCTAATCCAGTTGTACCGATGCGTCAGGTAATGACTGATGTCGCGGTGCGCTTCTTGAGCTGTCATATAGCCCACAGTCGGTATCCATTCAGTTTTCAAGCTGCGAAACACACGCTCCATTGGCGCATTATTCCAGCAGTTTTCACGACGGGTCATGCTTTGGCGCATGCGGTAACGCCAGAGCCGTTGGCGAAACTGGCGACTGCTATATTGCGAGCCCTGAACCGAGTGAAACAGCAGCCCTTGAGGTCTGCCCCGTTGTTCGTAAGCCATACCCAGCGCCTTGATGATCAGATCCGCATCCGGCTTATTTGACAGCGCCCAACCCACAGTTCGTCGTGTATAGAGGTCCAGAACGACAGCTAGGTAATGCCATTTCCCTTGAATCCAGATGTAGGCGATGTCGCCACACCAGACCTGATTCGGCGCCGGCACCTCAAACTCTCGATTCAAGATGTTTGGAATGTCAGGCCGCTCAACCGTCGCTGTTTATAGGCACGTGATCCAGGTTGTTTGCTAACCAACTCCAGTTCCCGTATCAGTCCTCGCACCTTGAACCGCCCGATTTGCTCACCGTCTTCCTGCATCATCGACATGATGCTACGGCTACCGGTGGCGCTTCGACTTTGCGTAAACAGTTCGTTGAGCCGACTACGCAACCGAAGCCGCTCAACGTCCGGAGCTCGGCGCCTGAGGCGGTGGGAGTAGTAACACGAGCGAGTAATATCAAAGACTGTGCAAAGCCAATCGACCGGCTCTTGGGCACTCAGCTGATCAATCAGCGCGTGCGCTCGTGCTCTTCCAATATGAAGAGCGCGGTAGCCTTTTTAAAATGGATTTCTCCCGTTCAAGTCGAGGGATTCGAGCTTCCAGTTCCTATATTTTCTGCTGCTCAGGCGTCATTGCCTTGCTCTGCGGAATAACGCCGTTGCGCTCCTGCTGGAGTTGACTAACCCAGCGACGCAACGCGGACTCGACCGCCCCAAGCGAGCGGCTGGCTTCGATATAGCTATAGCCTTGATTGAGCACGAGGCCTGCAGCCTCGCGTTTGAATTCGGCGGAAAAAGAACGACGTTGCTTGGTCATCAGCCACCTCTATCTGGCGAGCATACTCGCCTAAATCGGTGTCCGGAATCAGTAGACCACTACATATCAGGCCTTCTGATAGCGCAGCCAGACAGCTCCGCCCTCTTGCACCTCTGCAGAAGTAAGCTGCAGATGTGCAGGTTGTCTCCAGGCCGACGACGCCACCTCGAATGACGCAGGATGTTCACCACGGCCGTCCACCAGCGGCAAAACCAACACACTGACCTCGTCCACCAAGCCGGCATTGATAAATGAGCCGCTGACATGCGGGCCGCCCTCGACGATCAGCCGCTTGCAGTTCAGCTCTTCCGCTAGGATAGTAATGACCTGTTGCAAGTCGATCTCGGTCTTGCCCGCAAAGATGTACGACACGCCGATCGACTGCAGATACGCCAGATAGTCGTCTGCCACCGCCTCGGTCAACACCTCAACCACGTGTGAACCCAACGCCTGACTGCTCTTCCATCCTACTTTACCCTGCGGGTCAATTGATACCGCATACGTTTCTGCACTTCGCTCGACGATATGATGGGTGCGTGGAATTGATGATTTTGCAAGTCCTGTCGGATATCCCTCATCGTGAGCGATTTCCTGCATTGTCACGCGTCCACAGATCCACGCATCAAATTCGAACGTCTGCGCAAGCTTTTCATACAAATCTCCAGCGGCTTTCTTGAATGCACGATCCCACCCATCAGTCAGCGCGTGGCCGTCTAGGGAGGACATCATATGGCAGACGATATAGGGTTTCATGGGAACTCCGATGTGTCAGGAAAAGATTTGAAGTGGACTGCGAGCTAAAGGAAGGAGTTCAGTGCTTGATGAGGATGGTGGATGATGGTTTTTTCGGTAGGAATAAGGAATTTTCGTTACTGTAGAGAGAAGTAAAGGGAGTAGTTAACTGTTAGGCACTTTTATCCAGTCCATGTACTCAAGACGCAATGGTTACTAAACTACGGAGGTCGTTTTGTAGTAGTTACTGATGCAAATCTTTTACAAAAGGCTTCGATTGAAGGGGTTAACCCAGGTAGCGAATCGGCGCCTGATACTTAGTCAATATGTGGTCGCAGGTTAGTAGAAACATGCCTTCCTCAATAGCTTGGCCAATCAGCAATCTGTCGAATGGGTCGTTGTGGTGCGATGGCAGCGCGGCAGCAGTAATACTGTGACTGGAGCTAATCGGTAGCTCTCGGTAACCCGCACCAATTAGCGCTGTTCGTGTCACTGCTGGATCGTAAGGAAAGTCTGGCTTGTTTAATGCACGTTTGATACCGATCTCCCAAATGCTAGCGGCACTAAAGTACAGCATGCCAGGCCCTGTCAGGAGTGGTAGAGCCTGCTTTGGCAATTTAGTGCTGTCAAAGCAGGCCCACAGTAAAAGGTGCGTGTCGACGATAAGGGTCATACGTTGAACATTGCCTCAATATCGTCTTTGAATTGCGCATCAATATCGGCTGGCACAGACGGATACATACCATCCAGCATTCCAATGCGCTTTTGAGGCGTTTCAGTGTAAGGGATCACCTTAACCATTGGCCGACCAGCTTTGGCAATAATCTGTTCTACACCTGTACTAACTACCTCGTCGATAATCTTGGACAGGTTGGTTTTAGCATCGTGAATGTTTACAGTTTCTGGAGTCATGATAGACCTCGGTATACAGGGTTAGCTAACCTAGCTTAGCTAACCTAGCTAAGTATGTAAACGTAACCATATTCATGCTCTGAGACTGTGAAGAGAAGAAGGGCAGAGCGGTGACCTAACCGCTGTATCACCAAGGGGTTGGGTTAGCTGAACCTTTGACCGAATCGACTCGCTGATTCACAGAACTGCTTAATTGCAGTTGATATCAGGCCCCCAAATAGGCATCAAGACTTAGCTTAAGATAGGCGGCTAAACACTCCCAGCAATGGCAGCACTCTCTTACCAGGCACGCCTTATCGGCCCCATGACTTTCGCAGAAGTTGGTTGGAGGTATTGGATCCTATCTGGAGCACGACTCCTGTATGACTAGTCGCTTGCGAAACCGTATTGAGCTGCCCCTCGATGCGGCCAAGGCACGAAAGCTGAGGACGGAGGAAACCCGGCGCGCTGGCACGGACATCTGGACAAGCTCCTACCCAGGCAGGGCAGCAGGGTCAAGCCGTTTGGCTCGTTGTCTGCCGAGGATACCGCATGGCTCATGCATCGGCACGATAGCCAGGAGGGTGCTGCCGCCCGTGTAGCTGGAAAAACTGGGGTATAAACGCCGAGTCATCTCCACCCTAATGCTGGATTTCTTTATCAGCAAGCTGCCACCTGGCGAGCGAAGAAAGGATCTCCTGGTAGAAACCACGTTTGGTAAGCTAGTTTCGCTGATTGAAAATGACCTCTATCTAAAAAGCGAAGTGTCAGCTGCGCAGCGGCGAAAAGCCGTAGAGCACGTCCTGCTCTACCTGCACCAGCAGGAGGTCATTACGCTCAATCATGGGATGACGGTCATGCGACGCGCCATGACCATCGAAATGGGCACCTCAAAAAAATAGCTATACCAAAGACGACTACTGAACGAGCCCCATGAAAGACAGGACACCGTTCCCCCCTTAGGATGAGGGATAGGCAAACGGGTATGTTTATGACTAACAGCAACGACAAGGGTGGTGAGCTGCTCACTAAACAAGGGCTGGTGGGTTGACTGGAATGACAGACCGTACAGTGTTCGTGAATAATGCCTTCTACCTGAGCGAAATCATCTGTAGCAGTAAGTGGCATCTGTTGCGATTGTACCGTGGCGTAAAGGCTGCCTGGATTTTTGATAGGTGAGGGCGTGTGAGTGGATTGTATCAATGGAGACATCTGCTCATTGTCAAACCACAGGAAGAGGCTCAGCACTACCAGGGTTAGCCCTGAGCCAAACAGCATCCATCTAAGTTTTTGCATGTCGCGATCACTGGCTAAGGCTATCAGTATAACCAAGCGGTATGTCGACCTGGGGACGGCCAGTCGAAGGCTATCGACTGACTGGCTGCCTATGCATTAATGGCTTGCCTCTAACCAGAGTTCTACCGTATCGGCAAAATAGTATTCATCACAGTTATTGGCTATGCCGCTTCGGTCAACGATCAGAAAGTCGTCGATATCCGAGAGTGCCAAGACAGGGTGATGCCAGACGCCTCGGTGATAATTAATGCCTTGTTCTCCGTTGGCAATGAAGGCTCTGATGGCGTGGGGACTAGGCGTATCACCGGCGGGCGCGACCACGACCAGAAAAGGCTTGCCTTTGAGCGGGACAAACGCCTGGCTTCCCAAGGGATGGCGCTCCAGCATGCGAATGCGTAGCGGGAGCTCCAATGCCTGGGCGCGAAAGATGCTGATAATGGCCTTTCCGTCATCCGGGCCTGTATCAACATCGGCCAGACGGTGGAAGCGTTGGGTCGAGCCATTATTGATAAGGTAGTGGTCACGCCCGGCGGTCTCGATGACATCGCCGAACGGAGCAAACGCTTCTTGGGTAAGAGGATAAGGCTTGAGTATCTGACGCATGGTCATTTCCTGGTTATACGGCCAAACAGACGTAGACGGCTGACGCCGCCGTCCGGAAAGATATTCAGGCGTACATGGGTGATGGCCCCCAGTGGTTTAATCTCTTCAACAAACTCATGCTCCTGATGCATGTGCAGCTTTTGTGAGGGCAACAGCTCGCGCCAATAAAGGCTTTGCGTTTCGATCTGGCTGTCGGTGCCGCCTTGAACATAGGCGGCCTGGATAGAGCAGCTGTCTGGGTAGTTGCCTTTGAAATGCAGCGTATCGACCACGATGCGCTCGACTTCTCCAGGATGGCCTAGTGCGACGATAACCCAGTCATTGCCTGGCGTGCGACGGCGAGCGGTTTCCCAGCCATCCGACATATTTTCTGCCCGGCCTGGGTTGAGGATATTACTCATACGGCCGTAGTGCTCGTCATTGCAGGCTAGGGCGCGACCTCCGTTCAGCGCTGCAGCAAGATCCAGCACTTCTGTGGTGTCCTGCCTGGACCATTCACGATAAGGAATGCCATAAACGCGCAGGCGAGCCACACCGCCGTCTGGGTAGATATTCAGGCGCAGGTGCGTCCAGGGGCGCTCATCATCGAAGGCATGGTAGTGGTGACTGTTGCCCTGTAGCTCTACGGCAGGCAGCACTTCGATCCATTGAGTGTCCGCGTCTGGATCGCCATGGGGCGAAAAGCAGGCCTCTACAGAAGCAGAGGGTGGGTAATTGCCAGTGAAATAACGGGTATCGATATCGACACCTTTAATGAAGCCGGGCACACCCAGGCGGATGACCGCATGATCGTATCCTTCGAAGCGCTTACGTCGTGATTCCCAGCCATCCATCCATTTGCCATTGTCGTCATAAACGCCTTCTTTCCACTCGGGCTCATGGGGCTGCAGCATGCGATTGGCCTCAGCGAACCAGTCATCCGTGACATGGATGACGCGGGTTCCCAGGCGCGCATCGGCCAGATTCAAGTACTTTTCGAACGAGGCGTTATACGTTCTTTTCATAAGTGGCTCATAGTTGCTGGAGTCGGAAGAGAGCGATCTTGTTTATCTCGGAGAGCGCGCAGGCAAATTCCTGTTCAGGCGTATGACGTATACGTTCCTCGAATGCCTGAAGAATCAGATGACGATTGCTGCCCTTGACGGCCATGATGAATGGAAAGCCGAATTTGGCTTTGTAGGTTTCGTTGAGTACCGTAAACCGGACCAGCTCTTCTGGTGTGCATTGGTCCAGACCTGCGCCAGCTTGTTCGGCGCTGCTGGCACTGGTCAATTCACCCCTTAACGCCGCCTTGCCGGCGAGATCAGGATGAGCATTGATCAATGCCTGTTGCTCGTCACGATTGGCCCCCAGAAGGGCAGCGCTCATCTGCGCATGAAGGTTTTCGATCTGGTCGAGGTGGTTGTCGATGCCTTGATCGTATACCCGCTCCGCTACCCAGGGTGAGTGCTCATAGATGTTGCCAAACACCGACATAAATTCAGCGCGGTCTAGGGTACTTGGCGTCAGGGTTTTGAAATGACTCATGCAGCAGGATCCATCGGATGGTGTTCATGCCAGTGTCGTGCAATGTCGACACGGCGTGCAAACCAGACGCCCGAGTGGCCTTGCGCATATTCTAAAAAGCGCTTGAGGCCGGCCAGGCGTGCTGGACGTCCTATGACGCGGCAATGTAGGCCGACGGATAGCATTTTGGGTGAGGTGGCGCCTTCTTCATAAAGTACATCGAAGGCATCTTTAAGGTAATGAAAAAACTGTTCCGACGTATGAAAACCCTGCGCCTGGGTAAAACGCATGTCATTGGTGTCGAGCGTGTAGGGTATGACCAGATGCGGCTTGCCTGCCGGAGAGCGTTCCCAATAGGGTAGGTCATCGTCGTAGGTGTCCGAATCATAAAGGAATCCGCCTTCCTCCATGACCAGCCGACGGGTATTGGGGCTGGTGCGCCCGGTATACCAGCCTAACGGACGCTGGCCTGTAAGCTCAGTCAACAGGCTGATGGCTTTCTGCATCTGCTCACGTTCATCCGCTTCGTCTACGTATTGGTAGTCTATCCAGCGATAGCCGTGACTGCAGATTTCGTGTCCAGCTTCAACCATCGTGCGGATGACCTCAGGGTGACGTTGAGCGGCCATGGCTACGGCAAAAATGGTAAGTGGAACATCGTGGCGCTTGAACAGTTCAAGGATGCGCCATACCCCCGCGCGGCTACCGTATTCATAGAGCGACTCCATGCTCATGTTGCGCGCTCCTGCAAGGGGCTGCGCCGAAACCATCTCGGATAGAAACGCCTCTGATTCCCTGTCCCCGTGAAGAATGCATCGTTCTCCACCTTCTTCATAGTTGAGTACAAAGGACAGGGCGATGCGGGAGTTGTCCGGCCAATGAGCATGGGGTGGGGTCTGGCCATAGCCAATAAGGTTACGCGGGTAGACGCTATTCACAAACAGGTTCCTTAGCAGAGCTGCCCCAGCGAGAGGAGCTGGGTCGTCGAACGTGTTACCGTGCGGTACGGCTAAGGCTCCTGTAGCAAGAAACCTGCCTAAGTGGTCAGGAAATATTCCCAGGCACCTATCGTGTACAAGGCAAAAGTAATGTACTACTTATCTTAGAGCCTGCTCACGATCCGAAATTGATGTAGGGCGGGATGAATCCCGCCCTACGCAAGTGGCCTGCTCATGAGCCGAGACTCAACTACCAGAGGAGCGGCATCCACTGATGCCGATGATGCAATGGGACGTTTGACTACACATGTGCTGGATGCCGCTAATGGCCGCCCCGGCAGCAATATCCGTATTGAACTGGTTCGCCTCGCTGGCACGCAACGTGTTCCCGTGAGCGACGTACGCACCAATGCGAACGGCCGCTGTGATGCACCGTTGCTCGAAGGCGATGCGCTGGAGGCTGGCGTGTATGAGTTCACCTTCCACGTGGGTGACTATTTTCGCTCGCAGGGTGCGCCGCTTGCCGAGCCTGCCTTCCTGGATCAGGTCGTCCTGCGCTTTGGTGTCGCCTCGCCGGACGAGCACTATCACGTCCCCTTGCTGGTTTCGCCCTATAGTTATTCGATGTATCGGGGAAGCTGATCCGCTGCCCTTGAAGAGGGCGATGCGTGCGCTGGATGCGCTGATTGAGTGCGTGGTTTACATGTGCATGGAAGGCGTTTGCTTCGTGGTCTGCGATATCCAGAGCGGCCTTCGTGATCGGGATCAATGTAGCGTTGCGCCAGTAGGCGAATGCTGACTGAGTGGTCAGGTTTTTGCTTGAGCCTAAGCCTGTTTCTTCCTTTAGCCTTCATCTAAGGATTTCCTATGCAAACGCTCGACATCATTATCATTGGCGCTGGCATGGGTGGGCTGACCGCCGCGATTGCCCTGCAACGAGCCGGGCATCGGGTTCGCCTGTATGAGCGTGCAGCGGAGCTGGCGCCCGTCGGGGCGGCTATTTCCGTCTGGCCTAACGGGGTGAAGGTCTTGGAGGCGCTGGGGTTGGGGCCGGATATCGCGGCGGTCAGCGGTGATATGCGTAGCATGAGCTACCGCAATCGCGAAGGAAACCTGCTGACTTATTTCAGTCTCGAACCCTTGTATCGAGACGTAGGGCAGCCGGCGCGGCCCATCGCCCGGGCAGCATTGCAACGCATCCTGTTGGACGCGGCAGGCTCTGAGCGGGTTTCGCTAGGCGTGAGTTGCGAGGCCGTCGAGCAGCATGCCGATGGTGTCGAAGTCTTGTTGTCCGATGGCCGCCGCGAACGTGCCGATCTCTTGATCGCTGCTGACGGCACTCATTCGAAGTTGCGGAATCTTGTCGTGAACCGAGCTGTCTCGCGGAACTACTGTGGTTACGTGAACTGGAATGGCCGGGTGGCGATCAGCCCGGACCTGGGCGAGCCACATGAATGGGCACAATACGTGGGCGATCACCAACGGGTTTCGCTGATGCCCATGGGCGGCGATGAGTTCTATTTCTTTTTCGACGTGCCTTTGCCGGCCGGTACGCCTAACGATCGCAGCCGTTATCGCAACGAACTAACCGAGCATTTCGCCGGCTGGGCGGCCCCCGTTCAGCGTCTGATCGAACGGTTGGACCCGGCTGGTATCGCTCGGGTCGAGATTCATGACACCGAGCCGCTGAAAACCTTGATTAATAAACGCGTCGTTCTGTTGGGCGATGCCGCCCATGCCATGGCGCCCGATCTGGGGCAGGGTGGCTGCCAGGCTATGGAGGACGCCTGGGTGTTGGCCTGCTGCCTGACTGAACACGGCAACGACCTTCATCAGGCTCTGCCGGCCTACGATGCCGCACGAGTCGAGCGGGTCGGCAGCATCGTCAGCCGCGCCCGCAAGCGCGCCGAGACCACCCATGGCCATGACCCGGCGCTCACCCGCAACTGGTACGCCGAGCTTGTTCAGGAAACTGGCGAAGGCATCCTTGCCGGCCTGGGCAAGACGATAACTGGCGGTCCGCTGTAAATACCTATCAGCGGTCAACTGGCTTGTAAGTGTGGGTCGAGGCGATTGGCGTTAAGGAGCTTACGACGAAGTCCAACACTATGGCTGCCGGGCTTTGCGAAGCTCAGGCTATCTACTTGGCTTTGAAATCATGCAAGCTGATGATGTCTGCGCTCTTGTAGGAAGGGCTTCAGCCGCGACCATAGAATCCTCGCTAAAGCGCCTCCGACAACGTAATCGTCCAACTTGACGACTAGGTGCTCGGATTGTGGTAGAAAAAGTTATCCGTGGGAGCAGCTGGGCGGTATCCTGCTTCAGCCGCGATATCGACATCGCGGCTGAAGCAGAGCGCCATCTGGTCGCTTCCAGGGTATCTGGTTATTCGGTTGTTGGGCTTTGTGGAGCTCAGCCTAACCACAGATGACCGGTGGGAGCGGCTCCAGCCACGATTTTTGGAGCACCATTGCATCATCCCTCCGCTTAGGTCACGGCCGGGAGGGCGCTATCTATAGCCCGTTCAGCGTTCGTCTTTTTACCGAAATCCCGGTTATAGACTGCGATGACCTCGCCCGCGACCGAAATGGCAATTTCCATCGGCAGTTTGCCTTTGACCTCGGCAATCCCCAGCGGGCAACGCATGCGCTGAACCACGTCCGGGGCGAAGTCGCGTTCACGCAGGCGATGCTCGAAGCGAGCCCGCTTGGTTTTTGAGCCGATCAGACCGTAATAGGCAAAATCGTTGCGCTGCAGGATGGCGGTCGTCAACTCCAGGTCCAGAGGATGATTGTGGGTCATGACGATGAAATAGCTGCCGGGCGGCATATCATTCACCTCGGCAACCGGATCGTCGGTCACGATCTTTTTCACGCCCTCTGGAATGGCAGGTGGGAATTCCTCATCGCGACTGTCGATCCAGCGCACCCGGCAGGGCAGGCTGGCCAGCAGTGGCACCAGCGCCCGGCCAACATGACCGGCCCCGAACACGGCGATCTGCGCCTGCGGCTGGCCAAGCGGCTCGAACAGCAGCGTGGCCGAGCCGCCACAGCATTGGCCGAGGCTGGCGCCGAGGACGAAGCGCTCCAGCCGAGTGGCCAGCTCGCCACGCTCCAGCAAGTCGCGGGCGATGTGCATGGCCTTGTATTCCAGATGACCACCGCCAAGGGTGTCGAAGCATTTCGTCAGCGTAATGACCATCTTTGAGCCGGCGTTGCGCGGCGTGGAGCCTTTTTCCTCTACCAGCGTCACTAGCACGCACGGCTCGCCGCGGCGCTGCAGATCGGCCAGGGCTTCGATCCAGCCCGTGTTATTCATGGTGCGCCTCGGTGATGGGGAAGGGTGATGCGAAACAGGTTGTCTTGGTTCGGCAGGGCACGGTCTTTTCGTAGGATGGGTTGAGCGGAGCGATACCCATCAGTGGCCAAAAGGCGATAGGTATCACAGGCTCAACCCATCCTACAGAAACCATCAATCGCAGCCTCATGATCGCTCCTGTTCAGGCCGGGGTGGACGCGGTTTCGACCGTGGCGGCTTTCTTCGCGACGCCCTGCCTCATCTGCTGCACGCCCCAGAGCACCCGTTCTGGAGTGGCCGGCGCGTCGATGTCGGGCTGAACCCGATAATCCGCCAGGCTCGCCACGGCGTCCTTGATCGCGCACCAGACGGAAATACCCAGCATGAACGGCGGTTCGCCTACGGCCTTGGAATGAAACACGGTGTCTTCCGGATTCTTGCGGTTTTCCACCAGCGTGACCCGCAAATCCAGCGGCATGTCCGCCACGGTAGGGATCTTGTAGCTGGCGGGGCCGGAGGTCAGCAGTTTGCCCTGGTCGCTCCAGACGAGTTCTTCCATGGTCAGCCAGCCCATGCCCTGGATGAAGCCACCTTCCACCTGACCGATGTCGATGGCCGGGTTCAGCGAGGCACCAACATCATGGAGGATGTCGCTGCGCAGCATCTTGTATTCACCCGTCAGGGTGTCAACGATCACCTCGGAACAGGCAGCTCCGAATGCGAAGTAATAGAACGGCCGGCCCCGGGCCTGGCTGCGGTCGTAATGGATCTTTGGCGTGCTGTAGAAGCCCGTGCTCGACAGCGATACCTGTCCGATATAGGCAAGGGTAATCAGCTCCTCGAAACTGATATAGCGATCCTCTATCCGCACCTGCCCGTTACGGAGTTCGAGGGCCGCCGTGTCCACCTCGAAATGCCGCGCCGCGAAGTCGACTAGCCGCTGGCGGAGAGTCAGGGCCGCGTTCTGCGCGGCCTTGCCGTTGAGGTCAGCCCCACTAGAGGCTGCTGTAGGAGATGTATTTGGCACCTTGCCTGTGTTGGTGGCGGTGATTTGGATGCGATCGATATCGACCTGGAATACTTCGGCCACTATCTGCGCGACCTTGGTGTTCAGACCCTGGCCCATCTCGGTACCGCCATGGTTCAGGTGGATGCTGCCATCCGTATAGATGTGGATCAGCGCGCCGGCCTGGTTGAGAAAGCTCGACGTGAAGCTGATGCCGAACTTGACCGGCGTCAGGGCCAGCCCCTTTTTCAGCACCGGGCTGCCGGCATTGAACGTGCGAATCTCGGCGCGCCGCTGCGCGTAGTCGGCGCTCGCCTCCAGCTCGGCGGTCATTTCTGCAAGCAGGTTGTGCTCGACGGTCTGGAAATAGTGGGTCTCGTTGCGCGCGTCCTGGCCGTAGTAGTTGAGCTTGCGTATTTCGAGCGGGTCCTTGCCCAGAGTGCGGGCGATACGGTCCATGATCTCTTCGATGGCCAGCATGCCCTGCGGGCCGCCGAATCCCCGGTAGGCAGTATTGGACGCCGTATGAGTCTTGCAGCGATGGCCATGGATGACGGCATCGCCCAGATAATAGGCGTTGTCGGCATGGAACATGGCCCGGTCGACGATGGCGCCGGAAAGGTCTGGCGAATAACCGCAATTGCCGGCCAGGTCGATCTGGATGCCGTGCAGCCGCCCGTCATCGTCGAAGCCGACGTCGTATTCGACATAGAACGGATGACGCTTGCCGGTCATCTGCATGTCTTCGACACGGGGCAGACGCATCTTGGTCGGTTGGCCAGTCAGGTGCGCGATCACCGCGCACAGGCACGCGGGGCTTGCGGCCTGGGTTTCCTTGCCGCCGAAGCCGCCTCCCATGCGACGCATGTCGATCACGACCTTGTTCATCGGCACGCCCAGCACTTCGGCGACGAGCTTTTGGATCTCGGTGGGGTTCTGGGTCGAACTGTAGACGATCATACCGCCATCCTCGGTGGGCATGACCGAGGCGATCTGGGTTTCGAGATAGAAATGTTCCTGACCACCGATGTACAGCGTGCCCTGCAGGCGATGCGGTGCATGGTTCAATGCGTTGACCGCATTGCCGCGCTGGTGGGTATGGCTGTCGAGCACGAAATGCCGCTTGCGGAGCGCTTCGACTACATCCAGCACCGGCTCCAGATCCTCGTATTCGATCACGGCGAGCCGAGCGGCCTGTCGCGCCACGTCCAGGGTGGTCGCGGCCACGGCCACCACGGGCTGGCCGATAAACTCGACCTTGTCCTTGGCCAACAGCGGATCGCCCTTGAAGACCGGGCCGATGTCCAGCTGACCAGGTACGTCGTCGGCGGTGATGACCCGCACGACGCCCGGCACGCCATAGCAAGGCGTCGTATCGATGCGCAGGATGCGTGCGTGGGCGCGGTCGGAGACGCGCGCATAGACGTGCAGCTGGTTGGGAAACTCCAGGCGGTCGTCAATGTACTGGGCTTCACCGGTGACGTGTCGGGTGGCACTGTCGTGCTTGACGCTACGGCCAACGCCAGTGACTATGCCCTTCTGGAACAGGGCGGCGAGTTCGTCCTGAGACTTCTTGTGCAGCAGATCAGACATAGGCGGTCACCCGTGTGTCGAGGCCTGGTGTGGTGAGCTCGTGAAAGCATTTGCGCAACAGGTTTTGCGCCACGAGTAGACGATATTCGCGGCTGGCGCGGAAGTCGGTCAGGGGCGTGAAATCCTCCGTCAGCGCGGTGCAGGCAAGTTCGATGGCCTCCGCTGACCACTCGGCATCGGTCAGCACTGCTTCGCAGCGCTGTGCGCGTTTGGGGATCGCCGCCATGCCACCATAGGCAATACGTGCCTGGCGAACCATGCCATCAATGATCGTCAGGTTGAAGGCGGCGCAGACGGCGGAGATGTCATCGTCCAGACGTTTGGACACCTTATAGGCGCGAAATTGCTGATCGGCACTGGCCAGCGGTACGCGAATGCGCTCGATGAACTCACCTTGCTCGCGAGCGGTGATCTTGTAGTCGATGAAGTAGTCTTCCAGCGCCAGCGTACGGCGGCGTATGCCCTGGCGTAGCACAAGCTCGGCGCCCAGGGCGATCAAAAGCGGCGGCGAGTCACCGATCGGCGAAGCGTTGCCGATATTGCCGCCCAGCGTGCCTTGGTTACGGATTTGCAGGGAGGCGAAGCGGTGCAGCAGCGCGCCGAAGTCAGGGTATTCCTCGGCCAGCAATGCGTAGCAGTCGGACAAAGGTGCGGCGGCGCCCAGTTCGAGGCCATCGTCGCGTCGCTCGACCTGCTTCATCTCGGCTACATGCCCGACGGCGATCGTCAATGGCAGCTCGCGATGAAACTGGGTGACCTCTAGGGCCAGGTCGGTGCCACCGGCCAGGAGCCGTGCGTCGGGATTCGCCTCGTAGAGCGAAGCCAGTGCCTCGACGGTCAAGGGCACCAGGCAGCGCTTATGGCCGTCATTGAGCTCAGCGGTCGTCTGCGGGGCGATGGCTTGCAGGCGCGCCAGTGTCTGCGCTTCGGCGGCATCGAACTGATCGGGCACATGCTGGCTGCAGCTCTGTTTAGCAGCGGCGAGGATCGGTCGGTAGCCGGTGCAGCGGCACAGGTTGCCGGCCAGCGCTTCATGAGCTTGCGCTCTGTCCGCCCTCTGGCTGTTTTTCTGCAAGGCGAACAGGGACATGACAAAGCCGGGCGTGCAGAAGCCGCACTGCGAGCCATGGCAATCCACCATGGCCTGCTGCACGCTGTGCAGCTGCCCCTGGTGCTTGAGATCTTCCACCGTGATCAATTGCTTGCCATGCAAGGCCGATACGAAGGTTAGACACGAATTGAGCGTGCGGTAGCGCAGGCGCTCCTGGCCCGGCGCGCCTTCCCGTTCGGCCACCACCACGGTACAGGCACCGCAGTCGCCCGAGGCGCAGCCTTCCTTGGTGCCTCTCTTGCCGGCCTGTTCGCGCAGGAACTCGAGCACGGTCGTGTTCGGGTCGAGCGCGGTTTCGGTACGCAATGCCTGATTGAGCAAGAACTGGATCATGCGGCACCTCTACAGGATGCGGAGCGCTTCGAGCGTTTGCTGCACGATAGATGGCTTTGTAGCCGATTAAAAGCTGATCGATCGGCCATGAATTGACGGGTGAGCGGCAAACCGCGCCACATAGTCGAGCGTGCGTTCATCAAAGCGATCTCCAGCAGATTAAATCAGACGGCGGACGTTTGGGATTCGCGGCGATAAGCGTAGGTGTCGGCAAAGCGCGACAGCAGCCATGCAGCGGCCGTGGTGTCCGGGTACTTGGGTGGAATGTCCGGCCCGTGGCAGCCAGGCAGGCAGCTGATCAAGGTGTCCGGATCGGGCTCGGCGAAGAATGGCATGGAGTAGCGGTCCACTCCGCTGGGACTGATTACCCTATGGGGTGTCGACTTGTAACGATCATTGCTCCAGCGCGCCATCATGTCGCCGATGTTGACCACGTAGGTACCTTCGATGGGTGGCGCATCGATCCAGTCGCCCTGAACGCTCCGGACCTGCAGGCCGCCGACCTGATCCTGATGAAGCAGCGTGACGCAGCCGTAATCCGTATGTGCTCCGGCACCTTGCTGCTTAGTATCGCCAGCGCTCTGGCGCGGTGGATAGTGGATCATGCGAAACGCACTCATGGGCGCTACGAAGCGCTGGTCGAAAAAGTCTCGGTCGATGCCCAGGGCGAGAGTAATGGCGCGTAGGACGGTACAGGCCAGGGCTTGCATGTCCTGGTAGTGGGTTTCCAGCAGTGCCTCCCAGCCCTCCAGATCCGGATGCCGGTTAGGCCCGCGCAGCGGCTTGCCGGCCAGTACGTCCGGGTGATTGGCCGGCACATGAAAACCCATGTCGAAGGTTTCCTTCAGGTCGCTCGGCAGGTTCGGGTCCAGTTGTTCGGTCGCCACGGCGCCATAGCCACGATGGTGCTGGCTCTGCGTAATGTCGATCTTCAGCTTTTCCTCGACAGGCAGTGCGAAGAAGCGCTGGGCATAATCCTGCAGTTGTGCAAGGCGCGTGGCAGGAATCGGGTGCCCCTTGATATAGAAAAAGCCCCAGGTGCGACAGGCTTGGTCAATGTCACGGGCAACGGTCTGCCAGCCGGTGTCCTCGGCAGAGTAGAGCGGCGCGATATCAATGATGGGCAGTGACTGGGTCATGGTGATGGCTTGCTCGCTAAACGGTTGTTCACGATGTGCGGCAATGGGTCCAACGGTATTGAAACGTCTTCGCTTCGCCACCGTTTGGCTCTCGCTCGCGAGAAACGGGCGCTGCAAAGGCGTCCCATCGTTTCACTGCGGCAACTCGGCTTTTACGCCTTCCACGTAGTAATTCATGCCGGCGAGGTCCGCCGTGGTAGCCGTCGCGCCTTCGGCGATCCGAACCTTGCCGCTCTGGTCCTTGATCGGGCCGGTGAAGGGATGGAAGTCACCGCTTTTGATGCTGACGATGATCTGTTCAGCTTCGCTTTTCACGTCGGCGGGTACCAGATCGCTGATCGGCAGCTCGATGGTGTCGTCGTGCAGGCCGCCCCAGAAATCCTGTGGCTTCCAAGTGCCATCCATAACCGCCTGGGTGGTCTGGATGTAATAAGGGCCCCAGTTGTTGACAATGGAGGTCAGCACAGCCTTCGGGCCAAAGTGGGCCATGTCCGAGGCGTAACCGATGGAGTAGACACCCCGACGCTCAGCGGCCTGGATCGGGGCCGGACTGTCGGTGTGCTGGAAGATGACGTCTGCGCCCTGATCGATCAGGGCATTGGCGGCATCGGCTTCCTTACCCGGGTCGAACCAGGTATTTACCCAGACCACCTTGAGCTCAGTGCCTGGGTTGTACTTGTTCAGAGCCAGCTGAATCGAGTTGATGTCGCGGATTACCTCGGGAATGGGGAAGGAGGCCACGTAGCCGACGATCTTGCTCCTGGTCATCTTGGCCGCGAGAAAACCGCCTACGTAACGGCCTTCATAGGAGCGTGCCAGATAGGTGCCGAGGTTCTTGTCCTGTTTATAGCCGGTGGCGTGCTCGAACTTCACCTTGGGGAACTGCTTGGCAACCTTGGTCGTGGCGTTCATGTAGCCGAAGGAGGTGGTGAAGATGAGGTCATAGCCGCTTTTGGCCATGTTGCGGATGACCCGCTCGGCATCGGCGCCTTCCGCCACGTTCTCGACGAAGGTTGTCTGCACCTTGTCGCCGAAATGCTCGGCAACCTGCTGCCGACCCTGTTCATGCTGGTAGGTCCAGCCATGGTCGCCGACCGGGCCGACATAGACGAAGCCGACCTTCAGCGGATCGGCAGCCGAGGCGCTCAGCGCGGCGGTGAAACCCATGGCTGCGACTAGCGTGCGTAGCAATTTCGAGCGAATGCTTCTTTGCATGACGAGATGACGCTCCTATAGTGGGAAGGCCGGATGCTCCACGGCACGCTCGTCCACTGCAAAAAGTTGACCAAGTGGACAGGTTACGTCGATGCAGGGGCTCGGCCGTTGTGGTCGGCGCGAAATGGACTCCGGTTGGTGCAACAAATCATGTCGTCGCTGCAAAACGGTGCGGAAAGGGCGTCCTCCCGGACAGGAAGACGCCGCCGTACCTTTACTGGACCAATCGTTTAGCAGCCTGACGGTGATCGGCGATCAGCCCGGCCACATCCAGCCCTTCGATCTGCCCATCCACGACCCGCCACTGCCCGCCGACCATGACGCGGTCTGCCCGGTGCGCACCGCACAGCAGCAGGGCAGCGACCGGGTCGTGGCTGCCAGAAAACTGCAGCTCGTCCTGCTTGAAAAGGGCCAGGTCCGCCTGCTTGCCGACAGCGAGCTCGCCGATGTCCTTACGCCCCAAGACGTGTGCCGATCCCCGGGTCGCCCAGCTCAGCACCCGCTCGGGCGTGATCTGCTCTGCCCCGTAGCGTAATCGTTGCAGCAGCAGGGCCTGGCGAGCCTCGAGGATCATGTTGGAGCCATCGTTAGAGGCCGAGCCGTCGACGCCCAGACCGATCACGGCGCCGGCCTCTTCCAACTCCAGGGTGCGGCAGATACCCGAGGCGAGCCGCATGTTCGAACAGGGGCAATGGCAGATGCCTACACCCGCTGCGCCGAGTCTAGCGACTTCGCAATCGTCAAAATGGATGCCATGGGCCAGCCAGGTACGTGGGCCGAGCCAGCCGACGCTTTGCAGGTAGTCCACCGTGCGCATGCCAAAGCGCTGCTGGCAGAATTCTTCCTCATCCAGCGTTTCGGCCAGATGCGTGTGCAGGCGGACGTCATGCCGTTCGGCCAGTGCCGCGCTGGCGCGCATGATGTCGGGCGTCACCGAGAAGGGCGAGCAAGGTGCCAGACCGATCTGGATCTGCGCCCCATCGGCCCGCTCATGGTAGAGGCCGATCAGGCGTTCGCTGTCCAGCAGGATCGCCTCGGCCTGCTGCACCGTGTGCTGTGGCGGCAGACCGCCGTCCGCCTCGCCCAGACTCATCGAACCGCGAGTGAGCAGCGCGCGCATACCCAGCGCCCGCACCGCCTCGACCTGGATGTCGATGGCATCTTCCAGCCCATCGGGAAACAGGTAGTGATGGTCGGCGGCCGTGGTGCAGCCCGACAGCAGCAACTCAGCCAACGCCACGCGGCTGGCCAGTGCCAGCGCATCCGGCGTGAGCCGGGCCCAGACGGGGTAAAGCGTCTTGAGCCAGGGAAACAGCGGCTGATTGACCATTGGTGCCCAGGCGCGCGTGAGTGTCTGGTAGAAGTGATGATGGGTATTGACCAGGCCAGGCAGTACGACATGGACCCGGGCGTTAAACACCTCGTCCACCGGCGCGGCAGGTGACTGCCCGACAGCGAGCAACTCGGTGATGACACCGTCATGGATGACCAGGCCGCCCGAGGCGTCCTGGTTGTTGGCAGTAAAAGTGGCGAGGGGATGCTTGATCCAGAGGCGGGTAGCGGACATGCCGGCTCCTCCTGAAAGTGTGGGTTCAGATACGTGAGCCAGCTCAGTTATGCCCTGTCTGCTGATCCAGGGGGCGTGGGGCAAGGGTAAGGGTAGCAAACGTCGAGCTTAGGGATCACGGTGAAAACAGTAGGCAGCACTGCGTTTCAGCAATTTTGGCGTCGGCTTGTTTATATCCTGCGATGGCTGTTACGCACGCAGGCATCAGGAAAGTTGCCTGCCTTTGATTACTCATCTTGGCTTCAGCCGCAATCGGGCTTAACCACCCGCCTTCCATGACTGCCCCAGCGACACCGGCGCATACAACCGCGTCCTTACGGCGTCGCGCGACAGCAGGACCAGCACGATAATGGTCGCCACGTAGGGCAGCATTGCCAGCAGGTTGCCAGGGATCGACAGGCCGATGCCCTGGGCGACCAGATGTAGGATACTGGCAAGGCCAAACAGGTAGGCGCCGAGCAGGACGCGACCCACGCGCCAGCTGGCGAAGACCACCAGTGCCAGAGCGATCCAGCCGCGGCCGGCGGTCATGTTTTCGGCCCACATCGGCGTGTAGGCCAGCGACAGATACCCGCCCGCCAGCCCGGCCATGGCGCCGCCAAACAGCAAGGCCAACACGCGCACTCGCAGGACCGGCAAACCCATGGCGCTGGCGGCGTTAGGGTTTTCGCCCACGGCCTGGATGATTAAACCGACGCGGCTCTTGAGCAGCGCCCAAGTCACCAGGACGAACAGTGCAAAAGACAGGTACACCAGCACATCCTGGCCAAACAGCATGCGGCCGATCAGGGGTATCTCGCTGAGCAGCGGAAGGTTGATGGGTTCGAAGCCGGCCAGGGGTTTACCGACCCAGCCGGCGCCGACGAACGACGACAGCCCGACCCCGAAGATGGTCAGAGCCAGACCGGTCGCGACCTGGTTGGCATTGAAGCCCAGGGCCACGACGGCGAAGAGTTGCGACAGCAGCATGCCTGCCAGGCAGGCCACCAGCACGCCGAGCCAGAGGCTGCCGATGGCAAAGGCCGTAATGAAGCCGGCCACGGCGCCGAACAGCATCATGCCCTCTTGGCCGAGGTTCAGCACGCCGCTCTTTTCACAGACCAGCTCGCCCAGTGCCACCAGCAGCAGTGGCGTACCGGTGCGCACCATGGCGTAGAACAGGTTCGTCAGCAGATCTATATCCATCACATATCTCCCTGTCAGCTGGCCGGTTGGTGTTCGAGTCGAGGCGCGCGTCGGGGCCAGCCCTTCAGGCGCAGTCGATAGACGATCAGTACATCGCACGCCAGCAGGTAGAACAGCACCATGCCTTGGAATAGCTGGCTGATCGAGGTTGGCAGATTGGCCGCCATCTGAGCGTTCTCGCCGCCCAGATAGAGCAGGGCCATGAGTAAGCTGGCGAAGACGATGCCGAGCGGATTGAGCCGCCCCAGAAAGGCCACGGTGATCGCGGCGTAGCCATAGCCCGGCGAGACCTGCGGAACCAGCTGGCCGATCGGGCCGGTCACCTCGCAGACGCCGGCCAGTCCCGCCAGTGCCCCGCTGAACAACAGCGCAATCCAGATCAGCCGTTTCTCGCGAAAGCCGACGAAACCGGCGGCGCGCTTGTCCAGGCCAAGGACCTTGATCTGGAAGCCGAGAAAACTTTTCTGCAGCAGCACCCACACCACGACCAGCGCGAGCAGGGCAAAGCACAGTCCGGCATGTACGCGCAGATCGTCGATGATGACCGGCAGGCGTGTGGCATCGCCAAACATCGCCGACTCGGGAAAATTGAAGCCCTGAGGATCCTTCAGCGGACCATGCACGCAGTAGAGCAGGAGGTTCAACGCGATGTAGTTGAGCATGATGCTGGTCAGGATCTCGTTGGCGTTGAACTGCGTGCGCAACCAGGCGCACAACCCTGCCCAGGCCGCACCGCCCAGGATGCCAGCGAGCAGAGCTAGTACCAGTGCCCATGACGAGGCCCAGTCGATGACATTGACCGCCACGGTGCTGCCGGCCAGCGCGCCAATGAGCAGTTGGCCCTCGGCGCCGATGTTCCAGATACGCGCCTGGTAGACCACCGCCAGGCCCAGCGCACAGAGCAGGATCGGCAATGCCTTGACCAGCAGTTCGGAGACGCCGTAAAGATCGCTGATCGGGTCGATGAGCAGGATGCGCAGGGTTTCCAGAGGCGGATGGTCGAGTATGGCAAAGAGCAGGGCGCCGCTGATCAACGTCAGCAGGCCGGCCAGTACCGGGGAGTACCACAGCATGGCGCGGGACCGCTGGCCACGAGGTTCGAGGGATAACAGCATGGCGGTGTTCTCGTCAGGCAGCAGCGGAAGTAGGGGCGTCGAATTGACCAGCCATCCAGCGACCGACATCGCCGGGCGTGCAACGTACGGTCGCCACAGGCGGCGAAAGACGGCCATGGCTCAGGGCCGCGATACGGTCGCTGATCTGGAACAGCTCTTCGAGATCCTCGGAGATTACCAGGATCGCCGCACCGGCATCTCGCAGTTCGATCAGCGCCCGATGAATCGCCGCCGCCGCGCCGACGTCCACGCCCCAGGTCGGGTGCGCGGCGATCAGCAGCCTGGGCTGCTGCAGGATCTCGCGGCCGAGAATGAATTTCTGCAGGTTGCCGCCGGACAGGCTGCGAGCGGCCGTTTCGGTGTTTGGTGTCTTCACGGCGAAGCGCTCGATGACGCGTTGCGCAAACGCCTGGACCTTGCCATGGCGAATCAGGCCGTTGCCGATCAGGCCCTCCTGCTGGAAAGCGGTGAGTAGGCCATTATCCGTCAGGCTCATGTCTGGCACGGCGCCATGACCGAGGCGCTCGGCCGGGACGAAAGCCATGCCCAGCCGTCGCCGGGCATCGGGCCGCAGGTGCGCGATCGGACTTTCGCCGAAGCAGACGCAATGGCTGTCCTTGGCTGAGAGACGTTGCTCACCGGATAACAGTGCCAGCAGCTCGTCCTGCCCGTTGCCAGCGACTCCGGCGATGCCCATGATCTCGCCAGAACGCACCTGAAAGCTCACGTCTTTCAGCGACATGCCGAACGGATCGGCGTTGTGCCACGATAAGGCACTCACCTGCAGAAACGGCGTCTTGCCCTCGACTTTGGGATACTCCGCTTCCAGCCCCTCAGCCTCGCCAACCATGAGCCGAGCAAGCTCTAGATCAGAGCACTCGGCCGGCACGCAATGACCGGAAACCCGACCACCCCGCAGCACCGTGGCACGCTGGCACAGGGCCCGGACTTCGCCAAGCTTGTGGCTGATAAAAAGGATGCTACAGCCATCGCTGGCCAGGCGGTGCAGCGTGACGAACAGATCATCGGCCTCTTGCGGTGTGAGGACAGAAGTGGGCTCATCGAGAATTAGCAATTTGATGTCCTGCATTAGGCAACGAATGATCTCGACTCGTTGGCGTTCGCCAATGGACAGGCTGTGCACGAGCCGTTGTGGCTCTAGCGGCATGCCGTAGCGCTGGGAGACTTCACGAATCTTTGGTTCGAGCTGCCCCGGTGTTCCAGCCGACCGGCCTAGGGCCAGAGCGATGTTTTCCGCTACAGTCAGGGTTTCAAAAAGAGAGAAGTGCTGGAATACCATGCCGACCCCGCGTTGCCGCGCCTGGGCTGGGTCCCGCATGATAACAGGCTCCCCTTCCCAGCGAATTTCGCCGCCGTCGGGCTGCGTCAAGCCATAGATGATCTTCATCAGCGTGCTCTTGCCCGCTCCATTCTCCCCGAGCAGCGCATGGATTTCGCCAGGCTTGATCTGAAGGGCGATGCGATCATTGGCCAGGCAACCTGGATAGCGTTTGGTGATGCCGTGCAGTTCCAGGCGCAACCAGTCGGAGGACTCGAGCATGGTGATTATCCAGTCGATATTAGTGACGTCAGCTTAAGCAAAAAGCTGGCCAGATGGTCAGGAAATGACCTGGAGCCGTTGTGCCGTGGCTTGCGGCCTTTTGTCGGGAGAGACCAGTCGAATGAGCTGCTCCGGTTTGGTGCTATTGATTGAATGTGAAGGCTAATGAACGCCTCAGAATGGGGCGGAATGGAAGTATGGAGATTACTTGGGAGCATTGCGTTAAAGAATCGTAGCTAAAGCATCTCCCATAGATTTTGCATTTCCCGCATCGGAGCGGCTTGAGCCACAATTTCTATGTTCCAGCGGAGCTGTAGTTTTCAAGCAGGATCGCGGCTAAAGCTCCTCCTACAATCACATGACGCCTCGTATGGAAACCGGGCGGCGCTCCGCGTTGGCCGCGATTGGAACCGTTTGGCCTCAACCCACTTGTACAGCATTCAAAGGCATCAGCCCGCAGCCCTTGAGAATAACTTGGATAAGCGTCTTCGTGCCGAGTTCGAAGTCGGCTTTGGTAATGTGCTTGCTATCAGTGAGGCGCTTGATCTGGTCGGAGAAGTCCGCGTAGTGCTGGGTACTGCTCCAGATAAGAAAGATCAGGTGCATCGGATCAACACGGTCCATCTTGCCGGCAGCGATCCAGGCCTCGAAGACGGCCGCGCGTTTGCGGAACCAGTTGCGATAGTCCTGATTGAAATGCTCCGACAGACATTCACAGCCGCTGATAACTTCCATCGCGAAAATCTTCGAGGCCTGGGGCTGCTTGCGCGAGAACTCCATTTTGGTACGAATGTAGTCCGCTAAGGCAGTGGCCGGGTCGTCTTCCTCGGTGAGTTGATCGAAGGCACTGTCCCAGAGCTCTAGGATGTCGCGCATCACCTCGACATACAGGCCCAGCTTGCTGCTGAAGTAATAGTGCAGGTTGGCCTTGGGTAGTTCGGCTCGCAGGGCGATGGCTTTCATGCTGGTGCCCTTGAAGCCGTAGCGGGCGAACTCTTCGGCAGCCGCGGCCAAAATGAGCTCCTCGTTCTTCTGGCGGATCCGCCCGGCCGGCTTGCTGGTCGAGGTATAAAGTGAAGGGGTGGCTTCGTTTATCTTCATGATCACTTACCTGAACATACGAGGGGGGTCGAACTATGTCCGGTGCCCTGGCAGCGCATCATAGCGAGCCAATAAGGAACCGCGAAAGTCCGGTTTGGCCAATCGCCTCTTCGGGGCAGCTAATGAGCTAATGGGAGCACGGCTTCACGGAGCGCGTTGCCTATTGAAGATAGAGGCACTGACCCAAAGTAAGGCATTACAGTTCGGAGCACGACCGTCGCGTCTAGGCACGATACGTGAAGTCAACCGTCCCGCGTAATGACTTCGAGCAGCTCGATCCCGAGCCGCAGATTGGAATTAGGTTTAATACGGGTGCCGATATGCTGCTCGCCACAAGCCAGACGCGCCGGCACGAACAGATGGCGCTTGCCGCCGACGCGTCTCCCCATCAGACTCAGGCCCAACCCTTGACGACTTCCTTGCCGGGGCCCAGCTCGATGTCAGAAATACTCAGTTCATCATTCATTGCGTGTTTTTGCCTTCGGCCAATTACGTCGCAGCAGCGCATGGTCGCTGCGGTCGTGGCGGCCGGCGCGGTCTGCGCATCCGGGCGATGATCCTGGGGCGGCAGGTGACAACTCGGATATTTGCCGACACCGGTTCGGGCAAGTCCAACACCCTAGTCCTGCGGATAGTACTCATGCTGTGCCACATGCGAATCGATCCGGCACGGCTGACTCTCATCTCGTTCACCAATGCCTCCTGCGCCCTCCTGTGCGAGTAATCACAATGGGTCCTGGTATTCTGGCAGTACCTCTTCGGCGAGGCACAGGCGCGCCAATAGGTACCTACCTTCCTCTCGGCCACGGCTGCCTTGGCCCGACATACCCTTGCCGCAGAGGCAGGTATGATTGAGCCGCTTGTATCAGGAGTCTCTTGTACCCATGGAAATCGCGTCCAGTGCCAGCCCCACACTATCCTTGAACCTTGCTAATCACCCTGCCAAGTATCGAGCCACGCTTGAGGCCCAAAAGGCCGAGATGTTTGCCTTCTGGCAGCAGAATCGCGAACGCAGCTATGCCGAAGCAGGCAGAATTTTCAGCGAAAAGGAAAAGCGCAAGGCAGGCTTTCGGGCCTGGGCAGACGCTCAGATCGAGGCGCTTGAGCCGCAGCAATATCACAACATGGTTCGTACAGAGTTGAACCGGCTGGTGAGCGGAAAGCCACGTACAGAGTGAACATTGGTCGATTGGCTCCTGGCGTTCAGGAGCAGCCCTGTGAAATAGCTTGATCTAGATGCGAGGCATGTAATACTGTAAATAAATACAGTATAAGGTTGTGCGCATGGCAAAGAAAATAGCGTCTCTTGCGCCATCCAAACCCTATGAAGTACGGATAATGCGTCTTCAGCGCGTGATTAACGGTCCAGCTGCCCAGCGTGCAAAGACAGTGCTGCTTGAGCGGCTTGAAAGTGATCTGGATGACGCTTGAGAGCAGGCCATGGCCGAGCTTGAGGAAACCGATAACGTAACCCTGGCCTTTCGCGATGATGGCAATGTCCAGATCTTCTGGACGGTTCCGCAGGAAGGTTGACCGTACCTTCTCTCACTCTCCGGTCGAAGCGACTCTCTCAACTACGCACCGTCCAAAGCTGATCCAGCCGGGGGTGTAGCTCTGGCTCATCAGCTCGCGTCGCATGGCCCAGCCGGGTTCAGCCGTAATACGCGCAGGCCAGGACATACCGTTTCCAAGCCTGCGGTTGGTTGTGTTCATGATGCTCATGAGCCGATCGGTATTGGCTAGAGTCAACTTAAATCAAAATCGTTACGTCGCAATAAATGCTGTCAGCTCGTCTGGCCTGCCTGTGGGGAATACTTCTTTAAGATAGTTGAGAAACGCAGAGACGCGGGCGCTCAACAAACGCCTCGATGGGTAGAGTACCCACAGCGCGATTTCTGGTCCGTCGAGATCACCCCAGTGCACCAGCGTCCCGTCGAGTAAATCATTGCTTATTAGAGACAGAGGTAGGCATCCAGCCCCAACACCCGCTCTGACTGCATCGTGGATCATGACAAGCGAAGACAGGCTGAGAACTGGTTTTACCGCTATACATGATTTGCCAGCTGATAAGTTGACTTCCCACCCGTGACTCTGGTTTGAAAATCCTCGTACTACCGCCGGGACAGCAAGATTTTCTACCGGTAGAGCAAGCTGTGGACTTGCGACAACCACAAGCCGGTCACGCAGAAAAATTCTTCCTACAAGGCTTTCGTCTCTATCTGGATTAACCCGAATCACCAGATCATATCCTTCCTCGATCATGTCGACGGCCCTGTCTTCCGTGGTGACCTCAAGCCGAACCTCCGGAAACTTGAGTACAAAGCCAGCTGCAAGCTTGCCCATTGCAGTCTGGGCAAACAAAAGAGGCGCGCTGATTCGCAGTGTTCCCCTCGGCTGTTCTCCACCCGACGCGATCGCCGCCGTAGTTTCGTCAAGCTCGATCAGCAGCGCACTTGTACGCTCAAAAAGCGCTTTTCCTTCTTCGGTAAGCTTTAACGCTCTGGCTCCACGTTCGAATAGTCGTAGACCAAGACTGCGTTCCAAGTCTGCTACTCGCCGGGACAACGTTGCCTTTGGCCGGCCAGAGGCGCGGGCAGCGCGACCAAATCCACCGTGTCGAGCCACAAGATTGAAATCTGTAAGAGCAAGAAGATCCATCTGGTTCACCTATAACACTGTGCTACAGCGTTTAAGTACCTCAGTGCAGATTCATTAACACATCTGAATTGACTGTCCCATGTATGGAACACTGAGTCTACTTTTATAGTCTTTCGGATCAAAATAAAACCATTGATAGTGTAACCGTCAGTCAAATCAACCACGGAGAACTATCATGACTATCCTTGTTACCGGCGCCACCGGCAGAGCTGGTCGCCAAGTTGTTAAGCAGCTGCTCGAACTCAATGCAGAGGTACGCGTTCTCGTGCGCAATTCTTCAAGCGCAGATTTCCCTGCGCAGGTTGAAGTTGTGCAAGGTGAAATGCTTGATGTCGGCTCGCTTCGCCAGGCCTTCGCTGGCATCTCTACGTTCTTTCTACTCAATGCAGTGGCACCAGACGAATTCACTCAGGCGCTTGTCGCGCTCAATATTGCCCGGGAATCGGGCGTTAAGCGGGTGGTCTATCTGTCGGTTATACATGCTGATCGCTTCGTAAACGTACCTCACTTTGCGGTCAAGTTAGGTGCCGAGCGTATGATCAAGGCCATGGGCTTTAGCGCTACCATCCTTCGTCCTTCTTACTTTATTGACAATGAGGTAATGGTTCAGGAGGCGATCCTAAGCCATGGTGTATATCCAATGCCCATCGGCAGCAAAGGCATCGCCATGGTCGACGTCCGTGACATCGCTGAAGTTGCTGCCCTTGAACTGCTCCGTCGAGACCGATTGCCGGCTGAGCTGCCGATCGAAACTATTAATCTGGTAGGGCCCGATACGCTGACGGGACAGGATGTGGCTGCTATCTGGACAGATGTACTGCATCGCCCGGTTATCTATGGCGGCGATGACCCCTCTGGTTTTGAACAGAATATGGCCAATGTCATGCCAAAGTGGATGGCCTATGAAATGCGCCTTATGGCCGAGCGCTATGTTACTGACGGACTGATTCCAGAAAGCGGCGATGTAGAGCGTTTACGTAGGATCCTGGGGCGAGAACTCTACTCCTATCGAGACTTTGCTACCCAACTTGCACGCTCGGCCTGACGGGATGCGGCAAGTTATAAGCCTGGAAAGTCCTTCATTTATCAACCTTAAGGGATCACGTAGGTTGAGCAAACGCACCTAGGCTAGACGCAGCTTGCCCTGTTTAGCCTTATTTACTCAGCTCCCCTCGTGAATACCTCGCGGGGGAAAGCCCTGTATATCGGCTAAACGCAACACTGAAAGCGCTCGCTGAACTGTACCCCACCTGTTGAGCAATCTCAGTGATACTACTGTCCTGACGCTGTAGTAGCCGTTTGGCCAACGCCATACGCCACGTGAGCAGGTACGCCATAGGCGCTGTGCCAAGCGTCTGGGTAAATCGCTCGAAAAACGTCGAGCGGGAGAGTGCAGCTTCCTTAGCCAGTTGCATAACGGTCCAGGGTCTGTGTGGATGTTGATGCATTCGCCGGATTGCTACAGCCAATCGTTCGTCAGCGAGCCCTCGCAGGAGCCCAGGCGAAGCGGCTATATTCGTGGCGGAGCGCAAGGCTTCGATGAAAAGTACCTCTACGAGGTGCGCCAGGACAACATCCCGCGCTGGCCGCTTCCCATGTGCTTCTTCGGCTACCAGCTCCACCAACGTCGCCAGCCGGCGCTCACCGTGAACATGCACCCATTGCGGCAGCAGTGATGCCAGCACAGCTGCATCCGGAGAATCAAATGTGCAATGGCCGACCAGTAATTGAACATCGGCTGGAACGCCAGACGTGCCAACCCGAAAGTTCTGTGATCGTAGTTCCACAGGTACGGTATAGGCGTCCTCGTCGCTCATCGGTTCAAGGCTGGCCATCGTGAAATCATACGCCGCGGGAATAAGGACAAAGTCACTGGCTTTCAGGGTAATCGTTGGATGCCCTGTCACTGACAACCTGCATTCTCCTTCAAATACTGCACAGTAGAACGGTTGGCCATTGTCCGTTCGGCAAACGCGCCATGCTCCAGCACCGCTGATAACCTTGGATAAAGCGGCGCGGGGTTGCAGCAGGGTTACCACCTCGGTGAGCGGGTCAGACATTCGGACTCCTGCAAAAGATTTCCGGATTTATAGGGATTTAAGGTCCGGGCAGAACAGCTTATTGTTCCACTCCTGTCAATCACCTGATGGAAGCTACACATGAAAACCGTACTGATTACTGGTTGCTCTTCCGGTTTCGGCCTGGCCACTGCTCAGTATTTTCTTGAGCGGAACTGGAAGGTCATTGCAACTATGCGCACTCCGGAAAAAAGCCCTTTTTCAGCGTCAAAAAACATTCGTGTACTTGCCTTGGATGTAACGGACCCGGTCAGTATTCAACAGGCGATTGAGGCCGCAGGGCCGATAGATGTGTTGGTCAATAATGCGGGGGTTGGCTTGCTGGGCGCCCTTGAAGGAAGCTCAATGGACGTCATCCGCAGTATCTTCGAAACCAATACCCTTGGCACCATAGCGATGACTCAAGCCGTGCTACCGCAATTCCGACAGCGTCGAGAAGGCGTTATCATCAACGTCACCTCCTGCGTAACGACCATGTCATTACCGCTGCTAAGCGTGTATACGGCAAGCAAGGCAGCAGTGAATGCATTCACCGAGTCTCTAGCACTCGAGCTTGAACCGTTCAACGTGCGGGTGCGTCTTGTGCTTCCAGGCCGCGCACCTGAGACTGATTTTGGCAAGAACGCCCAGCCCCGAATGCAAGACAGTATTCCTGCTGCCTATGCCGACCTGGCGCAGCAGGTCTTTGCTGAATGGTCACAATCGACCTTGATAACTAAAGCCCAGGACGTTGCCGAGGCGGTATGGTGTGCGGCAAACGATCCGGCTTCACCCATGCGCATTATGGCCGGTGAGGATGCCGTTGCCCTGATGAGCGAGCAGGTGTGCTCATGATCAACCTGCTTTTTCAGGCTGGTATGCACCATAGCCTGCGCTGATGTGTCAGTTCAGGCCATGGCTACAGGTAGACTCCTCCGAAGTCAGGAGCACCTCTTTCAAGCACAACGCCTCGCGCTCTACCTGCTCATGTAATGCCACCGTTCCAGGCCACGATCGGATGCCAACCTTGCCCGATCAGCGCGGTGATGGCCTGCACAGCCCCCTCGATCTTCTGCTCCAGTGAGCGCTCGGGCAGCTGGACTGCAACCTCACTTTGAGGGAAGGCAAAGGTGTCTTGTATAGGTTGGAAGGCGGTCATCGCGGGCTCCTGGCCGTGTCCGATAACTCCACCTTGCCCTACAAATCTGCTGATGCAAGTCCACCCGGGCCAATAAATCTGGCTACGAAAAAGCGGGTATTTTCGTGAAATAAGGATGTATATTCTGTATATCTAATCTACTTGCGCTTGTTCAAATCCCATAGCCCAAACCCGAGTACAGCCGGTGCGGTGATGCCGATGGTAAGGATGAAAAGGCCAGCGACAGGTTTCTTGACTGGACCAGAAGGTAAGAGGAAACGTGGTACATGAACGCTCAGGTTGCGTTCGCTGCCAATTGGCGGGTCAGGTAAACCATAAAGGCCCGCATTGATGGCGTATGTCTAATAGGCTTCTTCTGCAGGAAACCCAGGGAGCGTTGTCCAGTCTGCTTCAAGGGAACCACTAATAGTTCGTTGTCGACCCGAAGAAACGCTGTGCAGCTTGCCGGCAGCAAAGAAAAACCAAGGCCAGCACGCACTAGCGCAGCGGCAGTACTCATGTGTGCTACTTCCCAGGCGGGCTCGGCAGGCACCTTTAGTAAATGCAAAGCAGCGTCAGCCAATGGACGGATGCTGGTATCTGGTGTCAGTGCGATATAGGGCAGCTCCTGCCACACCTGCGGCCTTTTTTTCCCATCTGAGATCCTGCCCCGCGGAGCCAGCAACACCAGATTGTCATTTACCAGCGCTTCAAAGCTGAGGCCGGAAAGATCCTCGGGCAGTGAGGTGATGCCTGCATCCACTTCACCGCTCTGAACCCAGGCCCTGACTTCTCCTGCCCGTCCATCACGCAGCGATACCTGCACCCCTGGATGATCGCCCATAAACGCAGCAATGACTGCTGGAAGAAACGAGGCCGCCGCTGTGGGAAGTGCGGCCAGGCGGATCGTTCCTCGACTCAGGCTTAGTGTTTCACGAGCGTCACGTACAGCATTATCCATATCGCTCAGCATCCGCCTGGCCTGCGACAGGAAATGTTCTCCGCCCGGGGTCAGTTCTACACTCCGAGTATTACGTGCCAGTAATTGCAAGCCAACCGCTTCTTCCAGCTTGCGGATACTGTAGCTCAGTGCTGGCTGAGACAGGTGTAACTGCTCAGAGGTACGAGTAAAGCTGGAGGTCTCTGCAATCAGAACAAAAGCACGTAGTTGCCGGAAGTTGATATCCATAATTAATAAAATAAGTGGATTAATTATTAGAATATTTAAAATTTACAGAAAAGTATATTTGCTTGCACTATGACCTGGAACCCATGTTGAGTCCGAAGCAATGACAACAATACATATCGGCTGTGGGGCGGGCTTCGCCAATGACCGCCCTGACACGGGGCGACAGCTTGCGGAGGACCTGGCTCGCCGTTCAGGGCAACGTTACCTGATGTTTGAATTGCTGGCCGAGCGCACGTTAGCGGAGGCCCAGCTGCGCAAGCAGGCCGATCCTGCCACCGGCTATGCCGCACGGCTGTTCGACTTTCTTGAGCCTGTGCTCGATATCTGCATAGAAGCAAGGATACCGATTATTACCAATGGTGGCGCGGCCAATCCGCGGGCAGCGGCCGAGCGCCTGCGTGCCAGACTTGGCGGAAACTATCCCGGGCTGAAAATAGCCTGTGTCCTTGGTGATGATCTGCTTGGTATGGATCGTCAGCGTCTTGGTCAGTGGCTGAACCTGGACGGCGTGCAAGACGACCTTGTCTCGGTCAATGTCTATACCGGTGCCGACGGAATTACCCAGGCCTTGACTGAAGGGGCAGCTATTGTGCTCTGCGGCCGAGTCGCCGATCCCTCGTTGGCGGTTGGCCCGATCCGGCATGGACTCGGCTGGGCTGCCGATGACTGGCAGAAGATAGCAATCGCTACCGTAGCCGGGCATCTATTGGAGTGTTGCACCCAGATTACCGGCGGCTACTTTGCTCATCCTGGCCTAAAGGACGTACCCGATCTGGCCGAGCTGGGGTGCCCCATTGCCGAGATCTGTGCCGATGGCAGCCTTGTGATTACCAAGTCGGCTGGCTCCGGCGGTTTCGTTAACGAGCGCACGGTCAAGGAGCAATTGCTCTATGAAGTGCATGATCCAAGTCGCTACCTTACACCTGACGTCATCCTGGATCTAAGCGAGGTCAGGGTGAGCACTCTGGCAGCCGATCGCGTGGCCGTTAGTGGTATTCAGGGGCACCCACGCCCGGAGCAGCTTAAAGGCCTGGCCGGGATGCGCGGGCTGTGGTTTGGCGAGGCGGAGATATCCTACGCCGGGCCTGGCGCTGTGGCCCGAGCCAATCTGGCCCGTGAGATCCTCCTGCAACGGTTTGACCGACTTGCCCCCGGGGTGGAGCCATGGATTGATCTTGCTGGTGTTGCCAGCCTCTTTAATGATACCCGTGGCGATTACCTGGGCAAATGTCTTGTGCAGGCGCCTCATGTCGAGGACGTGCGAACCCGGGTCGGTCTGGTCCATCATGATCGGGTGCTGCTTGAGAGGTTGCTCGCTGAAGTGGAGGCGCTTTATACAAACGGTCCGGCTGGAGGAGGTGGCGTACGCCGACACCTTGGTGAATCCCTTACTACGCGCAGCTTTCTGATTCCACGCGCTGAAATTGACACACGTCTGGAGTGGTACTGATGAATGCAACTGTCACTCTTGCCGACGTTGCTCATGCTCGCGCAGGCGACAAGGGCAATATCCTCAGCATTGCGGTGTTTCCACTGGACGCGGCCCACTACGAATGGCTCAAGCAGGAACTGACGGCCGAGCGCGTCGCTACGCAGTTTGCCAGCCGCCGGCCATCACACGTCAAGCGCTATGCAGTCGATTCGCTACAAGCGCTTAACTTTGTCCTGGAGGACGCTCTGGAGGGAGGGGTCAATCGCAGCCCTGGTCTTGACCGGCACGGCAAGAGCCTGAGTTATCTTTTGTTGTCGATGCGTCTACCACCTCCTGACTGATCTGCCTGCGCCTGTTCTTCGACCTGCCGGCCAGGACCATCGGGTCGGACCCCACAATAAAAACAAATACCGAGGTTCAAAACATGATCACCGCACTAGGTTTCACCATGATGCTCAGCATCATTGTGCTGATACTGTTGCGCCGAATCAGCCCGGTCGTGGCCTTTACTACAATTCCTGTCGCCATCTGTCTTCTGGCTGGTTTTTCCCCCGTTGAAATCGGCGCGTTTATCAAAAATGGTCTGCTCACGGTTGCGCCAACTGCTGCGCTGTTTTTGTTTGCCATTCTCTATTTCGGCATCATGCGAGATCGCGGCCTGTTTGATCCTCTAGTCAACTTGCTGATCCGCTGTACAGGTGGCAAACCACTGCTGGTTGCTTTGGTAACAGTGGTGGTTACCGCAGTGGTTCACCTTGATGGTGTTGGTGCGGCTACCTTTCTGCTGACCATCCCGGCGCTGTTGCCCCTGTATAAACGCATGAATATGAGTCCCACTATGCTTTTAATGCTGGTTGGCACCACTGCCGGGGTAGGCAATATGGTGCCCTGGGGGGGAACCACTGCCCGCGCAGCCGCTACTACTGGGCTCGATGCCACCCAATTGTGGCTGGGGCTGATACCTGTGCAACTGGTTGGGTTTGCCTGCTTACTGCTTATCGCTGCCTGGCTCGGTCTGCGAGCGCAACGTCAACTGCCAGTATCCCTGGGGGCGGCATCAAGCTTTGACCTGACCCTAGCTCAGCCGGAAGCGCGCGAGCACGCCCTGTCGCCACGCGGGATACGCTACTGGCTAAACGTAACCCTGACCGCCGCAATCCTGGCTTGCCTGTTTACAGGCATCTTCCCGCTATATGCCTGTTTCATGGTGGGGCTAGGCCTGGCGTTGCCGCTCAACTTCACCTCCCTGGAAAGCCAAACCGAGCGTATCAAGGCGCATGCCGCTGACGCCCTGCAGATGGTGCTGGTCATGATGGCTGCCGGGGTACTGCTCGGCGTTCTGGCGGGAGCAAAGATGTCTGACGGCATGGCCATGGCACTGATAGATACCCTACCAGCGGGGGCGGCGCAGTACCTGCATCTGATTATTGGCGCATTTGGTGTACCGCTGGGAATGATCTTCTCACCCGACGCGTACTATTTCGCCCTATTGCCCGTGATACGCGATGTGGCGGTGGCAGCTGGAGTCCCGCTTGAGGCAGTAGCGCGTGCCATGCTCATTGGCGAGAACACTGGTTTCGCCATTAGCCCCGTAGTACCCAGCGTTTATCTCGCCTTGGCCCTGGCCGAGGTCGAGCTGCGCAAACACATTGCCTTTACCTTTTTCTGGGCCTGGGGCGTGAGTCTGGTCATGTTGGTATTTGCTGTGCTCAGCGGCGCGGTCCATTACTGACTACTGATACAGCCAGGCCCGAACGCTTCAGAAGCCTTTGAGCCACAACCAAACCCTCATATACCTGCATCTGTTGACCGATAACTCCAAGAAGAGGCATCTCATGCAAAAACGTCTGGGTATTCTTGCAATAGGTCTGGGCGTATCGTTTGCCTTGTATGCAAACGCTGCCCAGATAGACGCAACGTCCCATCATGACCATCGTCTCCAATGGCTAAAGATCTACTCGGTTCGCCATACCGATGGCATCAGTGATGATCTGCTCACAGCGGGCCTTGGAAAGGCCATCTGGTTAGGTGAGGCGCCTGGCTATCGGGACGCGGCACACCCCACTGTAAACGAACTCCGCCGTAACGCCTTATATTCAAAACAGGATCCACGTCAGGGATGGGGACGACTCTACGGTCCTACACTTATTGATGGGCGCGTGGTTGCAGATGCTGAGCGAGTAGCAGGGGATGAAGTGCTGGCTTATTCCGATGATCAGCAGGGCTTTGCAACAGCGGCCATGTTGCTGCATATCCCCAAGAATTTCAGTTGGCAGAGTCCCTGTATTCTTGCGGTACCTGCTTCAGGCTCGTCTCGACTGTATCAGGATGTTCCCCGTGTAGGAGGATGGGGACTGCATCGTGGATGCGCAGTGGTGTATACCGATAAAGGCCAGGGAAATGGCTGGCATGATCTTGCTACTAATCGGGTTCAACTGATCGATGGTCGTGTGGTTTCTTCCTTCATGGCTGGCCAAGAGGCTCATTTCAGAGCCCCGCTACATACGGCTGAACGGGCGAAATATCTCTCGCATTATCCTGATCGACTAGCGTTCAAGCACGCTCATTCCAGGTTGAATCCAGACGCGACCTGGGGAAGAGACGTACTTCGCTCCATTGAGTTTGTCTTCTGGTGGATCAACCGGTCCCGACCAGAGCGCGCTAAGAGACTCTCGTCCGTCAATACGCTGGTTATAGTGACAGGTAATTCCAATGGAGGCGGGGCAGCGCTTCTGGCAGGTGAGGCCGACCATGCCGGCATTATTGACGGTATTGTTGCGGCCCAGCCACAAGTCCAGCCCAGGGCATCGGGTTTGGTCAGTATCGAGCGGGCAGGCCGTGAGTGGCGGGGCGTTGGGCGGTCGCTAATTGATTATTTTTCTCAGGCCATCCTCTATCAGCCATGTGCAGTACTTGCTACTCCCAATGCTCCTTTCGCTACCGAGATAGCTTATGCAGCTCAACGCTGCCAGTCTCTTTCTGAGCAAGGCTTGATCAAGGCCAATAAGCCAGTAGAGCAGGCGAGGGAAGCGCTCGCCAAACTACATGCACTAGGCTGGGAGCCTGAAGCAGATGATCAACAGGCCTTTAGCTTTCGAGTGGCCCCGACCGCTACGTTACTCAAGTATATAACGGCACTGGGACGCTTCGGCGTAGAGGACCATCTATGCAACTACAGTATAGCCGCACACGATGCTTCAAGCTTTCGGCCAAGAGCCACCACGGATAAGGAACTGGCGGCTTTGTTTGTTGATGCAGGAGGCGGCCCGCCGGTTGGAAGTATCGATCTGATCAACGATGCAGATCCAAGAGGGCCACATTGGGACACGGAGTCTGTTTCAGCCCGGAGCGGGCGCAAGGACTATAACCTGGATGGTGCGCGCTGCCTGCGTAGACTCGCTGCTGGACATTACTATCCATAAATGTTGGAGCAGGAGTTAAGGAGTTGGCTGGAAAATCCAACCGGCTGGCCTATATCTTGTGAAAGCATAAGAACACGGTTCTGCCGCATTCATGTTTCAGCCTCAATTAGTGCCCGGCAAAGCGTTCCGGATCAAGGAGGCGAACGCGTCAATCACCTCATCCTTGCTATAGCGCCCTCGTACTAATGCGCCTGAGAGTGCTTCTCCCGCGCCAACAAGGCCCGTACAGCATCGCTCCAATTCGCCAGACGAAAAAGCTGCGTGAGGTTTGAGCACGGCTATGAACATTTGCACGCAGTTATCCAACAGCTCCTGAAAGACTGCTGCTTTCTCTTCGCTGCCTGCCAGAGCTGCGCCTATTGCATAGAATTCGTCGGTTGTGTCTCCTGCGCACTGAATGTAGGCGCTTGCCAGGAGTTGGGCAGTTTCTTCAAGGCTCCGCGGGGTTAAGGACATTGCGTCACGGAAAGCGTTAACCCGCTCGATATCAATGCATCTGTAGAGCTCGATCAACAGGCTCGAGCGGGTATCGAAATGATCATAGACCACCGGTTTGGAGACGCCTGCGCGGACGGAGAGATACCCCAAGGTCAACCGGTCTGCTCCTTCCTCCCGCACGATCAGCAATGCGGTGTCCAGCAATTGTCTACGCCGTTCGGCTTTTGGAAGCCGGCGTGTAGAGGAGGGGGTAGCGGAGCACACAGTACCTTTTTGCACTTGATCATTCCGAATAAAAAACCTACCAATGGTAGGTTTAGATAAGTGATAGTCGTGATAGTTTACCTACCAGTAGTAGGTTAAAGCTTAGAACTAGGAGATCATGTAATGTCACTTAATCCTATCCTGTTAATGGGCGGTTCTGGCGCAATTGGTCATCAAACTGCCCGGGCGCTGCGCGCAGCCTATCCTGATGTACCACTGCTGATAGGCGGCCGCGACGCTGCCAAGGCCCAGCGGGCCGCAGAACAGATTGGCGGAGCGCAAGGTGTGGTCATTGACTCTGGCGCTGAAGACCTGGGTCTTGGAGACCGCACCGTCAGCGGCGTCGTAGTCTTCTATATGGACCATGCTATTGCCGGGCTACGCTACGCCCAAAAGCACGGTGTGCCTCATCTCAGTATTTCATCTGGCATTTTCGAGATCGCGCCGGAAATCGCAACCTACATGCACATGCCTAATGCTGTACCCATTGTCCTCGGTTACGAATGGATGGTGGGCGCTACCACGGTATCCACACTGAGCATTGCCAGGGCGTTTAGCCGCGTGCACGACATACGCATCAATGCGCTGGTCGATGAACAGGATACCGGAGGCCCGACTGTTGCTAGCGACTTTGAGCGCCTGAACAGGATGCTGCCAGCCGCGCTGACCCGGCGTAGCGGTGTATACGTTTGGCGGGAAGGAGAGGATGCCAAGGTCAGCTTTCGTGCAGTTGATGGTACTGAAATCGAAGCGTCCGGGTTTTCATCCATTGACGTCGTTGGCCTAGGGGCCGCAACAGGCGCAGCCAATATCCAGTTCAATATGGGCATCGGGGTTAGCTCAACCCGACGTCAGGGTAAACCTATGTCGACCGAGATCATCATTGAGCTTGAAGGTGAGGACCTAAATGGCGAACCACTGCGCACACGTCATGCCGTCATCCATCCAGAAGGCGCGGCACCGCTAACAGGCCTTAGCGTAGCAATGGTCCTTGAAAGGCTGCTTGGGCTGGACGGTCAACCGCCCACCTCACCGGGCCTTTACTTCCCTTACCAGTTACTGAGTACCACCGCGTACTTGAATCGCTTAAGGGAGGAGGGGGGTGAGCTACGTAAACTTCAGGTGTAATGAGGCTACCAAGTCAACGCCCAAAGGTTGTCCCGACGGCTTCGATACGGGCTTGTTTCTAATACGTAGATGCCTTGAGTGAAACGATTCGTGATGTTTTATAAAGAGTGGCTTCATGAGCACTTGCATCGGGGCAAGCAGATGATTTCATCGTTTATGGCCGAGTCGCCATTTTCTGTTTAGACATTTAACTCGGCCATACACTGGCAATTTTAACTTGGAGGTACCCTCGATAGAAAAAGCTCATTCGTGTCAGTTCGGTGATTGCCATGCACCATTACTGCATCAGTAGACTTGCCGAGGCTTGCTGGAAGCTCTCGCTTAACGTGATTAACAGCAATAGGCTAATAGCTTTGAACTTTAGCCCTGCTGCGGCAAACTTTTAGACTCAACGGAACAGGTTCGAGATGCTGAATGATGAAGCTTTGAAAACATGTTTCAACGGGCTGCCAGTCTTTTGCCCCAGTATCCCATCATCAAGGTTCCGATAATGGGTTCGTTGATATTGCCGCGGATCGATTTGACCCTGGTGTCAGGTTAGACGAGGCCGTAGCGCAAGACATGATCGCTGTGCACATTAGCCCTGATGTTCATTTTATAGTGTTGGCACCCGCCGCCATTTAGCATTTAAAGCATCACTCTCTTAATGCATCACGTAGTTCTTTTTGGGCCTCCGCCAGTTTATGTTGGCGTATCTTGATTTTTTCGGCCGAACCGCTATCTATCGCTTCTTGAAGGTCCGCTTTACGCTCGGCAACCTCGTTACGAGCATCATTGATGGCATGCTGCCGCTTGGCGCGCAGATCTGAGTTGGTACAGTTCTCCTGTACTGATTTGAGTGCGGCTTCCAATCCACGAATACGACCGGAGTTACGGTGTTCTCTGGCATTCTCAAGTTGACGTTGGATCTCGACTTCTTTTTGAGAGCAGTCTTGTGCCTGCGCCAGACCAGAAGTCAGTAGTAAAGATAAAAGAACCATTGCATATCTCATCCGTGTCCTCCTTCCGGTGAATCTTCGCAGTAAGATTAGCAAAGGAAAATGGCATCACGGGCACATTACTGTTTTACATAGTTTGTGGTCATCATGACATCCAAAGAGTTGGGTAAAAGCGTGCCGTAGCGGTACAGCTAAATGGCTTTTGAACTTGCCAGCAAAGGATGGAGTATCGTTTTTGATGATAGAAGACTCGGTATAACCGTCTAGGCGGTCGATGCCTTTGCAGTCTGCTACTAGCGGATAAGAGGCGCAGCCTGGTCAGTCAGAGGTGATCGTTTCTACGGCAATATCCGCAAGTGCGCATAGCCTGTCCGTTTTCCTCATGTCCTGATGATAGCCCATCCATATGTCATGGCTAGGCGGTGCCTCGCCGACATCAAGCAGGCTAGTGTGAGAACCTTAAGCGAGCGACTCAACACGCAGCGCCTGCCCACAATAATCAAGATGCTAAATTACCCGGCCTGGATTAGTTTTCCGTGCGGGGCTTTGTGTCATGTAGGTGTATGCCGGTCGGCAGCAGAGCCGTGAGTAGGGAAACCGCTTGACCTTGAGGGAAAAGAGAAGGTACTGCTGGTAAACACGGTTCAGGTGGGTGGATCCTATGTCAACTGGCAGGGTTCGTAGCGCCTGTTCCCTTGTCCGATGCTGCTTCGTTGGGTGTCATCAGTTCGACGATCCATTCGATAAACACACGTAGCTTGGCGCTAACATGCCGATTTGGGGGGAACGCCACGTACATTGGCATCGGATCGAGGCGCCAGTTCTCAAACACCGGAACCAGCTCGCCTCGAGTCAGATAGTCTCTAGCCATATAATCGGGTAGCCAGAGAAGGCCTAGCCCTGCCAGCCCAGCTGCCAGGTAGGCGTTACCATCATCAACGGCAAGCGCATAACGACCCATGACATTGACGCTCTCGTTACCGGAGTGCATGGCATAGGGAAAGACCTTGCCGGTGCGTGCCCAGTGAAAGCCTACGATACGATGGTCAGTGCCCTCCAATTCCCTAGGGTGTAGCGGCATCCCTGCGCGTCTCAGATAGCTCGGCGCTGCGTATACCCTAAGTCGTAAATCGCCTATATGACGAGCGACCAACGACTGATCAGTAATCTCGCCACCACGCACAACGCAATCCACATTGTCGCTAATAAGGTCAACCATACGATCGCTGACACCCATATCAAGTTGGATATCGGGGTACTTTTCGTAAAACGCTGGAAGTGAAGGAATCAAAACCAGACGGGCAAAAGGGCTGGGAACATCCACCCGTAGCCTGCCCCTGGGAGCCAAGGAGGCGCTGGATAAGCTCGTTTCGGCATCATCCATATCTGCCAGCAGTTTTACCACACGCTCATAATAAGCGGCCCCATCGGCCGTCACATTGATACGGCGTGTGGTCCGGTTGAGCAACTTGACGCGTAACCGGGCTTCCAGCTGCTGCACCAGTTGGGTAACACTTGTCTTGCTCATATGAAGTGTTTCGGCTGCTTTAGTAAAGCTGCCTGCCTCCACGACGCGAGCAAACGCCTGCATTGCATCAAAACGATCCATCGCTGTTCCTGCTGTCTCGGAGATTATTTGGATTTTACAAATAGTGATGACTGCGCTTGCTAGTTTATTCAACAGGTAAGCGTTCCCTAAAGTCTCTCTACATCGGCATAACGGGTCGATCCGGCCACAGGAGAGTAACCATGAGCACACGCAACGTCGTTTTTCCAGCTGGGCGTCAGGCATTATATGAGCGTAATCGGTATTCACCCGCGATTCGCTCCAACGGTTTCTTGTTTGTTTCAGGACAGGTTGGTAGTCGTGAGGATGGCTCACCCGAGCCGGACCTAGACGCCCAGGTACGGCTTGCTTTTGAAAATCTGAACGCGATTCTGGCTGCAGCAGGCTGCTCGTTCAAAGATGTCATTGACGTAACGGTTTTCATCGTTGATCCCGAAACACACTTCGATATGATCTGGAAAGTACTGCCCGAATACTGGGGAGAAGCACCTTATCCGACGTTAACCGGCATTGGCATTACATGGCTCTACGGCTTTCAATTTGAGATAAAGGTCATCGCCAAACTTCCAGAGGCTATTGCTAGCTGAACTGTGTAGCGAAAAATTACTGCAAGCTCGGCAATTGAACTGACTTTCTACTGCAGCCCAGCCTACATATTGCCGAGCTTGTCAAAAAGCTGTTTTATCATTAAACAAATGGGGAAGGCTGTGCTTTAACGGCCTGCAACATAGCGTTAGGCTTAATTTAAGATCAGTTGAGTGATAGCCCTGATTTACGTTGCTTGAGAATCGGCCAACCATAAGGCTCGCTTTATGGTTATTGTAAGCAAAACACGCTTTACTATCTTGTCGTTACAGGCTCACACCCTGTTATGCAGAGAGAGTGCCTCGGCTAATGTCTTTTGGCCCCGACCTGTTTGCTCACACGCTATCTACTGCGTTATAGCAAAGTCAGGGGCTCTTTATGTCTACTATCAAACCTTGTTTCATGGTTGCTCTGCTCTCATTCAGCATTTCTTGTCTTGCAGACAGCAACACGGCTGATTTAATACAGGACGGTAACACTGCGATGATAGACAGCCTGAAACAACGCGTTATTAGTCAAGCGGCTATCAGACCAAAATTGCCTTTGGAAAATCGCGTTATTCAAATAATTTTTGGGTAGGCAGCAAGAAACCATAACTCCATTGAGGTACAGGGAGGTAACGAAGCATATGGAGCGATCAACCAAAAGGGCGATAGAAGTATGTCCTGCTCAGCTTGTCAGGCTCGGCAGGCGTTGACCAGACGGGTAATTATAACTACGCCTCATTTAGACCTCAAAATAGGAAGGCTCAACCAATGAGCTATTTATATCGCAAATAGCCTATAGCGGCGGGGGAGTTGATAGGTACTACCGCTGGTAACGGTAATGTGATCAGAATCGACCAGCGTGGTGAGTATCAAGTGAGTCTTAAATACTTTCAACAGGATGACGGGATTCAGCTTGCTATTCAGCAAGGCAGTTGGCTGAGTGGTCGCGTTGATGTAACACAAAATGGCAACAAAAACTTGTTGTCGGCTAATCAGAGTGGCGCAGTAGGATGGTGGCGTGGCAATACTCAAGGTAATAATAACCAGACTGAGATAACCCAATATGGTGAAAGCGATTTGTTTGGCTACAATCAAACTGGAGATGCGAATACACCTCGGGTAAACCAGTCCGGTACATATAGCTCGGCAGAAAGTACTACCTTTGGAAATAACAATATCGTAGATATCAGCCAGGGCGGTGGCGGCTCGATTGACATTGATCAGTGCAGAGACCTGACTATCGCTCGGATCGAAAAAGTCTCCCCTATGACTATTCGCATAGCGCAACGTTGACTCAGACGGGACTTGGGAATGAGGCCGTTGTTCAACAACTGGAAAGTTACGAATACAGTAGCATCGCCGTGCTAAGTCATACAGTAATGGCAACAAGGCCAGCTATTTGGATTAACTGATGTCAGGCAGCGCGACCACCTGGTCGGCTCTGTGACTCAACGGCTGGGTGAAGAAGAGGGTGGTCTTGTCAAGTAATCACTGTACGCGTTGCGTTTTCTGAGCATCACTACCAAGCAATTCAGTGACAGCGTTGAATGCAGATTTAACCGTAGCCCATAACATGAATTTCCGTGGAGCCACGTGTTGGTGAGCATTCCGTCATACCTATCCTTTCCAGATACAGAATATCTTTACTTATTCTTAGTAAGAATGTCATGGATGACCGGTATACCTTGATTCATACACCATTGATTAAGGTTATTTGATGCCTCGAATTATCGTTGCAACCACACCCCAAGTAGGTCATGTACTTCCCGTTTTGTCATTGTTGCCGCGTCTGAAAGAGCAGGGGTACGACATCACTTTTATTACAGGGTCCGCGTCAAAAGAACGTGTTGAGCGCGAAGGTATCCGACATGTCACTTTACAAGGTACAGCGGATTATGATGCGCGTGACGTTAACCAAACCTTTCCTGACCGTAAAAAGCTGGGGCCGGGGCCAGAGCTGCTCGACTTTGACTTTCGTGTCCTGTTTATCGAGCCGTTAGCCGACCAGACCAAGACAGTTCAAGCTGTACTAGAGGAAAGTGATGAGCCCGCTGTGCTCATAACCAATCATATGTTTGCAGGAGGATGGCCATTTAAGCTGCTATCGTCTGGCACACGACCTGCCGGCTTGATCTCACTCGGGATAACGCCCCTAATGCTCAGTGCAGGCCATTTGGCACCCTTTGGAAAAGGTCTTCCTCCAGCCTCCACCGAAGAGGAAAGAAAGCAGTATTTACAGTTAAATAATAATTTTGGCAGGGCGATGCAGGGCTCAAAAGCAGCCCTTGATGCCGCCCTGGGCACATTCGGTACAAGGCCTATGCCTTATTCCTTTATGGATGCCACCACGCTACTTCCAGACGTGTTTCTGCAGATGACTGTTCCAGGATTGGAATATGCCGGAGCCTGTCTTCCTCCCTCTGTAAAATTGATAGGTACTGCGCCAAGCCAAGTACAAGCCTATTCTTTGCCAGCTTGGTGGGGTGAAGTCGATGCAGCGAAAGCAGAGTGTCGGCCTGTTATTTTTGTCACTCAAGGCACCGTAGCTCGTAACCTGGAGGACCTGGTATATCCAACGCTTGATGCTCTTGCAGCTAGTAACGCGCTGGTAATTGCTACAGCCGGTAAACCAGGGGAGCACACCAAGCCATTTGTTACCCAAAATGCTTACATGGCTGACTATTTGCCTTATGAGCAGATGCTTCCGTACGTCGATGTCATGGTTACCAACGGCGGGTACGGTGGCGTACAACAGGCATTGCGGCATGGCGTTCCGCTTGTGATTGCAGGCACCTCGGAAGACAAGGCAGAAGTTGCAGCACGGGTAGCGTGGGCAGGTGCAGGTATCAACTTAAAAACAGATCGTCCCAACACGCAGGATTTATCAGCGGCCGTCGCAACGGTTTTGAGAGAAGCGCGATTCAAAAGGGCCGCGATGATATTGAGTCAACAGTATAGGGAACTCGATCCGGCCTTAGCACTTAAACAGGCGGTTGATTCTTTTTTCCAGTCTGAGTTATCACTTTCAAGCCCATGACTGAGCGAGATCTTTAAACCTAAAAGCTTATCGAAAGAGATAAGGTGGTCAGAGCACTAACAGGGAACGTTCCAACCTTATGTCTGCAGTTGTACGAGGCTCAACCAGCTAATCTGTAACGCAGACATTATCAAAAAACCGTTTCGCTGATGTTTACTGTACAGAGATATCAGGTAGAGACCATGGCGAAGTTGATCAGTCGTGAACCTTGGTGGGCAAAACCACCTGAACAAGAACAAAATGAATTGAGTCTTGAGTGGGGATATCTTGAAAACTATGACAATCTTGAATTCAGGTTTGTCTCGATTAGACCCTCTGACGAAGAGATTCGCCTGCGTAAAGGCTGTCGAGTTATTAGCGAGGCACCACCAGGCTCATCCTAAAAACGTCAGTCATTCATCTTTATGAAGCAGAAATTGATCGCAGGAGTAAGACGTGGATAGTTTGTACTGCAGGTCATGAATTTCCGATTAGTGCGTTAATCGGAAATGAAACACTGGGGAAATGTGTCGATCATGCTCCTATGAGACTTATCCTTACATTCGCATAATATATCTTATGTTAAATAGAGTATTAGAATTACCAGTAGTACCGGACCTGCGTATAGAGCCCATGTCCGGGAACCTCTCACGTCTCCTCTGCTAATCACGTATGACTACTCTCAGTCGCCACCATCCGGTTTCGCCCATTACGTTTGGCTTCATATAAAGCACTGTCTGCACACTCAATCAATGTTTGTCCAGTCAGGACGCCGTCCTCGCCGGGCATATATGTATGAATACCACCGCTGACAGTGACCACGCCGAATGGACTGTTGTGATGCTCAAGCCTTAACTTACGTAGCTGGTCCTGAATACGTTTAGCAACTATCCAGGCGCCTTGCCTGTCGCAGGCTGGCAAGATGGCCGCCATTTCCTCACCACCATACCGTGCCGCAAAATCGCCCGATCTTGGTAGACTATGCTTTAGCGCCTGTGCGACCTGTTTCAGGCAATAGTCGCCTGCAGGATGTCCGTAATGGTCGTTGTAGCCCTTGAAAAAGTCGATATCCAGCATGATTAGGCTTAGCGGTTGCCCCGAACGTTCTGCCCGCTTGAGCTCCTGCTGCAATGCCATATCGAAATAGCGACGATTGGCCAAGCCGGTCAGCCCATCAGACAAGGCCTGCCGCTCCAGTGCACGATGTGCCTCGATCAGTTCAGCCTTTACCGTATTGGCGTGCCCGATCTGACGCATTAACACCAAGCCGAACAGCGACATCACGATAATGAGGCTGGCGACAATGATGGCTGAGCGTTGCGTATCACCGGTCCAGTCCGACAAGAGCTCTTTCTTGCTCATTGCCACCATTACCAACAAGGAATATCTATCTATCAGCTGGTAGCCATACAGGCGCTCAACCCCATCAATTACCGCTTTGATAGTCACGATGCCGGAAGGCGCCTGAGCCAATGCTGTGGTAATGACGTAGCTCTGGGCAAGGTGTTTGCCCACCAGATATTCGTCTTTGAAGGGGCGTCGACTCAGAATCGTGCCGTCCGGCATCGCCAGCACAATGGCACCTGAAGGCCCTAACTCGATGTGCCTATAGAAATCAAGGAAATACTCCATCCTGACTGTAGCCAGCACTACACCCGCAAAACGCCCTTGTTTGTCGGTAACACGCCGGGATATCGGAATAATCCAGTTACCTGTAGAGCGGGAGTGAATGGCACGGCTAATGAAGGGGTCTTCAGTTGTGTTCTGATTGTGAAATCTAAAGTAGCCTCGGTCTGAGTTCTGGCCTTTCCATAGCGTTTCACCTAAAGAGGTTGCCCTCCAATTGCCCTGCTCGTCAAAAACGAACAGGCCCTCGACCTGCTCTAGGGAGCCCGCATATTTCTCAAGCAGCGTATGCAGCGCGTCTGGTTTAAACGATATCTCATTACCCTGCTCCAGCAAGTGCTGAAGGCTCATGAGCGCTACATCCACTTCCTGGAACGAGTCCTCAGCATGTTGGGCCAACGCGCGAGTCAGGTTGAGCGTTGTGCTCTCGGACTGCTGCAGTTGAACGTCTCGCGCATGCCAGCTTTGCCAGAAATCAAACCCTACCAAGGACACAAACACCAGGCCCAGAAAGGCCATCGTTAGCGTTTCCAGAGGTAGGCGTTTGAGTTTCTTCGAAACCATTGAATCAGGATGAGACATAAACCTACCTTAGGGCATGGACTGCAACGAGGGCTTACAAACGCCCTTCCATAAAGGGCGCATTTATTACATTCCGTTGCGTTACCTAGCCGAAACGTAGGGCAGAACGATGTCTGTTAATCAGCATCATCCTGCCGGTCGATCAGACTTTGAACCGGCGAACCATCCCGCTTAGGTCTCCAGCCAGGCGAGAAAGCTCCTGGCTGGCTGTATGGGTCTGTTCTGCACCCGCGGACGTCTGGATAGACAGATCACGAATACGAACCAGATTACGATCCACCTCTCGGGCCACCTGTGCCTGCTCTTCAGCAGCGCTGGCAATGACCAGGTTACGCTCATCGATACCGTTAACCGCATCGTTGATTGTGCCTAGTGCATGACTTGCCGCCTCAGCCTGCTCCTGGGTTTGCCTGGCCTGATCCGCACTGGTCAGCAAGGCGTCTACGGTATGAGTAGTCCCCTGCTGAATGCTACCAATCATGGCCTCGATTTCGCGGGTAGAATCACTGGTCCGGTGTGCCAGTGAGCGTACCTCATCTGCTACAACAGCAAACCCGCGACCCGCGTCCCCTGCTCTGGCCGCCTCGATTGCAGCGTTCAGCGCCAGCAGGTTGGTCTGCTCCGCTACGGACCGGATGACATCCAGCACCTGGCTGATGTTGCGTGTCTGTTCGGCCAGCTGACGTGCCTGCTCAGAAGCGCTCAGAACGTTGTCCGTCAGGACACCAATAGCACTGAGGGTATCGTTAAGCTGACGCTGCCCTTGGCGCGCGGTTTCGGCTGCTGCCTTGGAGGCGACTGACGTCGACGTCGCGTTACCCGCTACTTCTTCAACGGCCTGGCTCATCTCGGTGACTGCAGTAGCTGCCATCTCAATTTCGCTGTTCTGCTGTTGCAGTCCCTGCGTACTTTCGCTCATGACTGCGCTCATTTCTTCAGTCGCAGCAGCCAGCTGCTCAGCCGACCGGTTGATCTGCTCAAGCGTATCGCGCAGATTGCCCTGCATTTTTCCCATAGCCTTGAGCAGCTGAGCGGCCTCATCTGTACCGGTTGTTTCCAGCCGGTGGGTTAGGTCACCCGACGCGATGGCCTCCGCGGCCTGCACAGCTTCGCGAATAGGCTTGGACAGACTCAAGGTCAGACGCCAGGCGAGCAGGATTGTAAGGCCCAGGGCGCAGCCGATAACTGTCAGGGTAATGGATACGGAGTTGCTATACACTGCCTGTGCATCTTCGCCAAAGGCTTTGGCTGCCTGCTGGTTCAGGGTACGCAATTTCTCGGTCTGTTCGTTCATGCTCAAGCCAAGGCTGGCCATGCCACCCATGACCTGTTTACGGGCATCATCGATCCGGCCGTTGACCATTAACGCTACGAGCTGATCGGTATTAGTCATATAGTCGCGGTAGATAGCCTGCAACTGCTGTAGCGCCTTGCCCTCCTCCGGCGTGCTGATTAAAGGCTCATAGCGTTTGAAGCCAGCTTCAACAAGCTGTCCCAAGTCTTTGATTTTCTGCTGAGTCTTTCGAAGCGTTTCAGCATCTGGCAAGGCAATCAGGCGCAACGCCTCTATACGAATACGGGCCATTTGCAGGGCCAGATTGTCACTTTCAACAATACTGGGCAGTGAGTTCAGTTCCACTTTCCGAGATTGATCCTGGATATGAGACATCTGTGCCAGGCTGAACACCCCCAGCCCGGTCAGGATGACCGCGATAACGCCAAAGCAAAACAGGCTTCGGTATGCAATTTTCACGGAGCGAAGGCTCATAGACATAACCTTGATAAGGGGGCCGGAGAGGACATGCAAAGTGATACGTATTGAAGCGGCATCAGTGCGGAATTCTTGAGTCAAAAGTTGCCGGATGGTCTGTTGATCCGCCCGGTTGTGCCTCACATCGCCTGAACCGGATTATTTGCTACAGCGGCGAGAGCGGAAGCCGATATAAAACAACCTGATAGCAGATTATCGAATCGCCTCCCTGACCATGCCTATTTCTCCGCCCCCGCCAGCCATGAAAAAGGACGAGCCGTTTCGTTCACAAAGCCACACTGAGCTGACCCGTCGCTCTGTGTTGATGTTTACCGTCCTGATGTTGAGCCTGTTCGCCCTGGCAGGCGCCGTCACGAGCTATATTGCCTGGTCGTTAGATAATAAGGCCATTACCAGTGGTGAGCAGGCCTTGCGCAATGCTATCGATACCCGTAAGAAGTCCACGGTGGCGACACTCATGGACTATGCCCGCTGGGAGGAGAATTTCATGCACCTCTATCCTGCGGTCGATACGAAATGGGCGCGTGAAGAAGATAAGCTGGCCGGCTCGCTGCTGTCGCAGTATGGGCTGGACGCCGTCCTGGTTGTCGACGGCTCGCAAAATACCCGTTATGCCTTTTTAAAGGATACGGTCGACCCCAAGGATGCACTCCAGTGGATCGAAGGCGACTTGCCGGCAATGCTGGACCGACTCCGGAGCGAGCCTCCGCTTACGTATGTTCAGGGTTCTTATCAGGTAGATGGCGTACCGGCGATTGTTTCGGCAGCTTTGGTTCAACCTATTCAGGTGGCGTATCTACCCAGGCGAGACCAGCTTCCCATCCTGCTCTTTGTTGAACGGCTGGATCAGCAGAGGCTGGCGTCGATAGGTGCGGCCTCTGGCATTGTCAATCTGAAAGCCGGGCCGGCAGAAAAGGATAGCGCCAGCCTTATCATAAGTGAGGACTATGGCGTTCCTTTTCTGCTCAGCTGGCAGGCAGAGCGTCCTGGCGGTGTACTGCTAAGCGTAATGCTGCCTCTGCTGGTACTTACGGCATTTGCCCTGTATCTGGTTTTAATCAAACTCAAGCGCCGATCACTGCGCGCGGCTGCATTGATCGACAGCAGCCATGAAGCCCTGGAGCATAGCGAGGCTCGTTTTCGGGATGTTGCCGAGGCTTCTTCAAACTGGATCTGGGAGACGAATGCCCGACGTGAGCTGACCTATCTTTCTGACCGTTTCGCAGTTAGCACCGGCTTTAGTGTTCACGAGTGGCTGGGAAAGCCGCTGCAGGAGCTTATTGATTTCAGCGAAACGGACTTCCAGGCAAGCGCCCAACAAGATCAGGAACCAGCAGGTGCCCCAAAAGCCTTGGAATGCTTTTACATGGACCGCGAAGGACATAAACGTGTGGGGCACCTTTATCTTCGGTCTGTTTGGACGGAGGGCGTCTTATCCGGATATCGCGGGACTCTCAGCGACATTACAGACGAAATGGAAGCTCAGGCCCATTACGAGCATCTGTCCAAGTATGATCCGCTGACGCAGCTTCCCAATCGGACGTACATGTATCGGTATCTCAAGGAGCAATTGGGAAACGGACCTACGCCAGAGAGTCCTTTGACCATCTTTTATCTGGACCTGGATGACTTCAAGCACGTTAACGATACTCAAGGGCACGGCTTTGGTGACAAGGTCCTGATCGAAGTGGCCAACCGGCTCAAACGGTGTATGGATAGCAGCGTATTCATTGCCCGTCAGGGTGGCGATGAGTTTGTCCTTGTGCTTACCGGGCAAATGCAGCCAAACACTCCTGTATTGGCAGAATGTCTGCTGGCCTGCCTTTCTGCTCCAATCATGATTGACGAACTTGAGGTTCGTATCAGCGCCAGCATTGGTATCGTGCAGGCGCCTGCCCATGGGGTTATCAAGAGCGAGCTGCTTCGGTTTGCGGACATTGCACTTTATGAGGCCAAGGGGGCAGGCCGTAATACGTGGCGGCTGTACGACAGCGCGATGAACGAGCGGCTGCTTCAACGTCAGCAGATCGAGGAAGACCTACGGGCCGCCCTGCAGCGCGATGAGTTACGACTCGTCTTCCAGCCGCGCTTTAGTATCCAGAACGGGAATATCATTGGCGCAGAGGCATTGGTACGCTGGAGCCACCCTACCCGCGGTTTGCTGAGTCCTGCTATATTCATACCGGTGGCCGAGCAGAGCGGGCTTGTAGTGCCTTTGAGCGACTGGGTTTTGCGCAAGGCATGTCGCGAGGCGCTCGAATGGAAAGATCCTATCTTCGTCTCGGTCAATCTTTCCTGTATCGAATTTCAGCGTAATGACCTAGTAGAGCGTATCCGGCAGGTATTGGAAGAAACGCAACTTGAGCCTGCGCGGCTTGAGTTGGAAATTACCGAAAGCGTGATGTTGGATAATGCTGAAAGCGCACTGGCCCTGATGCATGAACTCAAGGCGCTGGGTGTGAAGCTTTCCATGGATGACTTTGGAACAGGCTACTCCTCGCTTAGCTACTTGAGCCAGTATCCATTCGATGGCATCAAGATTGATCGCAGCTTCGTCATGAGCTTAAGCGAGGGTGACGACAGCAATCAGGCCATCATCAAGGCCATTGTTGCACTGGGCAAGGCGCTCTCGATGTCCGTGACCGCAGAAGGTGTCGAAACAGCCGAGCAGCTTAATGCACTAGGTATCCTGAGCTGCGATCAAGCGCAGGGTTTTCTGCTAGGCAGACCGGTCCCGGTAGAACGCCTGGTTGAGCAGTTGAATGAGCAACTTGCCCCGGAGGACAAGTCTCAGAGCTGATGCGATTCCAATCGCGCCTCCAGACGGGCGATCTGCCTGATCAGGTCCTTGCCGGTGGCGCGCTCCTGATCGAGTTGACGGGCCAGGTCATCCAGATGCCGGGCCTGTGTGGTATGCAAGGCCTGGAGTCGCTCATTATCCCGAATCAGCTGGATGTTCTGCTCCCGCAAGGAGGCATTCTCGGCCAGAACCGCTTGATGCTGGTTGCGTAAGTCACTGACGGCGGAATCCGACTGCACCTGATCCTGCAGCCGCTGGCGCTGCATCACCTCCTGATAACCTTCCAACGCATCCCGTGCCGTCTTGAGTTCAGCGCTTAGCGTTTCGATACGCTGGGCACGGGCAGCCGACTCACGTTGGCTATGAGTCAGGTCTACCGCCTGCCTGGCCAGCTCGTTATTGGCTGCGTTGTATCGGTTTGCGTAATCTGCTGCGAGTGCTTCGGCCTTCGCTAGTCTGGTCTCCAGGTCCCTGATACGCTCTTGCTGGGCGTTCGCACGCTCATCGGCAAGTTTGAGCTTTTCATTTATCGACTTCGCCTGAACCGCGAGCGTCTGCTCGGCCTCGTCTATTTCCAGCTGGGCCCTCTCCAGCAACTTGCGTTCGAGTTGTTCGATCAGTGCCAGCATGTCCGCCCTGATCCGCCCGCTCGGTCCTGAAAGGCTTTGCTCGTCAGCTTCGATTTCTTTTTTATAGCGTTGAATAGTTGTAAACGAGCCTCCTGTCAGCGCCCGGATTTCAGGTACAGAGGCAGACCGGCCCTCTTCCTTTAGCTGCCGAATGGCAGTGGCCACCTTCTCCTTGTCTATACCGTTACGGCTCATGGCTACTCGCTTTACGTAAAGGATAAAAATCGTAAGGCTAATCGTAGCGCAACTCTGTGCTCATCCCAAGTAGGGGATGGCGTAGCCAGAAAAAGGCAGGACTATATTTAACACTTTGATTTACAGCGCTTTTCGCCAGACGGTGCTCTCCTGCGCATTACGATGTCAGCTATGATGGAGTGAAATCAACTCAGGAGCGCCCATGGCTACCAACATTGAACGGTTCGATAATCTGGTCGGTCGGCTTTTTGGTGAGTTGTACGAGGCCTTCCCTATTCCGCGTAATCTCTTTTGTACCGATATGCAAAAGCACATCGAGGCGGCGGGCCTGAATGAAATAGATGACTTTAATCCCTGTGCGGATGAGGCTCGATTCTTTACCGCCTCGGTCAGATGGCTTGGCAATGCAGGCTTGATCGAACATGGCGATGTAGTGGCTGGAACCGCTCATGATTGTGTCCTCACTGCCAAGGGGCTCGAGATTTTGAAGGCAACGCCTGCATGCCTTGAAGGTGCTCTGGGTGATCGCCTTGTTCAGGCAGCGAAACACGACGCTGACGAGGAGCTTCGCCAACTGACCGGGCAGGCCTTGAGCTATGGGATATCCCTCGCGCTTCATAAATTCTGACCCATTACAAACCTTTGCACGCTTGCAGATAAACCGCTTTCGCTGTGGTCCAAGTAGTAGCGCGTTTGATAACTGAGAAGCCTTTTAAAGGCAGTGTTCATCCGACGAAAGGTCAGGCAGCTCGGGGCTTTCAGCTTGGTTTTAGCCCGCTTGCCCCCATATAGGATGGACTGCCTGGAAAGCCTCTTTAAACCCTTCTCATCAGTTCTCGACGTTCACCCCTGTCCCGTCGGTAAGGGGTATGTTGCCTTGGAGATACCTGTATGAAAATGTCAGAAAACATCGACGCCCTTGCCAAGGCCCTGGCCGCCGCACAGGCTGAGATTGAAAACGCCACGAAGGGAAGCATCAATCCGCACTTCAGAAGCAAGTATGCGGATCTAGCCGAAGTATTGAATACAACCCGACCGATTCTGAGCAAGTTCGGCCTTTCGATCGTCCAAATGCCGGGCTTTGAAGATGGCAAGGTCAGTGTCGAAACGGTACTGATGCACGAGTCGGGTCAGTGGATCAGCAATACCCTGCTGGGCCCCTGCATGAAAATGGACCCTCAAGGGGTTGGTAGCGCGATTACGTACTATCGCCGTTATTCCCTGGCAGCCTTTGCAGGTATTGCCCAAGAGGATGACGATGCCAATGATGCTTCTCAGACCAATGCCAACCGCCAGCCTGCTGTTTACATTAACAAGAGTCAGCTCAAGCGTATCGAAAATGCGGTAAGCGAGTGCAGCCCGGCTGTTCAGAAGAAGTTTGAAACGGATTACCCGGACGCCAGCAAGATGACCGTTGACGTCTATGACAGCATTGTCAGCAGTCTCGAGTCAGCCGCCAAGAAGTACCAGGAACGCAAGAGTCAGGACAACGCGGCATGATTTCCCTCACCTATCCATTGGCAAGCCTGCAGGGACGCTTGGCTTAGCTCTAACACTAAAAAATAGCAGACTGATTTTTACTAGCCCGCATCAAATGCCCTTTTGGCTATCCAATGAGCCAGCACCGCTTAGACGGTATATGCAGCTTCTACGGTAGCCTGTCCGTTTTCCTTGGTTATAGTGATGCTGTTACGAATCCAATCGCGTAGATCCGTATGGCTGATAACCAGGACCGTTCCCTTGTCATGGGACTTTTCCTCCAGCAAAAACATTAATCGCTCAAGACCGGCCTCATCAAGGGCCTGATCAATCTCGTCTGCCATAAACAACCTGATGGGTTTACTGGCTCGCGATGCGACCAGATCTTGCAGTGCCATGGCGGTTGCTAACCTGACTTTACGCTTTTCTCCTCCTGAGAGACTTTTAAAGGTCTCACCCCCGGTTGCGCTGACCACATCGATAGAGAACTTCTCGCGTAACTCTCCCTTGGCCGTCAATGCAATGGTAGACCACACTGCGGTCACGTTTCCGTCCGTCAATGTAGACAAATAGTGAGCCGTCCGAGCATTCAGGTAGGGGGTTACGTTATCCAGAATATGCGCACGAACGCCTGACGGGCTGAATACCCGGGCGGCTTCTTCCGCCAGTGCAAGCCGTTGCTGCGCTGCGCTCAATGTAGCCGTCAAGGCTTCTTGTCTCACCCTTGCCTGTACCAACTGCTCACGTGCACGCTGTATGGCTGAATCGTGCGGATTCTTTGCTGATTCGAGCTGCGCGATGCGCTCCTTCAGCACCTGTAGCTGCCTGGCCTGTTCCTGCCAGGCGTGCTGTTCAGCCTGGGTTTTTCGTCTTTGCTGCTCAAGCGCTTCCAGGGTTGCACTTTGCTCGGAAACATCAGTCATTTGCTGGCGATAATTGCGTAGGCTGTTTTCCAACTGGTCAAGCGCCTCTTTCGCTGTCTTCGCTTGATCTTGTAGCGCAAGTACCTTTTCCTGCTGCGTTTTCACGGATTGCCGGGTCATGTCTCGTGAGGCATCAAGATCCTGTGGTTCGATGACATGACCGCATTGAGAACACGTAGTACCTACTTGATCGTCAATGTGCTCCAACGTGTGAGCGAGCCGCTGGGTCTTGGCTTGTTCACGCTCCAGGGTCTGTTGGACTGCGACATAAGCAAGCTCCGCTTCTCGAAGCGTCTTGGCATGGATACGCTCCTGCCGGCGTTCCTCATCGGACGCGGTGATCCTGCTACGAACGGCCGCGGCCTGCTCGTCCAGGCTTTTCAAGTGTGCCTGAAGATACTTTCCCAGGCTTGCATCAAATGCATCCCGAACGGCATGGTAGTGCTGGGTAGCGGTCTGGACGGCGGCGCTCTGCTGATGTATCCACGCCTCGCGATCCTGCTCGGCCGCCCCGACATTGGCGGTAAAGGTGGTGATGGCTGTTTCCAAGGCCTTGGCCTGAGTGGTGAGCTCTCCTACCTCGACCTTGCATTGATTAAGTCGGGCCCGAGCGATCTCATAAGCCTGTTGCAACTGATGGATACCTGCGGCCTCCTCTACCAGGAGCTTGAGGTTTCGGTCTGTCATCCCGGGCAGGTCGGGCATGGCCTCCTGACCCAGATAGATCGCGTTAACGAACACTTCGCGCGAACAGCCCATGACCTTATCGACCAGCACCTGGGTCAGCTTATCCGAGCCCTTGGTAAGGTCCTGCCATTCGCCTTCCATGAAATGCTCAAGGCGCAACTGATTCTTGTATTGGCGATGCTTGCGATAACGCCTGATGCGGTAACGTGCGCCCGTCTCGTCAAGCAGCTCAAGTCTGACTTCTGTACCCTTTCCTGCGGTACGGTTGATCACCGCATCACCAGACTCCTGACGAGCGGTTTCGCCATACAGGACCCAGCACAGTGCGTCGGCAATTGACGACTTGCCAGCGCCGTTACTCTTTTGGCTCGTATCATCCAGGTTCTCGCCCTGGATCAGTACCAGACCCTTGTCGTTCAGGGGAAGCGACTCGACATGTCCAATCGCCATGAAGTGAGTAATCGAAAGGCTCTGTATCCTCATGGATCGATCGCCTCGGCTTCGCTGAGTATGTCGTTGCACAGTGCTACCAGTGCGTCACCATGCGTGCTGTTTTCCTCCACCCACCCGCGGATCGATTCGCGTAGTGTCGGTGCGCTGGAGACCGGCGAGCGACGCTGCATAACAGCAGAGCGTGGCAAGGGGATGGCTTGTACCAGGCTTCCCAACGCACCCCATGTCTTAAGCTGATCACGAAGGTGAGAAATCTCCTCCTCGGTCGCCTCGCCCAGCCGGGCCCGCACATAATGACCTCGGCACTGCGCCCTAGCTTCTTGCTCATCCCAGCGAATATCCAGATCCATGAAGCGGGGCGCAGAAGAGGTACGAAATACCACGTCGGTATCGCTGACCAAGAGATAGCCTGCCCGGGTCCCTATATCGTTCCAAGTCTGGTGGGTGGTGGCGCCTACGCTATAGACCTCACCCTCGAAGCGCTTATGGTTATGGTAGTGCCCACTAAAAACGCGCTTGAACCCGTATCGGGCCAACTCCGCTGCGTTAAAGCCATGGTCTGGCAAGCCGGTTAGAACACCATTGACTGGCGCATGAATCATCAGAGTCCATGCGTTGGGAGCTTCCCCTTTTGCATTCAAATCTGTCAGGCAAGCGTCAATATGCCGGCGGACATCATCGAGTCGGTCATACCAAGGCACCATGACAACATGGTCATCCTCGAACAACATTGGCGTTGAAATCACTTCAATACCGGAAATGGTACGCAAGCTCTCGCAAGCATTGCCCAGCGCGCTGCTGTCACGGGATTCAAGGTCATGATTGCCTGCTAAGACGCGAATGTTCAGGCCCAGGTCTGTCGTAAGCCGTGCGAACAGGTCGATAGTTGGATTAAGAACCGTGGGCGAAACGGAGCCACGTACATGGAACAGATCGCCTGTAATGTAGAGCGTACGTCCTCCTGCCGCACGAAGGTCATGCGCCGCCACCTGAATCTGATCCAGAATATGACCGAGACGGCTATTGAGCCCATTCTTGTCGACACGGGAAAACGCTGACCAATTATGCAAATGTGCATCCGAGCAGATGCCATAGACGAGGCTCATAGGCTGTCAGATCCTGCTGTAGGCGATAATACGTTTGACGTCGAGAAGAGACAGAGGTTGAACACCTCTACTGTATTACAGCGCCAACGGCGCAACGGCACGCAGCGGTAGTGGAATCAAGATGGGGGCAACGGCAAAAAAATAAACGGTAGCAGGTGATCTGATGAGCCTTTAGCGAGACACCTGCCCTACGGGCGTTCCTACCAGGTCGTCTATTTGCAACTGCGCCTTCTGCTTGTTGTGTTTGAGCAGCTCATGCTCGATATCGTCCAGCAGCGTCTGGAACAGCGCACCATTTTTCAAATACCGGGCGGAAAAACGCCAAGTATAAGGCTCTCCTCCATCAAGAGGCGCTGCGGTAATCGTCAGGCTACCCTCTTGGTCGATGATGCCTTTAAGAGCAAATGAGTCAGCAAAAATGTAGGTAAGGCGAGACAGACACTTCATGATGCAAGCAGAACCAGGCAGTAGTGTTTGTTAGAGGCAGCGTTTTGCTATTTATTCGCCACTACAGCGTGCCGTCTGTCTAAAGGGATAAACGGTTAGCAAAAAAATCCATATTTTTTAAAAAGTGGCTCAAGTTATTGATTTGGCAGCCGATGAAATATGCAGGCAGACAGGATACCCTGCCTAGCTGAGCATGCTGCCCCAGGGACGGGGCCCTTTCTTTCGGCCCAGTCCCTTCATTCCCATGAACATCTTCGGGTTTCGATGTTCAATGTCATCGTGGTGCTATCGCTGCCGTTGCAGTCGATACTGCCTTTTTGGAAAGTCTATCAAGCTAACGCAATGATCTTGGCTACACTTGCCACAAGCCGGAATCGCCCGCTGCGCTGAGGGGCGTTATGGTTGTATCACCTTGTCCCACTGCTACAAGGAAGGCTGTTATGGAATTTAAATGGCTACTCCGTGAGCTACAACGAGATCCCAACGACCAGGACTGGGTCAAAGGCTGGGGAGTTTATCGGAACACTCCATGGCATTTGGCTTGCGTTTACAACAGCGAGGCGGTAGCTGTCTCCGAGGCGGTAAGGCTTGGCCAGGGCTACGCCGTTTCCTGGGGAGCACATAAACTCGGCACCAATCAATTCATTATTACTGAAAAATCCTGACCTCCCTGCCTGGGTGCGATATGGCTCTGCCCAGTCGCACCGATTCATCTGACAGACAAGCGCTTCATACACCTGCCTATAAATTCCAGATCGTTTCGCAGTGTCATATTTCTACTACCTGCTGCCCGTACAAATATGTAACGAGTTGTTCCGGCTAACCCCCTCAGCACGTACAGGGAGCGAACGAGTCATGCCTTCTCTCACCCGCAGAAATCTATTGCAGGCAGCGGCCGTCGGGTCGGCCATCGCCATGCTACCCGCCTCGATCCAACGGGCATTGGCCATTCCCGCCCACAACCGTACCGGTACTATTCAGGACGTCGAGCATGTAGTCATCCTGATGCAGGAGAACCGATCATTCGATCATTATTTTGGCACGCTGCCGGGCGTACGCGGCTTTGCTGACCGGCTGACGATTCCATTGCCGGGCGGACGCGCTGTCTGGCAGCAGCAAGGTCAAGAGCGCGTTATCCTGCCTTATCACCTCGACAGCCGAAAAGGTAACGCCCAGCGTGTGCATGACACGCCACATTCATGGGCAGACACCCAGGCGGCCTGGGACAGCGGTCGTTTGAGTGCATGGCCAACCTATAAGACGCTGACTTCGATGGGATACTACGAGCGTAACGAGGTGCCCTTTCAGTTTGCCCTGGCTAACACCTTCACGCTGTGTGACGCCTACCATTGCTCGCTGTTAGGTGGAACAGCACCAAATCGCCTGTTTCTTTGGACCGGTACCAACGGCCCCACTGGCTCTAACGTCGCAGCGGTTGTCAACGAGTGGGATGCTCCGGGGCCGCCCGATGAGGGATATGACTGGACGACCTATGCAGAGAGACTTGAGGATGCGGGCGTCTCGTGGAAGGTCTATCAGTACCTACCGGACAACTTCGGTGATAATGCCTATGCAGGCTTTCGCCAATACCGTGCCGCAAGCGTCAAGGTTGGCAACCCCGCCCAGCCCTCTGCAGACTTTAACGACTTCGTCGTCTATCGCGAAGCGTTGGAGGCCGTCGCCCCGTTGTACAAAGGCAACGGCAATACGATGCCAGCAGCGAACAGCAACGACCTTGAAACCATGTTCGAAAGTTTCAGACGCGACATCCGACAAGGCAAGCTGCCTCAGGTGAGCTGGCTGATCGCACCAGCGGAGTATTCGGAGCACCCCGGTCCCTCCAGTCCTGTTCAGGGAGGCTGGTATACCCAGGAAGTCCTTAATGCACTGACTGAAAATCCAGAGATCTGGAGCAAGACGGTACTTCTCGTCAACTATGACGAAAACGATGGCTTCTTCGACCATGTGCCGCCACCTGCCGCTCCTTCCCTACGCGCAGATGGAACACTGGCAGGTAAATCAACCATTGCTTTCGATGCCGAAGTGTTCCAGCACAAAGCACCTCCTGGCTCGAAGGAACAGCCGGCCCCTGATGGACGTGTGTACGGACCAGGGCCCCGTGTCCCGATGTTTATCATTTCGCCGTGGAGCCGAGGCGGCTGGGTGAATTCGCAGGTCTTCGACCATACTTCGGTACTGCAATTCTTGGAAAAGCGCTTCAACGTAAAAGAGCCCAATATCAGTCCTTGGCGGCGAGCGGTATGCGGAGATCTGACGTCTGCCTTTAACTTTGTCGATCCGAATCAGGAGTTTTTGCCGCCCTTGCAGACTACCTCTCGCCGTGCAGCGGATGAGCTGCGGGAAAAACAGGAGCAGCTACCACAGGTCCCTGTTCCGCCTGCTGACCAACAACAAGTCCCTGTGCAGCGACGTCTGGCTCGCCCTTCCCGAGCATTGCCGTATCGGATCGAGGTCGAGGCGGAAGCCAGTCCGGAGACGCGCCAGCTAACCCTGACCATGCGCAACACAGGCGAACAAGGTCTCGTGCTGCATGTATACGATCGGCTGCATCTGGAGGATATCCCTCGCCGTTATACCATCGAGGCAGGGAAGCTGTTGAGTGATGTCTGGGTCCCCACTACTACAGATGATGGCACCTACGACCTGTGGTTGTTGGGGCCTAACGGCTTTCATCGAGCACTGCGTGGCAACCTCAAGGCTCCGCAGCCAGAAGTAAGGCTGCAGCGTGACGGTAAAAGCCACAATCTGGTCATGACAATCACCAATACAAGCCTGCAGGCTATGACCGTTCAGATTGATCGGTGTCCCTATACGTTTGAAAAGCCCCACGAGTTTCAGCTTGGTGCGGGTGCCACACATAAACAGCGTATATCGACGCGCGTGAGTGGTGGATGGTACGACATTACGGTTCGGGCTGATCAGGGCAGCTGGGAAAGGCGTCTGGCTGGCAGACTTGAAACTGGCCGCCATTCGATTAGCGATCCCTTGATGGGCAATACCTGACCGTCGGAGGTGTCTCACAGGCATCCCTGAGCTGGATGCCTGCCTTCCAAAACCGGTTACGCCTTAAGCTCGGGAGGAACCGTCCCGTCGTGCTCGGCCAGCTTTTGCATAACGGCCTTGTGTAGCCAGTTGTTCATCTGCTCCGAATCTTCAAGCTTATCGGCAGGGCACCCAAGCTCGGCGGCCATCTCCTTGCGTGATTCATAACTGCTGTCCAGATTAAGTACCTTGAGCAGGTCGACGATGGAGGAGCGCCAGTTCAGGTGATCATTATGATTAGCAGCCATTGCATCGAGACGCGCCGAAATATCCATCGAATTTTGCACGCCGGTAGCTGCCGGAGCCTGTAGTTGCTCGGCACGAGCGCTGTGGGCAGCGTTGGTTTCTTCAGAATCGGTAACGATACGTGTAGACGTTTTGCTGGCATCAATGACGCCGACATCAGCCTTTCGCTGCTCTTCGTTACTAACGCCGTCCAAGCCAAGCTTGTCAAGAATCGAGCTAAACAGTCCCATGATTGACCCTCGTGATTAAACCTAGAGTACTTATGGACCCTAAGAGAGGGCCTGTGATTCAACGCTTTATGCAGCTGTAAGCGAGGCGATCACAAAAAACCATTTTTTCAAAATAATCTGTATAAAAATCAATAGCTTGAAAACATAACCTAATGTTGATCACTAATTTTAACGAGAAATCACTTTAACTCTCTGACCTTTTAACGCATTTTCTAAGATGTAGACGGCTTGGCCTCACGATAAATTGAAGGAAGATATCTATCACCTATCAACATAAATTTTTTTCTTATAAATCAAGGGCATATAATGCTATCCTAAGATTTCACTTTTAATGTAATGGTTCAGCTGAGGGTATGGCTGCTGTTCAGCAACGCACCATTACCGTACTTTGACATCGTTGAGTAACAGAGCGGCCTGAGAAGCCTTCCGCCATTATTGCCGCGCTCAATCGCCTACTGCTCCGTATCCACTCGGGTGCAGAAGCGCAGCGCGCCTTTCTCGATAATATGGCGCACCCGTTGCGCACCCCGCTTGTCGGCTTGCATATCCAACGCCAATGGTTATGCGAACGATATGCAGGCGCTCCTGATAGCAGTCGCATCTTGAGTTTTATCAATCAGACAAGCGAGCGGATGATTCACCAGGCTAATCAACTACTGACCTTGGCCCGAGCCTCAACACAAGGCAATGCCTTTCTGCTGCGTCAATCTTGTCGACAATACCATCCGCCATATCCCGCCTGAAGGTTGCACCACAATGCGAATCAATCTGTCGGACCAGGCGGTCATCCTAGAAGTAGAAAACAGTGGGCCAGGTATTCCATCGGATGAACGTGAGCGTATCTTCGAGCGATTCTATCGGCTTGAGTGGGGTATGGTACGGGCGTTGGAATTGCCATCATGCGAGACATCGCCCATGCCCCATATTCAGCTGAGGATGGAAAAGGGCTTATGGTTCATCTGATATTTTCCTTCGCTACATATTTCGGATTTCCGTCTACGCTCATAAGGCCGGATAACACCGGCCCTGTAATAGCAAAGCGCGTACAGGTCATTACTAGATCGTAGGGATATCCGTCATGTTCAGGTTGAAACCACTCGCACTGCTTATCGGACTACTCGGCACCACCCATAGTTACGCCGCGTCAAATACGGCCGACTTGACTCAGAGCGGTGCGCAGAATACGGCCGCGCTGACACAAACCGGGCAAGGCAACCACAGCGTTCAGGTCCAGCTGGGCACCGACACCCGTCAAACGGTGCTGCAAACGGGCGAACTCAATGCGGCATCGATCTACCAGGGGGAAAGAACTCGCGGGACTATTGATATCGATCAGAGTGGTGAAAGCCACCTGGTGGAGATTTATCAGGACACCCGAGGATGGTCTACCGTGGCGGTTACGCAGCGAGGCAGCGTGAACGAGGTGCGTATCGATCAGGGCAGCAATAACGCCGGGCGTGTCACGAGCTACCAGGAGGGTACTCACAACCTGCACGACTTCCGGTTGGAAAACATGAGTGGGACGCCCAGCCTCAGTGCCCGCACCCTGGGCAATGGCAATACCATGAGGGTTGTGCAGGGCGAGGATGCTCAATACTTCATGGATGCAGACCTTGTGCAAAACGGTGACAACAACCTGATCGACCTGCAACAGCAATGGCGTCGTCAGGAGGCCGAGGTCAATCAGCAGGGTAATGGCAATATCGTTCAGGTGCAGCAGAGCGGCTTGGGGCCTATCGAGGGCGAGCTGAGCGGGTCTTTGATGCAGGCCTCCCAGAATGGGAACGACAACGTTATGAACGTCCGTCAGGGAAGTGACGGCAATACTCTCATCTCCAGCCAGAACGGTGACCGTAATACTCTGGATGTGCAGCAATGGGGGTGGTCTGGCTACCTGACCACCAAGATGACCAACCGCCTGGAAGCTACGGTAAACGGCAACGATAACCGCATGACCGTGGTGCAAATGGGGGGTGCGGGTGCCCATGAGATTACGGCCGAGCAGACCGGTAACAACAATGAGATGAACTTAAGTCAACGAAACACGACTGACAGCTCCCTGGATATGGCGCAGCGCGGGGATGGGCTGGTCATGACAGTGACTCAAATGAATACACAAAATGACCATTTCGCGCTGGTGCAGGAAGGCACCAACCACACCCTAAGCCTTGAGCGCTCAGGCATAGGTAATGAAGCGATCGTTTCTCAACTGGGTACAGCCAATATGGCCTCGATGATTCAGCAATGATCGCCTGAGCCAGGCGGGGTATTCTCCCCGCCTTTTGTTTTACAGACCGGATACAGTAGTACCGTCTTTCAACGGATCACGTGGCCTGTTCAACATGAGTTCCTGGTACGAGCGTCGTGTTTTGCCTTATCTGCTCGATATTGCCTGCGGGATTAAACCCGTACGCCTGCAGCGGCAGTCTCTTATCCCTTTGGCGTATGGTCAGGTGCTGGAAATTGGCATCGGGACCGGGCTCAACCTTGAGCACTATGACAGGTCTCGGGTAGAGCGTATCGTTGGGCTGGACCCCTCCCTGGATATGCACCGGCTGGCTCGGTCTCGTGCTCAACGCGCAGGCCTTGACGTCGAGCTGGTTGATCTGTCGGCCGAGCGGATTCCCTTTGAGAATCGCTCCTTCGACACGGTTGTGGTGACCTATTCGCTGTGCACGATTCCAGATCCGGCCGCTGCACTTAAAGAGATGCATCGCGTACTCAAGCCGGAAGGACAGCTCCTGTTCTGCGAGCATGGACAAGCCCCCGATGAAGCGGTGCGTGTATGGCAAGATCGGATGACGCCGCTCTGGTCCCAAGTAGTGGGCGGCTGCCACCTGAACCGGGAAATAGGCAAACTTATCCATGACGCCAAATTCGAAATGATTGAATTCAAAACGTTTTATTTAACGGGCTTACGCCCATTAACGTACCATTATTGGGGCGTTGCCCGTGCCTTAGCCTGATTACAAATCTTATAATATGTCTTACAACGAGAAAACCTGCTGATCGCTACGGCGTTTGAAGAACAGGCCCAAGTAGCCCGGGCCGTTGACTACAATCTGGTCAGCATCCGTGACTTGTCGATACAGACGTCCGCAGGCGCCAACCAGACCGCTACGGCCAGCGCGGAACTGTCTCGCCTAGCCATAGATATGAATCGACTTGTCATGCGGTTTGCGACATAAAGCCAGCTAGAGAAAGCCCCGGAACACCGGGGCTTTTCCTTTTCAGTCCACCAGCACAACCTGAAAATGACGTTTCTTGCCCAGGCTCAATCGGCTGCCTTCCAGCGTGGGAGACAAGGGCTCGTCCGGATTCTGGACCTGCACGTCGTCCAGGCGTAGCCCACCGCCGTCCGCGAGTCGGCGCACGGCACTGCGCGAACTCTGTAGTCCGCTAGCCACCAGAAGATCGGTCAGGGTGAGGCCCGTTTGCAGTGCGGTGCGGCTGGCTTCCACTTTGGGGAGTGTGTCGCTCTGGCTGCCCTCACTGAACAACGCCTGTGCCGCTGTCTCCGCGTCACGCTGGGCCGCTTCGCCATGGCACAAACGGGTCGCCTCGTTGGCCAGAACGATTTTCGCCTCGTTAAGCTCTGCACCCTGCAATGCGCCCAGGCGACGTACTTCGTCCATGGGCAGTTCGGTAAACAGTGCCAGGAAACGCTGTACGTCCCGATCATCGCAGTTGCGCCAGAATTGCCAGAAATCATAGGCAGATAGCTTATCGCCGTTGAGCCATACCGCGCATTGTGCCGACTTGCCCATCTTCTTGCCGTCACTCGTGGTCAACAGCGGCATCGTAAGCCCGTAGAGCTGCGGGCCATTCTGGCGACGTGACAGCTCAACGCCATTGATAATGTTGGCCCACTGGTCAGCGCCGCCCAACTGCAGAGTGCAGCCATACCGATGGGCCAACTCGACGAAGTCGTAAGCCTGAAGCAAGGTGTAGCCAAATTCCTCGAAGGACAGAGAGTGCTCACGATCCAGGCGATTGCGGATGGCATCGAACGTGAGCAGGCGGCTGATCGAGAAATGCCGTCCTACGGTATTGAGGAAATTCAGGTAACCCAGCCCATCAAGCCACTCGGCATTGTCTACTACCCGGGCTTGCCCGTCCGTATCGCCCACTTCCAGGTAGGTTGTAAATGCCTTGGCAATACCGGACATATTCTGAGCGATCTGGGCGTCGTTCAGCACCGGGCGGCTGCTGTCCCGAAAGCTGGGATCGCCAATGCGCGTCGTGGCGCCACCGATCAAAAGCAGGATCGGATGCCCTGCACGCTGCATCCAGCGCATGAGCATGAGACCTTGCAGATGCCCGACGTGCAGGCTATCAGCCGTTGCGTCAAAGCCTAGGTACGCGGTCACTGGTCCGTTATTGAGCGCTTGGCCAAGACCGTCACGGTCGGTGATCTGATGGATGAAACCACGTTCTTCCAACAGGTGAAGCAGGTCTTGCTGGGGCTTGTTCATTGAATACGTCTCCTTGGCTTTCTGGCCTGCGGAGACTGGGAGAGGTTGCATTCACCGAGCCGCCACAGGCGGTTCGGAATGCAGCGCAGCACCACCTACCACCCGAAAGAGTTCAGGTAGTAATAATACGCAGCGATAGGTGTGATAAAGGTGTTCATGGGCAACAAAGCTAACCGGTTCAGCAGGAAAGTCAAGCGAAACGGCAAATCACTAGAATTCCTTTCTTTCAACAGCCTATGACTTTTTCTCGTTTGTAGTGAGGGAAGCGGCAGACGCATAGTCTTCGCATCGTGATTAACGGCGAATCCCTCATGCGTATCTTCAACCCTGTCTTCGAGTCGCCACAAGGCTCTCCCATACGAGAGTTATTCAAGTATCTTTCCGTACCCGGCATGATCTCGCTGGCGGGCGGCTACCCTGCCTCCGATCTGTTTGATGAAGCAGGGCTGGCAGAGGCGATGACAGTGGCCTTTCGCAATTCAGTCGGTTGCCTGCAATATTCCAGCAGTGAAGGCTTGCCGGGCCTACGCGAGGCACTTGCTCAGTTGAGCCGCCAGCGTGGTATTCCCTGTGATGCGGACGATCTGATCGTCACGTCTGGCTCGCAACAAGGGTTTGATTTGCTGGTTCGCGTCCTGCTTTCGCCGGGTGACGCCGTTCTGGTCGAACAACCTACCTACCCCGCTACGCTTCAAGCCTTACGGTTGGCTCAGGCCAGAATAGAAACCGTCGCCTCGGATCTGGACGGTATCGATCCTGCGCAACTGGATAGTCAGCTGACCCGCTGTACGCAGGAGCAACGACCGAAGTTTCTCTATCTTTCCCCCACATTTGCCAACCCTACCGGACTTACGCTTGGTCTGGAACGCCGCCGCGCCTTGCTGGAGGTGGCGATGCGTCATGACCTGCTGATTATCGAAGATGATCCGTATGGTGATCTACGCTTTACCGGCGTTGCCATTCCCACGCTGGCAGCGCTGGCTCGCACACAACCGGAAACCCGAGATCAGGTAGTCTATTTGTCCAGCCTTTCAAAAATCGTGGCGCCTGGGGTTCGTATTGGCTGGATGATAGGGCCTGCCGAGGTACTCAAACGCTGTACGATCGCCAAGCAAACCGCTGACTTGTGTGCCTCCGGCTGGATGCAATCCATTGCCGAAGCCTACTTGAAGCAGGGTTTACTGGAGCGGCATCTACCGGTGCTTACCGCGGCCTATCATGAGAAGTGCCTGGCGCTAGTGAGTGGTCTACAGACACACCTTGGCCAACGGTTCGAATGCCGGATGCCGGCAGGCGGGCTGTTTGTCTGGGGGCGTTGGTCAGAGGGGCTGGATGCCAAGGCGGTCCTCGAGCAGGCTATTGAGCATAAGGTCATGTACGTTCCAGGCAGCGCCTTCTACGCCGAAGTCCCTGACCACTCTACGGTACGGCTGTCGTTTGCTGCGCCATCGCTCGAGCAGATCGGCCACGCGGTAGAGCGGTTGGCCTTGGCCGTTCAGGCATTCGGGCGTAAAGTCTAACCGACTATACCCGCCTGCCTCCAGGCGTTGACTCTGGCATCGCCGTGGCCCAGAAGATACCGCAACACCTGCTCGGTATGCTCACCGAGCAGCGGTGGAGGACGTCGGTACTCCACGGGCGTTCTGGAAAGACGTATCGGGCTTGCCACCTGCGGAACGGTTTGTCCCAGCGGATGCGCCATCGTAAAGACCAGACTGCGTGCCGCTACCTGCTTATCGGCAAAAACCTGGGCCACTGAATTGATCGGACCACAGGGCACACCCACCGCTTCGAGCAGGGCGATCCATTCTTCAGTACGCCTGAAAACGGTAACCTGCCGAATCAGCGGAACCAGTTCCATACGATGGACGACCCTCGCCTGGTTGGTGGCAAAACGAGGATCATTCACCCAATCCAGCCGGTCTGCCACCTCGCAGAACCGGCGGAACTGAGCATCATTGCCAATCGTGAGGATCATATCGCCATCGGCTGTTGGAAAGGCTTGATACGGCACGATGTTGGGATGGGCATTGCCAAGGCGCGTTGGCGACTCACCGGAGACCAGATAATTCATGGCCTGGTTGGCCAAGCAAGCCACTTCAACATCGAGCAGCGCCATGTCGATATGCTGCCCTTCACCGGTCTGAGTCCGATGGTTCAGCGCAGCCAGAACAGCCACCGTGGCATACAGCCCCGTCAGGATATCTACCAGCGCAACCCCTGTCTTGACCGGGCCACCGCCCTCGTCATCATCCGGATGGCCTGTCAGACTCATAAGGCCGCCAAGCCCCTGTATCAAGAAGTCATAGCCTGCCCGCTGTGCATAAGGGCCGCTCTGACCAAAACCGGTAATCGAGCAGTAGATCAGTTTCGGGTTAAGAACACTGAGCGAGGCGTAGTCCAGGCCATAGGCTGACAAGCCTCCAACCTTGAAATTTTCTAGCACCACATCCGATTTAACAGCCAGATCCCGAAGGATCTGCTGACCGTCGGGCTGGGTGAAGTCCACGGCTATCGACTGTTTGTTGCGATTGGCTGACAGAAAATAGGCCGACTCGCCCGTGTTCGCCCCTAGCGGGCCTTTTAAAAAGGGCGGCCCCCAATGACGTGTATCATCTCCTCGCCCGGGGCGCTCGACCTTGATGACTTCTGCCCCCAGGTCCGCCAGGATTTGTCCTGCCCAAGGCCCGGCAAGAACCCGTGACAGGTCTAGGACTCGTAAGCCTGCAAGTGCTCCAGCCATGAGCCAGCCTCCCTGAGAGTGATCAAAAGAAGGCCTGGATACCGGTCTGTGCCCGTCCCAAGATGAGCGCGTGCACATCATGGGTTCCCTCGTAGGTGTTGACCACCTCAAGATTAACCAGATGCCGCGCAATGCCAAATTCGTCAGAGATACCATTGCCTCCAAGCATGTCCCGGGCCATACGGGCAACGTCCAGTGCCTTGCCACAACTATTGCGTTTCATGATTGAAGTGATCTCCACAGCGGCCGTCCCCTCGTCCTTCATTCGTCCCAGACGCAGGCAGCCTTGCAGGGCCAACGTGATATCGGTTTGCATGTCGGCCAGCTTCTTTTGAATGAGCTGATTTGCAGCAAGAGGTCGACCAAATTGCTTGCGATCAAGGGTGTATTGTCGAGCGGTGTGCCAGCAGAACTCGGCCGCACCCAATGCGCCCCAGCTGATCCCGTACCGGGCGGAATTGAGGCAGGTAAAGGGACCTTTCAGGCCGCGTATTTCTGGAAATCGGTTTTCCTCAGGGACAAAGACGTTATCCATTACGATTTCACCCGTTACTGAGGCACGCAGTCCCACCTTGCCGTGAATGGCAGGTGCGGTGAGACCTTTCCAGCCTTTTTCCAGAATGAATCCGCGGATATCACCGGCCTCATCCTTGGCCCAGACCACAAAGACATCGGCAATCGGACTGTTGGTAATCCAGGTTTTGTTACCCGTAAGGCGATAGCCGCCCTCTACCTTTTTTGCCCGGCTAGCCATTGAGCCTGGGTCAGAGCCATGGTCCGGCTCTGTCAGCCCAAAGCAACCAATCCATTCGCCTGAGGCCAACCTTGGCAGGTATTTCTGGCGTTGTGCCTGAGTACCAAATTCATAGATAGGCACCATGACCAGAGACGACTGAACACTCATCATGGAGCGGTATCCTGAGTCGATCCGTTCTACCTCACGGGCGATCAAGCCGTAACACACATAATTAAGTCCACTGCCGCCGTATTCACTAGGGATCGTGGCGCCAAGCAAGCCTGCCTCCCCCATTTCGCGGAAAATCGACGGGTCGGTCTGCTCATGCCGGAACGCCTCCAGGACACGAGGCGCCAGTTGGGCCTGTGCAAATTGCGCGGCGCTGTTGCGTACCATCCGCTCTTCATCGCTGAGCTGTTGCTCAAGCAGGAGAGGATCTTCCCAATTGAACGGTGCATTGGCTGCCATTGCAGGTCACTCCGGTGATCTTGTTGTGAAGCAAGGCTAGAAGACGCCTAACTGTGCTGCAACCGAGCAATGTGCACAGGGTTGTGCGTAAAACTCACTTCACACCATGATGATTACCGCTGCTGTAGGCATTTGTCTGTGAGCAAGAGGTACATGTGAGAAGAAAAATACCCAGTACGGCTGCGCTGATTGCCTTTGAGGCTGCTGCCAGACACCAGAGTTTTACCCGTGCCGCAGATGAGTTGGCTCTGACACAAAGTGCGGTATGCCGGCAGATTGCAGGTTTGGAGAGCTTTCTGGGCATTGAGCTGTTTCGCCGTACTCGCCGGGGTGTTCTACTTACTGAAGCGGGATTATCCTATAGCCGGCAGGTAGCCCAGCACCTGGATGCAGCCGAGCGGGACGCTCTGGCTGTTATGGGCAAGCATGGCTCAGGCCGGCTCGAACTCGCGGTAGTACCCACCTTTGGTACACAATGGCTCCTGCCACGCCTTAAGCGGTTTCAAGTACTTCATCCAGACATAACGGTCAATCTGACCAACCGTACCCGCCCTTTTCTCTTTGCCGACACTGACTTCGATGCCGCGCTTTATTGTGGAGACGGTGAGTGGTCAGGCACACAAACCCATTTTCTCATGCACGAATACCCGGTGCCGGTGTGCAGTCCGGCATTGGTCGATCACAAGGATGGCATTACCGCTCAGGCTGTTGCAGCGCTTCCGCTACTGCAACAGACCACACGGCCTTATGCCTGGCGACAATGGTTTAATGCGCAGGGCCTGTCATTCCCCCATGATCTGCATGGTCCGCGTTACGAGCTGTTTTCCATGCTGGCTCAGGCCGCCATCCATGAAATGGGGGTTGCGCTGATTCCGCCGTTCCTTATCCAGAACGAGCTGGAGCAGGAGCGGCTTATCATCTTGAATACCTCTAGCTACCGCAGTGATCGTGCGTATTATCTTGCTATCCCCGAGCGTACGACCACATCTCAAGCATTACAGTCCTTTCGCGACTGGCTGCTTGGCGAGGCACAGGAGTACCGCACAGGCAGCTCATCATCAGAACACGGCATGGAAGAGCCAGTACAGCAACCCTGAAAGCATCATCGCGGCGGGTAAGGTAAATACCCAGGCCAGGGCCAGGTTGCGTACCGTAGACATCTGCAGGCCACTGCCATTGGCTGCCATGGTTCCCGCTACACCCGAGGACAAGACATGCGTGGTCGAGACAGGCAGGCCATACAGGTCGGCTGCGCCAATAGTAGCCATAGCGACCAGCTCGGCACTGGCGCCTTGAGCATAGGTCAGGTGCGTCTTACCAATGCGCTCGCCCACGGTAATGACGATCCGTCGCCACCCAACCAGGGTGCCCATACCCAGCGCAATGGCCACCGCCACCTTTACCCAAAGCGGAATGAATCGTGTCGCCTCATCGATCTGGCGCTTGAATTCATTGAGATTGTTGCGCGTGTCGTCGGAAAAGGTATCGAGCTTTTGTTTCTTGAGCAGGCTGATGCTTTCTGAAGTCAGGTACATGTCGTTACGCACGTTCATCATGGCCTGGGCAGGTACGTTGGCCAGCGTGCCGTAACTTTTCACCTCATCGGCGATCAACCCGGTCACTGCACCCAACGCCGGAATGACCTCCTCCGTGGACTTGCGGGTACGTACATATTCCAGAAGTACGCCACGTGGATCGGCCGGTGCAGCGCCAGGTACATCCTTTACAATTCCTTGTTGAGTCACCTGAGCTACAGCAACGAACTGCGGCGTTTGCGTGGCGGGCACTGCACGGTTCAGCGCATAGGCCATTGGCAAGGTACCTACCAGGATCAGCATGATAAGCCCCATTCCCTTCTGACCGTCATTGGAGCCGTGGGCAAACGACACGCCGGTGCAGGTAAGGATCAACATCCCCCGAATCCAGAACGGGGGCGGCTGAGTGCCTTTGGGCTCCTGATAGAGTGCCTTTTGCTTGACCAGCATGCGCAATGTCAGCAGCAGGAGCGCTGCACAGATAAATCCTACCAGGGGTGAGAAAAGAAGCGCATACCCCACCTTCAGCGCCTGACTCCAATCTACCCCGCTGCTGCCGTCTCGCCCTTCCAGCCAGGCATTGGTCAGCCCGACGCCCAGAATCGAACCAATCAAGGTATGGGATGACGACGCTGGCAACCCAAGCCACCACGTTCCCAAATTCCAGACAATGGCGGCAATCAGCAAGGCAAAGATCATTGCAAAGCCATTGCTGGAGCCGACCTGCAGGATGAGGTCAACCGGCAACAGTGCAATGATGCCGAACGCCACGGCGCCGCTGGAAAGCATCACACCCATGAAATTCCAAAAACCGGACCACACGACAGCGACCTGGGCAGGCAGTGAATGCGTATAGATAACGGTAGCAACTGCATTGGCCGTATCGTGGAACCCATTGACGAATTCGAATCCAAGCGCAATGACCAGAGCCAGGCCCAGCAATGCGAACGGCAACCAAGTGGTGGCTACCGATCCGGCTTCACGGACATCACTGACAATACCGTAGGAACTGATGAGAATGCCGGCAAAAAGCAATGAGAAAAATAGGAAAACACTTCGGCGACTGAACGTCTGGTCCAGCCGGGGACGCGTGGCTGCGGGGGCCGCATCATGAGCCTGGATCGTCGACATACGAGAGGACCTTATAGGACTGTTCACCTCACGCTATGCCCTCTTTGTGACATTTTGTATGCAAATATCGACCGTTTGTCCTTAAAGCGTCATCTTGTCATGAATGTTTCTTCTAGACATTTTGGGTACTGCTCAGACCCGCCGCCAATGATCGAAACCTAGTGTCAGGTCTTCAGACGCCATTTATTGCAAAAGACGCTAGCCACTTATAAATCAGGCCTTTCATCAGTAGTGCGTCTGGTAAACCAGGCGGGTCGCTGATCTCAAGCGACCCGCCTTGCCGGCTTATCCAGCCGGCATCTGTTTAGAAGATACTGATTGGGTAGTCGATGAAGATACGCACTTCGTTACCGTCATCGTTGTAGGAGCGGACATTGTTTGACGTGCGCAGGATGGAGTTACGCAGACGTACCGAAAGGTCCTTGGCCGGACCGTTCTGAACAACGTATTTCACCTGATTGAACAGCTCGCGCTCCTTGCCACGTCCATCTCCGGCATCGATATGATCACCGCGAACATAAGCCAGCTGATAGCTCAGGCCCGGAACCCCATAAGTGGAAAAATCCAGCCCATAGCCCAACTGCCAGGAACGCTCGTCCTTAGCGTTGAAGTCCGACCAGTAGGAGTTGGCAAGAAAGATCGTCATGCCACCGTCACCTATGCCGCCCGCGTTCTGATACCAGCCGTAGGGATAGCCAATATCACCCGTGCTGCGCTGGTGCGCCAGAGTGAAGGAGTGAGGCCCTACCGAGTAGGTAGCCGCCAGACTCCAGATCTTGTTGTCGCGGGCATTGGCATCACCTGAATAAGTCTGGGCAAAGCTCTTGTCCAACCGCGTCTTATAGCCATTGAAGTCAAACGTCAGAGACTGGTCCTTATCGATGGGCAGGACGTAGTTCAGGTTGATGTACTGCTTTTTCAGGACGTCTTTGACATCGGACGCATAAAGCGATGCCATGAACTGATCTGTGAACTTGTAGCTGCCACCGATGACATCGATCTTTTTCAGCCCACCGCTATCACGTCCTTCGGCACTCTTGCGGGACTCCTCGGTGAAGCGCCCTACGTTGAGGACAAGCCCATCGATTTCTTTCGAGGTAATCAGCGTACCGGTATAACTTTCCGGCAGTAGGCGTGAGGTGTCCGAGTTCAGGACCGGCAGCGCCGGCATCTGATCACCGTAGGTGATGGTCGTGTTGGAGAAACGTGCCTTGATCGAGGCGCCGCCCTTGGCGATATCGCTGGCCGCCTCACCGCTGTCGCCCTGTTTGAAGAAATCGATACCGCCAGCACCCGAGCGGCCTTTGCCACCGTCCAGGCGCAGACCGTACAAAGCAAATGCGTCGACGCCAAACCCTACGATACCTTGTGTAAATCCAGATGCAAAATTGGCCGTTACGCCCTGCCCCCACTCCGCCTTGTCTTGATTACCGTGCTTATAGTCACGGTTCATGTAGGCGTTGCGCAGGAACAGCTTGAGGCTGCTGTCCTCAATAAACCCGTTGGAGGTCTGGGTTTCAGCTGCCAATGCCTGGGTAGCACTCAATACGCCACAAGCAATCAAGGTAATCCGTTTGTTTAACATCTACTGCCGTTCCTTTCTGACTAATACGGTGTGACGATCAGGCTTGTTTCTATAGGTCTTTCCTGACGGACTGGAAGGATTCCCGCACACGTGAATGACAGGAATGCTCATGGCTTACCGGTTGGGTGCCGCCTCGGCGGGTAAGCCTACGCGAGCGTTCCAAAAGCCTCATAAGGCCTGGCAAATCATGAGCTCTCTCGTGAAAGGGTATGTACGAGAGCAGCCACCTCGCACCCGCAAGAAAACAGGTGCCTGTTCTTCTCTACTGGTGATCGCAAAGCGATAGGCCATTGTACTGCCATATCAGGGGGTTATGTAACTGTAAGAAAAGGTTGCCGAACATGAATAGGTTTCAGGTTAATGCCGACGCCAAACGTGCTTGCCGACGCGTTTGGCCCGGCCATATCAAGCCGTATAAACGGCCCGGTTAGTGCAGCAAGCGTGGAATGTGAATCCTCCTGTGCCAAAAGATGTCTATACCTCATCAAGGGCGCCTGTTCGCGCTTGGAGTTTGGCAATCTAATTATCACGGGAGATACGATGACGGCACATCCAGCACCGGGCATCCTCAATACAATAGAAGGTCAGCGGCTTTCCGGCGTCGATGCCGAGCACTGGCGGAAATGGGGTCCCTACCTGAGTGAACGCCAATGGGCAACGGTGCGTGAGGACTATAGTGCCGATGGCAACGCCTGGAGCTATTTCCCGCACGAACATGCACGCAGCCGTGCCTATCGCTGGGGTGAGGACGGGCTGGCCGGTTTCTCCGATGTAGCCCAGCAGTGGTGTCTGGCGCTAGGGCTCTGGAATGAGCGCGACCCTTTTATCAAGGAACGTCTGTTCGGCCTGACGAACGCCGAAGGCAACCATGGCGAAGACGTCAAGGAACTGTATTTCTATCTGGATGGCGTTCCAAGCCACTCCTACATGCGCATGCTCTACAAGTATCCTCACGCCGAGTTTCCCTACGCCGACCTGGTAGAAGAAAACAGTCGCCGTGGCCTTGAGGATGCGGAGTACGAGATTCTGGATACCGGTGTCTTTAACGACAACCGCTATTTTGATGTGACCGTCGAATACGCCAAGAACACGCCGGACGATGTGCTGATGCGTGTCACGGTGGTAAACCGCTCTACCGAGGCGGCACGCCTACATGTCATGCCCCACCTGTGGACACGCAACACCTGGGTATGGACCGGAGCGCCGCAGCGACCGCTGCTATCCATCATGGACGACGGAAAAGTCAAGGCAACTAACTACAACTGGGCGGATTATATCGCTACCGCATGGGGTGACGTCACGCCCGAATGGATCTTCTGTAACAACGAAACCAACAAGCCAAAACTGGAAGGCATTGAAGCGTCCGGTCCGTTCAAGGATGGTATAAACGATTATGTGGTGAGTGGTGACGAGCAGGCGATTCGCCGAGACTCCGGCAGCAAGGTGACTGCACGGTTCGTACTGGATATTCAGGGAAATGGCCGGTCGGTTATCTATCTGCGATTTGCACCGGAAACCGCTGACCCTCATCTCGATGTAAAAGCGGTCTTCGCCAAACGCCGTGCTGAAGCAGACGCGTTTTACGCAGAGTTGCAACACAACATCATCGATGAGGACGCCCGCAACGTACAGCGGCAGGCCATTGCCGGCCTGCTCTGGTCCAAACAGCTCTACTATTTTGAAGTCAACCGCTGGATTGATGGTGATCCCAATCGTCCTGCCCCGCCCCAGGAGCGTAAGAGCGGGCGAAATACCCAGTGGCGGCATCTCGTCAATTTCGACATCGTATCAATGCCGGATAAGTGGGAATACCCCTGGTATGCGTCATGGGACCTTGCGTTCCAGGCGGTGGCCTATGCCATGATCGATCCGGGTTTTGCCAAGCAGCAACTTCTTCTGTTAGTCAAAGACCGCTTCATGCACCCCAACGGGCAGCTACCGGCCTACGAATGGAACTTTGAGGATGCCAATCCTCCCGTACACGCTTGGGCCTGCTGGCATGTTTATCAGCAAGAAAAGGCACTGACGGGACACGGTGATCGCGAGTTTCTGGAGCGCGTTTTCCATAAGCTGTTGCTCAACTTCTCCTGGTGGGTCAATCGCAAGGATGCCGAAGGCCGCAATCTCTTCCAGGGGGGCTTCCTGGGCCTGGATAACATCGGCATCTTCGACCGTTCCGCCGTCTTGCCGCCCGGCTCTCACTTGGATCAGGCCGATGGAACTGCGTGGATGGCTGCCTACGCGCTTGACCTGATGCGCATTGCACTAGAGCTGGCCAAGGAAAACCCGGTATACGTCGACATTGGCGTGAAGTTCTTTGAGCACTTCCTGCATATCGCCGGCGCGATCAACGCGGGTGAAGAGCGCCATGATGGACTCTGGGATGAGCAGGATGAATTCTTCTATGATGTGCTGCACCGTGGCGATGGCACCTGTGAGCCGATGCGGCTGCGCTCGATCGTAGGACTCATCCCGCTGTTCGCCGTGCAGGTATTAGAGTCCAAGGAATATGAAGGCCTGCCTGGCGTGCGGGATCGTCTGAAGGAGTTCGTACGGCAACGTCCTGATTTGGCACGACTGGTTTCCCGTTGGACCGAGCCCGGTCAGGGCAACCGATTCCTGCTGGCGCTGCTGCGTGGCCAGCGGACCAAGAGTCTCCTGGCGCGAATGCTGGATGAGAAGGAGTTTCTGTCACCATTCGGCATCCGCTCACTGTCCAAGATACATGCCGAAGCCCCCTTCGAGATGCGGCAGGAAGACGGCTCCATGCTTAGCGCACGTTATCAACCCGCCGAATCTGACTCCCGGCTGTATGGCGGTAACTCCAACTGGCGGGGGCCGCTGTGGATGCCGATCAACTATATGTTGATCGAATCGCTGCACGAGTTCTATCTGTATTACTCGGATAACTTCTCGGTGGAGTATCCGACTGGCTCCGGCTACCTCGCCTCCCTGGAAGAGGTCGCCAGCGGCCTGAGCGAGCGTTTGACACGCATGTTCCTCAAGGATGAAAACGGCCACCGTCCCAGCATGATGGCCTATCCACAGCTTCAGAATGATCCAGACTGTGCAGACCTTGTGCTTTTCCATGAGTATTTCCATGGTGAGAACGGGCGCGGTCTTGGAGCTTCCCACCAGACCGGCTGGAGCGCACTGGTCGCGCTGCTGCTTCAGCCTCGTTGATAGCGGTGTATGAAAGGCCGGACCTCGTCCGGCCTTTTTACAGCTGGCATTTCAATGCAACCCAGCAGCCTTTAGTATCCATAGCGATGTGCACGCGCGGTTCCACCGGTTCAATGTGCTACGCCTTATAACAATCCCAACAAGGAGACCTTGATGTTCGCCCGATGGACATTGCCATTTGCTGCAGCGGTATCACTTTCCATCTCCATGCTTCTGTCACCTGCACTTACGTTTGCGGCCTCAAGCCCTGCCGTGGAGGCCAGGCATGGAATGGTCGTCTCGTCGCAACAGCTGGCTTCCCAAGTAGGCGTGGATATTCTCAAGAAAGGGGGTAACGCCATCGACGCCGCTGTTGCTGTCGGTTACGCGCAGGCCGTGGTCAATCCCTGTTGCGGCAATATCGGTGGCGGTGGCTTTATGACAATCCACTTGGCGGATGGCAAAGATACCTTTATCGACTTTCGCGAAAAGGCGCCTGCTGCCGCCAGTGCAGATATGTATCTCGACAGCAACGGCAAGGTCCGTAAAGACGCCAGCCTATATGGCTATCTGGCCGCTGGCGTGCCCGGTACGGTATTGGGCCTGGACACCGCTCACCAGCGGTACGGCAAGCTGACCCGAGAGCAGGTCATGGCGCCGGCGATCGGGCTGGCGCGGGAAGGCTTTGTATTGACCCGGGCGGATACCGATATCCTCGACACTACCGTTGAACGCTTCAAGCATGATCCGGAAGCCGCACGACTTTTCCTGCGCAAGGACGGCTCTCCACTTCAGCCGGGTGACCGTCTGATACAGACCGACCTTGCCAACACCCTCGCTGGCATCGCTAAAGGGGGACCGAACGCCTTCTACCAGGGACGCATTCCCCAGGCTGTCGAAAAGGCGGCCAAGGCAGGGGGCGGCATCCTGACGGCAGAGGATTTTGCGCGTTACACCATCAACGAAACCGCACCGCTTACCTGTACCTACCGAGGCTACACTTTTGTGTCTGCCCCACCGCCCAGCTCAGGAGGTGTAACCTTGTGCGAAACCCTCAACATTCTTGAAGGTTATGACCTGAAAAGCATGGGCTTCAACTCAGCGGATTATATCCATACCCTGACCGAAGCCATGCGGCAGGCCTACATGGACCGCAACACCTCTCTGGGCGATCCGGCCTTTGTCGATAATCCCATCGAGCAGCTCACCAGCAAAGATTACGCCGCCCAGGTACGCAACCGGATTATTCCCAACAAGGCCACCCCGTCGGCGCAGGTCATTCCAGGCATGGAAACACGAGAAAAGCCAGAGACCACGCACTATTCCATCATGGATGAACATGGAAATGCCGTTTCCACGACCTATACCATCAATGGCCGATTCGGATCAGTCGTTATTGCGCCCGGAACCGGGTTCTTTTTGAATAATGAGATGGATGATTTTACCGTGAAGGTGGGTGAGCAGAACCTGTATGGTCTTGTTCAAGGCACAGCCAATGCGATAGCTCCTGGCAAGCGGCCGCTGTCGTCGATGACGCCCACCCTGATCAACAAAGATGGCAAAACCTTCATGGTCCTGGGCTCACCCGGTGGTTCGCGCATCATCTCCATCACGTTGCAGACCGCCCTTAACGTCATTGATCATGGGATGCCGCCTCAGGAAGCAGTCGATGCGCCACGAATTCATCACCAATGGATGCCGGATGAGGTGTATTACGAGCAACGCGGCGTATCTGCCGATAGCCTCAAGCTCCTGCAGGACATGGGCTATACCATGGTGCAGCAGACACCATGGGGCGCAGCCGAGTTGATCATGGTGGGCCTGCCGGGTGCGCCTGGTGTCATGGCAGATGACTCCGGCAACGACTCGGCAGTATCCGGGCGGGTGCGGGAAGGCTTTCTTTACGGCTCCAACGACGTACGCCGTCCCGCAGGCGCCGCAATCGGCTATTGAACCCTCCAGGCGGCGCTACCAGTCGCCGCCTGCCTCCGGCATCTCGTATTCCCGGTACTGGGTCACTGCCATGCCTATCTCTGGATCGTCATGGAGGGTTGGCTCCTGACTCAGCCGTTCGACCAGAAAATCGATAAACACCTTGAGCTTGGGTTGCAGGTGCCTGGTTGCTGGATAGAGCAGCCAGGCTCCTCCGCAGTATTGCGTCTGGAATGACCACTCAGGCAGTACTTGAACGATCAGACCCTTGCGTAAGGCGTAGCGCGCGGTGAAATAGGGAAGACTGCCGATACCGATATGGTGTAGCACAGCGTCCAGTCGCGCCCCGGTATGATTAGCGGCATAACGGCCGCGAACGTTGACGCTCACAGTCTTGTTGCCTTTTCTGAACCGCCAACGTGAATCGGCCGGCTCCTGCCCAAGGTAAATGCAGCTGTGCGTTGTCAGCTCCCGAGGATGCTCCGGCGTGCCATGCTCTGCCAGATAATGGGGCGTCGCCGCCAGTAGATGGTCGATCTGCACCAGTTCTCGTCCCATCAGGCCGGGCGGTGGCTGATCCGTAATGCGGATAGCCAGGTCCACATCACCATCGATGAGATCGACATAGTGGTCGCTCAGATTCATCTGCACATCCACTTGCGGGTAGAGCCGCAAAAATTCGGGCAGGTGCGGATGAATCAGAAATCGCCCGACTGCCTTCGGCACACTCAGGCGGATAACACCCTCCGGCGTCTGACTGAACTGCCCGCTGACCTCCATGACGGCGCGCGCAGCGTTCACCATGTCGACACAGCGCCGATAGACCTCTTCTCCGCTTTCGCTCAAACGAAGCTTGCGTGTCGTCCGGTTGAGCAGGCGTGTCGCCAGGGCCTTTTCAAGCCGGGCTACACTTCGGCTAGTGGAAGACGGTGTCGTGCCCAGCTGACGTGCAGCCTCGGAGAAGCTTCCAGTTTCGACGACCTTGACGAAAACAACCATCTCGCCCATTAGCATGATTGATAGATTTGTGCTCACCGCGCAAAAGTCCTTTGGAATGCAGGCGGATTATCACAATATCACCCCTTCCCTAGAATGGGGCAGGCATCTGCTTTGCAAAGGGCTTTAGACATGACTCAGCGTCTGTATTATTCGAGTGACATTCTGGTCATGGAGGTTGAAGTTACCGCCTGTGCCCCTTGGGAAGATCTCTATGCGGTGGAGTTGGCCGCCACGCCCTTCCATCCCCAGGGCGGCGGGCAACCCAGCGATACCGGCTGGCTGGGCGACACAGAGGTCGTCATGGTCAAACAGGACGGCGAGCGTATCGTCCACTACACACGAGAGCCTCTAACACTGGGTTCCGTGCGAGCCCGTGTCGATGAGAACCGACGTCGACTGCATACACACTTGCACTCGGCCGGTCATCTGATCGGTCATATCGGAGAGGCGTTTGGCTGGCGACCCGTCAAGGCACACCATTGGCCAGGAGAAGGCCGTATTGAGTTCATGCCCGGTCAGGAGGCTCGGCCTCTGGATGCGGAGCAGCTGGAATCTCATTTCGACCAGTACGTGCAACAGGATCTACCGGTCAGCATCACCCTCGATGACGAAGGCCAGCGTAGGGTTGGCTTTGGCGATTTTACGCCTTACGGCTGTGGCGGCACGCATGTTCGCTCCTCGCGGGAGCTTAACGGACTGAAGGATCTCCTGCTCAAGGAAAAGAAAGGAAAACTCTCCGTTCATTACGATGTGACTTCCCCATGACGTGATCACACGATGGTCAGGGTCTGCGACGTGTAACAACCATACGAGCACACCAGGAAGTCACCCTATCACCCAAGGAACCTGCTCATGATGCTTGAAAAGCAGCGTCTCGAGACGTCGTCCATCAACGCTCTCGCTAACGAAGAGGTCATGGCGATCCACGTCAGGCAGTTCATTCCTCAGGAACTGGCGTCGAAGATAGCCCAGCAAATTCTCGGGCAGGGTTTCGAAAGCTACCTTAACGCACCCAGTATCGGCCGTATCGGCATGGCCTTTTACGAGGCTGAAAATCAGCCGCCCCGGCTGGCGGACTATTTTGAAAGCGTCTACGAAAACATCGAAGAACTGCGACGGCGTTGCCAGCCGTATCTGTCCCCTATCGATCTGCTGCGCTGCACGCTTGATGAAGTCTGGCCTGCGGGCGCCCGGCTGCAAACCCTGTATGGACGCAAGATGTATGTAGGGCTTTCCCGCGTCGTCAAACCGGGCGTTCGCTTCCTTGCCCATCACGACATCTTTGCCAAGGATGCTCCGCAGAGCACCGAGGCCATGAGCCTTGAGGCCCAGATGGCCTGCAACGTTTACCTGAACATGCCAAGCGAGGGCGGCGCCCTGCAGCTCTGGCGAACCGAGCTTACGCCCGATCAGTTCGACGCCCTGCGTGGCACAAGCTATGGGATAGACCCCACCCTGCTGGGGCCACCCGATGTTGAAATCCGACCGGAGCCGGGTGACCTCATTCTCTTCAACTCAAGAAAGATGCATGCGGTCACTCCCGGTTCGGACCATTTACGCCTCAGCCTGTCGTGTTTTGTTGGATACCGAGGCGCTGGCAGTCCGTTGACCTTCTGGAGTTGAAATTGACGTCCTCTTACTTCACCGAATTTTTAAGCCTTGCCATCATCCATTTTCTGGCGGTGGTCGCACCAGGGCCCGATTTTGCCATCACGGTACGCCAGAGCGTTCGCTACGGACGTCTGGTCGGGCTGTTTACGGCGTTGGGCATCGGAGCAGGCATTTCGGTACATGTGCTCTATACGCTGCTGGGCATCGGTGCCCTGATGCACGCCACTCCCTGGCTGCTCAGTGTTGCAAAAGTCGTTGGGGGCGCCTACATCCTTTATCTAGGCATCAGCCTGCTCAAAAGCAAGCCGACCCAGGCATTGGATGAAGTGCAAGGCGGCACGGTGGCTGTCGATGAGCAAACCATCGGCAAGGCATTCCGTATTGGGTTCCTCACCAATGCTACCAACCCCAAGGCAACCCTGTTTTTTCTGGCGATCTTTACTACCGTGGTGAGCGCACAAACCCCAATGAAAATCCAGGCGCTGTATGGCTTGTGGATGTGTTGTGTGAACGCAGCCTGGTTCATGATCGTCAGCTTTCTGTTTTCGAGCCCTCGTGTGCGACAACTGTTCCTGCGCATGGGGCACTGGTTCGAACGTACGATGGGGCTAGTGCTGGTGTTCTTCGCCGGCCGGTTGTTGCTGTCGATCATCTAAGTGTTTCACGGCTCGATAGCCACAAGCTGCCGGGCCGTGTCGAAACCTGGCTGGAGCGGTTCACTGCACAGCTGTTTGTCCCTACCCCAGCACGGAGCTGAATAGACTCATGCCACAAGCCATTCGATCCTACTCGACCCGTACCGCCGAAAAATTCGTCCTCCGGCTGCCTGAAGGCATGCGTGAGCGTATTGCAGAGGTTGCTCGCAACCACCACCGCAGCATGAACTCTGAAATCATCTCGTACCTGGAGCATAGTCTGGTGCAGGACGGCCTTCTGGAAGCTGATTCCGACATGCGCATGGACAGCCCGACCCTGAGCCTGCACGAACGGGAACTACTCCAGCGCTTCCGCCAGCTTTCCGGTCGACAGCAGAATGCCCTTATCTCGCTGATTGCCGATGACCTTGAACGCGTAGGCGAGCACTGAACCAAGGTTCTCCCTCCAGGGCTCCCGACTGCTTTACCAGGCTGCCTAGCACCAACGGGCCAGCCAGGGGCACGCGACTATCCGGCCACCCAATCGTGCTCCAGAGGATATGGAGATGCGCCTGGCGATAGCGTAAAAAGCTGTCGCTTTCTTTAACGTAAGGCCCGCACTGGCGGGCTTTGCTCTACGCTCAGAAGCCTTTGCCTGAAAAGCCAGAAACCCATTCAGGCGAAGTCCATGGCCTCATGATGGATTCTCTTTTCCTCCCCGGACAGGCTGGGTACTGTAGCCATGGGCGAGGAATCGCCTGAACCGATCCATACAATTCATGTTACAACCCGCTACGCCCTGATCCGAACATCTGCAAACCTCATGGGGTCGGACCCCAAGGACCGGCCGTAGGCCAGCATGTATCTGGATCATTAGGACGACTTATGCCGTTGTTGAAGCTGCTGCATTTTCTGGGATTGATTGGGTGGTGCGGCAGCCTGCTCTATCTACCGGGCCTGTTGATGGCCCAGGTTCATGACATACACAAGGCCGACAGACCTTATCGGTCTGGTACAGGCGACATTACTTCAGAGCTAGACGCTCCCGTTCCGGCCCTACAGCTGCTAAGGCCTGAGCTGCTGCGCTATGTATTCACGCTCATTGCCACCCCTTGTGCGTTGGTGGCGATTATCAGCGGAACACTTCTGTTCATCCGTCACAGCCTTTTCGATCCCTGGTTGATCCTGAAGCTCAGCCTGGTAGCCGTCATGGTAGTAGGCCACGCCTTATGTGGTGCGCTGATTCTGAAAAGCGATAACCTGGCACCCAGGACCATACGGGCATGGAGCATAGGCCTGGCGGTTGCGCTCAGTCTGGCTATCGGGGGCACGCTGTATCTTGTCCTGGCCAAGCCAGGTTGGAGCGGCGCATGACCAACCGATCAGCTTTCCACGTCCACCCCAACCGCATGTTCGTAGACCAGACGGCCTCCCAGATAGCTGGCAAGGGAAATCAGTACAGCGGTAACGCCGGTCAGGTAAAAGCTCCAGAGCACGAGCTCTTCACCCCCCTGATACCGCACCATCCAGTTGAGCGAAGCCAGGGACAACATCATTACGGCCAGAATGGCATGGCACCATGCTGTAATACGTCGGCGTATATCCGCCACGGTAGTAATGTCGATCAGTCCGGCGATACTGGCTACCCAACCACCCGCAGCCCCTACACCTGCCAACCACAGTCCGGCTCGTGCCCAGAACTCATCGCCCGTCCACCAGAAGCCGAAATCGGCACCCACCAGTGCGATCAGCGCCGCGACGGGAAAGTGAATCAGCATGGGATGAATCGGGTGGCCCGCTACGGCGGCGCGGCTTTCGATGTTGTCGGTCGCAGGCATGCAGGACTCTCCAGTCGATGGCAGACCTTTAAATGGACCGCATGGGGACTAACAGTTCCCTTGGTAAGCGGCTGTAGCGGTACACAGTCCATGCTCGACCCCTATGGCCCAGCAGCCCGGGCCGTCGCCTGGACCTGGTGGGCCATGTTTGGTTTCTCCGCCGTCGTCCTGGTAGGTGTAGTAGCGCTCTGGTTGATCGGAATGCGTCGCCCGCCGGCAGCTGTACCGGAGGAAAAGGTTGCGCGCTACAACCGCCGCTGGATTGTCTGGGGAGGCATTGTGCTGCCTTGCGTCAGTATCGTGCTATTGCTCAGCTTTGGCATTCCTCAGGGTAAGCGCATGCTGCCGCTGCCAGTGGAAGGCGTACAGCCGCTCAAAGTTGAGGTGATCGGTCATCAGTGGTGGTGGGAAGTGCGCTATCCCGAAAGCGGCGTGGTAACGGCCAACCAGATGAACCTTCCGGCCGGTCGCCCGCTGGATATTCACGTCAGCAGCGCGGACGTGATCCACTCCTTCTGGATTCCGCGCCTGGGCGGCAAGATCGACATGATTCCCGGCCGTACAAACGTCATCCGTCTGGAAGCGGACCGACTAGCGACACACCGCGGGCAATGCAGCGAATTCTGCGGCATGCAGCACACCCACATGATTCTCTACAGCGAGGTCCAGACGGCTGAGGATTTCGCAACCTGGCTCAAGGCGCGACAGCAATGGCAGGCGCCTGCGCCACAGCCCGAAGCCAGAAGCCTCTTTGAGCGCGAGTGTGCCGCCTGTCATCAGGTCAGTGGACTTGAGTCGCCGCTTGGAGGGATCACAGACGAAACGCTGCTGATAGGTCCGGATCTGGGCGACGTAGGTAGCCGCAGCCACCTGGGCGCCGGAGTGCTCAAAAATGAACCGGGCGCCATTCGCCGCTGGCTTTCAGAGCATCAGACCCTCAAGCCGGAAAACCGCATGCCGCCGCTGGATCACCTGAGGGATACGGAACTCGATGTACTTGCCGACTGGCTGGAGACCCTCACCCCATGAGCGACATGACCACCCATACCCACGGTGAGCAGGCCGAACAGGATCGTCTTCACCAGGATCTTGATCAGGTCTGGGGTAATCCTCGTGGCTGGCGCGCACTTAGTATCGTCAACCACACCACCATTGGGGTGCGCTTTTTGGTGACGGGCCTGTTTTTCTTTCTGGTTGGACTGCTTCTGGCCATGCTGATTCGCACCCAGCTGGCCATCCCGGGCAATACATTTCTGGGACCGGACGAATACAACCAGGTCTTCACCATGCACGGCACGGTCATGATGTTTCTGTTTGCCGTACCGATTCTGGAAGGTCTCGCCATCTACCTGCTACCCAAGATGCTGGGCGCACGCGATATGCTATTCCCACGCCTTTCATCCCTTGGCTACTGGTGCTACCTGTTCGGTGGATTGATCCTGCTGTCGAGCCTGCTATTGGATGTAGCTCCCAATGCCGGCTGGTTCATGTACACGCCCCTGTCGGACCGGGTGTACTCACCGGGACTCAACTCGGACTTCTGGCTGATCGGAATTACCTTTGTCGAGATCTCCGCTATCTCGGCAGGCGTCGAGATCGTCGTATCCATTCTTCGAGCGCGCGCGCCCGGCATGGGACTACACCAGATGCCGATTTTCGCCTGGTACATGCTCGTAGTAGCCATGATGATCCTGATCGGCTTTCCGCCCATGATACTGGCAAGCCTGATGCTGGAGATTTCCCGTGCCGCCGATCTGCCCTTTTTCGATGTGGCCCGCGGGGGCGACCCTGTGCTGTGGCAGCATCTGTTCTGGCTGTTCGGCCACCCTGAGGTTTACATCATCTTTTTACCGGCCGCCGGTATCGTTTCGACCATTCTCCCGGTGTTCTGCGGGCGTCCGCTGGTGGGTTACCGCTGGGTTGTACTGGGTGTGCTAACGACTGGTTTCATCAGCTTTGGTCTATGGGTACACCATATGTTTACCATCGGCATTCCCCAACTGGCGCAGCTGTTCTTTTCGGCGGCCAGCATGCTGGTGGCGGTGCCAACAGGGATTCAGGTGTTTTCCTGGATTGCGACCCTGTGGCTGGGTAAGCCTCGATTCGAGCTGCCCATGCTCTGGCTGGTAGGGTTTATCGTCATCTTTGTTGCAGGTGGGCTAACAGGCGTGATGCTCTCTCTCGTGCCGTTCGACTGGCAGGTGCACGATACCTACTTTGTCGTCGCCCATTTTCATTATGTGCTGGTAGGCGGCATGTTCTTCCCGCTGATGGCCGGCATCTACTACTGGCTACCGCATTTCTCAGGCCGGATGCCCTCCATGACGCTTGGGCAGTGGGGCTTCTGGCTGACCTTCATCGGCTTCAACATGACCTTTCTGATCATGCACTGGACGGGCCTCATGGGCATGCCACGGCGGGTCTATACCTATGAAAGCGGCCTGGGCTGGGATTTGCCCAACCTGATCTCCTCGATTGGCGGCTTCATCATGGCCTTTGGCGTTGCGACGTTTCTGCTCGACCTGTTCCTGCATTTTCGCTTTGGCGAGAAGGCCGGTGAGAATCCGTGGAAGGCGGATACGCTGGAATGGGCAACGCAATTGCCACCTACTGCCTATAACTTCGTCAGCCTGCCGGAAGTGAAGACCCGCCATCCCTTGTGGGACCAGCCGCATCTGCCGGAAGCGATCGCCAATGGCGAATATGGCCTTTCGGTCAGTAGTCATGGTCGCCGCGAAACCTGGGGTGTCGATCCGGTTACCGGACGGGTACGCCATGTGATTCACCTACCCGGCAATTCGATGTGGCCCTTTGTGCTTTCGGCTGTACTGGCTGTGATGTGCATCTGCCTGTTAGTCAGTGCCTATACGTTAGCGGGTCTGGGTGCGCTGGCGGCGCTGATCATCTGTCTGCGCTGGAGCTGGGAAAACGGCGCTCATCCCAAGGCAGCGCCTGATGCGCATACCCAGCCGGATGAGCCTCCCTTGCACTCCCGTACGTTTGACGGTCCGGGCCTCTGGGGCATGGGAACCACATTGATTTCCAACGGCTCCCTTTACCTCTCGCTATTGTTCGGCTGGTTCTACCTGTGGAGCGTGTCGCCCAATTGGCAGATTCCTTCGCAGAACCCGCTCAACCATGGACTTATGTTGGCCGCGTTGCTGCCGGCATTCATCGTCACCGGCTGGCTGCGCCGTGTCGTGAGTCAGCTCAGGGAGAAGCACATTACGCACCTAGGGTCTCAACTGGCAGGTATCACTGTGCTTGGCCTGGTGCATACGCTGCTGCTGGTCTTGGTAATCATTGAAGCGCCTTTGAAGCCTACCGAAACAACCCACGATGCCGTGCTGCTGACCATGCTGGGTTACAGCCTGCTCCACGCCGTGGTAGGTGTCCTGGCTACTGCACTTCAGGCCTTGCGGGTGCATTGGGGATATGTCGGGATCAATGCACCTTATGAGCCCAAGATCGTGCTGCAGTGGTGGGTTTATACCACAACGGTAGTTACCATCAGCTACATCGCCACGGTGCTGTTTCCCCTGACCTGGAATCCTTACTGATGCGTCCAGCCCATCCCTTGCAGTTGGTTGCAGGCCTTGTCGTCTGGAGCTTGTGGTTTATTACTATTTACGGGGGGCTTACAGTAGCCTGCCAGATCGCGCCGCCCGCTGCAGAAGCTGGTGCCCTCAATCGTATAAACCTCATGCTGGGTTTGCTTACGCTCGCCACACTGGTTTTTTTGCTGTGGAATGCGCGGCGCTGCTGGCAGGCTATTGGCCTCGGCGATTCCGAGGAGGCGCGTTGGCAACGCTTCCTGGCAACGCTGGGCGCCGGACTGCATCTGGTCAGCGCAATCGCCACGCTGTTTGTGGGTATTCCCATTCTGTTGATGCCGCCATGCCTCTAGCCCTGATAATCCTGCTGGGTATTGCACCTTCGGCCTATGGTCATGGGTTACTAGAGGGTCATCTGACCGAACGTCTACCTATATGGGGTTGCGCTGTACTGCTGGCTGCCATGTGGGGGCTCTATTACATAGGGCAGCGCCGGGTTCCGCCTCATCGAGGCGAGGCGCTCTGGTTTCATGCCGGCATGGTCGTCGCAGCCCTGGCAACGTTTGGCCCGTTCGATGGCTGGGCGGAAACCAGTACAGCGATGCATATGGTCCAGCATATGCTCTATATGATTATCGTTGCGCCCCTGTGGGCGCTCGCCAGACCGCTGCCCCAGTGGCAGGCTGCGTTACGTGGACGCGGCCGACGCGTCTGGCATCCCATCCTGAAGGCCGGTCGCTATCCAACGGCTGCAGCCCTGCTCCATGCGCTGGCGATCTGGGGCTGGCATGCCCCCAAACCTTACCAGCTCGCCCTGGATAACCTCTGGTGGCATGTCACCGAACACATCTGCTTTCTTTTTACCGGTTGGTTATTGTGGTGGTCGTGCCTGCATGCCAGTCATGCGCGTGTTCCTCAGGCGTTGCTTGCGCTTCTGCTCACACTTATGCATACCGGATTACTGGGCGCGCTTCTCACCTTCAGTACCCAAACGCTTTACCACGAATCAGGCGACCTGTCTGACCAACAGTTGGCAGGCCTCATCATGTGGGTGCCTGGCAGCCTCGCCTATATGCTGGGTCTGGGCTGGATTGCCTGGCGATGGCTGAGCCGTCAATGGCGACGGACGTCGGAGCGGGCCACTTGAGAGCCTGCCGTCAAGATTGACAGGCTTTCAGGTGCTCACGGCAAGGCGAACACGTACGGAATGCCGCTTGTTTCCTGAGTGGTGTTGACAATAGCCATGGGCGGAGGCGGGCTCGCCATGTCTCACATCAACGATGCGGGCTACTGGATCTTCACTAAACTGGCTGGGCTGAACGTGGGCGACGGCCTGCGAACCTGGACCGTACTGACCACACTGCTGGGCTCCCTGGGGTTTATCTTGACCCTGTTGCTCTGGCCCTTTGTCTGAACACTCGAAGGAGAGACCATGCCCCGCTTCGCTGCAAACCTGAGCATGCTATATCCCGAACACGACTTTCTCGACCGCTTTGCTGCGGCCGCGGCCGATGGCTTCAAGGCAGTCGAGTACCTGTTTCCTTACGACTACCCAGCTGCCGAGCTCAAGGCACGGCTCGACGACTACGGACTTGTCCAGGTGCTGTTCAACGCACCGCCTGGGAATTGGGCGACTGGGGAGCGCGGTCTCGCCTCCCTCCCCGGCCGCGAAGCTGAATTTCGGGATAGCATCGCCCGTGCGCTGGACTATGCTGCCGCTCTGGGTAATGACCGCTTTCATGTTATGGCTGGGCTGCTGCCGTCAGGCGCAGATCGCGCAGCACACCGTGAGGTATACCTGCAAAACCTCACCTATGCGACACAGGAAGTGGCCAAGAGTGGCCTGACGGTAGTCATTGAGCCTATCAATACGCGTGATATGCCCGGTTTCTTCCTGAACCGACAGGATGAGGCTCAGGCCATCTGTTCAGAAGTAGGTGCTGCCAACCTCAAGGTCCAATTTGATTGCTACCACTGCCAAATCGTAGAAGGAGATATCTCTGCAAAACTACGTCGTTACATAACAGGTATTGGGCATATCCAGATTGCTGGCGTACCGGACCGCCACGAACCAGACAGCGGCGAAATCAATTATCCCTATCTGTTCCAGCTGATTGATGAATTGGGATACACCGGTTGGATCGGTTGTGAATACCGTCCCCGTGGAAATACATCTGAAGGCTTGGCATGGATACGTCATCTGAGCGCTTAGGTCCTTTCTTCATGTCGGCGGGCGTTTCTGCGTCCGCCTCCTCTCATTACCTCCTTTAACAGCGTTACGCTTGCTCGGTTGCATTGGGCCGACTCCTACAGACCGCTTACGTTCCTGTAAATCTTCTGGTTTTAGACACAGCTCTCAACCAGTCTAGAACCGGCCCTACCGCTCGTAAGTTTCTCTGAACGAACCGTTCATGACTCACTCCATTTTCACGAAGGGCATGAAAACACCGAGCGAAATCAACAGCAGGATAGACGGATGAACAACGACCAGTCTGATAGGCAAGCAACCGAAACGATACCTATCGTTGAAGAGCGTGCCGAGCTTCATAAAGAGACTGTCGAATCCGGCCGCGTCCGGATCAATAAGACCGTCGAGTCCAAGGAATACACCGTTTCTGACGCCTTGCGGTATGAGGAAACGGTTATCGAACGGGTCAAATTCGACACGCCAGTCGACCCCGCTCACCTTCCACAGGTGCGGCAGGACGGTGATGTCACCATCATCCCTGTTTTCGAAGAAGTTCTGGTTGTTGAAAAACGCTTGATGTTGAAGGAAGAACTTCATGTCCAACGCGTCACTCGTGAAGCACAACGTACCGTGCCGGTCACATTGAAACGCGAAAACGTGACTGTGGAACGCAGCCACTCTCATCCGGAGTCAGATCACTCCGGTTCCGCGCGGTAATCGCAGTCTGCACCGCCCAATCGAATCGCAGCACAGCTGCCGAAGAGAACGAAAGGTGACCTTATGAAACAGCACATTCTAGTTGCAGCATTTGACCACGTTAACGAAGCAGAACAGGTTAAGCGTGAGCTTTTGTCCAAAGGCGTATCCCAAACGAACATCCGCATGGCCGCCTCTAACGAATCCCCCGTGCTCGACGGCACGACAGATACTTCCATGCGGTCCGACACCCGTACTCACGACGATGAATCGATGACCGACAAGATCGGCGGCTTCTTCCGCTCAATCTTCAGCGACAGCGACACCCATAATAGCCGCTACGCCGATACCTATCCTGAAGCGGTACGCCGTGGATCCACTGTAGTGACTGTTACCGTCAATGACGACGCACAAGTAGGTGTCGTTGAAGAAATCATGGAGCGCAATGGCGCAATTGATATCGACGAGCGCAGCGCCAATTGGAGCAACCAGGGTGCGATCGGCTCTTCAGCGACCACCATGGGCACCAGCGCCGCTACCGGGCCGGTATCGAATGACTACCCTAACACAGCTTCTACACTGGGTGCAGGGTCCACTACCCACGCTGACCAGACGCCTACTGAAGCGACTGACCGCACGGCCATTCCAGTCATGGAAGAAGAGTTGAAGGTCGGCAAACGTGAAAACAGCCTGGGCCGCGTACGAGTGGTATCACGTATGAGTGAGCGTCCCGTTGAAGAAACGGTCAACCTCAGCGAACAGCATGCCGTTATCGAACGTCGCCCTGTCGACCGCCCAGTCTCCACTGACGATCTTTCTGCCTTCAAATCTGGAACGGTAGAGATCCAGGAAACGGCAGAAGAAGCCGTTGTTGAGAAAACCGCTCGAGTTGTGGAAGAAGTCGTGGTAGGTAAGGAAACGACTCATCATAACGAAACGGTTCGTGACACAGTACGCCGTACCGATGTAGACATCGAAAATGACAATGTCGCAACCCGGGCTGGCATGCGTGGCACCGATCATATGGACGATGTTGATCCTACCACCCGCACCAAACGCTAATCGTCTGTTTAGCGAAAAGGCCACCTAATGGTGGCCTTTTTGTTTTTACGTTTCTGATTACTTGTTATGTGCTTGGGTTTGTTAGTTTTCTTAAACCATTTATAGGGCTGGTATTATTTTGTAATTCCGTTATTTGTTTTAAGGAGCAACAACAACCGCGCCCCATTTATGAGTGATAGCCGTCACAATTTATGGGCAATCTGGTAAAGACTCATTAACAGAACATTAATAAACAGCGCTTTTCTTTCCATACAAAGCAAACTAGATCACATAAATAAGCAAATCTGCCGCTTGAAGCGGCGAGCTTTTTTGGCAGGCGCTAAGCATAGGTGCTACACGGAGATATAGGATTTTTCTGTGGCCGAGCGCACAAACGTTTTGGATCAAAATCCCCGTACGCGACGGTGAAAGGCACTTATGCGCGGTCGGTAGTAGATGGCCGTGGTGGATATCAGTGATAGCCATTCATGATGCAGTGCCAAGGAAACCACCCCGCTCTGGCTTGTCGCCGGGCGAGCCCTTGGCCATGGAACGGCGTTGTTAAGAGGATCAGGACGATGCTTTTTAACTCGTTTGCGTTTATAGCCGGATTTCTTCCAGTCGTACTATTAGGCTTTTTTGTATTGGGTGGGACGGGTCGACAACGCCTGGCGATCGTCTGGCTGACACTCGCCTCCCTGGTATTTTATGGTTGGTGGAACCCAGCCAACGTTCCGCTGTTGGCCGCAAGCATGATCTTTAATTACCTGCTGGGTGGCTATCTACTTCGCAACCCTTCCCGCTGGGCCCTGACCCTAGGTATTACTGCCAACTTGGCACTGCTGGGGTACTACAAATACACCGGTTTTCTGCTCGGTACGCTTGACGATGTGCTCGATACAGGCTGGACGGTCAGTGACATCATTCTACCCTTGGCGATTTCGTTCTTCACGTTCCAGCAAATTGCCTATTTGGTCGATGCACACGACGGTGAAGTTGTTGAACATGATTTTCTCAACTACTGCCTTTTCATTACTTTCTTTCCGCACCTGATCGCCGGACCGATTACCCATCACCGTGAGATGCTGGAGCAGTTTCGCGAACGCAACAACTTCAAACCCCGCCTGGATAATCTCACTATTGGCACCACTATCTTCCTGCTGGGGCTATTCAAGAAGGTTGTTATCGCCGACCCGCTGGGTGAAAAAGCTTCGCCGGTGTTTGCATTGGCAGCCGACGGCGTGACGCCCTCTTTCTTCGACGCATGGACCGGCGCGCTTACGTACACCCTCCAGATCTATTTTGATTTTTCCGGCTATAGCGACATGGCGATCGGCCTGGGGCTTCTTTTTGGAATAAGCCTACCGGCCAACTTCAACAGCCCGTTCAAGGCACGCAACGTGATCGACTACTGGTCTCGCTGGCACATGACGCTGACACGCTTTCTGACCGCCTATATCTACAATCCCATCGTCATGCGGATTACCCGTGCACGGCTGGCTGCCGGTAAGCCCCTGCCCAAGCGCGGAAAAATGTCGCTTGGTACCTTTGTAGCGCTGGTGGCCTACCCTACCCTTTTCACCATGTTCATTTCCGGCGTCTGGCATGGGGCCGGCTGGCAATTCGTAGCGTTCGGGCTACTCCACGGTTTTTACCTTGTGGTCGCCCATGGCTGGCGCGCCTATAAGGTCAGTAAAGGCTGGAAGCTCGACAGTGACAACCGAATCCATCAGGTCGCTGCATTGCTGCTCACCTTCACCTGTGTGGTGGTGGCCATGGTGTTCTTCCGAGCCGAAAGCGTGTCCGCTGCCATGGCAATCCTCGCCGGCATGGTGGGCCTGAGCGACGTCTCGACCAAGCTCGACAAGTCCGATTTCCTGGCCATCGCTATGTTGCTGGCCTTTGTCTGGACCATGCCCAATATCGGCCAGTGGATGCATCACTTCCGCACTGCCCTGAACTTTCGGCCAAAGGAAAACTGGATCGAACACTGGTTCCCCTTCGTGGCGTGGCGGCCTACGCCAGTGCTGGGCGCTGCCTTGGGTGTACTGGGTTTTTTTGCATTGGCCTCTGCGTTCTCTGCGGCCCCGACCGAGTTTCTTTACTTCCAGTTCTAAGTGTCGAAACAGGAGCATTCCATGATGGACCTATTACCCTGGCTTCCCCCTCATCCAGATCTCGGCGCAGCGATCAGCGAGGCCAAGCGAGAAGCAGACCCTGCCAAGCGGCTCAGTCAGGCGGCTTATTTATCCGGATTTCGACGCGACTTCACCCTTACCGCCCGACTGGATAAGCTTGCCGCAGAAGGACTAAGTGATCTCACCACAGCAGGAGATCTGGCAACACTGGGTTTGCGTCCCTTGCGTATCGCCCTGCTTTCCTCCCATACCGTGGATCATCTCGTTCCTGCCATTCGGATCGCAGGTCTCTCCCGGCGTCTGGCCTTGTCCGTGTATGTTGCCCCGTATGGCATGTATCGACAGGCCTTACTAATGGACGACCCTGCGCTATCGTCCTTTGCCCCTCAGGTGATTCTGTTGGCCGTGGATGCAAAAGACACCGCCCTGCAGCTGCCCCTGGATGCATCAGAGGCGCAGGTTTCAAGCGCCGTTGAGACGCGTATCGAGGAGTTACGCCACCTCTGGCGCCTCGCCCGGGAACGTTACGCAGCGCAGGTTATTCAGCAAACGCTTGTCACTACAGAACCCTTGCTGTTCGGCTCATTCGAAGCCCATGTTCCAGCCGCGCCCTTTGCCGTAATCGAGCGGCTCAATACCGCCATCCGTGCAGCGGCAAAGGAAGAAGGTGTACTGCTGATGGACCTGGCGTGGCAAGCTGCACAAGGGATGTATGGCACCGGTCTGGCTGAGCCTGTGCGGTGGCACCAAGCCAAACAGCTGGTCAGCCCAACGCTGGCCCCCCTTTATGGCGATCAGCTGGCAAGGGTTGCTGCCGCTGGGGTCGGTCTCTCACGCAAGTGCCTGGTCCTGGACCTTGATAACACTCTGTGGGGCGGCGTGATTGGCGACGATGGTGTTCATGGCATCCAGATAGGCCAGGGATCACCGGCAGGTGAAGCGTTTCTGGCATTCCAGCATTACGCAGGGAAGCTGGCCAAACGAGGCATCATTCTCGCGGTCTGTAGCAAGAACGATCTGGCAGTAGCTGAAGCGGCGTTCGACCACCCGGAAATGGGTCTCAAGCGCTCCGATATCGCCGCCTTTGTCGCCAACTGGGAGGACAAGGCGGGCAACCTGCGTCGTATTGCCTCCATGCTCAATATCGGACTCGACAGCCTAGTCTTTGTCGACGATAACCCGGCTGAGCGTGACATTGTTCGCCGTGAGCTACCCGAGGTGGCGGTGCCGGAACTTCCCGAGGATGTAGCCGACTACCCTGCTCGTGTAGCGGCTGCCGGTTATTTCGAGACAGTCTCGTTCACCACAGACGACACTGCACGCAGCCGTCACTACGCCCTTAACGCCGAACGCAAGGTTGCCATGAGCCAGGCAACCGACATGGAAGGTTACCTGCGCGGTCTGCAGATGGTTCTTACCGCTACCACCATCGGCCCGGCAGAGTTGATCCGTACCACGCAGCTGATTAACAAGACCAATCAGTTCAACCTTACGACGCGCCGCTACAGCGAAGCGGAGGTCGAGCGCCTTGCAGCGGATGATCGTGCCATTACCCTTGCGGTGCGCCTGAGTGACAAGTTTGGTGATAACGGTCTGATCAGTGTGGTCCTTGCACGTGCAGATACCGCATGGGCTCAGGATGAACTTCTTATCGATACCTGGCTGATGAGCTGCCGCGTTCTGGGCCGTCAGGTAGAAGAGGCCGTACTCGACGTGTTGATCAAACGCGCGACGGCAGCTGGCTGGGCAGCGCTCATCGGCGAATATCGCCCTACCGACCGGAACGGCATGGTTGCCGAACATTATGCAGCGCTGGGCTTCGACCATTGCCCAGCACCTGAAGGCGCTATCCCCAACGCCAGCTTCTGGCGTTATGACCTGCTCTCACCCCGTACTTCCCGCCACTTCATCGAGGTTACTGACGTATGAACGATAAGGACATTCTCAACGCACTGACCCAGGTCTTCCGCGACGTGTTCGATGACGACGACATTGTGCTTGCCCCAGATATGACCGCTGACAACATCGACGGCTGGGACAGCCAGACGCATGTCATCCTGATCGTGGCGGCAGAGCAGCGTTTTGGTATCAAGTTCAGGACCGCAGAGCTTGAGTCACTTAAGAATGTGGGCCATTTCGCTCAGCTGATCCAATCCAAACTCGAAGGAGCGGCGGTGTCATGAAGACTTCAGCAGCGGATGACAAGCCCACCTCCAGTTCCGGCAGCAGGATTTCTGCCGGCTACCTGCTTGCACTATTTGGCGGAATGGCGGGTGCCCTCGCGGCGTTCTGGATGCTGCTGCTCGGCCTGCGCGGCACAGATAACCTGCCCCCACCGGCATTTTCCAATAGCCTGTGCGTTGATGAAAAACTCAGCTTTCTACGTGAAAATCCCATCGAATCGCCAGACCTCCTGGTAATAGGGTCATCTGTAGCCTGGAGGCATATCGATGGTGATGCCATCGTCAGGCATTCCCCAGGTACGCGCCCGCTGAACGGCGCCTTCTGTGGTCTGCATGCCAATCAGTCGGTATACGTTGCCAACTGGCTACTTGACCGGGAACCTACCGTCAGGCATGTCCTGATGGTGGTCGACCCCCAGGACTTTGCGGGTTGCTGGCGTGTTTCGGCTGCCGTATTCAATCGCAACGATGTTGATCAGTACGTGTATGAGAAAACGTCACCCTGGCTTTACTACATGCACTATTTCTCCCCCGGCTCGCTGATGCGCAATGCCTTGAAGGTAAAAGATCAGCGCGCCAACCGTATCGAGTTCGATCCCTTAGTGTTCAATCGCTACGGGGACGGCCCGCTCAATACGGTGAACAGTCGTGAATTGCTTTATGGCCGCCCGGAAGCGCTGGATTCAACCTGTTTCAATGCCCTGCAAACCCTGGCTACCCGTTTGTACCAGGAGGGACGGCAATTAACGGTCGTATCCACGCCATTACATCCTGACTGGAAAGCCCAGCAAGATCCAACAGGTGTCTTTCTGGCTAATTTCGACCAGCAGCTTGCTACCGCCCTGGCGCCAACCAAGGCCCAGTATTGGAATGGCGACAAGGAATGGATTACCGCCAAAACATCCTTCATAGATGCAATCCACCTGCGCTGGTCAGCCGCCCAGAAGTTTTCCGAGGCCATGGTGCAAGAGATCCGAATCGCCAGAAATGACGTCGCGCCTGGAACCTGAGCGTTCTGAAATACGCCGACACGGAGGTCGGCAAGTCTCATGCTCACCACCTTGCAGCCATCTGCGATATACACTATGTCTTGATACTGGTGCGGCACCGATAAATAGAGGCATTTGTGGATTTACTATTTCTGGGCACGTCCGCCGGCGTACCGACCAAGAAACGCAACGTGACCGGGCTTGCCCTACAGGAAGAGATGGGCAGTGACTGGTTTCTGATTGATTGCGGCGAGGCCACTCAGCACCGGCTACTGCGTACACGTCTGTCGCTGCATGATCTGCAGGCCATCTTCATTACACATGTCCATGGTGACCACTGTTATGGCTTGCCAGGCCTCCTTGCCAGCGCAGGCATGTCAGGCCGAAAGAAGCCACTTCCCATCATTGCCCCGGCGGGCATTGCCGAATGGTTTAACGCGACTCGACAATTCACCCAGCTGTACCTGCCCTTTGACGTAGAGTTTCTGCCGGCTGAGGCGCCGGGGCAGTGGGCATTTCCACGGTGGACGGTCGATGCTACGCCCCTATCCCATCGCGTGCCCTCTTTCGGCTATCGGTTTACCGAAACAGCCCGTGAACCTCATCTAAACACTGAAAAATTGAATGCCGAAGGTATTGCGCGCGGCCCAATCTGGGGACAGCTGCGTAAAGGCAATGATGTGTTACATGAAGGCCAAACGTTTAAAAGTGCCGATTATGTGTACTACCCCCATGCGGCTCGCTGCCTGGTCGTCTGCGGTGACAACGATCAGCCCGAGCTGCTGCGGACCTTTTGCCAGCCAGCTCAGGTGCTTGTTCATGAGTCGACATATACACAAGATGTGGCAGACAGGGCTGGCGATACATTCGGACATAGCTCAGCGGCCGGGATTGCGAGCTTTGCCCAATCCAGCGGGCTGCCCAATCTTGTCCTGACGCACTTTAGCGCCCGCTATCAAGCCAATCCGGAGCAGTCTCCCTCCATTGAGGATATCCGTAGTGAGGCCGCACACCATTACCAGGGCTCGCTGTTTCTGGCAGAAGACCTTGCTCGATATCGGCTAGCCAAAACAGGGGTACTAAGCCTTGTTTCTGTGTGATCACTGGGTAGATGAGACCGGTAGCATCGTATGCCCTTGAACGCTCACGCCATTGACTCACTGCTTACGTCCAACGTCGACGGCGAGTAGCAGCTGTGATCCGGGACTAAAGCTTACCTGTTTCAGCTGCCGTAGTCGTATATAAGGATTGATGGATGTTTCAAGATATTACAGGATTAAGACGTAACAGATAGGTCCATAGTTATACACGTACAATTTTCATGTAGAAGATTAAAAAGCAAATCTGCACAATTGCGCCGTTCCAACGAAGCGCTATCTTAATCAGCGTCTGGTATCTACTTAGCAAAACTTGTATTTGAATAAAGTTCAAAGAATTTAATGACTTAGCAATTCTGCAACTTATCTTTCACCCAGCTTTCCATTGAATACAGGTTGTATTTGAACCTGTTCTGTAGTGATGTCATAGCTCATGAAGTGTGCTCCTCTGTATCGCCGCGTTTAGTGTATTGGCGAAGTTGTTGTACTCGCGGCGATACAGTTTTTTATTCCCGTTGTTTTTCCGTCTGTACGCAGCCGCATACGGAGCGTGAGGGCAGTAAGCCGGAGTTACCTTTTCATCAGGACATGCTTTCACAGCGTTTTGCATGAGAAGTTTAAGATGAGCTCAATCAACAACATTGTAGTTATTACCTCCCCCCTTCCTGGTCTTAGAGCCTTATGCCAGCTCGCCAGCACGTTTCCTTCTCGCCTGGAAACCTGTGTCGTTGTGATGCTTCGTGTAGCAACCGACAGTCCTGTAGAGGCGCTCGTAACGCTTATGGGACGCTATACCTTCCTTCCCGTAAAAGTATGCACACCCGGCGAGCTACTCGTGGCGGGCTGCGTCTATCTCACTCCGCCTGGGTATCAAGTCACTATAGAGCCCAAGGGCATGATCAGGCTTAAACGGCTTGATTCCGCAAGGCATGAGCATGCCTCAGCAGATGAACTGTTCACCTCTGCAGCCAAGGTATTTGGGCCGCGTACAATAGGCGCGGTGTTATCAGCATCGGGACGAGACGGCGTCAAGGGCTTGCGCGCCATCAAAGGCGCCGGGGGGATCTGCATCGTAGAGGATCAAAGACAGGCTATTAGCTCGACCACGGCTATTCATGAACTTAGCGCCTGTAACCCGAACTACTGCGTGCCGGTAAAAGAAATGGGGCTTTTGCTTGCCCAACTAACGACTCAGCACTAACCCGCTTCATGTGACATCGCGACGGATCGTATTTAACCGTTTTTGCTTAATGATCAATGCTGCAAGAGGTGTCTTATGTCCGTGCCTGAGTTTTCTGACAAGGAAATCCTCACCTACACACTGGATGTCTTGAGAGAGCAGATTTGCCTGTATCGCGAACAGGTACCTGCCCCACTGCTTAACAATATCGAACAGGTTCTGGGTGGGCCGGTATGCAAGCCAGCCGAAGAACTCGAACAGCTGCGTTTCAACCAGTGGCTAGCATTGCACGCGTTCGATGCTCCTCTGGATGTTCATGAGAGAAAATGGTTATGGAAGGGCTGGCTGGCTCGAGCCAAATATCCTGAAAGTACTACATGAAGACAGCCATAGTTAGGCCAAGCAGCTGTCTGGCCTAACTATGGGACAAACATCAAAGCAGGCTCAGCCAAGCCGATCCCAATAACAGCAGGCCCATGAGACGGTTGAAGTATCTGACACGGGTGGCAGAATCGAGCCAGCGCGAAACGCTTGCGCCCAGCACCGCCCATGCCGTCAGACATGGAATCGATATCGCAAAGAATACAGATGTCAGCTGTACCACCTGCGCGGCCTTGTCTGACCCGGCTTGCGTAAACACGCTGATAACGGCGATGGCCATCATCCAGGTCTTTGGATTTATCAGCTGCAACCCGGCCGCTCCGCCAAACCCGACGCGCTTGTCATTGGCCATGGACTCACTCATCTCATTCAATGGCGTGGCTGGGCTGCTAAAGATCTGCCAGGCCAGATAACTCAACCACAGCACGCCGGCAGTGCTCATCACGAGCTGGATCAACGGGTAGCTCGTCAGGCTTTCGCCAATACCCACGCCTGTTACCAGCACGATACCGGCCGCGCCCGCACACCCGCCCAGCACAATAGGTAATGCCTTCCAGAATCCATAGCGGGCACTGTGACTTAGCACCAGGATGTTGGTAGGCCCTGGAGTGATGGAGGCTACCAGAGAGAACAGAATGAACGGCACAGAAATCATCATATCGACTCCACAGTTATACGGCTGGAGTCGATTGTGGTGTTAGCTGCGTGAGGCGTCTGGAAGATTTGAGCAGCGCTTGCGGTAGCTGGCTGGAGTCAGCCCATAGGCGCGGCGGAACCAACGGCCCATGTGGCTCTGATCCGCAAAACCGAGTCTCATGGCAACCTCGGCCGGTTGATCGCCTTTCGCCAACATAAAACGAGCCTTGGCGAGTCGCAGCTGGATGAGGTAAGCATGCGGTGCCAAACCAAAGGCGGCCTTGAAGGCTCGGGTCAAGCGAAATCGATCCACACCTACGGTATTAGCAAGCTCATCCAGGCCTACATCGTCCTGCATGTGAGCGTGAAGATAATCTCGAACGCGATAAGCCACCAACGGAAGTCTGGGATCATAAGCTCCCCGCATTCGCCATTTCACATGGTCGGTCAGCTTGATCAGCAATTGATCCAGCGCGGTCTGCCTTACTATTCTCAACTCATTGTATTCGAGCGCCTTGAACGCATCGGCAATAGCGATCATGAGTTCGGTCTGATCGGTTAGTGTCGCGCCAAAACTGGGAAGGCATTGTACAGGCGCATCCTCATGCAACATCCTCAGCTCACGCTCGATCCACTGCGGCTCCAGATAAAGCATGGAGTAGGTAAACCCACCCTCTGCCGGCGCATGGCCATCGTGAATCTCACCCGGCTCAAGCATGAAGACCTTACCAGGGGTGCTGACGTGCAGCGCATTCCGGCAGCTGAACTGCTGCACGCCTTGCTCGGTAAACCCTACAAGATAGCTGTCATGCCAATGGGGATCATAGGCATGACCCTCAAAATGAGCACGAATGGTCTCGATACCGGTTTCGGCGTCCTGGTTCAGGTGAACCCAGCTTTTCCTGTCGTCTGTCATAGTTAGGACTTTCGCCTTGATATCATGGACGGCAACAAACAGATCGTCTTGGGATCGTATCAGCCTCCTTCCGATTGAATCTGGAACATTTGTGCAGTCATATTGAGCGTTGGCTTAATTGGCGCGGCCAGGACCAACCCAGGAATATGTTCAAACGACATGCGTGCAGACCAACATCCCGCTTGTTTCTTGGAACAGTAACGGTCAGATCTCGAAGCGATTTAACCCGGTTTCTAGAACCAGTCTTTCCGCCTGAAAAGAGTACCATCGAAAAACACGGGACGTATTGGTGCTTACGCCTAATAGCCGTAGTGTGCGATTTCTTGCTCTCCGTGAATAAACAGTAAAGTAAATTCTATATTTGACAGACGATTGTTAACGGCGGTTAAAAGCGAAAAGTGCATGCGTCTGCAGCTAAATTTCCTTTGCAGACTTAGCGCCGCTTGTTGGGGCCGGAACAGCCCTTATATAGGAATGTGTAATGAGCGATACTTGGGAAATTATCAAGGCCACTCTATGTGAGGAGTTCGCCGACTTTCTTGATCCTGCGCAGACAACACGTCTTGTGCTTCGCCTAACGCTGGCAGCCTTTTTAGGAGGGCTACTGGGTTTAGAGCGTGAACAATCTGGCAAGGCGGCAGGTATTCGTACCCATATGCTAGTTGCCTTGGGTTCAGCCCTCTTTGTCCTCATTCCTTCGATGATGGGAGTTGGTAGTACCGACCTTAGTCGTGTCATACAGGGACTGGTTACAGGAATAGGCTTCCTTGGCGCAGGCACAATAATAAAAGGCCACGACTTGAATCATGTGAAGGGCCTGACGACCGCTGCCGGGATCTGGTTGACCGCTGCGATCGGCATGGCGGCGGGTTCGGGCCGGGAAATGGCAGCTATCTTTTGTACCCTCCTAGCACTAAGCATTTTTTTCCTGCTACCGCGGATACTCCCGCTAAATGACCAACCCTCCACCAAGTCAGACGATATCTAATCCTATGGGCTTAAAGCCTGCCTGAGGTGATAAACCCCGCGGGATGGCTTACTGCTTCCGGCTTGCCAAGACCTGCATGCATGAGCATTAGGGACGGATTATCAGCCGCTTATGGAAAGGCGCCTCTCAAGGAATCTTCACGCGTCTAAGTACGTCAGTATAGAAGTAGGTAAGCACTCGGAGCGCTGAGTGGACAGCATTATCCAGTTTCCGACTGTTTTGATTTAGGCGTTGTCAGGAGTTTTCATGAGAGAGGATTCGTATCGTCAGTACGTCCTGACGCTAACGGTTGTATTTGGAGCGATCTGGGTTTTACTGGCGATTTCTCCCGTTAAACGGGGGGATTGGCTGATGGAAAATCTGCTTGTCGTGCTGTTTGTGTTGGTTCTAGCGATTAGCCACCGGAAATTCATGTTTTCACGTACCTCATTCAGCCTGGTTTTTCTGTTTCTCTGCATTCATGAGGTAGGTGCTCACTATACATATGCTCAGGTGCCATACAATGCCTGGTGGCAGGCATTAACTGGCCAGACGCTTGATGAGGCCATGGGGTTTCAACGTAATCAGTTCGACCGCTTGGTGCACTTTAGTTATGGTTTGCTGCTGGCTTACCCTATCCGCGAGGGTTTACTGCGACTGGTCCCGGTGCGTGGTTTTCTAAGCTACTTCCTGACGCTCAATCTCATACTCTCGTCGTCGGCCGTGTACGAGCTTATCGAATGGATCGGAGGTGCCTATCTGGGTGGCGATGCTGCTAAGGCATTTGTAGGCGCCCAGCAGGACCCATGGGACTCGCAAAAAGACATGGCAATGGCGACGGTAGGAGCGATTGTCATGCTCTTAGGTGCTGCGACAGTCAATGCATTTCACCGACAAGATTTTGCCCTGCAGTGGGCAAACCGCTTCAAGCAACGGTAGAGCTGCTTGATATAGGGGCTCTCTTTGCACCACAGGTAGCCGAAGGACATGGCTACGGGCGGTACAAAATTTTCACATCGCTTCCTTGATCCCCCGCTTGATCAACCAGGCATTAACCGGATAACTCACACAGAACCCTACCAGCATGGCGATCTGCATCATGAACCAGAACGCGGGCTCATGCTTGGGAAGCGCTTCTTGACTGAACACGGCAAACAGGCAGATCGCCATCCATCCATACATCCCAACTTGCCAGGCAATTAGTGAAAGTGTGTCAGCTTTAACAGCAGCGACCAATCCTTGCTTAGGGCTTAATTCGCGCATCGGCTTGATGCTGAAGTATTGAAAAATAATGCCAATGAGAAAAGCCAGAATAAAATCGATAATCCAAGTAGCGAAAACAGGACTACCAAGAACGGTGACAGGAATAGCGATAGTAAACGTCTCGGCAATCAAATCCCCCAATGTGCAACCACTTCCACAATGACTTGCTCCTAAGGCGACGCGTTGCCTGAAGGATCGTTGTTCATGGTTTCGCTGGTGATTCATCTTTACCCGGCCTACAGTGAGATAGCCCCACAAACCCAATGGGCCAGCCCACAACATGGTGATGGGCCAGACGACGTTCATGATTCTCATATGCTGTGGATGATGGTAAATATCAAACACAACCCACAGGGCACATACCACCGCCACAATAAGCGAAACTGCCGAAACACAATGCAACCAGTCCGGTACGGACATAAAAGCTCCTGCTGATAAAACCGCTATTTAGTTTCAACAACCAGCCATAAAGACTGGTTATCAAGCGTTGCTCAGCGTACTGCTGAGCTTTTATATGGATATCGTGATCACGCGACGGGCACTTCCAGTAAGGAAAAAAGAGTCTTCGACAGGTGTTCCAAGGCTATATGTAGTCTTTCTATTAGGTACTGCTCACCCTCAAGGTGTGCCCGCAGCCCTCGGGAAATCAGACCAATGGCGTCTGTGTGGCTGAGCATTAAGGTCGGAAGTCCTTTCCAATTAATACAACTTATCTACTCGCCATGTGAGGTAGTCATGACCAATGAACGTAATCAGCCAGTACACCAAAGCCCACGCAGAACGCCTGATACACCGGCTGGCGATACGGCTGATACCGATGATGATCGGGTTGGGCCGGCGCCTATTCCAGGAGGCTGCGACATGACTGAAAAAAACAGTTAGCCTTATAGATAGGCGCATATCTTAGCTATCGCTTGTATGCACCTGGTTCTTTGGCCTGATCTTTCCACGAAAAACCCAGAAGCCAAAGGTGCTATACACCAGCGTAACGGGTATCAGAATAGCAAAGCCTCCTAGCACAAGCATTTGGCTCAAAGGGGCCGAGGAGGCCTGCGAAATTGTGAGAGTGGGCGGTATAACCAAAGGGTACAACGCAACGATCATTGCCCCATAAGCCACTATGAACCAACCGAGTACAGCAAATAGGGGTAGAAAATGATGCGTCCAAGAGAAAGCGCGCCAAAAGACGATCATCAGCCCTACCAGCAACAGCGTAATTGGTCCTCCAATTGACGGCTCCAGCCAGCGCTCCTCATTTACCGTATTCAAGCCAAACGTCCAGGTGACAATACCGGCAAGCAAAACCAATGTGGCCGGGGCAAGGATTCGTGCCTGACGACGCGACCTCAGCTGGAGATCAGCTGCGGTGCGCCAGTACAACCAGCAAGCCCCCAGCAATGCATAGCCCACAACAAGCACGAAACCGCAAAAGAAAGCGAAACCACTGCACCATTCCCAACCGTTGCCACTGTATTGTCCCTTTTCGTGGGGAATGCCCTGAATTAGCCCGCCGAGTACAATGCCTTGGCAAAAGGACGCTACAAGAGAGCCGCCCATAAACGCCATATCATGCAGTCGTTGCCTTCGCTCTGTCTTGGCACGGTCACGAAACTCGAGTGCAACGCCTCTAAATATCAGCGCCAGCAGCATCAGGATAATGGGCGCATACATCGCAGATAAAAATATGCTGTAGGCCGCAGGAAACATAGCGAGCAACCCACCACCTCCCAAGACCAACCAGGTTTCGTTACCGTCCCAGATTGGCAGGATAGAGAACGCCATGACATGGCGATGCCTTGCCTTGCGATTGGCCGCAAATAAAATTCCAACGCCCAGGTCAGTGCCATCCAGAATAACGTACGTCAGTATGGAGAACGCCAGGGCGCCTGCAGATAACAGATGTATAAGCTCATCAGACAACGGCATATAGGCCCCTTTGAAAGCATATGCTTAGTTGCTTGTATTACTGCCCGTCTCGTTTGCCAACTCAGGCTCCGGTCCTGGTTCGTCCCGTTTCGGCTCTCTTGCAATGGCGCGCATCAGGTATACGAGTCCGATGCCAAATACCAATAGGTAGACGGCGATGATGCTAATGAACGAAGTCGTTACAAACGATAAAGACACGGGAGAGCTACTTTCAACGGTACGGAGCATCCCATAAACCGTAAAAGGTTGCCTTCCTACTTCGGTAACTACCCAGCCACAAAGCATGGCTACAAAGCCTGCTGGAGCCATCATCAATACAAGCTTATGCAGCCATCGTGCACTGTATAAATGACCGCGCTTGCGTACCACAAGACTGGCGACACCAACACCTGCCATTAAAAATCCCAGCCCAACCATAATGCGAAAAGCAAAAAACACGATAGAAACCGGGGGGATATCCGCAGGCGGAAATTCGTTGAGACTTTTGATCGTGCCCGTCCAGTTATGACGCAGGTATAACGAGCCGATATGAGGAATAGCTATCTCATAGTGATTGCGCTTTTCATCCATATCAGGAATAGCAAACAACCTTAAAGGCTCACCTTTTCCTGTCACAGGCCTGTCCCATGAGCCCTCCATGGCCGCTACCTTTTGTGGCTGATGCTCAAGCGTATTTTCGCCATGCAAATCGCCTGCGATGAGCTGCATGGGTCCTACGATAGCGGCAACCCACATCGCCATAGAAAACATGATGCGGGCACGAGCGTTACGTGAATTCCTCAACAAATGCCAGGCTCCGGCAGCGCCTACCAAGAACGCAGTTCCTAAAAATGCAGCAAGGGTCATGTGAGCCAGACGATAGGGAAAAGATGGATTGAAAATGATTTCAAACCAGTTCTCAGGCAGAAATCGACCATCTGGGGCGATGACGTAGCCAACCGGGGTATGTAGCCAGGAGTTAGCCGACAATATCCAGAAAGCGCTGAACAGCGAGCCCAATGCCACAGCACAGGTGGAAAAGAAATGCAGCTTTGGGCCAACTTTTTTCAGGCCAAACAGCATGATGCCGAGAAAGCCTGCTTCCAAAAAGAAAGCCACCATGACTTCAAAAAACATGAGCGGCCCAATAACTGAGCCGGCCTTGCTGGAAAGCCTGCTCCAGTTAGTTCCAAACTCAAACTCCATGACCAGGCCTGAAGCAGTTCCTACTGCCACGTTCAGTGCGAAGATTTTCAGCCAGAACTTGTACACATCCATGTAAGCCGGATTTTTCTTCCACAGCCAGAGCGCTTCGAGCGCCATGAGAAAGTTCGCCAAACCTATGGAGAATGCTGCCAGCACGATATGAAATCCAATCGTGACGCCAAACTGAGCTCTAGCGACCAGCAATGTTGGGTCAGAAGGATCCATCAGCTACCTTATATTCAGACATGAAGGCTTGGTAATGCCCGCCTCAGGAGTGCCACGGGCGGGCTTGCCATGAATGAAAGCTATGCACTGCTAGGCTTTCCCGTAAACTCGGAGATGGGCTTGTCTACATCCTTGTCCAGCCGCTCGGCAAAGACCTTGAGCCCTTCGATAATAGGCGTGATGGCCTGCCACAACGCGTCATCATGCAGCATCTTGTAGGCTCCCGTGACGCCAGGCGCTTCGGTCTCGCCCTCCCCCGACTTGTAGCCACTGACATGGGTGAAGGCATCTTTGAAAGCGAATGTTACCTTATAGAACTGCTCGGGCGGGATGCGAGACAATGCCATGGCCAGAATCGACATGTTTTGAATGGCATTAAGCGTACCCTCCTTGTTAAGACCATCCACCAACACCTTGGCTACCTGCGTATTGGCTGCTATCAGGTCGTTGGCAAAACGCAAGACCCCATGCTCGTGCATCGTCTGAAGCAGACGTTCCAACTCTTCGTGGGCATCGGGGCCGATCTTGGGTGGCTTAACATCGTGACTGATACGTTCGGCCATTAGAATCTCTCCGGGTGAGGGGCTTGTTCGAGCGGCGAAACATAGTCATCTCGCGCCCACTTAACCTGAACGACCTGTGTGGGTACCCCCTCAAGTGGAGTACGATTGCCGTAACGGAAATTTCCATGAGGAATCGGCTGGTTGAATTTCTCTTTCGGGAGAACCTCCAGCCTGACTGCCGTCTCCTTGTACGCCGGTGTATTAACGTCGGGATCATGATGTTCACCGGTCAGTTTGTTGAGACCAGGCTTACCCTGGTGAATCGGCATAAAAAGCACGTGCCCTTTTACTCGATTCGTTACCACAACAGGTACTTCAACCGATCCGCGACGTGAAATAAGACGTACCCAGGAACCCTCTTCAAGACCGCGTTCGGCAGCCAGTTCAGGGCTGACTTCTACAAACCAGTTTGGAGAGAGTGAAGTGACCCGCTTCCCCTTGTCGGTCTGGTTCATGCTCTGAAAGTGCTCAAGCATGCGCCCGTTATCAAGTATCAGGTCGTACTCGCTGTCAGTGTCTTCCTCAGGTGCTTTCCATTGCAGCGGGTATAACACCGCCTTACCATCATCGGTATGAAAGCCATCAGTGTAGAGAAGCGGCGTGTCGGTCCCGTCCGGCTTCATTGGCCACAGTAACGACTTCCAACCTTCAAGCCGCTCATAACTAATCCCGTTGAAAATAGTTGCAATGCCGGACACTTCATCCATGATCTGAGAGGGATGGGTATAACCCCAGTCATGTCCCATACGTGCAGCCAGATCAGTCAAGATACGCCAGTCAGGGCGACTGTCACCCAACGGAGGCATGACTTCATAGAAGCGTTGAATACGTCGCTCGGTATTCACAAAGGTGCCGTCTTTTTCGATGCTCGGACAGCCTGGCAGTACCACGTCGGCGAACTCGGCTGTGCGACTCAGAAAAATATCCTGAACGACGAAAAAGTCCAGCTTGGTAAAGGCCTCGTGGACATTCTTGGAATCGGCATCGGAAAACGCCGTCTCCTCGCCAATGATATACATCGCCTTGATCTTGCCCTCATCGGCATCCTGTACCATCAGGAAGTTGTCCTGACCAACCTTGTTGGACAGTTTGTCCGGTGGCACTCCCCAGGCCTTGGCCCATTTGGCACGTGCCTTCTCGTCTGACACTTTCTCGTAGCCGGGATACATGTTTTTCAGGCAACCGAAGTCACTGGCACCCTGTACATTATTATGCCCCCGCATCGGATAGCCACCGGTGCCTGGCTTGCCATAGTTGCCAGTCACCAGCAGCAGGTTGGACAGGGCTGTACTGGTATCGGCACCATGGCTGTGCTGGGTAATACCCATTGCCCAACAGATGCAGACCGACTTGGCCGTACCGATCATTTCAGCGGCCTCGATCAGTTGTGACTGGGAAATGCCTGTCATCCGCTCGGCAAACTCCAGGGTAAAGGGCTCCAGCGAATGACGATACTCATCCACTTGATTGACTTGACTCGTCAAAAAGGGCATATCGGCATAGCCATGTTCGAACATATAGCGAGACATGGCCGAAGCCCAGATAAGGTCGGTGCTCGGCTTTATGCGCAGGAAAATGTTTGCACGTTCAGCCATCTCATGCTGACGTGGATCAACCACGATCAGTTTTTGACCGTGATGCTTTTGAGCGGCCTTGATCTTCGAGGCAATGACCGGATGATTCTCCGACATATTGCTGCCCACAATGATGACCAGCTCGGCCTTTTGCAAATCTTCAATGGTGCCCGAGTCACCACCATGTCCAACGGTACGGAATAATCCCTTAGTGGCTGGGTTCTGACAGTAGCGTGAAGAGTTGTCTACACTGTTGGTGCCGATAATCAGACGGGCAATCTTTTGGGTTAGATAGGCCTCTTCATTACTGGCCTTGCTGGAGCCAATAAAACCTATGCTGTCCGATCCATAAGTATTACGGATTTCCAATAGACGACGAGCAACCAGATCCAGTGCCTCGTCCCAACTGGCTTCACGAAAACGGCCATTTTCACGGATGAGGGGCATCGTGAGGCGTTTGGGATCGTTGACGAAGTCCCAGGCAAATTTACCTTTGACGCATGTGGAAATACCATTGGCCGGTGCGTCGACGACAGGCTGCACCTTGAGAATATTACGGTCCCGTGTCCACATCTCGAAGGAGCACCCTACGCCACAGTAGGTGCAAACCGTTTTGGTGCGCTTTATTTCCGGCTGCCGCCATTTCATGTCCATGACCGAAATGGCCGTAATGGGCGGCGCGCCAATGGTATTTTCAAGTGTCTTGATCGCATCGATCATGGGCCGCTTAAGCTCTTGCGGCATTGAAGTAAACGGTCCGGCATTGGGCTGCATGGTTTTTTCCAACAGCGCATTGCAGGGGCAAACCGTGACGCAGTGGCCGCAGCTTACACAGCTTGACCCCTCGATCTGTTCACCGCCATCCCAGAGCACCCGGGGATGCTCCATGGAAAAATCTATGCTCAACGTCTCGTTGACTTCGACATTCTGGCAAGCCTCCACACAGCGCCCACACAGAATGCATTGATCGGGATCATAAGTGTAGAAAGGATTGGAGTGGTCCTTGTCGTAAGGCTTACGCTGAAACTTGTAGCGCTGAATTGGAAGATGCATGTCCGCTACAGTGTTATGCAACGTGCAATCGCCCGTATTGTGTTCGCAGACAGTGCAGTAGAGTTCGTGCTTGGCCAGAATGCGATCCATTCCCTCATGCTGCGCCTTACGTGCCTCACCCTGGCTGGATAGCGTCATTCCATCAGCGGTGCGGATTGTGCAACCACGTACCAGCTCGCCATCCTGTTCCACCCAGCATACATCACAGGTCTTCAATGGCCCCAGCGCACGGTGATAGCACACATGAGACAAATGAATATCGTGCTCAGCCAGAAAATCAATCAGAGGGATGTCTGCTTTTCCAGTCAGTAATTGCCCGTCATAGGTGATGGTGCATTCGGTTGTATCGCTATTCATCAGGATTGCCCTGTCGCTGAAGCTCGGTGGGTTAGCGCACTTTTTGGTGCAAGCATCACGGTTAGCAGCCCTCACGACGTTGCTAATACGCTAAAGACGGAACTGCCTGGGTATTAGCAATTGAAAAGCCACTATTGTTGTAAGTGTTTCTTACAGACGCCCTTGTTTAAGGAATTGTTCCAACAACTTTGGCTTATCAGACCCAAGGTGATGACATGTGAGGGTACCGTCCCCATACGGTTGAATCATGGGCATCAGATCATTACCCGGAGCTCTTTTCTGTTACATGTCTTACCAGCCGACCAATGGTGAGCCCTTGAATCAGGATTGAGAACAGAACAATCAGGTAGGTTAGATTCAGCACCAGATTACGTTCGTCGCCTGCTGGCAATGACAACGCCAACGCCACTGATATACCGCCGCGTAAGCCACCCCATGTCAGTACCTGAGCCGATCCTTTAGGCATTTCCTCACGCCAAAACCTGACTAGCAGAAGCGGAGGTGCCACAGTCATGAAGCGCACCGCGAGGATGGTTAGCATCAAACAGAGGGCAATGAATAGATATAACCAGTCGAACGGACGCAGGATCAATTCCAGCCCAATCAGTACAAACAGCACAGCATTGAGACTCTCATCTATCAGCGTCCAGAAAGTGTCAAGGTTGCGTCGGGTCTTGTCTGACATGGCCATGGCGCGGCCATGATTGCCGATAATCAGCCCAGCGATGACCATTGTGATAGGGCCCGAAAGTTGGAGATGGGTGGCCAGTGTGTAGCCCCCGATGACGAGTGCCAGCGTTAGCAATACTTCAACCTGATATTCATCGATGCTTTTTAGCATCCAGAAAACCAGGCCCCCAAGTATCCCGCCAAAGAGGATACCTCCTCCGGCCTCTTCGGCGAACAACCATAGTGCCTCACCAAACCCAGGCACCTTATCTGCCTGCAGCACGCCTACCAAGACGGTAAACACAACTACCGCCACGCCGTCGTTAAAGAGCGACTCTCCGACAATGGTGATTTCCAGGCTTTTGGGCGCGCCTGCCGATCGCATGATGCCCAATACGGCAATCGGGTCCGTAGGCGCGATCAACGCACCAAAGACAAGGCAATAGATAAGCGAAAGGTCCATCTCGAAGGCCTGGAGTATCCACCTGGAGGCCAAGCCGATCGTCAATGTAGAAATGATGACGCCTATTGTTGCCAGCAGACCAATGGCCCATCGGCGCTGGCGCAACTCACCCAGGTCAACATGCAGGGCACCGGCAAACAGGATAAAGGAAAGCATGCCATCCATTAGCAATCGGTTGAAGTCGACGCGGGACATTACGTCCTCGACCCGTTCTTCCAGACCAGGCATCCCAGCAAGGCTTAAGCCATGCAGCAGAAGCGAGCAGGCCAGTGCAATAGCCATCACGCCAATAGTGGGCGGCAATCCTACAAAGCGATAATTCAAATAGGCAAACAGTGCCGTGAAACTGACAAAAATAGCGGCCAGCTCAAGCATGATGGTGTCCTTGCGCGTTCGGCCTGGCTTCAAGGTCAATACAGAGAAACACTAGGTAATGCGATGGCTGATCACTGTCCAAAAACAATGACCAGCCCAAGGGAAAAGTAGCTTATTGTGGCAACAACTCCACCTTGATCCACCCCTCTTTGCGCTTGTCGAAAGTTTTGAAAGCGCTCAAGGCATCCGTCAGGTGCTGGTGTTGGGTAATGATCTTGGACGGATCGATTCGGCCTGACAACGTGAGATCAATCAGCTTAGGAATATATTTGCGGTGATGGCAATTACCCATGTTGATCGTCAGGTTCTTGTTCATCGCCGCGCCAATGGGGAATCCACGAAACTCGGGCGGATATACTCCGATGATCGAAAGCGTACCGGCCTTGGCCAATCCTTCCACAGCCCATTGCAGTGCCTGGCTAGGTGCATTACCAGGAACCCAATTACCGTTCTGCGGGTTCTGCTCAGGTGCATTAGCTTTAGCCTCCTGCTCCTGCCCTTTTATGTCGCTACTTTCGACGGCTTTTCCACTGTGTGCATGGACGGCATCGATGCCAACTGCATCAATTGCGCGATCGGCACCGATCCCTCCGGTTAGCCGCACCAGGGTCTGTACTGGATCTTCCTTGTCGAAATTGATGCATTCAGCACCCAACTCGCGCGCTTTTTCCAAACGGTCCTCAAGACAATCGATTGCAAAGACACGCCCGGCGCCCAGCAGCTTGGCGCTGGCAACGGCAAAAAGGCCTACGGGACCACAGCCGTACACCGCCACGGTGTCACCATCCTTGATTTCAGCCATCTCGGCTCCAAAGTAGCCGGTCGGGAAGATATCCGACATGGCAATCGCCTGCTCATCGTTAATTTCGTCAGGGATCTTGATCAAGCCAATGTTGGCGTAGGGAATACGAGCCTTTTCTGCCTGCAGTCCATTGAAAGGACCAGTAGCTGCCGGACCGCCAAAAAATGACGTACCTGCCTGGTTGCCATTTGGATTGGCCACATCACACTGAGCAAAATAGCCGGCCCTGCAATAGGAACAGCTTCCACAGGCTATGGTGGAAGGAATGATCACCCGATCACCGACCTTCAGGTTTCGTACATCGCTGCCCAGCGCTTCAACAACGCCAACGCCTTCATGTCCAAGAATGGTGCCCTCTTTCATGCCGGAAAAGCTGCCGCGTATGAAGTGCAAATCAGTGCCACAGATGGCTGAAGCCGTCAGCCTGACAATGGCATCCGTCGGCTCCTGAATGTTGGGTTCGGGCACATTATCAATCCGGATATCACCGATACCATGAAATACGACAGCTTTCATTTTGCCTCCTGATCTAAGGGGGATGGAATGCCAGGGCCAACGATCCACGAGGCACACGGCGCCATCATGATCGAAACCGGTTCATATGCCAGCAGCTATGCCGTGGATACTGTAGAACTTGCGACTCCCAGGATTTCAGAGGCGTTCCCTGATTACATATATTTCAGACCTGCGTAGACGTTCGTTACGTTTGAGAATTAACGTCTGGTACACCAGAAAGTGTGGTTTGCAAAAAAGCCGGAAATTTTGCGGGCTGACACGTCCTTAACGAATCCGTTGAAGAACCTCGTGTTCCTCTACAGCGGCGCTAAATGGGCCCTTATCCTCCTGCTACACCTGTAATCGCTAAATAGAACGCTATCAGCGAAACAGCCATACCTAACAGGACGACTACGCCATCCTTTGCTGTCAACCCAAGACCAAAAAGACAAATAGCCGAGAATGGAGCCAGACTAGCAAATGGTATGAACTCCAGAGGCGGTACAGAGGTTGTCAATATCAGGCATATTGCCGCAATAAGACGAACAAAGGTTTTCTGCGTAGCCCAGCCGAGGCGCGGCCGGATGACCTTGTCCAGCCCTCGTATGACTTTACGAACCTTGTTCAGGCCTGACTCGATCTTCTGACTTTTAATAGAACGTTTAGCCAGGAACTGAGGCATCCAGAAATGATTACGTCCAAACAGCATCTGAAGTGCGAAGACCGCAACGATCAGCGCAAAGAAAGTGGATGCGCCCGGTACGCCGCCTACCGGACTGATTTCGATGATAGACGGGACGAATAAAAAAGGACCATAACTACGCTGCCCTATCTCACGTTTGATATCACCAACCGATACCTTATCTTTCTCTTTACCCAGCTCAATAACACCATCGATTACGTCTTCCAGGCATTCCGATTTTGCAGTGTTGTTTCCGTTTGACATCTATCCCCCCATGGCTCTCTGGCACAGACTCACTTTTTTTTGAATATTAGTGTCTTGGGACAGCAGTACGGGTCAGCGTTGATCACGCACAGTGTCTTCAGCTAGATGAGGTTCAGGGGTAGAAGCATGTATCGGCGGGGCACTGGTCATGAAAGTCTCCAGATTCATGTGTTGAAAGGCTTGGCTTGAGGTGCTGTTCAGACCATTGCGGCAGTAACATCAGCACCCATTGCTAAATGGCCCAGCTGCGGCTAGGCCATTTAGTATCCCATCAACAACTCATCAGCGTTTTGTACCTTCCTCATGAGGTGGTGCTGAGAAGTCATCATTGGCAATAGCGTCACCGTCTGGATCCACCTCGTCTCCAGGTGCCAACGGATCCGAACCCTGTGCTTCCGAAATGTCTTGCCCGTCGGTATTCATATGCCTGTCTCCACTATTCATTGTTTATGCCTAAGGTTAGAGACCATGACCCTAGGGCTGTTCAACTTCTGCGATACCGGCGGTCTTACTGTTCGAACTCAATATCAAGCCATGGGTTATCCGACCAAGAGGCACTCAAGCGCTGATCTAAGCGAATGCGCCGAGCTGATCCTCACTAACCTGGACGTTAGTGAATGATAAGGTTTGGCAATTGCCTAAACGCTCAAAGAGTCGTTTTGACTTTTCCTACCTGTATTAGCGAGAAAATGAAAAGGCTGCACGAGATCAGGCAAAGCCTGCAGCCGGAGGGCTCTTTTACCTGTGTCTCAAGCGGATCGCTCAAACCGGTATACATCCATCGCCAGTATCTGATGGTTTATCTCGCTGAACCATACGCGTGCCTCGCTTTGCTCACCTGCTGCACCCAATGCAACGAAAAGAGGTAACAAGTGCTCATCACTCGGGTGAGCCTGAACGCCCTCCAGTGACTGCTCACGGTAGTCCAGCAGAGCGGCTATATCTCGAGCCTTCAGGCGGTCTTGCATCCACGCCTGAAAGGCTGTGACGTAGCGGGGAACGGACCGGTGCGGCCTGCGAAAATCGCCCAGGTTATGTGTCAGACTGCCTGACGCGATAAGGAGTACGTCGTCAGCCAATGATGACGCTAATGCCTGACCGAGCTGGTAGTGATAGGCGGGGCCCTTGTTTTCATCAATGGACAGGTTGACGACTGGAACATCGGCATCAGGATACATGTAACGCAGTGGCACCCACGCGCCATGATCCAGCCCGCGATTAGGATCAATACGTACCGGCAACCCCTGAGCCTGTAACGCCTCTGCCAGCTGAAAAGCCAGGTCAGGTTCACCCGCCGCGTTGTAGCGCAGCGCATAAAGCGCCTGAGGAAATCCATAAAAGTCATGGATGGTGTCATGCTGCGCGGTCGTTCCGAGCACTGGATATGGCGCCGAAAAATGAGCGGAGACCATTACAATGGTTCGCGGACGTAGTAACGCCGCGGCAAGCTCCGTCCAGGCCTGCCCTGCCCGCCCTGCATCCAATGCCTCCATTGGCGAACCGTGGGATATGAAAATCGTGGGAAGTCGGCTCATGGTGTTCTCCTCAAGAGTGCAGCGCGGTTTAGAACCTTAATCCTTACGAAGTGATGGCTTCAGAGCCAAGGCACCAGGCCCCAGGAGTGCCAACGCAGCGGCCGTGACTGCCAGAAAAACAGGATACTCCCAGCCGCCATCAGCTGCGGTAAATGACCAGCCATTTCCAAAGTGTACGGAAGAGGCTGCCAGTAATTGTACCGCGGCAACGGCTGCAACCCAGCGAGGCAGGATGCCCAGTGTCAGCATTGCACCCGCCAGAATTTCGAAGACCGTAACCGGATAGGCCAGCACGCCTGGAAAACCAACCGATTCAAAGAACTGTGCGGTACCCGGCAAGGTAAAGACGAACAGCTTTGTAAGGCCGTGGGCCAGAAACATGATACCTAGCGCTAAGCGCAACAGAAGCGCGGCATAGGAAGCGGTACGAGTATCCATCGTTAAATCCTTAGAAAAAGGTGCGATCGGTCAGATACCGCTATTCTTTGTATTTCCCTTTTAGAGATAAATAGGGTAAATAAAAATGAATTATTTACATTTTGGAAATCGATATGGATACGCTTTCTGCGCTATCTGCCTTCGTCAAAGTAGTGGAACTAGGATCATTCGCTGCGGCCGCTGATCGACTTGAACTGTCCCGCTCGGGACTTACGAAACTGATCGCCTTTCTTGAGCGTAAATACGATGCGAGACTGCTTAACCGGACGACACGCAAGCTAAGCCTTACCGATGCGGGTCGTGCACTCTATGAGCGCATTCTTCCGTTGCTGGCCGAGTTTGATGACCTGGAAACAGCCCTGCAGTCTGATGTCCAGCATCCGCGGGGGCGGCTACGGGTCAATGCCCCGTTCTCCTTTGGCATCCTGCAGCTGGCCCCGGTAATTGCCCGATACATGGAGCAATACCCAGAGGTATATGTTGATCTTGAACTGAATGACCGAGTCGTTGACCTTGTAGAGGAAGGTTTCGATCTGGCAGTACGTATTGGTCAGCTCGACGACTCCAGCTTAGTCGCACGTCAACTGGCCGTACTCGACGTAGTGGTGTGTGCCTCACCGCTCTACCTGAAACAGCATGGAACGCCAGCGCATCCACTGGAACTCAGACAACACCGCTGCCTCAACTATACGTACGCGCGCCAGGGTAATGAATGGCTCTTTCAACGCGACGAAGAAGAAGTACGAGTCAAGGTATCCGGGATGTTTCGGGCCAATAACGGCGATGTTTTGCGAACTGCAGCCTTGGCAGGTCATGGAATTATTCTGCAGCCAAGCTTCATCATTGGCGATGACATAAAAGCTGGCCGCCTGGTACCGCTACTGCAAGCATGGAAGACCAGCTACACCCCCATTCTCTATGCTGTTTACCCTCACCGCCGCTTCCTTTCAGCCAAAGTGAGGACATTTATCGAGCATCTGCAACATAGTCTAGGAGGCGGTTTGCCTACAGGTTAGCGATGGATTTCACGACACTGGTCTCTGCAGGTGCAGCGGGTTCTACACGCACTGTTCGGATAGCCTCTACCAGATCCTCCTCCGCTACATGCGCCGCCGTTTCCTGGAGCAAAGAACGCAGATTCTTTTCAATCGTTGTGCACAGACTATCCATGGCGATCTGGTGCTGGCTGTCGGCAAAAGGTGCCTGAAGCTCGGTTCCTATTCGCTCTAATGCGAGCAGCATGAAACCTACCACAGAGGAAACAACAGGGGTGTACCAGCCTAATGTACTGACTAGCCCCATGGGCATGATGATGCAAAAGAGCGTTGTAAAAAGTCTTGGAAAATAGACATAGGGATAAGGTAATGGCGTGTTGTTAATGCGTTCCATGCCGCCCTGGCAGTTGGACATATCCACGAGAGTCGATTCAATTCGTGCCAACCGGATACTATCGAGGCGACCCTGGTTTAGTTCTCTGACCAATAGTTGTGCGGTGCCGTTGAGTATGTCGTTGGGGAAATTGCTGCTGCCTTCAGCCATTGATAACTCGTGCCGGGCCAGGTAGGGTCCCGCAGCCTCTGCGCATGAGGTACCCTTCAGATGTGCGCGCAGTGCATTGATATAGGCCATATGACGTAGCAGAAGAACCATCTTTACTCGATTACGCCCTACGCCCACATCATCAATAAGTGTCATCACCTGCCGGCCGAAACTGCGAGAGCTATTGACCATTGCGCCCCACAAGGTACGCGCTTCCCACCAGCGGTTATAGGCACTGCTATTACGAAAGCTGATCAGCACTACCAATGCTGAACAAAGCAATGTCAGGGGCGTGAGTGGCAAGTCAATCGGGTCTTTTACGTACAGCATAGCCTCTGCTGTGACGGCTATGTCCCACACAAGCAGCCAGAACAAAGACCAACCTACATAAAAGAAGGTCTTGCGTAACAAGGCGACTTTCTTATGGATCGACCTGGACATCGGAACACCTTTAGCAGCGCAATGAATGGTTGCCTATCTCTACTGGCTCGCCGCGGACTTGCCGTAAAACAGTTTTCGAATCAGCAACCTGTTCTATTCAGAACGTGTCGGCCATCTGATTCATAACCTTTGGCAAGGCTCGACGGGTGGTTAGGCTAACTAGCGCGCTAAAAGCGTTTTATAAGGTCTAGCCAGGGCAACGGACCGCCTATCGATTTCTCTCAGCTTTCTGATTCACCAGTAATATTCAACCGATAAAACTCATGCAGCTTTTCCTGCAGTAGTTTCTTGTCGGGCAAATGGGTCTGGTATTCCGCTACAAGCGCAGGCGACAAAGATCGATTCAACGCGTACTCAACGACTTCATCATCCTTGCTGGCACAGAGCAGAACACCAATTGCCGGATTTTCATGTGCCTTGCGTACGGTGCGGTCCAGCGCCTCAAGGTAGAACTCGAGTTTACCCAGATATTCCGGCTCGAATCGGCCTACCTTGAGCTCGATGGCCACCAAGCAGTTCAGGCCCCGATGGAAGAACAGCAGGTCCAACGCGAAATCCCGTCCACCCACCTGTAAGGGATACTCGGAGCCGACGAAGCAGAAATCCCGCCCGAGTTCGATCAGAAAATTCCTGAGTCGCTGCAGCAGTCCGTGGTGCAAATCAGCCTCTGCATGTCCCTCCGGAAGCCCAAGAAATTCGACCATATAGGCATCCCTGAACACACTCAGCGCCTCAGGATGACTTTGTCTCAGCGCTGCTGAGACTTTTGCAGGCTGCGTAACGGAGCGCTCAAAAAGTGCAGACTTGAACTGCCGCTCCAACTCACGGCTGGGCCACCGTTCCTGCATGGCCAGCCGTAAATAGAACTCACGTTCTTCGGGGCGCTTGCTCTGACTGAGAATAATGAGGTTGTGGGTCCATGGTAACTGCCGTACCAGAGCGGCTAGTGATGGTTCGTTACGGTACGCTTCATAGAACTGGCGCATTCTGAACAGATTGGCGCGAGTGAAACCACGCAAGCCGGGTTGAGTCTGTGCAAGATAGCGCGCCAACTGATCGACGACCCCGTCTCCCCACTCCGCGGTTTCAAGCTTGGCGCTGATATACGCCCCTACCCGCCAATACAAATCGATCAACTCGATGTTGACGGCCTGAACCGCTCGCTGGCGAGCGGTTGAAATAAGACTGGCTACCTCAGCAAAACGCTTGTCATTCAGAGGCAGATTGGGCGTGGTCTGATCAGACATACCGTGGAGAACGTCCAGGATAATTATTGGAAACGGCCGATTTAAAGTGACTCTTTAGGTTATCTCGACCTGGTAACGAAAGCCTTCTGCCGCACCTCGAGACACTCTGTACTCGATGGGAAGCCGGTCATAGCCCAGCGCGATACGCTCGATCACGACAACCGGTTTGCCCTCCTCGATTTCCAGAATCCGAGCCGTTTCAGCCGAAGCCGATTCCACCGTCAGCGTTTCCTGCGCTGATGCGACATGCTGGCCGCATTGCTGCTCGTAAAAGGGATAAAGCAGATTGCCGAACCTGCCCGGGTCTACGTCTAGAAGCCTGGAAAACTTCGAGCCGGGAAGCCAGATATCCTCATAGAATTTCCGCTGTCCCTCGATAACGCGGACGCGCTCCAGATGTACTACCTGCTCATGCTTCTTGAGAATTAGTGCATGGATCACGGCCTGAGGAGGCTGCTCGAGCGTGCGGCTGAGTACCTGACTGGTCGGCACAGCCTGGCTACCGGACGAATCTATCTGGCGAAAAAAACGAAAGAATGAGGCATTGAAGCTTGGCCGACGAACAAACGTCCCCCTGCCCTGGCTTCGTTCGAGCAAGCCCTCGCTCACCAGCGTATCCACTGCCTTTCTTACCGTCCCGATGGCAACGCCATAGAGCTTGGTCAGTTCAGCCTCGGTGGGAATCGACTGGCCTGGCAACCATTCACCTGACGCAATCCTGGCCAGTATTTCATCACTCAACCGTTGATAGAGCGGTAAACGCTCATCCTGTCCCAGCTTTTCGTTGTTCATATCGTCATCCAAACGACTGGTAGACCTACTTTACCACGAGCACCATCGGGTGATGCATTGACAGCCAACACGCATCGCTATACGGTCCTCTATTCATATAGATGAATATATGTTTTATGGGCAAGGGCGGTGGTTACCTTTGCCAAAAACACACAACAAGGGTAGTGCCCATGTCTCAGCCATATATGCCTATCACGGGTATCGATACACATGCACATATTTTTTCCCGTGACCTTCCCCTGACCGAAAACCGCCGCTACAGCCCTGACTACGATGCCCTTGTGGAAAGCTATCTGGCTCATCTGGAGCATTGCGGGCTTTCCCATGGCGTGTTGGTACAGCCCAGCTTCCTGGGGACCAACAATAACTTCATGGTAGGTGCGCTGCGGGTCTATCCGGAACGGTTACGTGGGACAGCGGTAGTCGATCCCGAAGTCAGTGACGCCGAACTCAATGAATTGGAAAAGGCAGGAGTAGTGGGTGTAAGACTGAACCTGGTCGGGCTTCCGCTGGAAGATTACTCACAGCCACGGTGGCAAACCTTTTTCAAGAAGATGGCCGACCGAAACTGGTCGGTCGAAATCCAGCGTGCCATGGAAGACCTCTGCCTTATCGTTCCAACGCTATTGGATGCAGGGGTCAATGTTGTCATCGACCACTTCGGCTTGCCCGCCGGCTGTATAGATCCTGAAACGCCAGAACATCAGGCCTTCCTGTCGCTCCTGCCTGACTCGGCTATATGGGTCAAGCTGTCCGCCACCTATCGAAGCAAGGCCAGTCTAGAGCAAGCCACCCAGATGGTTGATATATTGCGCAACGCCTATGGGCACTCTGATCAACTGTTATGGGGTAGCGATTGGCCTCATACCCGCTTCGAGGACCAGACCGATTATGATGCCCAGTTTTCAATAATGACCTCCCTCCTCCCGGATGCGCTGGAAAGAAGGAAAGTGCTGGTGGACAACCCGGCCAGACTATTCAAGTTCAAGCCCTGAAAACCAGACAATAACAACAAGGAAAGACAATTATGATGAGTCTGCTCGTCGTGACGGCGATTGCCGTTGCCATTGTCCTCGGGTACAAGACCCGGATCAATATAGGCCTGTTTGCTATCGCCTTCGCTTACCTGATCGGCTCGTTTGTGATGGGTATGAGTCCGTCGGAAGTCATCAACCTCTGGCCGCTCAAAATCTTCTTTATCATTTTCTCGGTATGCCTGTTCTACAGTTTTGCCATCGTTAACGGCACGCTGGAAAAACTGTCGGAGCATTTGCTGTACAGCTGCAGAAAAGTACCCTACCTGTTGCCCTACGCCGTCTTTGTTACTGCCGCCCTGATTGCTGCCTTAGGCGCGGGTTACTATACCGTACTGGCCTTCATGGCGCCGATCACGTTGCTGTTGTGTGAACGTACGGGCATGAGTCTCATCGTGGGCGCGATGGCGGTGAACTACGGAGCCCTCGGAGGGGCCAATTTTGTTTCCAGCCAAAGCGGGATCATTTTCCGCAGCCTGATGGTGAATGCGGGAATTCCGGAAGAAACCGCCTTCATAAACAGCTTTGGTATTTTCGCCAGTACGATCGTGATTCCTTTACTGGTCATCACCGGGTTTCTCTTGTTCAGCGGACACAAGCAATCCATGCGGGAGGCTGCGTTCAACATCAGTGCACCTACGCCGTTCACGAAAGATCAGAAAACCACGCTGTGGTTGACCCTTCTAATGATGGGGCTTGTCTTGCTGGCTCCTATCGCCCACCTTGTCTTCCCGCAGAATGACACGATCAGCTTTATCAACTCGAAGATGGATATTGGTCTGATCGCCAGTGTTTTCTCCGTGATTGCCCTGCTGCTCAAGCTGGGCGATGAGCGCAAGGTCATGGCTACGCTCCCCTGGTCTACCATCATCATGATCTGTGGCGTAGGTATGCTGATCTCGGTTGCGATCAAGGCCGGCACGGTTGATCTCCTGGCATCCTGGATCAGCGCCAATATACCGGCCGTCCTGGTACCTGTTGCTTTTGGTGTGGTCGCAGCGCTGATGTCCTTGTTCTCAAGTACATTGGGCGTGGTAACACCTGCGCTCTTCCCGATCGTGCCCGCAATTGCCGCTAACCTGTCCATTGATCCGATGATCATTTTCATCTGCATCGTGGCGGGGGCACAGGCAACCTCTATTTCGCCTTTCTCTTCCGGTGGAAGCCTGCTGCTGGGCTCATGCCCCACTGAACAAAGCCGCTCTGCTCTCTTTCCCAAGCTCCTGTTCAAGGCAGCGCCACTCGGCTTCATCGCCGCCCTGGTGTTCAACTTTGTTTTAACATTCTGCTTGTAACATTGGCGTGTTCGCCAAGCCCCGGGTTAAACACCCGGGGCTTTTTCGTCTTGATTACAGAAGTGTTATGGTAGTTTAGTTGTTTTATAATGGGCTGGTATTACTAAGAAAAAATAAGCATTTAATGCAAAACGAAGGCACCAGGGTTGATTCAGTGGTTTAGACGCTTCACCCTAACGTCGAGCCTGTATTCGAGCGGTGAGTCCACTGTCTAACGTCAATTCTTCTCGCGCCCTACGCTGGTTTCGGCGTTTAGGCTGGGCCAGTGTAGTTTTCCTGTTATTGCTGGCATCCGGTTCGCTCGGCTTTGCGTTGTTGATTCGCTCGCTGGGTATTACACACTGGAATCTACAAGGGCTGTATCTGAATACTCACTCGATAGGGTTACAGAGCCTATCGCTTGTCCAAGCCGATAAAGATGGTACAGAGCAGTCACTCAACACCGGGCCACTGATGTTTGAGTGGACCGGGCGTCATCTCAGGATCGATCACGTTGAGCTCGCGCTGGCTGCTATTCCAAACGGTACCAGCGGTGAGCCTATTGGCCCTCTGCACCTTGACACTCCTCTCGCCATACCGACATGGCTACCCGATCGTCTGGATGCACCTGATTTCACGTTGTCTCTGCCCTGCGCACAAGGCCAATGCAGGTTAGAGGGCTCCTTGAGTGCAAGCCAGGCAAACAACCAGGCCTTGCCCCTCAGCCTGGAGCTCACGCTTCGTCATGATGGGCGCACACTACAAACCCTGGCCTTGCTTGAGGGCACACCGGAGGCACCGCGCCTGACAGCCAACCTTGCCATTGATGATCAGCCAAGGCTTGTGCTACGGACTGCGCTAACGCCCCACGGCGACGGAGTGGCTTGGAGCGGTGACCTCCTGATCCCTGCCTTTAATGAAGGCCCCTGGGTTCTGGACTGGATCAACCAGTGGTGGCCAATGCCTGCCGTGAACGCTGAATCCCTGCCGGGTGCTCTTCGACTACAGGGTGACTGGCAGTTATCCCTACCTAACACAATTGACAACCTCCAGTCCCTGCTTAATGCACAAGGCAGTATTCGGCTTGATGCGCATTTACCCCAAGCCTGGCCAGTGCCAGGACTGGGATCACTTCAAGGCGATGCCAGCGTGGATGCTACAGTGGATCACGGCTATGTAATGCCTCGAGCCCTGCAAGCCGATCTGCAACTTGCAGTAAGGAACCAACCTTGGCAGCTCCAACTCCCGCAGGGTATACGACCCGACCAACTCCATATCCGGGCGCAGACACCTGCATCTATTGATCAGCCGGACGTGCTGCTCCCCCTCGACGTTACCCTAACCTCCCGTGGCGAAGCAGCTCTGGACCTGAAAGGACGCCTTAAGGTTGCTACTCAGGCCCCTTGGCGCCTCCGGGTGGATGGGCTTGATTTGCATGGAACCGTTCCAAACTTTAAGCAATCCGGCGTTGCCGTTCACACTCTCGACGTCAAACTGAAGGCGCAAGGGAAGATGGATCAGCGCAGTGCTGAGCTGACCTTCTCCAATATCATGCTAGGTGCGCGCCAGCTGGACATCGGTAGCGGTACTTCAGGGACACGCCTGGACAACGTATCTGCAACTTCGCCTGGGCTCAACCTGATGGGGCGGCTGGACGATCAGCAGGACGTGCATTTCACATTGAAGGGCAACACTCAGCTCGAGACCAAGCGCATTGCTCACCCGCAGCTCAAGGCTGCCAAATGGAACTGGAATGGACAGCTTGAGTTGACGGATCGGGCGCTAGGTCTAAATGGTACACTTAAGACCGATACAGGCCTCAGCCTCAAGACCCGGCTTCGTCAGTCTCCTGATCAGTCATTCGTCCTGGAAGGCACACTGGACACATTATTCATGCGGGCTGGAAATCCCTTTGCAGCCACATTTACCGCTTGGCCGGCCTTGCTGGAATTCAATACGGGACGTCTTGACGGTCAGCTTGCCCTTCGTATCCCTCAACAAGGCGACATGAACCTGAATATTGATCTGGATGCTCAAGGTCTGGGCGGCATTTACGATCGTCTGGAAATGAATGGCGTTGTTGCAAAGGTTGCGCTTGATTTGAATAACGATCAGCTGAGCGTAGCATTGCCTGCGTTCAAAGCCGATAGCCTTAACCCAGGGTTTACTCTAGGTCCTCTTGAATTGAGCGGCGCCTATCGCGCTCGGCTGGATGATCCACTGGCCGGCACGCTGTCCTGGCAACAGGCTCAAACGGCCATATTGGGAGGTCGCCTGTGGATACCGCCAGGCCAAGGCAACCTGGGCGACTTCACACTTGCGCTGCCGGTGCATCTCTCAGGTCTGCAAGTCGCTTCACTATTGGAAGCCTACCCGACCGAGGGGCTCAGCGGCGAAGGTATAATTGACGGGCAGTTACCCCTGCACTGGACGCGCCAGGGTATTCGCGTCGAGCAAGGCGTTGTCGGCGCACGTGGAGCAGGCGTGCTACGCTTCCGCTCGGATCGAATCAAAGCGCTGGGGCGGAGCAACCCCGGGATGAAACTGGTAGCCGATGCGCTCGACGATTTCCATTACGAGGTACTGCGTAGCGGCGTTGATTACCGTGAAGACGGTACACTGATGCTTTCACTCCGCCTGGAGGGCCGCAACCCTGATATTGAAAAGGGACGAGCGTTCAACTTTGGAATCAACCTTGAAGAAAACATTCCGCAACTACTGACCAGTCTGCAACTGACTGACCGGGTCAGCGACACCATTCAACGTCGTGTGCAGGAACGCCTGCGTCGTGATCAAACTGGCCCCAAAACCGAGGAGAAGCCCTGATGGGGTTGCGCCCACTATTCGGCATATTGCTTTTATGCCTTCTGACAGCAGCCTGTACACCTACCGTACAGGTCGCGGTTCCAAACGAGCCGATCAACATCAACCTGAACGTAAAAATCCAGCATGAAATCTACATCAAAGTAGACAAGGCACTGGATAACGTTCTCAGCGAAAACAGCGGTCTATTCTAAGGAGCCAGCCATGCGAATCCGTGTTGCCAGTTTGATGCTGGCCTTGCTTTTCACCAGTCCCGCCTGGGCCATGAGCCTCAACGAGGCGATGGCCACCCTGAGCCATGCCAAGGCAAGTGGCCAGGTGGGCGAACAACCCAATGGCTACTTGGGCGCGGTTGACGGGAGCAACCAAGGCACCGAAATTGCCAATCTGATCAATCAGGCCCGCCGCGATGAGTACCAGCGTCTGGCTCAGCAAAATGGCATCCAGCTGGGTGATGTAGAAGCCATCGCCGGCAAGAAGGCGATCGAGAAGACACCCGCGGGGCAATACATCCAGCTCAATGGAAAGTGGGTCAGAAAATAAACGGTACCTGCATGAAAAGCCAGCATCTTGCTGGCTTTTATACATCTGCTTGCTTGTAAGCTACTCGTCCAGATCCAAGCCTAACGCTTTGGCCAAGCCTGTACGGATACAACAAATTCGCCAATATCATGACTCCGGCTGGCACTTAATCACTCTCTTTGTGTCCATTTCTTCGAACCACATAGGGAATACGCCGAGTCCTCCGAGTACATCCGTTTGACGACGGCTTCTGGCAGATATCTGGAAAAGCACTGACATATGTATAGTCAACAATCGACACAAGGTACCAACCGCACCCCCTCCACTGTTCTCGTTGTAGAAGATGAGGAAGTGATTCGGGAATTCGTCCGTGAGCTTCTGGATGGCGAGGGCTTCAACGTCATGACCGCAGAGTCGGCCGACGTGGCTCATGCCCTTCTGCAGGACAAGGCGGCAGATATCGACCTGCTGATCACCGACATCCGTATGCCAGGCTCGATGGACGGTGCCCAACTTGCCAATCATGTAGGCGCTACATGGCCTCATATCCCGATCATCGTAATGTCCGGTTATGACACGCCAGCCACCGCCAGCATCAAGTACAAGGTCAGGTTTCTGCCCAAACCGTGGTCGATCGGCCAGCTAATCGATATGGTAACGGGTGTTGCGTACTCTGCGACTCCCAGCACCTGACCCTTCTTGAACGGGTTGAACAACACCTCCAGTTGATCAACCCGCTGCGGTATATGATTAAACCACTATCCATGAAGCATGCTCCGTGTTCGCCACAGGTCAGCTTGCGCTGCTGTTTTCCTAGCGCCTTTCGGGCAAATACGCCTGTTCGCTCAACGCTCTAAACAATCTTCACGGGCATATATGCGGACCTATGAGTATTGATACGCCTCTCTACCCCGTTACGCCTGATGGCCGCTATTTCGTGGTACGTGGTCAACTCTGGCGATGCACCAATCCTGCACTTCCAGAGGCGCAACGCAAGGTGCTTACCCACGAGTTGATGACGGCGCGCAGAGAGGTGGGCCAAGCGAAGCGCAACCACGACAAAGCGGCTGAACAGCAGGCGCGCCACCGGGTCGATGAAGCCAAGCGCGCTTTAGGTGAGCGTGGGCCCGTGTGGTGGACAGACGGAGCGCCCGACTATAACCGCCGACAAGTTGCCAACACGCCCTATGCAGGCTGGTTTGAAACATTGACGTCCTGAGAAATACCCAACCATCTCAGGCAATGGGTAGAATCAGCAGTAACCTCTAAAGGGGAATACTATGCTGACGGTTCTGGGAAAGGCGACATCGATCAATGTTCGCAAGGTCATGTGGACGTGCGAAGAGCTTGGCATTCCCTTCACTCTTGAAGAGTGGGGCACAGGGTTCAGGCCAACGGATGATCTGAACTTTCTAGCTCTGAATCCCAACGCCATGGTCCCGGTTATCCAGGACAAAGGGTTCGTCTTGTGGGAATCGAATTCAATCATTCGCTATCTGGCGAACCACTATAATGGAGAGGCTCTATATCCGGTGGAGAATAAGGCTTGCGCCATCATTGATCAGTGGATCGACTGGCAGGCCTCTACGCTGAACCCCTCCTGGAGCTATGCCTTCCAAGCGCTGGTAAGGCGGTTATCCAGCCATCAGGATCCAGAACAAATCAGCCAGAGTCATCGCCAATGGTCAGCATGTATGGCCATACTTGACGCCCAGCTTCAGAAAACCAAGGGTTATGTAGCAGGTGAAGTCTTTTCGCTTGCGGACATTCCGATCGGTCTTTCTGTGAACCGATGGTTCGAAACGCCTGTAACACATCCTTACCTACCCGCCTTGAACACTTATTATGATCGGCTGGCTGAGCGCTCCGGTTTTCTGGTCTATGGTAGGAATGGCATTCCGTAATACAGCACGGACCTCATAACTGTAATGTCTAATCTGCTGCATTCTGTATATGGTTGTCTCTGGAGGCATACCGTTAAGGTTACGTTGATTCTCTAACGGAGCCTTGCGCATGTACCTTCCGACCCCTTTCAAGGAAACGGACCTAGCCGTTCTGCATCGCTTCGTCAAGGAGCACCCGTTGGGTGCCTTGGTTATACAGGGAAGTCATGGTTTGTCTGCCGAACATCTTCCGTTTTTGCTGGAAAGCGAGGAGACGGGTCTAGGCATTCTCAAGGCTCATGTGGCGCGTGCCAGCCAGCTCTGGCAGGAAGCGCTTAATGGCCATGACGAAACGCTTGTCATCTTCCAGGGGCCAAGCGCCTATATTTCACCTTCTTGGTATGCCAGTAAACTTGAAACGCACCGGGTCGTGCCGACTTATAACTATGCCACCGTACATGCCTACGGACAGATCAAGGTCAGAGACGATGCCCAATGGGTCAGAGGCCTTGTGGCTCGCCTGACCCGTGCACATGAGGCTACTCAGGACACGCCCTGGAGAATGACCGATGCGCCAGCCGACTTCATTGACGAGCAATTGTCTCGAATTGTCGGTATAGAAATCCACGTTTCCCGCTTGGAAGGAAAATGGAAGATGAGCCAGAACCGCAGCGAAGCAGACCGTAAAGGGGTACTTCAAGGCCTACACCGTGAATCTACACCTCAGGCCACCGAAGCAGCAGCCGAAATGCTCCGCACTTCACCAGAACAAGCCCAAACCCTCCCCCTAAAAAGCGACAGGTTACGTCTGCGGACGATACCCCTTTAGAAAGAAGGCTACCGCCCTTTGCACGGCGGGGCCGATCAGGCTCGGGTCAATGGCGGGCTCTAACGCCAGCATAGCCTGCTCATGGAACTCGGCCTCCAGCAAAGCCTTGAGATGTAGCGCCGCTACCCAAGGATCAGAAGGTTCCAATACACCGTTATCCATGGCGTTACGGAGCACCTCTGCCATTCGGGACCAGCCAATCCTGGGTCCGTTCTCATAGTAGATAAGCCCTACCTGGCTGTTTCCTGCACTCGATTGCACCAGGCGTCGGCCCTGCATGATTTCGGGTCGAATAATGGTCTGGACATATTCATTACCAAATCGCTCCAGCATCTCGGGCAAATCGGCGTCTAGCGGAAGGTGCGCAAATATTGGCTCAAAATGCTTGGCAGCATTGGCGCGGATACATTCGGCAAACAGCTCTTCCTTGGAGCTGAAATAGTTGTAGAGCGTCGCTTTTGAACCGCCTACGCGGCTGGCAATTTCAGACATAGATGCCTGATCAAAGCCCAACTCCATAAAAACCGTCGAGGCAACGTCCACTATTTCGCGGCGTTTGCTTGGGCTTTTCGTTCTCATCCTGCGTCCATGATCACCAACATAATCCTGCCATGCTAAGGCAGATCGTCACACCAGGAAACTTAATAGCGTTTTAATACTCATAGGCCACCAGATAAAAGCAAAGTAATAGCGCTTTGCTTTCAAAAGTGTGAACTTGTCCAATAACTAAACTGAACAGTACGGTTATTTTAAGCGCCCTTCATATTCCAAATGAGATCAGCCTCACGCTGATTATGTAAATCCTAGGATGGACCCCCACCAACATGCAGAAACCTACTCGTGTTTTTCCTGTGGCCAGCAGATCCTTGCTAGCCGTAGCCTTGGCAAGTGCCAGCTGCGCCTGGGCTGCCCCCCTCAAGCAAGGTCCGGAAGTCGAAAGCAGAGTCGAGTCGATCCTGTCCCAGATGTCCCTGTCGGACAAAATCAGCTACATCAATATCGATAACGGCTACATGATGCGTGCCATGCCCAAGTTTGGCTTGCCGGGCACTCTAGCCCGCGATTCCTCTCTTGGCGTAACCGTTGAAGGCACCATGTTCGGGGTGCAGTACCCTGCCCAGTCCGCGCTGGCAGCAACCTGGAACGTGGACCTGGCCAAAACCTACGGTCTGGCTATTGGCTACGACACTCGCGCATCGGGCGGACAGCAACTGCTCTCTCCCGGCCTCAACATGTACCGTACGCCTTACAATGGCCGCTCTGCTGAGCACCTGACCGGCGAAGATCCCTTCCTGGGTGCCGTGCTGGCGCCAGCTGTCGCCAATGGCATCGAAGCTCAAGGTATCTGGACAGGTGCCAAGCACTTTGTCGCGAACGAGCAGGAGGCCAACCGCCATTACCTGAATGTGAAGGTCGACAATCGCACCCTGCGTGAAATCTACCTGCCCGGCTTCGAGTCTCTGGTCAAGAATGCCAACCCTGCGTCGATCATGTGCGGTTTCAACAAGATCAACGGCGATTATGCCTGCGAAAGCCACAGCATGATCGCCGACATGCTCAAGGGCGAATGGGGTTTCAAAGGTTTCGTTGTCAGCGACTTCAACTCCATCCAGAACGGCTACAAGGCGGCGATGGCTGGTGCTGATCTAGACATGCCCAGCGGCCTACAGATGAACGAATCTGTTCTGATGCCGTACGTGTGGAGTGGTCAGTTGCCGGTGTCAGTGATCGACGAGAAGGTCCGTCGTAACCTGCGCGCCATGATTGGCTTTGGCTTTGACAAAGGCCTGCCGACCGCATCGCACATAGGTAACGATCCGCGCAGTCTGAGCACGTCCCTTGATATGGCCCGGCAGGGCATCGTTCTGCTACAGAACGAGAAAGCAAAAGGCTCTTCCAATAACCTGCTGCCGCTGCCTAAAACCGCACGCATTGCTGTGATTGGTGATATCGCCAAGCAGCGCCCACCCTACCCCTTCGGTACCGGTTGGTCTGCCGCCAATACCTATACCACCGAGCTGCAAGGCCTGCAGCAACTGGCGCAGGATCAAAGCCAGATCACCTATATCCAGGCACTGTCTCTCGATCCGCAAACGTCGGAGTGGTATACCTCCAGTGATAGCACCGGCTCCACCGAGACCGTAGCAGGTCTGACAGCTGAATACTTCAACAATCCAAACTTCTCGGGCGAGCCCGCCGTCAAGCGTATTGAACCCGGTATAAACTGGGATTTCCTGAAGGCACAGAACGTCACGGCCAATGGCGTCACTACCATTGATGGCTTCAGCCCGGAGCAGGATAATTTCTCGGCCCGCTTTACCGGTAAAATCAAACCGACCGTCAATGGCGACCAGGTATTCAAGGTACGTGGTGATGGCGCTTACAAGCTATGGGTAGACAACAAGCTGGTCATCGACTTCGATGGCAAACCATTGTCCAACGACCTGGCGGACTCAATCTCCCATTCGGGCAAGGCATATAACCTCAAAGCCGGCCAGACCTATGACATCAAGCTCGAATATAGCCGCGTCAACGATCACTATATTCCAACGTCGGGTAGCCTGTATGGTCTGCAGATGAGCTGGGCGTCGCTGGCTGCGCCTAAAGACCTGAGCCAATATGACGCTGTCATGGTAGCCGTAGGCTTCAACAGCGAGTACGAAGGCGAAGCATCGGATCATGGATTCGATCTGCCTGAGTACCAGAGCGATCTTATCCAGAATGTCATCAAGGCCAACCGCAACACCATCGTTGTGCTGCATGGCGGTGGCGGCATGAACCTTGAGCCCTGGGTGAAGAAGTCCAAGGCCGTATTACATGCCTGGTATCCTGGTCAGTTGGGCGGTCAGGCCCTGGCGGAAATCTTGTTTGGCGATACCAACCCCTCTGCCAAGCTGCCGATCTCGATCGAAAAACGTATCCAGGATAATCCTGCCTATGCCAGTTACCCGAATCCGGATCTGTACGTGGGTGACAATGCCCAGACCGAGATGACATATTCGGAAGGTGTATATATGGGATATCGCGGGTTGGATAAGCAGCGTACCAAGCCACTCTTCCCGTTTGGTTTCGGTCTGTCATATACCACGTTCAGCTTCTCTGACCTGAAGATTGGTCCAAAGTCGCTGACACCTGGTTCAACCATCGACGTCACCTTTACCGTCACCAACACCGGCAATAAGGATGGCTATGAAACAGCCCAGGTTTATGTCAGCCCCAAAAAGGCAATGATTGACCGTCCGAAGAAAGAGCTAAAAGGCTTTACTAAAGTGTTCCTGAAAGCCGGCCAGTCCAAGCAGGTCACCGTTCAGCTGGACGCGCGTTCGCTGGCCTACTTCGATGTCAACACATGGAACTGGCTTGCTGATGCTGGCCGTTACATGATTTCCGTAGGCGACTCTTCGGATAATCTGCCGCTGGAAGGTATGCTGACCAACCTGTACCAACAGTCGCTGCCAACCAATACTAGCAACCCGCTGCCGCCGAAGATGCAGAAGGCCGTACAGGTCGATGCCTCACAGGCGTATTGAGTTAATCCCGCAACAGGAAAAAGGCGCCGCACAGGCGCCTTTTTTGTTGAGGATGGAAGCTTGATCAGAAATTCCATCGCTAGAAATCAAAATGGTCGGCCTCAAGAAACCAATAACGTTCCAGGTAGCCTACCTGCTGTCATGAACGCTCAAGGATTGCCCAAGAATGCCGATCTGCTTATTAGGCAGTAGCCGCTGCCAATATCGCAGACCCAATCCTTGAGTCGTACCCATCATGACCACACACGTTATCAATTTCACTGGCCCCATCAACTCAACCACGTGTGGTCAGCTGATCGAGAAATGCTCCAATGCCTTGCAGCAGGACGCCTCTAGCCTGCTCATAAAGATTGCGACCATGGGTGGCGACTGCAGCTACGGCTTCTCAATGTACAATTTCCTGGTATCGCTTCCGATTCCGGTCCATACGCACAACCTCGGGACCGTCGAGTCCATGGGTAACATTCTGTTCCTGGCGGGACGCCACCGCACAGCCTGTCGCCACAGCAAGTTTCTGATTCATCCATTTCATTGGAGCTTGCATGGGGCAATTGACCATGCGCGGATGTCTGAATATGCCATGAGTCTGGATTATGACCTCGACCTCTATGCCGAGATCGTCATGGAGCGCACTGCGGGTGCGAGCGAGCGAATGGACATTCGTAATTATCTGAAGGCCTCTCCCCGTATCCTTAACCCCGAAGCAGCGTTGGCTACAGGCATGATCCACGCCGTAGATGACGTCGCCATGCCTGTTGAAGCCGTGCACAGCTGTATTCATCTATAAGAGATTTCACTGTATGCAACCAGGCGCGGCTCAAAAGATCGCTCCTGGTTACCACAAGAGGACGATCAGACACGTTTTTTTGCGCTTTTCGTTAGTGGAACAGAACAGGTCCAGCGTCTCGCATGAAGATTTCCAACGTCTTTGGCCCGACGCCCTTGAAGGCTAACAGGCGCTTTTCGAAATCCGAACGGCCTTCGCTTTTATTCTTGATATCCATGATGCTGCCACCGTATTCAACTTGAAGTATCTGGCATACCTCCAGTAGCCGCGTGGCGGTAGACTCGTCATAGCGCGTGTAACGCCCCTCCCGTAACAGCCTTACCAAGCCGTGCCAACCACACGCCAATACTTTTAGCGGCGTATCATGGCCGTGAGACTTGAACATTAAACGCCATGTCTGAGCGGCAATCGTTTGCGAAATACGCTTGCCAAACAGGTAACTGGCCAGAAACCAGCCAAACAGCGCTTTCTCATCTCCACTATATAGATCCAGTCCCAGCTCCTGAGCTGAAATCTCGCTTTTCATCTCGACGCCTTCTTCAGTCTTACCTTCTTGCGACTGGCATCAGACAGGTACGGTTCATCATGGAGGCCTTATACGGTCAATATCGAGACACGTTTTTACAAGTGTTTTCATGGATCTGCTTAGGATTGGGAACAACTCGATTGGGATGTCAGTCACAACTAGTAGGCTATATAAGCCCAGCATCATCGGAGATGAGACTAATTGCTAGTGCTGCCTCGCCAGGCACGCCAAGCGATCCGGTGTTTTTTAAAGCTAGATCAGGAGAATCACCATGAGCCCAGCACTGCCTAAGAAATTTGCCTTCACGTGCGCCCTTTTGCTGTCAATGGGCACGGCGACTGCCTTTGCCCAAAACGCTACCCATGCTGATAGCGCACACGGCACTTCCGGCCATGCACAGTCGGCCAATGCTAACCAAGCTGAAGCCATGTCGCCTGAAGACTTCATTAACGATGCATCGGCAAAAGGCATTGCTGAGATAGAAACGGCCAAGCTTGCGCTTGAAAAGAGCCAGTCCCAAGACGTCAAGACCTTTGCACAGTCAATGATCGATGACCATACCAAGATGAATGAGCAACTTCAGCAACTGGCCCAGCAAAAAAAGCTGGAAGTTGCTGATAATGCGATGCTGATGGACATGGCCAAGAAGATGATCCTTCAAGTACGCGATGAGTCGTTCGATGCTGCCTATGCCAACAACCAGGTCGTCGCCCACGAGCAGACTATCGAAATTTTCCGTAACGAAGCCAATACCAGCAAGGATCCGGAGCTGAAGGCGCTGGCGCAGGCTGCACTGCCTAAACTGGAAGCGCACCTTGAGCATGCCAAAACGCTACAGAGCAAATATGCCGAAAAGAAATAATGGCATACGCTAACAAAAGGCAGCCCTAGGGCTGCCTTTTTTATTCTTGAGCATGTCCCATAACTGTTTGACAACACCGATTCTCTGAGGAATGTAATTGTGCAGCCCGGCTGGTCTTCTTAAAACGATGTGAATACACAATCAGGAAACATTTCTGTAAAGGGCTTCTCAGTACTATAGGTAACCATCTTTTTAGCCTGCGACAGCAATGCAGAGCAAAACGTATCAGGTAAATATGATAGCTGTTAGCAAAGCGCTTCTAATGCAGCGCCAGGACAATGCCACGGAAGAAGGGATTCTACTTAAGGCGTTATGGATAACCAGGAGCGCATGCAGGCCAAACATGCATTTAAGGAAGGCGCTCTGAATAGCGCGAAGACAACATCAATAAAGACGCAAAGGCCAGTCTACTAGGCTTGCATAGCTACAATCAGGCGCGAGGCCTTACTGATTACACAGGCCCTTCGTGATCAGATCAACTCGCCTAGCGCCTCCTTCAATAAGGCAATGCTCGCCTCGTTACGCTTGTAGTATGTCCAGGGACCTATACGCTGAGAGGTAACCAGCTGGGCGCGCTGCAAGGTGCTCAAGTACAGCGAAACCGTAGGTTGGGAAAGCCCAGCTTTGTCCTGGATAATACTTACACATACCCCAGTGGTTTCAGGATCAACTTCCTGGCTTGGAAAGTGCCGGCGAGGCTCTTTCAGCCAATTCAGGATCTTGAGACGGGTAGGATTATCGAGCGCTTTAAGCGCCAAGCTGACATCGATACTCATTGCTGGTATCCGGTAACGGTTCCTTTATAGTAAACAGCCAGTCAATGTTATCACAGCGGAACCCCTTGGCATTTTTACCAAGGGGTATTTGAACAATTTCTCAGGACTCGTATCGAGAATAGTCTATGTAGCCGACCTCTGTGCCCCCATACATCGTGGCAGGATCCACTGGAGTCCACGGCCAATCATTGGCAATCCGTTCAGGCAGATCGGGGTTGGCAATAAAAGGACGGCCAAACGCAATCAGATCGCCCCACCCGGCCTTTAATACTCGCTCCGCACGCTCTAACGTATAGCGTCCCGCATAGATGATACGGCCCTTAAACGTGTTGCGGACCGCCTTGCGGAAATCATCGGGAAGCTCTGGTGCGTTATCCCAGTCTGCCTCGGCAATTGACAGATAGGCTATTCCTACATCTTGAAGCACTTTAATGGCTTCCAGGTAGGTTTCCTGAGGATTTTCCTCAACCAGCCCCAGATACACCCGCGCCTCATCCGTTGTCTCAAAGAGCGGAGCAAAACGTACGCCCATTCGATCCTTGCCAACCACTGCAGCAACTACTTCGGTAACTTCCCGCAGGAAACGCAAACGATTGTGCAGCGAACCGCCATACTCATCGGTACGCTGGTTACTGTGCGCCGAGATAAACTGATTGATCAGATATCCATTGGCAGCGTGTATTTCAACTCCGTCGAAACCAGCGTCCAATGCATTACAGGCTGCCTGCGCGTAAAACTGGACCAGCTCTTTTACCTCAGCCGTACTGAGCTCACGAGGCGTTGAAGGTGCACTGAGGACTCCAGTCCCAGGACCGGTTTCGATGAATACGCTGACGTTCTCAGCGGCTATGGCTGAGGGCGCAACAGGCGCGGCCCCCTCTGGCTGCAACGATGTATGCGATACACGGCCTACATGCCAGAGCTGAGCGAAGATAATACCGCCTGCCTTATGCACCGCGTCGGTTACCAGTCGCCACCCATCGATCTGCTCAGGTGAGTATATGCCCGGCGTCCAGGCATAACCTTGGCCACGAGGCTCGATCTGTGTTCCCTCAGTGACCATGAACCCTGCGCTAGCCCGCTGCTGGTAATAGGTTGCCATTAGCGTGTTGGGTATGTTGCCTGGCTGGGTGCTACGCGAACGAGTCAATGGCGGTAATACAATGCGACTCTTAAGTGTATAAGGGCCTAGCGTGGTAGTTTGCAGTATGGATTTGCTCATTTAAATACTTCAATATCAACGAATAAATGTGACGCTTCGTCAAAAGCCTAAGCTCACGGCTGCCCAAGTGAATCTACAGAATGGCAACCATGAGCAAATGAAGTAACTACTTTACGCATCGTATTTATAAATTTCAATATCAGGATGTCTAGTGCGCTGGCTTTACTCCTTGAATAACTACTCTAGGCTCTATACGAAAAGTACCTGCGCTCGGTGGTGCTTCGTTAAAAACCGATTTGGAATGCTCATTTACAACACGTAAACTCCGCCTCCTTACCGATTCCTGCCTCGCCTGACCTTCGCTCGAAGACTTTTCGTATAGAGCTTAGCGCCTTAACCTGCTTACTATACTAACGATGAAAAGCCCCGCGCCAATGACACAACGCGGGGTGGTCCATAAACCTTTCCTAAAGCTGAGCCTCTTGAGCCCAGCCTTATGTTGATGCGCTATTTTTGACAGTTGGCCTGGGCTGCTGACTGTTGCATTGCTCACTGAAAAGTTTTTGTAGCTTCAACATACAAGCCTGCGCATCCTGGGCGTTGTCACAAAGCTTTGCTACCTGAGGTGCAGAATGCATGACGCACTGTTCTACCGCATTGGATGAAATAGGTACCTTTTGATTTGGGGACGATCCGCGTGTAGCAAGGCCTACCAGACCGCCCATAACAATAAAGGCAGCAGTAATCAGGATCAGTCGAATGACTTTAGAAAAATCGTTGCGTCGCCAGTAAGCAACCAGCGCATCGAATGGGGTACTCCCGGCTGGCAGGCGTACAAAGCAGGCGCAAATTACTAGCCCCATGATTCCAAGTGCAATAAGCCCGGCCTTTTGCCCCATAAATAAGGCCATAACGGCTAGGGGAATACCGTTGCGTAGCAGCGTCCAGCGCGAGGCTTCTGGGTTGAATAACCGCCCAGGTAGCACCTTATAAGTGAGGATCAAATCGAGCGGTTCTAGCCATTTGGCTACCGGTCGCCACAAGCGCGTGAGTAGTTTGGTTACCCATACGGCAACAAGCGGCCAAAGCGTCAAGGAATAGAACAAGGTAAATATGTCAAGACGCCCTTCCTGCCACCGCTGTGGCAAGGTATAAAGAAGTGCAAATAGAGCAGCGCCTGCCCATACCCAGCCATACGAAAGTGGCTTGCCTTCTTTAGGTTCTATCTTGACAAACGCATCGAGTCGCGCATCTGGAAAACGCTGCTTCAAACCAGGGTAGCGATGATTCAGACTATCCCTTAGGGTCTCACGCGCCGCTCTGTCTTCTGGCTTGAAAGCCTTGGCGAGACGAATCTGCTCGGAATGAGAGATAGGCCCCAACAACAGATGAGCAGCCCGTCCCTCAGGGGTTGTCGGCTCTGCATTAAGGAGCTGTTGCAGGCGGAGGGCATAAGCCTCCTGCTCACAGCGCTCTACCAGGGCACACCATGTCTCGTACGGCGCAGGTACAATGCCCTTCCGGTCATCCCAGCCAAACAGGCAACATACGCCCTCGAACAATGAAGGGGTAAGATAGTCGGCCTCGTCCAGCATCTCCAGCACCCAACCCTGCAGTTGTTGCTGTCTGTCGAATGAATTCGCCCAAGGTTGCTTGCTCAGTACCCTGAGCTGCGCTAGAAAGCCTAGCTCGTTACCTGCTTCGCCAAGGTCATCGAGATGCTCACGCTGATGTCCCAGAAGCTCTGCAGTCAAATAGGCTTCCTGACCGGCGCTGAGCACGACACTCTGCCAGGGTGTCAGCCACTGCAGCAGTTCAACCGCAGCGAGCAGAAGCGCGGTTTCATCGTGCCTAAGACAGCGTTCGAGCAGTCCCGCCTGGAATGGAGCTGCGCAGTTCAACTCCTGTGCCTGAGCCCATTGCTGACGTAGGTTCTCGGCAACGGTTTCCTCCAGCAGACGCCTGGCATGATGTCCGGCCAAGGCCTCGGCATTCAGAGCCGGTTCGGGATAATCAGGCGCTGGGCGAGGCCGAGGTGCATCACCTGGAAAGAATGCCGGCTCTTCAACCTCGTCCGAGCCATGAGCCTGGGTTGCTTGTAGCCAGACACTATTGTCTTCAGGCAGCACGGGCTCAACGGCCGCATCGGAAAAGGTTTCTGGCGTGCGTATGGAGGGCCAAGGGGCATCCTCGACCTCCTCGACGGTTCGCTCTCTGGCCCAGCTCAAGGCTTCCTCATAAGCTTCGCGCAGCCGCTGAAACGCCTCGGCATCATCATCGGGGCGATGCACCTTGAGCAGCTTGGCGTACTGCCGCTTGATAGTACGCTCATCGGCCTCATCATCGAGACCCAGAATTTCCCAGCAGTCCATAGGGCTTACCATGTCCCCCGCTCAAGCCTGTCGAGCTGCTCTGCAATCTGCTTGCGCACTTCACTGATCTTGCGCTCGTCCTGCGTTTCCAGGATCTGTTGAAACTGGGTAGCCAGATACCCCGCGGTCTCGCGCTCGTCGCCCAACAACTCTTGGTACAGACGTTCCAGACGCGCCACCATATGGGTATTTACCTGCTGGTCGCGCGGGTGAATCTTGAGTTTTTCCAGGGCTTTGAGACGCTCTTGAATCTCATCGGGGCTCAGAACGCCGGGGTTGTTTTCAATGACCAGCCGATGGTTGGCACCCGTCAACGGAATGGTGACATCGGTTTCCAGAATACCGTTGTTATCGTAGGTAAAACGCACGTCAATGCTGACCTCGCCTGCCTTGCGAGGAGGAACATCAATCTCGAGTTCGCCCAACTTGATATTGTCCTTCACCAGTCGGCTCTCGCCCTGAAAGATCCTGAACAGGACCTTGCTCTGGTTGTCATGGAGCGTTTGTACCGACCTGACACGGCTGACAGGCACTACGCTGTTGCGCTCGATAATCGGCAGGTAATGCCCGCTTTCACTCTGCTGACCAAACGTGATTGAGGTTTCGATGCCAAGCGTATAAGGGCAGACATCGGTCAGGACAACCTCCTCAAGGGCTGCGTCACGACTTTTGAGGGCCGCCTGAACGGCTGCTCCCTGAGCAACGACCTCATCAGGGTTGAGGCTGATGGAGGGGAAACGGCCAAACAGCCCTGCTGCTAGCTTGCGTACCAAGGGCATGCGGGTCGTACCGCCAACCAGCAGCACTTCATCAAGATCAGCCACCCGGATTCGCGCATCCCGCAGTGCACGCTCAATCGGGCCCCGCAGGCGCTCCAGCAGCGGAGCGAAGAGCTCGGCAAGCTGTGCCTGAGTAAACGTCTGGCGCCACTCCTGCTCGTTATACCGCAGGACAAATTCGCTATTGGATTCCTGCGCCAAGGCTTTACGTACGCGCTCCGCCTCACGGCGCAGCGGCTGGCGGACCTGCTCCAGAGTAGGAAAGCCGCTCTGCTGGCTTTGAAGCGCGACGAAACGTTCCATGAGCATGAGATCGAAGTCTTCTCCACCCAGGAAGTTATCGCCTGCACTGGCGCGTACTTCCATGACTCCGTCGTATAACTCAAGAATGGAGACATCAAAGGTGCCGCCGCCGAGGTCAAAGATCAGAAATGAGGTTTCGCTATCTTTCTGGTGAAGCCCATACGCCAAGGCCGCGGCTGTCGGCTCGTTGATCAACTTTTCGACCTTGAGCCCTGCCAGCTCGCCCGCGATGCGGGTAGCCTTGCGCTGTGCATCGCTGAAATAGGCCGGAACACTGATGACCGCTTCGGTCACCGGCTCGCCGTATTGACGCTCGACGTCAGCCTTCAGGCTTTTAAGCACCAGTGCGGACAGCTCTTCCGGCCGGAAGGTGCGCTCACCCAAACGAACCTCCTGGGCGCTTCCCATGTACCGTTTGAACAGGGCGGCTGTTCGTGTGGGGTGGGTATGCAGCCGCTCACGTGCTGTCTTACCCACCAGTATCTGCCCCTCATCGTCGAGGCCGACTACACTAGGCGTCAGCGTATCTCCCAACGCATTCCTGACCAGCTCCGGCGCACCCTCACGCCAGACGGCGACCAGACTATTGGTGGTTCCCAGGTCTATACCAACGATCATACCAAGCGAGCTCCCTGCTAGAAGCCTTTTCCCTTGCGTAGCCGAAGCGTCGGCACTCAGGAGACAAGACCCAAGACACTATCCCTATAAGTGGGCGTATTGAAATGAATGGCTATTGTAGCGAGACCACTGCGCGCAGGCATCTCTTTGATACAGGGATCAACCAGGGCGTGACAGACGCACACAATCGGATAGTCACCCTGGCTGTAAAGCCAACAGCGCTGAGCTGGATATGTCCGCTTGGAGAGTCAGTGCACGGCGAGTACCGTGCACTAAAGAGAGGATCAGACGCGGAAGCGGCTGACCATGGATTGCAGCTCATTACCCAGGCGCGCCAGCTCAACGCTGGAGGCCGCGGTTTCTTCGCTTGCCGCCGCCGTCTGCTCGGACACATCGCGAACATTGACGATGCTGCGATTGATCTCGTCAGCCACGGCGCTCTGCTGTTCAGCCGCCGCCGCAATCTGCAGGTTCATCGACTGGATGTTGGACACCATCTGAGTGATGTTTTCCAGCGAGCCGCCTGCCTTGCGGGCAAGCTCGACGCTGCTGTCAGTCAGCTTGCGGCTATCGTTCATCATAGACGCGACCTGTTGCGTACCAACCTGCAATCCAGCCACCAGCCCTTCGATTTCCTCTGTAGACTTCTGAGTACGCTGAGCCAAACCGCGAACCTCATCCGCCACCACCGCAAATCCACGACCGGCCTCACCAGCACGCGCGGCCTCAATAGCAGCGTTAAGCGCCAGCAGGTTGGTCTGCTCAGCAACAGACTTGATGACATCCATCACGCTGCCGATCTTGTCACTTTCCTTCTGCAGGTTGGTCATGGCCTCGGAAGAACGGTTTACTTCAGAAGCCAGACGCTCGATTTGTACAATCGCCTCGTTGACCACCTTGTCACCCATGCGGGCCTGCTTGTCCGCCTCGCTGGCAGCCGTGGACGCATCACCGGCATTACGGGCTACTTCCTGTACGGTCGCGGCCATTTCATGCATGGCGGTAGCCACCTGATCAGTTTCGCTCTTCTGGCCGTTTACACCTGCGCTGGTCTGCTCGGTCACGGCGGAAAGCTCTTCGGCAGCACTGGCGATCTGGGTCACACCATCGCGGATACCGGTAATCAGCTCACGCAGTGTATTGCCCATGCTCTGGATACCCTGCTGAAGAACACCCAGCTCATCGCGGCGGGTAACACGGGCAGAAGCCGTCAGGTCACCCGAGGCAATACGCTGAACTTCACCCAGTGTTTCTTTCAACGGCTGGGTAATCTGGCGGGTAATCACCCAGGCAGCCAGTACACCCAACAGCAGAGCCAGAATCGTGCTGCCGATCTGCAGCTGACGCGCATGGCTGCTTTCAATTGCCAGACGATCCAGCTGGAACTGATACAACTCCTCACTGATCTTGACGATCTCATTGCCCTGATCGGTCATTTCCTTACGAGCCTGAGCAATATCCGCATTGGCCTTCTTGTAGCCGGCGACAGCCGTGCTATAGCGATTCAGCGAGTCCTTTACCTGCTGGGCCGTATAACTTAGCTCATCCTTGAAAACGGACATCATGTGATCAATGCCCTTGCCCGTTGTCTCGATCTGGGCAAGCAGTGCCTGTTCATTCTCGGACGTTGAATTAGCGGCATAGACACTGACCAGGAACTGCGTTTTCAGCAAGTCTTCCTTGGTCTTTGAGATAGTCTGAAACTGGGAGAAGCGACGGTCATCATAGCTGGGAAGCAGCAGGACGCTATTGGTCATCTTGTCGATCAGCTTGGCCGCGTCAGCCGACTCGCTCTTGATGGTCTCACGAGCCGAATTCGCAACCTTGTATGCGTCACGCATGTTGCCCAGGGACTTCTGATAATCGCCGTTGATGCCGTCCTGCTTTTTCAGCAGCACAACATTGGCCGGGTTGGTAAAGCTACCCAAGAGCTTCTTTTGCTGCTCAAGGTAGATACCCAAGTTCTTCTGCAACCGCTCGGTGCTGGTTTCATCCCCATTCGCCAGCATGAACTGCAGGCGTGCGATACGCAGGTCTGTCAGCGTTCTGTTCAGCTTGGAAATCTCCGTCATCCAGAGGCTTCGCTGAATGACGCTTCCCAAACCACTCCAGCCGCTCCAGGCAAGAAACAGCGTCAATGCCAGTACCACACCGAACCCCAGCGTAAGCTTGCGCGTAACGCTGATATTCCCAAACCAGCTATTCATAAGTCCTTCCGTCAAATGTCGTTTTGAGTCACTCAGCTGGTGTGTTTGTTCTTTTTTGGGCCAGCCTATCTATCTATGCGGAAGGGCTATCGGCAGATGCCGGGATAACTGAAGACGGAAATATCATAAAAAATCTGACGGAATGCGTCAGAGGCAACGCCTGCAGTGATATTTCGACACTGCTGATTGGCGGTCGCCTGCTCAGCTGCACGCCCTTTAGGTCGACACCGGGTGCCAGAAGCATGTATCAAGCAATCACTTGCCTGCCGAGTCCTTGAGGGAATAACCCAAAAGCACTCTGGCCATAAGGCCTCTGCACTGCAGACAGGCGCTAAAAGAAATTAGTTTTAATACGCCTACTGTTTACTACTTAATTGAGCAAGAACATAAATCAGTTATGACAGCATAAACTTATCTATTCATAACGCTTCATTTCTTCTATCCCTACAAGCCTATCTTTCATAACGAACATTACACTCTGCCTTGTTTGGCGTCCTTTCAATTTATTTTTTTCCATTAAGTGACCACTCAGTCATCTGGATATTATCCAAACCAAGTCAAAAAATATTGAAAGGAATTAATGCCGTTTATCGGATTTTTTAGCCATACGTTATATTGATCCATTCATACAAGAGAGGTTATAAAATCATAAATTCATTATTTATCAACAGCTTATGAATAACATACCTGCACTCATGCCATCACAACTTTTCATTTTGAATCTCAATTCAATATCACAAGAATAGCATTTAAAGAAACACCTCAAACAAACAGTCAATACACCTGATTTAAAAAACGAGACATTAATTCTATATTCGTATCAGGAAAAACGAATCTGGGCGTATCGTTAATCCTGCCTGGCTAAATCTCTAGATAAAGCGAAGGACCGGAATAATGCTCTCATCCAAACAACCTGTTTTTTTATTAGTTTCGCTTTTTGCAGGGGGAGTCTGCGGTATTGCATACGCTGCCGAAGACACTGCATCGTCACAAGCCGCACAAAATGTTCAGAATGGCAGCGACCCACTGTTCATTTACCAGTGGCATTTACGCAATAGAGGGCAAAAGGTAATCGGTGATGTCACGCCACTTGCCGGCGTGGATCTGCGGATGGGTGTATTGCATGAGCTGGGTATACGAGGGAAGAACGTCATTGTCGGGGTGGTGGACGATGGCTTGGAAATACGTCATGAAGACCTGTCAGGTAACGTCGTGCCAAATGGCTCGAAGAACTTCGTAAACGGATCAAACGATCCAACGCCGAGTGTCGATACCGATGAACACGGCACCTCGGTGGCAGGCATCGTTGCCGAAATGGGATGGAACGGAAAAGGAGGGCGAGGCATCGCACCCGAGGCAAAGCTGAAGGGCTTTAACTTCCTAGCCAGCGACGCAGACCCGGCGAGCCAGGATGCAAACATTCTGTACGCCTGGGGCAGCGGCAACGAATCCAAGGATGTGGCCGTTTTCAATAACAGTTGGGGCAGCAGTACACCTTACTATCCTGCATTCTCAACCAGCGAGCAGGCCGCCTGGGAACGTTTGATGCAGTCCACGCGTAATGGCAAGGGCGGAATTTATGTCAAGTCGGCAGGCAACTCCTTCAAGGAGTTCTTTACCTATACTGCGTTTGGCCGAGTCAATATCTGTTCTGAAAAGGCAGCCGAGCTAAATGTGACTTGCGCGTCTTCAACGATTGATCCCAATAACAACCTGATCACGATTATTACCGCCGCCGCCGTGAATGCTCGGGGGCTCCGCTCGTCTTACTCCACAGCCGGATCGTCGGTGTGGATCTCAGGCTTTGGTGGCGAATTTGGCAATCAGAGGGCCTATAACCCGGACCTTACCAATGTACGGGAAGCGATCAGGCCGACCTACTATTCCCCTGCCATCGTAACCACTGATCTGATGGGCTGTTCCCGCGGAGCCAATACCGCGAATACTGTTTCCAATGCCTTGGAAGGCAGTCAGTCGCCTATCGATAACTCCTGCAATTACTGGGGACGCATGAACGGCACCTCTTCTGCCGCGCCCACAGTGTCAGGGGTGGTGAGCCTGATGTTGGGTGCCAATCCCAAGCTTACTCAGCGCGACGTGAAATATATCCTGGCCAGCACTGCGCGGCCGCTTGATCCTTATCAGCCGGTAGTGAGCTACGGCGGAACAGTGATCGAGCCGGGATGGATCACCAACGCGGCAGGCCATCACTTCAGCAACTGGTATGGGTTTGGATTGGTGGATGCAACCGCGGCCGTCAATAAAGCCATGAGCTTCAAGCTACTGCCGGCGATGAAAGATACGCATTGGAAAGCCTCCAGTGATCCTGCCAGCCCGATTGGCGGTGTGAATGCTCCGGCAACATTGCGCGTGCGGATCAATCAGAGCATCAAGGTCGAGGCGGTACAGCTCAGTTTCCAGACCAGCCATATGAAGCCGTCAAACCTGAAGGCCGTTCTAACCTCGCCAAGCGGTACCAAAAGCTATGTCATGACGCCTTTCTCGACGCTATCGGATGTTACGTCCGGGACCGGGTTCACCGTTTCACTGGCGGCGAGCAATGCGTTTCTGGATGAGCCGGCGACGGGTGACTGGACGCTTTCGTTAACGGATGTGGTTGATGCGGGGGGTAATGCCGCCAAGCTGCAAGACTTCAAACTTCGCGTGGTGGGGCACTGATCATGAAAATAGCCACTTTATTCTTCTTAACCGTTACCCTGGCTGCAACACCTCTGGTACAGGCGCAGACCACAGACGCGGCGCGCCTTCAGCAGGCGGCGACCGGGGCTAGCTTCAATGTCGGAAACTCCCCGTTTCGCCTCGTGCCCAACGCAACGGTTCAGCGTATCGACTCCACTGCCTCTGCTCAAACGCCGTCAACCACGCAAAGCCAGAGCCGCCAGCAGACGCTACAGGCAGACAGCAATGTGGTGGGACAGATAGGGCCGTATGCGATCAGGCTGCCGCAGGGTAATCAGGCTCAGCTCAAGTCGCAATCCGCGGCGGCAGCCAGCACTGCCTCAGGTCCGAGCGAGATGGGCGTCGCAGTGAACCTGACCTCCGGGCAAGCCGTGCTCGTGCCTCCGCGCCTGAAGGTATTTGTACAGGATGCGTCTGTTATTGATCAGGTTGCAAAAGCTACTGGCGGTACGATGGTTCAAGCCTCTTCGGCGGCAGGCATGGGCGTCATCCGTTACAGTTCGGTAGACGCTGCTCAGTCAGCCCTGAGCAAGGTGAAGGGCATGCAAGGTGTGAACGACGTGTCACTGGATATCATCCAGGGCTTCATTCAAAAGCAGTAAGTCCATGATAAACACCGCGCTGCCGTCAAGAGACGTTCAGCGCGGCGTTTATTTTCATGGTTAAACGTTACTGCTGGGTAATTGTTGCGCGGTTCGCCGTACCTGTTTGCGTAATGCCTGCAGTGTTGCCATAGAAGGTATCGCCACCCTGAGTAATCAGCGCCTGGTTGGCGATGCCGTTCTGGGTAAGCGACACTGAGTTTTGTGTCTGATATCCCACTTGATCGATCTGGGCGATATTCAGATCCCCGGTTTGGCTGTAGTTGATAGTGCTGGTGTCACTGTACTGGTTGATTTCAACGTCGTTATCATTGCCAACAGTGGAGCCAGAAAGGTTGGAGCCTCGTGTCCCTTGCACGACATAAAGCTCGTTATTCGAGCCTTCTTGTGAGACACCCAGGCCGCCAAACATATTGCTCTGTCTGACAGAGGCAAAATTGTTATCACCCGACTGAGATATCCCACCGTTGGCGAACTCACGCGTGGACTGTTCCAGCGAAGCGCTGTTGCCATTGCCATATTGGCTAATGCCAGCACCACCACCGCCTGACTGTCTGAAGTAAGCCGTATTGTTATCGCCTTCCTGCGTAACACTGCCTGATGTGGTGCCGCCGTACTGCACAGCTTCGACCCAGTTGTTATTGCCACGAGAAGTAACACCGAGCACCGTATCAAACCCGTTTTGGGTTACGTGCATAGTATTGCCTGTTCCTTCCTGAGTGGCTCGCAAATCAGCGACTTGCGCTATTCCGCTACCCTGATTCAGGGTAGCCAGGTTCGAATCGCCCCGCTGCTCAAGCGCCACACTGTTATCTTGGCCGCCGCCCCCCTGGTAGATCTGCCCTTCGTTGGCAGAACCCTCCTGAGTAATTGATACCTGACCGTTATTGACCTGTTGCTGTTGGATAACCCCAATATGACTGCTTCCCAGCTGATTGATAGAGGCCTGGCTATTGATAGCGGTACCAGCCTGTTCAAGGGTTGCCGTATTGTTTTCTCCGTCCTGCATAACGTCGGCAGTATTCATTTCAGCCCATGAGGGCATGGCGAAGGCCAGCAGGATGGCAGCAGCGAGTGGTTTCAAGCGGGACATACGATTTCCTTTCCTTGTATCCATAGGGGTCGCTACCTGGCGACCCGGTTAATCGACCAGATCAGCACCGGTTGGCGTGCTGAAGAATGGTGTGTTCCTGGCTATCCGTAACGCGGTATTGCCCTGCGGTAGATGAACCTTGTGCATGGCTTCCACCTGCGAATGCATCACCAAGACGCCGGTCGATTCTTCAAGGAAAAGGCTAAATATAAAATCGATCCAAAGGATGTAAACGAACCGCTTTTGAGCCTTCTGGTATTAATTCCTGTTACCGAACCTTTGAGATGCATGGCTATTTGAGGCTTTCAAGCAGAACATGCATCTCGATAGGTGACTGTGCCGCCCAAGGGACCACGGCGGGCTGTTGGCGACTACGCAACGGTGGCGCTAGGTTGATAGCTGAGTCGCCGCGGCATAAAGCCGAACTCCAGCCGCGAAGGCTCTTTGAACATGGAGGCCAGGTTCTTTTCGATATTGCTGCACAGCGAGTTCATCTGGATCTGGTGCTGGCTATTGGCAAACGGGGTTTGCAGATCGGTCCCGATCCGCTCGATCGCCAGCAGCATGAAGCCTACGACGGTAGAAACCAGTGGCGTATACCACCCCATAGACGACACTAGGCCAACCGGAACGATCAGGCAGAACAGCGAAATGAACAGCCGCGGGAAATACACATAGGGAAAGGGCAATGGCGTGTTGGCAATACGCTCCATTCCACCCTGATGGTTCGAAACTTCCACGAGGGTAGATTCCATACGGGCCAGACGTATGCTGTCCAACCTACCCGCCTGGTACTCCTGCGCCACAATCGCTGCGGAGGCGTTCAGGATATCGTTGGGAAAGTTATTGGTGTCATGTCGGCGGGCAAACTCATCGGCAGGTAGTAGCGTCGCGACATCAGCTGGACAAGCTTGGCCCTTGAGGTGAGCGGAAAGCGCCTTGAGGTAGGCCACGTGTCGGCGAAACAGCAGCGCTTTGATTGGATTTCGCCTGTCGTCTTGATCATCGATCAAGGTCAGTACCTGGCGACCAAAACTCCGTGAACTGTTTACCATGGCACCCCATAAGGTACGCGCTTCCCACCACCGGTTATAGGCGCTTGTATTGCGAAAGCTGATCAGGACGACCAGTGCTGAACAGAGCAGCGTCAGCGGCATAAGAGGCAGGTTTAGCCGATTGTTCATCAGCAACATCGAATCGGCCGTAACGATGACATCCCAGATAAACAACCAGAACAGCGGCCAGCCGACGTAGGAAAAAACCTTGTGCATCCAGGTCAGCGTTCTCGAAATCCGAGCAATCATGAAACGACTCCCTTGTTGACAGTCTGGAGATCAGTGGCTGTATATCGTTCAGATCGGTGTTAACACAGCTGCTGCCGGGTCTTCCGCGTGTCGTCAGCAAAAGCCAGGACCCAGGTTGTCCAGATAGATATAGGTGATCTCATGTGATGCATCCTCAATGCGGCTTTTGATGTGATCACGCTAACGGGGCTGGCTTAATTCTTCCTTAAAGGTTGCAAAATGTTTTAAATCAGGATGAGTAGTCGTTGCCCAATGGACATAAGAGGCATGCATCCACATGGCGCCCACTGCGTTCTTGAACGGCCTGAACTTCTTTCTTGCGGATGTTCGTGACGGGCTTGGCCCATTCCTTGGAATCTTTCTTCAGCAACAGGGCTGGACCGCGGACCGAATAGGACTGGTCATGACACTAGGCGGGTTAGCCGGCTTGCTCCTGACCACACCGCTGGGAATGCTGGTGGACGCACTACAGGCCAAGCGCGGTATTGTTGCATGGGCTGCCTTGTGCATTCTTGTGGCCTGCGCCCTCAATTATTTTCTACCTACTTTTCTCTTTACCAGCATCGCGCAGATGGTTGCCGGTATCGCCGGTGCCGCTATTCCACCCGCCATTGCAGGACTTACCCTGGGCCTTGTAGGAACACGAGGGTTCGACCATCAGCTAGGTCGAAATGAAGCGTTCAACCATGGTGGTAATGCCTTTGCTGCAATCGGCGCTGGCGTATTCGGCTACTGGTTTGGCCTGGGCGCTGTATTCGTCCTGATGGGCGTTCTGACATTGGCCGCCTTGTATATGCTAGCCAGGATACGGGCTGACCAGATTGATCACGAGGCAGCCCGCGCTGGCTCGCCGGATCATGCGCAAAAGCTTTCCTGGTCAGCCCTTTTCCGCAACCGCCCCCTTCTAACCGTGGCAGTTACAGTGCTGCTCTTTCACCTTGGCAATGCGGCAATGCTCCCGTTGCTGGGCCAGGCAATGGTAGCGCGCGGCACCGCTGGCGACCCCAGTGCCTATACCGCTGCTACCGTAATCGTGGCTCAGGCCACCATGATCGTCATGGCACTGCTGGCGGCCAGATTGGCCCAGACCAAGGGCTATTACATCGTGTTTATACTGGCACTGTTGGCCTTGCCTCTTCGCGGCCTGCTGGCCTCATTCATCCAGGCACCCTGGGTTCTGATCCCTGTCCAGTTGCTCGACGGTATTGGTGCGGGCTTGCTGGGCGTAGCCGTACCGGGGTTGGTAGCCCGCATTCTGGATGGTTCCGGGCGATTCAACACCGGCCTTGCTGCCGTCATGACAGTACAGGGCATCGGTGCTGCCTTGAGTACCAGCCTGGGCGGATTTTTCGCAGCCCGTTACGGCTATGCTGAAGCGTTTAAAATACTGGCGCTGGTCGCCAGCGCAGGTGTGCTGTTGTGGCTCTGTGCGTCTTCCTGGATGTACCCTCTCTGCACGCAGCAAATAGCGCCTCGTGGTGCCAGGGAATGAGTCCGTCCGGCTGCTCAATCAGAGGGGTCATAACGTGTTTCACATTCGCAAGGCAAACCGCGCAGACACGGCGGACACCTGGACAGTCCGCTGTGAGGCCATTCGTCATCAATGCCCATCGTCCTACAGTGACGAGCAAATCCGGATCTGGACCAGTGGCACCTTTACGCAAAGCTATGAAAATGATGTCGAGGACCATTTCCATGTCCTGGTCTCGGATGAGCGCATCATCGGAACAGGTATGGTTGACCTGACATCCGGCAAGATCGACGCAATCTTTGTATTACCCCACTACATGGGACAAGGGGCTGCGCGCCAGATGCTGGAGCATCTCGAAACGCTTGCCGTTCAGGCAGACCTGGACTACCTTCACCTGGACGCAACCCTGAACGCGGCGCCGTTTTATCGAAAGTGTGGTTTTGTAGGTGAAAAGGTATCCACTTACCATTCGCCTCGTGGTCTTACGCTGGACTGTATACCGATGTACAAGATGCTTCGGCCAACCGGAGATATCCCTCGGTAAGGCCACAGATAAAGTCTGCCAACGCACCACAACAGAGATCGTCCACGCATGTTAACCGTTCGACGTGCACAACCTGACGATGCCGGCTACCTCCAACGGCTATACAGCCAACTTGTGGACAGTGCGTTCATTACTGTGCTTCCGGCTCGTCTGGAGGAGCTTCAGCATGATCCTGTCCATGAGCTTTTAGTGGCCGAATATGGCGGCACCGTTATCGCCAGCGCGTTGCTGATCTTCTGCAAGGATGCAATGTTTGGTTTTCAACCGTTTGCGGTGGTAGAGAATGTAATCGTTGACGAGGCGCAACGCGGAACGGGCGTCGGCAGGCAGCTGATCAGAACCATCGAGCAACGCTGTATCGACAAGGACTGCTCCAAGATCATGTTATTGAGTTCAGCCCACCGGATTCAGGCCCACGCCTTCTTCGAGCGGGCAGGCTTCAAGGGTGACAGCAAGCGCGGCTTCGTCAAATATCGGCGAGACTTGCTGGCATCTGGCTTGCCACCTGACTAGTCAAGCCAGACGCAGAATCATTGCCCCTATAGCCATGACACATACCGCCGCAATTCGACCCCGACTCATGCGCTCTTTCAGAACAAGCACGGAGATGAGCGCCGCAAATATAATCGAGGTCTCTCGCAAGGCAGCGATAACGGCCACAGGCGCCAGGGTCATCGCCCAAAGCGCCAGGCCATAAGACGCCAATGTTCCAGCTCCCCCTACCAGTCCCACCAGCCATTGAACGCGGAAAAATGATACGAAGGCATGGGCATTGCGCCAAAGCATCCAGGCCGTCATAACCGCGCCTGTCAGAAGAAAAATCCATAGGGTATACGCCAGCGGTGCACCCGACATTCTGACGCCCGCCCCGTCTACCAATGTGTAAGTAGCAATAACCAAAGCGTTAAGTAGCGCCAAACCCACCCCTGCCCTATGACTGGAGACACGTCTGCGCGCCATCAACAAAATACCCAGACAAATCGTGCCGATACCCACCCAGGCCGTCGTGCTCAGATGCTCGCCTAATCCCACCGTGCTGATGACCGCTACCAGCAGCGGCGCCGTTCCCCGCATCAACGGGTATGCCAGGTTCATTTCAGCGACGCGATAAGTCTGTGCCACCAGGTTGTAATACACTACCTGCAGTACAGCAGATGCTCCAATGAAACCCCAGCTGGGCGCTGCCGGCGGAGGGACAAATAGCAGGATCAAGGCTGCTATCAATGCCGCTGCAGCGGTAATCACTGCAGTGATAAGGATCTTGTCGCTTCCACTTTTGACGATTGCATTCCAAGTGGCATGCAAGGCCGCCGCGAACAAGACGACACCATAAACGGTTACAAGCATCTGTACCTCTGCAGGGTGATTGGGCCTGTCGCACCAACGACTCAACCGCTTCAGGCGTAACGTTTACGCGCGGCGCTTTTGATCGCCTCCAGAAATGCGCGTACCCGCTGAGGCAGCTGGGTACTGGCATAAACGGCATGTATCTGTGGGTCATGCCCGGTTGAGGAAGTCAGTCGATAATGGCTGCATACCCGGACTAAACGTCCCGCCTGCACCGCCGGTTCTGCAAGCCAGTCTGCCAGCCGGCAGATACCAAGACCTTGGACAGCAGCGTTATATAACGCTACGCCTGAACTGAGACGGTAACGGGGCTGGGCCTTGTAACGGACCTGAGCATCGCCCTGCCTGAAATACCAATCCTTGAGAATTCTTGGGGAGGTATGCATCAGCAGGTCATGCTCGACAAGCGCCTCGGGCGCTTCAGGCACGCCACGTATGGCGAGATATGTCGGACTTGCATAAAGGTGACGCCGATAGCTCCACAATGGCGCGCCGATCAGCTCGCTGGGATAGGCAAAGCCACCACGAATAGCAAAATCCAGTTTGTCTGCAATGGGATCATGTGCCGCATCGCTTACCTGTATATCAATGCTGATCTGGGGGTTCCGCCGCCCAAACTCCGCCATGACGCTGGGCAAGAAATCCATCATCAGGCTTTCAGGGGCGGAGCAGCGAATCCACCCTTGCGCCAACGTACCCTGTACCGAGAGTGATTCCTCTGCCTCGGCCTGCAGCGACAGCATCTGCCTGGCGTAGCCATAATACGCCTCCCCCGCCTCGGTCAATCGGACCTGCTTTTGTGAGCGCTGCAAAAGCTCATGCCCCAGCTGCGCCTCAAGGCTCTGTATGGCGCGCGTCACTGTACTGGGAGAGCGTCCCAGCAGGCGCGCCGCACTCACGAAACTATGGCGATCCACTACTGCGCAAAAGGCTTGTAGCTCCCATAACTGAGCCAGTGACATACCGCCTTCCTTGTTGCGATTTCTGCAATACCACATTGCAACACAAAACCCGGCATTGCTCTATCGTATCCGTCTCGCGTCATCAAAGGATGTTGAAATGGATATAGTATTAGATCCCACCTTTCTGCTGTTACTCGGGCTGGTTGCCTTTGCGGCAGGCTTTATCGATACGCTGGCAGGTGGCGGCGGGCTGATTACCGTGCCTACCCTGATGCTGGCTCAGATCCCACCGGTACAAGCCATTGCAACCAATAAACTCCAGAGCACCTTTGGGGCGCTAATCGCCACATTGACCCTGCTTCGTAAACGCAAGATCGCCTGGGCAGATGTCAAAAAGCCCTTCTTGACCTCCTTTATTGGTGCAGCCGTGGGCGCCGTGGTTATTCAGCGTGTGGATGCCTCCGCTCTTGAAGTCCTGGTGCCTTTCATATTGGGTGGTATTGCGTTGTACTTTCTGCTTGCGCCAAGCGCAGGTACTGTTGAGCGCAAGCCGCGCATGGGGGAGCGGCTGCACCGTCTCCTGGTTGTCCCCCTTATCGGGTTTTACGACGGTTTTTTCGGCCCTGGCACGGGCTCGTTCTTTTCACTCAGCGAGGTAGCCTTACGGGGCCGCGACCTTATTACCGCTACGGCAACTGCCAAGTCCCTTAACCTGGCGAGCAACCTTGCATCCCTTGCAATCTTCATCGTGGGCGGCAAGGTACTTTGGCTGGTAGGTGGCATCATGGCAGTCGGACAGCTTGCGGGTGCCTATCTGGGCTCACTGGCCGTTATCGGTGGCGGTGCCCGACTGATCAGGCCTCTCATCGTAGCCATCTGCTTTGTAATGATTGGCCGTTACCTTTATCAAAACGGTTACCTGTCTTTTATAGCGCATGTATAAGATCGCACTCAGAGACCATGCAGAGCGAGCCCAGCCATGATGAGCAACAGGATTCCGCACAGGGCATGGCTGGCTCTATGCCAGTTTGGCGAGCTGGCACGCCGGAACCCCTCAACAAGCGCTGCCGTCAGAAAGCAGCACAAAATGGAGGCACTCATGACTCCGCTAAAGAACATCGCTGTGTTTGCAATACTGGGAGTGTCGCCTGTTATACCCGACAAGGCGCTTCCCAACGCGCCCCAATACACAATGTTTTTTGGATTAGTCAACGAGATGGCAGCACCCGCCATCAAGGCGCCCTGCTGCGGTTGACCTGATTCACCTGTACCGACCGGCAGGCGCCACGCATCCTTGAGACTCTGAACGCCTAGCCAGGCCAGATAAACCGCACAGAGTAGCGTTAGGGGTATGCGAATCGGCTCATGGCCCAGCAGGACTGACAGCCCTACCAACCCTAATACAGCCCACACGGCGTCGCCCAGCAAAGATCCTACCTGAACCATTAGGGCCGGCCTGAAACCATTGGACAAGCCACGACGCAACGTTTCAGCCAGGACAGGTCCAGGCGAAAGGCAGAACGCAGCGCCAAACAAAAAGGCCGATAAGAAGATTGTCAGCATATCAGGCGTCTCGGAAAGAAAGGGCGATCAGTATGGGTTGCCCCTGCTCAATAATCTTGAACAGGATTGCAGGACCTGTAGAGGCGTTGATATTGGCCAGGCGGTATTCCATAAGCCGAACGAAAGTGGCGACTCAAGTGGCTCTGATCAGCAAAGCCAAGCGTATAAGCAACATCCGTGGCGGGCATACCCTGCCGCAGCAGTCCCCGTGCTCGCCGCGTTCTCAGCTGCATGGCCCATTGATGTGGGCTCAACCCCGTTTCCTTTTGAAATGTCCTCAGCAATTGATACTTGGATCGCTGGGTCAAAAGGGCTAGTTCGTCCAAAGTAGGCATTTGCGCCAAGGAGTCGGCAAGACACTCCTGAATACGAAGAACCACCTCTGGCTCGGCTGAATGCGTGGTCAGTGCAACACCACTCAGCTCCGTGATCTCTGCGAGTAACAGGACCAACGCCTGATGAACGTGTGGGTTGCTCATGGAGCTGCCTCGTAACGCCATTTGCACCACGCAGGCAAAGCGGTTTGCAATGTCTGGCTGATAAAGCAAAGGACGCTCGAACTCAACTTGATTGACCCCAAGGCTTTGGGCCAGCCAGTCCGCCGATACATAAAGCCCTACGTAGCGCCAGAAGGCTCCCTCATGGGCCCCGCCGCCTTGTATTTGGCCGGGGTTATACAGAGTGATGGATCCCTTGCCGGCATTGAATATCCTGCCATCCAGCCAGATGTGCTCCTCGCCTTCCAAATTAACGCCAATTACACACTCATCATGGCTGTGCTTGGCGAATCGGTGACCCGTACCGCTGGCATCCACCAGCTCAACGGGACCTGACCAGGCATGCCGCAGGGTAAGCACGTCTTATAGCCTCTCATCCGATTTGAAGAGACTACAGCTTAAGCCAAACGAACGTACGATAGGTTAATTGGACGTTCGGACCTACTGTTTCAGCTGGTGTTCGGGGCTCTCGCTTTCTGCCGGCTCACCCCCGGTTGCATTGAACGTATCCCAGTCTTCACCAAACAGCTCAACCGGATGCATGGTACGGCTGGCGCCATTACCGCAAGCTAACGAGTTTGCAGGACAATACATATCGCACCCCCAACAGATGCGCTCCGGATGCTTAGGCTGCAAAGGAAATTTCTTGGCCATCCGAGACTCCTGAACGTATGAGGTGAACCCCTAACGTATCGAAATCTGGATAAACGTTTTTGATCTCGCTCAAGTTTTACGACGATTATAGCGGTGTTGATACCCACCCAATGATATAACCCTACTGTGTGACTTGTAGCAGCTTGGCATGCTACGACTGTCTAAGGACTCATCGCACCCCAGCGAACAGCCATACATTTTGTTCGATAGAAGTCGATGCTGACGATGTATCAATGGATTTAAACGTTAAGACAATGGGTTTGCACGAGGGAATGCATACGTGCCCACTTCATAGGCAAACGCTGACTTATCAAATGCAACCACAAACTATGTAGTGATAGTTTTGAGAGCCAGGATCTGGTTATGAAGCCACACGCTAGTAAACCTTTAAAGGTAACATTTACACGTTATAATCCTGAACGGTTTGTCAGAACTATTACACAACTGTCTGACTTTTTAGTCTGGTTGAGTCAGCCGCATGTACGATAGATCCACGATGCCTGCCGGTATACCTAACCAAGCAATAGCGGCTATTTCAATGCTCAGGTTGCCAAACCTTAAAAGATACGCCAACCATGGTACTTCACTGATTCAATACCTTCGACGTATCTAAGTGATTGAAAAGCTGAATTTTCCAACTATTACACACTGGTCACTTATCTGGAATGAATGATAGCGCTTTTACTGTAGCGTCAAGTTGACTTCATCTGTAAACTTACCGCCCACCTTGAAGCTATGGACTGGCTTCTGTGAAAGATTATGGATGATCTGGGAAAGATTTCTCTTGCATTGCTTGCTCTCATAGCAAATAGCAGCTCTGTGCAATCATCTGTTCTTTTACTGATTCCCTATCCTAAACTTCATTGTTTTTTAGGATGCTGGCGTTTTATGCCTGGCTTGTATAAGGAAGATGTAATAAATGGAATGGTATCTCTCGGTAGTCAGTAACTACGTCAAGTTTGATGGCCGTGCTCGACGGAAAGAATATTGGATGTTCGCCCTGTTCAGCGCGATCATTACTGTTGTACTTGCCGTTGTAGATGGAGTAATTGGCTGGGGCCCTTGGTTATGTGGTGTCTATACCCTGGCTATGATTCTTCCAAATGTGGCCGTCACTATCCGACGCCTTCATGATACCAACCGAAGCGGTTGGTGGGCTCTTATCAGTGGCGTTCCAGCAGTAGGCGGAATCATTTTCCTGGTGCTTATGTGCCTGGAAGGAGATCTTGTCGATAACCGCTTCGGGCAGAACCCTAAAAACGTCTAAGCCTAATATAGGGTTATGCAATTGAAGTTTTGAAAACCGCTCATTGCGTACCAGATCGGACATGAATTGATCATGTCCGATTATGCTCCATCTACTTTTCTTGATTGCTCGTCAAAAATATCCCCTGCTAAATAACAGGCCCTCATGTGCAGATAAGAACAGTCTTATCTTCCAAGGTTATTTAATTCACGAGTAGCAGCAGTGTTGAAAACGATAGCGCTTACACTGATGGGTGCGTCTTGATAGGCAGGCTTGTTGGTGGTGTGTTTCTATGGATTGGACGCCAGCCCGGGGTATCGGCGGTAAACATTCAAACCCCAGGCGGCCAGTTAGATATAAGCCGAGATTACGCTTACTTAAATTCCACGACGATTATTGATTGCCGTCAGCCCTTTCACGATTCGATAAATCGTCCAGATTGCCCAGCCAAGCAGCACGAACCATCCGATGATAAGCAGGGTTGAAGCAAACCCCAGTACAAGCCACAGAAGTCCCCACCAGAATGTACGGATCTGATAATCCAGGTGCGAACGAGAAATCGGATCTGCCGTATCTCTGTTGACATAGGCTAGGATAAGTCCAATCAGCGCGGTAACGCCGTTGAAGAAACCTACAATGTACAGAACATAGACGATGCCAGCCATATTCGAATTGCTGACAATCGGCTGCTGCAATGGAGCAGGCTGGACGGTTTGATTGATATCGGTCATGGCTAAGTCCTTTTAATGAGCAGGTGAAACGCGCACTCCAAATGCGCCTGTGCACATGATAATACGTTCCAGGACATCAAACTACCCTGGCCTCTGTATTAGCAACCTGAAGAGTTGTTCTCGGAACATTTGACGGCCGTATTGAGGCGTTTTGACAAGCGATGACGTCAGCCGGAATGCTTACCCTTTACCGAAAGGCTGAACCTAAAACGGCAATGTTTGATCTTGGTCCGGGCTTGACAGTAGCGCATGTACCTTTCGTACGACTCAATGTTCTTTGGCTCCCTATGAGTTCTTTAAACGGTAAATAGACACCCCTAAGCGCAAATAACCACACAAAAAAAGCGTGTAATTACAAGAGCCTAGACGTATCTATCTTCCAACGTCCTCAAGTGCATGCTCGCCACAAAACGTGCCAACTTGCTTCGCTCGACCAATACCGCTTATCGGAATTAAACACTCCTATTCGCGAAGCAAAATAGTCGTTGCTAGGCTCGAAAGGACCGAGACAAGGGAGCCGACGTTTTGAGCCAGTTCGTTGATCGACTACTGTTCTTCAAAAAGTACAAGGGATCTTTCTCGGAAGGTCATGGAGTAACCACTGACGAAAATCGCGCCTGGGAGGATAATTATCGGTCCCGCTGGCAAAGCGAGAAGATCGTACGATCTACCCATGGCGTCAATTGCACAGGCAGCTGTAGCTGGAAGATCTATGTCAAAAATGGATTGGTGACCTGGGAAACTCAGCAGACCGACTACCCGCGGACCCGTCCTGATCTTCCCAACCATGAGCCGCGTGGCTGTCCCCGTGGCGCCAGTTATTCCTGGTATCTCTACAGCAGCAACCGCATCAAATATCCGATGGTACGCGGTCGCCTTCTTGCGCTTTGGCGCGAAGCACGCAAGACGCTTTCCCCTGTTCAGGCCTGGGAATCCATCCAGAGCGATGCTGCCAAACGGCGGAGTTACCAGGAAGTGCGGGGCTTGGGTGGCTTCGTACGAGTGGATTGGGATGAGATCAACGAACTTATCGCCGCTGCCAACATTCACACAATCAAGGCCTGGGGGCCTGATCGGGTGGTCGGGTTTTCACCGATTCCCGCCATGTCGATGATCAGCTATGCGGCCGGCACACGCTACCTCAGCCTGATCGGAGGCACGTGCCTGTCCTTTTACGACTGGTACTGCGACTTGCCACCCTCATCACCTCAGACCTTTGGCGAGCAGACAGACGTTCCGGAAAGTGCAGACTGGTACAACTCTGGCTATCTGCTGCTCTGGGGCTCCAATGTGTCCATGACACGGACGCCCGATGCTCACTTCTACACCGAAGCCCGGTATCGCGGGGCCAAAAGTGTGGTGATCGCGCCAGACTTCATCGAGGTGGCCCGCTTCGCCGACTTGTGGCTACATCCCAAGCAGGGCACCGACGCGGCCCTTGCCCTGGCCATGTGTCATGTAATCCTCAAGGAGTTCTTCGTCGACCGGCAAGTGCCTTACTTCCAGGAATACGTCCGTCAATACTCCGACTTGCCCTTCCTGATTGTGCTCGAACGTCATCCCGAAGGGCTCGTTGCTGGCCGCATGCTTCGTGCCGCCGACTTTGCCGATAACCTCGGCCAGGACAACAATCCCGACTGGAAACCCGTTGTGATTGACGAAACGACCGATGCTATCGTAGCGCCACAGGGCAGCGCCGGGTTCCGCTGGGGTCAGAAAGGCAAGTGGAATCTGGAACCCAAGGATGGCGCCAGCGGAGCAGAGATCTCCCCGCGCCTAACGCTGCTAGGCGAGGCGACTGCAACCGTTGCTTTCCCCTACTTTGGCAGCGAAGGCAAGTTTGGTCTTACTGACCATGCCCCTATTCAGAAACGCCGGATACCTGTACGTCGTGTGACGCTCAAGGACGGACGCGAGGTCGAAATCACGACTGTGTTCGACCTGATGCTTGGCAGCTATGGCGTCAGTCGCGGACTGGGCGAGGACGGCGCAAGCAGTTTTGACGAAAATATTCCAGGAACGCCCGCCTGGCAGGAGTCGATCACAGGCGTTCCGCGGGATCGTTGCATTGCCGTAGCTCGTGGTTTTGCAGCCAATGCCGAAGCGACCCAAGGACGTTCCATGGTGATCCTCGGTGCGGGCTTGAACCACTGGTACAACATGGACATGACCTACCGCGGCATCATGTCGATGCTCATCCTGTGTGGTTGCGTAGGGAAGTCCGGAGGCGGCTGGGCGCATTACGTCGGGCAGGAAAAGCTGCGGCCTCAAGCCGGCTGGCTGCCGGTCGCGTTTGCGACAGACTGGTCGCGTCCCCCACGACAGATGAACGGGACGAGTTTTTTCTATGCCCACACTGATCAGTGGCGCTATGAGCGTATGGAGTTACGCGAGCAGATCTCGCCACTGGCAGATCCCACGGCGTGGTCTGGAACCATGCTCGACTGCAATGTTCGAGCCGAGCGCATGGGGTGGCTGCCCAGTGCGCCGCAGCTCAAGACCAATCCCTTGCATGTGGCGCGTGCCGCACGCGCTTCAGGCCAAGACCCGGCTGCGTACGTGGCCGACGCCCTTCATGCAGGCTCCCTGCAAATGGCCTGCGAAGATCCAGACGCGCCCGAGAATTGGCCACGCAACCTGTTCGTCTGGCGCTCCAATCTGCTCGGCGCTAGCGGCAAAGGTCATGAGTATTTTCTGAAACACCTGTTAGGTGCACGCAACAATGTACTTAACGAGGAAAGCGATCAGCGGCCCGAAGAAGTGGTTTACCGAGAGCAGGCTCCAGAGGGCAAGCTAGACCTGTTGGTTACCATCGATTTTCGCATGAATACTACCACGCTCTTCAGCGATGTGGTCCTGCCAACTGCCACCTGGTACGAAAAGGCTGACCTCAACACCTCCGACATGCATCCTTTTATCCATCCACTGCAAGCCGCGGTGGACCCGGTTTGGGGCGCACGCACGGATTGGGCCATTTTTCGAGAACTGGCGAATACGTTCCAGCGGCTTGCGCCTGGTCAACTGGGCGTTGAGGAAGACGTAGTGCTGACCCCAACCCTGAAAGACACGCCATCCGAACTGTCCCAGCCCTATGGAGGGCAAGACTGGAAGCATGGAGGACCGGCTGGCATTCCAGGGCGCACCATGCCTGCTGTTACCCTGGTTACCCGCGACTATCCCGCGACTTACGACCGCTTTGTCAGCGTGGGTCCCCTGCTTGAGGAACGCGGGAACGGTACCAAGGGCATGGTGTGGGATACGAAGGCGGAGGTGGCACACTTGCGTGACGTCAATCTACCTGACCCCGGCGCAAACAATCGCCCACGCATGCGGTCGGATCTCGACGCGATCGAAACGGTGCTGGCGCTGGCACCCGAAACCAACGGACAGGTAGCCTATAAAGCCTGGCAGGTCCTCTCGGAGGTAACCGGCCGTGATCACACTCACCTGATTGAACGACGTGCCGGTGAAAAGATCGAGTTCCGTGATATCGCCGCCCAGCCCCGCCCCATCCTGACATCGCCGGTCTGGTCGGGCATCGAAAGCCATGAGATCTCCTACAACGCTGGCTGGACGAACGTGCACGAGCTGATCCCATGGCGAACACTAACCGGACGCCAACAGCTCTATCAGGATCACCCCTGGATGCGGGATTTTGGCGAAGGCTTCGCCACGTATCGCCCTCCGATCGATACGCGCTCGGCGTCTCTTGAGCTAGCTCAGGCGCATGACAACGGCAATCCGCCGCTTGCTCTCAACCTCCTCACACCTCACCAGAAATGGGGCATCCACAGTACCTATACCGAAAATCTGATCATGCTGACCTTGGCGCGGGGTGGGCCAATCGTCTGGATCAGCGAGCGTGATGCCGCCAAGGCAGACATTGAAGATAACGACTGGATTGAGGCGTTCAACCGTAATGGTGCACTGGTCGCACGTGCGGTCGTCAGCCAACGCATACCTGAAGGGGCCGCGTTCATGTATCACGCGGCCGAGCGTACGGCGAATGTGCCGGGCAGCGAGGTCACGCAGAATCGCGGCGGTATACACAACTCCGTCACCCGTGTTGTGCTTAAGCCCACACATATGATTGGCGGCTACGCCCAGCTGTCCTGGGGATTCAACTATTACGGCACCGTTGGATCGAACCGGGACGAATTTATCGTGCTGCGCAAGATGAGAAACGTCGACTGGCGCGACCGACCGCTGTCCGAAAAGATCGCCGTGATGAAAACCGAAGAGGAATCTCGCGTGGAAGGGCAGCGGACATGAAAGTCAGGGCGCAGATCGGCAAGGTTCTCAATCTCGACAAATGCATTGGTTGCCACACCTGCAGCGTGACCTGTAAACAGGTCTGGACGACCCGCCAGGGAATCGAATACGCCTGGTGGAACAACGTAGAAAGCAAACCGGGCATTGGCTTTCCTAAAGACTGGGAGAACCAGGAGCGCTGGCGCGGCGGTTGGGTGCTTGGCAAGGGCGGTGAACTGCGACCGAAGACTGGCGGCAAATGGCGGATTCTGTCCAAGATATTTGCCAATCCGGAGTTGCCGGAAATCGATGATTACTACGAGCCGTTCGATTACGAATATTCCTACATTCATGGCGTAGGTGAAAGCGAGGCTGCCCCAACGACTCAGCCGGTTTCGATTGTGACTGGCGAGCGGATGGAAAAGGTCAGCTGGGGGCCCAATTGGGAAGAGTCACTCGGTACCGAGTTTCACAAACGCTCGCAAGACTACAACTTCAAGGAAGTCGAGAAAGCGATCTATGGAGAGTTTGAAAACAGCTTTCTGATGTTTCTCCCTCGTCTATGTGAGCATTGCCTGAACCCTACTTGCGTTGCCGCGTGCCCGTCAGGGGCTATTTATAAGCGCGAAGAAGATGGCATTGTCCTGATCGATCAGGAGAAGTGCCGCGGCTGGCGCATGTGCGTAACCGGGTGCCCTTATAAGAAGGTTTATTACAACTGGCATACGGGCAAGTCCGAGAAGTGCATCTTCTGCTATCCGCGCATCGAGAGCGGTCAGCCGACCGTGTGTTCGGAAACCTGCGTAGGCCGTATTCGCTACCTGGGCGTGATGCTATACGACGCCGACAGGATTCTTGAGGTTGCCTCTCAGGCCAATGTTCAGGATTGCTATCAGGCGCAGCTGGACATCTTTCTTGATCCGCACGACCCGGCTGTAATCGAGCAGGCTCGCAAAGACGGCGTGTCGGATAACTGGATCGAGGCGGCCCAGCGCTCGCCCGTTTATAAAATGGCCTGTGAGTGGAAGGTGGCCTTCCCGCTTCACCCTGAATACCGAACCGTTCCGATGGTCTGGTACATCCCTCCCCTGTCGCCGATTCAGGAGGCGGCCGATGCAGGCGCCCTGGCTACCCTTGAAGGCATCCCGGATGTAGACAGCCTGCGTATCCCGGTCCGCTACCTGGCTAACCTGCTGACGGCGGGAAAAGAGGAGCCCATCCGCGACACGCTACGCAAGCTGCTGGCGCTGAGAGCCTACATGCGTCGGCGCAATATCGAAGGGATTGTCGATACCACCATGCTCGATGCGGTCGGTCTGACAGAGCGACAGGCCGAAGAGATGTACCGCGTAATGGCAATCGCCAACTACGAGGACCGGTTCGTGATCCCGACCTCGCATAAGGAAGTGGCCGAAAATGCTTACGACCAGCGCGGCATTGCCGGCTTCCATTTCGGGCAGATGACTTCCGAAGGGAACAGCCGTTTCATGCTGTGGGGCCAGGACACCCGCAAGACCCGGGGTGAGCGCTTCCCTCTCGACAGGAAGTAACGTGATGATAACGTGCAAGGCACTTGCCGGACTGTTGCTTTACCCCGACCAGGCCCTCATGGAGGCCCTGCCGGATATTCGATATATCCTGAATGACTCACCGCTACCCGTCACACAGCGTGACCAGGTCATCGCCTTTTGCGACCATCTGGCAGCGACTGACCCTATACAGGCGCAAGGGAACTATGTGTCGCTGTTTGATGGCGGCTCACGCTCCCTCTCGCTCTATCTATTCGGTCATGTGCACGGTGACTCACGGGACCGGGGCCAGGCCATGGCCAACCTCGTCGAAGACTATCGGGCCGTTGGGCTAGAGCTGTCAGGCGATGAGTTGCCCGATTTTCTACCGGTCTTTCTGGAATACGTTTCGTGTCATGCACCCTCCGACGCCGCCGTCCTGCTCGGTGAGATTGTAGAGATCGTTGCGCTTCTGGCCAGTCGTCTCGAGAAACGCGAAACACCGTATGCTGCAGTGCTGCGCGCTATCGAGGCATTAGGTTCACGGCCAGCTGACGCCGAGGTAGTCGCCTCCAGGCTGGCCGAGGGAGAACAGGAAGATACCCCTGAGGCACTGGATGCCCGCTACGAAGAAGCACCTGTCAGCTTTATGGAGCCCGTAGCTGCCGATAGTGCCTGCTCGAACGCAGCCGCCCTGGTTGCACAGTTCGAACGCGATGTGCAGGTTTCACCCATCCGTCTCATAGAACGCTAGAGGTATGCCGCATGAATTGGCTCAACCAGTTCCTGTTCGGGTTTTACCCGTACCTGTGCATGATCTGTTTTTTTCTGGGCAGTTGGGCACGATTTGACCGCAGCCAATTCTCCTGGCGAAGTCAGTCAAGCCAGTTTTTGAGACGTCGCCAGTTGGTTTGGGGCAGTAATCTTTTTCACATCAGCATTCTGGGCCTTTTTGTCGGGCATACTGCGGGGTTACTTACGCCGCCTGAGGTCTACCATGCCCTCGGCCTGACCGTGAAAGCCAAGCAGATCCTGGCTATCGTGACGGGTGGTGCGCTCGCCGCCCTCGGCGTAGTGGGCGGAATTTTGTTGATACATAGGCGCCTGACGGATGCCCGCATTCGCCAGACCAGCAAGCCGACCGATATTTTCATCCTGCTCTTCATCTTCTTCCAACTCTGCCTCGGGATCAGCACGCTGCCCGAATCGTCGCAAAATCTGGACGGCACCTACATGCTGGTGCTTGCCGAGTGGTCTCGCAGCATTCTCTTGTTCCGCCCGGGCTCGGCGCAGCTGGTGGCCGACGTGCCTTGGGTCTATAAGCTGCATCTGGTTTGCGGTATGACGCTGTTCCTTCTTGTGCCTTTTACCCGGCTCGTCCATGTCTGGTCTGCGCCTGTCTGGTACCTGGGCCGCCCTGGATGGCAGATCGTTCGCAAGAACGCCAACATTTCCAAGGAGGGCGTATGACGCCTTTCCAGCGAATGCTCTGGCTGTTATCCGGTGTTCTGTTCATGGAGGCAGCCCTGGCAGCAGGCGCTGCCGATGATGTAGCGCCGCAGCCGGGGATCGCGCCATTCGGGGATCAGATTGCCGAGCAGCGTCTGCCGCTGTACCACCGTGTTGCGCCGCTTGTGGCTATCGCTGGTCCGATTGAGGACGAGGGTGTGGTTGAAGCCAAGCGCGTAGGTTTCGCCATGATTGTGGATCTGAGGCCAGCGGAAGAAATCGCATCCGAAAAACAACATGCGGAATTCGCACGCATCCGCTACGCCAACCTTCCCGTTCAGGACCTGCCGACACAGGAGCAGGTCAAGCAGTTTTCGGACTTGCTGGCCGATCGCAGTAACCTACCGCTGTTACTGCACGGAGGTACCACCGACCAGCCCGGTGCCATGTGGGCCTTGTACAGGGCCTCGCTCGGCGTTCCGCCCAACATTGCGCTGGACGACGGCATAACAGCCGGACTACAGCAGAGCACTTCTGCTGTCCGTACCCGGCTCGACGAACATAAAAAAAAGTAGGGACATGACAATGATCACCGTTGACGGTATTGCCATTACTGATGACCTACTTTCGCTGGAGGCCCAACTGCAGGACGCCGATGACCCAGCCGCTGCCTGGGAACAGGCCGCACGCGCACTCGTCGTTCGAGAGCTGCTTTTGGCCGAGGCTACACGGCACGGTATCACCGGTCAGGATGCTGAGCCCGGTGAGGAGGCCGACGAGGCCGCCATCAGGCGTCTGCTCGAAACTGAGCTGAAGCTTCCAGAGCCAACCGAGACAGAGCTGGAGCGCTGGTACCAGCACAACCTTGATCGTTTGAAGCGTCCTGACCGTTGGCAGGTCCAGCACTTGCTGATCGCAGCGAACCCCGGTGATGAACGCGCCATTGGGGCGGCACGGGAAAAGGCAGAAACGATGCTTGCAGAAGTGCTTGATGACCCGACAGCACTGACCGTGTTGGCGGCCCGCTTCTCTGACTGTCCTTCAAGAACGCAGGGCGGCGATCTGGGATTGATTGAGCGTGGAAGCACAGTGCCGGAATTCGAAACCCACCTTGCCGGACTGGCAGCAGGTGAGGTATGCCCCACAGTTGTTCAAAGCCGGTTCGGCCTGCATATCATCCGTGTGCTGGCTTGTCATAAAGGACGGGTACCGCCACTGCAGGCAGTACGCCCGCGAATTATCGCCTTTTTGCAGGAAACCAGTTGGCGGCAGGCCGTGCAGGGCTATATCGCCTCACTGGCCGCACGCGCCAGCATCAAGGGCTTCGACCTTTTTGCAGGCGAGAGCGCCCCTGCTCGACCCTCAGCGTGGCCGGCGGGATCATCGTGCACCGCCGCGGGCGCTTCCGCTGGCCACGCCCCGAACCGAGATCCCGTGATCATTCCCGCGAGGAACTGCTCTTGAAAACCGGATCGGCAGCAATCGCATCCTCAAACAGCACACAGTCCTTGCGTGTGCTCGTGATGAGCACCTTGGCATTTCTGATCTCCTTTGCCGTCTGGATGATGTTTGGCGTGATCGGCATCCCCATTCAGACCTCCCTAGGGCTCAGTGCATCTGAGTTCGGCCTGCTTACCGCCACGCCAGTCCTGACCGGCGCCATTTTCCGGTTGCCGCTGGGTATCTGGACAGACCGCTTCGGTGGTCGAACAGTGATGACCTTGCTGCTTCTGACGTGCACCGTTCCCCTCTGGCTAGCCTCCTACGCAAACCAGCTCTGGCAATTCCTGTTGTTGGGGCTGGCACTTGGGCTTGTGGGAGCCTCATTCTCGGTTGGAACGCCCTACGTGGCTCGCTTTTTTCCCAGCGAGCGCAAAGGATTTGCGATGGGGGTATTCGGAGCAGGTACCGCTGGCGCCGCCATCAACATGTTCCTGGCGCCCACCCTTGTTGCCCGCTACGGCTGGGAGAGCGTGCCGCGTGTGTATGCCGTGGCGCTTCTCGTGACGGCGGTTCTGTTCTGGATAATTGCCGCACCGGATACCAGAGCCCCTGGACGCTCCGTTCCGGTTAGACAGCAGCTGGCTGTTCTGCGGGATGGGCGCGTCTGGAAATATTGTCAGTATTATTCCGTTGTATTCGGGGGCTTCACAGCGCTCTCGATCTGGATGCCACAGTATTACCTGAACGAGTACGGTCTCTCGATTGCTCAGGCTTCACTGCTGGCAGCCTGCTTCTCCCTTCCTGGAGGTGCCCTTCGAGCGCTCGGCGGCTTGCTGTCAGACCGGCTTGGTGCCCATGCTGTAACGTGGTGGGTATTGTGGATCGCGTGGATCAGTCTATTTCTACTTTCCTATCCGCAAACCGATTTTACTGTTCAAACTATCCGGGGACCGATGAACTTTCATCTTGGCCTTCCGGTTTGGGGAGCAACAGCACTGCTGTTTATTCTAGGTATCGCTTTTGCCTGCGGCATGGCTTCTACCTTCAAGTACATCGGCGATGATTTTCCACAAAACATGGGCATCGTTTCAGGCATCGTCGGCATGGCGGGAGGACTGGGAGGGTTCCTGTTGCCTATCCTGTTTGGCACACTGCTCGACTTCCTGGGTATCAACTCAAGCTGCTTCATGCTGCTCTACGGCATCGTGTGGGTGTCGCTGATCCTGATCTACATCACCGAAGTACGACGATCACCTCCATTGGGTACCTCCTCTAAAGAGCAGACCCATCATTCGTAGCCGGGCAAAGGGCAGTTCTCCTCTGCCCCAACGCAGTAACAGGTCCGTCTTGCGAGTGCGCCTGATTACTCAAATAGCAGGTAATCAGGCGATTGCACTGCTGGCATCCGCCAGGTGTATAGTCGCTGGGAGCGACCCTAGCCACTACGCGCCTTCAATGACAGCTAATGGGCAGAAGCAGCGGCCCTGGCACGTGCCGTATGCAGTTTCTTATAGCTGTCGATCAGTCGCAGGTGTCTATCCAGCCCCTCCAGCTTCATGCTGGTGGGCGTCAGGCCAAAGAAGCGGATGCTTCCATCCACTGAGCCCAGCACTGCATCCATGCGCTGATTGCCAAACATCCTGCGGAAGTTGACTTCATAGTCGGCCAGCTCCAGCTCCTCGTCCAGCGATACCTCAAGTACTGCATTCAAAGCCTGATAGAACAGGCCACGCTCAACGGTATTGTCGTTGAACTGCAGGAAGGCACCGACCAGTTCATGCGCTTCCTCGAACTGCTTCAGTGCCAGATAGATCAGCAACTTCAATTCAAGAATCGTGAGCTGTCCCCAAACCGTGTTGTCATCAAATTCGATGCCGATCAGGGTAGTGATGTCGGTGTAATCATCCAGCTCGCAGTTTTCCAGGCGCTCAACCAATGCTTCCAGAGCGGCGTCATCCAGACGGTGCAGATTCAGAATATCAGCGCGAAAGGACAGCGCCTTGTTGGTGTTATCCCAGATCAGATCCTCTACCGGATAAATCTCCGAATAGCCCGGCACCAGGATACGGCAAGCCGTTGCCTCCAGGTCCTCATATACCGCCATGTACACTTCCTTACCCATATCCTCGAGGATACCGAACAGCGTCGCGGCTTCCTCAGCATTGGCATTTTCACCCTCGGCTGAAAAATCCCATTCGACAAATTCGAAATCCGCCTTGGCACTGAAGAAACGCCACGACACTACACCGCTGGAATCAATGAAATGCTCAACGAAGTTGTTCGGCTCGGTCACGGCCTGGCTTTCAAACGTAGGCTGAGGAAGATCATTGAGACCTTCGAAGCTGCGCCCTTGAAGCAGTTCTGTGAGGCTGCGCTCAAGCGCTACCTCCAAGCTTGGATGCGCGCCAAACGAGGCGAATACGCCGCCGGTACGTGGATTCATCAAGGTGACGCACATCACCGGGAATTCACCTCCGAGCGATGCATCCTTTACCAATACCGGGAAGCCCTGCTCTTCCAGTCCTTGGATGCCAGCCAGAATAGCCGGGTATTTTGCCAGCACGTCCTGCGGTACGTCAGGCAGGGCAAGTTCCCTTTCCAGGATTTCACGCTTCACCGCGCGCTCGAAAATTTCCGACAGACATTGCACCTGCGCTTCAGCCAGCGTGTTACCAGCACTCATGCCATTGCTCAGGTACAGGTTTTCGATCAGATTGGACGGGAAATACACCACCTCGCCGTCCGACTGACGTACAAAGGGCAGCGAACAGATGCCGCGCTCGACGTTGCCGGAGTTGGTGTCATACAGATGCGAGCCGCGTAGCTCCCCATCAGGGTTGTAGATTTCCCGGCAGTATGCATCGAGAATTTCAGATGGCAATGCATCCTTACGGCCTGGCTTGAACCACCGTTCGTTCGGGTAATGCACGAACTCTGCATTGGCAATGTCTTCACCCCAGAACTGATCGTTGTAGAAGAAGTTACAGTTCAGACGCTCGATAAACTCGCCCAAGGCTGACGCCAACGCGGCTTCCTTGGTGGCCCCCTTGCCATTGGTAAAGCACATCGGAGAATGAGCGTCGCGTATATGCAGCGACCACACGTTGGGAACGATATTTCGCCATGAAGCGATTTCAATCTTCATGCCCAGGTCGGCCAGAATCCCCGACATGTTGGCAATAGTCTGCTCAAGCGGCAGATCCTTGCCTGCAATAAAGGTGTTCGTGTCAGAGGCCATGCTCGGTATCAGCAGCGCCTGAGCATCGGCATCCAGGTTGTCCACTTCCTCAATGACAAATTCCGGGCCGGTTTGCACCACCTTCTTTACCGTACAACGGTCGATGGAGCGCAAAATGCCCTGGCGGTCCTTGTCAGAGATATCTGCCGGCAACTCGACCTGAATCTTGAAAATCTGCTGATAACGGTTTTCAGGATCAACAATATTGTTCTGCGAAAGACGAATGTTGTCGGTAGGGATGTTGCGTGTCTGGCAATACAGCTTCACGAAATACGCAGCACATAACGCTGATGAAGCCAGGAAATAATCAAAAGGCCCAGGCGCCGAACCGTCCCCCTTGTAGCGGATAGGCTGATCGGCTATGACCGTGAAGTCATCGAACTTAGCCTCAAGCCGAAGGTTATCGAGAAAATTGACCTTGATTTCCATGCAAAACTACCGAAACGTGAATAAGCGAATTGGCTGCCATTATCCCGCATCTCGACAAGAAGTTTTTGCTTTTGGACGAAAGCGCCAGAATGGTCTCGCCTGAAAGCCAGATTTCTGACTGCCCAAGGGGTCCCTTCTTGACCAGGCACTGCCTACTCGACCTGAAAAATCAAACCCGATAAACGGTCTTCCTGCTGAAAGCATTGCGCCATCAAGTATTTAGCAAAGCTATCAGGACTTTAATCCTAAATGTTTCCTTATATGTAAAGGTTTTGGCACGTCACTTGTAATCAAGGGCACAAGCGTCAGGATGCGCCTCTTGGTATCTCCTAGTACCAAGACCTCATTACTTTTTATTTAGGGCAGCCCCCTCGTATTCATGGACGCGAGACCTAGCCCATCACTAGCAGAGCAGTATGGTGATTATGAGCACGTCCATTCATTTTTCTAAGCGATTCTTCAAGAGCCTGCCCCTTCTCGTGGGTCTTACCTTTGGCTCGGTAGCCGCCCAAGCCGAACCGGTCGATCTGGTTAGTCTGAACCTGTCCGGTGCGGGATTTGCTCCCCATGTTCTACCTGGAATCAATGGCACCAACTATATTTTTCCGGTGGAATCCTACTTCCAGCAGTGGAGCGCCAGGGGTATCAAGACATTCCGCTTCCCCATCATCTGGGAGCGCCTGCAACCCAAGCTGGGCGGTCCTCTTGATCCTACCTATGTAGCCCTGATAGACCGCACCTTTGGTTATGCGCAAAAGCACAACATCAAGATCATTCTGGACCTGCATAACTATGCACGCTATCGCGGCCAGGTGATTGGGACCAGTGGCGTTCCGTATGCGCGCTACCAGGAGATCATGACCAAGATTGCCCAGCAGTGGAGTAATCAACCCGCCCTGTACGCCTACGACATCATGAACGAGCCCAACGGGGCCCTGGCCTACTGGGCGACCGCTGCGCAATACGGTATCAACGGTGTGCGCGCCGTAGACAAGACCCGCCCGATCATTGTGGAAGGTAACGGCTGGTCGAGCGCTACGCGCTGGGCGGAGTGGAATGATCCCTTGCTGAACCTGAAGGATCCGTCCAACAACATCATTTTCTCGGCGCACTCGTATTTCGATGAGAACGCCGGTGGCAGCTATGGTGACGTAGACGTCAACAAGCTGGACGTGATGTATGGCGTGAATCGGGTCAAGCCGTTCGTAGAGTGGCTGAAGAAGCATGGTCAGCGTGGCTATATTGGTGAGTTCGGCGTACCGGATAACAACCCGCGCTGGAACATCCTGATGGACAACATGCTGGCCTACCTGAAAGAGAATTGCGTACCGGCATCCTACTGGGCGGCAGGTCCGGGCTGGGGCAATTATTTCATGTCGGTTGAGCCGGTAAATGGGCAGGATCGCCCGCAGTGGCCGACGCTCAAGAAATACATGGATAACACCAGCTGTACGGAAATAGGCCCGAAGAAGGCAGGCGCCTCCACGACGCCAACGCCATCCACTCCGTCTGTGGGTACAACTCCGGTTGCGACCACACCGTCTACGGGTACTGGCTCTTCCACAGCACCGTCGACTTCGGTACCACCGGCAGCAACTCCAATAACCACCACACCTGTTGCTGGAGTAGACGGTGCAGTTAGTAGTGTAATCAACAACTTTACTAACGCCGATTGGCTCAATGGTGTTTATCGCAAGAAAGCCGGTTTCTCGATCCCTGCTACGGCCGCTAATAAGGCTGCCTTCATAGTAGGTGCTTCGGTGCGACTTGCTAACGGAGAGGTCAGAAAGATCTCTGCTGTCCAGATCGGTACCAATATGGCGGTGTACCTGGACGGCGCTCCGGTAAATGGATCGATCGTAGGCTATCCTAATAAGCTGGCGTTGGTATCGGCAGTACTCGCCACAAGCCCGATCAATGACTTTACCAATGCTGACTGGCTCAACGGTGTGTACCGCAAGAAGGCTGGCTTCTCGATTCCTGGCACCTCAACCAACCAGGCGGCATTCAAGGTAGGAAAATCTGTACGCCTTGCCAATGGCGAGGTTCGCAAGATTACCTATGTCCAGGCAGGTAAAAACCTTGGGGTTTATCTCGAGGGCGCTCCGGTAAATGGATCGACCGTAGGTTATCCCAAGACATTGGCGGCGCTAGCCAACTAATCGGAGCTATGCCTCCAGAGCCTCTTTCGCCAAGAGGCTCTGGAACTTAATCGTTGTCCTGCATAGCAATTGATTCGGTTCATCATAAGTCCTTGAAACATAATGAAAGCATTTATAAGCGTAATAATCAGGCATCCTTGTAGTTACTGTCTTTAAATGAACCAACACGTTCATAAATACAGCTAGGTGAACCTACTATTGAATGCTTTTATAGAATGGCTGCTGAGTAAACCCGAGCGCACCAGTGATTGGGACTGGTTAGGTGATCTGGAAGCACGTAGCGCTGAAGATGAGCGTGACGATACTGACGTGGAGTTTTAAGCGTATGAGGCGTTATCGGTATGCTTCATTTTCTGTAGTTTGCCGTGTTAAAAGCCTTTATCCGCTTAATATAACGTTAGCCACCTCTTCCCCATGATGCGATTCGTGAGAGGAAAGCTGCCTCAAGCTTAAAGCTTCTGCTTTATCGGATAACGCCCTTTTCTTTTCGACTGATAAGGTTTGATATACAGAGAAGCCTTATCCTTACAACCGAACACCCGCCTTGCCACGGAATGAAAACCAAGCGCTCTTTACTAGCAAGCTTTCAACGGCAACTGGCTAAGAACTGGAAGGAGCGGAGCATACTTTTGCAGGGTCAGTAACTCAGGGACAGCGGGCAGCACGAAGCCCTGCATGCTCCAGCAAACCTCGTTATCATTGCTTCCGCTCCAATAACTCATCTCACTTGACCACTCTTCATCAGGCGAAGCCAACTTCCTTTGTTAAGATCTCTCCTTCTTCAGATCACGCCGGTTTTCTGACGGGCCCAGCATCAAGCGTATCAATCACCGTTGTAATTGGCGCCTATCGGCCATAAGTGATCGTTCGGAGGATGATGCTCGGAAAAGCATCGTTGCAATGCTATTAAAGTAGCCAGGCAAGCAATCAGACTTGCCAGGTAGTTGGACTATGGAAACGAGTGATCGCCCCGTGAAACCTGACAATGTGGTTCATGAGTACACGTCTGCATTAGTACTGGGCATTCGCTTCGTCTGTGTATTGGCGCTGTCTGCAATGATTGCCGGTAAGCTTTCCAGGCTTATGGGTACTGACAATGTTGTTGTTTATTTCCTGGTGTTTATTGCGCTGGTCGTGCTGTTGAACAAGATTCTGGAAAGCCTGTTTGCGCGCCGCAAGTTGGTGCCGGAAGAGGAATGAGATTTACATTACTGCTTCCTATACGATCGGCACCATTGATCGCTGACGCGGTTAGCTATCGCACTTCATGGTATCGCTTGCACAAAGGAGCAAAAACGGAATCCGTCATCGCTCTATGATTGTCTATGCTGCATAACCAGACGCCCCACGGATCTCGCAGCCATGACAACAATTCCCTCCAACAAGGCAGCCGTACTGGCTCAAGCGCTTATTCGCAACCTGAACAATGCGTCGCTGACGCATGAAACCTACGGCCCTTTGTTTGAAAGTCAGAGCGGCAGCCTTTCTGAAGGAACAGCCGCACAAAAGCTTGGTTTTTCGCTGGATATCGTTCCGCCAGGCAAGCGCTCATGTCCCTATCATTTTCACCATGCTCAGGAGGAGGCATTTCTCATTCTGGAGGGCACGGGTACGTTGCGGGTAGCAGGCGAGCATGTGCCGATACAGGCCGGCGATGTGCTTTTTATTCCCGCCGGCCCTGACTATCCACATCAGATCATCAATACGTCTCACGCTGAGTTGAAATACCTGTCAATCAGCACGAAAGAGTCGCCCGAAGTCGTGGAGTATCCAGATTCGGGTAAGTACCTTGCGACTGCCAGTGCCAAGGGAATCAAGGCGTTTCGCGCCCTACAGAGGACCGAGGCCAACTTGGACTATTGGGAAGGTGAAATCTGAACACGGCTGTGTTCTGGAGGCCTCTCTATGCCCGAGGTTATGTCGTTAGAGAGGCATTGCTTGCTGCCGTGACCTGTATGGGCGTGCGCTTTTTCCATTTCCAGCCAGCAGCCATCCTGCTACAGGCACGGTCGTTATAGAACGCCGTTCTGCTGATACGGCAGCGCTTCACGCTCAACAGCGTCCTACTGTGTAAGCCTCCGGGCACGCCTAAGCCAGGGATGTGTCATGCAGGCGGCTCTTGAGCCATCCGAGGGTAAAAGACGGCAATGGCAAGCGACTTTGAAAGTCGTCTCCCTGGCCAGGAGTCTCACCTGTGTAAACTGTATACGTCCAAAGGTTGTCAACGAAACGATAATCGCGTTCACTACCCTGATCTATCGTCAGGGGCAGCCGTGAAGTACGCCTCGCTTCAAGGTATAACTCATAATGCGTACACTCGCGAATGATCTTTCCATCATCGCTAGAATCAGTGCTGTTGGTGTTATTCTCAAGGTCATATCTGAAAGCACCCTTCTTCGTTTTGTCGCAATCGCACGGGTAACTGAAGATTCCTGGACAACCTGTGCCGTATTGGACCTGATCGGCTTTGGGCTCAAGGTAGGCGATCCTCTGGATGTCACCACAACACTGTGCCGCGAAGTCCATGCAAGCCAGGACTCGATCCTGATCAATAACGCCAGTGCAGATACGCGCTACTGCAGCCACCCAACCCCCAAGCAGTATGGTTTTGAAAGTTATATCTCGGTTCCCATCTTCCGGCGCGATGGCAGTTTCTTCGGCACGTTGTGCGCACTGGATCCAGAGCCCGCGAATCTGGACGAGACGAAAACCTTGGCAATGATGAGTTCGTTTACTCATCTGCTTTCGCTGGAAATAGAAACCCAGGAAAACCTTATCGAAACCGAAAGCAAGCTGCTTGATGAAAAGCTGACGGCCAAATCCCGAGAGCATTTTCTTGCCTTGGTTGGCCATGATCTGCGCAATCCACTGTTCTCCATTTGTGCGGGTGCACAGCGGCTGCTGAAAACACCGCGCGAGGATCAGGAGCGCTCGCTGGTCGAACTGATCCACGCTTCTGCCCAGCGAGCCCTACGAATGGTGGAAGACATCTTTGATTTCTCCAGAGGACAGCTGGGTAACGGCATCCCGCTAGCCAAGGAGGAGCGCGGCAACCTGGAACTGCACCTTCGGCAGGTCGTCAATGAGCTACAGGCAACCTACCCTGATCGCTGCATTGAAAGCGCGGTAAATACATTGGGGACGGTCTATTGCGATTGCGACCGCCTGGCGCAGCTTCTGTCGAACCTGACAGCCAACGCCATTCAGCACGGCAATCCGCAGAGCCCTATTCTGATCCGTGCAGAGGTGGAGAATGGTTTACTGACGCTATCCGTCCACAACGATGGCGAGCCTCTTTCTGAAAACATCCTGTCTGGCCTGTTCCAACCGTATTGGCGGGCCAGCCGAACGACGCTTCAGACCAACCTGCAACAGGGGCTGGGTATCGGGCTGTACATCGTCAATGAAATTGCCCGCTCCCATGGTGGCCATATGAAGGTAAATTCCAACCGAGACAGCGGGACGGTATTCACCCTCACCATGCCAGTAAATCGCTAGCAAGCAAGCGCTCTAGCATCGCCTTTCGAGCTGAATGGTAGGAACATCGGCGGTGCTGTACCTGTCGAAGTGAAAACAACGACAGAATGGTTTTATGACAGTGAACGCCTTGAAATACCGCCTTGCCTCGCTCGATCCACCGGTCAAGTACACACTTGAGAGTCGCGGCGATGTATTTGTCATTACGCTCATCGACCCGCGAACGCCTGCCAAGGTTGAGCGGAGCCTGCTTAATCGTCATGCCGCGAATCAGGAACTCATGAACACCATCATTGAAGATGCCATCCATGAGCTCCGTCGCAAAAGTTCTGCCGTTGCACGGGATCTATAAGCGCAACCGCTTACAAGCAAGCGAACGGTAACGATTCTGTCCTCGTTTTAGTACCCAACGGTAAACCGGTTGCGGAGATGCCTGCCTTGCTCCAGTTCGTCAACCATGGCGATTGCATAATCTTCGAATGAAATGTGGCTCCGTCCCTTCTGATCTACCAGTAGGCTGTCTTCACCCAGTCGAAACGTCCCAGTGCGTGGCCCATGTACGAATTCGGCCGAGGGCGAAAGGAATGTCCAGTCAAGCGCTGGCTCCCTTTGTAATCGCTCGAGAAAGAGCGCACCCGCCGAAGCCTCTGGCTTGTATTCCGCTGGGAAATCAGGCGTATCGATTACTCTGACTCCGGGTGCCACCTCAAGGCTTCCCGCGCCACCCACTACCAGATAACGTCTGATCCCAGCCTTTTTTACCGCTGAGATAAGAGTTTCCGGGTTGCTGCTGGTAAACATGACGGCACTGATAACGGCGTCATGACCCTTTAGGACACCCGTCAATTCAGCTTCGTTATTCGCATCGACCGCTACCGGTAGTACGCCTGCTGCCTTTTTTATACGAGAGGCATTTCTGGCAATTGCAGTCACTTGATGCCCTCGCTTCATCAACTCATCCTGAATGCACGAGCCGGCATTTCCTGACGCGCCAATTAATGCAACCTTCATGTATAGTCCCCTTCCGTTAGTTAGTAACTTTCGGAAACCACGTTAATTGACGCGGTACGTTCCGACAAGAACGCACTTTTTTCTCACTTGGTTACCCTGAGGTGACTGCCAATGAATCAAGCGGCTCTGGCACCCGACACATTTAGCGCTGACTGTCCAACCCGACGGATACTGGATCGAATTGCAGATAAGTGGACGGTGCTGATACTTGATCTTCTGCTGGAAAGTCCCCTAAGGTTCAATGAGCTATTGCGCCGAATCGGCGGGCTTTCCCAGAAGATGTTATCGCAGACGTTGAAAACGCTCGAGCGGGACGGTCTGGTCTTGCGTACGGCATTTCCCACCGTTCCGGTCACCGTGGAATACCGTATCACCGAGCTGGGCGTTACCCTCGCCGAGACGCTCAAGCCACTTCGGTTGTGGGCAGAGGCGAATATGGAGGCGATCGATCAGGCCCAACTGCGCTACGACAGCACGCCTCGGTAAACCAAGGCATGCTGCACGTTACTTTGCACGCGCCAGACAGCGCTGGTAGCGCTCCTCGACACGCTTGGCAAACCAGGCGGTGGTTAGTTTGCGGGTAATCTTGGGGCTTTCGAGCGTAATGCCTGGCAATATGGCCCGAGGTAGCGATTTACCCGCTTTCTTCTCAGCCAGCTCGAAAACGCGGGTGTACAATTTGGATTCCTCGAAATCGAGTGTTTCTCCTTTTTCAAGCGCACGTCGTATGGCCAGTTCACTCATGTCCAGTCGTTTGCCCAGCTTACGGACGGCCAGTTCGGTTGCACTCGGCTCCAGTGAGCCATAGCGGATCAGATCGCCGTCCAGCGCAAGAGAAACGCCTGTCAGACTGCTCACTGCCCGCTGAAACGCAGCATTACGGCTCGAATACCAACCGGCATTGTAATCGGCAAATCGGTAGATCTGTTGGGTGTAGCTGACCGGATAGCCAAGCAGGTGTGCCGTCCCGAAATAGACACCGCCGCGTCGGGTAAAGACCTCGTTACGAATCGATCCGTCAATCGTATAGGGATAACCTCTGGATTGGCGCTCAGCGAACGCTACGCTGACCTGCATCGGCCCGCCAGTTTCAACAGGGTTGAAGCTGCCAAAGAGTGTCTTGCCCAGCGGAACCATGCCAATGAAGTCATCAAAGATATCGCTCAGCTCTTTTTCGGTATGCGCCGCAGCAAGTCGCTCGTTATAGGTTTTGCCGTTGGGTGACCGTAGGCTTAATGCGGTACGGACCAGAAAGGCCGGTATATGCAACTTGCCGGCGCGGCGATCGATTTCCTTTTTCGCAATCGAGCCCATGCCTGGCACTCGAGGGTTTGCCTGAAACGTGGACTCCTGCTCAGTCACCGCCAATACGGAACAGATGTTTTCGGTCGTTGGAGGAATTTTTTGCGCATCGAACGCCATATAAATATCCCTGGCCCAGCCCTGGCGCTCAGACACACTACCAGGCATGAGCCTGACAATCCTGGCTTGTACTTCAGTTGGGCTGGGCGCAGTTACCTGCTGCGGAGAGTGTGTTCCACATCCTGCCAGCATCAATAGGGCTGTAAGTCCAAGAGCGTACCGGCCATAGCGTAAACCGCTATCCAGGCCCCTGGAAATGGAGTGGAATGATACAAGGAACGTGGCCACCGTGGGTGTGAGACGGAGGGTCTGCAAGGATTATGGTTCCCGTGTCGAGGTGAGATGCGTGTGAGACCTGCCCCCTATCGAAAGAATTCCACCTCGATAGCAAACGTAACGGCCTGCCTCATCCTATCGGATATCGGCCTGAACAGCTGAGATCCGGATTGCCAGATGGCCCATCCATTTTTAAGTTGTCATACTGCTGTCTATACTCTCGCCTCAATAACAACAACAGCCGGAGTCGCACCTTGAATATTCTGAAATCTCTCGTGCTTTGCGGGATCAGCCTTGCCGCAACGGCAAATGCCCAGGCCCAGTCAGCTTCCGCTCCCATTACGGCCGACGCACTTCCCGGCAATTACCTGCTGCTCAAACAGAAGATGACCTATCCAGATAGCTGGCTGTCAGGTCATTACAAGCACTTTTCAAAATGGCGTACCTATGCCCAAACGCTACTGCGCGAGGCGTTGCTAACGCCAGATTCAAAGCGTGCCTTCAACGCTCAGGTTATTGATCAGCAGCAGCGTTCAGGCTACAGCGCTCAGAAGATCAGGTTCACGCTGACGGATGAAAGTCGTGTCAACGCTCTGCTTCTTTTGCCTGATACGCCCGGCCCTCATCCCGCGGTGCTAATGCTGCATGACCATGGGGCGCGCTTTGATATTGGCAAAGAGAAGATGGTCAAACCATGGGGTGATCAAACAGTATCTGCTTCCGCGCAGCAGTGGGCCGACAAATATTTCTCTGGCCGCTTTCCTGGCGATGAGCTGGCCAAGCGGGGCTATGTCGTGCTTTCGGTCGATGCCCTTGGTTGGGGTGAGCGCGGCCCGGTGACATACGAACAGCAACAGGCGCTTGCCAGCAATTTCTTCAATTTGGGACGTTCCCTTGCCGGAACAATGGCCTATGAAGACATGCGCTCGGTCGATTTTCTGGCAACGCTCCCCATGGTCGACGCACGTCGCATCGGCGTTGTCGGGTTCTCCATGGGGGCCTTTCGCGCCTGGCAGTTGGCAGCCCTTTCAGACAAGGTTGCGGCAACTGCTGCCATTTCCTGGTTTGGGACTTACCAAGGCCTGATGACGCCGGGGAATAACACATTACGCGGCCAGTCATCGTACTACATGCTGCATCCAGGCATACCGGCCCGGCTCGATATTCCAGACGTTGCCGGAATTGCTGCACCCCGTCCGTTGTTGCTTTTCAACGGTGGAAAGGACACGCTGTTCTCTTCAGAATCGGTCGAAGCGGCTTACGCCAAGGTGCACCGCATCTGGCGTTCTCAACAGGCCGAGCTGAATCTCACCACACAGCTGTGGCCCGAACTTGGCCACGTGTTTGTGCAGGAGCAACAGGAAGCCGCTTTTGTCTGGCTTGATCAGTGGCTCAAGCCACGTTGATATAGAAGGAACGATAGGCATGAAGCTTGACACGATTGCCATTGGCGTCCTGGCGCTGAGCCTGACTGGGTGTGGAACCCTCAATACGGTGTTCCAAGACGATGCGACTACTAGCTACAAGCTCAGGCAGCAGAAAACCTATTGCGAGTCCATAAGCCGGGTCTATAGCGGCGTGGCGTACGATTTCTGCTCACTCAACGCTCCGCCCGTTATCTATCCCCCACCTCAGGAAAAACATGCTGTTCCACTGATTGCGGTAGATATGGCGCTTTCTGGTGTGTTGGATACGTTGGTATTGCCTTACACGATCTATCAGCAGAACAAATACGGCAGTATGGAAATCAAGGGCCAGAAATAGTTTCTCCTTTTCCTTGCAGCCAGTAGTGCCCGCTCGTAAGCGTTCGGATCTGCACTCGGTTAACCAGGTGTGATCGAGTACGAATGCTTACAGCGTGAACTAGGAATCGACAGAAGAACGGCCCAGGGGCCAGAATACTGCATGGGGGCGCAGCCAGCAGTGGCTCGGCAAAACTTCCCAGCCAGGGCAAGGGATGGTGCTCCGTACGACCAACTACCAACACATCCACCTCATCACGGCTGCAATAGTTGGTTACTGCAGCAATGGGCTGTAATCGCCTCGCCTCGACATAATCAAACATAACCAGGTGCAATGCTGCTCGGCTGGCTTGCGCCGGCGCTTGGGCACGCATAAAGGCAGCAGTCCGCTAACAGCTGTTGTCCACCACAAGAAGGAGGCGTTGATAGCGATTCATGCCGCGGCTCCTTGGGGCTCTCCCCCTACCTGATGCCACTATCGTCATACGCCTGTAAAGCCAAGGCTTGATACATATCAAGGAAATGAAGCAGACCTGCGTGTTGCAGGACATCATAAATCACGGCACGTGATGTCACCCAGGTAGAAGGTGTTTCTCAGCCTGCCCCCAGTTATGGAGATCGGCAGCGCCGATTATCCATACGTCGCCAGGTTTCGCATATGACGCAAAGGAGTGCTTAGCTTGGAGGTACGTTCAAGTGGGGCCTACGGAAGTGACTGACATGTCCCAGGCTACTGCGCTCCGCTCAAACGGCAGTCTGTAGTACAGCACGTCGGTTACCTACATAGCCAAGGTCATGATTGCTGGCGGTGAAATAAGGCTGAAATGAAAAGAGCGGTATGTATACAGCACGCACAAGCCTTGATGTAAATCAGTACCAGACGCTCTACATGAGCGTAACTATGGACGAAATCTTACATGGTCCCTGCCCATGAACATACTTATCAAACAGTCACCAGCCCAGTCCCTGCTCCAACTCATGATCCACGGCTGCGATCTACAAGCCGGAACAATGTTGGCCCAGGAGCGCCAGCATGAGCAGTTGGGCCCCGTTCGCCTGTCCAGACATTTGAGACAAGGCTCCACTGCTTTTTTGGATCTTTATCAAAAGCGCTAATCGCTGTTAGGTTAATGTGTCATCCCTTGTGCTTACGCAACAGCTCGCATCAAGCACGAGGGATGGCACCCGTTTCAACGGACTGGATCAGTAGTACCAGTCGCCTTTTCAAGCTGCACCTGTTTTTGCGTACCCAGCAGAAAAGCCGCTTTTTCGGCAAAACTGGTGTGGATATGCAAGGCATTGGCTGGATTACGAAACAATTGATGAGTCATGGCGCTACCCTCTTTAACTGGTGGGCTCTTCAAGGAAGAGACAGGTTCACCATAGGCAGCGCAGGAACAGGCTAGAAATGTTTTGTAGCACTAGTCATCATCAGCCAAATCGATAATCAGAGAAAGAGACTCCTTTTCAAGGGTTTAGCTGCTATCAACATGGCCCTCTGGATTTGGTCGTATACCAGAGTACACGACTAACTCCTCGTGTGATCGCGACATAAGAGAGCCTTGATGACTCATCGGCCATCGCCTGATCATAGGTGTTCTGAAAAAAACCAGACGCTCTATACAATGCGTTGCGCAGCGGATGCGGTAAGGCACCGGCTCCATCATCGACAACAATGGCTACTTCAGCCTGTAATCCCTTCGCCCGGTGGATGGTATAGCAGCGCACAGGTAGCGCCTTGTCGAGATGGCTTTGAAGGGTCTTGAGCGTCTCATTGCGTCGGCTCAACACCAACACCGCAGTCCGCTCCGAAGAGTTCCGACTTGCAGCGTGGACGCACTGAGCCTCGATCTCCTTTACCACTTCCGGCAGACGACTCTTGAAATCGAACCGTGTAACCGCCTGCACGCCATGATCACCTCGCTTGACAGTCCTGGCGGCCTGGCAGGTCTTTTCCTGCTTGAATATTACGCCAGCCAATACTCTCTCAGCGTCCCGAATAATGGGTTCCACGGAGCGGTAGTTGGTAGCCAGCGTCAGAACGGTACTTTTTCTGTTTCGCCCCTGGCTTGGAAAATGACGGTCGAAGTTCATGAAGAGTTCGGGAGAGCTTCCTCGCCAGCCATAAATGGATTGCCAGTCATCCCCTATCGCCATAAGACTGATTGCCCGCTTCTGACGGGCCAGATATCCATGGACGGCTTGCAGCCACAATACGATCTGTGGGGAGATGTCCTGAAATTCATCGATCAGCAGATGACTGAACGGCATCAGCATTTCCGGACGGATGCTCCGATCGTTTCGATTGAGCCGATCGGTAAGCTCCTGAAACGCACGGTTGAACGTCAGCAGGCCCCTCTCTTTCAGACAGGCTTCAAACGTTTTCCAGAAGAGCCCTAGGGCCTCGATAAAGATCTGCTCGCGAACGGAACACTGCACGCTATCGCTTTGCAAACGATCTACCCGTAGTCCCAGGCTTTCGATAAAGCCCGCCTGGACGTAGAACGCCTCAAAAAGCGGAACCGCTACGAACTCGCCCTCCAGCTTGAACGGCTTGAGTGGAGCGGGCCTGTTTCCTTCGCTTTCATCGCTTTCGTTAGCGATATTCAGCAGCTTGTCGACCTTCCTCTTGAACGCCGGGACGTCTGAATAGGCACGCTGGTAGGCCTGTTTGAGCAGGTCCAACTGCACAGGATGAAGACGGCCGCCTGTCAATGGATTGTCCAGCTCGGTAGCTGATGCCTTGCGATCGGACAGCTGCTCAAACCATACCGGCGCACCTAATGCGTCCTTGGCGAGCGTACCCATCGCCGAATGAAAGGTCCGTACGCAGCTGCGCGCCTGCTCAGCTGAAAAAGAGAACTTCCAGAAGGACAATACCTTGATAAGCTGCTCGCGCAGCTGCGCGCAGGAGTCGTTAGTAAACGATATGACTGTGAGCTGTTCGGGCTTGATATCCAGATGGCACAGCATGAAGACTACGCGCAGCACCAGCGTAGTGGACTTGCCCGACCCTGCACCTGCAAAGATGCGCGTAGCCGGGCTGCGGCTGACAATCATACCCCACTGCTCGTCTGACGGCGCTCGGATCACTCCTGCTTTGACGGCTTCGGCTACGCGCTCATGCATCGCCTGAACGTGCTGCTCGGTTATAGACAGTAACGCGGGCCCATAGAGTCCTTCCGTGGTAGCTCTATGGGCCTTGGGCTCAGACTCCAGAGGCTTCTTGGCTCGTCCGCTCGGCTTCGTTGATCGCTTGGTCGCAGTCACACTCTTGCTTTGAGCTTTTTTAGCCGTGGGAGCCGCCTTGCCACGCTTTGGAGAACCTTTTGCACCGGTTTCAGGTTTTTTGCGTGGGTTGACTTTCTGGGTGGGCTTACGGGTGACCATGGACTTGAGTTTATTGGTCAGCAACGAGCCCGCCTGCTTGCTTGGCTTGGGATGAGACAGCGGGCCATCACCATTGCTCTGCAGGTACTCCGTGGTACGTGGAAAATAGTTCGATAACGCCCCTGCCAGGTAGCGTTTAACAGCAGACAGCATGTGGATTCTATCCGGTTGAAACTCACCCTCAATGATACGGCGTTTTGGCTCGTTGTGCTGGATAGATAATCAGGGGAATGCTCAGTGTGGCTGCAACGAGCAGAAGCAAACTACCGGCACCCAAGCACCCTTTTGAAAAACCATGCACCATTACAGAGCACACCTGTGCACAGTCGGTGCGCATTTCATTACCAATATCTTTCTCAGGCGTAACAATGGTTTAGCGACTGTTACCAAATGTATACAGGCTTAATGATATCGAAACTGCCCTGATTTTATGCATTTACGCCATAAATATATGTGTAACGGACAAACATAAACCTGACTAATCAGTCATGTTTCCTTAGGTACAGCTTCTGCATAGAGCCCTGCGACGGGCATGAAATCCTGGAACTGTTTCCATGGATCTCCATGCCGTTAAACGGCCTGCTTGGTTGCCTTGGCCCTGTCTCGATACGCCATTCGGGAAGTGAGCAAAGCGCAATAGAAGCAGAAACCCATTTTATTCAAATTGACTCGGCGAGACGGGTTTCTAAGCCATGGGCCTAGTACGTCTCGATTGAGGGAGAGCAAATACGTAAGCGTTGCGTTAACCGTCCTGGCAGAGCGTATAGCGCCGCGCCGCGGACACTTTCCTTCTGCCTGTCAGCAGGAAAAGCACCATGGGGCGTTTCACTCGAACTCCTATAAAAATCATAAGGAAAATAGATGTCTACTTTGTACCGCGCCGGTTTTACCCTTTCGCTACTTGCACTTTCGCTTGCAGCTCAGGCTCAATCTCCGGCCCCTGATGATCCCAGCTACATCAATGAAGTCCAAAGCCTTCCCAATGTACAGAAGCCGGTCAAAGGCCAGGCAGGTGCCAAAGGATTTTTTGAAGACGATACGCTAACGCTGACCACGCGGAACTTTGCTGCTCGGGAGATCGGGCAAGACCGTTTCGGTTTCACCTATCCCAAGAACGGCTCCCGTCACTTCACTCATACTCGTAATACCTGGGTTCAGGGCACAGCGCTCAAATACAGCTCCGGTTATACGCAAGGTACCGTGGGGTTCGGTATCGATGTTGCTGGGTTCAATGCCATCAACCTGGAGCGAGGCAAGGGACGAATCGGTGGTGGCGGCAACCGTACGCTGGCAGACAGTGACGGTCATGGCCACGATGAATGGTCAAAGCTAGGGGTAGCTGATGTCCGTTTGCGTGTGTCCAATACCGAGCTTAAGGTCGGTCGCTTTCTGATTGATACACCCGTAGCCAGCTATAACGACAACCGCGCTCTGCCCTCCAGCTTTACCGGTTTCGGGATCGTCAGCGATGAATGGGACAACCTGTCGCTTCAAGCCGGCAGCTTCCGCCGTGCCAGTCCGCGAACCGGTGCAGGCGATGAGAAATTCACGACTGAATACGGTACACGCGAAGTCATTGGTGATCATTTGAGTTATCTGGGCGGTAACTACAAGCCGCTGGACGGGTTCGAGATCAGCCTCTACGGCGCACAGTTTGAAGACGTCTGGAACCAGTATTACTTGGGATTGAGCAAGACCGGCGGTGATATCAAGACGTTTGGCTGGAAAGCTGCATTCAATGGTTATCGTACCCTCGATCAAGGCGATGCGAAGGCTGGCAATATAAACAATACTGCCTGGAGCATGGCGCTTACCGGTAGCCATCAGGCTCACAGCCTGACGTTCGTGTATCAGCAGATTGAAGGAAACGAGTACTTCGACTATGCCCACGAGACCGCTGCGATCTACTTGGGCAACTCGATGTTTTCGGACTATAACGGGCCAAACGAGAAGTCCGCCCAGGTCCGGTACGAGACCGACTGGAGCTACTTCGGTGTTCCGGGTCTGACAACGGGCATCTGGTACGTTAAGGGCTGGGACATCGACGGTACGCATTACAATCCCGGCAGTGGCAATTACGCTAACTATGCCGAAGTACTACAACAGGACGGGGAAACCCACCACGAACTCGGGCTGGTCGGCACATACCAGGTCCAGTCCGGCCGAATCAAGGACAGCAAGTTCCGCCTGATGCTGACCCGTCACAAGGCTAGCCAGAATCAGGTAGACGGCAGCTTCAAGGAGATCCGCCTCGTTTCCACATTGCCATTCAACTTCCTGTAATACCGAAGGACGCGCTTCGGCGCGTCCTTTCTCACCCTGCTGGTCCATAGCAAATTGTAATAGTTTCGCTTTAGGCAAATGTCTATCGCCCGGTTAAGCTCTAGGCTTTCCACTCTATCCAAGGTGTTATGAACACGTCCTCCGAACCTCCCAGTCGACGCTTCCCTTCCATATCGAGCGGCCCTGCTCAGCGTCACGTTGCCACTTCCTTACGCCCTTTCTGTTTACCTCACAACGCCCTCTCGTTGCCACGGTGCCTGCTTGATCATCCCATCGCGCACACCGACGCTGTACACGTTCGGCTATTCAACTTCCAACAGATAGAGGCCTGATCCAAATGGAATGGATTGCTGATCCCACCGCGTGGCTGGGGCTTGCCACGCTGATCGTGCTTGAGCTGGTCCTAGGCATTGATAACCTGGTTTTTATTGCCATTCTGGCAGACAAACTGCCGCCTCACTTACGTGACCGCGCCCGCATCATCGGCCTGTCGCTGGCGATGCTGATGCGTCTGGGTCTGCTGGCCGGCATTTCGTGGCTGGTAACCCTTACCGCTCCGTTGTTCGAGGTATTTGGCAAGAGCTTTTCCGGGCGCGACCTCATTATGCTGTTTGGCGGTATTTTCCTGCTCTTCAAAGCCACGATGGAATTGCATGAACGCCTTGAAGGACATGTCGTTCAGGCACGAAACAGCAAAACCTACGCGGCTTTCTGGCCTATCGTCGCTCAGATCGTGGTGCTGGACGCGGTCTTCTCACTGGATTCCGTGATTACCGCGGTCGGCATGGTCGACCATCTTTCCATCATGATGATCGCGGTGATCGTCTCGATCGGGGTAATGATCGTTGCGAGCAAGCCTCTGACCCACTTCGTCAATGCACACCCTACCGTCATCATGCTGTGCCTGGGTTTCTTGATGATGATCGGTTTGAGCCTGACCGCCGATGGTTTGGGCTTTCATATTCCGAAGGGCTACCTGTATGCCGCGATTGGCTTCTCGATTCTGATCGAGCTGCTCAACCAGATCGCACGCCTGCGACGTCGTAAGAAGCTGCACGGAAACCATCCCTTGAGGGAGCGAACGGCATACGCGGTCATGCGCCTGTTGGGCGGGCGTAAGTTTGAAACGGACGAGGTGGATGACGAGATCACTGACCTGCTGGATGATGACCGAGATCAAAACGTCTTCCATCGCCAGGAACGCATCATGATCAGCAGTGTATTGAACCTGTCCGAACGGCCGATTCGCAGCCTCATGACGGTACGCTCCAATGTGGACTACATCGACCTGGCCAATACAGATGAGCACAATCGCCAGCGTCTGATGGACTCCCCTCACTCACGCCTGCCGGTCATACGAGACGGTAAAGTTGATGAGCCGCTGGGATTCATTCATAAGAAAGACCTGCTTCGTGAGTTGCTGGCAGGACACGATGTAGCATTCGATAGCGCTATTCATGTCCCTATCGTATTGCCAGAAACCTGCGGGGCCTTGCATGCGTTGGAACAGCTTCGCCATGCTTCGACGCACATCGCGTTTGTAGTCAACGAATTCGGTGATTTCGTAGGTGTGCTGACCATTACCGATATGCTTGAGGCCATTGCAGGTGATCTTCCAGACGCCAGCGAAATGGAAGTGCCCGATATCCGCAAGGACAAGGACGGCTTTATCGTCAGTGGTGGACTCCCGCTGGATGTTCTCAGGCAGCGCCTGGGCTTTCAGGCCAAGGCCACTCAGGACTATCAGACGCTGGCCGGCCTCGTCATGAGCCTGCTGGATCGGTTGCCTGTCAAAGGTGATCGCGTGGAATGGCTAGATTGGAGTCTCACCGTGACCGATATTGACGAGCGACGCGTTAGCCGCGTTTATCTTCGCAAGCGATAAGGCCATTGTCAGGCCTCTTGAAAAAGGCGGCTTCACGCCGCCTTTTCTGTTCGCCCGCATTTGCTCTTTCCCCTCATAAAGTTGCAACGTTTTGTCAAACTTGTCAGTTGAGACGCTGCAGGAAAGGACTTAACGTAATCAGCGTGACGCCGGGCCCCTCTGACGGTTCCTACCGCCATGTCGGAGTCACAGCTGGTACAACTTCGACTGTAAGGAGGGGCTCATGAACACCCTAGAAGCGTTTCTGTTCGCCGATTTTCTTGGTACGGCCACATGGTTGTGGCTTGCATTTCTGGCTGTCGTCATCACCCTGCTCACGCTTGATCTTGGGGTTCTGCATCGTGACAATCACGAGATAGGGATCAAGGAAAGTCTATTCCTCTCGGCAGGCTATATCAGCATGGGCCTGTTGTTTGCCGTATGGGTATGGTTCCAGAAAGGCAGTGACGCCAGCATGGACTACCTGACCGGCTTTCTAATCGAAAAGTCGCTCTCCATGGACAATGTGTTTGTCATGGCGATCATCTTCAGCTTTCTTGGCATTCCTCGACAGTATCAGCACAAGGTGCTGTTCTGGGGAATCATGGGTGTAATCGTCCTCCGAGCGCTTATGATTGGCCTGGGCGCAGCCCTTATCCATCAGTTCAGCTGGATCCTTTATGTGTTCGGGGTATTTCTTGTCGTCACCGGCATCAAAATGCTGTTCGCCAAGGTGGATGAAGCTCCAAACCTGGAAGATAACGTCCTGGTCAAGTTCTTGCGCAGACGGATGCGCGTTACGAATGAGCTGCACGAGCAGCACTTCTTTGTAAGGAAACCTAATGCTGCCGGTCACACAGTCTGGTGGGCAACACCGTTGTTCCTCGCGTTGATTCTGATTGAGTGTGCTGATCTGGTGTTTGCGGTGGACAGCGTACCGGCGATCTTCTCGATCACACAGGACCCGTTCATTGTCTACACCTCGAACATCTTTGCGATCCTGGGTTTGCGTGCACTCTACTTTGCGCTGGCTGCCCTGATTCATCGCTTCGCCTACCTCAAGTATGCGCTGGCGTTGGTTCTGGTGTTCATCGGAAGCAAGATCTTCCTGGTGGGCATCATTGGCAAAATACCTGCCGCCTTGTCATTGAGTGTAACGCTGAGCTTGCTGGCGGGTGGCGTACTGGTATCACTCTGGAAAACCCGGTCAACGGAACCTGCCAAGATCGAGCGCCCCAACGCTGAGCGCTGATCAGGTTAATGCTCAAGCCCTGGCGCCTTACTCGCCAGGGCTTCTGCCTTACCAATGCCACCAATAGGCGTGCGTGTTTGTCTTTGCCTGGCAGATTGGAAGCCATGATGTCAGTGCAAACTGACAAACGAATGGCTTAGGTAGGGGAGCCGGTGCAGGCTGAGGTACTGGCGCGGGCTCAGGTACGGGCTGCGGTTGTGGAGCCGGTACTGGCTGTGGAATGGGCACGGGCTTTGGTTGAGGTTGCGGCTCAGGCTTGGGTTGGGGCACAGGCGGAGTTGGGCTTGCCGCTTTTTGTGGCCCAATAGACACACACGAATTACTAGTCTCCACGTATTTACGCAAGATCGGCCATTGGATACGGTCCTTGCCGTCAACAGGCTCCACACTCAATACATAGTCGTCACCCCATCCTGGCCCGGCAGCCCAGACAGAGGCAGGGATACAATTTTCAGCGAGGTACTTGAGGGTATTGTCGAGCGCAGGTAACCAGGCAGGATTATTGTTCGGAACGCCGATTTCTCCCAGATAGCCTTTCTTGTTGTTGGCTTTCAACCACTCTACAAACGGCCTGACCCGATTGACACCAACCATAGGATCATTCATCCCAGCATCCCGAGGATTGGTGTAAGTGCCAGAGTTGTTATCGTCCAGGTAGGTATGCGCTGAATAAAGAATCTTGTCGGCCGGATCCTTGACGGAAAGCAGACCTGCACTTGAAGACGACGACCATAGCCAGGCACTGGAGAAGTTTTCACCTTCCACCAATATGTAATGGGTATTATCGATGCGGCGAATACCATCGATACCCGCCTGCATGATGGACGCCACCGTACCCGAGGTCGCATAGGGTTCATTCATCACGTCATAGGCGAATAAGGCAGGGTGACTTCCCCATGCTATTGCCATTCGATACGTGACATCACGAAACGCGTCTAGCGGGACGTTTCGACTGCCAATCAGCTGATTCTTGTACCGCGCAAAGTTATGCAGGTCCAGAATAACCCGCATATTGTATTTATGGGCGTAGTCCAGCGTCTGAGTTACAAGCCCAGCATAAGTTGGATCAAACGATGCGTAGGTGGTTTTCTGCAGACGTTCCCACAGGATGGGGAAACGAATGGTCTTTATGCCCTTTGCGCTCCACGCCTTGAAATACTGCTCCGTAGGAAAGATGTAGTTAAAGCCATTAGCGCCCGGCAGCACCTCGGCTGCAAAACTTGCACCCGACATGTTCAGACTTACCAGGTCGATGCCTGCTTCGGCCGTTGACAACGCGGATAACAATCCAGCAGCCAGCACTACCTTTATGGCGGCCACGGCAAAACCTCGGGGCTTTAAGATCGCACCCTTCATAGCAGCTTCCTTGCATGAGTTGATGTCTCCCTTCCCGCCTCTGTGTAAACAGAATGCGGAGGTAAAGGCCTCTCCAGCGCAGCGCAGGAAGGCCAGGAAGAACTATACGCGCTACGTTTGAAATCAAAGTGATAGCAGCGTCATAGTTATTTAGCTTTCACGATATGCCTCATGAGATTTGACGCAATGTTGTGCGCCAGATGTACTTTTGGGTTCAGGCGAAGCCGGCCTAGAAGATTGATCACACCTCCACGTGCGACATTCTCTGAATAGCGTATCGATGATCCAAGGCCCCAGACCGGTCGTGAATAGCGTTCCAATAGGAAGGAGGGAAACATCCCATTCAGCGTTACACCAAGCCAAAAGTGCAACGCGCAGCTAGGAGAGCTACTGGTTACAACGGCGGGAAAAGAAACGTACATGATTGACCTTTCCTGATGTGGGCGGAAAGGTACAGGCACATGCCTACGAACCCTTCTAGACAGGGTTCTTAGGCATCATTACCCCAAGAGCAGTTAAAGGAGAAATACCATCTCCTGTACACCAGTTTAACTACCCGCTGCGCATGAGCGTAGCGTATGGGCTGGAATCAGCCTGTCACCCATTCAGCCACAATGCGCGCCGCATCGGCCAGTACGTCATTGCGCGCTTCCGCCTGCTGGTTTTCAAGAGCGGAATAGAGAGCCAGCACAACGGGTGCACGGCGAGGCGGCCAGAGGATAGCCACGTCGTTGGCCGAGCCGTAATCACCCGTACCTGTCTTATCGCCTACCTGCCAGCCAGCCGGTACCCCGGCCCGGATACGCTTGCCACCTGTGGTATTGCCTTTCAACCACGCCTGCAACTGATGCTGTTTATCCGCAGCCAGCATGTCACCCAATGCCAGACGTTGCAGGCTCATTGCCATGGCCTGAGGGGTACTCGTATCACGAGGATCTCCCGGAATAGCCGAATTGAGTTCGGTTTCCCACCGATCGAGGCGAAAATGCGTATCGCCTATCGAACGGGCAAATGCGGTGACCGCTTCAGGGCCCCCCAGCTTTTTCATGAGCACATTGGCCGCGGTGTTATCACTGTACTGAATGCCTGCGGCGCACAATTCGGCAACGGTCATCCCAGTGGAAACGTGCTTTTCCGTCACGGGAGAGTATGTGACCAGATCGGCCCGGGTGTACGTGAGCCGTTCTTCGAGGAGCCCCGGTTCGTCTTGGCTTCGGGCGAGAAACGCTGAGGCGAGCATGACCTTGAACGTGCTGTTCATGGCAAACCGCTCATTGGCGCGATAGCCCAACTGTGCTCCATTTGCGGTATCGATGGCGCATACTCCAAGCCGTCCGTTCAGCTGCTGCTCCAACTTAGCCAGCCGATCTTGAAAGGAAGCATCATCCCGATTAGCGCCAGCCAGCGTACCTAGCGAATAAGACGCAGACACCACAGCGCTAGCCAATAAAAACGTTCGACGGTTCAGGATGACATTCATGGCGCGGGCTCGTAATCGACTATGTAGGAAAACAACCTACTGGTTACAGACGTCACGTCGCCGGTAACCAGTAGGGAAACGGTGCAAGCGTAGCGCTGATGGAAGTCGGCTTACCAGCACAAGCTTTCTCAGGATGTTTGCACAATTCGCAGTTTTGGTGCTTAGGCTCAGTGAACCCCATGTTGAAGTAGCAGCCTAGACGGTTTCGTCTAGGCTTGGGGTATCTGTATCAGACGTGGGCATTGCCATACTGGCCGTGCAGTAGCAGACGTGGGACGACCACTTCGTTCTTTTGTGACTTGAGGAGATCGCATGAAAATCACTGTTTTCAGCGCCCAGCCCTACGATCAGCGGTTTCTTGACGAAGCCAATAGACACCATTTCGCTCATCACAACTTCGAGTTCACCTATCAAAATGTCCCGCTCTCGCTTCAAACCGTTGCGCTCGCGCAGGGCAGCGACGCCATTTGCACCTTCGTCAACGATCAACTCGATGCGCCTGTTCTCGAAACACTCAAGGAATATGGGGTCAATGCGATTCTCCTGCGTTGTGCAGGTTTTAATAATGTAGACCTCGACGCTGCCGAGCGACTAGGACTCTTTGTTGCGCGTGTCCCTGCCTATTCACCCGAAGCAGTGGCCGAGCACACCATTGCGCTTATCCTTACGCTTAACCGGCATACGCATCGGGCTTATAACCGCGTCCGCGAAGGCAATTTCATGCTGGAGGGGCTGCTGGGGTTTACGCTGCATGGCAAAACGGTCGGGGTTATCGGCACCGGCAAAATCGGTTTGGCAACGGCCCGCATCCTGAAAGGATTTGGCTGTCGCCTGCTGGGATACGATCCCATGCCTGCGCCTGAATTCAAGACGCTTGGGGATTTCGTTGACCTCGACATGCTACTGGCACAATCGGACATCGTGACGTTGCACTGCCCCTTGATGGACGCAACCCGCCACATTATCAATGAACGCACCTTGGCCGAGATGAAGCCCGGCGCCATGCTCGTCAATACCTCCCGCGGCGGACTGGTGGACACGGCCGCTGTTATAGAGGCACTGAAGAGCCGTCAGTTAGGCGCCCTGGCCATTGATGTGTATGAGCAGGAAAGTTTCCTCTTCTTCCATGATCGCTCATCCGACATCATTGATGACGATGTCTTCCAGCGGCTGATGACCTTTCCCAATGTGATTGTGACCGGACACCAGGGCTTCTTTACCGTCGAAGCGCTACGCGAGATTTCCGAGGTGACACTCCGTAACCTGGAATGCCTGGTGAACGGGACAGCATGCTCCAATGTGCTGATCAACAGGGATCCGGCCGGCCGCTAAGGGAGCCCCGTCATGTGGCAACAACTATACGACCCGCTTGGTAACGCCTATCTCTCGGCTTTGGTGGCCGCTGTTCCTATCTTGTTCTTTCTGACAGCACTGACGCTTCTCAAGTTGAAAGGGCTGACCGCCTCCCTGTTGACCCTGGGCATTGCCGTGGTCTCCTCTCTGTTTCTGTTCGGCATGCCCCTTGGCAAAATCCTGAGCGCCGCACTGTTGGGCATCGCCAACGGTTTATGGCCGATTGGCTATATCGTGCTGATGGCGGTGTGGCTTTACAAACTGGCAGTCAAGAGCGGCAAGTTTGATGTCATCCGTGGCAGTATTGCCACCATTTCTGAAGATCAGCGCATTCAGGTCATCTTGATTGCGTTCTGCTTTGGTGGCTTTCTCGAGGGTGCTGCAGGCTTTGGTGTACCTATTGCCATCTGCGCGGCGCTTCTGGTCGAGTTGGGTTTCAAGCCGCTCAAGGCTGCCATGCTGTGCCTGCTGGCCAATGCTGCGGCTGGCGCCTATGGCGCCATCGGAATCCCGGTAATTGTTGGCGCGCAACAAGGCTCTGTGCCGCTGGATGACATGGCGCTGATGATGATCGCCATTGTTCAGCCAGCCACCCTGCTTATTCCGACGCTCTTGATCCTGGTACTGGATGGGTTGCGTGGCATCCGTGAAACATGGCCGGTCCTTTTGTTGATCGGCGTGCTATTCAGTGGTCTGCAGACGCTTACGCTGTATCTGCTAGGACCGGAGCTGGTGGATATCATCGCCCCGCTTGTATCCATGGGAGCCCTTGCGCTGTTCATGCAGGTCTGGCAGCCCAGCCGTATCTATCGCGAGTCTGACGCACCGCCACGCTCTACACAGCGTTGGTCTCTGATGCAGGTTCTGGCAGCCTGGTCGCCTTTTTATATTCTGACCGGAATCGTGCTGCTGTGGAGTCTGCCCGCATTCAAATCGCTGTTTGCAGCGCAGGGCCCGTTGGCGGCCAGTGTGCTCAAACTGAATGCCCCGTTTCTTCATCAGCAGATCGAAGAAATTCCACCAATTGCCGCTGTAGCTCATACCTTACCCGCTACCTGGAGCGTTGCGCTAATCAGCGCGCCGGGAACAGCCATTCTACTTTCAGTACTGTTAACCACACTGCTTTCTCCTACGCTTTCATGGCAGGGTGCAGGCGAGCAGTTGAAGCAGACCATAAAAGAGCTGTGGCGTCCCTTGATCATGATCTGCCTCATCATGGGTGTTGCCTATATCGCCAATTTTTCAGGTGCCTCTTCTACCATCGGGCTTGCCTTGGCAGAAACCGGAAGCATCTTTCCACTGCTTTCTCCTGCTATCGGCTGGCTGGGCGTTTTTATCACCGGCTCGGTGGTCAACAACAACACGCTGTTTGCCCATCTGCAATCCGTGACAGCGCTTCAGATTGGCACCAGCCAGGCACTGCTTGTCGCCGCCAATACCAGCGGCGGCGTGATGGCCAAGCTGATTTCACCACAGTCGATCGCCATTGCCGCAGCCGCCGTGGATCAGGTAGGCGCTGAATCTTCGATTATGAGAATGGTGCTTCAGTACAGCCTGGCACTGTTGGCGTATGTTTGCGTCTGGACATTCATACTGTCGCTGCTGATTTGACGGTTACATCATCCACCAGCAGCGTTGAAAAGTTAGTGATCATTTCTTCAGGAGTTTGCTCATGTTCGTGCCCGGCCGCATTGAAGTCGATCAGGTTGCCAATGGATACCTTCCTGCCATGCATTTGCTGCTGGAATATACGGTCGACCCTGTTTCCTCAAACCAGCATGCTCACTTTCATCTCTCAGGCCACGTGGGCCAACGTGCGGTAGAAGAAAAGTTTTCCATGCACCGAGACGAAGCCTATAACTTCCTGGCGGAAATTGATCATCGCCTGCGCCGCTATGGTGTGCCTCTACCCAAGGCGAGCGTCTTTACGCATCACGAGGATTACGACCAGATGTTTGAAGATTTAAGAGGAAAACTGCATACCCAGCCGGGAGATCCCATAGATCTCGACCGGTTGGTAGGTGGTGAGTAAGCTGTCAGGGAGCGTTTAACAGCTCCAGCTTTATCGCCTGTCCGAGTCGATGCCTACCTGAGCTCTAGAACTCAGGCGCATGAGGCGGACTTTTATTACTGCTTGATACGCTCAAGAATCTGATTGGTCGTTGCGATGGCTTGCTTGTTGTTCTTTTCAACATCTTCACGAATCAACATAGCCAGAACGGTCAGAATGGAGGACCGGCAGATCTGAGACATCTCGCCTGACTCTTCCATCAGCAGGCGATAGAGAATCGATGAGGCAAGCTTACGGTCATAGGGTGGCAGTGAGTCGCTGCTGGCTAAAAGGGTAAGCTCTTCATTAAGCACGGCGTAGGCGTCCATTCGGCATATCCATAATGTTGAGCCTGGGCGCGGCTCTGATAAAAATGCCCTGAAAGTGAAGATCCTGACGATGGATCCCTGTACGCGAGCTTTGAGACACGACGTTTAAAAGAGTTTAGTGCCAGCTGTCGCTTCCATAGGCCATTGATGAGATTAGTCGACTCCGTCTCAATTCAGTTCAGGAAATCGCATCCCTTGTTTCCGCTGACAGACGGCGGTCTGCTCCAGCAATGACTGCGTCAAGATGCAGGACCCGGTTTGACTGCACGTCGTCAAAGCAGCTGCAAGAATTACCTGACTATTGAGCCTGAAAGGACCTAGCCATGGATGTTTTCGAGAAAGCGGCACTCTTCAAGAAGCTTCATACGTATGATCAACCGCTGATCCTACCCAATCCATGGGATGCCGGTAGCGCCCGCATATTGAGCCGGCTTGGCTTCGAGGCCTTGGCAACGACCAGCGCAGGATTAGCCTTCAGCCTGGGGCGCCAGGATGCACGCGGGAGCCTTTCCCGTGATTGCGTGTTGGCCAATGCGGAAAGTATCGTTCTGGCAACCGACCTGCCGGTCAGCGCAGACCTGGAAAACGGCTTTGGTGACTCGCCAGAAGCAGTGAGCGAAACGATACAGCGGGCGGCTGAAATAGGACTGGCAGGCGGCTCGATCGAGGATGCCACCGGCAACGCAAGCTCGCCTCTCTACGATTTCAACCATGCGGTGGAGCGTATCGCGGCTGCAGCTGAAGCCGTAAAGGAGCTGGGTTACCCTTTCATGCTGGTCGCACGTGCTGAGACCTATACCTGTGGTGGTGCAAGCCTCGATGATACGGTGCGGCGTCTCCAAGCCTACGAAGCAGCAGGAGCAGATGTCTTGTATGTACCCGGGCTGCCTGATCTGGAAGCCATACGGCTGATTTGCGAGTCCGTATCCAAGCCAGTCAATGTTGTGATGGGCCTGTCTGGAGCGAACTATAGCGTGAGTGAGCTGGCCGAAGCGGGAGTCAAACGGATAAGTCTGGGTAGCTCATTGGCGCGAGCGGCATGGAGTGGATTTATCGCAGCGGCGTTGGAAGCTCGCGATGAAGGCACATTCGGCTTTGCCGAAAGCGCCGTTTCTTTCGCAGAAATCAACAGCTGGATGAACAGAGACGGAGAGTAAAACGCATCATCCTACTGAAGGTACCTCATTGCTTCCAGGCTGGCCCATCAACTGCCCAACCAGGGCACGTGCCAGCTTGAGGCATTCGAGGGCCGCCTGCTCTAGTGTTTCCTGACCGGAAAAAGAGGAAGCATCGATCAGCGTCATGGCAGCATCAAGCATCTGGGCCTGATTGGAAAACTCATTCCTCAGCTCTGTATCTGAAAGATCAGTCATTAAATTGGCGTCTGTCGCTTGACCATCTGCACGTCCATCATTGGACGCGTGTTCCCTCAGGATCAGATTGATGAACGCATATTCATCCTTTGTAAGATCAAAAGCGCTACCCTCCTGCTGTGCAGCAGGATTTAGCAATCTGTCCGCCGTGCCTGTATAACGTGTTTTCATGATTGATCGTGATGAACTACATCTGAATGTTCAGTATCAATTCGCTCGACCAGTGTTATTGACAAGTCATTAAGCACATGATCCACCTGTTATACGTATCGGTTATCGAGGCGTTAACTTAAGGGCAGCAGGATAAAAGCAACAGTTGTGCCAGTTGGCAACAGCTATGTTTGAGCGGAGAGCAGCCTCCTTACCTAAATGCCTCTAACGCATAATCAACAAAACTGCGGAGTTTGAGTGAGCGATAACGGTCCTGGGAATAGACTAGGTGCATGGGTCTGCTGGGCAATTGATAATGGTCCAGCAGCTTGACCAACCTGCCCTGCTGCAGATCTTGCCACACGAGGACGTTAGGTAGCATAACGATCCCGATCCCACTGAGCGCGGCCTGCCGAAGCCCCTGGGCACTATTGACTATGACACGGCCACTGATATCGATGGAAACCTCGCCTTCCGGTCCGCTCAAGCACCAACGCTTTTCGGTCCATCGCCACTCCGTGCCGGCAGGATAGGCGAAGGACAAGCATTCGTGGTGGGAAAGCTCTTCCGGCCGTTCTGGGTAACCATGCCGCTGTAGATACTGAGGCGATGCACATATCGTCAGGCGATAGTCCATCAGTGGTCGGGCAATGAGCCGTGACGCATCCAGCGTGCCCAGGCGAATGGCGACATCGAAACCCTCCTCAACCAGATCGACCACTCGATCCGTTAATACCACGTCGAGCCTGATTTCTGGGTACTGGGCCAGATAGTCTGCCAAGGCAGGCATCAGGCATTCCGAGCCAAACGTGGGCGGTGCCGTGAGACGTAAGACTCCATGAGGGTTAGCCTGCGCCTGCTCAGCCAGACGCTCCGAATCGGCTACGAGACCCAGCACCTCGACGCACCGCTGATAATAGACCGACCCGAACTCTGTCAGGCTTTGCCGCCGAGTAGTCCTGCGCAAAAGACTCATGCCGAGGCGCTTCTCCAACGCGCGGAGATGGTTGCCGACCATCGTAGTGGACAATCCACACTGTTCACCTGCTGCAGTCATGCTGCCGCTTTCGACTACACGTACAAACACCGTCATGGCTTGATAAAGATCCATTTTAAAGCCTGAATTCAAAGTGATAGAACAATCATAGCGTTTATCTCATATTGCTACATAAAGATACTCAAGCCTTCTCTAATAGGAGGCTTTATGACAGCTATCTCTTCAACCTCTACCTTCGCATTTGGCCAGACGTCTGCATTTACAGGCTCATCCCTGCCCTTGATGCAGACATATAGCCCGTTGACGGTCAGCTTTGTAAGGGGCAAGGGAACGCGAGTTTGGGATCAGCAAGGAATTGAATATCTGGATGCTGTTGCGGGTATTGCGGTAACCAATATAGGTCACTCCCACCCGCGGATTACCCAAGTCATTCAGGAGCAGGCCGACCTGCTGATGCACACCTCCAATCACTACAGCATTACCTGGCAGCACGAGTTGGCCGAGCGTCTGACACAACTTACGGGTATGCAGCGCGTATTCTTTGGCAATTCGGGCTCGGAGGCCAACGAGGCCGCTTTTAAACTTGCCCGTCGGTATGCTCAGCATAAAGGCGTCTTAACACCCAAGGTGGTCGTGATGGAAAATGCATTTCATGGGCGCTCACTCGCCATGATATCCGCCAGCGACAGCCCTAGTGTTCGCAACGGCTTCGGGCCGTTGATCAATGACTTTGTCAGGATACCGTTTGGTGACTTGGACGCACTTGACGCCGTAACCCAACGGTATGGTGACCAGATTGTAGCATTGCTGATTGAGCCCATTCAGGGAGAAGCCGGCGTGATAACGCCACCCGTGGGTTACCTCACCGCGTTACGCACGCATTGCACGCGCAACGGCTGGTTGCTCATGCTGGATGAAATTCAGAGCGGCATGGGTCGTACAGGTGCCTGGTTCGCCTATCAACATGAAGGCATCCAACCCGACGTCGTTACAATCGCCAAGGCGCTTGCCAATGGCTTGCCTATTGGCGCTTGCCTGGCAGCTGGCATTGCTGCCGATCTTTTCACACCAGGAAGCCATGGCAGTACCTTTGGTGGAAATCCGCTCGTATGCCGAGTGGGATGTGCTGTGCTGGATGTTATCGAGGAAGAAGGCTTGGTCCTGCATGCGGCACAACGGGGTACACAGCTCAAGGACCGCCTCGAGAACCGCTTGAGCCACCTCCTACAGGTTCAGGCAATACGCGGCCATGGTCTCCTGCTGGGCATTCAATTGAATAAGCCCTGCCGATCATTGATGCAACGGGCGCTTGACCGGCATCGCCTGCTAATCAATGTTACGCGGGAAAATACTATTCGCCTGTTACCGCCATTGATCATCAGCGAAGCGGAAGTCGACACGCTTGCGGACGCCATACACGATCTGATTAGCCAGGAGTGGTAACCATGGATATCTGTCTTGATGGCAAGACGGTGCTGGTCACAGATGCAAGCGCTGGTATAGGGGCTGGTATTGCAAAGCTATTGGCTGCCGAGGGTGTCAACCTCGTTCTGCTTGCCAGGGATACGGAGCGGTTGCAGGCCGTTGCTTGTGAGGCGTCCATACTGGGCGCCCCTACCGTAAAGCTTCTTACAGGGGACTTGGCTGATGAAGATGCGTTGCACAGCGTGCTTGAAGCGATCGAAGGCAGCGTCATTGATATTCTGATCAATGCAGCGGGCGCCTCGCGTCCTGTCGCATTGATGGCAAGCGAAGAGGAGTGGCGCCAAGCCTTTCTGCTCAATTTCATTGCAGCCCGGCGGCTGACCCATGCCGTACTTCCTGCTATGCAGAACAGACGTTGGGGTCGGATCATTTCAATCAGCGGGTCCATGGAGCCGCGCAGCCTGAACGCGGCGAGCGCAGCCAAGGGTGCGCTGCATCTCTGGTCGAAGGGACTGTCCTGTGAGGTCGCCGTGCAAGGCATTACCGTCAACTGTATTGCGCCGGGTCGAATCCATAGCAGGCAGGTCATGACCCAGCTGCACCCTTCTGCTGAAGCCAGGGCCGACTTCGTTCAGCGTCATATTCCGGCCGGTTATTTTGGCGAGCCTGAAGACGTTGCTGCATTGATCGCGTTTCTCGCCTCACCACTGGCACGCTACATCACCGGCGCGGTTATTCCGGTAGATGGCGGTATGCATTATTTTGCACACTGACATACGAACCCTATCTGATTTTATCTCCAGAGGGTCCAGAAAGGCTTCGTTGCCTCTGCCACGCAGCCGCTCGACTCAAACCGGGATGCGAGTCAGCTACCCTAAAAGGAAAGGCGGTCGGTGCTGGACCAGACTGACCGCCAAGGTAGCACCTAGCGAGGCTGTAAACGCCAGCTATGAGACTCGAACTGAGCGGCAGGCTTAAAACGCATCACGATTGCCATCAGCACCACAATACCGAATGCCATCAGCAGCCATGCCTGGGAAAGATTGGTTGAGTGCTCTCGTATCAACCCCGCCAGGAAGGGCATACCGCTGGCAATGATGTAACCGCCCCCCTGTACGAACCCCATCAATGCGCCGGCGCCTTTGGCATCGCTGACGTGATCCATAGTCACGATCAGGGAGAGCGGAAACAGTGCGCCGATTCCGATACCGAGCAATACGGCGGCGGGAATGGCCATTGACAAGGGCGCGATCACGAGTCCTGCCAACCCCGCCAATATCAGCAGCAACATACCTAATAACGGAACACGCCGATCAGGAAAGCGACCAATGAACATTGATACGGAAAGCCCTGCTGCTACTTCCGTTAGCGTCAGTGCGCCGAGCAGATAGCCGCTGTCAGCTGCAGACCACCCCAACTGAACATAGAACGGCGGGAGCCAGGCGAGTACCAATGTATACGCACCAGTACCGATACCAAAAGCCGCCATCAGCAACCAGGCTCTACCGGCACCCAACGGGAGCCGGACGGGCGCGGTGGCGGCTGGTGCAGTTTCATGTGAGGCAGTCTGCCTCCACGCCAGCGCACCCAGGACTGCAGGAACGGACCACAGGGCAAAAGTGATTTCCCAATTACCGGTGATCTGTGTCAGCGGCGACGCTGACGCTGCAGCAAGCGCGGCCCCACCCATGATACCGGTGGTGTAAAGGCCCATCAGCATACCTACACGGGTAGGAAAGTGACGTTTGATATAAGCGGGCAGTAGCGCCTGTACCAACGCGATACCCAGCCCTGCAAGCATGGCCGTCAAGACAAGCCCGGTTGTCGAAGGCAGCAGCCAGCGTAATACACCTGCCAGCGCAATCGCCGTTACGCCAGCCATAACCCCTTTATATTCCCCCAAAAGCACCTGAAGCCATGAGCCAAACAAGGCGCCCACGCCCATTGCAAATACGGGCAATGTCGTCAGCAGACCTGCCGAAGCATTGGTAAGCCCAGTCGTATGCTGGATTTCATCGAGCAATGGTCCAATCGCAGCCAGGATGGGCCTTAGGTTAAGGCTGACCAGCATCAGGGCCAACACTACTGGCCAGGTTCTACAGGTGTGGTTCGAGGCAGTCATGCACAACTCCTTTTTGATTGTCTGGATTGACCTCTCTATAATTACCTTAATACAAAGTATCTTAACGTCAAGATATGAGGATACAACATGACTGATCGAGCCCTGCTTGCTGCTCAGCAATGGAAAACTCAACGGCCGGATATAGACCCCTTCCCTATGCAGGTCCTGGGGAGATTTGGCGAGCTTGCCCAGCTGATTACGCGGGATTACATCAACCCCTACTTTGCCCGCTATGAATTGCATCCGGGCGAGTTTGATGTATTGGCCACCCTGCGGCGCTCGGGAGAGCCATTTGCATTGACGCCAACGGCGCTTTATGAGGCGGCAATGATCTCCTCAGGTGGCATGACCAACCGCCTGGATCGTCTGGAGCGCGCCGAATTGATAGAACGGCGCAAACACCCCTCTGACCGCCGCGGTACACTGGTCGCCTTGACAGACAAAGGGCGAATGCTGATCGATGAGATGCTGGCGCCACATGTTGAAAACGAGCGCCAGGTATTGGCCGCACTGACCGCTGCAGAACAGCATCAACTGGATCAGCTCCTGGGCAAGCTGATCGCAGGCCTTTCGAAGGGTGTGTAATACAGAAGGTCATTAAATAAAAAGAAAACTGTCTATGCCGCTTCGCTTTTCTCTCGGCTACAGTCATGTCACGTCACATGCTGTGACCTGCGTCGCTCGGACGGTTCCGGGCGCTTACGTCTATCGAGGAAAACATGGCTGACTCCAGCTCCATGCGTCGCTTCACGCGTATTGATCGTCTCCCCCCTTACGTTTTCAACATTACCGCTGAACTCAAGCTGGCCGCTCGCCGTCGTGGCGAGGACATCATCGACCTGAGCATGGGTAATCCGGACGGCGCCACACCGCCTCACATTGTGGAAAAGCTGTGCCAGGTCGCCCAGCGTGAAGACACTCACGGCTACTCCAGCTCTAAAGGCATCCCTCGCCTGCGCCGCGCCATCTCGCGCTGGTATCAGGATCGTTATTCAGTCGAAATTGATCCGGAGTCCGAAGCCATCGTCACGATTGGGTCAAAGGAAGGTCTCGCCCATCTTATGCTGGCAACCCTGGACGCCGGCGACACGGTACTGGTACCCAACCCCAGCTATCCGATTCATATCTATGGTGCTGTTATTGCAGGTGCCCAGGTACGCTCCGTACCGCTGGTACCGGGTATGGATTTTTTTGCCGAGCTTGAGCGGGCTATTCGCGAAAGTATTCCCAAGCCAAAGATGATGATCCTGGGGTTTCCATCCAATCCCACGGCTCAATGCGTTGAGCTTGAGTTTTTCGAACGCGTCATCGCCCTGGCCAAGCAATACAACGTTCTGGTCGTTCACGACCTCGCCTATGCCGACATCGTGTTCGACGGCTGGAAGGCACCGTCCATCATGCAAGTACCGGGTGCCAAGGACATCGCCGTCGAGTTCTTCACTCTGTCCAAAAGCTACAACATGGCCGGCTGGCGAATCGGCTTCATGGTAGGCAACCTCGAGTTGGTCAACGCGCTCGCGCGTATCAAGAGCTACCATGATTACGGGACATTTACGCCATTACAGGTAGCTGCGATTGCGGCATTGGAAGGCGATCAGCAATGCGTTCGTGACATTGCTACGCAGTATCAGCAACGTCGGGATGTGCTGGTGAAAGGTCTCCATGAAGCGGGCTGGATGGTTGAGAACCCAAAGGCATCGATGTATGTCTGGGCCAAAATCCCTGAAGCCTATGCGCACCTGGGCTCGCTTGAATTTGCCAAGAAGCTGCTGGCGGATGCCAAGGTATCGGTCTCACCCGGGATTGGATTTGGAGACTACGGGGACGACCATGTCCGCTTCGCGTTGATCGAAAACCAGGACCGTATTCGTCAGGCCGTGCGGGGTATCAAGGCCATGTTCCGGGCCGACGGCATCCTTGCCAAACCCGCGGCTCAAAAGGCTGTAAGGCTGTAAGGCTGTAAGGCTGAACAAAGGCTAAGGCGGACTGCCTTAGCCTTCTTCTCGACTAACGTGAATGCTTAAGTGCACGCTCCTGGGCATGACGCTCCTGCGCCAGCTCAATCAGCCGGGTGATCAAATCCTGATAAGACAGCCCGCTAGCTTCCCAGAGCTTGGGATACATGCTGATATTGGTAAAGCCCGGGAGTGTATTAACTTCATTGATCAAGACCTCGCCACTGGCTGTCAGAAACACATCGACCCTTGCCAATCCCGAACATCCCAGCACCTTGAATGCGTCCAACGCCAGTGAGCGTATGCGCTCGCTGATCGCAGACGGCAGATCCGCCGGGACATTGACCTCAGCCGCTGCATCATCGATATATTTGGTGTCGTATGAGTAGAAACCACTGTGCACAACGATTTCTCCGCACGCACTGGCGACCGGCTCCTCGTTTCCGAGAACTGCACACTCGATTTCACGGCCCTTGACGGCCTGCTCCACCAACACCTTGGTATCGTAGGCAAATGCCTGAGCCATCGCATCAAGGTATTCGGCTTCCGTTTCCGCCTTGCTGACACCTACGGACGAACCTTGATTGGCAGGTTTGACGAACACCGGCGTCCCCAACGCTGCGGTGACCTCACTGAATGAAGTGCGGGCAGCGGTCAGGCGGCTGAACGTTAGGAAAGGAGTAACCGGTAATCCCGCATCACGCAGTAGCCGCTTGGTAACATCCTTATCCATGCAGACAGCAGACCCCAGCACGCCAGACCCCACGAAAGGCAAATCGGCCATGCGGAGAAGCCCTTGAAGAGAACCGTCTTCGCCCAAGGGGCCGTGCACAATCGGGAAAATGACATCAATTTGCCCCAGCGCCTGGGCAGAAGAGGTTTCAATCAGTTGCTGCTCACGCTGTCCTGGCACAAGGGCCAAGGCTCGATTGGACCGATTGAGTGCAATGAGCGCGGGGTTCTCAGCGTGAAGCAAATAATCGGACGCATCATTGAGATGCCATCGGCCTTCCTTGTCGATTCCGATAAGAATGACCTCGAATTTCGCCTTGTCGATGGCGTCGACAATATTTTTGGCGGATTGTAATGAAACCTCATGCTCCGAAGAGCGACCGCCAAAGATGACCCCTACTCGCGTCTTGCTCACGACCCTGCTCCTCAAGCGTTATACGCAGCCATAGGATACAGGGCAGAAGCGATTTGAAAATCGGGGCTATTGAATTATCGATTAGAAAACTGATTACGCGAACCAGAATCGCCCAGCCTGAATAAAACACAGTTGTCAGGCACTAACGCCCTGATGCTGCCATTCGGCTTCAAGCTGAGCCTCCAGCAAACTCAAGGTATTATAGGCTTCCGAGTAATCCAGAAAAGTTTTCTGGACGAGCAGGCGGGCCTGGTCTACCTTTATCTGGTACTGACGAATTTCCTTCTGCAGCTCTACGAGCCGTCTCGCCTTATCTCTTTCCGCCACGCCATCACCCTCCATGAGACCTGAAAAGAGGCGGGCTATTATGTGCTGCAGATCACATTACGAAAATACCGTCTATCTATCCTTTTAGACCGTTCAGCGGCTTTATCATTGACTAATATCAAAATGATATCTAGCGATATGGCTATGATCTTTTACCTCTTCTAAGATAAAAACAGACATGCCAATCCTGGGTCTTTGTTCTTGATGATCGGAGACATACTGGTAAGCCGTCATGCTTCCTTCATCGCGCATTCATCATTTCTTAACATTCGATACGTAACATTTATATCGACCGCTTTAGTTTCCCCACGGTTACCCGTTCTAAGGCGGTCATTTATTCTCTTCGCCTGATTTAACTCAGCATCTAATTTCTTTACTCAATCACCCTTCCCGCCTGTATTCCCGGCTCTGCCCAATGGCTGCACTTGCTGGTGTGACCGATGCCTGGGTTGAAGCTATTGCATGGATCGAGCTTGCGGTAGAACGCTTTTAGGCCCGGCTTGGCATGGTAGAGATGGCCCACGTTGTGTTCTGCCGGATACTCTGCACCACGCTGATCCAGTAAGTCCCACATGCGATGCTCAATCGCCAGACAGTCATTACCTTTCTTGACGATGTAATCCTGATGGAAAACATGGCAGAAGAAATGACCGTAGTACAGCTTATGGACAAGCTTGCCATCGAGGTCAGCGGGAAGCGTTTCGAACCACTCCCGGTCATTGCGTCTCAATGCGATGTCCAGCGCCACGATGTCTTCCACCTCCTTAGGGTGAACGTCCCGATAACGTATCGCTGCGCTGGCAGCGGCAAAGCGATGCAGGAACGCCTTGCGCCCTTCCTCAGCGGTACACCTGAAATAGGCACCACGGGCTTGATCGAAAAAGCTGTCCAGATAATGCTGCGTCTCATCGATCAAAGGGCCCGCGACCTTGAGTATCAAATGATGCTCATACTGATCCCGATACGCTTTCATTCGCTTGGGCAGATGGCTTGGGAACAACCGGCTCAGTGCCTGCAGAACCCGGTCACCCAGGTGCGATGGTAGAAAGCTGAAACGATTGAATACCTCATCGAAACGGCTCTTGAGCGAGAACAACTTGGGCAGTCGTTCGGTACCCAAGCGGTCGATGATGAGAAAAGTGTCTTTGCCGTAGGCTTCTGCGACGTCGAAGGCATCCCGATGCATATACTCACCGGCAATGGGCAGTTGCGAGAAGTTGGCGAGCATATGCCGCCGGATTTCCGTAAGGTCGGCGGTATCGTTAGTGCCGATATAGAAAACCGCGGTATCTTTCTCGATGGGAAAGGTATCCAGCCGAACCGCAAAAACAGCCAGCTTTCCTGCGCTGCCAGAAGCCTCGTACAAGCGGCTCGTGTCGGCGTTGAAGCGCGCCGGGGTATCGGCATCCACCTCCCGCACATGGCTGGTGTAGCCCTTGTCAGAACCGGCCCCTGCGTCACGTTCGATGTCGGCTTCACTGTACTGGTGATTATCCAGCCGCGTCAGGATTTCCTCCGGCGTACTGCCTAGCGCAACACCAAGGTGATTGACCAGATGAAGCTCACCACGCTCATCCAGACGCGCATAAAGCGCCATCTGGGTATAAGCCGGGCCGCGCTGGATGAGCGAACCGCCTGAATTGTTACAGACACCACCCAGCACGGACGCACCGATGCAAGAGGAGCCAATCACCGAATGAGGCTCCCGGCCGTGAACTTTCAACTCTCGCTCCAGCTGATCAAGGGTGGACCCAGGAAAACAGATCACCTGCTCTCCATTCATGATCAGCTGGATCTTCTTCATGCGCATGGTATTGATGAGCACAATGTCACGGTCGTAATCGTTGCCGTCGGGGGTTGATCCGCCTGTAAGTCCTGTATTGGCCGCCTGCATGATGATAATCGTATTGGCTTTCACACACGCCTTGACCACCTCCCACTGTTCCAGAAGCGAACCGGGCTGAACGACAGCAATCGCATCACCCGTACCAAAGCGATACCCGCTGCGAAATCGCTTCGTGCGGGAGGGGTCGGTCAATACGTGCTGAGGGCCGACCACTCCTTTCAAATGGTGAATAAGCGCCTCCCTGTCATGAGCAATGGCGTCGTCTACAGCAGGAGCGACGGACGATGACGCGTGCATAAGAACTCCATAGGCAGTAGCTAAAGATTGGCTTCCTCTATGGTAGACCTGGCCTACCCGCGCTTCCACCCACTCGCGGCGAAGGTCTAATCCCGTGAGAAACTGCCGTTATCTTTTCAGAGAAAAAGAAATAATGCGGTAATTGTCAGGCTTTGCGATTTGAAGTCGAGGTCTTCAAGAAGACGTTAATTACAGGTTTGAGCGGGTACAAGGCCACTTGGGAAGAAAAATATCTAGAGTCGCTACAAAAAGTCAGGCCTGTGCAGGCAAACGCAGGCTTGATACCTATTAACTCTGTCCCAATCCTTAGCATCGTCTGTCTGCGCTCATTAGAGAGGTTTTGTTAACCGCTCTTATTCAGGACTCGGTCTTGGCAGGGTCATCAACGGCCAGAATGGCATGGATCATGGCAAGATGACTTAAACCTTGAGGGAAGTTGCCCAGTGCTTCGCCGGTCTTGGGGTCCATCATCTCGGTCATCAATCCCACCCCGTTGGTTGATACCTTCAGCACGTCCTCCATCAATGCCTTGGCGCGCTCGTTGTCACCCAGCACAGCATAAGACTCAACCAGCCAGAACGAACAGGCCAGAAACGCGCCCTCTTCTTTCTCCGCACCGCTATAGCGATACACCAGCGGGCCGCGCGCCAGTTCACGATGGATTGCTTCACACGTGGTGATCAACCGCTGCTTGCTCTCAAAGCCGAAGCGAATAGCAAGCAAGAGGCCGGCGTCCAGCTTGTCAGTACCGGCATAGAAGGTATAAGCCTGCTTGGCCTCGGACCAGCAATGTTCATCAATCCAATTACGGATACGGTCACGCTCACGCTCCCAGCGCTTTTGCATCGTATCGGGAATGTGACCCTTTTCTGCCAACTTGACTGCTCGATCCAAGGCAAACCAGCAGCCTAACTTGGACATGGTGTAATGCTGCTCTTCTTCCAGCTCCCACATCCCGGCGTCCTTGCAATGCCATTGATCAGCGCAGAGATTGGCCAGCTCGACCAGCATTCCGGCGGTATTAAAATCCAGGATATGACCGCCCTCCACATACATGAGGGTGGTTTCTAAAAGATCGCCATACAGGCTCAGCTGGCATTGATAACTTGCTCGGTTGCCTACTCGAACAGGGCTGGACTTTCGATAGCCCGGCACATTGATCACCCGCTCTTCCGGCGCCTTATCGCCCTCCAGAGTAAAGCAGGTATGTAGACGATGGCCGTGCCGGCGGATGACGTTCTGCAACCACGCCAGCGCAGCCTGTGCTTCTGCCATGGCACCAATGCGCAGGAATGCTTTGATGGTAAACACCGCATCTCGTACCCATGCATAGCGGTACTCGTAATTCTTGTCGCCTCCCAATCTTTCAGGCAGCCCACACGTAGGTGCCGCCACGATAGCGCCACTTGGCGAATACAAGAGGAGTTTTAGCGCCAGAGCCGAACGAATGACTGCTTCCTTGAAAACCCCCTGGTATTGCAGACCTTCAGCCCATTCCCGCCACGCCATGTCACTGCGATCAATACGCTTGTCGACTTCCTCAAGAGTTGGCACAGCCAACGGCTCATTCTCGGCCGCCATCAGCGCCAATACGGTACGGTCCCCTTGTTTCAACGTAACGCGTGCACGCACCAGCCGGTCGGTACATTCATCAATCACCACCTCATCGCCGTAGCACAGCATGGCCATCAGACCATCGATATGCATCACTTCACCGTTCGGTGTCTGGCGAATCCACGGTGAGATGGTCTGGCCTCGCGTACCAGGCACTAACTCGATACTAAGCGTTACCTCACCCTGTACGCCCTCGATACGTCGCCCTAGCTCGGACCAGGGCAACCGGCCAGCAGATCCACTGTTAAGCGACTCGGTCAGGCGGACCTGACCCGAGTCGGTCTCAAACAAGGTCTCCAGTACATTGCTGCTTTGCAGATAGGCACGTCGGGCTGTGTAAGGTTGGACAGGGGTAATCGAAAAATAACCACCGCTGGGAGCATCCAGCAGACGATCAAACAGAGGGGGTGAGTCCATATTGGGGGCACACCACCAATCGATGGAGCCGTCAGCCGCTACCAGGGCAACCGAGCGGCCATCACTTAACGCAGCATAATTTTCCAGGGGTGCGTACCCCTCAATGCGGTGCGTCTCGAACGTCTGCATGATGCGATCCGTCAGGCCATGCCGCCGGTTGCGCCGTATACTTCACCCGTCACATAGCTGGACTCCTGGGAAGCCAGAATGACGTAGATCGGAGCCAGCTCTGCCGGTTGCCCAGGCCGCTTGAAGACAGTCTCGCTGCCAAACGACGGAATCTTCTCTTGAGGCTGGCCGCCGCTGGGCTGAAGTGGAGTCCAGAAGGGTCCGGGTGCTACCGCATTGACGCGGATACCCTTGGAAATGACCTGTTTGGCCAACGCCTTGGTAAAGGCAGTGATCGCCGCTTTGGTAGGCGCGTAATCCAGTAGGGTTTCCGACGGTTGCACGGCCTGAATGGACGTGGTGTTGATAATAGCGGCACCGGCCGGCATATGCGGAATCGCCGCCTTGCATAGCCAGAACAGCGCATACACATTGGTCTTGTAAGTGGCGTCGAATTGATCAGTGGTCAAATTGGCGATGTCTTCAACGGCTGTCTGCTTACCTGCCACGTTGACCAGAATATCCAGCCCGCCCAGTGCATCCTTGGCTTTGCCAATCAATTCATTGCAAAAGGCCTCGCTTTTCAGGTCGCCCGGAACGCAAACCGCTTTACGACCTTCCGCTTCGATCAGTTGTACAACTTCTTTCGCATCCGCCTCTTCTTCAGGCAGATAATTCAGCACGATGTCGGCCCCCTCGCGCGCATAAGCGATCGCCGTTGCTCGCCCGATACCCGAGTCCGCGCCGGTAATAAGCGCCTTGCGGCCCGCAAGACGTCCAAATCCCTTGTAACTGGTTTCACCGTGATCAGGGCGTGGCTGCATGTCCTGAGCGAGACCGGGCGGATTTTGCGGCTGCTTCGGAAATTCTGGCTGGGGATATTGGGTCAGGGGATTCTGCATGGTGTACTGGTTATCAGTAGGCATAAAATAGTTCTCTCGTCAGTGACGCCGCGATGAAAAGATGAAGGCGGCTTGGATAAGGACAGCGGACGTGTCCAAGTGCTGTCTAAAAATGGGAAAGCCTGACTGCGGAGATGGTTCCATCCGATTTTGGACCGAACTTAATGCATCAAGTGCTTGACGATCTTAAGTGGACGTAATGTGACGAGAGAAATAGGAAATAAAAAGTGGCCTGAAGCTTTAAAATCGTCCCGCAAAAGATATTTAGAAAAATTCACCAGCCTTTAGCTGGCTCGTCCACAGGATGGGTTTGCTACAGCATATTCATACCAGTAATCGAGACTACATAAAATTACTCTCAACTCATTACGCGCTCCTGCGAACTGCGCCCAAAGGAACCGTAACAGACTCCATCTTGGTCTAGCCCTTTGTGCTGTAATAGCGCTCGGGCTAGCCTCTCGCCAGTTTCCAATAATCATCCCTGACGCTCTTGGAAAATACCCAGGCGATGCGCTTTGGGCGCTCATGATCCTTACAGGTCTGGCTTTGATCGCGCGCCGCGCCAATGCTGTATGCCTGGCGGTAACAGCATTTAGTATTTCATGTGCGGTGGAGGCAACGCAGCTTTACCAGGCGCCCTGGATCAATGCGATTCGCCACCATCCGCTAGGCCATCTTGCCTTGGGCACTACGTTTTCCTGGATGGATATCGTTGCTTACGGTATCGGCATATTGGCGGGCGTTTTGATCGATGGCCTGGCCAGACTCACAGTAAAGGCTAGCCACTCACTCAAAGCAGACGCCTGAAATGATTCTGGCGCAGCAAGCGCTTACTGTCCTTTGTTCTGGAAGGTCGCAAGATAGGCAAGCAGGTCGGCAATCTGCTGCTCATTACTCATTCCCCAGAAACGCATCTTTGTGCCGGGTACGACCTTGTCCGGATCCTTTAAGTAGGCAGCGAGGGTTTCCTCATTCCAGACAATTCCTGACGCTTTCATGGCCTCGGAATAGTTGAAGTCTTCAGTAGCCCCTGCCTTGCGTCCGAAAATAGCGTTGAGTTCGGGGCCGAACGAGCCCCTGGCATAGGTCCCCACCTTATGACAGTTACCACACCAGGACGTAAAATACTTTTTCCCTGCCGTTGCGTCACCGGCACCATAGGCGACTCCGTGCACCAGCAAGGCCAACGTCATTAACACCCAATTTCGCATGTCTTCTCCCGAATACGATTAGCGACGCCTGACGATCATTATGCCTGTGTAATACAGCCACGTTCATTGATATGAAACGTAATGACCAACCATGGCCAGAAGTCAAGGCCTGCACTCTCCTACTTTGCATAACGTCATCGCTCAGCTGGCAAGTGCTCCTGCTTGCTGGCACTTCAGGACCAATGGCTTTGCCAGCCTGTTGAAGGTGGTCTATAGGTTCCTCTCTCGGTCTTGTGACTGACTGAGCCCTAATGGACACACAAGGAAAGTTATCATGTTCAAGCTCACCCCCCTGGCGCTTATCGTCCTTGCCTCGTTCAGCAGCCTTGTCGTAGCTGAAAACAACCGCGCCACACAAACGCAGAGTGGATTCGACAATGAGGTTTCCCTGGAGCAGCGTGGCGACGGCAATAACGCGACACAAGAGCAGCTGTTAGCAGACCACCAGAGCTCAACCGTTATACAAACGGGCAATAACAATGACGCCGACGTACTGCAACAAGCCTCTGGCCATAAAATGACGCTTGACCAGACGGGTAATGGCAATAATGCTGCCGTACATCAAGCTACCGCCGGGAGTGGAAGCGACGCTTCGATCCTGCAAATTGGCGATACCAATATTGTCACGGTAAACCAGCAGGGCGGTGACTCTGGTTACGACGCCACCTTATACCAGGAGGGCAGCAACAATATTCACACGATCGAGCAAGCAGGCGATGGGCGCGCCACGTTGACAGCCAATACCCTGGGTAACGGCAACACGATTAATGCATTACAACGAACGGGTGTATCGGCCAGCCTTACTCAGCTAGGTGAAAATAATCAGATCACACTTGAACAGAGCGGTTATAGCAATAACAGAGAGGGAGACAACGCTTCTGTAGTGCAAAATGGCGATGCGAATGTACTTACTTTGAATCAACTGGGTTACAACCCAGGTAAAACCGCCACGCTGTCTCAGGAAGGCAACAATAACCTGTACACGATCGATCAAATCGACGATGGCGTAACTACGTTGGTGGCCACTACCCTGGGTAACGGAAATACCATTACGGCGCTTCAGGAAAAAGGCAAATCAGCCACGCTTTCCCAACAAGGCGATAACAATCAGATCGCCTGGCCCAACGTGGTGGCCCGATGGAAGCTGATGTAAGTGTTGTGCAAAACGGCAACGAAAACAGCGCAACAGTTGATCAGTCAACAGGGAGTCGTTATGGCGCTTATTCCACCCGCCTGGCTCAAGAGGGAGATGCCAACACTGCTTCCCTCACTCAAGGAGGCGGCCTAAACGTGATAGATGTCGTCCAGGACGGTAACGGAAACGAGCTGACAATCGACCAGGACACAATAGCCGGGACCCTTATTGGCCGATCTGCCGGCACCCGCAACCAGGCAAGCATCAGCCAGGAAACATCCATTACCACCCTGTATTTCTCGCAGGAAGGAGACGCCAATCAGCTCACTGTCGATCAGGCTGGCATCAATAGCCAGGCACGTGTCGACCAGTTTGGTACTGCCAATGAAGTCTTTATTTCCCAACGCGGACCTACGGAGTTATTTACCGGGCCGGCTAATTCAGCAACGGTCATGCAGAGCGGAGCAGGTAACACCGCTACGCTTTATCAACAATGAGCGGTGTGGGTCCTGATAAAGCAATAAGCAGGGTGGCCTGTTCGGTATCGCTCCTTGCTCAGCGTTCTTGACTCTTCGGGACTTGGTTGGACTGACTGGCTTATTTCCAGTCAGTCCACATCAACTCATGCCGTTGCGGCTGTCTTCTGATCTGCAAGGTAAGTCCCCACCGGTGGCCGCTGGCTGAAGTAGGTGTGTACCCCATGAAATATACGATCAGCGACTACTTGCTGGTGACGGGGATTGAGCAACCGTTTGCTGTCCTGAGCATTGCTCATGAACCCCGTTTCTACCAGAATCGACGGAATGTCAGGTGACTTGAGTACAGCAAAACCAGCTTGCTGGACCTGCTTCTGATGTATCTTCGCAACGGTACCCAGACTCGTTAGTACGCTGTGTCCCAGATCCAGGCTCGAAGCAATGGTAGTGCTCATGGACATGTCCAGAATAACGTTGGCGAGGTCTGGATCCTTGTCTTGCAGAGGCAGGCTATTGGCTCCGACAAGATCGGCATCGTTCTCCCGCTTCGCCATCCAGCGAGCCATAGCAGACGTCGCACCGCTGCTGGAAAGCGCAAAGACAGAAGCCCCACGGGCACGGCGGTTGGGTGCTGCATCGGCATGGACCGAGATAAACATGTCGGCGTCATACTGGTGAGCGATGTCCACGCGCTTGCGCAGTGGAACGAAAATATCCTCGGTCCGTACCAGCTTGGCCTTGTAGCCTTTCTCCTTGTTGATCCGCTTGGCTAGATTATGAGCAATCGCCAGGGCGACCTTTTTTTCATAGGCACCTTTGGCACTGATGCATCCAGGGTCCTTGCCACCATGACCAGCATCTACGACAACCACCAGATCACGGCCGGGACTCTTCTTGGCGCGAGGTGTCGATGCCGCGTGCGCCACCTGTGTGGTTGCAGGCCCCATTGGGTGAAGGTCAAACACCAGTCGATCACCAAAGGAGCCGGACGGGCCAAGCACCAGGCTGTCGAGTTTTACTGGCTGCTTCAGTTCGAGGACGATACGACTGCCTGTCGTACCATGTGCTCCACCCCGAATCGTTTTGATTGCTGAGCCGGTAACATCCAATTTTGAAACATTGGTGGCTAACGTCGTATTAGGTAAGTCGATGACCAATCGATGAGGTGAGTCGAGCGTGAACGTGCGATAGTGGCTCGGGCCATTGAGATCCAGTACCAGGCGAAAGCGACCAGCGGTACGTGATGCTCTTACGGAGCGTACCTCGCTTGAAGCGGCAAAGGCGTTGGGAAAGGCTGGCAGTGTCAGCCCTGCCAGGATGAAGTTTAGAAGGCGACGACGGTTCATAACTACAACACATTTCGGCGAAACAATTTGTAACCATATAACATATCGAACTAGCAGGCCAAGGCTACGGTGGGCACAATGCGCTATATTCCTGATTTATCGATCCTGTCACTTACTGGAAGGCCCACCTTCTACATTCACGTGGCAGCATCGAAACGCCAAGCGCTCTAGGGTGGGGTTGTTGTAGAGGAATAGTTTGCCTAAAACATTCTGCCGAGCGTAACGTTCCGAATGGATAGTTATGTGCCCACAGTTAGATGTACGTATCTCTTAAATTGAGACGTTAGCTAATCTCATCTTCATCAATCACACACTAGTGACCCTAAATAGCCGCTAACTGAGAGGTATTCCAGCGGGGTCGTTTCTGATCTGGGCTGTAACACTGTGGAGTACCGCCCTACTCTGCTGATCTGCCTTGCGACAGTTATACGGTTACCAACGCAACGATTAGGTGGATGGCAAGATACTTTTAAATAACTTTTCTCGGCCAAGCGCCTAGCGGTCAGAGACGCTCTATTTGCGATACAGAATTGCCGTGCCGTTATTCCCATGAAATAACGGCACGGCAAGCGACTGATTGTCAGTCCAGAACCGCGCTATGCATCCCTTATGGAGGCATGCTGAAACCGTCACTTAGCGCGCAGCTCGTCATTATGTCAACGCAAGGCCAAGAATTGCCCATAGCGCTGCACTCGTAGAGCTGACAAACCAGGCGCATTTAGTCACCGCCTGGTTTGTTCGTTACCGATATCACCTAATCGGCCTATCAATCCAAAGAACGCTAAACAGTCCTATGGGCTGGAAACTCTTTTCCAGCCCATAGAGATGCGTTACAAGCTCCACCTCAAACTGAACATGACGTTACGCGGGTCACCATAGACACCTGTACCGCTGGAGTTAGGTATGCCTTGCCAGTACTTTTCGTCGAACACATTGTTCAGGTTTACCTGTCCATCCCAGTGCTCATTGAACTGGTAGCCCGCCATAAGCCCGACCACAGCATATGAATCCTGAACGGCGCGACCGGTACCAACACGGTTATAGGTTTTGCTCTGGGCAAGCACATCTGCACCAATGCGCCAGTCGCTCAGCGCTCCGGTCAAGCGATAGGTAGTAGCCGCTTTAAACAGATGCTTGGGTTGCTCAGGGGCAAACAAGGTACCCTTATTATAGGTTTGATCTTTCACGTATTGGCTGAGCACCAAGGTGTAGGAGGCCGAAATGTCCCAGTTGGGCGTCAAGGCACCTGACAGCTCGGTATCAATACCGCGGCTACGCACCTCTCCTGCCGCTTCATAACAGGTACGGTTCTGGTTTCGGCAAAGCGTAGGCTGATCTGGCACTGCGTATGCCCGGTTCTGCTGGGTCATATCGAACACCGCGATGGAGGCGTTCAGATTACCCTCCATGTACTCGCCCTTTAGACCGATCTCGTAGCTCTCCCCTGTCATAGGCTCAAGCGTGGACCCACTTAGATCCTGTTCGGTCTGCGGCTTGAAAATCTCGGTGTAGCTGGCATAGACCGAGTAGGTGTCATTCAGGTCATAGATAACCCCCGCATAGGGCGTCACCTCACGGGTTACCGTGTAATCCCCGGTATCGCTCGCACGGTTATCGTAGTCGTACCACGTCACGCGGCTACCCAGGATAACGTGCAGCGGATCAATGGGATTAAACCGGGCGACACCGTAAACAGCTTTTTCCGTTGCCGTATTCTTGCTCGAATAGGGAAGCCGGTCGCTCAGGCTGGGCTTAGCAATGACACCGGGATCAAAGTTGTAGATATCAACCGGCGTTGCTGTCGGCCAGTACCCTCCTTTTTGATCAAACCGCTCTTGCCGGCGGCTGGCGCCCAATGCCAGTTCATGCTCGCGCCCAAACAACGTGAACGGGCCGGATACGGTTGCGTCCAGGTTAGTCTGTACGTCCTTGCTGTGGTATTGACCGGAAGACTGCGTATAGGCATTACCCACCGGGGGATTAATGTAACTGGAGAAGGTATTCGATTCCGCCCAGATTCGAGCAGCTGCCAGCCTGGCACTCCAACCGTTGTCGAAACGGTGGGTGACATCGGTGAAGGCGGTAATGTTATCCCGATCCCAATATGCCCAGTCGTTACTAAGAAAGGTCGACCGCGACAGGTGCAGATTTTCCCCATTAGGCCCGGCGGGCAGGCTTCCCCAGTCCGATACAGCATCGTCGCGCTGTTTGGAGGCTCCGAGAGTCCAAGTGGTGGAGTCGCTGAGATCGGCTTCGAGGATGCCATAAAAGGTCTGACGCTGCTTTTCCCGCTCATCAACGAAGCTGCCGTTGTCTTCGTAGGCTGCAACCACGCGGCCACGCAACGTACCGCTTTCGTTCAGCTTGTTGGATGCGTCCAGCTGGGTACGGTAACGGTCCCAGCTGCCAGCGCTGGTGGTGATACTGACTTGCGGAGTAGCGGTGGGACGCTTACGCACCAGATTCAATGTCGCTGAAGGGCTGCCAGCGCCAGTCATCAGGCCTGTAGCACCGCGCACGACTTCCACGCGGTCATAGATGGCAAGATCAGCGCCGCTGATGGTATCGAGCGTAAACGTGCTAATGCTGGTGGGCAAGCCATCGTACATCAGGTTGTCGATGGTGAATCCACGCGCGAGAAACTGCTGGCGGTCTCCACCGAGTTTACGCAGTTGTATGCCGGGTGCGTATTTGACGATGTCATTGAGTTCATTAAGGGCTTGGTCGTCGATACGCTGGCGCGTCATTACACTTACCGATTGAGGCGTCTCGCGTATCGACAGAGGCAACTTGGTAGACGTACTCATGATACCTGTCGTGTAAGAGCCGGACCCTTCTGTTGCAGCTATATCGCTGGTAATACTGCCTGAGCCCTCCGCTACTACCTGAGTGATACCCAGCTGCGCCACTTCCTCACCCGCAGCTGATCCTGCCTCGGCGATAGTCAGCACGTTACCCTGAACACTGCCTACCAAATCACTCCCGGCCAACAGCGCCTGTAGTGCCACTGCAGGCTCCATCTGGCCCCGTACGGCAGGCGCTGTCTTGCCGGCCACTGCTGCCGAAGTATAGGAAACCTGAAGACCACTGGCCTGGCCCAGTTGTCTCAACGCATTTGCCAAGGGCTGGGACGCAAGATCAATTCTGATCGGGGCGGCAAGTACTGTACCGGTAGTTAACAGCGAAACGGTGAACACCAACAGCCGCAGAGGAAACGCTTTCATTATTCAGAAGTCCTTGAAAAGTGCGAGCACCGCTATACCAGGCCGAACGATGTCGATCTGGGACGTTTTGTACATATGAAAAACGGCGTACAGGCAAAACTGGCAAGATGCTATAAAAGTGACCTGTCAATGTAAATGATAAATATTAACAATTAATAATCATTACAGACATATGACGGATGCCATGGTGACTTCATGTTGTCCCTGTAGTGGAAAAACGCTTGAAAAATTGCTAATCGACATTGGATCAATGTCATGATGACCAATGCAAAACGGCATGAATGCGTATGGATTGAAGTAACGGAAGGATTATTCTGGCCGCAGGCGGGCAAGTTGCCGGTTATATCTGCTGGTGCGAGATTGGCTTGTAAATCTTTACAGCCCTACGGCTCTCCAATCAGATAATGGAACGGCAGTTGGACCCTAACGATGCCACAACAACGCCGGTTTGAGATAAATGCCAAGCGCCTGTCGACGCAACGCCTGACCTTGTCTTTGTTTCGCTCGTTGTCTCTGCCCTGACAATTATGGAATGTTGGCAGGTATGGACAGGCTACAACGAAGCGCTTGAGCAAGCCGAAGCCAATTCAACCTGACTCGCTCGATTGCGCAGCATGCAGAAGACAGTATCAAAGAAGTCGATACTCTGATTATAGGTGCCTCTGCTTTGTTTCAGTAGCTTAGAACACAATAGACGAGATCTAGCCTCAAGAAAGAAAGGCTACCTAGTAAGCCGCTCTGCATCGCTAAAATTAGAGACTTTCAGCGCTTGCTGAGCGCCAGGCGGGCGGCAAAGAGGAGGAAAACGCCCCCAGTGAGTCGGTCCATCCACTGGATCACTTTTTCACGACGTAAAATCTGGGCCAATGGGCGAGTCGCACCGATCAACGCCATGGACCAGATGAATCCAATCACCACGTGAATGCTTACCAGGCCAAAGGTCCAGAGGATCAAGGAGTGTCCCTGAGGAATGAATTGAGGCAGGAAGGAGACGTAGAAAATTCCAACTTTGGGATTCAATACGTTGCCCAGCATCCCTTTGAGAAACCAGTTCGTGTTCTGCACGCGGGTAGTGTCGTTGGCGACCATTGAGTTGCGGGGCCGCACCATCATGTTCAAGCCCAGCCAGCACAGGTAGGCAGCGCCACAATACTTGAGCACATCATAAGCCAGCTCGGATACGGCAATTAAAGCCCCAAGGCCAAAGGCAACGGCGGTGCCCCAGATCAAACACCCCGCATTGATGCCCAGTGCCGCCCGGATGGCCTGCGCTCTTCCCTCAACAGCCGCTGTGCGTAACACCAGGGCAGTATCAAGCCCTGGCGTTAATGTAAGTAAGGTAGCAGCCAAGGTAAACGCAACGACGTTATCAATGATGGGCATGGCTCAAAGAACGGTAGAGATGAAAACCAAACCTTAGCGCGTTTTAGCGTAACCCGACCATACCGCACGTGGAGTAATTCCTTTCCGGGAGCGCAACACTCTGTCATTACGGTGTGTAGCGCCCCTGCCTGACTAACCGATCCTCAAAGGCAAAATCCTGCCTCATAGGTGCCACGCCCATAGATTGATCAAGGCTTTTGCAAATAGCCGGGCAGCGCTTCCAGCCGCCTCATCCACCGTGCAACATGACTATAAGGTTCTAGATCCACATCGCCTTCTGGCGCCAGCACGACGTAAGGATAGACCGCGCAATCTGCGATGGTTGGGCGGCCCATTGCAAGCCAGTCGTTGTGCTCCAGATGCTTGTCGAGTAGCGAGAGCGTTACCACCGCTTTCTCAAGCGCCTGCGATTTATCCAGGTCGTAGCCAAATTTCTGCACCAGCCGTGCAGCACATACGCTGTGCTGCACTTCATTGGCAGCAAACGAGAGCCACTGAACGATCTCGGCTTGGCCTTGCGGATGCGCTGGCCACCATGCCAAACCACCATATACACCCGCCAGATAGACCAGAATGGCCTGCGAGTCTCTGACGACCTGCTTGCCGTCTTCCAGGATAGGTAACTGGCCCAACGGATTCAGCTCCGACAGCGGCGGCTGCTTGTGTGCTCCGCTTAGAAAATCCACTGGCACACGTTCAAGCTCGATATTGGCCAATGACGCAAAAAGCCTCACCTTGTAGCAGTTTCCGGAAGCCTCCAGATCATACAGTTTCATCATGCATCCCCTTCAACAAGCTGATTGAACTCGAGAACGTTGCCATCAGGATCGCGGATAAACAGCGCGACGCGTCTAGGACCAATAGGATGCGGCCCTTCCGTAATCATGATCCCCTGCTCGTTCAACCACCTCTGGAGTGCCTCAAGGTCATCCACAATAAAGGCAGGATGAGTCATACCCGGCAGCTTTATCGGTTCATCCAGTAAAACATTGTGAGCATGGGGTATACGGGTCCCGTTAAAGATCAGGTTTATACGAACCCCATCAGGGCTGAGCATCTCATTGGCCTCATACCGAGGAAAATGTTCGCTCTCCATAAATCCGAGGGCCTGATAAAACGATATCGCTCGGTTTTTATCACTGACACGAATCCCGATGTGGTCGTATGAGAGAATGCGAGCAGGACTTGGTTGCTGGTTCATAGGTTGCACTCCGGTTGACATCAGGCGTTCTAGTTTCTGCTGATCCATCCGTTTCACCTATGCCGTGAACCTGAGAAGACTTATGCAGTAATTGCACAGATAAAGGCGCAGCAATGGACAAGCGCAAGGCGATGGCCAATTTCATTCGGATAGTGGAAAACGGCAGCCTGAGTTCAGCGGCAGAGGCAACCGGCCAGTCGGTGGCGTCGCTTGTACGCTCACTGGCGGCCCTGGAGCGTCATCTGGGGGTTCGGCTATTGAACCGCAGTACGCGCCGTATGGCCCTTACCGTCGAGGGTGAGGAGTATCTTGCCTGGAGTCAGCGGATGCTGGCTGATGTCGACGACATGGAGCAGCGCCTGGAAGCTCGCGATGGCATAGTTAGAGGCGTGCTCCGGCTAACGGCGCCTGTCGAATTCGGACAACGCTACGTTGCACCTGTCCTAAACGGCTTTCTTAAGGAGCATGAAGAAGCAAGCGCCGAACTGACGTTAAGCGACGAGATCCTCCCGCTGCTGGATGAGCACCTCGATCTTGCCCTGCGGATCGGCCATCTTCGTGACTCGACCATGATCGCACGGAGAATAGGAGGTACCCGCCTCGTTACCTGTGCCAGCCCTGATTACCTTCGCGCCTCACCTGTCATTGATAACCCAGGCTCATTGCGTGAACATGCTTGCATCCTGTTGTCATCACAAGGCCGGCACTGGTACTACCGGCACAACGGAAAGGAGCTGGCCGAATCCATCACACCTCGGCTGGTCTGCAACCAGGTTAGAGCAGCCACCCTCGCCTGCCTGCAAGGTTTGGGCATCACCCGGCTGATGCATTATCAGGTTGCCGATGAGCTTGCTGAGGGTCGTTTGATCAGAGTCCTCGAATCGTTCGAACCTGCGGTCCTGCCCATTCATCTGGTCTATCCGCACGCGCTGCAGCTTTCGCCCCGTGTGCGCGCCTTCGTGGACTGGGCTTGCCCGCAGCTGGAAAAACGTACACCTGATCCGCGGGTACGCCGCCTGTAAAAACCAGGCGGCCTCAGGTTTTCACACTTTCAAACACGCAGAATCAGAGGCATAACATAACGCTACCCGCTCAAGCGATACGCCTTGTTGTCCATACACTATTGAGTTTGGAGCTCGGCCTTGCAAAAAGGACAGAGCCAGGCAAGCGAGTCGCTCTCCGGATGAAGCGAATAAATACAAGCCCGGAGCTCACCGCACTCTTCGCACTCGACACGACGGTTCAGTTGGTCATCGTCATCATCAGGCATGCCAGACATAAGAACATCCATTTAATATGAGTCGGTTGTTACTAGAGGCAGACAGCATGGAATTCAGGACGGCCTCATGTCCTGAAGGCTTTTCTAGAGCCAACCAAGCCAGCCGACACTAGTAAAAAGGTAAAACGCGTAAAAGGGAATAGCCGTTTGCCACCTTGATACTGCGCTTATCCAGCCAAGCCGTCTATTACCAAGAGGTATTAAAGAAGGTATAAGGCGGGCTCAAGGCTGCGAAGATTGAAATGCTGTGCAAACTACCAGTGGCCATCCACCCCGCAAATGGTTTTCATCTAGGTAATAGACTCCTGCTCGACTAGCTTTCCCTTCTATTGCATGCTCCGCTGCCTGTTTCCATCGCACCCCTTCGTAGAGAATGGCCGCCTGCGCTTCAGAAAAAAGGAGTCGTGTGTTTCTACCTCTTCGAATAGTTTGTACATGGCCGGATGATCAAAAGCACCGGCCGCTGCGCTAGATGTCGTATCATAAAAGGGCTTCGTCTAGTCAGCCTTGGCTGGAATGCTCGTGCGCAGCAGGCTTTACCTTTGTTGAGGATCTACCCTTGGCTTTACCCGGCAAGCCCACCCCCAAGGTTCGTCTACGCAGACGTCTTCTGACGCTTTCATTGGCAGGCATTGCGCCAATTGCGCTGATTGCCGGGCTTGGCCTGGTGGCCATCATTCATGAGCAGAAGTCGATAGCCGAGCAGCGGAGCCTTGAGGCCACGCGCCTGACAGCAACGGCAGTAGACGTTGAAATTAACCGCTCGCTGGACCTGCTACAAACCCTTTCGCAGTCTCCTTTTCTTGATGATGGCAACCTCGACAGCTATCAGGAATTGGTCCGCCGTGTCGTCCCGCTGGTGCCTGGTTGGAAAACCGTCATTATTGCCACACCGGATGGTCAGGTACTGAGAAGGATTACCGCCCATCATGTGAGTGCAGACGGCCCGTTGGCAGAACCGGAAAGTTTTATGCAGGTCGTAAGCACTCTCAAACCTGCGATCGGCCAGTTGGCGGCAGGCCCCTCAGGCACATTGGCCATCCCCCTGCGTATGCCGGTCATGCGCAATGGCAAGCTGGTTTATGTCTTAACGGCGGTGCTCAAGCCTGAGGTGATCTCTAACGTTATCAACCTTCGACGTCTGCCCAGCGATTGGGTCGCCACCGTAGTCGATGCCAATGGGCGCCGCATTGCGCGTACGCGCGACCATGAGAAAACCTTGGGCAAACCTGCTGCCCCTTCACTGATGGCAATGGTCAAGCAGAACACAAACGAAGGCAGCGGGCTGACACAGACGGTAGAAGGTATAAGGGTATATTCCGCCTATGTGCATTTGAAGCAGAGCGGATGGTTTGTCGCAACGGGCATTCCCGCACACGATATTGCCAAGGGGGCCCTCAAGGCGTTTGCCATTTATGGTGGAGGCCTTCTGTTGTCCCTGATTGTCGCGCTGTTGGCCACACGATATGCCTCGCGCCGCATCAATGACCCGATGCGCGCCTTGCGGCATGCTGCATTGGCCATGGGTCAGAACCAGGCACCTCATCTACCGGAAACCGAGATTCGAGAGATCGATGACGTGGCCCAGGCGCTGATCACATCGGCGACGGCACGCCAGGAGAGCGAGCACCAACGTGACCTTTTAGTATCACGCCTGCAAAAAGCCCAGACGGCTCTCTCACAGCAAGTCGAAGATTTGGAAGGACTCTATGCGCTCAGTCAAAGCCTGCTGCAGTTATCGTCGCTGTACGACCAGTTAAGTGCGATTCTGAACTTGGTCTGCGAGCTGCTGAACGCACCTGGAGGGTTCATCGGTTTGGAAGGTACAGCACCAGCGCCCGATCGGCTGGTCAGCAAAGGAATATCAAATGCTGCCCTACCGGTGTCATGTCTCCATGATCAGGTGCAGGGCAACCTGGTAGAGCACTCAAGCCGGCTGCGCGCTGAGGGTTTCAGAACGCATCACGATGTAACGATACGGCGTGATGGTCAGGACACACTGGGCTGGCTAACGGTGCTGTTCAGAGAGACCCATGAGCTTTCACCACGGGAGATTCGGCTGGTCGAGATCTGCGCAGCGACAGCTGCCCTCTTTATAGATCGCGCCAGCCAACAGGAAAAAGCCCGGCGCTCCGAACAGCAACTTCACGTAGCGCTTAACTCTTCAGCTATTCCCTTCGCCATTCTCTCTCCTGCTACAGAGGCACAAACATCGGCTGAAGACTTCACCCTGGTCTATATCAATGACGCTGGGGCGACGGCCCTACGCTCCCGTGCAGCGGCGCTTACAGACAAGCCCGTTAGCGGAGTGCTGTCTGGTTGGGCGCAGGGCGACATCTATCATGCGATGCGTGAAACAATGATCAGCGGCGAGCCTAGATCGCTCGAGTCGCTGGTACAAACGAGCACCTGCAAGGGCTGGTTCCATATCGTAGCCACGCCGTTCCAGAACAATATTGCTGTCTGGTTTGCCGATATCAGTGAGCGCAAACTTCAGGAGCAGCAGCTTCGCGAGGCTGATCGCCAGAAAGACGAGTTCCTGGCGACATTGGCCCATGAATTGAGAAACCCGCTGGCGCCTATTCGTCAGGCAGTCAGCCTGCTGGAAACAGGTCAAATCAGCGAAGAGCACCGCCGGTGGAGCCAGGACGTCATCAAGCGTCAGGTGACCCATATGGGGATGCTACTGGACGATCTGCTTGATGTTTCCCGGATAACCCGCGGCAAGATCGAACTGCGTAAGCAGCCCACGCAGCTAGCCTCTGTGATACGTGCCGCCGTCGAAACGACTAAGCCTCTGTTCGAGACGAAGGGGCACACACTGACTGTAGAGCTCCCTTCAGACTCTGTCGCTCTGAATGTGGACCCGTTACGACTGGAACAGATTCTGATCAACCTGTTGAGCAACGCAGCCAAATATACGCCCCAGAAAGGTCGGATTACAGTTACCACAGCCCTTAGTGGCAACAAGGCACACATCACTGTTTCGGATAATGGGATTGGCATTGAGCATGACGCCCTGGCCTCCCTGTTCGAGATGTTTGTACAGGTTCCCAGATCCAGCGAAGAAACCAATAGCGGATTGGGTATTGGATTGGCACTGGCTCAATCCCTGGCTCAACTGCATGACGGCACGCTTACTGTTGCTAGTGAGGGCTCAGACAAGGGCGCCTGCTTCACCCTCAGCCTGCCTTATGATGAGACGCTGGAGGCACCGCACGACGTCGTCTCAGCGCCTGCCATCTCGACAGCGGCCCATCGCCGCATCGTAGTTGCCGATGACAACCCTGACATAGCGGAAACCATGGCCGAGCTACTGCGCCTGGAAGACCATGAGGTCTCATTAGCCTACAACGGCTTTCAGGCGCTGGAGCTGTTCAAAACGCTCAAGCCCGACGTGATGCTGCTGGATGTAGGTATGCCCGGCATGACGGGGCATCAGGTCGCTCAGGCTATTCGGGCATTGCCGGAGGGCAGACACACGCTGCTTATCGCGATCACGGGATGGGGACAGGATCAGGATAAGGAAAAGGCCCTACAGGCCGGCTTCGACTACCACTTTACCAAGCCAGTAAGCATTGCCGATATTTATGCCCTGCTCCAATAGCCAAACGTTATCTGGAAAGAACGCATGGCTCATAGCATGACACTTTCAAACCCTGCTCTGGAGCACCGGCGGGCCATATCGCATCGAAGAGGCAGACGCTCAGTGGCCTTGCTCTGGTTGTCATGAGGAAGACTGCATAGCGGGCGCCATCGCCGAAGCCTGGGGTGGCCTGTATTACCTGGAGCGGTTAGCGAAGGTACAGATACGTGCAATGAGCACAGGCAGGTAAGCTCTTTGCTCGCGTGGCCCTGCGATCATACGTAAGACCGCCGAGCAGATGCGCGAAGGCGACCTGGAAAGCGCTCGTCTGCACCGTGCCAGTATCAAACAGATGCTGGATCGTCATGAACCGGACTATGCAACGTAGCACCAGCAGAGGCCGGCTCCGGCGATGCAGATCGGAACACATCTACTGACGCACCGGGGACGGGTTCGGTACTATGCGGTACGCCACTCATTCACTTATCCCGAGAGCTACGGATGACATTGCCCACGCGACCCTATTCTGCTTTTCTTTTCGATATGGATGGCACGCTGCTGACCAGCATCGCCTCCGCTGAGCGTGCCTGGACGCAGTGGGCACTGGGTCATGGCCTTGACCCGGCCGACCTTATTGCCGTCATGCATGGCGTACGCGCCGTGGAAACCGTTCGCCGTTTTGCGCCACCCGGCGCGGACATTGAGGCAGAGACGCGGGCCATTACCGAGGCCGAGATAGCCGACACCTCGGATGTAAGGGAAATTGCGGGAGCGGCAGCCTTTCTTGCCAGCCTGCCGGAAGGCCGCTGGGCACTCGTGACCTCAGCCTCACGTCGTCTGGCTGAGGCACGCCTTGCCGCGGCGGGTATGGCGCTGCCTGCCGTCATCATTTCGTCTGAGGACGTGGAGCATGGCAAGCCCGCCCCTGACTGCTTCCTGGCAGGCGCCAAAGCCCTTGGGGTCGATATCAGTGAGTGTCTGGTATTTGAGGATACTCATGCAGGCATTACGGCGGCGCAGGCTGCTGGCGCCGATGTAGTGGTCATTACGGCCACTCACAAAACACCACTGGATGTCGCCCATCCTGGCCTTGCGCACTACGCGGACGTGCGTATTGAGCATGAGGCGGAAGGCCGGTTCCGGCTGGTTACGGCGAGCAATTGAAATAACAGGGCAGGCCTCCAGATGTCATTGTCAGGCCTACCCGTAACTGGCAGGCGCGCCGCAGCACAGGCTACGGCGCTTACCTCTTAGGGTGCCAGATAGCGTTCGTCGAGCCGTACTCGCACCTTGTGCGGACGATCCATTGCATTAGCGCCTGCACTTACGTTGTAACTCCCTGCATGGATATGCCAGCTGTTGAACCGCTCATCGAACCGGGCAACCAGACGCGGATCAACCGTCACTTTTACCCGCTTGGTATGCCCTGGCTTGAGCTCAACGCGATCCCAGCCTACCAGGCGACTCGTGAATCCGTTTTTCCTGGATGGGTTTTCGATATAGAACTGCGGCGTATCGATACCCTTAACCCGCCCACGGTTGGTGACGTCCATGCTCAGCACCAGCTTGCTGCCACGTGTTTCGGCATTGAGGTTACTGTATTTGAACTGGGTATAGGACAGTCCATAGCCGAACGGAAATAGCGGCTTCTTGCCCTCTCGCTCATACCATTTGTAGCCCACGTCAGCACCTTCAATGTTGTAGTTCTCTGAGAAAAACTCCTCAGGTACTACAAAGGGACTGGAGGTTGTAGTTGAAGGGTCACGCATGGTAGACCGTGGCAGTTGGCTTTCATCCTGGGGAAAGGTAACCGGCAAACGACCAGATGGGTTGACACTGCCAAACAGGACACCCGCAATGGCCTCACCGCCTTTGGCTCCGGAATACCAGGCCTCCAGTACTGCTGGCACTCGGTTGAGCCAAGGCATCTTTACGGGTCCGCCTGTCTCAAGCACAACGGTTGTTCTTGGGTTGGCCTTAGCAACCACCTCAATTAAGGCATCCTGATTATCAGGCAGGCTTAAATCAGGAACATCGACTCCCTCGGTTGCCCATTGCTGAGCGAAGACGATAACGGCATCTGCGCCTTTGGCCAGTCTGGCAGCCTGCTGAATATCCTCTCCGCTGTCATACACAACCTGGGCGCGCGGCGCTTCAGCCTGAATAGCCTTTAAAGGTGATGAGGGATGATAGACCTGGCTGACATAATCAGAACCCGCCGGCAGAACCAGGCTTCCGATGGGTGTCACCTGGGCAGAGCCGCCACCTGATAAAACACCGGCATCCGCATGGCTACCTATCACAACGATACGTCTTAACGTACGTGAGAGCGGTAACTGATTACGGTCGTTTTTCAGAAGTACGATACCCTGCTCTGCCGTCGCCTTGGCCACCTTGGCATGAGCCTTGAAGTTTATGTCGGTCAGCTTGGGCGGATGATCAACCGCGCCCACAGCAAACAGGCTGCGCACCACGCGCATGGCCATATCATCCAGCCGCTCCTGGGATACACGTCCTTCCTGCACAGCCTGCTTCAAAGGCTCGCCAAAGTAGATAACTGGGTCCAAATTTTCACCGGACTCCTGATCCAGTCCTGCAAGTGCTGCTTTCTCAGTACTGGCAGTAGCGCCCCAGTCGGACATGACCCAGCCCTTGTACTTCCAGTCACCCTTCAAGACCTGATTGATGAGAAAGGCATTTTCCGAGGTATAGGTGCCGTTGTATTGGTTATAGGAAGTCATCACCGAGCCCGGCTGACCTTTTTCGATAGCCAGCTCGAAGGCCAGGAGATCGGACTCACGTGCGGCCCCTTCCTTGATATCGGAGCTCACCGCCACGCGGCCCGTCTCCTGAGCGTTCAAGGCATAGTGCTTGATCGTCGAGACAACGTGCTTACTCTGTATCCCTTTGATGGAGTAGCCTCCCATGATGCCTGCCAGTAGAGGATCCTCTCCCACGTTCTCGAAGTTACGACCACTGCGGGGTTCCCGAACCAGATTGACGCCGCCAGCCAACATGACATTGATACCCTTGGCGTGAGCCTCGGTGCCGATAACCTTGCCACCTCGGTAAGCCAAATCAGGGTCAAACGTAGCAGCCAGCATCATGCTGGAAGGCAAGGCCGTGGCATTGTCGTTTGGGCGGATGTTTGAAGGATTGGCCACACCCATGCTGGCGTCACTTTCCTGCAACGCAGGGATGCCAAGGCGAGGAACCCCAGGAGCATAGCCTGCCGAGCCGACAGCTCCGTCTGGCTTGGGCGTATTGCCGATTGGAAACGGAAAGCCCACCTGGGTGTGCAAGAGCGAAATCTTTTCGTCGATCGTCATCGCCTTGACAGCAGCTTCGGCACGACGGTCTGCTGAATCTTTATGGTCAGTTGAGTGGGCCGCCCAACCATGCTCAACGTTAAATAAAGCAGCACCTACTATTGCAAGCGAAAAACAACTACGCAGGTTTGTTATTTTCATGTCTTATCCGAGCCGAGCGATTACCTTCTTATTGAATGTGCTTGGGATGTATCACTGCTCAAAGACCTATCCTAAACACGTTTGTCCGGAGCGTAATGAATGGGATATAGGGAATAGATGACGATGACGCCGAGCCCTCACTGATCCTTGAATTCAATCCTTCTTCTCTGTCCTTGATCGATACTCAACCGGTCGGCTCAGCTTACGTTTCTTTAACACACCGCTCTTCCGTCTAGAGGCTGAAAGGCCCTCCTCCTTCTAGCCGAGGAGAGCCGGCCGGCGTGACCAACCGGGAGACAAAGGACAGGATAACCAGGCGATCAAATCCATGATGCTGCTTATAACGCTCAGGCAATACAGGTGCGGTACCTTACAGAGGCTCAGCATCAACTACCGTAACGGCATGACAGGAATATTCTTAGCCGGGCCGTGTTCTTCGACGACTGCCGCGCCCGCATTCGATTCATCGCTGTCCAGGTCCACTAGATGCGAAGGCACTCCGCTAGCGGCGCCCCAGTAGTAGATGACCAGCGCAAACAAGGCTATGACTGCGATGTCGTAGGGATGGGTCAGCCAACCAGTGCCACCAAAGCTTCCCTGGTAGGAAAGGCCAATCATTCCAGCATAAAACGCAACCAACCAGGCCGCGCTCTTTATCTGCTGCTTCAGGCTTACGTCACGAGTCGGCGCCCACTTTCCACAGAACACATAGATCAGCGCCATTACCATTTGCAGCCCCAGCAGCCAGACTATGGTACTCCAGGCGGACCAGTAAACGATAAGCGCCGCAACCATGAATGAAACCGGCCCGATTACTCCGAACGCCCGGACCTTGAAAGGACGTGGCAAGTCAGGCGCGTTACGGCGTAAGGCTGCCACTGAAAGTGGTGCGATGGCATAGCTCAGAACCAGCGCTGCCGATACCACATTGATCATGGCCTCCCAGGAGGGAAACGGCAGTGTCCAGAGCAGCGATAGCCCGAATGTCAACCACAGCGCTGGTCGAGGAATGCCCGACTCGGTGTCGACCTTGGTAAAGAGCTTAAACAGTGTTCCGCTCTTGGCCCAAGCATAAACGACCCTGGGAGAGGCGTTCATATAGATATTTCCGCATCCAGTGGGTGAAATTACCGCATCACATACCACCAGAAAAGCCAGCCAGCCCATGCCAAGCAGAATCGCAATATCCCTGAAGGGAAGACTCATTTCCTGGCTGACCGCTTGCCATCCCTTGCTTAACAGTTCGGCAGGAACACTTCCCAGAAAGGCTATCTGCAACAAGACATAGATCAACGTAGAAAACAGAACCGATAGGATCAGTGCAATCGGTATGGTTTTCTGCGGATTATTCACTTCGCTTGCAACCGAGATGATCGGTGTCAGGCCCAGATAAGCAAAAATGATCCCACCTGCCGAAACCGCCATTTCAATCCCTGAAAGCCCAAAAGGCACAAACCCTTGTGCGCTAAAGTTCTCAGGTTTGAAAAACGCAAACAGCACCACGATTACCGCCAGCGGCACAAAGAACTTGAACACACTGATAAAGTTGTTCGCTCTTGCAAACGTCTTGACGCTTGAATAGTTGAGCTTGAAGAAGAGACATAATAACGCGAATTGAACCAGCCATCCGAGTAGTGTTGGACTACCCCCTTGCACCTGGGTGAGGCTGGGAAACCAGGCAGACGCATATTGGCGCGCAGCAACGACTTCGATGGCTACAAGGCTCGTGAAAGCAATCACCGTGATCGAGCCCATGAGGTACCCCATCAGCGGTCCGTGGGAATATACCGGATACCGGATGATCCCTCCGGTTCTTGGCAGAGCAGCACCCAGCTCACAATAGACAATGCCCAGCAGCAGCACAGCAAAGCCACCAATAAGCCAAGACAGAATTCCGGCCGGCCCTGCGATGGAGGACACGTGACTGGCCGCAAAGAGCCAGCCGGAGCCAAAGGTTCCGCCCAACCCTATGAGGGTCAGATCGACAAGTGACAGGTTCCGCTTGAATCTACCCTGAGAAGGCATAGTTATTACCCTTTATAAGTTTTATAGGCAGGTGTTGAAACGCAACGGTGTTATGGTTGCGAGGGCGGCCGATCCGCTGGCCGCTTAGAATCGAGTTATTCGAAAGGGCTTGAGGTTGAGGTCACAAGGCATACCCATCAGCCGCTGACTAAGCAACCGCCCCGTAATGGCAGCCTGGGTAAGACCCAAATGCTGGTTACCAAATGCAAACCCGAGATGGGCATGATCCGGATGTACATCGATGACCGGAAGCGAATCAGGAAGCGTAGGCCGCTTGCCCATCCACTCACTGGCCTGATTGATCAACTCGCTACGGTGTGGAAATAACTGACGAGCATGATGGCGTAATGTTTCGAATCGAGCCGGCTGGGCCGGCAAGGTCAGCCCGCCCAGCTCGCTGATACCGACAACTCTGAAACCGCTATTTAGCGGACTTAAAAACACCCGACGATCAACCGAACAGACTGGGCGATTCAGAAAAGTTTCAGAGCTTTGCACGCTCAGGTGATAGCCCCGTTCAGCCATCAGCGGGACGCTTATGCTTAGCGTTTTTAGCAGCTCACCGCTGCTTGCGCCGGCACAAAGGGCCACCTTGGAGAACATTCGGGTTTCCAGGCCAAGCTGAAGCTCGATACGGTGAGCATCAACTACCCGTATCGCAGCAACTGGCTGCTGCATAAACACGCCGCCTGCTGAGGTATAGGCCTCAAACAGCGCCGCACCCAACCAGGCGGGATCACGTACACGGTAGGCTTCGGGAAAATGCAGGGCATGGCTCATACGGCCCGCTAGATTAGGCTCCATATCGTCCAATTGCTGTCTCTCGATTAGCTCTACAGGCTGATCCCATGCCTGCAGGTGCTTAACCTCGCGGCGAGCAGCCGATAGGCCCGCAGCCGACTCCCAGGCCAGCAAATAGCCGCACCTCACCAACAAATCGGATTGCCCAATGGAGGAAAGGCACGCTTGCCAAGCCGGTACTGCCTGGCGATTCAAGTCGGCCAAGGCTGTTCGGGAAGCATTGACCATGGCGGGACCGGCTGCCCGAGTAAAACGTGCAAGCCAGGGCAAACTGGCAGGAAGGTTCACCTTGGGAATAACTAATGGCCCATGCCTGTCCAGCAGCAGACGTGGCGCACTTTTGAGTGTGCCCCAAGTGGATAATGGATCAATCGACTCCGTTGCAAGAAACCCGGCATTTCCCCAAGATGCGCCCTCACCCGGCCTGCCAGCATCTATTAACGTGACCTTACGGCCCTGCCGTTGCAGCGCTAGCGCCGTGCAAAGTCCAACCAGGCCAGCCCCAATAACCGCACAGCGCAACGAATCTAAAGCCTCCATGATGCGCCTACCTGTTTGCTGATGAACGTTCATAGGCCAGTATGGCGGCAGCCAAGTCCTCCACAGAGGCGCCGACAGACTTGAACAATGTCATTGCAGCATCAGGACTCTCCAGCGCAGCGCGCCCCTTGTGCTTACCGTTGCAGAGGTCGCTGAATTCGGCTTGAATGGACTGCGGTGTGATAACGCCTTGTTTGATGGGAGTGATCAAATCACCCGTTTCGGAAAGTGTACCTTCGCGCGTATCGACAAAAATTGCACAGCGGCGAACCACATCATCATCTGCCTCACGCATCTGAGGAGTAAAGCTGCCCACCAGATCCACATGCACCCCGGGGCTCAACCATTCGCCCTTGATCACAGGCTCATTAGCAAGCGTTGCACAACTAATGATGTCGGCGGCTACGGCAGCCTGCGCAAGTTCATCCGGCCGTACTGCTTGCGCTACTATTCCCTGCTGGATGAGTTCCTGGGCAAAACGCTCGGCAGAAACCTCGTTTCGATCGTAAATTCTGACCTGTTCGATCTGCCTTACCGAGAGATGGGCAGGAACAAGATAATGTCCCATACGCCCAGCCCCAACCATCAGCAGTGTTTTCGAGTCGGGCCGGGAAAGATACGTTGATGCCAGTGCCGAAGCTGCTGCGGTGCGGCGTGCCGTCAGTTCATTTCCGTCGAACTGACCTAGCGGGAGACCTGTCTTGCCACAGCTGAGCAGGTAATGACTACTCAAGCCCGGCTTGCCTCGAGCGTTGTTACCAGGAAAGACATTGACCTGCTTGACGCCCACATACTCACCTTCGATCCAGGCGGGCATCAGCAACAGCATGGCAGCAGGATCTCCAGGTACTTCGATACGGTGATGATGGCGCACCGGCGAGTGGGCCGTACGCGTGAAGATTCGGGAAAGGGCCTCGATAAGCGCAGGCCAAGGCAAGGCCTCAGCCAACTGTTTTGCGTCTAGATACATAGTAGGTACTCGACATCAAACGAGCCCCCAGCCTAGTATGCTAATGCAAGCCTATGTTGACCCAGATTATGACAGCCTTGTCTCAAACTATTAGGTTTACGCGCTGTGCAGACTTCCTTCCGAACTAATCTCATTGCGACCAGCCATGGCGTCCATACCCATAGCTATCCCCAGATACTGATTGGTCAACAAGGAGTTATGCATTGTGAGCTGCCTGCCAACAGCGGAGAGGTCGCGCGTGGCGCCATTGGCCTCTTGCCCTGCGATACCGAACACCGGTATCGCGGTGCCTCCGAGCGGTGCCAGTTGCTGGTAATCGACCTCAACGTCGAAGACGCCTTCATCAAGGCCTTTGAGGAGGCCTGCACGGTCTCTATCGAATCGCGACTGCTGAGCGAGCCTGCTCTACTGCCTCCAAGTCCGGGTGTGCTAAATCTGCTAAGCTGGACGGACTATCAGGTTCGCCACCTGAACAGCCATACCATGCCGGTACTTCAATATCAGTTGATCTCGGCTTTTCTAGGAGAATTGATACTACAGGGAGCATATACACCCGTTGCCTCTCTAAAATCAGGCAGGCTCGAAAAAGCCCGCCTTGATGATTATATAGATCATCATATGCATCGGCTTATAGAGAACGAAGAACTGGCCAACCTCTGCCATGTCAGCACAAGCCATCTGTATGTGTTGATCAAACAGCTCTCAGGCCTGAGCCCTCAGCAATACATAGCTGCCCGACGCATGCTCAAGGCACAACAGCTGATCAACGAACGAAAGTTTAATTTGATTACTATTGCTCACCGGGTGGGCTTCTCGGACGGCGCCAGTTTCAGCCGGGCCTTTCGCCGCCATTTTGGCCATGCTCCCAGCGCAGCGAATTAATGTAGCAAGAGGCTTTAAAACTGATCTGAGTCAAACATCCAATGTTAGCCAAGACTCCTACAATTAATCCGGCCTTTCCTGTGCGACAGACTTTTTCTGCTAAAGCGAGGCTATTTTGTAGGAAACAAAAAACCCGCCGAAGCGGGTTTTTGCTGACCGTGCTCGATATCCGTATCAAGCTGCCATCCTGGCTTGGTCATCATCCTTGACCTGACTGAGCGCGTCCTGCGCTCCATCCAATATGTGTAGATTAGGACATGACTTAGCTGAGTAATAGCGCTGCTTTTCCCACGCTTGTGTAAGCCTTTTGCTATAGATAAAGCAGCTTGGCCCTACACCAGACTTATGCCGACTAGAGCTCGCTGGCAAAGCGTTTGACTGCTCCCACGACCTGTTTTGCCCCCTCCTGAATCTCGACGATCGCCGTACCGGCTTGTGCAGCCAGATCCAGTCCCCGCGCGGCCTGTTCACGGCTGCTGGCCATGCCGCGTACGGCGGTTTCGGTCATTTTCTGATTCTGCTGCACGACGCCTACAATTTCTTCAGTCGCCGAGCTGGTACGCCCTGCCAGTTGTCGTACTTCATCAGCGACCACGGCAAAGCCTCGCCCCTGCTCGCCGGCACGAGCGGCTTCGATTGCGGCATTAAGCGCCAGCAGATTGGTTTGTGCAGCAATGCCGCCAATTGTCTGGACGATGGAGTTGATCAGCAGTGACTGCCGGTCTAGCGCTTCGATCCCCTCGGCAGCAGCCTGCATTTCAACCGAAATCTGCTGCATGGTTTCGACGGCATTATTCACGACCGCAGCGCCCCGCTGAGCGATGATGTCTGTTTGCCTGGAGATATCAAAGGCTATTCTGGCCGCTTCGCGCACCTCGGCCTCCCGAAGTACCTGATCCGTAATGACCGTTGCGAATTTCACGACCTTGTAAAGTCGGTTATGTGAGTCATAGACTGGGTTGTACGTAGCCTCGAGCCAGACTTCGGCACCGTGACTATCGACTCGCCTGAAGCGGCCGGCAACAAATTCGCCCCGGTTCAGCTTGGCCCAGAATGCCTCATACTCTGCAGAGGATGCTTCTTGCTGTGTGCAGAAAATGCGGTGGTGCTTACCTGCTATCTGCGGCTCTGAATACCCCATCGTCCTCAGAAACAAGTCGTTAGCCTTGATCACCGTACCGTCAAGGTTGAACTCAATGACTGCCGTAGAGCGCAGCAATGCGTTGATGAAGTGCTCGTTCTCCTTGGCTAGTTCGATGGTTTTGGTCACTTCCTTGCCAAAGCCCTGGATATAGGAAAGCTTATTCTCTTGGTCGCGGACAGGTTGCCAATGAATACTTAGCCAAGCGAGCGCGCCATCCTTGCGGATATAGCGATATTCGTCACTGACCGGGAGCCCTTTGGCAACGGCTGCACGAAAGTTGTGGAAGCATGGCAACGTCTTCACATAGGGAGGCACAATATCTGCCATTGGACGTCCTATCACCTGGTCAGCCGAGTAGCCCAGCGTCTGAAGAAATTTGCTGTTGGCACTCTGAATACGGAACTCAGGATCAAGGGTCAAGGCGACCATGGAATCGTTCATTCCGTTGATGATCTGACGTAACGCTGTCAGCTCTTCGGCCTGGACTTGCAAGTCCTTTTTCAAGCGAGCATTGAACATGATGCACCGGCTAAACCAAGAAAGGGGTCGATGGTTAACGGCAGGGCTGGAGTATTTCTTGAGTAGCCAAAGGCAACTTTTTTCTTAATATCCAAGGTACATCAAATCGCTCTAGCTGAATGCTTTCAGCATAGAACTCATGAGCAACGGCGGCTAACTTGGTTACCTGTTTACTTTGCTCAAATGTGTCTTTCAGGTATGTACATATATATGGGCTGGTATTATAGCTTGATAAGTCTATTGAATGCGCCGTTGTTGGACGAGGCCACAGCAAAGGCTCTATAAATCGCACCATTGTCAGCGTCCGATGCACAAGAGGTACGCCATGCAGATCGACAGGATCGACCACCTTGTTTTGACCGTTTGCAACCTTGAGCGGACCTGTGACTTCTATACTCGTGTGCTGGGCATGGACGTCATCACATTTGGCGAAGGACGTAAGGCCTTGGCGTTTGGCGAGCAGAAATTCAACCTGTATGAAGCGGGAAAGGAACTCGAGCCCAAAGCCGAGAGGCCGGCACCGGGTGCCGTCGACATTTGCCTGATTACCCGTATGCCTATTGAGGATGTCGTGACCCATCTGCATTCGACAGGCGTTACAGTGATTGACGGACCGGTACGGCGTACCGGTGCCACCGGAGCAATCGTCTCGGTTTATTTTCGAGACCCGGACGGTAACCTAATCAAGGTATCGAATTATTAGTTATCTTCAAAGGTAACTTTTACGAAAGCATCCTGACAGCGAATCGATATCGTCAAAATTCGATCAGCGGCCAGGAGCACTGCAAGGAGATCCGCTTTCGCTACACGGAAGTCTTGGCCGCGTACGCATCCATTACACGGGCTGAATACACCATAGCCGCACCCGCATTGATTGCTACCGCTACGCCCAGCGCTTCGGCAATTTCTTCTTTACTGGCGCCTTTCTTGATAGCGGCATCGGTATGGACCGTGATACAGCCATCGCATTGACGGGTGACGGCAACGGCCAGCGCAATCAACTCACGCGTCTTGGCATCTAGGTGATTGGTCTTGTTACCCGCCTCGCTCAAGAGCGAGTAACCGCGCACCGTATCAGGGCTCAGCTTGCCAATTTCGCCAATGGTGCTAACCAGTTGCTTCTGATAGGTGTTCCAGTCGTACATCATGGTGATTCTCCTGCTATCGGTTGGAGTGATATGTTCCCAGTGTTGAAAAGCAGTATCGGGAACGTCTGTGCCGATAGTAGGAGTGCTTCGAGCGGGTAAACACCGCCATGACGCGATAACACTTTCACTCGATTCGGGAAAATCTGGCGTCAGGCAATGCGTTTCGTATCGAGCGCGGAATAGGCCTGGATCAAATCTGCAAATCCCGACCTGAGCCACTCATACAGTAGCCTGACGCCAGGAGAGAATTGCTTGCGGTGCGGGCAAACCATATGCAGCGCACAACTCTCACCGGGAATCTCCGGCAGCAGGACCTCCAACCGCCCGGCCAATACGTCTGCACTGACATCCAGCCATGACTTGTAGATAATCCCTTCGCCCTCAAGTGCCCACCGGCGAACGATATCAGCATCATCACTCATCAGTGGGCCTTTGACGGCGATGGTTTCACGGCGACCGTTGACGTCGGGAAAGACCCAATTGTCATACACCCGACCATTGAGCATATAAAGCAGGCAAGGGTGCTCCGCCAGATCCTTGAGAGAGGCCGGCCGCCCGTGCCGCTCGAGGTAAGCAGGGGACGCGGCCAGCACCCGCCGATTCTCAGGCGCCAGTGGTAAGGCAATAAAGCTTGCGTCCTCCATCATCCCGTAGCGCAAGGCCACATCAACCGGATCGCGAAAGACATTCGCCACCTGATCGGACAGAAACAACCGAAGCGCAAGACGGGGATGCTCGTGGCGAAATGCCGTGAGTCTTGGCAGGAGCACGTTACGTCCCAGGTCTGAAGGTGCAGCCACCTGTATGACGCCCTCTAGAGCAGTGCTTTCCGGCTGAAGCCGCTCACGGCCTTCCCTGAGTGTACTGAGCACATCATTGGCATAGGGCAAGTACCGCTCCCCCTCCCCTGTCAGCCGGAGGCTGCGTGTTGAGCGCGCAAAGAGACGGATATCAAGCTCGCGTTCAAGACGCTGAATTGCAGCACTGACCTGCCCTGGCAGGAGATCCGCCTCTCTGGCCGCCGCCGAAAAACTGCCAAGCGCTGCCGTGCGAACAAACAAGGCCAGATCGTCGAAACGGATCATTTTCACTCCTCCTGAGAAAGTGCTGCTTGATTCTGCGGGTTTTTTTAGAGCTTGGCGACAGTGAAGATGCGGTCATGGCATGCAACGTCCCGATGCGAACGTAGCGACCCATCCCGTTATCCCGACACCACCTCAAGGAATTCTCATGCGCCGCTTACTCAATGAAGATACATCCGCCAAAGCCCAGTTCGAAAAAGACCGCGACACAGCCGAGAAGTGTACAGAGGCGAAGCCGTCATGCCATGACAAGAGCCCAACGCTGCCAACACTCGAAGCGGTAATAGAGCCGCCTTTCTGGATCACCAATGGTCTGCCTTGATCATCCACAAACCCATCCGGTTTCAGAATGGAGATATTCCATGCCCAACACTTCTCGTTTTTCCCTGGCCGCTACAGCGGCATTTGCGTTATCCGCACTGCTTGCTGGCTTTACCCCTCAGGCTCAGGCTGCTAGCAATCCCTTGATTGAGCCTCGTGTGCTGATTGTTGACCCGGCGGCACAAGCTGATGCAGCGGTCCAGGCAGCACGCCGATATGGCACTTTCTGGGCCACAGGTAACGAAGAGTTGGCCCGGGAGGCGCTTGCGCCTCAGTTCATGGATCGCACCCTGCCGCCAGGCAGAGCTCAAGGAGTAGAAGGGCCTCTGGCGGCCTCGAAGGCTTTTCGCGCCGCCGTACCGGATCTGGACTGTCAGATCGAGCAGATGATCGTGGCGGGTGACCGGGTTGTGGCGCATCTGCGTTTTACCGGTCATTTCAGCGGGCAATTCCAGGGTATTAAAGGCAAGGGACAGCCGATTGATTTTATCGCGACCGACATCTACCGCATCGCCAATGGCCGCATCCAGGAGAACTGGCACATCGAAGATAACCTGACTCTTTTGCAGCAACTGGGTGTAGTTGGAGCATAGCGGCTACACGCCAGACGTCATCTTTTTCCAGCCCCGGCTCCGTCAAGGCAACCGGGGCTTTATTTTTCCAGGGGGGATCCCTGGCGCGGCGTCAAAGCACTCATGCAGTATTGCTTTCCGCTTACTTCACTCCATTTTCACTGCGCCAGTGAAAGTCCTGCCCGTTTCGATGGCTGTTTGCTCCCGTCGTGAATCGCGATGATGGCTCCACGGTTAACGCCACTGTTCGTATGTTCACTTATGGAGTCCAGCATGAAAGCGATTGCCTATACCCAGCACGGCCTGTCCATCGATGATTCTCGCTCTCTGGTTGATATCGAGCTGCCCAAGCCAACCCCTGGTCCACACGATCTTCTGGTTGAGGTTCAAGCCGTTTCGGTGAACCCTGTCGACACCAAAGTCCGTAGTGGTTCGCCCACTGACACACCGCGTGTGCTTGGCTGGGATGCGGTAGGCATCGTACGTGAGGTGGGGTCAGAGGTGACACTCTTCCAACCGGGTGATGACGTTTACTATGCCGGCTCGATTACCCGCCCTGGCACCAACAGTGAGTTTCATCTGGTGGATGAGCGTATTGTAGGCCGTAAGCCCGCCTCGCTAGGCGCGGCCGATGCCGCTGCACTCCCTCTGACATCCATAACCGCCTGGGAATTGCTCTTTGATCGACTAGGCATTCTGGAGAATGGTGGCAAAGGCGAAAGTCTTCTGATAGTCGGCGCCGCAGGCGGGGTCGGCTCAATCCTGACGCAACTGGCCCGACAGCTCACCCAACTTACCGTTATCGGTACGGCTTCGCGCCCTGAAACCCAGGAATGGATCCGAGCGCTTGGCGCGCACCATGTGATTGACCATAGCCAGCCACTCACTGAAGAACTGGCTCGCATCGGTCTCAAGGAGGTCAGCCATGTTATCAGCCTGACTCATACCGATAGCCATTTCCCACACCTTATCGAAGTGCTTCGCCCACAAGGGCGCCTCGCGCTAATCGACGATCCCGATACGCTGGACGTAGTACCCATGAAGCGCAAATCCCTGTCATTGCACTGGGAGTTGATGTTTACCCGCCCGATGTTCGAAACATCCGACATGATCCGCCAGCATGAGCTGCTGAACCGGGTAGCGGAGCTTATCGACCAAGGCGTGCTGCGCTCTACGCTGGGAGAACATTTCGGCCGGATCAATGCGCAAAACCTGCGCCGTGCCCACGCCCTTATCGAGAGCGGGAAGGCCAAAGGCAAGCTTGTCCTGGAAGGCTTTTAGCCTCTGATAAGGAGTAGCCCCATGTCACGTATTGCTGCAGTCAGCACGACAACATCCCTGCTTCCGAAGGACATGCTCGACATCGTGTCCTTCTGGCGGCAGGCAGGTCATGAAACCTGTATGTTCTTGTGCGATGACCAAGCGCCTCTGGCACATATTGACCCTGTCGAATTCGACGCCCTGGTAGTGCTTGGTAGCAGCGATACGCTTTGCCCACTCGGTTACAACGAGTCGCTATGGAATAGCGTGCAAGGCTTCGATGCCATCAAGAAGACGGTTGCCGGCATAGGGACTGGGGCATTGGTACTGGCCCATGCCGGCCTGCTGGTTGGCAAGCGTGCCACCTGCAATCCAACACCCGCTGTGATCGCTGACCTCAAACTACACGGCGCCCTATACAGCAATGAATCACCTGTCGTGGCCGGCTGGATCGTAACAGCGACACGAGGGGGCACTCATTCTTTTGCCGAAGCCGTTTTGGATAACTTAGCCGCCGCTAAGGCACCCCGTTTTCATTTACAAGGAGCCACCCAATGAAGCATTTGATTCCCACCCTGCTGGCCGCAACCATTGCCGCCGTGAGTACATTGTCGTTTGCGGCAGCTCCTGCACCACAGGACCTGCCACATGAGACATCCATTGGCCAGCTGGAACCTGTGTTTGCGTTCTATGACGCCATGCCGACCGGCGTTACGGTTTCCGAGCAAGGCCGCCTCTTTGTCAATTTCCCACAATGGGGTGACAACGCGCCCTTCAGCGTTGGCGAAATACGCGACGGCAAGGTAGTCCCCTACCCTGATCAGGCCATCAATACGCCTGATCAGAAGGCACCCGCCAAGCACTTCATCAGCGTGCAAAGCGTTGTGGCGGACGGACAAGGACGCTTGTGGGTACTAGATACTGCTGCGCCGAAGTTCAGTGCTCCTCAACCTGGCGGCGCCAAACTGGTCGCGATCGACCTTAAGAGCAATAAGGTTGTGAAGACGCTGGTTTTCCCTGCCAACGTCATCCTGCCGAGTACGTATGTCAATGACATGCGCTTTGACTTCCGTAGCGGGAAGGAAGGTACGGTGTATGTCACCGACTCGTCTGTCAGCGGGCCGGGTGCCATCATTGTCATGGATATCGCCACCGGCAAGGCGACTCGCCGTCTTGATGGAGATATCTCGACCTCTGCCGACAAGCGTTTTATTCCTACCGTGGAAGGCGAAGCCATGCTGGCACGCGGCGCAGATGGAACCGCTAAACCGTTTGGTGTGGCATCCGATGGTATTGCCCTGTCGCCGGACGGTCAGACGCTCTACTTCAGCCCACTTTCGAGCCGCCACCTTTATGCAGTACCAACCCGTCTGTTACGGGACGAGCATGTGACTGAAGCACAGCTATCGGCTGCGGTACTGGATATGGGCGAGAAAGGCGCCTCCGATGGCCTTGAAGCCGATGCCAATGGCGCCGTCTATGCCAGTGACTACGAGCACAACGGTATTCGCAAACGGCTTGCCGACGGCACTTGGCAGACCATCGTCCACGATCCTCGTGCAATCTGGCCTGACACCCTGTCCATCGGGCCGGATGGCTATCTCTATTTCACGGCTAATCAGCTAAATCGCCAGGCTGGCTTTCATGGCGGCAAGGATCTGCGTACCAAGCCTTACAGCCTGTTCCGTGTGAAGATCAACGCCGCTCCGGCGCCAACCCGCTAATACGGGAGAGCTCATCATGCATAATCCGATTCGTATAGGTCATATTGGGCTGAGCTTTCATGCTGCCAGTGCCGCCGTGGTACAACGTATTGTTGAGCGTCATGGTTATCGCGTAGAGAGCGTAGCTGCTCCCCATGAAGCTATGTTCAAGCACTATGGCGCTGGAGAAGTGGACTTTTTGGTATCGGCCTGGCTACCGGCCAGTCATGGGGGCTATCTGGCTCCCTATGCCGAACAGACCCATACCCTGGGCGTTCTATATCAGCCGTACTGTATCTGGGGCGTGCCGGACTATGTGCCTGCCGAGGCGGTGGCAAGCATCGATGATCTAAAGCGACCTGACGTTGCGGCACATATGAGTCTGCTGATACAGGGCATCAATCCGGGAGCCGGTATCAGCCGCTTTTCGCGTGACATCATTGAGCAGTATGGCCTTGATCAAGTTGGCTATCACTTCGCCAACGGTACGCAAGCCCAATGTTTCGAGCGATTCGAGCAGGCCGTAGAGCATCGCGAATGGATCGTCGTCCCCCTCTGGCACCCTCAGTTCCTGCATTACCGCTACGCCATCCGAGCGCTACACGAACCACGCGGCCTTCTGGGTGGCCAGGATGACGCCACGCTGATTGTGCGCGAAGAAACGGCTGCCCATCTGGCGCCGGCACTGCTTGATGAGCTTTCTCAGCTCTCGCTGGGAAACGCCACAGTCAGCGAACTCGATTACTGGATCTGCCGGGAAGGGCTTTCGCCTCTGGAAGCGGCTGATCGCTGGCTGGCCCAATCTTTCACCTGACCTGAGAGAAGATACCTATGAATCTATCTACATTACTTAGTCAGCGGTACACCACCAAGGCGTTCGACCCTTCGCGAAAGATACCGCACGCCACGCTTGAAGAACTGCTTGGTTTGCTACGCCAGAGCCCTTCTTCCGTGAACTCACAGCCCTGGCATTTCGTGGTTGCCTCAACTGACGAAGGCAAGGCTCGCTTAGCCGTCTCGACACAAGACACGTTTGCCTACAACCAGCCCAAGGTGCTTAATGCGTCCCACGTCATAGTGCTCTGCACACGCACCGATATGACCGAAGAACATCTTGGCGCCATCCTGGAGCAGGAAGATATCGCTGGTCGCTTCCGGTCTGAAGAAGCCAAGGCCACACAGAACAAGAGCCGTCGTCATTACGTGAGTCTGCATCGCTACGACCAGAAGGATTTGCAGCATTGGATGGAAAAACAGACCTACCTGGCCTTGGGAACGCTATTGCTGGGTGCTGCCAGTCTGGGTGTCGACGCCACCCCCATGGAAGGTTTTGACTCTCGCAAGCTGGATGAAGAGCTCGGCCTTCGTGAACAGGGCTTCACGAGTCTGGTTCTGGTAAGCCTTGGCTATCGAGCCGATTCGGACTTCAACGCGAGTCTGCCCAAGTCACGCTTGCCAGCTGAGCGCCTCTTCACTTATGTATAAACGGGCCAGGCGCCAGACAAAGAAACTGTTTGGCGCCTACCCTTTTGGATACAGGCATGAGCAGCTTGCCTTGATCATATATGCCGCTATCGCTCCAGCCAGTCGAACAACGCCTTGTATTGTTGGGTCAACTTGTGGCCAGGGTCCAGATGGATAAGCGGCTTGCTCTGCTGGTGGGACTCTTTCATCTTGACCGACCCCATAAGGTACGTCGGGATAATCGGCATGTCCGTCTTTTCCAGTTCACCTAACAGCGCTCGAGGAACACCGGCATTGGCCTGGAACTGATTGACGACGATGCCTTCCACACGCAAACGATCACTGAAGTCCTCCTTGATCTCTTCAATATCAAGAAAGAGCTCACGTAACGCATTAAGCGAAAACGTATCGCAATCAAAAGGAATAAGGCAGCGGTCAGCTGCAATCAAGGCCGATACACTATAAAAATTCAAAGCCGGTGGTGTGTCGAGATAGATACGATCGTAATCATCGATCAACTTCTCGAGGTATTTTCCCAACTTCTGGATTTTATATTTGGCTTCGAGCTTCATCTGAATATCTTCCAGCTCGCGGGAAGCCGTTATGATGCTCAGATTATGAAAGGGCGTCTCGAGAATAGAAGCCTTGGCTTTCTTGGCCGAATCAGAAACCGTTTGCTTGAAGAAGTCGGCAATACCGGCCGGAATCTCGTCGCCTATAAAGCCTGTCAGATAATGAGTGGAATTGGCCTGTGGGTCCAGGTCAATCAGAAGTGTGCGAAAGCCCTCAGCTGCGCTGATGGCGGCGAGGTTGCAGGCAATACTGGTCTTGCCCACGCCTCCCTTTTTGTTGAAAACCGCTCTGATCATTTGCTTTGAAAACTGCTCCTTGCATGGTAAGACGGTAGTGAGCACAACACGTTTAAAGCGGCACTCTTTAACCAGAGTCCCGCTTCCGCGTTTTACACTGCCTCGGCCAGACTTTCCCTGGTCAGCCGGACGTCTTGCAGCGCATCAATGCGTGTCGAAAGCGTCTGAGCAAAAGCATCGGCTTCATATTCCGTATAGAACTTGACCGGAATATTATTCAGCCAAACAACCCATGTGGATTCAGCTTGTACTTTTTCTATGCGTATATCCATTTCACATGCTCTAAGCTTTAAAGAAATCGACTTCTCGTTTTTGCGCCTACCTTTTAACCTTCAAGAAATAGATTGTCTATATTTCTATAATAAATAAGTAAGCAAAGCTTAATATTCAGTTGTTTTATTACACTATTATTTCAATAGCATTAAATTTAAGTTTCATTGCGTCTTTATGAGATCATAATGCTATCAACATAGCTATTATAACGCCTTGCTTGATTGGCTTCTGGCACGCCCTTACGTGTATCAGCATTCACACTGACGCATTGGGTTAAAAAGGTTGTTTGCAACTAGGCGGACGGCTCTCGTATAAAAATACGACAGTGCTCAAGGTCAGCTAGGCAAGCGCGACGATAGGCTCAGACCCAACGCACCTTACCCGCAGTTAACCTCACTATTTGAAATCCCGGCTCCGGGTATCCAGTCCGTCAAGCAGCTCGCTCAGGTCTGTAAGACGACCCGCGATGAGATGAAGCACTCCTTCCTTTCGTTCAACCGTACCATCGATACGCAGCAGCCTCGACTGCAGCAGTTCGCGTCGCTGCTGCTCGGCAAGGTCACGCCATACGACCACATTGACCATTCCATACTCATCTTCAAGCGTTACAAAGGTGACGCCACTGGCAGTACCAGGGCGCTGCCGACCAACGACGAGGCCGGCAATGCGCGAGAGCTGCCCATGATATCGCTCGGCAAGTTCGCGCGAATCAAGCAGCCGGCGAGTTCTGAGCTCAGCCCTAAGCAGTGCTAATGGATGTGGCCCCAGCGTAGTACCTGTAGCGGCGTAGTCAGTATACAGATCGTCTGCCACAGTAGGCTCTGGTAATTTGACGTGTTCCTCGCTCACCACTGCGCCCTCTGTGAAGAGAGGCAACTGCGGCTCGATAGCAGCCATATTCCAGCGGGCCTGGTAGCGATGCCCCGCCAGGCTTTTGAGCGCGCCAGCGTCTGCCAGACATTCACGCGCTCTGGCATCGAGCCCTGCTCGCAGGCACAGATCGGCCACACTCAAAAACGGTTGTACCGTACAGGCTTTTTCAATAGCGCGTCCGGCTGATTCCGAAAGCCCTCGAATCATTCGCAAGCCCAACCGGATTGCAGGCTGGTCGGTGTCTGCCTGCTCCAGACTACAGTCCCAATGGCTGTGACAGACGTCGATTGGACGCGTTTCAATACCGTGTCGCCGGGCATCCTGTAACACCTGATCAGGGCTATAAAACCCCATGGGCCAGCTATTGATCAAGGCACAGGCAAAAGCGGCCGGCTCATGGCATTTCAACCAGCAACTGGCATATGTCAGTAACGCAAAGCTGGCTGCATGGGATTCAGGAAACCCATAACTGCCAAAGCCCTGAATCTGCAAAAAAATACGCTCGGCAAATTCCAGGGTATAGCCATTGGCAAGCATCCGCTCGGTCAGTCTTTGCCGATGCGGCTCCAGTCCGCCGTGGCGCTTCCAGGCGGCCATGGAGCGACGTAATTGATCGGCCTCGCCAGGCGTGTAGTCTGCAGCCACAATTGCCAGCTCCATGACCTGCTCCTGAAACAGCGGAACCCCCAAGGTACGCTCGAATACACGCTTCAGGCGGGAGGGATAAGCGATAGGCTCCTCGCCGTTACGGCGGCGCAGATAGGGATGGACCATATCACCCTGGATAGGCCCGGGACGAACAATTGCCACCTCGATGACCAGATCATAAAACGTTTGTGGTTTGAGCCGTGGCAGCATAGCCATCTGGGCCCGTGACTCGATCTGAAAAGTGCCAAGAGTGTCTGCACGACTGATCATGGCATAGGTCTTTCGGTCTTCCTGGGGAATGGTGGCCAGGGTAAGTTCACGTCCCTTATAGTGCCCAATCAGATCGAAGCAGCGGCGTAGCGCGCTAAGCATGCCCAGCGCCAAGATATCTACTTTTAGCAGCCCCATGGCGTCCAGATCGTCCTTGTCCCACTGAATAACGGTACGCTCGGCCATCGCTGCATTTTCTACAGGTACAAGCGTCTCCAGTGATTGCTCCGAAATGACGAATCCACCTGGGTGCTGCGAGAGATGCCGTGGAAAGCCAATCAACTCACCGGCCAAGACGAGCACTCGCTTGAGCAACAGGCTCTCCGGGTCAAAGCCGGCCTCCTGCAGGCGATCCGGAGGCGGTATACGATCGCTCCAGCGACCGCAGCATTCAGCCAGGGCATTGATCTGATCCGCCGGCAAGCCCAGCGCCTTGGCCACGTCACGCACGGCGCCAGCCGCGTGGTAGGTATTGACCACCGCCGTCAGGGCTGCACGTGTGCGCCCGTAACGTTGAAAGACATACTGGATGACCTCTTCACGGCGTTCGTGCTCGAAGTCCACATCGATGTCTGGCGGCTCGTTTCGCTCATGGGAAATAAACCGCTCGAACAGTAAATTGATTCGCGTCGGGTCAAGCTCGGTAATCCCCAGGGCAAAGCATACCGCCGAGTTGGCTGCTGAGCCCCGACCCTGACAGAGAATGCCTTGCTCTCGTGCAAAGCGGACGATGTCATGCACGGTCAGAAAATAACTCTCGTACCGCTTCTGGCAGATCAGCTCAAGTTCACGATCCAGCTGTTTCGTAACAGTGTCCGGCGCACCTTCCGGCCACCGCCAGATACTGCCCTGCTCTACCAACCTGCGTAGCCAGCTACTGGGCGTATGCCCCTGGGGCACCACCTCCGAAGGATAGTGATACTGTAGTTCGGTAAGCCTGAAACGACAGCGCCGGGTAATCTTCACCGACTCGGCCAGCAACGCTGCCGGATAGCACTCAAACAGTGTTTCCAGCGTACGCAGGTGGCGTTCGCCATTGGGGAACAATCGCTGCCCAGCTTCGGCGACCGTTACATGATGCCGAATGGCGGTCATGGTGTCCTGCAAGGCCCGTCGACCTCGTGCGTGCATATGCACATCGCCACAGGCGACCAGAGGCAAATCCAGGGCGGCGCCTAGCGCCTGAAGCCTTACCCATCTTTCGGCATCATCCGGACCATAATGTCGCTCGACACCTACCCATAGGCGCCCGGGAAAGCACTCGCTCAACCAGCTGCCCTGCGCATTGTCGTCCGTGTCAGGCAGCCAGATCGCCAGAAGTCCCGAGCAGTGATCGGTAAGGTCCTCCTTGAGCAGACGATAACGGCCCTTTTCCGCACGGCGCCTCGCTCGGGTAATCAGTCGGCACAGATGGTGGTAGCCGCCCAGGTCTTCCACCAGCAGCACAACCTTGGGACCTTCACTGATACAGAATTCAGCACCCACAATCAGAGGTAGGCCATGTGCTTGTGCGGCTTGCCAGGCGCGTACGATACCGGCAAGCGTGCACTCATCCGTAATGGCCAGCGCCTCATATCCCAGGCGTTTGGCCCGTTCAAATAACTCATCGGCACTGGAGGCGCCTCGCTGAAAACTGAATTGGGATAAACAGTGCAGCTCCGCATAACCAGCGCTCATGCAAACCACCCATGCAACCACCAACCCGGCCGCTGTGCGATTGCCTGATAAGCCCAGGCCAGGCGGCCATTGGGAAGCTCCACCAGATAGTAATCCCGGCGTATATCGCTGCCGTCCCACCAGCCAGACTCGATCCGCTCGGGGCCGGCCAGAATACGGGGTGCCGCCTCGCCCAGTGGAATAGGTTCACGTAACAGCCACGCCGGGCGCTTCCCCTGGGCAAGCATCTGTAGATCACATGATCTGGCATCCTGGCGCCAGGATGCCTCCGGCCGATGATCCCCCTGGCCGCCAACCGCATAGACGGCCGAATCACCAAGGCGTGCTCTGAGGCGTTCGCGTAACTGCTCCCATGACAGCGTCTGCTGCGGTCGCGGTTCAAACAAACTACGGTGCTCCGGTACAAAGGGTGGAAGTTGCTCCGCGACCAGCCGCAACGCCAGAATGGGCGCCGTAACCTGCTGGATTTCCAGCCGCCCACGGGCATATTCAAACAACAGGCCCGCATCCCGTTCGGGTGTCAGGAGTCCTACCGTGATCAGGCTATCCGGTTGCGCACGGTGCTCCAGATACAGCATGAAGCGCTGCACACCACTATCCCTCCCGGCCAGGTACATGGCCAGATCCAGCGTCAGGCGACGTAACGGAAATAGAAGTTGCTGGTTCGACTCCACTTCAAAGTTAAACTCTACCCGCGTATCAAAGGTATCAGGCGGCCGGTAGAAGCCCAGCGCCAATGGCCTTCTACCCAGTAACAGATCGAGTTGGGTCAGCAAACCGGCGGGAAAGCGCCTGGCTATTTCGGCTCTGGGCAGATCCATTACCTGCCTGAGTCGTCTGAACCCCATACGGCCAAGCGATTGCACCAGAGCGTTATCCAGACCAGCCCGGTCCAGCGGCAAGGGGCCGAGCCTTTGCCACAACTCCGTATCGTTCGCGATAACCAGATCATCCGAGACATTGGCCATGATGCGCGCGGATACAGGATTGGGCGCCAGGGTAATACGGTGGCTGAAGCCGAGCGCCGCCAACTCGTCACGTAGGCGTCTGGAAAAGGCTGGCCAGGGGCCAAACAACGGCATGCTCGATTCAACTTCGAGCAGGAGCGCTCGCGGATAATGCAGACTCACCTGGGCACTGAAGCCATATGCCCAGGCAGCCAGAAGATTCTGGTTGCGCTCGATATCGTCCAGATCGTATTCGGCTGTTGCAAAGCCCGGGCATAAGGTTTGTGCAGCGGCGAGGGTCAACCCTGGCGCCAGCCCCAACGCCCTGGCACGGGCATTGACTGCACGCAGGACGCGCCGTTGTGGCGTACCTCCGAGCAAGACCAGGGGTTCGGTACATTCGGGACGGTGACGCAGCACACCGTCCAGCGCCAGTTGTGGCAGCAGGATACACGCCCATTTCATAGCGGCCCCCTTAGCGCCAGGCAGCCGCAGGAAGAGGCAGTGCTTTCGGTTGACCGCTACGGCACTTGAGGATGCGCAGCTGTAGCGGGCTGGGCTCTATCACCAGCCGTAGAGCAGCAGGTGATGGATTGGCAGCCTCTTCAAGGCTGCGGTAGACAAATGCCAATGTCTGTCCGGTCTCGGCCGCCACTTGTAGCCTGCGTAGCGCCTTGTCATCCGCACGTTCCGGCCAGCACAGTACCGCACCACAACTGCCCGAGCGAAGGCATTGCTCTGCAGCCCATAAGGTTTCCCGCCCCTTGGCTTCGACGATACTTACCAAGCCCATATCGACCCCAGCGGCGATCCAGGCCTGGGGATAAGGCAAGTAAGGGGGTGCAATCAAGGTAACTCGCTCACCGCTTTGCGTCAGCCGGGCAAGCGTAGGCCAAAGCAGCTTGATATCCCCTATTCCGGTATAGGGCAACAGGATCTCAGTCAAGGCAGCCTCAGGCCAGCCGCCAAAAGGCAATCGCTCATCCAGCTCCGCATATCCGGTTGGCTGAGTGCCTATTCTGACCTGAACGCCGTGGCCCTTCCAGACCCGACGACTATCAAGCAGGCCCTCGAGCGCTACCACATTGCTCATGGCATGCCTCCCGCTTTGCGCAGGGCATGGGTCAGCTGGAGATTGTCTCCGGCCAGCGGCTTGAGCAGTAGCCTGAGCAAAGCCAGGCGCGCATGCCGAACCGAATTAAATGCCTTAAAGCGGGAGATGTGCCGATGGGCCTTGACCAGACCGTTGTAAGTATCAACGAGGACTGGTTTGTTATATGGCTTGCCTTGCAGGTGATTGGCCTGCTGGGCTTTTGCTAGAACGCCACGTAACCTATCCAACGTCTCGTTGAGTAAGTGATCATAACGAAGCAGTGATGATTGTGGTCGGAACAGAATGACTTGCAGATCAAGCGAGTCGATCGTTTCACTGAGCTTGTCCATGTGGCCCTACCTTGAGCACGACAACGTTTTCAGCATCCTTGCAAGCCGCTGGTTGGAATGTGCTCTCGGAAAGCCTGTGCGCCAGATGAAGATAATCTTCCTGCGCCATCCAACAGACAGGGTCGATCTGTTTTTCAGGGCTGAGTCGTCGTAAAAGGGCAAGCATGAACATGGGTGAGACCTCCTTTGCTATTACTGTATAAATAAACAGTAATAAGACAAACGGTATCTCGCAATCTTGACTCCGACGAACGGTATATCAAAAGGCTTTTATTTAGCACGCATTCTTCTTACCTCATCACTGAACCCATACCATGCTCTACCCTTCAAAACCTGTTCAGACGATTTCCAAGCAACTCCAGGAAGACCTTTACCCTAAGTGGGATATAACGCCGCGTCGGTAGCAGCGCCCAGATAGACAGCGCCTGCGGCTGTACATCATCCAGGCTGACCTCTATCAACGAACCGGCTGCCAGCGCTTCATGCACATCCCAATAGGTCAGCTGCGCCAGACCCAACCCCTGAAGGCAGGCAGTACGAATACCTTCAAGGCTGCTGCTGGAAAGCCGCCCCTCCACCCGAATCGAGCGCACCTGCTGCCCTGCCATGAAAGGCCAGTGCTGAAGGCCGTTCAACAGGAGACAGGCGTGACGGGACAATTCACTTGAGTTAACAGGCGTGCCGTTGAGCCGCAGGTATTGTGGGGAGGCACATAACACACGTGGATTGACTGCCAGCTGACGTGCGATCAGGTTCGAGTCTCGCAAAGGTGCAATGCGAATGGCTACATCGATACCGCTCCCCACGATATCGACAATGTTATCACTCAGATTCAAATCCACCTTCAAGGCAGGATGCTCTGCCAAGAGCTGGGGTAATAGAGGCGCAATCACCGTGCGGCCAAAAACCGCTGGCGCGGTGATCTTCAGCACACCGCGAGCACCAGAGGCCTCTGGAGAAAGCGTAGCACGTGCAGCTTCCTCAGCCTCCAGCATGGTCTGGGCATACGGTAAAAACGCCTCGCCTTCAGGCGTCAGCGATACGGAGCGGGTCGTGCGGTGAATCAGCCGAACCCGCAACTCACGCTCCAATGCCGCCAGTCGACGTGAAACGGACATAGGAGTCATGCCGAGGCGGCGGGCCGCACCTGACAAACTCCCCGCCGCTGCAATGGCTGCCAGGACGCCAACATCTTTCATATCCATAGACTTTAACGCCTACCGTTATACCGGTTACTCACTTGTGCAGACTACAGAAGCACTCAAGATCTCGCTATCGTAACCACACGACCCCTCTTCAAGCCTATCGATAAAGGCTTGGCAAACTTCTCTTTGCATTAAAGCCTTTGGAGACATCATCCCATGGTCAAGACACTTTTCACCCATTTCGATATAAACGGCGTATCGTTAAACAACCGCCTCGCCGTGGCGCCCATGACACGTGTCAGTGCCAATGAGGACGGGACCCCGAACGACACCATGAATCGTTACTACGAGCGCTTTGCACGTGGTGGGTTTGGGTTGATCATCACGGAAGGCTTGTATACCGATCAGGCTTACGCTCAGGGTTATGCGTATCAGCCCGGGATAAGCGATGACGTGCAAGCTCAGGCTTGGAAACCTCTTGTGAATACCCTGCATGCCCAGGGCAGCAAGGTTTTTGCACAGCTCATGCATGCCGGCGCACTGACTCAGGGCAATCGTTTTCGCAACGACACCCTCGCCCCCTCTGCCCTCCAACCCAAGGGCGAGCAGATGACGTTCTACCGTGGTCAAGGCCCTTATCCCCTGCCAAAAGCAATGACCGAAGCAGACATCGCTGATGTCATCAGCAGCTTTGCCCAGGCAGCCAAGCGGGCGGTGGAGGTTGCGGGATTCGATGGCATAGAGATCCATGGCGCTAATGGCTACCTGCTCGATCAGTTCTTTACCAACTACACCAACACGCGTGATGACCGCTGGGGTGGCGATATTCGCCAGCGTCTCTCGCTGAGCCTTGAAGTGTATAAAGCGGTTCGCTCTGCAGTCGGCGCTGACGTGCCGGTGGGAATTCGTATCTCCCAAGGCAAGGTGAACGACTTCGAGCATAAATGGAAAGAAGGCGAAGCCGGTGCAGAAATTGTATTTGGTACGCTGGCCGAAGCGGGTATCAACTTCATCCACGTGACCGAGCACGAAGCATGGCAGCCTGCCTTTGGCGAAGGTCCTAGCCTTGCAGCACTGGCACGTCGTTATGCACCCGGTGTTACAGTTATCGCCAACGGCAAATTGCATGACCCGGAGCGGGCAGCACAGGCGCTGGAAGACGGTGCCGATCTGATTGCCATTGGACGCGGAGCGCTGGCCAACCCCGACTGGCCGCAAAAAGTGGAGAATGCACAGGCACTGGCCGAATTCGATCCTAGCCTGCTAGGCCCGATTGCCCATATCAAAGAATCCGAAACGCTTTGATATCCAAGTCTATTACTTCTCTACCAAAGTAATATTCAAGCGATACAGCCACCCAAACGGCCAGACATCTGTCTGGCCGTTTTGCTTCAGCTCTACGTGCTACCGCCTTACGCTACTGGACAACAGCTCGTAGCCCCTTATTTTTCTGCCTTGAATGTCAACGCAATCAAGCTCTTCGCTCTCTTAATGTATATCCCCACAAGGCCATGTATGGCTGGCCAATCAAAATTCGATTATTTATGTAAAGTTTGCTTTACATATCTCATAAAGTGGTCAATGATGGAAAGTAGGCTTTACATCAGGAGCATTACATGTCCCGGTATCACTATGAGTTAGGCGCTGCACTTCTTCTTTATAGTACCGTTCTGGTCGCATCCCTGATCCTACTGCGGCATCTTGAAGGCGCCAGTCTGGCAGTACAGACAGTGGTTTCCTTATTGCCCATCGTACCGGCCGGGTTGATGTGCTGGGCAATCGTCCGGCAGCTTCGCCGTCTTGATGAGATGTACCTGCGCATCCAGCTTGAAGCGCTCGGCTTTGCCTTTGCAGCTTCCGCCCTGCTGACCTTCAGTTATGGGTTTCTTGAAAACGTAGGTTTTCCCCATATCAGCTGGCACATGGTGTGGCCAATCATGGGACTCATGTGGATGATAGGGCTGAGAATAGCGACGCTGCGTTACCGATGAAAAACAGACTCAAGGAGCTACGCGCCGAACGTAACTGGTCCCAGGCCGATCTCGCCTCGCAGCTCGACGTTTCCCGACAAACCATCAATGCCATCGAAAACGGCCGCTACGACCCTAGCCTGCCACTGGCCTTTCAGATAGCACGGATTTTTGCCTTGCCTATCGAGGCAATCTTTGATGATGATCAATAAGGGTTACTAACACATTCAGATATGTGTGTACTTTCATGGCCTAAATGGCTTCGAGTGCCTCAAGCGCAGCCAGCCATTGAGCTTTAATCTCAGGCTAACTGCTGCCTGGCCTGCTATGCGCAAGGATCATGTGATGCAGTAACTCAAAATTCTTGTGCGGTTTGAGCGACATTTACGCTGTCTGATTGAGACATAACCGGCAGGCTTTAGCAGGCCCCGTCGCCCATTCAGAAAGGGGCTGGTTGGATAAAGGTTGTATCTGCAAATACTGTAATTGCACCAAAATCTCCTTCGAGAGTATAGCGACCCTTACAGCATGAGATTGACTCTATTTCTCCAAGAGTCGCGAAGCCATCCACTGTGCAAAGTCCTGTCTTTAACGATAATGCGTAGAATCGAATCTTTATCTTTGAGGTATCTCGATTATGAGAAAAGACAGTTACTCTCTCATTATCGGAGGTAAGTGTCGTAAACTGTACGAACAACTCGCCAGCCTCTAATTTAATCCCAAGAAGCTGGCCTTCTTCTAGCTCTGTTAGCTCTATGCAAGCCTTACAATTTTTGGGCAAGTTTAGGCTTTAGCCAAGCCCTAGTAAGCAGGAGCAGATAATCTGAACCCTTTATTAGATAGAGAGACAACTGCCCACAGATTCTTTCAGGATAGCTACGAGCTCAGGGTCCATATATCTGTAATCGTCTGGAATTTCCAGTACATGAATAGGCTTATGCTCCAATAGACGAGTAAAATCCGCCACTAACCTGCTCTTATGCTTTTGCTCCATGACAATAATGACGTCCGCCCAGCGTATGTCCGAAGGACCTACCGTTTTTCGAGCATTTGGGCTTGTACCTGCAGACCGAACACTGATGCCTGGATGTTTGCGCCAGACTGCTTCAGCTGTAGGACTTCGCCACTGATTACGGCTACAGATAAATAGTATATTCATAATTAAATTATTTTCTAAAGTTTGTTTGTCATCATTATTCTTACGTATTTTATTTACTGGATAGAATTTCCAGTATTTAGCTCTTATAATTTATCCAAGCTTATATATTAATCTCCGGCTCTTCTCGGACTTTCCTCCACTCACTAGAATAGGCATCGTCTTTATATTTTAAAATCGGTATTATCCAAGTAGATAATTAAAGAGCATCTGCTAGAGTTCCGGCAATAAGCTTGCTTGCGAACAATATCGAAGTGGTTCAGCTGACTATGTACCTAACACCTGAGTTAAGCCGCGCCACAAAGCGGCAGCGGCTTGGATGAATTACTAGCTCACATCATCGCACTTTAGCAGCTGCCAGTGCCAACTGGATGAAAGGCTCCTTTGCCGCTTGATAGGCGCTCTTGTCCGATGGATATTGCGCCGCCAGACTAAGCTTGAGTTCCTGGTAGGCCGACCGAAGCGCACTCTGTCGGAACGAAGCAGGTTCCGAAACACCAGATGCTCTATCCAGAAGGCGGAGCCCAGCTCCACCGCGTGGACATGCACGCGCAGCGGGCCGGTGGACTTAACAAAATACCGCCTGTTTGGCAGCTCCCGTTCATATCTTGCGACGTACTCGTAACCGGCGCTTACCAGATCAGGAACTTTCGATTCGATGGCCGTAAGACTTCGGGCGCCCACCAAAATGTCCAAGACGGGCTTCGCGGCCAAGCCCGGCACGGAGGTGCTGCCAACATGCTCAATCTCCATAGTGCATGGTGACAGCACGTGCAGCAGCTCTTCGCGGATCGCGCAGAATGCTTTTGGCCACTCATGAGAATATGGACTAACTACGACAATGGCCATGCCGGCTAGCGCTTAAGCTGACAGGCGCGCTTGCGCGTTCTGGTTCAGCGAAGAGTTATGTTGGGACATCTGTCTGCCTCCTCGATATTTCTTCAGCAATTCTCTTCACGTCACTTCTATTTTCGGCTGTGTGTTTTATCAATGGCGACGTCCAGTCATGGTTCCTAAGTAATAGAATTCTATATTCCGTTTGATAAAACCCGATGTCTAAGATGAGATTTGACCCATCTTTAGCTCGCAACTCTGCTTGATACAAATCCTCATTGACGTCGTAATTGCGCTCTCCATCAGCATCAAACGGTTCGGCATCTGGAAAAGCCGAAAACGTCTCTTTCCACCCTGGGGCGAGGTCTATTCTTAAAAACCTAGTCATCGGCTTAGCACAACATAACGCTTGGTTAAGGAGCGGGCTTTAGCCCGTCCTGATGAGCGAAGCGACCAATCTGAACCAGTTGTTAGGCGTTTATTGCAGAGAAGCACAGACACGGTTGCAAACCTCAATAATCCTCTCATGAGTAGAGCGGGTGATTTCCACTTGGCCTACCGAATACTGTGAGTCAGAAACCGGGCCTTTTATGGCTGGCTTTTCCGAGAACGAAAAATTGGATAGATGAGCGCTTAATTCACTGGAGCGACCTAGCCAATATGATTTGGAAAAAGAAACTACTGGCGGCGCCCCAAACGAAACGCAAAAATATCTAGCATTTCACTATTAGTCCCACGACGCTGAAATAGCAATGTTTCATTGTTTGACTTGCCCAGCGGGCGAAAGTTACTGGATTCGAGGACTTCAAAAATTTCTCGGTATCTCTGTCCGCCAAAACCGCTGACGAACTTTCCCACCATTTTCTCAGTTTCAGTCACGATTCCTCCTTGCGTCTAACGTTTGGCTAAGGGCCGGGCTTTAGCCCGTCCCAGTGAGCGTAGCGAGCGGTTTGAACCATTTGTTATAAGTCACATTTAGTTAACTATTGTTTTACGAAACCCATTAATTGAATTTTGTATTTAATCTTTCGTATCTAGCTTTTGCCATCGCCTTAAGTTCATCAGGCTGGTAGTTCAAAGGCGAGTAAACTCCCTCTGAAAACTCAAAGAAATACAGTTAGTAGACCTCATACCCTTTCTCTTTTATGAAGTCGCAGAATTCTTTATCTTTTGGCCTCAAGAAAACATCGCACCAAAATGGCAATCCTTCGTCCAAATATGCTTTTGCCTCCCTAAATGCTTCCTCAAAATCGTCCATAAGTGTAGATCCTTGTGACTTATAACGTTTGGTTAAGGGGCCGTCCCAGCGAGCGGAGCGAGCGATTTGAACCAGTTGTTAGAAGGCGTTAGCTCATGCTGCCAACCAGCTTTGATGCGGCTCTGGTGTAAAAATATATTGGGTTGCCCTTAGAGTTGTAGTTTTGCACAAGCAAGCCCAAACCAACCATTAGAGCAAGGTCATCTCTAAAAAAACGAGATTCCTTACAGATGTAATTTGGTCCTGGGCTTAGAACTAGCCTTTGGTCGCGGCTGCCCAGTTCATTTGACAAAAGAAAGAACTCTGTATGATGCTCTTCCATTAAGGCTAGTAGCTCCAGCGCTTGCTCGGATATTGACTCTTTCGCATATGCTAAAGCTAGCTCTTCTACGCCGTTAGAGCGGCTTGCGAGTATTGCTATTCTGTTTGAGATATCGTCCAGCTTTTTATGGACGTCATCAAGGCCTTTGTTTAATAAAGCTTTGATGCTTACCGTGGTAGCGTGGTTGCTTTCGATTGAAGCACGTATTTCTTCATGGTTATGCTCGGTTAACCATGCAAGAAAGTCAGATACGGCCGCCTGCTCTGATGCCTGTCGGCCTGAGGAAAAAGCAGACAACAACCCTACAATTGTTGCGAACTCTGCGATCATACTTTTGCCTTCTAACGATTAAGCTAACAGGCGAGTAAAAGCGTAGCTTTTGCAAGTCCAGTGAGCGGAGCGAACGGTGTTGAGCGACTTGTTATGTTTCATTGCTAATGAGATTTTTCAGCTGGGCGATGGTGAGCCATGGCCTTGAGCGGTGCAGTATCCTATGGCAGTTTGAGCACACCATCGCTATGTCTGATATTTTGGTTTTCTGGGCTGGAAGCATTTCGCTAACTGGAATTGTATGGTGAGCCTCAATGAAGTTGAAACCTCTTTGGCCATAGGCCTTTTCGAAGTCGAAATTGCAAGCTTCACAAAAAAGACGCTTATTTTTTCTTTTAAAATGCTCTTTTGCTTGCGAGATTAACGCTGAGTTTCGCTCTCGTGCGAGATGTCTTCGCTCAACAATTTTCCCTTCAGGAAAGCCTTCTGACGAAGTTTCATGGCTTTTAAAGTCTGATTCTTCAAGATCCAGGGTCCAGAATTTTCTTTTCTTGTTGTAAGGCGTGGAGCCTAGGCTTTCGCAGTATTCAATATATTTTGATCTAGATCGCTGTTTTCGACTAGTTTTCCAAGAAGCTTGGAAATTGCAGGGGTGGTGTCTCTTCCGTCGCCTGCGTCTTCGCTGTGAGATTGTATTGAGTTGTTGGTATAGCCAATATAACGGCTAGGGGCGAAGCGCAGTTCTTGACCAACTTTGTATGCAATAAGACACTTTCCCTTTCTTATTAAATCCGAGCAGTAAAGCTGTTCATCGTCTGTGCCTTCGCACAAATAATCCTCGAATAGTCGGAGATTTTCTATAATCTCATCTTGTGCTGTTACGACGACCATGTTTCGACCTCAAGATGGGACATAACGTTTGGTTAAGGGGCGGGCTTTAGCCCGTCCCAGTGAGCGAAGCGAACGGTTTGAACCAGTTGTTAGCCGAGCTCTCATGTGTCGCCGGAAATAACATGGATGATTAAGTTAAGTGAGCCATCGTTCAGCAATGGTGGGTAGTTTTGATCTGAGTGAGTAAGGGAAAACAGAGAGCCTGGCTGTGTGTCGGATGGCATTGAGAAATAGGTGTAGAGACGATTTTTTACAGAATCGGAGTACGTGATATGAATTTCCGAACCTTCAATTTTTATAGCAGCGAGCTGGCCATGGCACTTGGTGTTCAGTGAGGAAAATAAGGAATGTGTAGTGCAAAGCTCAAAGAATGCTGATGCGCCGTGTCTACCTTTATGAATTGACCTAGCGACTGCATTGAGTTCTGCTGTCTTACCGTGAAGATGCAGTTCCTTATTTTTCAACTCCGCGAACATGATTGCTCTCTGGCTGTAGATTTTAACGTCTTTGGCGGCTAACGCTTGGTTAAGGGGCCGGCTTTAGCCGGTCCCAGTGAGCGAAGCGAGCGGCTTGAACCGCTAGTTAGGTTGCCTTGCTACGGTCTGAGTAGTAGAAGCCTAAAACTGTACCTATGAGTGTGCCGGAAAAGGCTAACACTTCGCTAAAGTATGGGCTTTTTAGCACCGCACTTAAAAACACACCAAACATTAGAAGAAAAACCACCATAAAGCCTAATATCGCTGGCATGCGCTTATTAATTCTCTCGGTTCGGGGTTCTGCTTGTCCGATACCGCCACAGACACCACATGGAAGCCCAGCGAACTCTTTGCCTTTCAACTCATGTTCTTTTACGCAAACAGCACAAGAAGATTCGTTAGTGCCGTTTTTGCAAGTTCCTACGCCAGAGCAGTGAGCGCAGGGATATAGGTTAGATTTGATCTGGTGCATATTCCCTTTGCAACCTAACGTTTGGTTAAGGGGCGCCCGCAAGCGTGGCTTGCGGGCGCCCAGAGTGAGCGAAGCGAACGAACTTGAACCGTTTGTTAGGCTTCATTGCACGCCTCGCTTTGAACCTATGTGTTTTGCCATTGTGTCTATTAAGAAGAACGCAGAAATAGGTAGCGATAGCCAAAATAGGATTGGGCTCCAGAACATGCTGAAACCTAACCAAGGCAGAAGATCAAAGCCGCCTACAGAGCACGGGGCCAAATATTTGATGTTTCCCTGGCAGCCGAAGTGATGATAGGAGAAAACTCCTAGCTTCCAGAGTGCAAAGAGAATGACTGATGGTATTGCTGAAACGATGTATTTGGACATCCATGTCATTTTGATACCTAACGTTTGGTTAAGGGGCCGGCTTTAGCCGGTCCCAGTGAGCGAAGCGAACGATTTGAACCACTAGTTAGGGGAGGCTAAAGGCCGGGGTAATGACCTTCATCATCCACCAAGTACACCTGATTTAAATACCAGCGACCCTGTGCTTTGACTAAATGATACTCATAAATTGGCGAGTAGTAGGGCTTGGGAAACTCGGTGCGAACAATGGCGTTATCACCATTTATTGCGCTTGAGATTATATTTTCCTTTCTGTGGATCGTGAGCTGGCTCGGATCCATATGCTATCGGTTCCCCCTTAAATCCAGGGAGAGTATATTTACTCAGCAGTTTTTTATACGACTCTTCTGCTAGCTCCATGGCTTTGATTGATGCGTGCGCAGAGTCTACTTTTAGTGCGTGATTATTCCATGACAAATAATCGGCTTGGAACGATTTAACTAAACTCTCTGGAGTATCCATTCCACTTGCATTTTGGCTCAGCGAGAATAGGCCCAGAACAAAGGGGATTAGCCTTTTCATGTGATCCCTAACTATTATTAGGCGTCGAGTGACGGATAACACGCTGGACGCGTCTGACGCATAACCTTCCCTGTCATTTCTATTTTCCTTTCTAAAACGGGCCTTTCCAAGGAGCAGTGACGGTATAAGCACGTTATACATCATGCTCAGGGCGGCACGGCTGCGGGAGCAAATTGAGCCCAGACATTACTCGATTCGCATGGGGCGCGTCTATTACAGGTAGGTTTAATTTTCAAGCAAAAGAAACGAGATTCAGTTCATACTCCTTCGCTTACACAGATGCTTATGCCAACGCTCCATGTCATAAACATGCAGCATCTAAAGCCACTATTTGGCTTTTTCCAGCTTGGCTCACAGCCCCAGTAGGGATATCAAACAGCCGCTCGCCTATAGGTAAGTCATGCCTACTGCGGTGTGAACCGTCTTTTAAAAAGCCTGAGGACAGACTTAAGGCGGAGGGCAAATCATCCATAAGGCGGGTGTCTCCCCTCTTCTCAGCCGCTACCTTGGCGCACATTTTTAGTTTGGAAAAGTGTGCGTCTACACATGAAATCGAAAGCCTTTCTGTATCTGGCTGTGCTGTGGCTAGCCGCCTGCAAACCTGAAGCGCCTGCCCATGCACCTGCAGCACCGCCGGTTGAGGTGGCGGTGGTAACGCTGAAGTCACAACCTGTCCCCTTGGTTGCCGAGCTTAACGGCAGAACCGTTGCCCATATGGAGGCTGAGGTTCGTCCACAGGTGTCAGGCATCATTACACAGCGCACCTTTGAAGAAGGAACACTCGTCAAGGCCGGGCAGGTTCTCTACCGAATCGAACAGGCACCCTACCGTGCCTCGCTAAACCAAGCCAAGGCCTCGCTGGCTAATGCTCAGGCCACGTTGCAGGCCGCCAAGCTTAAAGCCGAACGCTACAACGACTTGATCAAGATTGAAGCCGTCTCCCAACAGGAGGCTGACGATGCCAAGGCCAGCTATCAGCAAGCTCTGGCTACCATTGCCGAGCGCAAGGCGGCGGTTGAGTCTGCACAGATCGACCTGAACTTCACGCAGATTACGGCGCCTATTGCTGGGCGGATCAGCAAGAGCAGCATCACGCCGGGTGCTCTGGTAACAGCCAATCAGGAGACCGCGTTGGCAGTTATCCGTACGCTGGACCCTATCTATGTGGACATCACTCAATCCAGCGCCGCGCTGCTCAGGCTCAAGAAGGCCTTGGGCAATGGCGTCGCCGCGGGCAGCACTGATGTCAGCCTTCGCTTGGAGGACGGCTCGCTCTATCAACATTCGGGAGTGTTGAAATTTGCAGAGGTTGCCGTGGATCAGGAGACCGGCTCTGTCACGCTTCGCGCACTTTTCCCTAACGCTGAAGGGCTTCTTCTGCCCGGCATGTATGTGAGAGCCCTCTTGCAAGAGGCCGTTGCGCCTCAGGGACTCCTTGCGCCTCAACGAGGCATTACCCGAGATGCAAAAGGCAATGGCATGGCCCTGGTTGTAAACGCCAACAACACGGTTGAAGCACGTGAAGTGGTTACAACCCAGGCTATTGGTAGCAGTTGGCTGATTCAAAGCGGATTGGCGGAAGGCGATCGCCTCATCGTTGAAGGCACCGGCAAGGTCAAGGCGGGGGCGACGGTACATGCGGTTGAATTCAAACCGGCAGGTTCCGGTGAGGCTCGCGCCACGCAGCAGGGACAGTAACCGATGTTTGCACATTTCTTTATCAAGCGACCGGTCTTCGCCTGGGTCATCAGTATAGTCATCATGCTTTTTGGCGTCCTGGCAATACGTACTCTACCTATCGCTCAATACCCGGATGTGGCTCCCCCAGCCATTTCAGTCAGCGCCTCCTACTCCGGCGCCTCGGCCGAGACCATGGAGAACAGCGTTACGCAAATCCTTGAACAGCAACTCAAGGGGCTGGATGGCCTTCAATCATTTTCCGCCAGCAGCAGCTCCACAGGACGAACCAGTATCACGGTGACCTTCAACCAGGGCATTGATCCCGATAACGCTCAGATCCAGGTCCAGAACAAGGTCCAGCAGGCGCTTACGCGTCTTCCCTCCGAGGTGCAGCGGCAAGGCGTCTCGGTGACCAAGGCGCAGAATGATTTCCTGCTCATCATGGCCCTGTACGACGACACGGATCGTTCATCCTCTACGGATATTTCCGACTACATGGCCAGTAACCTGCAGGACCCTATCTCACGGGTTGCTGGTGTAGGCGATGTGCAAATATTCGGCTCTGAATATGCCATGCGCATATGGCTTGATCCTTCGAAGCTGGCCACCTATGGATTGATGCCCTCTGACATCACTGCCGCTATGCAGGCACAGAACACTCAGGTTTCTGCTGGGCAGATTGGCGGATTGCCTTCTCCACCGGATCAGGAGCTCAACGCCACCGTCACCGCACAATCGCGACTGCGTACACCCCAGCAGTTCCGGGACATCATCTTGAAGAGCGATTCGTCAGGCGCGCATGTGCATTTGGGCGATGTGGCTCGGGTGGAGCTGGGCAGTGAGAGTTACGGCATTGTCACTCGCTTGAACGGCCATGCTGCTGCAGGACTTGCAGTGAAGCTTGCACCTGGAAGCAATGCACTTTCTACAGCCGAAGGCGTAAAGGCGCTGGCACAGGAGCTGTCCAGTAACTTTCCTGAAGGCTACCACCTGGAATTCCCGCTCGACAGCACGGAATTTATCAAGCTTTCAGTTCATGAGGTCATCAAGACACTCTTCGAGGCCATTGCCCTTGTCGTCGTGGTGATGTTCATTTTCCTGCAGAGCTGGCGCGCAACCCTTATCCCGGCGATTTCCGTTCCGGTGGTGCTGTTGGGCACATTCGGCGTGCTATGGATTGCAGGATATTCCATCAATACGCTCACCCTGTTTGGCGTGGTGCTGTCCATTGGCCTTCTGGTAGACGACACTATTGTGGTGGTGGAAAACGTTGAGCGCTTGATGACGGAGCGCAAGCTGTCTGCCCTTGACGCCACCATGGAGTCAATGACGGAGATCAACAGTGCGTTGATCGGGATTGCCATGGTGCTGTCTGCCGTTTTTCTACCCATGGCTTTCTTTGGCGGGTCGACAGGGGTTATCTATCGGCAGTTTTCCATCACTATCGTAGCGTCTATGGTGCTGTCGGTGTTCATTGCACTGACCCTCACACCCGCCCTGTGCGCAACATTGCTCAAGCCAGCCGAGCATCGGGCGCACTCTGGTTTCTTTGGCTGGTTCAACCGCACCTTCAACAAGAACCTCAACCGCTATGAGCATGGAGTAACGGGCGTACTCAAACGCCCGGTACGGTTCATGCTCATTTATGGATGCTTGGGTGCCGTACTGGTCGTGCTGTATATGCGTTTACCCAGCGGCTTTCTGCCTACCGAAGACCAGGGCTCGAACATGGTGCAGTTTACCTTGCCGGTCGGAGCCTCCCAGAAGCGCAGTCTGGAGGTTGGCAAGACCATTGAGCGCCATTATCTGGAAGCCGAAAAGGACAACACCAAAGCAATTTTTACCATTGTCGGATTTGGCTTTGGCGGAAGCGGCCAGAATACGGGCCTTGCGTTTGTTGCCCTTAAAGATTGGAGCGAGCGCACCGATGAAAAAGATCGGGCCGATAGTATTTCCAATCGCGCCATGGCCACCTTTTACCGTTCCCGCGATGCGCAGATCTACGCCCTGACGCCACCTGCGATCCAGGGCCTGGGCCAATCGTCTGGCTTCACGTTCCAGCTACAGGCATCAGCCACAACGGACCGTGTTCAGCTCCTGGGCTTTCGTAATCAGCTGTTAGGGCTGGCCGCAGCAGAGCCGTCCCTGGCAGCCGTTCGCCCAAGCGGCCTGGAAGAAACTCCACAGCTCAAAATCGACATTGATCAATCCAAGGCGGTTTCCAGCGGGCTAGCGTTGAGCGATATCAACTCGACGTTAAGTGCCGCCTGGGGCAGTACCTATATCAATGACTTTATCGACCGGGGTCGCGTCAAGCGGGTATACATGCAGGGTGACGCCCCGTTTCGCTCGCAGCCTGATGATTTGTACCAGTGGTATGTGCGTGGTCAGTCCAACGCGATGACACCTTTCTCGGCCTTTGCCACTACGCATTGGGAGCGCGGCCCGGACAACCTTGAACGCTTCAACGGCCTTGCCTCATACGCGATTCAGGGTCAGGGTGCTCCGGGTGTCAGCTCGGGTGAAGCCATGGACACCATGGAGCGCTTGGCCAGCCAGTTGCCCCAGGGGACGACCTTCGCCTGGAGCGACTTGTCCTATCAGGAGCGCGAATCCAGCGGGCAGGCCATTCGCCTTTATGCCCTGTCCATCCTGATTGTTTTCCTCTGCCTAGCAGCCCTCTACAACAGCTGGTCGATTCCCTTCTCAGTGCTCATGGTCATTCCGCTGGGTATTGTCGGCACCATTCTCGCAGCTACCTTACGGGGGCTGGAAAACGATGTCTTTTTCCAGGTTGCGCTCATTACCACCATTGGCCTGGCTTCCAAGAATGCCATTCTGATTGTTGAGTTTGCCGAAGCGGCTGAGCAGCGTGAGCTCTCCATCTGGAATGCTGCGCTTGAGGGTGCTCGCTTGAGACTTCGCCCGATCGTTATGACCTCGCTGGCCTTCATGGCAGGTGTGCTGCCTCTGGCCGTTGCTACCGGTGCGGGTGCCAACAGCCGCATCTCCATTGGCACCGGCATCATTGGCGGTACGCTCACCGCAACAGTGCTTGCGATCTTTTTCGTACCGCTGTTCTTTGTGCTCGTCCGCGGCCTCGCTATCCGCTTCCAGAAGAGCAAGACCCCATCCGCTTCGCAGGAGACACCGTGATGCGCCTGAGATATTTAGCGCTGCTCATGCCGATGGCTCTGCTTGGCTGCACCCTCGCTCCCACTTATGAGCGCCCCGCCGCCCCGGTTCCTTCAACGTGGCCGCTGGGAACTGGCTACACGCCCTCTGTACAAGCCTTTGTGCCAGCCACTTGGGAAGCGCTTGTGCTGGATGCCGATCTACGATCCGTCATAACGCTTGCGCTAGCCAATAACCGGGACCTGCGCAAAGCGGCGGCCAATATCGAGTCGGCTCGGGCGCAGTATCGTCTGCAGCGCTCCGAACTCTGGCCCCAGCTAAACGCCAGCGCCAATGCTTCACGTTCACGCACTCAGGTTGAGACGTTGGGCCAAAAACAGACCGTCTATAGCAAAAGCGTTTCGGCAAGCGTTGGGCTTAGCGCCTATGAGCTGGATTTGTTTGGACGCGTGCGGAGCCTGTCCGAATCAGCACAGCAGAGTTTGCTGGCTACAGAAGAGGCTTCCCGCGCCACCTATATCAGTTTGATCGCGGAAACAGCCAATGCCTACCTGACGCTCGCGTCTGACCGGGCGCAACTGAGGATCTCGGAGGAAACGCTGGAAAGCGCGGATCGCACGGTCAGTCTGATCCAGGGTCGGCTCTCGGCAGGCATCGCCTCCCGCGTAGACTTGCGGCAGGCCCAGACGATCTATGAACAGGCACGCGCGGATATTGCCAATTACCGGACGCTTGTTGCTCAGGACCGCAATGCACTGGAACTGTTAGTCGGGCAGACACTGGATGATGCGGTGCTACCCCAACCATTGGCAGCAGATAAACCATTGTTTGCAGAGATCTCGCCTGGACTGTCTTCCGATGTCCTGCTCAGGCGCCCGGATGTGCTTCAGGCGGAACATAACCTGTTGGCAGCCAATGCCAATATCGGGGCTGCTCGGGCAGCATTCTTTCCACAGCTGAGCCTTACTTCCTCTGTAGGCTTGAGCAGTAACGAGCTGTCATCGCTGTTTTCAAGCGCCAACAAGGTCTGGTCGTTCATGCCCTCTGTTAGCATCCCGATCTTCACCGGTGGCGCCAACACAGCCAACCTGAACTACAGCAAGGCCCAGCGGGACTATTACGTCGCTGACTATGAGCAAAGCATCCAGACCGCTTTTCGTGAGGTGGCTGACGCGCTGGCCAGGCACGACACATTGGAGGAGCAACTTTCTGCCCAGACAGCTCTTTTGGAAGCGGCCAGCGAAAGCTACCAGCTCTCGGATGCACGTTATAGACGGGGTATTGATACCTTCCTGAATGCGCTCGATGCGCAACGTACGCTCTACAGCGCTCAGAAATCGCTGATCAATGCACGTCAAATCGCGGAGGAAAACCGCATCGAGTTGTACAGAGTGTTGGGTGGTATCTGATAAACAAAGGCCCGGCCGAATACCGGCTGGGCCTTTACTAGACTGCGCTTTCAGGACCCATGATGCGTCATCAATCCTTGCTTCCAGGCGAAGGCAACGGCTTCTGTACGATCAACCAAGTCGAGTTTGGAGAGCAGGCTGCTAATATGGGACTTCACTGTTTTCTCACTGATATTCAGTGCAGTAGCAATGCGCACGTTACTGCCCCCAGAGGCAAGCTCGCGAAGCACATCAAGTTCACGCTCGGTCAGCTCCTTGAAGGGATCGACCTTGGGCTCGCGAATTCCCCTGACCACTTTGAGAAGCTTCGACGCGATAAAGGGATGAATAATGACCTCACCTCGCGCGATCCGGCGGATCATATCAATCAGCTCATCACCCAACATCGTCTTGACCAGAAAGGACTGAGCACCCGCCTCGATGGCAGCAAAGGCCAACTCATCCTCTTCGGTAGAACTCAGGACAGCTATCTGGCTACCCGGACTTACCTCCAGCAGTCGCTTGATGGTCTCCACACCGCTCAACCCTGGCATCATCAAATCCAGCAAGACAAGCTCAGGCTTGGACGCCTGAGCGAGCTCAATCGCTGTCTGCCCATCTCCCGCCTCGCCTATCACATCGAACTCGCCGGTAATGTCGAGCAGACTTCGGATACCCTGTCTGACAATGGCATGGTCATCAACCAGCAACACGGTGGTTTTCATCATTGCCCTTCTGTGGGTTTAAAGGAGATTTCAACGGTCGTTCCCTCACCAGGCTCGCTGCAGATATCAATACGCCCTTCCAAAAGCCAATGGACTCTTTGACGCATATTGCCCAGGCCCATTCCCGAGCTGGTGTGCCCTGGATGAAAGCCTTGACCATCGTCCTCGATTTTAAGAACAAACCGCTCTCCCTGACGAACGAGGGATATCCATAGATGCGAGGCGTTGGCATGTCGAAGCGTGTTGGCTGCCCCCTCACTAGCAATCAAGAGCAGCTCAGTTGCAACCGCATCCTCCTCATTCAACCAGTGCATCACCTCTTCCTGAATATCGACAGACCATTGGATGGCGCTGCCCTCAAGCAGGTTTGCCAGGTTCTGCTTCAAGGCGCTATCCAGGCCTAGTTCGGCCACTGTAGGTGCCGAGAGGCGATGGATAACATCGCTCATGTCTCGTTGAAGATGCTCAACGAGCTTGAGTGATGAGCTGGCCAGCTTGCTCTGCTCGGGATGGGTACTGCACAGGCGGCGTAAGAGGCTGAGCTGCAGCCCTAGGGCGAAGCACCGCTGCTTTGCGGTATCGTGCAGTTCGCGGGCCAGCCGACTGCGCTCATCCTGCGCAGCGATAGCCTGCTTGACCTCAATCACACCTGCTACCGCATCAGCCATATGATCGAATCGCTGGGCCAGCCGGCCGAACTCATCATGTCCCTCATCGTTGATACGCATATCGAGTTGGCCCTGTGCCCAGGTATTGGCTACCTGCTCGGCATGACGAATTCTATTCAGCAGGAAGAAAGCCAGCAGCAGTGCGGTGCAACAATTACTGATCAGCATGTAGGGCCAAAGCCAACCAAACTGACGGCTCGTATCCGCCCAGAAGGCTTTCCATGGATCAAACCCTTCCATACCTAGAACAAGCCTATCTGCCTCTTGTGGTAGCTGAACAACCGTCGTGCTAAACCAGATATCACTGCCGGTACGCGTCTCATCGCTTTCAACCTTGATACTGTTACCCTGGCGGCTAACTGTCTGCATTCTGGCTTGAAGCGGCTCCGTCAGTTTGGCGGGGTAATGACATTGCAGCCCCTGCTCATTGCGGTACAGCGCTGCAAGACGCCCCTCCCCAAGAGACTGGCTAAAACTATTACCAGCCTTGCCTGTTAATACACCAGAACCAAAGATACGATGGACCAACAATTCAAGCAGTGCCTGGCAGCGTTCAGGCGTAGCGGCGGCTTGCAGCAGCTCAGCCACCACCCTGCCCTCTACCGCAACACGGTCGTGCAATTTATCTTCACTTAGCGCCTCTTTAAGCTCAACCTGACTTTTCCAGGTACCGAGGCCGATGATTGCAACTGTAGAAGAACCAGAGATCACGAACAGACTGACAAAAAATTTGATGAACAGTCCGCCCAGCCATCGCTTGGGCGTGAATAACGAGGCGAGCCTGGAGAGAGTAAGCAAGGAGGGCGTGAATCCTGATCATCGGGTTATATGATCATTTTGCCATGAACCCTTCAGCAGCGCCTGCGGCCTATCAACTGCATCGTGAAGATTGGAGAATCTCCTCGCGTTAAGACGTCAAGCTTTGCCTTTGGGTATGGAAATAGGCAAGACTCCATTTTTCTATCTACTGCGAAGGAAACCATGAAAACTTTCCTGTCCAGATTAATGATTCTTGGCTTAGCGTGCCAAGTTGCTCAGGCGGCCTGCCAGCGAGAGGCCACTGATTTTAATTATCCGTCTCAGCGTTTGGATGAAGCATTACAGCGGCTGGCTCATAGTACCGGTTGCCCTGTCACGGTGGACCTTACCCCTTTCGCAGATCGGAAGGTGCCTGCACTGCATGGCCGCTATACGCCTGAAGAAGCGCTCTGGCAGCTAATAAAAGGAACAGGACTCGAAGGTTACCCTACGGCTGATGGGCTGGAAGCGAATACCCATGAACAGGATGCCGTCGGGGTCAAGGCAAAGGCTGTACGTAACCTCATCAATGCTAACAACGGCTCGATTACCAAGGCTAAACAGCAGCATTACGAACAGCAAATCAAGGAAGTAGAAACCAACGCAGCGGACCTGGCTCGCCAGCAGGGTTTTATCAGTGCCGGGGAGCGCAGCTCATTTCATCGCAGCCTGGACGGGATACTCAACGAACTGAAGCGCTAGGTTATCCAGCCTATACAGGTCGCTTTGAGAGCAGGCGGCTGACTTCTGTTGCAGACGCCTGCCGGTCTATAAGGAAAGAAGGCTGCCTAGGGCTTTTACCCAGGCAGCCTTTGATCAACCTGCCAAGACGCTATCGACCAGTGCTTTGGCCTCTTCCTGAATGCGCTTGAGGTGCGCTTCTCCCTCAAAGCTTTCGGCGTAGATTTTGTAAACGTCTTCCGTACCGGAAGGACGTGCAGCAAACCAGCCGTTTTCAGTCACAACTTTGAGGCCACCGATCGCCGCACCATTGCCAGGCGCCTCGGTCAGGATCTGTGTAATCGGCTGACCGGCCAGCTCGCTGGCAGTCACCTGGGATGCAGACAGCTTACCGAGCTTGGCTTTCTGCTCGCGATCAGCTGCAGCATCGATACGCTGATACACCGGCGAACCAAACCGCTCGGTCAGGGCTTGATAACGCTCACCAGGGTCCTTGTCGGTAACTGCCGTGATTTCCGCTGCCAGCAACCCCAGGATGATGCCGTCCTTATCGGTCGACCATGCACCGCCAGTCTTGCGCAGGAACGATGCGCCCGCGGACTCCTCACCACCAAAGCCAAGGCTTCCGTCCATGAGGCCATCTACGAACCACTTGAAGCCCACCGGCACCTCGACGACCTTCCGATCGATACCCTGAGCCACACGGTCGATCATGGAAGACGACACCAGTGTTTTACCAATACCCGCGTGAGCGCTCCACTCGGGACGGTGAGTAAAGAGGTATTCGATCGCTACCGCCAAGTAATGGTTGGGATTGAGCAGCCCAGTCGAACGCGACACGATACCGTGGCGGTCATGGTCGGTATCACAGGCAAAGGACACATCGAAACGGTCCTTGTTTTCAATCAATCCAGCCATCGCATGGGGCGAGCTGCAGTCCATACGGATCTTGCCGTCCCAATCCAGGCGCATGAAGCGGAAGGTAGGATCGATACGGGTCGACAGGACTTCAAGCGGCAAACCAAAACGCTCGGCAATGCGCGTCCAGTAGTGCACGCCTGCCCCGCCCAGAGGATCCACGCCAAACTTAAGGCCCGAACGCTTGATGGCTTCGATATCGATGACCTGATCAAGGCCACCCACATAGCTTTCGATAAAGTCGAATCGCTGCGTCGTTGGCGCTTTCAACGCACGGGCATAGTCCATGCGCTCCACGCCCTTCAATCCTGCCTTGAGCAGCGCATTCGCACGCTCCTGAATCCACTTGGTTACGTTAGTATCGGCCGGACCACCGTTGGTGGGGTTGTATTTGAATCCACCATCGGCAGGCGGATTGTGTGAAGGCGTAATGACAATACCGTCAGCCAGGCCGCTGGTGCGGCCTTTGTTGTATTCGAGAATGGCATTGGAGATGGCGGGCGTTGGCGTATAACCGGGCTCGCCCTGGGTCTCAGCACAGCCTGCATCGATACGGGTCTCAACACCATTGGCAGCCAGCACTTCCAGTGCTGAAACAAAGGCAGGTTCGGACAGCGCATGGGTATCCATGCCAACAAAGAGCGGACCATTTACGCCCTGCTCTTTTCGGTAATCACAAATAGCCTGGGTAGTTGCCAGGATGTGCCACTCATTGAAGCTGACCTTCAGCGATGAACCGCGATGCCCGGATGTACCGAATGAAACCTGCTGCGCCGGATCATCAGGGTTGGGCCGTTCACTGTAATAGCGCGACACCAGGCGCGGTAGGTTGACCAGGGTATGCTCATCGGGCAGGCGTCCTGCGTTAAGGTCGATGCTCATCTGACGTTCCTTTGATGGATTGAAATTACTGCCTCAAGTAAACCATGCGGCGATTCAAGAAGCATTCGAAAGCGGTATGACACTGGTGGGTGTCATTCATTCGCGCTTCGACCCAAGCACTACCACCCAGGGTTCCCTTTTCGTATCGCTTATGTGCTGCGGTGCTCGGAAATAAGCAGTGAAAACGGCTCGCCAAAAGAAAACCCGGCATTAGCCGGGTTTTCGATAACTGTGTTGCGTTACAGCGGATGATCTACCTCATCATCGCCAAGCGGATTATCAGGAATGATATCGGGACGCAGTGGATCGAATACGTCACTGCCAATGCCCGCATCGTCCGGCACCACAGGATCGGAGCCTTGTGCATCTAAGGGCGCATTGCTCATACGGATCTCCTCCATTTATAGCCATCAGCACCAGGCTTTGGAGGTATAAATCCACCCGTTGTTTATACCGGTCATCCGAACCTTTTGCAGCAGATTTAAAGGTGGGTATAGATGTAACGGGCCGTCATCACAAGCGCTGTCACTCCAACCATAATCCCGATAAGACCAGACAATGCCAGTGCCGAAAAATGATAGAGATGACTCGGTGCACTGGCCATGATCAGTATCGCCGAAACACTGATCAACGAAACGATAGGCCCCACAGTCAGATAGCGTTTGAACACTGCCATGAACATGCCTCCCCAAGCAGCTCTGCAGACAGGCATCGTTGATAACACGGAATTATGAAGGCTATAAGTCATCACCAGACGGTTTGCCACTTGCGCCGGTCGTCAAACGACGAAAGGTATAAAGTTTTTCTGATCCCGACCGACAACGCAGTCACATCAATCAAGTAGATCCCTATGAAAAAGGTCAGCCAAACCTTGCGGACTCAAGCGTCCATCATCGAGGCCTATTGCGTTTTGGAAGAGAAAGCTCGTCAGCATCCCGAGCTACGCGTATTCCTGCCTGAACTGCTTGATCTAAACGAACAGGCCTGCACGCTCATTGAGCGCTATATGGCCAAGGCAGCCGTTAAAGCCGCCACTGAATGAATCCAGCAATCCAACGGATGCGTTTGGGCGCGAGCCTGACATACGTGCTCACTGGCATAGCACAGGACAAAGGCTCACGAATGATGCCATTGAAGGCAAAATCGTAGCGACCTTGAGCCGCCGGTTATGGCTTACACGAATCGAAATGCAGGCTGCCAGGGAGCGTCTATAGTGTCTGGGCACATAACAAAAAGGACGCCTCATGACTGTTATGCTCCGCCGCGCCACGTGCTCTCTTTCATTGGCAATCGCTTTTGCCTTTTCTACCGCTTCCACCGTACAGGCTGAACCTAATCACCCTGTTCAATCCCATGCCGAACAGTACAAGGAAGAAGCACTCAAGCTACTCGAGCAACTGGTAAATATTGATTCGGGCTCGGGTTATGCACCTGGTCTGATACAGGTAGGTCAGATTGCAGCTGATCAGTTGAAACAGCTGGGCGCTACGATCGAGACTGTTCCAAACTCTCCACCTGATAAAAGTCATCATATCGTTGCCACGCTTAAAGGCACAGGCAAGGCCAAAATCTTGCTGATGGCGCATATGGATACCGTTTTCAAAGAGGGCTCAGCCAAGGAGCGGCCTTTCCATATAAAGGATGGGCGAGCCTACGGACCCGGCGTGATGGACGATAAGGGCGGAATCGTAGCGGGCATCTATGCGCTCAAAATATTGAAAGACCTCAACTTCAAGGATTACGCTCAAATTACCTTTTTGCTCGATGCCAGCGAGGAAACCGGTTCCGATGCTGCTACTCAGCTGATTCAACGGGTGGCCAGGGAGCATGACGTTACCCTCAATCTAGAGCCAGGCCGGCCTGCCGATGGCCTCGTGGCTTGGCGAAAAGGAAGCGCGACCGCAACCGTTGACGTTACCGGTAAGGCCGCTCATGCGGGCGTAGCGCCGGAGCTCGGCCGAAACGCTGCCATGGAAATCTCGCATCAGGTCCTCCAGCTTGGCAAACTGGGCGATGTCGAGAAGAAAACTACGGTCAATTTTACTGTAATCGACGCTGGCGATCGCACGAATGTCATACCTGACAGCGCAACTGCCAAGGCAGACGTCCGTGTAGCAGTTCCTGAGGAGTTTGATCGGGTCGAGCAAGACATGGCGCGCGTCTCTGCCAACAAGCTGATCCAAGAGACCGACGTGAAAACTCATCTGCATCGGGGCTTGCCGCCTATGCCTCAAACCGCCGAAACGGATAGGCTCGTGTCGATGGCTCAAAACATCTACGGTGAAATTGGCCGCAAGCTTACGATTGAGGGCAGCGGTGGCGCAGCTGACGCCAGCCTTGCTGCGGGTGTGGGCGTACCAACGCTGGATGGCTTTGGCATCGTAGGCGGCAATATCCATACGCCAGAAGAGTACGCCGAGGTGGAAAGCGTCGCGCCGAGACTTTATCTACTGGCAAGGATGATCATGGAGCTGGCGCAGCGTGATAAAGGTTAAGTCTCTCAATGAAAAGGACTTTTCATCGGACGTATATAGCACGTGAGGAACGATAAGGAAGACTGGGCATCCCTTCTTATAGTCCTGTTGCAATCATGCAGGTAGATATTCAAGGCCTACGGCCTCCAAGTCAAAAAGCTCGGCGCCAGACTGCTGAGCCACATCCGATAGGAGGATGAGCGATGGATGATCTGGAACAACGCATACGTCAACGCGCCTACGAAATCTGGGAAGCCGCAGGTCGTCCGGATGGACAGGGATTTGAGCACTGGTTTCAAGCCCAGAGAGAAGTCGACTACGACACCGCAGGGGACCCGCTGTCGGGCGGAATAGAAACCAGCGTGGCGCAGCCCATGCCCAAGCCAAAGCGAAGCCGTACCAAGAAGACAGCCTGACCACAGGTCTTTGCCACTACGTAAAACGGCCAATCCTATTGGCCGTTTTATTTTAGTCGGCCTGAAATGCCTAGAGCGCTATCCACCCTACTCTGATTGGCGTTAGCCGAAAACATGCTCTGTAAGAGTGACTTCGATGAAGTAGCCTTCAGCCTGATCGCGTCATTACGTCATTAATAAAGCGGTACACCTCTTTGATTCCGCAAAGGCCGCCTCGCCTGATCAACCAAGCTGCCAAACCGCTTATTCATCATAACATTAGCTCGCCACCACTAGACGTATGAGCGATGTAGGCTATAAATAATCGGGCGATCCCGGTAATAGTCATACCATTATCATGGCTTGCGCTTGAGCTATCTCTGCTGTCGGGCTTGGCGACCCTGCCTTATGAGGTCACCCGTCTTGCAGGGTTCGGCTTGAGGAGCTGCAGTTATGGGCCGTTTTCTTCAGCCTCTAAATCTGTGGCTCACACTGCTCGATAACAACCTGTGTTCTTGCTAATAACAACAACGGAGAAACACCATGGTTCTAGAACTGTGTGCTCAGGTAAGGCGTCTCAAGCGCAACCTTACCAATGCCGCCTGGTTTTCCCTCGCGGTCGCTGTAACAGTATTGATCAACCCGGCCTCCTCTCTGGCGGCAACCCAGTACGACAATCCCATCATTACGCAACGAGCCGATCCGTCTGTTTATAAACATACCGACGGGTATTACTACATGACTTATAGCGTACCGGAGTACAACCGGATCGCACTCAGGCGCGCCAGGACCATTGCCGGTCTTGCAAAGGCCCAGGAACAGGTCATCTGGACCAAGCACGACAGTGGTGAGATGAGTACCCACGTCTGGGCACCCTGGATCGATTACAACAACGGTTCCTGGTACGTCTATTTCGCTGCCGCTCAGGAGGGCACCCCGTTCAATCACCGCATTTATGCACTGTCCAACAATGCAGCCAATCCGGTAACAGGCTCAGGCTGGATCGAGCGTGGTCAGATCAAGACAAACTGGGAGTCATTCAGTATCGATACGACTACCTTTGTGCATGCAGGCAAACGTTACATCGTCTGGGCCCAGAAAGACCCGAACATCGAAGGTAACAGCAATCTCTACATTGCCGAGCTGGATGGCCCGTTGGCTATTAAAGGCAAACAGGTAATGCTATCGCAACCTGAATACGACTGGGAGAAGGTAGGTTTCTGGGTCAACGAAGCGCCTGCCGTCATGGAACATAATGGCAAGGTGTTCATTGCCTATTCGGGCAGTGCTACCGATGCGAACTACAACATGGGCCTGCTTTCCGCACCAGCCACGGCGGATCTACTCGATCCTAGCGTATGGACCAAATCACCTGTTCCTGTCTTCAAGAGTAGCGAGCGTAACGGGATCTACGGCACAGGTAGCAATACCTTCACAACCGACCGAGATGGCACCATCCTTCACATCTATAATGCTCGCAACTACAAGAGCATCGTAGGCGATCCGCTGTACGATCCCAACAGGGCCATTTATGTGCAACCGCTCAGCTGGGATTCAAACGGCAATCCAGTCTTTGGTGTTCCAACAGGCGCAGACAAGCCAGTGACGCTGATCAACCAAAACAGCAGCAAGTGCCTCAATGTGAAAGATGCCAGTCTCGATGCAGGCGTACGGGTCGAACAGGCCTCGTGTGATCAGACGAATGCCCAACGCTGGCACATGATCAATCTGAAAAATGGCTTCTATGAGGTATTGAGTGTCAACAGCGGCAAAGTGTTGACTGCGCAGGAGGCATTCAAGGATTCGCCGATCTCACAGGAGACATGGCAAAACCTTCATACCCAGCAATGGCAGATGTTGCCTGGTGCATCAACCTGGTTCCGCTTGGTCAACCGGTCGAGCGGCAAGGTGCTGAATGTACCCGGATGCAAAGTTGGCGATGGCGTTGACGTCGATCAGAGCCAGTGGATGAAGAACGGCTGCCAGCACTGGTCAGCTGTACCCTGAGCAGAACTTTTCAAGGCATAGACATGGACGTCTTGCCCTATAGCCTGCTTCTTTCCTGGTTAGCAGATACGCTGACCACATGCGTGTTCATGCTTTCGCTACTGTTATACGCCGACCGTTAGTCAGTTTTCATTCAAGGTCTTGTCCGTTTACACCGATAACGAGAAGAGACCAGATGAAGGAGACTGAACATGGCAATCCCGATAACCGGAGCCAGCCCAACAGAAGTCATTGAGCGCGCCCGGCAACTGGGCCTCAGCAAATGGCCAATCCGCGCCGGCCGCACAAAAGAAGGCCACTGGGTACATCATTACTCCATCACCTCCGACGAGCTGATTGCCTATATAGACAGTTTGCTTGTCAGACAATGGAAGAAAAATACATAACTATAAAGGCTTAAACTACATTGTTTCGTACAGCCTTGTTCTAAATATTTAAATTAATTTTAAATAAGTTAACAGTGTGTTTTAAAAAAACCAAGCCGCCTCAAATAGGCTTACACCCTTATTAATTAGCCTTTGAAAGGTTATTCACGCTCTCTGGCAGCCTCTTAAACGCACCAACAGTTCGCAATCAGCAAAAATATATTGTTTACCAATAGATCACAGGCAATCCTACTTATTGCTTATCAAGCTAAACATAGCTGTATTGTTTATCTAAAAAGCAGCCTACGATAATCCGCCGATCGTCTTATATGGCTTTCCCGATCCTCCTGACTTTTGGGGCATCGGTATTACCCTCTATGGCTCCCAGGGGCATCTGGCCGGACTCATGCTTGGGCGCAACAAGGAGATAGCACTGCGCCTGCAGGTCTACAGTCATTACCGGCATGCTCAACAAGGAATTGGCTGCTACTATCTTCGTGAATGGTCGCGTGACTTCCCGCCGTTCCGAGGGTCAGCTACGTGCGCTCGCCGTTACGAGCAGAGAACAGCTGCAGGCTTGGCCTTAAATCAAGATCTTTACTGATCCAGCTAAATTATCAGCTTCAACTACACGCTCATTGCTGGCCCAAATTTACAGGGTGCAGCAATTTCCATATTACATTGACCTACAAAAGCGTCAATTGCTGGCACAGGTTTATCTGGAACTTCGCCAAAGTGATAAAAAATATAAAGTAAGTCGCATAGAACGGAATACTTAATTAGGCTGCGAACCTTTAAAAGCATTACCTATTAATTAATGATTTGTCTGATTAGTTCATAATCACTCTGGCGAGACCACTGCTTTTCTGAAACGCGAACATTGATACGGCCATTCAATTTCGGGTCAATTTTGACAGGATCTTTCAATACCCTTTTGAACGAACCACATCGGTTATCCAGATATATCTGGAGATAAGCCTCTATCTCACCCTATTTAGCATTTCGTCATTGGATAGGCATCGGCTGTAGACTGGTACAGTGACCAATGTCTATTACTGACCGAGCCGGAGAACTTTATAGCCCATGTCGATTGCTGAGGTTCCGATTCGATTTCGCCCAATGGTAACGGAAGACCTGATACATGCCCATGAATTGTCACGTGCCGTAGGCTGGCCCCATCGCCTGCAGGACTGGCAATGGATACACCACGTCAGCCAGGGAATAGTGGCAGAAGACGCACATGGCATATTGGGTACGGCGCTCTGCTGCCTTCAAGGCGATTACGTCAGCCTAGGTCTGGTCATCGTTGATGTGCGGCGACAAGGCCAAGGACTGGGCCGTAAATTGGTCGACCAGGTATTGAACCATACAAGCCCACGCACTCCTCTCCTGGTTGCAACACCACAAGGAGCGCCCCTTTATTCCAGCCAGGGCTTTATTACCTACGAACATATTCATCAACACCAAACCGCGAGCGCACCAGCCCTCCCTCATCATGAGCTACCAGTCGGGCATACGCTGCACGAGATAACATCACAACATTTTCCTCAACTCATTGAATTAGCTTCCAGCGCAACCGGAATGAACCGTGGCCTAGTGCTTGCGGCTTTATTAAAGATCAGTCAGTACGTAATAGGTATTGAGCGGGATAGGCAGCAGGTCGGCTTTGCATTATTACGCCCGTTTGGGCGCGGTCTAGCTATTGGGCCGGTGGTGGCAGAGTCCGCCGAGCAGGCGAAAGTGTTGATTGTTGCCCTACTGTCTCGAGTAGCCGGACAGTTCGTTCGGCTGGACGTCACACACAGCAGTGGGTTAAGCAACTGGTTGACCGATATCGGGATTCCTCAAACGGATAAAGTTGCACAAATGGTCAAGGGTAGTCCCCCCATACCATTGGGCAATGCACTACAAATGGCACTGGCCAATCAAGCCTTGTGCTAACTCCGTTAGCGTCCTGCCTGATCGCATCAGGGGTGATCAGGCAGATTAGCGCTATCAGTCCTTGAACCTTTCAGGTTTCCAATCCGGGAAGATAAGGTCCAAGGTAAACGTCCTCAACTGCTCAGTTGTAAGCTGTCGTCGCTGTGGGTCCCATAATGCAGCCCCTGGACCATAGTTGCGCCCCTCGAAGAAGCGAGAGTCCTGCGGATAGAACCAGATGGTGTTGCCATCCTTGTCCTTGCCCGACATCTTGTCCCAGCCGTAGATGTGATCATCCATATAAGACTTGATAAAGACTGACTGACCGATTGCATTCGGGTCAGCGTAACGGCCATCCTCAAAGGTCGTAGTAGGATGCCAGGGACGTCCCAATGCGAAACTGCGAGCAGGCACCCCCATCTCTTTCACAATACGACTTTGCAGGAAGATCAGCCCGTAGGGAGACTTGATATCGGTACTAGGCGCGGTGAGATAGCCATAAGGCGGTGCTATATCGGTACGGCGTCGAGCAACGATGTCGCAGTGATCGAACACACTGATCCCTGATCCGAAAATGAAATCAACATGCCCTGTGATCTTGCTTTGAGTGAAATAGCTGCGGCTACCGGTTTTGCTATAAAACGTATCCTGATATCCCTCCAGTCTCACATTGTGAAAACGCGCGCGATCACTGTTACTGTCCAGCAGCAGCGCCACCGCCTGGGTATCCTTTACCTTGGTAGGATCAGTAGCCAGCTTGGCCGCATTGGCCGGAAAGTCGAAACTGTTTCGAATGGTCAGATTGCGCGCTGTAAAATCAGGCGCGTTCACACTCACGGTGCTGCTGCCTGACGTACCATATTTCTGTCTCTTCTCATCGAGCATGCCCGCGTACACACCGGCACTGATGATGGTCTTGTCCCGCTGCTCGCCTATCAAGGTGATATTAGGGCGAGTGATGCTCAAGCGCTCCTCATAGGTTCCTTTTTTCAGGAAAATGACATAGGGCGACTGGTCTGATGGGGCCGCCTTGATGGCCGCATTAATGGATGTGAATGTGTTGGGTTGCGCCGTTGGTGACACCACCGCCTGGTACTGCACTGCCAATGCCGTCTGGCTGATACATACAAGGCTGACAGTGCCCAAGAGCATGGTGCTGCGTAATAGGGAAGGCATGGACATTGTTGTTATTCCTTCTTATTTGAGTTTTGCAGCCAGCTCAACCAGTGCCGGTTGCTGCGCGATGCCTTCGGCTACTATACCGGCAACCGCCTCGGCGCCCTTCTGCTGGAAGTGGGTACGATCAGGATTATCCAACGTTCCGGAAGTCTGGGTTTTGTAATAGGGATAGCGTGGGTCGTTGGGATCAACCGCAAGCCAATAGGACTTCCAGTCGTCTCGGTGCTGATTGACGAAGTCGATAGTCTTCCGCTCGAGGTCAATGAATGGAATTCGATTGTCCGCAGCCGTTTTGCGAATGGTGGCCGCGTAATCACCTACATAGGCATAGCCGTTTTCGCTGTTCTGCTTGGTCCAGTGGGAACTGCCAACCGGTGTAGTATCACCATTTTCGAAAGCGGGTTTACGCTCTGCAGTCATCACCCGTGTGGTAGGCGTCATAATGATGGGTCTGGCTCCTTGCCGACGCGCCAATGCAATGTAGCGCTCCAAGGAGTTCTGGAATGACAGCTGCGGTTGGCCTTCAGGATATTGCTTGTTGCCATTACTGTCATTGGGATAGGTACACAGGTTTTTCACATCTGCCGCACCACGCACCGGTTTGGCGCTATTACAGTTTTGGTCGTTGTGCCCATGGGCGATGAATACATAGTCACCTGCCTTCATGAAGCGCGCCATCTGTTGATACCAACCCTCGTTATAGAAATCGCGACTCGATCGCCCTGCCCGCGCTCCGTTGAGTACGGCAACACCGCTATCGTTCCGAAAGCGTTCCTGGAAGACCTGCCCCCATCCCATCCTGGGTAGTCGGCTTTCCTCATAGGTTGCTGCGGTGGAATCACTCACAATCAGGATGCGCACCTTAGCGCTCTTGATAGCCTCCAGCTCACCCTTTGCACGCAGGTAGTCGAAGCGCTCATAGCTGCTGGTGTCATGCGTCGTGCTGACATCGCTGAAGCCTAGAATAGGGCGAAAGCGAATATCAGTCAGAATGGTTCCGCTCGCCTCGCCGCTGTCATTGTGATAACCCCGGTTGTGATTAATCACCTGGAGCAACGCCTCAGCTCCTTTTCCGTCGTCACGCAGGGGGGTGGTAATAGGGTTGTACCGATCTACATGGCTAACGCCTGCTTGAGTCAGTGCTTGCGAAAGGCCTGCCCTCATCGCATTAAGCGGAGCAGTTAGAAACTCCTCGCGCATTTGCCCCGCATTACCACTTTCCACCCACTGTTGAGGACCGATGTACCCAAGCTTCTGGGCGATTTCGGAAACAATCCGATCTGTAAGTGGTGTGATATTGACCGTTGTATTTCCATTACGTGGGAGCGCTGTCACTACCGAGGCCATACAACGCGTTCGAGGTTTATCGTTGTAGCGGCAATTTTGCGTAATGTGTCCGTCGCGCGGTGTAAGATCGGTAGCGGATACCAGTAACGGCGGCGTCAGTGTTGAGGCTTCCAGGCGCCAATGCCCCTTGCGGTCCGTCAGAGCAGTCTTTTGCTTTCCCCACTTATCAATCACTGTGACCTTGGCATTGGTCAAAGGCGCATCGGCCATGACCACTCCATTCAAGAACGTTGCTCCCTGAGCGAATCCTGCACCAGCTAGCAGCAAACACCCCATCAGAGCCGAGCCTTTCATACGCATGCGAATACTCCTCAGTAACTCGACAGCATCCAGAGCTGTACAAGCGAACCGTTGTAAATTCAGTACCGTTAAATGCTCCGAGAGCACGCGCCTATGAGCTGAAGGCGTTAACCTGCTTGACGGAAGAAAAAACAGCCATGTGCCGGGTGACCAAGTAGTAATGCATTGCTGAAACTAGAGAGCGGGTAAGAAGAATCATGCTAGTCCTTTGTTGTTGTTGTTAAGACTTGTTTACTAGCTGGTCTGTTTGCCCACCAGCCAAGTATCAACACTACCAGCTATGCAGGAGTCTAAATAATTAACTAGATTAACTATTAAAGAAGGCCTGAAGATTTACTTTCATCAAACAGTCTTCATCTGTATGTCGTCATACAACAAGATCAGTATTTTTTGGCAACGCCATTTTGTCAAGGGATTCCACCCACTCCTTTTGAGAATAACCATCGAAGTCGAGGGTTATAGTGGCGCTTTAGCCTCAAATAGCCTTATAGCAGCTAAAGGTTATAAAATTGACTGTCTGTACTTAGCTGCTCAGGAAGCCGCTCGTTCACAAACCGAAGGAATAGCTTCTTAGCTGTTGTCATACCACACAAATAAATTATGATGGGCTCAAGGTGGCGCTCTAAACCCTCTCGTTCATAACAATAAGGATAAATCTATGAGCATCGAACACCCTGCAGCCTTGTCACGCTCAATGAAAAAACAGATTCTGACCATAACAGCGTTAACCTTGGGGTTAACCGTGACCGCGTTACCCTGCTTCGCACTTGATGCGCCGGTTAACGTACAGGTTCCTACACTAGCCTACGATGAGAGCCAGATTGTTCTGGTGTGGGAAAAGCCTGCAAATCCGCAGGATATCCGTGACTATAATGTCTACCTGAACGGTAAATTTCTTGGCAGCGCCACCGCCAATAACAATCGCGTCTCACCTGCCAAGCCTTACATTAATCGTTTTTATGAAGAAGACACAGACGGCTTCCACCACCGTATTACCATCCACAGCTTCACGGCAACGGGTCTGAAGGCAGACACTGAATACCGTTTCACGGTGCGTGCTGTAGATGCTTATGGCAATGAATCCGCTGACAGCAAAGCAGTAGTCCAGCGTACCAGCCGTCTACCCAAAGTGTTCAATGTCGTTCGATACGGCGCTAAAGGAGATGGCAAGACTGTTAACACACATGCCATCCAAGCCGCTATTGATGCTTGCACACCTGGATGCAAGGTGCTCATTCCTGCCGGGACGTTCAAGACTGGTGCACTTTACCTGAAGAGCAACATGACGCTCGAAATTGGACGTGGCGCAACGCTTCTCGGCTCAGAGCGCGGGGAAGACTATCCAGCGAAGGGATATATTCAGTACCCCTACTCCACCACCATCCGTCCCGCCTCCCTTATCAACGCGCTACCCCGCGACCCCTACACAGAAGAGCATTTCGAAAACATCCGTATCGTAGGTAAAGGGATTATCAACGGCAATGGCTGGAGGCGTCTGGAAGACGACACTGATGAGCTGGGACGAGCCTTGCCGGTTTACGTCGCAAGCAATAATACACGCTATATGCAAGACGGCATTCTTGCCAAGGACCAAGTCCAGAGAGCAGTGGCTTCGGGTATGAACGTCAAGGATGCGTACGGCCAAATGCGGTCATCCCTAATCACGCTGCGCAACGTCCGTAACGTATTCTATGGTGACTTTACTGTACTCAATCCAGCCTACCACGGCATCATGAACTTAGAGACGGAAAATGTGGTGATGGCCAACACCACACACAAGACATACGATGCCAATAACGGTGATGGTATTGAATTTGCCAACAGCCGAGGCGCCATGGTTTTCAATAACTTTTTCGAGACGGGTGATGACTGCGTCAACTTCGCAGCAGGGACTGGGGCTGATGCCATTAAACAGAAGCCACAGGAAAATGTCTGGGTCTTCAATAACTACTTTCGTCACGGCCACGGCATGATCGTTGCTGGCAGCCACACCGGGGCATGGATACAGAATATCCTGGCCGAGGATAATGTCTCAGACGGGACCGATGTCGGGCTGCGCATGAAAAGTACCAACTTCATGGGCGGCGGTGTCAGAAATGTCATCTTTCGCGACTCCGCCATTCGTAATAGCGCCAAGCAAGGCTTTATATTCACCTTAGACTATAACGATCCTAACGCCATCCTGGACTACAAGCGCTCGGATATCTCCGGCAAATTTCAGGATATTAAGGTCAGCAACGTTACCGTGGAGAATCCTGTCTCTGCAGCCTTGGAGATCAAGGGCGACAGCGCGCATGATGCTTTCCATGAACGCTTCGAATTTGCCAAGGTGAGTTTCAAAGGAACAGCACCTGCCACTATCAATGGTCTTCGAAACTCGAGCTTTAGAGATATTACCTTTGAAGGAACCGCAAAAAACCCTTGGTCGATTACGAACAGTGCAGACCTAAGCTTTACGCACGTGGTACCACAACCGCTTCAATAATGAACACTCCGGCACTCTCGTGAGCGCTGGAGCCACAATTTGCCGTTGGATAATGGTAATCATATTTGGCAGCAGACATCATTTGGTTGATTAGATTGTTGCCAAACTGCTCAAAGAAGACGAAGTAAGAGAGGATACTACCCTAACGTATTCGATACCTTAACGCACCAGTGTTTTTCTTACTTGATTCAAGCAATAAAGACAGGACTGGGAAGCCTGCGTTTAGTGTATTGCCTGCTCCCTGCAAAATACATTTCATAAAAAAGCCCGCTAAAGCGGGCTCTTTTTAGCGCTCAGAAAGAGCAAATTCAGTAAGGCTAAACGTCGGAATGCCTGCTTTCTGTAAACGCTTAGAGCCTTGCAATTCTGGCAAATCTACAATAGCAGCTGCTTCAAATACATTAGCCCCCATGCGACGAATCAGGTTTGCCGCAGCAACAAGAGTCCCACCTGTTGCAATAAGGTCATCTACCAGCAGTACAGTGTCTCCTTGCGACAAGCTGTCTTTATGAACCTCAATGACGGAATCACCGTATTCAGTTGTATAGGTCTCGGTAAGCAACTCGGCAGGAAGCTTTCCTTTTTTACGGAAAAGAATTAATGGCTTATTCAGTGCGTAAGCCAATATGGGACCAATCAAGAAGCCCCTGGCATCCAACGCTCCCACATGCGTGAACTCAGCCTCAACATAGCGCTGAATCAAACTGTCCACAGTCATTCTTAAGGCACGTGGCGATTGAAACAACGGGGTAATATCCCGAAAAATCACACCCGGCTTAGGAAAATCAGGTACAGCACGGATATAAGATTTCAGGTTAGAGGCATCGCAGCTCATAACAACACTCAGGTACAAAATTGGCGAAAAGACAGTATAACTGGACTAGGCTGGTTTGCCGAATAGAGATGCGTCGCTAGATAAACTGTTCCAGCTCCACAAACCTATTTTATCCGCACAAAGCAAAACCCCCGGGCGGTTAGGCCTGGGGGTTTTGGGTATAGGTGCTTGACGATGACCTACTCTCACATGGGGAAACCCCACACTACCATCGGCGATGCATCGTTTCACTTCTGAGTTCGGAAAGGGATCAGGTGGTTCCAACGCTCTATGGTCGTCAAGCAATTCGGGTGGGGAACCGGTGTCTAGTCGTTTCCCCGAATGGGTATGTGATTGGTATTTTGCGGTTCAACCAAGCTTTCGGCTGGTCTTTACCAAACAACAGATTGTTTGGGTGTTATATGGTCAAGCCTCACGGGCAATTAGTATCGGTTAGCTCAACGCCTCACAGCGCTTACACACCCGACCTATCAACGTTGTAGTCTTCAACGGCCCTTCAGGAAGCTCGAGGCTCCAGTGAGATCTCATCTTGAGGCAAGTTTCCCGCTTAGATGCTTTCAGCGGTTATCTTTTCCGAACATAGCTACCCGGCAATGCCACTGGCGTGACAACCGGAACACCAGAGGTTCGTCCACTCCGGTCCTCTCGTACTAGGAGCAGCCCCTCTCAAATCTCAAACGTCCACGGCAGATAGGGACCGAACTGTCTCACGACGTTCTAAACCCAGCTCGCGTACCACTTTAAATGGCGAACAGCCATACCCTTGGGACCGGCTTCAGCCCCAGGATGTGATGAGCCGACATCGAGGTGCCAAACACCGCCGTCGATATGAACTCTTGGGCGGTATCAGCCTGTTATCCCCGGAGTACCTTTTATCCGTTGAGCGATGGCCCTTCCATACAGAACCACCGGATCACTAAGACCTACTTTCGTACCTGCTCGACGTGTCTGTCTCGCAGTCAAGCGCGCTTTTGCCTTTATACTCTGCGACCGATTTCCGACCGGTCTGAGCGCACCTTCGTACTCCTCCGTTACTCTTTAGGAGGAGACCGCCCCAGTCAAACTGCCCACCATACACTGTCCTCGATCCGGATAACGGACCAGAGTTAGAACCTCAAGCATGCCAGGGTGGTATTTCAAGGATGGCTCCACGAGAACTGGCGTCCTCGCTTCAAAGCCTCCCACCTATCCTACACAAGCAGGCTCAAAGTCCAGTGCAAAGCTACAGTAAAGGTTCACGGGGTCTTTCCGTCTAGCCGCGGATACACTGCATCTTCACAGCGATTTCAATTTCACTGAGTCTCGGGTGGAGACAGCGCCGCCATCGTTACGCCATTCGTGCAGGTCGGAACTTACCCGACAAGGAATTTCGCTACCTTAGGACCGTTATAGTTACGGCCGCCGTTTACCGGGGCTTCGATCAAGAGCTTCGCTTGCGCTAACCCCATCAATTAACCTTCCGGCACCGGGCAGGCGTCACACCCTATACGTCCACTTTCGTGTTTGCAGAGTGCTGTGTTTTTAATAAACAGTCGCAGCGGCCTGGTATCTTCGACCGGCATGGGCTTACGGAGCAAGTCCTTCACCCTCACCGGCGCACCTTCTCCCGAAGTTACGGTGCCATTTTGCCTAGTTCCTTCACCCGAGTTCTCTCAAGCGCCTTGGTATTCTCTACCCGACCACCTGTGTCGGTTTGGGGTACGATTTCTAATTACCTGAAGCTTAGAGGCTTTTCCTGGAAGCATGGCATCAACCACTTCCTCTTCATAAGAAGAGTCGTCATCAGCTCTCGGCCTTAACTGTCCGGATTTACCTAAACAGTCAGCCTACCGCCTTAAACTTGGACAACCAACGCCAAGCTGGCCTAGCCTTCTCCGTCCCCCCATCGCAGTAATTAGAAGTACAGGAATATTAACCTGTTTCCCATCGACTACGCCTTTCAGCCTCGCCTTAGGGGTCGACTCACCCTGCGTCGATTAACGTTGCGCAGGAACCCTTGGTCTTTCGGCGTGCGAGTTTTTCACTCGCATTGTCGTTACTCATGTCAGCATTCGCACTTCTGATACCTCCAGCAAGCTTCTCAACTCACCTTCACAGGCTTACAGAACGCTCCTCTACCGCTCATCTTGCGATGAACCCGTAGCTTCGGTGTGTAGTTTGAGCCCCGTTACATCTTCCGCGCAGGCCGACTCGACTAGTGAGCTATTACGCTTTCTTTAAAGGGTGGCTGCTTCTAAGCCAACCTCCTAGCTGTCTAAGCCTTCCCACATCGTTTACCACTTAACTACAACTTTGGGACCTTAGCTGACGGTCTGGGTTGTTTCCCTTTTCACGACGGACGTTAGCACCCGCCGTGTGTCTCCCATGCTTGCACTTCTGGGTATTCGGAGTTTGCATCGGTTTGGTAAGTCGGGATGACCCCCTAGCCGAAACAGTGCTCTACCCCCCAGAGTGATACATGAGGCGCTACCTAAATAGCTTTCGAGGAGAACCAGCTATCTCCGAGCTTGATTAGCCTTTCACTCCGATCCACAAGTCATCCCCTGCCTTTTCAACGGAAGTGGGTTCGGTCCTCCAGTCAGTGTTACCTAACCTTCAACCTGCTCATGGATAGATCGCCCGGTTTCGGGTCTATACCCAGCGACTAAAACGCCCTATTAAGACTCGCTTTCGCTACGCCTTCCCTATACGGTTAAGCTTGCCACTGAATATAA
>NZ_CP069257.1:752500-921110 GCF_051027705.1 Pseudomonas sp. JZ114
ATAATTTAAATCCCTAATAAACCAGAACGATTTCTAGATACTGTTTTGGCTTTAATTCTGAACATATCATTTGATCGAATGTTCTCATGCACCTAGAAGAAAATGAAACCCGATAAAGTGGGCTTTAAAAATTTTCCGTTAATCAAGCAAAAAGAAATTCTCTGGATGAAGCCAAAGCGATGTTTGCACCTAAACCTCCTTTAAATCATACGGATAAAAAGGCTCTACTGGAAAGTGCAAGAATGCTATGAGTTTCACTTTCAATCACTAATAAGTCCCCACCAGATGGCAAAGTATATCAGTCCCAACATGTCCAAAAATTTACATAGCCTTTACCTGGAACGGGTATCGTCTTTACAACAGAAAGGCTTTAATGCGAGGGCAAGCGAACGATCCGTTGTTTGGTTTGTAACACGTCATCAGCCACCCCAGAAGCAGTGATTTCCCCCGTTGCTGCTTTTTTACTGGGGTGGTCTTTTTCAGGACGCACCAATCAAACGCGCGCTATCAAGGTAGCGTGAAGTGGCTAACGTTTGGTTAAGATCAGGCGTGCAAAGCTAGCTGCCAAACAGCGGCCTTACCGCAGTAAGGCGGAAACCGTTTGCCTTTAACGATGGGCGAGGCCGTGCGAGGAGCACCTATAACTGTCCAGATGCCACTTTCTGGACACGTCTGACCTGTTGTGCACTGGGTACCGATAGGGGTGATAGTAGGCATATCTACTACTTCTGCAGTATTACTTCTCATGACAATACAAGCGTAGCTGACTATGGTCTGTTGAGGTTAACGCAGCGCTGTTGTTTTGCAACTAGCTTATATCGGCTGGCCTACCAAAGATGACTAACGGCATGACTATGTATAAATGAGGACGATCTCCATGACTCCGCTACGCTTAGTAGAGTGAAAGTCAACCAGAAAACCGTTACAGGCTATTTAAAGCAAGTCAATATCACACTGATATCACAGCATTGATCATCTAGTTATATAAATAAGGCACCTCATGCCTCAAATCAGTGCTGGCTATAGGATGGGCTTAGGATTGGAGCTGCTATAGCAGAAAATAGTACTTGAGAAAGATACGATTACTTTTAGCAAAAGGCTCTGTTGAGCACGACTGCTTACCTGTGACTGAGTAATATTGCGTTATGATCTTCGATAGACCTTTATCTGAAATTCCTAAAGCCAACGTCACCTCTTCGCTAGTCTAGTAAGCGGTTTTATTTTTACTGTATAAATTTCTTACATCAATCCTATCTCAAGAACTAAGTCATGAGATTTGGGTTCGATATGACCTCTTCGCAGATCATCCCAGCGATCGCTGTCTCTGGTTTGCTTGTGCGTTTACCAGACGTATCAAGGCTCACTTATGCTTCATGTGCGACAACTTCATAAAAGCTACCCCACCCCTCAGGGCATTCTGCCGGTACTTCGAGGTATAGATTTAGATCTGCAGCGTGGTGGCAGTCTGGCTCTTATGGGCGAGTCGGGAAGTGGTAAAAGCACACTCCTTCATCTTATCGCTGGACTCGACAAGGCAGATAGTGGCCGCATCGATATCGATGGAAAGGCATTACACTCACTTAACGAACAAGCGCTGGCTGACTGGCGTCGCTGTGAGATTGGCCTGATTTTTCAGCAGTTCAACCTCATCGGCAGTCTGACGGTAGAGGATAATCTAGCTTTTCAGGCGCGGCTTGCGGGACGGCACAATCCATTGTGGCAGGCCCAGCTTGCCGAGCAACTGGGTCTGAGCGAGTTATTGCAACGGTACCCAGAGCAGCTTTCGGGAGGACAACAACAGCGTGTGGCATTGGGTCGAGCCCTGGCATCACGTCCGGCGTTAGTACTGGCTGATGAACCGACCGGTAACCTGGACGAAGTAACTAGCGCCCAAGTACTCAAGCTGTTGCTGGATCTGGTAGACCGTAGTGGCTGTACGCTGCTGATGGTTACTCATAGCCCACAGGTAGCGGCACAGTTGCAGCAACGCGTCGTGTTGCGGGCAGGCCAAATTGCTACCCCTATGGGAAGCTAACGATGGGTGTTGTGTATTGGTCTGTGCGCAGCCTAATCAGTCACTGGCGAAAACACCCCGTGCAGTTTTTCAGTCTATTTACCGGGCTCTGGCTAGCCACGGCATTATTGACTGGCGTTCAGGCGCTTAACAGCCAGGCAAGGCAAAGCTATGCGCAGGCCAGTCAGCTCATTGGCGGTTTACCTCAAGCGACACTTTCTGCACGTAATGGCGGACTTATTTCTCAGGAAAGCTTTCTTGCGTTACGCCGACAGGGATGGCCCGTGTCACCAATGTTACAAGGCAGCGCCATTATTCAAGGTCAAACACGCCGTCTGCAAATCATGGGTATCGAACCAGTGAGCCTGCCGTTGGGCTCGTCCATAGCGGGCGAACCGACCGAAACACAGGACTTGATGGCGTTTATTAGTCCACCTGGGCAAACCTGGGTTGCGAACCAAACACTACATGAGTTGAACCTGCAGGAGGGTGAGCAGCCTTACCTGGTTAATGGGCAACGCCTCCCGCCAATAACAGGTAAGTCAGGCATGGCTCCCGGCATGTTGCTAGTCGACATCGGAGTAGCCCAGCGGCTACTTGAGGCACCGGACCAACTCTCACGTCTTGTTTTCCCAGCAGATTTTCAGAAACCCCTTCCTTCTCCGTGGAATGAACGATTGCAATGGCAGCCCCATTCAAATGAAAACGACCCGGGACAGCTCACCGAAAGTTTCCACCTCAACCTAATGGCGCTTGGGCTGTTAGCCTTTGCAGTTGGATTGTTTATTGTACATGCGGCTATCGGGCTGGCCTTGGAGCAACGAAGACCCTTATTGCGTACATTGCGCGCCAGCGGTGTAAGTGTTCAAAAACTCCTGATAGCGCTGACTGGAGAACTGATAGCGCTCGCGTTGCTAGGGGGGCTGGCAGGTATTGTTAGCGGCTACGTACTGGCCAGCCTACTCTTACCAGACGTGGCAGCCAGCTTACGAGGTTTATATGGTGCTGAGGTAGCCGGAGAGCTCTCTCTCAGTCCAATCTGGTGGCTAGGTAGCCTGGGACTTAGCCTTCTGGGTGCGCTGTTGGCGGGCGCAAACAGTTTATGGCGCGCCGCTCGGTTGCCATTGCTAGGACTCGCCAATAGCGAGGCTTGGCATCAGGCCCACCGTGCCTGGCTGAAACGCCAAGGATGGATCGCCGCTGTTGCAGCAGTGGTTGCCTTCATTGCCTGGCTGACAGGCAATAGCCTGGCGGCAGGTTTCGTCATGATGGGCAGCCTACTGCTCGCGGCAGCTCTAGGTCTGCCGGTAGCGCTCAGCGGCCTGCTGAGACTAGCACCTGCCTCCATGCGATTACCATTACTGGGCTGGTTTATTGCCGACTGCCGACAACAGTTACCTGGCCTGAGTCTGGCCCTCATGGCTTTGTTGTTAGCCCTTGCCGCTAATATTGGTGCCGGCAGTATGACTGAAGGGTTTCGGCATACCTTTAGTGTCTGGCTGGATCAGCGCCTTTCTGCCGAACTTTATATCCGCCCAGCTAGCCCGGATCAGGTGCAAGAGATGGCTAACTGGCTAACAGCGCGTCCTGAAGTTGATCGTGTTTTGGCAGGTCTTGAGCTTGAAACGCAATTGGGTGGTTGGCCTTTGACCATTGCAGGCGTAGAGGATGATGAGCTTTACCGCAACCATTGGCCTTTACTAGAGGCACGAGCAGGTAACCCTTGGGACGCACTCTTCAAGGGCGATAGCGTCATGCTTAGTGAACAACTGGCTCGGCATTTAAACGTTGAAATAGGCGACACGGTAAAACTACCGGCAGCCGAAGGGGCGTGGCTTGCCAAGATCGTGGGTATCTACGCGGATTATGGAAACCCTCGTGGCCATGTTCTGGTAGATGCTAAGGCAATGAAAGCCCATTGGCCCAACCTGCCGGTAAGCCGTTATGCGCTGCGTATGGAGCCCTCCGCCGTTGGCAACCTGAAACAGGCCATCAAGGATACGTTTGCTCTCGATGACTCCCGTCTTGTGGATCAGGTACAGCTCAAACAATGGGCAACACAGGTGTTTGAGCGCACGTTCAGTGCAACCTCGGCCCTTAATACGCTGACGCTGGGCGTAGCAGGTGTTGCGCTCTTTATTGCTTTATTAACGCAAAGCCAGAGCCGCCTTGGGCAACTCGCGCCGTTATGGGCCATGGGTGTTACGCGGCGCCAGCTGATGCTGCTTAACTTAGGTCAGACGTGGCTGCTAACACTGCTAACACTGCTCCTGGCGATTCCGCTGGGCATTCTGCTGGCATGGTGCCTGGTAGCCGTGATTAATGTTCAGGCCTTTGGGTGGCGTTTGCCACTTCAGGTTTTTCCGGATCAGCTGATGCGTCTGGCAGGACTCGCTCTACTGGCTACCTGGCTGGCCTCAGCTTGGCCTCTCTGGACCCTGTGGCGGAGCCGCCCGGTTGACTTGCTGAGGGTACTGTCCGATGAACGCTAGGATTGGCTGTCTGGTTGTAGGCCTTTTTGTCCTAGGCGGATGCGATGACTCTTCATCCAAAGGACAAGGCTTTGCCGGTCTGGGCCAGGAAAGCAAGGGCTTTGCTCAGGTCGTACCGGGCAAGGTGTTCTCTTTTCCAGCCGATCATGGCGCCCATCCTGATTTTCGTATCGAGTGGTGGTATGTCACTGCCAACCTAAAGGACGCTGCCGGCAATGACTATGGCGTGCAATGGACGCTTTTTCGTAGTGCCATGCGTCCCGCAGCCGACCAGCCCGGCTGGGGCAACGGGAATCTGTGGTTAGGTCACGCGGGACTGACTACCCGCACGCAGCAATTCCATGCCCAGACACAGGCGCGAGGGGGCGTTGGACAGGCCGGCGTGACAGCTGAACCTTTTGCTGCCTGGATTGATGATTGGTCAATGCAAGGCGAAGCATCGTCAGATCTTAAAGTGCAGGCCCGTGGCGATACGTTCTCTTATCAGCTCCAGTTGACGTCAGATCAGCCACTTGTGCTCCAAGGGGACCAAGGCTTGAGTCGCAAGTCAGCCAGAGGCCAAGCGTCTTATTACTACAGCCAACCTTTTTTCCGCGCACAGGGTGTATTGAAAATCGAGGGCAAACCCGTGGCCGTAAGCGGCACGGCCTGGCTTGATCGCGAATGGAGTAGTCAGCCGCTCTCGGAAGATCAGCACGGATGGGACTGGTTTTCGCTACACCTGCAGGATGGTCGACAACTCATGGTGTTCCGCTTGCGACAGGCAGATGGCGATAATTACCTGAGCGGTACCTGGATAAACGCCGACGGCCAGACCGAACCCCTGCAAAGAGACGAAATCGAGTTGAAAGCCTTGGATGAACATTTGATCGCGGGGCGGAAAATTCCAACGCGCTGGTCTTTGTCCCTAGTCAAACGCGGGCTTAACATTGAGGTGTCAGCCATTAATCCCAACGCCTGGATGGATGTGGGAACACCCTATTGGGAAGGGCCCGTACGCGTACAAGGCAGCGAAACCGGAATCGGCTATCTGGAAATGACAGGTTACTGAGCCTGCGCCGCGTTGATAGCAACGCAGGCTCAGCCCGATCAGCTTACTGCCAATCGGTCCAGGTCTAGCATGTCCAAGGTCTGATCAAGTTGGTAAACCGAATTGGGATAAGCAACGCCCATCTCCACGAAGTGAGGGTTCTCTTTGAGGCGCTGAATGAAATAGGTATCGGAAGTATCGTAGATCCAGGAGTTTGATCGGGATTGAAATTCCGGAAAGTCATCATAACTTCCCTTTCGCCTGTCCAGTACGCGGTGGAGGTTGTCCCGTAACAACAATAGGCTTTCATTTGGCATGTTATTGATCCAAGTGACAAAGGCCTGCTGGTCCTGGTTATTCTGCAGATCAAATCCTTTGAGTTCGGCGTAACGTGAGAGCAACGGCAGAACGTTATAACCGTCTCCGCTCTGGTCTGAAAGTGCTTTTGCCGCCGCCTCATCAAGCCCAGCATGAGTTAAAAATTGGCTGGTTTCCGGCGTTTGAAAGCGATTGGCCATTTCATGGTGTTTGATAACGTCACGAGTGCCCAATGTGATGGTCGAAAGCAGCACTACACCAAGGCCAATTGGGCCAAAAACAGTGCCTGTGCCCAAGGCTGATGTCACTCCTCCTGCTGCGGATAATGTATAGAGTGATGCTCCCACCGTATCGCCAGACTCCGCCGCCTTGCCTGCGTTGACCAGATCAAACAGCGAGCTGGCAATGCCCAAAACTTTTACCGCAGGATGAGAGCTACCGCCGGCCAATGTGTTTACCCAACCATCCTTGGGTATCTTACCCATGCCGATCAAGAGTTCGGTCGTCTTTTGGGCCGTGCCGGCAGCGTCAAGACAGACCTTAAGGATGGCTTCGGGGCTCTGGTGTTTATGTAACGCAACCCCGGAGCTTGCCAGTACGGCAGCGGCACCGGCCGCCCCGATCATCCTCAAGGTTTGGCCAGCGCGCGTCTGATTATCAAAGGTCCTGACACCATTGGTTGATTTGATATCGTCCAACTTGAGATTGAAGCGAGCGAGACGGTCGGTAATCTGCTCGGCTGTTTCGCCGGGCCTCGGCAATGCCTCTTTCAAGGCATCAATAGCCTTATTGAGATCCTTGTCTGGTATACCAAACAGAGCAGCTACTGGGCCTTTTTTGAGCCCTTCCAGTTTGTTGAGGGCATTTTGCAGGCTGGCAGCATCTCCCGCCTTTACATTCTGAAACTCTGGCATCACCTTGTGCCGTAGAACCTGCGTAGCCACTTCCTCAAGAAACTTTCGACCACGATCCGTTGTTTTGCCAAACTGCCCAATCAGCTTCCATTGATCCAGATCGTTTGTCAGTTCCGGATATTGGGCCACCGCAGAACTCATGGCTGTAATTGCGTCGGGATTATCCAGTGTCCTGCGGATTTGGTCCTCGATCGCCTTGCGGTCACCTTTAAAGTCTGCCGGAAGATTTTGCAGCGCCTGTAGCTGGTATAAGAGATCACGCCCGTCCTCAGCAACCTGATCTTTTAGCGCCTGGGTCTGCTCTTCCCACTCGGGCGGTCGCGAGTCAAGATAATCCTGGATGGCGTTATCCCGCTGCTCAGTAGTCATGACAGCGCCCCCATTCAAGGTGAGCCAATTGAGCTCTTCCATCTGTTTTCCATACGCCTGCAGATCATCCGTAACCTTTTTCTGGAACTGATCCAGGCCTGGCAGGATATCGCCCTCTAAAACATAGCGTGTGTCGACTTGGCCCACAAAGCTCAGCACCTGCAGCGGGTAAGCTGGACTTGCTCCTTCGGCAATGCTCTGCACAGTTCCGGTCCGCTCGTAAAGTCCGAGCTCGACCAAACGCTTAATGGTCTCCTCAGCACCAGGCTGACCGGCAATGCGTCCGGTTACGTTGACCAGATGATAGGCCCCTGACGAGCCTACCATGAGGGGGACTGGATTATCGCTGGGCTCGAGCAATACCTTTTCCAGTCCGGGAATCGCCGCTTCGACGACCTTTGCCGCAAGATGCGGGTCAAGGTTTTGTGTCATGTTATCCAGTCGTTCGAATACAGTTTTCATCGGTACGAGCTGGCCAGACTGGTTATCCTGCTGATTCAAGGCGTCAAGCGCGTATTGCCCTGCCCTTTGGAAGATCTCCTGGCCTGTTGATGACTGCAACAAAACCTCTTTTACATCAGGTGTAACGGTGGAGTAAGCCTTTCCTAGTGTCTCCAATGCGGCAACAGGATCCGGCGATGCGTTAACCTGCTGAACAATCTCCCTAACCTGCGCTTCCAAGTCCGGCCCCTTGTGGCTGGAAGGCGTAAGCACCAACCCCATCTGTTCGGCACCCTGCTCTATCGCTATCTGAGCCGGCCCACTGTCCATCCAGTCATGATCAAATAACCATTGCGCAGAGTCGTTACGCTCAGCGGCTGGCAAAGCGGACAAAAACGTTTGCACGTCTTGATTCAGTTGTTCGGTCTCTACTGCGTAATCAATCGCGCCGTCTGCAGTGTTAGCGTGTTCGATGGCATTACCTCGAGACTGCAGGTTTTCAAGGAACAGTGTTTTGCCATCAGGCTGTACGGCCAGCTGCTCTGGTGCTGGAGGAGGTAAAAAGACCACATCACCGGCGTGAATGTGATCAATATCAGAAATCTGCGGATTATGTTGGGCTGCCTCGTGCAGTGAGACGTAATGCTTTTTGGCGATACCCGTCATGGTGTCACCCGGCTCTACAACTACCTTTTGCTGCTGCAGGTGCGACTTAGGGAGTCTTGGTGCGTCCCCTTCAGGGCGCGGCGTTTCTTGGGATCGCTTGATAAACGCGCTAAATGAATGAAGTGCGGTGCGGAAGTTACTGCGAGAGGTTCCGGCATTATCGATCGGCATCGCCATGGCGTAATGTCCTCGGTAGGCTTCGGTCGTCAGCCTGACCAAGGATGCTTGGCTTAGATGAAAAGCACATGACACGTTAACGCCAAGCTGAAGTAACCGTGCTTACGGCTCCATTCCATAAGGAACAATAGCCTCTACACGTTAATACTCCGTCAGGATAAAAGGCTTATAGCCAGAAAATCATCATTGACCGATTGCTTAATACAGTAAAACAACAAGAATCCGTCAGCTCATGAAATTACTTTGCCATTACTTTATTTTCATGATACTCGGGCCGACGAATGGTAATACACGTTTTAACCAAAAAAAAATCATAAAAATCAGTCACTTAAATTATCAAATAAAGCTTTATCTGGCTTTGTTTCAATTCATGTCAATGTTTTGGCATATCGCTTGTATAGCTCAGTACGCAGAGCACAGAGCGCGCTCCGCTTGGCAGTAGCCTAGCCAATTCTTTTTAATTCTGAGCCTCCGCCTGATCTTGCAGTACAGGAAATGGTCGCGGTTGGTCACAGCAGTAGGGTGATACCAATGTTTTTTTCGAAACTGTTAAAGAAAAGCCTTCCCTTTGCAGCCGCCCTGGCATTTGCAAGTACCTGTGTGCAAGCCGAACAAGTTGATCTGGTGGGTTTGAACCTGTCAGGCGCCGGCTTTGCGCCTCAAGTACTTCCAGGTATCAATGGCACCAATTACATTTTCCCTACGGAGTCGTATTTCCAACAGTGGAGCGCCAAGGGCGTCAAGCTGATTCGTTTCCCCATCATCTGGGAACGGCTACAGCCCAAACTGGGTGGCGCACTGGATACTCCTTACGTCGCCCTAGTAGATCAGATGTTTGGTTATGCGCAGAAGTACAACATCAAGGTCATTCTAGATCTGCATAACTATGCCCGTTACCGTGGTCAGCTCATCGGTACTAGTGGCGTACCCTATGCGCGATATCAGGAGATCATGACCAAGATCGCGCAGCAGTGGAGTAAGCAGTCAGCCCTATATGCTTATGACATCATGAATGAGCCCAATGGGGCCCTGGCCTATTGGCCCACTGCAGCCCAGTATGGCATCAACGGCGTACGCGCTGTCGACAAGACCCGCCCCATCATCGTGGAAGGCAACGGCTGGTCGAGCGCTACGCGCTGGGCGGAGTGGAATGATCCCTTGCTGAACCTGAAGGATCCGTCCAACAACATCATTTTCTCGGCGCACTCGTATTTTGATGAGAACGCCGGTGGCAGCTATGGTGACGTAGACGTCAACAAGCTGGACGTGATGTACGGCGTGAATCGGGTCAAGCCGTTCGTAGAGTGGCTGAAGAAGCATGGTCAGCGTGGCTACATTGGTGAGTTCGGCGTACCGGATAACAACCCGCGCTGGAACATCCTGATGGACAATATGCTGGCCTACCTGAAAGAGAATTGCGTACCGGCGTCCTACTGGGCGGCAGGTCCGGGCTGGGGCAATTATTTCATGTCGGTTGAGCCGGTAAATGGGCAGGATCGCCCGCAGTGGCCGACGCTCAAGAAATACATGGATAACACCAGCTGTACGGAAATAGGCCCGAAGAAGGCAGCAACAACTTCGCCTGCACCTACACCGACCGTTGTTGCGCCGGCACCATCCACTACGACGGGTTCCGTGACCAGCACCATCAACAATTTTACCAACACCGATTGGCTCAATGGTGTGTATCGTAAGAAGGCTGGCTTCTCAGTACCGGGCACGACCGCCAACAAAGCCGCCTTTCAGGTGGGCAAGTCGGTTAAGCTAGCGGATGGTCAGGTCCGCAAGATTACCTATGTGCAGGCTGGCACTAATCTAGGTGTCTATGTGGATGGCGCAGCAGTCAATGGATCGGTCGTAGGTTATCCCAAGACGCTGACTGTTTTGTCTAAATAACAACAGTCTCTTACCTACGGGCTGTGATGGATTGTATCTGGGGCTAGGGACAGCTCCTTATCTTTACTTTTTCTCCCTCCGTAATAGGCCAGGTGCGTTCGTATCAGACGCGTATTTTGCCAGCCCATACCAGATTCCCTATGTAAGACAACAAAACGGCATTCTCTAGCAGCTACATAAGCTGATCGTAATTGCCTCGCTATGCATCATCTCTCCTGTAATCCCTTCTGAGTCAACCTATCTGCTTGATCTGGCTTTACTGGCATCCCTTAAAGGAAAAGGCCGGGTATAAGCCCAGCCTTTTCCTTTATTAAAGATGAATCAGGTCATGCCTCTCATTCCTCTGGCGCCGGACAACGACTCAAGCCGCGTTGGGTATGGATACGGTACCGCTGCGATTTCGTCAGTAGCTCTGGCTGTATGTTGATAGTGTGTTTTGAGTGCCTGTAGGGCGAGAAGAAAAGCCGTAGGTGCTTGATACTCGAACACACCTACCAACGGCCACATGGCAAGGTTGGCCAGAAAGAACGCCAGCGTAAAGTCCAAGTTGGGATTTAACTTTGTTGCAACCCTGTAGTGGATGAACAAGCCAATCGGAATAATGGCAAATGTCAGGAATCCGAAGCGGAATAAGGTACCAATTACCCCTACGTCAGACAGAAAGAAGTAGTTGCTGAAGAACCGTTTGAACCCATCATTCCACATCAGGCTCAAGCTGCCGCTAGGAACCCAATTGTATTCATGCAAATGGTTCATGATGGCGGCAATGGTGTTTTCCCGCACATTGTCCGTAGGCCCGCTCTCCACCGATTGCATATAGAAGTCAAGGTTGAGCCCCAAGCTATCGAGGATATGCGGGTTCACCAATATCGGAAAGAGCGCAATGCTACCCAGGATCATGGGCATCACCATGCGGCTTTTCAGACACATCGCGGTAAAGAGAAAGCAGATCACGATGACCTGTCTTGTCTGCATGACAAAGACAATCGTGGCCAGAAAGACAAACGCCAGGATGCCATAGAGCACTTTTGACTTTGGAGCGCCGTTCAGGGGAGATCGTCCATGCCCCATGAAATAGACGCTAAGGCAGTAGGAGAAGATGATGGCCGCTGCGCCGGGCGAGGCACGCCCGGGACGACTAAGGTCAAGCACCTGCTCACGAAGATCGGGCAGCACGCCTGCATAGGAAAGCCAGGAAAGCCCAACGGAGATGAGACCGACCAGCAGTATCAGCTGCTCGAATTGGGTAGCGGTTACACGCTTTGCAAAATAGACAATAACGAAAAAGCTGAAGCAGAACAGAACACGACGCTCTTCAATCAATCCATAGAACAGCGGCTGCCCATAAAAAAGATTTGAAAATAACGCGGGCAGAAAACAGAACACAAACGCAGAAAAAAGGCAAAAACTCAAGCCGAGGTTGTAGTCCTGCTTGTTGGCAGGAGGCGTACCTGTAAGAAGAAGCGCTGTAAAACCTAAGCATATCGCAAGATACAATTCACTAACGTACTTTACGCCAATAGGGTTTGTGTGCCCTTGCTCGAACACACCAAATTGAAAAATAAGAAGAATAAACAAACATACGTAATAGACGTTACGCTTGCTAACCGTGATCATTAATTTTATGTCCTTTACATGCGGTTTGTTTTCGAAACCACCAAGCGTGCCAATCCACACCAATCTGTTGAGGGATCATAAAGCTAGTGGCGACGCAGACGCTGTCAAGGCAGGCAATGGACTACTTAGATCAATGCTTGAAACAGACAAGCTTAGTATTGTGGGCAATTATTACCGTCATATTGGCTCAAATAACCAGACTACTGTGACGGTACGAGTGATTTCGAAAGAATACTGGCTATTTGCCTTCTATTGATAAATAACTTATAAATCATCAAAACAAATTCATAGTACGTTCAATACAAAAGCAATTGACAAAAAACCTTGGTTTTGTGAGTTTGCCAGCATAAATACTTTGAATTAGTTCTCTTCTTTAGTAATAGATCACCCCTCCCGCAGCTTATTAGGACCTTTTTAACCAAGGCTCACTAAAGGACCCGCATAGCGATCAGATGCAGGGTGGAGGCGGAGCATAAGAAAGGCTTTGACTGGGCAGGAAAACCTTTAGACGAGTGGGAAGAGTCTTTAAGAATCTCTTGAAGTAGCCTGACTCTAACTAGATAACACCCAACGATGTAGCCGATTCTATGAATGCCTTGATCATGCTTGTTGACTCGGCCCGTGACCGTTATCAAGTCGATACCTTACTAAAACCTGACGGGACACTGGTTATTACCGCACTACCTGTTGAAGGAGGTCATCCACTTGAGTGGATCTTAACGCCTGATCAGGCGCGTAACCGTCTGCTTTTGGAAACGGTCCTGATGGATATCCAGCGTCGGCTTAACCAGCCGGCATCCAATAGCCATGAATTTACCCATGATGATCCATTACATCATGGCTCGCTCGGGTAGTCATTATTTACCCCTCTTTATCACAGTGCTTTTACAGTGCTTCTCATGTTCCTTGCCACACTTGCAGCACAAAGCACTTCTAGTCTGACGTCCGTACCGGATGGGCTAAACGCGTGTTGCACCCTCTCCATCTTGGTGGGTTGCCACGTGGAAGGTTCTCTGGTTTTGCCTTTTGTCACCATTACAGGACGTCCAACTCGCATGATGCGCAAATCTCCTTTTCCGCCTATGTCTTGCGCCTTTCTTTCTGCCGGCGGGAGGTGGGATGCATGCCCGCTCATATGATTGAACCGGCACAACCCGAGGGTTCCGAAAACCTGTCCATCTGCGTTGCACATATTGACCACCGTCACTACTAAACCTCTGGGCATGGGGTTGGGCTCTCCATAATTTACGGCTTCGTGCGCTAACCGGTGGGCAGATGCATATCGCTCCGGAAACGGGGCAAGGAATACGGATATGTCTATAACTCGCGCAGAAGAAAAGGCCGTAAATACCGCAAGTGAGCCCACTCAAGAACAGTTGCTCCGTACCGTTACCGTTACTGGCGGGGCAGTACGGGTTGTGGATTACGAGCCGACTATCCGTATGCTGGTCGTGGAGATTCTTGAAGAACTCGGCTACCACGCCCTGATAGCTGAAGATGGCGCTTCTGGCTTGGCAATCCTGCAATCCGATACCGCTATCGGCCTGTTAGTTTCCGATGTTGGGCTAACGGAAGACAAATGGCTGACGCCGCGTATTAGCCGCCCTGACCTCAAGGTGCTATTTATCACAGGTTATGCTGAGAGCGCTGTGGTAGGCGATGGAAACCTGGAAATCGACACGCCTATTATGACCAGCCCCTTCACGGTCGATATATTGACCGAGCGAATCTAACAGTTGATTGAAGGTAGTTAACTGGCGGTTTTTCAGCTCCTTCTTGGACGGGTCATCTCTATAGTTGGACAGGCTGTGCTCTACCAGCTTGAGCACACTGCAGACTCTGCATTCATAGCTGCGCCTGGTAGTTAGCTTTTTAGGAATGTCGCAGTAGAAAACAGGTAGCTGGTAGAGGTTCGCTTTCAAGAACGCTTGAGCCATGGATGCAGTGAGCTTTATCCGTCACTGAATAAATTCAAGCCTCAAGACTGACCGCCGATACATGTCATCAGACAACAAAAATTCGGCGTGCTTTCGCCTCTACTTTTGCGGATGACAAATATGCTACTACGCAGTTGGAACATAGCCCCCCGGGCTGCGCTTGGGTTTGGCCTGATCGCGCTGATGGTTGCTTTTCTGGGTATTTTCTCGCTAGGCAAGATGTCCAGCATCCGTGACCGTAGTGTGGCTATAGAAGCAGAATGGGTACCCAGCATCCGCATCGTAGATAGCATCCGGGAAAACATGCTGCGTATTCGCACCATTTCCTTGCGCATGGCGCTTGATCCCGACCCTAAAAGCATCGACACCTATGCCAGCCAGTATGAGGCCCGTAATAAGGTTTTGATGGATAACATCAAAGCGTTTGAGGCCTTTGTCGATACGCCCGAAGAGCAACGCCTGTACGGACAATTCAAACAGGATTTTGCAGTCTACCAGCAGGGTATGACCAACTCGTTTGTCCTGGCCCGCCAAGGCGATACTGTCGCCCTGAATAAACTCACTCTGGTTGACATGAAGCCTGTCATCGATGGCACTGGCAAGACATTGGGCGAGCTGGGAGACTACTATGCACAAGGGATCGAGCGCGAAGGAAAGAGTTCGGCGGATCAATACGCCAGCTCTCGCGCCATTGTTATCCTCGTGATTGCCCTGGCGGCCCTGGCTACCGTGCTTATGGCCTGGCTTCTGACGCAAAGTATCGTCAGGCCCCTGCAGAGTGCTGTGCGCGCCGCACAACAGGTTGCCAAAGGAGACCTGACCACTCACATTGAAGTCAGCGGTAGCGATGAGGTCAATCAGCTTCAGGTAGCACTGCGCCAGATGCAGGACAATCTGCGTAACACCCTGGCTCAGATTTCAGGGTCATCAACCCAACTGGCGGCAGCTGCTGATGAACTCAACGCAGTGACCGAAGAAGCCAGCCGCGGCTTGCAACAGCAAAACGATGAGATTGAGCAGGCCGCTACCGCTGTAAACGAGATGAGCGCAGCGGTTGATGAGGTAGCACGTAACGCAGTATCGACATCTGAGGCCTCCAAGACCTCGACCCAGTCAGCACAGGCCGGTCATGTTCGTGTCAATGAAACCATTACAGCCATCACAGACCTGTCGGAAGAGGTTCAGTCTACCTCCGTACTGGTAAGACAACTTGCCGATCGATCGCAGGAAATTGGCAAGGTGCTGGATGTTATTCGTGCCATTGCAGAACAAACCAATCTACTGGCGCTGAATGCTGCGATCGAAGCTGCCCGTGCAGGCGAATCCGGCCGAGGTTTTGCTGTAGTGGCTGACGAGGTAAGAGCGCTCGCTCATCGTACGCAACAGTCGACGCTTGAAATCGAGCAAATGGTCTCTGGCATGCGCAACGGCGCAAGTCAGGCTTTGAACTCCATGCAGATCAGCAGCACTCGCGCTCATTCCACACGGGAGCTGGCAGAAAGTGCAGGCCAGGCGCTAAGCGAGATTACGTCGTCGATCAGCGAAATGTATGAGCGTAACCTGGTAATTGCCAGCGCAGCCGAAGAGCAGGCTCAGGTGGCCAGGGAAGTTGACCGTAACCTTGTCAATATCCGTGATCTATCCGTGCAGTCTGCCACAGGCGCGCATCAAACCAGCGCGTCCAGCCATGAGCTGTCACGTCTAGCGGCTGAGCTTAACTCTCTGGTCAATCGCTTCAAGGTCTGATCGTTTATTCAATGATCACTTTACGACAGAAAAGATGTGAAAGCCCTCTTTAGCAGAGGGCTTTTTTGTTGAAAGCTGGCCAGATCTTCAGATGGATTGCTCTTTACGAGTGAAACAGTGGCCTATGCTTAGGTTAAGCATGAGGCGCACCCGATGAATCTGATAGCTGATAAACTTGCCCGTCTCGATCCGCCGCTTAAGTTTCTTTTTGAACCTCGCGGCTCAGACATGCTCTTGACCTTGATCGACCCAGCCGTTCCTGCACGCGTGCAGCGCCGCCTCGATCCCAAGCTCATGATGAATAAGGATGCGCTAAACCTGACATTGGTCTATGCCGTCAATGAATTACGGGCTAAAGGCTCCCATGTGCCTTTGGAAAAGGATTACATTTTTATCTGATACCTCTTCGACCCACCAAATGGAACCTGGTGCTTCTATCGCCTATCCTCTCAGAGCAGTACGCACCATGGCAGAGAGATCCTCGGGACGATAGGGTTTGGTAAGCAAATGGATATTAGGAGCCAACGTGTTGTTCTGCGAAAGGATGTCCCGAGTATGGCCTGAGGTAAACAATACCGGTATTGCAGGTTCCTGCATCTGAGCCCATGCCGCCAGATCCGTACTTTTGAGCCGACCGGGCATCACGACATCCGTGAAAATCAAATCAACCCTCGTTCCGGCTTCCAGCAGCTGCATGGCCACGTCCGCATCAGGCGCTTGCGCCACGTCATAACCGGCCTGCTGCAGTAACTCTACAACAGAGAATCGAACACCTTCATTATCCTCTACTACCAGGATGGTTTCCCGCCCCTCAAGCGTATAGTCATGTTTGCCCTGGTCATCTTCTTCGGCCTGTTTGTAACTGCGTGCGAAATACATCCGTACCGTCGTACCGCATCCAGGGGCGCTCTGAATATCAATATGGCCCCCACTCTGCTTGACGAAGCCAAACACCATGCTAAGACCAAGTCCCGTACCCTGCCCTTCAGCCTTGGTCGTGAAGAATGGCTCGAAGACGTGCTCCAGCACTTCTGGCTTCATACCTTCGCCCGAATCGGCAACGGACAGGCAGAGGTAGTCCCCAGGACTGATGTCCTTGCCTGCACAGTAATCTTCATCCAGGACGACATTGTCGCCATGAACGCTGATCAGCCCTTCCCCATCCATCGCATCACGGGCATTGATGGCCAGATTGAGAATAGCGTTTTCCAACTGGTTACGATCAACGTGTATGCACCAGGCATTGTCAGGCAGGGACATATCGATTTCGATGGTCTCGCCCAGTGCACGCTGAAGGAGCTCCTCCAGCCCTTCGAAAATATGGGCTGGGTTGTAAACGCCGGGTGATAAGGCTTGGCGACGGGCAAAGGCCAATAGTTGGGAAGACAGCTTGGCTCCTCGCTCCACCGCATTGATGGCAGCTTCTACGCGGCTCTGTACACGAGGGTTGTCCTTTTCCTGACGAGCCAGCAGATGCAGGTTGCTCGAAATGACCTGCAGAACATTATTGAAGTCATGTGCAACGCCTCCGGTCAGTCCGCCAATCGCCTCCAGCTTTTGTGATTGCCGGAGCTGCTCTTCTGCCAACGAGCGGGCCTGCACTTCAGCAGCGACCCGCTGCTCCAGATTGCGCGTCAGTTGATAAAGCGCTTCTTCCGCCATCTTGCGTTCATGAATATCAATCAGAACACCGGGAAAGCGAAACGGCTCTCCATGCTCGTCAAACTCGCATAGACCACTCGCTAAAACCCAGCGGAAAAGGCCGTTCGAACGGCGGATACGGCATTCGGCATTAAACGCGCCGCCCTGATCAAAGGTCTGCCTGATATGCATCCGGATCTTTTCCAGGTCATCCGGATGAATGAAGCCGCTGGCAATCTGAATGGGGATACCTGCCGCCGCTTCGTCCACGGGGTACGAAAAGGTTCGTGCGAAGCGCTCATCCCCGGTCAGGAACCGGGCTTTGATATCCCAGACGAACAGCCCCAGGAGCGCGCCAGAGTTCAATGCCAGTTGTAGTCGTTCATTCGTTGCCCGGAAGGAACGCTCAGCCTCCTGACGTCGCCGCTCCGACAGTACGTGTTGAGTGGTTTCGATAACGATGGCCATGACGCCGGCCGGCACGCCGTCATCCTCGGGCACCGGGCTGTAGTAAAGGTCCATCGAGACGTCTTCCGGACGCCCATTACGAAACAACACGAGTTCTTTGTTTCGATAAGAGAGCGTACCGCCAGCCAGACAGGTATCAACTACATTCCGATTGAATTCGGCAACTTCCGGCCAACCAATCTCGACTGGCGAGCCGAGAAGAAAAGGATGACGCCCTCCCGCAAACACGGCATAGGCATCGTTATAAATCATATAACCAGGCCGTCCCCACAACATGACGAGGGGTACGGGAGAGGCCAGTAGAAACTGGACGGCAGCGCTCAGACTTTTGGACCACTGTTCAATAGGGCCGAGATCCGTACAGGACCAGTCGAAAGACCGGATACGCTCGGCCATTTCACCGCTCCAGCCCAGGCAACCATGATCGTCCCTTAAAAATTGCATGGATTGTCTCTTAGGAAAAAGGCCTGTTCAGTATGTTGGTGCCCAGATACGACCACAGCAACAAACAACAATTCTAAACAAACGAAGCGGCGGCAAGGTCAGTCTATTCGGCAACGATAGCAGCCTTTTGAAGTGGCCGTCCGTCCACGGTGAAAAACCGCCAAGTAAAACACACCGGTAAGCGCTACCCTCTATACGTCCTGAGCGCGGCCAGACACATGGCCATGCGCTACACGGGTAATCAATAACAAAAGCTATAAGGAGATTACATGTCCGTTCATATTGAAGAGCGATTTTCTGCTCGTCTGGCGTTACGTTGTGCGCATTGGGCTGAGCGCTGGTTCCCTGACTCCTGGGTCTTTGCCGCTGTCGCCGTGGTTGTGGTGGCGCTTGCCGCCACCCTGCTCGGTACACCGGCTTCAAGTACAGCCAAGGCATTTGGCGACGGTTTCTGGAGCCTGATTCCCTTCACCATGCAAATGGCGTTTGTAGTGATCGGCGGCTACGTCGTGGCCAGCTCAGCGCCTGCGGCCCGTCTGATCGACTGGCTGGCTCGTATCCCACGCAATGGTCGGTCGGCTGTCTGCTGGGTAGCGCTTATTTCGATGCTGGCTTCTCTGCTCAACTGGGGGCTCAGCCTGGTTTTTGGAGGGCTCCTGGTAAGGGCCCTTGCCCGACGTGTCGATTTGAAAATGGATTACCGGGCAGCAGGTGCAGCGGCCTATCTCGGACTGGGCGCCGTATGGGCGCTGGGCTTATCGTCCTCTGCGGCCCAGTTGCAGGCAAATCCGGGAAGCCTGCCTCCGTCTGTTCTAGCCATTACCGGTGTCATTCCCTTCACGGAAACTATCTTCCTCTGGCAATCAGGCGTCATGCTGCTTGCTCTAATCCTGCTGTCGCTGATCATTGCATATGCTACTGCGCCTGGAGAATTGACTGCTCGTACTGCGCGTGAGTGTGGAGTCGACCCCGTACTGGAAACACCGGCTCGGCTAGTGCGAACACGCCCAGGCGAATGGCTGGAGCATAGCCCGCTTCTGACCATTATCATTGTGCTGCTAGCGCTGGGGTGGCTTTGGCAGGAGTTTGCTTCCAAGCCTGCCATTGAGGCCATTTCAGGGCTTAACACCTACAATCTGTTATTTCTGACACTTGGTGCGCTTCTGCATTGGCGTCCTCGTCATTTTCTCGATGCAGTGGCGCGTGCTGTGCCGACCACTACTGGTGTCCTGATCCAGTTTCCCCTCTATGGCTCCATTGCTGCGATCATGACAAAGGCGACAGGAAGTGATGGTCAGACGCTTGCCCACCATATTTCCGCCTTCTTCGTTCAACTGGCCTCACACGATACATTTGCCGTCCTGATGGGCGTCTATTCAGCTATCCTGGGTTTCTTTATTCCTTCAGGCGGGGGTAAATGGATCATCGAGGCGCCTTACGTCATGCAGGTTGCCAATGACTTGCACTACCACCTGGGCTGGGCAGTCCAGATCTACAACGCAGCTGAAGCGCTACCCAATTTGATAAACCCCTTTTATATGCTGCCTTTACTAGGCGTTCTGGGGCTCAAGGCGCGCGACCTTATCGGTTTTACCTTCATGCAGATGCTGGCGCATATTCCGTTGGTGCTGATTCTTTTATGGGCATTGGGAGCCACCCTGACGTATCTGCCACCAGTCATGCCTTGATGAATCCACCACAGATGATGAACGGTCGTTTGAACAGACGAGACAGCTGTACAGATTAAGTCCACCAATGTCATATTGATATCAAGTTTGCTAGCCACTTCTCATTTTGTGGCTAGCCCCCCTTACGCTCAAGAGCGCTATCTTCAAGTAGGCCCAGCTCTGGCTCCAGCATGTCTTTTAGAGGTAAATAAGGTTGTTGTACTGCCTCGGCCTATTCTTCACGGCAGTGGGTGTAACGTGTCTGCTTTACAAGCCCAATGACACGATGCTCCAGTTCGAAGGATACGGTCTCATCATCGTTTCTGTGTTTATTCTTCGAGAAGCCTTCCTGAGCAAAAAGCCTCCCAGGAATTGAGCTTGTCATAACGCCTCTGCCCGTCTGGCGCCTGCATGACACATTCGTAAACGCTTGCCCCAAAGTCCATGCGACTTTTGAGCCTTTGAGCTTTGCTGCCGCCATTGATATCATCACGACATCAATCATAGGGGCTCAGGCGCGGTCGTTGCGCAGCATGAACCTACCCATAACCGATACGGAATGAGTCTGGTCACGCGTGAGGTTACTGTTACTCACCATGCCGGAATAGGAATGGCTTTCCTTCGCCTTTCAGAAAGCAAAAAGCAGGATGCTGGATATGGACTTCTTTACTAACCTCACCACCCTTTGTACAACCCAGGTTTTAACGCCGGGCCGCCCTATTGCCTGCCTGGCCATAATAGGCCTTGTGGCTACAGGGGTTGCGATTCACACCGAGCTTAGACGGCATAAGGATGAATAATCTGATCGCTTCCGTCCTGAACGCTTCATCCAGCTACCTACGTCCCAACGACGACCACTAGCATGAGTGAATGGGATCCTGTGGACCTGCTGCTGATGGCCATTAGCGGACTATGCCTTCTGTCAGCGTTTGGCTTGATGGTGCTCTGGCACTGATGATCTGGCACGCCGGTTGCTGCAGGCAACAGTGTAATGACCGTTGCGTCAAATAATCTGTCAGCCTGGAAACCACGATGAATGCTCTTCAAGTACTCGACGCCTCCATCCATACATTGGATACCCGTGAGGACGTCACCAATCTAGCCAAATGCTTTGATTTGCAAGGGTTGCAGTATCTTGAAATCCAGGCTGTCCAAAACTTTCAGTCAGCCATGGCACATTGGCCATTGTTGATGGAAACCCTTCAGCCGTCGCTGGTCGGTTACGAGACGATCATCAATCCGCTTCCAGCCTATCTCTGATGAGGCTGAAGCGGATCCGCATGGCATAGAAAAGAGCAGTACAGCGGATACATCAGCAGAAATAGCTCTCTTCTGGCTATTTATTTTTATCCGGAAGGCGTTAGCAAGTGAGTGGCCTGAAGCCCTCAGACCACTCACAAGGAGAGGTCAGAGCAGTTTGTACCCGATCACCATCAGCATAACGGCAAGGCACGGACGCAATATTCCATCGGGAATTCGACCGGAAAGGTGACTGCCCATAAAGATGCCTGGTAGTGAGCCCATCAGCAGATAGCCTAGAATAGGCCAATCCATGTTGCCCATGCTGGCATGGCCCAGTCCTGCAATCAGCGTCAAAGGTACGGCATGTGCGATTTCTGTACCTACCAGGCGTCGAGTAGCCAGGAAGGGATATAGCATGAACAGCGCCACGGTCCCTAAAGCGCCTGCGCCAATGGACGTCAGCGTCACCATGGCGCCAAGCACAACACCTGTGATGAATGTCAGCGTATTGAGCTTTTTCGGGCTCAAGTGAAAGCTGTCATTGGCATGCCGGCCTACAAAGGCAAACAACTGTTTCTTGAAAAGAATGGCAAAGGCTGTCATGAACAGAACAATACCCAAACCATGCTTGATGATCGCATTTAGCGCCTGCGGATCGGAGTGCAAGCGGCTCAACAACCACAGTGTTAATGCAGCGGCCGGCAGACTTCCCAGCGCCAGCCAGCCTGTCACAGACCAGTCGATATTCTTGTTGCGCTGATGCACCCAGACACCGCCTGCCTTTGTCACCGCGGCATACAGCAGATCAGTTCCTACGGCAGCGGCCGGATTGATGCCAAACCACAATAGGATAGGAGTCATCAGGGAACCACCGCCTACGCCTGTCATCCCAACAATAAAGCCGACCACCAAGCCTGCGACAACAAAACCTCCAGCGCCGAAATCCATCATCACTTCCTAAAGACACATGTTCTGCAAAAACCGGCACGCAGCATAACGACTTATAAAGAGCTCGCTTATATAAATATGATCTTGCTTATAACCATTTAATTTAAAAAAGGCACAGCCATTCTCCATTAATCCCATGGAACGTCCATTTTCCTACGCAGTCATACACGTTAGTATATGGATCATATACATTTCATATAGGGTGAGTGGATGGGTATTGTCAAAGTCTCGGAAGGTATGCATGAAAACCTGCGTATCGCCAGTAATGCACTTTGCCGCTCCATCAATGCTCAGGCGGAGCACTGGCTACGAGTAGGCATGCTGGCGGAACTCTATCCTGAGCTGAACCATCGGGATATCTGCAAGCTGCTGATCAGTCTGGAGCAACAAGGCGGTTTTGACCTGAACTGCCTGAGCGCGATGGAAGATGCCCCACACGTCCAAGCAACAATCAAACAGGCGGGAGCCGGACGATGAGAAAAGCGGTTTCGATAAAGACACCTGAAGAAATTGCCATGGCGCGCAAGGCAGGCAAGCTGGCAGCCGATGTGCTAGCGATGATTGCCGAGCACGTGAAACCTGGCGTAACGACCGAAGAACTAGACCGCTTGTGTCATGACTACATCGTCAATGTACAAAAAGCCGTTCCGGCCAATATTGGTTATCACGGATTTCCGAAAACGGTCTGCACCTCAGTCAATCAGGTGATCTGCCACGGTATTCCTTCTTCTGAGACGCTGAAGGATGGCGATATCGTCAATATCGATGTAGCGGTCATCAAGGATGGCTGGTACGGCGATACCAGTCGCATGTACTTTGTAGGGGAACCCTCTGCTCAGGCACGCCGCCTAGTGGAAACGACTTACGAAGCCATGTGTGCGGGCATTCAAGAGGTCAAGCCCGGCGCAACGTTGGGAGACATCGGTCATGCGATCCAAACCGTCGCGCACCGTGACGGCTTTAGTGTCGTTCGTGAATACTGCGGGCACGGGATCGGTAAGGTTTATCACGACGAGCCTCAGGTGCTGCACTTTGGCAACCGTGGCGAAGGGATGAAGCTGCGCACAGGAATGATGTTTACCATCGAGCCTATGCTCAATGCCGGCAAGCACCAGACCAAGACACTCGGTGATGGCTGGACGGTCATTACCAAGGATCGCTCGCTCTCGGCACAATGGGAGCATATGGTCGTCGTGACAGAGAGCGGGTTTGAAGTGCTAACGCCATGGCCAGATAGCCCCAGCGGTTATACCCCCATCGTTTAATCGACGATGACACGGTCGGCAGGGCTGCGATGGGCGCCCTGCCAGGATGATTATTGTGCCTGGGTACGGGTTGCTTCGTCTGGATGTGTCGAGCCTACCGCTGACTCATTAGACAACGCCGCATCTGCCTTCTGCTGATCTTCAACCGCTTCCTGCTTTTGCTCCTGCGCAGCGTTGGTATGTGTCTGTCGCTCGGTAGGATTCTCAGCTGCTGCCGCTTTTTCCTGATGTTCCTGGGCATTTTGCGTATGCTGGGCAGCGTCCTGCGCCTTCTGCTCGGAAGGTTTGTCACAGCCCGCCAAGGGAAGTAGAAGGGCAGTCATTACGGCAACGGATAGATACTTCAACATGGATAACTCAACTTATCAGCTAAAACGTCATCCGCTTGGAATACCGATTACTCGTTGAGTTTCTTCCTAACCGTAACAATTTATTGATTAGCTAACTAATTTCCTTGCAGGCGAAACCGCTGGACCGTCCGGTTAAGCTCCGAGGCCAATGCAAGCAACTCTATACTGGAGCGACTGGTTTGCATTGCACCTGTCGCCGTCTGGGTAGACAACGTTCGAATACTGGCCAGGGCGCTATCGACAATATGCGCAATCTGAACCTGCTCATTAGCGCCTGCTGCAATGGTTCTATTCTGCTCACGAATAGCCTCGCTGGCAGTAGTAATCTCGAGCAGTGCCCGGTCAGTCGCTTCCGCCTGCTGCAAGGTATGACAGGCGTGCTCTGCAGAGGATTGAAGACTGGCAACGTTCTGTTGAGTACCTTGATTCACGTCATGGACCAACGCTTCGATTTCGTTGGTGGAGGCTCGCGTACGTAGTGCCAGGGCACGCACTTCATCGGCTACCACAGCAAAGCCTCTGCCCTGCTCACCGGCGCGTGCAGCCTCAATGGCCGCGTTCAAGGCAAGCAGGTTGGTCTGTTCCGAAACAGATCGAATGACATCCAGTATTCGGGTAACGCTCTGCGTCTTTTCAGCCAGCCCGGCCGCCTGTTCGGAAGCCCCTAATACACTGCCTGCCAATTGCTTGATGGAGGCAATGGTGTCGGTAAGCTCGCGTTTTCCCAATATGGCGGCCTCGCTGGAGGCAAGTGAATTCTGTGAGGTATTGGCAGCGCTAAGCGCAACCTCTTCTACAGCCTGGCTCATTTGCGCCATAGCCTCAACGGCCTGGCTTACCTCATGGTTTTGCTGTTGCAGATGACAAGCGCTGCTTTCCATGACAGCACTCATCTCATGCGCGGCAGTAGTAAGCTCTGAAGACGCCGATTCGATATGTGACAGCGTTTCGTGCAGACTACCCTGCATGCGCGCCAGTGCCTGCAACAGCCGAGCCGCCTCGTCTTTACCTTGCGACTGAATAGACTGACTCAGATCTCCCTCAGCGATGACTTCGGTGATCGCTACAGCCTGTCGCAAGGGCACCAGTATGCTGACACTCAGCCGCCAGGCCAAGATCATCATGAGTGCCAGCACTGTCCCAATGGTGACAAGGGCAATCAAGCGCGTCTGTTGATAATGCGCCTGTGCCGAGGTGATGGATTGGGCAGCACTCTGCTTATTCAACTCTCTCAACAACTGCACCTGCATATCCATCAGATCGCCCTGCATGCTCAAGGTCGTATCAGAAAGCATATGCGCATCCTGGGCCCTGCCCTGTTCAATCAGCCCCATCTCATCTCGCAGACCCGAAAGAAAAACCTGGTAGGCGTCCTGAAGCGCCCTGATTGAGTCGCGCTGGGTAGCATCCGAAGCCTGTTGCGAATAGAGTTGGAAGTTCTGCTCAAGTTGTCCCGTTAGCTGCTCGACAGCAATCTTCCCATTGATCAATACCGATGGATCTTCCGTAGTGGTCAGAAATCGCTGGGACTCTGTGCGTAGTTTGCCCAGATCAATTGCAATCGCATCCGCCAGTGCAATGTTGGCAAGCGCTCCGCTTTCGATCATCTCGCCCTGCTGGCGAATCTCGTGCATCTGTATAAGACAGAAGCTGCCCAACCCTACGAGCAGCGCGGCCGTAACCCCAAAGCAGACAATCAGGCGATTCCTGATGCCCATACGGCGCAGAAGTGGAAGGGATGCAGAAGACTTGAAAAAGCGCAGGACACTTAATGGCATGTTCACGGAACGACGACAACCATGGCAATAAAGACTGCCCCGCTTATATCAGCCGATCATGATAGCTTAATGACAGCCCATCCCCCTGCCTGGCTGTCGTCGGCCTGCATATAATAAAGAAAGCCTACAGGCCAGCACTGCCAGGCCTTTTCAACCCAGCAATGCTGGCAGAGAGCAAATGCTTGAACCCTTCCTGATCAGTGTTGGGTCAACGTAGCTGTATTGCTCAACCCGGTCTGCATCAAGGTTGCCTGATTACCCTGCCCGGTGCGCTCCAACGTAACAGACAGGCCTGACCCTTGCTGGGTTAGCTGGAAGTTGTCATTGATGGTCTGGCGTTGTGTGAGGCTCATGTAGTTGTCATCGCCTATCTGCGATACATCCAGGGAGCTATTCTCAACGCCGGCCTGCACCAGATCCATGGTGTTTCCATTGCCATCTTGTGTAGCAGTGATTTGGTTGTCTCCACTGCGAGCAGACTGGTCTACATTCAGAATATTATTATCGCCGAGTTGATTAGTTGTAAGCCTGGCCGCAGCAGATCCAAATGACATGCTGGCTAGCCCGCTCTGGTCTACGTTGACCGCGTTGTTGTTACCCGTTTGGTTAAGATCTGCATATGCATTAAGTGTTTGGATAACATTGGCCGTATTGCCATCTCCCTCTTGAGTCAAGGTTGTTAATACAGCCCCCACTCCAAGATCTTTCGGACTAGTACCATACTGCTCGAGTACTGCACTGTTGCCATTTCCCAGCTGTTGGATATTGGCTATGGACTCCGTATCACGCTGCGTTGCGGTAACAGCGTTATTGTCACCTGTTTGGGTTGCCGAGAATCCTCTAGCGAGACCGCCGGTATCTTGGTCAACCGTAATAGTGTTGGCGTTACCTATGGAAGTAGTATAGATCGCAGCCCAATAATCACCGGAGCGAACAATCGTGTGCACGTTGCCTGTACCTTCTTGGGTACTTTCTACATAACCGCCATATACCGCTGAGCCATCAAAAGTAAACTGATTGGAACTGCCTGACTGGTTGAGGGTAACGTACGTATCGCCTCGTTGATAAATCTGAGCCGTTTGATTATCGCCGCTCTGCAAAACAGTTGCATGAGCCTCATCGGTGGTTTCGTCCTGATAGATCGTGGCGGAATGGCCGGTCCCATCCTGTTCGATACGCTGATAGCTGTTGTTACCCAACTGAGTTTGCTGCGCCTGGTGGGACGTACCGGTTTGAACCAGCTCTGCCGTATTGCCATCACCAGCTTGGTTAATTTCCGATACATGCATTTGAGCAACAGCAGAGGCAGAGATAAAGGCCATGGAAATGGCCGCAAGCATGTTGAAACGACGCATATCGAATTCCTTATAAGCATGCCCAGTTAGATCGACCCCTCTTTATAGAGAGGTCGGCGACCAAACGAAACAACAAGCTTTCCGTTTGCTCTTTAGCTTTCCAGTGAATACTGGTAGTACAAGCGTAGCTGTCGGTAAGTCTATTACCATTCAGCCCGACGAAAGGATTTAATTAGCACTTTAGCAATCTTTTTTATTTGCCTTACTGTTGCACAAAGGCGGCTTGAATATAGCTAGTTGCCATAATATTAATTCTTTATCTATATTTCTTCAAAAAGGAATTAATACCGTCTTCATATTTTATCCAGACGTCGTTATTCAACTCATCGCCAGCTGTTGGAATAATGAGCTCAGGTCTGCCCGCTGACGGGCTCCTTGCTGCAGCGTAGAAACCTGATCAAACCTGGCTTTAAGCACAGGAGCTGGCCATATGGCTCCTGCTGCACCAAGGGATGCAAGAGCATCACTCAAATGAACCCATATTATCCAACATACTTATTTCTAATGTCAGCGCTAAATTGGTCAATCGGCTAAAATAACGATAATTCAGAGCAGCAGTGGCGTTAACTTTATTAACTAACAACAACAGCTATCAGTTATGATTAAGCATTAATATGCCATTTCATCAACAGACTGAAACAATCAAACACGGTCATCCCGACTGATAATCCAATCATCTTTAGCCGCTCTGAATCCAGTATTTAACAGGTGCTTAATACCCGTCAGATAACAATTGACTTAAGAGTAACAATAATTTCAATGCACAAGGCATGTATAAATCGCATTGTTATTTATTAAATGAGCGGACGTTTTTATTAAGCCAGGCTTTTCCAAGATTGATGAAGTAGAGAACTGTAATTATATGAGCAACCCATGAATTTTACCTTGAGCGCAAGTCGATTCACGAGCAAGCAGGCAGGCAGGAGGGAATTCAACTCAAGCGAAAGCCTTTCTTGCAGGCATGAAAGAAGGGCTTGTATTTCTACAAGCCCTTTTAGGAGATGGCGCGCTCGAGAGGATTCGAACCTCTGACCGCTCGGTTCGTAGCCGAGTACTCTATCCAGCTGAGCTACGAGCGCGCTGTGGGTGCCAGTATAGGGATATTCCTGAAGTTGTAAAGCTATTTTTTCAATAAAATCAGCTAGATAGAAAATAGCACCTACAAAAGAGGCATATGCATAAGCCCATTGCCCCTTTCCTCTCTATCAAACCAAACCTGATAAGCGGCTGTGACGCGCCTGGCTCCACGCTGCTGGCCAACGTTCTTCTAACGCTTATCTGGTGTATTTAGGCGAAGGATCCGCCCATTCGTTGGCTGATCGCCTCGGCGGTTTCAAGCAACCTTTGTGCAGCCAAACTACCGGGCTCGGCAGAAAAGCTTTGTGCCGCCCCTACGATGGTCAATACACCTACAAGCCGATTCCCCGCGGCAAACACCGGTGCCGAAAGCGCATTGACTCCCTCCATGAGCAGGCCATGAATCGAGTGCAGTCGATGAGCACGGATAGACGCCATAGTGTCAGTCAGCACTTTTTGAGTGGGTGCGCCCGCCTGACGTAGCGCCTGCTTTCTTAACGGAGCCGTTTCGCTATCCGGCAGGAACGCATTAAAGACCAGCCCCGTAGAAGAACTCAGCAATGGAAGTACGGATCCCACCTGGGTTACCAACGTTACTGCACGGACGGCCTGCTCCACATGCACCACTGCCGGACCGTGGTTGCCCCACACCGCTAGAAAGCATGTTTCATTGACTGCATCACGCAGTGTGGCCAGCCTTGGAACACTCACTTTCACGACATCCAGACGTCCCAGGGCTGCCATGCCAACATACAACGCCGCCGGGCCGAGACCATAATGATTGGTAGCCTCGTCCTGCTCGGCAAACCCACTGGCAATCAGTGCCTGCAAGTAGCGGTGCACCTTGCTGGCGGGCATCTCAAGATGCTCTGCGAGTTTGGATAACGACGTCGCTGGCGCCAGATCAGCCAGACCCTTGAGAATATCGGTGCCGACTTCAGCCGACTGAACCTTTTGGCGTCGGGACGACTCAGGAGCCTTCGATTCGCTTGCCATGTCTACAACCGCTACTGTGGGGAGGCGGTGTTATAGCGTGACCGCCTTCAGGATTCAATTTACAAGCAAGCAACGCTTACAGAATCCTTGGTGTACAAGGCAACCCTTTAATCATGAATGTCTGCCTGGCTTGACAAGCTACAAGCTCTTGGCGCACATTCCACTAAACGTAACTGATTTACGCATTATAAAAGACTCACGAGAGTCGCTAATAAAAGCGGTGTAAGTCATGGATCTCTTTACCTATTACCGTTCTACTTCGTCCTATCGCGTGCGCATTGCCCTGGCGCTCAAGGGGCTACCTTACGAGGCGATACCGGTAAACCTCATCAAGGATGGCGGTGAACATCGGCGATCGGACTACCTTGCGCTCAATCCACAAGGTCGTGTCCCGCTGCTGCGCACGGATGAAGACACACTGATTCCTCAATCGCCCGCTATCCTGGAATACCTGGAAGAGCGCTACCCCGAAACGCCTCTGCTGCCAGAAGACATACTCGCACGCGCCCGACATCGGAGCGTAGCGGCCATTATTGGCTGCGATATCCATCCCCTGCATAACGTGTCGGTACTGAACCGCCTGCGCCAGTTGAACATTGCCGAGGCAGACGTATCCGCCTGGATTGCGCATTGGATCAGTGAGGGACTTAGCGCTGTAGAGGCGTTGATAGGCGATAAAGGCTTCTGCTTTGGTGAAGTAGGCCTTGCCGATGTATATCTGCTGCCACAGCTTTATGCTGCGCACCGTTTCAACGTGTCGCTGGAATCGTTGCCTCGAATTGCCCGGATTGAACGCCTGGCGTTAGAACATCCGGCGTTCCAGCAGGCTCACCCCGACGCTCAGGCGGATCGACCGCTATGAAATCCTTTGGCTTCAAGCTTCTGATGGGCGACCACCTGGCTCGCAGCACCCGTGGCCTCTCCTGCGCGCCGCCATGGTCTGGGTACTGATTTTCCTTACCTAATCCATTTGTTTATGCAGGAGCCTGTCATGGCCGATCTATTTGAAAACCCCATGGGCCTCATGGGTTTCGAGTTCATTGAATTCGCCTCCCCGACCCCTAACGTCATCGAGCCTGTACTGGAAAGTATTGGTTTTACCCACGTAGCCAACCACCGTTCCAAGGACGTTGCGCTGTATCGTCAGGGTGATATCAATGCCATTGTCAACCGTGAACCCAAGAGCCATGCGGCCTATTTTGCTGCTGAACATGGCCCTTCCGTGTGCGGTATGGCCTTTCGTGTGCGTGATGCTCACCAAGCTTACTACAAGGCACTGGAAATCGGCGCTCAAGCCGTAGACATTCCTACCGGTCCGATGGAGCTTCGCTTGCCAGCCATCAAGGGCATCGGTGGCGCACCGCTGTACCTGATCGATCGTTTCGAGGAGGGCAGTTCAATCTATGACATCGACTTCGTTTTCCTCGACGGTGTTGATCGCAAGCCGGTCGGGGCTGGTTTAAAGATCATCGACCACCTGACCCATAACGTGTATCGGGGCCGTATGGCCTATTGGGCAGACTTCTACGAGAAGCTGTTCAACTTCCGCGAGATTCGTTACTTCGACATCAAGGGTGAATACACCGGTCTGACCTCCAAGGCCATGACTGCGCCAGACGGCATGGTACGGATTCCGCTGAACGAAGAGTCTTCCAAGGGGGCGGGTCAGATCGAGGAGTTTCTCATGCAGTTCAACGGCGAAGGTATCCAGCATGTTGCCTTTCTTACCGATGATCTCATCAAGACCTGGGATGCGCTAAAGGCCTGCGGCACCCGCTTCATGACAGCACCACCAGAGACCTACTACGAGATGCTTGAAGGCCGCGTGCCCAACCATGGCGAGCCAACTGGAGAGCTTCGCTCACGGGGCATCCTGCTGGATGGCACTTCCGAAGGGGGTGAGCGTCGCCTGCTGCTGCAGATCTTCTCCGAGACCCTGCTGGGTCCGGTGTTCTTCGAATTTATCCAGCGCAAGGGTGACAGTGGTTTTGGCGAGGGCAACTTCAAGGCACTGTTCGAATCGATCGAGCGCGACCAGATCCGCCGTGGCGTGCTAGCCACCGAGTAAGGTCACGGGCGGCCGGTACGCCGGCTGCTCTGTCGGACATGCCCAGAATGAGAATCAAGCCATGAATGTACATGCACAGGGCCTGGATACCCTTCCCTATCAGTCCGGCTTTGGAAACGAATTTGCCAGCGAAGCGCTTCCGGGCGCACTGCCGGTTGGGCAGAACTCACCTCAAAAGGTCCCGTACGGTCTTTATACCGAACTGTTATCAGGAACTGCCTTTACCGTTCCGCGCACGGAAGCCCGGCGTACCTGGCTCTACCGGATTCGCCCGTCGGCTAACCATTCAAAATACAAGCGCCTTGACCGGCAGCTGGCGCATGGCGGCCTCGGTGAAGTAACACCCAATCGCCTGCGCTGGAATCCAATCGCGCAGCCGCAGATCCAGACCGATTTCATCGACGGGCTGGAATGCCTGACGGCTACTCACGATGCGGTGCAGACTACGGGCGTAAGCGTCTACCGCTATGCAGCCAACAGCTCAATGTCTCGAGTCTTCTTCAATGCCGATGGCGAGTGGTTGGTGGTTCCCCAGGCAGGGCGACTGCGTCTGGCAACCGAGCTGGGCATTCTACAGATCGGACCGCTGGAGATTGCGGTTATACCTCGGGGCATGCGCTTTCGCGTCGAACTGCTCGATGGCGCGGCCAGCGGGTATGTCTGTGAAAACCATGGGCAGGCGCTTCGTCTGCCGGATCTGGGACCCATTGGCAGTAATGGTCTGGCCAATCCACGCGATTTTATGGCTCCAGTGGCCTCTTACGAAGAGCGTGATGAGGCAACCGAACTGGTACAGAAATACCTGGGCGAACTATGGTCGACCACGCTGGATCACTCACCTCTGGACGTTGTGGCCTGGCACGGCAACAACGTACCCTACAAGTATGATCTACGCCGCTTCAATACCATCGGTACCGTCAGTTTTGATCACCCCGATCCGTCCATTTTTACAGTCCTGACCTCACCGAGCAGCACTCACGGAATGGCAAATATCGATTTCGTGATTTTCCCGCCACGCTGGATGGTGGCCGAAAACACCTTCCGGCCACCTTGGTTCCATCGCAACCTGATGAATGAATTCATGGGACTTATCCAGGGTGCCTATGATGCAAAGGCCGACGGCTTCTCACCGGGCGGAGCCTCCTTGCACAGCTGCATGAGTGCTCATGGGCCGGATCATGTATCGACGAACCAGGCGATTAACGCCGAGCTGAAACCACACAAAATCGATAACACCATGGCCTTCATGTTTGAGACCGGGCCGGTATTAAGACCCACCCGCCATGCTCTGGAAACCGCAACCTTACAGGCTGACTATGACGCGTGCTGGTCAGGGTTGGGCAAGACGTTTCACCGGGAGGACCCTCTATGAGAACCGAAAATCCACGTCTGAGTTGGGTAGCCTCTGCCAACAGCCATATCGATTTTCCCTTGCAGAATCTGCCCCACGGCGTGTTCAGCCCTCCTGGCGAGACGCCCAGGGGCGGTGTCGCGATTGGGGACTATATTCTGGACATGCGTGTTGCCTGCGAGGCGGGTCTGTTCAGCAGCACGGCGCAGTGTGCCGCCGAATACGCAGCAGGTACCACGCTAAACGCCTTTTTCGCGTTGGATGCAACCGAGCGCCGTGCTTTACGCGAAGAGCTACTGGCATTACTGGACGAATCGAGCCTGCACCGCACGCGCATGCACGCGCTGGGCGATACGTTATTGCGCCCAATGAAAAGCTGCCAGTTGCATATGCCAGCCAAGGTCGGTGACTACACCGATTTTTATGTAGGAATCCATCACGCCACGAACGTGGGCAAACTGTTTCGTCCGGATAATCCACTGCTTCCCAATTACAAATATGTTCCCATCGGCTATCACGGGCGGGCATCCACCATTGACGTATCCGGAGCGCCGGTCATAAGGCCGAAAGGACAAACACTTCCACCAGGGCAGAGCGAGCCGGTGTTCGGTCCCTGCAAGCGCCTGGACTACGAGTTGGAACTCGGCGTCTGGATAGGCCGAGGCAATGCTCGGGGCGAGGCCATCTCAATTGGCAATGCCAAGAACCATATTGCCGGGCTATGCCTGCTCAATGACTGGTCGGCTCGTGATATCCAAGCGTGGGAATACCAACCGCTGGGCCCGTTCCTGTCCAAAAGTTTTGCTACGACGGTTTCCCCTTGGGTGGTTACCGCCGAAGCCCTGGATCCGTTCCGCTGCGCGCAACCGCCCCGGCCAGCTGGTGATCCTCAGCCGCTCTCCTATCTGCTTGATCCAACCGACCAGGAAACGGGCGCGCTGAACATTGAGCTGGAAGTATTACTGCGTACAGCAGCCATGCGTGAGCAGAACCTACCGGCTCAACGCGTGGCCTTGAGCAATAGCCTGAACATGTACTGGACCCTGTCGCAACTTGTTACTCACCATACTGTGAATGGATGTAGCTTGCAGCCGGGGGATCTTTTCGGTTCCGGTACGCTTTCAGGGGAGCAACCGGACAGCTATGGAAGCCTGCTGGAAACAACCGTAGGAGGCAAGCAGCCGCTAACGCTACCCAACGGTGAAACCCGCACGTTCCTGGAGGATGGTGACGAGGTTATCCTGCGGGCCCGTTGCCACCGTGAAGGTTATGCCTCGATCGGATTTGGCGAATGCTCCGGTATCATTCAACCGGCACGCTGAGACCAAAGGGCACTATACGGTGCCCTTCTCTCCCTAAAGCAGAGAATCCATCAGGGCCTTCAGCGCCTCGATTCGCATCGGACGAGCAAGGTAGTAACCCTGCGCCTGGTTACACTTCAACCGGGCCAGTACGTCCATCTGCCGTTGGGTTTCCACCCCCTCAGCCGTGACAGTCAATGACAATGCACGACCCAATCCGATAATGGCCTCGATGACCGCCTCCCCATTGGAGGAGGTATCCAACCCGGCGATAAAGCTGCGGTCGATCTTGATTCCATCGAAAGGATAGGTATGCAGATAGCTCAGCGATGAATAGCCGGTTCCAAAGTCGTCCATGGCCAAACGAACGCCCAGGGCCTTAAGCCGGTGCATGACTTCGCGCGCCGAATTGGCGTTATCCAAGACGACGCCTTCGGTGATTTCCAGCTCAAGCTGATGAGGCGGCAGCCCTGTTTCCTTCAGAACAGCCATGACCCGGGCAACTACATCACTGCGCTTGAACTCCAGGGGTGAAAGATTCACCGAGACAAATGTATCCGGCGCCCACTCCAATGCCTCAAGGCAGGCTTTGCGCATCACCCAGTCACTCAAGGAGACAATCAGGCCAGTCTCCTCCGCAACGGTAATGAAGTGGTAAGGCCCCAGGTAGCCCCGAATGGGATGTTCCCAGCGCACCAGAGCCTCTGCCCCTAACATTCGTTTTTGCGCTGTGTCGAAGCGGGGCTGGAACTCCAGGCGCAACTCGTCCCGTTGCAAGGCCAGCTTCAGATCACTTTCTATTTGGCGCCGGGCCAGAATACGGGTATTCATCTCCTCGGAATAGAATTGCCAGGTGTTCCGGCCGGCAGCCTTGGCTTCATACAAGGCGATATCGCCAAGCCTGAGCAGTTCATCGGTCCGCTGACCATCCTGTGGCGCACACACGATACCGATACTGCTGCCAATGATGACTTCCTGATCACCAATCTGCACGGGCTCGATAATAGCGGCCAGAATTCTTTCACAGAGCTGCTCGATAGCGGAGCGTCCGGTCACTCCTCGCAGGAGGATAACAAACTCGTCTCCTCCCATGCGTGCAACGAATGTTTCACGTCCCAGACTGCTCTTTAATCGATGCGCGATTTCCATAAGAACCCGATCACCGGCCGCGTGACCTAGCGTGTCGTTTACCGGCTTGAAATTATCAAGGTCCATGCAGAGCAGTAAGAGGGGATTGGCCAGCGTAGGCTTGGCGCCAAGCTGACTTTTCAATCGTTTGTACAAGGCACGCCGGTTTGGTAGCCCCGTCAGGCTGTCCTCCAGCGCTTCGCGTTCCCGGCGCTCCTGCTCGGCTCGGCGTTCAGAGATGTCATGCAGAAAAGCGCTGTAAAGCTTATGGTCTAGAGCATCAACAGCTGTCACCTTGAGCTCTACAGGGATACGTGCGCCGTTACGGTGGTGCACCATGATTTCAAGTGCAGCCCCCTCGCCCAGGTCCATTTCCCCAGAAAGATAACGGCTAAGACCGGCCTGGTAGTGATCACCGATGGATGAGGTCATGATGAGCCGGTCTACCGGCTGCCCGACGGCATCCTCACGGCTCCAGCCGAACAGTGCCTCCGCCTTGCGGTTCCAGTCTACGATACGGCCGGCTTCGTTCATGCTGACATAGGCATCACTGCTATTCTCAAGCACTGCACTCAGCTCGGCTTCACGCTTGCGAAGGGCCTGCTCGGACTGCTCCTTCTGTTCGAGTGTTTCGGTCAGTCGCTCATTGGCCTGCTGAAGATCCTGGGTTCGGACATTGATACGCTGCTCCAGATCATGGTGCAGTGCCGCCAGTGACAACTCAGCCTCTTTGCGGGCTTGAATATCCTGTCCAACACGGACGTAATAATCCAGCTCACCCTGATCATTGACATGCCGGGTACACGTCAACCGTACCCAACGGTGCTCTCCGTTCTTGTGCCGGTAACGCTTCTCGATTTCGTACCGGTCGATTTCTCCGTTACGCAACTGATTCAGCAGCTCAAGGTCTTGAGCCATGTCATCAGCATGACTGAGCTCGGCAAAATTCATGCTCAGCACTTCATCACGTTGAAATCCCAGCATGGCGCAAAACGTCTCGTTGATATCAAGCCACTGCCCTGTCGGCGTCAATAGCGAGATCCCCACGCCTGCCCGCTCGAAGATCGTGCGAAACCTGGCCTCGCTGGCCTTGAGCTGGGCAGTGGACTGCTGTAGTTGCTGCCAGGTCTGAACAGCCGATTCACGCCGCTGAATTTCTCGACTGATGACTCCGGCCAGGGCCTCAAGGGTCTCCAGCTGCTGGTCCGTCAAGACTCGCGGATAGGTATCAATCGCGCAGAGCGTACCCAGTGGATGACCGTCGATACTGTTGACCGGAACGCCTGCATAGAACCGAATATAAGGCTCTCCGATGACCAGGGGATTGTGGGAAAAGCGAGGATCTTCCAGCGCATTGTTTACAACGAGCGGGCCGCGTCGCTGGATGGCATAGGAGCAAAAGGCCCTCTCGCGAGGCATTTCGTTAATGGAAACGCCTAGTTTGGATTTGAACCATAGCCGCTCCGCATCTACCAGCGAAACAAGCGTAATGGGCAGATCAAGCGCATCAGAGAGCAGCTGCGTCACCTGATCGAATACAGCTTCGGCCTCGGTATCGAGTATTCCAAGCGCTTTGAGAACGGCGATTCGCTCAGCCTCGGCCATCAAGTCGCTGGTGTATAAATCACTCATGAGCCAATTACTCTCATCAGACGGCAAGCTCGTAGTCAGCAGCAACAGCGGCGCATTGAGCCGGAGGTATTGCTAGCGAAGTCACCACTTGGCGGTACAAATAGAAGATAGGATTGCGTCAGGTTATCGACCGCCCCCGCGATAGCTTTATGCCATTCGTCCGTAAACGTCCGGCTTCTATCCATACAGGGGGTTATGACCGTGAACTCATGCCTTAAGTCCAACACAGGCGACAGATTGCAACCACTCTATTTTAATTATCGCAATAATAGTAAAGTGCGATAAAGTTCACGTATTGATAGGTGCAATAAGCGCTGGACAGACGTAGGCTAGAATAAGAATGCACCGATTGGCTCCGTACGGTGCTCTATAAAGATACGGCTCGACCAGCGGTCTGATCGTACTGCGTTCAGACTGGCTCACTGTTATGCTCATCAAAACGGCTCTAAGGAACTTGCTCACTCACGCAGCGCCTTATCCCGTTCTCCTAACCACTGATCTTTCTTTACGTGTTTTTCACGTGCAACGTGTCAAATTAAACGTTTGTTCTAGGAGGCTCTCGTCTGTGAGTGAGTCGTACCAGCCCGTATCCGAGGGCGTGGATTTAAGCGTCTGTGAGCGTGAACCTATCCATGTTCCTGGTTCTATTCAGCCACATGGATTTCTTTTGGGATGCAGCCTGCCTGATTGGAAAATCATTCAGGCTTCAGCCAACACGGCTGACTACCTCAAAGGATACTCACCCGATTATCTGCTTGGGCTTGATCTTGAGCAGGTACTGCCTTTGGAAGCCGTTCACTCGCTACGTAACCTCCTGCAGACGACGATGCTGTCCGGCACGGCAGAGCGCCTTAACCGCATGTCACTGGACAACAGCGACGTATTTTACGATATGGCCGTTCATGTCTCGGGCGGGATAGCCATCATCGAGGGCACGCCAAGTCTGGATAACACCGCGGCGGCTGACCCTGTCACGCTCGTCAAAGGCCTGATCGGGCGGCTCAAGCGCGCTCCGACCCTTGACCGCTTCCTGAAACAGGCGGCTCAGCAGATCAGGGCATTCACCGGCTACGACCGGGTCATGATCTACAAGTTTTTACACGATAACTCCGGCCAGGTCATTGCTGAGGCGGTAAGGCCCGGCATGGATGCTTTTCTCGGGCTGCATTATCCCGCCTCGGATATTCCGGCTCAGGCCCGAGCGCTCTACAAGCGTCAATGGCTACGTGTAATTACCGATACAGCTTATGTACCTGTTCCATTGGTACCAGGCTTCGGGCCGGATGGCCTGCCCCTGGACCTCAGTCTTGCTACCTTGCGTAGCGTCTCGCCCGTACACATCGAGTATCTGCACAACATGAACGTGCGAGCCACGATGACCGTTTCCATTATGCGGGGGGAAGAGCTATGGGGCTTGATTGCCTGCCACCATAGCGAGCCTTATCGCTTGAGCGGTCCCATGAGCGCTGCCGCGGAACTGTTTGGGCAGGTGTTGTCGCTTCAGCTGGAAGCGAGGGAGCATCAGGATGAGCTGCGCCTGGTCAGCAGCGCGCATGAGGCGCATGACCGGCTGATCGCCAGCATGTCACCCCGTGAGACGCTATTCGATAATCTGGCCGCCTATGCCGGAAACTTGAATGACATCATCCCCTGTGACGGCATCGGGGTATGGTCGGGCAGCCGTTTCACTGGCTTTGGTATCACGCCTCCACCTGAGATGGTAGAGCCGCTGATTCAGTTTCTGAGTATGGGCAGTTCCAATGCGGTACTTGCCACCCACGAACTAAGCAAACTTTTTCCTCCCGCACGGGCTTATGCGCAGGCCGTCAGCGGGGTACTGGCGATACCCTTCTCTCGCTCCCCCCGAGACTATTTGCTGTTTTTCCGTCGTGAATTCGTGCAGACCATCACCTGGGGAGGCAATCCAGACAAACCGGTCACGCCGGGCGAGCGCATCAGCCCACGCAAGAGTTTTGAGGCTTGGAAACAAACAGTTGGGGGGCAGTCACTACCCTGGCGCTCCGATGAAAAACAGATTGCCGAGACCTTGCGCATCTCACTTTTGGAAGTGATCCTTCGGCGTGCCGAATTGATTGCGCAGGAGCGGCAGGTGGCCCAGGAAAGCCAATCGCTGCTCATTGCCGAGCTCAACCATCGGGTCAAGAATATTCTTAGCCTGATTCGGGCAGTGGTCCGTCAGAGTGGTCAGCAGACTACATCCGTCAAAGACTTTACTGCAGATCTTGAGCATCGCATCAACGCCCTCGCTCAGGCGCATGACCAGATGAATCAAGTCGGTTGGGCCTCGGCGCCATTGCTTCACTTGCTGGAAGCCGAAGCCCAAGCCTGGGCTTACGGTGCGCAGGATCGTGTGATGTTTTCCGGTCCCTCGGTCATCCTGGATGCACGGGCCTATCAGACGCTAGCACTGGTTTTCCATGAAATGATGACCAATGCGGTCAAGTATGGCGCCTTGAGCCGCCCGACCGGGCATCTGCTGGTGTCCTGGTTCCTGGTAAGTGATCAGGACCTTCGGATCGAGTGGTGTGAAAGCGGAGGGCCGATAGTAAGCGCGCCTTCCCGCCGAGGATTTGGATCGGTCGTTATCGAGCGGACCATTCCCTTCGAGCTGCAAGGTGAGGCCCGGATCGAATACCGAATCGAAGGTGTCCAGGGCAGTTTTTTGATCCCGGCACGCCATGTGAGTGTGGGGAATGTTACTGAGCTGAAAACGGCGCCTACGCTGGTCACGGCGCAATCGTTGGCAGAGAAAAAATTGTTGCTGGTAGAGGACAGCATGATGATCGCGCTGGATGCACAGGCAATGCTCCAGGAAGCTGGCGCTGATGTGGAGATTGCCGGAACGGTCAACGAAGCACGCCGCGCCTTGGGCTTTACTCATTTCGACGTAGTCGTACTGGATGTGAATCTGTCGGGGGAGACCAGTCTGGCCATTGCAGACGAGTTGGCCGATGCTAAACATCCCTTCATTTTCGCAACAGGCTATGGCGAAAACACGGTGATTCCTGATCGCTTCAAGGGTATCCCCCTCATTTCCAAGCCTTACAGCGCCGGGTCGCTTACCCATGCGATCAATCGGTTTGATATCACCCAAGAGCATGATCGCTTGTAATGACCAGCGCTGCGTAAGCAGGCCCCAACGTTACGGAGCCTGCTTACATCATTTAGTGATGCTGCCTGGTTGCGCTTGCAGTCAAAGCGGTTTCGATCAGATCCACCTCCCTCACCAGCTTTTGTAGCGTACTGTCATTGATATGGTGACGGCTACGCAGCTTGTAGTATTCAGTGCGCTCCGCCTTGAGCGCCTGCAGACGCGTTTCCCGCTCAAGATCGCGTCGCGCTTCGAGAAGCGGGGTCGGCAGCTCGTGGTTATTGATCTCCATGCGCTTGTGGTAGTAGTCCATCAGATGGAGGGTGATCTCGTTGAACGCGACGATAATCTCTTCATCCCCTTGGTGGTCCGCCAGTACCTTCGCTTTTTCTTGGTGATAGTTTTCAATGTGCCGGATTGCCGCCTCGGCCCCACGAATACGCGCATGGCGCTCCTCTTCATATTCGCGGCTGTCTTCAGGCAGATCCAGCCCGCGCAACACCAGAGGAAGACCTACGCTTCCGGTAATCAAGGTGAACAGAATGACGCCAGTCGCCAGGAAGATCAGCAGCTCACGGGCCGGAAACGGCGTACCGTCATTCAGCATCTCTGGCAGCGACAAGGCAGCCGCCAAGGTAATGGTGCCTCGAATACCTGCCAATGTCCCGGCCAACATGACGCGAGCGGAGACAGACCGCGCTGGCTTGCGACGCAACAGCCGAGGCACATGTACGGCACCAAATATCCAGAGAAACCGCATCCCTAGAAGCGCAATCGAAATCAGCGCGACGAAACCCAGCAACTCAATAAACGGTAGCGTAGTGCCTGCACTGGTCGTTGCGTTAAGCGCGCCGCCAATGATTTCGGGCAATTGGAAACCGAGTAGCAGAAATACCAATGCGTTAAGCACAAACTCCAGCATTTCCCAGACACTGCGCGTCTGGATACGGGACGTGGTCTGATCTTGGCGCTTGAGGTCAAGCCGGTTGATGACCATACCCGCTGCCACAGCGGAGAGAATACCGGACAGATGAAAATGCTCCGCCAGCAGAAACGCCGCAAAGGGTAGCAGCAGGAGCAGCAGCACGATCTGAATCGTCGAAGCTTCGCCAAGGTGCCGCTCGATCAGACGGGTCCGCACCACATTAAAGGCCAGCGCCAGCAAGGCGCCCACCAGTAGCCCACCCAGGGAAATCAGCAGAAACCCTACTGTTGCCTGTGCCAGAGAAAACGCACCGGTCAGGGCTGCGGCTACCGCGAACTTGAATGCCACAAGACCGGACGCATCATTCATGAGCGACTCGCCCTCAAGAATGTGCATCAGCCGCGGTGGTACAGGAAGTCGACCGGAAATAGCCGATACCGCGACGGCATCCGTAGGTGAAAGAATCGCCGTCAGTGCAAAGCAGACAGGCAAAGGCAAACCGGGGAATAACCAGTGAACCACATATCCCACACCAATCACGGTTACCAGTACAAGGCCCAGCGCTAATGCCAAAATAGGCCCACGAAGCAGCATGAATTCACGCTGCGGGAACCGTCGCGCATCGGCAAATAGAAGCGGGGCAATGAATAGGAGCATGAACAGCTCAGGCTGAAGCTCCACATGCAGCCCGCTGGCAGGCCAGGCCAGTAGCGCACCAAAAGCAATCTGTACAAGCGGCGTGGGCAGTGATGGTAGAAAGCGAGCCGCCACCCCAGTAGCCGAGGCGACGAGTAAAAGCATTAAAACAAGATAAACCGTATCCATGAATCTTTAGAAAAAATCCTGTCAATGAAGAACCATAAAGCGCTTTAGCGCTATGGAATAAGCGTTGCCGACACCCTCAGGCGTGTCTTCCAATGTCCCTCGGATGATGGTGTTCATTTAGCTTCTGAAGCCTTTTCAGCGTAAGTGAGGTGAGCGTTGGCACCCGTGGCATAATCGCGACCAAGCGCTGTTACAGCGGTGCACTCATTCATCAACCTATCTGCCTGAGTCAACCTGAAAGCATGAAGAATTCGAGCACAGGCTTGAATTACCAACATGTGTAAAAATGTTTCTGAAAAGACTGGGAAATCAGCAGAAGCAGTTAGCCCTCTATGCAGTTTGAAGAAATGCTTTATGTGCCATTCGTCTTATTAAAGCCGATTGTTTTTCTTATTACTGGATCATCTCTAGAACGGTAAGCCATTACAAAGCTAAGTGACTCTAAACACTCACTTATATTGACAAGGCACCCATGTTGTCAGCCATGGGCTTTTTACCAAGTTACAGCGATAGCGATGCCCATTTGTAAAGAAGCTGTTCTTGGCTGGCGCTACGAACCTTTTCCTGACAACCCTGACTGTTATAAGTCCCTGTTGTGTCTTGAAACGTGGTGCAGTCCTCTTTTCCGGTCATTCATTGGCAGTTGACCGAACTATCACGCTCCGTGCGCCGTCCATTCTGCGTCGAGGCAAAACGCCATGCTCTGAACGAGCGAGCCGGTCATGCATCGGATCAAGCGCAGCAGTCTGCCTCATTCTATGGGCTTACCGTTGTTTTCAGGGCAGTGCCCCATAGCGCCTCGGCATCCATTAGCCGAAGGAGTTCGCTATGGCGATTCGATGGAAACCACTTGTGCTTGGCGCTGCTGCCGGCACGGTCGCCCTCCTCTTGCTGGTCCGCTGGATCGGCTGGGACTCGATTGTCGATCAACGCGATGATCTGTTGTTTTATCTGCACGCACACGTATTTCTAGTTGTAGTGTCAATGCTCGCTGCGCTGGCGATAGGTATTCCAGCGGGTATTCTTCTGAGCCGCCCGCGGTTTGTCGGTACGGCCGAGCGGTTCATGCAGGTGTTCAATATCGGGAACACGATTCCGCCCTTGGCCGTGCTGGCTATTGCGCTGGGGTTCCTTGGCATCGGCAACGGGCCAGCCATCCTAGCCCTGTTTATGGCGTCATTGTTGCCCATCGTACGCAACACATACGAAGGCCTCAAAAACGTACCGGGATCACTGAAGGAGGCAGCAGTTGGTATCGGTATGACGCCTAGCCAAGTCCTGTGGCAGGTCGAGCTACCCAATGCTGTCCCGATCATCGTAGGCGGAGTACGCGTGGCCTTAGCTCTTAATGTAGGTACCACACCGCTAGTGTTTCTTATTGGCGCCAATAGCCTGGGCAGCCTGATTTTTCCAGCGATTGCCTTGGAAAATCAGCCGCAGTTGGTATTGGGTGCTAGCGCGACTGCGCTGCTCGCATTGGTCATGGATGGCCTGGTGCTTATCGCCAGCCGTCTTTGGCTCGAACGTGGCCTGGCGCGTTAGGAGAAGACCATGAAGAAAACTCTGATTAATCTCGTCGGTATAACGCTTGCAAGTTTTGGCCTGACCCTGGCGTCAATTGCTCAAGCGGCAGGCGGCCCTATCCGAATCGGTGCCAAGGTGTTTACTGAGCAGGCCATCCTAGCCGAACTTACCGCGCAATATCTGCAGGCCCAAGGCTACCAGCCTGAAATCGTCGGCGGCTTGGGCAGTACCATCGCCTGGAACGGTGTGAAGAATCACCAGTTGGATTTGACCTGGGAATACACCGGCACTTCCCTGGTAGCTTATAACCACATAACCGACAGGCTGGACCAGGAGGCGTCCTATCAGCGAGTCAAGGAGCTTGATGCAGAGATAGGGCTGACCTGGCTCACCCCCACTCGTTTTAACAATACCTATGCACTGGCATTGCCTGAAAAAGTCGTCCAAGAGTATCCCGAGATCAATACTCTGACGGATCTGTCTGCACGGCTGAAGTCGGAACCGGAAAGATCCCACTTGTTGGCGCTGGATATCGAATTTGCCAATCGCTCTGATGGTCTGGCCGGGCTCGTCAAGGAGTATGACATCAAGCTTGACCGCGAGGAGATTCGACAGATGGACCCGGGCCTTGTCTACACCGCTCTGCGTAACGGCCAGGTCTTTGCCGGGCTCGTCTACACCACCGATGGGCGACTAGACGCGTTCAAACTCAAGGTGCTGGAAGACGACAAGCACTACTTCCCCGACTACACCGCCGCGCCCGTAGTGAACAGCAACTACCTGAAAGCGCATCCGGATCTTGAGACGCTTCTAACGCCGCTCGCTGAAAGCCTGGATCAGGCCACCATGCGCCAGCTCAACGCCAAGGTCGATATCAATCGCCAGACTCCAGCGCAGGTCGCGCGTGATTTCTTGCGTGAGCATCCGTTGAAGGGAGAGCAGTAAGATGGATTTCGTCACCTCGTTCAACCATATCGACTGGATGGAAGTACTGCACCTCACCCAACAGCACATCACCCTGGTCGCGATTGCAGTAGGACTCGCTGTGCTGGTGGGTGTGCCTCTAGGTGTATTGATGGCGCGCTTTCCCTGGCTGGCCGGCCCGCTGCAAGGTATCGCGACGGTCGTGCTGACCATTCCGGCCATCGCGCTCTTCGGTCTGCTTTTACCCGTTTACTCCACGTTCGGACAAGGGTTAGGACCGTTACCCGCCATTACCGCTGTCTTTCTCTACTCACTACTGCCTATCTTGCGAAACACCTATCTGGCGCTGAGCAGCGTCGAGCCGGGCATACGTGAAGCCGGTACGGGCATTGGCATGACATTCTGGCAACGCCTGCGCATGGTGGATTTACCGATCGCCGTCCCGGTCATCCTGGCGGGTATACGCACCGCCGTCGTCATGAACATTGGGGTAATGACCATTGCCGCCACCATTGGCGCGGGTGGCCTGGGCGTACTCATCCTTACCTCCATCAGCCGTAGCGACATGGCGACCCTGATTGTCGGCGCCGTGCTCGTCAGTTTGCTGGCCATCGCGGCCGATTTGTTCCTCCAGTGGCTGCAACGCCGCCTCACCCCGCGCGGCCTGTGTGCCAGCGTTTAAGGAGAACCATATGATTGAGCTCGACAAACTCTCAAAGACGTTCAAACAGAATGGCAAAGACGTCAAGGCCGTGGATTCGGTCAGTCTTACTGTAGAAGAGGGTCAGATTTGCGTATTTCTGGGTCCCTCCGGCTGTGGCAAGACCACTACGCTCAAGATGATCAACCGCTTGATCGAACCTTCTTCCGGACGTGTTCTGATCAATGGTGAAGATACTACCGGCATCGATGAGGTGACGTTGCGTCGCCGCATCGGCTACGTAATCCAACAGATTGGTCTGTTCCCAAACATGACCATTGAGGAAAATATTACCGTTGTGCCGAAACTGCTTGGTTGGGACAAGAAACGGTGCCGCGAGCGCGCCACTGAACTCATGAGTATGGTACAGCTTGATCCCAAGCAATATCTGTCACGCTACCCACGTGAGCTCTCTGGTGGTCAACAGCAACGCATCGGTGTAATTCGTGCACTCGCAGCAGAAGCACCTTTATTGCTGATGGACGAGCCATTCGGTGCAGTGGATCCGATCAACCGTGAGGCCATCCAGAACGAGTTCTTCCAGATGCAACGGGCGCTGAACAAGACCGTTATCATGGTCAGTCACGATATTGACGAAGCCATTCGCCTGGGCGACAAGATTGCGGTCTTCCGAGGCGGCAAGCTGGTTCAGTTCGACCATCCCGATACATTATTGGCCCATCCCAAAGATGACTTTGTCAGCAGCTTTGTAGGTCAGGACAGTACCCTCAAGCGTCTGCTTCTGATTCGCGCCGAAGATGCTGCTGACAATGCGCCTTCCATTCGACCAGATACCCTCATTGGCGATGCGCTGGAGCTGATGGAGGAGCATGACCGGCGTTACGTGGTCGTGACCGACGCCGGCAATAAAGGGTTGGGTTATATTCGTCGACGCGACCTGCGTGGCCAGAGCGGCCCGGTAGAGCCGTTTCTGACACCGTTCAAGGCTACCGCAGCCTATGATGAGCACTTGCGCATTCTTCTGTCTCGCATGTACCAGTTCAACTCGTCGTGGCTACCGGTATTAAGCGCCGAGCATGATTTTCTAGGAGAAGTCACCCAGGAATCAATTGCCGACTACCTCAGTTCAGGTCGCTCACGCGGCAAAACGACCATCGTTTCTCCAGCCGAACAGACGGCATGAGAAGAGGCACCCTTGGGTGCCCTTACGCTGCCAAGCAGAAAGCAGTTGTTTCCCAAGGCATCAAACGTAACGTCATGGAAATCCGCAATGGCACCGTCAAAGTCATGGGCGGTATCAAAAACGAGGCCCAGACGACATATCAGTTATCTGAGCTATTCCAGGCGAGCTATAGGCGGTGGTAGGACGGGTTTAGCTGAGTGCCTAGACCTGCTTACAGCTAAATAAAAAGGGAGCAAACAACATGATTCGCTCCCTTTGAAATGGTTGTACCTAACGCCAGCTTGTCAGGGCTAGCATCAACTCAGATGCGGAACCCACCAACCAAGTGCTGCAAGCGAGCGGCTTCCTGCTCTAGGGCCGTACAGGCCTGTAGTGTAGATTCCAGGTTCGCCACGCTTTGCTGGTTCAACAGGTTGATCTCACTGATATCCATGTTCAGTGTTTCAACAACTGCCGTCTGCTCTTCAGTTGCCGCCGCGACCGACTGGTTTTGCCCATCAATATCACCGATCAGCAGAGTCACGCTGTCCAGACGTGCCCCTGCTCGTTCGGCAACGCTCATGCTGTGGGTACTCTGCTCCTGGCTTTCGCGCATCAGCTGTACGGCATCTCGCGAACCGGTTTGCAGCTCTTCGATCATCTGGTGAATCTGCTGCGCCGAACTCTGAGTACGGCTCGCCAGGGAACGCACCTCATCAGCAACCACAGCGAAGCCACGTCCCGCCTCACCGGCTCGGGCGGCTTCAATCGCCGCGTTAAGCGCCAGCAAATTGGTCTGCTCGGAGATACCTCGAATGACATCGAGAATCTGGCCGATATTGGCCGCCTTGCCGTTCAACGCTTCGATATGGTCACACGATGTGCCAATCTTTTGTGATAAGGCCTGCATGGCTTGCAGCGCTTCGCCGAGCACTTTGCGTCCTTCCTCGCCCTGCATACGTGCAGTGCTGGCGTCACTGGAAGCATGGGCGGCATTCCCAGCGATTTCCTGTGCCGCAGCACCCAGCTCATTGATGGCCGCAGCGACACTGTTGGTACGCTGGGACTGATTATCAGACTGCTGCATGGAAGCCGTAGAGGCATCCAGCACCAAGCGGCTCACCTGATTCAACTCACTCGAGCTTTGTGCAACGTTACGAATCGAGTCATGGATACGGGCAACGAAACGGTTAAATGCCGTGGCCAGTGCACCGAATTCATCACGGGCTTCCACGGGTAGACGACGGGTCAGGTCGCCTTCGCCCTCGGCAATGTTGTCCATCGCGCGGGTCAGATCACGCAGAGGGCGTAACAACGTCTGCAACAGCAAACCCAGCAAAACGATAATCGCCACGACGGCAACCAGTGTCGCCACAATCGCCAGATTACGCGCCTTGATAACCGGGGCATACGCCTTGTCCTTATCGATAGACAACCCCAGGTACCACTTGACAGAGGGTAGGCCTTCTACCGGCGTAAAACTGATCAGGCGGTCCAGACCATTTTGGCGCGTCTCGCTAAAACCAGGCGCCAGGGTAGGTGTAGCCTCGGGGAAAATATCCTTAAGGTTTTTTAGCACCTGATCTGTATGACTGCTGACAAGAATCTTTCCTTCGCTATCGACCAGAAAGGCCTCACCAAGGCCACCGGCATCCAGAGATGTGATGATACTGACCAGCGTTGACAGGTTCAGGTCACCGCCCACAACGCCCGCCAGTTGACCGTTCTGCATGAGCGGTGTCGCAATGGTTACGCCTAACTGGCCTGAGGAAGCAAAAACATAGGGCGCTGTCAAAACAGTACTGCCAGCGGTGGTTGCTGCGTTATACCAAGGGCGCTTGCGTGGATCGTAACCAGCAGGCAAGGTTCGCTCCGGACGCGTGGTATAGGTACCGTCTACCTGCCCTAGGTAAGTGGAATCAAAATTACCGATGTAGATTTTCTGCTCAAGCAAACCCGCCAGGACCGCAGGTGAGCTGTCTCGCGTCAGGGTTTGCGCCTGGCTTTCAATCAACTTGACTCGTGCATCGAGCCAGTAGGCAATATTGCCTGCGGTCACTTTGCCCGTTTCAGTCAAGGATGCCTGCAGGCTCTGATCGATTGCCTGACGTTGAAGATACGCATTGAAGCCGGCAAAGCCGGCTAGGGCAACAGTAACTACCAATGCAGCTGCCAGAAGAATCTTGTGGCTGAATTTCAGTTGCTTGAACATGAGACAGAATCTCTGGGTTGAAGGACGCGTTGCGATAAAAGGCGCAACTGAACTACAGCTATCGGCTTTCGCGTCAAATGCTTGAGCAGGTTGTTCGTTTATCGAGCAGATGCGAATTTGGTAGAAACAAGTACAGGCTTGATTAAAAGGCCATCACCCCTCGCCCCCCTCTCTAAGGCCCTACAGGCATGGCCTACCTTCGCACAACAGTTGGAAACACCAATAGCGATTGCCGCCTAGACGATTTTCCGATAACTACCCTTATGATGTTTATGAAAGCGATCCACTTCCTTTAAGCCTTAAGCAATCCCCCGCCTGCACCCAACAAGGAGAACATACATGGCCCGTCTTACCGCAAAAGATTTCGCGCCTGAGCTGCTTGAGCTGTATGACTATTACGTGCATGGGCGAATCAATCGCCGGGAGTTTCTCGACCGTGCAGGTAAGTTCGCCGTAGGCGGATTGGCCGCCACGACGCTTCTTGCCGCCTTGAGTCCAGATTATGCACTGGCACAGCAAGTCGAATTTACCGATCCTGAGATCATTCCTGAATACATTTCCTATCCATCACCTAAAGGGCATGGACATGTCCGTGGCTATCTCGTGCGACCTGCGCAGGCCAAGGGAAAGGTCCCGGGTATTGTCGTCGCTCATGAAAACCGTGGGCTCAATCCCTACATCGAGGACGTTGCGCGACGCTTGGCAAAGGCGGGATTCGTGGCGCTGGCCCCTGATGGCTTGAGTTCCGTAGGCGGCTACCCGGGAAATGACGACAAGGGGCGCGAGCTTCAGCAAACCGTTAATCCCGAAAAGCTGATGAACGACTTTTTTGCTGCCGTCGAATGGCTCATGGGGCATGAGCTCACAACTGGCAAGGTAGGAATCACCGGTTTCTGCTATGGCGGAGGCGTAGCCAATGCGGCAGCTGTCGCCTATCCTGAACTCGGCGCAGCCGTACCGTTTTATGGCAAGCAACCCAGAGTTGAAGATGTCCCTCGCATCAAGGCACCGTTACTCATTCATTATGCCGAGCGGGATGAGCGTATCAATGAAGGTTGGCCTGCCTATGAGAGCGCCTTGAAAGCCGCTGGCAAAACCTATGAAGCCTATATCTATCCCGGCACCAACCACGGATTCCATAATGACTCGACGCCACGTTATGACGAAGCCGCCGCAACGCTGGCATGGGAGCGAACACTGGACTGGTTCCGCCGTTATCTGGCCTGAGTAAAGAGCTATTGAAATAGCTTTTGTAAGGCACCATCTCAATCACAGGTTAGAGCACTGCAAGCCACCTTAACCAGAATCAGGTCACGGATGGCTTGTCTGTGCCTGTACGGCAGAGCACCTTCTTACAGGCATACTTACCAACCCTTACAAGAGCAAGACGTATACTCGCCAAACGTTTGACCCATAACGATATTTGCAACCTCTGGCCGCAGAAGCGCTGATCGAAATAGCGTAGAGTAAGCACAAACCGATTGTTACGTGTTCCGCACAGGTTTGATCAGCCAGTCATCCCAACACCATGCTTTAGGAGAATTTTATGGCGACCGAATACATGACCGTTGCAGGAGGCTGCTTCTGGTGCGTAGAGGCAGTATTCAAGGATGTCATCGGAGTCGTTTCCGTCGAGAGTGGCTATACCGGCGGCAAAACGGTCAACCCTACGTATGAGCAGGTCTGTGAGGGTAATACCGACCATGCCGAAGCCATCCGTATTGGTTACGACCCTGACGTGATCAGCTATGGCGAGTTGCTCGATATTCACTTTGCAACCCATGACCCGACCCAGCTCAACCGACAGGGTAACGACATGGGTACGCAGTACCGTACTGCCCTGTTCCCGGCAAACCCCGAACAGGAAGCCGAGGCCAGAGCAGCGATTGCACGTGCACAGGAAGGTCTCTCAGCGCCCATCGTGACCACGATCGAGCCACTGGGGCCTTGGTATCCGGCAGAAGGATATCATCAGAACTATTGGGAAGAGCGTGGGCGCGCCAACCAGTACTGCATGGCGGTAATCCCACCCAAGCTTCAAAAGCTGCGCAAGAGCTTTGCCCAACGGTCCAAAACCTCGACCGAGGGCTGAGTTGTCCAGGGTAGCCCTTTTTGTGGCTGCCCTCTTCTTCCCTGTACTGGATTTTCTGCAGCCAAGCCACTACTATCCGTTTTTCTTTTCTTTCTGTCTTGCAAGGAGCCTGATCATGCGACGCGCTTTCACTCTTTGCAGGTCCTGCCAGGCGTAAACGCTTTCCTGCGCACTTAAGCGCACGCTTTGCCCGGCTCCGGCCTGCCTTTCCCTGAATTATTGTTTACCCATCAGGAACTGGTTATGGGCAATTGCATTCGTACTCTATCGGAACGCGTCAACCTTATCGCATCCGATAATCTCTGGATCGAAGGTACTGCGATACAGCAGTTGGAAACTACTGCCAGATTGACTGGCATGGTCCGGGTCTCCGGCATGCCGGACCTTCACCCAGGCCGTGGCTACCCAGTAGGCGCCGCGTTCTTCTCTGAAAATGTTATCTATCCAGCCCTGGTTGGAAATGATATCGGCTGCGGCATGGCGCTCTGGCAGACTGATATCCGAGCTGGCAAGCTGAACCTCGACAAACTCGAACGGCGCCTGGGCAGTATCGACGGGCCACTGGACAACAGTTGGGCCGAAGACGTAAAGGCCTTTTCGCTTTCCAGGACAGGCCATGAAGCCTCTCTGGGCACGATTGGCGGGGGCAATCACTTTGCCGAGCTTCAAGCCATCGATACCGTTCATGACGAAACGCTGGTCGCTTCACTGGGGCTGGATCGAAAAACCCTGCTTCTGCTTGTGCACAGCGGATCGCGAGGCTATGGCGAGTCGGTTTTGCGCAGGCATGTCGAGGTGTTTGGGCACGCCGGTCTCGATCCCAAGTCGCCCGAAGGGCTCGAGTATCTGGCACTGCACGACCAAGGCCTGCGCTATGCAGAAGCCAATCGCCAGCTTATCGCCAGACGACTCCTGGCGAATCTGCGTGCAAAGGGTTGTCAGGTGCTGGATATCAACCACAATCTTGTGTCCTCAGCCACCCTTGACGGTGTGCAGGGCTGGCTGCATCGCAAGGGCGCCACTCCGGCCGACGTGGGACCTGTCATCATTCCGGGCTCTCGTGGGTCCTATAGCTGGCTGGTCAAACCGATTCCTTCGGCAATCAGTCTCTTTTCCCTCGCCCACGGTGCCGGCAGAAAATGGCTCAGGACAGAATGCCGTGATCGGTTATCCAACCGCTTCTCGTTCGATCAATTGAAGCGCACGTCCCTAGGCAGCCGGGTAATCTGTGAGGACAAGGCGTTGATGTACGAGGAAGCGCCAGAAGCGTACAAGGACATCGACAGCATCATTGAAACCCTGCAAGGTGCTTCACTGGTCACGGTCATAGCCCGGCTTAAACCGGTGCTGACCTACAAGCGACGGGGGTGCTGCCCGTGATACTCCTGCAACTCTCATCGGCCCAAGGCCCGGCCGAGTGCGAGCTGGCCGTAACCAGGGCGCTTCGTCTTCTGGAAAAAGAAGCCGAACGCGAGGATGTGCTGCTGTCAGTGGTTGAACAAGCGGATGGCGAGCACCGCGGCACCGTTAGCTCTGCACTTGTGGTATTGGAAGGCGAGCGCAGCGAGTCACTGGCCGGCCGATGGAACGGTAGCCTACTCTGGATATGCCAAAGTCCTTACCGGCCCCAGCATGGCAGAAAGAACTGGTATTTTGGCGCAAGAGTATTTGCGCCACCTGCACCAGCCTCCTCAGGACCCATACGCTTCGAATACGTGCGGGCCTCAGGGCCTGGTGGTCAGCACGTGAACAAGACGGACTCTGCCGTTCGGGCTACTCATGTGCAGAGCGGGCTTTCGGTTAAGATGCAAAGCGAGCGCAGCCAGCATGCCAACAAGCGCCTGGCAATGGCATTGATTGAGCAAAAACTTGCGCAGTACGCCGAGGACGCCCAGGCAGCTCAGCGACTGGATAGACGCTTGTTCCATCATGAGATTGAGCGCGGTAACCCGGTTCGTACATTTCGCGGAATGCGTTTCACTGAAAAGTGAGGGATTGAGCGGCAAGCGTATAGCTTGCCGCTCTTGTATGAGCCTTCAAGTCCAACGTCAGTTTGCAACAGCGTATCAAACTTTGGTTGAATTTCGCCTCATCCGAACAGTGGCCCATCATGTCCAGAGGGAGTACAGAGGAATACTTTGCCGAGTGGTAACGGCTCAGCAATAGCTCTGGATACCCACGACAGAACGCATACAAGAAAAGCGCAAGCCGTTAAGATGGCGCTCTGCTTCATTGTTGGCCTCGAAGGTAATGGCAAGAAAATCATCGAAAACCGCCTCCGGGCCCTCTTCTGGTACTCCCGCCCTGACCTTGATTGATGTCGCCAAGGTGGCGGGTGTCTCACCCATTACGGTTTCCCGAGCACTCCATCGCCCAGAGATCGTAAGCGAGGCCGCCCGGGAAAAGGTCTTGGCCGCCGTCAAAGCCACCGGATATGTTCCCAATATGTTGGCGGGAGGCCTGGCTTCGAATAAAAGTCGGCTGGTCGCCATCTTCCTGCCGACAATTGCACATTCTATTTTTGCCGACACGGTACAGGCCTTGATCGATCAGCTGACCGCGTCTGGCTACCAGACGATGATAGGTCTGACCGGCTACTCTCCCGAACAGGAAGAGCAGCTTTTGGCAGCTGTGCTCGGTCGGCGGCCTGACGGGATTGTACTGACTGGCACACTTCACACCGAAGAAAGTCGTGAACGACTGTCCCGCTCCTCCATTCCGGTAGTTGAAGCATGGGAGCTAGGAACCGAGCCAATCGACATGCAAATCGGCTTTTCCCATGAAGCCGTTGGGCGCGCTATGGCCGATTATCTCTATGGCAAAGGGTATCGTCAGTTTGGACTGGTTTCGGTCGACGACATACGAGCTCTAAAGCGTGGACGTGCCCTGCTGGACCAACTGGCGTCGTTAGGCATTACGGATGTACCTGTCGAGATCATGCAAACGCCTGCCACGCTGTTAAGTGGTCGTGAAGGTTTGCGCCAGCTCAAGGGGCGTGGCTCGCTTCCTGAAGTGGTGGTATGCAGTTCCGATACAGTCGCCCAGGGCATTCTGGCAGAAGCGGCCAGTCAGGGGATCAAGGTGCCTGAAGAACTGGCCGTTCTAGGATTTGGCGACCTATCCAGCGCGGCTCATGTATACCCCGCACTCTCGACTGTGAATGTTGATGGTGCCCGAATGGGCAAGCTCATTGCGAAGGCCCTGCTGGCGCGCTTTCAAAATCCTGACCAATATACCGAGCCGGTACAGTTGGACACTGGGTTCACAATTGTGGAACGCTCCACAACCTGATTCAACGGCAGGCGGCTATTCGTCAGCCTCTTGCACTTTAATGATTGCGCAATCACATCAAGATCGGTTATCAATAGACACAACCGATTGGTCTGATAGTGCCTTTAATGATTGCGCAATCAGCCAAGGCACCATCTGATCACTATAAAAAGGACAACAACTGTGAAACATACCGAACCGCGTACTCAGTTCCCCCTTCCCTCTCGCTTATTGCCTGTTACCCACTCAGGTGCATAGCTCCAGCTCGCTTCCTTTCTGCCACACCGCGCTACGGGGTGAGGCTAATCATCGACAACAATAAATATCGAGGTGAACGTTATGGGCGATACACGGCAAACCCGGGTCCGCTATCTGATTCTCCTGATGCTGTTCCTGGTAACAACGATCAACTATGCGGATAGAGCCACCATTTCGATTGGCGGCTCCAGTATGCAAAAGGATTTGGGAATCGATGCCGTCACGCTCGGCTACATTTTCTCTGCCTTCGGTTGGGCTTATGTGCTGGGTCAGATCCCGGGGGGCTGGCTACTTGACCGTTTCGGTTCAAAACGCGTTTACGCCACGGGTATTTTCATCTGGTCACTGTTTACTCTGCTTCAGGGCTTTGTTGGCATGATGCCTGTAGCCTGGGCCGTGGTTACGCTGTTCGTTCTACGTTTTCTGGTGGGATTTGCCGAAGCGCCTTCATTTCCGGGTAACGCCCGCATCGTTGCGGCCTGGTTCCCCACTGCAGAGCGCGGTACCGCTTCGGCCGTGTTCAACTCTGCACAATACTTCGCAACGGCATTGTTTGCACCGCTAATGGGCTGGATCGTTTACAGCTTCGGCTGGGAACATGTATTTGTTGTCATGGGTGTATTGGGCATCATTTTCTCCGGCATCTGGATGAAAACGATCTATAACCCCAAGGATCATCCACGGGCGAATGCGGCGGAAATTGCACACATCGAAAAGAACGGTGGTCTGGTCGACATGGACCAGACACGTGGTACCAACAACGGCCCCAAATGGCACTACATCAGCCAACTGCTGACCAATCGCATGATGCTGGGTGTTTATCTCGGCCAGTATTGTATCAATGCTATCACCTACTTTTTCCTGACCTGGTTCCCGGTCTATCTTGTCCAGGAGCGTGGGATGACCATCCTAAAGGCTGGTTTCATTGCCTCTTTGCCGGCAATCTGCGGTTTTATCGGGGGTGTACTGGGCGGCATCATTTCCGACTGGCTGCTGCGTCGCGGCAATACACTGACCTTCTCCCGTAAACTGCCGATCGTGTGTGGGCTACTGCTATCCACCTCAATGGTGTTCTGTAACTATGTGGATGCCGAATGGATGGTAGTTGGCTTCATGACGCTGGCTTTCTTCGGAAAGGGATTAGGTGCACTGGGTTGGGCGGTTGTATCGGACACGTCACCCAAGCAGATTGCAGGCCTTTCAGGTGGTCTCTTCAACACGTTCGGTAACATCGCCTCTATTACCACGCCCATTATCATTGGCTACATCATTGCGGTAACGGGCTCGTTCCGCTGGGCGTTGGTGTATGTAGGTGCCAACGCGCTAGTCGCAGTCTTCAGTTACCTGTTCATCGTTGGCAAGATACAGCGTGTCGAGCTGCGCGATGAGAATGGCAAGCAATTGGCGGATACGTCGGTTCCTGCACCCGCCTCGGCCTGATCCAGCAAGGACCGGCTGAATAAGCCGGTCCTCCAATCAGATCGCTATACAGGCAAAGGGCGCCGTTGGACGCCCTTTGCTGTCTTTGTTACTTATGCCGCTTCGTCATTCAGTGCAGGACGCGCTTCACTGGCAATGGTAATGCGCTTTGGCTTTGCTTCTTCCGGCACCCGGCGAACCAGATCAATATTGAGCAAGCCATTGCGTAGGCTGGCGCCTTTGACCTCAATGTGCTCATCGAGCCGGAAGGACAGCCTGAAGGCACGCTGGGCAATACCTTGGTGCAGGTAGGTCACACCTTCAGCGGTGTGCTCACGCCGATCGGCACTTATTGTCAGCACACCACGCTCGACCTGAATATCCAGATCGTCTTCATGCAGGCCCGCTGCCGCAATCACGATGCGATAGTCGTTTTCGCCGTGCTTCTCGACATTGTAAGGCGGATAGCCTGGTACCGAATCACGTAGCGCCGACTCAAATAGATCATTGAAACGATCAAAGCCAACAGTGCTACGGAACAAAGGTGCAAGGGATAAACCAGTCATGATGAATCTCCTGAAGATCAGCAAGTTTCGATAACCCGGGACCCGATTTCGGCATCCCGCATGACCTTACATAAGGATAGTGAAAATACTTTCAAGCGGCCTTCCGACGAACGGAAAACCCAGTAAACCGTTGTTTTTCAACTGTTTATTTTTATCGCCCCATTGATGTCGTAGGTTTCAGCAAGGTCGAGCTACCCTTGGGTTTGCGAAATACCAGGATGTTGCCCAGCAGTACCAGCGCCAGCCCAAACAGTGCAGGCCATGTCCATTGGTATCCTTCCATCCATGCCGAGATGTTAAGGGCAACCACCGGAAAAAGGACGGTGCAATAGGCCGCCCGCTCAGCACCCAGACGGCCAACCAGAGTCAGGTAGGCGGTAAATCCGATCACTGAGCCAGGAACGGCCAGATAGACCAGCGAACTGATGTAGCGCGTACTAAGGTCGACTGTAAAAGGTACCCCCTGTACAAGGCAGATCACCAATAGAATCAAGGCGCCGTACAACATGCCCCAGGCATTGCTCGTCAACGGGCGGATACCCACGCGCTGCTGCAGACTCGAAATCATGTTGCCCGCTGAAAAGCACAGTGTTCCTAACAAGGAGAGCCCAAGACCTAGCCAAGTCTCATGGCTTGCCGTGTGGCTGCCCAGTTCCGGCCAGAACAACAGGGCGAGCCCCAGCAAACCCAATGCGCCCCCGGCCAAAACGTTAGCCGCGATGGCTTGCTTGAACCACAGGCGTGCGTTGAGGGCGTTCCAGAGTGTGGCGGTTGAAAACACTACGGCAATCAGCCCACTGGCTATGTACTGGCTGGCCGAGTAAAAGCAGATGAAGTTCAGGCAGAACAGGCAAACACCTTGAGCCATGCAGAACAGCTGGCCGCGTTGATCCAATGGCTGTAGGCGACGGGTCGGTATCAGGATTAGAAACAGGACCAGCGCTGCAAGGGCGAAGCGATAGGCAATCGAAAGCGGAATGGCTACGGATTCGATCTGAAACTTGATGGCAATCCAAGTGGTGCCCCAGATCAGAACAGTCAACAGATAAAGCGTAAGGTTCATGGTGGTCTCCAGCGGTCAGGAAACCAGTGTGGTGAGTCAGTCCGTTGAAGGGTTGCACATTCTTGCGCTTTTTATTCTGGCATGCGGTTCGCGCCTCTCATAAGCCTTATGATGTGAGCCCAGGAGATGTGATCATGCAGCAAGCCGACGACTTTCAAGTGTTTCGTACCTTAGACCAGGCCTCCAATGCACACCGTCTACGTCATACTGCGCTGGGCAATGGCATGGCGTTGGCGCAGTGGTATCGCAGCGATGCCGACGTGCTGGGTTACAGCAGCCCGGATCATCACACTTTGTCGCTTTATCTGGAAGGTGGCTGGCAGACGTTTCGCCTTGACCAGCCGGGCCACTATGGGGCGCCTGACCGATTCTGTGTTCTGCCAGCCGGACACGACTCTGACTGGTCAGTTACGCAAGGGCTGGGTTTCATGCATCTGTACGTCACCCCTGAGCAGTTGATGCTGGAAACCATCCGGGTTCTGGACAAGGAACCCCGGGCGATCCATCTGCAGGAACGCACATACATGGAGGATCCTGCACTCGTGGCCATCTGCCGTGCGCTGGAACGCAGTGACTGGCAGGAACCTGGAGAGCGCCTGCTGTGCTCGAGCCTGGCGCACGAAGCGGTCAGCCATCTGCTGCTCAATGGGTGCGGGCCGCGCCAGGAGGTCCACTGGCGCGGCGGCCTTTCACCATCAGTCAGACGACGCATCCGCGACTATATTGATACTCATCTGGATAAACCGCTTGAGCTGGCGACACTGGCTGAAGAAGCGGCCTTGTCGACCTTTCACTTCAGCCGCATGTTCACGCTTTCATTCGGTATGCCGCCTCACCGTTATGTACTGGCGCGGCGATTAGCCAAGGCTCGAGAGCTGCTGGTGAATACTACGTTGCCGCTTGCTCAGATTACGCTGGATTGTGGCTTTTCCAGCGCCAGTCACCTGAGCCGCCGGTTTGCTCAGGTACATGGCGCAACACCGGGACAATATCGTACCGTCCTCTCACGCACAGGTTGAAGTGCTAGAGGTCAGCCGTCCTGCCCAAAGACTGATCTCAAAGCCGCTCTGGCAGGCGGTCCTCTATAAAGCAGCTATGCTTTAAGTAAACCTCAACTGGGTTACGTCAAATGGATGTACATGATGCTGAAACATCACAGCGTTACCCCCCCATTGCGCTTGTAGCGGAAGATGAGGTCATGCTTCGTGAGCTAATGATCGACGTGTTACAAAACGAAGGTTTTGAAGTAGCGGCGTTTGGTACGGCTGACGAGGCCCTGAACTTTCTGGAGGGCAAAGCGCTATTGGTAAGTGTGGTCGTATCGAATGTGAGAATGCCCGGACACATCAACGGCATCGACCTGGCGCATATCGTTTCAAAACGCTGGCCCTTTCTTCCAATCGTCTTGATGTCTGGCTATACCGGCCTGGAAATACAACTACCTAAGGATGTGCCTTTTCTACGCAAGCCCTGGACAATCGACCAACTGGCCACTGCTGTCAAAGAGATGAGGCGCTAAGCTAAGCAGCGCTTTCTGATTACAGCCTTTCCTGAATGATGTCAGGCTTCTTCCAGTGCTGAGTACTGTTGGTATCTGACCTCCATCCAGACTAATAGATGGATTGATCCTATGCTCCTCGGTTGACGCAACTTCTGCCTGGATCGTCTGAAGCGCTTTACCTGCCTAGCTAGTTTTTAGATAGGTTTCGTTAGTCTGGTCAGCAGTGAGTTTTATATGCGCTTCAATAACCTCTGAAAAAGGTAAAGCAAGCCGGCAAGCGCCTAACTCTTCGGGTGTAGATTGCTACCCTGAATGCTGTGGGCAGCCTGGTAACGCAAGGTATAGGAATAGCCATAGCGCCTGAAGCAACATATCTCTATAGTCAGCTGAAAAGAAGCCCTCAATGGTTAAGCCTGGGCGACCCGGTTATTGTATTTATGTACCTACTGCTTTGATATCCTCTCTCCATACGCAGCCGAGCTGGCGAAGCACATTCTACTGAGCTGCAAGTCTTTCCATTGGCCAGTTTGTTACTGGCTAATGGATCTGAGGATAACGCTCAACAATCAAGTTGGGTTATGAACAAAGCCAGGAGCGGCTCAACAATAGCAGCTGCTTTACCAAGCACTTGGGCACCAGACAGGTAACATCCACCAAGCTCTCTTAGCGATTCACGTTGACGACAAGCCGCCCGCGTATCTTGCCCTGAAGCAAATCAGTGGATGCACTAATAGCCTCCCCTAGCGTAATTTCGCGTGTTATTTCAGACAGCATAGATAAATCGAGATCTGTCTGCAGGCGGTTCCAGGCCTCCACACGCCGCTCGTAGACCTGGGTGACGCTATTGATACCTAGCAGACTTACCCCGCGAAGAATGAAAGGCGCTACGGTTGCGGGCAGGTCCATACCCTGTGCTAGACCACAGGCGGCTACCGCTCCTTCTGCCCGAGTGGCAGCACAGACATTTGCAAGCGTATGGCTACCCACTGAATCAATAGCTCCAGCCCAGCGCTCTTTGGAGAGCGGACGGCCCGGCTCAGACAGTTCGTTGCGGTTGATAACCGATTGGGCGCCAAGCTTTTTAAGGTACTCCGACTCCTCGGGTCTCCCTGTGGCAGCAATGACCGAATAACCGTTACGAGCTAGCAGAGAAACGGCGAAACTACCAACGCCACCATTAGCACCTGTTACCAGGATGTCTCCTTTATCAGGTGTGATTCCATGTCGCTCCAGCGCCATTAGACAAAGCATGGCAGTGTATCCGGCAGTACCGATTGCCATGGCCTGGTGTTCGTCGAGCCCGGACGGTAGCGGGATCAGCCAATCACCCTGTACGCTGGCCTTTTGAGCCAGTCCACCCCAATGACTTTCACCAACGCCCCATCCATTGAGCAGCACTCGGTCTCCAGCCTTGTACCGTGGATGAGTACTTTCCTTAACGATCCCGGCAAAGTCTATTCCAGGCACCATGGGAAATTTGCGCACGACAGGGCTGTTCCCTGTTATAGCCAGTCCGTCCTTGAAGTTCAGCGTGCTATAGGAAACACGTACCGTTACATCCCCTTCAGGAAGCTGGTCTTCGCTCATGTCAGCCAGCCGAGCGTTATAGGTTGATGCATTTTTGTCGATGAGAATTGCTTTAAACATCATGTCTCCTATTTAGACCGATCGTCTTTAATTAGGCAGCAGCAGTTATGCTTTGATGCCTTTCAGAAAGCCCTCAATAAAACAGTCGAGAGGCTGCACCGTCTGAGACAGTCGTGCACGTAGCACAGCGCCTTCCCAGCCAATCCAGAAGTAAGCAGCCAAATCATCACAATGACATCCAGACCGCAGCTGTCCCTTCTTTGCTGCCTCACGAAGGCAGTCAGCTAAACGCCGTTGCCAATCAAGCAAGGTCGCTTCTAGCTGGGAGCGAAAACTATCCGGCAGAACGAGTACTTCCTGTCCAAGATTGCCAACCAAACAGCCGCGTCGAAACTCGTACCTGGCCATACCGACTTTGGCATCCTCTACAAAGTTCTTTAGCCGCTGTATGGGATCAACGCTTTCATCCAATAACCAGCGGTCAAGCTTACGCGCGAAGTAAGCTGCGTAGCTCCTGAGCACTGCCTGCCCAAAGGCTTCCTTGCTATCGAAATAATGATAAAACGAGCCTTTAGGCACCTGTATTCGTTTAAGGACTAAATCAATGCCTGTGGCGGCAAAGCCTTGCTCGGTAAAGATTTCCATACCCGCATGGATCAAAGCGTCACGCGTATCGGCGTGCTCTCGGGGAATCTTAGGTGGCCGGCCTCGGCGGGCCGGTAAGGTACTGGTAGTCATGCCCCCATATTAGACCGATCGTCTTTAAAGTCAATTTAGACTACTGGGAAATTATTTTGCGCTTATAAATGAGGCAGAAGCCTATTCAATGGCTTTGCATGCTATGGCTGTCCGTGCACCTACATTGTTTTAACTTTATGCATCAGGGATGTACCTAAGACTATAGGGGCCGAGGCTTAGGTATGAAAAACGGCAGGGGCGCGGCGATAAGCATGGCGCTGATAAAGCGTTGTGCTGACGTTGTCAGCAATCTCAAAGAAAGCAAACTTCTTTAAATCCGAACACATACTTTTATGCCAGCGCGGCAGTTACATAGGCTATTGCCACAAGACGGCTACTTCCTTGGCACAGCTACATTCAAAAAATACACGGCTGACCTGGTACGATCTGTTTAAGCTTTAAAGCCTTAATGTATGGGTACCACAGTCAATATCGAAAGGATGAGCTCATGAGTGCGCGTATCGAGATTGCAATTAACCCAAAAGAAAATGAGCGCTCGGCTATCCTTAAACCCTTACGGGCTCATAATCATTCTAAAGCGGGTGATCCGAAACCAGAGTCAATCGCGCTACTAGTCCGCGATGAGGACACCAATGAAATCATTGGGGGGCTCTATGGGGAAATATACTATCGTTGGCTATTCATCGAGTTGCTAGCCATACCTGAAGAAACAAGGGGCCAAGGCATAGGTTCACGCCTGGTGGACATGGCCGAAGACGTTGCGCGTGAAAGAAGTTGCGTCGGAATCTGGCTCGATACTTTTGACTTTCAGGCACCGGGTTTCTACCAAAAACATGGTTTCACTGAATTTGGTCATCTTGATAGTTTTCCACCAGAGCATACACGCTTCTTTTTTCAAAAAAGACTGTCCTAACGTGCTCACTTTTTCCCTTGAAGCAAGCACACCGAATAAACATCCTGTCCAACCTTGCTGATGGCAAAGTGTCGGTATTGCTGACATTTGCAGCTGTCACTATATTCAAGACATGCATATAACTCAGCTCACCTCGACCGCTACCACCACGACCGCTATAGGCGGGCCGTGCAAGGTGTCGTGAGCAAGAGATAGCGAGCGAATCCAAAGGCCCCGCCAGTGATGGTAGGGGCTTTTTATTTGTCCTTACGTCACTGGCCAACGTAAGGACATAATCCATGCACGCACTCTTGATCCTCGATATGCAGGTAGGCCTGTTTCAAGGTCCAGACAAACCCTGGCTTGGCGATCGTCTACTTTCCACCCTAAATGACCTTATCTATCGAGCTCAAAAAGCGGGCTCTCCCGTTTTCCTTGCGAGGCATACAGGCGCTGCTGGTAGTCCGATTGAGCCGGGTAGCCCTCTCACTCAGTTGGTAAATGGACTGGCTCTTGAAGGCTCCGAAATTATTTTTGATAAAACCAGACCCAATGCGTTTGCTTTTACCGATCTGGCCGAACAGCTCCGATCAAAAGGCGTTGATACTGTTGTAATTGCGGGCATGAAGACTCAGTACTGTATCGATAGCACCTGCCGCGCAGTACGGGATTTAGGGTTCGAGGCTATCCTTATAGAGGATGGACATACCTGCTCAGATACGCCAGTGATGAGCGCTAACGCTATTATTGACCATCATAACGCGACACTCGTGGGTGCCTTTTGCCAGGTCATGAAAGCCACAGAATGCGAGTTCAAATAAGCAATCTGTCCATTTGGATAGGGTTGCAGCGGGTTTATACGGCTCGCTGCAATGCTCCAGTGCCTGTCGTCACTGGGGTATACCTCTGAGGCTGCACACTTGGCTGAGCTGCATTTACGGTAATACCTCTTAAGCGAGGCTGATAGGGCCGCGTACTTTGATGTTCCTCGGAGTGCTTTCTAGAATTTGTTACTTACCGCTTATCCTATAAAAAGGGTATACCCAACTTTTAAGGAACTCCGTACAGCCTTTTCCCTTCCGATCTCTTGAAGGGTGATTGTTCCGATCAGCCAGGCAAGTCCTAACCATTGTGGAGAAAGACATGACAGCTAAAAACGACAATCCAGGTAACTTCGCTAACGATCGTGAGAAAGCCTCTGAAGCAGGCAAGAAAGGCGGTCAAAACAGCGGTGGCAACTTTGCCAATGATCGCGAGAAAGCCTCTGAAGCGGGCAAGAAAGGTGGCGAGCATAGCCATGGCGGCGGTCGTCAGTAAGAGATGACATGAGCGGGGGCATAAGCTCCCGCTCTGTTATGAATCTATCCATCCCCTGCTCTCGGCTCAATAAAGCCTGCTTTTCTTAGTCTTACCGCTTAAATGCCTTTAAAGCCTTTTGCTCTCGCTTTTTTCCGGCAGGGATTTGCTCATGCTGTCTCGCAAGCCGTTATCAGGATCTGAGATGGAAGAAGAGGCTGGGCTTGTATTTGAGCTATTTGGCCGAAATCCGATGTGCATGCTCGCTGAGTTGAGCGTTCGTAAAATGAGCAAGGCTTAGGTTGTTGCGCACGGCAGGCCAACTCTCTGGTCCTAACCCTTATGTCCCAGCCAGGAATAAGGCCGATGAAATTGGATGCCGATATACGTAACATCGTAGTGATTGGGGCCTCCGCTGGAGGGGTCCAGGCATTGACCACGCTATTCCAGAGTCTTCCTCCTGTCCTTCCTGCCGCGTTCCTGGTAGTTCTTCATATACCCGCTTATGCACCCAGCGTGCTACCCGAGGTTCTTTCTCGCGTGACACAGATGCGGGTTGTGCCTGCCGATGACAGTCAGCCGCTCGAAGCTGGGAGCGTCTATGTGGCTACGTCAGATCGTCACCTGATGCTTGAAGAAGAAGGGCTACGTGTTACACGAGGCCCGAAGGAATGCCGGGTACGCCCAGCGATAGACGTTCTATTTCGCTCAGCCGCGGTAAGTCATGGTGCACGTGTAATCGGTGTCATTCTTACAGGGGCGCTTGACGATGGAACCGCAGGTCTCTGGGCGATTAAAGACAGAGAGGGCTTGGCTTTGGTACAGGATCCATCCGAGGCGATGCACGAATCAATGCCTGAAAGCGCCATAAAGCATGTGAAGGTTGATTTCATAGGCCCTATCGAGGCACTGGCTCAGCAGATAGTTAGGGCTGTGGGCACGCAGATAGATAGGCAGCATGCCCGTCCCGCCAGGGGCGGACACGTGATTGAGAAGCTGATTGAACTCAAGGGCAACGGCCTCGAAGCGGGTGTAATGTCCCTAGGTGCAGTATCAAAATATACTTGTCCCGAGTGTCATGGCGTCCTGGTACAGATCGAAGAAGGTTCTATTATCAGGTTTCGATGTCATACCGGACACGCCTTTTCGATGAAAACGCTCATTGCTGAGGTTAACGAGGCCATTGATAACGGGCTCTGGGACACCTTGCGTGCGGTTGAAGAACGCATCGTCCTGCTCAGGCAAATGGCCGAGCTTGCAGACCGCGCAGGCTCGCACGATGAGGCTGCGCAGTGCCGCTATCAGGCAGACGAATCGGAGAAGCGGCTACAGCCGCTACGTGAGCTGGTACTGGACTCAGGCTTTTTCGGCCATGACCAGATGGGGTAAAGATAGCAAAACGACTCTGTATAGAGCTGGTCGCATGAGAGCCAAAGCCTGCTTAACGTTATGGGCAGCGATGTACAACGTGCCAAGCCATCTTTTGGTCAGTGTCAGCTTATGGGGCCTTCAAAATTTCCTTGATTTTGCTGGCAAGTGCTTCGATTGCAAAAGGCTTGGTAATAATTTCCATGTTGGGTGCAAGATAACCGCTCACATTGGAGCCTTCCGCATAGCCAGTCGCAAAGAGAACCTTCAGGTTCGGTCGGCTTAAACGGGCAAAGTCAGCAAGCTGACGTCCATTCATGCCTGGTAGCCCTACATCAGAGATCATCAGATCAATGCGCTGATCACTTTCTAAAAGAGGGATAGCCTCTTGAGCATCTGCAGCTTGAAGCGCCCGATAGCCTAACTCATCCAGTACCTCTACGATGAGCGAGCGAACCACTGCCTCATCTTCAATGACCAGTACGATCTCACCACTTCCTAACGGTGCCACCCTGTTTTTCTCTGCTGACAAAGTATTTGCGTCACCTTTATGGCAAGGCATATACAAGTGAACACTGGTTCCATTTCCAGGCTCAGAGAGAATCTGAACGGACCCTTTGGCCTGTTTTAGATAACCATACACCATGGATAACCCTAGCCCTGTTCCTTGACCGATAGGCTTGGTGGTGTAAAAGGGCTCGAAGACCTTAGCTAACACATCAGGCGCCATTCCCATACCGGTATCTGTTACCGTCAACTGTATGTATTGGCCCTCCTTGAGCTCAGCCCATCTGGCCACCTGGTCACTCTTTACGTCGAAAGCGGCAGTCGAAATGGTGATAGTGCCGCCGTGCGGCATAGCATCCCGTGCGTTAATCACAAGGTTAATCAGGGCGCTCTCGAGTTGATTGGCATCCATGCAGGCCAGAGGAAGGCCTGCGCTTAGCGCTGTTACAACCTTGATATTTTCCCCAGTCGTACGGTTAAGCAGATCCTCTAACGAGGCTACCAGCTGGTTGACGTCAATCGCCTTGAGATCCAGTGTCTGACGCCGAGAAAAAGCCAGAAGGCGCTGAGTGAGCGCTGCCGCCCGTTGTGCCGAAGTTACGGCTGCGTTTATATAGCGCTCATCATCCTTCGAACTACCGGCACTGTGGCGCCGCTGCATCAGCTCCAGGCTACCAATGATCCCTGTGAGCAGATTATTGAAGTCATGGGCAATACCGCCGGTGAGTTGCCCCACTGCTTCCATTTTTTGGGCCTGATGGAGTGTTTCTTCCACACGAGTACGCTCGGCTACCTCGGAGGCAACACGCGCTTCCAATGTTTCATTGAGCTCACGCAAGGCGTTCTCAGCGTGCTTTCGAGCACTGATATCCACGCAAGTACCTGTTACATACGATGGATTGCCTGCGGCATCCCTGAAAACATTACCTTTACAGACCAGCCATCTTTCGTCCTGGTTACGCTGTAGTCGAAACTCAACTGTAAAATTGCTACCTTGCAGACATTGAGCAAAGGATCGGCGTACCTGCGCCTGGTCCTCTGGATGTACATAGCCGAGAAAGCGCTCTATAGCATTATGAGTAAGGGTATCCGGCAGTTTGAACAGCTGTTGCAGCGCGCTATCAAGGTAGAGGCTGTCTTCATCGATATACCAGTCAAAGATACCGGCTTCAGATGCCAGCAGGGCAGCACGAAAACGCTCATCAACAACCTTGAGGTTTGAATTGGAGCGTTGTTGTTCGACAACCTGCTCCGTCACATCTTCGGTCTGATGGATGATGTAGATGACCTCGCCCTTTTCATCCAGCACAGGCGTATTAAGCGGACTCCAGTAGCGTACTTCAAAGCCCCCACCCTGCGCTGCTGGCCGAGGAATATCATACTTGGTGATTGCCATGCGATCAGGCGCTCGGGTCTGTACCACACGCTCTAGCGAGGCGCGTAATACGCCTGCACCAAACTCTGTTCGCTCGTCCGGATTCTTTCCAAACACCTCGAATATCGATCGTCCTATGCAGTCCTCACGCCGCGTATTGGTTCCCCTAAGCCGCCCTTCGTTAGCAGCCAGCATGATGAACTCAGGACCTGTAGACAGGACCAGCACAAGGTGCGGAAGCGCTTCGAATAATGTCTGAAAATTTAGCTCTTGTTTCATCAAGACTCGCACTTTTGTCAGAGGTGAGCCAAGTAATGCGCCTGGATTTAGGCATTGCATTAATCAACCCGGTGTACTTGGCTGACCTTTAGAACGTTGCTTGTCAGGCCTTTAACTATCGATAGGGAAATCAGCGGTCAGTTCATTCATGCCGATAGCCGCACGAAGAAGCAGACAGGACTAAGGAAGACATGACATCGGCACCTCTTGATGACGGGAGGAGCACCAGGTTTATCGCCACCTGCAAACGTTCCGTTGATAAAGAGCTTGTCATCCAGGATCTCGCCTGTATTGAAATCTCGCTCCTTGCCTTTAAAGAATCGGCTCTCATGGGTCTTAACAAACCTGATTCCGCTGCACCTGCCTCTGTAGGAGCCATTTGGGTTGAGGCCGATGGAGTCGTCCATTGCTATCTTTGTGAACAATTAAGTCCTAGTTATTAGAGAAGAGCAATAGACTTAAGAACAGTTTACTTACCAGCGTAACGGTAAAGATAGCTTAGCCGTTTCTACTAATTAAGTAGATCGATCCTTTAGCTGTAAATAGGTCGGCGTTCCCATAGGGTATACCTTAATGCCTACACCGGAAAAAACCATTATAAATAGGACGTTATTATCAAGCATTGAGGAAACAGACGTCTAACAAACAAACTATGTTTGACTTGTTCTTATAACCGGTGTGTGCAAGTTACAAAGCTGATACCACATGAGTGGCATCAGCTTAGATGCGTTACCGTTGAGTAATAGAGACTATGTTGCCCATACCCGCTTGCGTAACAACAGTCGTATTTCCCTGGCCGCCTGGGTTGTATTCCTGAGTTTGACTGATGCTAACTCTGTTACCCTCACCGTTTTGTCTGACCGTGGCGGAATGACCTGCTGGGTCAAATGTAAAATGGTCGCTTTGTAACAGAGTAATCTCGTTAGCGCTGCCAAACTGGCTAACATCGGCATAATTATTACTGTCAGCCTGATCGATAGAGAGCAGGTTACTGTCACCTTCCTGAGCATATGCAACGGTTGAGCCTTCGCCACGGTGATCTATATCGACAGCGTTGTTATTGCCGACGGAACGCCCATAAAGCTGGCCACCTATCCCTTGCGAAACAACTGCATTATTGCCGTTGCCTTGCTGACTGAGGTTTACGGAGTTAAGACCTCCCTGGCTAACTGAAGCCGAGTTAGCATCGCCTTCTTGATAAAGGGCGACACTGTTCTGCCCGTAACGGCCCCCACCATTAATCACATCAGCCAAGTTATTGTTGCCATTTTGACTGATAGTGGAATCTGCTCCACCCGCTCCCCCAAAGCTCTGCCCCAGAGTTATCTGGTTACTGTTGCCCGTCTGCTCTACTTGCGCGGTTACGTAGTCAGTCTGAGAAACCGTCAGCTGATTATTATTACCCGTTGTAGTAGCAGTCAGAGTGTTATCACCATATACGCTTCCCTGATGAATATCATAGGTATTGTTGTTTCCTTCCTGATATAGCGTAGCGTTATTTGTGTAAAAACTTCCTTGCTGCTCAAGCTTTACAGTATTGCTGTCCCCTGATTGAGTTACTGATGCAGTGTGGCCTGCTTGCAGCTCAATATAATCGGGATGTTGATAGACAGAGGCAAGATTCCCATTACCGCTTTGATTAACATTGACCTCACTGCCATAGCCCTCCTGAAGAGTTTCTACGGAATTATTGTTCCCGCTCTGCACAACGGCAGACCGATGCGCATCACCCGTCTGGGTCTGTGTTGCCGTATTGCCTTCCCCGCTCTGTTCGAGCGTGACTTCATTGTTATTTCCATTCTGTGTCTGGGTGGCGGTGTGGCTAGCGGCTAGTGTGGTACCCGAGATAGCGAAAAGGACAGTTAGTGCCAGAGGCTTTAGCATAAACATGAGGTACTTTCCTTGTGAGACCAAAGATTTCGATTCGCTAAGTCGAAAGACGAAGCTAGAAATCTATAGACCAGCCTTATAAGGTCAGCAAATGGATGAGTACCCATTCGACTAACGGGCGGTAATGCACGGTCATTAAGTGTAGTCGCTGAGGCATACCCAGCGACTACAAATCTTTAATAACCATTACTGTCTAGCATCCGTTATTGGTTGATTGGACTAGCTAGATTACGATTACTCGCCTTAGGTGCTGTAACGTCATCCTCTTCCTGGGACCAGCTGAGACAAAACTCATGCAAATTGACAACATACCTTTTGGAACAACTGACTGGTCTACGATTGAGCCGACAACCCATCCTGGCGAAACCGGCTCGGCTTACTGGCGTACCCAAACCTATGGTTCCATCCGAGTACGAATGGTTGAGTATAGTGCTGGCTACCTAGCAGACCATTGGTGCTCGAAAGGTCACATACTGTTTTGTCTTGAAGGTGAACTACAGACTGAGCTTGACGATGGTCGTCAATTCACTCTTAAGCCAGGCATGAGCTATCAGGTCGCAGATAATGCTGAGGCACACCGCTCTTACACGGCTAGCGGAGCAAGGCTCTTCGTGGTCGACTGATGAATGCTCATAAGATGTAACGAAGCCAGGACGATAGCTATTCATCATTAGGGTGTACCCGAGCAGTAACAGCTGCTGGCTATCGTCCAGGTGTAGCAATAAATGGCAGACTGACTTAACGACTACATCGCTTATTTGCAACACCTAACCACTACACTTGATATGCTAAGCAGTTACCTACTCCTGCCTTGGAGCTAGCGCTAATAATCTAGCCGTCAATCGCTCTCAAAAATTGCACCTGCTGTCCTTCACGACTAATTGAGATGGTGCATCGCAGCCTTTTACATCATGCTTTTCGTACAGATAGCAAAAACTGCCAGAGCATCTAGTGCTCAATAATTAAGATGTGAATACCAATCTGTATAACCAGTACCAGAACAATAAGAAGTGACCATTAAAAGGCACTTCAAGTATTGATAGCGATAAAGACATAACTGAAGCTGTAAGCTATCGACAGAACGGATGACGCATTTAATATCCCCCTCAAGTAATGGTCTGGAAATGACAGGTCCCCATAGCTGCCTGCAAGCAAGAAGCCTTTGTGAAAGGCCTCTTGCTATACACCCTTGTTACTTGAGCCAATCCAGGTTGACGGCATTAGCCATTGCAAGGAAGCCAGTCTCGTTGGGATGAATATGATCGCCCGAGTCGAACAAGGGGTTCAATCGGGTCGGTCTTTTCGGGTCACGCATGGTTTTGTCAAAATCGATAACCGCATCATAGGCCCCGCTTTCACGAATCCACTTGTTTACTTCCTGACGCTTGGCCTCGCCCTGCCGGGTGTAATAGCTGCCCCCTTCATACGGTAGAAGCGTGGCACCAATTACCTTTAGACCATGGGTTTTCGCACGGGCAATCAGCTGCTTGTAACCTGCAATGATCTGCTTGGCACTTACCTTTTCCCGAGAACCGGGCAAATCCGAATAGCCAATATCGTTGATGCCTTCGAGTAATATCAGATGCGTAACGCCAGGCTGCGCGATGACATCTCGATCGAAGCGTGACAGTGCGCTTGGTCCCACCTGCTCGTGCAGGATGCGGTTGCCGCTAATGCCGAGATTAAGAACACCCTTGGTATTGATATCGGATCGGTTCAGCAGGCGGCGAGCCAGATAGTCAGTCCAACGGTTGTTTGTATCTACCGCGGCATTGAGACCATCTGTAATCGAGTCGCCAAATGCGACAACAGCTGTGGTGTCCTTATGGGTCAGAATATCCACACCCGTTAGGAAGTACCATGAAGTGCTGGTCGACTTTGCTTGTAACGCGCGCGCTTTCGTATGGTTGCCGGACATAGAAATATAGTTGGTCTGCTTGCCCAACGTATGTACGGTTTTAGCTTCGGTCTGCTCTGGTAGATAAAGGCTGACAGCCAGATCGGCTTGTGAAGAGAACCGCATGTCTAAAGGATCGCTGTACATCACCGCTCCAGGCGGGATTGTCGTCGAGGATATTCCTCCAAACGTCAAGGGCCGGTCTGTATCAGGGTTGATGGTGTTCTTACCAGCACTCAATGCAACCCGGGCCTCGCCAATCACCAGCGGAGTCTTGCCCAAGGCATTGGATAAGCGAACTCGAAACTTATAGCCTCCAATAGAGGTATGAACGATCTGGCGTATCGTCTGATTGTTCACCCTGACGACAGTCTCTTTTGAGCCGGCAGAAGCACCGTTGGCTTGCGGAGCCGCGGCCCAGCTTCCAACCCAATGAGGACTTTGCGGCTGAGCCGCCAGCGAATAATTACTCGCCATCAGAAGCGCTGCCGCCAGGGTGGACATTGACCACCGTTTTAGGGATTTCCTGTGAGCGGCTGCAAAAATATTAGCGTTATTTTTAGTATGGAATTCAACCACGTTTCGTTTCCTGCTTTTCTATAAACCCGACCAACGCTAGACGCTAAACCCGCTCCTGTCCAAAAACGCGGCTGCGCTTGTTCAATAAAGTAGTGCTATTTCAATAAATTAGCGTCGGTTTACCTGAAGCAGGCAGCTCATGCGCATAAATAATTAATCCGCTGAGGTACAGAGGTAATCTTGGCGGAGGCAGAAAACAAACATGCGCATAAAGCAATCAGGCAGATACTGCTATATTACCTTTTTTAGCAACATTCTGACATCCATATACATTTATACCTTTGTGTCCTCCTTTAACTTAGTGCTGAGACAAGGATTTATGCAGCAGGACAAATAGGATACTGCTTTAAGGAATACCCTAGTGAAGCTACACCTGATTTAAGGCATTGCTCAAACAGGTCCACTCACGCCAGCAAAACACGCCAAATCGTGCATAAATTCTGACTTAATAATTATTTATTGCATGTTTATGCGTCTTTATGCATAATTAATAGATCAACTGAGTACACGATCATGCCTATTCTTAAAGATATTCTTCCTCATGAACGTCAGTCCGTGATTCTCCAGCGCCTGGATTCTCAAGGGCGGGTCATCGCAGCGGATCTGGCAAAAGAAATGAGCGTTTCTGAAGACTCGATTCGCAGAGATCTACGCGAACTGGCTCAAAGAGGACTATGCCGTCGAGTATATGGGGGCGCTTTGTCTGTTGCCCCTGACCCCGGCCCGTTAAATAAACGTATTCAAAACAGCACACCTATCCTCTCGGTGCTGGCCGAAGCAGCGGCAGCATTGGTCGATCCAGGCCAGACGATTTTTCTGGATGCAGGCTCAACCAACCGGGCAATTGCATTGGCCCTTCCTTCACAGGCCAACCTCACAGTCATCACCAACGCGCCCGCTATTGGCGAAGCACTACTGAGCAAGCCTGGGGTAGAGACGATCCTGATCGGGGGCCGCCTCGACTCAAAAGCGGGTGGCAGCCTGGGGGCAAAAGCACTAAGGGAAATCCAGGCTATTCACGCAGACATTTATTTCATGGGGGCCTGCGCGCTCAGCTTTGAAACGGGCGTGACGGCATTCAACTTCGAGGAAGCGGAGCTCAAGCGCGCCCTGGTGAACGCGGCCAACGCCACGGTTATTACCCTGTCTGCCGATAAATTCGACACCCTGGCGCCCTATCAGGTGATCCCCAGCGAGGCGATCGATCATTTGGTGATTGAAACAAACAACCAGGTCGAGCCGCGCCTGAAGGCATTTCGAAAATCAGGCTGCTCGGTACAGACCGTACACACTGAGGAGGCGCTATGAAGATTGCACACGTTGCCCTATGGACACTTGATCTTGAGCGGGCCGCCGATTTCTGGCATCAGACCTTTAGCGCCCGCATCGGTCAGCCTTACCACAGCCAGACCAACAAAGGCTTCATTTCTCGCTTCGTCACTCTAGAGGACGGACCGACTATCGAACTGATGACGCATCCGAGACTGAACCAAGCCACCATCTCTTCAGACACACCTGTAACAGGCTGGGCCCATATCGCCATCTCGCTGGGATCGGAAGACGCCGTCAGAAAACTTGCTGGGCATATGGACGGCGAACAGGCGCTAGTATCCGCGCCACGCTGGACGGGCGATGGCTTCTTCGAAGCGGTGATTAGGGATCCCGATGGCAATCTAATCGAAATAACGGCCTGATCGTTTGATTTTCTTGGCCACGCTGCTGAATATCAACAATACCGCTAGCTTGTGGCTTACACATTCGGCCTCGCTTATTCAAATAGCGAGGCCGATTTTCAGAGGCCTTCTCAAGAACCTAGGTGTTAGGTCCCGGGAAGAAGAGGTTTGGGTCGGTTAAAAAGAGCTGTGGTTGTTTATGCCATTGCCCGAGGATAAAGCCAATCGGTGTTTGCCCTTTCAAGGCGCGCAATGGACGAGCGCTGTTATACGCCCACAGATAATCCTTTATATGCTCCTGCAGCTGTTTAAGCGAGGCATAATGAAAGGCCTTGATGGTGGCCTGCTTGATCGTCCGGTTCATGCGCTCAACCTGGCCATTGGTCCAGGGATGGAAGGGCTTGGTTAGCCGATGTTCAATGCCGTGCCGATAACAGACCACATCGAAAGGATGGGCCCGATAGCGTTCTGTACCTGTCTTCTTGGCAAATTGGATACCGTTGTCGGTGAGTACCGTATGCACTTTATAAGGTAATGTCTTAAGCGTGGCCTCCAAAAAGTCGACCGCATCTTTGCGCCTCATCTGCGTGTGCAACTCGGCATAGACAAACTTCGACATGCGATCGATCGCCACAAAGAGATAGGCCCGGCCCTCTGCGGTATGCACCTCGGTGATATCGATATGCAGATAGCCCAGCGGATAGCGTTTGAAGGCTTTCTTCTCACGTACCGGCTCAGCTGAGCGCGGGAGGTTGCTGATGCCGTGCCGCTGGTAGAGCCGATGCAGGCCCGAGCGCGAAAGCCTGGGTATGAAGCGCTGCAAGGCATGCAGGCAATCGTCCAGAGGCAGCACCGTCTTCTGCCGGAACGCAATCGCAGCGGCCTCTTCAGCCAGGGTCAGGGAGGTCGAATGCGGCTCCCGAGGTCCCATGGGCTGATCTTCAACCGAGTCGCGCTTACGCCACTTGATCACGGTCTTGGGGTTTAAGTTGTAACGCTTACTCAGCGTCGCGATCGAATCCTGCGATCGCTGTAACTCCGCTCGGATGGCGTGCGTGGTCGTGGCGCGCTTGTGTAGAACCTGAGCCATGGATCCTCCTCCGATAGAGGTCTATACCATAAACCCTTTCTCCCTGGGACCAAACACCTAGGCACCGCAGGATCTCTCACACCGGGTAGCCTCGATGCTTTACACAGTGGCACGTATCAACTAACAACCATCCTTTGAAAAGCAAAAATAAAAATAGTTAAGCCTTGGCGCGCAAACCATATTCCTGCCAGGGTCAGTCGGAGTATGATCCGCGCCCCGACCTGTTAATGGAACTAACATGCGCCTCAAAGGGATATTACTCAGCGCGATTCTGTGCCTGCTTGCCGCCTGCGACGCCTCTCAGGATGCGCCAACGGGATCTACATCCAAGACCGCGCCTGAATCATCCGGATCGCCTGCATCTGCGACTATTGATGCTAAAACAGCCGAATCGGCACCGGTATCAAAAACTCAGGACATTGCCCAGACAGCCGAGCGATACGCTGGCCGAGCATTGACTGTGGTTGACGCCTCTGAGATTCAGCTGGACGGTGCCAGCACATTGTCGGTTACGTTTTCAGTCCCCTTGCAACGCGAACAGGCATTTCATCAGTACCTTCATCTGACAGACAAGACCGCCGGCCCGGTTGATGGCGCCTGGGAACTGTCGGATAACCAGATGGAGCTTCGGCTGCGCCATTTGCAGCCCAAGCGTGAGCTTACTCTGACCATTGATGCGGGCCTAAAAGCCATCAATGACAACGCGCTGAATGCCCCTTACACCACCTCACTCAACACGCGAAACATTACCCCAAGCGTTGGCTTCGCCAGTCGTGGCTCACTCCTGCCAACACGACTGGCCGAGGGGCTTCCGGTCATTGCCCTGAACGTCGATAAAATCAATGTCGACTTTTTTCGCATCAAGCCCGATGCGCTGCCAGCCTTCCTTGCCAGGTGGGGTAATCGAGCCACAATGGGGTATTGGGAGTCGAGCGAAATACTGCCAATGGCAGAGCTGGTCTATACCGGCCGATTCAACCTGTCACCCAAGTTGAATACCCGGGAAACCGTACTGCTGCCCCTGACTGGGATAGAGCCCCTCAAAGAAAGCGGCGTTTATTTGGCCGTGATGCAACAGGCCGGCAAATACGACTATCAACAGTCGACTACGCTGCTGACGTTGAGCGATATCGGCCTGTCGGCCCATCGCTATCGGGATCGGATCGATGTCTTCACTCAGGCTCTAAGCGGCGGAAAGCCACTGGGCAAGATTGCCATTCGGGTACTGGATAAAGACAGTGCAGTTCTGGCTGAAACCCAGACCGATGCCCAAGGACATGCGCAGCTTACCGTCAACGGTAACGCACGCGTGCTGCTGGCTCAGCATGATGGGCAAACCAGCCTACTGCGACTGGATAACCCCGCATTGGATCTGGCTGAATACAAGATCGATGGCCCAAGACAACAACCGCAGCAGTTCTTTGTATTTGGCCCTCGTGACCTGTATCGACCCGGTGAGACCGTGTTGCTGAATGCCCTATTGCGCGACGGAGACGGACATGCGCTGCCACCACACCCGGTCCCGGTCGAGGTTCGTCGGCCGGATAACCAGACGAGCCGTCGCTTCGTCTGGAAGCCTGATGCAAATGGTCTTTACCAATATGAACTGCAACTGGGTGAAGAAGCACCTACCGGCCGCTGGCAACTGGTCATGCAGGTAGACGGGGCTACGCCTCAACTGTATGAGTTTTCCGTCGAAGATTTCCTTCCAGAGCGCATGGCGCTTGAGCTCAAGGGTGAAGACGCGCCGCTGGCTCCAGATGAACCATTTGAAGTCAGCGTGACCGGCCGCTACCTGTACGGAGCACCCGCGAATGGCAATACCCTTTCCAGCCAGCTGTATGTCAGACCACTTCGCGAAGCCGTGGCAACCCTGCCGGGTTATCAGTTCGGCTCCATTACCGAGGCCGACCTCAGCCAGGACCTTGACCTGGATGACCTGACGCTGGATACCAAAGGACGCGGACTTCTTTCCCAGGATACCCGTTGGAGCGAAGCGCGCTCGCCCCTGCAGTTGATTTTGCAGTCCAGCCTGCAGGAGTCAGGCGGCAGACCGGTGACACGTCGTCTTGTCCAACCGGTCTGGCCCGCTCAACACCTTCCCGGAATTCGCCCTCTATTCAATGACGGCGAGGTCGATGCAAATAGCCAGGCGGGCTTTGAGATCGTTATGGCCAACGCGCAGGGTAAGAAACTACAGGCCAGCCAGCTACGGGTCCGTTTGGTCCGTGAACGAAGGGACTATTACTGGGGTTTTTCTGATGATGAAGGCTGGAGTAGTCGTTACAACGAAAAAGCCATCACCATGTCTGAAGAGACGATCGATATTGCGGCAAACGGTTCAGCGAAGGTCAGTTTTCCTGTGGAATGGGGTCCTTACCGGGTCGAAGTGGAAGACTCCGAGACCGGCCTGATAAGCAGTGTTCGGTTCTGGGCAGGCTATCGGTGGCAGGACAACACCGACAACGGAAGCGTACGGCCTGACCAGGTCAAGCTTTCGCTCGACCGTCCAGCCTACCCCGCGGGCGATCAGGCTCGCATCACTGTCACGCCTCCTACAGCAGGCAATGGTTATCTGCTCGTGGAGTCCGCCGAGGGTCCGCTCTGGTGGCAGCCTATCGAAGTGCCGGAAGGCGGCAAGACGTTTGATGTGCCCGTCGCCAAGGATTGGTCTCGTCATGATCTGTATGTCACGGCGCTGGTTATACGCCCAGGTGAAGCCAAGACAGGCGTTACCCCCAAGCGTGCGGTAGGCCTGCTCCATCTCCCGCTGGACCGTGAAGCCCGTCGCCTGAACCTGACGGTAAACACCCCTGCACGCATGGAGCCGGGGCAACCATTAAAGGTCCGCCTGCAGGCACGCAACGCCGATGGATCGATTCCTCAACAGGCGCACGTTCTGGTGTCGGCTGTCGATACCGGTGTTTTGAGCATCACTCGATATACCACACCGGACCCCTTCTCAGCCTTCTTTGGCCGTAAGGCCTACACGGCCGATCAGTTCGATGTGTATGGCCAGCTGATCGAGGCAGGCCGTGGCCGCCTGGCAGCTCTGGCTTTTGGTGGTGACGCGGACCTGTCGGCCGGGGGCAAGCGGCCCCCTACCAAGGTGAAAATTCTCTCTGAGCAGAGTCAGGCAGTAACCTTCGATGCAGAAGGTAATGCCGAGGTAAGCCTGCCGGTTGACGATTTTAACGGTGAGTTGCGCGTCATGGCTCAGGCCTGGACAGAAGATCGGTTCGGGGCGGGTGAAAGCAAGGTCACTGTTGCGGCACCTCTGGTGGCTGAGTTGGCTGCACCTCGCTTTCTTGCAAGCGGTGACGAAACGACATTGGCCCTGGATGTGACAAACCTTTCTGGACGCACTCAGCAGCTAACGGTCAAAACCGAGGTCTCAGGACGCCTGGCTTTGCAGGAAACCGTCGACAAACCTCTTACCTTAAAAGAAGGGCAACGCGTAACACTCAAGGTACCGGTAAAAGCGCTTGGGGGTTACGGAACAGGCAAGGTTACCGTGCGGATCACGGGGCTGGTTATGCCAGAGGGTAGCTCGTCGCTGTCTCGCGACTGGACGCTAGGTGTTCGCCCGGCCTATCCGGCACGCCGTGACCAATTCTCTGTCGCGCTGGACGCCAGCACACCCTCCTGGAGCTTACCGGCATCGGTGCTTGAAGCCTATGCTCCAGAAACGCGGGAAGCCATGCTGGCAGTATCCAGCCAGCCACCGCTTAATCTGGCCGAGCATATTAAGGCACTTGAGGCCTACCCATACGGCTGTCTCGAACAGACCACCAGTGGGCTTTACCCCTCTCTTTATGCAGACGCCGAATCACTCAAGCGTCTCGGCATTCAGGGTGAGCAGGAGAGCGACCGCCGCCGCAAGATCGAGGTGGGAATCGATCGACTGCTAGGAATGCAACGATACTCGGGCGGCTTCGGTCTCTGGAGCGCAGAAAGTTCAGAAGAGTACTGGCTGACAGCGTATGTCACTGACTTCCTGCTACGGGCTCGGGAGCGAGGCTTTGCTGTACCCACCGAACCTCTGAACAAGGCAACACAACGGCTGCTGCGCTATCTGCAAGACCCTAATCAGATCGATGTAGGGTATAGCGAAAACGCCACACATGACCGCTTTGCCGTTCAGGCCTATGCGGCTTATGTACTGGCACGCAGCAAACAGGCACCGCTTGGCGCACTGCGTAGCCTGTTTGATCGCCGTGAAGCTGCAGCGTCCGGCCTGCCCTTGGTCCATCTTGCCATTGCCCTGCAGCGCATGGGTGATAATGATCGGGCAATGCAAGCGTTGACGGCCGGACTTGCACAGGTTCGCGCCTCAAAGGCTTGGTTCCATGACTACGGTAGTGTCTTGCGTGACGAGGCGCAGATTCTGGCACTGCTCGAAGAAAATGACCTGGCGGCAGACCAACGTACCCAACGTCTGTTTGCGCTGGCGGAAGAGTTGTCTACTCATCAGTGGCTGTCGACGCAAGAACGAAACTGGCTATATCTCGCGGGTCGCTCGGTCATGAGTAAACCGGCCCAGCCCTGGAAGGTCGAATTGACTCTGGCAGGAGCCCCGCGCGAACTGGCCGATAACCGTGACGTAACGCAGCACATCGATGGTGCCGAACTCAATACACCGCTTTCGGTACGCAACACGGGTGATGCAGTGGTGTATCAGCAGCTGACTGTGACCGGTTATGGGATGCAGACACCAGCACCTATCAGCGAAAACCTGAGCATCGAGCGCAGCTACCTGGGGATGGATGGCCGTCCGGTCAACCTGTCTCAACTCCATAGTGGCGAGCTTGTGCTTGTGCACCTTGCCGTACGGGCTCATCAACGTGTACCCGATGCGCTGGTGGTCGACCTGCTACCGGCAGGACTTGAGCTGGAAAACCAGAACCTGGCACAAAGCGCAGCCAGCCTGGAAGACGCCGGCAGCAACGTTCGTGAATGGGTAAAGGCGATGCAGAACGGTACGCTCAAGCATCAGGAGTACCGAGATGATCGTTATGTTGCCGCCGTAGATGTCAACGGCTATGGCACCACGCATCTGGTATACCTGGCGCGGGCCGTTACACCAGGACGCTACCTCGTGCCACCACCCCAGGTGGAGTCCATGTATCGCCCTGCCTGGCAAGCGCTGGGTGCTACCCCTGATCAACTGGTTGTTCTGCCGCGTTAAGCGGCAGACCTCCCGAGTTGTGTAGCCATGAAAAAAGGCCTGCACGCCGCAAAGTACTGGTCTCGTCTCGCGCTGAGCCTTTTTTCAGTGCTTGCTGCAATGTTATGGCTGGCTGACCAGCTTTGGCCGCTACCTGTTCCTGACGATGGGCTTGCCCATGTCATTCTGGCCGAAGACGGCGAGCCGCTCTACCGGTTCGCCGATGGGCAAGGTATCTGGCGCTATCCCGCTACGCCAGATACCGTTTCGCCCTACTACCTCGACGCGTTACTGGCGTATGAAGACCGCTGGTTCTATCAGCACCCCGGCATCAATCCGGCTGCGCTCGCACGTGCCGCCTGGCTGAATCTCTCAAGCGGACGGGTCGTCTCGGGAGGTAGCACGCTATCCATGCAGGTTGCCCGTTTGCTCGATCCACACCCGCGGACTCTGACGGGAAAACTTCGCCAGCTGTTTCGGACCGCTCAGCTTGAGTGGCATCTGTCCAAACGGGAAATCCTCACGCTGTACCTCAATCGCGCCCCTTTCGGCGGCACATTGGAAGGGGTTGCCGCCGCCAGCTGGACTTATCTTGGCAAGTCACCTGTGAGCCTTACTCGTGCCGAAGCGGCACTACTTGCGGTATTGCCACAAGCGCCCAGTCGTTTGAGGCCTGATCGCTTTTCCGAACGGGCACAGGCGGCGCGAGACAAGGTGCTCGCCCGACTGGACAGCGAAGGGGTATGGCCTGCCAAGGCGGTAAAAGAGGCAATGGAAGAACCTGTTTGGCTGGCGCCCCGGCAATCGCCTGACCAGGCACCGCTGCTGGCTCGTCGGCTGAATACGACAGGAGAGTCGCCAGCGATCCACACGACCATCGACATTGCCTTGCAACGGCGCCTCGAATCGCTGCTCCTTGATTGGCGGGCCCGTCTACCGGAGCGCACTTCAGCTGCAATTATTGTGGTTGATACCGGGAGCATGGCGGTAAAGGCATATCTGGGCTCTGTCGATATCACGGATGATCGTCGGTTTGGCCATGTCGACATGGTATCAGCCATACGATCACCCGGCTCCACGCTCAAGCCCTTCCTGTATGCCCAGGCGCTGGACGCAGGTCTGATCCACTCGGAATCCTTGCTGCAAGATATCCCTCGACGCTTTGGCGATTACCGGCCCGGGAATTTCTCTTCAGGCTTCAGTGGCCCTGTCGCTGCAAGCGAGGCGTTACATCGGTCGCTCAATCTCCCTGCGGTGCAATTGCTCGAGGCCTATGGCTCCAAGCGGTTTTCCGGTGAACTGCGTAGTGCAGGCGTCCCGCTCTTTTATCCTCGAGGCGCTGAGCCCAATCTCTCATTGATACTGGGCGGTGTCGGCGCGCGACTGGAAGACCTGGTCAGCGGCTATAGCGCTTTTGCCCGAGAGGGAAAGGTAGCCCGCCTGCGGTTTCGTCCAGAAGAGCCTGTGATGGAAAGACGGTTGATGTCGCCCGGTGCTGCCTGGATCGTTCGGCGTATGCTGGCCGACCGCTCAGATCCCCTCTTGGATGAAGCCCAACTGCCTCCAGCGCTGGCTTACAAGACGGGAACCAGCTATGGTTTTCGGGATGCGTGGTCGATCGGCATTACGCCAGGTTATGTGGTTGGCGTCTGGATCGGCCGCCCTGACGGCACGCCGGTAGCAGGCCAGTTTGGCCTTGCTTCAGCCGCCCCGCTGCTGTTTCAGGTCAACGATATATTGCTCAATCGGGATACTCAGCGAGGACGTCTCTCCCCCATACAGACCAGACCTGCAAGCGTCAGGGTAGAATCCATCTGTTGGCCTGGGGGGCAACCGCTTCCGGCCGATGATGAAAACTGTCGAGTCCGACGTTGGGCTTTCACGCTGGATAAACAGACGCCCCCCACAATGCAAGCCCCTGACCAGCCCTTGGGTCAGGGACTGGATGAGACCTATTGGGTCAATGAGGCAGGCAAGCAGGTGGCGCCATCATGTTCTGGCGCACGCCCGGTACGTTTCCTGGCTTGGCCTGCGTCCCTCGAACCTTGGCTGGCCGCGCGCGAGCGCCGCACGTCCCGTCTGCCATCAATCGATTCGAACTGTGCGCCTACCCTTGGCACTGCAGCCAGTCCGTTACAGATTACCGGGCTACGTGATGGTGCACGATTACAGGCGCCTGCCGGACAATCCGAGCCCGTTTCCATCACCGTAACCGCGCAGGGTGGTGAAGGTTCACGCTGGTGGTTCGTCAACGGCGAACCGGTGGCAGAGCAATCGGAACAATTGAGTTACACGTTTCCCAGGCCAGGAGCTTACGAGATCAGCGTACTGGATGATTCCGGGCAGACCGAGCATGTGAATGTAACTGTAGTGCGGTAGCGGCTTTATGTCTTATGCATTAAGCCCCTCATGCATGAAAGCGTTTACGGTATTCGGCTGGAGTAATGCCCACGTGTTTCATGAAGGCTCGGCGCAACGTATCGGTGCTGGCAAAGCCGACCTTGGTAGCGACTTGTTTGGGCACATCGCCCTGCTCTTCCAAAAGCAAACGAGCAGCGCTTATGCGCGCACGCTCTACCCATACCGCAGGCGTTTCACCGATTTCAGCTGAAAACAATCGCGCAAAATGTCGGGGACTCATACCTGCATGAGCCGCTAACGCGTCGACTGACAACGGTGACGACAGGTTCGCCATGGCCCACCGTTGTGTTTCCTGTAGAACAGACCGACCGCCGATACTGGACTGTCCATGCCGGCTGAACTGGAGCTGCCCTCCGGGTCGCTTGAAATACATAACCAGCTGAGAAGCCACCTGTCTTGCAATATCCCGGCCCAAGTCTTCTTCTACCAGTGCCAGGGCAAGATCGAGACCTGCCGTCACCCCTGCTGATGTTCTCAATTTACCGTCTCGAATATACATAGCATCCTCTTCGACCTGGACGCTGGGATATGCCTGTGCCAGCGCGGGTGCGCAAGCCCAATGAGTAGTGACACGACGCCCATCGAGCAAGCCACTGTGAGCCAAAACAAATGCACCTGTACAGACAGAACCAAAGCGCCGCGCACGCTTTGCTGCACCGCGTATCCACGCCAGAGTTATCGGGTCCGGTTTGAGATTGGAGATATGCGGTGCCCCTGCGACAAGAACAGTGTCATAGCGCTCCGGCTGTTCATTGACAACGCCGTCTGCATACAGACGTGCACCTGACGAACTTTGGACGGGACCTGACTTAAGCCCAATTACCCTGCACAGGTAGGAGGAGCCTCCTGATTCAAGGTTAGCCTGTGCGAAAACATCCAAAGGACCCGCCACATCGAGCAGCTGCACACCGGGAAGCGCCAGGATGGCGACAAGTCTGGTCATCGAAATCCTCTACACGTCTGTCTCAGACGGATAATGGCAGGATTTAACGCAATACTGCAATTGAGGACATGATGGCAACGGGTGAAACTTGTTTTCCACCCTTTGCCGGAGAGTTTGCATGAGTATTAATATTGATGGCATCAGCATCCCTGATACCGCATTGACTCGGGAAATTACTGAGATTGTTCGAGATACCGCATCTCCCCTCCTCTTTCACCATTCCAGCCGGGTCTATTACTTCGCGGCGCTGGCCGGGCAAAAGCGCGGCTTAACATACGATGCGGAGCTTTTGTATTGCGGCTGCATGTTCCATGACATGGGCCTGACGCATCAGCACAGCAGCGCCTGCGAGCGCTTTGAGGTAGATGGTGCCAACGCGGCCAAGACATTTCTGGCAAGCCACGGGATAAACCAACAGGATATCGATACCGTATGGGCCTCGATTGCACTGCATACCACGCCGGGCATTCCCCAGCACATGCATCCGCTGATTGCCCTGGTCACGGCAGGCGTAGAGATGGACGTGCTAGGGCTAACCTACCCGGAATACAGCGATGAGCAACGACAAGCAATCGTCAATGCCCATCCTCGAGGCAATCGTTTCAAGGAAGAGATCATTCAGGCCTTTTACGAGGGAATAAAACACAAACCTCAGACTACGTTCGGCAATGTCAAGGCAGATGTTATCGCTGACAAAGACCCTCAATTCGCTCCCCTGAATTTCTGCAGCGTCATTCGAAACTCTCAATGGGCCAGTTAGTGTGACGCCTGGAGATGAAACCAGCCAGGCTGGTTTCATCTCGGTCTGATCGACTGAATCCTTAACAGCCTTTTCTGAAATCCGTACCTATAACCCTCATGCTCACGCGGCCACCAACTAGGCGCATGAGCACGTCGGCAGGAATGCCGCACGGCTTCTTCCGCTCAGCTTTTGAAGGATCTTATCCGTACCACATCGCTTTTGGGGACGATGAAATCCCTTCTACTGCAAAGTCTTTACGTTACGCCGCTTGATTTTGAGATGTATAAAAGACAGGCTAAATAGCAGGTCTAAACAGCCATTTCGATCACTCGGCGGGCATTTGCCCCTGCAATTCCTTCTCCTCTAGGGCTAAACGCTAACGTATGATGGGTAAGCAGTCTTGTCTCGTGGGAGGCGGTCAGGCAGGTGAACGATTACGGGCCGTTGATTGGCAGAACACTCCATTAGGCCCTGTCGAAGGTTGGCCCCTGTCGCTTCAGGCAGCCATCAGAATAGTACTCAGCTCCGACTTTCCCATGATGGTGCACTGGGGTCCGCATCTGATTACCTTTTACAACGATGCCTACGCTCCAAGTCTGGGTAACAAGCACCCTGGAAATCTTGGAAGACCCGCCAAGGAATGGTGGCTTGAGATGTGGGATCAGTTGACTCCGATTTTTGATCATGTCCTTTCGGGGAAGGCTTATTTTGTAGAGGATGCCCGATACACGCCCAATCGCAACGGGGTACAGCAGGAAGCATTCTTCACGCACTGCCATAGCCCGTTATGGGATGACGATGGCCATGTCGCCGGTATTTTTCTGGTTGTGACGGAAACGACGGGCCGTATCGTGGCCGAGCGCAAGCTGCTTCAGGCCAATGCCGATCTGGAACGGCAAGTTCTGGCTGCAAAATCCAGCGAGGCGCGCCTGAGTGCCTTTGTCAGTGCATCGTCCGAGGGGCTGTATTCCATGAGTGGGGATTGGCAGGAGATGCACGAGCTGAAGGGACGTGGCTTTTTGAAGGATACATCCTCGCCCAATCCGAACTGGTTGACCGATTATATTCCCGTTGACGAGCAGCCCCGCGTGAAGGCAACCCTCAACGAAGCGATAACCTCCAAGAAGTTGTTTAGCCTGGAGCATCAGGTCAAGCGCGTTGATGGCAGTATAGGCTGGGTGCAATCACGAGCCATACCGTTTCTTGATGCGGCGGGTGATATTACCGAGTGGTTTGGCGCAGTAAGCGACATTACCGTTCGCCGCCATGCAGACGAGGTACTGCAAGGACAGAAAAAGAATCTTGAGCATCAGGTAACCGAGCGAACCATAGAGCTGAATCACCTCTGGGAGATTTCGCCCGACCTTTTGCTGGTGATCGATTACGAGGGCATTTTCCGTAAGGTCAACCCCGCCTGGACACGTATCCTGGGTTATGAACTGGAAGAACTGCTCGGACAGAACGTCAGTGAACTCATGATACCCGATACCGCTCTTTCGCCGCTGGAAGCCTATGAGCGAGCTGCACGCGGCGAGCTGTCTGAAATGGAGAATCGCTATCGCCATAAGGACGGCTCCACCCGTTGGTTTTCCTGGGTTGCGGCGCCCTCTGCCGGGCAGATCTATGCAACCGGACGGGATATCACGGCAGCAAAGGCAGCAGAAACCGAGCTGGCTTCGATGCAGGAAGCCTTGCGTCATGCACAAAAGATGGAAGCCGTCGGCCAGCTGACAGGCGGTGTCGCCCATGACTTCAATAACCTGCTGGCTGGCATTTCCGGGTCAGTGGATATGATGCAGATCCGTATACAGCAGGGAAGACTGAATGATCTAGAGCGCTATCTGGGCATGGCCCAAAACGGTCTCAAGCGTGCGGCGTCGCTTACCCACCGTCTCCTGGCTTTTTCACGGCGCCAGACGCTGGATCCCAAGCCGACCCGTATCGGACAGCTGGTTTTGGGTATGCAGGAGCTGATTCAAAGTACGGTAGGCCCTGCGACGCCCGTAAGAATGAATACCCCAGAGAAGTTGTGGTCTGCGCTGGTCGATGCGCCTCAACTTGAAAACTCCCTACTTAACCTGTGCATCAATGCTCGCGACGCGATGCCTCAAGGCGGGCGTATCCTCGTTGAAATGACCAACCGTTCTCTTGATGAGTACGCGGCGCGACAGCACGATCTACCGCCGGGAGACTATCTCACGCTCAGTGTTACCGACAGCGGAACCGGGATGCCTCCCGCGGTCATTGAGCGGGCGTTCGAGCCATTCTTTACAACAAAGCCAATCGGAAAAGGCACCGGCCTGGGATTGTCCATGGTCTATGGCTTTGTCCAGCAATCGGGCGGACAGGTCCGAATCAATTCACGACTGGGCGAAGGCACTACGGTCTGTGTCTACCTGCCTCGTTACTATGGCAATGCTATCACCCCCTTGACCGGCTTTGCCGAAGCTACAGAGTTTCCCCGCTCAGAGCCGGGCGAGACCGTTCTAGTGGTGGATGATGAGCCTACGGTTCGTACGTTGATCATGGAAATTCTTGAAGACCTTGGGTACATCGCCCTCGAAGCTGGCGACGGTGCGGCTAGCCTTGAGATATTGCACTCGGATAGGCGCATCGATTTGTTAATTACCGATGTAGGCTTGCCAGGTGGCCTGAACGGCCGACAGGTCGCTGATGCAGCACGGGTTTGGCGCCCTGGCCTCAAGGTTCTGTTCATTACCGGCTACGCCGAAAAAAGCCTGCTGAGCGAAGGGCAAATGGAGCCGGGCATGGCGGTGTTAACCAAGCCTTTCGCCATGGACATAATGGCGACACGCATTCGCACCATGATCGAGTCATGAGGACGCCTTACGTTTTGTCCGCTCGGACGACCAACAGGATTCCTCCTGCAGAAACAGCGGCACCTACCAACATAAGCCACGAGAGCGGTTCGCCGAACATCATCCATGCCCATACCAGCGTAACCGCTGGGCTCAGGTAGAGCACACTGGCTACCCGTGTGGGTGATGAGCGCCGCAGGCACACCCAATACAGACCATAGCCGCCAAGGGTGGAAATTGCCGCGGTCCAAAAGACACTCAATGCAAAACCTGCCGTTGGAATGGGCCAGAGGCTACCCTGCCAGTCTGCAAGCACAGCGAATACCACTGCAGATACCGCACACTGCAGCCACATTGTTGGCAGCAATCCAAGTGGATGAGAAAGCCTGCAATGCTTCTGCCATAACGTAGCCACCGCGAGGGACAGCATGCCCAATATGGGCAGCCCATACGCCCATAAAGGCGCATCCCCCCACGCCAGGGCGTCATAGGTAACCAGTAGCACTCCGCCAAGACCAATGGCCAGCCCCAGCCATACCTTGCCCGAAAGCCGTTGACCCAGAACGGTAACGCTAAGCAGTGCCGTACCGATAGGCAGTAGATCGGCAAGCAATGCAGCCAGACCTGTCGGAACACCCAGCGCAATGCCCTGGACAACACCGATCAGATAACCCGCCATGGCCAGTAGACCTATACCCGCATGCTGCAGGAGCACGGCGGGGTGAACACATCGAAGCGTTTTTATTACGAACGGCAACAGGAAAAGCGTGACCACTACACACCGCCAGAACACAACCAGCAGCGCCGGTGCGTAATCGATTGAAAAACGGGCACCCACAAAGCCCGAACTCCACGTAATGACCATCATTGCTTCAAGCAGGAGTAAAGGCGCTCTGCTGAGAGATAGAACGCCTGAGAGAGCGCTGATTAGGGGTCGGGTCGTTCGAGTGGTCTGATTCATCACCCGACCTTACGAAAACCAGCTAATCTAATAAATCAAAACTTTATCACTTAATGGTTTACAAATATTAAATAATGAATGCAACCCTTGATATCGAGCTGCTTAGAACCTTCGATACCGTGGCTCGAATGGGAAAATTCAGGCTGGCGGCTGAGCATCTTCATAAAAGCCCTGCGGCCATCAGCGTACATATCCAGCGGCTGGAGACCATTGCTGGAGGGCGCCTGCTTGAGCGTGATAACCAGTCGGTATCCCTGACAGCGCTTGGGCAGCGACTGCTCATGTCTGCCGCTGAGCTACTCCAAACCCATGACAGGGTTATGGGCGAGCTGCATGGTCCACATGTGATTGGAAGTGTTCAGTTAGGTATGCCTGATGAATATGCCGCCCATGTCATTGGTGACATCCTGCCCATTTTCACAGCCTCCTGGCCAAATGTAGTGCTGGAGGTAACCACCGCACCGAGTTTTACGCTACGCGATCATCTCCAGCAGGGAAAGCTTGATCTGGCATTGCTGACCCAACCTCGCGCGGCTGGCTCCGACGCACTGGTACTCACTTCCACGACTCCGGTCTGGGTAGGAAGCGCAGTGCTACCCGCCACGTTGAATGATCCTGTACCACTGGCGCTTTACGCAGCGGATTGCCCTTACCGCGAAGCCATGATAAGTACCCTCACAACGGCAGGAAGGCCATGGCGGGTAGTGTTGGACAGCGCCTCCAGCCAGGCGATAAGGGCCTGTGTCGAGGCCGGGCTTGCCGTTACGCTCATGGATCGTGCACGGGTAACCGAAAGAATGGTTATACGCGAGGACTTACCCATCATGCCTGACCACGAGGTGGTATTGGTCCGCCCTCCAGCCAGGGAAAGCAATGAAGCCGTAGAGCTGCTGATAAATTCCATCCAGCGATACTTCCGTCTATAGCTGGCAGAGCTACAAGGTCGCTGCAAAATTGCCCTGCGCGAGATTAGGCTCTTACCCTTTGAAACGGGCGAAGCGGTGTGCTTGTTTCAGATCATTGCACTGGCGCCTATCGACCAAGAGGCTCCTCCTCGGTTGACTTGATACACTTGTCACCTATCAGCCACTCGGTGTGCGCAGAGCGACCAAACACGTGTGCGAGCAGAAGCTTCTGGTTCCAGCGTCTGCCGTATCTGTTATTTGACCAGGATCCTTATGAGAATTGACTCCAACCTACATGATGTTCTTGAGCCTCATACCCAGAGGAAAAACACCAAGCCTCTGGATTACCACTCTCACATCACCTTTACGCATCCAGTGGTGGCAGCATGATTGAAGTAACCGAGGTTTCCATTGCCGCGCTACGTGAGGCGCTTGAGTCAGGCCGTACCACAGCAGTTGAGCTGGTTCATGCCTACCTGGCCCGGATCGAAGCCTATGATGGTCTTGATACGCCCACGGCCCTGAATGCTGTCGTGGTCAGTAACCCTGATGCCCTCAAGGAAGCGGAAGCATCCGATGCCCGTCGCGCCCAAGGCGAAACACTTGGTCCATTGGATGGGATCCCTTATACGGCAAAAGACAGTTATCTGGTGAAAGGGCTGACTGCCGCCTCGGGCAGCCCTGCCTTCAAGGATCTGGTGGCGTACCGCGATGCGTTCACGATCGAGCGTCTGCGGGCGGCAGGTGCGATCTGCCTGGGCAAGACCAATATGCCCCCCATGGCGAATGGTGGTATGCAGCGCGGCGTTTATGGTCGCGCGGAAAGTCCATACAACGGTGATTACCTGACCGCGCCTTTCGCCTCTGGCTCCTCCAACGGTGCAGGTACAGCTACCGCAGCGAGCTTTGCCGCGTTCGGCCTTGCAGAAGAAACATGGTCGAGCGGACGAGGCCCTGCTTCGAATAATGGTTTGTGCGCCTATACCCCTTCACGGGGGGTGATCTCGGTACGCGGGAACTGGCCGCTGACCCCGACGATGGATGTGGTCGTGCCCTTTGCCAGAACCATGGAAGACCTGCTGGAAGTGCTGGATGTGATCGTGGCGGATGACCCGGAAACACGCGGCGATCTGTGGCGGATGCAGCCCTGGGTACCAATCCCGAGCGCCTCTTCGGTGCGGCCCGCCACGTATAGGGAGCTTGCCGCAAAACCTGATGCCCTTGCTGGCAAGCGGTTTGGTGTTCCGCGCATGTACATAAATGCAGACCCCGAGGCAGGGACCAGTGAAAACCCGGGTATCGGCGGTCCGACTGGGCAACGAATCCATACCCGACCTTCAGTCATCGCACTGTGGGAGCAGGCTCGACAAGCCCTTGAGGCCGCGGGTGCCGAAGTGGTCGAGGTTGACTTCCCGATGGTTTCCAATTGCGAAGGCGACCGTCCCGGCGCGCCAACGGTATACAACCGTGGACTGGTCTCGAAAGAGTTTCTTCATGACGAACTGTGGGAGCTGACGGCCTGGGCGTTCGATGATTTTCTTCAGGCCAATGGGGATCCCAAACTGAACCGTCTGGTGGACGTCGATGGCCCGCAAATCTTTCCCCATGACCCGGGCACCCTACCCAACCGGGAAGGTGACCTTGCGGCCGGTATGGACGAGTATGTGAACATGGCCGAGCGCGGCATCACGCCATGGGACAAGATCGCCACGTTACCTGAAGGACTGAAAGGGCTAGAAAAGACGCGCCGGATCGATCTGGAAGACTGGATGACCCAGTTGGGGTTGGATGCAGTCATCTTCCCGACCGTTGCAGACGTAGGGCCAGCCGATGCTGACGTGAATCCCGAGTCGGCCGATATCGCCTGGAGCAATGGCGTCTGGGTCGCCAATGGCAACCTTGCGATTCGTCACTTGGGCGTACCTACCGTAACGGTGCCCATGGGCATTATGGCCGATATCGGTATGCCGGTAGGCCTGACCTTTGCCGGACGTGCCTACGATGATTCCTCCCTGCTGCGTTTTGCAGCGGCTTTCGAATCAACCGGATCGCGCCGCATGATTCCCCCGCGTACTCCACCGTTGCAAACGAGCTGACCAGGAGCTGGGCGAGACTGAGGAGCTGTAACCAGTCCCGCTCAGTTGCCAATATATTCAGGGACTCGCCTGCGCCTTTGTGCAGGTTTGTCCCTGTGTTGCTAAACCAACCTCAGCCCTTACCCAAAGCGCGCTTCAACCCAGCGTTACCAATAGCAAGTGCCAAGCTGTCTTCGGCGAGCCCCAAGGCTGCGTTGATGACTGCACCGGAGCTGCCGTAACGCTTGCGCAGGCGAATGGCGATTTTTGCCGAGATGCAGGCAGCGGTTGCGCCGATCAAAGCGGGGACCAAAGCAGGCTGTCGCTGCGCCCCTGCCAGTGCTGCCGCGGTCACACCTCCTGACAGCGCCCGTACCATCATTGACGGTGCGATTGTCCGATCGGGGGCAAATGGAAGTTTGTCGCCCAACAATTCACTTGCGGCAAGCGGTATCAGGAGATGGCGTGCTCTGGGCTTAACCAGCGCACGGGTCAAGGAGTCTGCGTTGGTAGCAGCCGAACGCCTGGCAAGCGTCTCACTGACCATTGCAGGAGCCAGCATGCTACGCATACCTGTTACGACGCCTAGCGCTAAAGCGCCCCATAAAATACGGTTCGATCTTGTCATGCTCATACCTCCAGTCGTTAAGCATGTCGACCGGCTGTAGCTGGAGGCAGTTCAGGCTGCCAGCAGGATTAAAGCTGTATCGCTTCCTGATAGAGCGGCTTGTCATGAGCTACCATTTTGCTACCAATAAAGGCAACATATGACAAGCCGTTTTCTGGATGCCTATGACTACTTTTTGCTTTAGAACCGAGGCTTTAATGCTTTCCAGTCGGGGTCATATTTCTGCATTTGCCGGACGTCATCACGTTGGCGAATACCGCAGGTAAGATATTGGTCGTTGAGTTTGGCCAGCTGGTCATAATCCAGCTCAACGCCCAGTCCGGGTGCGTCTGTAATCGCAACGCACCCATTGCGAATCGGTAGCTTGCCACCTTTGATAACTTCTTCATCGGCCTCCTGCCAGGGGTAATGTGTGTCGCAGGCATAGGAGAGATTGGGTACAGCAGCCGCTACATGCGTCATTGCCATGAGACTGATGCCCAAGTGCGAGTTGGAATGCATCGAAACGCCCAACCCAAAGGTTTCACACATACGGGAAAGGATCTGGGTATTACGCAGGCCACCCCAATAGTGATGGTCCGCCAGCACAATCTGTACGCTGTTCAGCGCGATGCTGCGGCGGAACTCATCAAAATCCGTCACGACCATGTTGGTCGCCAGTGGAAGGCCTGTGCGCCGATGCAGCTCAGCCATCCCTTCAAGGCCTGGACACGGATCTTCATAGTATTGGAGATCATCGCCTAACAGCTCCGCCATGCGAATCGAAGTCTCGAGTGACCAATTGCCGTTTGGATCGATGCGCAGAGGTATGCCAGGAAAAGCCTGCTTGAGCGCTTTCATACAGGCAACCTCATGCTCGGGGCCCAGCAGGGTTCCCGCCTTAAGCTTGATGCTTTGGAATCCGTTCTCCTCGATCATGGTACGCGCCTGGGCGACTACCTGCTCCGGACTGATCGCCTCGCCCCACCGGTCTGGCTTATAGGGTGACTGAATATGCTCGGCATATTTCAGAAACAGATAGGCGCTGAAGGGGACCTCCCGACGTACGGCGCCGCCCAGAAGATCTACCAGCGGCACCCCTATCGAACGGGCTTGTAGGTCCAGGAAGGCAACCTCGAACGCCGAATACGCATTTGCCACTTGTTTACTAGGGTGTGAACCCGGCGCCAACTCTGCTCCGGGATTGGCACCCGGTTGAAGACGGGCCACTGTCTGGATGACCTGAGCGCGCAACCCATTGAGATCGAAAGGATCAAGGCCGAGCAGGCTTTCCTGCATGGCCTGCAGCACGCTAAGCACCGGTGCATCACCGTAGCTTTCGCCCAAGCCTATAAAACCGTTATCACTCTCGACCTCAATGATCGAGCGCAGCGCATAAGGCTCATGGATACCACTGGCGTTAAGCAGCGGCGCATCCTTGAAGGCAATCGGGGTTACACGGATGTGTTTGATCTTCATGATAGAACTCCTGAAAAACTAGAGAGGGCCTCCGGGGCTGCCCGGCAGGCCCGTCCTTTACTCAAGCAGGCACAGCAGCCACCTTGGCTTTGATACCGTCGCTAGGTCCTCTTCTCGTCTTGGTCATGAAGACCAGAATGCCGGCAATCAAGGAGACCGTGGCAAGGCCAATGAGGCCACCTTCGATCGAGCCGGTCCGTTCCTCCAGAAAGCCAAACGTGGCAGGCGCAACGAAACCGCCCAGGCTACCTACCGAATTGATCAGTGCGATGACTGCCGCCGAGATACGTGCATCCAGATAAGACTGGGGGATCGGCCAGAACAGTGATGACGCTGCCTTGAATCCGATAGCGGCGAAGCAGATAGCCAGAAACGCAAACACCGTCCCCCCCATCGTCGAGGCGAACAGCCCAATGGCTGCAATGATGAAGGCCGATGATGCCCAGGCCTGCTGCCATTTGAAGCGGGACGCCAGACTGGCAAACAGGTACATGGCCACGACGGAAATGATCCAAGGAATGGAATTGAAAAGACCAATCTCGAAGTCGCCCAGCCCGCCCATGGAGCGAATGATGCTTGGCAGCCAGAAAGTGCAGCCGTAGATCGTCAGCGAGATCGAAAAATACAGAAAGCAGAACAGCGCGATTTGCGGATCACGCAACAACTTGAACGCTGAAAGATGAGCCTTGCTCTCGCCTACTGCCAATTCGCGCTGGCGTTGCTCCTCATCGATACAGTCAGTCAGTGCATTGCGCTCTTCCGTGCTCAGCCATTTGGCATCCTTGGGCAGAGAATCCAGCCAGAACCAGACAAAACCGCACAGTACGACCGAGAACAAGCCTTCAATCAGGAACATCCATTGCCAGCCGGACATCCCCAGCCCGGTTATTCCCAGCAGGGCGCCAGACAACGGACCAGAGAGGATAGAGGCAATGGCTGAACCACTCAGAAAAATTGCCATGGCCTTGCCACGCTCATCAGCAGGCAGCCATTTGGTGAAGTAGTAAACCACCCCAGGGAAGAACCCCGCCTCGGCAACACCAAGCAGGAATCGCAGGATATAGAACCAGGTTTCATTGGGTACGAACGCCATGGCCGTTGCGACAATACCCCAGGTGAACATGATGCGCGTCAGCCAGGCCTTGGCACCGAACCGCTGCAAGAGCATGTTGGACGGGACCTCGAATAGCGCATAGCCAATGAAGAATAGGCCGGCACCCAAACCATAGGCAGCGGCACCAATCCCGAGATCGGTCTCGAGATGGCTACGTACAAAGCCGATATTGACCCGGTCGATATAGTTGACGATGAACATGACGACAAATAGCGGCAAGACATGCCGCTTCACCTTGGAGACCGCACGGGTTAGCACCGTGGAGTCCACGGAAGACTGGACATTGCTCATGGGCGACTCCCGCTCATTGTTTTTGTAGGAGAGCGTCGATAATGGAGGCCGATATTGTTACTGTCTAATCTATATTAGATCTTGATTGATACCGGGATTAGATCAATGTTTGAACTCGCTCAACTCCGCTGCTTCACCACGGTAGCCACAGAACTCAACTTTCGCCGTGCGGCAGAGCGGCTGAACATGACGCAGCCGCCGTTAAGTCGGCAGATTCAGTTACTTGAGCATAGCTTGGGCGTAGAACTCTTTTCTCGAAATACGCGCAGCGTAGCCCTGACTGCGGCAGGAAGAGCCTTTTTCATCGAAGCCCAGGCACTTCTGGAGCGAGCACAACAGGCTGCAATTGCCGCGCGACGTTTTGCCGAAGGCGACATCGGCTCGGTTACCATCAGCTTCGTTGGCAGCGCCGTTTATGAGTTTCTTCCCAAGGTCATTGCCGAAGCCCGTCTTAGTCAGCCCAACGTCAAGGTTGCCCTGACGGAGATGAATACGTTTCAGCAACACGAAGCGCTACGGGCACGCCGTATCGACCTGGGTATCGTCCGTGCACCACTCCTGCAGCCGGGCTATGAAACCGAATGCCTGGTTCGTGAGCCGTTCGTGCTTGCTGTACCCGCCAGCCATCCCTTAGCTCATGCACCTGTGATAACCGTGCAGGACCTTCATGGGATGCCCTTTCTCATGTATTCGCACTCAGCTTATCCCCCCTTCAACGAGCTGCTAACCGGTATGTTCCGCTCCGCCAGCGTCGAGCCGGAATACATTCAATGGCTAAGCTCATCGCTCACCATTCTGGCGTTGGTCAACGCGGGGATGGGATTGGCGTTTGTACCTCGCTGCGCCACCAATGTCGTCTTCAAGGAGGTGGTCTTTAGGGAAATCGATCTGGGCGACGGCATACAAAGCGAATTGCATCTGGTATGGCGTACAGATAATGACAATCCCGCCTGCAAGATGCTGCTGGAAGCCATCCGCTCTGCCATCAAGGCGGAGCGTTAGCAGAACCCGCTAGGTCTCTATCAGGAACCCTTATTGGCTCACTCTGCCAGATTGATGAGGATGCTGTAGTCCAACGCTTTGCCGAGGCAGGAAGAGAGCTATCCAGCGGACCGAGTGGTCACAGGCCAGGAAAAAGCCCCGGTAATCGCTTTCGATTTGGACGTACACCTTGGTGCACCCTGATCAAATCTCTCAGCCTTCTCTCTCCGCTTCGTTACGACGAGGGCCACGCTGGACCCTAGAGTAAATCAACCCGGTTGCCTGGAGAAGTAGGCGTACCGTTGTTTAGCAAAACGGTATCGTCTTCTCCGCCAGCACTATCGTGAAGGGTCGGTATCATTCAGTGGATACCGACACAATGGCAACATCTTCTCAGGACTCGTTGACTGACGTCCTATGAACCCCGATAGGTGCTGAAACCATACGGGCTGAGCAGCAGTGGGATGTGATAGTGCTGGTCCGTTTGTTTGACTTCAAAGATCACAGGAATTTCAGGAAAAAAGGTTTCGTGGCCGGTTTTCTTGTAATATTCGCCGGTCTTGAAAACCACTCGATACTCACCTTTCTGTAAGGGCTTATCACTGGGATACAGCTCAGCGATGCGACCTTGCTCGTTGGTAGTGCCTTGGGCCAGCGGCTGCCAAGTCTCTCCGATGTGACGCTCAAGCGTTACATTTACACCGGATGAGGGTACGCCGGTCTCAAGATTGAGCACATGTACGCTAAGCGGATTATTGGCAGCGACAGCCATGCCGGACATTGCTGTCATACCCAGTGCCAGTATCAGAGCTTTCATAGTGGTTCTCCTTTAAGGGTTAGTTTTCAAACCTATTGCCAAGGCAGCCTCGGTCGCACATTGCTCATCCTGGGCAGCGCCGCCAGCACCTGCTACGCCAAAAGCGCCTACCAGCGCGTCGCCTTCATAGAGGGGCACACCGCCTCCAAGCAGCAATAGTTCAGGCAAGGTATTGAGGTTGGCAGCCTCCGGATTCTGACGGGCCTTTTCAGCCAGCAGGCGTGTCGCTGTCTTGGTAGACAATGCGGTATAGGCCTTGCGGCGGGCAGCATCTGCGTTATGAGGACCCACCCGGGTATCGCGCTGAATAAGAATGGGGGTTCCCACCGCGATAAAGCGCTGCCATTGCAGCATGACAGGGCGCAGCGTCCAGCAGGCGACGGGCTGTGGCCAAATCCAGCTCCGCCTGTTTCGGTAAGGCGGCTTCTGCTTGCATTACTGCCAGCATGAGCAGTGTGAATGTAACGATTCTGTCCATGACAGGGCTCCTTGGTTGGATCGATATACCCTAACCAGGCCGCACGGTCAGAAACGGGTCATTGCAATGACATTTTTGTCAGAAACCGCGTGATGCATGTATGACATACCCATTTAACTAGACACCGGGTGTAGTGCTAGGCTTTCCCAACGTACTGCTCAAGGACCATCTTCAATGGAAGTGAAACCACCTGCGTATCGCCCTGGCGCCATCGTTATCGGTGCCTCCTCCGGAATGGGTGAGGCACTGGCGCGCCGTTTGGTAACAGAAGGCTGGCGGGTCGGTTTGGCTGCGCGAAGAGCTGAACGCCTTCAAGCACTCGCCCAGGAACTAGGTGATCACGCCATCATTTGCCCACTGGACCTGATGGAAATAGACGAAGCCCGGATAGCTCTGAAAGGCTTTATCCAGCAGGTAGGTCACGTTGAGCTAATAGTCATCAGTGCGGGGACAGGCCATGTCAATCCGGACCTGACTTGGCAGCTCGATGAAGAAACTATCGCTGTCAATGCACTGGGCTTTGCGGCCATGGCCCAAATAGCCATGAAGCATTTCATAGCGCAGGGACAGGGTCACCTGGTAGGAATTTCATCCATTGCCAAGCTCCGTGCCAATGGGGGCGCTACCGCCTATTGCGCCTCGAAGGCCTTCGTCTCGACATACCTGGATGGCCTGCGCGACCTGGCACGTCACCATAAACTGCCTGTGACAGTAACCGAGGCGTGTCCCGGCTTTGTCGACACCGACATGTTGAAAGCTGATAAACCCTTCTGGGTGGCCACGCCTGAAAAAGCCGCCGATTGTATATATGGCGCCATCAGGACGCGTACCAAGCACGTCTATGTCACCAGGCGCTGGGGCTTGATTGGTCGTCTGCTGCGCCTGCTGCCTTCGCCCGGTTGATGGTAGCTTTAGGCACTCGGGACGGGCACTTCTCAAGCGAGCTGTCCGTGATAACGGGTATACGGCAAGTTCATCGTATGCGTCTTCAAATACAGTGGATTGCCAAGGCGCGGCCCAATCGATGATTGCTTTATAACTGCACGGATAGCCCTTAAAGTCTGATAGGGTCAAGCCGGTTTCTTGACAGGATATCCGCTACGTATAACGGTCTATACCTCGCTGTGACTTCAATAACAGGCCATGACTCTAATTTTGCTAGAAGACGTTTATTAAAGATAAACGAAGATTAATCTTTAATAGCATTTAAAGACTTCCTCATGTCTATCTTTCCTGTTTTATATTGGCGCTTCAAAGGCGTGCCTATATGTATACCAGCGTAAGAAATAGTGATCACGCTAATGAATAAGCAGACTTGATATTTATAGGCTATCAATGCCTCCTGTCCGAAACCTTTCAATCACTAAGTGTTGTTTTTACCTGCAAAAGCGTTTCAGCACATTGGGGTGCGTTAAACATGCAACCGCCTGTCGCCACTATTAACTGGTTAACCTTAAGAAAAAAATAATAGATACGAAAAGCTATTTATCCTTACTCACCTCTGGTTTAGCCATGTTCAACTCGCATCTCAAACAAGAACTTGCTTCTCTCCGAGAAGAAAATGCCTCATTACGGCAGATTCGAGATGCTCTCGAGGCTGAAATGATGACGCTAACGCTTGATAACAACGGCATCATCCAGACCGCCAATGAACAATTTCTTCAAGCGATGGGCTATTCAAAATCAGAAATGGTAGGCCAGCCCCTCGATAAATATATTCCTCCTTACGTTAAACAGCTGGAATGCTATAAGGGCTTACAAGCCGCCATTAAACAGGGCAAACACATTAGTGGTCTTTATCGACTTTCCAAAGCGGATGGCAACCTGGTGTGGCTGCGTGCTGTATGGCAGACGCTAAAAGACCAGAATGGTAGAGCTGCGGGAGTCATCTGCCTGGCGAGTGATGTCACTGAGTCTGTGGATGTGGCCACTGAGAATGCAGGCGTTATCAATGCGTTGCGTCGTTCCACCGCCGTGATTGAGTTCAACCCAGCCGGTGAGGTGCTCAACGCAAACGATAATTTTCTCCAAGGGATCGGCTATCGGCTCGAGCAAATAAAGGGCAAGCATCACCGCATGTTTTGCGAACCGGAAGAATACAACTCCGAAGCGTACCGCGAATTCTGGCGGCGACTTAACCGGGGCGAATATGCTTCTGGCCGCTTCAAGCGTATAGACAGCATGGGCCGCGTGTTATGGCTCGAGGCGAGCTACAATCCGGTCTTTAACACCCGTAATGAGCTCTACAAGATCGTGAAATTTGCCACAGTCATCACCGAACAGGTCAATCAGCAAATGGCCGTTGCCGAGGCCGCCGATATCGCCTATCGCACCTCGCTACACACTGACGACACAGCCAACAAGGGTGCCTCGGTTGTGCAGGATACGGTGAGCGTGATGCGTCAGATTGCCGATGAGATCCAGGTGGCTTCCGATGGCATCGAGGCGCTGAGCAAGCAGTCATTGCTGATCAATACAATCGTACAGACTATCAGCGGCATTGCTCAGCAGACCAACCTGCTAGCCCTTAACGCAGCCATTGAGGCAGCACGTGCCGGTGAGGCGGGCCGGGGTTTTGCTGTGGTTGCAGATGAGGTTCGTCAGTTGGCGGGGCGGACTAGCCTTGCAACGAAGGAAATTGTCGATGTGGTGCAGCAGAACCAGTCACTGGCCGAAGCCGCGGTTGCCAGTATGGCGACCAGTAAAAGCCAGACCGAACATGGCCTTGGTTTGGCAAGCGAGGCTGGCTCGGTAATCCTAGAAATTCAGGATGGTGCCAAAAAGGTGGTAAGTGCGGTAGAGCAATTTGCCAATCAGCTGGAAAGCTGATTCATAAAACGCTGAAAATGACATCCGCTCCGTAAAGCTGAGCGGATGTCAACCAATAAGGACTATCAAGAGGCTTGTATTGATACGGCCGCTAAACCTGAGCTGAAAACTTTTCCACCAGTTTGGTCGTGCCCGCTACGATCAAGAAATCACCTTCATGTATCTGTGTGTCTGCTTTGGCATACACGAAGTCTGTCTTGGGCCGCTTGAGGCCGATCACGGTCACGCCGTAGCGTGTACGAATAGCCGATTCGGCTAGCGTTTTTCCATGGGCTTCCTGTGGCGCTCCGGTTTTGGCAATGGCGAAACCATCCTCAAACTCGATGAATTCGAACATCTTGCCTGTCACCAGATGAGCCACGCGCTCTCCCATGGCGGCCTCTGGATAGACAACATGATGAGCACCGATTCGCTCAAGAATCTGTCCATGCTTTGCACTCATGGCTTTGGCCCAGATGTCTTTCACACCCAGCTCCTGAAGCGCCAGGACGGTTAGAACACTGGCCTCAAGGTCGCTACCAATGCCAACAACAGCATGTATGAATTCATCAACGCCCAACTGGCGCAAGGCTTCGATATTGGTGCTGTCGGTTTGAGCGACATGGGTCAGCCGGTCGGACCAGTTCTGGACGAGGCTTGCATCCTCATCCAGCCCTAGTACTTCATGCCCCATGTCGATTAGCGATTCGGCAACAGAGGCACCAAAGCGGCCCAGACCGATAACGACCACGCTGTCACTTCGGGTCGACGAGAACAGTTTATCCAACAATGGGGCGTTCCTCAGGATAGCGATAAGGTTTGTTTCGGCTACGCAAGGCCAGGGCAGTTGCCACGGTAATCGTCCCGACGCGGCCTACGAACATCAGGACGATGATAACGACCTGCCCTATTGGAGGAAGATCAGCCGTGATTCCCGTGGAAAGACCTACCGTGGCAAAGGCAGAAATTGTTTCGAACGCGATTTTTTCAAGAGGAAACGAGGTCACACTGATCAGAATGAGTGTTGCACTCGCGACCATAGCCGTTCCCAAAAGAACAACAACCAGTGCTTGGCGTTGCGTTTCCGAAGCGATCCGTCGGTTAAAGACTGCGGTATCCGTGTTACCCCGGATCTCTGCCCAAACCACAAAGAACAGTAAAAAGAAGGTAGTAACCTTTATACCTCCAGCGGTACCCGCGCTACCGCCCCCGATAAACATCAGGATGTAATGGATAGCCAAGGTCTCTGTGGTGAATTGCCCGACGTCTAAACTATTAAACCCAGCTGTACGCGCGGCAGCAGAATGGAAAAAGGCGGCCAACAGCTTGGCCCCTGTGTCGAGTGGACCAAGTGTGCCGGCGTTATTCCATTCATATCCCAGCATGGCTACTGTACCGATGATCAACAGGAGCGCCGAGCCCAGCAAGGTAATGCGCGTATGAACAGACCATGGCCGGTTTTTCCGGCGTATGTGCCTGAGCTCATACAGTACGGGAGAGCCGATGCCGCCTATGATCAATGCAGCAGTGATGGGAAGAATCACGATAGGGTCTGCGACGAACCCCATCAGATTATCTGAGTAAGTAGAAAACCCGGCGTTGTTGAACGCCGAAATCGCGTGGAAAATACCATTCCATGCGGCACTTCCCCACGCCTCCTGATAAGCAAAATGCAGATGGAAAGCGAGCAGTGCAGCTATCGTCAACTCGACTGTGAGCGTAACGGCCAACACCAATCGCAGCACCTCAACGACATCACCCAACCCAAGCAGGCGGGTTTCACTCTGGGCCAATAATCGGCTGCTCAGTTGCAAGCGTCGATTAACCAGAAGACCCAACAAGGTTGCACCACTCATGATGCCGATTCCGCCAATCTGGAACAGAACAAGAATGATGACCTGACCGAAGCCGCTCCAATATGTAGCAGTGTCTACGGTGACAAGACCGGTCACACAGGTTGCCGAAACCGCAGTAAACAAGGCCGTCAGAAAGGGAGCGCTCGCTTCACCGGCTCGCGCCACTGGCAACATGAGTAATGACGTGCCTATCAGTATGGTAATCAGGAAGGCCAACGGCACCAGCCGGGCGGGATGTTTTATGGTATTTCGCAGCAAGGGCCTGTTCTCGAGTCATTGTTTTGTATGCATTTACATTATGGCAAGACGCAACGATATGCGCGTCTATGAGACCACAGTGAGAAAACGGCGTCCTCAAAAACTCTTATGATTGGCAACCTAATAAATAGCCTGACTATTGTTGGCATCCTTCCAAAGCCGTTCCTATACTCAAGCTGCTTTACGCACCGGTTGGGTGCCATGTTGACTCATTTGAGTGTTGGTTAGGGAAGACCAGAATTCTTGCCTGCCCGTTCTGATGCGCTTTTACATGGCTCCCAGCCATTTGCTGATAGATACCCGCAGGCCAGACGCCTATGCAGTTGTGGGTGAGCCGTCATCAGTTGATAACGATTTCAGCGGTCTCATGACTTTGATATAGGGAGATTTTTCAATGCCTGCGCTCAAACCCCTCGCCCTTGCCGTACTGGCTACCCTCACCCTGCACGCTCATGCAGAAAACAACACGGTAGATCTTAATCAGGACGGCGAAAACAACACCTCCACGATCGAACAGAGCGGTACGTCCAATAACTTTACGCAAACGCAGACAGGGCAAAACGGTTACGGATTCATTGAGCAGTCCGGTACTGAAAACAGCGGCACGGTTTACCAAGAGGGCGTTGGCAACAGGACGCAATTTATCCAGGAAGGCGGAAGCCTCAACGTTGGGCAGATTTACCAGTCGGGCAATGAGAATACGGCTTATATCACTCAAAGTGACTACGAACATCGCGGTATGGGGTTTCGTGGCAAGGCCGATCAAGATACCGCAATCATTGAGCAAAACGGCACGGCAAACAACGCTGGCATCAACCAGACCCTATCGTCTTACAGCAATGCCTCCATACGCCAGAATGGCGACAATAACGATGCTAACAGTGAACACTACAGCTCCAACTACGGAACTCAAACGACAGTTCAGGAAGGCAGCGGTAACAGAAGTGACATCTTCCAGTCCTTCAGCGAGTACCCAATCGCCTCGGTTTATCAGTACGGTGATAACAACGATGCGCGGGTTTCTCAGCTGATCGATAACAGCGTCGCGCTTGCTACCCAGGAAGGAAATGGAAATAGCATCAGGCTGACGCAGAACAGCATCTTTGGGGAACCCTCTGCAAATAATGCTACTGCACGTGTCGATCAGTCCGGCGACCTCAATAAAGTCGATATCACGCAGGGCGGGACCTACAACGAAGTCAATGTATCGCAAACAGGTAACAGCAACGTTGTAGGCGTGGCAGGAGAGACGTCCTACGACGTGGCCCAGACAGGTAACCGCAACTTCCTGTCATCGGTTCAGGACGGAACGGGTAACGAGCTGTACTTCAACCAGAACGGCGATGACAACGAACTGTATGTATCACAGTCGGGTGATGCCAACACGATTACGGCTACGCAAACCGGCGTAGGCTATTCGGCCATTCTCTCTCAGAATGGCTCAGCCAACAGCATGAACGTAACCCAATCTTCTCAGGGCGATATAGCGACCATTAGCCAGAGCGGTACGGGTAACACTGCGACACTGACACAGCGTTAACCGCTGACGCTGGCCAGGTTCAGGCGCCTTGCGAAAGGCCTCTGAACCGGGCTCTTATCCTTAAATACAGGTTCCCACAGGGTCTACCGGCGGCGTATTGTCATCCTCCGCAGGCATCTCGTCCGGGTGAGTCTCGTCTGGAACACCGTCATCGAAATGACGATGAGGATCGTTGTCCATCAGCTGTACTCCGGGTCAGTCGGATTCTTTTGAGGAAGACGCTCATCGGGGGCATGCTCACGCTGATCATCACCGATTGGCTCATCCTGTGGTGAAGGGGTTGGATCGATTTCCGGGTCGTCCGGTGCCTTTTGGAATTCAACCATCAGTCTTCTCCTGTGCAGTGGGTGCCCTTTTTGTTGGGCAAGTCTATGGCCACTTTGTTCAGGCTGGCTGAGCGCTTAGGGTTATTGCAGCAGGGATTGAAGATAAGGATCCGCACTTTACTGGACTATTACACGTCTCCTGCCCCAGCGAGCCGACGTCTGACCCCTAGCGACTTGGCAAAGCTTTTCTATGCTTTGGAATATACCGTTCAGGCAACAAGGAGCCTTCATGAATATCGACACCCTGTTCAATGAGATTCACAACCTGCCCAGCGTGCCCAAGGTCGCCCAGGATCTCATCCAGCAATTCGATAACCCTTCCTCCAGCCTGGACAGTGTTGCGCGTAATGTAGAGCGGGATCCCGTCATTGCCGCCAAGGTATTACGCCTCGCCAATTCGGCCCGGTTCAAGGGTGCTCGTGATTCGACCAGCATCGAAGATGCCACCATGCGCCTGGGCTTCAATACGCTTCGTACGTTGGTTCTGGCGTCCGCCATGACAGGCGCGTTCAAGGTTGACTCAGGCTATAACCTGAAAGCGTTCTGGACTCACAGTTTTCGGGTAGCCAGTATCTGTCGACTCCTGGCAAAGCAGCTGGGCAAAGACCCGGACACAGCCTTTACCTGTGGCATGATGCATAACATTGGTGAGCTGCTGATTCAGGCGGGTGCGCCTGACTATGCAGCCAAGCTGAACAAGCAACCTAAAAAGGACGCTACGGGACGAGCAGCGGATGAGACCGTGCAATTGGGCTTTGGCTATCCAGAAGTAGGGGCAGAGCTGGCAAAGCGTTGGCAATTACCCAAGGTCATTCAACAAGCGATCGCTTATCAAGGTCGTCCCACCCAGGCACCTGCCGACGCGGACGATTACCCACGCATTGTGGCGCAAGCGGTAGCGATCAGCGATGTCTACGAAGCCCATGGTGCCACGCCTGAGGCACAGCAACATCTGAGCGGGCCCCTGTTCAACGGACTAGATACAGACAAGCTATTTGCTGCCTTACCCGACGTGCTTGAAGCCGACAAGGCGTTTGCCGAACTGATCGGCTGAACCCTGCCCGGCAGCCATGTGCTGCCGGGTATCACCTCAGCTTAACGGTCAGGTCGCCGGAACGACAAGATCGCCGCCGGGCCGGCGAAAGCCCAGCATGTTGCCATAACGCATGACCCCCCAGGTTTCCACGACCGGACCGGAGCGCAGCATCATGCGGACTTTGACTTCACTCTGGTAACTGGGAATGACGGTACAGGCCTTGGCCTGCTCGCCAGGAATATGGAAGGTGTTCTGTGGATCCAGAGCGGCCTGCGGGCAACGGTCAAAGCCGAAGACCGGCACTTCTGCACCATTCACCACGATCTTGAAGCCGGGGCCCATCGTGATCACAGGAGGCAGATCAGCCCATGCAAGACCACTTGTTACACCAAGGGCCACGGTTGCCGCCAACATACGGATTGCCTTCATAGACTGGCTCTCCTCTACCTATAAAGCACTACCACTTAAGACTAGAACCGCTAATCACGGAGGGGTTCCCCTAAGTCTTGTAGAGCAGGCCCAACGGTCCCGACGATACGACGCCCATGTTTCAACTGATCGTGTTACCGGTCGAAACCCAAACGCCGCCTTACGGATAAAGGCTATGCTCATCAACTAGACGCTGGATTGAGCTATAGGAGACACAGGAAAAAAGACTTTTTTCAGGAAATCTTGCATGCGTTTGATAGGCAAAGTGACGTGCAGGAAAACAAAGCGGAACGCTCTTTTTGAATAAACGAAAGGCTGAATCGGCTATGTCCATGTCTATCTGAACGCCTGGTTCAGTACCAGGAGAAAGATCGCTCAGGATCGCAGTACAGTCATTGGATAATCAGCGCTGCAATGCGTTCTATCCGACCCAAAGGTTGAGCTGTAAGACTAGCGCATTAACCAAACCGGCTGAGCTTGTGCTTTTCATGAGCTAACTATGCGCTTTATGGCTTACGCCAGCGTTCTAGCTCGTTGCTAATAGCATTTCCGCAACGCCAGCTATGGGCTCTCACATCCATACCTGGCGGGGTCAGGAGGGGCTTGCAACCATGCGTACCCCTCCTGAAGGCTGATTACGTCCGAAATCCTCCGATCAATCCATGTAGCTCCTCAGAAAGATGCTCCAGACGTGCGGCATCTGTACGAGCCGCTTGAGCCAACCGCTCTACCACCAGGGCGTCGTCATGAATGTGCGAAATATGTCGATTGATATCTTCGGCGACCTGATGCTGCTCTTCGGCAGCCGCAGATATTTGTATGTTCTGATCGCGGATATTGTCGACCGAGCAGCGGATCTGCTCAAAGCTAACCCTGGCTAATTGAATGCGCTCGACGCTGTTATGGGACATCGACAAGCTGTTTTGCATCTGTTTCGTGACTTCCTGGGTGCGTCGCGCCAGACCGCCCAAAAGCCCGTCAATCTCTCCGGTTGAATCAGACGTGCGCTTGGCTAATGCTCGAACCTCATCGGCCACTACGGCAAAGCCTCTGCCCTGCTCGCCTGCTCGAGCCGCCTCGATGGCAGCGTTTAGGGCCAGCAGGTTTGTCTGATCGGCAATCGAGCGGATTGTGTCGAGGATGGCATTAATGTTCTTGCTGTCCTGCTCAAGAACAAGCATCGCCTGGGTAGCCTGCGCGAGGTTGTCACTTAGTTGCGAAACACTTCCTGTAGCCTCGTCGATTTGTAGTTGACCATTATGTACCTCGCGAAAACCGGTATCTGCCGATACCGCGGCTTGACTACAAGAGCGCGCCACTTCGTTGGCTGTAGCAACCATCTCATTAAATGCAGTAGAAACAAGCTCTACGGCTTCGCGTTGCCGGCCTGCAGCATCGTTAATTTGATGCGCGACGCGTGCACTGTCGTGGGAGGCTTGCTGCAACCCTGTCGATGCACTGCTGACGCGCTGCACAAGCTGACGGATTGTGTCCAGGAACTGGTTGAACCAACGCGCAAGCAGGGCTGTTTCGTCCTTGCCACGAACGGTCAAACTCCGGCTTAAATCACCCTCACCCTGTGCAATGCCCTCCAGCCCATCGGCTACGCTGCGGATTGGCTTTGCGATTAAACCGGCGAAGCTGGCGCCCACCAGAGCAAAGATAATAACCAAAACCGTAGCGATCAAAGCGATCTGCCAAGTAAGGCTTGACGTCCTAGCCATCACTTCGTCGCGCTGAATCAACCCGATGAAGCGCCAGCCCAGGTCTGGCGAAGACCAGACATTTGCCATGTACTGCACACCATCAAGTTCAACTTGCTGCAGTCCGCTCGTAGCGCTCGCCAAGCGAGCGTATTCATTACCTAAGTCCTTTAGCGACTTGAAGTTATGTTCTGCATGGCTGGGGTCGACCAGTACGTTACCATTGTCTTCGATCAGCATAAGGTAGCCGCTATGACCCAACTTGATCTGCTTAACCAGGTCGGTCAGCTGCTTGAGCGACACATCCAGCCCAAGCACGCCAACTGGCCTGCCCTGAGCATCGTCTATGGTGCGTACGGTTCCCATTAGCACCACATCGTCAGGTGCCCAGTAATACGCTGATGTCCGTACCGTTTTGCCCGGATTATCCATAGCGGTCTTATACCAGGGTCGTACCCGTGGATCGTAATTGCTGAGCTTAGGATCGTCCGGCCATAGTGCATAGCCGCCATCAGCCTGCCCTACTGACAAATAGGCCGTAGCGGGATGCGTAGTGGCAAATCGAGTAAAAAGATCAAGCATTACCGCGTTGCTGCTGGGTGTTGGCAGTTGATCAGCATTGGGCTGCATATAACGTTTGAGTGGCTCTGTATTTGTCACAGCGGGCAGCTTAGCGAGATACTCAACGTTCTGGCTGATGCCGGCAAAAAATTGTTGCATAGCATTGTCGATCTGACGAATTTCACGACTACTGCTGTCAATAAAGTCGTCCTGAGCCTGGCTGCGCAGGTTCATAGCCACAACGACCACTATCAGAAGCACAGGTGTACAGGCAATGGCCGCAAATGCGCAGGTAAGTTTTTGTTTGATATTCATAACGGCCTTGCTCCAGCGAAAGCAATAGGTGGTATTTGCCAATCAAGGTGGGGCAAAGGAGTAATGAAAGAATCGATTGGTATGAAAGTTATCTGCTGGAAGCTTGATAGCTGTAGGCCTAACAACGTTTTTAAACGTGTGCAAATGCAACCTTGAGGTCAATGAGAAAACCAAGCTATCTCGAGGACAGTATCGATAATTAGAAAGATAGCTCTGCAATATTTTTAGTAGTACCCCACTAGTTCAGCCAAATCGTTTTAGTCTGTACATTTAAATATTTGGCGCCAAGGTTACCGCAGAGCGCTAATTACGCAGCGCAAATAGCATCTAACCATGACGGATTGAAATTGAAGCCTGAAAACCGTGTCTATCAACATGCATCTCTTTGAGGACGACCGTATGGATGGGCACGAAAAGTATGAAGCACTGACGGGCAAGTCGTGGACGGCAGCTGTGACAGAGTGGAATCAACTTGAGCAACGGGTACAAGAAGCAGCCACTCAATATCTCGAATGCGCAGCACCTCATCAATCGGAAGAACGGAAACAGCTCGAAACGGCCTTGAGATCACGACACAGCGAAGCGGACGCGTACTGGAAAAAGATGTGGGAAGATCTTGATCGCTGTTAGCAAAAAGCCCGGTCATATAACCGGGCTTCTATTCGAGTATTCGACTACAAGGGACGATTTACATCGTCATCATCCAAAGTATCGTCTGGCATAGCGGGATCAACCACATCGCCACCAATACCTGTATCGTCTGGTTTAAGCGGATCAGGGCTTTGCGCTGTTAGTGGAGCGTGCTCATACGTAGCCATGGTGCATCTCCTTTCTTATAAGGCCAAAGCGGCCTTATAACTTGGAGTCGTCAAACCAAGAAGTGTTCGCACCACCGTTTCCGCTCGTCTAATTAGCTGAACAATAAAAGCTCGGCATAAAACCGAGCGTTCATCTACGCAGATCAGTCCAGCAGGCTATAGGTAATCGTCGCTAAACATAAAAAGGTCAGAATCCCAATTCCCAGCGCTATAGGCATACACATCATGCCAAAGGACAGGTATTCCAGCAGCCAACCCATAATGCCAAATAAAAGAAAAAGAACAGCTGCACCTACCGCTAATGCGGTTCCTTGTCTTACCAAGAAACCACCGCCTGACCTGACCATAATGATGCCTCTGCAGGAGCAGCGATTGCTGCTGCGCAGAAATATCATGTTGTGACAGGATTCACATCAAATACTGTATTAACAATCCGACCGTTAATCTGATACCTCAAGCCTTGCATTGGCAGGACTTGAGGTAACCCTCTATCAGATGCCACCTTCTTCATCGGCCTCGTCAGGTGCCTGGTCAGGGTCCAGTGGTGCCATCTCGTCATCGTTCGCACCTACTTCATCACCCGGACCTAATGGATCAGAGCCCTGCATCCGCCATGTGTCGATTGGTTGAGTATTCATATACACCTCGAGTGAGGTCCTAAATGACCCTATCGTTGGACAGCACCTGTAGGGCTTCATTGAATCCGTGAAACGCTTTGAATCAAACGGTCTTTATGAATACCCAAGGCTTGGCGGCCTTAATGCTCTGGTTCCGCTACTGGTTGATCCAAAGTATCTAACGATGCAAAGACCTCTCGGGCTGCGAACAGTCCGTTCAATGCCGCTGGGAAGCCTGCATAGACCGCCATCTGCATGATGGTTTCAATGACTTCTTCACGCGAAACACCTACATTCAGCGCGCCCTGGATATGTACTCTGAGTTGAGGCGCTGCATTCCCCATAGCCGTGAGCGCCGCCACCACTGCAATTTCTCGACTTTTAAGGTCAAGACCGGGACGAGAGTAGATGTCTCCAAACGGAAACTCGATTAGATAGCGTGCAAAGTCCGGAGCGATGTCAGCAAGACTGGCGACGACGCGCTCGCCTATCTCACCATCGATTTCCTTTAATTTCTCAAGTCCGCGTTCATAGCGCGTTGCAGTGTTCATCAGGCGTCTCTCCATGGTAGCTAAGGGTTATGTCAGGAATGCTCCAGCGCCTGGTAGTGCTCGACCTTGGCTTGCAGGGCATCGGCAGACTTTTTCATGGCCTCGATCTGGGCAAGTACCTCCGCCAGGTGATCCTCCAGCAAGCGACGGCGCTCAGATACGGTTGAGTCTCCAACAGCACGCAACTTTGCGAAGGTCAGCATTTTTCCGATAGGCATCTGGGTGGTACGCAGCCTTAGAAGAAAACTGATCCAGGCCATGTCTGATGCTGCGTAACGCCGTTGGCCGCCAGGGGCTCGGCTAACAGGCGCAATCAACCCGATACGCTCGTAGTAGCGCAACGTGTGAGCCGTCAGACCAGTACGCTTGGCAACTTCATCTATCGTTAAATTCGAGTCCATGGGGAGGATCCTAGAGGTTAGAGTGCGCTCTAAGTCAAACACTTTTTTCCGCCCGCCGACACCTCTTCATGTTGTGCCGCAATCGTCTGGAGACCGCTTGCTACAGACGCGGCTGCCCTATTTCTCGAAGGACTTGCGGGGCCATTCACTTGAGCTGATCACGGGAGCTGTCGTAGGAGGCGCTGCCGGCCATGTTGCCGGACATCACGACAGTGCAGGTGCGGCGGCAGGATGCGCGGTTGGCCATCACGAGGCCAATAAGAAGGACAAAGCCAAAGATACCCAATCGGAACAAGAGATCCGGTGCCGCGCAGTCAGGCTCCTCTCAGGCGGCACCGGCTGATAAATAAACAAGGTCGCCATAAGAGCACTGCCGGTACAGTAACCGACAGGCAGCTGATTGTCTTTTAAAGGTAACGTCTTTGATACCCGCCTGTTGAGCCTGAACGTCTGTCTTTGACAAACGTTCAGATGACTCAAACACTAGCCGGATCGGCTGATAATGATAACCAAGCGTAGCTCAGCAAAACGAGTCAATCGATTACACGTGCGGTTTACACCAACCTGAACCGACCTACCAGCTTTTGCTGGTGCTCAGCCAGACGCGCCAGCTCTAGACTGGTTGCGGCAGTCTGCTCGGCACCTGCGCTGACTTGGATAGCCACATCGTTGATCTCCACGATGTTGCGGTTGATGTCCTCCGCTACGGCGCTTTGCTCTTCCGCAGCCGCAGCAATCTGCAGGTTTCTATCGTTAATACTGGCTACGCCCTCGGCAATCCTGGTGAGCATATCACCGGCCCGCTCGATGTTGGAGGCGCCCGCGCGAGCCTTGCCTACAGTCTCCTGCATCGATTGAGTAGCACGATCAGAGCCTGTCTGCAGGTTTGCAATCATCTGCTGAATATTGCCAGTAGACTCTTGTGTCTTTTGGGCCAGCATACGTACCTCGGAAGCCACTACCGCAAAGCCCCGACCGTGGTCGCCGGCCCGTGCCGCTTCGATGGCCGCATTGAGCGCCAGTAAATTGGTCTGGTCCGCAATGCCGCGGATCACATCAAGCACCGTGGAAATGGAGTCGCTTTCTCGCTTCAGGTCGCTGATGATGGCTGCGGTCTGATCGGCCTGCGCAGACAGTTCTCGTATGACACTGATCGTGCTTTCCACTTCACGTCGCCCCTGGCTTGTGCTCTGGTTGACCTCTTGTGACATGCTGGCGGCATCGCTGGTGCTCTGAGCCACCTCCCGCACGGTCGCGCTCATCTGGTTGATCGCAGTGACAACAAGCTCAGTACCCTGGCGCTGGCGCTCAATGCTCTTGCTGGTCTGAAGTGTGACCGCTGAAGACTCTTCCGCGGCCGTCGCAACTTGCGTGGTGGCGTTACCAATCTCTTGAATCACCTGACCCAACTCGTCAGCCATACGATTGAGGTTATGGGTAATCTCGCCAAATTCGTCCTTGCCCTTGTAATCGGATCGCGCAGTAAGATCGCGTTGCGAAAGTGCCAGCAGCGCATTGTTCACCGCTTTTACGGCAACGCTGATGTTGCGAATGATCAGGTAGGACAGCACCGAGACGACCAACAGCGCAAGCACTGCGACACCCAGCGTTGTCCACAGAACGGCTGACGCATGATGCTGCGCCTTGGCTGCCAGGGCGCCCACCTGCTGTCCCAACTCTTCCTCTACTTCACCCATCAGATCGATTCGGCTCGTCGAGGTTTTGAACCATCCTTCGGCCGACACACCCAGTGACTGACCGATCGGCGTCTCGAATGCCAGACGCTGCAGACGTGCGACCTCAAGCGCGCTGGGCTGCTGCATCTTTTCATCAAGCTTGCGCACAAGCGCCTCAGACGCGTTACGTCTGAAGGCCTCGGAGTAGGCGGAAAACTCACCCAGGTTACGGCTGAAAGCTGATAGCAAATCAGAATCGAACCGATCCTGGTTGAACACGACACCTAGCATGGCCCGCTCACGACCTGCCCGCTCCTTCATCTCGATGAATTCATTAAGCGAGGATAACGCTCGGGCAAGCGATGGCTCATTCACATTGTGCTCCAGTGAATGAGTGAATCCAATCAGCGTTTGAATGATTTTGGTAAACCGCGAGCCTGATTCACGGTTGGTGATGCCCAACGTATCGATCTGGTCACGGGTGGCTTTCAAACCATCCAATCCAGCCATGGCGTCGCGAATCTCTCTGGCACTTCCAGAAAGCGCGCGCAAGGCCGCCATAGCTTCATCCGTCTGCTGACGCATGCGAGGCAGCATATCCCGCATTGCATTTCCCTTGCTGCCCAGATAAACACCGCTTGCGCCGCGCTCACGCTGCAGCACAGTAATTAACTGACTTACCTTCTGGGCAACCGTGCTTGCTTCCACCGTTCGATTCATCTCCTGCAAGGTCTGGTAGCTATCAACCACCTTTGCCGTCGCGAGCCATAGGAAGCCGAGAAGTGGGCATATGAGAATCAGCAGAAGCTTGAAACCCAACGGGATGTTTCGGAGCACGATGTTCACCTCAGAGTCTGCTTCGATATCAATGGTACGAAGCTCAGTCGATTACCTACCGTCGTGCTTTTATGGCTGCACGTTAAGCAGGATGAGCGCAGCCAAAGGCTGCCCTTGCAAGGCATCACATTTTCTATCGGACCGATAGAAAAAATCTTTAGAAAGGATATGTGTCCAACCCCTATAACTTTCGGCTTCTGTATCGGTAGTTAGCTTGCCCGTCTGGCTCGTGCGCCATGGTCCTGCAAGAGCTTGTATTGATGATCGGGTAAAACGATATGCTCCGCATGGCCGCCGACGAGATAACTGACCTGTTTCCCTGGAGTAAACCGCCGACGATGTCGAAAGCCAGGAAAGTACTGTTGCTGCTCATGATTGTGGGCGCTGCCCTGGGTTATCTCGGGCTTCGTGCCGCTTCAACTCCGCGCGAGGCTCAAGCGGGAAATACTGATGCCGCTCAGCGGCAGCAGCAACTGATTCATGCCCTGGTCTCAAACAAGAAAAGCCCTATCAAGGAAGCCCGCTGGGTTACACCGTCCCTGCTCCAGGTAAGTGTTGTCGATGATCATACCTTGCAGTTCCGGCTGGCCGAATCCGTTTGCCTGAGTGCCAAACAGTACGGTACGCCCGCAAAGCTTGTCAGAGTGGTGGATGCAACAAAAATGAGGCAAGGTGGAGAGCTGGTAGAGCTTGGGCAGGCCGCTTGTCAGTAGATAACCTCGTAAAGGTCGTATAGACGAGAAAGCCAACTCTCAAGCGTGCCCCGATCATCACAATCGGGACACGGCGAATCTGGAATGCTGAGCCGTTTAATGTAGCCATTAATCGGCCTGGTGCCTTCCGGTTGATGTGAGAGATGCCACCTTAATTAGCGGTTGATTAGCCCGTGTTTACGGAGCTTGCGGTACAACGTATTGCGACTGATACCGAGCCGCTCAGCCACATGCCCCCGATGCCAGTGCTCAGCCTGCAAGGCTGCAACCAGGGCATCACGCTCCGCTGTCCCCAAAGGGTTACATGCATTTTCTGCAGGTGTCTCCAGCGGCAGCACGGCTGCCACATCCCTGAGCCCGATCCAGCATCCTTCGCTCAAGGCTACAAGCGTTCTCAACAGGTTTCTCAGCTGACGAATATTGCCGGGCCATGGCTGCGCCAGTAGCGCCTGCCTGGCTGCCGATTCCACTCGAATTTCTTTGCCACGAGCCTCTTCTCGGAGCAGATGATCGATCAGCTCAGCCTTGTCGCTTCGTTCTCGCAAAGGCGTCAGGGTGACTTGCAGGCCAGTCAGGCGGTAATAGAGATCTTCCCGAAACTGACCCGCCGCCACCAGCGCCTTGAGGTCTCGATGGCTGGCACTGATCAGGCGAATATCAAGCGGCTGTGGTACGGTACTTCCCAACGGAACGACATGACGCTCCTCTAGAACACGCAGCAGCCGGGTTTGAAGGGCAAGCGGCATATCGCCAATTTCATCAAGGAACAGGACGCCGCCATTGGCATGCTGGAGCTTGCCTGCCATGCCCTCTTTACGTGCACCGGTAAATGTTCCGCCGCAATAACCAAACAGCTCGCTCTCGATCAGCGCCTCGGGAATGGCCGCACAGTTGAGTGCGATAAATGGCTTGCCTGCACGTGAACTGGCACGGTGCAGCGCAGTAGCGAAAGCCTCCTTGCCAGTCCCGGTCTCCCCATAGAGAAGAACCGGCACATCATGCTCCAACACCTTGAGCGCCCGATCGAACGCCGCATGTAGTGCATGATCGGCGAGACATAGCCCCTCGATCTTTGCGCGGCGAACCGGCGGAGGCGTTACAACCGTACGCAGCTGTATGCCCCGTACCTGAGCATGAAGCAGCACGCCGCCCAAAGTGCATATCGACCAATAGGTACTGGGTTGTGGCTGCGCATAGGCCAGGAGTTCATCGAGTCTGATGTCAAGCACGCCCTCCAGCGACTGACCCAGTAACGCCTCACGGCGGGAGGCCAGTAGGTTCAGGGCCGGCTCGTTAACTGCGGTAATCCGGCCCCCTCCATCGAATGCCAGGAGCCCCTCGCTAAGCAGACCGAGAAACTCGGGCTGGGTATGGAAGCGCAGCAGGTAGTCCTGCTTACAATGCTGCAGGAAAAAGCCATTTTCGATCAGTTTTGCCGAAAGTGTCGTGAGCGCCATCGTATGAAACTGGCTCTGCCGCGATTGCTGCTCGCGAACCGTAGAAACATTGAGTACCGCCTGGAGATTTCCGGCCGGATCAAAGACGGGCATCGCCGAGCAAGTCAAACCCGTATGGCGACTGCGAAAGTGTTCCTCCCGAAAAATCGTGATGGGTTGGCGCTCAACCAGACAGGTACCCACCCCGTTGGTCCCCTCGATATCTTCGTTCCATACCGCACCAAGCCACAGGCCAGCACGCTCGAGCAGAACTTGCTCTGCCTCATGGAAGACGCTTTCAATCACCACGCCCTGGGCATCGGTCAACAAGATCGTGTGTCCTGCCCCGCCCAGCTGCTGGTAAAGGGTGTTCATCTGCCCACGGGCCAAGCCAAGGAGGTTACACAGCGGCTCTCGGTGATCAACCAGGCGCGGCTGCTCTATGACGCAAGGTGCCTGGGGACTGGCAGGATCCAGCTGGTAGTGCTCAAGGCAGCGCTGCCAGGAGCGTACGACAACCGGGTCTGTAGAGCCTGAAGGCAAGCTGGGTGGTGCTTTTGAAAAAGGAGGTATTGAAGTATGAGGCCTTTGGGACATTCTTGTTGTTCTCCCTATGCAGGCGGCAAGGTGCAATGTCTAGTGTAGGTCATTCAAGCCTCCAAGGCTGGTAGGCCAGAAGCGGTACAAAATGTCACCCCCTTAGGCCATGATCGATACGCGGGCTGGCCTGGGATAGCTACAACCGTATCGGCAACACCACAGCAGGTAAGCGTTTTCCAAACCTGGCCCTATCCTTGCTCCACTCTCCTATGTATTCCCCTGCACAACAACAACGATCAGGAGAGTCCATTCATGCGTTACGCCTTTTTCTGCACCAGGAACGTTTGCGCCCTGCCATACGGTACGCCAAGGCCATCCATTATCGATTCAAGGGAGCAGCACGCTACGCCCGCCGAACAATCCCTCCTACGCCAGCGTGCCTGGTACCGGGAAGCCCTGACCCTCTTGCCCGTTGCACGGCCTAACTAACCCCGTCACGACAGACCTGTTTGAGCCGACGCGGACTTGCCGACCCGGGGCGGGCTGCGCACAACAACAATTAGTCCGGGAGGAGACACCTATGAATATTCATGTTGATCCTACAGCCGCATCTCAAGCGCAATCCCCGACAGCCCAGCTCTCCAATTGGGTAGAGCGCTTCGGCAACCGCCTTGCTGCACGAGACATCGATGGCACACTTGAGCTGTTTGCCGATGACTGCCACTGGCGTGATCTGGTGCTGTTCAGCTGGAACCTGATTACGCTGGAGGGCAAAAACGCGATTCGTGAAATGCTTGAGGAGCGCCTCGAACAGACCCAACCTGATCACTGGACACTGGAGGGCGAGGCGACTCTAACCGACGGTGTACTCGAAGGCTGGATCCGTCTGGAAACAGACGTTGCCCGTGGTAAAGGTTATGTGCGACTCAAAGACGGGCTGTGCTGGACACTCCTCACCACCATGCGTGAACTCAAAGGGTTCGAGGAGCCTTCCGGGCGGCGTCGCCCCATGGGTGCAACGCATGGACATGGTCATACCGACAAGCGCAACTGGCTGGAAAAACGCCGTGACGAGGAGGCGGCACTGGGTATCACCGAACAACCCTATTGCCTGATCATCGGAGGTGGGCAAGGCGGTCTGGGGCTTGCCGCACGGCTCAAGCGCCTTGGCGTTCCTACCTTGATCGTTGACAAGGCTGAACGACCGGGTGATCAATGGCGTGGTCGCTACAAGTCGCTTTGCCTGCATGATCCCGTCTGGTACGACCACATGCCCTACCTGCCTTTTCCTGATCACTGGCCCGTCTTTACGCCCAAAGATCAGATCGGCGACTGGCTGGAGATGTATTCCAAAGTCATGGAGCTCAATTACTGGGCAAAGACCGAATGCGTCAAAGCCTCTTATGACGAGACTGCGCGGCAATGGACCGTAGAGGTGGTACGTGACGGCAAACCGATTACGCTTAAACCTACCCAGCTGATTCTCGCAACCGGTATGTCGGGTGTACCCAATGTTCCCGTTTACCCCGGCGCTGAGACGTTTGCCGGGCAGCAGTATCATTCTAGCCAACACCCAGGAGGCGATGCCTGGCGTGGCAAACGGGCAGTCGTTATCGGAGCCAACAACTCGGCCCACGACATTTGCGCCGATCTTGTGGAAAACGGTGCGGACGTCACCATGGTGCAGCGCTCCAGCACCCATATCGTACGCTCCGATTCGTTGATGGAAATCGTCTTCGGCCCCCTCTACTCCGAAGATGCTCTTGAGCAGGGAATTACGGCAGACAAGGCCGACATGCTGTTCGCTTCCCTGCCCTACCGTGTGCTGCCTGAATTTCATCGCAAGGCCTTCGACCGTGTTAAGGAACGAGACAGGGACTTCTATGAGCGGTTAAGCGCAGCCGGTTTCATGTTGGACTTCGGGGACGATGAGTCCGGCCTCTTCCTCAAATATGTTCGCCGCGGCTCAGGCTATTACATTGATGTTGGGGCGTCGGAGCTCATCGCCAATGGCACTATCAAGCTCAAGAGCGGGAAAGGACTGGGCGTCGATCATATCGAGCCAGACGCCGTAGTCCTGACCGATGGTAGCCGATTACCGGCTGATCTTATCGTCTATGCCACCGGCTACGGCTCGATGAATGGATGGGCCGCCAAGCTGATCTCACAGGAAGTGGCTGACAAAGTAGGCCGATGCTGGGGGCTTGGGTCAGGTACCACCAAGGACCCAGGCCCATACGAGGGAGAGCTGCGTAATATGTGGAAGCCTACCCAGCAAGACAACCTCTGGTTCCATGGGGGCAATCTCCATCAGTCCCGACATTATTCTCTGTATTTGGCTCTCCAACTCAAGGCACGCTTCGAGGGGCTGAATACCTCGGTCTACAAACTTGCGCCAAGCTACCACAAGGGCTGATCGGCTTGCGCCAATCGTTCAACATTGCGGTCTTGCATGCCTTCTCCAGGCGATGTGCAAGACCGTCTCACGATACGCCGGATATCCGTAAGGCGCTTGAAAATCCAGATCAATGCAGGTGTCCCTGTCATGCTCTTGACTAGCAGCTTGTCCGGACTGGTCGGTACCACTTATATAGGGGTAGATGATTAGGCCGCAGGGCATAACGCCGCTACAGGCGGGCGTCAAGTAAGACAGGCAGCAAGACGGGCCTTTCCCTGGCCCGCCTTGCTGTTTTGCTATGAGTCGCAGCTCAGTCCTTGATTCGATTCATCGCTATTCGCTTACGCCAGTTGTGTATCGAGGTTGGCACCATCCCCCTTGTAATCTTCATGCTCGACGTCGTCGAAACCGGGCGACGGCAAATGCCCTCCGTCTGCAAAGAACTCATATTCCTCTTCACGGTACTCGAAGATACTGAGATCTTCCGGTGCGTCACGCTGGCCGTAGTTATACATGTACTCATCCAGAAACTCGAAGCGCTGTTTGCCATCGGCGGTGAGCAGGTTCTGATCATTCAGATCGTTGATCAGGCTTTGCAAATCTTCGCGATGAGCATCCATGCGGTTGTTGTGCTTGATGTCCTCGACGATCAGGAAGGGCGTCAGCGCCACCGTCAATGCTGCGCCAACCCATAGCAGCGGCCCCGCCAGGGCACGAACGGCGTTGGCTCCCATGACCGCGGCCATTTGTGCGCCGCCACCGGCAAAGTTGAAGGCGCCCGCAGCAACAGTAATAGCACCCTGCGCCACAGCGACCTTGTCGTTGCTGTTAAGACCTGACTTGATCTTCAAGCCACCCAGCACAATGTCAGCGACCCCGGTGAAGGTATTAGCGCCTGCATCCATGACCCGCAGGAATGCCGAAACGCCACGGCTGGTAGGGGTGCTGCCCTTGAGCCCCGGATTTTTGGCAAAGCCGTCACGGAAGCCTTCGTTCAGCGTTGTCCATTGCTCCGGCGTCAGATCCATTTTTGCTGCCAGCTTTTGCTGATCGGGAACAGGGGCCGCATCAATCGCTGCGTTGAAGCCTTCATAGATCTTTTTCAAATCACCTTCCACAAGGCTCAGGTTTCTGCCAGAACCTTCCGGTACATCCTTACCAAAGATCTGCGGCAAGGACTTGTCCAACCCCATCATCTGGTTGATCTTGGTCCCCCAGATGCTATCGACGATATTACTGCCCAGGTTCACGAAGTGCTGCCCTGCGCCCAAGACACTGACAAAGTCTTTTGCAATCGCCAGGCGCTCCTCTGGAGTATCCGCCAGCGTGCCGCCCTTGCCTGCAATCTGGTAGATCCCGGAAGCCAGGGAAATCAGACCACCTGCAGACCCCAACGCACCGTTGCTGTTGAGCTCGGTAATGGTCTTGAGCATGCTGCCATGGGCGCCCTCACCCAAGGTCTTGTAGACGTCTTTGCTCATAACCTTGTTGATGTCATCCGCCGTCACGACCCCGTTCTTGCTAAAGGTCGCCCCCAATTCCTTGAGTGCTTCGCCAAATGCTTTTGCAGTCTGCTTGTTACCCAGGAACTCCTGTACGAAGCGCTCGGTTTCCACAGTGCGCCGCGAGATGTCGATACCGCCTTTTTTCAGTGCGGTCAGGAGCGTCTTGATGGTGTCCTGGGTAGCTAGAACTGTGTTTTCGTCGTTGATTCCCGAGGGATCGGCCAGCAGCTTGTCGAGATCAATTGTCGTGGCGTCGATCATCATGTGCTGGGAAAACTGCGCAGCCTTGTCCGGGTCGAAGGCCGCCAGCGAAGCATAGGTCTTGCCGATGTCAGCCTCCGCCAGTTCATCCTTGCCATTCTTCTTGAGTTCGGCAATATAACGCGAGTACTCCTCGGAGAAGGCCATGGTCTCGAGTTTTTCGCGCACCGCGTCCTTGTTCGGCAGTGCGTCCAGGGCCTTACTTTGTTGAGCCTGGAAATCCTTCTGTACGCTTTCCGAGCCGAAGAGCTTGCCGACCTGTTCGTCCACCTTGGCCTTATCAATGATGGAAGACAGGTCTTTACCGCTCACCTTGGCTGTACCCTGCCCCATCGACATGTCCAGCACGACCATGTCCAACCCGTTCTCGCTGGCGCTCTGAGCACGCAAGGCGTTATAGAGCTTGGCGCGGTCATCGTCCTTGGCAATGCTGCCGTTGTCGATTCCCTTTTTCCAATCGGCGAGCAGGTTCTGCCACGTCAGTTCGCTCACGGTAAGTTTGCGGTTCTTGTCCGCTGGATCAGTTGTGGTGGTTTCCAGGTTGGCGACATCCGTTTCGGTATCCGGTGGCAGGCCTGCACTTTCGCGTGCAAAATCGATTTTCCCCTCTTCGGTAAGCTCTGGCCCCTTGAGATTGGAGAAACCGTACTTGCCAAAATCCTGAAGTCGGCCGGCTTCAGTGCCATTTTCTGCTTCGCCGTCCTTGGTGATGCCATTGATCTTGCCATCGCCAATATCACTACCAGAAAGAACCTTGCCTTCACCGTCGTAGCGCTCGATGTGTTCGAGCACCTGTGAAGCCCGGTAGGCTGCATCGGCATCTTTTTCAAAATCGCCGACTCGCTCCTTGAGCATATCCTTGATGCCACTCTGGTTTCCCAGGTTCTTGAGTAGCGGATCGCTGTCGATAATATCCTGGGCCGAGCGCTTATCGTTCGGAGGCAGCTCCCATACGATGCCCAGCTTCTCAGCCTGCTCACGGGCCTGCTTGTCACCCGCTACCGCTGCAGGGTCCTTGAGCTCACCTTTCAGGCTAGAAAAGCCGTACTTACCAAAATCCTGCAGCCGACCGGCTTCAGTGCCGTGCTTCGCCTCACCACTCTTGGTAAAGCCGTTGATACTGCCATTGCCCACGTCTTTTCCGGCAATCTTCTCACCAGAGGCGTCCAACGTTTCTACATGCTCCAACACTTGTGCAGCCCGGTAAGCCGCATCGGCGTCCTTTTCAAAATCACCTACCTGCTCCTTGAGCATATCTTTCACGTTGCTCTGGTTGCCCAGGTTCTTGAGCAAGGGATTGGAATCAATAATGTCTTGCGCGGAGCGATCATCACCTTCCGGCCGCTCCCAGCGGATACCCAGCGCTTCTGCCTGCTCGCGAGCCTTATCGTTATTACCAGCTAAAGAGACCTGATGGAGCTCGCCCTTCAAAAAAGAGAACCCATACTTGCCAAAGTCTTGTAGGCGGCCAGCTTCAGTACCGTGCTTTGCATCGCCCCCTTTGGTGAATCCATCGATTCGATCATTATCGACATTGCTGTCACCGATGATGCGATTGCCGTTTTCATCGATCTTCACTACGTGCTCAAGCACCTGGACAGCCCGGTATGCGGCGTCAGCGTCCTTCTCGAAATCGCCCACCCGCTCCTTGAGTTTGTCCTTCACCCCGCTCTGGTTGCCCAGATGTTTGAGTAGCGGACTGTCGTCGATGATTTCCTGCGCCGAACGCGTATCGTCCTTAGGGCGTTCCCAACGGATGCCGACCTCCTTGGCATCTTCCACTGCCTGATTCCAGGCTTTGTCTGACTCCGAGCCTGCCGGCGAGTTGGCATCGTTATTACTTACAGCCTTGACGGTCATTGCCTATTCCTTCTTGTGGTGGACCAGACAAGTCAGTGACTACATGAGCTTACGTAAACAGGCCGCAAAACTCCCTACTGGTTAGACTGGGCATGGATGAGGTATGGCTATAGGGTTCGGCCTCTCACCAGGATGCTATCGTCAATACATAACGAAGCACCCCAAGCCAGATGCCGACTCCGACAAACCTTGCCTATCAGAAACCTTCACGATGAAAATACAATGACACTGCTGATTGCCAAGCACAGGCAATACCGCAGATAACGGCTAAGTTCCGTCGCTTAGAGAAGATTTTTAGAAGCAGGCCTGCAGGCTGAGCGCCGCAGACAGAGATGTAACAAGCAAATGATGGCCGGGTACTAACAGGCTTATCCTGCGTAACATCTGGATGGAGCCATAAAGAAGGTTCAGTGCGATACCAGCAAGCGGCGCAGTCAGTGCCACGCCGGGTGGGTTATAGCCGCTATCAACCCAATACCACGTGCGGTAAAAACCGGCTGGAGTCCTTGGTAATAAGGCTGTCATCTTCTCTGATGCCGATACCCGAAGCTACATCGGCAATCACCCAGGAGCCGATCAGGGTGTAACTGTCACCAAAGCGTGGGAGCGGTGAAAAAGCCTGGAGTATGTACGGCGCGTCCGTATAAGGACCATCCTCCCTGACAACCTGATCCTCATCGGTGCGGATTTCAATGTTGGCACCCTCCCGCGAAAAGAAGGGTTTGCGCACCCAACCTTTGGGAACCGGCTTTGCTGGATCAGCATCGACCATACACGGCAGCAGATTGGGGTGTCCCTCGTTGAATCGCCACAACAGCGGCAGAATACCCTTGTTGCTGATCAAAGACTTCCAGGCGGGCTCCACGAACTGCGTATCACATCGTGGTACAGCTTTGCCAAACTCTTCGCTGAAGATATGCTCCCAGGCATGGAGCTTGAAGAGCCGCTCGATCCAACGTCCTTCAAGGTCCACGAATCGCCCCTCAGCCGTCAGCCCGATATCCTCCACATTGATATGCCGCGCATCGATTCCGGCGTGTGCCGCCATTCGACGCAAGAAATCTGTCGTACCGCGGTCCTCGACCGAGCCCGACATGGCCGAAAAATAGAAAGCCCCACCGACAGGAAATGCAGCAAAGGCACGTACCAGGTCTTCGGCGATGGTATTGAACTGATTTGCCTCAGGCGGCAACACGCCACGGGCGATCTGATCTTCAAGCCATAACAGCTGCACGGATCCTGCTTCAAGCAACGAGGTAGGTGTATCCATGTTGGCTTCCAGCAGTTTGGCCGGCCCGCTTCCGTCGTAGGCAATATCGAATCGCCCATACAAATGCGGGTGGCCTTCCTTCCATGAGCTGCGGACCAGATCAAAAAAGGCCGGGGGAATGGCGAGACCTTCGAGCAGCTCTTCGCTGTCGACAACCCGGTCGACGACATCCAGGCACATCTCATGCAGTTCCCGGGTCGGCTGCTCCAGATCGCGGGTGATCTGAGCCTCGGTGAACTGGTAGTAACCCCGTTCATCCCAGTAGCGCTCGCCATCGATCGTGTGAAAATTGAAGCCTTCACGCTCCAGGGTCTCGCGCCAATCCGGGCGCTCTTCGATGCTGATCTTTTTCATGCTCGAATGTCCTTAGCTACTGCTGTACCCACCGCTGCTCTTGCCACCCCAGCCGCTACGGGCGCTGGCCTGACTGCCAAAGCCTCCGCGAGAGATGGTGGAAGATACGGCTGATCCGGATGTTCCCGAATTTCGACTCAGGCTTCTGCCCAGAGTAGATGAGGTATAGCTGTTGGTAGGACTGGTCCTGGCCTGCGTCGAACGGCTGAATGTTTTACCCTGCTCAATCTGGCGCGAAAGCGTCGAGTTGTAATAGTTGCCGCGGTTGTCCCGCGCCTGGTAAATCGGCTGCGAGTAGTAGTGGTTGTTACCCGAGCCACTAAGCATGTTGCCGATCAGGAGTCCCATGAGCAGGCCGTTAAGGTGACTGCCCCCACCACCTCCGCCGCCGCTTTGATTGTTCGCCTGCTCGACAGCCTGCTTGGGCAGGTCTCCGGACATGGCCAGTTCAAAGCCCCCCAGCTTGGGCATGTACTTGCCATCGGATGTCGCCTGGCAATAACCGGGTACGAAGTCGGCATCGCATGACGCCTGATCGTCGTAGGTCGGCGCGATGCGCTTGTGATCAGCCATCGCCTGCATGTAGGCATCCGAACAGATATCGACCGGAACCTTGGCCTCAACGCACTGCTGCACGGAGCTGAAGTTCTGGCTGGCGCTGTAGGTGGCGGTATTCTGTGACTTGCCACAGGCGACCAGCGCCAGCGGCAGGGTACTGGCCAATACCAGCTTGACGGAACTGCGTTTTCTCATCGGTTATTCCTCCTGGCTCAGACCGACGGCGTCATGCAGGCGGAATTGATAAAACCGATACTGATTGCGACAGAGGCTGAATACACTGCCGCAGCCGTTTCACCTCGCCCGATACGAGCAGAAAGGTCCTTCACCACCAGGCTGGTGCCAAGGAAGGTCAACAGCTGAACGACCGCGGCGATGACGACCCAAACCACGAAGTCCAGAACGCTTACGCTATAAGCAATGATGTTGCTCGCCGGCAGGGCAAAGCCGATCAGCGAGCCACCCAAAGCAATGGCAGCCGCGGTATTGCCCTCGCGAATGAGCGCAAATTCCTTGTGTGGTGTGAGACGGGTATAAACCAGCTGGAACAAGGCGAACAGGATAGCCGCAACAACAATATAGATGATGAAGCCCATTACCGCGCCAGCGTTCAGGGATAGACGAAGTGCTTCAAGCATGTAGATTTCCTTATCAGAGGACCTGAAGGTCTGTAGGTTGTAGCGTTACGCCAACGGCCGTCGACAGCGAGATGACACCCTCATCATCTTCCTCGACCGACAGGAGCAGAAACTCCCGACGATTCACCAGGCCGATTTCACGTGCGTAGAGCATGCAATTATGCCGGATTCGATAAGACTGCTCTGGACTTTTGACGTACTCAAGGAGCGGCGTCAGCTCCGTCTGGCCGTCTTCCGTCCCCCATTGGCGTTCATACTCCTCGCCGTCGAGCTCATAGAGTGGCATACCCAGCTTTGCGCCCGGCCCCGAAAGGCTTAGCAATTCGGCCTTGCTGTTGATCGTGGTGACGCTGTGATAGCCAAAAAGAATGATGTCCTGGATGTCATCATTGCTAGGGCCGTTCATGACTATCTGGAGGAAATAGTCCTCATCGTCCAGATAGAAACGCAGCAGTCGCATGGACTGGCCAAGGTCGATATTACCCACCGCCCAGACCTTTTCATCCCCTGGCAGGGTAACGTGCGAGTGCCCGTCGAGCAGCAGCTTCAGGGATTTGTCCAGGCATATCATCCGCTCCCGGGTCAGCCCCAGCGGGCTGGCGTTGGTGATAGGTGCAGAACCTGCCCTTTCCTTAGGGAGCGGCGCCTCCATGCCTAGCGCCCTCTTGATCCAACTCATAAAGCACCTCCTGTTTCTTTATTGTAGAGATTATCTGGCATTAGCCAGTAATGTCTTCGAATGCATGATCCACCCGACCACTATGCCTGCAACGGCACCGGCGATGTGGGACTCGAACGAAATACCCGGCACGGGTAGAAAACCAAAGACCAGCCCGCCATAACCCAGCAAGGCGGCTGCAGCAATCAACAGACTTAAAAGGCTCCGCTGAAACCATGCGCGGGCCAGGACATAGGACCACAGACCGAAGATCAGCCCACTGGCTCCTACATGAATACTAGGCCGACCCAGCAGCCAGACCAGCAGTCCGCCCAACATGGCAATCAGCACGAGCACCCGAACATAGCGCTCGAGGCCTTCGTTGGAAATAAGCCAGCTGAGCACTACAAAGGGCGCAAGGTTACTGAGCAGATGCCGGATGGAGCCGTGTAGAAAAGGGGCAAACAGGAGCCCCTGCAAGCCGCTGGTTGTACGAGGGATGATTCCGTGGTGTACCAGGCTGTTCGCCGTCAAGGTGTTCACCAGTTGAACCAGCACCATGATCCCGGCCAACATGAGGATAACCGGCAGGCATTTTCCTGTACGCATCGACATCTCTCATGACACAGAAGGGCAGCCGGAAGGATTCGGCTGCCCTTCTGTAACGCTTATTGTGCAGAGCCCGAGGACTGCTTGGCCTTCAGGCGAGCCAGGACATCAGCACCGCCGCCCGACTTGGAGCCAATCCCGGCTTCTTGTAGACGGCGCTCCAGATCACCGCCGTTGGAAGCGCTGGCGAGCTCTTCAGCTGCCTGCAGGCGAGCATCCTGCTCGTCCTGACGGGCCTTGATCCGGGCCAGCGAATCTACAGCCGTTTCCAGGGAACCATTAGCACCACCTGTAGCGGCAGCTGTTGCCACTCGTGCCTTCTGAACGGTTTCCCGCGCCTTGGCCATCTCGACTTGCTGCTTGAGCCCCTTGATCTGCGCTTCGGCCTTGATGACCTGAGCATGCAGGGCTTCTGTCTGCTTGCCGAACTGATCCGCCAGCACCTGCTCCTGATCACGCTGGGCCTCGATCTCGGCTACCTTGTTTGCACACTCAGTCGCCAGACCTTCCTCGCCTTTCTCCAGCGCAGCCATCGCCTTGCCTTCCCAGTTCTGAATGTCCCCCTTGAAGGCATCCAGACGTTGCAGCGAGAGCTTGTGCTTGGCCTTGATATCGACCAGGCCGTTACGAGCCCGCAGCAAGGCGGCTTCGGCATCACGGATTTCCTGGTCAAGAATACGGATTGCCTGCTGATCGACAATTGCTTCGCCCACTTCAGAGGCGCCACCGCGAAGCGCGGTTACTACTTTTTTCCAAATGCTCATCTGTGTACTCCAATGCGAATAAAGGGTCAGGCCTTGATATGGTCTTCGAATGCTTCAGCGGCGCGAATCACGTTTTCCGCCAAGGTGTAGATCTCCTGGACGATAACCGTCAGGGAAGAAGCCGCACTCAAGGCGCCAAACATGCAATAAATCTCTGTACCGTCTACCGATTCGATACCTACCGAGGACAGGGGAAACATGTCCCGGCTACGCAGCAGCAGGCTGTTGAACTCAACGGTATCCTTGACTTTGCCCGCCTCGAACAGCGTGGCATCGACTAACACCTGATCACCGGAGACCGCCAGGTAAATCGGCAGGTCGCCATACTCTGTCATGGTAAGTTTGATGCTGGGCACCGCACCTTCAGCAACGGTCAGAACAATCTCGCCCTTCTCAACCACCTCCAGCTCGGCCAGGGCCTTGTGCAGCGAGCTGATACTCCAGTTGGTGTTCTCGGTCATAAAGTCCTCCAGTTTGACTTTCTCGCCCAAAAAGGGCTGCCGTAGCGCTTTCTCGATACCCCGAAGGGCGTTAACGTTTTCAGGAAGAATCCAGAACTCACGCTTTACCAGACCTGCCTCACGTAATCGCGTCCGCATCTCGCGGACATAATCAGCGGTGGTTTTACCCTTGCCGGAGCCTGCCTTGGCCGTAGCATCATCCAGTGGTTTCTTGCGAGGCATCTGACCTCCCAGACTCATTACATGTAAGAAAATCTACTCCTGAATCCAGGGCAGTGCAATACTTACATGTAAGTATTTTTGACCATTACATGTAATATTATTTTGCCTGAACCTTTTCAGGCCTAGAACAGTGGAAATCTCAGTAAACGCCTTTACCGCCATTACGGCGATAGAACAGGCAACCGCTCCATACATTCACGGTGATTGTTCTGAGTCGGTTCTCAAGGGTATCGCGACACGTTAGGCACGCGAACTCCACGCTTCAGGAGCACTCAATTATCTCGTACCCATCATGAGGACTCGCCATGAGAAAGATAACTGCTTTTCTAACAGCCTCACTACTGACTGCCAGTGTAGCCTGGGCTGATCAGCCGGGTGCTGACTGGATCAGCAAAGATCAGGCGGAGGCTGCGCTCAAGGCTGCCGGCTATACAGAGATCACCAAGATCGAAGCGGACGATGGGCATTGGGAAGGAGAAGGCACCAAGCAGGACGGCATGAAGTATGAATTTCATGTAGACCCGCACAGTGGCAAGATCACTAAAGACGAAATGGACCATTAACGCCTACTCGTGTGCCTACCTACGCCGGTAGGCACACACTTCACACCGTGCTTCTGTGACGTGTACGCCTCTGCCCTTTCTTCCGAACTTGAACAGTGGTTTAACCGCTAGGCTGCCTGTACCCCACAAATAGGCAGATATGCTTATGATAGGTGTCCCTTTTCAGGAAGACGGCCATGACGCAAAAGACATTATTATTGACGGGCGCGAGCCGTGGCATCGGCCATGCCACGGTCAAGCACTTCAATGCAGCGGGCTGGCGCGTATTTACCGCTTCACGCCAGAATTGGGCGGCAGACTGCCCCTGGTCCGAAGGATTGATGAACCATATCCATCTCGACCTCGAAGACATCGATAGCGTTGAGCAGAACTTGGCGCTGATTCACGACAAACTGGGTGGTCGTCTTGACGCGCTAGTAAATAATGCTGGCATCTCACCCAAAAGCGAGACCGGCTCACGGCTGGGTGTGTTAGAAATGGGCTACGCCGATTGGATCAAGGTATTCAACGTCAACTTATTTTCTACCGCCCTGCTGGCAAAAGGGTTGTTCAACGAGCTCAAGGTCGCTAAAGGCTGCGTCATCAACGTTACCTCCATTGCTGGGTCGCGAGTTCATCCATTCGCCGGCGTAGCCTATGCAACGTCCAAAGCGGCCCTTTCGGCGCTGACCCGGGAAATGGCCTACGACTTCGGCCCGCACGGCATCAGGGTAAATGCCATTGCTCCAGGTGAAATCGATACCTCGATTCTTTCACCCGGAACGGAAGAAATCGTTCAACGCGATATTCCACTTCACCGCCTGGGTAAGCCCGAGGAAGTGGCCTCCTTGATCTACTTTTTATGTACAGGAGGCGCGTCGTACATCAATGGCTCTGAAATCCATGTCAACGGCGGCCAGCATGTATGACGCACAGAAAGGCTGGATAAAAGTTGCTACGGCTTTTCTCTGAATCAACCAAGTCGGCTCAACCGAGTGGATCGTTTACCCGAGCGCTCCTTTGGAATGCCTGAAGGGAACGGAGCTGTTGGCCGTCCTCGTTAAAGTTGGCCGGGTCTAACCATCCCGTAAATGCGTTACGCAGTACCGGCCATTCAGTGTCAATGATCGAAAACCAGGCCGTATCCCGGCTCCGCCCCTTGTAGACCAGAGCCTGCCGGAATACCCCTTCAAACTGAAACCCCAAGCGAAGCGCAGCCTGGCGCGAGGGCTCGTTCAGGCTATCGCATTTCCACTCGTAACGCCGATAGCCCAGGTCCTCGAAGGCATGATACATAAGCAGATAATGTGCTTCGGTTGAAAGTATCGAGCGCTTCATGAGTGTAGAGAAAGCAACATGCCCAACCTCCATAACGCCATTGGCAGGATCTATCCGCATCAGGGACAACGTCCCAACCGCGCGACCGCTTCGTAGATCGACCACCACGAAGTGCATCGGGTCCTCACTCGCAGCAGCCTGCTCGGCAAACCGATGATAGTCCGCTTCATGAATGAAAGGGCCGGACAGCATATAGGTCCAGTCTCGGCCGTCTTCTGCCTGACCATACGCCTCGTACAGGTCGGATGCGTGGATCTCAGCATTGAGTGGCTCAAGGCGACAATAGCGACCCTCCTTTACCGTACGAGACGGCCGTGAACGCTCTGTCCACTCTGCCAGAGGCTGCCCTATGGGTTGTTGGTACGCGTTCCGTATTCCTTCCCGATTCATCATCTACCTGACCAACAGTTGAATGAGCTATAACGGTATTCAGGATATGGCTCTGCCAAAAGAGCCACATTTGAGCTTTTTTATAGAGCCAGACACTTAGCTGATGAATACGATACGTGAAACCCTGTTGCTGTTTGGCACACCACTCTCTCGAGCCCCATCAGCGGCGTCGTTGCAGGCACAGCTCTATGAACGACTCCAATCAGCTATTTTGAAGGGACAGTTGGCGGCAGACACTCGGCTGCCCGGCTCACGTGAATTGGCCAGTGCGTTATCAATTTCACGCAACACGGTTATTGCCGTATATGAGCAACTTTCCACCGAAGGGTATGTTCATGCGAGCCCTACCGGTACCCGAGTCGCGAGGTTGTCCGAGAGGCCTGTATCCGCTGCAGATGATATGCCATGTACGGCCGGACTGGCCCGACGCATTGAGCAGATAGGGAATGGCTCAGCGCTCGCCGAATCCAGCGGTGCACTCCGGCCTGGTATCCCGGCGCTTTCCTACTTTCCGCTCTCTACCTGGCGACGGGTGTTGGATCAGGAGATCAGCCATGCGGGCTCTTCGAGTCTGGGCTATGGAGATCCGTTGGGTGAGCCACGTTTGCGCGCCTCGCTAGCACGTTATCTCTCGCTTTCACGCGGGGTTAACTGCACGGCAGAGCAGATCATCATTACCGAAGGAACCCAGGAAGCCCTGGCGCTATCTGTTCGCCTGCTGACCAATCCAGGCGATACGGCCTGGATTGAAGATCCTGGCTACCGGGGTATAAAGACTGCAATGCGTGCAGGTGATCTACATATCGTTCCCAAACGGGTCGATACAGAAGGGTTGGCAGTAGCAGCCGCTGACTGGGTTACTGCTCCACCTCGCCTGATCTACACCACTCCCTCTCATCAATATCCCATGGGGTCAGTGCTTAGCGTAAGCCGGCGTCTGGCATTGATTGAGCACGCACGGGCGCATGGCGCCTGGATCATTGAAGATGATTATGACAGCGAGTTTCGCCATTTCGGTGAGCCTGTAAAAGCCATGCAAGGCCTCGTCCTGAATGCGCCGGTGGTGTATATCGGCAGCTTCAGCAAAACCATGTTTCCAGCGCTTCGCCTGGGTTTCATGGTACTGCCTCACTCACTGATGGTAGCGACCCGCGCCTCCCTGACAGAAATGCTGCGTGGAGGACATCGTCATGAGCAATTGGCGATGGCATCCTTTATCGAGAAGGGACATTTCAGCCGTCATCTAGGCCGTATGAGGCGTCTGTACCGTGAGCGCCAACAGATCTTGCGCACCGCGCTCCAGCAGTTCATCCCTATGCCCTATGAACTCATGGGTGGAAATGCGGGAATGCATCTGACGTTACGTCTACCCGCACATTGTTGTGATCAGAAGGTAGTTGAAGCGGCCAGTCGCTACAATATGGCTCCAGCGGCTCTGTCACGTTATACCTTGTCACCGCTGCGCGAGGACAACGGCTTGGTAATTGGATATGGCAATACGGCGACGGAACTGTTTGCTCCGCTGGCCAGCAGACTTGGGCAACTTCTTAAAAGCGCTTGATTACTGATGTTGCTGAAGGGTTCCAGTCACGGCCCAGGCTTAACGTTATCTCTTCCGTATCCATGCAGATCTACCGTACGAACTTGAAAGAGCCCCTTGCACCCTTAAAGACAACCTAAGGCTGGCTATAAATTGCCTCACTTCACTAGCATCCGGTCAGGCTAAGGCGTCAGCATGTAGCTATTGATCTAAACCACTACATTTCGTCTGTTCCGCCCCGCTTTTTTTGCAAAAAAATGAATTTTTTTACTGAATTTGTTCTTCTACGGCCCATGCGGCATGGACAAATCACTATCAGCATTGCACCCTTGGGTCGGAGCTTCTCTAACCGCCCTACCTGAAGGAAAAAGTGATGGCCAAGGCCTCTGATTTGATCGTACGTTGTCTGGAAAACGAAGGTGTGGAATACATCTTTGGTATTCCTGGGGAAGAAAACCTGGACCTGCTGGACTCGCTCTCCCGTTCCAGCCAGATCAAACTGATCCTGACACGTCACGAACAATCCGCCGGATTCATGGCGGCGACCTATGGTCGTCTGACCGGTAAGACCGGCGTGTGTCTGTCGACGTTAGGCCCAGGCGCCACAAACCTTGTGACTGCAGGCGCCTATGCCTACCTGGGCGGCATGCCAATGATGATGATCACCGGGCAGAAGCCGATCAAGAAGTCCAAGCAGGGCCGTTTCCAGATTATCGATGTCTGCGGCATGATGGACCCGATTACCAAGTACACCCACCAGCTGGCTTCTGCCGACAATATCCCTTCGCGTATCCGTGAAGCGATCCGTCTGGCTGAAGAAGAAAAGCCCGGTTCGGTTCACCTGGAACTTCCAGAAGACATCGCGGCTGAGCAGACTGAAAGCACCCCGATTCCACCCAGCCTGACCCGCCGACCCATCGCTGAATACAAGTCCATCCAGGCGGCCATATCCAAGCTGGAAGGCGCACGCAGCCCAGTCCTGGTCATCGGTGCGGGGGCCAATCGCAAGATGACGGCGCGCGTGCTGCGTCAGTTAATTGAAAAGACGGGTATTCCGTTCATTACCACCCAGATGGGTAAAGGGGTGGTGGATGAGCGTCATCCCCGTTTCCTGGGTAACGCGGCGCTGTCGGCCGGTGACTTCGTGCACCGTGCGCTGGAGTCGGCTGATCTGATCGTCAACATTGGCCACGACGTCATCGAAAAGCCACCGTTCTTCATGGTGCGTGGAGGTACGGAGGTCATCCACATCAACTTCCGCTCGGCCGAAGTCGATCCGGTGTATTTCCCTCAGGTAGAAGTGGTAGGCGATATCGCCAATGCCATCTGGCAAATCAAGGAAGCCATTGAAGTTCAACCAACCTGGGACTTCGACCGCCTGTTGACCATTCGTGAAGCCAACGAGGCTCATGTCTCCGAAGGCTCCACAGATGACCGCTTCCCGATGTACCCGCAGCGTATGGTTGCAGACCTGCGCAAGGTGCTGCCGTCGGATGGTATCGTGGCGCTGGATAACGGTATCTACAAGATCTGGTTTGCCCGTAACTACAAGGCCTACATGCCTAACACGGTGTTGCTGGACAACGCATTGGCTACCATGGGTGCTGGTCTTCCTTCTGCCATGGCGGCACGCCTGGTTCATCCACAGACGCCTATCGTTGCCGTATGCGGTGACGGCGGCTTCATGATGAATAGTCAAGAGCTGGAAACCGCTGTACGCCTGAAGATGAACCTTGTGGTCATCATTCTGCGTGATGACGGATACGGCATGATCCGCTGGAAGCAGGCACAGATGGGCTTTGAAGATTATGGTCTGGACTACGGTAACCCGGACTTTGTCCGTTATGCCGAAAGCTATGGCGCTCAGGGCCATCGGGTGGAAAGCGCTGCGGAATTCGCCTCATTGGTTGAGCGCTGCGTGAACACACCAGGCGTACATGTAATCGATTGCCCGGTCGATTACTCCGAAAACGACCGCATTCTGCACCAGGAAATCAAGGAGCGCAGCGCTCAGGTCTAAATAGCACTGTACCCGATGAAACCAAACGCCCCCGTACTAACGGGGGCGTTTGGTTTGAGAGTCTGGAAGGATGGGTATGGCCCCACCTTTTCACCCTATCGCGCCGGCGCCTTATGAATCAAAGCGATCCGGTTACTGCTGGTCGCTGCCCAATCTCAAACTGATCAAAAAATGATCAACTCTGTCCAGCCCTTGCCGTATATGGGCTAGCCGTAATTATCCACAAGCATATTCACTTTATAAGTGGAAAACCTATCAGGCTGAAACACTGAAAATCCGCAGCCCGGCCTGTTAGCTCACTCCCACATCGACGCCTTATTGATTCGGATCAACGTCCTGCACGGCAAAATGCTGAACTTCTGGTCACAAGCGGGTTACTAAATCGTAACCGAAGGACAATGTTATCGATCCCTCTAGAAAGGAGTGCTGATTTGAGCCAGTTAGAGAATGTCCCGAAGCGTAAACGCATTACGGCTACGTATGTCATAACGCTTGCGATCCTGGGAATCCTGTTTGCCATCGTGGTCAACAAGTTCATTCTGCCCAAGTCCGAGACCTTTGATGGCGATGCCGTCAAACCCAGACCTTCAGTCAGCGAATACATTACCCAGGCCCAGCCGGACGTCTGTAAAGATGAGGCAGCAGATGCGCCAAGTCCGAAATGCGTATCAGACCTTGCCCTTAAGGCCAAAGAGCAGGGCTATGACTTTAATGAAGTGGATACTTACCTGAAGCAGCGCTTCCCTAACGTTCAGCGTTAACGAAGCAGCCTGGAAGCGCCAGTCCTTCTCAGGAACGCTTCCCCAAAACACCAGAGCGCCTGCAGACATCCTGCAGGCGCTCTGGTTTTAAAACATGAAACAGGACGTAATTGATCAACGATTACCGACGGCACCCAGCCGGATCAGCCGGTTACTGCGGTCAAATGCTCATGCAGAATGACCGAGCCGATACCGATTAGCACTACCCCACCAATGATCTCGGCCCGCTTGCCAATGACAGCCCCCATCACGCGCCCCAACATGACGCCAATAGTCACCATGATCATGGTCGCTAAGCCGATAGCCAGCGCCGCGCCGATGATATTGACGTTGATGAAAGCAAGCCCCACGCCGACCGCCAGGGCATCGATACTGGTGGCTACCGCCGTAATGGCGAGCAACCAGAACGAGTGCTGAGTGGGCTTTTCCTCGACCTCTTCTGCTTCTCTCACGCCAGACCAGATCATGCGCAGACCCAGACCCAACAGGAGCGTAAAGGCAATCCAGTGATCCCACTCTTGTACAAACTGAGCAGCTGCAAGGCCGGCAGCCCAGCCAATGACGGGTGTGATGGCCTCAATGGTGCCAAAGATCGCACCGGTGCGTAGCGCTTCTCGCAGACAAGGCTTATGCAGGCTGGCACCTTTGCCCACCGCAGCGGCGAACGCATCCGTGGACATGGCTAAGGCAAGTAAGACGAGAGCAGCTGGATTCACGATTTCCGTACCGATCGGGCTAACGTCCAATGACATATCCACGCGCCCGATCCTGAACGCGGATATATCAATGGTCTCGCCAACCGGGTGGTCGTTTATGCCACGGCATGCATGCCGAGAATGTTGACATAAACACTTTCGAAGCATTCGAAAGCAGGCTACTCCCCAAAGAAGCCGCCACAATACACAAAGAAATTTATCAAGTCTATCAGATAGATAGAGCTAATCTTTTTAGCCATGGCTATGTTTTGCCGCCACTTTATAGGCTCGAAAGGGCCTCAGGCACCTTGAGCCTGTATAACCTCAGCGTATACCTCTCCCACTGACACAGGCGTCAACGTACCGCCAGCCGTGCGGCTCGGTGCCATATGCCTGACACACTTGCGCCGTATTGTGCTCAGCACCACTGGAGCAGATGCCATGGGCTTGCGACCGGTACACTCACTTCCTGGACGGAGAAGATAACAATGAAAAAAGTACGGCCTCTCTGGGTCGCGCTGGCGGCTGCGCTGTCCACCCATGCGCTAGCGTCTCCCAATAACACGCTGGTAGGCTGGGCTGTCATGCCACCTGATACGTTTTCCGATGGGCCTACTTCTGGCCAGTTCATCAGTCCAAATCCGTATGGCACCTTTGTGCCGCCTTATCAGGGCCGCCAGCCCGTACAGGGGCTTTCCGCGGTGTTGCCAGGCGCTGATGAAAACAGTTTTCTGTTCCTGACAGACAATGGCTTCGGCACTCAGGCCAACTCTGCCGATGCCCTGCTGCGTCTGTATAGCGCACGGGTTGATTTCAAGACCCGCCGCGGCGGTACCGGTACGGTTACCGCAAGCAATGCTCTGACCGGCATGCCTCTGGCTCGCTTTACCGAGCCGTCGCGAATCACGCTCAACGATGTCAACCGTAAACTGACCATGCCTATCCAGGCGGATTACGCTCACTACTACAACAAGAGCACCAATCCCGAAGTGGATCCCGCCATTCAGTTCTCTCGCCTGATCACGGGTGCTGATCTGGACGTCGAGTCCGTGCGCCGTGACAAGAACTGTGCATTGTGGTTTGGCGATGAGTTCGGACCTTATCTGGTCAAGACAGACGGCTCAGGAACCGTATTGCGGAGCGAAATCCCACTCCCAGGCGTTTACGCGCCGGAAAACAAGGACGTTGTGGCAGGAAAGGCCACGGCCAACCTGGGCGGCTCGGGTGGGTTTGAGGGTATGGCTATCAACCCCCGTGGTGACAAATTGTATGCCCTACTGGAAAAACCGGTGACAGGTGATCCGGCTAACCAGTTGCGTATCAACGAATTCGACATCGATCATGAGCGCTTCACGGGCGTTACCTATTTTTATCGTACCCAAGCTGCTGGCAATGCTATTGGGGACATGACAGCCATCGACGATAATCGCTTTCTGGTCATCGAGCGTAACGGCGGCACAGCCACCAATGGCGTCCCGTTCAAGCGGATCTACCTGATCGACACCCGTGCCGTGCCTAATGGCGGTGTGGTACGCAAGACCGAACTGGTCGATCTGATGCGCCTGGATGATCCAGACGACCTGAACGGCGATGGCTCAAATGTATTCACCTTCCCCTATGTCACCATCGAAGACGTGCTGCCGCTGGACGAGCGCACCCTGCTGGTGGTCAACGATAACAACTTTCCGGGCGGTGGTGGTCGCGAGCGGGCAGCAGACGCGACCGAGTTTCTTAAAATCCGTCTGGCCCAGCCTATTCCAGGCATGTGGCCGCCACACCTGTTACAACGCACCAGTAATGCACGGTGCGGTCTGCCTTTGAAAATGGCCAGAAACGGCCAGTAAACCAGAAGCGCTCCGAAGCATTCCTCGGAGCGCCTCTACCAGACTTACAGCTCCGTGTTTCCAGACGAGCCACGGGGCCGTTCACGGCAGCTGAAACTTGCTGCCGACTCGATATCGCCGGTGCCGTTGTACAGGGCAATACGCGGGTAAGGACACAGTGGGCGTGTCCGTGCAGGTGACCAGTCCGCCGGAACGTCAGCATTCACTCCGCCTGCATTACCTACGCCGCGTGCGGTGGCGATGACCTGCTCTGGCGCCTTGCCCTTTTCAACCCAATTGACCAGAGGCGTCAGCATGTCGAATTGATCGGTGGACGGTCCGCCTTGGCAATGTCCCATGCCCGGTACGGTATACAAGCGGGCAAAGCGCTCTGCTTGACCGCGATTGCTTTTCTGGAGTCCTTCATACCAAGCCACGGTATCGTCGACCGAAAAAATAGGATCGCTGACACCGTGATACACCATGACCTTGGCTCCCCGCTGTCTCAGTAACTCAAGATGGGTAGGATCCGGGGGTGTCATGAATCGCATGGCGGATTCGGTGTAGATCGCATTGGAACGTGTGATTCGTGCGAGCAGATCATCAATGGAGCTGTTGAGGGCCAGCGACTTGCCATCGAACGTCGCCGGGCTTACCGGCGGTACGCCAAATACAATACCCACAGCCAATGAGTCACGGCTGATAGGCGACTCGAACTCCCAGGAAGCTACATCCTTGGTCGCAAGACCGCTGTCATAGGGGAAACTCGAATAGAATCGCTTGCCCACCCGCGTTGTAGCTCCCTTGAAAATAGGGTCTATGGCACGCTTCTGCGCAATGCTCAGGCACTGACCGTTGCGCTCACCCCGACAGGTGGGAACATCTCGCCACAGGCTGAACGTACGCTGGCAGCGCGGGTAATCCTGCACAAGCCCATCGGTAGCACCATCCAAGGCATCGCAACGTGCCAGGACGCGTTTTGCAACCAAGGCACGCTCCTGGGCAGTGAATGCAGTAGACAGGTCATTGGGATCCGTTGCGACCTTGGCATACTGCTGCGCCCCAAAGATACTGGCTACCGCTGCCAGGGGAAGCCGATAGCCCGGTGCGCCGGCCAGGAAGCCATCGTAGTCGTTCGCCAGCCGATTCATGGCTACAAAGGTATGCCGACCGCCATTGGAGCATCCACCGAAGTAGGAGTGTTCAGGCCGCCTGCCATAGGCTATCTGTAACGCCTGCTTGGCCATGGGCGTCAGTCTCAAGGCCGCCTGATAGCCATAGTCGAGACGGGCCTGTGGGTCGATGCCAAATGTCATGTTCTGTTGCGCCGTATGACCGGCATCGGAGCTCAGAACGGCAAAGCCTTTATCGAGGGCATTAGTGACCGGCCCTCCGCCCAGCCCGCCTGTAGCGGTAACTACACTGCCATCCAGCCCGCCATTGGCCTGATAGAAGAACCGTCCGTTCCAGGCCAGGGGCAAGCGCATCTCAAAGCCAACGGCATAATGGACGCCATCGATACCAGTTCGAGGATTCATGCGCCCCTGAATCAGGCAGTGGGCCGCAATATCATGCCCGCCGACCTTGAGCTCACCGGCATCAATCCGCGTGGCTGTGTCAATCAGAGTGTTATCAAGCCTGGCAAGCTTGCGTGCCAGCGAGGTGCAACTACCTTGCAACGAGAGGGTGGAGTCAGCGCTGGCGAGGGGAATAACAAAAGCTAAAGCACTCAGGCAGCCGGCAACGGCCAGCGTCTTGTGGGTAATGGTTCGCTTCATGGTGCGTCCTTCTTGTGTTTATTGTCGGAGCAGTCAAAGAGCAATCACAGAGGCGACACCGGATGACAGCAGCGGTTACCTCTGTCTAATGGTTAATATAATTAACTATTAGACGCAAGCGAATCCGCGTAGACAAATGCATTCAGCCGTTGACGATCAACCTGATCACCCGCAGAACATCTTCACGGGTCGTCGGCTCTTGCTCAACGGAGCGATGTATGGTCAGCCCTTCGATCAGAGCATCTAGCGTTCTGGCAGTGCGTGCATCGAAATGCTGCGCCAGTGCCCGCTGACTGCGAAACATCCAGTCCTGCATGATCGACTTCATTGCGGGGTTGCGACTCGCGTAGGCGTAGAGTTCGTAGGAAAGCGTCATGACACGACCATTGTCTTCCTGCCAGAAATCGCCACAGATCACATCCGCCACGGCGTCGAGAGCTTGCTCGGGTGTCTTGGCTGCGCCCAGGAGAGCATCGAAGCGGGCAGAAATGGACCAGGCAAAACGGGTGAACGCTTCCTTGAGCAAGTGCTCGATGCCGTCAAAGTGGTAGGTCATGGAGCCCAGTGGCACATCAGCCACGGCTGCAATGCGGCGGTGGGTAGCGCCTGACACGCCATCACGCGCGATGACCTCCAGAGTGGCATCAATGATGCGACTCCTTCGCTCAGGATCCAGACGTCGTTCAGAGGGCATGCCGTGTCAGTCTCCGAAAACAATGCAACGTAACCGTATAGGTCGGGTGGACGGATGGAACGAACAGGCTACCATGTGTACGAACGTACACATAAGCCCTGATTTTGTTTTACCTAGGATGGAGTAAATCCGTGACTCCCGCGATTCGGCGCAGACGTACCGCTCTGTTTGTACTGTTTTTGATCCCCGGACTCCTGTTGGCGTCATGGGTAACCCGGACACCCGATATCCGGGACTTGCTGAGTGCCTCGACCAGTGAGATGGGCATGATCCTGTTCGGCCTGTCATTGGGCGCCATGCTCGGCGTGCTTGCCTCGGGCCGCCTGGTGAGCCGCGTGGGTACCCGACCCGTCATTGGTGGCGGGCTGGTATTAGTCTACTTCGGGTTTCTGGCCATTGCTGGAGCCTCCACTGCCTCGCTGGCCATGGGCGTGTTTGCCGGGCTTTTTCTGTTCGGCCTGGGCCTTGGCCTTTCGGACATCGCCATCAATATCGAGGGCGCCGAACTTGAAACCACTACATGCAAACCGCTTCTGCCCGCGCTTCATGGCTGCTTCAGCCTTGGCACATTGGCAGGCTCGCTGATCAGCCTGGGACTGACTCATCTTTCGCTGCCGGTCTTCTGGCACCTTATTCTCATGGGCGCGGCAACCCTGCTTCCCTGCGTCTGGGCGTGCCTCGCCATCCCCCCGGGTACCGGGCAGACGCAGACCGCCAAGACAGAGCAGCAGTCGGTCACGCCTTTCAAACCCTGGAAAGACAAGACGCTGATCATGATCGGTCTGATCGTACTGGCGCTTGCCCTGGCGGAAGGCTCCGCCACCGACTGGCTGCCGCTGTTGATGGTCGATGGACACGGTTTCGATCCTGCGTCCAGCGCACTCGTGTATGCCGGCTTTACCACGGCCATGACGATAGGGCGCTTCTCAGGCACTTATATCCTCCAGCGATTCAGCCGAGAGGCTGTCATACGGGCCAGTGCCCTGTCCGGTGCGTTGGGTATCGCCCTCGTGTCGTTCTCTGACAACCCCATCTTGGCGGCGGCCTCCGTACTCTTCTGGGGGCTTGGTGCATCGCTGGGTTTTCCGGTGGGGATCTCTGCTGCCGGCGACTCTGGCGAACAGTCGGCCAAGCGGGTAGCAGCCGTGGCAACCGTGGGCTATCTCGCCTTTCTGATCGGCCCGCCCTCGCTGGGCTTCATTGGACAAGCCTACGGGTTACGCATGGCCATGGTGGTTGTGCTGGTATTGGTGGCTGCAACGGTTCTGCTGGCACCTGCTGTACGAGACAGTCGATTGCATTCGGAACGTCGAATCAAGGAAGCCTGCCATGAATGAACGCGAAAAAGCGGCCGCCGGCCTGCTCTATGACGCCAACAATGATGCCGAGCTTATCCAGCAGCGTCTGGAGGCCAAGGTTCAGGTTCATGCTTATAACCACCTTGATCCTCGGGACCTTGAAGGCAAAAAGCATATTTTGAAAACGCTGTTGGGCAAGACAGGAGAGCATGTCCTCATCGAAGCGCCCTTTCATTGTGATTACGGCTATAACATTGAGCTGGGAGAAAACTTCTATTCCAATGTCAATCTGGTGATTCTGGACTGCGCCAAGGTCAGCATTGGCCGCAACGTATTCATAGCGCCCAACGTAGGACTCTACACGGCTGGCCATCCGCTGGATGCAGAACGACGAAACCAGGGTCTGGAATATGCGCATCCCATTACCATCGGCGACAACGTCTGGATTGGCGGCGGCGTTACGGTGTTGCCAGGCGTGACGATTGGCGAAGGCGCTGTCATTGGCGCAGGTAGCGTCGTAACGAAAGATATCCCGGCCCATGTGGTGGCGGTAGGTAACCCCTGCCGGGTGCTGAGAACAATAGACAACGCCGATCGTACCAACCCTCCTTCGCACTGACCCCTGGAGTCCAGATCATGTGGAATCACTGCAAATGGTTGAACGAGCCCAGCCGCTGGGCACTTGAGAATGATCACCTGCGCGTGACAACGGATGCGCGTACCGACTTCTGGCGCGAGACTTATTATGGCTTTATCAGAGACACCGGACATTGGTTTCACGTCGCCGCAGGAGGTGACTTCACGGCAACGGTGAAAGTGGAGGGTCGGTTCAGCGAACTCTATGATCAGGCAGGACTCATGATCCGTCTGAACAACACCACATGGTGTAAAGCGGGCATAGAGGTCAGTGATGGCCAACGCCTCATCGGTAGTGTGTTGACGCTGGGCCATTCGGACTGGGCTGTAGGTGCACTGCCGGGCGAGCCTGATACCTTCTGGCTCAGGGCGACTCTCAAGGACAACGCCTTGAGAATTCAGTATTCGCTGGATGGGCAAGAGTGGCCATTGCTAAGGCTGGCCTATTTTCCAGGCTCCAGCGCCGTTGAAGTCGGACCGTTCTGCTGCACGCCCGAACGCGCTGGCCTGGAAATCGTATTCTCGGACTTTACCGTTGGGCCTGCACTGGACAAGCCGTTGCATGATTTGAGTTGAACGCCCTTATAAAAGGTCAGCCGTGCTTGGCTTCCACGAAGCGGCGAAAGATGTCCAACGTTTCGCTGCTGACATGGTGTTCGATACCTTCCGCGTCACGTCGGGCAACGCTTGGATCCACTCCCAGGGCCAGGAGGAAGGACTCGACAATGTGGTGCCGTTCACGGCTGGCTTGGGCGAGCGCTTCCCCCTCCGGCGTCAGGAAGATGCCCCGGTACGGCTTTTGGACGACATAGCCACAGGTAGCAAGACGCTTGAGCATTTTCGCGACCGTAGGCTGGGCGACGCCAATCCGGGTGGCGATATCAATCTGGCGCGCCTCGCCGTGGGCATGGATCAGGTCTGAAATCAGTTCGACGTAATCCTCAATGAGTTCCTGCCGATGCGCTTCACGCACCTGCTGAAAGCCTTCCATGTGTACGGAAGCCTCTACCAGGGGTTTCATCGATACCGCTTCTCCTCGAACTTTGCTCACCACACATTCTCCAGAATGAATCAAGCGCCCGATACACACGGATAGGGCCGCCCTATTCTGACCGATCCCCTCTGCAACGCCAAAATGTTTAACCGTCAATCCTTGAAATAGATAAGTTTTATTGCCCGTGCTTGGAAACTTAGCCTAGGCTAAGTTTCATATGTATTACGTTGTACAATCCTTGCGAGCGTTCATTACATGAAAGAGTCGGCCACTTATGCAGCACTTTCCTGGGGTGACAGGGAAGAACCGCGCCCCAGCCTGGGACGAATGAACGCCAGCGTGCCTGTTCCTGCAACCGGGCACTGGCTGCGTCGTCTGATGGCTTTTATCGGCCCTGGCTACATGGTAGCTGTGGGCTATATGGATCCGGGCAACTGGGCAACCGACCTCGCGGGCGGCTCCAAGTTTGGCTATATGCTGCTGTCAGTGATCCTGCTGTCCAACCTCATGGCTATTCTGCTCCAGTCGCTGGCCGCGCGGCTGGGTATCGCATCGGGGTTGGATCTTGCGCAGGCCTGCCGCCATCAATACTCCAGGCCAGTCAATTTCCTTCTCTGGATCGCCTGCGAGGTAGCAATCATTGCCTGCGATCTGGCTGAGGTAATTGGCACCGCCATTGCCTTGAATCTATTGTTTGGCATTCCTTTGGTCTGGGGCGCCATCATTACCGCCGCCGATGTCTTCATCATTCTGCTTTTGATGCGCCGTGGTTTCCGCTGGCTGGAAGCCTTTGTCATCGCCCTTTTGACCATTATCTTTGCCTGCTTTGGCGTTCAGATGATGCTCGCACAACCCGCCGTGGGCGAGATTCTCCAAGGCTTTTTGCCCCAGGCAGAAGTGGTGATGAATCCAGAAGCCCTTTACCTGGCCATCGGTATCATCGGTGCGACCGTGATGCCGCACAATCTGTATCTGCACTCCTCCATCGTGCAGACGCGGGCCTACCCCCGTACGGAAGAAGGTCGCCGTCAGGGTATTCGCTGGGCGGTAACGGACAGTACCATTGCCCTTATGCTGGCCCTGTTTGTCAATGCGGCCATTCTGATTACAGCAGCGGCTGTCTTTCATCAGGCAGGTCGTACAGACGTCGAGGAAATCGATCAGGCGTACCACCTGTTATCACCGATGCTGGGCGTAGGTATCGCCTCGATACTGTTTGCGGTAGCGCTACTGGCTTCAGGGATCAACTCCACTGTGACGGCCACCCTGGCGGGCCAGATTGTCATGGAAGGCTTTCTCAACCTGCGTCTGCCAGACTGGGCACGTCGCCTGATTACTCGTGGGCTGGCCATCATTCCAGTCGTGGCGGTTACCATCCTGTACGGGGAAAGCGGCACGGCAAAACTGCTGGTCCTGAGTCAAGTTGTTTTATCCATGCAGTTGCCATTTGCAGTGATACCGCTGGTACGGTTCGTATCAAATCGCACACTAATGGGCAGTTTTGCCATTAGTCGTAGCGTGGCGGCGCTGGCATGGTTTATCGCCCTGCTGATCGTTGCGTTGAACATCAAGCTGCTCTTCGATGTACTTACCGGCCAGGGAGGCGGTATCTTCTAGCCTTACGGCGAGCAGCGGCCAGGTAATACGCCAGGCTGCATACAAAAAAGCCAGGACCGTCTCTGATCCTGGCTTTTTTGTATCAGGTGTTTTTATTGAGCGTCCTTCAGCGTCCCTGAATGACAGCGGCAGGTACCCGATTGGCTGCCGCATGGCGCTTGCCCACTAGATTACCAATGGCGACCACGATCAGAGCCAGCAGGCCGGTTGCCATGATTTCCATACGGTGCGCCTCGCTGAACAGCATAACGGTCAATGCGCCAACGATGAAAACAATAACTGCCCAGGTCAGGTAGGGGAACAGCCACATGCGAAACTCGATCGCCTCGCCATGAGCTTCCAACTTGTGACGCAGACGCAGCTGGGAAATGGCGATGACCAGATAAACCAGCAAGGCAACAGCGCCGGAGGTTGCCAGCAGGAAGCCAAAGACGGCTTCAGGCATAGTGTAGTTTGCAATGGTACTCATAAAGCCTACGGCCGTGCTGGCCAATACAGCCGAGCGGGGGACGCCGTTTGCCGAGACACGCCCTGTCATTGCAGGTGCATCGCCACGACGGCTCAGCGAGAACAGCATGCGTGAGGCGGTATACAGGGCCGAGTTCAGACAACTGGCTACTGCCACCAGCACCACAACATCCACGATCAGCTTGGCGTGCGGGATGGACATCACCTCAAGCGCACGCTGATACGAACCCACGATAGGCAGCTGGGGGTCATTCCACGGAACCATGGAAACAACCAGGAAGATCGACACCAGATAGAACAGCGCAATACGCCAGATAACCGAGTTAGTCGCCTTGCTGATCTGTTTGGAAGGATTCTTGGACTCGGCCGCGGCAATGGTCACGATCTCAGTGCCCATGAAGCTAAACATTGTTGTAAGCAAGGCACCCAGCACTGCGCCAAAGCCATGGGGCATAAACCCACCGGTCATTTCCATCAGGCGCCCCAGGCCGCTGACTTCCCGTCCTGGCAGCCCACCGGCCAAGGCAAATGCACCCAGCGCAATGAACGCAACAATAGCCATAACCTTGAGCAGCGCGAACCAGAACTCGAACTCACCGTATTTGGCAACACTAAAGAGATTGGTAACGGTAAGAAGCGCAGTAATAGCCAGTGCAAATTGCCACGTAGCTACTACAGGAAACCAGGAGTTCAGAATGGACGCTGCGGCAACGGCTTCGAGGGGGATAACCAGTACCCAGAACCACCAGTACAACCAACCGATTGTGAACCCTGCCCAACGTCCAATGCCGCGTTGCGCGTAAGAAGAAAAAGAACCCGTGTCCGGCGAAGCTACTGCCATCTCGCCCAACATGCGCATAACCAGTACGACAAGGGTGCCTGCCAGTGCATAGGCCAGCAGAACAGCGGGACCTGCAGCGGCAATGGCGTGGCCGGATCCTACAAATAAACCGGCACCGATTACCCCAGCGATTGAAAGCATAGTGACATGGCGGGGTTTTAGAGCGGGTGAAAGGCTTTTTTCATTATGTACTTGGCTCATAGGTGCTACCTAAAGCGGAAAAACCTTTCAGCAGCAATATATGAGCCAGCTACCAAACACCTTTGATAAACGCCATAAATTGAAGCGAACTTCCACCAATATGCACGATTTTTAAGCTTACTCCTTGCTAAAGGCTTGCTGAATGGTTTCACCCATATAAATAGCTCGCACTTTAATTGTGCTTATAACGGTAACAATGTGTGCAACCCGCATCAAAAAGGTGCATAGATTGGTAGCAACCTGGTTGCACCTTTGCAAGACAACTAAAGAAAGCCTCGTCTTAATGGCGAGGCTTTCCCTAAGTCAGATTCTGAAACTTGAAACGAGCTGATCGAGGCGATTGGCCTGTTGTTCCAGGGCATGGCAAGCGCCCAGGGTTGCGTTCAGGTTTTCCACGCCCTGCTGGTTGAGCGAGTTGATCTCGGTAATGTCGACATTAAGCGACTCCACCACCGCGCTCTGCTCTTCCGTAGCGGCCGCCACCGATTGGGTCATGCCATCGATATCGGTAATGCGTTCGGCTACCGAGCCCAAGCGCTCATTGGCCTGCTGCGCAATGGTCATGCTCTCCTCGCTGAAGCGCTGGCTTTCAGTCATGGTGGTAACCGCTTCGCTCGCGCCGGTTTGCAGCTCCTGAATCATGCCATGGATTTCCCGGGCCGAACTCTGGGTACGATGTGCCAGACCACGCACCTCGTCCGCTACCACCGCAAAGCCACGCCCGGCATCGCCTGCCCGTGCAGCTTCGATCGCAGCATTGAGCGCCAGCAGGTTGGTCTGCTCGGAAATGCCCTGGATCACTTCCAGGATATGTCCGATGCGGGTGGTCTTCTGGTTCAACTCATCGATACGACCACAGGAGGCGCTGATGTTGGTGGACAGGGTTTCCATTGCCGTCAGGGTCTGGCCCAGTACGCGGCGACCCTCCTCGGCCTGCTGCCGGGCACTGGTAGCCTGTACGGACGCATCGGCAGCGTTGCGGGCGATCTCCTGTGTAGCAGCGCCCAGCTGGTTGATGGCTGCCGCCACGCTTCCGGTACGTCCGGCCTGATTGTCCGAGTTGTGTAGCGAGGAGTTGGAGGCCGCCAGCACCTGACGGGAGACCTCGTTGAGCTGGCGGGTACTGGCCGATACTTCGCTGATCGAGCCATGGATACGCTCGACAAAGCGGTTGAAGGCAGCGGCCAGCACACCAAACTCGTCCTGGCTATTGATGGCCAGACGCCGGGTCAGGTCGCCCTCTCCTTGTGCGATGTCCTGCATTGCCTGGCTCATGGTCGTGAGCGGACGCATCAGTACACGGATCAGCACACCCAGGAGCAGCATGATCAGCACAACGCCAATCACCATGGCCAGCACGGCCGAGGTTCTGAACTCCTTGAGCGGGGCGTAGGCTTTCTCTTCGTCAACCATCAGGCCCAGATACCAGTTGACCGATGGCAGACCGGTGACCGGCTTGAAGACCATAAGCTGAGACTTGCCGTCCAGCTCGACCCGCTTGAGCGCACCATCCAGTACAGGCGCACCGGCGGGAAACAGCTCAGCGAGGCTTTTCATCACCTCCTCTTTTCTGGGACTGACCAGTACCTTGCCTTCGCTATTCACCAGAATCGCATGACCGATACCGCCCAGGTCGAGCGAATTGACGATACCCACCATCGTCTGCAGACTCAGATCGCCTCCCAGAACACCCGCCAGTTGCCCCTCGTGCATGACGGGTGTGGCAAGGCTCATGATCAATCCGCCCGAAGCGGCATCTACATAAGGCTCGGTCAGAATCGAACCAGCTTTGGTTTGGGCGCCCTGATACCAGGGGCGTGTTCTCGGGTCATAGCCGGCAGGCATACTGATAGAGGGTCGAACCGTAAACGTACCGTCCGCCTGCCCCAGATAGGTCAAGTCAAAGCTTGAGGTATATGCTTTCTGCTCCAGCACTGCAGTGAATGCCTGAGGGGCAAGATCACGCTGTACCGCCTGCGCCTCTCCTTCAAGCAGCGTGATACGCCCACTTACCCAGTTAGCAATATTGCTGGAGGCACTGGTGCCCAGTTCATTGAGGCGAACGGTCAGGTCCCGGGTGATTGCCGTACGTTGCAGATAATCGTTGTACGTCATGAACAACGAGAAGGCAGCAATCAGCACTACCGAGGCCGTTGCCAGGACCTTGTGGCTGAACTTTATTCTACTGAGCATACGACTCGGCCCTACTGAAGGTGGGGATATATAAGGTCTGGCTAACAGATTTCTGTTTGGCTATAGAGGCTATCGGCCAGTCACGTGCGGTCTTCAGCGGCGCGATAATATTTTTCTACAGAGCGACGAGGATTGTCCTACTGTTTTCATAAAGCCTATGACAATTCGGCCGATGTAGCCTAAGCAGTGGGATGGCCGGTACGGTCGCGGCAGAACCTTGGGCGCTCCGTCCGGTCAGTCATCTAGGATTGACAGAGGCGAGGTTCTCATGACGTATGCAGCAGCACGAGCGCTCAAGGTCGCGGTCTACGGCGCGCAGAGCCCGCTGGGCCAGGCGTTGATCAACGAGTTGCTTAATCGCGAACATGAAGCCGTGCCGCTACAGGCGGATCTCAAGGCATTACCGCCCCGCCCCTATCCCCAATCGACTCCTGGCCATATGTTCAGCGCCTATAAGGTCAGCCAGGGGGTGGCGGGAATGAAGGCAGTCGTCGCGGTACTGGAACCGCCTCGCGTAGTAATTGAGGTCGAAGATCCCAACTACCTGATCGATGCTGTGGCTGCACTCATCAGCGGCCTACGCAAAGGCAAGGTATCCCAGCTCATGCTAGTAGGTGATTTCGCTGCGCTGGAAGATGAAGATGTTGACCCTCGCTGGCGACGTGTCTGCCAGAAGATTCACGAGCGGCTCGATACCAGCCCGCTTCACTGGACGCTGGTCAACTGTCCCATTCTGGATGAACGGGAAGCCGACGACTCGACCAGTCTCGAAGAAGATTATGAGCTTCTCCATCTCGCCGCCGAGGTCGCCGATGTACTTGAAAAACCCGGACACAGTGGTCGCCAGCTGAACCTTGATTCCTGACCCGCTCGTTTGCTGGCCTGAGGCAAGCATGGCCGCCTCTGTCAAGCAGAAAGTTGGACACTTCTTATACGTACCGCTTCACAAATCCATCAGTTGTGATATACCACGCGCGCCCTTACTCATGAGCAGGAAGCAGGAGTTACCATGGACGCGTACTGGAAGCGTTATATCCGCTGCATCAAAAACCCGGACAGCTTGGGAGAGATTCGCTGGAACAAGAAGGCGGCTGAATCCTATGCCTGGCAACTGCTGCTGGAAAACCTGATCACGGAGGATCAGTACGCGGCATTTCTGGAACAGGAAAAAGCTGGCCGGTATATCGATGAGGATGTCGTTGAGCCTCAGCAGGGCTCACAAGCGAGCTAAGCCTCGCTCTTAAAAAATTGCTCTTATCAGGCAAATAAGACTATTTATTCTTGATTTTAGCTATTATTTAGCTATTAAATAGCCATCATCATCGAAATCTTGGGAGATTTTATTTCCCTGAACTTTGCACACGTTCGCCGTTTCGCTTGTTCCAAATAGCAGTACGTGACTCCCCGCACAGTCACTCCTTATAAATACCGCCTCCTCCTCGCACAATGCGCCCCCGCAAACGCACCAGGATGCCGTTTGCAGCCCACACCTGTTGTTTAACTCTCATAAATATATGGAGGATAGGGTCTTGTTCACCCGTTCCCTGAAGCTTGCCACACTCTTTGCTGGATGCATCGCCAGCGCACATTACGCCGCTGCTGCTCAGAGTTCTGAGGCTTCTTCGTGCACCATTCGCATGTTGTTCGTTGGTAACAGCTACACCTATGCGAACAGTTTAACGACCACCCTGATGGGAATGGCGTCACGCGCCCACGACAGCGCATCATCGTCTTGCACCATCGAGGCGGACTCGATTGCCAAACCCTCATATACCCTTGAGCAGCACTGGAACAGTGGAGCGGTACAAAGCAAGCTGGCAAACAACACCTATGACTATGTTGTCCTGCAGGAGCACGCCGCTCGGCCATTGCTTCAGCCAGAACGGCTGGAAGAATATGCGCTGAAATTCAACGATCTGATCCGTGCCCATCATGCCAAGCCGATTCTGTTCGAAACCTGGGCCAACGAGAATCAACAGGGTAAGCAACCACAAATCTATAAAGAGTACGTGAGCCTGGCGCGCAAGATGGGCGCCCAGCTCTCCCCTTGCGGTGAGTCCTGGAAGGGTACGTTTGCAAGCGATTCAGTGGCCAAGCTGTACATTGCTGACGGGCGCCATGCCTCTTTCTCAGGCGGGTATGCCTGCGCCGCCTCCTTCTACACCTTGCTATTCCGTCAGAAGCCTCTTCAGCCCAGCGCAGAAGAGGCCAATATCCTCGCGTCGGATAAGACATCCGCACCGGAGCTGCACCAGGCGGCTCACCAGGCCGTCGGTAAGCTGGCTCCCGATGTACGCGGCTGGTAAGCGCTTGGTCATCTACTGATCGCGCATACCGCAGGCCAGTCTCTTGCAGGCTGGCCTGTTACAGGAGAGCTGTACTGACTAATGGACAGTAATGGCAAAACAGGACTGGTTACGTCCTGCGGCCTTGGCCTGGTAAAGCGCTGTGTCAGCCGCTCTGGAATAGTCGACACGCGTATCGTCTGGTCGAGGAGAGCGGCATTCAACGCCAATACTTACTGTAAAACGCAGCGTTCCGCTGTCCGTTTTGATGCCGAGGGAGGCCATGTCGAGTCGAATACGTTCAACAAGCGTCGCCATTTCAGTCGGGGTGCGATTCATGAAGAGTAGAATGAACTCTTCTCCACCAAAACGCGCTGCATGATCGCCTGCCTCCTGGGTATGATTCAGCAATACCTGCCCAACCTTGACCAGACACTCGTCACCTGTCGAATGACCATAGGTATCGTTAATTTGCTTGAAGTGATCGATATCGATCATGACAACACTCAGCATTTGCCCAGTTGCCAGGGCCTGTGCAAGCGAGGCGGTAAAGTTTTCTTCAAAAGCACTTCGGTTCTGTAACTGGGTCAGGGCATCCAGTCGGCTCAGGCGTGACAGCTGAAGGTTTGCCTCCTCCAGGGCCAGAGTCCGCTCCTTCACTCGCCGCTCGAGTGCTTCGTTGGTTTCCTGCTGAAAAATCAATAGTTTCTCTTGTGCCTGCAAGGTTGCCAACCGCTCTCGTGCCAGATGCTCGCTGGTTCTTATGGCCTCCTGCTTTGCCTGTATTCGTGCTGCACGCTCACGGTTTATCCGCTCGGCCAAGGCCATCGACAGCAACAGGAACTCAAGCGCGAACCCAAGCATCTGGACATACAACGGATTGACCCACCCTTTGCTCAAGCCGGACATGACCAGCGTCATATATAAGGTGGCTAGATTGAGCACTACCCAGGCGATGGTGAAATAACGGGCCGATACATGGCCTCGCCACCACAAGACAAGGCCAACCCATAGCCCCGTGAGGCAGCTGAGAAAGACCATGACATCGATACCGAGAAACGGAATGAGCGCAGGGTCGATCGCGATAATCAGCGAGGCGCCAAGCCAATAGATCAGGAAGCTTTTACACAAGACTGAAAAGAAGCGGCTGTGGCTGGATAACTGAAGAAAGTGCTTGATGAACTGGGCGGCACCGGCCATGCAAAGCGAAATGGACAGAACGGTGGCACGCACTGCCAGTTCGGTCCATTCAGGCCACAGATACAACCGTCCAAAGCCGGTCGCACAGACCATATAGAAGATGGCACCGGCCAGATAACCGCTATACCAGAGATAGGCCCGGTCCCGTATGAAGACATAGAGTGATAGGTTGTAAGCCAGCATGATTACTGCTGCGCCCAGAAAGGCGCTCAGGCTCAGGGCTGTTTGCGTGTAGATGCGTTCATACGCGGCAGGAGACATGATCTCCATCGGAATAGTCAGCGGCTGGCTCGCACGCATGCGACCGTACAGAACCATGGCCTGATTGGGCGGCAAGTCAAGCGTAGCGACCGGATAAGGGCCGCGGGTGGCTTGCCTACTCAAGGGTATGCGATTACCAAGCGATTCGACTGAAGACCACCGCTCCAGAACAGGATCGAACAGGCGCAGCTCAAGCTGATCAATCAGAGGGGTTTCGGCCACCAGTAACCATCGGCGAACCTCGGACGAGGGGTTTTCCAGCCTTAATCGGATCCAGCTACCGTCCTGCTGATACCCAAGGCTGATTAATGCCTTTGCGTTCGGCTGCCACGCGCTATCAGGTACAGCGTAGCGAATAGCCTCGAATGTCTCGGCGAAGGGGTGCAACAGATAGTCCGTCTGGTAGCCTGCAGGATAGTTATCCTGGTTATCCAGAACCAATACGCGTCCTGGTGCAGCAGGTGCTTCTGCTGCCAACGTGGAGCAAGCGATCAGCACCACGGCGAGCGACGTAATACCTGCTGAACAGGACAGCCTTCGAAGGCAAGCGTGTAATACAAAAAGCAAAGCGCCCATCGAAGAACCTGTTATACATCATCAAGAATAAAGCAGATCGTCAGCCCTACGAGTGGCTTGTCACTATCTGGCTCCATAATGAGCCGGTTACCAGCCAGCTACTTAACGGCGGCTCATTCAACACCCAACCTTTCCAAACGGTGTGCCTGTACCCGAGAAACAAAACCGCCGATCAACATGGCGGATGTTCCACTGACAAGCCCGGCCCCTTCCAGCGCAATCATGAAACCGTCAATCTTGGCAGCGGCCAGCTCCAGCTCAGATACATTCCGGGCGGTACGCAAAGCGTCCAGAAAGAAGTAGAAGCTATCGATATTGGCGGCCGGCAGTCGGGCACCGCAAATATTGTCCAGCCGGTTTTGCAGTTGATAGCAATCGAATTCGGTCAAGATCATGGATGTCTGCCCCTACCCAGTCGAACTGCCAGCTGATGTCTAGATGACACTTCGACTACAAGGAACGAAAACGTTTCCACTCGATATAACTGAACACTGCCGCTCTGCTTGCACTACCTGATGTATTGCAACAAGTATAATGGCGCGCAGCCACCATCGTAATCAGCAGTGAGCGCTACTGGATAAATGGAGCAGCAGAGGTGACGGCATGACAACAATAGACTGAACGGCTAGTACCTTTAGGTTTATCTTTTTCATGCATTCATGCACGCATTGCCTGATGTTTCCAGCTCGGGACACGCAGGCTGGTAGGTAAAAAAACGGCCCTCCACGGGCCGTTTTAATGTCAGATGCGGTTCAGGCTAACTGATAAGGCTCCCGCTCGGGATGATTGGACAGCGATTCGTTGGGCATCTGGCTATGAAACGTTTTAAGTGCCTGGAAAACAAATAACAAGGCAGTCATACCCTCCTGATATTCGAAGATACCTTGCAAAGGCCAGATAGAAAGATGGGCCAGGAATACAGCCAAGGTAAAATCCAGACTGGGATTCAGCCGCTTGGCCACTTTGAAATACACCAGGAAGCTGACCGGAATGATCGCGATGGTTAGAAAACCAAAGCGGAACAGCGTACCGATCACACCTACATCCGAAAGGAAGAAGTAGTAACTGAAGTAGTGCTTGAAACCATCATTCCACATCAGGCTCAGACTACCGCTGGGTACCCAGTTGTACTCATGCAGATGATCCATAATCTGGGCGATGGTAGCCTCGCGCACATTATCCGTAGCGCCGTTCTGGGCAGATTGCATGTAGAAATCGATATTAACCCCGAAAAGCTCGAGCAGGTCAGGATCGATAACGAAGGGGGAAACGAGCAAGCCGCCAATCACCGCCAGCTTCACAGACTTAACCCGCAGGCACAGGAACGTAAAGATGATGCACAAGAGAATGACCTGCCGGGTCTGTGTGACGAACACCAGTGTCGCAAGGTAAACGAGCGCCAACAGTCCATAGCGAAGACTGGAGCGAGGGCTGCCGTCGATAGGTGATTTTCCTTTGCCCCAGAAGTAGATGCTCAGGCAGTAGCCAATGATCAGGGCAAATGCCCCGGTCGAGGCGCGGCCCGGTCGGCTGAGGTCCAGGTCCATCCCATCTCGCAGATCTGGCAATACCTCGAAATAGCACAGCCAGGACAGGACAACAGCCCCTAGCGCCACGATCAGAATGCAATTTTCAAACTGTGCCGCCGATACATGTTTGGCCAGGTACAACAAGGGAATGACACTAAAGCAGAGCAGCACCCTGCGTTCTTCGATTACCCCATAGACTAGCGGCTGACCATAAAAGAGCTCGGCAAACAACGCCGGGAGGAAGGTAAAGGTAAAAGCCGAAAACAGACAGAACAGGAACGCAACACTGTAATCTTTTCGTTCAGCTCCAACGGTTCCTACTAGAAACATGGCGCTGAAACCCAAACAGGCGGCCAGATAAAGCTCTGTCAGGTATTTGATACCAATAGGGTTCTGGGGATTCTGCTCAAGCAGCCCGAAATGCAGCACAAACGCCAACCCCAATAAACCACAGTACAACGTATTTGTACTTACTTTCTTCATTGACTACCCGTCCTATTACCTGGACATGACGTGCCGCCTGATGCGGCTACACAACCAATACGCAATCCTTGATTGCACCACTCTGAAACACCAATAACCTGCCGCGCTCACGCCGTGTGGACACACTTGCTACTGAAGTCACTGCTCAAAAGCGCGAACGCAACCGATCAACTTACAGCATCAAATGGTTACATTTGTACATACAAAAAACTTAAATTGACTTGACAGGTTTTTTACGCCAACAGTCGGACTCCAGGATCTAAAAGAGTTCAATAGGGCGCAATGAAAGCCATCAAGGCGATGCATAAAGGGAGAAGTCGCTAACACTTAGGGCTGAGAGGAAGCGAGAAGATACTGCGCCCAGCAGATACAGGGCGCTACGGAAGAGCCCTATACGTAATAGAGCAGTACATCGCGCCTGTAATGCCAGGCGGCGAGTTCATTTAACAGTAATGGCGGTGACACAAGTTAACCCTGAATGACAGCGTTGAGCTTTTCCTCCGTGTCGACATCCTCGGCCAGGACCAACTTGCCCTGGGCATGACATGGCAAAACGATAGATGCGAGGCTGCTCAAATAAGGGACATTGCCAGCCGCTTGACGATAGGCATGTCGAGCCTGATGGTGTCGGTAGGAAATTGGCGGACATTAGCCAAAGAACACGACAGCGCCTGCAAGAACGAAGGCAAACAGTCCGATATAGGCCAGAGGCCGATCAAGGCGAACAGTACGTGTCGCCTTATAGCTGCGCCCCATGTGCCCTAGCACAAGCGCTACGATCAACATCCCTGCTGCAATGAACATTCCTGTTAAACCTGTACTCAAACCGCTGCGCTGTTCTATTTCAGCGCTTGCCATTGACAAACGTCCCGAATAACGGGCTCAGATCGCTGTTATCCGACGATTGGGCCGCATTTATCTAGCAATTTTGACTCAGACGTCTATCTGAATGCCAGTACGGAATTGCGCCTAGGCGAAGGAGACCAAGGTCGCCATGTTTGTGGATTTTCTTTCTAATGCTGCTCTACTTCTGGCGCTCTGCTGGCTACGGGACTACCTCTGGCGTACCTGGCCACACAAGGTACTGTCATCGGAACTGATTGTTGGATGTGCAACGGGCCTGATCTGTATTGCCGTCATGATACATCCCGTACCGATTGGCCTCGGGATCTTTGTAGATGCGCGGCTGGCCATACTGTCGGTGACCGCCCTGATGGCAGGCCCCCTGGTTGCCAGTATTGCAGCAGCAATGACGGCACTGTATCGGTTCTGGCTAGGCGGCGTAGGGGCCTACCCCGGCGTATTGAATGCCTTCATGGCGGTGGCGTTAGGTCTCGCTTATCGCATGGCCTACCACCGAGGCTGGATCAGACAAGGCCCTCTTCAGGTACTGTTGCTGGGCGGTGCGGTACATGCCCTCGCCCTGCTCGCGCTTACCCTCGTATATGGCCCTTTCGGCCAAGCGGCTCAACGTACCATGCTGGCCATGATGCTGACGATGCCCCCTACAGGCCTGCTCGTCTGGCTTCTGTTTCGTGACCAGGAGAAACGTAACCAGGCTGAACAGGCTCTGGCGCGAAGCGAAGCCCGGCTGAGCGCCATTACCCAGGCGATTCCTGACATCCTGCTGGTTATCGATCAGGACGGTCGCTTTCAGGAGGTCGTCTCGTCCTCCCATGATGCCAAGAAGATCAATGAGCACTTGGCGAAGGTGGGCCAGCGATTGCAGGATGTGCTGCCTTATACCCAGGCGAACTACCTGACCACCTGGGTCAGAAAGGTCCTGAAAAGCCCGACACCTCTCACCGTGGAATACCAGCTCAGCTCTCCTGCGGGGGAGCGCTATTTCGAGGGCAAGGCCCAGGCGATCGCTTCGGATGCAGAACATAAGCAGGCGATCGTCATAGTAACTCGTGATGTCACGGCCAGGCATGAGTACGAAGAGCAAATCCGTCGGCTGGCGTTTTACGACACCCTGACCGAACTTCCCAATCGGCGCTTTTTCCTGGAGCGGCTCAAAACGGCCCAACTTGCCTGCCAGCGACACGGACATAGCGGCGCCCTGCTATTCATCGATCTGGATAACTTCAAAAACATCAATGATCTGTATGGCCACGATGCCGGCGATACCGTCCTCAAGGAAGCAGCACACCGTCTGAAACAGATCGTGCGGGCAACCGATACCGTGGCTCGTCTGGGAGGAGACGAATTTGTCATCCTGCTGGAAGGCTTGTCGGAAGACGAACAAGCTGCCGCGCACCAGGCAAGTCACATCGGCCAGCAGGTGCTGGCGGCCCTAGAGCGTCCTTTCGAATTCGAACAAGGTAATCAGACCATTAGCGGTAGCGTAGGCATTGTGTTGTTTGACAGCAGAAGTGCAAGCCACGACTTGCTTCAGCAGGCCGACATCTCCATGTATTCAGCCAAGAGCCACGGCAAGAATGCCATTCGCTTTTATGATCCGAGCATGCAAAGCAGCATTGCTGCCCGCCTGCAACTGGAGCAACAGATCCGGCAAGGGCTGCTCGACAATGAATTCCGCGTTTACTATCAGCTTCAGTGGAGCGATCAGAAAGGGCTTATCGGCCTTGAAGCGCTTCTGCGCTGGCAGCATCCGGATTGGGGCCTGGTAGGCCCTGCCGCCTTTCTGGAAGTCGCAAGCAACACAGGATTACTTACCGAACTGGACCGTTGGCTGCTCGATGAGGTGTGCTCGCAGTTGCTTGCCTGGTCAAAAGAGCCTTCTCTCGCCCACCTACCGGTTTCGGTCAATGTCTGCGCGTCCCATCTACGGCAATCCAGTTTTGCCACTGAGGTCATGGACGTCTTGAAACACAAGCATATCGACCCTGCCCTGATCAAAATCGAGCTGACTGAGGCAACTCTGATACTGGACCTCGACCAGGCCTGTTCGCATATCGAAACACTCAGAGGACAAGGTGTTCGCTTCGCCCTGGATGACTTCGGTACCGGGTACTCATCACTCAACTATCTGCAGAAGCTGCCCATCGATCAGGTCAAGATCGACCAGAGCTTTGTGCAACGGCTGCCAGGGTCGGAGAGTGTTGCCATCATCCAGGCCATTTCCGGTCTGGCTACGACCTTTGGCCTCGATATCGTAGCAGAGGGTGTGGAAAGTGAAGCACAGCGCCAGCTGCTGGCCGAAAATGGTTGCACCACCTATCAGGGCTATCTGTTCGCTAAACCCTTGCCGGCTCGAGACGTAGTCCGTGCGGCGGAGCTGGCCAGCACCTGAAGGGAGTGATTGCCAGGTGTGGCAGACCAGCAGTCAAATCCTGCCGCTGGTCTGCCATAAATATTTAATGATCGTCTGCCTTTCATTAAATCCTGTGGGCGCCGATAAATGAACTAAGCCTCCACTTCTGGCCACTCATCCAAGGATCAATCATGTTCTTCAAACGCCTCAAACAGGAACTGGCCGCCCTGCGGGAAAGCCTCTCGGTTGTACAACAGGTTAAACAAAGCCTCGACACATCGATGATCGGCTTCACCCTGAATTCACGAGGCGTGATTGAACAGGTCAACGATCAATTCATGCTTGAAATGCTCTACAAGAGCCATGAGATCGTCGGCCGCAATATTGATGAGCTGGTTCCGGTGCATATCAAGCAAACCGATATCTATCGCCGGATGAAGGTTGCGCTACAGAAAGGTGAGCATTTCAGTGGCGTTGTTCGTCTGCTCAGGGCAGACGGTAAGGAGGCCTGGCTACGCTGCCTATGGCAACCGATACGCAACGCCTCGGGTCAGGTTGATCACTTTTACATCTATGCCAACAACCTGACCCGTACGATCGAGACCTCCCGCGAGCATGAAAGCCTGATAAAAGCACTGTTACGCTCTACCGCCGTCATCGAGTTCAACCTGAACGGCGAAGTGATTACCGCCAACGACCGCTTCCTCAGTGCCATGGGTTATACGCTGGATCAGGTCAAGGGCAAGCATCACCGCCTGTTCTGCGAGCCTGCCGAATACAATTCGTCTGAGTATCAGGATTTCTGGGCCAAGCTCAATCGCAGCGAGTTCGTCAACGGTCGCTTCAAGCGCGTGGACCGATATGGTCATGTCGTCTGGCTTGAGGCCTCCTACAACCCCATCCTCAATGCCGAAGACAAGTTGTGCAAGATCGTGAAGTTCGCAACGGTCGTCACAGATCAGGTCAATCGTGAAAACGCTGTCATCGAGGCAGCCGGTATCGCCTACGGTACGTCGCAACAAACCGATGCTGCAGCCAAGAAGGGCGCAGGCGTAGTCAACCAGACCATCGGTATCATGCAGCAGCTGTCCAGGCAGATGGAACATGCTGCTGAAGGCATTGAGGCATTGGATAAGCAGTCGCTCGTAATCGGCTCAATCGTCAAGACCATCAGTGGCATTGCCGAGCAGACCAACCTGCTGGCACTCAACGCGGCTATTGAAGCCGCCCGCGCAGGTGAGCAGGGCCGTGGATTCGCGGTAGTGGCCGATGAAGTGCGTCAGCTGGCAGCCCGAACGAGCAAAGCAACCGAAGAAATCGTTGGCGTTGTCCAAGAGAACCAGGCCCTTGCTCAGGAAGCCGTCTCCCGCATGTCTGAAGGCAAGAACCAGGCAGAACAGGGTCTGGCGCTGGCCTCTGAAGCCGGTGTGGTTATCGTTGATATCCAGGACGGTGCCCAGCGTGTAGTTGATGCAGTGGGCCAGTTCAACCAGCTGACAACATAAGCCACACAGCGCCTTCTCGCATAAAAGGGCTCTGAGAGTGACTGTTTGCAGACCGCGTGCTGGCCAGACCAGGCTCTATGGAGCTTGGTCTGGCGCTGAATGTATACAGTTCGTCCAATAACGTAAAAAGCAACCCAAAAAAATTAAATTTTTTTGGGGTTAGCTAAGTCCGTGCCAGCAAAAGATTTTTTTACACGTCAATGCAATATTACGGAAATATTTGCGTGCCATTGGGCAGAACCCCCTAGAGGGAACGAGCGGTCATCATTAGAATGCGCGCCCCTAACCCATGGAACTCGAACCGGTAGCGGCTAAAGGTCGTTATCAGGCAGTCCATGTGCGCACGGCGGCCGGCAGTCCACACGATATGCCTTGGCCCTGTGAAGTCGAATTACTCATTGAAATTGACAGACCTCCTGTGAGAACGCCTCGCGCGTACTAACAGGAGGTAATACGCCATATCTATCTGATTATCCCACGAGGACATGATGGACGTTACCCAATTTGATACGCTTATCCAGCTGCTTGAAACGCTTCCCCTGCATAATCTGACCGAAGCCCAACTGGACCGTCTGCATGCTGCAGCCGATGTCTGTTTCTGTGAAGTTGAAGAAGAGTGGGACAAGCGGGAAAGCACGACGGTAGTCGCCTGATACGCCTTGCTTGACTACAGGGGACGCCTCCCCTGTCTGAGAGCCCGCCGGTTGTTTTTATCTCCATCTCGTGACAAGACGCTCAGTCTGAAAACACAGCGGCTCGATGATCAAACAAAGCCGCCCCTGACCCAGGGGCGGCTTTGTCGTTTCTGGGTATAACGGTCAACTCTGCCTATCCACTTTCACAAATAACTGCTTCATACATTGGGCTTTACCGAGTCGACTAAGACGTTTGATCCCCAAAAGGTGTACGGAGACATACCGAACCCGACAATTCTGTAATCCCGCCGACGCAGTGCGGCGCGCCTTGGCGTACCGCACTGTTGCGTTCAAGGCTTCGCAGGCACCGGGCACAACCGCAAGCGGCCGGAACTGTAGCCAATCGCCAGGAACTGATCGTCCTCGCTCCAGGCCATGGAGCTTACACCCGCCTCGTCCAGCAAGCCTGCCAAAGGTTCACCACGGGCCAGATCAAAAATAACCGTGAGACCATCGTCTCCACCGGAGGCTAGGCGGCTGTCTGCATGGCTGAACACAATAGAGCTGATGGGTTTGGTATGTACGGGCAGTACTACCGGCTTGCTGCTTTGTGGCCCTTTACCTGAACAATCCCAGATAATCAGAGAAGCTGCACCGCCTGTTGCGAAGTAGCGGCTGTCAGCACTCCAATCAAAATGCCTGACCTTGGATGGGTACCCACTCATGCGAAAATCTTCGCCGCTTTTCAGATACCACAGGTGAATAGCATTGTCCTGGCATCCGGCGGCAATGAACCGCTGATCTGGACTAACCGAGAGACTCAGCAGAGAGTCTTTCCAGGGGAAATGCCGCAGGGGCTGCTCACGCTCCACAGACCATTGGTTGACCAACCCATAGCAGCTGCTGAGCAGGGTAGCATCGGCCAGCCATAACAACCCTGTGACCGTACTGGCGGTCTGTCCAAAGATTTGCTTCAGCTTGCCTTCGGCGGTCCAGAGCTGGATCTGCCGGCCGGCTGCTGAAGCCAATCCGCCCTCGGCTGACCAGCATAAAAATTCGACCCAACTACGTCCGCTATCCAGCTGATGTACTTTACTGCCCGTAGCGGGCTCCCACAGGATAATACCGCCCCGCTGCCCACCACTGGCCAAAAGGTTACCGTCAGGTGACCACGCTAATGCACTGGTCGCCAGCCCATGCACCGCATGACGCCATACTTCGCGACCATTAGCCGTGTCATACACCGCAACCGAACCGTCCGCATAGGCCGTCGCCAGCCGGGTATTGTCTGGCGACCAGACCAGCGTGTTGATGTGCTCGCCACCCTCCACTTGCCAGAGGCTCTGCAGGCGTTGTACCGCTGTGGAGTCGCTCATGCCAGGCAACCTTTCAGTCCTGCTATTAGCTCTTCGCGGTCCAGATTACGGCCAATGAATACGATTTCGCTCTGGCGTTTTTCATTGGGCTGCCACAACCGATCCGGGCCGCCATCAAGCAACATATGAACGGCTTGGAAGACGAATCGGCGATTCTCCTGTGCAATGTTTAGAATGCCTTTGGTTCGTAGGATGTCCTGCCCCTTCCGAGCCAGTAGCGGACCTAGCCATTGATTGACCTTTGCCTCCGACAGCGCCCCTTCCAAGGTAATGCCAACAGAGCTGATTTCTTCATCATGGCTATGGGACGCGGCAAACTCGCGTTGACTGCTCGGCTCAAGGCGAACGCCTGACTGCTCCAGTCGCAGCCCAAACTCTTCGGGCCCATGCTCAGTTACCAGAGCATAGTATCCCGCCGCCGGAATCAGCAGATTAACCGTCTGCTCTGCATCGTCTTCCGGCACTTTCAAATTGACGGCCTGACGATCAGGCATCAGCTTGGTACCTGCACGGATCTTTTTGGCCTCTCGATCAAAGGCTCCTTCGGCAATAACAACAGCCCTGTCCAGATCATCCTCACTGTCGCCATTGACAGACATCAGCAGCGCGCCAATGAAAGGATCGGGTCCTGTCCCATAACGGAGCTCGGTAATGCCCGCCGGCAAATGCCAGATTCCAGCCCACTCAAATGGATATTCCTTCTGTAGAAAGTCTGGCCGTTGGTCCAACACCCGTTCCAGATCAAAGCCGCCCACGTTCATGACAGTAGGAATGTCGACTTCGGCATTGACGGTCCGATGGATACGAGCCAACGAATTCATCTTGCGGATTCGTGTTTCCAGTTCGTCCAGCCTGGCGGGCTCGACCAGATCCGTCTTGTTCAGCAAGATGACATCGGCAAAGGCAATCTGCTCTCGTACCTCACTGCTGTCCTCCAGGTGCAACCAGACATGGTGAGCATCGACCACGGTAATGATGCCGTCCAGCTGGAGCTGCGCTCGGATTTCGTCATCGACAAAGAACGTTTGCGCCACCGGGCCGGGATCGGCCATGCCCGTGGTCTCCACCAGAATATGATCGAACTTGTCACGCCGGTTCATCAGGTTGCCCAGGATCCGGATGAGGTCACCCCGTACCGTGCAGCAGATACAACCGTTATTCATCTCAAAGACTTCTTCGTCGGCATTAACCACCAAGGTGTCATCAATGCCGATCTCGCCAAACTCATTTTCAATCACAGCAATACGCATACCATGCTGCTTGCTAAGGATGTGATTGAGCAACGTCGTTTTGCCTGAACCCAGAAAGCCGGTCAGCACCGTGACAGGGACGCGTAGATCTAACATAAAACACCCAACCGATAATGTTATGAGATAACGTAACCTATCAGATAGCTAGCGTCTATATGCGCTTGATGGGGTTGATTAGCTAATTCACTGTCCCTAGTCGGGAAAAACGTCCTGTTTCATCGAGTAACATGTAGGTGTCATGTATTCCCTTTCGAGCAAAGGCTTCATGTTTTCTGGATTCATCGTTTCTGCCTCAATATAAGAAAGAACCGCCGCCCAGAACAGCCGTTGCGATACCAATAGGAAGATCGTTGGATGTGAATAAGGTATGCGCGGCCATGTCAATCCATAGCAGAAACAGCCCGCCTAGTAGTGCTGCCACCGGTAAAGGTTGCCGATGTTTGGCCCCGATAAACCGCCTCGCCAGATGTGGGAGCATTAGTCTGACAAATCCAATGGCGCTGCTGACCACCACCATGACGCCTGAAAGCAAAGAGGCACAGATATAGGCTAGCAAGGGAACCCTGGTTTACTCAGGTATTACTGGCTTACTGAGTAAGGTTGAGCTGATAACTGAACTGCTCTTTCAACTATCCTTCGCCATCAAAGGCCATCTGCCACAGGTCATAGCTGCCGTAGCCCAAACGTAGATGATTTTGGATCGGCTCTTGCAAGGACTGTTTTGACAGGACGTTGTCCACTACACCAGCCGCGACTTCGCCATGAAATAGAGAGGCGAGTCCCCATAGCAGCTCAATCAGCCCAACTGATTACAGGTCCGTTGGAAACGTAGCCGTCCCGTAATCGATATAAGGGCTCGTTCCGTCATGGAGCTGAATAACCAAACGTTACTTTGTAAAACCACGACGCTCATGCAGTGCCGTACCACCCCATATGACTAATAAAAGGGCAACCGTGAAACAGCGTCTTAACAGATAGATTTACATCTGATGAGCCTCCTCCCCGTCTATCACCGACTGGGCTGGCAGGCCTCTCCGGAGGCGTAAGACTACTCAAGGAACTGTTACATTTTCGGTTTTAAGCCTGTCACCGGGTTGCACTCCAAACCAGACGCCTACCGTCGCATCTGGTAATGCTGGCGGTGTCTCGGCAGCCATAACTGAAAAATGAAAAGATAACGTTGCCAGGCCATGCAGCACGCTTCATGGGATACGTCCACGGTATAAATTGAGAGGATTAGCAATCCAATAAGTCAACTGAATCGGTTACGTTATGACGTATTATTAATGAAGGAGTGTAGGCCCGATCTAAAATTCAGAAGCCTGCTGCCAGCTCCTAGGCAGAGTGTTGTCTCAGCGAGACGCAATCCTTTCAGCTTTGATGATAGTGCAAAACCATAGGTGTGCTAAGAATTGCCTCGTCTTCTGCATTCCCGAGCCGCCTTATCCGTCCAGATAGAATCATTTGCTTGTAAGCCCCTCTTGGACAGCGCTACCTTAGACGGCTATATCCCGGATGTACGACTCATAACAACAACGCACTGATTAACCTATGCCCAGAACAGGTTCACGTACCACTGGCCGCCCTACGCTGGCTGAAGTAGCCAGACTGGCCGCTGTTTCGCCCATTACTGCATCACGAGCCCTGCGAGGGGTTGCCACGGTTGCGCCCGAGCTGGTCGAAAAAGTCCGCGAGGCCGCCCGTGCCCTGGGTTACGTTGCCAACCCTGCCGCCCGCACCCTGGCCTCCGCACAAAGTCAATCCGTTGTGGTGCTGATCCCTTCGCTGTCAAACCAGCTGTTCATCGAGAGTCTGGAAGCTATCCATCAGGTTTTAAGACCTCACGGGCTGGAGGTACTGATTGGCAATTATCACTACTCGCCTGAAGAAGAAGAAAACCTGATTCGCAATTATCTGGCGTATCAGCCTAGGGGAATTCTGCTGACAGGCTTTGACAGAACGGAGCATGCCCGTCAGCTACTGGCTGGCAGTCGCGTTCCTTGTGTACATATGATGGAACTGGATGCGGATACGGCTACGTGCAGCGCTGGTTTCTCCCAATATGCTGCGGGGGCGGCGGCGGCCCGGCACCTGATTGAGCGTGGCCGCCAACGCATTGCCTATATTGCGGCCCAGCTCGATCCACGCGCGCTAAGGCGTGGCGATGGATTCCGGGAAACCCTACAGCAAGCCGGCATGTATGATTCTGCTTTGGAGATACTTGATGTCCGGCCCTCCTCGATCGAATTGGGAGCTACCTTGTTCACCGATCTCATGTACCGGCATCCTGACGTGGATGGGATCTTCTTTTGTAACGATGACCTGGCACACGGAGCGATTTTTCAGGCCCAGCGCCAGGGTATTTCCATTCCCCATCAGGTCGCCCTGGTCGGCTTCAATGATCTGCCGGCCTCGGCCCACATGGTGCCACGCCTTACGTCCATCCGGACACCCCGGGAAGCCGTAGGTCATCAAGCCGCCATGTTACTCCTGGACCTGATGGCAGAGCGTACCGGACCAACCCAGATCGACCTGGGATTTGAATTGGTCGTGCGGGAAAGTAGCTAGACTGGGTGATATAGGGTCACCACCTGTTGGAATACATCCTCATACGCAGCGGTCAGTAGGGCTTGTCTGATCCCGCCCCTTGTACGATCGCCACACCAGAGCTAGTACCAAGGCGGGTAGCACCCGCCTCAATCATGGCAATGGCGGTGGCGTAATCCCGAACACCGCCCGAAGCCTTGACCCCCATATCAGGCCCAACGACCCGGCGCATCAGGCGAACATCTTCAAGGGTTGCGCCCTGATGACTGAAGCCGGTAGACGTCTTTACAAACGCAACGCCCAGCTCCCGACAGATAACACAAGCCTGCTCCTTCTGCAGATCATCCAGCAGGCAGGTTTCTAGAATGACCTTGAGCGGAACGGAACCGCAGGCAGCAAGTACCTGTGCAATGTCGCTGCGGACCTCTTCCAGCAAACCATCCTTCAACCAACCGATATTCAGCACCATATCGATCTCCTGAGCACCGTTTACAATGGCACGTTCGGCCTCGAACGCCTTGGTTTCGCTTAACCCTGCTCCAAGCGGAAACCCCACTACAGCGCACACACGCGACGGAGTCTCTTTCAGGCATTGAGCCACATAGGGCACATGCGCCGAATTTACGCATACGGAATAAAACCCATACTGCTGCGCCTCTTGGCACAGCTGCCGAAGCTGTTCGCGCGAGGCATTGGCAGCCAGTAACGTGTGGTCGATGTAGTGAGAAAGGCTAGCCGGTTCGATAGTCATGGCGTTACGTCCGTAGCGGTCGCATTAAAGACGCGTACGTTAAATAAAAAACGGCCTGCAAGGCAAACGCCTGCTGGCTGCTCTTTTTCCCCTCACTCTCAAGATGACCGGGCAGTCATATAATCCTTGTCTATAGTTGCCTAGGACTGGCGCTGCGCTTGTTCGACATCCTAGCAGGGGCGTCGCTCTATAGCCGCAGCGTGCTCCCCTACCTCATAAGAAAAGCAAGAAGGTCCTATGCGCATCATGTTGCTTCGAAACAGCCTGCTTACCCTGTGCGTAAGCCTTTCCACCGCCGTCGCTGCCGATTCGGCTGTCGCACCCGGGGTACCGGGTGAATCGCCCTTTTGGTCGTATTCAGGCAAGACCGGCATCGGAACGTCCTATGAGCAATACCATAACGGGGCTTATTCCAGCGATGCCGCGACAGGACAGGTGTCCAGGGTGTGGTTTTCCTTAGCCAACGGCATCGTGACAGAAACCATGTTCGGCCTGATTCATGAGGCACAGCTGCGTGCAATGCAGGTAGTGGTAAAAGGGCCTGACTTTGTCAATCTTGAAGAAACCGATACGACCAGCGAAACGCACTATCTCTCTACCGACAGCGAGGGCAGACCTACGTCCCTGGCCTACCGGCTGATCAATCGCGCCAAAAACGGCCAGTATGAAATCGAAAAGCATATATTTACCGATCCAGACTCCGACGCATTGATCATGCGAGTCATCTTTCGCAGTGCCAACCCTGCACTCGAGGCTTATCTCCATATTGACCCTGCCATAAATAACAGCGGAAGCGGTGATCATGCCTTTACAGAGCGAAACGCACTGTATGCCCAGGAACAGGAAACCACTCTGGTGGTCAAGGCTAGTCGTGATCTGGAGCTACCAACCGTGGGCTTTGCCGGAGTCTCGGATGGGCTTGAGGAGTTGCGCAAGAAAGGATCGCTCGAGTCACGCTATACCACTACCGGCAATACACCCGGCAATGTAGCCATGATGGCCCGGATACCCCGTACGGGGGACTTAACCACCATCGATGTCGTAGTCGGATTCGGTCGTACTCGACAGGCTGCAGACCAGGCAGCCGATAGCACCTTGCAGCGTGGCTACGAACATGTGCTTGCGCACTATAACGGTGAGGGAGATGCTATAGGTTGGCAGGACTATCTGGCCTCGCTGACCAGTCTGCCAACGATGCGGCAACAGACGACAGATAACGGCAAGCTGCTCAATGTCAGTGCGATGGTGCTGAAAGCCCAGGAAGACAAGACTCATGCAGGCGCTCTAATCGCCTCGCTGTCCAACCCCTGGGGTGAAACGGTACCCGCTACCAAAGGCACTACCGGCTACAAGGCCGTCTGGCCACGGGACTTTTACCAATGTGCCATGGCTCTGCTGGCTCTGGGCGATACACAGACCTCCAGGGTAGCGTTTGAATACCTGAAAAAGGTCCAGGTCACAAAAGACACACCTCCCCTGCAGGCAGATGGCTCTGCCTATATCCATGAGCAAAAGCAAGAGAGTGCCCAGAAAAGCGCTGAGTCTGGAGCAACCGGCTGGTTTCTTCAGAAGACCCATGTCGACGGCACGATTGAATGGGTAGGTGTTCAGCTCGATCAAACCGCCATGCCGATCATGCTGGGCTACAAGCTCTGGAAAAATGGCGTGCTTTCTGACAACGACATCACCCGGTGGTATCGGGAGATGCTCAAACCGGCCGCGGACTTCCTGGCTCAAGGTGGGCAGGTCAGGCTGGGCTGGAATGACTGGACCGTAAAACCTCCACAAACACAGCAGGATCGCTGGGAGGAACAATGGGGCTACTCCCCCTCTACCACCGCGGCCGTCATTGCAGGTCTTGTAGCCGCATCGGAACTGGCCACCCAGGCAGGTGACCAGGAAGGAGCCAAATCCTACCTGGATACTGCCAGGCGCTACTCCAGTCGTATCGAATCCAGCATGTTTACACAAAAAGGTGTTTTTGGAGACAAGCGCTATTACCTGCGGATCACACAAAACGATAACCCTGACGACGGCGGGATGCTTCTGGACAACAACAGCCGGCCAGGCCTTCCAGAAAAGCAGATACTGGACGCGGGCTTTCTGGAGCTTGTCCGTTACGGTGTTCGTCCTGCCACAGACACCCACATCGTCAATAGCCTGAATGTACTGGACAATCAAGCCATTCCAGAAAACCTCAGGGTCAAGTACACCTTTACCTACCCGGGCGTTTCAGGAGAATTTCCCGGCTGGAGACGCTACGGAAATGATGGCTACGGTGAAAGTGAGACCACGGGTATCAATTATCCCGCGACTGAAGAGCCGGTCATGAACTCAGGGTTGCGTGGCCGTGTCTGGCCTATTTTCACAGGCGAGCGCGGCCATTACGCTCTGGCACTTGCAAAAGCGCAGCAGCCGGGTGGAGAAAAGATCTTATCCGAGGATCAGTTAAAGGGAATCCGTGACACCTACGTCAAGGCCATGGAGCTTTTTGCCAACCAGGGGTTCATGCTTCCCGAACAGGTATGGGACGGCGTGGGTAATAATGAACGTCATCAATATACCAAGGGCAAGGGGACTGACAGCGCAACGCCCTTGGCATGGTCCCATGCTGAGTATGTCAAATTGGTGCGTTCGCTCAGTGATCAGCGTGTGTGGGACCGTTATCCCGTTGTCTCAGAGAAACTCCAGCCATAAGGCCGGAATACGGTATGCTGAGCGGGATACACTTCATCCTGACAGTTCCATTGAACAGAATGAAAAGGAGTTCACGCTGTTGGATGAGAAAAAGACCTTATTGGGCATCAGGTTGTCTGTTGAAGAGCCTTATCTCTTTGGCAGGCTTCCTATACCATCCGGGATGAGAGATAACGCATAATGGAAAGCAAGGCCGCAATTCCATCAAGACAACTGACTACTCTGGAGTATTTGCATGAATAAAGGGGAATTGATCGATCAAGTGGCTGCAGCAGCAGGCCTAACCAAGGCTCAAGCTCAAGCAACTGTGACCGCCATCACCGACACTATCAGCCAGGAATTGGCCAAGGGTAACGATGTTGCTCTGGTTGGTTTTGGTACCTTTACCGTCAAAGAGCGCGCCGCCCGTGAAGGCCGCAATCCTCAGACTGGCAAGACCATTAAAATCGCAGCTGCCAAAGTGCCTGGCTTCAAGCCTGGCAAAGGCCTGAAAGACGCTGTGAACTGACAGACGTCCGACGCGGTAACAAAAGGCCTGCTTGAAGCAGGCCTTTTTCATTTCTCAGGGCTTACACCCTGTCCGGGCCCGGTAGGTGCTTTCAACGAATAATGGACTGACCTCCAGGCCAGGACGCGACCTCCCCCACAATTCGTCCTCATCCATATACAGACCGTATTCGGGAAGTACAGGAATTCGCTGGCTGCTCTTGTTACTGCGCCGTAGTGCAATGCGGTTTTCGATATTGAAATTCTTTAACCCCACCACCTCTGTAGGCTGCTCACCCGCCAAAAAGAACAGGGGTAGGTTGGCGTGCAACATGGCGTCGTAGCGAGAGCGATGACTGAAAAACACATTGACTCTTGGGTGAGGCGCTACCTTCTCGACCTTTACCAGCCGGGCATGATCGGCCAGATTGAAGATCACCCTCAAGGCCGCGCCTGCTGGTGTCCCTTCAATATCGCTCCCCTCACGCTGTGCCTGTAGCTGAGCCAGCTTCTCCAGCCGACGTCTCACCTCCCCCACGGGTACTCGCTTGGTCTTGCCGGTATGGCCTGCCCAGGTAAAGCTCAACAGCCGCGGTGTCGCATCAAAGGCCTGTATATGACGTGTCAGTTGTTTAAGGCTGATACTCGCTCCCAGGGCCTCTCTTACCAAACGGGTACGCGCCGTCTCAGCCAGTCCCTGCTTCAGCCTTACACGCTCAATAGCAGCCTCTACAGCCCCTTTCATTTGATTGACCTGTCGTATCGGCCCCAGCATTGATTCGCTCAGCAGAAACCAGCCTGGCAAACGCCTGACTGTTCCCGGAGCCTGATCGGCTTCCCGTTCGAACTGTTGAAGTACTGCTTGGCTGAGTTCAATGGCCTGCCTACCTCGCACGGACACGGGAGTAATCGCTTTCGGTGCAGCTTGCTCAGTGAGTGTCGGCAATGACCACACCTCACCTGAAACCACACAGGTAGACCATCGCGAATTCAAATCGGCGACAGCCTGCTTAAGGTGCATATAAGCAGTTTCGATACTTTCAGGCATTTCTTTTAATACCACTCCTCATATATACCTCATATTAACATCTGTTTATCGTGGTTACTTTACCTATGCCCCAAAATAAAAGCTTTTAAAGTCAATATGAGGTATCTGCAAGCTTAATCGTATAAATTTCTGTATGGAGTGGTATTATTACGAGTGTAATAGGTGCAAGTGATTCCCTTCCTGATAGACAAACGTGCTGAAGTCATGGCTCTTTCAAACAGTATGGATTGTCTCGACTGTGCAGGCCGAAACATGGGCCTGTGTAATCAATAATCCCAGTACCGTTTATTAATATTGTCAGCTTGAGGTAGAACGCGACCTCTATAGGAGGCTCTACCCTCTCATTTCACCCACGTTCTGTCTTCTATACAGACTCATGAGCTTCGCTCAGCACCGTAAACAAATCGCTTTACCCATAAAAATACACTTTAATGGGTTAAAAGACGGTTATTTAAGGTTAAAGAACGGTTAAGGGCTGTGGATATATCTACTAACTTATTGATATATAAGGGTTTTATTGGGTATGCGGAAACGTCAACATGACGTTTATATACGTCAACATGAGGTATGCGCCTGTCAACATGACGTATAGATGCGTCATGTTGACGTATAGCGTACCCTAAAGCCCTTCTTAACAATGTAACTCATTGATTTTTAAATACTTTTTTAATATTCAATACCTAAGTCATTATGAGGTATAGATACGTCATTATGACGTATCATATGTCATTATGAGGTATGGTTTTCCATAAGTTACTGATATTTAAGTACTTTGTTCCATTACCCAATCGGTCTGACAGACCATTTTGAGGCCATCAAACAAGGGTGAGCCCTCCTTTTTTGGTGATAACCCCCTAATTTTTAAGCGGTTTTTAACTTTTCCCTAGGCTTGCAGCACCTTCGCTCCGTTTACTTAGCTAATACAAAGGCAATGTCAAAATGAGGTATTTTTGCGTAAGTCATTGATTTTTAAGAAATTTTTATAGAATTGACGTAGAGTAAGTAGTCATTTGCTTAAAATGTCGCCATTATCTCCAACTCATACTTGTCAAGCCATGCCCTTTCGCTGCTTAAAAGCTACCTCATCCTGACATGCAGCTTGGAAAACCTTCGTTTTCAGCAGAAAAACTACCTCATCCTGACATTTTCGCCGTCTTTTACTCTTACAAGATCCTAAAATGGGTTCTCGACCGCTATAAAACCCCTGAATTAGATGATTTAGCGGCATGAATCGGTGTTAATAGGCATGCAGAATAAAACACTTAATAAAAAACGGAGCCACTAGGCTCCGTTTTTCGAGAGTTTTACGTTATTCGCTCTTTAGTAAGGGCCTGTTGTTTCGGACTACCCTTACAATATTGTCTTTGCCTATATCCCATTCCTTGAGAAAATCGATGTTCTTTAACTCATCGAGTGCGTCCCGCAACATCTGTTTGAACTTTGCCTCTGTCTTGGCTTTAGATCCACATGATTCCCGGATGGTTTCTACCTTAATGCCATAGGGCTCGCGATGGGTACCATAGAAGCCATGTAACCACTTAGCCAGCGGACGTAGTTCCAGGCGTGACTGCCAATCGAGACGTGTTGTATACACATCGGCTGCAAAGAGAATAGCCATTTCTGGCTCAATTTCGACATGCCACGTATCGCTCAAATCACCTTCTTCTGTTGTGTACTCAAAACGCCGCAATAGAGAGACGCCCACCCCTTTACCCAGGCGGGTCGATTCGATACGAACAGACGTCGCTTTGAGGCGCTCCAATACATTCAGGAGCTTTTGGGTGTAGTCTTTCCCTCTCGGCCAGCGCAATTCCTTCTTCATTTCCGAAGGGCGGAAACTCACTCGGTTGCCAAGCTTCTCTGTACGAGCCATATGGACAACCTGCAGCCAGACATCCATATCGTCTTCCTGACGAAGTTCCTGGCCGGTGTAGTAGATTCTTGCGTTACCGTAACAGTGCAATTCACGCCCATTGATGAACTCGCGGGCCTGGTTTCGGTTACCAACCGTAAACAGCGCACTACGCAGCATTTCGTTGGGCGCACTGCGTAAATCATCTGCCCATAATGGCAGTTGATTGACCTTTTCCTCGATTACCTTTTCAGCGCGCTGTTGTATGCGAGTAAGTGCTGTCTCTCGGGGGGGCCTGCCTTTACGCTCCGTTTTTTCAGGAGCGGCTGG
>NZ_CP069258.1:0-37327 GCF_051027705.1 Pseudomonas sp. JZ114
GCCAAACTCAGCTAGTTTGATTTTATTTATTTCTTTAGCTGCTGCTGATAATTGCTCTCCATATTTTGTATAAGCTTCCATGCCGCCTGATCGAATATTCTCAATAGAGCGATTCATCATTGCAGCAGTCTCATTATAATAAGTCTGATCTGCTAAACTTGATACGCTATTGGAAAGCTCTGTTAAGCCTTTTGCGTAATCAGCTGCTATATCTAACATTTGGCGACTAATTCTCTCATAGTCACCTGCTGTCGCTTCGGCAGCTTCCTTAAGAAGTTCTGATGAATTAGATATGGCAGCAGTTATACCGGTCCAGTAAGTGGTTGGGTTTTCATTTGCATCTTCATATATTTTGTTAAGACTTTCTTTTAAGCTTTCAGATTCCATTACCTTACACTCCTTAAAATATTTGAAACTTCAAATAGAAGCCATGTCCACAATACGGTTAGCAATAATAAATAACTTCCTCCCCAGAGAGCCAAGAAAGCTCGATTTTCTGAAACCGCTCTAAAAAAATTATATGAGAAATGTAGTTTGTTGATAGGGAGAGTGTGGAAAAGGGGGAGAGTTATCATTAAAATGATAAATAAGAAAGCAAGAAGTCTATAAGAAAATCTTTTATTTAATAGTTTATTAAAGCCGCTCATGTTTAATTTTGAAAAAGAGATAAATAATGCTGATATAAATGAGAGAGACATTGAAAGAATATACGTTACCGCTAGCGTCAGTGGGTGTTTTGATTCGCTAGCCCTTAATTTAACCTCAGCTATGGCAGAGCTTGAAAAGTTGTAAATTGAAGACCAGAAATTATTTTCAGGGAAAGATGGGACTATAAAAGCTGAAAGTACTGTTATGCAAAAGCATATGAGCAACAGAATCTTTGCTACTTTAACGGTAAATAATGAGAGAAATATAAATTCTCTTTCTGCTTCTTTCATGTTGTGTCCTTAATCTTTAACGTTCTTTAATACTTTCGCTTGCATACTGCTGAAGCGGACTCAGGAAGTATTCAATCACTCTGCGCTTATCGGTCTTCACTTCCGCTGTTACTGACATGCCCGGCGATAGCGCAACCTCTTGGCCGTTAATGTTTAGGTGGTCATCTTTTAGGCGAATGCGGGTGCTGTAGATCAGCCCGCGCTTTTCATCCTCGATGGCATCGTTGGAGACGCTGATGACTTCACCGTCTACCGTGCCGTACTTGGTATAGGTAAAGGTTTCCACCTTGACCGTGACCTCCTGGCCCGGATGCACAAAGCCGATATCCTTGTTTTCCAGCATGGCCTCCACCTCAACCGGCTGATCCCTGGGCACGATAGCCATAAGCTGCTGTGCGGGCGTCACCACGCCGCCTATGGTATGAATCGCCAGCTGCTGCACGGTGCCATCAACCGGGGCTTCAAGGGTGGTCAGGTCTTCCTGGTAACGCGCCTTGGTCAGCTCCTGGCTATAGGTCTCAGCCTTCTGATTGGCTTCGTGCAACAGATCCAGCATCGCCCGCCGGGTTTGGGCCACAACGCCTTCGCGGCGACGCTCCGCCTCGCCCTTGGCCGCCATGGCCTGCACCACGCTGGCCTTTTCCACGCTGAGCTGCCGCTCAAGATCCAGGCGCGCCTGTTCCTTTTCCAGGTAGGCGTGACGGGCGATGTATTGCTTGGCAAGCAAACGCTCGTAGTCGCCGGCCAGCTGGGTGGCAATGGGCAAGGTCTTTTGCAGGCTAGCTACTTGGGCACGCGCGGCCTGGATCTCGGCCTTGCGCTGCTCGATCTCGGCATCCACCTGATCCAGGCTTGCCCGATATTCCTGATACTGGCCCTGCAGCCAGCGCTGGGCGGCCAGGACCTGTTCCGGATTAGCGTCCTTGATCAGGCCTTCCAGGTTTTTAGGCGGTTGGCGGTTGTTAATGGCATCCAGCATGGCTCCGGCTCGCGCACTGTCGATCCGCGCGGCCAGCAGGTCATTGCCGACCCGGCTGACATCGGCATCGGCCGAGGTGGGATCGAGCTCAATCAGGAGCTCACCGGCCTTGACCGTCTGGCCGTCATAGACATGAATGGCCTTAACCACAGCGGTCTCGCTGGACTGCAGAACCTTGGTCTTGCCGCTGGGCACGATCTTGCCGGTCGCGGTGGCAACTACATCAATCTTGCCAATGCACGCCCAGAGCAGGGCCAGCGAGGCAAAGATAATAATGCCCCACATAAAGACTCGCGGCGCGGGATGCACGGGTTTTTCCTGCAGCTCAAGCGCGGCCGGGAGAAACTGCACCTCGTGAGGCAGGCGCCTGGGAGCATCCATCTGGTGACGGTGCCGCCAGGATTGCTTCCAGACCTGGCGGTAGCGCTTGAAAAGACCGGAACGCTCGGCGGGATTAGCCATGATTGCCTCCATGCTGCAAACGGTGCAGGCGCGAGTAATGGCCGGCCTGGTGGGTCAGGAGCTCGGCATGGCTGCCCTGCTCCACGATCTGGCCGCGATCCACAACCAGGATGCGGTTGGCCTCGCGCACGGCCGAGAGGCGATGCGCAATAATGATCACCGTGCGTCCCTTGCAGATGGCCTGCATGTTTTGCTGGATGATGCGTTCGGACTCGTAGTCCAGGGCACTGGTGGCTTCGTCAAAGATCAGGATGCGCGGATTGCCGATCAGGGCACGGGCAATGGCGATCCGCTGCCGCTGACCGCCGGAGAGCGAGGCGCCGTGCTCACCGACCATGGTGTCGTAACCTTCGGGCAGCTCCAGGATGAACTCATGGGCACCGGCCATCTTGGCCGCTTGCATGACGGCTTCCAGCGGCATGCCAGGGTCGGTCAGGGCGATGTTTTCACGAATGCTGCGGTTAAACAGCATGTTGTCCTGCAGCACCACCCCGATCTGCCGACGCAGCGAGGAGACATCGGCCAGGGCCAGGTCCATGCCATCCACCAGCACACGGCCCCGTTCAGGCACATAGAGCCGCTGCAACAGACGGGTCAGGGTACTCTTGCCCGACCCTGAGCGGCCCACCACACCAATGACCTCCCCGGCCTGGATGGTGATGCTGACGCCGCGCAGGATCTCCGAGCCGTCCGGACGGTAGCGGAAGTGCACCTGGTCAAACTCGATATGGCCCTTGAGCGGTGGCAATGCACTGCGGGTGGCCTGGGAGAGTTCGTTGCGGGTATTAAGAATATCGCCCAGACGCTGGACGGATACACCGGTCTGCTGAAAGTTGGTCCACAGCTGCGCCAGGCGCATGATGGGCTGCGAGACCCGCCCGGCCAGCATGTTAAAGGCAATCAGCTGACCGACCGAAAGCTGACCCTCGATCACCAGGCGCGCGCCTAGCCAGAGGGTGGCTACGGTAACGAGCTTACCCACCAGCGAGACGGCTTCGTTGGCAATGGTGGACAGGGTCTGGGTCTTGAAGCCGGCCGAGACATAGGCGGCAAGCTGGTTATCCCATTTGCGAGTCACCTGGGGCTCGACGGCCATGGATTTGACGGTGTCGATGCCGTTGACGGTTTCAACCAGAAAGGCCTGGTTTTCCGCCCCACGGGCAAAGCTGTCATTGAGCCGGGTCCGCAGCACCGGGGTGACCAGAAGCGAGATGATAAAGTACAGCGGCAGCGACAGGAGCACCACCAGGGTCAGCCAGCCACTGTAATAGAACATCACGGCAATAAAGACCACCGAGAAGAGCACATCCAGCAGGATGGTGATGGCATTGCCGGTTAGAAAGCTGCGGATGTTTTCCAGCTCGCGCACCCGTGCCACCGAGTCACCCACCCGCCTGGCCTGAAAATAGGACAGCGGCAGGGCCACCAGATGCCGAAACAGCCGTGAGCCCAGCTCGACATCGATGCGGCTGGCCGTGTGGGCAAACACATAGCTGCGCAGCCCGCTCAGGCCGGATTCAAACAACATGATGCCCAACAGGCCCACCGCGATAACATCCAGGGTGGTCAGGCCATGGTGAACCAAGACCTTATCCATCACTACCTGGAAGAACAGCGGTGTGACCAGGGCAAAGATCTGCAGGACAAAGGAAACCAGCAGGACCTCGCCCAGGAGCTTGCGGTATTTGACGATGGCCGGGATAAACCAGGTGAAGTCAAAGCGTGAGGACTCGCCGGGATTACCGGCTTCCGAGCGCACCAGGATCAGGTGGCCGCTCCAGCGTGCTTCCAGGACCTCAAAGCTGATGATCTCAGGCCGCTGTGAGCGCGGATCGTGAATCAGCGCCTTGCCCTGGTCCAGACGCGCAATGATGAAAAAGCTGCCGTCCCGGTCCACGGCAATCGCGGGCAGCGGGGTGCGTTCGAGACGTTCAACGGTGGATTTGGCCGACTTGGCTTTCAAGCCGAGCTTACGGGCCGCCAGGAGGATTTCGGCCTGGCCAAAGGGCTGCTCGGGCGCGGCAAATTCGTGGGACAGTTGTTCGGCGGAAGCGGCCACATTATGAAAGCGGGCCAGCATCACGAGACAGGCCAGGCCTGAATCCAGAACACGGGAAACGTCAGGCGCCGGCGCGCCCATTCCTTGCTCGTTCATAGTGCTTCCATGCAACGCCGGGACCGGCGTTTGTAAGAGATCCTTCAACCCGCCTAGCAGCAGGTTGAAACCATAGTAATCTGACTTATTACTTTTTGTATCTAGGCTGAAACAAATATTTTGACGACCCGTTGGGGTTTCAAATAGCTCCTGGGTTTTAGTCCAGAACCGGCCGCTTGTGCAGCGTTTCTTTGCTGATTTCCGGCGGTAGGAAGTCCCGCTCAGGGTCGTAGTGTTCGGTGAGGTAGCCGGCCAGCTCAGACAGGTCGGCGGTACTCAGCGTACCGGCGGCCTGCTTGAGCTTTAAGGTGTCGATAATGTAGTCGTAGCGGGCATTGTTGTACTCGCGCACCGCGTTATACAGCTGCCGCTGGGCATTGAGCACATCGACCGTATTACGCGTCCCGACCTCGGCGCCGACCTGGTTGGATTCCAGGGAGGCCTGGCTTGAACGAATGGTCTGCCGGCGGGCCAGGACCTGCTCGATGTCGGAGTTGACCGAGCGATAGAAGTTACGGGTGTTTTGCACCACCTCGCGGCGGCGATCCTCTCGCTCGTCTTCGGCCTGGGCCAGGCGTTCGGTGGCTTCGCGCACCTGAGAGCTCACCATGCCGCCGGAGTACAGGGGAATGTTTAGCTCAAGACCAATACTGCTTTGGGCCACCTGCCCCCCATAGCCGTTCTGACCATAATCGGTGGGGTTAGTGTAGCCAAAACTGTCGTTATCGCCCTTGCGGTAGGAGGCCACAGCATCCAGTGTCGGCGCGTGGCCCGCTTTACGCTGACTGCGGGTCTCTTCGGCGGCCGCGACGGCATAGTTCGTAGCCTGAAGGGAGAGGTTTTGCTGCACAGCCCTGTCCACCCAGGCCTTGGCATCGCTAGGAATAGGCGCTTCGACCGGTAAGGTGTGCTGGATCCCTTCGATGGCCAGGTACTGCCGCTTGGTCAGGCGATACAGGGCCTCATAGGCATCGTCCACCTTACGCTCGGCCAGCTTGCGGTTGGCCTGGGCATTATCAAAGGCGGCCTGAGCATCGAGTACGTCGGTGATGCTTGAGGCACCGTCTTCCAGACGGCCCTTGGCCTGCTCCAGCTGCCGCTCAAGAGCAATGGCTTCTTCTTTCGAGGCGGCCAGGGCATCGGCGGCGCGCAAGGTTTCAAAGTAGGCCTGGGCAGCATTCAGGATCAGCGTCTGTTCCTTGGCCGAGAGCTCAAGGCCGGCCTGGGCTACGCCCGCATGAGCGGCTTTGAGTTGAAACCAGCGATCCATACGAAACAAGGGTTGGCTCAGGTTGGCCCTGAAGACTGAACCACTACGGTCACGCTTGAGGCTGGGCTCATCCCGGTCCAGGCGCGTGGCCTCAACGGTGGCTCCAGCAGAGAGCTGCGGCAGGAGGCCGGCGCGCGCCTGCGGGACCGCTTCAAGGCGGGCCTGGTAGTCATGGCGGGCGGCCGAGAGCTGGGCATCATGCTCCACCGCCAGGCGATAGACCGAGAGCAGGTCAGCACGATCGGATGAGAGTTCTTCGGGAGCCGCTTGAAGGGCAACCGAGACAGCCAGGCAGGCGGGTAAGAGACACGCAGCAAAACGCTTCATCAACAATCCCTGTTGGAATACCGCACAGATTTCCATGCTTTAGCGGCGCGGATGCTAACCAGTCAGACAGACTTCGTGAAGAGGCAAGCCGATTGGCGGTTAGCTTGTTTAACCCGGACGACCTAAAGCCCTCGCCTAGACAACTTCCAGGCGTCAATTAAATGCTTGAGGTGTGTATATACATACAGTACCATTTATTAAGCACTGCCTCTATAGCCAGGTTATGAGCCTAACTGCTGATCGGTGCTTAGTGCTTACCAGACCTGAACAGGCTCAGCAGTATCAAAGGTTGCGAGAGATGATGTACGTACCTGAAAAAAACGGCCTTACCGCCTCTACCCTGCCTGACCGGGCGGAGCGACCATGAAGTGCCCGTGCTGCCGGGAAAAGCTGCGGATCCGCACGACCACTGAAGAAGCGCCGTGCTTCAAGAATCTCTGGTACGAGTGCTCCAACTTCAGCTGCGGCGCTACCTTCAAGGGACACCAGACCATTGTTCACCAGATCAGGGCGTCAGGTCTTGAGAAGTCTTTCATGGTGGTACCCCTGGCCTCCTCGGCTGGAGTATTGAAGCCTCGACTCGTGCAGGCCACAAACCCGCCTGTGCCTCATGAACTACCAGCAACCAGGCCGCAGTCATGACCGGCCTTTCTAGCCTAGTTTAGCGCTATCACTAATACCAGCCCAAAGGATTCGATGGGTTTGGGCATGTTTTGCCCGTTGTACAAGGAACGGTATGTCATCCACCCCTTACACCGCTGCCGGCACTATGCAGCGCACCAGCAGGAAACGTCGTGCACCGGCTGATTCGCCGGCCTCTGCGTTTTACCTGCCGGTGTCCAAGCGGGGCAAACCGTTACCTGACCGGGACAAGACGAATGTTGCCAGGCTGTCAGAGGATCAGCGACGGACGTTTCTGGGCGAAGCTGCAAGACGGGTCAAAGTAGAGGCCAGCGAGCGTAAGGGGCGATGGCTACGCTCGCTTGATTGTGTTCACCTTTCCGGCCGTCGTGTCAGACAGGAGGTCTGGAGCAAGCTTGCAGCCATCGCCGAGCCGATGATGGCCCGCGTTGATATCGCCACAATGGTGCTTGGCTGGATGGATAACGAGGGTCAATTCCATCTGAACCTGCAGAACGGTATCGCCGTAGATGCAGAGATCCACCAGTGCGCCCTTTCGCGCACGCTAAAGCTCCTGGAAAAAGCGCGCTACATCCGCCGCGAGCAGAAGCGGCTGTTTCATGATGGCAAGCGCTGGATCACCCGCACCATGATTATTCTGCGGCCGCGTTTGTTTATCGAACTGGGCCTGGCTCACCAACTGGCCAAGGCTCGGGAGCGCAAGAAGGAAAAGCGTCGTCTAAAGCTCCAGGAGATCCAGCGCCGAGCCCATCAGCAAGCCCTACAGCAGGCCGAGGCCTCTATGGCTAAACAAGCCCGCCGTCGTGACTTCCAGGCACGTGAGCGAATCGCTACAGAAAACCAGCAGCACGAGCAGCAGGTTGAATTTAACCGCAGGAGAGCCGAGCTGGCTGTTCAACTGCATCAGCAAAACCCCAGCCTGACAGGCCGTACCCTTACCCAGGCGGTAGACGCCCTCCTTCGACGATAGCCCTCCTCTCAAGCGTACCGCTTCCCAGCGGGGCCTCTGCTCGTCTGTACCCCTGTCGTTACCCTCGTGCCGTCTTAAAACCTCTCAAAACGCCCCAGATTCGCCCCAAACAGCTCCCGCTTTCGAGCGCTCAAGCTTTAATCCAGGCGCGCCGATCCGTTCGGCCCGGTGCTGTTTTGAATTAAATGCAAAAAAAAGTATGCAGTGGTACCGCTTCGCTTAAAGAACAGAGCCTTTAAGCTCAGTGCATAACCCAGGCACGGTGTAAGACCAGGCTCTTGTGTATTGATGCTCCCCGACTTCGCGCCTACAGACGCGCGGGGTCCCCTGCTTTCTCCTTGAGACAACAGAGCTGCCTGGAGGTCTTAGCGCCCTTCCAGCAGCTGCACGCCGCACGCGTCGTTTCGCAGCTTCACGGCGCGCCTCTGGCTTCGTCTCGCACGCGAGCCGGTGTAATCAGTGACGGAGGTGGCTGAAAGCCCTTCGCTTGTTCCAAACGGAGCGCGCTGAGAGAAGAGCGCCGCGCTCAAGGCAGGTAAAAGCGGGAGTAGGCCATGGGGGCGCACAGGAGAAGCGTGGTGAAGGGGACCTCTGCAGGGTTTTGCAGGGTTTTCTTAAGGCTGAAAACGCTTCGAAGCCCCCGCCATGGGCGGCGTAGAGGCCTGTGCAGGGGTGCAGAAAAAGCGACCTATTTAGCCCGCAGGCGTCGTGGGGGGACGATTGCGCGCGCCGGGTGATCAACCGGGCCGGCCCCTCCGGTCCAGGGGTCAAAGATGCCGCTGCGTTGTGGTATGGTTTAAACGCTGCTGGATCTGGTTGCCTAAATTCTATCGCTGGTCTTTGGTGACCAGGTCCAGTCGCTTCCCTAAGATTCCCATCCCAAGCCCAGCTAATGCTTATCAGGCGAGCCAATAATCTGATTGGCTCGGGCATGAGCCTGTAGGCGGGCAACCAAACAGGAATCGCTTTCTCAGAATGAATCCTGTCTTTCTTGCAGACACAAAAAACCCGCCGAAGCGGGTTCTTGTTGATCATACTCAACGTCCTGTCGAGCTGCCATCCAGGCGACGATCAATCATCCTTGATCTCTCTGAGCACATCCTGTGCTGCAGTTGATGGATGTAGATTACGGGCTTTACCGAGGATGCAACAGAGCAGCTTGCCGCTATGCCGTGTAAGCCTTTAGCTATCCCTAGATAGCTAGATAGATAGCTATCTATAGGCTTGATGGCTTCTGTTGCTGCCTACCTGAAGCCAAGCTCTAGGCTTCACAACTATCAGTTACAACCTATTGCTTTTGATTCAGGAAATGAAGTCCTGTGTTTTTGATAACCCATCTTTTAGCGCTGCGCTAAAAACAGTACGGGTAGTGCTTCTCGGTAAGCTTGAGACTAGAGCTTTCTAGATAGATAGCTATCAAGATAGCTATCTATCTCTTTGCTAGTTATGTATATTCCTCGCCCTATGCTGTAAAAGGCTGTAGCAGGTTATAGCTATATAGCTAGATAGATAGCTATCTATCTTAAAGATGGAGGGAAGCATGATTTTTTCAGTAGTAAACACCAAGGGTGGCGTAGGAAAAACTACAACAGCAATTCACTTGGCATCTCTACTAGCTCGCCAAGGCAAAACACTACTAATCGATGGTGACCCACAAGCTAGTGCAGCAAGCTGGGCTGCCTGGCGTAGAGAGAATCCAGAGTATGAAATCAGTCCTACCACAACGTGTTTAGCTGGAAAAGCGATCTTGAGCGAAGGCAAGCAATTAGCTCAAGGGTTTGAACACGTGGTCGTTGATGCAGGCGGGCGTGACTCTGTAGGTCTTAGATCTGCTTTGCTGTTAGCTCAAAGAGCTGTAATCCCTGTAGGGGCTAGCAATCTGGACGCAGCGGCTATGACTGATTTGTTGACAGTGGTAGAGCTGGCTCGAGATTACAACCCAGATCTAGATGTGCGTGTCCTTCTCACACGAGTGGACCCACGTACGAAAGACGCAGCTGAGATGCTGGAGTTTTTAGCTGAGCAACAACTCTCTGTGCTGCCTACTAAGGTATGTGAGCGAGTAGCATTTAGACGAGCTATTGGTGAAGGGGCGACAGTCCATGAGCTAGGCAAAGACCAAGCGGCCATGGCTGAGATAGAAGCTTTTTTCAAGGAAGTAACAGAATGAGGAAAAAACCAGATCTATCAGCTTTTTCAGCTAATGCTAAAGATCCTAATGACTTTCTATCTGGTGGGGCTGCTGACCGGGCAGACAGAAATGTACAGGTAGAGGCTCAAAATCCTCAACCAGAGGTATACAAGCCAGAACCTACTGTTCAGAAGATTTTTAGGCTTCGCTGGGATGTTGCTAACGCACTGAAGTTACATGCGGCCCAACAAAGCGCAAAAACTGGAAGCCGGGTAACCGAAACAGAAATAGTTGATCGCCTTCTTCGAGACTATCTAAAGCTCAAATAAAGATAGCTATCTATATAGCTATCTAGGCGTAATCAAAAGGCAAGCTGGTAAAGCCGCATGTTTAAAGGGATACAGCTAGCGATGCTATATAGATAGCTATCTATATAGCTACATAGATAGCTATATTGCTTCCTGTTTTGATTTTATGGCTTGATGTGATGACAAGATCTGATATCTTGCATCACATAACTTAGTAGGATATAAACTGTGAACATCGATTCACTTGGCGTTACCCCTCCCTCAGTGATGCGAGAGTTAGTAGCCGCAGGAAGCGTGTCTGATGTGTCCATCCAGGCAGCGGAGCAGGGACTAGTGATTATTGTGCGTTTGGGTTCAACTGAGCGCGTTTTAGGTGTTGCACGAGGCGGGATCCGACATTTTAAAAGTCTTGATGGAGCGGCATCGTTCTTACAAGACTTAGGCATATTTCAATTTGAGGTCGATACCAATAACTGGATCCCCAAAACGAAAATGGTGACTGAGGCAAGCACTTAGTCTCAAGCACAAAAGAAAAAGCCCCAGCTGGCAGGCCGGGGCTTTAAAACATTGAGTAGCGAGTTTTCTTGCAGGATCGCGCGCTACTCAACACACAGTGAGCAGATTATGGCTTTCACTGCGCGCCTGCGCAACCAGAAAATGTGCCATTTATCGTATGCTCACCGCCGGCGGGGCGGTGAGTCATGGCGTTAAAACAGGGCACGCTACAGCGACAGCATGATGCTCCAGGCTCAGGCTTCTATGCGCCTTTTGCCGGCAAGCCATCATCGCCCTCAAAGATCGCCTCACGTAATCCCGGCAAGCTTTCCGAAAAGCAGGCCCAAACGTTCCTGGGCGAAGCCGCACGACGTATCCGTACCGAATGTAAGACGCGGGCAGGCACCTGGCTCTGGCGTCTGGACCGGATTCATAAAAGCGGTTGCCGCACCAAACAGCAACGCTGGGACGCCCTGGCCGCCATCGCTGAGTCGCTCATGTCGCGGGTTGATCTGGCCACACTGGTTCTGGGCTGGATGGACAGCAACGGTGACTTCCGTCTGAACCGGCAACGTCGCCTGGTCGATGATGGTGGTCTGACAGATTGTCGTGTCTCTCGCACACTTAAAGCGCTCGAGGAGGCAGGCTATATACGGCGTAAGCAGCGCCGCCTGTTCAAGGATGGGGTGCGCTGGATGACACGCACCATGATTCATTTACGCCCGCGGCTGTTTATCGATCTGGGGCTTGGCCATCTCCTGTCAGCCGCCCGCACCCGCAAAAAGAACGAACGCACCCGCAAGCTGGGCGCCGTTAAACAGCGGCAGCAGATGGAAGCGCTCCAGGCGCTGACCCATCATCACCAGAAGCAACAACGCAAACGAGCTGCCCAGGCCCGAGAGGGGAGGGTACTGGCTGCCCAATACGCAGCGCTCAGCGTAGCCGATCGGAGACAACAAGCGGTATCGCTGCTTGAGCTCAAGGCACAATACCCCGACCTGTCCGATCAGGACATCCTCACACTGCTTCGCCAACAAGCCGGCTGACCGCTCGGCCTGATCCCCTATTGCCAACCTAGGCAAATCACGCTGAAAACGCCCTTAGCGCGCCTCTGAGTGGCCCTTTCTCTACTGCATAGGACGCCTTTTCATCAACATTGAGTAAGGAATGCGAGAGACACCTGAAGTGCTGTATCTGCTTTTAAGGTCTTCTGCAAAATTTCAGGTCGAGTGGTACCACAGCTCTGCTGTAAGAAAGCCTTTAAGAACAGTGCAGATCTAAAACACCTCTCATGCCCACACTATTTTAAAAGGATCCCCAACTTCCACGCCTTGCGTGGTGGGGCCCCCAATGCCTTCGGCGACCAGGGGGATAATCCCCCTGGACCCACATTTCTAACACCAAGGGCTACGCGCCCTTGTCATCCGCGTCGGGGATCGCCCCGAACGCTCGGGGGATGGTGACCAAGAGCCGTCACCATCCCCACTCGCAAGGCTCCCTCTTAAGGTCGTGGCATCAAGGGAAATACGGCCGTTGGCCGGTCCTGCGGACGCGGAACCCCAGCAGAGCCGGGGCCCCCCGCCATTTCCCTTGACGCCACAGCGTTACAAGAATGGTGATTGGCTAGAGCCTTACCTACAGCCTGGTTGGCAGTTCGCTTAAATCTTGCGTCAGATTGGGCTCTACGATGCCGGCATAGATAGATAACAGTCGCCACAGTGCATAAGGCACCTCATCCCCTACGGTTGTCCATCTACGGACCCTGCTGGGATCTATACCTAGTAGCCGCCCAACTTTGGATGTAGAGAGGTCCATCAGACGCATCATCTCCTTGAGCTCTTCTGGAGTGGGCGCTTTCCAGGTATCAGAATACGGCGCAAATAGCCCAGCTCTACTCAGGCCAATCATTTCCAGCAAGTCGGCTCGGGTAAACGTCCACGTTTCCTCATTCATGCAGATCAGATTTTCGGCACCCAACCTCCAGGCCTGCCTGCAGGCATCTTTCAGGCCTTCGACCTTGAGGGTTTGCCGGGTGGCGTCAGGAAGTTTTGCTATCGCTTGCATGGTGCTCTTCTACAACTCATGAGACTGCTATTCGAACAGCATCAAGGCTGATAAGTAAATCGGCAGGGAAGGCTTGTGTAGTCGTTAGAGGTAGCGAAAAGACGGTGTAGCCGTTTGAGTCGATCTGGCTACTTATCGCTACACCTGGACACTGCTTTTTAGTGTAGTCGCTGGGGTACACCTAAGCGAATACAGAAACCTAAGGGCAAATGTCAGCCGGTAGCGGACAATTAGAGAAAATAAACTTATCTCCATAATTGCCCGCTTTTTCCTTGCGTGTAAAATTCCTCCCCTATTGCCTAAAAAACCGGACTACCTGCAGCACTCAAATCGTCCCAGCCGCCCGTCCCCCATTCTCCCAGATGACAGTGAAGATTTTCCTCCGAATTCCCTGGCACAGCGCAAGAAACGATACTATTGTGCCGTTACCTACAGGCATTCGGATGCCAATAAACCTCGCCTAGAGAGGCGGTACGTTTGAAACTCGGCATGGATTAGCTACGCCACAAGAAACTGCGAATGTATGTATCCGAAGTATTTATTCGGGAGTTTTCATCGTGCCTGAGTTTGAAGAACAATATTTCAATAGCTAAGAGACACATGCATGAGTGAGCTTGATCAAGAATACGCTTTTCATCCTGCTGATTTAATCGATTATGCGATGGACAAGCCAATCGGCGTAGCACGCGCAGCATTAGCCATAGCGCTGGAAAAAACTGATGTTTGCCCTGATATCATCATTGATGAACTCTCAGAAAACATGGAATTGAATCAGCGCTTCCTGAAACAGCTCGCCAGTGCCTTGCGGAAGAATCCCCATAAAATAATCAGTGATATTCCACGTCACCTTCAAGGCCGCCAGTTGGGGTCCGATTTTGGATTATGAGTTACTTATCATCTGGGGCTAACGCATCTATCTGCAGAGGTGTAGCTAATGTCTATTGATGAAAAATCCATAGAGTCTCCTCCTGTCCCAGAATTTATGCTCACGGCACTAGATGTGCAAAAAGGTGAGCCAGTTCATCCCTTGGATCGTCTACTGATTATGTCAGCGGATGAGTGGGAGATTTTTACTCTGGAACTGGTTTTTTACCTAGTTAGAGATTACGAGACGGTAACCCGCTGTGCTGGGGCGGGAGATAAAGGACGTGATGTTATAGCCCGGTTTGCTACTGGGTGGGACAATTATCAATGCAAGCACTACAACGATAAATTGAACGTTGCAAATGTTGTGGCCGAGCTTGGTAAGCTAGTCTTTTACACTTGGAGGGGCGATTATACTCTGCCCCGTGAGTATCGTTTCGTGTCGCCGAAGGGCTGCAGTTCTGACTGTATTGATATGCTGGCCAAGAAGTCCCGCATCAAGACTGAGATCATAGCGCGGTGGGATAAGGTCTGTCGGGATAAAATCACGAAGACAGAGTCAATTCCTCTTGAGGGAGGTTTGTTGGATTATCTCAACACCATCGACTTTTCTTTCGTTGGTGAGATGTCCTCTCAAGAGTTGGTTGATAAACACTCGCAGACACCGTATCACTCCTCGCGTTTCGGTAGCTATCATTTAAAACGACCACAGTTTAAAAAGTACGTGCCTGAGGCCGTTGGGGATAATGAGAAAATATATATTGAGGCTCTCTTGCATGCCTTCTCCGATGTTGATGGAGCTGAGTATTCACTTGATAACGTCAATGATAGTGACTACGCGGAAGATCTGGAGCGAGCAAGGATTAACTTCTTCAGTGCTGAATCTTTGGAGATCTTTTCGCGCGATGCATTTCCCACAGGCTGCTATCAAGAACTTAAAGATGAATGCTACGAAGGCTTATACAGTGTTATTCGTCAAAAGCACGATAATGGATATGAGCGGTTCCTCGAAGTAAGCACCCAGTCCGTCAATATTCCGTTTGACTCCCATCCTCTTGTTCATTTCCTTCACACCTCCGATCGAAAGGGCCTGTGCCATCAGTTGGTAAATGACCAGAAGTTTGAGTGGATCAAGAGATAGATCATGAACTCAAAGGACTTGTATAACAGCCCTGTAGAAATTGGGGCGCGCATCGTTTTGTTACTTGCGGGCCTTGCCCGATATCTTGATCTAGATGAGCTTATATTTCTTGACTACGCATCCATTTATAGCGGTGATTTTCAAGGGGAGCCAAGCCTGCATCCAGCTCTGCTAAATCGTCTTGCTGAACTAGTTCGTAGGCGAGAAATCTTTCCAAGCGCCATTAAGCTCTTTGTCTCTAAGGGGCTAATGACCTCCCAGATAGATGAACATGGCGTTAGATATTCCGTTACCAAGGAAGGCCGTTCGTTCGCCGTCAAGCTAAACACTGAGTACCATGCAGATTTTAGACGGCGCGTTTCTTGGGTTGAGGAAAATATTGACTACCTCATCGCTCAACGCCGCCTTATTTATAAAATCGACAGAGTGGTCTGATGTTTATTAAAAGTATTGTTGTGAGTGGCCCTGATCTCCCTGATGCTTCTGTTTATTTCAGGAAGGGCGCTAACGTCATTCAAGGCGGCTCTGACACCGGAAAATCATACATCGTCCAGTGCATAAAATTTGCACTAGGGTCATCCAAGCCTCCAAAGCCCATAAAGTTTTCGAAAGGGTATACCTCCGTAAAGGTCAACTTTGAGAACGATGATGGAAGCTTCTTTACAATCGAAAGGCCGATTTCAGAGGCCTCTAAACCGACATTAATTGACGAAGAGGGGAAAGTTCTTACCCTAGGTCTAAAACACAACCCCACAAAAAAAAATTCGATTTCAAACCAGTTCCTAGATAGATTGGGTCTCGATGGAAAACTATTGCTGAAAGGTACGAGCTCATTAAGCAATGCTTCCTTTTCACTTCGTGATTTCGAAAAAATTTTTTTGATTGATGAATCGCGAATCGTTGCGGAGTACTCGCCATTGGGTACTGGGCAAAATAATGAGAAGACCAAAGAAATATCCATGTTAAAGCTGTTGCTTACAGGAAAGGATGATGCTGGGGTCAAACAGGCTAGAAAGGAGTTGGCATCAAAAGGCTCATTGAAATATAAAGTTGCTGCTGTTGAAGAAATTATCAATCAATTTTATCCGGGTGACGATTTCTCTCAGGTTCGTGAGCTCCAGAAACTAAATTCGCTTGCTGTTCAGGTTGCTCTCCGACTGGAGCAGGCTGAGGTCAGCTTGAAAAACGCATTCCAATCAAGCGATGGCTTACTCAAGCAGAAGGCCCACCATATCTCCGAGTTGGAAGTCGTCGAAGCCAAAATTGCTGAAGACAAAGCTCTTCTCGGACGATTTGACATGCTGGGTCAAAAATATGAATCTGACCATCAGCGTCTTCTTGGCATCGAGCAGGCAGCAGTTCTCCTTGATGATTTTGACGTGGTGCTTTGTCCAACCTGTGGAAATCATTTTGACTCGGAGTTATGCACGACTGATATTAATGACATAAGGGAGGGTGTTTCCTTCGAACTTAATCGAATTTCGAAGAACATCCAGGAGCTTGCAGAAGCCCAAGGATCCCTTAAAGCTGCTATTGAACGAAACACCTCCAGCGCACAGGCTACCAAAACGTCAATTGCTTCATTGGAGAAGCGGATTACATCCGAGCTCCAAGACTCAGTACAGGTAGTAAGTGATCTAAAAGAACTTGCATCTTGTATCAAGCAAGATTTGAGGGCCCTGGATAAGCGAGTAGCGGATAAGGCCAAGCTAAGCGAAGAAGTGAAAAGGCTGGGAGTTCTGCTGCTTGAGGAACAAGACGGGTATGCTGCTGAAAATTTTGAGGAGGCAGTTAAGCCGTTGGTGACGGAAATTCAGGCTGTCTTAGAACGCTGGGGTTTCCCAAATTACCTCCCGGTAGATTTCGATTTCAAAGCACGAGACATTATCATTGGTGGAAGTGCGAGAGGAAATTTTGGCAAAGGCTATCGAGCAATCGCTTTCTCTGCTTTCGCTCTTGGACTGATGAATCTGCTTAAGCTTTCTGGCCGCCATCCTGGCTTCGTAGTGCTTGACTCGCCTCTAACTACTTATAAAGAAGGGGACGAGTTGCCTGAGGGTGAAGGTGATGAAGTTGCTGCTGACGTCATTTATGCGTTCTACCAAGATATTGCAAACAGCTTTCGTGATTCTCAAATCATTATTTTTGAGAACAAAGAGCCAGATATGTCTGTAATTCCTATGATTAATTACCTGCACTTCACCAAAAATCAGAATCAAGGCAGATATGGTTTTTTCCCGTTGAGAAAATAATTCGATATTGGATAATCTGGGCGGTATCTGTCGTACAGCGTGGTGAGTGAACCAACTTTTACTGTATACAAAGACTGAACTTTATGACGAGAAGGGGAAAGATTTATTTTTCCACTCTACTTTAGATATCGGTACCGTCTCAATGTCCCTTCGATTCAATCGCATTGACTGGCTAGGTTTCCATTAGATCAGGGCAAAATGGAGAATTTATATCCTCTTGGTCTATGACTTTCTGCGTCGGGTCCCAATCAGCCTGGCTTAAGCGGCAGCTTATGGCCGATAGCGTTCATAGAGGTCATAAAAAATACTATGCTGCTATAAGGCGTCTACGCGCAACGGACGTTATGGTAAATACCTAGCGTTAGAGAAAGTCATATCGTAGAAACGGAATGACATGTAATTATCCGTTTCGCTGAGAGCATAAAACGTTATATTGGGATTGGCTTAAGTTCATCCCTAAAAAGAGCTGCTTGTAGACGCATAGCCAAGCTATACCTCTAACGCCCGGCTCACGCGCCGCTTTGTAGTCGCGCAGCGACGGAAAAAGGTCGCAGTGCAGCCGTTTGTTAGCACTAATACGGCGGATAGAATGACCAAGGGCTTCTGTGTCCATGCTGGACCTCCCGCCGACAGCGCTCTAGAGTTCGCTCTTTCAACGAGTCGTAACGATCTGAAAGCTGGTGAATTACTATCAGGATCACCAGGTTCAGCAACGTTCCGCCAATTGTTTGGAAACTAGTCGAACCATGTAACGACTGGTTTCTCCATTTGTAGATAACATCGAAGGGGTCTTCAGAATTATCTAGAGTGGCGATGTGATCTCTAAACTCATCTAATGCTCTCCTTAGACTGTTACTCGCTATATTCTTGTGGATGAGAAATAGCAGATCCCTCAGACTTGAGCACTGCCTTTGATTCCAGTGCCCGCTTGGATCGTACTCCCTGATCTTGCCGAATTTATTTGGAATATCGAACTTGGCTATTACGCTACCATCCATAGCGATGTAGGCGTTGCATATTTTCTTCGACACAGCCTCCGCCAGCGGAAAGGCTAAGTACGCCAACGCTAGCGATGATTCCTGTAGAAAGTATCGGGCATTATGGGGTATCTGTTGCTCTACTTCTGCTTGCTTTTCCCACTCGTCTCGGTTGGATATAGGCTTTCTGCAATGAGCAAGAGAACATCGAATACAAGTTTCAAAGAGGCTTCTAAGTTCGCGCTCGTCGTGGCTAAAGAACTCTGTTTCTCTATAGAGAATAACTTCCGCGCACCAAGACCAAAGGCCAAAATGATCTTGATCCACGATGGTGTTCAGACCGGGCAACAACAGAACCTTGGTTAGCCCGTCTACCGCTGCAACTAGTTGATCAAAGCATAGGTCATGGAATTGAACACCATTTCTAAGCAGCCTGTACTGCTCCGACTGCCCACCAATAGCCATTCCGCCACCGGGCTGCTGTACTGCCTTGCACCAGCTGTCACAAAGCTCTCTGATCTTCTGCGAAGAAGGCACTATATTCTCCAGAGTGCTAACGTTGGGCTTAAGCCGCCCGCTTTAGTGGGTCGGCTTGAAGAGCTTGTTATGCGCGCTCTCGAAAAACATTATTTGCGTTACTTACAAAGCCTTGCCACCTTTTGCTTTCTTTTGCTCTGGACTCGGCCCTTTGGTTAAATAAATCAAGTATTGCAGAGCCCCCTGGAAGTAGATAATCTGAAAAAAATCCAAGTGTTGTTTTCCCAACAGAGATATATTCATTTTTTCTATCATGATATTTATAAAATAGCCTGTTTTTCTCTTCTTCTATTGTTCTCTCAACGGCCTCCACTATTTCTTTTGATTCCTGCCCATCAAAACTATCGTATTTATCTGAAATCCATTTTCTGAAGTAGCTTAATAGGTCATGAGCTCTTAATTCATCTATGCAGGGAGAGTATGGCCCCGAAGGAGTTAAGTAGTTTGGGATGTTGCGGATCAAAATATTTTGAGCCAGATCCTGCCTTACAAACGAAGTAGACGGCTGAAATAGTGATTCTGTAAATAGGTTAGTTATTAGCTCAACATTTCGACCCAAGTGATTCGTCATACATAGATCAAAGGCCACGTTTCGATGATCCATGGAGTTGCCGCTTATGTGCTCGATATCTAAGCCTTTAACTGATAGTGAGTGAGAGTGATTGTCAGTGGCCCTGTGCCAATGCACTCCTTTCTCAAATAATACTTTATTATAGGTATTAAAGTGTAATCGCTGTGCGCCAACCTGCTCTTCAGAAAAAAAGTCATCGGAAGTAGAGCCATCAAATTCAAATCCCTTGAGAAGATTTGTTCTATCTAAAAACTTTACATAATTTAGATGCCTCATATTTTGAGGGCACAAACTTTCACATAGGAACCAAACTTCGTCGTAGAGAAGCATTAGCCCAACAGGGCCATCTAATATTGGGTTTGGTGAGGACCTATTATCGGATGCACAGCGGCTGGCTTGATTGGCATAATCATAAAATATTGGGCTAGAGAGGCCTACATAAGCAATTCTTTTCATGATTCCTCTTTGAACGCATAACGTTTGGTTAAGGGGCGGGCTTTAGCCCGTCCCAGCGAGCGAAGCGAACGGCTTGAAGGCTGTAATGGACTCTCCCTGCACCACATTTCTTCTATAACACAGTGGTGACTGTTCGCTGGAAGAGGTGCGATGAAACGCATAGCGGTTGATTTGGCCAAGTCCGTTTACCAAGTTGCCGAGAGTGTTCAGGTCGGTCGGGTGAATCGGCGCAAGCGGCTCGACTCCAGGGCATTTGCGCAATATGTACAGGAGCAGCTCGAGCCTGTCGAGTGGGTGATGGAAGCCTATGGCACCGCTCACCATTGGGGCCGGTTGATGCAGGAGAAAGGACATTGTGTCGTGCTCTTACACCCTCGTTACGTGCGCCCGTATCGGCGACGCACAAGACAGACCGCAACGACTGTGACGCCATTCTGGAAGCAGCGCGCTGCCAGGAAATCCGCCCGGTTCCGGTCAAGAGTATGCAGCAACAGCAGGTGCAGCAACTCCACAAGCTGCGCGAGGGTTGGAAGAAATCCCGTGTTCAACGCATCAACCTGTTGCGCGGCATCCTGCGTGAGGCAGGGGTTGACGCACCGAACGGCATCAAGCCTTTTCTGCGCCAGGCGTGCGAGCTGATCGAGCGGGCCGAAGTACGTGCCTTGCGCGGTGCGCTGCAAGTGGTGCTGGCTGAAATCAATCTCTATGAACAGTCGATGCGCGAGTGCGAGGAGCAACTGGCACGCTGGCATGCCGATGACGAAATAGTCCATAAGCTCGACGAAGTCAGTGGCATTGGCCTGCTGACAGCCAGTGCGTTGAAGACCGCCGTTGGCAAGCCTGAACGTTTCGCCAGCGGCCGACACCTCAGCGCCTGGCTGGGCATGACGCCGAACGAATACAGCAGTGGGGAACGTCGCAGGCTTGGACGGATCAGTTGCAAAGGCAACGTCTACGTCCGCACTTTGCTGATTCATGGCGCGCGAGCCGCGCCATTGGCAGCTAAACGCTGCAAGGCGCGAACACCTGAGCGGCTGACTCAACTGCAGCGTTGGGCCTTGGACACCGCTGAACGCATCGGCCATAACAAGGTCGCCGTGGCATTAGCCAACAAGCTGGTAAGGATCTGCTGGGCGGTGTGGTGCCATGAGCGACAGTTCAGCGGTAACTGGCACAGCATAAAGCCCACCTGACGGCGGGGTTAACAATGAAGTGAGTTTCTAGTGGTTGTGGTGAGAAGCGAGACTGTCGGAACAGGCGAGTCCTGCAGCAGAGCAAGGTCGATAACTATGATGATCTTTGTGGTCGCTTGAACGCTTTGCCCCTGCTGTGCGAACTACAGAATGGCCAGGGCAGTGCCCAGTAAAGGCCGGATATACGAATGCAACCGCGCTGACGACAGGATCGAAAAAGCTATCCTCACTGCTTGTGGGGAGAGTCCATATAAGTTGTTAGATGGGCAGGAGATTAAGCAGGCTCTACTACACTTTCCTCGTCGACTGACTCCACTTCATCAATTGGATCAGCAGGAACGGGGCCAAGGAGACGGTCCGTGATGAGATGCCAAGCTTCTAGATAGCGATCCTTGTCCTTATCTTTTATCCAAAACATATAGCGACTCATTGGGCGATCAAGATAAGAGGAAACATCCTCAGAGGGGACAATGAATACTTCAGGATGCGGGTTCTTGATAGCGCTTGGGGTGCCCTTTAAGTTTACGAAAGCATAGAAAATAGACTCCCCCTTGAGCTTCTTCCCTTTGCTTCCAACATCCCACTCCCACCTGTCTTTATCTTTGTTCTTGTCTCTCTTGTGAACACGGCGAGCGCTATTAGATGTTTTTACCTGTATGGATATGGATCCATTACCACTTATGTCACCTACCATCAAGTCGATAACTGGTGAGCCGCCTCTAGTTAGAGCCGTAGGGTAACCCATTGCCGAGAGCTTATAAGCCACATAATGCTCACCAGCAGCTCCAGTTAATGAAGTTGCGCGTTTTGGCATAATATTTACGTACCTTAAAGAGTCTAATGTTTGGTTAAGGGGAGGCTTTCGCCCGTCTCAGTAAGGGCAGCGAACGATTTAAACCAGTTATTAGGCTGCTCATTCGATTAGTTTTCCTTCTTTGTATATTTCAATATGGTAGATGTCACCGATTTGAAATGTTTCTGTTACCTTTGCAAATGCTTGATTCACGAATGTTAGAAAATAATTTGTCGTGGTGCTTTCAGGGCATAAACTTACACATGTGATGTTTTCATGCGCTGCAAGAATTTTTGCGCCTGACTGAGGCGGAAGTGGACTTACAGTAATACCACCAATAGCGCCTGTGTCTTTTATACGGTAAGCGATTGCAGCCATATCTTCTTGTTTTATTTTTGAGTTTTTATAGCAGCGACACTCAATAATAACGATGCCTTCATCACCGCACTTTATACCTTTAGCATCGATTTCCCAGCTTATGCCTGACTCACCAGTAACTATTTGTTTTCCTTCGATTCGGCCAAGACCAAAGTGCTCTGCAAGCTCATTGAGTATGAATTGAGCAACATCTTCGTAGGTTTTCCAAGTAGTGTCTTGCATCCGCTGCCGTCCTTCTGAGCGCCTAACGTTCAAGGTCAGGAACGCTGCGCGGCTTTATCGCGCAGCGTCCCCTGCACCGCAGTGTTAGCCCTCGGCTCACGGCAGTTTGATTGCATTCTCGATGGCTTTAACAGCAACTTGTGTTCCGATTTTCGTTGCAGTATCGAGCGCCCATTTGCCAGCCGCCTTAAGGTGCTTGAGCGCACCTTCTCCATCGTTCTTCTTCGCTGCGACCTCGGCAGCCCCGATGCTCGCGACCGCTTGATCATGCTCGAGGTCAGTAGCAATTTTTCGGAGCTCGGCACGTAGTAGCGCAAGCTCTGATGCAAGGGCTGGAAATTCGATTCCTGAAGTTGCTTGTGTCCAAGCCTGTGAAAAGGTATTGCCCTCGGTTTTGGCGTTAGCACCGATAGCGCCGATCTGTCCGGAAACGTTGGAGATGTGGAATTGATCAGAACTCACGTGATATCCCCCTTCAATATGCTGATGAACGACGATTGCCCCCGATATAGCCTCGCCCGGTAATGGGTTGTGAGCCTTCGCTACAACAAGTTCAGTGATGTAGAAGACTAGGCGCGGTTGAAAATCAGCACCGGATTCGAAATCGGGTGTTAGGGAAATGCTACCTTCGAGCCATGCAGGCCAGCCAACTTCCGATTTGTATGGATAGGACTTTGAGATCTCTTTCTCAAAAGATGCCTTGACCCCAGCAATATCAATCTGCCACTTGGCTTCTGAAGGACGCACCCAAGGCACGGGATTCGCCGTGAGTCGCTTTAACCAATAGGCGATCTTATCGAGGCGGTTGAAGTGGCCAGATGGAAAATAGATGCGAAGGCCCTCAATGGGCAAGTGCTCGGCCCTCTTTGCAGAAAATGCAATATCGCCCCGATCGTTCGGTAGCGCCATGAGCAGGTGAAGGTTTCGGAGCATATTTTGGCCTGCGACAGTATTTTGCGAGGGCTAACTACTATTAGACGTCACTTGACGGATAATATGCCGAACGCGTCTGACGTATAACCTTCCTTATCATCCTTTATCTTCCTATTTAGGGCAGGCGTTTCCGAGGAGCACTGACTGTATAAGGGAGCCTACACTATAGGACGTTTAACGTCGTCCACCGGATTGCCTGTTATCGCGTTACGCTCGTAGAGGGTGAGGCCAGGGCAGCCAGCTTGCGGCGTAAGGTAGCGTCGGACAACACTCTCTACTCCAGTTTTGCAGGCTAGGTTAATAAGGTAGTTAAGGAAGATAGATATTTCACTCTTCGTTAGTCATTGAGGCATTTAATTACAGCATCAAAACCTTTAGGACGATGCCAACAAGCGCATGCCTTCCGACCGGGCGGCCTTGGCATCAAAGGTCAATGTGTATTCGCAGCCGGCCGCCTGGCCATTGCACTCGATCAGGCAGTCAGAAAGATCCCCATGAGCCCCTGCGTAGAGACGTAACGCCCGAGCCACTACCTCAACCTGCTCGATAACAAGCTCGCGCATGCCAATCAGGCCCTGCAGGACTTCAACAATATGTGCCTTGTCCACCTTATAGCGTTGGCGTAAGACCCAGGACAGTTCGACCAGCACGATCTGGGCGATAAAGCCAGGCGCCTGTTCCGTTAGCGATTCGATAACATCCGTAGCCAATGAGGCTTGCGCGGGATCGTCCTGGACGAAATAGCGGACCAGCACATTGGTATCCAGTCCAATCATGCCTTGTCTGCCCAGCCGCTCTGAACGGTCTCGTTCATTTCTTCAATACTGACCGGCGCACCGTCCCATTTGATACAGCCGCGCAGCTCCTTGATTGAGCGTGTCGCTGGAATAATCGCGTATTGCCCTTGGGCTATTTCAACAAACTCGATGCGATCACCCGTAGCTAGATTAAGGCGGCTCCGAACTTCGGCAGGAATAGTAATTTGACCTTTAGAGGTCACAGTAGACGTGGCCATAACAGCTCTCCTCTTTAATTTCTGTTTCCTTACTTTAAGGTAAGGAGCGTAGGAAAGCGATAACTTTGATTTGGCGGTAAGGCCCTGTATCAAGCCGTCGAGAGTCCCATAGTTACTATCTATTAAAAACAGGATATTGATTTACTATTCGCATAGTTAGGATGCAATCAGGCCACACGCTCTTTTCTATAGTTATATATGTGATAATGTCCTTTATCATCTATTTTAAGCCTGCGGTTCTTTCTGCTAGGCCCGCGACGCGGTTGATGGTGCCTTCATACAGCTACCCTATTAAAAAGAAGGAATCGATAAAAAAATGAAAGCGCCTGCGTTAATCGGAACGATAACCCTGCCTGCGCTGGTCCAGGCGGCCGGTCGCGGCGCGCAGATGCGCTTTGTCGATTTCTTTACTGCTAACATCCGCAACCCGCACACCCGGCGGGCCTATGGCCGCGCCGTGGGCGAGTTTCTGGCCTGGTGTGAGACGGTCGGGGTGGCGTCGATGGCGGATATCAAACCGCTCCATGTCTCGGCCTGGATCGAGTGGCAGACCCAGACCCTGTCGGCGCCCACGGTGAAGCAGCGCCTGGCCGCCCTGCGGCACCTGTTTGACTGGCTGGTGACCGGGCAGGTCATCCCCACCAACCCGGCGGCCTCGGTGCGTGGGCCCAGCCACAGTGCGCGGCAGGGCAAGACGCCGGTGCTGGCTCCCACGGAAGCCCGGACGCTACTCGACAGCATTGACGTGAGCACGCCGATTGGGCTCAGGGACCGTGCGCTGATTGGGCTAATGGTGTTTTCCTTTGCCCGCGTGGGGGCTGCCCTGACGATGCGGGTTGAGGACGTGTACCGGCAGCAGTACCGGCTGTGGGTGCGGCTACGCGAAAAAGGTGGCAAGCGGCACGAGATGCCCTGCCATCACTCCCTCGAGGAGTACCTGCATGCCTACCTGGTCGGCACTGGCATCGAGGCGGATCCCAGGGGGCCCCTGTTCCGGACCATTGCCCGCGGCACGGGGCAGCTGAGCCGCAATGCCCTGCCGCAGGCCAATGCGCATGCCATGGTGCGGCGGCGGGCATTAGCTGCTGGGATCGAGACGCCCATTGGTAACCATACCTTTCGCGCGACAGGCATTACCGCCTACCTGAAGAATGGCGGCACGCTGGAGAACGCGGCAGCCATGGCCAATCACTCCTCCACCCGGACCACGCAGCTGTACGACCGTAGGCGGGACGACATCAGTCTCGATGAGGTCGAGCGGATCCGGCTGTAAATTTTCAAAAATAGTTAGCTCGGTGGCGATGACACCCGTTCTTTGCGTATTAGATAGGCATCGGTCGTTAATAAAGGAGACCGGTTTCTGCGTAAGAAAACGTTGAAGAGAAGTTGAATATAGGTTTGAGAAACGTGTTGCTGGCAATGAGATTAGCCAAGCGCCTATAGGAGCTAGTAGAGCAATTACAAGAATGATGAGAGCTAAAGCATAACCTGATTTTTTTTGGAGAAAGATTGGGTAGAGGCCTCTCCAACGAGAAGCCTCCACCCTTGCTCTTATTTCCAGTTAGCCGCTAAAACAGAGTCTAGCTGAGCACGCTGATCGTTAGAGAGATTAGTCTCAGCACCGGCATCAACACCAAACGAGGCCATGGTATCGACCAAGTTTTGTACTTGGCTGTCGAGTAACGTCTTGCCATCGGCTGCCTTGATCTGATCGACATGGTAGTAGTTGGACGAATACCAATTACTCACAGTGACCTTATCGTCGGTACCAATGACATCAATGACGAGGTCCGAACCACTTTTTCTAAACCAGAGCTCTTCATAGCTAACTGTGGAGTCGAATTGCAGTACGTCTGTTGTTGCGCTCGTATCATAGGCATAGACGGTGTCCTGGCCCGAACCCTTGCCGAAGAGGAAAGTGTCGTTGCCTGAGCCACCGCTGAGATAGTCATTACCCGTACCGCCATCGAGCATGTCGTTTCCGGCGTTACCATAGAGCGAATCGTTGCCGCTTTCGCCATACAGCACGTCGTCACCATCCTCACCATTCAGTGTGTCGGCTCCGATGCCGCCCTTGAGCGTGTCCTTACCAGCCCCGCCATTAAGCATATCGTCACCCGCGCCTGCTTCGATGAGGTCATCACTGGCATAACCGGTTAGCACATCATCACCAGCGGTGCTTTGCAGTACCTGAGCTTTGATGGCGGCCTGATCCCAGCTGCTGCCGTCGGCAAACACGATCTGATCGATCTGGTAACCATAGGTGGCATCGTTAGTGAAATGACTGCTAACGCGTACGCTGTCGGTAGTGCCATTGACCATAACCAGCAGGTCGCTACCGTCACGTAGTACGGTCACATCGCTGGCATTGAGGTCGGTAAGCTGCAGGGTATCGACCTTGCCTTTGGTAGAGTCATAAGCATAGACGGTGTCCTGGCCCGAACCCTTGCCGAAGAGGAAAGTGTCGTTGCCTGAGCCACCGCTGAGATAGTCATTACCCGTACCGCCATCGAGCATGTCGTTTCCGGCGTTACCATAGAGCGAATCGTTGCCGCTTTCGCCATACAGCACGTCGTCACCATCCTCACCATTCAGTGTGTCGGCTCCGATGCCGCCCTTGAGCGTGTCCTTACCAGCCCCGCCATTAAGCGTATCGTCACCCGCGCCTGCTTCGATGAGGTCATCACTGGCATAACCGGTTAGCACATCATCACCAGCGGTGCTTTGCAATACCTGAGCTTTGATGGCGGCCTGATCCCAGCTGCTGCCGTCGGCAAACACGATCTGATCGATCTGGTAACCATAGGTGGCATCGTTAGTGAAATGACTGCTAACGCGTACGCTGTCGGTAGTACCATTGACCATAACCAGCAGGTCGCTACCGTCACGTAGTACGGTCACATCGCTGGCATTGAGGTCGGTAAGCTGCAGGGTATCGACCTTGCCTTTGGTAGAGTCATAAGCATAGACGGTGTCCTGGCCCGAACCCTTGCCGAAGAGGAAAGTGTCGTTGCCTGAGCCACCGCTGAGATAGTCATTACCCGTACCGCCATCGAGCATGTCGTTTCCGGCGTTACCATAGAGCGAATCGTTGCCGCTTTCGCCATACAGCACGTCGTCACCATCCTCACCATTCAGTGTGTCGGCTCCGATGCCGCCCTTGAGCGTGTCCTTACCAGCCCCGCCATTAAGCGTATCGTCACCCGCGCCTGCTTCGATGAGGTCATCACTGGCATAACCGGTTAGCACATCATCACCAGCGGTGCTTTGCAGTACCTGAGCTTTGATGGCAGCCTGATCCCAGCTGCTGCCGTCGGCAAACACGATCTGATCGATCTGGTAACCATAGGTGGCATCGTTAGTGAAATGACTGCTAACGCGTACGCTGTCGGTAGTGCCATTGACCATAACCAGCAGGTCGCTACCGTCACGTAGTACGGTCACATCGCTGGCATTGAGGTCGGTAAGCTGCAGGGTATCGACCTTGCCTTTGGTAGAGTCATAAGCATAGACGGTGTCCTGGCCCGAACCCTTGCCGAAGAAGAAAGTGTCGTTGCCTGAGCCACCGCTGAGATAGTCATTACCCGTACCGCCATCGAGCATGTCGTTTCCGGCGTTACCATAGAGCGAATCGTTGCCGCTTTCGCCATACAGCACGTCGTCACCATCCTCACCATTCAGTGTGTCGGCTCCGATGCCGCCCTTGAGCGTGTCCTTACCAGCCCCGCCATTAAGCGTATCGTCACCCGCGCCTGCTTCGATGAGGTCATCACTGGCATAACCGGTTAGCACATCATCACCAGCGGTGCTTTGCAATACCTGAGCTTTGATGGCGGCCTGATCCCAGCTGCTGCCGTCGGCAAACACGATCTGATCGATCTGGTAACCATAGGTGGCATCGTTAGTGAAATGACTGCTAACGCGTACGCTGTCGGTAGTGCCATTGACCATAACCAGCAGGTCGCTACCGTCACGTAGTACGGTCACATCGCTGGCATTGAGGTCGGTAAGCTGCAGGGTATCGACCTTGCCTTTGGTAGAGTCATAAGCATAGACGGTGTCCTGGCCCGAACCCTTGCCGAAGAGGAAAGTGTCGTTGCCTGAGCCACCGCTGAGATAGTCATTACCCGTACCGCCATCGAGCATGTCGTTTCCGGCGTTACCATAGAGCGAATCGTTGCCGCTTTCGCCATACAGCACGTCGTCACCATCCTCACCATTCAGTGTGTCGGCTCCGATGCCGCCCTTGAGCGTGTCCTTACCAGCCCCGCCATTAAGCGTATCGTCACCCGCGCCTGCTTCGATGAGGTCATCACTGGCATAACCGGTTAGCACATCATCACCAGCGGTGCTTTGCAATACCTGAGCTTTGATGGCGGCCTGATCCCAGCTGCTGCCGTCGGCAAACACGATCTGATCGATCTGGTAACCATAGGTGGCATCGTTAGTGAAATGACTGCTAACGCGTACGCTGTCGGTAGTACCATTGACCATAACCAGCAGGTCGCTACCGTCACGTAGTACGGTCACATCGCTGGCATTGAGGTCGGTAAGCTGCAGGGTATCGACCTTGCCTTTGGTAGAGTCATAAGCATAGACGGTGTCCTGGCCCGAACCCTTGCCGAAGAGGAAAGTGTCGTTGCCTGAGCCACCGCTGAGATAGTCATTACCCGTACCGCCATCGAGCATGTCGTTTCCGGCGTTACCATAGAGCGAATCGTTACCACTTCCTCCAACTAATGAATCATTAAGACTGGTCCCGTTTATAGTGCTACTTGTAGCTGATTGGTTAATAACGTGGCTTTTAACATCTGTATAGGTCCAGCTGCTACCATCGGCAAAGCGGATCTGGTCGACAGCGTAGCCATAGGTACTCTTGCCGTCCTGGCTGAAATAGGAGCTGACACGCAGGCTGTCGTTAGTACCGATGACACGAATAACCAGGTCGTCGGAGTCACGAGAGACGGTGACATCCGTTGCGCTCAAGCCATCGAGACGAATCACGTCAAGCTTGTTGGCCGTGGTGTCGTTATAGGCTGAGTTGCTGATACGGTCCTGACCGGAGCCCTTGCCAAAGACATAGGTGTCCGAGCCGTAGCCACCTTCGAGGTAGTCGTTACCGGTACCGCCATCAAGCACATCGTTACCGTAGCCGCCATAGAGCGAGTCATTACCGGCTCCACCTTGGAGGGTATCGTTGCCATCCTCGCCATACAGGGTGTCCTTACCTTCGCCGCCATCAAGCGAGTCGTCACCGGCCCGCCCATACAGGGTGTCATTGCCAGCCAGGCCGCTCAGGGTGTCGGCTGTGGCATAGCCCTGCAGGTTCTGATTGTTATCGCTGCCCTTGATAACTTCAGCCTTGACCCGCTCAAGATCCCAGCTGCTGCCATCGGCAAAGCGGATCTGGTCGACAGCGTAGCCATAGGTACTCTTGCCGTCCTGGCTGAAATAGGAGCTGACACGCAGGCTGTCGTTAGTGCCGATGACACGAATAACCAGGTCGTCGGAGTCACGAGAGACGGTGACATCCGTTGCGCTCAAGCCATCGAGACGAATCACGTCAAGCTTATTGGCCGTGGTGTCGTTATAGGCTGAGTTGCTGATACGGTCCTGACCGGAGCCCTTGCCAAAGACATAGGTGTCCGAGCCGTAACCGCCTTCGAGGTAGTCGTTACCGGTACCGCCATCAAGCACATCGTTACCGTAGCCGCCATAGAGCGAGTCATTACCGGCTCCACCTTGGAGGGTATCGTTGCCATCCTCGCCATACAGGGTGTCCTTACCTTCGCCGCCATCAAGCGAGTCGTCACCGGCCCGCCCATACAGGGTGTCATTGCCAGCCAGGCCGCTCAGGGTGTCGGCTGTGGCATAGCCCTGCAGGTTCTGATTGTTATCGCTGCCCTTGATAACTTCAGCCTTGACCCGCTCAAGATCCCAGCTGCTGCCATCGGCAAAGCGGATCTGGTCGACAGCGTAGCCATAGGTACTCTTGCCGTCCTGGCTGAAATAGGAGCTGACACGCAGGCTGTCGTTAGTGCCGATGACACGAATAACCAGGTCGTCGGAGTCACGAGAGACGGTGACATCCGTTGCGCTCAAGCCATCGAGACGAATCACGTCAAGCTTGTTGGCCGTGGTGTCGTTATAGGCTGAGTTGCTGATACGGTCCTGACCGGAGCCCTTGCCAAAGACATAGGTGTCCGAGCCGTAGCCACCTTCGAGGTAGTCGTTACCGGTACCGCCATCAAGCACATCGTTACCGTAGCCGCCATAGAGCGAGTCATTACCGGCTCCACCTTGGAGGGTATCGTTGCCATCCTCGCCATACAGGGTGTCCTTACCTTCGCCGCCATCAAGCGAGTCGTCACCGGCCCGCCCATACAGGGTGTCATTGCCAGCCAGGCCGCTCAGGGTGTCGGCTGTGGCATAGCCCTGCAGGTTCTGATTGTTATCGCTGCCCTTGATAACTTCAGCCTTGACCCGCTCAAGATCCCAGCTGCTGCCATCGGCAAAGCGGATCTGGTCGACAGCGTAGCCATAGGTACTCTTGCCGTCCTGGCTGAAATAGGAGCTGACACGCAGGCTGTCGTTAGTACCGATGACACGAATAACCAGGTCGTCGGAGTCACGAGAGACGGTGACATCCGTTGCGCTCAAGCCATCGAGACGAATCACGTCAAGCTTGTTGGCCGTGGTGTCGTTATAGGCTGAGTTGCTGATACGGTCCTGACCGGAGCCCTTGCCAAAGACATAGGTGTCCGAGCCGTAGCCACCTTCGAGGTAGTCGTTACCGGTACCGCCATCAAGCACATCGTTACCGTAGCCGCCATAGAGCGAGTCATTACCGGCTCCACCTTGGAGGGTATCGTTGCCATCCTCGCCATACAGGGTGTCCTTACCTTCGCCGCCATCAAGCGAGTCGTCACCGGCCCGCCCATACAGGGTGTCATTGCCAGCCAGGCCGCTCAGGGTGTCGGCTGTGGCATAGCCCTGCAGGTTCTGATTGTTATCGCTGCCCTTGATAACTTCAGCCTTGACCCGCTCAAGATCCCAGCTGCTGCCATCGGCAAAGCGGATCTGGTCGACAGCGTAGCCATAGGTACTCTTGCCGTCCTGGCTGAAATAGGAGCTGACACGCAAGCTGTCGTTAGTGCCGATGACACGAATAACCAGGTCGTCGGAGTCACGAGAGACGGTGACATCCGTTGCGCTCAAGCCATCGAGACGAATCACGTCAAGCTTATTGGCCGTGGTGTCGTTATAGGCTGAGTTGCTGATACGGTCCTGACCGGAGCCCTTGCCAAAGACATAGGTGTCCGAGCCGTAACCGCCTTCGAGGTAGTCGTTACCGGTACCGCCATCAAGCACATCGTTACCGTAGCCGCCATAGAGCGAGTCATTACCGGCTCCACCTTGGAGGGTATCGTTGCCATCCTCGCCATACAGGGTGTCCTTACCTTCGCCGCCATCAAGCGAGTCGTCACCGGCCCGCCCATACAGGGTGTCATTGCCAGCCAGGCCGCTCAGGGTGTCGGCTGTGGCATAGCCCTGCAGGTTCTGATTGTTATCGCTGCCCTTGATAACTTCAGCCTTGACCCGCTCAAGATCCCAGCTGCTGCCATCGGCAAAGCGGATCTGGTCGACAGCGTAGCCATAGGTACTCTTGCCGTCCTGGCTGAAATAGGAGCTGACACGCAGGCTGTCGTTAGTGCCGATGACACGAATAACCAGGTCGTCGGAGTCACGAGAGACGGTGACATCCGTTGCGCTCAAGCCATCGAGACGAATCACGTCAAGCTTATTGGCCGTGGTGTCGTTATAGGCTGAGTTGCTGATACGGTCCTGACCGGAGCCCTTGCCAAAGACATAGGTGTCCGAGCCGTAGCCGCCTTCGAGGTAGTCGTTACCGGTACCGCCATCAAGCACATCGTTACCGTAGCCGCCATAGAGCGAGTCATTACCGGCTCCACCTTGGAGGGTATCGTTGCCATCCTCGCCATATAGGGTGTCAGCACCGCTACCGCCTATTAGCGTATCGTTACCCGTGCCGCCGTAAAGTAAATCATTACCTTCATCACCAGATAGAACGTCATTTCCACCTACTCCATTAAGTGTATCGTTTCCAAGTCCTCCACTTATTTGGTCATCTGTAGCGTAGCCCGTAAGAATATCGTTACCGTCAGTGCTTTGTAAGGCAGCCATGACCTTGACCTGCTCGACTGACCAGGTGGTGCCATCGGCAAAGCGGATTTCCTCAAGCTTGTAGCTGCTGGTTCCGTCGCTATTGAAGTAGCTGCTAACGGTGACCCTGTCGGTAGTGCCCTTGAGCGTCAGGATCAGGTCAGTACCGGAGCGGCTGACTACGATGTCAGAGGCTGCGATATCAGAAGCAAATTCGATTGCATCAACCTTGCCGGTACCGGTGTCGTAGTTGTTGATCGAGTCCTGACCCCAGCCGCGGCTGAAGCGATAGATGTCCGAACCAGCATCACCGCTGAGGCTGTCATTACCGGCACCGCCCTCAAGCACGTCGTCGCCGGACTCACCGTAAAGGCGGTCCGCACCTTCACCGCCCTGCAGCAGGTCGTTACCGCTTCCGCCGGAAAGGTAGTCCGCACCATCCCCGCCTATAACAGTATCGTTACCGGCTTCGCCATAAACGTAATCGTTGCCAGCATCGCCTGATACCGTATCGTTGCCAGAGCCACCATAGATGGTGTCGTTGCCCAGACCACCGCTAATGGTGTCGTCTGTAGCATAGCCCCATAGTGCGTCATTACCGTCGGTGCTTTGCAAGGCCATGACCTTGGCCTGCTCGACTGACCAGGTGGTGCCATCGGCAAAGCGGATTTCCTCAAGCTTGTAGCTGCTGGTTCCGTCGCTATTGAAGTAGCTGCTAACGGTGACCCTGTCGGTAGTGCCCTTGAGCGTCAGGATCAGGTCAGTACCGGAGCGGCTGACTACGATGTCAGAGGCTGCGATATCAGAAGCAAATTCGATTGCATCAACCTTGCCGGTACCGGTGTCGTAGTTGTTGATCGAGTCCTGACCCCAGCCGCGGCTGAAGCGATAGATGTCCGAACCAGCATCACCGCTGAGGCTGTCATTACCGGCACCGCCCTCAAGCACGTCGTCGCCGGACTCACCGTAAAGGCGGTCCGCACCTTCACCGCCCTGCAGCAGGTCGTTACCGCTTCCGCCGGAAAGGTAGTCCGCACCATCCCCGCCTATAACAGTATCGTTACCGGCTTCGCCATAAACGTAATCGTTGCCAGCATCGCCTGATACCGTATCGTTGCCAGAGCCACCATAGATGGTGTCGTTGCCCAGACCACCGCTAATGGTGTCGTCTGTAGCATAGCCCCATAGTGCGTCATTACCGTCGGTGCTTTGCAAGGCCATGACCTTGGCCTGCTCGACTGACCAGGTGGTGCCATCGGCAAAGCGGATTTCCTCAAGCTTGTAGCTGCTGGTTCCATCGCTATTGAAGTAGCTGCTAACGGTGACCCTGTCGGTAGTGCCCTTGAGCGTCAGGATCAGGTCAGTACCGGAGCGGCTGACTACGATGTCAGAGGCTGCGATATCAGAAGCAAATTCGATTGTATCAACCTTGCCGGTACCGGTGTCGTAGTTGTTGATCGAGTCCTGACCCCAGCCGCGGCTGAAGCGATAGATGTCCGAACCAGCATCACCGCTGAGGCTGTCATTACCGGCACCGCCCTCAAGCACGTCGTCGCCGGACTCACCGTAAAGGCGGTCCGCACCTTCACCGCCCTGCAGCAGGTCGTTACCGCTTCCGCCGGAAAGGTAGTCCGCACCATCCCCGCCTATAACAGTATCGTTACCGGCTTCGCCATAAACGTAATCGTTGCCAGCATCGCCTGATACCGTATCGTTGCCAGAGCCACCATAGATGGTGTCGTTGCCCAGACCACCGCTAATGGTGTCGTCTGTAGCATAGCCCCATAGTGCGTCATTACCGTCGGTGCTTTGCAAGGCCATGACCTTGGCCTGCTCGACTGACCAGGTGGTGCCATCGGCAAAGCGGATTTCCTCAAGCTTGTAGCTGCTGGTTCCATCGCTATTGAAGTAGCTGCTAACGGTGATCCTGTCGGTAGTGCCCTTGAGCGTCAGGATCAGGTCAGTACCGGAGCGGCTGACTACGATGTCAGAGGCTGCGATATCAGAAGCAAATTCGATTGCATCAACCTTGCCGGTACCGGTGTCGTAGTTGTTGATCGAGTCCTGACCCCAGCCGCGGCTGAAGCGATAGATGTCCGAACCAGCATCACCGCTGAGGCTGTCATTACCGGCACCGCCCTCAAGCACGTCGTCGCCGGACTCACCGTAAAGGCGGTCCGCACCTTCACCGCCCTGCAGCAGGTCGTTACCGCTTCCGCCGGAAAGGTAGTCCGCACCATCCCCGCCTATAACAGTATCGTTACCGGCTTCGCCATAAACGTAATCGTTGCCAGCATCGCCTGATACCGTATCGTTGCCAGAGCCACCATAGATGGTGTCGTTGCCCAGACCACCGCTAATGGTGTCGTCTGTAGCATAGCCCCATAGTGCGTCATTACCGTCGGTGCTTTGCAAGGCCATGACCTTGGCCTGCTCGACTGACCAGGTGGTGCCATCGGCAAAGCGGATTTCCTCAAGCTTGTAGCTGCTGGTTCCATCGCTATTGAAGTAGCTGCTAACGGTGATCCTGTCGGTAGTGCCCTTGAGCGTCAGGATCAGGTCAGTACCGGAGCGGCTGACTACGATGTCAGAGGCTGCGATATCAGAAGCAAATTCGATTGCATCAACCTTGCCGGTACCGGTGTCGTAGTTGTTGATCGAGTCCTGACCCCAGCCGCGGCTGAAGCGATAGATGTCCGAACCAGCATCACCGCTGAGGCTGTCATTACCGGCACCGCCCTCAAGCACGTCGTCGCCGGACTCACCGTAAAGGCGGTCCGCACCTTCACCGCCCTGCAGCAGGTCGTTACCGCTTCCGCCGGAAAGGTAGTCCGCACCATCCCCGCCTATAACAGTATCGTTACCGGCTTCGCCATAAACGTAATCGTTGCCAGCATCGCCTGATACCGTATCGTTGCCAGAGCCACCATAGATGGTGTCGTTGCCCAGACCACCGCTAATGGTGTCGTCTGTAGCATAGCCCCATAGTGCGTCATTACCGTCGGTGCTTTGCAAGGCCATGACCTTGGCCTGCTCGACTGACCAGGTGGTGCCATCGGCAAAGCGGATTTCCTCAAGCTTGTAGCTGCTGGTTCCATCGCTATTGAAGTAGCTGCTAACGGTGATCCTGTCGGTAGTGCCCTTGAGCGTCAGGATCAGGTCAGTACCGGAGCGGCTGACTACGATGTCAGAGGCTGCGATATCAGAAGCAAATTCGATTGCATCAACCTTGCCGGTACCGGTGTCGTAGTTGTTGATCGAGTCCTGACCCCAGCCGCGGTTGAAGCGGTAGATATCCGAGCCGGTATCGCCGTTTAGGTAATCATTACCGGCATCACCCCTTAGTTCATCGTTACCAGCGCCGCCATACAAACGGTCATTACCAGCGCCGCCCTGCAGCAGATCGTTACCAGCGTATCCATTTAATGTGTCGTTACCGGCTAAACCTAGAAGATAGTCATCTTGGCTATCACTACCATTTAATGTATTGGCTCCTGAGTCACCTATCTGAGTCGATAGCCCAAGACTAGCAAGCAAGAAATCAAATCCCGAACTGTAAATATCACCTTGAGCCCGCAGTGCTTCTAGAATAGATGTGCTTGTATCGTTAGATACTGCTTTTAGGCTATTTGCAAAGTCAAGAATATGGACTGTTGCTTGATCGCTGTCTAAAGAATAGTTATCTTCAAAATAGTTAGCCAACTTAGAGACATCGTATGAAATGTCATTATCTTCAAAGCTGAGCGATACGTAATCAAATAGAGACTTATACTGGGTTTGCAAGACAAGGCTGCTATAAACATAAGAAGATAACTCTTCGTATGCCTTTAATAAAACCTTGGTAGCTTCAGGACCTGGGTCATGGAGGCCAGCATTCGTGCCGCTGCCTTGAGTAAAAGCCTCCCCCATAAATGCTTCCAAAGCATAAAGCTTTCGGCCGTCCGGGAAATAGATGCCACGACTGGAAATTGAATAAGAGCTAGAACTTGTCCATGCAAATAGGATTTGATCTACTAAGTCATAGCGCTTACTTATGTCAGTCTCTTGTGCAAACTGAGAGATGAGACCTTTTAAGGTGTCGGAAGTGTCTCTAGCTAAAGCTTGGTGCAAGCTATGAACATTACCAAAACCTTGAACATCAGGTAAGGCTTCGATTTCTGCACTTACAGTAACTAAATTCTGATCAACTGTGTCAGTTAGGTCTTGTTTGAACCAAACATCATCCATAGCTGAGGTCGTACCATCAGCTTTAGTATAGGTTCCTATTTGTAAATGTTGGTTACCATTTGAGTCTACAGCTGTCGAGCTTTGATAGCTCAGATTTAAGCTATTAACGCCAGCTTCAGATAATGTGAGTAGTTCTCCGTTCTGAGTTACGCCATCACTGTTGATGTCTTTCCAAACTCTCAAGCTAGAGAAGTCGGCATCGTTGCTATCGATTTTACCGTCTTTATTACTATCTAGATCGGCAAGCGCAGCGAAACCGTTGGCGGCTTTATTGCCATTATTGAGAGCAGTATTGTTTCCAAAAAGCTCAGAGCCGTTATTGATAACGCCGTCTTGGTTTCTATCTAAAACAAGAAGACCGTCGTCTTTTCCGACCCAGCCTGTCGTCTCAGCAAAACCATTGCTATCATGATCGAAATGAGTTTCTAAGGAGCTTGAAATGGTCTCAACGCCGTCTCCGTCTAAATCTAGTATTAAGGGACTAACAGTAATTTCCGCCTGACCAAAGCTAGATTTAACAGCATTAATATCTGGTTCATCTAAAAGATTCTCTATGATGAGATCAGCAATGCCCTGATATCCTTCAAATATTGTATTTCCAGCTTGGTCCCCATAAAAAGCTGCTACTCCTACAACTAGAAAAGTTGTTATTGCGAGCGGAGCGCCGGCTATACCTAACGCGGTTGCGAAGAAGCCAACTGCTGGAATAGCAATAGATGTGAATAATCCTGCGCCAAGAATACCTGCCGCTGTACCGCCCATGTCTTTCCAATCGGCCGCGTCATTAGTTTGTAATGCTGTTACCGCTTTTAGGCCTATATTGACTGTATCTACAATGGATCC
>NZ_CP069259.1:0-33731 GCF_051027705.1 Pseudomonas sp. JZ114
GCTTTCATTTTTTTATTAATTCCTTCTTTTTAATAGGGCGTCTGTATGAGAGCACCATCAACCGCGTCGCGGACCCAACAGACCAAACACCAGCCATAAAATAACTGATAAAGGACATTATCACATATATATGATAACCAGACACTCTCTCGCTTCGTTTATTTGATTGTTTTTGTTTCATTTATTTTGTTGTTGAAACGAAACTGGATCTGCGTCAGAATGGGCTCCTTTCGATAACCTGGTAAAGGTACATGAGCAACGTTCAGTTCATTCTTGATGAGGATAAAACTCCTATTTATGCCATCGTGCCTTATGGAGATTATTTAAAACTCTTAGAGGGAGGCTCCCCAGGTGATTTAGCCGCTGGGCCTACGTTACTCAGTGAAGACAGCCTACAGATCCGCTTGCCTTATGGCGGAGAGGCGTCAATAGACTTAGTAAGACTGGTTGATTACTGCGAGCACTATGCTATTTCGAGTATAGCAATCAATAAACGAACACAAGCTCTTGAACGTTTCCCTGCTAATCAGCGAGATACACTGGATCCTCTTTTGAGAATCTGCTTTTTGCCAGAAGACTCACCATATAAAAACACTATGCAGGCAACCTCAGAGGTGGTCGATGCCCTTGTTGAGACAGGTATTTTTAAGCGATCAAAACGTATTTTCAAAGATGTGTTCTATCGTCCAGTAAACGCTATTGATTACCAGTCTGAGAAAGGAGCCGCCTTTCTTAAAGATAAACAGCCGCCGGAAAACCCTATTAGAAGGGGAAAAGATTTAGGCCTACCTGAATAACCTAGCAATCAAAGGATACTGACATGGATAAACGAGTAGCGGCTTTAAAGAATCCCGAAGATTGTCTTCGCTTTATAAAAAACGCTCTTAATGCAGGCCGAGAGGATCTTGTACAACAGGCTAGGCAGCGTCGAGTAACTCTTCTTGCAGAAGCAACCGATGCAAAAAACGAAGCGGAACGCGATGCTTATGCTGTACTGTATGCCTATGAGGAAACGCTACTACAAAAGCATGGCAAGAAAATGCGTGCTACCTATACACGGCGAATGATTAAGGAGCTAGGGATTCTTCCTGCCGTTGAGCGAGCCGTAAACAAACCTACTGAAACCGTTGGCTATAAGGCGCTTCAAGAAATGGGTCTGCAATCATTTTCTTTTGAAACAGTAGTTTTAAAGTATCCAGAGCTTTTTTCAAAAGAAGCTACTGCGCGATGTTTAGAACGCATTAATAATGCAGTACATCTAAGCCGCTAGATATATAAATTCTCTTTACGCTCAGGAAAATTAATCTTCTCGAAATTTCTTGATTATTGCTTTACCAATGAAAGCTAATAACTCAGTAGTAGGAATTATATAAATGAGAAGACCATGTTTCAAAGGGCTTGAAGCCGATATGCTTGGGATGCCCGCTTACAAATACCAGTCTTACGCAAGCGGATTGCACCCAAACGTATATGCTTATAAATACTATTGGTGGATATTTTATAAAGATAGTCCATGTGACGGTTACGATTTTCTATCTAATAAATATCGTCTAACTACTGCAGCCGCATTTGGGCTCATGCAGCAGCTTCAAAAAGCTGGTCACCCTTATTGGGTATATAATAAACGTACTCCTAGAAAGCCTTCCAAATTCTCTCCGCCCTGGAATTTAAGCTCTCCTTGCTGGAAAGATACGGAATGGGCTCCGTCTTATCCAGACGATAACGACCTGACATACAAAGGGCATAAATAAATCCTTCTAACTATTAGCTAGTTAGTCTATTTTGCAAACAACTTATTATTTTGTTTGGCTGGTGTCTATCGCCCGGAATTTGTATTTATCGATATATACAACGCTTATTGTATATAGGCTCTATTAGCAAAATACCGGCGTACTAATTATAGGGAAGAAATATACCGTGCAAAAACAGGATCTATCAGAGCTGTTGGATAAGGTGATTGCTCTAGTCGAAACTGCAGGCGAACGACTAATTGAGGAATGGCAACGTGACGGCGGTCCTCGCGGTATGGACGATAAGGCTGAAATTGATGAGGAGCTTGAGGTTTTCTTTCAAGAGGAGCTGCCTGAGTTACTAGAGGCCGATTTCTGGGGTGAAGAAACACTGCCCCATCTAAGCGGCAACCCTTATTGCTGGGTAGTAGATCCACATGACGGTACCCGTGACTTTCTTTATGGATTACCAGGTAGTTCTATTTCGGTAGCCCTGTTGTATCACCAGGTACCAGTACTAGGCGTTGTCTATGCGCCTATTAGCCCTGACCGTGGTAAGGACTGCATTGCCTGGGCTGAAGGCTTGCCCTATCTATTACGCAATCGCGAACCGCTTAAAGTTAATCTTTCCAAGCGTGAGCTGGGACGTGACAGCATTATCTTTCTTAGCGCTGCAGCCGCTAAAAAACCTTACGTTAATGCTGAGCTATGCGAGCCGGCGCGCTTTATCGCCATGCCCAGTATTGCCTATCGCCTAGCCCGAGTAGCGGCAGGTGACGGTATTTGCGGGGTATCGCTGGTAGGTCTGTCTGCTCATGATGTAGCAGGTGGCCACGCCCTACTGCGTGGAGCCGGCGGCATACTCGTGGATCAACAGGGCTATGAGATAAATTACCAAGACATGGATAGGGTCTCGACCCATTGTTTTGGCGGAGCGCCTGATGCCTGCGCCGAGTTGTTACAGCGCCCTTGGAATCAAGTTTACAGCACACCTACAACATCTCCTCGCCGCTCCATAGGATCGCCTCGGATAACGCTGATGCAACGAGCGCAAGGCTGCTTGGCTGGCCTTCTGGCTGGTGACAATTTAGGTGCGCAGGTTGAATTCATGAGCGCGGCGCGAATCGCGCTGCGCTGTGAGACTCAGCCCCTGATCATGGAAGACGGCGGTGCCTGGAATATCCAAGCAGGTCAGCCTACCGATGATGGAGAGCTCGCTCTAGCCTTAGCGCGAAGCCTCGTTAGTAGCGGCACCTACAACGTAGAGGCAGCGGCTAAAGCTTATGTTGAATGGGTTCACTCATCGCCTTTTGATGTGGGAAACACCATACGTCAGGCCTTACTGGGCCCTCTTCGGCATCCTGATCTTTCAGTAGCTGAAGCATGCCGATTAGCTGCATCACCAAATAGCCAAGCCAATGGTGCATTGATGCGTGTTGCACCCATAGGTATTGCAGCCTATGGTCGTCCTGACCTTGCTGCCGCCTGGGCTCGGCAGGATGCCTTGCTAACCCACCCGCATCCGGTGTGTCTGGAGGCCAATGCTGCTTATGCCGCTGCGATTGCTGCAGGTGTTCAAGGATATACGCGAAAGGAAATGTTTGAGGCCGCTATGGATGTGCTGGACCACAGCCCATCCGCAGAGATTGTTAAGGAATGTCTTCTGTCTGCTGAAGACGGGTATATGCCAGAAGACTATATGGAGCATATGGGCTGGGTACTCATTGCCTTACAGAACGCTTTCTGCCATCTCATGGCAGGCCATGGCGTAGAGAAAGCTGTTGTCGAATCGGCTCTTCAGGGCGGTGATACCGATACCAATGCCTGTATTACAGGCGCACTGATTGGCGCTGCAGATGGAATAAAAGGCATCAACAAAAACTGGCTTCTTCACTTACAAGCCTGCCGGCCGCATAAAGACAGCCTAACCCCTCGTCCCTTGTGTTACTGGCCAGATGATTTTCTCAAACTGAGTAAAGCCTTATTGGCTTGAACTCCCTTAATAATATTTTGCCAAAAAGAGGATATTTATAATCATCTTTTTATGGCATATGTGTAGTCCTTTGGAGATATATAGATGAACACTGCAGAAGTACTTAATAAGGTTTGGTCTGATATTAAAAATCTTACCGGTCTAAATACCCCAGATAAAAATGTGCCATTTACAATCCATACAGTTAAAAATGATCGTGTAGTAATAATAACCAATGGCGGAAGCCCTATCGTCTTGTGGCGATCAGCATTCGAAGCTGTAATTCAATATCTTCATGAAAATAAAATTTACGGAGAAGAGAACCGAGTTGAGATTGGATCAAGCAATAAAGAAAAAGAAGCAAAATCTCTATGTGTGGTTTCTCGCGAACACCGTAAAACCCGTGTCATAAACTATATTCTTCCAATTTTGGAAAAATTTGAAATAGTTAAAACAAAAAAGAAGAATAGCAAAGAAAAGTCTAGTGCCTGGTTAAACAAATAAAATATAAAAATCCTAGAGCCATATTAGGTTCTAGGATTGAATTTACTGTCGCTACCTTTGCCTTGTACTGCCCTCTCATTCAAGGAAAATCGAATTTTGATTGAGCAGTTACCCTATATGGGAGAGCCTGAATGGCTAATAGAATTAAATAGATTATCTATTTTATATAACGAGTTCCCTCTCAAATCTATTCTTTACCGGTCAGTTTACTATCCCGCTGCAGGCATTGATGGCGATCCGGTTAAATATCTAGCAGGCAACTTTTACAGTTTTGTTTATGTAGATTATGGCTACAGCCGAGAGAGGTTGAACGATGCGTTGAAGCAGCGCGGCTTTCGAGGCTATGAGCCTATAGCGATTCGTGACGTTACAGAGCAAGAGCTCTTAGCCTGTCGGCCAATACCTCTATTTTTATCTGTTAGGAAGAATCTCTTTCGCTTTTCAAATCAAGCACCTGAACCCTTTTGCTACTGGATTATTTTTCAAAGACTAGACGTCATGTCGGATAACCATAGTCCTGAACGGTTTAGCCTCCTCTATATATGTGCAGACGGGGTGGCTACTTACGAGGCGCTTTACACGGCTAATGAAATAGCGCCTAGCTGTATTGCTATTATCCAGCCTGGCCGTGGATTTGGTTGTAACTGGACTAGTTTTGAAGACCCACACGACAGCTTGGCTTGGCTTGTACGAGGGAAGCCAGGATGCCCGCGACCACGCTATCTCATTAATGGAGGTAGTGGTCTAAAAGAATTTTATCGTACTCCATGTTGGCCAGAATATAACCGTCCGATTCGCCTGTTACTAAAGGCTGGGCAAGGATCAATTCGAATTTGGGAAAGCAGCTTGAAGTCACCTGCTAATGATTAATAGTTAATTCTATAAGGCTTTGTTTTAAAAAATTCCCTTTAGACTTCCAGATCTAGGAATAACCTAAGATGATACGCTAGTTGATACAAGGAACTAACCAGAACTTTAGCCGTTTAAAAGCTGTTACTTAGTGGTTCATAAATAATTTCATAACTTCATGGAGAAATAGCTTTGACAGTCGATAAGAATTATAACGAAGGAAAACAGCTAGCCGCTGATAGCAAAAAAACTAATTCTTCTCAGAAAAATCAGCTCGACGTTTCTGACCATTTAGAGATTGATGTTTACAGTAAAGATTTTGTCGGACGTATTCTGAGCCAGAAGGAAAGCGATTTCGTAGAAGTCGATTGCGACGCGCTTATCGCCATGCTGGATCGCATGATTGATGAGGCTGAGCGAATGGAAGCATTAGATCGTAAAGAACAAGGTGAGTAGCCTTAAAAGGAGAGCTCCAGTGTCAGATTGGAATACAGCAAAAGAAACTGCTCGAGGAATTTTAGTTAGACACGCCAAAAGACGCACAGCCCAAACTATTACTTATGGTGATCTTGTAGCGCAGTTGCCTATTTCACTTGAGGCTAACGATCCAAGACTAAGCGTAATGTTAGACGAAATATCGAAAGAAGAATACAAGGCGGGACGTGGATTCCTGACTGTCCTAGTCGTCCATAAAAGCGGTGATCTGATGCCTGGTCAGGGATTCTTTAAGATGGCGACAGAGTGCGGAGCGGTCTTTATTGATCGTGAGCGCTTTTGGTGTGATGCATTCAAGAAAGTTATTACTTACTGGCAGAACAACTGAACATTGTTAAAAAAGCCAAACGTATAAGATGGCGTCCAGACAGCAGCTGTATCTACCTGTGTGAATGACAAGACATGAAGTTAACTGACCGGCGTTAGGGTTAGTCAACTTCATCTATCTTACCCGGATCAAAGATCGGATTTTATGAGGCTGCCGTCGATTAATGAGGCATAACGAAAAGCCTTCTAAAACAGGATCGAGACGCTCTAGGCAGCGTGATGAACAACTCTTAAAATAGGCTGGAGGTCGCTCCAAGCAGCGTGATGAACAACTCTCAAAACGGTTACAGCCATCACCCTTCGGAACTGATTTTGCGTAACCCAGCTGGATGCCACTCGCCATGACCGGGACGTGATAAACAAGTCTCAGCCTAAATTCTGATTGCTAAATCAAATTATCGAAAAATAGAGAATAGGATCGAACCTGCATTCCGATTTTAGATTTTGTTTCTTAAGCGAATCAATCAGTCATATAACTGCGTTTCGATCTTCCTCGTTATGAAATAAACATTCAAGCTGCTCTTATCTTCTTTCAATTAAATAAGTCGGATGTTTCAACTACTTATGATTTGTTGCTTTCTATAAGCATTCTTTTTGCCAGCAAAGAGAATGCCTCCGGATCGTAGATCCTGGGTTTCAAAGGGAGTCCCCTTTGGCACCGGATGTGTATACATCCATAGCGTGCCTGTAAAACAAGCCTGAAAACCCCCGAAAGGCAGAATAAGAATTAATGTAGGGAATATGTCAGGAGTTTGTAGGGGATTTGTCAGGAATATCAGCCCTACCTACTGCTATGCAGGCTATTTGTCAGGACTTTGCAGGGAGTTTGTCAGGTCTAGTCAGAGGCTGGTAGCTATGGGAAGAAAAGTTAACTATAGCTAAAAGCTAATGTAGGAATTACCACATCAGTAAACAATGGAGCAGCATTAAGAGTTAAGCTCAGATATGCGTCAACCGCTCGAATAAACCAGCCGCTTAAAGTGTTGGTAATACCGCTGGCTACTATTTAGGCTTAGATTTGCTGGTGGAATGGTTTGCCATAAAAGCAATCACCAGGAATAAAACCACACCTTGTCCTATCAACCAATAAGTTCCGCTATCCATTTTTCGTAACCTCGAGATATTGAAAACCTATACACCAATATAGCAGGCCTCATTGATAGAGTGGACTTCTATCTCAGCGGCAGTGATAGCTTAGCAGGATATGTAACCTAAAAGAGATACATATTCTTTAGCGGCTAAATAATTGTCTAGTCTCCAGGTACTCTCTATTACTTCTGCCCTTCATAGGTAGCGCAATTTCCGCGTTCCATAGGCGTAACGTTAGGCTATCTCCAGGCTTTGACGAACATTGCTGATGGCTTCCTGTACACGCCGGGTGAAGTCGGAAGGCTCACAGTAGGTCATTACCAGCCGGTCAATGGCTCGGGTCATGGCGACGTAAAGTAAGCGTGCTTCATCTGCTTCCGGCTCGCCTTTTTTAGGCATCTCACCCAGGCACGGAATCATTACCAGGCCAAACTCCAGCCCTTTGCTCGAATGCATGCTGACCACCTTGACCGAGTCTTTCTCGCTATACAGCGCGCCGCGTTTGCTGGAGGACACCCCCGACTGGTAAGGGATATCCGCCTGGGCCAGGACCCGCTCGATTTCCTTACCCTGGCTGGTGGTACGGTAGATCACGGCCATATCGCTCAGCGCCATGCCCTTGCCTTGCTCATCCCGGATCCGCTCAACCAGGCAATTCCATTCCTGCCAGGCAGAATCACAGCGAATAAGCTCAGGAAAGGCTCCGCGCCGTCCGGCACTCTCCGGGACCAGTACGGGCACGCCATCCTCAGCGGCTTCACGTCCACTCAGGAGCTCCGTCGCAAACCCGCGAGCCACCGACAGCACCTCAATGGTGTTGCGGTAGTTGAGCTTTAGGATCGTGGTTCGCCCCTGGGCCTGAATACCCACACTGGCAAAGCTGAAATCCAGTCCACTCTTACCCGTTTTACCGCGGTAGATCGCCTGGGCATCGTCATACAGGACCAGAAGCGAATTGGTTTCCGGATCAATCATCTGTACAACCAGTTTGAACCACTCCGGCTGGAAATCATGACCTTCATCAATCAGCACCGCCGCATACTGCGCACGCGGAATCTGGCCACTGTCTACGCCGTCGATTGTGCTCTGGACCATCTGAGCCATGGCCTTGTCAACAGACAGGCCTCGCTCTGGGCGATCCAGGTGGTAGGCCGTCAGCATGTCGGAACACCAGGCATGGAAGTTACGCACGCTGACCTTTTCACCCAGCCCTTTTTCCTCCATCACCTGACGTAGCCGCCCGGCCAGTGACTTGTTGTAGCAGAGCACCAGGATCGGTTTGGTAGACGCCCATACAGCGATACCCCAAGATCATGGTTTTGCCACTGCCGGCCACGCCATGAATAACCCGATGTCCTTCCCCTAGCGAGCGGGCCAGCTGCTCCTGCTGCAGGTCCATCACCTTGAGCAGGGTCGGAAGCGGCGCATCCTCCTGAGCAAACAAGCCAAACTGGCCGGGCTCGGCATTGACCCGTACTTCCGGATACAGGTGATAACGCACCCGATCGATCTGCGGCAGTGACAGATGACACGGGAACACGTGTGGAAACATATCCCAGAGCTGCTGCTGAAAACTTTCAGCGTCTACCGACTCGGTCATTTCATCCTGAAAGACCACGCGCTGGGGATCCAGTACTTCAGCCAGATCGGTTTGCTCGAACTGCTTACGGGTGATACGCGTTAAGACAACACCCCAGCCAAAAGGCATCAAGAGCTTTCCGGCATGCGGTGAGCTCGCATCCTGCTTTAGCGCAGGATCCTTTTGCAGCATCGATACCACTTCCATGGCGTAGACGCGGGCCTGCAGCAGAGGGTTGGCCACCTTCTTCAGACGGCCATCTTCAAGAATGGAGGCCTGCCCGCGATCCATACCCTGGATGGTTTCCAGCTTCCAGTCCTTGACCTCCAGGACCAGGATCCCGCGGCGGGGGTGCATGACGATAATGTCCGGTTGCAGCGCCTTCTGACCCACCGGCACGTTAAACCAGCACAAGTAGTCGTCTTCGAGTTTTTTCTCGAGCCGTTCAGCGAGACGGCGCTCACCAGAGGTATCGAAACGGCAGGATGAACGGGCGGGGAAAAGCTGAGCCATTTAAAGCAGACACTCCTTGTCGGTACTACGGAGGTATAGCCTGAGCAGTCCTAGCAAGCTGCACGGCTATAGATTGCATCTGGCTTGGAAAAGCAAACAGCCTGTCAGGTCGCCGGGATAGTTTATCGCCAACCGCCGCAGGACTCCTGTTTTTCCGCTCAAGCGCAGCATTTAGCGGATTACCCGGCGTTTAAATCGGTGGCGTCAAGGGAAATGGCGGGGGGCCCCGGCTCTGCTGGGGTTCCGCGTCCGTAGGACCGGCCAACGGCCGTATTTCCCTTGATGCCACGACCTTAAGAGAAAGCCTTGCGAGTGGGGATGGTGACGGCTCTTGGTCACCATTCCCCGAGCGTTCGGGTCGATCCCCGACGCGGATGACAAGGGCGCGGAGCCCTTGGTGTTAGAGATGTGGGTCCAGGGGGATCATCCCCCTGGTCGCCGAAGGCATCGGGGGCCCCACCACGCAAGGCGTGGAAGTTGGGGATCCTTTTAAAATAGTGTGGTCATGAGAGGTGCTTTAGATCAGCACTGTTCTTAAAGGCTTTCTTACAGCAAAGCTGTGGTACCACTCGACCTGAAATTTTGCAGAAAGACTCAAGAACAGATGAGGCACTTCAGAGCCTTTCGCATTTCTTGCTCAATAGCGAGGTAGATGGCGTCCTATGCAGCAGAGAAAGGGCCACTCAGAGGCGCGCTAAGGGCGTTTTCAGCGTGAATTGCCTGGGTTGGCAATAGGGGATCAGGCCGAGCGATTAGCCGGCTTGTTGGCGAAGCAGTGTGAGGATGTCCTGATCGGACAGGTCGGGGTATTGAGCCTTTAGCTCAAGCAGCGATACCGCTTGTTGTCTCCGATCGGCTACGCTGAGCGCTGCGTATTGGGCAGCCAGTACCCTCCCCTCTCGGGCCTGGGCAGCTCGTTTGCGTTGTTGCTTCTGGTGATGATAGATCAGCGCCTGAAGCGCTTCCATCTGCTGTCGCTGTTTGACGGCGCCCAGCTTGCGGGTGCGCTCATTCTTTTTGCGGGTGCGGGCGGCCGACAGGAGATGGCCAAGCCCCAGATCGATAAACAGCCGCGGGCGCAGATGGATCATGGTGCGTGTCATCCAGCGCACCCCATCCTTGAACAGGCGACGCTGCTTACGCCGGATATAGCCTGCCTCCTCGAGCGCTTTAAGTGTGCGAGAGACACGGCAGTCCGTCAGACCACCATCATCGACCAGGCGACGCTGCCGGTTCAAACGGAAGTCACCATTATTGTCCATCCAGCCCAGAACCAGTGTAGCCAGATCGACCCGCGACATGAGCGACTCAGCGATGGCGGCCAGGGCGTCCCAGCGTTGCTGTTTGGTGCGGCAACCGCTTTTATGAATCCGGTCCAGACGCCAGAGCCAGGTGCCTGCCCGCGTCTTACATTCGGTACGGATACGTCGTGCGGCTTCGCCCAGGAACGTTTGAGCCTGCTTTTCGGAAAGCTTGCCGGGGTTACGTGAGACGATGTTTGAAGGCGATGATGGCTTGCCGGCAAAAGCCGCATAAAAGCCTGAGCCTGGAGCATCATGCTGTCGCTGTAGCGTGCCGTGTTTTAACGCCATGACTCACCGCCCCGCCGGCGGTGAGCATACGATAAATGGCACATTTTCTGGTTGCGCAGGCGCGCAGTGAAAGCCATAATCTGCTCACTGTGTGTTGAGTAGCGCGCGATCCGCCAAGAAAACTCGCTGCTCAATATCTTTTTCAAAGCCCCGGCCTACAAGCCGGGGCTTTTTATTTGTATTTGTAATGGCTAGTTAATCGATATAGGTCCTCATGAACCTTCAGCCAATGGAAATTGGAGGCGAAATTAGCACACCAAATTCTTTGGTACAACAGACGATTCGCTCGGCTGTATCCCAGTCATGATGCGGGATACAGCTTTCTTTAGCGAATAACTTAAATAAGTTATTTAACTTATGTAACGTTTTCGTTCTTTGCCTTTTCTAGGAGAGCTAGGACTTCTGCCTGTTCTAGCTGGGATAGAGCCAAAATCCCAGCCCTCACAACGTCGCTTCTTGAAACTCTAAAATCTCTTGGAAGCAACGATAATTTATCAATGTCTTTGTTTACCTTTTTGGAAAGGCTAAAGGTTGTACGGACAAAGATCGCTTGCGATTTCTTTTTCTTTTTAGGTACAGCAGGAGCCGTCGAGACAGGCGCACCAGAGATGAACGCCTCTGCTGCCTCATCGCTACCTAATTTTTCGTCTTTAACAAGAGGGACTGCTGGCTTCCTTAAGTCCTTTAGGCCCATGACTGATTACCCCATAGCTCTCTTGCCAGGCTTTCAATTTCTTCTACTGCTTTTGTGTCATTGCATGACTCCAGCACAGAGCTTCCATTCTCATCAGCATCGTCATAAACATTCCTGGCAGTTGTGATTGCTTGTAGAGGCTCGATACCAAATGAAGAGCAAGCATCCTTCGCATCAAGAATTCTTTGCACCTGGCTAGGAAGTGAGGGAGCTTGGGTAATCACAGCCCGAACTGTTAGGTTTGGGTTCACTGCGATAGCTAGCCGGGCTAGGTTTTCAACCTTAGGCAAAGTCTTTAAATCTCTTCGCTTGGGACGAAACGGAATCAGCATATGCGTAGCTACGGTCATCGCAGATCTAAGAGCTTCAGAATCTGCTCCACCTGCATCAACCACGATTTGCCTATAGCGACGTCGAAGATCCATCAAGGTTTGCCTTATATTCCCGTGTGCTTGAACTACAGGAATAGCTGGTAGATCACCTGCATTTTGCCTTTCAGCAGCCCAATCTGCTGTAGTACCTTGAGGGTCTGCATCTAGCAGTAAAACGTCGCCGCCTTGAGCCTGTAGCCATACAGCTAAATTTTGTGCCAAGCAGCTCTTTCCACTTCCACCCTTTTCCCCACCAAGCAAAAGGATCATCGAAGCATCCATTCCCAAGCCCTCTATTATGTAAGTTACGTAAGAATACACGAAGGCATAACTTATGTAACTTATTTCAGTTCTCCTCTCTGAAAACCTTGGTGGAAGAAAAGACTACGCAGAAACGTGCCGTATTTAGAACCGCGAACAAGGCTCATTTCTGGTTAGCTGATATAGGCAAGCACAAGCTTGATATTCACTGAAAATTCCTACCCTTGCTCGCTGCCTACGCTCATTGTTGGGTTTGTTAGCTGCTCTTAATTCCGGATATTAAATCGATGAATTGACAAAGCTCATAAGCCTTACAAAATTACATAACTTAAGCAACATACATAACTTACTTAAGTTATGTATGTTGCTTATCTTCAGAAAGGTTATGAGCGTGCGGCTGTCTATGCTTTTCGCTGTGTCTGGCATTTTGACTGCGTCAAAACAGCAGCCTCGATAGCTAATTTTTTCTAGCTGCCTAGCATGCATGTGAACCCTTGACAGGTACGCTTCAACACAATTTCAGAAAGGCAATGACCACTTAAGTTAAGTAACTTACGTAAGATACTTAACTTAAGTAAGTTACTCTTGTGAAAAAAGAACGTAGCGCCACTTCGCGTAATGCGTATTGTGTTAAACGTGCCCAAGTAAAGGGGATAGGTAGATACCATCACACCAGGGTATAAGCTCAAGCCAGCTTTCCAGAGAGGGAAGAGGCAAGTTTAGATATGAAGATTTACCTGGATGATGAGCGTGCTACTCCTCATGGGTGGCACCGAGCATATTGGCCTGAAGAGGTTATTAGTCACTTAAAAAATGGCTATGTAGCAGAGGTCAGCCTAGACCACGACCTAGGAGACGATGCCCATGGCACCGGCTATGACGTCATCTTATGGGTCTAAGAAGCTGTAGCACTAAATAGGTTTATTCCACTCAAGATTCATGTCCACTCGGCTAATTCATCAGCCGTAGCAAAGATGTTGGCTGGAGTTAAGTCTATAGAGAGATTAGCTGACTCAGGCCAAGTATCTAGTAGAGATGATCGTACTAATAGCTAAAAGCTTACACAGCATAGCGGCGAGGAGGCTCATACGGCGCGCCTCCTCGCCCTGACGCAGGAGGCCGTTGGCAACGGTTGCGCCAGCTCTCGGCCACGACGCGAGCGACGTATCCGAGCCTGTCGGTGAGGGTACGCCAGCCCAGCAAGTGGGAGGAAGGGACCAGCACGTCTACCGGGGCTCCACTAGGGGCAGACGTGCTGTTCCTGACCCGTATCGTGGACGAGGGCAAAACGGAGATCCAGCGGGCTACCCTTGTACAGGTGAAAAAGCGCAGCGGCACTGAATCGGGGAAGAGCTTTAGTTCGACGATAGCCATCAACCTGCAGCAATGCGAGAACATGCTCAAGCAGTCAGAGCACGCCTACTACCTGTTCGCGACGCCGGCCTCGGCGCGCCCGACACTCTGGATTGCCCCGGCCCGGCTAGTGAGGAACTTGACCCAGCTGCACACGAGCAAAGCTTCGGTCATGGCTATTCAGGTGCGGGACGCTAGTTGCTCCTATGCGGATTTCTTCCTACACGACCTAGTCGGCCTCTGGGCTGGGGACGAACATGAGGGCGTCATCGCCGTCGCCAACGGCGATCCTCGGCTTGGGCGAACACCTCGCCACATCGTCGACATCGAGGTTCGCTGCCAATCGGATTGATGGTCCTGGCAGTGGGCTGTGCTGCCAGTACACTCCGCCACGATTTCCACTGGCCCTAAGGGGCTGCAGGGCGCGATGTTGGAAATATCCATTTGTTTCAATGTCCGTGTCGAATCGATCGGAGGCAAACGCTCTGTACTGAGAACCTGCTGAAAAAAGAACATATCGTTGCCCCGCCCAAACGACCGAGTAGCCGGCTTCGGTTGCGCTGTGGCCATACGAACCGCTGCTTGTCGAATGTCTTGTGATGGGCGTAGCGGACGTTCGGAATGTCGGTGAGGAGTGACTCAGTTCAGCCTTCTTCGCGCGTTCAAATATGCAAAGTGATTTTCCGCCTTGGGTCGGTTCGTGACGGATGACTCATGGCTTCCCTCATGAGGAGACAAGCTATGAGAACCATTACTACTCAATGTCATCCACCTTGGACTAAGGAAAAACTAGTCGGGCAGAAAGCAGCTTCGGCTCAAAGATGCTTGGGCTATCTGAGTCAGGCTTCAGATCGGAGAGAAAACCTAGGATCTCGCTCTGTTTAATCTAGCCATCCACAGCAAGCTTCGTGCCTATGGTTTAAAGAAGCTCCGCGTACGCGAAATATCCCACGGAGCGCACGTGTTGCGACGAGCCATCGTAATGCAACAGAAAACCCAGCGACCGGTACCGTTTGAGATCACCGAACAAACTCGAGCGGCGCTAGAGGCTTGGATACATCAGGCACAGCTACGGAGAGAGGATTGTCTTTTTCCAAGCCGACTGCATGCCTCAGACCGTCCCCTCACAAGGCAATACGCTCGCATCGTCAAAGCCAGCGTAACAGCCATTGGTCTGGATCCCGCCATATACGGAACCCACACGCTGCGGTGAACCAAGGCGTTACTTATCTACCGTGGGACGAAGAACCTCAGGGCCGTAAAGCTGTTATTGGGCCACACAATACTAGAAAGCACCGTCAGGTATCTGTGGATCGAGGCAGACGATGCCCTTGAGATGGCTGAACAGACCGAGGTTTGACCAAAACTAGCTGCGGTCGAACCAAACCGTCGCTAACCGGCCAAAGGCGGTTGTTCGAAGGTGCCTACGAAACATAGGTGCCAGATCGCACATACCCATAGCACACTCGGATGACCCGACGTCGGGTAATTCCGGGTTGAAGACTCTTTGCTAGAAAGTTGAGCGCGAGCGATTGCCCGCGGTTAGATTTTCACGGGTAGGACGCGCCTATAGCGAGAAAGTATTTGCACTCCTCAAGCTCCTGCCAGGGTTGTCGATAAATCTAAGCGCTGCATTCGTTTCGCTTTTGTGGCACTGCCTGACCGTACTGTCGCCATCCACCATACCGTCTCGGTCGTAGGCGAAGTAGAGTTGCGCAGGCAGCTAATCAGCCGATCTTAATTTGAAATTGCCGTTATCGCTGGCATCTAGCTCGCAAGGAATCGTCGTATGTTCAAGGCCGCAGTGAAGAAGGAAGCCCTGGAGGCGCTGCAAGAGGCGCAGGGAAAATATACACATCTTTGCGAGACGACTCAGACGAAGGCAGAGGAGTTATTCAAACTCAGGCATTCTATAAGCCGGGAGTTGATTCCAGATGTGGAGAATTACGTCAATAGTCTTGCCAACACCCCGAAAGAATTCGATAAGAGCTTCACCGAGTACAAGGCCGAGTTCACTGTATTCAGAAGCATCCTTCAAGAGCTAGAAACTGCAGCGAAAGAGGCACAAATCAAGGCTGGTGGCGGAGTAGGTATTGGTATTGCGGTCGGAGTAGGTACTGCGGCATTCGCCCCTACTGCAGCGATGGCTGTTGCAACTACTTTTGGTACTGCATCAACTGGCACGGCCATATCCACACTCTCAGGCGCCGCGGCGTCCAAGGCAGCACTCGCATGGTTAGGCCGTGGAGTTCTGGCGAACGGTGGCGCCGGCATCGCCGGTGGCCGGGCTCTCTTGGCATTGGCCGGGCCCATTGGGTGGGCGATCGGAGGCACTGCGATCGTGGGGGCAGGCTTTTTTGCTCGGAAAAAGAATGGGGAAGTTGCGCAACAGGCTGCCAACGCTACCAAGGAACTGGAGGTACACATACGCAGAACTCGCTCAGCGCTCCTGGAAATCGGAAGGACGCAGGAGCAAACGGTGAGGCACGCGAAAGGCATGCGCGACCTACTTGTTCGTTTGAAGAACAATGCGCCCAGCGACTACAAACAATTCGATATCGAAATGCGTGAATGGATTGGCGCACTGGTGAATCACGTTCACTCACTTTCCGCGCTGCTGAACAAAAAAGCTGATGTGAGATAATCAATGGACGCTAAGAATAATATTTTCCGAGCCCAGCTTGCCGGTATCGCGGTGAAGCATTTGAACGACGTAGCTGAGGCATCCAAGAACCTCGCCCTCAATGCCCAAGCGAAGCTTATGGAAAAGGCACTTGCAGAGCTGGACGGTGTAAGAGCATGGCTGGATGACCCATCGAAACTTTTGGGAAGTCCAGCGACCAAGCATGGTGAGCTCGCAGAGATATTTGAGGTTCAGGTTCGTAACGCCCGCTCGATCATAGATGGCCTAGCGGCAACAGCCACATTTGAAGGCACAAGCCGAACTGGGGCCGTTGATTACTTCATTGACGGCCAAGCGTTTCAGTCGAAGTTTTGCAAAGAGATCCCTGATGGGCTCCAGGCCTTCGTCAAACACATGGAGAAGTACCCTGAGGTCACCCGTACTGGCGGGCTCATGTTTCCTGCTGACAAATATGAACTTGTGCTGAAGGTGATTAATAGCAAGCCAGAACCCGGAAAAGAAGATTCAACCCGGATTGCTATAGTTAAGTGGGTTACTCAAATTGAGGAAATTGCCGGCCGCAAGTTCGAAGAAGCTGTCAGACCAAGTATATCGACCTATTCTGAGGTGCAGCTGGGCGTGGCTGACCAGACGGTAGATAGTCATGAGTTCGATATTGAGGATAGGAACTCAGAGCACGTAGAACGCATTGAAATGGAGCACGGGCCATCGTGGGCTGGCGCAGCACAAGCTGCAGCATTGGCTGGCACAGTCAGTGGCGTCATTACGACTGGCATGGCCATTTACAACAAGACCAAGGAAGGCAAGAGCCTCTTCCGGGGCGAGTTCACGACAGAGGACTGGAAGGACGTAGGCTGGGCTGGCACCAAAGGGTTCGGAGCGGGTGCGGTTTCAGGCGGGGCAATTTACGGGCTAACCAATTACGCAGGTATGGCCGCGCCTTTCGCCGCATCCGTAGTGAGTGCAGCCAAGGGCTTGAGCACACTGACCAGCGAATACATGGCTGGGAACATTGAACTCAGTGAATATTTCGATCTCGGAATGTGCATATGTGCTGAAGCTGCGGTCGTTGGCGTGGCTACGGCCGCAGGACAAACCCTTATTCCAATTCCAATTATCGGAGGTGTGATCGGCTCTATATCTGGAAAAATGATGCTGCAGCTTGCTCACGGGTTAGATACCTGGCACTTAGCAGCTCTGCAAGAAGAGATGGCTAGCTTCAATGCCTCACTGGATAAGACCTACCAACGAGTGGTTAATGAAATCACCGCTGAATTCGATAAGCTTGGAATGCTTACCGAAGCAGCGTTCGATTTCGAGCTTAATCATCGGCTGACGCTATCAACCAGTGTCGATCTGGCCGTGGCTTATGGGGTGCAGGAAGTCAAAATACTTCGCTCTGTCAGTGATGTCGACGCCTTTATGCTGAGATAGTCGATGGGCTAGTCTGTGGTAGAAGACTAAAGATCTGACAATAGTCAGACGATAGACAGCTAGCACAACGTTTCGCTAGGACGCTGCAGCGTCTTTTGGGAAGCCGGTCAGCTCAGGACCAGCGTAAGGGGCTTAGATGGTTAATGCAGCCAGTTCTCTAGACGTCCGTTAAGCTTTGCAGCTTGCGGATCTATAGTGACGACGTACTATGACAAGATTGCCTTTGGCTATGGCCAGCCAAATGAGATTGCTTAATCAAGTGATTGATAGCCAAACCGAAAACATCGATCCACTGATACGCGGGATGCACATCATGCAATCAATCATAAAATGGCTTCTGGCGGTTGCCGTTACTACACCCTGCGCCGGCGCACACGCCGCAGAAGACCGCTACAACGCGATCTATATGACCTGCATCGACCGAAACTGAACGAGAGAAAAAGCCGTTCAAACGTTACCCGCTGGGTTACCTGCACATCGACATCACCGAGACCTGAACCGCTAAAGGCAAGGCCTGCCTCTTCGTCGCCATCGACCGCACCACCAAATTCGTTCACGCCGAGCTGTACGAGTAGGCCACCCGCATAACAGCTGTCGACTTCCTGCATGCCATACTGAAGGCCTCGCCGTATCGCGTGCATACAGTGCTAAAGTGCTAACCGACAACGGCATTCAGTTCACCAAAAAGCCGGGCACCTAGGCCTACCGGGTCCACCCCTTTGACGGGCTCTGCCACCAGCACGGCATAGAACACAGTCTGACCAAGCCCTTCCACCCATGCACTAGCGGCTAGGTCGTGCGAATGAACCGAACGATCAAGGACGCCACAACCAAGGCGTTTCACTACACCTCGCTTGAGGAGCTCCAGTCGCACCTGAAGGACTACCTCTATACCTATAACAGCACTCGTCCGTTACGAGCGCTGAAAGATCGAGCCCCGATTAGTTTTATCCTAGAGCAATGGCATAAAGAGCCACAGCACTTCAATCACGATCCGGTCCAATACTTCACAGGACCAAACACCTAGGGAAACTTTATTGCAGAAGGGTTTGGGCTTGCTCGCTTTCAAAAGCAGGCTCAAACCGAACATCTAAAATAGATAGAGGTCAGTCGCTAAGCCATTTGTACAAGCCATACGCTGCTGCGCCGACGGCTAGTGGTGCTGCAGCGGTGAAGAGTAATCCAGTACCTACCCCACCGCCAACCACTGTTCCTACAGCCGCAAGCCCAGATGTAATACCAGTAACTCCAAAACTTGGAGCACCAAGTACTGCGACGGCAGCTATAGCAGTACCTGTACCACCTGTAGTTACACCAGTACCGGTTAAAGCAACGCCACCGCCAATAGCAGTTGCAACAGCCCCTGTAGTATATGTGCTTAGTGCTAAACCATTGCTTGTTTGAACACTAACTAGGGCTAAATTTGCAGCATTTACTGTAATATATTTATTTACTATTGTACCGGTTATGGATGATGTTGTATTGATACGAGTTACTGCTTGAGCCATACTCAATATACGAGTAGCTAAAGGCCCAGCGGTTTGCTTGGCTCCCATGCTTTTCAGCAGTACCACAGCTGCTCCTTTGGTTAGTGTAGGTTTTACAAAAATACCGTATTTTGTATAGGCTAAAACTGCAGTACCAGCAGCAACCTTTACCTGCTCTACTTGATGACTTCTATGCGACCCATGAATGCACCAATTCACGAAGTGCTCACAATTATTGAAGATCAAATTATATTTTCCTTCGCCTAATCTACCTAGTGCTCTGGTAATTGTTTCTATAGAGTTATACTTCCTTTTCGGGTGTTTTTTTATTATAAGGTTTTGCCCATCCCTAAACTCTTCAATCGATGTTATAGAAATTGGGCCTTTTTGATAGGCCTTGGCAAACCCTGAGTAATGAATAACTTGATTATTCCCAATATGAATCCCATGATGTGTGTACCCTGTACGACGGGATATAAGGTGATCTCCTAAATGCATTTTTTCTCCATAGAGCCTTAAAAATTCAGTTCGAAGATAATTCTTCGGCTTCTATAAGAAATTCTTTATATGTTTTAATGATTTTTATTTATCGATAACGCCTATGATAGATGTACAAGTTTTTCGTTAGGCTATAGAGCAAGGCTGTATTTCCTACTTAAATAGAAATTCTGCAAAAGCAGTTAGCGAAAAAAAATTGGCCAGCCAAGATGTTAACTAGTTACCGCTCCCGATAAGATTATTTCTCAAATAACCTCAGAAAAATGTAATACCGACCGATCGGCCAGCCGCTTGACTGTCATCGGAGCAAACTCAGCGCCACGACGTGTCTTCACTCCATGTTGGTTTAACTAAGTAGCACAGCCAGCCAAGCTACTAATGGCATTAAAACGGGCAGCTTTGATGTGATTGGCCACTGTCTTTGCATAGGCGTCAGCCCTTTCTCGTACGCTGGCTACCGCAGCACCATTACCAATCTCATGAGCCCTTTTCCGGCCAGCATTACGACGGGCAATCTTCTTCTGCGCGCCAGTATCCCCTGCTACTGCACGTGCCTTGAGTGAGGCCAGGGCATCTCGGGTACGACTTGCAATAAACTCACGCTCCTGCTGAGCCAGGGCAGTGTAGATATGAAGCTGAAAGGCATCGGCATCGGGCATTGTCGCGACCTTCAAGGGCACGCGCTTTACCATGGCGGCGATATGTTCTACGTCCCGGCTCAAGCGGTCCAATTTGGCAACCAAAAGGAGTGCTCCTGATTCTTTAGCTGCCGTCGCGATGTATTCTCGTTGGACCTCAATACCTAAGCCGCTCTCACCTTTCTTCTCGGTACTCACCCTCAAATAAGCCACTACTTTCATCTCACGTCCCTGTTCTAATAAATTTTGAAGCACCTAACAAACTGTAGACGACCGTAAACAAGATGTTATGAAACAGCTAATGGGAATAAACAGCACCGGAAATCTTGCTTAAAAGGGAGTTTCTAGGTTTTGCACGGTATTGAACCTTTACAAGAATGCCAAATATGTTTCAACGGTTGAGAGCATATTTTTTATTAGACTTTCGTGGTTACAACAATTTGAGAGGGATACGATGAATATTTTTCAGAACGCTATGATGGCTTTTGAGTGGATCAGTTTTTAGCCTGTTGCTGGCAAATTAGTGCCTCTGTCTTGAGCACAGCCGTAAATGGAGCACAATCTGGAACCAAAAGCTGGCGTGATTTCAAGCAAAAGGGCAATACCCACAGCCGTAGCCCCTCTAATCTGGGAAACTCAAATACTGAAAGCGGCCGGTCAAACGCTGCCGTCTTAGGGTAAATCAGCACCACATCCCCCGCCCCATGCAAATAGCTCTGACCGTAGGCCTGCAATTGATAAAAATCGCTTTGCACAAGGCCATATTTTTTCGTGCCGTTTGCCTTCAAGCCATCCAACAGTTTCCACTTTGTGTCGAGAACTAGCAGATCCTCGTCGGCATCTCGAATCAAGAGATCTGGCTTTAGACAAAACCAGTTCTGCTCTTGGTGGCGGACGAGGTGATGGCTGCGTGCTTGGGTTTTCAGAACAAGCGGCCACGCTAGTTGTTTCGCGAGGTGCTTGGCGACAAACGCTTCGAACACTGCTTCCATTGGGAACAGTAGCGACGGTGCATTGTGGCCGCCACTGCCTGTTATGGGTGACTGCTCTTCTAGGATCAACTTCGCCCAAGCCAACGCATCGCTGTAGTAGCCCATGCCCCGCTCGAGACGCACCAGCTGGAAGTCGATCCGTGGTTGCACTGAGATCGGAACATCTGCAAACACGAAATCCAGCTCTCGGGCCAGCTGCTGATGAGTCTGAGAAGCAGAGAGAATCAGTACTTTTCGCAACGCAGTATGCAGCAAGCGGTTTTCCGGGCGGTCAATCGAAAATTCGTCGTGCTCTGTAAAGAAGCGATCCGCCCGATATAAGTTTTGCCGTAGATGTGATGCCATCATCAGCTTGCCGCGAAGTGCAAAAAGATTGTCCTGCTTACAAGAGTAGCTACTGCGCAACCCGCGTTTGACAATGTGCCCAACCGTACGCAGAAACTCAGCGATGAAAACTTCCAGCAAAGGCATTTGCGTCGCCGAGAGCCTGGCACTGTCAGTTTGAACGTGGCGGAAGCCTTGAAGGCAGGAGAGCATCTCGATTAGCAGCTGACGCGCTTCCACCGCACCGCTACCTACTGCTTTGCCGACCTTGGGCAGCACCTCGATCTGGTAGCCATCCGGCGCACGAATCACTCCCACAAAACTTGTGACCTGGACGACGCGATGCCCACGTCGCTGGGAGAGACGCAACCATTGCGCACCACTTTCGTCGGCTGCCCGCAGGCATTGGCCCTCAAGCCATCTGTAGACCCTATTTGGAATGGTGTGCAAATCCTCGGGACACACGTCACCCGATGTCCCTGCTATCAGCACATCGAATTCGTAAATCGTGATGCCTCTCAACCCCCCCCCCAGCACTCAGGTAGACAACGTCTTGTAGATGCCAATGTAAGCATCTGGATTGGAGAACGCAGCGTCCTGCACAGCATAGTGGCGCTTAGTAGAGTAGCTGTCCATACCATGTTCGCTGCCGAACAGGCGGGCCAATTCGTCCTCCTGATCTTGGCCCTCCACAACAAAACGTGCAGCCGGGGATTTCTGGTTATCCGCCAATACGAGACGGATCTTTTGCCAATCCTCAAAGAAGTACTCTTCAAGTAGGGGCAAAATGCGAGTGCTAAACACCTGCTGCAGGGCTACAAATCGCTCGTCCCCATCAGGCACCTGTGCCAACGCACTGAAATATGCATGACCGATACAATGGTCGCGGTCGTAGAGCACCTCGACGCGCTGGTTTATGGCATCAAGTATGCGAGGCACGTCGATCACCTGCTCGCCCAGACTAACCCGCAGGCCTGCGAGCGGCGCTCCTGGCTCATCGCGAGCATCCGGCATCACCGGCACAAACTCGAATCGGCGGCGCAACGCGGTATCTAGCAGCGCAAGAGATCGGTCTGCCGTGTTCATTGTGCCGATAATGTCGACGTTGGCAGGCACCGAAAAACTCTCGCCGGAATAGGGCAAAGTCACCGAAACGGCATTAACGGCTCCTTCCCGCTTATCAGATTCAATCAAGGTAATCAGCTCGCCAAAGATCTTGCTGATGTTGCCTCGGTTGATCTCGTCGATCACTATTGCGAAGTACTGATCTGGGGCTAACCGTGCCTTACGGCACAAGTCTTTGAAGGCACCAGAACGGATCTCGTATTGAATTTCACCGGGCTCTGTATCGGCATTTAAAACCGGTCGTAGTCCCTCCACGAACTCTTCATAACCATAAGATTGATGGAAGGTAACGAAGGAATACCGTTTTATATATTCGGTTGAGGGTGGGCCGGCATCATATTCCTCTACGAGTCTCTTCAGGTCAGCAGCTGCATCCTCCCAATCTCCAGCAAGTATCCAAGACGAGTCTAGTAGTTTGTCGAACACAGCCGGTGCCATTCGTTTACTCGTCCTGACAGTTGTAGATGACTCAATCGTATGGTACTGCAGAGCACCCCAAACAGTGTTTCTCACACTCTTATTCGCACTCTTGACGGCGGCAACAGCCTTCATAAAAGGATGATCAAGCAATGTGTCAATACTTGCTTTCCCACCCAGATGATAGAGAGCTGCCGCAGCTGCTTCCCACCAGGTAAGGCTTACCGTTTTTTCAGCCACGAACTGGTTTTGCCACTCCACCTTGGACACAGAGGTCATGGTCTGCTCATACTCACGCTTAAGCAGCTTCGACAACTCGTATGTCTTTCCCGTGCCGGGTGGACCATAGTAGATACGATTGATGGGAGCTCTTACTGCATAAGGACTAGCCGTTTCGTTTTCTTCATTGTCAGCATCATCGCCATGCTCTGCTGGATCATCTCGCAGTTGATCTGGCCACAGCCCCGGCCGCTCGATTTCAAGTTTTAGCCAGTTGTCGAGTAAGTCACGTTCGGCTGAAAGAGCCGCTTCTATCTTTGAGACTAACTCCTCCGTCAGCGGCTCGCGGTGGAGCTTAGGTAATGCGCCTATCTCCCTCGTCCATGAAATCTTCCTCGTCCGTGTTCCGCGAACCACGCCAAGCAAACCAACCGCACGTTCACTTCCAGGATTTTTGCGGCCAAAGCGTACTTGAACGCCTTTGATCATATGCCACCAGTCCAGGCCAGCCATATGGACAGCCCGCGCTAATCGGCAGAATAGTGCCTTGTCTTGTGGCGACCATGAGGCGCGGAAAGTTTGGAATGCAGGCTTACCATCGAAGTGTTTGAGCAGATCCTCGTCGCTTAGTGTCTTGCCGAGATTCAGCTTGGCGACCACCTCGTCGTAGCGCAGCTTGAAGTTACGGATAGCTTCCACGCTCCAAATAACGAGTTGATCCAGTGATTTTTCCATCCCATCGGCCGTGGGCAGCTTGGCGATGAAGGGTGACGTGTGGTCATAGGCGCCACGCAGAGCCAGGTAGGCTTTTCGTGTCGTATCCGACTCGTCGAGGCCGACAGTATCGATCTTGACCACGAAGCCGTCGTTAGCATCGATGCCGACGGTGTAGGCCAACTCCTTCGGCGCTTCGGACGAAGGGTAGATTTTGGCCCAGTTATAGCCAGCGAAGTTGTTGCCCTGGTTGGTGGGACGCTTGCGAATCTCCACGCGCCCCACGGGAAACAGCTCGGCCTTGACCTTATTCGCCCACGCCTCAGTTACTTCGTAGGCCTTCTTTAGCTCCTCGTAGGCACGATTCTGCTCAGGGTTGGACTCGTCGCGTTTTTGGCCCTTCCACTTGTTCAGCAGCTTGAAGTGGTCACTAGTGAAATATTCCGCCATGCTCTTCTATATCCCTTCAACATCCATTCCGTGCTCGGCCAGCCAAGCCCGGCGCTGCACATAGTCGGGCATTGCACGCTCAACGCGAAGCCAGAACGCAGGGGTGTGGTTTGGCTCGTGCAGATGGGCAATCTCATGCACTACAACATATTCCGCGATGCGGGGAGGCAGCAGGATGGTCTTCCAATGGAAGTACAACCAGTCGCCTTTACCGCATGAACCCCAGCGATAACCGAGGTCTTGCACCTTGACACCAGCCGGTGCCACTTCCATGCGTGACTGATAGTCGGCTACACGACCGGACAGCCAAACACGAGCTCTTTCGCTGTACCAGCGAATGAAATGCTCCCGTGCGCCCGCCTGAGCATCATGGCGTAGGGCAAAGCGGCCATTCACCAGTTTCAAAGGCGTGCCTTGGTCATCGACCATTTTTAACCTATAGGTACGCCCCAGGCACAAGAAGCCCTCGCCGCCGACAAACTCCTTGCGCGGCACCTTGCGTTGCAGCCGGTCTTTCTCGGCCAACTTGGTGTAGATCCAGAAGCGCTTCTCGCTGACAAACTCACGGAGTTGATCGATGCCCACCTCAGGCGGTGCGCTCAGAATCAGTTCGCCCGTTCGCTCCACCGTAATTTGCATCGTCCGGCGCCGAGCGCTGCGCCGTATCGTGAATTGCAAATCGTCCACCTGGATACACTCACCTACCTTTGCAGAGGCTTTTTCTAGTTGGTGGTCAGTAGCGTTCAGCTGAGCCAGCATGGGACTACACCTGCACCAGTTTGTCGTGGTTGGCGCGAGCCTGCTCCATCAACTTGTCTGCAAGAACGCCTGCTTTGTCGTCATCAACCAAGCTAGGCTGCAGACTCATCAAGTGCTCGAACAATCGCGTATTCAAATCTTCCTGGGCGGCGCGCTTATGAGGGCTCCAGATATTCCTATTGCCCTGTAGCTCCTGCACCAGTAAATCCACCAACTTAAGAGTTACGTCCTTTAGGCGAAGCAATTCGGCTGCTGTCGGTATCTGCCCAGTAAATACCTCATCAAGAATCGTGCGCAGGAATGGCGCACAATGCCCGGGTAAGTCGCTTGGTGCATCCGCGCTACCTACCTTGCCCGTACGCAGCTCATTGATGATTTTCTGCAGCTGCGAAATCACCTCATTCCACTGTTCACCCAAGGTTTTCAGGATGTCGTTCAAACGCTCCGAAAGCTTGCGATACAGCACTGGGTCTTCATCAGTGTGTTTGCGGATGTGCGAACGGATGGCATGCTCCATTTCCGACGCAACAGCTCGCCGAGAGGCTACGCCATCGGCGCTATCCATCATTTCAATGTGTTTAACAAACTCTGCATCAGTCAGCTGAATCGGCGGGATCTTAGGATCGATGCCCAACGAAATCACATGGTCGTCGATCAGCTTGCGCACCTTGGCGCCGACGTCCTTACCCAGTACTGGCGTGTCTTTGTAGCGGTTGCGAGCTCGGGCATAGATATAGGCCAGGCGCTTGGCGTCGCCCGAGTACGGCAACCCCTCGGGGCGTGGCAGCACGGTGTCCAGTGATGTAAGGAAGGCCTTGAGCTTGACGGCGAACTCAGCACGCAGTTTCTCGCTGCCCAATGCCTCAACGCAGGCCTCGGTGTCGTCCAGCGACTCGATGCCCTGTTGCCGGAACAAATCCACCACACGCAGATGCCGATCGCGCAGCACCGGCACCTCATCCTTCAAGCTGGCCAGTGCGCCTGCCACGTCTTCATCGGCGTAGGCCGCCAGCGCCTCCTTCAAGTGCTGCGCCACGCCGTAGTAATCCACCACGATGCCGCAACGCTTACCGAAGCCAGTACGGTTGACGCGAGCAATCGCCTGCAGCAACTCCGCCTCGCGGATCGGGCGGTCGAGGTACATAACACCCTCGATGGGCGCATCAAAACCGGTCAGCAGCATCGACTTCACGACCAAAAAGGTCAGCGGGTCGGTCTTTTCTGGCTTGGCATTGAACAACGGCTTCTTAAAGCGTTTGATCAATTGCTCATGTGCCGAGCCATCAGTCCACTGCTTCCAAGCAGGGTCATCGTTGTTGCTACCCGAGATGATGGGCGCGAACTCGATGCGAGCCAGCGTGTCACGGTAGCGCCAAGCCTGCACCACGGCCTGCACCTTGGCTGGCCGTTGGCACAGAGTTTCATCGTCCAGTGCCTTGTCTTCAGCAGAAAGCGCCTGAGCCTCCGCCAGAAGTTCGTCACGTGCCTGCTTCAAGGCCTCGAAGTAGCGGATCGCCGCCAAGCGGCTATAGGCCACCACCTGTGCCTTGTAGCCATTGGGCAGGATGTTAGTGACGTAGTGGCGGATGATGTCGCGTGCCTTGTCGGCGATCAGTTCAGGGGCATCGAAGATATGGCCCTTGGTGGCGTACTTCTGCTTGATCGCCTCCAACTCTTCGGAGGTGTGCTGGCGAAACAAATCCTCAAACAGCTCGTCAAGGCTGGCACCGTCCTTGATCGCGCCGTTGGCCGTACGCCCCTCGTATAGCACCGGAACGGTAGCGCCGTCGGCCTCAGCTTCCTTGATGGTGTAGCGATCAATGAACTCGCCAAAGATTTCATGGGTACGCTTTTTCTCACCCATGATAATTGGCGTGCCGGTAAAGCCTATGCGCGCGCAGTTGGGTAGACCCGCCAGCAGGTTGGCATGCAAATCACCCGCTTGAGTGCGGTGTGCTTCGTCCACCAACACGAGGATGCTGTCATCCTCGTTCAGCAGCTCAAACTTATTGTAGGCTTTGTAGCTGGCCTTCGGCTCTTCCGCTTTCGGCAAATCATCCGCCGTCAATGGCGCATCGCCAGCGCTATCAGGGTCGCGGTATTTCTGGATGGTGGCAAAGATCAGTCCCGGCCCCTTGCGTCGCGCCAGTGCCTTCACGCCCGCCGTGCTTTCGGCTACATCCACAACCTCTCCGGTCAGGGTGGCGGTAACGGACAATTGACCCTGCAAGTCCTTACGGTCGGTGACAACGATGACCTTGAAACGCCGTAATTGCTCTTCAGCGCGCATCTTACGCACCAGGAATACCATAGTCAGGCTCTTGCCGGAGCCCTGGGTGTGCCAGATGATGCCGCCACGCTGGTCATGCTCACCATCTTGCAGACGCGTCGGGCCGCTCTTGAGGCGGGCAATCGCCCGGTTTACCGCCCGGTACTGCTGGTAGCGGCACACCGTCTTGATGGTTTGCCCGCCTGCCTGCATGAACAACATGAAGTTCTGCACTACATCCAGTAGGTGCGCGGGTGCAAGCAGCCCCGCAATCAATCGCTCCTGCTCGGAGAGAGCTGACTTGCCGAGCGTTTGCGCGACCTCAGTCTCGCTACCGCCGCCATCGGGGCCGACCACAGTTTTCCACTGGGCGTAATGCTCGAAGGCCGCACCTACGCAGCCCACGCGTGCCTGGTCAAAGCTGCTGGCCACCAGCAGCTGGTTGGTAGCGAACAAGGACTCATTGCCCTCGTTGTCGTCCACTTCGAAGGCCGCCTTGCGCTGGTTGCTGTAGCGCCGCAGCTGATCCACGGCCTCTGCCAAAGGCTCTGGAATCGACGGGCTTTTGCACTCCACCACCACCAGAGGGATACCGTTCACCAACAGCACCAAGTCGGGCACGATAAAGGCTTTGCCGCTATTGAAGCCGGGTGGGCAATCGACGCGGTACTGGTTGATCACCGTGAAGCGGTTGTTGGCCGGGGTGTCCCAGTCAATGTAGTGAATCGTCTGGCCACGCCCGCCATCCCATCCAGGTAGACCGTCCACGGTTAAGCCGCGGATCAACAAAGCCGTAGCCTTCTCGTTGGCCTCCATCAGCTTGTGCGTACCCAGGCGGGTGATGGCGGCCATGGCTTCCGACAGGCGAGCATCATCCAGCCAGGGTGTTCCATCAGGCCCCAGGTTCAGCGCCCGCAGTTGTTCATGCAGCAATCCCTCCTGAATCACCTCGGCAAAATTGGTGCGCCCCGTCACTGCTGGGTCGTCAAGACTGCCTGCGTTATAGGCCCAACCGAGTGCCTGCAACTGGGTTACGAACGGCTTTTCGACGTCATCGAGTTCCCAGCCCATCAGGCGCTCCCTTTTTGTTGTGCGGCCTCAGCCAGCAACGGTGTAACGCGGACTCGACCGGTTAGGAGATCGTCCATCAGGCCTACTTTTGTCTGCTTCAGCTTCAATAAATTGGCTTCTTCAACCTTTCGTCTGGCATCGGCAGCCGCAACTCGTTGAGCTGCGAGATGTTGTTCCTTTAATTTCGGTCGCGGAACATAACAACTCTTAATTCGATCTGGAGATGTATGGCGAACTGTCGTACCAGTGGCTTCCGCGGTAACCTTGAGACGCACTGAGTCCTTACTCAATGCCTCAGCAAAAAATGTGGTGTCCCACAATCCGTCCTTTTTGAATCTGAATTTTCCGATTCGTTGGTTGTGAAGAACTTTGAAGGTCTCACTTAGCACGACAGTCCGGCCGAGAATCAAGGTCATCGGTGAGAGGTCTGTCATCACTACCAGCACATCTCCATGGGTGAGCACGTACTGCTCTGGATACCGGCCCGAAAAATATTTTGTGTTCTCAGCAGTGAAGTACAAACCTCCTTCACGATGAAAATTACCCGGAACCAACAAGGCAGGACCAACTTCTTTGTCAGTGAATTGGTGGCCTGCGAAAGCGAACCCATGTTCGATGTCTGCATCTTCACCAACACGAACGGCGTCCCACTCCTTAGGAATCCAGCCCAGCGGCGACTGCTTGTAGAGATGCGGGGCCTCGGCCTGAGGTAGACGCAATTCGCCGTTGGCGGATATACCGCGCGTCAGCAGGTCGTGTAGCAGGCCCTGCTTGACAGCCTTGAGCTTGGCGATGATCGCCTCGGTTTCGTGGATGGCGGTGTCGAGGGTGTCGAGAACGTGAGCCAGCTTGCGTTGTTCATCCCTTTCAACTGGCAAATTCACAAAGAACTCACGAAGCTCACCGCGCTTGATGTGCTTCATCGTACTGCCGTGAGTTCGTTTGCTCATCTCTGCAACAGATGCCTGGAGCAGATGGAACAACAGTGATTCGTCGACACTTGCGTCTGGCACTACCTTGAATAGGTGTTGATTAAGCCACGCTGGGCCTCCTGTCCAGCGGACGACAGCGAGAGTACCGCTCCAAGAAAAAATAAGGTCGCCGGTATCGATGCGGAAAGTGTCTGGCAGGCGTCCTGGATAGCGATCAACAATTCCCTGTGAGCCAGTGATTTGGGCAATCCGAACTATTGGCAGGCCGAGTTCAGACCAGTGCCGATCGTTGAAAGCAAAGCCGTTTTCGTAGGCACCAAGATCACTCAAGCTTCGGCGCCGCCATCCTCGAGGAATTGCATTAGACATACCGCAACCCCTTCAAAAATCCCTGCAGCGCCTTTGCCGCTTCATCCCGCTTGCCCTCAATCTCAGTCAGTGTCACCCGGTACTTGTCCCACCAGTTCTCAAACGCGGCCACGATCTGCTTGCGTTGTGCAGCCATGTAGCGCTCGACGATGGCCTGCATGTCGTTGTGCAGGATGGTCAACAGCAGTTCGGCGGACGCCTCCGGTGCCAGGCCATCAACCGCTTCATCAATGTGCTGCTTGAAGCTGTCGTTCTTGGCCTTGAGCTGCTTCTTGATGGCGGCGAGCTCTTTCTTCCAGGCTTTGAGCTGCGCTTCGTCCACGGCGTTGTCTTCGTCGGCTTCGTCCTCCGCTGCCTCGGCGGCTTCACCATCCTCGCCCTCGGCATCCTTGGGGTTTGCGGCCTTGATCTGACTGTCCAGCTCAGCTTTTTTGGCTTCCAGCTCGGTGATGGCCTCGACGAAATCATTCATTAAGAACTTGACCAGCTTGTGCTCAAGCGGACTCTCTTTGCTGGCCTTGTCTTCCAGCGCGGTGACGATACTGGTGCGCCAGGCGTCGGCCACGCCCTTGGCGCCGCGCGCCATTAGGGTGAGGAAGTCGTACTTGGTCTGGTACCAGAAGCCGGCCACGATGCCGCGCACCTGGAAGGGATCCAGTAGACCGATGGCTTCGAGTGATTCGCTGAAGCTAGCGAGCAGTTCCTCGCGGAGCTTGACCAAACTACCGGAGGCCATTGCGGTTTCGCTGTCTGCAGAGATCTGATTGCTTAACGTGGAGATGCGAACACCATGCTCTTTCCACCACAGCTCGAATGCCTCGCGGATAGCGTTTTCCTTGGCAACCAGACCAGCATTCGTTTCGATGGCGGGCTTCAGGTTATGCCGCCTATCGAGAGTCGGCGCGAAGTCGAAATACTTTGCGTCACGCTCCACCAACAGGTCCATCGGATTCAGGCCGTGGGCACTGAACAGTCTGGCTTTGTCGGCCACTTCAGCTTTGGGAATGCCACCCACCAGATGGGCGCGCACATCATGCGGCTCAGGCGGTGGAGCGTTATCGGCGTAGCGGCGGATATTGAGGTTGTATTCGTTGGCTCTCAATGTAGCGTTGTCGACGATGGCTGAGAAACCGTCGACCTGCCTGAACTCATCAAAGGTGGTAACGATTTTCTCAATATGCTCGGGAAGCAGGTAGTTCTGCGCGCGGCCTTCAAAAAACTCGCGATCGGCATTGATGAACAGCACCTTGCCCTGGCGCTCCGCGGGTTTACCACTGACCCGATTGGCACCGTTCTGTACGCGCTGGCGTAACACCAGAATGCAGGCCGGAATGCCAGTGCCGTAAAACAGGTTGGGAGCCACGCCGATGACGGCTTCGAGCAGGTCGTCGTCGATAATGCCTTTTCTGATGGTCTTCTCCTCGCCCCCCCGGAACAATACGCCGTGGGGCAGAACAGTGGCCACCATGCCACCGTCGCGTGTGACGGCCAGCATGTGCTGCAGGAACATCAGGTCGGCCTTCTTAGCACCCAGCGGCACTTGACCATAGGGGAAGCGCTCGGCCTCAAACTTGGGTTTCCAGGCGGGCTTGCCGTCGGCATCTTTCTCGGTATTGCCCCAGTGAATGGAGAACGGCGGATTTGTGAGCACGCGGTCGAAGTGCATCAACTCACCACCCTCAACGTGTTGCGGTTCGGCCAGGGTGTCGTCGTTTTGCAGGTTGGCGGTGCTGATACCGTGCAGCAGCATGTTCATCTTGGCGATGGACCAGACCGTGCCGTTGAACTCTTGCCCAAACAGGTTAGCTTTGCGCCCGTCTTCGCCATGCTCGTCGATGTATTCCTTGGCAGCGATCAACATGCCGCCGGAGCCACAGCATGGGTCGTAAATGTCGTGGGCCAGCGTAGGCTTCAACAATCGCACCATCATGCGTGTAACCGAGCGAGGCGTGTAGAACTCCCCGCCCTTCTTGCCCGCAGAATCGGCAAACTCACCGATCAGGTATTCGTAGGCCGCGCCCAACAGGTCGGGGAATTCAAAGTCTTCATTACGCAGGCGATGCAGGTTGAAATGCGTGATTAGCTGCTGCAGCTTGATATCAGGGATCTTGCTCTGGCCGATTTTTCGGGTGAAGTCAATGTGTTCCAGCACGTCGTACAGGCTGGTATTTTCGCCCTCAATTCCGGCCAGCGCCTTGCTCAACAGGCTACCGACGTTTGCCTGACGCGAGTTGTCGACCAGATAGTTGTAGCGTGACTCTTTAGGCACCCAGAAAAAGCCATCCTTTTTATACCAACGCTTGTTCTCAGCGACTGCCTCGGCAGCGGTGCGACTCATGCCGCCCTTCATCTGCTCACTGATGACCTCCTCACGGCGCTGGTCAAACACGTCAGAGCAACGCTTGAGGAACAGCATCCCAAAGATGTATTCCTTGAACTCGGAGGCGTCCATTTTTCCGCGCAAGATGTCAGCAGCCTTAAACAGGTGGCGCTCTAGTTGGGGCAGGGTCAAAGGCATTGGTTGATATCCTGATTCTTCATTGCTTGCCATTCCGATTAGGCAATTTCAAGTCGACAGTGTATTCGCAAAGACGGGTGCAATTCATGCCAATAGCATTAAGCTCACCTCAAGCACAGTATCGGTGTTTGAGCTGGAAAGTGATGCCGTTTGCACAGAGCCTATCCGCTGTAGCCATACCGCGCATTTGCACGAAGCGACACAGGCAGCTACTAGTAAGTGCAAATAGCAGAAATAAACAGCATGAGTGATGTAGCTTAGGGGCTCGGCCTGCAATTTGTCTTGAGCCTAGCCTTGTGCCTTCATAGCTATACAACTATTTTCGATCGAGGTCTTGGTACAGAGTGATATCTGTCATGCTGAGGGTTTCTGGACCAGTAGCTACACAAGCTAGGGATGCAGTGCTGTAGTTTCTCCTATTCGTAACAGAATCTATGCAGGTACCCTTAGTTGCAGTCAAATTCTATTTTCTAGACATTGGGGGACACGAGACCTTTACTATCCATCAGCGTTTGCAGGACTAGTAATACAGCTTAGAAATTTAACGTAAGTAAGGATTACGAAGTATTGCCCCATAGGTGTGGGGTGCATATCTATATATGTATCCGCTCAACCTCCCCTAGGCTTATCTCATCCCGGCGTCGATCATAGAGCTGCGTGGTCCGGGTCGAGGAATGATTAGCCATAGCTGCGCCGTTCTCCAGCGTCCCGCCATTCTTCAGATATGCCGTAATGCCCGTCGCTCGAAAGGTGTGGTTACCAATCGGCGTCTCGATCCCGGCTGCCAACGCCCGCCGGCGCACCATGGCATGCGCATTGGCCTGGGGCAGCGGATTGCGGCTCAGCTGCGCGGTACCACGCGCAATGGTTCGGAACAAGGGCCCCTTAGGATCCGCCTCGATGCCGGTCCCCACCAGGTAGGCGTGCAGGTACTCTTCCAGGGAGTGATGGCAGGGCATCTCGTGCCGTTTGCCACCCTTTTCCCGTAGCCGCACCCACAGCCGGTACTGCTGCCGGTACACATCCTCAACCCGCATGGCCAGGGCAGCGCCGACGCGGGCAAAGGAAAACACCATCAGCCCAATCAGCGCACGATCCCTGAGCCCGATGGGCGTGCTCACATCGATACTGTCCAAGAGCGTACGGGTTTCGGTGGGAGCCAGCACCGGCGTCTTGCCCTGCCGTGCGCTGTGGCTGGGCCCGCGCACCGAGGCCGCCGGATTGGTCGGAATCACCTGCCCGGTCACCAGCCAGTCAAACAGGTGCCGTAGCGCGGCCAGGCGCTGCTTGACCGTGGGCGCCGAGAGGGTCTGGGTCTGCCACTCGATCCAGGCCGAGACATGCAGCGGTTTTATTTCTGCCATGGACGCCACCCCGACGGTTTCACACCAGGCCAGGAATTCACCGACGGCGCGGCCATAGGCGCGGCGGGTGTGCGGGTTGCGGATATTGGCGGTAAAGAAATCGACAAAGCGCATCCGCGCGCTGTTGTCAGCCGCCTGGACCAGTGCAGGCAAGGCTACCGTTCCGACTAACGCAGGC
>NZ_CP069260.1:0-187311 GCF_051027705.1 Pseudomonas sp. JZ114
CTGGCGATTCTGAGCTTGCAGCTGAGTTTCGTTGATGCTGCGTGTTTTGAATGGTGACTGCCTCGCCGGATGACAGGACCTTGCATAGCGCATTTCCCATGAGAGGCTGGTTTTGAATGACTACCAGAGGAAACCATCATGAGCAATGCTGACCAAGTGGCTTATATGCCAGAAGCGGACGACCGCGACGTTAAAGGGGCCATCAGTTCTGCAGCATTCAGTGCTACCTATCAATTAAGTGCTCAGTTCCCTGAGATTGATCAGAACTTCGAGTATCACCTCTGCGTTGTAATCACGGAGATGCTGAGAGGGCGCTCCCTCGTTCAGGGGTGCATGTGGGGCGCTGAGTTAAAGCGTCTGGTTGCAGAGTAAAGGGAAAACGACAATGACGTTTGCAGGCAGCACAAATATGATCATTGGCAGCTTCGTTCTGGGACTACCGTTTCTGTGGTTTGAGCACCCGCTAGAGATGCTCGGCCAAGTTGGTTTCTACTCCTTGGCTACAGCGATGCTTCTCATTGCTTTCACTGGTTTCACGCTCTGGGCAATTGAGCGCAAATAGTTAAAGGAAAACGCAATGGGCCTCTACAAACATGTGCATTAGTGATTGTCGGCACTGCGATTGGTGTTTGGCTTGAACTACCCACCATTTTGAATAGGAAAAAAGATGCCTGCTATCCCTCGCTTCCTGCCAGACAACATCACCGTCCCAGGCTACGATGCCTATCAGGTCAGGATCGTGCGAGGTGACTACGAATATTCTGCCACATTCGCCTGATCGCGATTCGTCAGCAAAGAAAAGGCGCTGCGTGCGGCAGTAAACTGGCGAGACCAGATGCTTGCGAAATTGCCCAATGCTGGGAATGGACGTGGCAGCTTCCGCACTTCCCCAATGGCGCACAAACGTAGCGTCGGGCGCGTCGGAATTACCCGCTATCTGAAAAAGGATCGCCGCCGCCTCGGCTGTCCAGTTTATGTGGTGTACGGAGTTAATTGGACAGATGACCAAGGCAGAAAACGGGTAAAGCAGTTCCAAGTAGGCCGCATGGGCACTTTCGAGTGGCATCAGGAGTTGCATGCCTCGCTTACCGCTGAGGCCTTTCGTACCGAATGGGAGTTTTGCCGCAGTAGCGGGCAGGTCTTTGAGCCTGATCCTTACCACCGCTGGACAGAGGTGGAGCTGTATCCATTCTTGCCAGCGACTGATCAAGGAAAGTAAGCATGATCTCTTGGGAGCCTGTTTCTGAGCGAGACGAAGACTTCCTGAGTTTCTGCTGCTGGGAGCAAACACGCGGCGTGTTTGCCTGGGGGAATGGTCGAGAGATGCTGTCCCAGGCCAACGACTGGAAGAGTTAGAGGCAAGCACCGGTACTGCAGTATTAAAACGTGACACCAGACACAGGCACTAGCAGCCATAGCCAGACTTGATTGTTACACGATCCATGTTTTTGTATTAGACGTGCTTTCTTAACTAATGCCTGTGTTTTTAGGCTACAGGTTTTGCAGACAGGGAGAGTTGCCCGTGAAACGTTTGGTTATGGCGGCGTTATTGCTGTCTGGTTTGGGGATTCAGGTACAGGCTGCCCCAAAGATCGATCCTGCTCAGCTCGAGTATGATCAAGCTTGGGATGCGCTTATTGAAAAAGGCATCGTTAATTGCCCGAACAAGGCATTCAAAACGATCGGGGATCGTGATAAGTGCCGACAGAAGTACTTTGATGAAGCCGACAGTAAATATCCACGTCGTGGTACAAAAGCCTACAGTGAGAAGAATTACGCTGGAATGTCCGAAGCTCAAGCAGAGCAAAAGCTCATAGAGCTAAAGAAGATCTGGGATGGCGCGACGATGTTTTCCAAAGTCCCCGGTGAAATTTCAAGAGATAATCTTGAAGCTGAAGGCTGGTGGATACAAAAGAATATCTTCCATGCGCGTCTGCATATGTCCGACCCATGGTTTATTCAGTGTAAGAAGCAACCCTACAAGGCTACCGTTGACCTTTGTCCGTTAGGAAGCGCAGGCAAATAAAGTCAGCCAGATATCTGCCTTACCGACAGAAATGCTGGTTCCTGGACAGCACAAGGGACTGTTTCATTAGAAAGGTAGAAAGGGCGCTATGCAGCGCCTTTTCTATTGGCAACTACGCTATTCATCCCTCTTGTATTCATTGAGCACCGAGTTGATCGAAGGTAGGGCTAGAGAGTGACCAGCTCGGCAATTTTTGCCGCGACCACTTCCATTGAATCTTCCGCAGTATCCAAGCCGCTTCGGGAAGCGAGCAATGGACTGATATTACGGAGAGCTTCATACGTCGTGTTGTGCACGATAGGAATGAGCTGGTTGCCTGCCAAAAGCGCTGAAAGTTCTTTATCGGCTACGCCCTCTTTGGGGAGCCGGATCAGCAGCGCTGGAGTCACCAGCACAAGCCCGATTCGCGAATTCGCTAGGCCTTTGTCGATGGCGCGCATCATTGGAACGCCGAGACCAAGGTCCTTCTCGCTAAACCAAACTTTGACGCCCGCTGCTACGAGCAAGTCGTGTAAATCTTTGGCTGGCCCCTGTCGATCGTCCCAAGCATGACATAGAAAGACGTCACGAAGATCAGGTTGCTCTGCTGCTCGTGTCTCAACGGTTTGGCGGATTGGCGCAAGTGACTGTACTTGGGCAGATGTGTACGATAAGGACGACCCCGCTTTTGACCAGCGCGGCTTTGAACTACTGACGGACCTGCTGCTACCGCTGCCATTGTTAGTATAAGTATTTCCACTGCTGCTTGGCGAAGGAGAGTGCGAAGCATAACTGCTATAGCGGAAGTTACTACGATGACGACATGCAGGGCAGGCAGCAGCGGCAGCAGCTGAGCTATGCCCCCGTACCGGAGCTGTGCATCGAGCCATAGTGTATTTCTCCTATTTGTTGTTCTTTGAGGAAGAGGTTGCAGCAGCTTGTGTACTCTGATTTTGGTGATGAGCATCATGCCGTTGCATACACGTCCTGATGATCTTTTAGTAAGCATCTTGGTCATGCCACCTATTAAACCCTAGCCACAAAAATGAATAATGGCAAGGTGATGTCATCTTCGTGTATTTGCAAAAACAGCTAATCTTTAGAGGTGAAATCCCTAAAAGAGGAGCGCACAGCATGGGTCCCTCAGAAATGCGCGGTAGATATATGTGGCTCAGCCAAACACCGCGTTTTCAGGTTATATACGTAGGAAGGCCTTAATCAGAGTATTAGGTGATCGCTTTTCCTGTGTAGCTATTGGGGTATACCCTAATGACTACATAAAAATACTTGTCAATTAACAAAGTGAAAACTCTGATATAAGCTCACTCGCTTACGAAAGCTACCGTGTAAAGATCATGGTGTGAACTGTAGTGGTCAACCCATACGCCGAGGGACCGTCTAAAAAGAAAGCGGAGTTCCTTCGAAGAAATTACCTAGCCGGACTATAGATTTCGCTGCATCAACCAATGCTCCTTGTTCCAGGCATCGAAAGTCTGCACATATTCCCATCCGCGCTTAGAGTAATAACCATGACGATCATGTGTGTGCAAATACAGTCGCTCATGGCCCTTAGCTTTAGCTATTGAGCAGACCCCTGCAATCAGTTGTTCGGCCAAGCCTCGCTGCCTTGCCTGCGGTGCGACAAACACACATGCGAGCCAAGGCCCTAGTTCCGGGCGTTCGGGTAAGTCATCTCTGGCGAGAGCAGCTCCTCCCATAAGCTGGCCATCCTCTAAGGCAATCAGGGTTTGCCAGTCTCCATTGCTCTGGCCAGTGCTAAACTCCTGCTGCCAATCAACCAGTGGCTGCGTAGTAAATTCGTACGTAAACTCCTGATATAGCCACAGCGCAAAAGTGTCGCTGTATTCCAAATGATCCTGTAGCAGAACTAGGTGGAACATGCGAGTTTTCCTAATGTATTACGCTAGGGAAGACCATATGAAGTACACCGTGTTCTTCACACAGCTTTGTTTATTGCTAGTCAGCCTTTACAGGTAGATAGCTGCTTCAGGCAAGCAGTGCCATTACAACCGTTGCAACGAGTCGATTTCAGCTAGATCCAACGGCCGACTCTGGCCGACATCTACCATTCAGATATGTGGTCGCTGGGGTATACCCCAGCGACTACACGTAATTAGTAATCGCACACCTCAAAATCAAGGCCAGTCTTAGATTACTACTACTTTTGAGAATATAAGAAACCATGGAGCTACCTTCTGAATGAAACCAAGCGCACAGTTGTCACGGCCCATCATGGAAGTATTACTAGAACTTAGAAAATCCGCCGCGCTAGCTGAATATTCAAAGATCGAGAGTGACGAGTTTATAAATGTTCCTGAGGCAGGAATTTTCTTTCATGCCCAAGATGTTGATGTTGTTACTGGCTACCGAGTGTACTACCAATCGGTTGGCAAATTTTTTCCCGCTCAGGACGAGCTGAAAGAAGAACTATCTACTCTTACAACATTAGCTGATGCCAAGGCGCTTCTTGGTGAGCCGGCTAAAACAATTAGGTCATTTCAACTACCAGGCATAGAACCAACTTTTCCTGGATTGCTGTTTACACAAAGCGCAAGAACGATAAGTATCTATCATAAACCTGACGATGATCTTGTCAGCTATGTGCATGTCAAGCTGATACGAAACTAGCTGGTGATAGCTTTTTTTGCGTAGTCATTAGGGTGTACCCCAGCGGTAACAGCGAGCAGCTATCGTCTGGGTGTAGCGATAAATAGGCAGAGGGACTTAAACGACTACACCGCCTATTCGCTACACCTAACGACTACACTTCAAGCGCCGTATTACCGACACTCCACATCCTTCCTGAAACCATCAGACTGTGCCTCACGCTCAGTCCGATAGGCCACCCGAATACGTGCCGGAATCGAATGGTAGGAAGGGCAGAGCGTTGGTATAAAGTACGTTCCTGTACGACGTGAGGCATACACCATGCCTTCCGTGCGGGTCGGGTCAAACGGTTCGATTTCCTCTCTTTCAACATCATTTGAGGCTGGGGCCTCCTGCAGGTCGGGGAAGAGTTCCTTGACCGTCTTGTCACGTTTGATGATGCCGGCAAGTCCGGGCTTTCGATCCAGCGTCCAGCTGGCCTGCCCTGTTACAAACGGATTGTGGTGTCCCATGACTTTTGCAATACGGTTGTCTCGCTCCTTTTCCCATTCGCTGACCGGAAAGCGCTTGTCCCAATCCATGAACAGCTTTTGCTGAAGCCGTGAGAGGGTGATGCCGTAGCGGTCACTCATGTAAAAATGCGTACGGGCAATAAGGCCCTTTATGGCGTCACGCGGCTCGACTGTACGCAGCGCAGGATCAATCCTGAGATCACAGCGCCCGTAGCGGCTGGCCGTGCCCGAAAGCTCACCGTACAGATAGCTGCCTCGGTCGGCGTTGGCTTCTCCAATAGCAGGCGCCAGGTTGTGCAGGTCCGCATCGATCCGGTTGAACAGCGGATCAGCCCGGCAGGCACCCGAACCGCCTTCGCGCCAGCACTGGAGCTGATGGCCAAAGGACCAGACGCTCTGGATATGCTCCCACTCAAGGCGAATGGCGCGGTCGGGCAGGGCTCGGGTCTGGTAGCCGCAGGACTCATGATCCATGACGCCCCCGCTACGGCCTACCCATTCCCACTGGCAGCCGCAGTAGAGATCACCCGAGGCCTTCTCGCCTGCATTCTGATCACCGTAGATGTCGTTACGCAGGAAGTGCTTGGCATCGTAATAGGTTTCCGGGGCCGCCCAAGTCACTCCCGAGAAGGTTAGCGCCAGCAGGACCAAGGCGGCTCTCATGGTTCAACGGCCTCCGGGTTGGCAACTGGCTTGCGGGTAAGCTTGTGCCAGAGCGCGACGGCAAGAGTGGGGATCACAACAAACAACAGAGCCGACAGTACCGCCGCCACACACAGCATCAGGCTGCTCACTGCAATCCACTGCACGGCCTCAAAGGTCCACGGGATCAACCAGCGCTCGACCTGGATGAACAGGCCCTCGATATAGGGGAAATGAGCCGAGCGGATAAACCAGAGCAGGGCGCCAATAAACAGCACTATAGGGGTAAAGGTAATCAGCCCATAGCTCAGCCGGTGCAGGTCGGTCAGCGTGGGTACCGCATGCAGCGACACAAGGAACAGAGCAGTGATAATGAGCAGGCTCAGCGGATCGCTGTCTGCCTCGGTCCATAGGCTCCAGAGGATTTCCTCAATTGCTGTCGGTATCCAGACGAGGATGTCTATTGGATTCTGAGGGGGAGTAGGGACGTCATAGGCAATGCCCGTCAGCAGGCACAACAGCACGCAGCCTACCGCGCAGGGTGCCAGCCCTTCCAAGGCACGTCCCATGTAGCTGAGCGGGCCGGGAAAAAAGGTGTAGTCCACGTAACCCAGCGTGCCGTCGGCATCACTGCGCTTGTACAGCGCTATACGGGTGAGCTTGAAGCCCATGCACAGGCAAATAACGGCGCGGGCGGTTTCACGTATGGGTGAGCCCACCATGCCGGTAAAGGCATAGGCGGGCCAGGTGGGCAGTCTGGGACTGGCAATCAGGAAATGCTTGGCAAGGCCGATCAGAGCCAGCACAGCGGCGGTCACACCCAAGAGAGCAAGTAACTGTGTCATGACGGTCTTCCTGGTGGGGTGGCCCCTGTACGCATCAGCGCATACAGGGGCTTATTGCTTAGGGAAGCATGGCTCTTACAGGTGAGCTGTAGCCTTCAGACGTACCTAGCCCCAGCGCCTCCTGAAAACTCAGCGAGATGCCCTTCTTGAAGTCGGCAAACGGACTCAGGCGCGGGGTGTAGTTCTTCATCTTGAGCTTGCCGTCATCGTCCGGTACCAGCCGGCGCACCAGCTGCTCAAGGGTCAGCTGGTCATCAATGATGCCGATGGTTTTGGCCGTACCGGCTTCCCAGACCAGTCCCTCAAACATGCCCTCGGTAGGTTTTAGCCTGTCTCCACGGCCCTGCTTTACGTCTGCAATGAATTTCTGGTGAGTAGCGCCCAGTACGGTCTTCCAGTACTGGACCTGCTCATCCCTGGCCGGGGAGAACGGGTCCAGCATCGACTTGCTGGTGCCGGCGGTATACACGCGGCGTTCGACATCAAAGAGCTTGATGGTCTTGTCAAAGCCAAAGCCGGTACTGATCACGCCAATGGAGCCTACGATGGCCGTAGGCGAGGCATAGATCTCCCTGGTGGCCGAGGCGATGTAGTACGCACCGCTTGCACCAATGTCCTCGATCACGGCAAAGATGGGCTTTTCCGGATGACGCTGGCTTTCATAGCGGATTTCGTCATAGACGCGCTTGGACTGGACCGGACTGCCACCGGGGCTGTTGATACGGATGGCCACCGCCACGGTGTTGGGGTTCTCCATGGCCTGGCGCAGGCCCTTGTTGATGCGGTCGGCATTGGCCGGTTGCTGGGCATCGATCGGTCCCATCACATCCACTACGCCAACATGGCTGGCCCCTTCGTTGACTTCCGAGGCCTCATCAAACAGGCGCAGGAAGTACCAGGTGTTAAAGGCGCTGAGCAGGACGATCAGGAGCAGCATGCCCTTGAAGATCAGGGTCCAGCGGTGCCGGGCGCGGCTCTGCTTGACGGTGCCCGACACCCACTTGTCAAAGGTGTGGATCTGCATGAGGCGCTGGCGCTCCTGCAGGACCTCGATGGAGTCATCCGGGGAATAGGGCGGTACATCACTACTTCGGTTGCGTTTAAACCAACTCATCGTCATGCCTCCAGTGGATCTTTCTTGGGTTTGGTATAGGGCGCAATGGCGCGGCATTCGGGATAGCCTGAACAGCCCCAGAACCGGCTGGCGCGTTTGGCATCCCCTTTCCTGCCCATGCGAAGGTTCATCGGGCGACCGCAGTCGCCGCACAGTGGGCGGTCTTCATCACTGATGGGTTTTTGCGGCAGGCCCTTCTGGTCGGGAAAGGTCTTGTTGCAGGTATCGCGGTTGGTACAGCCCCAGAAGAAGCCCTTCTGGCCCTTTACCCGGCGCAGCTCAGCCCCGCAGGCGAAGCACTTATGGAGCGTGCCCCGCGCTTCGCTAAAGGTCTGCTTGAGCGCTGCCGCCTGGGCATCGGTATTGGCAAGCGTCGCCTTGAAGCCATGAACAATGCGCGACACCCAGTCGGTGATTTTGCGCATGAACTCATCCTGACTGACTTCACCGCGTGCAACCCGCTCCAGCTCCTGTTCCCACGCGGCCGTAAGCCCGGGTGATTTCAGAGCAGGCGGCAGGGCCTTCATCAGTGCTACCGCCTTGTCGCTGGCATGCAGCTGACGCTTCTTGCGGATCAGGTAGCCGCGATCCACGGCGGTCTTGATGATGCTGGCGCGTGTGGCGGGTGTACCCAGCCCTGAGGTCTCCTTGAGGATGCGCCGAAACTGTTCTTCGGTGACGTAGCGGCTGATGTGCTCCATGGCCGAGAGCAGGGTGGCTTCAGTGAAGTAGGGCGGATGACGGGTGTGCTTGCCGGTGACTTCCGGCCCGCTGATGATGGCCGGCTCGCCCTGGTTGATGGGAGGCAGGGCCGTGCTCTGTTCGTCGGCGTCATCCTCTTCATTGCTATCGGCTTCGCTAAAGGCTTCAGTGTCCGGAAACAGGATCTTCCAGCCTTGTCGAGTCGGCTGGCGTCCCTTGGCAATGAACTCGTGCTTACCGGCCCGGACATGGATCACCGTGCGGTTGAATTCATGGTTTTCGTAGAACTGGGCGATGTAGAAGCGGCGTATGGCGTCGTAGAGGTTGCGCTCGATTTCGCTCAAGGCGCCAAGGTTTATCTTTTCAGCAGTCGGAATAATCGCCTCATGGCTCTTGCCTTCGAGCTGCTTGTCGTTAAAGCATCGGCCCTTGCGCTTGAGGTCAGCGCCAGCAATCAAACCGGAAATGCTCTGGTCGCTGAGCATCAATGCCTGCATGACCTCCGGCGCTTCGGCGTGCATGTTTTCCGGCAGGTAACGGCATTCGGTACGCGGGTAGGAGATGGCCTGATGGTTCTCGTACAAGGACTGAGCAGCGGCAAGTACCTCATCAGCGGTGTAGCCAAAGCGCACGTTGCCGTACTGCTGAAGGCTGTTCAGGTGGAAGGGTAGGGGCCCACTTTCTTTGGAGGGCGTCGTCTCCGCCTTTTCAATAACCCCACCGGTGCCGGTCAGCTGCGCAGAGACCTGCTCGGCCAGCGTCTTGTTGATGCAGCGTCCGGCCTCGTCCGTGCATTCTTCTGGCGGTACCCACTTCGCCCGGAACTGGCCACGCTGTACGGCGACGTCGGCCCACAGGTCCCAGTAGTCCCTGGGAACAAAGTTGGCGATGGCCTGATTACGGGTCACGACCAGATTGATCATGGGACAGACCACGCGGCCCACATGCAGGGTTTCCTGAAAGCCTGCGCCACGGGCAATGAGGGTAAACAGGCGTGTCCCGTTCATGCCAACCAGCCAGTCGGAGCGTTCACGGCACACGGCGGAATGGTAGAGATTGATGGTGTCCTTGCCCGGCACAATGGCGTCCAGCGCCTTGCGCAGTCCCTTGGGGTTCAGGGCCTTGATGCACACCCTGTACAGCGGACCCTGATAACCGGCATAACGGATGACGTTGCGGGCAATGGCTTCGCCTTCACGGTCAAAGTCGGTGGAGATATAGACCTTTCCCGCCTTCCTTAACAGTTCAGAGACAACCTTTAGCTGGTCACGGGTCTTGTCATTGGGTTGATGCTTCCACTCGCCGGGTACCATGGGCAGGTGATCCAGCTTCCAGCCCTTCCAGTCCTCGGAATACTCGTCAGGCTTGAGCGCCTGAAGGAGATGACCAATGCACCAGGTGACAAAGGTACCTTTGCCATTGTGCATGCAGCCCTTGCCGGTCCTGTCACAGCCCAGTACCGCAGCCAGCGCGCGGCCTTGGCTGGGCTTTTCGGCCAGATATACGTCCACACTCATAAATCACCCCTTGATCGTCTGATCGAGGCCAGTTGGCGTTCGGTGGGAGGCTTGCCTGCGCCAAAGTGCAGCACGATCTCGGTGAGCTGCTCGCGCTGGCGCGTCGTCATGTCCTTGAACTGGCGATAGGGCTCGCCCTTGCGGATGGCACGACGCAGGCTGTTATCAAAGAAACGGTTTTCGGTGGAGTACAGCGTCTCGACCGCCGCGACCTTGCCGCTGTCCTTTAAGGTAATGGCGACAATGGCGTAGTTCTGGGCGTACAGCTCGTCGCTGATGCGCCAGTTAAGCCCGATCTCCTCGGCAATCTCGGCGGCGACAGAGCGTACTTCCTCGAGATCGGCGTTGCGGCGCTTCTCTTCGGCCTCTTCCTTTTCCGGGCCGGTAAAATCCGTGACATGGGTGCCGCTGCCATCCTTGAGCTTGCCCAGCAGCTCCTGATTGACCAGGTTGAAGGCCTGGGCAATGTCTCGTCCGCCCGGGCTTCGCTGGCTGGACTCTGGTGCGTTTCCCTCGGGAATATCGTCCTTGTTGAAAAACAGCACATTGGTTGAGTAGAGCAGCGCCACGATGACGCCCAGCGCCACCAGCTGAGGAATCATGAGCGCGTCTCCCTGGGCTGGGGCCTTTCCTTGTGCAGGGCATAGAGCAGCTTCCAGTCCCTGACCACCGTTTCCAGCTGTGGGAGGCGGTGGTTCTGCTGGATGTCCTGCAGCATGACCGTAATCAGGCATACCGCATCCAGCGGGCTCTGCGCGTTGGCGGCTTCGGAGAGCATGACCAGAAGGTCTCTGTAGGAATCTTCATCTACCTGCACGGCGTCCATCACTGGCCTCCGGTCATCGCATGGCTGGTTTCAAACATGGCCTTGAGCGGGTCCTGTACTTGGCGCGCGGCCATCGGAGCCGCTGCCAGAGGCCCGCTTGAGACGTCCTCAGCCTGAGCCTGCTCGGGCAGATCCTCAGGCGAAGCCGACTCGTTGGCCGCGCTGTGCTCGGCATCCGAAATCCTGCGACCAAAGTTCAAGGTGAATTCGGTGACGACATCCCGATCGGCTGCGGGCAGGGTCTTGATCTCGATAAAGGGCGAGGCCTCGACGGCAGCGCTGATAACGGATTTGTTGTAGGCGTCGTTATGGGAAGAGCGGATCACTTCAAACCCGGTCAGAACGCCGTCCGGTGCCACTTTTACCCGGACCTGTGCACCATGCTTTTCGTAGTCCTCGGGTGCTTTCCAGTTCTGGCCCACCCGTATGCCCACCGCTGTGATCATATTCTGGTAGGCCGGGGTCTGCGCCAGTGCTGCCAGTCGCTTCTGGTGTGCATCCTCAGCTTCGGGAGGTGTGCCTACCTGACTGGGCTTGATGCTGTAGCCAAAGCTTGCGAGGTCTTTTTCGGGCGGGGATACCTCATCCTGACCCTGAGCCAGTCCCGCTTTTTCTACCTCATCCTGACCTGAAGGTTTTGCCCCTGCGTCAGTGGCGATGCTGGGCGCAGCAACCTTTGATGCGGGAGATGATCCGGGTCCAGCTGATGCGCCAGCGGTCATCTCCTCTTCAACAGGATCCGTGGTAGGCGGAACCGTCTCTACACCCTCGCGGGTGATCTTGTGCTCAGGCGCCTGGATGGGCTGGGGTGGAGGCTCGCCTGAGAATTCATCCTCTTCAAAGTCGGCGTCCGGGTCGATAGCGAGGGATGCAGTAGATGGAGTGGCGTCGTCCAAGCCTGTTGTGGCTATTGAGGGGGAAGATCTATCCAAATGAGCCGCGTCTGGTTTGAGGGGCGAATCTACTCCGCTGGCCTGTGTCATCGGCACATCACTGCTGACGGGCGTCTGTGGGATCGAATGTTCCGGCTTGCCCTTGTGGGTGGCTACATAGGAGATGCCCAGTCCGCAGAGGATGGCCATGGCCAGAAGCGTCATTCTTTTAGGTGACTTTTGCTTCTTCTCCTGTTCAGGTTCGCGCTCTGCCTTGATCTCGGGAAGTACTGTTTCATCAGTAGGTGTTGTCATGGTCCGGCTCCGTCAGGATCAGTGGATGTTCAGGGCCGCGCAGCCGCCAATGGATTTGGGCCGCATACTGCTTTTCACGATGGCGCGGGTCGGCGCCGAGAGGTCTGCTCGGCTACAAAAGCCCCGCCATGCCGCCAGATAGCTGTTGTAGTCATAGGTGGGCGCGCGGCACCGTCCGGTGAGGTAGTCCGGAATGCCCAGCTGCTGGCCTTCATCGGTCACAAACTGCCAGTCGGCTTCATCCATGCCCTTGCCGTTGTCGCAGTAGCGTACCCAGCGAGAGGTCTCGTAGATGGAGTAGCCACGTGCCCGGTCTGGGCGTGCCGCAAAGGTCTGGGTGTGTACGACCGGCACCATGGGTACGGCTGGCGTCCGGGCGTGGGTGGGGTCGTAGACGATGCCGCGCCGTGGATCGAGCGCCGCGCCATTGCGGGTCTCGGTGTTGAAGTCACCGCCCAGCGAATGGACGTAGGCGGGCTGGCGCATGGCGGCACCGGCGCGGCCCGTATTGATCCATGCCAGTGACAGCGAGCGGTTGACCCGGCCGGCCCTCAGCTCAAGCTCCTTGTAGTAGGCCGCATACATCTCCAGACGGTTAAGCGCGGCCCGGTTTTCCTCGGTCGGGTATTGCTCAGTGATGCGCTTGAACTCGGGCAGGTTCATCTCTACCCATTCGCGCGAGGGCTCGTTCGGTATCTCAGGCAGTGGGTGCAGCCTGGCTTGCAGGCCCATGCAGCCGGACAGGGCAAGGGAGAGCACTGCAAGAGAGATAAAGGATTTATTCGTCCTCATCCGTCCACTCCTCTTGCTTACCCAGCGTCCTGAAAAAGAGGGTGCCCTCTATGCACTGCCCATAGACGCTTTCCAGCAGGGCGCCGGCGTCGTGGGGTTGTGTATTGGGGAACTCGGAGGTGACCTTCGATATATAGGGCAGCAACACATCAAGCAGCCGGGGCTCGTCAGTGCTTGCGCTGTCGCAAAAAATGGCGCGTAGGGTTTGAGTGGTTCCGCCGATGGAACTGGCGATTGCCCAGACTGCGTCGATTTCGGCCTGATTCTTTAAAACAAGGTGAACAGTGCCGTCGGGTTTGGAATATGCCTGCATGTGAAACTGCTCCGTGGTGAGGTGGAAACAGTCTACGAGCAAAAATAAGTGGACCATCGGCGTACTCCCTACCCGCGCGGGTAGGGAGTACGCCGATTGATAGTAAAAAAATCTGCGACGATAGCTCTCAGGATCGATTGACTGGGGTCGCAGGTCGTTATGTTCAGTTTTTTGCGTGGCCTTTTAGGAAGGCAAAAGAAAAATCCGGCCGATGGCTCCAGTGCCCCGCTGTATTTTGTCGAGAACATCTACCTGCCCGACTTCGAGGCCGATCCCGGTACGCGCTATCCACCTTTTCCCGAAGGCTGCGAGATCATCGAGCCGCGCAGGCTGCTGGCAGGGCATCGCACTCAGATTGCCCGCCTGAAGCAGTCGCTGGGGCTTTCTGAACATGAATTCAGAGCCATTATCGATCCGGTCCTGGTGCGCTACGCCGAATTCGTTCATCTCCTGCCAGCTTCCCAGCATCATCATCACAAGGGACGCGGCGGCCTGTTGCGGCACGGACTTGAGGTCGCCTTTCACGCGGCGCGCATGAGTGGTGCGGTTATCTATGACGCGGATGCCACGCCTCGTGAGCGGCGTAATCGGGAAAAGGTCTGGCGTGTGGCAACTGCCCTTGCGGGTCTGCTGCATGACGTCGGCAAGCCGGTGTGCGACATGAAGATCACCAGCGACACGGGCCTGCTCTGGAACTTTGCACTCTACGAGCATGGGTATCGACTGGTGCCCTGGGCGCGGGACAACAAGATCCAGCGCTACTTTGTGTCATGGCGGGAGGATCGTATTCATAACCGCCATGCCTTTCATGGACCGGGGATTGCGCGCCTCCTGATTCCCAAACAGACGCGCGCCTTTCTGACGCCCGACAACACCATGGAAATGCTGGACCAGATCGACGAAGCCATTGGTGGCTACGCGGTGCAGTCCAAGATTGCCCACGTGGTCCTCAAGGCGGATCAGGCCAGCGTCACACTGGACTTGAAGCTCAACGGCGGAGGCGATGGCTCACAGGCGTTCATGCCCTCCGTTGAGCGCTACCTGGTGGAAGGGACTCGCCGGATGATCAAGTCGGGCCGCTGGAAGATCAATGAGCCCGGCGCGATTGTGTATGTGTTCAAGGAAGGCCTGTTCATCAACTGGAAGGCGGCTTCACGCGATGTACTGACTCGTCTGAGTGATGACGGCATTCAGGCCATCCCAAAGGAGCCGGCAGTACAGGCAGACATGCTGATTCACTGTGGGGTAGCTGTACCTCGTGAAGTTGCAGGTGGCCCAGGGGAGCCGGTAACGACCTATCGGTACTGGGCCATCAAGCCCGTGTTTAAAGACGTGACCGGCCCTACGCTCCAGGGAGAGCTTGCACTGCTCAAGATTCAGGAGGCGGACCTCTTCTTTCCCATGGGGCTACCGGCCGCGATAGAGGGTGTGATTGGCAATGAGCCCGAGAGAGAGAAGATACCGGCCAAAACCCCAGGCATCATCACGCCTGCCGCTACCCTTGATAAAGAGACAGACAGTACGAACGCAGCAACGGAACTGATACCTGAAAGTACTGACAAGGACGCTCCCAAAAGAAGAAAAAAGGGGAAGGCTAACGCAGCAGAGGAAAACGGTCAGGGTACTGAGGCAGATACAGGGAATACGGCTACATCACCCTTGGCTACTACAGAATTTGATGCCCTTCTTGAGCATGTCACGCAGGGGCCACGCGTCGCAGGGCAGCCTGTAAAGGCAATGACAGAAGAGGAGGGCTCGCCAGAGCCTGCGGCTGTCTCGGAAAGCCCTATCGGTATGGATATTGGAGCTGATTTCTTTGGTATGGCTATCGGATCGACCGAAGAAGGGCCACCCCTTGATGCCTATGAAGAGGATATGGCGGTTCTACAGGCGCAAGAGCACCGCTCGGGCGAGAAACCCGTCATCCATCTTCTGGAACCTGAGAGTAGTCGCAAGAAAAAGCGTGCAGGCAAGAAGTCAAGGAATGAAGATCCTGGCAGGGGATCGGGCCTTGAGGGGGAAAGTTTGCCGCTAATGCCTGACCTGCTGAGCTTTGCTGATGAGGAGCTTGCTCCCATCGCACCGGCCGTGCATGCCGATGATGCCTGCTTTGAAGTCATGGATATGCCTTTTGCCGTATCAGAGGACCATCCTCATATTGTCTTTAAGGCAAACGAACGTATCGCCTCTGAACCTGAAATAACGCTTGGGCGCCAGAGCGCTGGTCATCAGGCGCTGGTTTCCCCCGCCAGACCCAAGGCGAAACAACGCCGCACCCGAGCGGAAGAAAAACAACACAGTGACGCGCGTTTGCCTGCCTCAATAGACGATTTCAAGCCGTTCGAGGTCAAGGCACCTGACCTGCATCTTGAACGTTATGTTGAGGCTAACAAGCTGGCCGACCTAAGACCTGGTGCTACGCCAGAGCCTGTATGCGTCACCCTTGAGCGTGTTCAGTCTATACCGCCGAAATACCTGCACACCGTAGCGGCTGTTACCAAAGCTGGCACAGTTGGGCTAAGCGCTGCCCCCTCGCAGGAGGAGGTACCTGCCGAGAATGAGTCCGCTGATGAACGGGATGCCGAGGCTGAGACCATCGACCTGGATGTCAAGTTTGTAAAGGGTGCGACACCCCAGCAGTGCCTTGAGCAGTTGGCGCAAATGATCAGGCAAGGTTATGGACGATGGATTCCCGGCACTATTCACCGGAGCAAAAGAGGATACTCCCTGGGCGTCGAGTGCCTGGACCTTATTAACAATGACTGTCCAGAGGTCAAGCGTCGAGACCTTGAACGGCTGCTTCGCTCATCAAGGGCGATCAAGGCCCTTGGCCTGAAGAAAGAAGGGGATCAAATCATTTTTGTCGACAGTCAGGAGGGCTTCTAATTGAGAGACAACTATGAGATGCCCTTTCGGCCCAATTATGAATTTATGGCCTGCATGGGCTGGGTCGCCGCGTCTTCGGTCGCCTATCTGGTCAATCAGGTCACCGACATGCCGCCCGAGCCGGTGTACTGGATGAGTGGCATCTGCTCGATCATGGCCATCAGTCGTCTGCCAGCGGCGATCCGCCTGCACTACGTCAAGCGCAACCTGCACGGCAAAAAGCTTGAATTCATCACCCTTGAGCAGCTGAACAAGGCCATCCGAAAAAATCCTGACCAGTTATGGCTGGGCAAGGGCTTTTACTGGGAGAACCGACACTGCCAGCTCGTATACGAGATCCTCAAGCGCAACCTGTCCGAGATCGTCAATCCCCGCGCCAGCAAGGGCGTGGAAGGCAGGGATGAGATGCAGATGGGCGCGCCCTGGATTCAAGGCCTGGAGCCCCGTGAGATCGTGATCACGCAGCCGATTCCTCACACCGAAGGGCACGTCCTGATCAAGGGCACGACCGGTGCGGGCAAGACCCGCCTGTTTGACCTCGTTATCAGCCAGAAGGCGCTGCGCGGTGAGGCGGTGCTGATCATTGACCCGAAGGGTGACAAGGAGATGCGCGAGAATGCCCGTCGTGCAGCGGCGTTTGTGGGACGGCCTTTCTACAGCTTTCATCCGGCCTTCCCGGATGAGTGCATGCGCATCAACCCACTGCAGAACTTTACCCGCGTCACCGAGATTGCCTCACGCATCGCCGCCCTGATTCCCTCGGAAACCGGCTCGGACCCGTTCAAGAGCTTTGGCTGGCAGGCGCTGAACAACGTCTGTCAGGGGCTGTACCTCATTGATACGCGCCCTACGCTCAAACTATTGCGTCGGTACCTGGAGGGTGGTGTAGAAAGTCTAGTGATTGCCGCCGTATCAGCCTATGCACGGCAGGTGCTCGGTGAGAGTTGGGAAAGCATGATTTGCGCGTTCAGTGATAAATGGCTGGAGCCACTGCCTCCCTCCAGGAGAGCAGATATTGCTAGCTCATTTTATAAGCAGGGTATCGAACCTGTACGGGCCAGTTCAGAATTGGAAGGCCTGCTCAATATGTACAAACATGACCGGGCGCACTTTGGCAAGATGGTCGCAACGCTCCTGCCCATTCTTAACATGCTGACCTCGGGCGATCTGGGCGCACTTCTTTCGCCTGACCCTGAAGACCCTACCGATGACAGACCTATAACCGATAGCGCCTTATTAATAAATGAGGGCGCAATTACCTATATTGGGCTGGATTCTCTTACTGATAACATGGTTGCGTCAGCCATTGGTTCTATTCTACTTTCGGACCTGACCGCTGTTGCCGGTGATCGCTATAACTTTGGGGTGGATAACCGTCCAGTAAATGTATTTGTCGATGAGGCGGCCGAAGTTATCAATGAGCCCTTTATCATGCTGTTGAACAAGGGCCGGGGAGCCAAATTGACATTATATGTAGCCACCCAAACCTATGCGGATTTCTGTGCGCGACTTGGCAGTGAACACAAGGCGCAACAAGTACTGGGCAATGTTAACAATACCATTGCCCTGCGCTTAAAAGATGCTGAAACACAGGAACAGTTTGTAAAGGATATCCCCGAAACCCGTATCAAATATGTAGTACGGTCTCAAAGCATGAATTCGGGAGGAGAAGATCCGCTGCTTCATGGTGGAGGACAGGGCGAACGACTTATGGAAGAGTTGGTGCCACTGGTTAATTATCAATTATTAACCATGCTACCGAATCTGGAATATTTTGCGAAGTTATCTGGCGGGAAGATTATCAAGGGAAGAATCCCGATCTTACATTAGTTGAGCCCTGGACAAGAATATGAATACTTCCAATTATTACACCTTAAACCCAGAAGTTAATCTGTTAGTTTTAAAACATGGATTTCGGCGAAGATTCAGGGCGCTCAAGTCTTTAGAAAAACATCTGCACTATTGGCGGATACTGGATATCGATTGGCCTCCAGCGATCGATTTTATGGAGAGTATCTATAACCACATTGGCGAGGGAATCCTGCACCAGAACCGTCCGGTCATCTGGTCGGTTGTAGACAAAACCATGACCGAATACACCGACGCCGTTCAAAACGTAAATGGCGATCGAAAGTTAAATGACTTTTACCGCTTTGCCGTTATTATAAATGCAACTATCTCCAATGCTGTAAAACTCTTAAGTGTCAATATTTCAGATGAATCGGGAAACGTCTGGAATCTGCTTTCTGATAAGACCCCCTGTGAAGTTTTAAATACTCATGATCAGCTCACCACCACTCCCTTGACCTCTGATCAGATCATTGAAGCGCGGCGCATCCTGCTCAATTTGCTCGAAGAGCGTTATCTCGGAATATTGCGGGATACTCGCCATGAAAACAATATTGTTGCAGGTACCCTTCCTCGCCTGTTTTGAAAAATTAACCAAGTGATGCTGGACGGAAACATGATGAATTCCAATTACTACACCTTAAGTCCGGAAGTAAATCTTGTAGTTAAGCCACTAGGATTCAATCGAAGATTCAGGGCAATTCCTTCACTGGAAAAACATATTCATTACTGGGGATTACTGGATGTCGATTGGGCACCGGCCATAACTTATATGGAACGTGTCTACAATCATATTGGCGAGGGTATCCTGCACCAGAACAGGCCGGTTATATGGTCAGTTATCGACAAGACCATGTATGAATACACAGCAGCTATTCAAAATGTAAATGGCGACGGAAAACTTAATAACTATTACCGCCTTGCAATTATTATCAATACGATCATATCCAGTACTGTAAAACTTCTGAGCGTGACTCTTTCAGACAACTCCGGCCATTCATGGAATCTCTTGTCAGACAGGACTGCCTGTGAAGTGCTCAACAGTAACGATCCCCTGACCGCAACACCGCTGACTAGAGATGAAATCACGGCGGCCCGTCGCCTTTTGCTGGGCCTGCTGCATGAGCGCTATCTTGGAATACTGACGGATGCAAAGTATGAAGACTCCATTGTGGCTGACACTCTTCCTCGTCGCTATTGAGCTGTTGCTGGTTACGGTCTTTATTCCGGGCAACTGGACCGAACGGGTGATTCGGGAGGAGTCGGCCATGGTGCGTAGCCACCTGGGCGAGGAATCGCAGGCCTACGTCAACACCAAGGCCATGAACTGGTACAAGGGCGCCGTGTTTGAAACCGGCGTCTATCCGGCGCTGCATCGCCTGATGATACCCAGTGAAGAGGAAGCCGCTCGCAGCCGGGGCATGGAACGCATGGGCGATTTTCTCTTCTCGTGGATGGAAGACCGCCTCGATGCGCTGATGCACATGGTCTACCAGATCTGCGCGCGGCTGGCGCTGTTGTCGATCTGGCTCCCCTATATGGCGCTGCTGCTGATCCCGGCCATCTGGGACGGGTTCATGCGGCGCAGGGTCAAGCAGACCAACTACGATTATGCCTCTCCCGTCTGGAACCGCTACGGCATGCTCAGTGCCTCGGTTGCCGCGCAGGCGGTGCTGATTGCCTTTATCAGTCCCATTGCCATCAACCCGGCCATCCTGCCAATCGTGATGATGTTTGTGTGCGTGATGATGGGTGTGTTTGTAGGCAACCTGCAAAAGCAGATTTGAACGGTTAACACCTCTTTTTCTGCCTCCAGTTGAAATTATTTGACCCCTATTGTGCTACTCCCTACCCGCGCGGGTAGGGAGTACGCCGATGGAACCTCTATCACTTACCTCACAATAAGCCCTGACCTGGTAACAGACTGAGGGCTCTACCTGTGAAAGCCATAAACATCCCCACGCGTTGTGATGATCCGCTTCATGTTCTGATCTGGAGTCTTGATGAGCTGGTTCCGATAGGGGTCGGTCTGCTCTTTGGCATGGCCATCGGCAAGGCACTCCTGTGCGGCGCAATTGGTTATGCCGTGACGTTTCTCTACCAGAAGTACAAGGATGGTCATGCCGATGGCTACCTCATCCATGTGGGCTACTGGCTGGGCATCCTGCCATCTCGCTCTACCACCTTGCCGAACCCCTACGCGCGTCGGTGGCTGCCATGAAAATGGGACACATGCTGAACAAGTGGAACTGGGCGCTCCTGGAAAACAAGTACTCCCGCTACGCCGTTGTGGGGCTGGTTGCCTGTCTTGCGATAACACTGGGCATGCTGGTGTTCAAAAAGCCGGTCGTGATCCTCCAGCCCTACACCCTCAAGCAGGAGGCCTTTGTTACCGCTGACGAGGCCGGACAGTCCTATCACGAGGCGTGGGGCATGTTTCTCTCGCTGCTGATGGGCAACATCACCCCCGGCAACGTGCAGTTTGTGCGTGAGCGCCTTGAGCCGCTGCTGTCGCCCCGGATCTTTCAGGAGGCCATGGAAGCGATCCAGTCTCAGGCCGAGATCATCAGAAAGGACCGCATCAGCATGACCTTCGAGCCACGCAACGTGGTGTTCGAGCGCGCCTCCGGCAAGGTCTTTGTGTTTGGCAACAGCTCGGTCATCAGCCCCAACGGCGAGACCCGTCGTGACCGCCGTACCTACGAGTTCAGGATCAAGATCGACAACTACCTGCCTGTCGTCACGTTCATGACGACCTATGCCGACCGTCCCCACACGCTTGATGTGCTGGAAAAGCAGAGCAAGGCCGCCGAGCGTGCGGCTGAGCGCGCCAGCAAAGCCGGTAAATAGAGGAGCCACCTGTGAAACCCATCCCTTTCATGACAGCGCTGGCCCTTGCCCTGGTCAGCATGCAGCAGACGCAGGCAGCCGGTATCGATATTCCGGTTATCCCCGCCAACCACGCCGAGGGGGGCGGCCCGGCCATTTCCGTACAGGCGCCGGTGCATCCGTCCTCGGTTCGCAGCACAACCCCCGAGATTCCCTCGGTCAGCCGCAGCGTAATGACCGAAGGCGTACCGCGGCCCATCACGCTGTCGCAGGCGCGTAGCGGCCAGACCCCTACCAATCCCGCCAGCATGGAGCTGAACCATGCCTCGCATATCCGGCTCAAGTCCGGTGAAAACGTGCTGGTGCCCATCGCTCGCTACCAGCTCAACCGGATAGTGACGCCTTTTGGCAAACCCGAGGTCAAGACCACCTCCAGTGCCACGACCGAGATTCTTAACAATATCGTCTACGTGGCCTCCTCGGATGAAGCACCGGTGACCCTGTTTATCAACGACAAGGGCAATCCCGGTGTTGCCCTGTCCATTACGCTGATCCCGCAAACCATCCCGGCGCGTGAGGTCTCCTTCGAGCTGGATGAGCAGGGTCTTTCCGGCATGCGCCTGCCGCAGGCCAGCGAAGAGGCCGAGAAGTGGGAGACCAGCCAGCCCTATGTCGCCACGATCAAGGAGGTCATGCGCGACCTGGCGCTGGGGCAGACGCCTAGTGGCTATTCCATGAAGCCGGTGGGAAACAACACCTATGACCTGCCGCGCTGCGTACAGAATGGACTGGCCTTCGACTTCTCCCGTGGCCAGCAGATGCTGGGGCATAACCTCAAGGTCTTTATCGGGGTAGCCAAGAACACCTCCTCACAGCCGGTCGAGTTCAAGGAAGCGGCCTGTGGCAACTGGGATGTGGCGGCCGTCGCGGCCTATCCACGCAACATCCTGACCCCGCAGGAGCGCACCGAAGTGTTCGTGATCATGCGTAATGCGCCGGATCGCACGCGTACCACGCCACGGCCATCGCTGCTTTCCGGAGGGCAGTAAGTATGAATACGCTCACTACGGTTAAAGCGCGCTGGGATAACGTGAATCCCAGATATCGACGCATAGTTATGGTTGGTGCAGGCGTGCTCGTCATGGGGGTGGTGATATCCATCTTTGCCGGGGAAGGCGAGCGCACTCCCAAGAACACCGTACCGGACAAGCCTGTCACGACTGGCCTTACCGACCAGAACCTCAAGGACATCACCCTCGACTCGCTGGTGGCGCAGCTGCAGAAGTTTGACAAGGACAAGGACGACCTGTCGCGCAAGCTGGACGTGCTCTCGCGCGAAATGGAAGCCAGCAACCGCCCCGGCCTGATTGATGAAAAGATCAAGGCGGCGGTAGGCGGGCTTCAGTCACAGGTGGACGAAATCCGCAGCAGTGGCGTTGGCGGGGCTGCCCCAAACTACTTTGCACAGGCACCGGGGGAATCCTCTGGTCAGGAGTCCAGAAAAAGCACCAGCCGCGAGCGCTATGTGCCTGAACGCAGCAAGGCCGATCCTAATCCTGTCCATGAAGCCTTTAGCCGCAATCCGGCTGTAGCCACCGGACCGGACAGGCAGGGGCCGGAGATTCGCAGCACCGGTCGTGGCGAGCGCCAGCAGAAAGCACCCGAACCCATGCAGATCCGGACCTATCAGGAAAAGGAGGACGACGCGGCCAAGCCCAAGGCAGCCGATGAGGAATCGGTGTATCTGCCACCCGCCTCAATCGTGACCGTGGCGCTGATCAACGGCATGGACGCCCCGACGTCACAGGGCGCACGGCGCGATCCCTTCCCGGCCATGGTGCGGGTGCAGTACGACGCCATCCTGCCCAACCGGTTCAAGGCCGACATCCGGGACTGTCACGCCATTATCAGCGGCTTTGGCGACCTGTCTTCCGAGCGCGCGTACCTTCGCGGCGAGCGGATCTCCTGTGTGCGCAACGATGGCCAGGTGGTAGAGGCTGCGCTGGATGCCTATGCAGTCGGGGAGGATGGCAAGGCCGGTATCCGTGGCCGTCTGGTCTCCAAGCAGGGCGCGATTGTGGCGCGCTCACTGCTGGCCGGTGTGGCGTCTGGTGCGGCCGAAGCCTTTAACGTTAGCCCCATCCCGGTACTGCAAACCGGAAACGTGGGCTCAACCAAGCAGTACCAGCAGAACTACTCCCCCGACATGGCGCAGGGCGCGGCCGCCAGTGGCGCATCCAGTGCGCTTGAGCGTATTGCCCAGTTCTACATCGACATGGCGGAAAACATCTTTCCGGTCATCGAGGTGGATGCGGGCCGCCAGATCGAGCTGGTGCTGAGCAAAGGGGCGGAACTCAAGTTCTCGCAGGTCAAGAAGCGTAACCCACGTGAGCGTCGCTAGTACCGTTTATCGGGAAAGGCCCTAAAACAGCCAAAATTCCTAAAGAAATTTCACTTAAGTGCCCGCGCGGGTAGGCACTACGAGGATGGGTACCGAAATGATCAAGTTAGCATTCGTTCCAGTTGCGGTGATGACAGCGTTCCTGAGCGGTTGCTCATGGATGCAGGTAGGCGAGAACGACTACAGCTGTCCGGGTATGCCGGGCGATGCGTTGTGCAAGTCGAGTCGCGATATCTACAGCGCGACCGACGATGGAAATGTGCCCTTGCCCATGGACCCGTCAGGGGAGGGCAAGGAAGGCAAACATGAGGGGCACGCAGAAAGCCGGGAGCAAAAACTCTCCGGCCGCAGCGAGAACCCGCAGGACGTGGTGAGCACCTTTGTCTCGCCACGGCTTCCGGATCAGCCGGTCCCGGTACGAACCCCCGCACAGGTCATGCGGGTCTGGCTCGCACCCTGGGAGGACGACACCGGTGATCTGGTGGTGAGTGGATATATCTACACGGAGATTCAGCCGCGTAGATGGGTTATTGGCGAAGAGGCGCCGACAGCCGCCCCGAGGCTCAAGGCACTCATGCCAGTAAGCAGTGGGAGCAACACCAGCAGTACCAACAGTACCAGCAGTCACGGTACCGAACAAAAACCGGGGATCTCGAACGAAACTAAACGTACGGAGCGATTGCAATGACCAAGAACTTCCAGCTGGTCGATGTAGTAAGCGCATTGAAAGCCAAGGCCACTCAGGTACGCAGCAAAGTAACAGGGCGAGCACTGACCACCGCAGCGGTCATGGGTGCGATGGGCGCGATGATGGTTATACCGGAAGCGGCCATGGCCGGTACGGGCGGTGCCGAGTTTGAGGATGTGTGGCAAACGCTGGTGGACTGGACGCAGGGAACGCTGGGCCGGATCATTGCCATCGGTATCATCCTGGTCGGTGCGTGCGTTGGCGTTGTTCGCCAGTCGCTGATGACCTTTGCCGTGGGCCTTGCCATGGGCATGGGACTGTACAACGCGCCTACGGTCGTGGAATCGATCATGGGCTCCACCCTCTCGCACATCGCGGCCATGCCGGCCACCATGCAGTTCATCTCCAACGGACTGAGCCTGTTCTAACCCTCCCTTTAACGCCCTCTCCTTTAAGCGGTAGCCCTGGAGCTACCGCTTTTTGTTTGTGGCTCTTTTTGACCACTTACACTTGCATCCCTGAAAACCCGTGAGACGTTGGTAGTACACCCCTTGTCAACCGAGGACACGTCCATGCAAACCACTACTGCGTTACACCTTTCTGATCAGATCTGGCTGGCCCAGTACCACTTGAACCTTCAGACCTGGAGCGCCTTCTTTCTGGGGCGTCTTCGTGGGCTGGATTCGATACGGCTGCGGGTACTGGCGGGGCAGGTGCCAGTCTTTGTGGCGGGCCGCTATATTGATGCGTTCGACCTGTATCACACCATCGAAAAGCGAGCCGGTACCTCTCATATTGCGGAGCAGTGGGAGTACGAGGTGGCCTGTGAGGTGCATCGGGTTGCTGAAGGAATGTCGGCCTCGGATGCCGAAGTACTCCTGTATGCAGCAGGGCTCAATGGCGTCTCGCTCGATGAGCTTGAGTACGCATCCCTGAAAGCAATTGCAGAGGCGCGGGAAGCTTTGGAGGGTGCCCTGGAAGACATTCCTTTTATTTGACCTCAGAGAGGTCCGATTGGGAGGTTTAAGGTGATAACTCAAGCCAACGGGAAAGGGTATTTCGAACTCTTGCTGGCAGCCGCAATAGCCTGTGCACAGCACAGGCTAGTCTTTTCGATTCATCCTTGCCCAGCGGCTGGGAGCGATGCTGAAAAAGCATGCAGTGCAGCGGCGTATAGCGCTGTCAGCGCGCTTGAGAGGCTGGCAAGGCATTGCCGAAAGACGGGGCAAGATGCTCGGCATTCGCCTCTCTTTGATGCCTTTGGTGATCTGGCCTATATCTACGAGACAACCTTTGAGCATGGCCGGGCTGTGCACTGTAGATACTTGAGTTTCGAGACTGTTCGTACAGCCCTCGATCGTGGCAACACGCTCCTTTGCGCGGAAGGAGAGATCAGGGTTTCCAGACCTCGGGAAATCACAGACGAATATGGCATGCCACGCTGGGGCTATTTAACGGAAGTACGTAGCAAAGAGGGCAAGGTATGGAAATTTGAGGAAGCTGATCCGGCAAGCCTCGCTCAGGCGATTTATGCACTATTGGCATCCTCCCCGCCCTAAAGCTCACCGCTTGTACAGCACTTAGGAGCCATTTCCAGCGCACACAAAAAACCCGCCGAAGCGGGTTTTTGCTGACCGTGCTCAATGTCCGTATAGAGCTGCCATCCTGGCCTGGTCATCATCCTTGACCTGACTGAGCGCGTCCTGCGCTCCATCCAATGCGCATAGATTAGTGATCTGCCGCTGCTGGAGAAAGAGCGGCTTTTCCTGTCGTCGTGTAAGCCTTTTGCTATAGCACCGCTTACATTACTTCCATAGAGCCTTTGGCCAACTGCCCGTAACTTCCAGGCACTCACTATTTAGTTGAATCTTCAAGATATTCACTGCCCCGATTTTGACCAGTAGTGCTTCGCGGGCGGCCGCAAGCTTCTTTAAACTGGCCAGATCTGACTTTGTTTCTTCTGTGCTTTGGTAGAGAGCAAAATTAATCGTATCTATGCCTGGGATTGAGTTAGCTACTTTTGCGGCAAAGGTGCGTAAGCAATACTCGCCCATACCCTTCCCAATAAAGGGTTCGTGAAGAGCGAAGTGATTAACTTTTAAAGTATTCCCTTTGTGTTCAGTTCGCTCCAAAGTACAGATATGGTCATGGCCAATATATCCGTAGTATTCACCATGATTTACGCTTGGATCATAGGGACTATTCCTATGGATTCGGAAATGCAGGCCCTCTTCTGGCTTTTCCACTTTTTTCAACCAGCTGAACATAGTCTCCTAACCTCATCCATTAAGTAGCCAAGATCATATCTATAAGGTTAAATAATTGTTTGAGGAACGCGCCAATGCTTATTGTCCGTCTGCAAAGTGGTGTGACCTATACACTGGAAAAATCGGTTGGCAATGCTGGCAAGCATGGCATATGGGAGTTTCACCGAAGTGCCAACTCCTACATGCGTCCGCCGGATTACACGCCGTTTCGACATGCCGCTATCCTTCCGAGCGAGCCGACTGACGGCCAGTCGGTCAGCCTGTCGATCTGCAGACCCGGTATGCCCGAGGAGCAGTGGATCGAGGTAGGTGAGGGGACAGCAACCTACGACTCGGATCGCTGATCCAGCTGCCAGAAAAGGCAGAATTGACACTCACAGCAGTTCTTGCCTGAAAATTTTTAACTTTTTTACCCCTATCCTGCTACTCCCTACCCGCGCGGGTAGGGAGTACGCCGATGGGTTGCCTCCTCTTGGGCTTACGCTTGTAGACCTCTCAGATAACGTTCCGAGGTCTGCATGTCTCGTCCAAATCTTAAGCTTGCGCTCGCGCTGGTGGCGGGCCTCGGCTTAGCCGAATCGGCCCTGGCTGCCAAGCCTATCACTCCCCAAACCATCGAACAGGCCGCAAAGACCATTACCGGGCAGGCCAGCCTTCCGGTTGATGGCATGAAGGTGCTTCAGTCCGAGGGCAAGCTCTACTTCATCAGTGGCAATGGGCGGTACGTTTTCAGGGGTGAGGTGTTTGACACCTGGCTACAAAGCCATATCGACACCATTGCTCAGGCGCAGGAATCCTCCTCGCGCATCCTGCTCTCGAAGATGGGCGTCAAGGTTGATGACCTGCTTTCCATACGCATGGGCCATGGCGCAAAGGAAGTGGTGTTCTTTACCGATCCCCAGTGCTCCTACTGCCATGCGCTGGCCAATGAAGCCAACCAGTACACAAGCGAGTTCACCTTTGTGTTTGTGCCGGTCCCTGCGCTGGGCGATGAGTCCAATCGCCTGATCAAGCGCCTGGCCTGCGCAAGGGATGAGCGCCAGCAGCTCGATGCCCTCCTGAACGGCACGATCGAGCAACTCGAAACGCTCAACAAGTGCCCCGAAGAGAAATACGCCAAGTCCTTGGTAACCGCCAACCTGCTCGGTGTGGACGGTATTCCGTACCTCATCAGCGATGACGGTCGGGTTTCGCGTGGGCGCCCGAAAAACTTCGAAGCATGGCTTAGTGGCAAGGGGGATCAGTAATGGAGTTTATCAGCTGTAGAGAAGAGCATGCCGAGGGCATTATCCCGCGCGAGGTCAGGGCCTCCCAGCTCTCACCAGTGATCGCCTATGACGAGGAAAAGGAATACTTCTTCAATAACGACGGCACCATTGGGGTTGGCTTTATGTGCCGGCCGCTGCCGGGTGTAGATGAGCGCCAGCAGGCGTCCATTAACAACATGCTCAACCAGCCCTTTCCCAACGACACCATCATCTCATTCATGATGTTCCTGTCACCGGAGGTGCAGGCCCCGCTCAACAGCATGAAGCGCCTCCGGGACAAGTTCACCCATCCCCTGCATTCGGAAATCATCAACAGCCGCGTCGAGTTTTTCCGCCAGCATACCCGTGAGCCGCTTATCGCACGCGGCAACAAGGGCGTCTTTAACAACGGCGTTATCCATGACCAGAAGCTGGTCATCACGCTAAAGATCCCGATCAGGGAACGTCTGCCCAGTACAAAGGAGCTGGAAGAGCTGTTTACCGCAGGCGAGAAGCTTGAGTCATCGCTAAATACCATCGGCTTCGGGCCTCGCAAGATGAACGCCGACCAACTCAAGCGCATCCTGAACACCCTGCTCAACTGGGGTGAGCGTTCCGGCTGGCGGTTGGGTGAGGATAGCTGGGATGAGACCTCGCCTATCAACGAGCAGGTCTTTGATTACGAGACCGATGTCGAGGTCAAGAAAACCCATCTACGCCTGGGTGACACCTATGCCAAGGTCCTGTCGGCCAAGCGACTGCCGAACTATTTCTTTTTTGGCGATGCTATCGGCTACGTAGGGGATCTGAGCGGGCAGGGGCAGTCGATCAAGGAAAACTACGCCATCTGCTGCAACGTGTATTACCCCAACGCGCAAAAGCAGAAGAAGAGTCTGGATCGCAAGCGCACCCTGACGGTGAATCAGGCCTTTGGGCCGCTGCTCAAGATCGTGCCGGTACTGGGAGAGAAAAAGGAGAGTTTCGACACGCTGGAAAGATCCATGTCGGCGGGTAATCGCGGACTCAGGATGAACTACTGCGCCGTGATCTTTGCCCCCACGCTCAAGCGCGTCGAGTCTGCGGCCGCCGCCATGCAGGACATATGGGCGGAAAGCAAATTCATCATGAAGCAGGACAAGTACATCCAGCTGCCCATGCTGATCAATTCCCTGCCTTTCGGTGCTGATCACAAGGCGGTTATTGAGCTGAACCGCTACAAGACGCTGACCTCCGAGCACGCCACTGTTCTCCTGCCGCTCTTTGGGGAGTGGAAGGGCACCGGCACCCCTCATGTGGGTCTGGTCTCGCGCAACGGCCAGTTCATGTCGCTGTCGCTTCACGACTCGGAAACCAACAAGAACGGAGTCATTGCGGCGGAATCCGGGTCAGGCAAGTCGTTTTTTGCCAACGAACTGCTGACCGCCTACATGAGCGAGGGCGCGCAGGTCTGGGTGATCGATGCGGGCAAGTCCTACGAAAAGCTCTGCGAGACGCTGGAGGGCTCCTACGTCCAGTTTGGCGAATCCTCGACGATATGCCTGAACCCCTTCGATATCGTGGTGGACTATTTCGATGATGAGGATGCCCTGGTCGCTCAGGTCATGGCCATGGCTTCGCCCAAGGGCAACCTTGAGGAATTTCAGATCGCTGAGACGCGCCGGCTGATGGCAGGCATCTGGAGGCAGAAGGGCAATGCGATGCTGGTGGACGACATTGCCGAGGCCTGCCTTGCTCATCATGATCAGCGGGTAAAGGATGTGGGTAGCCAGCTGTATGTGTTTACCAAGGACGGCAGTTACGGCAAGTACTTCCACGGCAAGAACAACATGCGCTTTACCAACCAGTTCACGGTGCTTGAACTGGATGAATTGCAGGGTCGTACACACCTGCGCCAGATCGTTCTGCTCCAGCTGATCTACCAGATCCAGCAGTCGGTGTATCACGGTGATCGTAACGTCAAGAAAATCGTATTCATCGACGAGGCCTGGGACCTGCTCAAGGAGGGTGATATTTCCAAATTTATGGAGCATGCCTACCGCAAGTTCCGTAAGTATCAGGGCTCGATGCTGATCGCTACGCAGTCCGTCAATGACCTGTACGAGAACCCTGTCGGGCGGGCTATCGCCGAGAACAGTGCGTTCATGTTCCTGCTGGGACAGACCAACGAAACAATCGAGTCGATCAAGCGCTCAGGTCGACTGACGCTTTCCGATGGTGGCTTTAGTCTGCTCAAGACCGTGCACACCGTCACGGGGGTGTATTCCGAGATCTTTATCCGCAGCAAGGCCGGAATTGGGGTAGGTCGGCTATTCGTTGGCCCGTTCCAGAAACTGCTGTACTCCACCGATCCCAATGACGTCGGCCAGATCGATCGTTATCGGGCCATGGGACTGGGTGTATCTGATGCCATTTATGCCGTGTTGCGGGACCGGGGCGAGCTGGACACGCGGGCAGACGATGAGGTGATTGAACAGGCCCAATCCCATGAGCGCAAGCTTCGCAAGAGTCGCTCGGCCAGCTCCAAGAGTGACCCCTCACCGCGACTGGTTCCCCTGTCGCTTCCAGAGGAGCCAGCGGTATCCGCTGAATCTCCAGCCCAACCCGAGAATCCTGAGTCCACGCCAGCCACCGCCACCGCTGAAGAGGAGGTCACTCCATGAGCCAGTCAATAGCACACCCGATTGCAGACATCCCGGCTACAACTGCGTCCAGAGAGCAACCTTCTACGGCTCCAGAAAGTACCGGTGCGTCGGCCAAACCCTCAACCCATGTACCGATTGAGCAAAGCTCGGTGACCACCTTGCAGATGCTCATGCTGGTGTTTGTGCTCGGCCTGTTCATTATCTGCGGCATTCTTTTCAAGCGGATCGTGGCGCTGGAGACGACACAACAGTCCTTTGTAGTTGTGGATTTCACGGCGCTGGCGGAGCGCTACAGGACAGAAGGGGCTACTCCTCAGCAGGTAGCCCAGATGCTGGCCAACACTAACCGACGCATTCTGGAACTTAGACAGCAAGGCGTAGCGGTACTTGATTCCCGCGCCGTGCTGACCGCGCCTGAGCATCTGTATCTGCCCACTGAACAACTGGCTGCCAGCAGTACGGCAACGAGTGGTTCTGCAGCCGGTGTACCGGCTCTTAATCCCCTGTCAGCCCCTGCGAGGACTCAACCATGAGTTACCGAAACGACGCTGCCATGCGTGAGCAGCTAGCCCAGATCATTCTGGCCAACTGCAAGATTACCTTCAGGCTCAAGAGTGAGACAGATAACAGCCCTGTACAGGATGTACGGGATCGTGCGGTCCTTGGGCAGTCCTCCACTGACATATCGGGAGAGGACCGTCATGAGAAGGTTTGATCGTATCGTTAACAAGAAGGAGTCCTGGGGCCGCTTTACCGTCAAGATGGCCCTGACTACGGCGCTGATCGTGGGCAGCGGGGCCATGTTCTTTTCCCGCTTTACTTTTGCCTATGACCCGCAACAGGTCATCAGCATCAAGGGCTACAGCTTTTACCTGATCGATCGCGGCGACAAGAGCATGGAGAAGGGCAAGCTCTACGCCTTTCACCCCAAGGTCATTCCGGGCATCTACACCCCTGAGCATCGACTGGTGAAGTACCTGCGTGGCGTGCCGTCGGATCAGGTCGAGATCAACCTCAAGGAGCAGGTCAAGGTCAACGGCGAGATCGTGGCCGTGGGCCTGGTGCATGCCGACAAGCTCGGGCGCTCGCGCTCGTCCTTTATCGGCAAGGGCACGCTGGGTCCCAACGCCTACTGGTTCATGGGGGATGCCCCGCTTTCCTTTGACTCCCGCTACTGGGGCACCGTGACCAAGGAGCAGATCATTGGACGCTCATATCCTCTTTTCTAGAGCCATGCTGGCTCTTTCACTGGTACTGGGGGCGGCGCAGGCCGCCTCTGGTGCTGACCTTCCGGATCTTGCAAACATGCCACCGGAAATCGAGCAGGGCCGCGATCTTCGCACCTTCCTGACGCCCCGGCAGGACACCGAGAAGAGCGCAGTGGTAGGCAGTACCCATCTGGGCAGCACGGCGCTGACTGCTGAGGATCAGGCCATTGTGGAGCAGGGAGAGGCCATCAAGCAGGATGCTGGGGCATCAATCGATTTGAAGTCCATGGCCAATCCCAGCATGGACAGGGCCATGGGCGAGGCCACCGAGCTGGTGCGTTCAATGGAGGAAGCCGATCCCACGCTACGGGCGGCCAGGATGGAAGCGCGCAAGAACGAGACCTATGCCCATCACTCCATGCTCCTGTTTGTCTCGCTCTCCCTTGGCAAGGCTGCGCTGAAGGAAATCTTCACGATCGCTTCCGAGCGTCAGGATGTGGTGCTGGTGTTTCGTGGCGTACCGGAAGGCATGAAGCTCGACGAGGGGATGAAGCACTACCAGCATCTCATTGCTGAATACGACCCGCTGCCCAACCTCGTGATCGATCCCACGCTGTATCGGGACTATAAGGTCAGTGAGGTGCCCACCCTGATCACCATGGAAAAGGGTAATGACACTCAGTTCACCGACAAGCATGAGCTGGCGCGGGTAGAAGGCTTGAGTTCACCGGAATGGCTGGAAAAGCAGGTCGCCGAGGGGCAGACCGGCGATCAGGGCCGCCGTGGTCCGGTCATGGAGATTGCCGAGCAGGATCTGATCCAGATGATGCAGGAGCGCGTGGCCTCGGTGGACTGGGAAGCCAAAAAGCAGGCTGCCGTCGGACGGTTCTGGCAAAAGCAGCAGTTCAACTACATTCCGCCTGCCTCACACTCGCGTACCCGCACCATCGATCCCAGCGTGACCGTGCTGCAGGATCTGACTGGCGCTGACGGCAAGGTCCTGATGAAAGCCGGTACGGTACTCAACCCGCTGGATCAGGTGCCCTTTACGCAGGCGCTGGTGATCTTTGATCCATCGGTACCGGGCCAGATGAAGATTCTTGACCGTGTTCTTCCTGAACTGGCCAAACAGCCAAACATCCGGCAGCTGACCTATCTGGCTACCCAGATGGACAAGGAGCAGGGCTGGAAAGGGTATACAGACCTCTCCAACCGTTTCGAAGCGCCCGTGTACCTGGTGACCAAGGAAATCATCGAGCGCTTCGAGATCGAGCATACCCCCAGCATCGTGACCAGTGACGGCAAGGTGTTTGTGGTGAAAGAGCTGACAGCCAAGGATGGGAGTGCGCTATGAACAGGTATATCTCTCATCTTTTATCCATGCTCGCATTCTGGCTTTGTATCGGGCTTTCCTCATCTACCAGTGCAGCGGTGGGCTGCTACAGCGGTGATGTGATTGGCCCCAAGCTGATTACCGATATCTGCTGGGACTGCTTGTTTCCGCTACGTGTGGCGGGTGTCTCCATCTCGGGCGAAACCAGTGGCGTACCCGAGGGCGCCAGCAAGAAGTCGGCCTGCATGTGCTGGGACACCAACAACGTGCCGCGTCCGGGTATCAGCTCGGGTATGTGGGAGCCGGCACGTCTGGTGGAATTCCAGCGGGTACCGGGCTGCTCATCGGTACTTAACGGTGTGCGCTTTCCCTTTGACCGCACCTTTCAGGGCACGCATGGCTATGGCAGTGGCGGCAAGCAGGACGGCATGTTCATGCACTACCACTACTACGCCTTTCCGCTGCTGGTGATTCTGGATCTCTTTACCTCGGGCTGGTGCCAGAACGACGGCTACATGGACCTGGACGTGATGTACATGTCCGAGCTGGACCCGACCTGGAACAACGCAGAGCTGGCCTTTTTCGCCAATCCCGAAGCGGCTGCGGTAGCCAATCCGGTTGCGGCTACTGCCTGTAGCGCTGATGCCGTGGCGTCTGCTACCGGCAACCCCATTGAAAGCATGTTCTGGTGTGCGGGCAGCTGGGGCACGTTGTACCCGCTGGTCGGCAGCGTGCCGGGCAATCGGGGCGTGATCAAGGGCAGCTCCCTCCTGAGCGCGCGCGTGCTGGCGGCGCTGCATCGTCGTGGGCTGGCCCACGGGACCATGGGTGATGGCGCCATGTGTGGCGGTGAGATCACACCAACGCTTCCCAAGAGCCAGTACAAGCTATCCATCCTGCATCCACTGCCCGAAACCAAGAAGGGCCACAAGATCGGCGAGTCCACGCTGATCTGGGGACAGGCCAGAACCATTCCAGCTGAGGGACAGGACCCGATCTACACGATCTGGCGCTGGAAAGACTGCTGCATGACTCAATAGGGGAGTGGTAGACAATGAACAGAACAGGGCTCCTCTATCGAACGACGGCGCTGGCCATGACCGGCCTGATGCTGTGGATGCCAATTGACCAGAAGCATGCGCAGGCGGCGGACATGAGCGCCATTGGCCATGAGGCGCAGCAGTTTGGGCGGGACATCACACCCAACCCTTCTGACCTGGCTACCTACAGCGAGGATGGCACGCTGACGCTGCCGGGCGCCAACACCTCCCTTAACGTCAACGAGCTGTTTCCGGGCGGTACGGGTGATGAGGTCAACAAGTACTTTCCCCATGCTGCGGACCCTACGGATCTTCAGCAGCTGTACAACGACGGCGATGCAATGAACTCGGCAGGCTCTGAGGCGCTGAGTACCCTTAGAAATGAACAGGACAGCGGTGAGGTGTCCTTGCAGGGACAGGCCTTTGAAGTGGTTCAGGGCGCACGGGCGGTGGGCAAGATGGATCTCACCAACGATCCCATGATGAAGCAGACCAACCAGCTGTATACGGCCACCGACAGCGCGGATGGACTGTTTCCTGATTGTGATGACGGCACTGACCCGACCGCCAGCACCAACAAGTTTCAGCAGTGCACCCGGCCAAACATGCCCAACGGCCAGTGCGAGGCGGACCATGACTATACCGTAGGCGTAATCGAGCACCATGCAGGCCCTGCCAACCTCAACTCCTGTGGTGCAGGCTGCATGCAGCTGTGGATCGGCGAGGTGGGTGACAACTACTGGTCAGGCAACTGCTCGATCAAGGAGCAGTACACTGAAGTCACGGTGATCAATCCTGAAGCAGTGATCAGTGCCCAGCTGGAGTACGCCAAGTGGGACGACTACATGCAGGTCTGGGTAGGACCCGCCGGTAACGAAAAACTCATCTGGCAGGGCCCCAACAATAACTTCCCACCCGAGACGGCTGGTGCCTGTGAGCTGAACAAGAGCTGGACCGCCAACCCCCTGGTTGATGTCACCAGCCTGTTCAAGAACGTCAAGGCGGGCGCCACGGTGCGCTTCAAGATCCGCGTCTCGGTTACAGGGGAAGGGGAAGGCTATGGGCGTATTCGGCTTAACTATGACTCGACCAAGGCGGTAAAGGACAATGGCTGGGACCCAGCCGACTGCCTGGCGCGTACCAAGGAGGCAACCAAGTACTACAGCGACGTCTCCTACAGCTGCACGGAGATGCCTGCGCTGGATGGCGCGGGATGTATGACCCAGAACGGCGTCAGGGTGTGCGAGAGTGATTTCCCGAGCACCGGGCTTTCAGGTATCTCGCCTATGTGCCGCAGCATGACCGCCACGATTGATGCCAGTAAATCCATCGACGGCTACGAGGACACCTGTACCCCGCTGGCTGATAATCCCCAGTGCGGGCTGGTGAAGTCGGTGTGCAGTGAGGCCACCGAGACGGGCGAGTGTATTCGCTTCACCGAGACCTATGACTGTGGGGCGGCTACATCCAGTATCGCCTGCAAGCTCAAGGTGGATCTGGCCGAGGCGTTTCCGGGGTGCGTGGATAATCCCGAGGCCTGCCAGCGCTCGGTGAGCTGCATGGGGGCAGAGTGTATCGGCATCACGCGAGAGGTCAGTCAGGACTTCGACAAGGCGGCGTCACTGCTTCAGGCCGCACAGTTCATGGGTGAGGATCTGGCCTGTGCCGAGGCCGATGCCACGACAAACGTTGAGTGCGAGATCTTCAAGGCCGAGCCGGGTGAGTGCAAGAAAGCCATCGGCGGATCGGTGGACTGCTGCGAGCAGCCAACTAACGTCTCGGTAGGCGACTACCTGACACTGGTCCTGGCTGCGCCCAAGATCGATTCAGCGATCATGAGCATTGACAGTGGAAGTGCATTGGGCACCATCCAGAGCAGCTACGCCACCTTGCGTAACCCCGTGGTCAATACCTTCCAGCCCATCACCAAGCCGTTCACATCTTTCTACGACGGCATTATTGGCCTAAAGAATAAAGCCATTGATACGGTGAAAACTGAGCTGAAAGAGCAGTTGACCAACTTATTTCAAAAAGCGATGGGTACAGCTGTCGAACAAGGAGGTACAAGCGGTGCAGGTGCTGCAGCAAGCGCTGCAACCGAGGAATATTTAGATTTTAAAAAACAGGCCGGTGCAGTCGTTGAAGGCGTATCTAGCTCGATAGGCTTTTTAATGACGATGTACACTTATTATGTTGTAGCGATGATTATTATTGAGATGATCTGGGAATGCGAGCAGGAGGAATTCGAGCTCAATGCGCAGCGTGAGCTGGGCAACTGCCACAAGGTCGGCAAGTACTGCAAGACCAAGGTAGCGGGACTCTGTATCGAGGAGCGCGAGTCGTATTGCTGCTTCAATTCACCGTTGTCCCGCATCATTCAGGAACAGGCCAGACCTCAACTGGGCAAGAATTGGGGCAAAGCCAAGGAGCCGGAGTGTGGTGGGCTTACAATCGACGAGATTGGCCAGCTTAACTGGGACACCATTGACCTTACTGAGTGGGTCAATCTCCTGAACCTGCACAACCTCTATCCAACTACCGAAAACGTCACGCTGGAAACGCTCACAGGGCAGGGCAGTCTCCTGAACACCGATCAGCTGCGTGAAAACAGCGTGGACCGTACTGTCCGGGCTACAAATGAGGTAGACCTCAAGGGCGCGGCCAAGCGAGCAACGGATGCGATGGCCGCACCAGGAGGGCTGCAGAATTAAACGGAACAAGTAGCTGTAAAAAGGGGACCTATTAGGTCCCCTTTTTATTTGTACCCGTTAAATCCCTTTTGATTCCTTGAACCTCTGGATGGCAGCGCACAGGGCCTGGGCTCTGGCTAGTGCATCCTGGTACATGCCTGTATCCCTTGAGATCGGCTTGTTGAGGTTCAGGTAGAGATACAGGGCAGGGCGGTAGGCGGTGACCAATTTAACCGCCACCATGAACAGCGTCCTGCTCTGAAGCTCCTCCCACGGAAACAGCTGCCTGTCTTCCTCGGTCAGCGTCTCGATGACTTCGACCGAGATGATCTGATCAGGCGCGAGGGACTTGCGGCCAAACACGCACTTCCGGTGATTGGCCGCGACAAAGACCGGAAAGCCATGCTCGGTGTAGCACTGGCCAACGGTAAAGTTGATCAACCGTCTGGCCTTTGTGCCAAGGTGTGCAATCAGGTTCTTTTGCAGCTCTGGATCATAAGGGTCCACCGATACGGTTTGCGGCTCGATCTTGAGTAGCGCCGGCCCTCTGACTCGCAGTCTGGCCAACGCCTCGATCGCTTCCTGAAGCTCATCCTTTTCTTCTGACTTCGCTGTCATGGCCTGAGCCTCAGTCAAGCGTCAGGCACAACGAAGTAATGCACTTCCCCTTTATGGAAGATCATGGGTGGTGAAACCTTAGGTACTGGTGCGGCGTAGACATATGCCCAGTCTGGGAGATGCTTGCTTACGTTAAGAAGAAATTTTGCTTTGTCGAAAGCTTCGTCATGAATACTACTATTAACAAAGACTTTGTCTTGGGCTTTGAAGTAATAGGCATCTGTCGATGAACCCAAAAATTTAGGAGCCTTTCTTACGCTTGGCTTCGTTATGGAGGCGGTGAAAATACAGTCGCGGTTTGGGTAGGCATCCTCAATGCATCCTGGCCCTCGCCCAGTAACATAAAAACTTTCACCAATAAAATCATCGTATTTTATATCGGAGGCTTTCACGCCCATCTCTTTGAATGCAGCCTGATAGGACTTCGCTACGATATTTGCAAAATCTTTACCTGCTGTTTTGCTATCGCTACTACTTATGGGAGCAAAAGCGATTACCGCATCTTTTTGCTCCGGTGCCGCAGGGCTAAACAACCACGCAGCCAAACCTACTCCAAGCGCAGCACCACCGCCCATGTTGAAGCCATGGGAGGAGGCCAGCACGCTAGTATTGAGGCCGGCGTCGGTAACAGAACTCAACGCTGCGTCGTACTGGGCCTTGGGTACCTTCTGATCCTCGAGGCGCAGTCCACCTGCTGTTGCTACCTGCCTGGCATAACTGCCGGTGGGCTCTGAAGATGTACTGGCGCATCCGGTCATGATGGCCGCGGTCAGCAGTACAGATGCAATCTTTAATGTGTTCATGGCTGTTCTCCCCCGTTCCCTTGAAACTACCAGTAGATGTCCTGTGAGCAAGTCTGGCGCAAAAAAAGAGCGACCTAAGCCGCTCAATATAGACACTGTTCATTGATCTCGCCTAAACCGGCACCGGCTCTGTCAGATCGTCCTCAGAATCAGACTTGCCCCTGGGCTTTCGTTTATCGCTCGGCTCGGGCTGATCCTCAACTTGAGGTAGCGCATCGGCGTCCTCGATGCTGTCCTGAGGGTTCATCGCTTCGTTAAGCGAGGCAGCGACATCATTTTCGTCAACTCGGGTTGGTGCTGTCTGGTCGACCTCTTCCTGCTTGCCCCTGCGATGCGCTGCAATGCGAGCCTGTTTCTCAATGCTGATGATGCGGCTGGAGAGGCGCGAGATACTGTTGCGCCAGTCATGCAGGGCTTTGGAGCGCTGACGGGACTCCAGATAACCATTCATCCACAGGTCGTCGATCATCTTGACCATGTGGTCAAACTTGAGCAGCACCTTGGCATACTGCATAGCCAGAGGACTGGTTATGTCGACGTTATAGGTGGCTGGATTCGAGTAAGCGGAGTTCTCGTCCAGATCGTGTTCCTTGTTTACCTCTGTAATCTGGGCAATCTGCTTATCGATCTGGTCTTCGGTGTTCCTGATGAGCTTGCCAATACTTTCGCGCGCCTTGTCGACCGACTTCTCTTCTCCAATGATCTGCAGGATCACTTCAATAGAGAACATCGAATAGGCTGTACGGCTAAAGGTGCGTTCGCAGACCTTTTGCGCCTGATCTGACGCCAGCGGGAAGGTCTTGCGCATTACGGGCCGTGAATAGCTGCTTGGAGTAACCGAAGACCGGGTTAGATTTATGGCTTTGCCGGGCTTTTTGGGATCGTCTGGTGGAGGTAATGTCATGTCGTTCATGGGGGAGCCCCGTTAGTGGTGAATGCAGGGTTGACCGTACTACATTCTTCACACCACCCACGGGCGTACTCCCTACCCGCGCGGGTAGGCAGTAGCCGGATTGGAGCATTTTTTTTGCAGGCATTTTTCTTGACAGATGTCTATTGAACGTCTACCTGCTGGCAAATCAGTGCAATAGACGCTTGTCGTGCAAGGCCTGCCATAGCGCCTGGATGATGACCATCGACGCATCGTCAGGGTGCCCTCCCGCTGGACAGGCAGCCTTGAGCAGCTTCTCGTTTCCCTTCCAGAGGCCAAATTCGTTGCGGATGGCCATGCCCAACCCATAGTGGCAATGGATCAGCTCTTCTTCTGGCAGTTCGCGAACGGTGGCCTTGGATTCTTCACTGAGCATGGTCAGCAGCTGTTTGACCGCAGCCTCAACAGTGGTAGGCCAGCGGCCTGGAACCGAAATAGCGGGATCTTGCATAGGGAAGTCCTCGTGAAGCGGTGAACCTGTAGTTTCACTACTACCGTACCCCACGAACCTCTGGATGCAAGTCCGCTTGATCGCACCTTGCCACGCTTGCATCGGCGAGATTCTGAAGTATTTTCAATAGAGCCATCCCAATCCGGAGCGCAAAGTATGAGAACCGTAGGAGAGTCTGAAAAATATCTGGCCGAGCTACGCGAACAAGAAGCAAAACACCATGCTGAATTCCTCGAGCAGTGCGAGAGCTTCTGCATTAAGCTGGAAGGAAATTGCACTGGTCATCGGGTCGCTTACCGGCACAGCCGTGCTGACGCTCACTGTCCTGCACATCCTCGACTGTACTTGCTAGCGCTTTGCTAACTTTGTCTGTTTTGGTGCCCGCGCGGGTATCAACCACCGCTGTTCAACGCTGAAAAATACGCTACTCTTGCTTTCACGTGGCAGCTACCACGTTAAGCCTCAGCATCTTTAAAGCTGTACCACGTGAGCCTTGCGCTCAACGTTATCGCTTCACCAGCCCGCGCTTTTTCTCACGCGTATGGGTTTGCCTTTCCCTCTTGAAACCGATCCGCCAAGTACCCTGGGTCCGAGTTGTCGCTCCGTGCCTTTGGTTGATCGGTTTCTCTCCCTTGTGGAGTGAAAAGAGGCTGCATACCTCCTAACGATGCAAAATTAGCAACATCCTTTAGCTGTTCTTTTAATAACCCCTCGGGGCGTCACTGCCCCGTCCGGGGAAAAGTGCGCTCTGAGATTATGGAGCGACACTCGCATGAAAAAGGTTAAATACAAGGCACTTGCCGAAGATCTTCGCAAGGTTGGCACGACGGCAGTGGCTGCTGGTCTGATTAGTGTATTCGTTAGCCCCTCGACTGGCCTGTCCATGTGCGCTACCTTGATAGGTACGGGCCTATGGTTTATAGGCATAGCCATGACGGTCGAGGACTAACTTATGAGCCAGACTGCTGCCGGATTATTAATTTACACGTTTGTGTTTATCACCATGGGCGGGACCGGTCTGTACGCCCTGTGGTGCCAGAAACGTTCCGAGTCAGAAGCCCGCAAGGCGCTTCACGAACGGCATTCTTGATGCTTCAAACAAAAAGCCCCTTCTAGGGGCTTTTTTTTGCCTTCTACTGATTGAGGCTCGACTCATGAAAAGCATTTCCGAGATGCAGGAAGAGCTGGAAAGAGAGCTCAGAAAGGAAGAGTCCGAGAGCAATGCCCGCTACGAAAAGGCTTCCCGGATCACCTGGCAAGACATCGCTGCTGCGGTTGGCTCGGTTGGAACTACATCCGTACTGGCTATTGTAGCGCTGTACTTCCTGGGTTAATACGCAGTACCCAAAACCGCCCTCTGGGCGGTTTTTTTATGCCTGTTTTTTGTCGTACCCACACTCAGCGGTTGTCTGTTCTCGACTGTATCGAACTGGAGTACCTCCACGTTTAAAAAGCCGCTCTACCTTGAAAATGGCGAAAATATTTTCGTTTTTTTTGCATTTGTGCCCGCGCGGGTAGGCAGTACGACTATGGCTTGCAAAAAAGTGCGCTATGTTTAACCCATCACTCGCTCTGCGAACTGATAGTGGCTGCTACCACTTTAAGCCTTAGCAATATTCCCAATCTGGGGGACCACTCCCAGACACTGGTGAGTACCCCCTTCACTGAAGGAACTCACCATGTTTGCACTACTTGAACTCTCATTGTTCGCGGCCGTTATTATTGTGCTTTGTGGTGTTGGGTTTGCCATTGCTTACTTGCTTATCAAGTACTGCGTATGGCTGACCCAGACACTTGAACAAGGTATCGTCCTCGGAGTGGGACGGCTGGGTAAGCTCAGTCGTAAACTGGCATGTGTTATTGGTAAAAGAAGCTGGGCTTTGATCCAGCATCTGCTTACTCGTAAGGTGAAGGCTCCTGCGGCGCCAGCTCCGGCTGATGTTGTGGAAGCGGTCGCAACCCCCTGCTTCTCTGAAGAGAGTATGGTTTGGGACCATTACGAGAAGCCTACCTACTTGCGCCGGGGTCTCTTGATCTCTGTGTAATGTCTCCTCCCGTATCGCTCTGATCTGTTCATCCCCCTGGGGTGACGGATCAGACGATACCCCTCCAAGCCCCCAGCGGCTTTTCTGCATCATCTGCATCTCGTGAACCTGATCGCCCAAGCGTACTGGCCTCCAGTGCCTTTGCGTGATCCGGTTTTTTACTCCTCGTGAGTAAAGAAGAGGCTGCATACCTCCCAACGATGCAAGATTCGAAATCTCTTTTAGCACCACCCTTTAGCGTTTCCCTTCAACCCCTCGGGGCGTCACCTGACTCCCCAAGGAGCTGGTGTGCCCATTTTCTGGAGTCTCACCATGCAAGCAACAAATAACGGTCTGGTTAAGTTTCCGCTGGCGTCCACGTTCAATGTCGCAGTTCCTGATACGGCAGTGATCATGGGCTTTGCGGATACCACCAATCCTTTTATCCCCGAGATCAACTCGTCCTATGTGTTCCGCAAGGAATTTGTAATCGAGTTTCGGGCATTTCTGCACCAACCTGATGGCGATGCCTACTACGTCACCGGGCCTACGGGCTCCGGCAAGACCAGTGGCATTACAGAGGTACTCGGTCGGCTTAACTGGCCGGTACAGCAGGTAACAGCTCACGGTCGTATGGAGCTGTCAGATCTGGTCGGGCATCACGCTCTTGTGAGCGCGACACCTGGCGCAGCACCCACCATGCAGTTCATGCACGGGCCTCTGGCTCTGGCCATGAAGCATGGGCATGTGCTCCTGATCAATGAAATCGACATGATGGATCCTGCGGAGTTAGCCGGTCTCAATGACATTCTGGAAGGTCGCCCTCTGGTGATCGCTCAGAACGCCGGCGAGATCATCAAGCCTCATCCGATGTTCAGGGTGGTGGTGACCGGTAACTCTGTTGGACAAGGTGATGCCTCGGGTCTGCATCAGGGCATCTGCATACAAAACATCGCGTCAATGGATCGTTATCGTGTTGCTGTCGTGGATTATGACGAAGCCGTGGATGCCCTCATTCTTGAGACTGCCTTTCCAAAGCTTCCGGCCATCCTGCGTAACGGCATGATCAAGGTAGCCCAGCATGTTCGCCAGTTGTTCAAGGGCGAAAACGGTCAGGGCGGCAGTATCAGCGTCACGATGTCCACCCGGACATTGAAGCGCTGGGCCACGCTTACCTGCATGTTCAAGGGACATCCCACTGCTTTGAAGTACGGTCTTGAAATGGCGCTCCTGCGTCGTGCCAAGCCCGAGGAAGCAACGGCGATAAACCAGATAGCATCAGATGTCTTTGGCAGCGAATGGGCCTAAGGAGGATACCCCTGTGGTGAATGCAACCTCCGAACGCTCATGCAATGTCAACTGGATGCTTGGAACGTCCGTCCCACAACATGACGTACCCGTTGTCGCACAGCTCTTCTGCGACTCGTTTATGGACTCCCTGGAGTTACTGGGTATCGCAAGGCCCCATGAGTCTCATCTGCTGTACCGGGCTGATCTTGAAAAGGCCTGCATTACACGGGCAATACCCGGTAGCTCTGAGGCTGGAGACAACAACTTCTGCCCTGAGAGCTTGAATGGTTCAGGTGAAATCTATCTGGAGGATGGCGTCTATCGTCCGCTTCTACTCCTGCTGAAAGCAGTGCGGGATGTAAAGCAGGCAGGCTATCTGCTGGAGGTTTTGCTTAGTGCTACCGCTGACTTTGAAGTGATCGAGGCAAGCTACACGGCCCTGACTCAGTTCATAGATCAGAACTGTCCTGATCCTGCTGTGCTGGATGGATTCGTTGCCGATGCCATGACCCTGGGTCTGGATAAGTCGGTATGGGCCGCTCAGCTCGAAAGTGTGGCTGGAGAGGATTTCTACTTATAACCGTCGCTGGCAACAGCGATTCCCAACAGGGGTACTTACCCCTTTGGGGAGTACTCCCTTCTTTGGAATGTGAGGAAGAGTACTGATGAACCAGATTACTGAAATCTCTCGTGTGGGTAACGAAGCGTCTCTGGTTAACGTTGATATCTGTTGGTGGTTCCGGCATGCGCAAGCACCGGAAAGCTTTCCTCGGATGCGCGATGTACTGGTCGATTCGTTTCAGACCTCTCACAGACTGCTGGGTATTGCTCAATCCGATCTGCCGTACATGTTGTATGACGGTGATTGGTTTGAAGACACCATTTTGCTGGCACCGCGCGGTTATAACCATAACAGCGCAACAGGAACCTGGACCTGGAGTAACTGGAGCAGCATTCGTATCGAGACGCTGGCGGGCCACGGAGAAATAGGCGTTACCGTGGGTAGCTATCGTCCCCTGCTGATGTTGATCAGGGCTGCAAGGGATCTAGAGAAAGCAGGGCTTGAGGTTGAGCTCGTGCTTGAATCAGACGATTCGGAGCAGCTTGAGACAGATGTGGGCTATCTGGGTGAGTACTTCAACCAGCGGCCTGACCGTGTATTGCATGCTGATTTTGTCAGAGATGCGATGAGGCTTGGCCTCAAATAGCGTGACTTAACCATCGCCGTTACTGGCGATTCCCAACAGGGGTGCTTGCCCCTTTGGGTAGGTACTCCCTTCTTTGATATGTAAGGAAGAGTACTTATGAGTAATGTTGAAGGCAGTAGCAAAGCGGCAAACGAATTATCACTTGAGCTCCGCGATATCGAATGGTGGTTCCGGCATGCACTATCCCCGGATTGCCTCCCTCAGATAAGCAGTACTCTGGTTGATTCGTTTAATGAGTCGCACAGGCTATTGGACATTCCACATCCTACTGTCCCCTATGCGTTGTACGAAGGGGAGTGGTTTGAAGAATGTATTTTGCTGGCACCTCGCGGCTATGACCATAACCTGGCTACAGGTGACTGGAGTTGGGGCGGTATCTACACAGATACCTTGACCGGTAACGGCGATATAGGCATCACCGTGTCCAGTTACCGTCCTCTGCTGATGCTGATCAAGGCTGTAGGTGATCTTGAGAAAGCGGGTGTTTCTGTAAATCTGATCCTTGAAGCCAAGGATACAGAACGGAAGCTGGAGACGGACGTACGCTATCTCAGCGAATGCTTAAGCCAGCTTTTCTCTGATGTATTACATGCAGGCTTCGTCAGAGATGCGATGAGACTGGGTCTTACACCATGACGGTATTTCGATATCTGTTCTGGTTAGCGTTTGTTTAATAGCGTGACTTAACCATCGCCGTTACTGGCGATTCCCGGCAGGGGTACTCCCTTGTCAGGGGCAGTGCCTCTGTCTTTTTTGTATGGAGAGCACTGAAATGGCAACACAAACAGTTCAAAACGTTGAAACCCTGTCCGAAGCCAAAGGCAAGCGATTGCTTACCCGAGTAGCTGAGCGATATGGCGTAGATGAAACGAAACTGATGACTACCTTGAAAGCGACAGCCTTCAAGCAGCGGAACGGTTCAGGTCCAACCGACGTGCAGATGATGGCACTGATGATTGTGGCTGAGCAGTACCAGCTTAACCCCTTCACCAAGGAGATCTATGCCTTTCCGGACCGTAACAACGGGATTGTTCCGGTTGTGGGTGTAGATGGCTGGTCGCGGATCGTGAACTCACACCCTGAGTATCAGGGCATGACGTTCAACTACTCCGCGTCCATGGTGAGACCTGATGGTGCGAAAGTGGATGCCCATGAATGGATCGAGTGCGTGATGTATCGCCGGGACAAGGAACATCCCACGATTGTTCGTGAGTATCTGGATGAGGTCTATCGCAACATCGACGGGCCCTGGCGTACGCACCCCAAGCGGATGCATCGTCACAAGGCCATGATCCAGTGTGCACGGCTTGCGTTTGGGTTTGTCGGGATCTTTGATCAGGACGAGGCCGAACGTATCAGCGAAGTCGACATCAGCAACAAGGTCAGTCGAGTCGTTGATGGAGAAGCCAGGGCAACAGCCGAACCGGCTCTGTCTACTGGACAGTGCTTGAATATCGGGATTGTTGTTGATCGCCTGATTGAGCGCGCCAAGCCGGTAAATGCCTGGCAGAGCGCTTATGAGTGGCTAGGGAAGCGTTTCTCAGGGGCTGAGCGTGAATACGCCATCAACCGCCTGCGTGAAGCTGAACTATGCAGTGCAACCGAAGCCATACCCGAGGCCGACCCCGTGTCTGTTGAGGATGTGACCTCAGGTGTACAGACCACGGAGCCAGAAGAATACGTGGAGGGTGAATCCGACATGGATCAGACGGCTCATGAAACGTCAGAGCAGGACTCGGAATTTGCCGGGCTCTTCGCTGACATCAAGGACTCACTGGAAGACGCCGAAGGCGCCTATATCCCGTGATCCTTGAGTAAGTAAACCCACCCATTGGGGGAGTATTCCCCTATGGGGTGCTCCCCCCTTTTTTTCGCATCACTTAAAAGAGGTAGAGCACATGGGCTACAACATCATCAATCTGTCGCAAGGCTCTGATGAATGGCTTAACTGGCGTAAGAGCGGTATTACCGCAACCGACGCCTGCATTCTTCTGGGACGCAGCCCCTACAAGACCCGCTGGCGTTTGTGGGCCGAGAAGGTTGGGTACTGTGAAGAAGTGGACCTTTCCGGTAATCCTCTGGTGCGCTATGGCATCAAACACGAGGACGATGCCCGAAAGGCCTTTGAGGACCATACCGGGGACATGCTGTTGCCGGTATGTGTCGAGTCGGACAGGAACGCGCTGTTACGGGCGTCCCTGGACGGTCTGAATAACGCCGGTGAACCGGTCGAGCTCAAGTGTCCTTCCGACACGACGTGGGAGGAGGTCTGCCGGCTCGGTACCGAATCGGAGGCGTACCAGCTCTACTACTGTCAGGTGCAGCACCAGATGCTGTGTACAGGGTCCCGCCGCGGTTGGCTGGTCTTCTGGCACGGCAATGATCCGCTGCAGATCTTTGAGATCCCCCTTGACCGTGACCTGCTCGCGCAGCTCATGACCGAGGCTCAAGGCTTCTGGCAGGACGTAAGCCTGCGTAACGAACCGCCCAAGGATCCGGAGAAGGACTTCTATCTGCCGTTAGGTGAGGAAGCCTCCCGCTGGATCTACGAGTCGGAGCACTACAGGCTGTTTGAGGCACGTATTGCCGGCTTGAAGGAGCAGATAAAAAACCTTGAAGCCCAGCAGGACAAGCACTTGAAGCAGCTGACCGAGATGATGAGTGACTTCATGAAGGCCGACTATGCCGGTGTTCAGATCACCCGCTTCAAGGTACAGGGCCAGATCGACTACAAGAAGGCGATCGATGCCAATCCCCGTGTACAACAGATGGTGGATTTCGAGAAGTACCGGAAAAAGACCTCGGATCGCGTTCGAGTCACGGTTCGTGAGGAGCTGGCGCCCAAGAATGTTGTGGAAGCGTCGGTATTGGCCCCTCTTGAACACGCCTCGGCTGAGCCGGAGTCCTTTTACCTGAACTGATGCAGTAGGCGAGCTTTGCTCGCCTTTCCAGAGCGTCTGGTCCTGATGAGCTGCGGTGTGGTGCTCAGCAAGGAACGGACGCTGCGGAAAGTACGGTTTCACTCCCCTGTGGAGCGAAAAGAGGCTGCATACCTCCTAACGATGCAAGATTAGCGACACCCTTTAGCAAGACTTTTAGCGACACCTTCAACTCAACCCTGCCGGGGCATATCTGTCCCGTATGGGCTGGATATGTCTGCGGCTTTCCGAGGATGTATCCATGACAGTTGACAAGGCATTACTGCAAGAGCTGGTCGTTGTGAACGCTGACTACGATATCTGGAGCGGACAGGTTCGCCTGGAAGACAAGGATATCAAGTTGGGTGAAGGCGGCGAGCTACCCCCTGACCGTGTGGCTCAGCTGGGTAACAAGACGATCTGCGATCCGGCATCGCTCAAGGTGTTTCGCTCGCTTCGCGGTGCGACACGCCGGATGCTGGAGGGCTATGGGCTTCCTTTCCTGACCGGATGGGCCGTTCCTCGCAGCAAACTTTCGGAAATACTGGGCAAGCTTGAAACGGCTCGACTCACGTTCGAGCAGGAAAAGCAGGCTTTTTTGGGCAACTACGACAGTTCTATCCAGAACTGGATTGCGAACAACGTCGGCTACGAAGAGGCTATTCGTAACGGGGTACTGGATCGTAATAGCGTAGAGAAACGTCTGAAGTTCGATTATCAGGTGTTTCATATCCAGCCGGTGTCCGGCGAGCCAAACGCTGAGAAGCGTCTGGCAGACCAGACCAAGGGCCTTGCAGGTCAACTGTTTCGGGAAATCGAAACGGAAGCGGACGAGTTTTATCAGAAGTACCTACGTGGTAAGGCTGAGATCAGTGTCCGTACCCGCAAGCGCCTGGAATGCCTGGCTGACAAGGTGGATGGTTTGAGCTTTCTGAACCGGGCTTTCGAGCCTGTCGTAAGACTGCTCAGGGAAACCGTTGATGGCTACGATCAGCATGCTGATGGAGGCCCCATCGGTGCACCATTCTTCTTTCAGATCTACTCGGTCGTCACGATCCTGCGTGATCAGGCCCAGATGAAGGACTTTGCAGACGGCAATCCTGCTGCACAGCCCGACGACTCCTTTGACATGGCGCTTCCCGCGCACATGACTCAGGACATTTCTGCTCCACCAGCGGTTCAGGCTTCTGCTGCTCCGGTCAAGCCGGCGCCTCAGGTACCTCAAGCCGTTCAACAGAGCTTTGATCTGGACGAGCTTCTCCATGATATGGATTCGTTCTTTGACAGGGCTGTGAAGAAGCCTGCGGCACCTGCTCCGGCAGATTCCGCGATTGTTTCACCTACGGTTGCATCACCTCTTTCCGAGTCATCGGTCAAGGATGTGGCACAACCGGTAACACAGGCTCAGCCTTCGAATGCTCCGGCGTTCGAAATGCCCGAGCTTGAGGACAACTACTACCTCTAGTAGCTGTTTCTTTCCCCCCATGGCGGGCCATTCCCGCTACTGGGGATGGTCTGTCCTCCTTTTTTCAAAAAATGAGGTGTGACATGACTGCAAGTGCTTTCAGCAAGGCTTCCCAGAGCATTTTCGCGGCACTACCCATCGTGGCGGCTGCGTATGGCGAGAAGTTTGGTGTGAAGGTAATCGTGGGTGGCCAGCAGGCGATGACTGATGGCCAGACCATTGTGGTACCTAACGTACAAGGCGAAAGGTTCGGGGATGCTCTCTGGGGCTACCTTGCACATGAAGCCGCGCACGTCAGGATGACTAACTTTGATGACGTTAGAGATGCCGGGACTTGCTCAGCTTTTCTGGGAGCGATGCTCAACATCTTTGAGGACTGCCGGATTGAGCGCGAGATGATAAAGCTCTATCCGGGCACAGCCAGAACGCTTAATGCGGTAGCCGCGTACATGGTTGATCAGAGGCATTTCGAGACCCCGACACAGGATACTCATCCTGCGAGGATACTTGAGGCGTACTGCCTGTACTTCCTGCGATGCAAGGTGGTAGGGCAGCACGTTATCGAGGACACGCTGGTTGCCACAACAGCCGTCTATGAACAGGTCATTCCGAAAGGTGTGCAGGTTCGTCTGGCGGTCTTGCTGGGGCGAGCAGGGCAGCTGAGAAGTACGGCCGATGCGCTGGTGCTCTCAAGGGAAGTCCTCAGGATGGTTGAAGAGGAAGCCCAGAAGGAGCAGGACGCGCAACAGCCGGAGCCGTCACCGCAGGACTCGACTCAGCCTCAGGCTGGTTCAGGTCAAGCAGGTGGCCAGTGCTCTGCTGGCGGCGATGCTGGAAATGCTCAGGGCACTGCCTCGGGTAGTGCTTCGAGTACAGGAGGTGATGCAGACGCCAGCAGTCCCGGTGTCATGCAGCAGATCCTTGATGCACGAGCAGATGATCATCTCAAGGACAAGACAGACGCCCTTCGGGCCGACCTCAACTCCGGTGCTGATCAAACTGCTCCTGTTGTCAACGTACCCACAGCGCTTGAGGTGATGAATGATCAGGCGTCCGGGCAGATGTTGATTGGACAGGTGGCGGCAGCTTCCAGCCGGATTCAGTCGCAACTCATGGGCCTGGTTCAGGCCAGCCAGCGCAACGGGTATACACCGGGGCGTCACGGCAGGCATCTGGACACGAACCGGCTCCATCGGCTCGTCAGTGGTGATACGCGCATCTTTCGGCGTAGCGCTGAACGAAAGCATCCTGATACGGCGGTTCATCTACTGGTAGACATGAGTTCGTCCATGGACAAGCTCATGCCTTCCGGTGAACACGTTTATGAGGTTGCTCGTGATGCCGCCATGGCACTGGCGCTGGGGTTGGAGAAGATCAACGGGGTAAACCCGGCGGTTACGTTCTTCTGCAAAAACAGCCGTCAGCCCGTCTGGAGTGTGGTGAAGCATGGACAAAAGGTCAGCCGTAATGCAGGCCGGTTCAGTTTCTCACCGGATGGCAGGACACCCATGACCGAAGCGATCTGGTACTCGGCTTTCGAGCTGAGCAAGACCCGGGAGCGACGGAAAATGGTGTTGGTGGTAACGGATGGCGAACCCAATAACGTCGGGTCCTGCCAGCACGTCGTGCAGCTCTGCCAGCGCAGCGGTATCGAGATGATCGGTATTGGTGTCGGCAAAGGTGCAAAGGTAGCGAGCCTGTTTGCGTCGTCGATTCAGATCGAAAGCGTAAATGACCTTAAACACACGCTATTTCAGTTGATGAGTGATGCATTGACGGGTGTTGCCGTGTGATCCGGTATCACAGGGGGCTGCGGTCTGGCCCTCCTGTGATGTTGTTAAACCCCTTGGGGCAGACATGCCCCTTTGGGGTCGTGCTGCCCTTCTTTTGGAGCAGCACGCCATGAGAAGAGCCCTTGCACGCTTCAATGAACTGCAGCTGTGCCTGGACCTCCTGTTTTTCGAAGAGCTACTCGACGCCTCCTCCGAGGAACAGAGTCGCATCCAGTGGACCGATGAAGAAATCAGCCTGCTCCGGCAGCGGATGCTTCAGTACGCCCTGCATGCACTGGCTTCGACGAAAACCTGTAATTCCACCCGAGACGAATGGATCGAGTGGGTTGAAGACGATCACCTGACACCCTTCAGTTTCACCGTCTGCGCGCAGGAAAGCGGATGTGATCCAGAGGCGTTAAAGGTTCGGGTTCAACGACTGGTGCGGTAGCGATACCGCTTATACCCCATGGGGCACAGCCCTCTGGGGTCGTGCCCCTCTCTATCTGGAGAGTAGGCATGAACGTTGGCGACCATCCGCACCTGGTGTGGCTTCGGCAGGCGATCACTGCTGATTCAGCGAGTAAAGCGCTGCTTCAGCAAATGATGCACCTTGCAGAGAAGTGGAATCGGCAATGGCATGGTGTTCTGAAAAGAACCCGTCACCAGCTGCTGGGAACACAACTCAAGCATCCGCGACGTCGGGACTGGTATGCCCTGATCGTCGCGGATGAGTTGATACCTGACATGTATCGGGCGCAGTACTTCGACCGTAGCGGCTTTGGTGCTCATGCCACATATGAGATGGCTGAGCAGGTCCTGGAGAACCTGATCGTGGAGGGCTACTGCCTGGTAGTAGAAGGCGTTTTTGAAACGCTCAGCTGTACCCGGGAGTGGGCCATAGGGCTTTACAAGAAGGATCTGATTCGCCGGATACATCAAGGTGAGCTGTCCATGACGGAAGCCGAGCTTTTATTGCGTGAGTACGCACGGCAGCAGAGTTAGCTGGCATGCGTTTAAAGAGGCGGTAGCAATACCGTTTACACCCCATGGGGCACAGCCCCCTGGGGGTTCGTGCCCCTTCTTTTTGGAGAAGAGCCATGAACCACGTAAGCGACCATCCGCACTTTGTACAGCTACAACAGGGCCTTGCAGAAGGCACTTCCAACGACTGGTTTATCCGGCATCTGATGCCCAAGGCCGTCGAGATGAACCGGCACTGGCGAGCAATCCTCATCGAAACCAACGGTGAGCTGCTTGGCCTTGAGCTGGAACATCCAAAGCTTCGCAGCTACGCCCTGATCATGCCTGACCCATCAACACCCGGCATGTATCGCGCGCAGTACTTCGACAGCAAGGGGATGAAGGCGCACATGACCTGGGCCACACCAGAGCAGGTGCTCGAATCCCTGATCATGGCCGGCTACGTCAGGATCTCTCGTGGTGCCCTCGAACGCCTCAGCGTGACAAGGGAATGGGCGATCGGCATGTACAGGGTCGACCTGATTCGCAGGCTTAACGCAGGCGAAATCTGTTTTGCCAGTGCTGAAAGGCTCCTCATGGAGTTCGAGGCGCAGGTGCAATCCGTGGCCGCTCGTTAGCCACGTCAATTACCCACCCATAAGGGGGCTTCCCCCTTATGGGGAAGGCTCCCTTTCGGGTTGGGGCCAACACAATCCAACGTTGAAAGGTGAGCGTATGAACGGTAATGCAGCAAGAGAGCCCCGCAAGTTCTACGACCTTGAAAAGGTCAATGATCAGGCGTCGGCTTATGGATGGATAGGCATCATGCGGGCCCTGGCGCCTGATCTGGAACGCGCCATCTCCAGACTCGGTCGCGGTGTGCCTTGCCCGGTCCACGGTGGCCGTGATGGGTTTCGTCTGTTCAAGGACTTCAACGTCCGCGGCGGTGCGATCTGTAACACCTGCGGTGCATTTGGAGGCGGTATTACCCTGCTGTGTTTTGTCAGGGGTCTGCGTTTTCCGGAAGCGCTTGTAGAGGTTGCCGAGTTCCTGAGGGTTGATCCTGAACCCCCACGGTATCAACGTCGTGAGACGTCCGAGAGGCGTCCTCGTCCTGTCCAGCCCCGTCCGCGGGAAAAGGCAGCTGAGGACCACAGCGCTCCACGTGCCATGCAGGAAACTGCGGTGGTTCGTGAAGCGGCTGTAAAGGAGGCGAGCAATGATGAGTGGGCTCGACTGGTTAAACCCGGTCGTCGTGGTCCCATTGATCTGAAGGCGCGCGCCGAGGCACTCAAGGCAAGACAGGCAGAGGAAATCAGCTGCGAGGCTGATCTGGCTGAGCGCTTTGGGTACGAGGTGATTGAGCACGAATCTCAGCCAGAACCTGAACCTGTGAAAGCTCCACCGGTAGCACCGGCCATCATTATTGAGCCGGAAAAACCCAGGCTTGCACTGGTCAAGAGTAAGCCCGTGTCCGCATCGACGTCAGATCGCAAGAGCCTGAACGTCGATCGTCACTGGCGTGAGTCGCTGCCATTGAATGCATCACAGGCTGAACCTGCACGGTTGTATTTGCAGGGACGCAAGGTGTTGCCGCGAGGTGGCGCTGACTGGCTGGACAATGACTGCGTACGCTTTCATCCGGCGTTCCCGTACTGGGATACCGTGACGGAAGTGGATATGGAGACCGGGGAAGAGCGGGAAACCATCGCTGAGATAGGGAAGTTTCCGGCCATTGTCTGCGCCATTGTAAACAACAAGGGTGAGATCCTGACCCTTCACCGAACCTACCTGAGCAGTACGGGTAGCAAGGCCGATGTGGAAAGTCCGCGCAAGATGATGCCGGTCCCCGAGGGGAAATCGATCAGAGGCGCGGCGATCCAGATGGGTACTCCGGTTGATGGAGTGCTTGGTGTTGCCGAAGGGCTGGAAACAGCGCTTTCGGCGTACCGCGCAACAGGTATTGCTACCTGGAGCACGGTCAATGCAACACTGCTTGAAGGCTTTACACCGCCCGCAGGGGTTCACACGGTACTGGTCTGGGCCGACAAGGACAGATCATGCACGGGTGAATCGGCGGCCATGAGGCTCAAGCTGCGTCTGCAGCAGCAGGGTATCAGGGTGATCGTGATACTTCCTACCGCACCAATCCCTTCCGGCAGTAAAGGAATTGATTGGAACGATGTGATGATTCGTCAGGGCATTTCGGGTTTCCCGAGCCTGGCGCTTCTTCGCAGCGTAGTGGGAGGTTAAGCCATGCACTCCAATCCACACCTGCCTGCTGATCTGCTCGACACCACTCCGGGTTCGGCCACACGAGGCGTTTTTGCGCCTCCGGCCGGCTGGGAGGGGAGTGAGCAGGACTATGCTGCCCTGATCCGGGATCGTTTCGATGCCCGGGAAACACAGGCGCGCATTCTGTTCATCATAAAGTATGCGGCTCAGGGTCCTGTGACCTGTGCAGGGCCGTATGCCACGATGGCGGCTCGCATCGTTCACCGTCTGGTGAAGAAATGCGGGAAGGAATGCTACAACCTTGTTGTTAAGTGACAAAAAGAAACCAGCCCTCCGGGGCTGGTTTTCTTTTCTAACTGACAAGCAGAAGCAGACCTAGTCCTTGATCGACATCCAGCTCTCAACGGTGTCGGCGCCGTACTTGGCTTTCCATGCCTTGAGAACCTTGTGGTTGCCGCCCTTGGTTTCGATGATCTCGTTGGTCTCCGGATGCCGGTAGACCTTGATGTTACGGGCGCGGCGGGGATTGCTTTGTTCGGCTGGCGCAGCACTGGCCTTCTGTTGGAGGAGTTCTGGCGCGACCGCAGCCACTACGTCACGTGGGCGTTTGCCATACTTCTCCATCAGCTCATTAAGCTCGTCGAGAAATTGGAGATCCTTTTTAAGTTCTTCACTGGAAGTTAGTGTTTCCAGATGTTCCTTGAGGCGCTTTAGTTCTGCTTCCGTTTCACGGTACTGGAGTAAGAGGCTCATATAGATTTGCTCGTTAGTTATCAGGGACAGAATTATCCTAAAGGGTGACTGGGCCTTGAGCTAATACATTTTCGGAAAATTTACACCCATGACTTGCATTCTGAAATTTGGTGGTAGGTTTATATCAAACATTCTTTCCGGTGACGGGGAACGCTATCATGATGTTATTAAGTACACGCACGGTATTGGCAGAAGATGGTAGTTACCTTGTCTACTGGTGGACAGGTCTAAAAAAGAAGGGTGTACTTTCTGTCCAGTTCAAGGAGTATATAAAAGATGTCAAACTGGCTGTCGAACTGGTAGCCATTAGACATCTTCTTTACTTCAGGCAGGTATTTAATCGTTATCCCATAACAGGGGCCGGTATTTATCTAAGTGTCACGGATGAAGCCATGGTTGAGATCCTGGGTAATGGCCTTCCACCCAAGCACCTGTATCCCTATGCGGCGTTACTGGGTCGACTCTATGGATCCAAGACACAGGTGCCCAATGAGCGGGATCTGCCGTTCAATCGTGACGACCCTGACTTTGGCGAAGTGGAGTATGTCTATCCCACGGAAGAATATCGCCAGTGCAAGGTCATGCTGGAAACGCCTGCCCTTGGCCGAATCAGTCTCACCCAGCACGCGGTAGATGCCTATTTTGAGCGTGTCAGCAGTGGCAAACCCCGCTGCCCATGGTCAAGCCTGGCCCGTAGGCTCTCGCATCCTGAGCTTAGGCTGGTACCCATGCCAGAGCGGATCAGGCGCCACAAGCTGTTCAAGTTTGGCAGCGTGGATGAGGTGGAGACCTGGGGACACGAGACCAGCAAATTCCTGTATCTCCTGATCCGGGACGGTGAGCAGAAAACTGTAGTCACCTGCTTTGAACGCAGGCCTCAGGATCGGGTATAACGTCTCAACCACAAGAGGAAACAGCATGAACAAATCTGAACTGGTAAAGGCTATTTCTGAGAAGGGGCAGCTGACGCTCAAGGAAGCCGAGGCTGCGCTTAACGGCTTTGTCGAGTCAATCACCGAGTCCGTAAAGGATGGTCAGGATGTGGTTCTGGTAGGGTTCGGCACTTTTAGTCTCAAGGAACGTGCAGCGCGTACCGGGCGTAATCCCCAGACGGGAAAACCTATCGAAATTGCGGCCAGCAAGTCGGTGGCGTTCAAGCCGGGCAAGCAATTAAAGGAAAGTGTGGCCTGATCTGACTTTGATTATCAAGGCCTGCTCGCGCAGGCTTTTTTATTTCCAGCTTAGTTAACTTTTATCCCTTCGAAGTACTTGCATAACCGGATTTGCATGAGACAGTGGAAGTAACTTCCAGTGTTCAGGCAGGTCAGCCATGTTTATCTCACTTGTTGATTCAATCAAGGAACCGGCACTTCTCACCAGTTGTATCAGCAATGTTCACTACCGCACCTACAAGACCAAACAAAAGGTCAGGGAGTCTGGTCAGGTAGTTGATGTAATGTTGGACATGGCCTCGCTAAAGGTTACAGAAATTGATTTTAAAAGAACGATCATGCGCTCTCAGACTATTACGTTTGAGATAACGTCCGAAGGGTTATTAAAGAAGAACGGGCGTAATGAAGTCGTCTTTCAACAAGCACGTGAATTCAATCCCCATGCCGGTAAACTTGAGGGAGGTATTCATATATCCAAGCATTCGCTCAGCGAGCGTGAAATTAAACGGTTCGTTGATCGCGTACTGGCCTTTGCCGAGCATGACTTGATTGAGCTGGGTGCCAAGGGCCGTCCCAATGTTACCAGCGAGCGGCTCTATGTAGCGGGATGGTTCCAGAAATTTACCAGCCATGGCGTGGTGCCGGAGCAGGCGAGGCCCGCACGTCAGCCGATTCAGGACGAAGGTGAAGAGGCTAGCTGGGAAGAGCCTACGCCTCTGGTTGATCCTGAGCAGACCTGTGTTCTCGCGCCCAGCCGAGTCATTGAAGCGCTGGCAGTTTCTCCCTTACGACTCAAACGCCTGTCGCTTGTAGATGGCAAGACGCGCCTTGCCGTGTGGTGTGATGGCAAGCCTTTCGTGATCTGCGGCCAGCCTGAAAGCCGCATGGCCTCTGGGCTGGCGCACTCTCTAGCCAGTGCCCCGTGGTTTAAGTCCCTCGCTGGCTATCTAGGGGTTAGTGCTCAGGAAATCTCAGTGGGGACCATCAGCGAAGGCCAGTACAAGACAGATCACTACCATGCCTTGTGTCTGGATAGTCGCCCGCTGTGCCTGTTCGACCTGCCTGAAGAAACACATGCGAGGGCTGGCGTCCTGTGTCTGGATGATGACCTTGGCTCACTGCTGCTCAAGCAGTGGAACGCTACCGGTATCCGGGTAAAGGATATGGCACGCATCGATGCCTTGTGCAGGGCTGCGCCGGCACTGGTTAATTCACTTGACCGGCTGGAGCGCGCCGTCTCGGCCATATCCCTTTCGCCACTCATCACCGAAATGGTGGATCGCCCTGTTCAGGTAGCCCGACAGACGCTGACTCAGGCGCTAGGACATAGCTAGGCGCTGGGCCGGGAGCTGTGGGAAAAAGGTGTGGGATAGCTTTAGTCAGGTTTGCGTAATCACAACCCTCATGGGCCTTATAGGTAGAAATGTATGGGGATGAATTTTCCTCAAACATTGTTTTGAAATCAGAACGGTAATCAGGGAATATACCCTCAACTTTGGAGACCCTTCCGATGACCAGTCTATCCGAGATCCAGCTGACGCATCCCAGCGGTGCCCTTTACATTGCCGAACCCAAAGGACAGGAGGAATGGATCTTGTCCTGGCCGGAAGGGAGTCGCCGGTTCTTGGGAAACCGTAGAGAAGCCACCACCGAACTGAAGCGGGAAGTCTCAGCACGTCCTGCGGCCTGGGACAGCGAGTGCGAACACGACCTGACGACCTATCACGGCATGATAGGAGCCTACCGCCGCCTGCTACAGGCCAATCCGGGCAAGGCACTGGTCATCGAGCATGAGAGCTTTGCCATACTGCTGGGGGAGAACTACGTCGCCAACTGCGGTGCATACTACGACGGCGCTCCCTATATTGATCATTCGTGTGATCTTCTTGAGTCGTGGTGGGAGAGTCGCGGTTGCTGGTGCTGGGACGAAACACCAGAGCAGAGCGCCAGCAGGGTACTTCAGCCTGTCTTTGTTGATATTGACTGATCGCACGGTCTGGCGCTGGTCCATCACGGCCTGATGCTGCACCCAGCGCCAGCAGACTAAATTTGCCATGGAGAGAAAGATGGCTCTGGACAACGCAACAGCGCTACCGGGCGTACGTGTGGTAACTCGTTTTGGTAACGGTGTGATTGTCAGTACCAGTCCCGATCACCGGGCCGAGGTACGGCTCGATCAGCCGATACGAGAGAACGACCATCAATACTGGGCCGCCTTCAGAAACCTGTGCAGCGAAGTCGAGGTTGAAGCCGAAGCACGGGAGACACTGCGCGCAGCTCCGGCCATGCTTGTGCTGGTCCTGGTCATGTTGGGGCTGGTCTACTGGGCACTCGGTGCGCTTGATGAATACTTCAGCTATGGCGAGCAACCTGCCACCGCCGAGCAGATCGCTCAGTTTACGGCTGGCTCTACATGCCATCGTGAGCAAGTCCAGAGCGAGCTGAATCAGGGTCGGCTATTGATCAATGATGATCTGGACAGGCTCTCCAGACGCTGCGAACGTCTTGAGAACGAGGCGCAGGAGTTGAGTGTTGCCAGAGAGCAGATAGCTGCTCAGCGCAATGCAGTATCAGGTCTATGAGCAAGCTAACCCCAAAACTTGTAAAAGCCCTTGCCGAGCCCGGAAGCTATCAGGATGGCCGGGGCCTTCAGCTTCGCATTTCTGCGCAGCTGCGCAAGAGCTGGATTTATAGGTACATGATCAATGGCCGGCGGCATGATCTTTCGTTGGGCAGCTATCCAGCAATCTCCCTACGTGATGCGCGCCTGGCTGCAGACAAGTACCGGCTTGAAATCTCACGCGGGATCAACCCAGTCCTTGAGCGCCGGAAAGAGCGTGAGGGCAGATCCTCTGAGAAGCTGGAAGCCAAGACCTTTCAGACTGAGGCTGCACGTTATATTCGAACGCACTCGCCCAGCTGGAGCACCAAGCACTCGCAACAGTGGCAGAATTCACTAGCGAAGTACGTATTTCCCGTGATTGGCTCCATGCCGCTGGCCCAGATCGACACCGATGACGTGCTGGAAGTGCTGGAGCCTATCTGGAGTGTTATCCCGGTAACGGCCAGTCGCCTGCGCAACCGTATTGAACTGGTCCTCGATGCGGCCAAGGCCAGAAAGCTGAGGGAAGGGGAGAACCCGGCGCGCTGGCGCGGGCACCTGGACAAGCTCCTGCCCAAACAGGGCAGCAGGGTCAAGCCGTTTGGCTCGTTGTCTGCCGAGGATACCGCACGGCTCATGCATCGGCTCGATAGCCTGGAGGGTGCTGCAGCACGCGCAACAGAACTCATGATCCTGACCGCAACCCGTAACAGCGAGACCTGCGGTGCCCGCTGGGCCGAGCTGGATTTTGAGCAAAAGCTCTGGACTATTCCGGGCGAGCGCATGAAGACGGGCAAGACGCACCGCATCCCTCTGACCGAGGCCATGATTGAGGTGATCAGCCAGCAGAAGGGCCAGCATCCGGAGTGGGTTTTCCCAAACAGTCGCCGCACAGGCTGTATACCCGGTAATGCCATTGGCCGCGCATTGGATACCTTAAAGGTTCACATGGCAGTGCCGCATGGCTTTCGCGCCACCTTCAGAACCTGGGCGGCAGAGACCACGAACTACCCTCGCGAGGTCTGTGAGATGGCGCTGGCGCATACGCTGGGCAGCAAGGTGGAAGCGGCCTACAACCGTGGGGATTTGCTGGAAAAGAGAAGGGGGCTAATGGAGGAGTGGAGCGGCTTTCTGCATGATTCCACAGACTATAAAGATTTACATCAACCACTGTAAAAGAAGCCTTGGACAAAGAGTGCTCGTATTCATCTGCAGCACCTGCGAGGCTTGGTTATGGAATTATTCAGGTATCAACTGCTTTCGAGAGTAGAGCTTGGCTGCCTGATAGAAATCTCTGACACTCTGCTGGCGCATTTGTATGGTTAGCTCCTGCATCGCTATATAAATCCTTGAGGATTCGGGCGTCTGTAATGCTTGCAATGCGTTCATGAAACCTTCAATTTGCCATCTTATCTGGTCCCGTCTTTGAAACGCCTTCGGCTGTCCATCATTCAAGACATTGATCAGCTGGTCAGCCAGCAACCAGGCTTCAACCTCCAGCCGCTCAGCATCCGTTCGTGGCGCAATGACATAGTGAAAAGGATTGGGGATATTGCCCACGTTTCTAGCGTCCTTGAATATGATTAGCCATGCAAAACATTATAAGGTTTAGCGCTGCCACCCCGACTACGCAAAGATATCATCTCATACAGGGTTTCGATGGTAACGTGGACCCAGACTTTGTAAAAAGCAGCCTATAGGGCAGGCTCTGATAGACATTGCATAGCTGCGTCATAGACGTTGATCTAGATAGCGCAATCTTCCTTCGCTGGATTGTCGACCACTGGCGTAGGATGTGGCTGTTAGCAGTGATGTCTAGAGAAGAATCATACTGATTGCAGCTAAAGTGAAGAGCGCTATGGAGGCGCAACAAAGTAATAGTTGAACATGACAATTTCTCTGTGACGTCACTTCCATACTCTTTGCGTATTCAACTGGGCCTTGGTGTAAAGCTCTGAGCTGGCCCATCCGGTACCCCAGGTACAATGCCTTGGCATGTGTCTCGTCACCTTTCGCCTCTGAAACAGCTTTAGCCCAAAGAGTGGGAATAGGTCTTTGTAGGGTGAGTTCCATGACTATTTGCCTGTGAAAATCGTCATCATTCATTTATAAACAAGCCGCTTGATGAGAAGAGCTAAAAGCTATCGGCAGAGGCAAAGCAGGCTTAAGTTGAATGTTTAGCCTAGCAGGCCCGCATGGCTTTCGCGCAACGTTCAGAACCTGGGCGGCGGAAATCACGAATTATCCTCGAGAGGTCTGTGAGATGGCGCTGGCGCATACCTTGGGCAGCAAGGTGGAGGCGGCCTATAACCGAGGGGATCTGTTAGAGAAACGGAGGCCTGGTGCAGGAGTGGAGCAGCTTTTTTCTAATTACGACAGACTACTAAGATCTCTGTTAGCTGCTGTAGTCTCATAGGCGCCATAATAACGCTGGATGACTTTGGAACCGGCTATTCCTCCGTGGGCTACCTTCAGTCGTTTCCATTAGACAAGAACACAATTGATAAGTCATTGGTTCATCAAATGGAGTCCAGCCCACAAGCGTTATCCATTGTGAAGGCTATCATCGGTCTAAGCTTGAGTCTTGGTATCAGAATCACTGCCGAGGGCGTTGAACAGCTTTAAAAGCTCAAGGAGGAGGGATACTTACAGTTTTAGGGCTATCTCTTTAGCCGGCCACAACCCGCAGATTCAAGTTTACGCGGATATAAGCAGTCTCATAAAACGCCTTAAAAGGTTACATTCGAGATACAGTTGACGCTATAAATTTTTGTGCATGCATGGTAACTATTGTGCCAGCGCATCTATTAATCTTGCTCGAGTAGTCGTTGTACCCTTGAGGCTAATTCTGAAATCGTAAAAGGCTTCGTCATAACTTCGACATCATGGCGGAACAAGCTTTTGGGCAAGGTTACTGTTTTGTCATATCCGGTAATGAACATGATCTTTAGTTTGGGAAACCTATCCAGCACATGTGCCGCCAGGTCACGGCCGTTTATGCCAGGTAGGCCTATATCGGTCAGAAGGAGATCCACAGGTTTGGCTGCCGTAACTATCAATTCTAATGCGTGCTGGCCATTGCCTGTGCTTAGAACATGATAATCAAGGTCCTCTAAAACTTCGATAATGATCTCACGTAGCACCTCGTCATCCTCAACAAGCATAACCGTTTGCTGTAGTCCTTCTTTCAAAGGCTCGTCAGTTGAAGAAGTATGCTGACAGGTCTCTCTAATATATCGTGGCAGATAAAGGCTTACCGTTGTGCCTTTGGCCTGAGTCGACTCAATAGTAAAATGCCCATTGCTTTGCTTCACAAAGCCATAAACCATGGAAAGACCTAGGCCTGTGCCTTCGCCTATGGGCTTCGTGGTAAAAAAGGGCTCTATAACCCGATCCATTATCTCGGGCGCGATACCTGTCCCGGTATCGACAATACTGATACAAACACATTCACCCTCAAATAAGCCGGGAACGGAAGCACTGTTGGTGATCTGGCAAATGATGATCCCTCCGTTGGGCATTGCATCACGTGCATTTATTGCCAGATTCAAGACGGCATTTTCCAGCTGGTGATGATCACAGAATGTTGTCCAAAGGTCACCTTCATAGTGCACTTCAAACCGATACTCAGGCCCTAACGACTGATTAATAAAGCTCTGGAATTCATCAAAAAGGTCGTTGAGTTTTAAAGGCTTTGGGTTGAGCGATTGCCGGCGAGAAAAAGCCAGCAAACGGTGGGTGAGGGAGGCTGCACGTTGCGCCGAAGCCATTGCGTTGTCTGTGTAGCGTTCAAGGCCTACACATGTTCCTTTTGCAATGCGCTTTTGCATGATTCCAAGCGAGCCGATAATGCCTCCGAGGTGGTTGTTGAAATCATGGGCTATACCTCCAGTCAACTGGCCTACAGCTTCCATTTTTTGGGCCTGGCGCAATTGCTCCTCGAACTGGCGCTGAGCTGTCACATTGATAAAGTAGGCGACCAGTAGTGATTCATTAGCAACTGTTACCAGCGTCTTAGTAGTAATGATGATTTGAGGTTTTCCCTCTGGACCAATGATCGTCTCTTCGTTTTCACACGGACACTGTGTGGCAATTACCTTTTCTTCCATTTGCCAATACGTAGCTGCATGCTCTGCTGGAAAGCAGTCGTAGTCAGTTTTGCCTACAAGCGTATCAATAGGATCCTGAAAATAGCCGGAAGCCGCCTGGTTGACGAAAACGATCCGGTGATTGAGGTCTTTAACTATGACCGGTATCGGCAGTGCTTCAAGCACCGCGAGCGCTGCTTCTTTATCTAGCATTTCAATCACCAGGCCTGATACGAAAGGAAAAGCTCTACCGAGCAAAACTGAGGAATAGAGTAGGCAAAATGAGCAAAAGTATCTAAAGCTGTAGTCTCTGTATGGCCTTTATTGCCTACATCCCTATGCTTCACTGTCAAGCTGTTTTAAGGGGTAACATCTCATTGTGCATGTAGCTGTTCTTAAGATAATAATCGCAGCTTCGACAACTGTTTTACGTCTTAAACCGACTGTTACATGTGCTGTTAGATCAGAACGAGTCTGAGGTTATTCCAAGCTGTGTCCGTTAGGGATGAAAACTGAGCCTGAAGATTTGATTGGATCAAACTGTATCTGCTGAAATCGCAGGGTATACCCTATTACGGCCATGCTCTTTGGCTATATACAATGCTTTGTCAGCGGCCTTGATCAGAAGCTCAGGAGCAATATGCTCTTCTGTGGGACGGTAGGTATAAACCCCAGCGCTAACCGTTACCTCACCTATTTCACTGCCCTGGTGAGGAATATGTAAACTGCGGATTGCTGTAAGAGCGCGCTCAGCTACCTGATATGTTCCAAGCTCGTCCGTTCCTGGTAACAATATCGTCATTTCTTCTCCCCCATACCGTATCGCCAGGTCAGAAACTCTCCTCGTAGCGTCCCTGATTACCTGAGCTACCGCTTGAATACAGGCATCGCCTGCCAGATGGCCATAAAGATCGTTATAGCGCTTGAAATGGTCAATATCGATCATAATAACGCCAAGCGGATCGTGGCTACGTCTGGCGCGATTTATCTCAATAGGCAACACCCGGTCTAGTTGTCGACGATTGCCAAGACCGGTGAGGCTATCATGTAAGGAAAGCTCCTCCAGTTCTCTATGCGCTTGACGAAGTTGTTCTTCGGTTTGCACAGTACGTCTAATCTGGCGAAGCAAAGTGACGCCTAGGGCCAGCATCCCCGCTATCATAAAGGCGACAACGGCAGCAGACCGTTCTGCATCTGCTCGCCAGGAGGCAAGGATAGCCTCTTTAGACAGGCCGGCTTCGATTATCAGAGGGTATCGGGTCAGTTGCTGGTAGCTGTACATCCGCTTTACACCATCAACTACAGCTGTAATAAGTACTGTACCGCTTTGGGAGTGAGGCAGGTATCGAGTAAAGATCTCACTTTTTGACAAACTGCTGCCTATAACGGACTCGTTAAATGGTCTACGCGCCAGAATAGTCCCATTAGTCAAGGCAAGCACTATGGCGCCTTTGTCATCGACCTTGAAACCAGAATAAAATTGCACGAAATAGTCCACCCGTAAGGTCGCCAGTAGAACGCCTGCAAAGCTTCCATCACGGTTACTGATCCGTCTCGATACAGGCAAAATTAATTCACCTGTAGAGCGACTTTTGACGACGGGGCCTATTCGATGCTCAGAACTGGTGTGGTTTTGATGATAAATAAAATACTCTCGATCCGAGTTGTTAGCTCCCTCAGGTACCACATCCTTATCAGTAACAAGCCACTTGCCTTCCTTATCGTAGACAAACAAGCCATGCAGCTGAGGAATGCCAGCCACCTGTCTTTTGAAAAGCGCTCTAAGTCTTTCAGTTTGAATATTTCCGAGACCGTCCCACTCCAGCCGTTCCTGTGCTCCAATCGTTAAGGTATCGATTTCTTTAATGCTGTCTTCAGCATGTTGAGCTACCGACCTGGCTAGGTTGGACGTACTGGTTTCTGCTTCCAGTAGAGCTTGACGATAGCCGCTCCAGACCTGCCAGCACTCCATTGCGGTTAATGCAAAAATTACTAAACAGACAAAAGCCAGTCCGAGCTGCTGCATTGAGACAAGCCTTGCTTTTATATGGTTTTGGCTCTGATTGGGCATTGCTGCGCTCGGATAGGATCAGCAGGATAAAAAAGAGTTTTAATGCCTTGTAGATAACGCTTAGGTGTATTAATTCATCTATTATAGTGGGTGAATGATCCTTATCAGCTCCTCAGCAGGAGGGTTCAATGCCTTGCACTGGCTGCTGGCCAAGTTGCCCTCAGAACTAAAGGCTGGCGTGCGGGTTGTTGTGCACATCAGTGCCAACGAGCAGGCGCTACTGGATATCCTTTCCCAACACACCCTGTAGTAGTCAACTAATCAGGCTCGTCTGGAGGTGTATGTTAAGGAATTCTGCACTCCACGGGCCGATCATCCCTTCTGGCGGGTGGGTTTGTTATTCGCACATCTGATGAGCTCAAGCGTATTATTGACAGCAATGTTGAGAGCCTGTGGATCGACCTGGCGCAAGGTCATGAGGTCGATCCACAATTTCAGACAAGGCCTGAAATCACGCCGTTACCGATCCAGGTTGAAATGGCTGAAGAGGCAACGCGGGCCAGGTAGCTGTGTGACAGTGCTAAAACGGCAGTCAAATGCATGCTTGAAGATGCTTGGATGGGACACGTTGTTGAATTGGGCGACGTCATGGATCTGCTGGCTCAAAAAGGCTACGGCCGCATCATGAGCCGTGAATCACCCAAGGTGTGGGGCTTTCATCACTGGATTATCTTTGGGGCATCAACATGGTAATGGAAATGGGTTCCCACCTAAATTGCACAGGTCTTGAGGTTCTCGTATGATGCCTGCTCTCGATTCTACTCTCAGGCTGTCGCGGCCCTAGGATCGAGAGAGCGGCCAAAGCTCCCTCCGTTAGTAGCCGCTCGGGCATAAAAGGTCTTTCTCGTAAGGATCCTTTTATGCCTTCCTTTCCTGACGGGGTAGAACCCAAAAGAAGTATATCTGAGCTAAATCGTATGGCGATTTAAGACGCGCCAAATCTGATTAACATTGCTCAGCATTTCGCAGGCGCCATTCATAGTGAGTATCGGTAGCTTGCCGGGTTTCCTTTGAGTGCGGCCTTTCATATGAGACTTTGAACCAAGCCAAGGTCTGCCATGGGAAAGCCCTGCCATTTGTAGGTTTCTCTGAACTAAAGCGGCAAACCCCGACTCCAGACCTATAGTGGCAATGATGCCAGCCAGCGCATCTGGACAGTCTGATGACATCAGATCAGTTGCGCTTAAAGACTGACTAGCCTGGATGCCAGATACCAGGCGTGGTGCAAAGCACACCACTTAAACCCATCACAGCCAAGGCTGTTGAAGAGACCCAGAGGTGACCTATGCAACATACTCTAGTAGCCGCGTTTGATCGCTATAACGAAGCTGAACTGGTTAAACGCGAACTCCTGGCCAAGGGCGTTTCCCAGACCAATATTCAGATTGCCGCTGCCAACGAAACCGGTGTGATGGATGGCACGACCGATACGTCTATGCGCACAGACGCATCCCATACCGATACTCACGACGGCTCGGTCTCTGAAAAAGTAGGCCATTTTTTCCGGTCACTCTTTAGTGATGATGACACCGAGCATAAAGGCTATCGGGATACCTACACCGAAGCGGTTCGTCGAGGCTCTACCGTAGTAACTGTGACCGTTAATGACGACGCTCAGGTCCCGGTAGTTGAAGACATCCTCGAGCGTAACGGCGCAATCGATATTGATGAGCGCAGCGCTACCTGGACCAGCCAGGGCGCAACGGCTTATACCAATACCATGGGCGATAGCGCAGTCACCAGCGATGCCACCATGGCGCCAACAGCTACCTCAACTACGGCAGCTACCATGGGCGTAAACGCTACCCCACTGGCTGATCAGATGCCGGCTGAAACAACGGCCATTCCAGTGATGGAAGAAGACCTGAAGGTGGGTAAGCGAGAGAATCGCCTGGGACGAGTGCGTGTGGTTTCCCATATGACCGAACGTCCCGTTGAGGAAACCGTAAACCTGCGTGAAGAGCATGCAGTTATCGAGCGTCGCCCGGTAGATCGTCCGGTCTCAACCGATGACGTGTCTGCATTCCGTGAGGGTACGGTTGAGATTCAGGAAACTGCTGAAGAAGCTGTTGTGGCCAAGACTGCACGAGTCGTTGAAGAAGTGGTAGTGGGCAAGGAAACCACACAGCACACCGAAACGGTACGCGATACCGTACGCCGTACTGATGTGGATATTGAGAAGGATGGTACTCGCTCACACCTGAGCGGTACTCATGACGCAGATACAGACCTTACCAATCGCACCAAGCCCTAATGGTAGTGCGAGCGGCTAATGCCAGAGGAGGCTGCTCCTAAGCAGCCTTCTTGTATACCGCTCTTTTCCAACTATCCCTAAGGTGGAGGTCTTTGTGTCTGTGTTGCCCGATGAAGAGGATGCCCTTGTTCGTCGTGTCGAATGCGAGGAATGCGGCGAGATGAGGCCATGTCATTACACGCTTCATCCTGAAAGTGACTCGCTTGGCTGGCTCTGTCCTTTTTGCAAAACAGAGCTCCAGCCTTCATAGGCACACAGAGGATAAGCTTCGGGCCACAACCATTAATGCGCTTCGCCGTATAAAGTTTTTTCACGATTGATCATGATATCCGCCAGATACCAGTAGGCCTTGCCCCAGGCGTCTAGGATCTCATCAGTTGCCGCATCGCCCAATACATCCCTGATGGCGGGTAACAGCGCATTAGCCACGGCGGGATAGTGTTCGGGCTTGATATGGGTTGCAACATGGCGAGCGCAGATCTTGTCTACAGCGCCCTGAATGGCTTCTACCCGATCTGCATTTTTAGCAAACGCCAAGATAGCGCCAGCCAGTCGCTTGGGCTGCTCGCCGGACTTGAAAGCTGCGTCATCGAATAGCGCCTTGATTTCAGGATCAACAAAGAGACGCTCGTACATTCGAGTGGTAATTGCCACGCCATGCTCCTGAAGGACAGGAGCAGTAGATTTAACGATGGCAATGGTTTCAGGAGAAAGAGGCTCGCTCATCACAGGTTCCTTAAAGACTTCAGGCTAATAGGTTTCTTATCAGCTAAACAATGCTGTTATCTCGTTTCAGAGTATAGACCGCTGCTGAGGCTTCGCTGGTACTATGGCCAAGGATCTGCAAAGTAGCCTAGTCTTCCTGCTTACGCAGATTGATTGGCCGTACGTTATGAGGCAGCTCCGCCGAACCTGAGGCGAATTGATAGTTGTTTCTGCCCTTGCGTTTAGCGGTATACATGGCCGCATCAGCCCGAGCCATGATGCTTTCCGCTGAGAGATTATCAGTCGTGGAGCTCAGCGCGATGCCAATGCTGGTGCCAATTTTGGCTGGTCCATCAGGAAGAGAAAAAGGAACGTTGATCGTATCGCATACACTCTTGGCGATACGGCTACAGATAGCTTCTGACGCAACGCCACTGGCAATAATGACAAACTCATCACCAGCCAGTCGGCTGATGAAGTCATCCTTTCTTATCGCTTGACCGAGCCTGCGCGCTACCTGCTTCAGGATCTCATCACCACCCTCATGGCCATGGGTATCATTGGCCAGCTTGAACCCATCAAGATCAAGGAAAAACAGGGAAAATGGAACGCCATCATGCCGGGCGGCAGCTATCACCTGTTCGAGCCTGTCATGCAAGGCGCGGCGATTGGGTAGGCCAGTCAGTGGATCAAGCATGGCCTTGTCGACCAGAGCCTTTTCTGCCCGCTTACGTTCTGTGACATCCTGGGACATAACGTAAAAGCCGACCACCTCACCATGACGCACGTCAGGAATATAGGTAGCGCTCCAGATACGGTCCTGTTCAAGGCTGTACTGGATATTGTCATGGCTGACCCGCTCCCCTGCCAATGCCCGCTGGAAACAAGGAAGCAGTTCCCTATAGAGCTCAGGGCGCAACATCGCCGTCAGGGGTTTACCCAGCAGGGTTTTCGGATCGATATTAAAGATCTGACGATACACGTCGTTATTGAAGCGATAGCACAGGTTACGGTCTACCTGCGCAATGAGAATAGGCAGGTTGTCCGTGATGGTTTGCAGGGTTTCCCGGCTACTTTGCAGCTCAAGCGTCCGCTCCTGGACACGCCTTTCCAGTTCAGCCTGATAGTTCAGCCGCAGGGCTTCGTGCTCCTTACGCTGGCGGATATCATGCACCGCGGCGATAAAGTGTAACGGATTGCCTGCGCCATCTCTTACCAGCGTAACGTCAATTGCTACCCAGACCAGATGTCCAGCCTTGTGAATGTAGCGCTTCTCAAGCGAGTAGGTCTGGCGTCGATTAAACATGAGATCAGCAATAAGATTCAGATCCGCTGCCAGATCCTCGGGATAGGTCACGTCTGAAAATGTCTTCTGCCTGAGCTCCCCGGCCGTATAGCCCAGTATCTCGCACAGCCTTGGATTAACCTCGGCAAACCGTCCCTGAAGGTCAATCAGCGTCTTTCCAATAGGCGACTGCTGGAACATGGCTGTAAAACGCGCCTCACGATAACGCAGCGCCTGAGCATCCTGTTCCTGGATCAGCCGGGTTTCCCTGGCCGCCTCCCGTTGTATCAGTTCACGTTCAACCACACGGGCCAGATCCTTGAGACTAGCTTTGGCTCGCTCAGTTAGGGTTCGGGGCTGGGTATCGATTGCGCACAGGGTACCAAGCACCAGACCCTGACTGCTGCGCAGCGGCACACCAGCATAGAACCGTACATAGGGCTCGCCGGTAACCAGCGGGTTGTCCGCAAAGCGTGGATCTTGCCATGCATCTTCAATCAGCAGCATGTCCTCGACATGAAGCGCATGGGCGCAAAAGGCCAGATCTCGTGGCGTCTCACACACCTCAAGGCCCACCACCGATTTGAACCATTGCCGATGCTCATCCACCAGTGACACTAGGGCGATAGGAACCTGAAGAAGCTCGGAGACCACCCGGGTGATACGGTCAAAGGTCTCTTCCGCTGGGGTATCAAGCAGGTCGAGACTATGAAGCAGGCGAAGCCGCGCCTCTTCATTGGCGGGCAGAGGTGCGATTAGCATGATAGGGACTCAAATCGGCGTCTAAACAACTAATCCTCTTATGCCAGCCGAGAGGTCTGGAATCAAATGAAATGGTATGAGTTAGGCCATGCTACTGCTTGCCGGTATAGGATCAGCGGATTCTCCCATCGACAATTCTGCATAGGACTTGATGCATCCTGGCATAGGTGGCCTCCGTCAGCTTTGATTGGCTAGCTGACTAACGATTGCAGGAAGGCGACATGCAGAGACTAAAAAAGCGCAATCCGGCCAGGCACGCCATCAGGCTTGGCTGTATAGCATTGGGAGCCGCTTCGCTTCCCGTCTGGTTTCTAACGGGAGCGCAGGAAAGTAATTACGAGCATAAGGGGCTCATTGCCTTTTGCTCACTGGTGCCCTTTTTTCTCTTGTCGATCCTAGGCATTGGCAAGGACAAGTCCTCACCCTGCATAGATTAAGAAATCTGACTAGAGACCTATGCTTCAGCATCTGGCATACAATAAGTTTATGATTGGCACATCGCAGGGTGCACTCTGTTCCGGCCCAGTCCCTTTGCCTCGTACAGGTTCTGATCAGCCAGCCCAAGCGCTTCCGTCGGGCTGTAAGCAAAGCCATCGCAGCCGACCACATGGTAGCCGATACTGGCAGTCACACGTCCCAACGGAGAGTCCAGGTGTTCGATATTGAGCGCCCTGATACCCTCTACTATGGACATAGCGATCTGATGGGTACCCGGTTCATCCGTATTAGGTAGGAGAATGACTATTTCTTCTCCTCCATAACGTGCAACTAGATCGCCTGCACGCCGTACGCTTTTCTGGACGACCTGAGCTACCGCTTGCAGGCACAGATCTCCCATTTGATGCCCATAGCGGTCGTTGAAGTTCTTGAAGAAATCAACATCAAGCATAATCAGCCCTACAGGGTACCCCTGTCGCTTTGCTCGATTAAGCTCAACCGGCAGCATGACATCAAAGTGACGCCGGTTGGAAAGACCGGTAAGACCATCCTCCATTGCCAGCTTTTCAACTGCTTCATAAGCTGTCGCAAGCTCGAGCTGATGCTCCTGGTCCAGTCGCATATAGCGTAAGACCAGCAGGCCCATTGCAAATAAAACAGCCAGCATGACAAGCAGGCCGCCTGTATAGATAACAACCTCGGTTATCCAGGCCGCCAGCACATCGCGTCGGGAGAGTCCGACCTGAACGACCACAGGATAGCGCTCAAGGGCCTGATAGCCCTGGATGCGATCTATACCGTCAACAACGGACCGGATGCGCGCTACCCCCGACGGACTTTGCAGCAGGTACTTGCTATAGACCTCACCTTTGGAAAGACTGTAATTGATGTTCTTTTCTGAATAAGGAAGCCGTGAGATGACTTCGCCACTGCGTAAGGCCTGCGAGATAATATCTCTTGGGCCTAGATGAAAGTCGGCATAGTACTGGTTGAAGTACTCGATGTTGACCGTGATAAGAAAAACACCCGCGAAGCTGTTGTCCGGGTTGTTGATCCGGCGCGAGACCGGCACGACGAGGTCACCTGTGGAGCGGCTACGCAGAGGGGTACCAATACGTATCGCTCGATCCATAAAGGTCTTGTGATAAATGAAATAGTCACGGTCACTATTGTTGATGCTGGCGGGATAGTCATCCTTGTCCGTTACGATCCAGTTGCCGTCCTTGTCATATACGAAGAAGCCATGCACCTGATTCATCTGCGCAACCTGGCGTTTGAATAGTCGCTTCAAACGCGTCACATCATCGCCCGATAACCCAGCGCCAAAGTTATCCCATTCCAGACGCTCGACGATCCCATAGCTGGCCAGGTCAAGGTCTTCATAGATGTCATAGGCATGCTGCGCCATGGATTTCACAAGGTTAGCAGCATTGGTTTCAGCCGCGCGTAGGGTCGCCTCATAGCTCCTGAACAGCTGCAGCGAGACGACACTGACAAGGCCCAGCGTAAAGCACACAGAAAAGGCAATAAACACACGCCGAAGACGATTGGTTTGTTTCATGGAAGCCTTTTCTTATCAATCCGGGCAATGGCAGTTTCAGCGGGGCGTCTTTCAAGAAAGACTATTTGCTCAACTGTCGGCTAAATAGCTTATTAATTAACTTAAATTCCTAAATAGTTATTTCAACAGATGAGCGTACAATTCTTTGCGATGAAAATCGTAGCTAAGATTTCAGTATGGCGTACGGCAGCCGTTAAGCTTTGGGTCTAAAATTTTGGTGGTTCGTATGCTTGCTGGTAGTTATGACCCACTTCTTGTGCTGGTCTCTGTAATCGTGGCGGTGCTGACCTCTTACACTGCGCTGCAACTGGCGTCTGCCGTATTTGGAACGTCCGGTACGGCTGCCCGGGTGTGGCTGAGCTGTGGCGCCCTGGCCATGGGGACCGGCATCTGGGCAATGCATTTTATTGGGATGCTTGCCTTTAGTTTGCCAATTGAGCTTGGCTACCAGATCTCAACTACCGTGCTGTCACTGGGACTCGCCGTGCTAGCTTCAGCCCTGGCGCTCAGAATCGTCTGTCGTACGGATCTTAAGACCAGGCATTTCGCAGTAGGCGGTCTGGTGATGGGATGCGGTATTGCCGGTATGCATTATACGGGTATGGCGGCGCTCAACATACATCCGGCAATTAGCTATGATCCGGTCTGGTTTTGCGTATCCATTGTGATTGCCATACTCGCATCAACCTCCGCGCTGTGTGTGGCTTTTCATCTCAAACGTCCCTTGCCTCATGTCTGGATGCTGCGCTTTGCCGCCTCCATTTTTCTGGGCTTTGGCGTCGTTGCGATGCATTACGCGGGAATGGCTGGCGCGCACTTCCATAAAGCAAGCGTGAGCGGGGGTATGCTGGAAGGCATTCATGCCTACTGGCTCGGAACATTGGTTTCACTTGCCACCGTCTCGCTATTGGCTATGACGCTGACTGCCATAGTCTTTGAACAGCATGCACACCGAAAAAAACTCGCACGCAGGCTGGCTGATATCCAGTATCGCCTTGCATCACGGCAGAAGAAAGAGGACCCGCTTGAGCGCCTTCCTCGTTATATTGAGCGGGACAAGAGGCCGTCTGTGGACCAGCTCTAAAGCCACTGAGAACGCCAAGCAGCTTTTTATCTCCCGCCTCTAGCCTATTGGCACATAGACTTTGGTTAGTAGTCATCTCGGACGTACGTAGCAACAGGCTGGCAGAGTGCAGCTAATTCATTCGAATAAATGACAATCGATGCGTCTGGATGCACTAGCCAGACGCACTTCGGTTGTGCATTCGTCAGTTATACAGCGGCGTTACTTCAGAATCTTTCTATAGGGCCGATGATAGTACGGGTCTGTCAGCATAAATAAACAGCAGATCTTTTCGATATCAATAAAGGCTCTTCCGCCATGCGCAAAAACCTGCCAGTGACACAACAGGCTCGTACATTCAGGGAAAGTGAGCGTCTTATCTCAACGACGAATCTCAAGGGACAAATTACTTATTGCAACGACGCTTTTGTCGCAATAAGTGGTTTTACACGAGAAGAGCTTATTGGCAGTCCACATAATCTGGTTCGTCATCCAGATATGCCTGAGGGTGTATTTGGCCATATGTGGGATACCCTTAAACAAGGCAAGGCCTGGATGGGTATCGTCAAGAACCGCTGCAAGAACGGCGACTATTATTGGGTGAACGCGTACGTCACGCCTATCTGGGAAAATGGCCAGATGGTGGGCTATGAGTCCGTACGTGTGCTGCCTACCGCGGATCAGATTCGACGGGCCGATGTCATGTATACACGGCTGCGTGAAGGCAAGCGTGCAGTACCAGTGACAGAAGCCATCAGGCATTCTGTCAAAATTGCATGGCCTACGCTTTTCAGCGGTGCCGTTATCCTTGGCGGTCATTTCTATTTCAACGACCTTGCCCAGGCGGGTGTGATCGTTGCCAGCGCACTAGGCATTACCTTCTGGCAGTTCAAGCGCCAGCGCTGGGCTATTGAAAAGATCTTCGAGGCCAATCCGAAGATGTTTACCAGCGCCATCGTTGCGCCTACGTACAGTAACCAGTTTGGTGCGGCAGGCCAGATGGACCTCGCCTTGCAAAGCCAGGAGTCACGTTTGCAAACGGCACTGACTCGCCTGGTAGATACCGGCAACAACGTGCAGAGCAAGGCAGCAGAGTCGTCGCGTCTTGCACGTGCTCAAGCCGAGTTGCTTGATCGTCAGCGCCATGAGACCGACCAGTCAGCCACCGCAATCAATGAAATGTCTGCCACCATTCAGGAGGTTTCGCAAAACGTTAACCAGACGGCTCAGGCTGCTGGCGAGGCGGAGTCGCTGGCCCTGCATGGTCGTGACGTGGCGGATGAGAGTTTAGCCTCCATGAGGCAGCTGGCTGGCGCCGTGAGTGAAATTGGACAGGCGGTGGGTGAGCTTGCCGATTCCACCCAGTCGATCGGCAGTGTTGCCGATGTGATTACTTCGATTGCCGAGCAGACCAATCTACTGGCGCTTAATGCTGCGATTGAAGCGGCGAGGGCAGGTGAGGCTGGTCGCGGATTTGCCGTGGTCGCAGACGAGGTGCGCTCGCTGGCTTCACGTACGCGTGATTCTACCCAGCAGATTCACCAGATCATCGAGAACCTGCGCTCAGGCGCACAACGCGCCGTTGCTACAGCAGCCAAGGGCGAAGAGGCCTCACGGCAGAGTGAAGAACACACGGCAGCTGTACGCGAGGCACTGGAGGGAATCAGCCAGGCGGTCATGCGAATCACGGCCATGAGCCAGCAGATGGCTACGGCGGTAGAAGAGCAGAGCCATGTGGCAGAGGACATCAATCAGCAGATCACCCGCATTGCCGAGTTATCCGATCACAGCACTCAACAGTCACAGCAAGGTGCCGTGCTCAGTGGTGAACTTGAGCAGATGGCAGTCTATCTGCGCGATCTGGCAGAGCGCTTCAATCGTTGAAACCTCTTCCAGCAGAATAGTGCTTAGGTGTTACGTCGCGGAATGAAGGGGTAAGTGTGGTGAACTACAATAAAACTATGAACTGAAATCATTTTTTCTTGCGCTAGCGGTGAATCTGACTCATCGATTGCCAGACGATTAGATATCACCGCTCAGACCATAATTCAGATGGCGCCTTCGCTTTTCTCAATGGGACTTGACGGGCTTAATGATGAGCTTAGATCTGGGCGGCCTCGCACTATCAGCGGCGACCTTGGCTTTTACTAGACGAATTTTATCTTGTACTTTCGCAGAACGAGCTGGTATGACTGCTTCCTTTGCAAAAGCACTTACTGGCACTCAGGCCGGAGTTCAGCAATGCAACCGGGGCAAATCCATCTCAACGTGTCGCATTCAGGATGCAGGGTATACATACATGCCTTTACCTCATCACATTCCTCACACTCGACGCGACGAATGAGCACGTCGTCTATGTCTGCATCTGTCTCGTACATCGGTAAATCCCTTACAACGCAATACTTGCTCTTTGAGCTATAAAGGCGCAGCGCCTCAAGCTCTTGGCAGTGATTGTATGACAACCTATTCATAGAAATGTAACATGGAATGCTTAGCATCCTATTGTCTGAAAGACACTTCTGAAGGTTTAGCCCTGCTTTGCAGGGCATTTTTTAGGGTGATAGCTCCATCACCTCTGCGTTCTTCCCATTTCTGCCTTCTGTTTGTGTAGGTGCGGTGCTTAAAGCCGCGATCTAGAGCCTACCGCCTGTAACTTTTCCTGCTTGAAGGGTGGTCAGATCAGCGAGGTTAACGTAAACAGGGCTTTTGACGACGAGACCGTGTTACCTCGCTTTATACAGCTAGTGTTTCTCAACGACGCCAGCGTGTTTGCCACAACGAGACCTCTACCTATGAGCAATGACCTTGAGAGCTACCTGTTACCTCTTGAACGGCAACTCAAACTGGCGGCACTTGGCTGCGGCTACAGGATCGTGGACTGGGTTGAGGAAGGGTCAGTCCCGTTGGTGGAAGGCAAAACGGACAAGCCTGCGCCATGGCGGCCGCATCTTGATGATGGTGACTCGCGTCAGCTTCAGATAGCCATGGAAATTCATCTCACCTTCGGCATGTGTTCGGAGAGTGCTGGTCGTGTTGCCAGGATCAGCTGTCCCACTGCCGGCATACCAGGCAAGGGGCGATTTGAGTGGGAGGTGCCACTCAATGAGGTCGATACAAACGAGACTATTCGAGCGCTCATCTTGCTGTGTGCAGCCTACCGTATGCAAAAACTACTGGACCCTGACAACGGCTCAAACGTTATTTTGCTCAGGAAACACTGGGTACGCTAAGCTCAATCTCAACTCCCTTTGCAGGCAGACGGTAATGAGTGGGCGACACCCTATTATGTATCGTGACCGAAGTTTTCGGTCGTTGCCGCCTGGATATTGCTGGGCACTGCGCCTATCTGGCTCAAGAGACTGGCTTGAACGGTTTTTTTGTACCCTTTTATTACCTTCTTGCTTTTTCAACCGCTCTCGCAATTTAGCCTGTATCCCTCTAGAAATAAGTCATGCTACCCACGAGCTCTTTTAACAATAAGAGTTTGCTCAAACTCGCCCAACATTCTGTCTGTAAAATCCCTGTCCTGATCATCAGGGAGGTAGCAGCTACTCACTAGCGCCCTGTATGGCTTGTAGCCAGGATTAGAACGCCATTCTTGGTTTTTTCAACGTGAAAGGAGCAGTAATCAGTAAATCGTGATTGCAACTGTTTTAGCCTGTCATCCATATCAATGAACTTAAGGAACCTTCTGAGTAGTATTACATTGGACCTGTTTCAGACAGGATATAAAGAACATCCTGAAAATATACTATAGCAATAGTAACGAGCGAATATATCCGTGGGAGTCTGATTACTATGCGGCCCCTGCAAATTTGTCCCCTGAAAGAATACTTCTTGCAGGGTAATTTTCTGCCATCCGCTATAGGCCATAGGGCCTGACTTAAAAACAGGCAGTGATCTTTATTTCATTCTAAAGCCTACAAAAATAGCTACCATCCTTAAGTACCTACCATGAGACGATAGTAAATTCTATCGCTTTAAAGTCTTTGATTCTAAAATTGCAGTCGTTAGAAAAAAACAATGAATACAGAGCGTGGCAATACCCAACAATGCCCCATGACTCGAGACGCTGTTGATTGTGGATGACGAACCTACGATACGTATGCTGCGAACGGATGTGCTTGGGGCTCAGGCCCTGCCTCTGACATACATATTGACCTCCTTATCTCTAACGTCGGTCTGCTTGGGGCATGAACGGTTGAAAGATGACTAATGCAGCACGTGAAGTCCGGCCAGGCCTCAAAGTATTGCTTATCACTGGATACGCTGAAAACGCTGCAATAGGCAACAGTCGTCTGGAGCCGGGAGTGCAGATTTTAACCAAGCCGTTTGCGGTTGATACGCTTGCCCTACGGGGTTGTGAGCTGTTAATGAAACAGGTGGAAACCGAGCGTTGGTCAGGGTGAAGATGGCTAAGGTGTTTGACTAGGATTACAATCATAATCAAAGGAGCCAGCCCTCAGTCTGGCCGGTAAGGATAGTGCCCACCAGATGTTCAAATTGATCATCTTTAAGACCTCCCGCCTCGTGGATACCTTGAAGCAGTAATTGAAGCCTTAACAGCGCAGTCGCCTCTGCGTCCATGATAGACGTCCGATAGCTGTCTATAACCTGAGCAAGATAGCTTTTAGGTCCTAGATAGTTGATGGCTTGCTCAAAAAGTCGCTCGATCTTATACGAACGGTAATCATGGGATTGGCTAGAGTTTGGGATCATCATTTCTAACCGATATGCATTGGTCTAGGTTAAGTGAGGGATGTGCCTGAATCAATTAAAAAGAGCTGCCGCAGTATAGGGGTGTACTCTACCTGCAGCGGCTAACAGAGGATCAGGCAAGATCCTTTTGCTTCCAATAAAAAGACCAGCACTTATTCGTCAGGGTTTCTAATCGCTTGTCTATCGATCATTTGCTTGGTAAGAAGATCTCAAAACGTAGACTTACCAGTCATCTTTTCGCGTACAGAAATGGGATCGGAAATGATAAATTTGCATGTCTTCGACCTCTCGGCACGAAGCTAGATCTAGCGATGTTTAAGCCTTTGTGGAATTGACACCTTGAGTGACCCTTTACGTGTCGTGATGCAACGTGTTGCTCGCGAGCTGTACCCGCTGCGCTGTAGGTACGAGGCTTTAGCCGAAAGCCATATGCTGCTTTCGGTCTATCGTGCAGTAGAAAGCACCGTGATCTGTTCCTGCTATCTTTCGGTAGAAGAGCTGAATAAACCAGGTGTTGTTGATGGCTTCATTTAAAAAGCTCTTGTCCAGACTGACCAGCGGCGCACAGTTGATCAGAGCTAGACAGGCATCAGGCAGATCTTTGGTTTAAGCTATCTGGCAAATAGCCAGATGATTGATAATTTGAAAGATTATGCCCTTGCGACGTCATATAGAGCGCCTGTTTCAGGTGTTCGATCATACCTATGAAATCAAGGCTCAGTCTGTAAGCGCCGATGAAACATTGCTATGTTTAAGGACGCAATCAGGTGAGATGCTGCTGACACGAAGCCTTAAGCCCAGCCACATCGCTAATAGTGCTCTTCTGAACTTGATCATTGCCGATTGTGAAAGGGTGCTCAGACAGCACGAGACGAGTCAGGATGCGGCAGCTGTAAAGGCTGAGATCCGAAATACCTTGAAAGAATCCAATAGCTAGGGATATCGCCAGGATTAGGGAAGAGGGAGCAGCTCAAAAACAACATTGTCATTCACACGAGTAATGGTAAGGCCTGACACCACACCTACAGGTGTTCCGTTGATAAAGAGCTTGCTCTCTCGTATCTCGCCTGTGGGAAGGTCTCGACTTTTACCTTCAAAAAACGGCTCTGATGAATCTCAGCAAACCTGACTCCATCACATCGAACCTCATAAGAAGCGTTTGGGTTGAAACCGCTAAAATCTGCCATAGCTTTCCTGTCCAGTTAATCACCAGCGCATTGTAAATGCTCAATGTTTTGATCATTTCAGTCTGACCTAGAGAGGTCTGGCAACCGGAATCTCTAGAGCAACTATAGAACATGTATCCAAATAGCTGTACATATTAGCTATTTTGTACAAGTTTAATGGCAATTGTTATACAAATAGGTTTCCGGTCAGGTACTTTGAACAGGCTGGCTAAATTCAAGTCCTTGAATTTGTTGCCGAAGCTGATTTGATGACCCTTATTTATGCCTACCTTGGAATCGGCCAGCGCAAAGCCTCCTACCGCGGTTCTTTGCGAAGACGAAGAGCTGGTGCGTGAATTGGTGAGAGACGTCTTGGAGATGGAGGGATTCTCTGTTGCTTCATTTTCGACAGCGGATGCTGGGTGGGATTACCTGCAAAACCATCTCAACGAGGTTGTACTGCTGGTTTCTGATATCTGCATGCCGGGGCGTCTAAATGGCATAGACCTGGCGCGTCTTGCAGCAAGTGCCTGTCCGGAGCTCCATATTGTCCTGTCCTCTGCCTATTGTGCAGGTGCTGACCTGCCACGAAGGGATCATTCGTCTTTCTTGGCCAAGCCCTGGAAATTAGAACACCTGATACAGGTGTGTCATAAGACAATGAAAGAACTCAATAGCAAAGGCGGTAGTTGAGCAAACGCGTTTATTTGCTGCTTACAGCAAGACCATGCAGCTTGCAAAAATGCTGAGCACTAAGGTCGTACCGATCAACAAATAAAGATGATAGTTTCTCTTTAAAGTTACATTTGATAGGAGAGGGTGATCAGGTGAACTCGTATGCAAAGCCTTCAAACTGTCCATACGATAGCGTAGGTACAAGGCTTTAGCGTAAGCTTTATCACCTTTCGCTTCTGAAATAACCTTAGCCCATAGGCTAGGTAATGGCCTTCCCAGGGTAAGCTCCATCACTATCTGCCTGTGGAAATCTTCTTCCTGCATTTTTCACCTCAGTAAACAAGCTAAAGCTAGCAAAGCTATCGGCTATGGCAAGACAAGCTTGAAGGAGGGCTGCCATTAATGTGGCACATTTCTAGCTTTCTTCGCCGCCATCTATATCAATGGCGTTCAAAGATTGACACTTAAGGAATGCTGCGATGATTAGCCTAGGCGCTTTTATGGTTCTGATTGGCGTGATATGCCTGTTCCTAGGATATGCAGACCCTGTCTTCTTATTAGGTGGATTGGGCTTATTGTCCAGCGCGGCCCTTATTTTGTACGGGGCGATGTTGAACGATAGGGCCGGCAAACCCAAGTAGGAGAATCAGAGGGATCGTTTAAGGCTGGCAAGGAGCGTTGAGCCAGCACGATGAAACGGTGCAGCCTCAACTTAAGATGCTCGTCTGTTGAAAATAGACATCCGTGAGTGATGATTATCGAGGGTCTATACTGGTTCATAATAAGACGCCCATAAGCGGTGACGGTATGGAATCGGTAGATCGACTGATCGTTATCGGCGCCTCAGCAGGAGGATTCAACGCCCTGCACTGGCTGCTGGCCAAGCTACCCCCTGATCTAAAGGCGTGCTGGTTGTAGTGCACATGAGTCCCAACGAGCCGGCACTACTTGATATCCTCTCCCAACACACTCAACTACCTATCCGCTATGCAAAAGAACTGGATCCCCTTGTTCAAGGTGAAATCCTGATTGCTCCGCCTGACAGGCATATGCGTGTTGAAAACAGAAAGATCCGGATCGTGTATGGGCCCAAGGAAAACTTTGAGCGGCCTTCCATAGACCCGTTGTTTCGTTCTGCTGCCATTGAGTTTCGGGAGAATGTCATAGGCGTAACCTTGCCCGGTGACATGGAAGATGGCGTGCTGGGCATGGAGGCCGTCAAGTGCCATGGCGGGATCACTCTGGCACAGAACCCGCTTGAAGCAGTCAGTCCCTTTATGGTCAATAACAGACTTGACCATACCTATGTCGATCACTGGCTTCCCGTTAACCAGTTAGCGGATAAGTTGGTAAGCCTAACCCACGAAGCGGTCGAACCGTCGCAACAGGACGTAGACTGGTTAGCGACAGAAGATCAGGTATCCAAGCAGCGATCCTCAGGTATTCCCGGGCTGGAAGCAATCGGTGCTCCCTCCCCGTTTGGTTGCCCGGAATGTCGCGGCGTACTCTATGAGATCAAGCAGAACGGGCAGTTTCACTATCGCTGCCACACCGGTCACTCCTACTCCGCCGAGATTCTTTCCAAAAGTCAGGAGCGGCTGGCTGAAGAGGCCATGTGGACGGCAACACGTGTATACGATGAGAAGGAAGCCCTACACCTTCGGCTTGCCGAGCAGGCCAAAAAGAGTGACCAGCCGGAGAACTATGAACGGCATCGACAAGAGGCAGTCAAGGCACGACAATGTTCGGCTCGGCTGCGTGAGATGATTCGCCTTCACATGGCTTGAGCTAGCCCTTTATTCTTACGACGTTGATGGAATAATTCTAGCCTAGCCGCAGCGGTGAGTTAGCTTCTGAGTCTGTTAGACAATGATGCCCGCATGGGCTACCGCAACCTGCCACTGTTTGTTTGAAACTCGTTTCCAGATGCGCGTGAAGCGAAAGTCTCCATTAGCAGGTTGATTGGCGTATCTACCAGTAATCTGGACCCGTACAGAAACAGCAACCGTGTCGATTCCGATCACTCGGACTTCTTGCTCTGAAGAGTCCAGTCTGGAAATACTAAGAGCACCTGATCCATGTGCTGATAGATCTGCTTCTTTGCCTAGGCATTGCCCCAGATGATTGGTAAAGATGAGGCTTGGAGACAGGAGTCTGTCTAGCGCCTCGACATCGGAGGCCAGCATAGCTTGACGCAACTGCTCTTCCATATCCTTTATCTCACGCTCGATTTCCATGTCGGATTCTCATAATGTGCCTAACGACTAGTATCGCCCCAGACTATACGTACGGTATAGCTTTGATATCGCTCATTTGGCTTTAACGCGAGCCATGGTTACTCCAAGCGCTGCACAGGGGCCTATCCAGATCGCTAAAACTACAAGCAGCAGCCTCTTGATCCTGTCCCCATACCCGTCTTCAAATTCCTGATGGATGGCAAGGATGGTGTTTTGCCTCCTTACTGCTGCGGCATGGAATTTAAAGAACGATTCCCTTGTAAGGCCTCTGCTATACGCCTGCTCGTAGTGTTCGAGGCTGGGCAGCTCGGGCAGCGCAGGCATGGGTCGGGTCTGCTCTGGCCAGCTCAGGTACGTGACGCCTGTGATCAGCGCGGTCCACAGTACACAGGCAGCAAGCCAGCCCTTGAGGAATCGGTGCGTGTGAAGGCTTTGGTTAAGCCTCCTTTTGCTTGAAACCTGAATAGCTACCCGCTCACGCTCCCTCTCAATCGATGCTACCGCTAACTCTTGATCGGACGGCATTAACAGCATCAGCCACAAGATAGCTATCGGTGCGACCAGAAAAACACTCAATAGGTAGTCGACCATAGTTTTCCTTTAACTGAAGCGATGGTTGGCAGGTAGGTCGATACGAGCCAGCGGGTGACCTGGTTTGATCAACAGACCGAAGACAAACACACCCGCCTGAACCCCCACCAGACAGCCGAACGCCCATAAGAGCTGGCGCGCCTTGCGCTTAAGCAGGCGACTACGGGTTTCAAGTTCGTTGAGTTGTTGGTCAAAGTGGCTCATACCGCCTGCTCCTGCTCCACGACATCGCCCAACAAACTACGGATGCGATCAGCACGACCTTCAAGCATGGCTTTGATTAGCAATACACCTGTACTGAGCATCACCAGCACTGCGAGTAGAGCGATCAGCAGGTTCTCCAATGCTGCAAGGATCGCCAGCTTCCAGCTTTGGCTGGCTTCGTAATCAATCACTGCCTGTGGGTATGGCTTGCTGTGGACGAAGTGAGCAATGGCAGAGAGGCTGTGTGCGTCAATCTCAAACAGTGCCTGTCCTTGCCGAGCAATCAGAGCATCGGTGAAGCGCTTGGCAATACCGCTGTTGTAGCGATACCAGTCCCTGGTTTTCTCAAACGATCCTTCTCTGACTTCTGGATGGCTGTGGTAGCGCACAATCATCTGGGCAAGCAGGTAATCAACCTGGAGCGAATCAACACTCTTACCGCTCTGGGCAATCGATTTGAGCTGATACTCCACATCATGGGCCCGTCCCTCCTCAACCGCCAAAGTAAAGGTGACGTAGCTCGATGTAGCAGAACTTGATGGGTCATCAATGCCAAGCATTGTTGTGGCAAGCCTGGGTGCTCCCAAGAGCATGAGCGAAAAAACGGCTATCTTTAGGGCGGACTCATGTTCTCCCGAGACTAACAACTTGATGCCGGCAACCATGAGACCCAAGGCAAACCCCACGGGCGCGATATAGGTGGTCAGTATTTCTAGGAGTTGACTATGGATAGCCTCAAATTCATTTGAGGCTACAAGCCCGATGCCCTGATCATGACCCGTAGTGTTGCCCACGTCCTTGAACAGCTGTGCCAGTTCTGCGGGTATGTCGATAGAGCTGATCGTGCCCAGATCTCCAAGCATCCAGTTAATAGTGACTGTTATCAGGTACATAGCCACAACTATAACGGCGGCTTTCCACAGGAGACCTGTCTTGCTCTTGAGCCAACAGCAGCGCTCATCCAGTTCAGCCAAGCCCTGCCTGAACACCTGTGCCTGGATGTTCATTCGACACCTTCCGACTGGCTCCCGACCAGTTGTGTGCGAAGAGAGGTACGCATCTGCTCAATCTGCTTCTGGGCATTACGCCGCTCACCCGCACCCTTGCGAATGATCGCCTGAACATCCTGCACAGTCCTGATCAACTCTTCCTGCACCTTCTGCAGCGTTTCAGGATCGATGGCCAGTCGCTGATTGGCTTTGGCAGTGTCTACGGCATTGCGGTGCAGCAGCTCGGCATTGCTACGCAGCAGGGCATTGGTGGTGTCGTCGATCGATTGCGCCAGCTCGACAGCGTTGCGCTGTTCGTTGAGTGATACCGCCAGCATGAACTGGCGCTTCCATGCAGGAACTGTGATCTCCCGGATCGTGTGAAACTTGTCGATCAGCATCTGGTTGTTGGCCTGAATGATGCGAATTGCGGGCAGGCTCTGGTACGCCGAATGCTGCATGGCTCTGAGATCGTCAATGCGTTTATCAAGATTGGCAATCTGGGCATCAAGATCCGCCAGACGCTGAAGCTGGGTAGGATCGTTGTTGATGCTCTGGCGCATGTCTTCGGCCTGCGACCGCATCTCGTTGAGCCGAAGGTGTCCGGCCGCTACGTGTACGCCCAGGAGATGGTGCTCATGCTCAACGGCAGCAAACATGCTGTTCAGGGAGGCATTGCGCTCGGCAATGTTGCCTTGAGCCGTCTGCACCTCGCCGATAAGCTTTTCGATCTGCTCACGCGTGGTGTCAAAGCGCGCTAAAGCGTTGCCTCCCCGCAACTTGATTCGATTGATCAGGCCGCCAATGACCGGCAGGCGTGAGCGCTTCTGGGTGAGGCCGTTAATGTTGACCGAGCGGGCAAGGGTGACAACCTGGGAGAGCTTTTCGCCGGCGCTGTCGAGGTCCTTGTTGGTGATCTGGTCCAATAACGGATCTGCATAGCTGGATGTGTGGGCCGCGACTTCGCGCCCAAAGTTGGCCACGCTTGCGAGGTCATCAAGCTTGATGGTGTGGGCAACGGTCTTGATCTGCTCGATATCCGTATCGCCAAGGCCTAGAGCGCTGAGGCTGTTGGCATCCAGCGTAAACACGGTAGCGGCATGGCGAGACTGCTGTGGCTGAATATAGGTATTCATTGTGCGTGATCTCCGTTATTTACTGGATGCCATCAAGGCTTTTGGAAAGGCTGCCCAGCAGGTCTTTGTGCGCACGAGTAGCCTCGGCCACCATCTCTGCGCTCATGTGTCGTGTTGTGAGTAAGGTCAAGGTGTGCTGGCGCCAGACCGGCACCAGAACGGTCACGGTCTCGTTGAAACGGTCCAGCATGTCGAGCGCCTGCGCACGGGTCAGGCGCATCTGGATCACGCTCATATCGTGTGAGGAGAGCAGGGTTGTCAGGTTGACGATCTTTCGCGTCAGGCGGTCTCGCGGGTTGTCGAACTCCCATTGCGCTTGCTTGTGAAGGCCAAGTTCAGGGTTCTCGTCCAGGAACTCCCGTGCAGCCTGGATATACAGGCGTAGCCGGGCGGCCTCGTCCTGAAGACTTACAAGAAGGTTATCCAGCGCCTTGAGCGTATCCGTGACACGCTGGGCATGGACCTGTGCCTCTTCGATCAGATCCTCAAGATTCTTGCGCGCGGAGTAGTAGCGTGCCTGGCGCTCAAGGCCCTTGCCTGTCCAACGCTCAAGCCGAGTAGGCTCTTTTGCCATCTTGCGCGGATCAGCGTCAGCGAGCCTTTCAACAATCTGGCCGATCAACCCAGCCAGCCTGGACACTGCGGCTGTTTCCATGAGGTCGGAGTAGCGATCCACGCTTGAGCTGTCGATGGCGCCAGCGCCGTACTGTCCGATAGCATCGCTATCAAGAAACAGGGCGGGCAGGGTCTCGGTCTTGATGTGCTCAACCGAGATCATGGGTAGGTTCATGTGTGCCTCCGGAGAAAACCACAACTCAGTGGAATTAACCGGGTGCGTTCAGAGATGACCTGACTGCAAGACCTCTTAACGCCCCAGCCGCGGATCTGATACCTCAAGGCATCAGGTGCTGGTGTTATGTTAAGGGATCAAGAACCCATCCAATGGGCGTACTCCCTACCCGCGCGGGTAGGGAGTAGCCCGATTGACCCTATTGCATTTATTCAAATTTGGTGTATGGAAACCCACATCGATATCGGAGGTGAAGCAATGCTCCTCGAGAACAATCCAGACCATGGAATCACTCGAAGCCGGACTGACGACGGCTGGTATGTAGCACCAATCCGGAGCGGGGAGTCTCCCAAGGCCTTTTTCGATGCGGCCTATGACTTCGATCCTGGCGCTAGCTATATAGCCGCCAAGGAACTCAACGATCAGCTTCGTCCGTACATTGCACCGATTCGCAATCAGGCCAACCAGCGCAGCGATAAAGCCCGCCCTGACCTGCCTCTCGGCATTACGCTGGCCACGCGCAAGAGTGTTAACCGGGGCGGCAAGGGTTCACAGCTGCTCTACAGCTTCAAGGTGTCGCCCTTGAGAGGAAAGCCGGTGAATGTCTACATTGGTACCGCCAATACCTGGGAGGCAAATTTTTCGCAGGCACTACAGAGGGCTATAGCGATTAGGGAAAGGAGTCGGGAGCTCTTGCTGAAGCCAGTCCACACGAAGAATGACCGTACTTTTGAGCAAGCATTGAGTTAGGGCATTAGCATGTGCTGGGGCCGGTCTTTCCACAATCGCAAACGCTCCAGCTATGCGCGAACGTAACCCGGCAAAAAAAAGATGTTCCACGGCCTTGCATCTCAACAAACTCGTGAGAGGGTAATTTCAAAGGGTTGAATTGGTCACCCAAAGAAGACGTCGAGGAAATCATCAACGTGCACGCAAGTAACAATGCCGTTCGGGCAACTGGAACTGCGAAGGACAGAGATAGCCAATGCGGTTGCCACGAGTTCGGACCTGAAAGAGTTGTAGCGATGATTAGCTGAACCTTCTCTTAATCCCTACATAGGTAAATCGACATGACTAATCGTGAACTGCTTGAACTCGCTGCGAAAGCCGCCGGATATACTGCTAGTTATGCAAGTGAGGCCACAAACCTTCCTGGCATGATGGCGCGATACGGCCTAGAAGAAGCGTTGTACGTTGAAGAAATCGGCGAGTGGTGGAACCCATTAGAGGACGACGGTGATGCTCTGCGTTTAGCCGTCAAATTGCAGCTAAACATTTGCAATGAGCAAACCTCAAGCGGTGCGGCTTACTGCATGGATGGTGAAATGGATCACGCTTACCCTCAAGTTAAATCAGGCAAAAACGAGGGTGATGTAATTCCCGATGACTATGAGGCAACGCGCCGCGCAATAGTTCTTGCTGCTGTAGAGATGGCTCAAGCTATAGCGTGACTTCACATAACACGTATCACTCACTCTGATTTAAACCGCGTTTATTTCAATGCAGGCAACCTGATTGGTGCAGGATCATGGCGAGCATTCAGAAACGTCCTCAACTCCAGTTCATCCTGTCGGACCGGTCTTTAAAGGTAGCGTTTGACGTTGCCCGCAAGCGGTGGCCTAAGATCGAGCTGCGCTACATTGGCACTGACTGCAAGACGTTCCAGCACTACTTTCAGGAATGGGGCAACCCGAATCCGTTCATTCTCTAACTTTATGCATGAGCAATCATTGCTCAGGACACCAAATATGCCCTCAAAAACTGAACATCTCGCTTCAATCTGCAATGTGAAAACTCTCAATCGTGGCCTGAAAGTTTGGTGGGTGCACGAGATGCCGTTGGTATTAAAAGGGTGCTATTCAAATGTTGTGATAAGCGGTGCTGTTATTATCACTTTTACTATCGTTGTTCACGTCTTCTTCGCACTGGGTGTGCTCATGTCGGCTTTACTACCAGCTGACATTCAAACACATTCTTCACTTCTCGCTTTTGAGCACTCCCCTGAGGTGGTCGTACCCCTTGCCTCGTTGGGCTTTGCTCCATTCATGGCGATGGCAACGTTGGCTTCCTGGGCTCGCCACGTTTGCTCAATGGGGAAAGTTAACCCATGAACCTGTTTGGTGTAGAGATCAAGCACCCTTCGCCCAAGGAGCTGGGCCTAGCCACGTTCATCATCATGATGTTTCTGGTTTTCAGCCTGCTCAATGGAGAGCGTGCGGATAGCCTGTTTCCAAGTCTGGCCGCTGTTTCTGCTGGAGTCATTTCAGCTTCCTTTGGCATCAGCCCCGGCAAAGGCTGGCGAGCATGTGTATTGCTCCTTGTGATTGCCACGATCAGCTACACGTTTATGCGAATGCTAACTGGACAACTGCTGACAAACTGAGCGTATACAACCTTGAGGCTGCTCCATATCGCCACTATTTGGAACCCCATGATGGATTGAGGCTGACGACAGTTGTAGAAAGTTGGCGCAGGAATATCTGTGTCAACAGCATGGGGTCGCTTGATGAAGGATTGGGCCAATGATCGAATCAGATCTACCAGACAAGCCAGAGGATATTGCATCCCAGCAGGCAGTCTATACACTGAGAAAGACGGGACTCGAAATTCGAATTCTCGAGAAGACGCTTGAAAAGCTGGAACTGGATAATCAGAAAACAGCTTTGGACATCGTTAAGCTGGATCTTGACATCAGCAAGCTTGACGTAGAAGTGAAAGACTACCGAAAGGAGTCTATCCGCAAGTGGCTTACGGTTATTGGGGCTGTATTAGCGGCCATCTTTACGGGCTTAACCGCCACGCTTAAAGCACGAGAGGTCTACTATGAGCACCAAACAACAGTTCAAGAGCCCCTACCTGAACGATCCGCAGAAGGTTCAAAGCATCATCCATCAGATGCAGAAAAACCAAAGAAATAGCTTTGTTCCGCTTTTGCAAGCGGCTGCGATTGCGGTTCCGGTCATTGGTGGTGGAATATTCCTTCTGTATAACCTATTGACCTGACTAGCATTCCAAGCCTCCTAGAGAGCCTTGCTACAATCGTGAATAGGTTAATCGAGATGATTGTTAAGATTCTGATGTGCCGCTGGGATCAGCTTAGCCAGAGCGAATGGGAGGAACTCAATGACTCTATCCCATGGATTGTTTTTGGTCTGATTGGCATGCCTGTTATGACCTATCTCTTCGCATAACACCGCTTATGTTAAATTGATATCACTTCTGCCTTCCTATCTGTTTTATAGCTAAAACATTGCCATCTTTCTTAATGCACTGTCTTCAACCCTGACCGCTGGCTGTATAGCCGTGCCTCAGCCTGGCCCATGCTTTCGCCTGTCCTTTGCATGTGCTCGGACAGTTCCTCAGCATCAAATCCCACCTGATCACGCATAGCATTGTTAACGTCAGCCATAACGCGTTCAGCATTACGCGACCACTCGCTGACAAGGTTCTGCGTATGCTTCATGTCGTCTTTAACCCATGCTCGGGGATCAACACTTTCTGTGGTCAAGAGTCCCAGCGTGCGGCCTACGGCGGGCAGTAGGGTCATATAAAGCGTCACCCAGCAGATAGGCTCCATAGGTTCGGTCGGATCAATCAAGGCGTTGTGCAGATATGGCGCAGGGCTTGTCTCATCCAGCTCGTTGGCTATCTCGACGATCAGGTCAACGATTTCCTCTTCCTGTATTTCCAAACCATCCAGCTTGATAGCCATCTGGAGCAGATGGATCAGCTCAAATAGTGTGTTTACCTTGGAATAGTCTTGGCTTGATATCGATGTCATGACATACCTTTTTAGTTGACCCAACCGCATAAAAAACCGCCCGAAGGCGGCTTTGTGTGTACGCATCGTCCATAAGGCCAGTTTAAGCCTCTTCTTGGAGATGGAAGTCAATATACATACGTCCAAATTCAGCAAACGCAGCTATACCGCCAAATTCGCATAATCTTATTTTTGCTACAGTCCTATCACGCTATCGTCAGAACTGTACAAGGTTTCCACTGCTACCCATTTTTAAAGGGACGTATCGGAATGAAAGATACTTTTTCTAGACGTCATGGATTTGCCTCTACTACTGAGGTGGATATAACAATTCGTGAAGGGGCTCCTGAGGAGTTAAGAGGCTATTTGATTCAATTAGCTTATGAGTGCATGTTGAAGCCATCAGAGCTTAGAGTTTTGTTATGCCGAACGCTGAAAAAACAACCTGACCCTTCTAACTGGAGCGAATTCCCAAATATAGATTATGAAAATCACGGACTCATCCAAGAATGTAAATGGTACAAAGTCTACGATTTTATCGAGCGGCTCTATGATCACCTGGCTGAAAGATGCTCCAACAGGGACGTCTGTGAGCAGTTTCAAAGCGAGCTAAATGATTACTTTCTAGAAAATGGGATTGGCTGGAAAATCTATCAAGGCCGGGTTGAGATGCGGGGACCTGAGTCATTTGAAGTAGTTGTCAAGACGGCTATAGATACTGAATCAAAATCGGGTCACATTACAGCCAGCAAGGAGCTTCACCAAGCGATTGCTGACCTATCGCGCCGGCCTCTTCCCGACCCCACAGGCGCTATACAGCATGCCATGGCTTCTCTCGAGTGCGTTGCCAGAGAAGTCACTGGTGATATAAAGGCCAACCTTGGAGACATCATGAAGCGTCATGGACATGTCATCCCTCAGCCTCTTGACCAGGCGGTAGTCAAAGCTTGGGGCTATGCATCAGAAAATGGCCGACATCTTCGAGAAGGCCGTGAGCCTACGTTCAACGAAGCGGAGCTTATCGTAGGCTTATGTGCATCTCTTGGTAACTATCTAGTAAAGACTTCCAAAACGGCCTACTGAAATCGTTTGCTTTGGTTAACGAACCAATGATGCCGCTCAGCAAAGCGTGTCACTGGAAAAGTTAACCATTGCCTAGAATTAAAAGTCGAAGGGATCAGCTGCTTGAGTGTTAATCCAACAACCTGGGCTCTGACTATCGAAGAAATCTACTGAAATATTCCGTCCTAGATCTTGGTGAATTACATGCTCAGCATGTCTACAGTAATTCTGATCATTGCCATAGACTGATACTGCTACCTGCTGAATACCCGTGTTTCGCATCTGCTGAAGTAGATGTCGGTCATGCTCACCTAATCCCCACCCATAGATGGTCAAAGAAGTCCTTCGACTAGTAAGAACCTCCCTGAATACAGTGGAAAGATAATAGCTTTTTTGTATCGAAGTTATCTTTTGCTCTTTTGTACCTTCACTAACAAATAAAGGAATGCGCGAGCCATCTCTCCATGCGCTCAGAACCGTCTCCAGCAGACGATCTCCCTCTCTACTCTGGATCTTGAATTCTCTATCGACCATGTTTCTGCATAAGGCCAAGCTCCCATGCGGATAAAAGACTAGTGTATTACTCCGCTCCCTTTCGTCATAAAGCTCTCTGTAAGTCTGCCAGTCGTCGACAAACTCACCCCTTTTGAAGCAATCCTTAAACGCATGTCCATCTCTCCGATCGAGGACATAGGTCATTGCCCAATAGACAATCAGGTCATAATTGAGAGAGAAGACAGTATCGAATCCTTTGAGGTACTCACGTATACGAGATAGATAATTATCTACCTCACTATAGTCGGGATGAATGTCCCTGACAGCTTGGATCAAGCAATCTCTCACATGCCTATAAGCCGAGCGAGTGCGCTCATCCGGTATTTCTAATGACCTGTTGACAGTTGTGGCATGCCACACCAAACGCAATACCAATTCAAAATCTTCTGTATCAAAGAATTCAAAAAGCTTGGCCACATCATTTGTCATCAGACCATTATCGCGCGCATGCTCTAGTAAAGATGGATAGTTAAAGCTCCTATCTACGGCAATACTCGCGCCGTTGCCTAACACAATGGTTTCCTGATGATAATCATTAGAGATGTCTTCCCACTGCCTAATCTGATAAGGCATTTCACTTCCTCCTTGTTATTGCTGAATCACTACCGCTTTAACTCCGTCGTGGAAGCAGATTTCTACCCTATCTCCTACTAAGATCCCCAAGGCGGATCTCACTATTTGACCATCCTCCCGCTTCACCAGCGCAAACCCCTTTGCCATGATCGCTCTTGGATCCAGCACTGCATAAAGATCCTTGTAGCGCTGCAGCGAGGCTTCCTCTTGCTGAAGACCGCCCTGCGCTGCCAGCTGGTACTGACCAGCCAGCGAATCAACACAGCGCTGTTCCTCAGCCAGTCGGGCGTCCAGCTGCAAGGACAAGGCTTGCCTGGCCTGCATGAGCTCCTGAGTGGCATCAGAGGCCTTGCGCTCGGCAAGGTAGGTGTATTGTGTGAGGAGATTGCCTAGACATTGCTCCTCTTCAGCTACGGCTGATGGAAGCTGCGCCAGATACCGCTCCTGATAGTTATGCAAGCGATCGCTGGCGCTCTGCAGCGATTCGCGCACCATGGACTGCGCCTGGGCCTGCCAGAGGGTCACTTGTCTCTCGTGCCGGTTTAGGCAGTCATCCACGCCTCGGCGGTAGCAGTGGCTTAGCTCAGCCAGTGTGAGGGTCTCGTTGCTTAGCTTTTGCTGGGACAGGTTCTGATACTGCCCGTGCAGGCTGACTAGGCAGGTCTCTTCACGGCTCAGGGTCTGGTCGATTAGCTGCCTGGCCAGCTCAATGTTTCTACCAAGCTCCTCCGACTCCAGCTGGAGATGGCGCAGGATCGATCCGATTACCTTGGACGGCGTATCGAAGCGGGTATGCGCTACCAGATCGAGCACGGTCTCGTCGCGCTCATGGCCGATGCCGGTAAAGACCGGGATAGGCAAGCGACAGATCAGCTTGGCCAGCCCATAATGGTTGAGCCATGCCATATCGGCCTTGGCCCCTCCTCCCCGGATCAGGCACACCACGTCATAGGGTGCCTGACCGTGGGCTTCGTAGAGCTGGAGGATTGCTTGCTTGATTGAATCAGGAGCCTTCTCGCCCTGGAACGTCGCTGTGTAGTAATGAAAGCTTACAAGCCCATGACGTTCGAGCAAATCTGCTTCACGCCGGAAGTCACCAAGCCCCGCGGCCTGATCAGGCGAGACAACCGCTATACGCCAGAAGCCCACTGGCGCCGCGAGCGTCTTTTGCCGGTCGTGGATGCCCTCTTCCTTTAACCGCGCCAGTATCTGCTCGACCTTGGCGTGCATTTCACCCAGCGTGTAGTTCGGGTCAATGCCGTAGACCTGGAGCTGGAAGCCATACTGAGGATGCAGCGTGGCGCAGACCTTGAGCATCACTTTCATGCCGGGCTGCGGTTTTGATCCCGTAACCTGTTCAAAGGCTCTTAGCTGCACATTCGAGACACTGCCAAACATCACAGCCGAACACTTGGCGATTTCCTTGCCGTCAGCGCTCTCGATCAGGGTGAACCAGCAGGTACCGCCATTGCGGACGTTGAACTCGCTTAGCTCAGCCACTACCCAGATATGCTCGGCAAAGGAGCGCTTGATCACCCCCTCGATCTGCTTGAGATAGCTATGTAGCGAGATATGCACCGCTGGTGCTGGCGCGTTCATTTCAACACTCAGCAGCAGGCGCAGACTGCTTCATGGTCTCGGCTACAGCAAGCCGTGTTTTGGCCAATCGATCCTCGCAGAACTTGAAGGCCTAGTTCATCTGGGCGGTCAGCGTTTCCAGCTCATCGATGGAGACCTCACCGCGCTGCAGGCGCTCAACGTTGGCTTTGATGAAGGACAGATTCTGCTCGTAGGTTGAACGCTGATCGTCAGACATGTGTCATCTCCCCTATTTCCTTGGCTTTGATATTGAGAGCATAGTGCCAGACGATTCTGAAGTGGCAATCCATACCTGATGAGTCTTCAACAGGTAGAAGACCAAAGGCTTTGCAGGAACAAGCAGCAATGAAAGCTTACGTTCAACCATAAAGTGTTTAAAATCAAACACATATCAAGGTCATGAATATCGGCATGAGATCCATACCCGGCGCGGTCGCCTGGACGGATGTTTTAGCTATAAAACACGTTAACTGCTGGCGTAAACGATACCCAGTCCATGATGTTTTATAGCTAAAACACATCGGTGAGCAGGAGAGGATTAAACAAGGTGCGATTTTTTGATGCGATCGTGGCGCTAGCGCTAGTAGCCGAAATCCACGGAACAGACAAGGCAGTGGCAGACGCAGCAAAGCGATTTTCAAAGGTACTACCCCGACGCCATCGACAGCATATGTTCGACATCATGAACAGCCGTTCACCGTTGCGGCACATAAAAATATTTGTGATGACGCTGCCTGAGGATGTCCTGGAGCTGATGGCCCAAACCAACGGCGACGCTGACAAATAGCCCGTTGCGGGCAGGCAAAAAAAAAGCCCCTATAAGGGGCTAAAGATTTCTGAACGATGTACCGGACCATTCGCACGAGACCTCGTGGATATTAAGGTTATCGGCGCGAACGCAAGAAGCTTTAGCCGTTCTGTTCAGGCTTCTTGTGCAGAAGGTGTGAGTGCTAACCCTGCTATCCATGCCACCAGTCCTAAGGCCAGTGCTAGGCCCGAAAGCCAATACGAGCCGAGACCGACTTCAGCAAGCTGGCTCATAAACAACGGACTGATGATGCCAATGGAAATGCCCGCTACCCCTACTTTGCGTAGATCCTGCGATAGTAACTTGCGTTTCTTGATCGAAAGGTTCATCTGCAATGCACCTGAGGGAGAAAATTCGTATTAAGCCTAGCGGATATCTTCAGCTTTTCTGCTGATAGAGCCTTGCTGCGGTCATTCTGAGCATTGAAAAGCAGGTGGCTTGGTCAAGCCCAACCTGTGAGGAGAGTACCCGCATCGCAAGACAGCCCAGCTCAAAGGCCTTATCCGGCGTAATCGGCACGATGATGGAGCGCCCTGGCGCCTGCATCCTGAGCAGCAACACACCGCGCTCTGGCTGGTTCTGCAGCAGCAATGACTTGGAGCGATCCTCACCATGGTTTCTGGCCTCGAACTCGGGTACCAGTCCGGTCACAGCACACATGAAAAGCGTGGTTTCCCGAGGCGTTACCTGAAAGGTAAGTTTGTGGCCCCAGTCGTAGCCATCACCTGACTTGTTAGCGCCATCCACACTGATGACTGGCTCGCCCGATCGATTCGTTGCAAGCTCGAATTTCAGGGCGCCAGAGGAGGCATAGACGTTGAAACCGGGATAGCGATTAGTCATGGCGTGCAAGCGTTGGGATGATAATACTCAGGCAAATGCACTTGGCTTTTAAAGCTTTTTACTGGACTGTAACGAGCATCTGAAACTTTGAGTCGGATAGAAGTACTTCCCCTCAAGGCGATCTTTTCTCCGCAAGACAGTATAGGCTGAAGACCAGGGGGAATCCCCTGCCGGAAAGCCACGAGCCACCTTTTCAGTACCTTTTTCAGGGCCGAGGGGATTCAGTACTGGCGACTCTCTATAGTAACTCTCGCTGTACCAGTCATTGACCCATTCTGTAGCGCTCCCTGCTGCCATATATAGGCCTAGAGAATTTGGCGGATAGCTATCTACTGCCGTTGGCATAGCGGGGCGCCCTGGTCGAGTATTTCTATCTGGAAAATTCTTTCCGATTTGCAGCGTACCATCATTGGTTGGGTAAAGAATCTTTTTCCCTCTGTCTCGCGCTGCAAATTCCCACTGTGCTTCTGTAGGCAAGTCCACTGGGTAGCCGCTGAGCTCGCCAATCCAGTTGCAGTAGTCCTTGGCCTGTTGCCAGTCTTTAGTGGGAGCTGGATTAGTAGGGAGGTATTTTTGTTTCAAATCATCCCGTTTACGCTGTTCTCTATTAAAAACCTCAAGACCCTGTGCCTCTCTGAAGAGATCAAAATCCTTCAACGTCGTTTTCTTGCTAGCTAGGTAATAGCTGTCCAGCTTGACCTGATGAAGCGGATTATCACTATCGGGTGTAATAGGACAGAGGTTCTCTGGTTCCTCCCCACACGGCCAGTCGCATTTCTGAGCGGGGTCAAAATCACAGATCCAGCCAAAGTCACCCATTTCAAACTCGCCGCCCTCAACAAAGATCATCTCGTCGAGGGAGCGTATCGCAAGCGCCAGAACTTCCCCTTGCTTGGCACCCGAGAGATTTGGGTATTTCTGTTCAATCCCTTGAGCAATAGCCTGCACCTGTTCAGGTAACAGAACGCTGCTTTGGGGAAGCGATGCGGAGTCAGAGTCGCAGGCAGCCAAAAGGCCGAGGCTGATAAGTGAAACAGCCAGGATACGCGCAGTCATGTTCATCCCTGAAATAGCAATCAGGTAAAAGGGTAACATGTACACTCATATGCAAGGCTGTCCATGCCGGCAAAATGGGTATGTGTGTAGGCCCTAAAGAGACCTAACACCTATCCCTATGAGTCAGTTAATAGAAGATAAGTACTCATACCCTATTACCACTTTGTACATTCTATACATCCATAATACCAGCCGTACATCTTATACATCGAAAAACCCCCTCCCCAACCAGCCATCCCTAAAGAAGGAAAGACTAAGGAAAAGAAAAGGAAAAAAGGAAGGAAAAAGGCTCATGTGGGATGTGTCAGGAGGAGGCTAATGGGAGATAGGTTTATACGGGCTGGTATTACAATGTACAGAATGTATTTTCTCAAAGGACATCGGAACGATCGATGTACAGGCTGTACATCGTAGTCTGGTTCTTCTCTCGTTCCTTCCAGCTTACCCGCTACCCCAACAACCGTATTCAGGTCGCCTAAGTCTGGGCAATATTGAAGTCCATAGAGGATGCACTCCCCTGCTGCTTTGGCACATCTATCCGATAGAGAGGATACCAGCTCATTTGGTACGCACTGCGTTCCAAATTGGAAATGCCCGATAAAAACAGGGCATAGATCGAAGGTTCCGCTCATCGAAACCCTTACCAACCTTGCGTGTAAGCAACCTGGCCAAATTCGAAAACAACCACCTTCCATATTTGGCGCGTACTTCACTGACCTTTTGGAAATCAAACTATGCACGGCCTATTTCCAACAGGTTTGAACCTAGCCGGTATCTACAACCCCGATTGCACGCTCCTGCGACTGGCGAATATGATTATCTAGTGATCTATTAGAGGCTACTAGTCGGCCTGCCGACTGAAGATCGCTGATTGAAAATAAGCAGCTAATACAGTTTGGAATCCAATCGTAGCATTCGGAGGGCTAAAAGCCTGGCAAGGTGCAGTAAAGACACTCACGAACTAACTCATGACGCAACGCCCATAACCTTGCATGTACAACGCTTCGTAAGCGATTTAACCTCTTTCTAAACCTGAGTCAGTCTGCTCTTCTTTACTATCAATTGAATATTCAAACGCCATTAATGGCCCTCTGCTTAGCTTTTTTGAAGTAAATCAACCCGAAAATCGGCTCATCAAAGCCAGTAGCTTTGGAGTCGATTTCCGCGCGTGGATAGACACGCAAAACTCGTACAACTTTAGGAAACATGCCATGGAGCCAGAGCCTCCAAGGCGCTTAACCAAGCGCGAGCATGAAGTTGTTGTATTAATTGGAAAAGGACTAAATACCAGACAAATCGCTGACCAGCTGGGAATTGCCTACTTTACCGTTAGAAAGCATCGTTCAAATCTTTTATACAAGCTTAGCCTTCATAGCTCAGCGCAGCTCTCTGCTTATGCAGCCGCATTGATTTCGCAAGATCTTAGCCTGGGCCTCTACAAAACATGGCATGGTCCACCTTGAGCATCCGCCAAAAGCAAATAGCCCGCCTCGTTGCAGAAGGCAACACCAGTAAAGAGATCGGCAGGACCCTTTTCATAAGCGTGGAAACAGTACGTAAGCATCGCCGCAATATTTTTTCGCAACTAGGAATTCACTCAGCTTCCGAATTAGCCGCGTACACACATGTTTTTGAAGACGAAAATACTCCATCGGAGTGATGTTTATGCAATTTATGAAGCCGTATTTTAAAACCGTCCGGGCAATGGGTTCGGACCTATAAGAGGATACGGAAATGGCTAGCGAAACAGTAATTGTCGATATCGACGTCGCCCAGTTAGCAGCGCAAAAGAATAATCACTACAATCTATATCTGGCAAAAGTGGTTAACGGCGTTTGCACAGTTATCTGGCAGTCCAAGGGTCCAGTCGCAACAGTCAACCAGCCTTCGTATGAGCATACAAACACATTTGATATCACAATCCCTAACTATCAAGTGAATTATACAAACGATCCACTGGGAGAGGGAGCAGTCAGTTTTACTTCCGGTGGGGAATCGGCAGTTATTGCCCTGGGCCAGTGCATCACACTCGATGAGAATGGAATTTTTGGCCAGGCTAACAACGAGGCGCCAGCTGCCCCTGGTATGGTCACGATTCTTAACTCTCTAGCTGGCAATCCTCATTCTGTCCTAATGGACAACAAAGGCAATTCCATTTGGGTGAATAAGCAGAGCGGCATGGAACCTTCTGGTGCACCAGAAACGCTTACACCTATAGACCAATACCAGGTGTGGTTTGGCAATACTCAGAATACAGGTACGCTTATCGCCGATGATAGAAGCCTGGTGGGTACTGTCACATTTGACGGTACATCAACGACTGAAACTATAAGTTTCAATGCAAATGGACAATGGGTACCAGGAGCAATCAACGCAGGTAAAGACCTGAGCTCAGGCAAAACCGTGCTTGTGGTTGCTGCTTTCAGCACTACTTTAACTACGGTTGCAGTAACATACGTAACACATCAGCTTATTTCAAAGTTTGCTACAGGACTCAAGCCAAAAGAGATTAAGGTTGATGCCAGTAAAAAAACGGTTCGTATCAGCTTTGATAACTCCAAAGCTTCGTCGTTGAGTAAGCTAGCGCAGGACCAGTACGAAAAAGCGGTAAACGACGCACTGACAAAAGCTGCAAGTGATAAATCATCAGGTCTTCTGCCTAATACCTGGACCCTTAGTGAAGCCTGAGCTTGAAGACGGTTTTAATGGTCCTCTATTTTTTTGAGTTTGGTACAGGTAGCAAATAAAAATGCGTCATTTGACCACCCCCAAGCTATTTGCTTGGGGTTTTTATATTGAGCTTATAAGCTAGCCATCGTCACTGTCTTCAAGATCCGTTCTTTCCATGATCTGACCAATCAGTTTCAGTATGAAAGAGATCCTCTGGCAGGGTTGAAATGAATAGCCTTACATGGCGAAGCGGCGAAGAGCTGTTCATGACGTCAAACATGTACTGCCGGTAACGTCTGGGCAGTTGTTTGGAGAAGCGTTTGGCTGCCTCAGCTACCGCCCGGTCTGTACCATGTATTTCCGCTATGAGTGCCAGTGACAGGACTGCATCAATAAATCGCAAAGTGTCTTCCGTCCTATAGGATAGATGTCCAGATTGTCGCAGGTTGAATACAAATGATGCATCAAGCGTTTAATTCAGATCTATCAGTCGTTGTCAAGACAAATAAGTAGGGTCAATCCGGCTACTCCCTACCCGCGCGGGTAGCAACCACGGCCCTAGCTCGCCTATAACCTGCGTTAAAGTCTTCTGGCACATAACTTCAGTTGCCGACGTGGGAGATCCTCGTGCTTTAGGGTCGCTCATTGTAGGCCTTGTTTCTGACAGCTAATTTGTATTTCCATGCCAGGAGTCACCATGACATCGAAATCCGAAGGCCACGTTTCTTTTCTTGCAAAGAGCCGAGAGCAACACCTGAGCACTACACAGGCCCCCTCCCCTCTTCCGGAGATAAAGAAAGATTCCATTTCGCTTAACCAGGTCATTGATTTGGATCCGGATCTCATCGATGAATGGGAGCTGGTCGATCGACCGGTAGAAGAGTTTGGAGACCTGTCCGAACTCATGAATAGCATCGCCCATCATGGGCAATCCATCCCGATTCTGGTTCGTCAGGCCCCTGCAGGACGCTTCGAGCTGATCTACGGGCGCAGACGTTTGAAAATATGTAAGGACCTTGGAATACAGGTGAAGGCCTTTGTACGCGACCTGAATGATCAGGATGCGTATCAGCAGATGGTGATCGAGAACGAACACCGCCAGGATATCTCCAGTTGGGCCAAAGCCCTTAGTTACAAAAAGGTATTGGATAGAGGCATTTTTCCCAGTCAGGCCTCGCTGGCTATTCATCTGGGGATTGATCGTTCGGCACTCACCAATATTCTTGTCTATACCCGAATTCCTGAGCCTGTCTCCCAGGCCATTGGTACGTTTTCAAAGGTGGGCATCCACACAGCTCGTGCTCTATTGAGCCTTTCCGAGGATAAGGACAACATTGAGCCCCTCATTGCGCTTGCCCCAAAAATCGCCTCAGGTGAGATAGGTGCGAAGAAACTGATGAGAGCCGTTGCCAAGGCCCGTAATCCGTATACTCGAAACACCGGATCGGCTGTTTTTAGTGAGACAGGAAGCAAAATCTTTTCGCTCAGGCGAACACCCAAGGGAACCGTGCAGATCTTGTTTCCAAGCGATGTGGTCTCCAGATTTTCCGAAGATGAACTAAAACAGCGGTTAGCCTCGGCGCTGATGTAACGTGCCACTCAAATGGACCGCCGGTGTTTTATAGCTAAAACATCGGCGCTTTACGGGGAGGCGTTAGATGGTGTTAGCACTGTACGCACTGCTTTAAGCTTTTACTTTAGAGAACCCTTTGTAGGTTAAAAAGCGGTTAAAGATGGTTAAAGAACGGTTAAGGCCTGTGATTAAATGCTTTAAGTTACTGATTTTAAATAATATTTTTGGATAAGGCTGTACCTCAATTTGAGGTATCCATTCCTCAAATTGAGGTATATCCGCCTCAAATTGAGGTATATCCGCCTCAAAATGAGGTATTTGTTCCTCAAAATGAGGTACGTGGCGGGCCTGTTTTAGCTCTTTTTTTCCTAAATCCTTGATTTTCAAGGCTTACAGAGCGGAAAAATGCTGCCAAATGCCACTTTTGAGCAGACCTAAAAATGAGGTATCTCGACCTGAAAATGAGGTATCTGATCTCAATATGAGGTATAAAACGCTAATAAGTGATTGATATATAAGTATTTATTGGTTTCTGGCCATAGTAGATTTTCGCGTCTTGCTAGCCCCTCCTCTTGCACCTAAAAATGAGGTACGCCTGAAAATCAAATCGACTTAGGTCTCCCCTCCCCTTTCAGGCTGTCATCGAGCTGTGATTTCAAATCAGTTCTTACCTCGCCCTTTTCCATTCGTTTTCTTTCCTACCTCATTTTTAGGTCGGTGCTAGAAGGCGGTGCACTACAAACGTGCATACCTCATTTTCAGGTCGAAGACCTCTTTTTAAGGATTTTCGCTGCTTTTAATACAACCACGCATAAGCGCGAAGCCAATACCTCATTTTTAGGCGGAGAACTTTTGTTTTAACCATTGGCAGAGAAATACCTCATTTTCAGGTGCAGCAGGTAGAGCTGTTGTGTCTCCCCACCAAGCCTTTCTAATAGCTGCTCTAAACGGCTCATCCATACCTCATTTTTAGGTAGGAAGCCCCGCCCCTCGGTGATATCTATGCCAGGGTTGGCTAGCGGTATCGGTGATAAAGCGACAAAACCTAAAAATGAGGTAGAGACTCTTTTTGGCTATACCTCATTTTCAGCTGCTGATAGACAGGCAAAAAAACGGCGGCTTCAACGCCGCCTGATCTACAACGAGGGAAGTAGCTAAACCGTAGCAGCGCCCTTTGCCTTAACTACAGTGACCATTCCCTTGGCATCAATCTTCATCTCCTTGAGAAAGCCAACTTCTATCAGTTCCTCAAGGGCATCCTTGACCATCTGCTTGGCCTTGGACTTTTGCGCTGCGCTGCTCCCAGATACCTCAAGCAGCATCTCAAAGTGCAGCGGATACGGGTCCCTGTGGGAGTTGTAAAAGCCGTGCAGCCACTTTGCCAATGGCCCCAGGTTCAACCGTTGCTGCCATTCCAGCCGGGTACTATAGGCACCGTCTATACCAAACAGCACGCCCATCTCCGGTTCGATTTCGACGGACCAGACATCTGAAACCTCGTTGTCAGGGGTCTGATAGATAAAGCTTCTAACGAGCGACATCCCTTTACCTGATTTGAGCCGGGTGGATTCAATCCTGACGGTGGTAGCGGAGAGTCGATCCAGGATTTCGATCAGGCGCTGCGTATAGTACTTACCGTATCCCCAGCCAAGCGCCTTCTTGATTTCAGAAAAGGTAAACTCGATCGGTTTGCCCAGCTCCTTTCCTCTGCTCATGTGCAGGATCTGAAGCCATACGTCCAGATCATCCTGACGCAGCTCCTCACCCTTATAGAACACAGCCGTCTGTCCATAGGAGAGAATCTGGTTGGAGATATAGACTCTGGGGTGCTTTTTATTGCGCGCAGTAAACAGCGCGGTACGTAGGATTTCATTTGGAGCACTGCGTAGGGGCTCTGCCCAAAGCGGTAGCTGCAACGATTTCTGTGCCTCGACCGCCTCAGCTCTGGCCTTGATATTGGCCAGGCCCCTGCCTCGCTTTTTGCCCTCCTCAGTCATCTACGCCTCCAGTGCTAGCTGCTCGAGGAATGCCTTAAGCTTTTCTTCCTTCTCGGGACTGTACGTCTGGCTGTCCAAGCGTACCTGCAGGTACTTGTCCTTGCGCTCGAATACCGCAACAGGCTTGTGACCTACAATGATCTCTTCCTTTTCTGCGGCGGGCTTTTGAGGTTTCTGAGCCAGTTTTTTGGTCAGAAACGCTGAGAGGTTGGGTACTTTCTTTTCATCACTGATCATGTCCCGCACCCCCACAATCAGCGCCTTTTCAATTTCAGCCTTGGACACACCTTCGTCGAACAGTGTACCGATGGTTTTGGCAACAGTGGCAGCCGAAAGCGCAGAGACTAGTCTGGGTTTGGTCTTGAGAAGATCAATAACAGGCTTGGGAAGCTTTTCAAATGCCTTGATCCGATAGAAATGGGCACGGCTCATCTCAAGCAGTGATGCGACCTGCTTGGCGGTAGAAAAGGCGCCTTCGAAGCGATCAAGCGAGAGATAGATTTCCAGGTCGCTGAGGTTTTTACGATGGATATTTTCTGCCAGTGCCTGGACAGCAGATTCGGCGTCAGAGATCTGTACTATTTCTGCATCGATGGTCTTAAGGCCCAGCTTCTTGTGTGCGAGAAGTCGGCACTCACCTGCAACCAGCTCGTACCCGGTGGGCACGGGGCGAACCTTGATGACCTCAATCAGACCATTTTCTTCAATGGATCGAGCCAGCTCTTCAATATAGGTCTCATCGAATTCCAGACGGGGCTGATAAGGGCTAGAGGTGATTTGGTCAACCTCAATAGACCTGATTGTACGGCCCGACAGGGGATTGCCTACTAGCTGCTTTTGCTGATGCTCCTGGAAATTGGCTGAGAAAGCGTTTTGAACCATGAAAGCATTCAAGCGCCCCGGCTTGGCATTACCGGCCTTGGCTTCGGTCGGCTTTTGTTCCTTTTGCTTGTTTTGTGCGGGCATCATGCGTACTCCTTGGTTACAACGCTATCAATATGCTCAGCCAGTTCCTTGTACTGCTTTGCAATGTGGTTGTTCTTGTCAATAAGGCGCAGCGGTACCTTGACGGCAGCTGACTGGTTGATCTTTGAGGACGTGCCGATCTTGATCGGGATGACCTTGCCAAACATCTTGGCTGCATCTTCTTCATTCTGGCGACACAGGCTTAACCTGTCGTCATGCCAGATAAGCAGGGCGCCCAAGAATTCGAGCGTGGGATTAATCAGCTTGATCTGCCCTACCCGCTTGTTAAGGTCACTTAGCCCATAGGCTCCATAAGGCGCACCTGATTCCAGCGGGACTAGATAATGAGTCGATGCAGCCAACGCATTCATGGTGAGAATCTGTAGCGAAGGAGGGCAGTCGATAATGATGTAGTCGACGTGCTCCAGCAGCGGCTCAAGCCGGGCACGCAACACCTCATTCGGACGTGGATGACTATTCTTAAGCGTGTCCCCAATAGTCTCTAATCCCATTGACCCATAGATCAGCGCTACGCCTTCAACGCGAGTATCGGTATGAATGAAAGCCTGAAGTGGGAGCTCAAGATTTAGCAGCATCTCAGCGGCTGTATAGCGTATCTCGGCAGGGTGGTTCATTCCGATATGCAGGCTTGAGTTGGCCTGTGGGTCCATGTCGATAACCAGAACGGTTTTACCCATCTGGGCTAGATTATCGGCCAGGTTTATACAGGTCGTTGTTTTGCCACACCCGCCCTTGTGATTGGCTACAGCAATGACGGTCGCCTTTGATGAATCCATCGTCTTTCATTCCCCCTTCGCTTCAGAGTGAAGCTGAAAATAGGTGTCTCATGATGAGACATTTATGCCCTTCTCATAGGCCCAATCAGCTTAAGTATACTTATGATCAGCTACAAAAAATTAAGCGATAGGGTAATTTTTTAGAGCAGATCGTTTATTGCGGGCGGGTTGAGTATCGTTTTCCGCCTTGGCATGCAAGTGCCTCATGATGAGACACTTGCATGGTTCCTAGTCCCCTTACGCCTAATCTCGTATTTGGCATAGCCACCGCAGCTCTGTTCCTTCCATCCTGGGGTCAGGTCTATATGAAGTTTAAGTGTTCCATCATGAGACACATGAACGACTGTAGAAAACCTCACATATGTAGTAGCTAGGCTGCGCTCTCAATCTGCTCAAGGGGAATGACATCGTTGGTGTCTCATGATGAGACACTTTGTGTAAAGGCCGTTAAAACTACAAGGCTTACGATGTGATGCTTAATTCTTCGATTGGTATCAATACAAGAATACTTTTGGAAATTTCTGAGGCAGCCTTGTGAGATTTTAGAAGTCTCGCTGCTGAGTTGAAGAAATGAAGGGCATAGCTATGATAGTAACGGGCTATCATGAGTCCGATTCTTATAGGTCGGGTGGTATCCTCGGTGCTCTAAAAAGACAGGTATCCCGCTGATAGGCGCTTCTGCCCGAGCGCAGAAATAATCCTGGCTGCGTTGATATCGCGGTCGTAACCGATACTGTACTTGCTGCAAACCTATTCTCTTATAGACGCTCTTTGACCCCTGTCGGGATGCCGCCAGCTGAGCATGTAAAGTGGTGTATGCCTCGGCTATTTCCTTGAAAACAATACCTGCGCGAACGCACTTGCATTCCAGCATTGTCCAGCCAGCATCCAGCACTGACTTAGCATCTTGGTTTTGGCGAGTTTCGAAGGGCTTACGTCGCCCACGATGATGGTGCCGTAGCTGTTTACCAACCTGCGGCTGAACTGGTGCAGCGCATTATTGCGCCGGGTGGTGATCCTGGCGTGAATAGTATGGATACGTTTCCTGTTTTGGCTGTGTTGGGCGAGGCAAGCTTTGGCCCTAGATCACACTAGAACTGCCGTTTCTCAAGGTTGCTGCCATCGCTGAATTTTCGCAATCTATTTAAGACCAAGGTCGACGCCTACCTAACCCTGTCCAAGCCCTGGCTTGCTATCGGCATCAACCACTACATTGAAGTACCAGCATTCGCGGGCGTCCTAAAGGAGCGAGGCAGAGCGGAATTTGTATCCTGCCAAACCGTGGCTGTCCCACTCCTTGAAACAGCGGCCTTTGTGTTTGACCTGCTCACTCTCTCCGCTTTACGCTCCGGAAATGGGGCTTCGAGTAGGCACATTAAGCACTTGCGCTCTGAGCCAATCGCCACCGCCTGTCAACATGATGCCCTATGGAGCCTCGGCTATTTTGCAGGCACTGGGGAGGCGCCGGTTTTCAGCAGTAAAGGCAATGATGTGAGCAGCAGACGAGACCACTTTAGAAAGGCTAGGCGTCATCTTGAAAGCGAGGCCAAACGCCATTTGTGAGAAAGATGCTGGTGGCTAGCACTTGATCTAAAAAGTGTCTCATGATGAGACACTTTAATTCATCGAAGGAGATTTGCCGTATCGCTTAAAGATAAAGGCTGTGGCGATTAATCAACTGCTTCTGGTCATGAAAGATCATGAAGGGAAACAAAGCTCCAAAGATACGTTCTTGATCAGCTGCAGACACCCAACTGGCGTCACCATCAAGTGTTTCTAGCATAGCGCGCATCACATTATCGATGAGGTGAGTATCGGTACAGGGTTTGACTTCAACCATTAGCGCTTCGACAGCCTGTGCCAGCTCTAGATGATTAGGATAGTTTGCGCTGAGATTTAATTTTGCGCAGATATAGCTGGGATGTCCACGCTGTGCTGGCAAGAGGATCAGTAGTGTCCCATACAAGGCGGATAATTGGCCCGCATCGAAATAGGCTCGATCGCTAACCCAGCTACTGTTAAAAAACGCCTGCAAGATACTCACCGTTGCGACAAGACCAATCTCTCTATAGCGGTGATTGTCGAGCAAGGCCGTATGCTGCACCGTTTTAAATGCTTCGGGCCCGCTGTAATAGGAAACAGTTTCCTTAAAGTTCAGATAGGTTTTGATTGGGCTAAAACAGGCTCTTCGCCATTTCAGGCTTCGCTTCGCATGCCAATGCCCTGCAGCGGGAAGCAGAAACTGTGTCAACCAGCGATAGCATTCCTGGCAGGACCAGGTAACGTTGTCAGAAGAGGAATGGTAGCTGGACGCGTTCCAAAGTATCGCTATCTCATGGTCATCACATAGCTCATCAACGGACTCTCCAAATAACATGGCCCTGTACCCTGAGGGAGAGTAGGGCATTATCCGGTTAAAGGCCCTGTGAAATATATGCCATGTGGTGTTGCCGTTGTCTGTCTCATGAGCATTAGCGAAGCTTATGAGTACATCCCATACGTCCTTCTCAACAACGCATAGTACAAACTGGGTGCCATGTCTTTGCATCACGGGGAAATTGTTTGCTTTCAACTCAGCTTCAAGATTGCGAAGAGAATTGAGATAGGTATCAGAAAGTCGATCAGCTATCCCTACTATCTCTTGAAGCACCTGATCTGAAACATGAAACTGACAATTGTTGAGATCAACAATGTGCTTGAACTGACCCAGCCCGTAGGTCCCTCGGTAAAAGGGTCTCGTCTTGGTAGAGACCGGCTCGCCATTGTTACCTAAGAAATGAGTAAGAAGCCATTTTTGATCAAGAACTACTGTCACGCCTCCGGTACTAGGGAGCTTAATGGAGACTGCAGCTGAGCCTGGATACTGATCGGGTGCTGGGAGAAACGACGACAGATCTATAAAGGGTTGCTTGATAGACCAGTGCTTTTCATCAAAATAGTGTGTCTCAAGTTGGCTCGATTTCAGGTTTGCGTGAACTAGATAATCATTTGCCAGATTTGCAATTTCAGGCCGTGGATCTGTGATGGCTTTTAGAAGTTTCTCTGTGAAGCCCACCTTTGCCATCCAGGCGTTACCGAATTGCTGGCTATCTGCTCCAGGGAAAAACTTCAACAGCACGTCAGGTGCATCCTGAAGTCTTTCTGTAAGGTGTTCGGCCGTCCAGATATCACCCTCGATGCCTTTTCCATGAAGTTTTCGATTAGCCTCTAGCCAGTAATCAGAAAGCGATTGAAGACCGTCTTGCGCCAGTATTAGGGTATATTTACGGGCACGATTCGCCCACTCGCCTGCTAAAAAAGTGTCAACCGCAGACAGAAGCTCTTTACCTGAACTACGTCTGCATTTACATTCAAAAACATGAAGCTGATCCGGACGGCTACGTTCAAAGGCAAAGAGATCGATACCCTGTTGAGATTTAGCTCCCATCTGCCCTAGTCGCTGACAGCCAACCAGATCGTGATCTCTTCTCAAAAGCCACCAGCAGAACTGCTCAAACTGCTCGAAGGACATGTCTTTGAAGCCCAGCGTATGTGCGCCGGTAGGCAGAGTGGTGTTTTGTCTGCTAACAGGAGCCTCTTCAGTTAGGTGCTCCTCCCAGGCTTGAGGGAATATATGGGTTTCTATGCTCATTTGGAAAACCGGTCAGAGACAGTTGGAAAGGGCCACAACATCTTAGGCTGAGGGTTTTATAGGTTCGCTACTGCTTCTCGAGGTTATCTCCTCGTAAAGCGGGTAGTAGTGCTATACGACAACACGTCGGTTGCGTACCTGTAGTTGCAGGTATGCAAGTAGTAGGCATATGCCCAAGCGCATCCTTTGCCTTGATTATCTCGTTTAATCTGAAGTGTGCAGAATGCTTTTGTAGAGGAGCCATTTATGGTCACTATAGCTCAATCCAAGATGACTATGCCCACCGAGGGCGAGGTAAGGGCGGCCGTGCAGGGTCATCATGCCTTGGCGCCCTACCTGGCAATCCAGTTCGAGACGCAACACATTCAGATCTTTGAAGATCAGAAACAGGCGCATCAGGTCGAGCTGCCTACTTCGGCGCTGCGCCTGCTGGTAGACATTCTGGCAGAACTCGCTGATGGAAACGCCGTAAAGGTGGTACCTGTTCATGCGGAAATGACAACTCAAGAGGCTGCGGATCTACTTAATGTGTCCCGCCCTCATTTAGTCAAGCTGCTTGAAGAGGGCGTCTTAGCCTATCATCGGACCGGCAAGCACCGTAGGGTGAGGTTTGCCGACCTGATGCACTACAAGGAAACGCGTGAGCGTGCCAGTGAGCAGGCGATGGCCGAACTTGCCCAGCAGTCCCAAGAGCTAGGCATGGGTTAAGAATGAGGCATTCCCCCTTTACAGCTGTTTACGACGCATGTGCTTTGTACCCGGCGCCACTTCGAGATTTTCTTATGCGGCTAGGTTTGTCTGGCCAGTTTCGGGCCCGAGGGAGCCAGGCGATTCATAAAGGCCAGTCAGACAGAGATCGACAAGGTGACAGCCAATCTGGCCGCCGCTGGCTATGGACCATAGGATATGCAGTTGGCCAGCGAGCGTCTGCAGCGCTTCGCCCATTTACTGACACAGGTTTGACCAGAAGTAGCCGCTGCTAAAGGTAAAATTTTGGTGTGTCTCATCATGAGACGCCCTAACGCCTAATAGGGATGAAAACTTCATTTAGAGGTCGAAGCATCTAGCTGGACTTTAACAGTACGTTATGCCACCAGATTGACCATAGCGGGGGATTTTTCTAATTGAGCGCTGCCTTCGTTGGCAGTCCGAGGCCCTAAATAGTCCCTAAAAAGTCCTTGTATTCTGTAATCAGAATGGCATAATCAGTTTAACAACTAACCCTCATGATCGGTGTGGCTTGACCATCTGATTTGAGGGGGAAAAAGCCGGCTTTAGCCGGTTTTTTCGTTTATGGAGTATGAACATGCCGGGATTGCTTCCTCCCTCAGGGCCTCTACGTACTCGGGTTTATGTTGATGGCTATAATTTTTATTATGGCTGCCTGAAGGGTACGGCTTATAAGTGGCTTGACCTGCTTGCCCTTTTCGAAAAGCAAATCTTGCCGTCTGCTTTGCTCAAGAATGAGTCTGGTAACACACCTTACGGCTCTCTTCTTGTTAACCCAGGCCTTAAATTTTTTACTGCCAAAATTCTTGAAAAGGTTGCCAAGACGCCAGACTCCGTTTCTTCACAGGCCAGATATCACACAGCCCTGGCGAAATACTATAAGGGGAGGGTAGAGGTAATAGAAGGCTACTATGCAGTCAACAAGATGAAGGTTCGTATTGTTGATGCCGAAAATCCTGATCAGCCTCCTCGGGACTGCCAAGAAATCCAGGCCTGGAAAGTAGAAGAGAAGCAGAGCGATGTGAATCTTGCGCTTCATGCCTACCACGATGCACTGACAGGCGTCATTGACCATGCGGTTATTGTCACCAATGACACGGATATTGTCCCTGCCTTAAGAATGATCCGAGAACATACCGACGTAAAGATAGGAATCGTCGTTCCCACTTCGGATCATCAGCGAATCCCCAATACGAGTCTGGCAGAGCTAGCGCACTGGGTCAGAACTCATATCACGCATGCGGAGCTGGCAGCGTGCCAATTACCTCGGGTCATTCAAGGCCGTAGACCTACCATCAAGCCTGAGTCATGGTATGCCCGTCCTGACCTGTTACGGCAGGTATTGAATTTAGCCATTCCAATCAGGGGAGGTGAAGGCAATGCGTTTAAGTGGATGAACAGCCCTAATGAATACCTAGACGGAAATTGCCCGATAGATCTGGTAGATACGGAGGAAGGGGCTAAACAGGTCTTGGACTACATTTACGGCTGGATTGCCCAGCAGATTGACTGCTCCCCGCCCTGAAGGCCGGGGATTCCCAATTCACTGCGAACAGGACACAGGTACTTGACCTGTGCCGCTTACATTCGCTCCAGGGGCTAACACGGCCAGCCCGGCCGCTTTGATATTAAGGGCGGCATTCACGTCCCGGTCATGTTCTGCCTTGCATTGAGGGCAAACCCACGAACGGACGCTAAGCGGCATCAGGTCCACTACAAACCCACAGCCAGAACAACGCTTTGAGCTTGGAAACCAGCGGTCTATGGCGACCACTCGCCTGCCTGCCCAGGCGCTCTTGTATTGCAGCTAGCGGACCAGTTCACCCCAACCCGCGTCGGCGATGGCTTTGCTCAGTCTGGGATTTCTGATCATGTTTTTTACAGCAAGAGTTTCGACACAGACCACTTGGTTTTCGTTAATCAGTCTGCGTGACAGCTTGTGCAAGCCGTCGAGTCGGCAATCAGCGATCCTGGCGTAAATACGCGCAACCTTCTGGCGGGCCCTGGCTCGATTGGCAGAGCCGAGCTTTTTACGGCTCAGACGGCGCTGCGCCAACGCCAGCCGGGAGGCGTATTTGGCTGTATGGCGAGCATTGGCAACCGGCTCGCCTTCGGAGGGTACAAACACCATGTCGATGCCGATCATTTTCGGCGTGACGGGCAAGGCTTGAGGTTCGAATTCACACAGGCACGAGACGAAATAGCGCCCAGCTGCATCCCTTGAAACCGTCACGGTAGAAGGGGCTGACGGCAGGGCACGACTCCATCTGATCGCCAATGGCTCGGTGCTCTTGGCCAAGTATAATTTGCCATCCTGATACTTGAATGCTGATGCCGTAAACTCTGCCGATTGATGGTTTCGCTTTTTCTTGAAGGTGGGGTACCTGGCCCGTCCTTCAAAAAAGTTCTTGAACGCAGTCTGCAGGTGGCGCAGGGATTGTTGAAGAGGGACGCAGGAAACCTCATTCAGGAACGCCAGTTCCGGCTGCTTCTTGAGTGCGGTCAGGTAGGCACTAGCAGCGGCATAGCCGATTTTCTGCTGTTCCTTATGGAACGCATCGGTACGCCAGCGAAGCACTGTGTTATAGACCAAACGCACGCAGCCAAACGTCTTTGCAAGCAGCTCTGCTTGTTCAAGCGTTGGGTAGAACCGGTATTTGTAGGCGCGTTTAGTCATGCCTTACAACATACAAAACTTGATGTGAGATAGAAATTGGCCCTTAGCAGGAAGCGATAAGAGGGCACGCTTTGCGCGCCGCGCTATCCCTCCCCGCACTACAAGTACGGGGTATCTCGCGCAAAACTGATGATCGCCGAGAGACCTTCCCGCCAGCATAATCCCTGACCACCCTCTATAATGCCGGTCCGTCTCGTTTGCCCTGCATACTGTAATGAAAAAAGTCCTGCTCTCCCTTGCTTTGCTCTTACCCTTTGCCGTTCAGGCCGAACCACCCGCTACTTTTACCGAGGCTAAGGTTGTGGCCAAGCAAAAGGTCTATTTCGACCAGGGCAGCAGCGCTCAAGGTGAGTTGTATTGCGGCTGTCACTGGACCTGGACCGGCAAGTCGGGTGGACGCATTGACCTGGCGTCCTGTGGCTATCAGACGCGCTCGCAGCAGAACCGGGCCGAGCGCATCGAGTGGGAGCATATCGTCCCCGCCTGGATCTTTGGTCACCAGCGCCAGTGCTGGCAGAACGGCGGGCGCAAGAACTGTGTCTCGGACGATCCGATCTTTCGCGCCATGGAAGCGGATATCTTTAACCTCTACCCCTCGGTGGGCGAGGTCAATGGCGATCGAAGCAACTACCAGTACGGCATGGTGACTGGTGTGGCACCGCAGTATGGGCAGTGCAAGACGAAAGTTGACTTTGCCGGCCGCTCAGCCGAGCCCCGCGATGAGGTCAAGGGCCTGACGGCTCGGGTAACGTTCTACATGTACGATCGCTTTGACCTGTCCATGTCGCGCCAGCAACAGCAGCTCCTCATGGCCTGGGACAGGCAGCATCCTGTTACCGCCTGGGAAAAGGAACGGGACAACCGTATTGCCGCAGTGATGGGCCACCACAATCCGTTCGTAACCGGTGAGCGCCAGTGGACCCTGGGGTACAAGCCGGTAGGGGAGGGTATCGTCAGCCCGATTCCGGCACGAAATCAGAAAGCTGCCCAGCCGGCTAATACTAGCAACTCTATATCGCCTGAAACCATTATTGGTAACAAGAATAGCCACATCTATCACCTGCCTCAGGGATGCCCAAGCTATACCAAGGTCTCGGCCAAGAATCAGGTACCGTTCAGTTCCGAGGCTGAGGCGCAGGCGGCCGGGTATCGTAAGGCAGGTAACTGCAAGTGACAAAGCATCGATCCATACGGGTATAGCGGGCATCGTCTTTCAGGCTCAAGCGCAGGAGCGATGCAAGGAGCCCTGTGTTACGCCCGATCCCGAGGAGTCAGTTGACGCGAAGCTCAATAGAACCTATCGCGACATCGTGCACAAGATTGACTCGGGTGGCTTTGATGGCGGACTAGTACCTAAAGAAGAGCTAAGCCAAAGTTTGAGGCAAAGCCAACGAGCGTGGTTGAAGTTTAGAGACGACAACTGCGAGGCCTACTACACCTTGATGAGTGGAGGCCTGTCTCGTAACGAGGACCGGGAGGTATGTCTAGGGAAACTCCGGAAAAGTCCCGGCCGATCTGGTGAAATGCCACCTTTGCTAAACCCGAGCGCCGCCGTATGACCCAGATGAGCTTTTGCGATGCCGAGTACGCCGGCAAACGCAAACAGACCCGGCGCGAACGCTTTCTGGTAGAAATGGAGCAGGTGGTGCCGTGGGCTGGTCTCCTGGCACTGATCGAGCCGTTCTACCCAAAGGCTGGAAATGGTCGTCCGCCGTATCCCCTGGAAACCATGCTGCGCATTCACCTGTTGCAGAACTGGTTCGCCCTGAGCGATCCGGCCATGGAGGAAGCGCTGTACGAGATCACCTCGCTGCGCCAGTTCGCAAAGCTGTCGCTGACCCAAGGCAGTATTCCAGAAGACACCACGATCATGAACTTCCGCCACCTGCTGGAGCAGCACGAACTGGCGACGGGCATCCTGGCTGTAATCAATGGCCACTTGAGCGAACGCGGGCTGTCGCTACGCCAGGGCACTATCGTTGATGCGACCATCATCCATGCGCCCAGCTCAACCAAGAACAAAGAAGGCAAACGCGATCCTGAGATGCACCAGACCAAGAAGGGCAATCAGTACTTCTTCGGCATGAAGGCGCATATCGGTGCCGATGCCGAGTCTGGCCTGGTGCACAGCGTCGTGGGGACTGCGCCAATGTGGCGGATGTCACCCAGGTCGACAAACTCCTGCACGGGGAGGAGAACGTGGTCTGTGCCGATGCGGGCTACACCGGCGTGGAGAGGCGTGCCGAGCATGAAGGTCGCCAGGTCATCTGGCAGATCGCTGCCCGGCGCAGCACTTACAAGCAGTTGAGCAAGCGCAGCGCCCTTTACAAGGCCAAGCGCAAGATCGAGAAGGCCAAGGCGCAGGTACGAGCCAAAGTCGAGCATCCTTTCCGGGTGGTCAAGCGGCAGTTCGGCTATATCAAGGTGCGCTTCCGGGGCCTGGCCAAGAACACCGCTCAGTTGGTCACGCTGTTCGCCCTGTCGAACCTGTGGATGGCCCGCCGACATTTGCTGACCGATGCAGGAGAGGTGCGTCTATAAAGCGCAGAAACCCGGCCAAAAGCCGGGTTTCTAGTTAAGCTTGTCGCCGAAGACCGGGTTAAAAAATCGATTCGGTCGCCAATCGGCTGTCACTTGCTGACTTAATCGGAGTTTCCTTAGTGTTTGGCAGATCAATTTTATTTATGTCAAATTCGATTTTCTTCACAAGGCCGCGGTTCTCCAATAGCTACTTTGGGTCGGTTTCTGCCGGTCACAACTGGCAGAGAGCGGCTAAAGCAGATGTTCAAAGGTAACCACGATAGTGGAGAGATTCATGCCTCATGTACCGAATCTAGCTTTGTAGCTAGAAGAAGGGCGCGCTTTGTCTTCTAATTTTCCATGATTTTGACTGTTTGCTCTAGGCTGTTCTCGACTTTGTACTGAATGTAATCGGAGGCCAGCTCAATCGCTTCATCAATGCCTGTCGAGCGAAACATGTCGACAACCATTCTAATTTCGTTGCTCTCGCAGGTGTTGCAGTCGCTCCATACCTCCTCAGCTTCCATGCAGCGATGAACAATGAGGTAGTAGCGTTGTGTCCAGAACTCCCGATAACCATAGGGGATCGAATCTATTGCATTGGTAACTCCGAGCCTCGGCAAGCTGTCCATTGCATTCTTTAAGTAGAGCCATGGCCGTCGACTTATTGAGGTGTAACCTTTCCACCAGATTGGATACTCTAGTTGCTGTATTGAAGATCCTACAAGGGTCACTAGAGCAGCGAACCGCTCGATTAATGTGGCGCTATTTCTGAACACAAACCTCATGGATAATATCAACGTCGAACAATTCCAGTAGGATTGCCAATCCTCCTGCTCGATCAAAACTCCTGTGATATCAGCGACCAATCCGAAAATGGTTTGGTCGTCAAACTCCCCTTCGTCGTAAAGCCACTCTCTGCATAACTCTAGTGATTTAAGTGCAGGGATACTGTCATCGGTTTTAAGGAATTCGACTAAAGCATCGGTCGCATATCGTTTGTGCTCGATCTCAAGCAGAGTCAAATGCACGAAGAGAACTCGGTCGAGTCTGCCGACCCTTGCGCCTGGGCCTTTCGGTAAGTATTGATGCACCCTCCGCATGGATTGCTCTTTCGCTACACGATATCCCTTCATCGTGCTGAGGACATCGGGAAAGGTACGACTCTCAAACTGGCTTTGAAGGAGCAGCATGAGCCGTCTTAAGTCATCATCCTCACGACTCATCTGAAAAGTCATCATGGCTTTGAGGTCTGAGATAGTCGAAACGATGCTTCTCGCTTTGTCAGCTGATGTCCCATCAATTTCAACTGGCCACGCACTTCTGAATTCAGAGGAGTACTTGTCTTCCGAGGTTGGATTTTCCAACAGGCTCGTGAGTCTTGGATAAATTAGTACACGAAATTCGTAGATCGCGCAGAGCACCTTGGTGGCGATGCTATTGTCGACCTCGCAATAGTCTTTAAAGTCGTACCCCGTCCACGCCTTGATATCTTCTTTTACTGATTTCAATAAAGGCTTTGGGTCTCGCTCATAGGCAGCTTTGAGGTATTCGGATACGCGTGCTGTTCGGGTACTAGCCGTATTGAGTTTTTGAAGACTCCCCAAGTCATAATTTGAAGGGAAAACCTCGTTGCGTTCGTCCTTGGTTAGCAAATAATTACAGATGAGTTCGACCAGTGAATGCGTTTCGTGAATCCATTTGTAGCACACCGTATCAAGGGTGCGGGTGTTGATCCATGCACGCCCCCTCAGGAATGCACGACTGAACGGCCCCTCTGAGCATTTCTGAATTTCCGGGTGAGCCTGAATTTTGCGTCTGAGTTCGTCGTTTTCCACTTGGTGCCCTTCTGTTTGAATTTGCCGCCCCGACCACTCCTGGGGCGGCAGTTGACGGGGTTAGGCCAGCAGTCCTTGGGATGGGAACACTAACGCATCCGGCGCCTGGTCGGCAGATGCAGACCCAGATGCTGTTGCCTGTTCACGGATTGACTTGAAACGCTCTTCGCCAGACTCAAGCCGCTTCATCATCTTGAACTCCGCAGCGGCAGCTACGGCTGCGTCTTCAAAGGGAAGCTTCTTGCTCTCCATGATTTCTGCCTGCATTGCCGCGAGCATGCGTGCTTCCCCTGCCACTAGGCACCCCATGTTGAAGTGATAGTGCTCACCTCCAGCGTTGTATACGGACTTCGATGCGCGTGCGGCGCGACTCAGCTTTTCTTTCATAAATCACCTCTGGTTTCTTTGCGACATTCGCGAGGTAGAAAGTACTGGGTCAGGCCATATCGAAACTAGGGTAACTTTTTTCAATGGCCGAAAACCCCAACCCTAGCAGTGAGCTTTAGGCAGGTAATCCTAGTTGTTCAGGGCCAATGAGCGTTCTCACAGGTCAGTGTTGAAATGGTTGCTCCAAAAATGACAGCGACGGCCTCAGGGGCCGCCTCAACTATGTTTCATCACCGGTACCAAGTCCCCGAGCGAGGGAGCTCATGCCCGTACAGGCAAGAGAAGAGCTGCGATGGAATTGCCTCACTGCCAATGCCCGCTTCTGGCCGATTCTGTTGAAAAGTAGGTTCAGCGGCAGCCTGCCGGTCAGGTGTTCCTGCTGTCGAAGTGCCTAGCAAGCCACTTCAAGTTGCCTTTCGGCGTTTCACTGAGCTTCCTTGCTCAGGTTTGAGGGTTAATTGGAGGGTTTCTGCTTGCAGCAGGCGTAGCTATCCCGTGATCGATGGCCCTTGAGGCGAAAGCTTGGCCATGCGTCGCAGGTTCTGCACAGTCGCAGCCAAGGTGAACTCGTCAGTCGCTCCCGTCAGACCACGCAGTCGCAAACGGTCGAGCCTCATGATCCGTTTGAGGTGGGCGAAAAGCATCTCCACTTTCTTTCGTTCGAAGCGTGAGACGAGGTACTCCGGTATCTTGGCGATGCGTCGGGCCATGTCGCGGGCAGCCTCATGGATGCTGCGGACGATTTTCCGGTTCGGTGTGTTAGGGCAGCACTTCGCTTTCAGCGGACATGTGGCGCAGTCGGTTTGGCTAGAGCGGTAGATGATGGTGTTAGCCTTGGTCACCCGCGATCTTTTCTCAGTGAAGGCGCGCCATTCACTGCGTAGCGGTTTGCCGGTTGGGCAGCGGTATTCGTTGGCCTCCTGACTCCAATGAAAGTCGTTGCTAGAGAAGCTGTCGTTCTTGCGCTCCGTTTTGTCCCATACCGGCACATGCGGCTCGATGTCCTTTTCTTCAACCATCCAAGCCAGCATCGGGGCAGTGCTATAGGCGGTATCGCCGATAAGACGTTCCGGCGTGAGGTCGAACTGCGCCTCGACACGCTCGACCACTGTTTTAGTTGAATTAACTTCGGCGGTACGGTGTGCCGGGCTCGCTTCCACATCAATGATCACGCCGTACTCAGTATCGATCAGGTAATTCGTGGAGTAGGCAAAGTAGGCTGGGCCGCCTGGAGCAGCAGTCCAACGAGACTGAAGATCAGTGAGCGAGACTTTCTAGGGAGGACCTTCACGTCATCAACGGCTTCGAGATACTCGCGCACGGCTGCTGAGTTTTGTTGCTCCATGCCGGCCACCCACGTTATCGGCTGGCGTCCATCTTGATGATGCCGCCGTTGACGGCGAAACCTGCTCTCTTGACCAGACCGGCCGCCATGCAGCGTCGCAGCACTTCATTGAATAACCAGCGAAACAGATCGCTGTCTTGGAAACGGCCATGACGATTCTTCGAGAAGGTCGAATGATTGGGTAATTCGTCTTCCAAATCGAGCCGACAGAACTAGCGATAGGCCAAGTTCAGATGCACCTCTTCGCACAATCGCCGCTCGGAACGGATGCCATAGCAGTAACCGACGACCAGCATGCGCACAATTAATGACGGATCAATCAAATGACGTCCGATGGGGCTATAGAAATCCGCCAAGTAGGCGCGCGGGTCACTGAGATCTAGGCACTGGTCTATGCTGCGTAGGAGGTGCTGGGCCGAAGTGTGATCTTTCAGATTGAATGAGTAGAACAGGCGCTGCTGTCCTCCCGTTAACTGTCCCATGATACTGCGTGCTTCCCGCTAGCCAATGCAGAAATTTTGCCGCCGGCCAGACAAGGGGGCTACTTTTTCAAAAGGATCGGCCAAAAGCGGTCTCTCACTAGGAGCTGTTTGAAAAAGATTTTCTGAAGCAGATCCGTAAGCGAGCTAGAGAAATCATAGCTTCAAAGCTGCTGGTGAGCTTCTCGAAACGGGGGCCCCATCCGTCGATGCTCTTCAAAACGACTAAAGAGCCGCTCGATAACATTGCGCTTACGATAGGCAGGCCGGTCAGATAGTCTGGGCAGGCCATGCCTATCCTCGGGCGGCGATGTATCTAACGTAGCGGAATGATGGGCTCTATCCTAAAGCGATCATCTTTACGGCGCCGTGCCCGCTGCTGCTTGTGAGAAAGCAGATCGCAAATCAATGTCCATGATCGATCATCCAACTCATAACGGCCCGTCATCTCAGGTCTCCACACGAAAAAGAAAGGACAGCTAGCAGATCGATATTTCAGACAGAACGTAGTAAAATAGTAAGATCAGATTCCTTTGATATTAAGTCCAAGCCACTCACAGCTCTACTGTATACATCCAGAGTCGCTTAAGACCACGAGTAGTCTCTCTGGAATACGTTCTGCACTCAGGCAGCAGCATGGTTACCGCTCCTCGGAGCCGCCCTTCTAATTGCCAGTACAAGGCGAAACCTAGAGCTTGCACTTTCGTAGAAAGGGGTGAAATATAAATGTTAGCGTTTGAGCCTTGGCGGTCTATATCATAGACTAACTCGCTAATTATCCCAGCTGTGGAAAAAGGATCATTAGCAGGTGCGAATCGCCTGTTAGATATCCAAGTGTTTCCGAGCGCTGCTGCTCCCCCTTCGGATGATCTGACAGCACTTTGCTGATACATGTCTGGGCTTAAGGATGGAAATGAGAAAACAGGAAATACAATTGAGTTTTCTTTATGGTCAACAACTTCGCTGATTAATTTATGATCATAGCCAACGCCAAGAATTAAACAATCCTGGGACTGCGAGTTAGTACTGCCAGCCATGCCACGCACAGGCCTCGGGAAACCCGAGGTGGAAGTGCTAAATGTAGTATCTTCCTGCTTGAGATAAGAAACGGGTTCTGAATATAAGGTGATAAAATTGCGCACACCTATGTGTGCAAATTTTGCGATTAAAAAAACTAATACATGTCGCATAAAGCCGGTAATGTCTATACCTACTGTTTTGCCTTGTAGATTCCCAAGATCTGCAAGCAAACAGTTGACCTGGCTGATCTCATCTGTCTGGTTAGGGCAGACCTTGAGGTCACCTTCGGGCTGCTCAATAGGCGTGTATCCATATTCAGGATGGATCAACCAAATCTTTTTAACTGCACGTATTTCTCGAAATACTTCATTAACGCGATCGCTGTTATTGTAAGCCGAGATAAATATGTCAAACTCTGGGACTTCGTACGAGATTCTGTCAGTCCGAATAGGGCGTCGATAAAATAATGAATAGTCAGTCATCAAAAAAGCTCGCCTTGTTGCTGGTCGTTAACGCGTGGTTTGATAAAAGAGTTCCACTTGGTATTTAAACTCCGCAGAAGTAAGTCGAAATCACTTTTATGATCAGTATCTAGAATACAGCTTAGTAGCTCTCGGTTCAGACTCAGGTCGCCACGTCTGCCTAACGGCAGTCCCCACTTTGGGGACAGCAAGGGGTTAAGCTGGATCTTCCGATTTACTTTCTGGCTATTTCGGTCAGGGCGTCCGTCAGATATTTCAAAGACAAAAGAATAGTTTAAGGCGCTCTGTAAAACTTTTTTTGCCTGAGCTGTTAAGTCTGCATCTGAAAAGCTAACAGCAAGCGGCGATACCTCAGGAATATTTAAAGCGTAACGCGCCGTCCGCAATACAGTTGCAAGTCTTGTTGTGGCTGTGCGAGCCAAATCAGACTCGCTTCCGAAGTTCGTATCAGATTCGTACATGAACCTTGCCGCTTCGTGAGCTGCCTCCGTCTGCATTGAAACAGGAAGTGGCGCGCCGTTGATAAAGTCCAAGCCTTTGAATGCCGCAATCTCATAAGCTTTACCCAATACTGTCAATAAACTTCTTGGATTGCCTGAGGCCATTTTGACGAAGTTATCAAAGCCTGAATATGGAACTTCGCCTGGAGTCTCTGATTCACGACATAATTGAGCGAAGAGGTCATTCGCATAGTGGCCATAAGCTGTAGCGTAATACTCTTTGGCAGCTTCGCGGTTTTGGATAAAAGTTACGGCGTCTTCGCGGATACTCTTAGCAAACTCTAATGAGTTATAGGTTTTCTTCATCTTTTTGAGAAAGAGAAGTATGTTGAGCTTCTTTATTATTAGCGGTAAGTCATCGGTTAGAATCCGCCAGAGCTCGCTGGCAGCGATCAAGTCATCTTCGCTTGAGGTCGAAGGAGTTGCGGCATCAATAAAGTTTTTTTTGAAATTTTGCTCTGCAGATGCTAGGTTCAAAGTTTCTATGGCTGAATTGTAAAGCTCGCCGGTCGATATATCTTCAAAACAAAATTTCGGATTAAATACTTCGCGCTTAGCATCGTTTGGCTCTAATTTAAAACCAGCGGACTGTAATCGTTTGATCACAAAGTTGTGAGCAAACTCGGAGAATTTAGAGTGTTCCTTAAGTAATATATCGTCAAGAAATGTAGTTCTGAATTCAGAGTTTTCCCTGTTTTCTTCGCCATTTGCGAGTGTCGTATGTGTTTTAACTGCGTATCGGCGGCCGGTAACTCGAAAGGTAGCTAATCCCTCACCATATCGAATTAGTGTATTAATCACTTGTTGTTGACTGAATGAAAAATTTTCTACCTCATCGATTAGATATATGAGTGGTATTTTATTAAGGGAGTCGTGCCATTTTCGGGCCGCCCGCCCAAGGGGAAGCGATAGCGAGCCTATAGAGAAAGGTGCCTTTACATCCAGTTTTCCAGTAAACGCAGCATTGTTAACGGCGTCATCAATAGCTCGTCTTTGCGAAATTACCCAACTGCGAAGGTCCTCAACAGAAAGACAACTATTGATTGATTCATCAGTAATTGATCGTTTGAGCTCAGTTATGAAATCGTTATCTAAAAAAGTCTCTCTGGGAGAAGTTTCTCTTATATCACACAGCGCATCTAGCACGCTCTCCGCTAGGCGTAGCTCAAAATATATTCCGAATAATTGTTGCCACATTGGGATTGTTTCAGCTGTAGCCTCAAAGCGAGCAGCATCGAAGGCAGTTGCCCGAAGAAACACCGCTAGAAAGTTATGCTTTCGAATAATATCAATACCGCTTTCGTTTGGTGTTCTTAGACGCACAACGGGATATGAATAATATCTAAGAAGATGGGTTTTACCTGTTCCTTTTCCACCCAAAATGAATTTTGAGCTTCCGGATTTAGGCTCGATAATTTGACTTATTATTTGTGAAGAGCCTAACTCAACCCATAGAGAGTTAATCTGCTCATCTGTATAGTCAGATGCTTTAAATAAGGCGAAGGGATTCTCTGGTATCATTCCAAAATCATCCAGTCAATATTTCTTGTGATAGCGAATGAAGGCCGGCGACCATTGAATGTCTTTCCCCTCAGCCCAGAAAATTGGTGGTACATTATCGGGCGTGTTATGAGAGAATCCAATTAGAAGCTGTCCGTCTTTATAACCAAAAGGATGTCTTGGCCAAAGCTTTGAACCATACCAAGCAGTGATGTCTCGCATTCGGTCTTTATCAAACCAGTCCGGGGGGTTTGAGAAATATCGGGAGGAATCGTGAAATGCTTTATATGTCTCATCAAGCTCAAAAAGGCTCATTGCATGTCCATCGAACAATCTCGCATCATTTAGTTTTTCTAGGCCATGGTCGGTGGCGAATAAAGACATAAATCTAACTTCAATGCCTGGGTTGGATTCTCGGATGCTTTGCAAATATCCGCCTAGATACTGGCTTATCTGGGTTCCTGAGCCAACAATGTCGTCAAAGAAAACTATTCGCGAAACTTTCATATCTCTAGCGCGCATTACTAGGCGGCCCGAATCTCTATCCGTCAATGGAGTGAAGGCACCAGCTAAGTCAATAAATAAATCTTTGGAAAGGTAGTTGACTTGTCGGAAGTAGTAGAGAAGATGTGCTCCACTCTCAGACGGGTTTCCCACCCCAATGAAGCGAGTTGCATTAAGCTCCTGCTCATACGACTTATCTATCAAAGATACATCAAGGGTGCCGCCAAAATTTCTACGTATCCGTTGCCGTAAGGGAGATTCAAAGTGGTCCCTATAGAGGGACTTTAACATCTCTCGCATTAGCCGTTTACCGAAGTACATAAATCGTGAGAGCGCAAATAGCCCGTAGAGCTGCTCTTCATCAGCCTCAAGTAAGGAGCCGTTCAAGTTAGCTAGCCAACCCTCGATTTCCTCCCAAGAGACCTCCTTGTCCCAAGCGTGATTGACCAGAGTTCTTAACTTTGCCTCACAGGCTGCTCGATGCATATGAATACTCTACCTTGAAAAGACTAATACGCTTTCGCGTGAAATGACTGAGGCGGTCCTGTTTCGCTTAGTCATAAGTCCCCGAGATTTGATGTGATCAATAAGGCTCAGCTCAAGCTTCATTCCGGCGTCTCTCATTACATCTATAGCAAATTGGTCGTTTCTTAAAACTTGATTGCAGACTTGATTATTCCCAAGAACTAATACTACGTGGCCGCCCTGGCAAGTAACTTTTGCCATTTCTCGAAGCGAGTGCTTCAGCTCTAGTAGGTATTGCTTAGTGATTATGTAACGCGTTTCATTAACTTTTCTGATCGCTAACAATACGTCGTCATAATCTTTAGGGAGCGCGCTTTCCTCTAGATTTATTCGCCTATGCTGCGGGGCGTGTTCCCTACCTATTGACTTATCCTCTAGAGTAGTAAGTTGAGTAGGGCTTACAAAGCCTAGCCAGTTTAGGGATAGACTACTAGCTCTTATGTATTTCTGCGCGCTGCCATAGGGAGGCGACGTGATGATTAATGGCACGCCTTTGGAGCCAGTAGATTCTGTACTTGCTAAGCATGAGTTAGTGAGGTTTCGTGCATCATCACTTACAACGATCGCGCTTTGTCGTTTCGGATTTGTTTGATTTGCTAGTGCCGTTCTCTCAATGTTTGTAACGCAGACTCGCCTATATTCTTCTAAAGCTGATGTGGTTTCAACCCAGCTTATACGATCTTGAATTCGTTGATTTACTAGTACGCTAAATCTATCTTTAGTTTTAAGTTTAACGGGCACAGATATCGCTTGGTCAGCATAGCTCAGTCTTCTGGCTACGACAGAGAAACACACTCTAAAAAAGTCCCTTAGGCTTTCGTCTTCCACTTCCATAACTGAGCGAAGTAAGATATCTAACTTCTTCTTTTGACTTTCGGAATACCAGTGACGCGCATTAACAATGGCAATATCTGGGGCTTTTCTATACCTTTTTGCCCTTGAGATGATTCGATTAAGCTCATCCACAAGTTCGAGCGGGTCGTAGGAGGTGGTTTTGACTTTGGTGATTAATAGCGCTAGCGGATTTGCGTCTGCTACATAGGATGTTGCACCAGCCAAAGAGGACTCTAGAGCAACTGTTCCGGACCCGCAAAACGGATCCAGTACCTTTTTCTCATGCGGCATCAATGACGTTGCTCGAACGAAAAAGTTGGCAATGTTTGGAAGAAGCTTAGCGGGATATGGATGAATTTGATGCGTCTGTTGATCTCCAAGCTTTACCCAGTCCACCAGTTGCCTGAAATCAACCTCCACGGGTAGCTCTTTGGCTTGGAATTCGTCTTTAAGATGCTTATATATTAATGAAGTATCAACTTCAGCCATTTCAGATTTTTCTGACGCAGCAGATACATCATTCAATGACCTAATAGTCGTTTCAAACGTACCCACACGTCGTGCCCCCGCAAATTTTGTTCACTAGCATTAGGTATCAGATCCGATACCCATCGGCTTCTAAGAAGGGTACGATGTGCCGCCACACCTCCATAGCTCGAGAAGCCGTAGCTCTCAATGCTGCTAAGTCTACCTGATCTGACGCCTCCGGCGGGGTTCTGCCTATACATGTACCAAAAGAGATCTTCATCGGGCAGTGGGCAGGGCATCAGACCCTCAACTTGGGCATGAAAACAGGAGTTCCAGCCTAGAAGACGCAGCAGATTCAGCGCTTACTGACATTCATGTAAATGGAAAAAAGCAGCTCGGCCGCACCCTTACGCACGTGAGGCGATGGGGCAATCTTGTTTGAGTCCAAATGCCTAGCCAAAGAAAAAGTACTGAATCTAGGGATAGCTGTCAGCCTTTGATCAGCAACGAGATAAAAATGGTCTATGACATCGAATTCTAATGATCTGCGCTTTTGTATCGGTAGCGATTATCCAGATCATCTTCTGCGTTTCTTTTGTGCGGATGTTGGTATGCAGCCGCCGGGCGAGGGCCCTAGCTCACTATCTGAGATAGAGCCCTTGGCTGCCTGCCGTCTAGTGCAACATGTGGCGGCTGTCGGGTCTGCTCGGTGGTGAGGTGATTAGCCAACCCATGTGGTTTATCTAATTCTTGCTCCCAACATAAATGCACTCAGCTACGGCTACTAGAGAGACTTCGTCATGACGAATTTTTTGCTGAGTGTCAAATGCTCTAAGAGATGTTGGTCTAAGTCCCATGGGGTAATGTTCCAACGCTCCTAGCTCGCTCGAATCACATTACTCACCATTTCCGTACGCCTTTCTATTAGATGTCTCAGCGCTTTGATCCGTTCGACAGTGATAGATTTGGCCCTCTACGGTCTGGCGTGTTCTATCTCTGCTACGCGTAGAAAATTGAGATCATTCGCTGTGGTTGATACCTGCGCGGGTATCAACCACAAGGTTTGCCTACAAAAAGTTGGTTAAGCTGGCAGTGAACTCAACAGCAGGGTGCTACAACCATGAACTACCAATCCCTTCCTCCTCTTCCTTCGGGAATCCGCTCCAGTTGTGAGGTGCTGAGTTTTGAGGGTGTGTCTGGAAACAAGAAATGGATATTGCTCGATCTGGATTCGCGGAAGGAGTACCGACTTGATCATTCCATGCTTGCAGACAGGGAGATCAAGGAAGGGGATATCCCTGAATCCGGACCACGCATTATCGTGAGCTTGGAGCCTCGACTGGTCGCCATGCACTTAAAGACAGGTATCTTCTACAGCGATGCGCCGCCTCCCTCTCGTTTTAGTCTGCCTCGCAAGAAAAACTCCTGATACTGGCCATTGTTTGAGGCTTCTGACTTGCATCCCGGAAGACCTGTGAGACGCTGGTAGCACTTGGCATCACTATTCAAGGACTCCTCATGGCCTTCACGCCCACTCACGAGCAGGAACCCATCATTGCCTCCAAGGCCAAAAAATTGGTGGTCCGAGCCTATGCTGGTACTGGCAAGACGTCGACACTGGTAGCCTTTGCCAGGGCCAATCCCAGTGAGCAGATGCTTTATCTGGCCTATAACAGGGCCATTCGTGATGAAGCTACCAAGAAGTTTCCCCGTAACGTCACATGCAAGACCACGCACCAGATGGCCTTTACCGGCTACGGGAAAACACTCCAGCACAAGCTCAAGGGGAATCTGCGCCCCGTCGAGGTGGCCCGAGACTTTGAGTGTAACTATCAAGTCGCTGCCGCCGCCATTGCTACCGTTTCCTGTTTCATGAACAGCGCTGATCAATTCATTACGCAGGCGCACTACCGGCGTGCACAAGAGATGAAGTCGAAAAAGTCAAAAAAGAAGGACGATCCGCGGCTGGCCAGCGCTGCAATCAAGGTGGCCGAAGCGCTGTGGGATGCGATGCAGGACCCGTACAGCAAGCAGATTGCGGTGCACGATGTGTATCTGAAGCAGTACCAGCTCTCCCGTCCTGACCTTTCCGCCCAGTACAGCGTGATCCTGTTTGATGAAGGCCAGGACAGCAACGAGCTGACCACCGATATTGTGTTCAGCCAGACCAAGGCGCGTGTCATTACCGTAGGCGATGAGCATCAGCAGATCTATCAGTTCCGGGGCGCTATTGATGCCCTGAGCCATCCCCAGCTGCACGCCGCCGAGCAGCTGCGGCTAACCAACAGCTTTCGCTTTGGTCCCAATGTCGCGGCCATGGCCAATGTGCTCCTGCGCTACAAGGGGGAGGATGTTCCACTGGTAGGTCTGGGAGGAGAGGACCGCATTGTGGTCTCGTCCGAGTTCAAGCTAAGCGATTCCAAGCCGCCCTTTGCCTTTATTGCGCGTACGGTAATGGGCGTAATTGAAGCTGCACTGTTCTTCTCTTCTCGTGGCATGAGCATTGAGTTAGTCGGCGGGTACGATGCCTACGATTTCAAGGGCATCCTGGATGTGTACTGGCTTTCAAAGGACGAGCCGCAAAACATCCAGAACAAGCGCCTGCTTGAAGACTATCCGGATTACACCGCTTACCAGATAGTGGCGCAGGAAGCCCGTGACGTTGAGATGCTGCGAGCGGTGAAGGTCGTGGACAGTTACGCCAATCTTCCTGACAACCTTGCCATTCTCAAAAGCCAGCTCGTGAAGGGTGGACAGCAGGCGCAAATGGTCATAACCACGGCTCACAAGAGCAAAGGCCTGGAGTGGGATCAGGTTTATCTGTGCGACGACTTTCCTGACCTCACAGATGATGAGATTCCCATGCAGGAGATGCTAGGGGAGGTGAACCTGCAATACGTGGCGCTGACGCGGGCCAAGAAGCTGCTGGTGATCACGCCTACACTTTTGAATCTGGTAAAACTGGTCAAGACCGGTTTTCGCCTGACAGACCTGTACCGTTCAAAATCACTGAGCGCTTGATGAGGTGGGTATGCCTGATATCACCGTTGCAGACTTGTACCTTGCTGCATTTTGCTTAAGCTTGATCACAGGTGCTGTGCTGATAGGCGTAGTGTTAGCGAAGCTGGCGGCTACCCAGACGGGACGCCGGGTAGCGGCGTTAGTGGCATCAGTGTTCTTTAGCTGTACGTTTTCTTATCTGATCTTTGGGCTGTATCTGGATAGTGAGACCTCAGGAAGCTGGATTGGCTACGCTATTGCTGGCGTGGCCATGTCAGGTGTGATGCTGCTGTCCCGCATGCTCAGTTTTGATCGCACCTGGCAGCAGGGAGGTAAGTCGTGCTGAAAGTAGGACACTATCTCAATGCCAAACCTTCTGACCTACCTTTGCAGGTTGGATAGAGGCTTACAGTTATGCGCGTGAACTGGCCCAGCGGTCAGACGTGATACCCATAGCCATATGGGGCAAGCACGACGAAGCCCTTTGCCTGTTTCTTAACGGCGAGAAGCTCAGGCGCATCTGAGCATTGGGATAATAGCGCACATCTCGAAACGTGCGTCTTGGGGCCGTCAACCCAATTATTTATACCCAATCTTGCTACTCCCTACCCGCGCGGGTAGGCAGTACGCCGATAGGGTAGTGCTCTTGCATCGTAGTATCGACATACCGCCACTACGATGCGCACGCCATGAAACGACACGCCTTTGTTCCTGTTCTTTTGCTGGCCAGTGTGGTTGCTTCCAACGCTCCGGCCGACACCACCGATCCTCATTCTTTTTGGTCACAAAAGCAGCGTGGCTGGTTCTTTTACGAAGACCCTCCTGAGCCACCAGAAGAAGCACCAGCGCCTCCGCCCCCTGAACCTCAATCTCAAACGGTACAGACCATAACCGAGGCGCCAGCACAGGCTACCCCGGCACCGCCACAAGCCTTTAGTGCTGAGTGGTTCAGAAAGAATCTGCCCAAGTACAAGGACGCCGCCTGGGATAACCCGACGGTTGAGAATGTACGAGCCTTCATGATGCTCCAGCGCTACGCCATGGACCGGAGTTCGCAGTTCGCGGACGTCACTCAGTTGGCGGTGCAAGGCGATCCCTTTCTGGATGAGACCGCTCGCAGGCCCAATGCGACCTACGCGGCTCAGGCACTGGACAAGCAGGCTGGAGAAGCCAAGGCGCAGGTCCTCGGCGAGCTGGCAAAAAGTGTGGGCGTCTTCTACTTCTATGCCTCTGACTGCGACCTGTGCCAGGCGCAGGTCCCTGTGGTGCGCATGCTGGAAAGCCGATTCACGGTTACGCCTATCTCTGTGGATGGCAAGGATCTGCCTGGCAGTCCCTTCCCAACCTTCAAGCCAGACAAGGGGCATGCCAAGTTGCTAGGGGTGCAGCGTCTGCCTGCCATCTATCTGGCCCACCCAAACGGCCAGTTTGCCCCCATTGCTCAAGGAGCGCTCGCACTTGGCGAGATCGAGCAACGTATCACGCTGGCAGCGGCGAGTAAGGGATGGATCGACCAGCGCGCTCTTAACCGCACTCGGCCCTTGCGCAACCTTGATGACAACCTCAGTGAGCTGCTTCCGGCGGGCCTCGTCGAGGGTGATGAGAACGGCTTTATCCCACCGGCTGAATTGCTTCAGCACATTGATCAATCCCTCGGTAGCGCCCATGCGGGCGAAGGAGAACTCCCATGAATAAATGGTTCTCACCAGCAGCGCTGGCCCTGTCGATCTCGCTTGCCTCTCTCCTGCCATGCGCAGCTCAAGCCGGCGGGCTGCAGGACCAGATGGACAATCTCTTCAATTCGATGAGCAATGCCACGGATCCTGGCGTGTTTGAAACGCAAAATCGGGGTGCGATTGCAGGAGGGCGGTTTATCTCCAAGAACCCCACGATGAACGTCAACTTTGCCAACCTTGAGATTCCGAGCTGGAAGGCAGGGTGTGGTGGGGTAGATCTCTTTGGTGGATCGTTCTCCTTTATCAATGCTGATCAGTTCGTGCAGCTCTTGCGCAGCGTTGCGGCCAATGCCACCGGCTACGCCTTCCAGCTTGCGCTCTCAAATGTGTTCCCTGACGGTGCAGAACTCCTGTCAGAGTTGCAGGCCCGCATACAAAGCCTGAACCAGATGATGGGCAACTCCTGCCAGCTGGCACAAGGCGTGGTCAACGACTCGGTTGGGGCCATGGGCTACAAGATGGATAACGATGTCCGTACCAGCGCCACCATTACCGGAACAATGACGGATTTCTTTGCTTCGCTTAGTGAATCTGATGGCACCAGTGCACGCGCCTCGCTCAAGCAAGCCAATCCGGACGAGTACCGTAAAAAGATGGGCAATATCGTCTGGAAGGAACTCAAGAACAATCGGGTCGACCTCTGGTTTTCCACGGCCTCAAGTGGCAGTGGCGGGAGTGGCGGATCGCTTGATCAGGCGCTGCTTGAAGCTTTCATGTCCATGACCGGCACAGTAATCGTAGGGGAGGGAAGCGATGACGACTCCAATATTGCCAAGACCCTGCCCGGTAATCTGGTCACCCTGCAAGACCTTATCGAAGGTGGGACCGTCAAGGTCTATGACTGCGGCTCGGACGTCGATAATTGCGCCATGGATGGTAACAGCCCTACCAAGACGGTAACGCTGACCGGACTAAGAACCAAGATCAATGAGGCTTTCCTGGGTAATGACTCAACCTCTATCGGCTTGATCCAGAAATATGGCCTGGGCGGTGAAGGGGTAACGGCTACGACGCAGGAGCAGGCAGTGTCGGCCAGCATTGGCATTACTGGCGGCCTGATCAACCGCATGGCGGTCAGCAGCCCTGAAGCTGCGCGTAGCTTTGTGAGTGATGTATCCGGGGCCATGGCACTTGGCATGCTGGAAAGAACGGCCCGGCAGATGATCACGGCCTCTCAGGCAGCCCTGGCGACGAGCCAGAATTCCTACGCCAACCTTGCGCACCAGCGGCTGAGCGAATCGCTCAGGACACTTGACTCAGAGGCACAGTCCCTCCGCGGCCAGTACGGCAACCTGAGCGACATAGTGGCCAAGGCAACAGCCAATCAGGAAGTCGTGGAAAAGAATCGCTACATGCTTGAAGCGCAGCTCACCAAGACTGGCGGGGGGATGAAGTAATGGAATTCGATATCTATTCGATTGGGGAAAGTGCCTTTCTGGAGCAGGTGCTTAATGCCGTTGCCATGATTACCGGTGAGGACAGCTTTCGGGATGCAGTAGCCATTGGCATGTTACTGGGCGTGTTACTGACGGCGTGGCAGCTCCTGACCGGAGGCGGCAAGGGGGGCGTCGATATCTCGCAGATTGTTGTGTGTCTCATCCTTTACATGTGCATGTTTGTACCCCGCGCGACCGTCGTTATTGAGGATGCCTATACCGGCGCCGTCAGGCCCGTGGATAACGTACCTGTTGGTGTTGCGGCGGTGGGGTCGATGCTATCGAGCGTAGGCTACGGGCTGACACGGCTGTTTGAGCAGGGCTATGCACCGGTGGTACCCGGCATCACTGAAACCCAGTTCGCCGATGCGCTGAAGATCCTCAATGATGTTCGCCGGCGCGCGGGCGAGCCCAAGGTGTTTCAGGCCATCAATGTGGCCCTGGGCGATGGATCGATGAGCAACCTGCAAAACGGTACAGCGGGGGGATCGATCGATTTCCGTCGCTCCTGGTACAACTACATAAAGGAATGCAGCCTCAAGAACATCGACCTGCATCGGGTATCACTCGATACGATGATGAATCACTCGATGATCGAAGCCCTGCAGTTTCGTTCATCCATTCACCGTACTCTGCTCTATATGGACACCAGCAATCCATATGGGACCAATATGACCTGTTCGGATGCCTATACGCTGCTGGTTGCACGTACCAGCGAGGCCTTTTCGACGCCTACTGTCAAGAATGCCATTGCGGAGTCCGCGGGCATAAAGCTCTTTGAAGATGATGATCTCTATACCCGTATTCAGACGGGCGTCAGTGCACTTTCTACGGCAGGTGCGGCGGCCGTAGAAGCCCAGAAGTATGTGATGGCCTCTGTGCTGGATACGGTGTATGCCGAAGCCGCGCAAGGTCGCTATACGGATATGCGAGACTTCTCCAGTGCGGCCATGGTCAGCCAGGCCATACAGCAGCGAAACACCCAGTGGGCCTCAGAGCAGACGATGTTCCTCAGTACAGTCAGACCCATGCTGGCGCTGATAGAAGGGTTTGTTTACGCCGTTACCCCATTGATGGGCTTTTTGATCGTCATGGGTGCGTTTGGCATCAAGCTGGTAGGCAAATATATTCAGATGCTGATCTGGATACAGCTGTGGATGCCGGTGCTGGCGATAATCAATCTGTATCTCTATATGGCAGCAAGTGCGGAGCTGGCCGCCGATGCAGGGGCTACAAGTGGTGTTGCAGTTGCCCTTGATTCCTTTTACGGGCTCTACCGGTCAGATGAGATCCTGGCCAACTGGCTGGCCACCGGAGGGATGCTGGCCGCAGCCACACCTGTGCTGACATTGATGCTGGTTACCGGGTCGACCTATGCCTGGGCATCACTGGCGCAGCGCATGAATGGTGCAGACCATATCAACGAGAAGATTACGACGCCGGATGCGGTCAGCAATGGCCCGGCCCTGAATAACCTGGCCATGAACAGCAACACGAACGTAGGTGGGACCGCAGGAACCGGCGCCGACAGCCTGCTTCCGAACTTCAGCTTCAACTCAATACTCGTAAGTGCCGCTTCATCGTCTGAACGCTTTGCAGAAGGCAAGCGCGAGCAGTTCTCTCGGACACTTTCAAACTCGCTAACGGACAACGTATCGCAACAGCAAACCTACGCGTTAGCCGAGCAGTTCGGGCGGCAAATCAGTACCCGCGAGGATCAGTCATCTCAGGCCATCATGAGTGCTGCCAATAGTTATATAAGGGACCACGGACTGGGATCAGAACATCTAAGTGCCGTTGCTGGCTCGATTACTATGACTCTTGGTGGGCAAGCTGGCATGAATGTGGCCTTTTCTAAAGGAGGGAGGCCTAATAAGCAAAGTAACGAGGATGAGCGTACAAAGTCAGAGGGAGGCAATGTTGGAGGCAATGTTGTAATAACAGGTCAGCAAATTGATACTGACTCCAACTCGGTTAAGTACAACGAAGCTGAAGGCATGAAGTACCTGCAAAATGCAGGTTTTTCGCAGACGCAAGGCGCAACACTAAGCGACTCCCTTGCTCATGATATCAGGAGCATGAACACCAAAACGCTTTCCAATATCCTGGGCGAGGAGCGAGCCAGCCAGTTACAGAGCTTAGCGTCGGAGTCAATAGATGCCAGTCGGGATTACGCTAGGACGTCCTCTCTTTCACAGAGCTTTGCCTCAACAACGGGCCTCACGCTTAACGATATTTCCAATACGGTTGCGAACAACAAGGATGCCTTCGGATCCCTGCATAGTTTTGTTCGTGACTACGCGGACAGGGACGTTAAGCGCCACATCAATGAGCTCAAGAACAGCTATACCGATATGGACAACCCGTATCGTATGGATGAGAAAAAGGCTTTCGTAGCCGCAGCCATTGCAGTAATGGGGGAGAGAAACAACTTCAAGGATGAAGGCAAGTACTACGACTCTGTTGGTGTAGTAGGAGACGTGATTGGTAAGGCGCTGGGAAGAAATATGCAGAGTTCTCCAGAAGCGTCATACAGCCGTAATTCCGATCTAGAAGACAAGTCTGCGAATATCGCTCAAGGCGTCAGGGACGAGGCGGAAAACATCCAAGCACCTCGTGCGGTAAACAGAGATGACGTTCAGCGTGGATCTTCGACATCCGCACATGTTCCCCCTGTTATGCAGAACATGTCGAGTAATGGCCCAGTAGGTGAAGCTTTTGAGCGCGCAAGTCAAAAAACAGAGGCGCAAGGTTCTGCCTGGGGCACGAAAGTCCAGACCGATCAGATCAATAGCGTCTTTGATTCCGTCATAAATGCACCCAAAGGATCTAATGCGTTCAGCAATGCTGGGCTGGGTCAGACCGCTGAAGGCGCGTTGCTTTCAACGAGTGTAGGCGCTTCGGTCGCTGGAGCCCAAAGCTGGGGATACGAGAAAGCAGCCGAGTTTACGAGGAAGATTTCTGGCTGGGATGACGAGAAACTGGCTGAATTCAAAGCGGCCAGCGAGCGAGGTGAGGATCTTTCAAGGTTCGAAGTAAGCGATGGACCTGTCTCTGGTGCGCTCAGATCTGTCATGGGAGCTGTAGTGGGAGGTTTCCTGGGCGATGAGGTGACTGAAAACATGACCAACGAGCAGGCATCGGCCGTCTATTTTGGACAAATGTCTGCTGCAATGCAGGGCAAGAGCGAAAGAGTCTCTCAAGAATCTCTTGCACGCTCAGGCGAGCAGATGGCTGAACGTAAGCGGGAAGAGGGTTTACGTCTCGGTCAAACCGAAGCGATGGCTAAGTTTTATGGATCGCAATTCACGTCAGATAACCAAGTTCGGACGGTAGCCAAGCAGGTTGCAGATATACCAGCAAATGGAATCTCGTTCTTTACTGGACTAGCCGTTGATGTAGCTGACGCCGTACATATCGATGACTCTCGGCAAGCGTTTATCAATGAGGACCTTGAGAAAACAGCTCAGCGACTAGGATACAAGAGCTTTGCCGACATGCCTGCAGAGGAACAACAGAGCAAGCGTATGGGGATGGAAAAAGCGTATGAGCATATTGAGTTCGCCGCTCGAAACCCTGAGCTCGAGCGCAGTGAGCTTCAATATGGAAGTCGTATAGCCGCTGTGATCGATGGCAAGGATATAGTTGATAAAGATTAATGGAAAATAAAAGCCCGCAATAGCGGGCTTTTTTCATGCATCAAAGAGTAGGCGGTGTATGTGAGTGACCTGCCTCATAAAGAACCCAGTCATGAGCAAATTTCACATGCTTGTCATAAACGTCGTCCAACTGCTTTTGTAAACATTCAGAGGCGTAACAAGCATGGCCACCTTGTTCAGTGGGTGTAGCTTTAAGAGCTATTGCGCTACTAGCTATGTGAGTGCTAGTAGAAAGTAAAGAGTTTCGGGCAGCCTTCCGCGCAGACATAACCCGCGCCATGAGGCCAAGCAGCATCACAGGCTGGCCAACCCCAATCCAGCACCACGCAATTAACCGGAGCGCTTCATCAGGAATCATGTCCTGTGCAAGGAGAACGCTCAACAGCACGGTAATGGTAAGAAAAAGGATCTTTCCCGACCTGGTCGCATAGGCAGCTCTAACGCCGGCTCCTATCATGATGCTTGCTGGCAAAAAAATCAGGAATACGGCGAGAAGCAGACCAGCAGCTATTACAGGTTTACCTACTGCGCTTTGTAGGGCGAGGGCTCCTGCGAGTATCAACAGATACACCAGGTTTGCATACAGGACGCCCCTAAACACTCGTGGCGTCTTTGGGGTAAGTGTAGCGCTAGGTGATGTGGCCATAGTGGGTACCTGTTAAGAACCGAAATCCAGTGGTTGAAAGATCCTGTGAAAAAAAATGCAAAGGCGGTTGCCCTTACCCCAAAACATAGACTACATTTCATTTCCGAGGTAGCTGGCCTCTTTAAAGAAGCAGCCCTTTAGAAACACATTTATAGCAACACCCAGCTCGTAGTCTCTACCAGCTTTTGATTCAAGCAAATGTTCTAACGACTGTTTGCCTTCTATTCTTGTGATTGCCTGGCTCAACTCTCCGCTATATCGAGTTGCTCAAGGGCATATCTCATGTTCTTCTTTTTTCTTGCTCAAGTCAGCCTTTGGCCGTTTGTCCAAAGGTATTGATTACAAGAAACCAATCTGCGCAATATTCGGACAAGAAGCCGGTAATTCTCCGCTGCGAAAGATTTTAGCGTCATTCTGAATGTGACACTTGCATAATGGAATTTTTGTGGAAAATGGATAGGTAGTTCAGACCAAGCTAAGACTTAGCAGGCGGGGAAACATGAAAAAGATTGCATTACTGGCTTTCGCCCTCGGAGCGCTATCCGTAAATAAAGCCCATGCTGACCTTGATAATTCGCTGTTTGGTGAAATAGCAAGAGAACATGGGTTGCCGGTAAACCTACTTTATTCAGTTGCACTTGCTGAGTCAGCTTATTCATCTGATAAAGGTATAAGCCCATGGCCTTATACCTTGCGCACTGCAACCAAGGCCTATTACGCCAAAACGTTGGCTGAGGCGGAGAACATTCTGACTGAGCTTTTGAGAAGTGCGCGGTCAGTTGATGTTGGAATAATGCAGGTTAATTTGTACTGGAATTCCGACCGTATTAAAGATCCAAAAGCATTATTAAGTCCTGAAAACGGGCTGAGAATGGGTGCGTCTATATTGAGTGAGCGGATAAAGTCTGCGCCTGGGGATCTGGAACTAGGTATTGGCCGATATCACAATATTAAGGAAGAAGCATTAGCCAGAAACTACGGAGCAAGAGTTCTGGCTATATGCAAGAACATCTCATACGTTATAGGTGGGGTTTGCGAAGAATGAGCGCTTTCAATACCAACGAATTGAGCATCAGAGATGGAAGCTGTAAAGACGTTGCGGATTTGAATCAGCAAATCTGGTCTTATATACATCAGAGTGCTACATCTGGCAGCCTAGAGAATCTAAGGGCCTTTAAATTTCATAGTCGTGAGATTTCTCGTTTAAGCGAGCTTTCGTTTCAAACGATAATGAATCTTTCTGATTCCATAGTTCTGCATTTCCGCGGAACTATCAATCAAAACGAAGCCCGATCTTGTCTCAAGTCAATGACAACTAAAGGCAATGGTGAGCTAACGCAAATTCAGGAATTCGCGTATCGATACTTTATGCAGGCTAAACTCTGTACACACAAATACGGAGCTGGTGTTGCACGATTACGTTATGGCCTGTCAACTCAGGAGATCGAATTCCTAATAAATATCTCTGAAACCCAGCTGAGATATTTAGTGTGCAACACCTCCTCAGGAAAGTTATTACTGAGGTTCGACCCACAAATTGTAAATGGGATTGGTGTTACGGATTATTTTATTGAGGCGTTGAGCCGAATTCAACTTCAGTGCTTAAACTCAGCCGTGGAACTCTAACATGACCGACAAAGACAAGGGAAAAAAGGTAGTTGTGATCTATCAGAGTGTTGAGGCTAGTTATCGACTTGAGACTGCCAGGAAGATGCTACGCCACAACTTCAACACTCAGGTGATAGAGCTAGAGACACAAATAAGTGTCAAGACATTGCGTAAGCTACGCAAAGAAATGACATTGCAAAAAGAAGAGCGGCGTGATCGCCTGGGCCGTAGTGTTCCGACGATTGTCAAGAATACAACACAAAGAAAGATAGCTTCCTTGTTTTTACATATATATGTAGTTATGTGTGGTAAGGAACATGGAGTGGTTGATATCGATCTGCTGATTCAGGCCTATTATATTTTCCTTGCGGACCTTAAACAGCAAAATAGATTTATTGAAAGAACTATAAAGCCGCTCACGATCAGTGAGGTATATTCGCTGGCATCAGCTTATCAGCGCCGAGAGATCTCTCTTGAGATTTGCTCACGTTGCGGTACACCTCATGCCGAATTCTACAAGGGTACTATCGGTGGCTGCCCTAACGCGATCAGCCTTGTCGGGATGCATGGAAACGTCATGGATGAGCGAACACCTATGTGGTCAGGCATGAAGAGATCAATCTATTCGCAACATGAGGCAGGGCAGGCCTCTTTCTAGGTTCTGATTACCTTGCAAATGAGGGGGAGCCTTGATAGCTCCCCTTTTTTTTGCCGTTTGACCTGCTCACACTATTTCCGCTAGGTAGGTAGCGGGTTGCATCCGAAAAGCCCTCCTGTGGCATCTGCAGGCGCTTAAAGCCCCTCTCGGACAACCTTTCCTGGGCTTCAAATCGCACATCACCATTTGCGCCCTTCAGATTGCTCGGCGTGTTCGATCAACCTGGTCACTACCTGTCGCCAAAAGCTGGTGTTTTCCTCATGATCAAGACCGGGAGTAGACATGGTAACCACTCCATAAACTACCCATAGTATTGGTAAAACCCCTGTTCTCTATTGCGTGTATGGCATTTTTGTAGATGGACTGACCATTGCCAATATCATATTGGTAATTTACATCTGTAGCGCGGATGAACTGGTAAAACTACTCAATTCATCCTTATAGTATTGGTAATTCAACTCACAACTGAAAATCGTGCCAAGGATAGAAGTCCTCATTTTTAGACGTTGAATTACCAAATGAATAAACCATGTTAAATGCTTATGCTTTTTTTCTCACTTGCGGCGTTGGTTAGTAGGCGATATACGATTACACGAGCGTGCTGATTTTCTAGCCGCAGGATTGACCTTATCGGTTAGCCCTCTACAAGCATGAAAGGGTGGATGCTGGAGACCAGAAACATGACAGATCAGATTACAAACGAGAAACTGAGCCAGCTCCTTGAAGCCAAGGAGTCTCTGGCCACCTCAGGGATGGATGCTGCAACGCTGCTTGAGTTGACTGAGCAGACCCTTGCGGTGCTGGAGCGCCATGTGGAGCGTTTGACCTACTTGAATGCGCTTCAAGCAAAGGAGACCTGTGAGTATTTCTGGGAGAAAGCAAGAGAAGGGCAGGAAGAGAACAAACAGTATCCGCGCCTTGGTAGTAGAGTTCGGCTTATCAAGAACACGCTTGCAATTGTCTGGTACCACAGTACTTATCTGCTCAAACCCAAGGCGGGAGGAAAGCGAGTATTTACCGCCAAACATATTTCCAAGCCACGGCATAAATTTCGATACAGCAATGCTGCGCTTTCTAATGCCTACCCCTGGGAGAAGGAAAATGTGGAAGATACCGAGAATGATTATGCAAAGTTCAGACAGAGACAGTCGCTCATTACTGAAATAAGGAGCAGGCTCTCACGATTCAAGAATATTACGGATGCCTATTCAAATAACGAGTAGCTTTGTTTTCGGTGAATACTATGTACAGCAATCAGGCTCAACTACTGGAATTACAACTGTGCGACCTTGAGTACATCAAAGATCTTGACTGCGATGGCTTTTCTGCCTGCACAGCTTATTTACTTAAGCGTGCCAGTGTGTCTTATAGACTTATGCGCGGGCAGTGCATCAGAGTTAGCGCAGGTCATATTATTGTTCCGCATTACTGGATAGAACTCTCGCCTGGCGTCTGTGCTTATCTTCAGCACCCCAATGATCAACTGGTTATCGACTTTAATCTACGCAAGTGGTTATTTGAGGATGAAGAGGTTCCGCATGGCGTTTTTGCCAAAAACCGCGAGTCAGACTTTCGTTATATTGGCGAAGCAATAGATACGGATTTTGGGCTCGACTTTTGGGATTTGGACAGTATGACAAATGGTCGGCTGGCTAGAATGCAGATCAATATCTGAAACCGTTCTTTTCTGAAATAGGACAAACATCGGATTAGTCCAGTTTTACGCCAATTATTTTTCCAGCCTGCTCGCTGGACTTGCATCCTGAAATTTCCCTGTACTATGAAAGTAGGTTTTCTTTCATAGGGGATTTCGTATGCACATGTCAGCCATTCAGTTACTTGAAGCATTACCTACTCGTAAAAGATCGGTCATAAACCAGCTATTGCTTTCAATGTCGATTGATGAGTTAAGAGAGTTGGTTTCCTACTTTAACGGTCATGACAAGTATGGTGCAGATGATACTGCCCGGATTGCACTTCTGTGTGTCTACTCAGGACATCTTTCAAGCAAGTTTCCCCCGTTCTCATTTGTTCAATCCCATCTAGCCAGCCGTTGCCCTGATATCATCGAACTCAAGCCAAGGCATGTATTGACTCGTCCTCTATCCGACATGACCGGCCATCCTGTGGACTACCTGGACGGAGCAGTTTTCCAATCTCTGATCGAACTCATGCCAAATGGCTGGTTGGTTGCTATTCCTGTCCGCAAGGGATTCAAAACCAATATTGTTTCTTTTCCAGACTCTTCTGGCTGTTCTTTCAAGGGAGATAGCCATGCGATATCCCAATAGATTATCCATGACCTTGCTAATGTTTACCTCAACGGCATTTGCCTGTGGTACGGTTTATTGTCTTGGCGTTAATCAGTCACTGGGCAAATTATTCATTGTCTGTTTATTGAGTAACGCATTTGTTATGGGAGGATGGGGTTTCTTTCAGGGAAGGTTATTTGGAGAGCCATTACCGGTCTGCTGTACAAAAGCCGTTGCAACTTCCATAACAGGCGCTTTAGGGACGGGAGTGGCCGGTTATGTAATGGCACTTTATTTAATTCTGCTCGCTGACATACTGCCCACTATTTGCGATACGTTTCTCAAACATTAATTAACGGACACGTTTTGTTACATATTGTAAGAATATGGTTAGGCTAGATCTTAAAGGCAATTAAAGCTCAAAGTGCCACTATAATTATTAATATGTAGCAAAGTTACATCAAGGCGCCACTATATATTAAAACGGGAGTTTTAAAATGAGTGACAAGAATTCGAACAAACTTGTAGTCATTGCGCTTGCTGTAACGTGCGCAACAGTTGCGGGCGGTATATTTTATCAGTCTCATCAGACGCAAAAGAGAATGGATGAACTGGCGCAAACCGTACAGTCAGCCACCTCGCCCGAGCGCTTGCAGGCGTCGATCGAGACCACCCTGGCGGATATCCGTACCCGTGAAGCCGATCAGGCGCGCCAGCAGATGTTTGAAGGCTATCAGGCGGCGTCTGACAGCCTGGAAGGGCGCAAGGCAGGCCAGCACATCTATGGCAGCACCAAGGCTCGCTTTACGCTGGTAGAGTTCGCCGATACCCAGTGTGGCTACTGCAAGCGCTTTCATGAAACGCCCAAGCAGATCGTGGACGCCTCGGGTGGTACGGTGAACTGGGAATACAAGAACATGCCCATCCTCTCATCCACCTCACAGGTGCAGGCCCATGCCCTGGAGTGTGTCTCCGAGGTAAAGGGCAATCAGGCGTTCTGGGTGATGCTGGATCAGCTGTACAAGCAGCCCGGGCAGGAGGTGGACCTCAATGGCCTGGCGACTCGTCTGGGCGCTAATTCAGGTGCCTTCAAGCAGTGCATGACCGAGCGCCGGCACATGGACAAGCTCCAGCAGTCGGTGGCACTGGCCAAGAGCAACGGCGCCAATGGCACGCCAGCCACCTTTGTCGTGGATAACAAGACTGGGCAGCGCATCCTGTTGGGCGGCGCACAGCCCATGGAAGCCTTCCTGTCGGTGATGCGTCGTCTGCAGATGCAGGACGAGGAGGGGGGCAAGGATCCAAAGGCTACCGGCGCAATCGCACAACCTCTAGCCAATGGCGCCAGCTAGTAAGCCCCTATTAGCTGACGTCGAGCCGACCGCATCCAACGCAGTCGGCTTTTTTGTATCCGCACGCTTGGAAGGTGAGGGAAGCGCCGTTACGACTGCGCGCCCCTGATCACGACATATGTCCCTGCAATCAGACCCAGCAGGCCGCCAGTAAACCCGGCGTTCTGCCAGGTCACCAAAGAGCCTTCGACAGGATAGACATTGGAGACCACCAGGCCGATAAGGCCGAGTGCTGTAGCAAGCACAGCCGCAAAGCCAAGTATGAAACGGATATTGCCTGCAACCTCGGCCCGACGTTCAAGCTCAAGGCAGCGAGCCACCTCTTCAGCTGTAGCAGCATCAGCCGCCCACTTGGCGCGAAGCTCCTGCAATTCACGGCTGGCCATGTGGGTACTCGCTCCCAAGTTAATGGATTTACCAACTGTACACGGGCAGATCGTCCAGTGGTTCGCCCAATGCTTCAAGCATCACCCACATGGAGATCTGCTTGTCCTGGCTCCAGCGCCTGAGATCCAGCAGACATTGCGGGATGCTCTCGTCATCCAGCTCCATGTCACCCAGCTCCAGAATAATTCCGTCCTTGCACAGTGCACAACGGCACCATGGATTGTCGTCGCCTTCGCTTTCCAAACGGACAGCGGTAGCTTCGTCGAGATGATGTATGTCGATAACGGGGATCGATATGACGTCAAACGGATATTTCGAGGCGCTCATGTGGACTCCTTTAGGTCTTAACATCCTTGATGTCGAGGATGTATAGGATGCGCATCTCTGATTGGCGCACCTTCTTTTTTCCCACGACTTTTCCATTATGCAAGTACCCGCAACGAAATAATGGTAATAGGCCATCATTTGCGGGCTTTGTGTCTGCCTCCTGTCGCAATTTCGCCACGGCCCACACACCTTCCTCATGCCCTCAACACGTAAACAGATCCAGCTGGCCATGTTTGTCAGCGCATTTAGCCGCCATCGGTACGTCCCCTTTTTTCTGGCTCAACAGATTAAGCCGCTCGATCAGCGCCAGCGGGTCGTGCAGGACCGCTATCAGATCAAATCGCCAGATCTGGTTGCTGAGCCTGAGCATGCGCGACCATTCGGCATGCCCGCCCTTGCTTAACGATACGGTGCCGAGTCCTAACAGATAGTGAACGGCTGACGAGGGCGCAGCGTCGAGCGAGACGCGGTTCAGGGCGTGGTCAAGCTCAAGGGACAGGAACAGCTCAAGGCCTTCCTCGTCGATGGCGAACTCGTCGGTAGTCACGACATCAGTCACAGGCTTACCCTGGCGCGTCACGGTGAGCGATTCAGCGCCAGCCACCGCATGGTCAAGGTTGCGTAGCCCATCGTACCAAGACCCGTAGAACTCGTCGCACAGGACGGCCTCGGCGCGAAAGGCGACATCCTTCTCGGTCCATGTGGGCAGGTTCGAGATATCGGGTAGCGGATAGCGCGCGTCCTGCTCGTAGATCTCCAGATAGGTCCGCAACGCCATAAACGGCTCGTGATAGCCATAGCGGCCCCACAACATGTCGATAGCCACGATCTGGCGCATGGAAAGAACTGTGAAGCGTGGTTTGATACCCAGCTGGCGCGCGCTTTCCTCTTCCTGAATTTGGATGGTTAGGATCAGGCGCAGGAGCTCAAGCGTATACGCAGGGCTGTAGGCATTGGGACTGATCTTGATGCGGCCGGTACGCTCGTCTACCTGCCGGCTCAGCCAGCAACGGGCAGAGGGATCAAAGTGGCGGGCCTTCATGTACGAGCGCAGGTCATGGAGCGGCTTGAGCCAGCTGTACTGGCCGCCTTGCTTGGCAATCATGTTTTCGGCTGAGGCATCGCTGGTAACACGCAGGCACGTCCAGCAGCCCGTTCTGGCGCCACAACCGGGACGGCGGCGTGCATCGGCTCCGCTCAAGTACGAAAGAACCATGCAATCACCGCCGTTCAAATCCCTATACACCTCGACCAGCGCATCAAAATTGTCGTAGCAGCGGATCTGCCCTGAGCGCACCTGGCCCAGATAGGCAAAGATGTCGTCGGTAGTGAAGTCGGCGATAGGGGACAGCACCCAGTTTTCACCGCCCTCGCTGGCCGCAAGGTTTACCGGAGCAATGGCGTCTTCGTTTCGCTCGGCCATTCTACGTGCGCGCTCGGCGCTTTCCTCACGGCGGGTTCCGATGATGGACAGCATTCCCTGACTAGCCATGCCTTCCTGCCGGATCTGGCGCTTGATGTGCGCCTTGGCGCGGGTCAGCACGCTGCTTTTCATCATCTGCTGGCACTTGGTGTTGTTGCCGACGGACAGGATGGTGCGACCGCCAATTACGGAGACCAGATAGTCATTGCTTAGGCTGGGCGTGGCCAGCCATACCTTGACGGCGATGCGCTGGGCCTTGGCGTAGGCGCGGATCTGCGAGACCTGTGAGCGGTTGAAGGTCTTGATCACGGGGTTCTCGACCAGCGTGTCGCTGTGGCAGACATGCAAGGTCGGGAGGGTGGCGCCAGCCTCCTTGAGCCGGATCAACGCGGTCAGCGTAAGGTTCAGCGTGACGCTTGAGTCCTTGCCGCCACTCCATGCCACGACTGGATGCCAGCCCTGCTCGATCAGCACGGTGATGGCCTGCACAGCCCCCTCGATCTTCTGCTCCAGCGAGCGCTCGGGCAGCTGGATTGCTACCTCACTTTGAGGGAAGTCAAAGGCGTCTTGTGTAGGTTGGAAGGCAGTCATCGCGGGCTCCTGGCCGTGTCCGATAACTCCACCTTGCCCTACAAATCCGCTGATGCAAGTCCACTCAGGCCAAGAAATATGGCTACGAAAAAGCAGCTATTTTCGCGGATTGAGAATGTATAAGGTGTACATCCAGATTTATTGACGCTTCTTCAAATCCCACAGTCCAAACCAGAGTACAGCCTGTGCGCTGACGCCAATGGTAAGGATGAAAAGCGCCACAACCATGACTGTCCAATGCGACATTAAGTAGCCATAATAGGCAACAACAGCGGCCAGTATTCCAATCAAGAGAGTAATACGTCTGAGCCAGCGGGTTTCGTGCTGTACCTGGGCGTCAAGCATGGCGATTAACGTTTCCCTGTCCTTGTGCATGATGTTTCCTTACGACGTAGAGATGCGGCTATGTCTGTGTGCAGGATAGACTCCTAAACGTTAATGCTGCTGCCGCCTGGTAGTCACTTGCATCAGAGGTTTTCGATGCTAGCGTCGATAGGAATCAACGAATTGTGAGCTATCCCATGCCTATCGAACAATCAAGTGAGTGCTTTGGAGTTGACCTGAAATGGGTCAAACAGGCGAATGCGGTTTCTGCCGCGACGAGGGCCTTCTGATCGATCTATGTGACGGTCTTGATACCCAGGCCTACCAGCTGATCGAGGAGAAGCGACGCAGAGGAGATGATGCACGCTTCAATCCTGTTACGATTACAATGACGGCCCGCCTCGATAAAACCTATTCTGGAAAATTCCTTGTTTGCTTTGAGGGCGACAAGCTCCCTACACTGAGACTTGCTGGGTGTCCGCTGTTGGCCAAATGCGGAAGTCATTTATCGATGAATACTGTCTGAGCCCTAATCAAGATGAATATCCGCGAGGCTGTAGCCGAGGACCTGGAACGTATCGTTTGCTTGTTTGAACAGCTCGGGTATTCAACTGAGCCTAAGCAAGTAGCGCAGCAGCTGCATGAGCTACGTCAAAGAGCCACTGGACAGGCGTTTGTAGCGGAGCACCATAGTGACATTGTTGGTGTTGCGATAGTACACATAATGAACCCGTTACATGTAAAAGCCTCGTGGGCTCTACTTTCTGCTCTGGTTGTAGACGACAAACACAGGAGTTCGGGTCTTGGAGCACGCTTGCTGACCGCTGCAGAGGAGTTTGCAGTGCAGCAGGGGTGCTCGCAACTTGAGTTATCTAGCAACAGTGCTCGCAATCGAGCACATTTGTTCTATGAGCGAAACGGCTATCAAGAGAAGCGCCTACGTTTCGTTAAAGTGTTTCAAGAGTCCTTGGAAAGCTAATGCTGATCGTGCATATGCCTTTTGAGCAAACCACATCAAGCGAGGCCACATCATCACGGCGATCGAGGTGGCTAGACAGCTTGAGGCTCTATAGGTATGAGCCATGATGCTCTTCCTGTACGCATCTAACTGTATCAAATTCAAGATGGTTAATATTTGGCGCCAACATCCATGTGATGCGCCTGCCTTTAGGGTTCGAATTAGTTTTCGTCAAGTATTTCCGGCCTAACAGGACTGGACACAGCCTTAAGTCATTCCGCTATGTGTGCCCTAAAGCCTGTTACACCTGGCGCAATGTCGGTGCGGAGCGTTAATGCAGGAATGTCATAGTCACCGCCATTCTGTGAGCGGAACTGGATAGGTGCTGTATGGAACAGGTTATCAAGACGCTCACCAAGACCAGTGCAAATCGCGGCATATCGGTCATCGTCCACTCGGCTGGTCCGGTAGACTACAAAGGGTGGTAATACATCGAAGCCAGGGTAATACAGCACGCCATGCTGAATTGGAAAAAGCACATCCTCAATCGGTCCATTGATACCACGCGCGCTGTAATGAGAAACCCAGCCGCCAGCCGTTACTATCAGCATTGCCCGCTTACCGGCAAGAGTACCTTCACCGTAGCGATCTCCCCACCGGCTATCCGAATGCTCGCCAACGCCATAGGCAAAGCCGTAAGCATAGACACGGTCTACCCAGCCCTTGAGAATCGCCGGCATGCTAAACCACCAGAGCGGGAACTGAAGAATTACCGCGTCAGCCCATAGCAGCTTGGCCTGCTCGCCAGCAATATCAGGGCTCTGTCGCCCACTCTGATAGGCCTGCATGGAATCGAGCGACGGGTTGAAAGGCTTTTCAGATGAAAAATCGAGACTGTCAGCAGCGTCGAGAGTTGCTTTCCACTGCATGGCATAAAGGTCTGAGATCTTGACCTTGTGGCCCGCTTCCAGGAGGTGCTGTATGGAAAAATTCTTTAAAGCACCGTTAAGGGAATGGGGCTCTGGATGAGCGTAGATCAATAACACATTCATGTCCGGTATCCTCGGCTCGTTTCGGTCAACAGAGGATGCCGCGCAATATAGTATTATTGAAACATATAACGCTAATACCAGGTATTGCGGTGGACGATTTCAGTAAGCTTGACCTGAATCTATTGGTTACACTTGATACATTGCTCGTTGAACACAACGTCACGCGAGCAGCCGAGCGCCTCAACCTTGCGCAATCATCAGTAAGCGTGCAATTAGCGAAGCTACGCGATTACTTTGATGATCCGCTTCTGCTGCCTGGCCCACGTGGCATGCGTCCAACAACCAGGGCTAACGAACTACGTGAGCCCTTGCACCAGGCATTGGAAGCACTTGCTGAAGCCATCCAGGGCACCAGGGTTTTTGAACCCGCCCTCGCGCAAAATACCTGGCGAGTAGCAGCAACGGACTACGCTGAATCAACCATCATCCTGCCAACCTTGAATACATTGACGACACAAGCGCCCAAGACGCGGCTGGCAGTGCTGGAAATGGTCCCCAAACGCATTGCTAAGCAACTTGAACAGGATGATATGGATCTGGCTTTCCATACACTTCATGACAGTCCACCAACGCTACGCTGTCATCCGTTGTTCAAGGAGCGTTACGTACTAGCTGGCCGTGCTCATCACCCAGCACTGGCGCAAGAGCTTACCTTGAAACAGTTCTGCACGCTTGAGCACGTTGTTGTCTCTCCGGACGGCGGTGGGTTCTCTGGGGTTACCGATCAGGCTCTTGCGACACAGGGTATGACTCGTCGCGTTGCGCTTTCCGTCCCGCACTTCCTGTTCGTTCTTTCTGTACTGGCAACAACTGATATGGTCGCCGTTGTGCCTTTAAGGCTGGCTCATAATAATCCAGCGCTCTCGTTTATAGAGCCGCCACTGAATATTCCAGGCTACGAGATAAGCATGCTTTGGCATGAGCGTTTGCATCATGATCCGGCACATCGGTGGTTACGTGAGCAATTTGTTGCATCATGTGCAGGGGAGCTGCCAGGACGGCGATAGGTGCTTCGTAATGGTAAATAGCCTTGCAGGCTGCGCTTTGGCTTATAGCTGTTGGAGAGTGATCATGACTAACTTGCCTGCGCGCATTCAGCTACGCCGCACCAAGGGCTGGCGCTTACCGGAGGGTTCTGTACGTGTTGCCAAGCCGGGCAAGTGGGGAACCCCCTTCAGTGTTGCCGAGCATGGCCGCGAAAGGGCCATAGCGCTGTTTTCAGCGTATCTTGATCAGCAGCTGGCGGCGGGTGCCCTTGATATAACGGAGCTGCGTGGCAAGGCTCTGGCCTGTTGGTGTCGCCTGGACGAACCCTGCTATGCAAATGTCCTGATCAAACACGCCAATATCTGACACTCAAGCCCTTGCATCCCGCAATTCCCATGAGAGAGTGAAAGTGTCTTCCACTTTCAGGACTTTCCCATGAATACGAAGCAGCTCGTGATTATCTACATTGCCGCGTTAAGCGTGACCTAGTGCCTGGGCCACATGCTGGGTATCTACGCATCTATCAGTCCAGTGGTTGTTCTCCTCATGGTCAGCCTGTTGCTGGCGCTGGGTTGTCTCGTCACGCAGCTGATCAAGGAAAAGGAGCCTGCGGCTCAAAAGGTCTCAGCTCGCCCTGCAACGGGTCAGCACAGGAGCGCCTACCGCGCCAGCAGTTATCCCTCTCGCAGCTATGCCTCTCAATCAGGTAGCTCCTCAAACAGCCGCGGAGCAGATCTCACGACCCTCGCTACGCTGGCGATACTGAGCAATACCGACACGGGACCTACCTGTACCGTAGGCGTTAGTGATTCAGGTAGTTCCTGTGGTGACAGTGGCGGTGGTGGCGGCGGTGAATGATCCGAGCGAGTTCTGCCAATCCTTTCATGCGCAGCGAGGACATTAAGGTGAGTGAATATTTTGAGTGGGAAGAAGCTGTCGTTGAGCAGGTCGCAACTGCACTGGATGCAAGCCATTCTGATGCGTCGGCCATCGTAGAGGCTCAGCTGTTCAGGTTGCAGCAGGCATGGAGCATGGGCATGGATGCAGAGCAGGCGGCGAGAATCGTCGTGGAGTCTAGCGCTGCGTAGGGATTAAGGAATCGAGCTGGACGTGCGCGGCCCGCTCGATTACAGCTAGGTGATTTGACGGTGCACCTTGGTGCACCTAAGATCCATTTCGAAGATCTGCATAACCTGTACTGCCCTGAAGAAGCCGGCATCCCATGCACGGCATGCACAGAGGACAACACCATGAAAGCAGCAACTGTTCGTCTTAACGTTCTATCTGATTCAATCGGCTCTGAGTGGAGTGATATCGATGCCGCAGGCGAGGCCTATGCTTCCCTCCTCGAATCCAGATTGCAGCAGTCGGCAGGCGAGGCAGGATTCGCTACCGACGACATCTCTGTAACCTACCACTCCAGCCTTGCGGGCTATTCAACTGATTCTGTATGGGCTGATCAGCTTGAAGCTGAGGAGCAGCTCCAGGACATCGTGCGCAATACCCGAGAATCTGCCTGGATAGAGTTCTGCGAATCCAACACCGCACTGTAATCACCTTCACCGGCCACAGTGCCGAGAATTCTTTCGTAAGAAGGCAGCACCATGTCCAAGAAAGCTGGAATTCACATAGGTCCCCAGCTGGACGCCGTTATTGGCGTCACAGGCGACAAGGCGGGCATCACGACGAGCAGGCGCGTCAACGTGATTGGCGACCGCTATGCAGAAATCCTGCGCCGTGAACGTATCGAGAAGCTATTTAACGATGCTGAGTGGAATGCTCTAAGGGATTTGCTGGGGGGTGTTTGCAGCGAACCGGCTGCGCTGATCCGTGGCAGCCTGTCTATGGGATGGGAAGACGCGATTGAGGATGGCCTGGCGGATAAATGGGACGTTGATCCTGTAGGGTTGAGTCGCAAGCTTGCCGAGCTTAACTATCTGCAGGAAGTGTGTGTAATCGAAGCGGTTGAGCGCTGGTGGCGGAATCAAGACAATGCCGGCACCGCTTGATCTAACGGGTAGGCGCTTTGGTCGTCTTCGTGTACTGGCTGCGAATGGACGAGTGAAATTCGGACGTGAGCAGACTGCGTGGCTCGTGGTGTGTAATTGTGGTCGGCAGGAGACGCTGGCCCAAAGCCTACTCACCCAGCGCGGCTGGCGCGAGTGCTCCTGGTGTCAGCGCCCGGAATGCGTGATCTGTGGCAACAAGGTCCCCTCGGATAGACCACGCAGCAATGCGTGTTCTGACGCCTGTGCTTCTACCCAACGTCGCAGGACCAATCTGGAGCACTATCACCGACGGGCTGCTGATCCCGAATTTAACCGCAGACGCTATCAGCGATTGGCTGATCGGATGGCACGCGACACAGAGCTGGCCGACCGGGTTCGCCAGATACAGCGTGCATCCGGTAAACGCTGGCGCAACGATCCCGCCAATAAAGAGAGCATCAGGCAGTACATGGCGGCGCATTACGCTGCTAATCGTGTAGAGATTCAAGCGCGACGGCGAGCCCGGCTGGACGCGATGACACCTGAGCAACTGGCCCATTGGCGGGTTCGTATCCGTGCCTATCAGCGGCTCTATGCTAGGCGCTACCGCGACCAGATACGTCGTGATCCCGAGCGACATCGGGCCTATCTGGATCGGATGCGTGAATATCGACGACGTGGTGCGCTTGATGCTGTGTAGGCTCATGATGGCAAAAATCTGATTGGTAAAGATTGTATAGATAAGTAAAACGGTTAAGGCGCTGGTGCTAGCAGCCAACCTTCAAGCAAGGAATAAACTTTAATCTAGTTCAATATTTAATGTATCGAAATATTTCAGAGCCAAAATTTTCTTTAATTATTTGTCAAATACGTGCTCAGTCTTCAACCTAGAGCAAAGGAGAGCCACGTGAAAAATTCCATGATTGCTATATCTGGCTTGTTCGCGCTGTCTATTATAGGAAATACTTTAGCAGGGACACTTTCTAAAGGAAGGGACAATAGAGGAGTAACGCTTGAATATGAAGGCCTTGAAATGGGGTCAAACAGCGCCGTTCGCTTTTCTCTAAAATGTGTTAAAAACTGGGGTGGAGAGGTTACTGGAGCTGCCTCTGTTGTAGCTTTTTATATTGATAAATCCAATATTTTGCAGCAAGTTTCAAATCAAGTATCATGCCATGTTAAAGGCGGCCTCGATGGAGCTAGAAAAAGTAGATCTGGCGAGGTTAAGACTATAACTATTCCGGTACCAATTGCTCAAGCACAGGTCAGGGCATACATTGACTATCAAGAAATATCAAATACGGAGGCTGCCGTTAATCATTTGCAAGGCGAACTAAACAAAATAGTTGAGAAGTCAACACTTGGTTTAGTGAAAAAGCCATTAAGTATGGGAACGTCACTCGAACAAGCAGTTATTCCTGCCGGGGGGGATAAGCTAGCTTTCTAGAGTATAAACTGGTCTTTCATTAGGTATATAATCTGCTGTATGACAGGTTATATACCTATTAAACATAGAGTGACTTTTAAATAAATAAAAGTATATAAGTAGAGAACTTAACCCATAGTATTATTTATTAAATCCAAGCGTTGTGGCCCCAGCAATATCGCAATATGGTTCGTACAGAGTTGAACCGGTTGGTGAGCGGAAAACCGCGTACAGAGTGAACATTGGTTGCTTGGCTCCTGGCACTCAGGAGCTGCCCGTGAAATAGCTTGATCTAGAGGCGAGGCATGTAATACTGTAAATGTATACAGTATTAGGTTGTACATATGGCAAAGAAAACTGCGTCGGCTCCACCTGCTCCCAAACCCTATGAAGTCCTGGCGATGCGTCTTCAGCGCGTGATTAACAGTCCAGCTGCTCAACGTTCTAAAACAGCGCTGCTTGAGCGACTGGAAAGCGATCCGGATGACGCATGGGATCGGGTCATGGAGGAATTGGGTGAGACGGATAACGTGACCCTGGCCTTTCGCGATGATGGCAATGTTCAGATCTTCTGGACGGTTCCGCAGGAAGGCTGACCGTACATTCTCTCGATCTTTGGTCGAAGCTACTCTCTTAACTACGTACCGTCCAAAGCTGATCCAGCCGGGTGGTGTAGCTCTGGCTCATCAGCTCGCGCCGCATGGCCCAGCCGGGTTGAGCCGTAATACGCGCAGGGCGGAGCATACCTTTGCCGAACTTGCGGTTGATGCTGTCCATGGTGCTCATGAGCCGGTCGGCCCCAGCTGACTGCTCGGGCTGAAACAGGTCCATGGAATACTCGCCGCGCTGCTTGAGGTCCATCAGGAGGATCTCTGATTTGGCGTAGCCATAGCCTTCGCGGTAGATGTGTTTGAGGCCGTGCAGGGCGTACTGGACCAGTACACGGGTGTCATCGGTGGGGTAGGGCAGGTTCAGGATGACCCCATTGGAGTAGCGCTCCTCTGGCGGGCCGTGCATACCCGTCTGGATGCCCACACGCATCACCTGGCAGAGCGACTGCTGCGCCCTGAGCTTTTCTGCCGCCCGAGCCGTGTAGCTGGCCACTGACTCGGCCAGCGCTGAAAAGGTGTACTGGCGCTGACCAAACATTCGGGACGTGCAGATCATCTGCTTGGGGGGTGCCACTTCCTCCAGATCGATGCAGGAGATGCCGCGCAGCTCGCGTACCGTTTTTTCAAGTGTCACGTTGAACATCTTGCGGATCGACCAGGCGTCATACTGGGCGAGGTCCCATGCCTTCTCGATGCCCAACAGCTTGAGCTTTTCCTCAAGCCGTCGCCCAACGCCCCAGACGTCACCCGCATCGATGTGCTGCAGCGCCCGGTTGCGGCGGTCGGGGTCTCTCAAATCCAGTACCCCACCGGTGGAGTTGTACCAGCGTTTGGCTGCATGGTTTGCCAGCTTGGCCAGTGTTTTGGTAGTACTGATCCCAACACCTATAGGGATGCCGGTACATTTGTACACCCGCGCCTTGATTTCCCTGCCAAGCTTTTCAGGACATTCCTGTATTCCTGATAGATCTAGGAATATTTCATCTATAGAATATATCTCACAGGCAGGGCTAATAGATTCTATACATGACATGACCCGAGCACTAAGGTCGGCATAAAGCGCATAATTTGAGCTAAACACTTGAACTCCAAGGCGTTTTAGCTCGTCCCTGATCTGGAAATAGGGCGCACCCATCTTGATCCCTAATTTCTTGGCCAAGGCGCAGCGGGCAATAACGCAGCCATCGTTGTTGCTTAAGACGACAATCGGAGTGTGTTTTAAATCAGGCCTGAATACTCTCTCGCACGATGCGTAAAAGCTATTGCAATCTGCCAGACAATAGATTTTATCAAACATGACCGCGATGAGTCCGCAGACTGCACCGCACAACGCCCCACACCTCAAGGTCGTCGCCTTCAAGGATCAGCCGGGGCTGGTAGAGAGGATTATCGGAAAGAAGCGCCAGCGTTTCGCCAACCTTTCCAAGTCGCTTGACTACAGGCTCGCCATTGATGGCGGCAATGATCACGTCACCCTGTACTGCATCAGCGGATCGATCAACGACCAGCAGGTCACCGTCGTGGATACCACTCCCAATCATGCTGTCGCCATGGGCACGCACCAGGTAGGTATGGGGTGCCTGGATCTCAAGCAGATGGTCCAGCGATATGCGTTCCTCGATGTGGTCCTGGGCAGGACTGGGAAAGCCTGCCGGAACGCGATACCCGTAAAGCGGGAGGGTTAAATCCGTGGCCGAAAGCGGGCCTAAAAGGGTGATGTGGTTGGGTTGCATGACGACATCCGAGCGACATGGTTGTGTGTATTTTTATACAGCATGGCCATGCATACAGTTCCCGTCAATGTTTCAACCCATGCAAAAGAGCACAGCGAGCATGCCTCGTTAAGCGAGAAAGCGTGTACTTAGACGAGGTACACGCAAGTATCCAGACAAATGCCATCCAAATGGCATCATTTAAGCTTGCTGCAAAATCGTGAGTGAGCTGCAAGTTAGCTGCCTTGCATGTTACAAAAGCCGTGAGACATTTGAAGTGTCAACAATAGATTAAGGACAACCTAATGAGTACAAGCAGCCTCTGTCTCAAGCTTTTTTCACCATTGCTCCTTTGCAGCCTGATATCAATGCCTGCCATGGCTAGTGGGGGCACTATTGTCGCCACTGTAGCCATGCAACGGCAGCAACGAGATCGAGAGGAGCGTCAAAGTGAGATTCCTCTACCACCCCAGCGCAATGATGCATTTGTTGAGGTGAGCGAGTTCTACAAGGAAGGCCCCGAGTTTCGTATCTGCCCTGAGCGCTTGGAAGAGAAGCGTATAGTGGCCTACAGGAAGGGTTGTGCGATCAAAACGCGCGTAAACGACGGCTTTTTTAGTGTGCGGGGCGTTCACTACGAGTATCAGCCAATCAGTTCTGGGCTATCGCCGCAGGACTATCTGGATACAGTTTATGGAAAGAGCACCGTTGAGTTTGTAGGCGTTAGCAACCGTGTCCTAAGAAATCGATCACAACTGGTACTGTTTTATCGGCTTACCGAGAAACAGGCGTCCAAATGATCATGCCAGCGCGAGCCTTAATTAGAAGCAGACAGTGGGAGGTGCTGCCGTTCTAGAGCGATAAGTCCTAACGTTTCTCAAACTTAAGACGAATTTAAATAGAAAGCCCCCTTGAGAAAACAAAGGAGGCCCTCTAGCTGAAGTCTAATTCATAAGATGTAGGCGCTTATCCGTAAAGACGCAGATAACTCCAGCATTGTTATAGACGACAGGATGATTGAAATCACAATACGCAGCAGTGATATTTAGTGGTAGCTGCTCGTTGCCCCAGCTTTGAGGCTGTAAGTAAAATAGCTGTCCAGGCGTACACTTCTTTGCCTCGGTATCGCTGTTAGCAATACATATCTTGCTCTGATCAACTTCAGAAACAGATTTGTCTGACGCTTTCCAGCAGCCCGTTAAAGCAACTGCCAGAACCAAAATGCCTGCCATTTTCTTGCTTAGATATGTCCCATCTAGCTTGGTCAATGTGTTTGCTCCCTATTATCTATTTTGAAGTTAATCAACGTGTCGATAGATCTGAGCAACAGCATAGTTGACATCCTCCCCGCCCTAAAGGACGGGGATTCCCACTGATGGACGCTCATGCCCGAGCGCGAGAATGTTTCTGGCCGCGTTGATATCGCGGTCGTGAGCGACACCGCACTCACAGCAGACCCATTCTCTTATACGCAGCCCATTGACGCCTTTTGGCCCCGTTAAGGAGCCGCAAGCCGAACAGGCGCGGGTGGTGTACGCCTCGTTTACTTCCTTAAAAACAATGCCTGCGTGATCGCACTTGTATTCCAGCATTGTTTTCAGCATGGACCAGCCAGCGTCATAGACGGACTTAGCCATTTTGGTTTTAACGAGTTTTGAAGAGCTTATATTGCCCACGATGATCGTGCCGTAGCCGTTCACCAGCTGGCGGCTAAACTTGTGCAGCGCATCCTTTCGCCGGTTGGCGATCCTGGCATGAATAGCACGTGTTCTGGCCTTGTTTCGACTGCGCTGAGCGATGGCAAGCTTTGGCTCCAGATCACGATAGAACCTGCCATTTTCCAGCGTTCTGCCGTCACTGCATGTCGCCAGGTCTTTCAGGCCGAGGTCAATACCCACCGCGCCCTGGCCCATTGATACCGACCCTTCAACATCAACCACGATATTAAAGTACCAACGCCCACGTGAGTCTTCACTAAAGCTGCCTGAGCGGAATTTATGCCCTGCCAGGCCGTAGCTATCCCATACTTTGAAATAGTGGCCGTTATGGTAGACCTGCCCATTTTTCCAGCTTGCAGCGCCGGTATTTACAGGAATCCAGCCAAGCGAGCGCCGGACGCCAGCCGACTTGCGCCAGTTGAGACGGACCTTTTTAAACTGTTTGCGGCGCGTGACGTATTCAGCGGCAATGCACTGCAAGGTCTGGCTATGCAAACCTAGTTCTTTTGCAGCCCCTTTTGTGTAAGGGTGAAAGTCATAGGCCGATAAGAATCCCCCGCGCTCACGGATAGAGCGAGCGCTAAGCTCGTTTAGGTAGTTCCAGACAAAATTAACGCTACGCGCCATCTGCCGAAGCAAAGGAGCGTGCTTGTCTCGAACTCGAACTTTGAGAGTCTTGGTCTGTTTCATGAAAAGAAATATATTTGGTCTATGAGCAAAAATACAGACATTAGAGCCGGTAGACACTGCGTCTTCGAGATTCATGCACACTTGGTCTTTGTGACTAAGTATAGAGGGCGTGTTTTTTCAGATGCACACCTGAAGACACTAGAAAGGGTACTTTGCAAGGTGTGTCATGACTTTGAAGCAGACCTTGTAGAATTCAATGGAGAGGCTGACCATGTTCACTTGCTAGTAACGTACCCACCTAAGATCGCGCTTTCCAGGCTGGTTAATAGCTTGAAGGGGGCTTCTAGTAGGCGCATGAAGCAGATGTACCCTGAGCTGGCGGCCCCTGCCTATCAGCACAATGCCTTGTGGAGTCCTAGCTATTTTGCAGGCAGTGTTGGAGGTGCGCCGCTCTCGGTAGTAAAGGCATACATTGAGCAGCAGACGAGACCCTTATAGGAAGGCTACGCCTTCCGCGCTATTCATCCCCGCACTAGAAGTACGGGGTTTTTCGCGCATAACTGATAATATTGAGACACTGGTTTCTGTTGACTAGGTGGGGAGGTTATACGTGAATAGCTGAATGCACATTTAGCTGTAACAGCTGTAACAGTAGCCTTACTTGATACCCCTTATAGCTTTCATCGACTGGGCCTGTAGATGCTCACGCGGTGCACCATCCTGGTAAGTAAATTAGCCTAATAGGTGCTCAATATCAGCCCTGGTTGCAGGACACACGCAGATCATCCCTTGCTGTGGCCGCTTCGATGCAAGGTGAACAACCGCTGCCGGATATCTCAGTCCGAACAGGAGTGACCTGGCGCTGATGTCGCCGGTGATGAAGGCACTCAGCACATTCCAGCGATGCTGGACCTTGAAACGCAGCGATCTTGCCTTCCAGACGGTTTCCCGATCCGGTGAGCCAAAGCTCAACTCCAGTTCAGTCTGATCGCTCATGTTTCTCTCCTTGCTATGTAGCTAGGATAGTTTGGTTTGAATCGACAATAACCCACGAGTACTGCCAGCCCTTGCGCTGCATGAACCAGCCTACACCTACATCACTGCGGCCTTTAAGCCATGCCAGTGTTGTGTCTGCCTCGATGCAGGTCCAGCCGTCCGGCCCCTGCTCCCAGATTGCGCTGGCCACAAAGTTCGAACCTTCGACTTTCAAAACCTTCCTTTGCAACACCTCTAATCCCGCTCATGTTTCAAACAATGTGTATTGTGCTTTTTCTCGCTCAGGGCGTCATTCAGGGACGCCCAGATAGCACAGGAAACCAAACGCCATAGCTGAGGAAATACCCATTCCAGCCAAGAAAAATGCTAATGCCATTTCTGGCTCCAATTAGGTGCTGGTTGGACACAAGAGTCTTTTTAACCTGCTAAGGCGCATTCTTCACGATCTCGCCGGTTTCCACAAAATGATGCAAATAGGGTAGTAACTCAGCGACCTGCTCACGTGTTAAGTGCATTCGCGTGTTAATGACAACATCATCCGGTAACGGGAAAGGAACCCATCCAGTTGTTTGGTGTGTGTGTATGCCGTACTCCATTGCCCGTGAAGCCATGATCTTCGGGTCGCTATCGTCACAACCCAGCCAGATAGCATCTTCTTCGGCAAGGCTGCTCTTTTGCAGGCTGCACTTGACGCCGTATCGGTCTTCAAACGTGACCAGATCAAAGCCCCGTAAGGTATGCTCAATTTTCATAGCTCAACACCATGTGAGTTTAAGGAAACCCTGCTGTCATGTGCTCACCCGTTTCCAGATTAACCGACACGCAGTGCTTGCTGGTCTGGCCGTAGCGCAGCAGCTCCCACACAATACTCATGCCTGCCGTGGTGACGGCGCGGTTAATCAGGCAGTCCTGCGTGGCAATCGACTCAGCGGCTGAACAGGATTTACGCAAGTCGTCTTCAAGCGTAGCGATCTCGGGAAATACGTCCACCACACACGGATAACGGCGGCGACTCTGCTCATGCAGCGCTCCAAATACGGCCTGTCCGTGTCGGTGGCCATTGCCAAGGTCCAGCCACATGCATAGCCGCTTGCCGTACTGAATGCGTGATATATCACGGCGAGCCGAGGGCAGGTCTACCGCCGAGATGATGAGGTCAGCCCCTTCAATGGCGGAATAGGTCTGTTTGCAGGGGAAACGGTAGGGAAGGCCGCTCCATGACAGGCCCAGCATCAGGTTGTAGCGGTTGGCAAGGCTTATGGCCTTGTTTTGCCCTAGATCACAGGGCCAGAAGCGCTGGCGCACCAGATTTGGTTCGCGCACGATAGAGTCATCAATGATCGTGACGTGCAGTCCTGCGGGATGACCCAGCGAGACCAGCGCGTGATGGAATGCAGCAAGGGTATCCACGACCTCACTGCCATTGCCGCCCGCGCCGATGACCACGATGCGCGGTGCCTTCGAGCGCCAGTGATCGGGTGTCTTGAACACGGCAGGTTCAGGATACAGGGGCGTGGCGGCGCTCATAGGGTAGCCTCCTGAGCAATGGCCTCACGCAAGGTGAGCACCTGCATGTTCTGACGGCGCAGTACCGGCACCAGCTTGGCGGCAGGAAAGGTCTTCTTGCATGAGAGGTCACGATAGAACTGGATCAGCTTGGCAAAGCTATCAAGCCCCTTGATCGGACAGAGACCGCCCTGATGAGTATTGGTGCTTTCCAGTACAAAGCGCTGCCACTGCGGTATGTTGGAAAGCTCAATCTCTCGCGGCAGATGGACGTTGCCGGTACAGAATGTGCCACCGGAATACACATTGCCCAGCGGCGGGTAAAACAGCTCAGTATCCGGCGTAGGGCGGTTGCTGCCCTTGAACGCAAAGCAGCGCAGCTCGACTCCCGCCTGTGCCACATAGATCAGGCCGGGGAGGGGCGCGCGAATCATCTCGTTGGGAAAGGGAATGTCCACCACCTGCCGTGGGGTATACCAGACGATCAGGTTGCGCCCACGCATGAGGATGCTCGGGTCTATGAACTCGGCCTCGCTGGATTCCTCCTGCAACAGATTCAGCAATGCCTCCTTGTCCGATGCGCTGAATGCTCTGCCTGCCCCCAGCGTGAACTGTTTGCCGCCTTCCAGCGCCAGCACGTCATGGGTGGTCAGGTCGAGTCTGCCGGTTTCCTTGTGATGGTGAACCAGTAGCGCCTTGGAGCTGATCTGCTCGTGAAACATGCTTGAATTCCTCTAGTACGGTGTCGAGTTTGTCCAGCAGGGAGAGGCATTGCTGGGTTCGTCGCAGGACGGGCAATACCTGCATTTCCAGACTCTCATGAGAAAGCGGGAATGCAACAAACAGCCCACAGGAGTTCTGGGCATAGCCGTCGAAGTGATCGCGGGCATCGTCCTCCAGCAGGGAGAACCGGACACCGGCTACCGAGGCGTAAAGGGTTTCGAAAAAACTCACGCTTTCCTCGGCGGACCCGTTGTAGAAATGCTCATGAATGGGGAGGTGACTGTCTGCGCCAGCCATGCAGACTTCCAGCGCTTCCGAAAGGACATTCAGTACCGGCGCTAGCGATGAATCTAGCGATTAAAGACCTTTATGATTTGAAGAGGCATACTGCTTACCGCAACGTACAAACATCGTCGGCAATAAAGGATCAGGTTTTGGCACTATGTCCACTGTGCCACAAGGTAACTACATGACCCGCTGCTTACCCTTAACGCAGCCATAACGCGTTTCCCTGGATGGTCCATATCCATAGAACGACTTGTAGCACTTACTGAAGTGGCTCGGAGAGACAAATCCGCAAGCCATGGCGACATCAAGCAGGGAAAGGTCAGAATGCTGAATCAGCCTACGGCTTTCCGTAATCCGCAGCTCCAGGTAATAGCGAACCGGAGAGGTTCCCAGTTGCAGTTGGAAGAGTCGCTCGATCTGCCGTTTGGAGCGGCCTACACACTGGGATATTTGCTCCTGGCTCAGTGGCTCCTCAATGTTTGCGCTCATGAGATTGATAGCCTCGCGCAAGGGCTCGCTCATCTTCTCATGCATGGTAGGGCGTACCCGACGGTAACGCGACTCCTCAAAGGCCAGTATATCCACGATGGCATCCGACAGCTGATGTCCATGACGTCTACTAATCCAGCCAAGCACCATATTAAGCGCACCTGCAGGACTGGCCGCGGTTAGGCGGTCACGGTCAACAATAAAGCTCTCACTGGTCACCTGGCTGTCCTTCGCCAGTTCAGCGACGGTCACGCGGTGCTCGGGATGGACAGCACACTTGTATCCTTCAAGTAAACCTGCCTGAGCGAGGAACCAAGCGCCATTCCACAGACCTGCCACGGCGACTCCCTTTTCGGCAGCAACCTTGAGCTTGCGGCTAAGCGTGGGGATCGGATACAGGACTGTACGCAGCCCTCCACACACGACGAGCAGATCCAGACTATTGCATTGCGCTGAAGAAAGCGCCGCGTTAGGGCAGATTGCAAGCCCAAGGTCACTCATGACCGACTCGCCATCGAGGCTAAGGGTTATGGTGGAAAAGGTATCTGCCAGGATCAGGTTTCCCGTCACAAGTGTATCAAGTGCCTGGGTAAAGGCAGGAAGGGAAAAGTGCTCAAGGAGTACAAAGCCGACACGAGAGGTCAAGGAGGCTTGGCTTGCGCTGCCTATGTAACGAAGGTTTCTTCCCTGCATGGCTTCGCTGAATTCTCTTTTTTTTACCATGGTATGCCTCGTTTTAAGCTGTTGTTTTGACTTCTAGGCAGGTAAAAGACGTGAGCATGACTACGTCTGGACAAACTACACATTATTTTAAATAGGAACTTGCTGTTACATCGAGATCTGCTAGCAGCCCGGCACGTCGCATTGAGGCGAGATTGAGTCGTTATTAGACGTCGCTTTTCCGCCAATCAGTATACAGACTGTATACATAAATCCTAGATATATAGAAGGCTGATATGAAGGCTAACGCCAAAGCCAATCAAACAAGGATTGAAATACCTATCGATAGAAAGGTGCATATGGCCGAGACACTCCGACGGCGTATCGTAAGTATGGAGCTGCCACCCGGTGCGCCTGTGGATGAGCTGGCCCTATGTGAGGAGTTTGGGTTGTCACGCCCACCCGTTCGGGAGCTGCTCAGGCAGATCGCTGCTGAAGGCTATCTCGAATTAGAAACCAACCGTGCTCCACGTGTCGCAGCGATGGATTTTGAGTCACTGCGTAGCTTCTTTCTGGCCGCACCCTTGATCTATGTTGCGACAACCCAGCTGGCCGCAGGTCGCGCCGTGCCTGCCGAGATATTAAAACTCAAGCAGATCCAGAGTGCCTTCCGACAGGCCATCGAAAGCGGTGATGTCGAAGGTCGGGTTCTTCATAACGATGAGTTTCATCTGGAAATCGGCAGAATGGCGCACAACAGCTACCTGATGGCCAGCCTGCGGAGACTGCTCATCGATCACGCGCGGCTTGGAAAGATGTTTTTCCAGCATCCGGCAACGGCAGACATGCAGCAGGATCTGGAAGAGGCTTGCAGACAGCATGATGAAATTATTCAAGCCATTGAGCGTCGAGACCCTGACCAGGCCGGACGATTAATTCGAGAGCACTTTGAGCTGTCCCGTCGGCGTATGGCCGAATACGCGGCACCGCAAGGTATTGAAGGAGATATCGCTTGCTAAATGGCGATAGGTAATTCCTCTGGTTCGAGGGCTGGCGCAGCCGGTGTCTTGCAGGCAGGGGCGTTTTTAGACTTGTTCGGAAGTAAGGCTTACAAGAATGACAAAAATTACGTCTTTGCCTGTAAATGATCTTACCTGTGGCTGGTACCACCTTAGCAGGCATCGGCAGCCACGGCCCAGTCATACCGGCAGCACCCAGGCTCGCTGGACCGTGGTAGGCGCAGGATTTACCGGCCTTGCCGCAGCTCGTGAGCTGGCCATGCACTTTCCAGATGAAGAAATCGTGCTTGTGGATGCACAGGAGGTAGGCTTTGGGACTTCCGGCCGCAATGCCGGGTTCGCCATTGATCTGCCTCACGATATTGGCGCTGAGGACTATATCGGCGATATCGATATCGCTCGGACCGTTCTCAAGCTCAATCTGACTGGGCAGCTGTATCTCAAGGAGCTGGTCAGCCGCTTCGATATTGACTGCCAACTCAAATGCTGCGGTAAGTATCAGGCAGCTGTTGAGGAGAGAGGTATCGCGGTACTTAATGCGTACCGTAGAGGCCTGGATAAGCTAGGGCAGCCTTATAAAATGATCGAGGCACCCGATCTGCCAGACCACATTGGCACTCACTATTACCGTAAGGCCTTGTTTACGCCTGGAACGGCGCTTATTCAGCCCTCGGCACTGGTCAAAGGACTGGCCGATACGCTTCCTAAGAATGTTACCCTTTATGAGAACACTCCTATAACCGAAGTGGATTTTGGCGACAGGGTAACGCTTAGGCACGCAGGCGGCACCCTTATTACTGACAAGCTGGTACTGACTAATAATGCGTTCGGCATGAGCTTTGGTTTTCTTAAGGGCCGTATGCTGCCGATCTTTACCTATGCCAGTATCACGCGTCCACTAAACGAAGCTGAACAGCAACTGTTGGGTGGCAAGCCTTATTGGGGCGTTATTCCTGCAGACCCATTCGGTACCACTGTACGCCGCACGCCCGACAACCGGTTGCTTATTCGCAACAGCTTTAGTTTCAACCCTGATGGCGGCAGCAACGCCAAACACGTGAAACGCTTTGTTAGCCGCCATCAAGCATCGTTTGCCCAGCGGTTTCCCATGCTACCTGATGTAGGGTTCGAATATACCTGGGGCGGTTCCCTTGCTATTTCACGTAACCATTCAGGGCATTTCGGCCAGCTGGCACCCAATGTTTATGGTGCGTTGTGCTGCAACGGCCTGGGCATAACCCGCGGGACCTCGACCGGCAAGCTTTTGGCTGATTGGCTGGCGGGCGAACGCAGCGAGTTGATCGACTTTCTACTCGATGCGCCAGCCCCGCTGGCCAATCCTCCGCAACCCTTTCTTTCAATGGGTGTAAACCTCAACATAGCGTGGGGGCAATATCGAGCAGGTAAAGAATGCTAGTCAAAACAAGAACGTAAATAACAAAAACATTTGATCGCTGCCCTGAACCGCTACCCAAAGGTTGCGGCTGCTACCGATCACTGGTTCTGAACCGAATCAATCGTCAGCCTGCCAGGACCTGCTTGTCGGTCCTGTGGACTCGTTCGGCCTGGAACCAGCTCAATGAAGTCTTGGAGATACCATGGCAACTAACAATCGCTCAGTCGAAGATGTTCCACTTAATGGTTTTCATAAACTTCTTACCTTGCGTTCCGCTGGGGGCTCGTTTGTAGATGGATATGTGCTGAGTATCATCGGGGTCGCGATGATCCATATGTCCAGCGCGCTTAGTTTGAATGAATTCTGGGAAGGTATGATTGCCGCCTCAGCATTGATTGGTATTTTTATTGGAGGGTTTTTCGGAGGCTATCTAACGGACTGGTTAGGCCGCAAACGCGTTTTTTTTGTGGGTCCTACCTTGTTTATTCTTTCCTCAGTAGCTCAATACTGGGTGGACTCTGCTGAGCTTCTGTTCCTCTTACGATTTCTCATAGGGATTGCCGTAGGGATTGAGTATCCCGTTGCAACGTCACTGCTGGTGGAGTTCCTACCCAAGCAATATCGCGGGCCACGTCTGGCGATGCTCACCATCATGTGGTTTGCAGGCGCTGCATTTGCCTACCTGGCTGGCAACTTCATTCTTGGCATAGGTGGCGAGGATGCCTGGCGCCTGGTTCTGGCCAGTGCAGCCGTAATCGGTGCCATATTGTTTGTTTTGCGTATCGGTACACCCGAGTCGCCACGCTGGCTCCTTAGCAAGGGTCGCCATAAGGAAGCTGAAACGGTGATCAAGCAGGTGTATGGTCCAGCTTTTTCACTGGCCAACCTGCCCGAGCAGCCTGATACTCTGAAACTCTCGGTCTGGAATCTGCTGCACTCCGGTTATGGCAAACGGATGCTATTCGTATCGGTGTTCTGGACATGCTCCATCATTCCTGTTTTCGCCGTTTATGCTTTTGCCCCCAAGGTATTGCAGGCATTACACCTTAACGACGAGTGGGCATCGCTTGGCTCGGTCGCGATCACGTTTCTGTTTGTAGTGGGTTGCATCCTCGCCACTCGCCTGATCAATACCATGGGCCGCCGCAGCATGCTTATCTATAGTTTCCTGTTTTCAGGACTTGCGCTGCTGGCCTTGGGCTCGCTTCATGACAGCTCATCGATTGTCATCTTGGTCTTGTTTGGTGCTTATGCCTTGTTTATTGGCGGTGCCCAGGTCCTTCAGCTGGTCTACCCCAACGAGCTGTTTCCAACCGAGATTCGTGCAGTTGCGGTAGGGATTGGAACATCGCTCTCACGAGTAGGCGCTGCCATTGGAACCTATCTTGTGCCCATGGCGCTTCAGTCAATGGGTATTGGCTACACCATGCTGGCCGCCGCACTGGTGACCTTTATCGGTTTGATCTGCGCCTGGGCGCTCGCTCCGGAAACACGCTCACTCAACCTGCAGCAGGCTGCCTCACTTAACTAACGCCTAAAGCCGCTCTGCACTGGAGCGGTTTAACCGATTTGCTCAACGGAGAATCAAGATGATATTCGAAGGTATCTATACCCCAGCCATAACGCCGCTGACAGCAGATGGAAAGATCGATCTGCCTGCATTTGATCAGGTGCTGGAGTACCTCATCGAGCAAAAGGTGCATGGCATTATTATTGGCGGATCGACTGGTGAGTACTACGCGCATACTGCCGAGGAGCGTATCGATCTGGCTGCCCGGGCTCAGGATGTCATTCAGGGAAAACTGCCACTGGTAATTGGCACAGGAGCTATCCGAACAGAGGACTCAATCCTGTATGCGCAGACTGCAAAAGCCATCAAGGCCGATGCCATCTTGGTTGGCTCTCCACCTTATGCCTTGCCCACACAGCAGGAAAATGCGGCCCATACCCGAGCCATAGACAAGGCGGCTGGGTTACCTATCATGCTCTACAACTACCCGGGGCGAATGGGCGTTGCGATGGAGGATGAGTTTTTTGATGCGGTGGCTGATTGCAGAAATATCGTAGCCATCAAGGAAAGCTCTGGCGACATGGCTCGGGTACATCGACTGGCCTGCCATTATCCGCACGTTGCGCTTTCGTGTGGCTGGGACGACCAGGCTCTGGAATTTTTTGCCTGGGGCGCCCGCAGCTGGGTATGCGCAGGTTCCAATTTCATACCGCGTGAGCATGTTGCTCTATACGAAGCCTGTGTAGTGGAAAAAGACTTTTTCAAGGGCCGACGCATCATGGCAGAAATGATGCCGCTGATGGATTTCCTTGAGAGTGGCAAGTTTGTCCAATCCATCAAATACGGGTGCGAGATAGCGGGGCTGCGCAGTGGTGGCGTGCGGGCACCGTTAGGAGGCATGACCGACGAGGAAAAGCAGATGCTAGAGAACATCGTCGCTACGCTCAAGCAAAACATTGCCAAAATCACCGGGGAGATCTGAGATGGCGGAGCTGTTGTCCAAAGATGAATACGCGGCCATTGCGGCTAAACTGGAGTTTCGCACTCAAGCCTTTATTGATGGCAAATTTCAAAATGCCCAATCTGGAAAGACCTTTACTACGGTAAATCCGGCTACAGGTAAAGTGCTGGCGGAAATTGCAGCGTGTAACGAGCAGGATGTCAACGAAGCTGTTGCCGCCGCGAAGGCAGCCTTTGATGACGGGCGCTGGCACCTGTTGTCGCCGGGTGCTCGCAAGTCTGTACTGCTGCGTTTTGCTCAGCTGCTCGAAGAGCATACCCATGAGCTGGCTGTGCTGGAAAGCCTGGACAGTGGCAAACCAATCCGGGAATGTCAGAACACCGATGTACCCGAAACAATTCATACGCTGCGCTGGCATGCTGAACTCATCGACAAGATTTATGACAGCACTGCTCCGGTAGGCTCGTCGGCAATGACTATGGTGGTCCGCGAGGCTATTGGTGTTGTTGGTCTGGTGCTGCCATGGAATTTCCCTCTGCTTATGCTTGCCTGGAAGCTGGGTCCTTCGCTGGCTGCTGGCTGCTCAGTCGTAGTCAAACCCGCCAGAGAAACTACGCTCAGCGCATTGCGTGTTGCCGAACTGGCCCAACAGGCCGGTATTCCAGCTGGGGTGCTCAATATTGTTCCAGGCGGCGGCCGGGAGACGGGTGAACCTATTGGTCGTCATCCGGACGTGGCCATGGTAAGTTTTACTGGCTCAACCGACACGGGGCGTTTGTTTCTGAAATATGCCGCCGAGTCGAACCTGAAACGCATCGTACTTGAATGTGGTGGCAAGAATCCGGCCGTGGTCATGGACGATGTGGAAGACCTTGATCAGGTTGCTGAGCACGTGGTCAACGGTGCATTCTGGAATATGGGTGAAAACTGCTCGGCGTCATCACGCCTGATCGTTCATGCCGATATCAAGGATGATTTGCTCAAGCGAATCGGTATTCATATCCGGCGCTGGAAGCTGGGCGATCCGCTTGATCCTGAAAATCGTCTTGGCGCCATGATAAGCAAGGCGCATTTCGAAAAGGTGCGCTCTTACATCGAGCATGCGGTGAGCCAGAATATGAACGTGGTTTTTGGGGGTGAGACTGACAAGGGCATCTTTGTTGAGCCCACAGTGGTTGATGACGTCAGCCGTGACAACCGACTCTTTCAAGAAGAAATCTTTGGTCCTGTGCTTACTCTAACGTCCTTCAAGAGTATTGATGAAGCAATTCGCCTGGCTAACGATACGGTGTATGGACTGGCTGCCTCTGCTTATACCAGTAATCTGCGTAATGCCCTGAGATTGTCACGGGAAATCCGAGCCGGTATTGTGACAATCAACTGCTTTGGGGAGGGCGACGCCTCTACACCGTTTGGCGGATACAAGGAGTCCGGTTTTGGTGGACGGGACAAATCCATCTGGGCGCACGATCAGTATACGGAACTCAAGACCATCTGGATTGACGCCTCGTAATACGTTGTATGCTCTGAGAGCCAACAGGTGCCGTCCATAACGGCGCCTGATTTGCAACTATAACTAAAACATCAGCAAATAAGCAGCACAGCTCAAAAAGCAAAACAACGCTGCGGCGCTCGTGGTGTCTGCCCGTTCAGCGCCAATATTTCAAATCTAATTTATTAACCCGTGTGCATGTCACTATCGGAAAGACAACGCGTGCTTGCATGCCATTTTGAGACTGCCATGTTTTTTAAAGACCATACAGAGATGGGGTATGCCAGTACCCATCGTTGTTCGCTGATCATTGCTCATATCGCTGCTGTGTTGTTTGGTTTGACGGGTATTTTTGGTGCCCTTATCCATGCAGAGGCAGACATCATAACCTTTGGCCGCGCAGCACTTGCACTTCTCTCACTCGTCTTGGTGGCTCAGTTGCAGCGGCGAAAGCTCTTGCACCAACTTACCCTTCGCAAGTTTTTGATCATGGCGATTACCGGAGCACTGCTGGCAGCACATTGGATCAGCTTCTTTATCGCTATCAAGGTTGGCGGAGTGGCAGTGGCCACATTGGGGTTTGCCAGCTTTCCCGCCTTTATCGCCTTACTTGAGCTGGTCTTGTTTCGCGAACGCGTAGGGTCCGGCGATGCACTTCTGTTGCTGCTGGTGACGGTGGGACTGGTGTTGGTGGTGCCCGCCTATGATTCTCTGGATCAGAGCACGGTTGGACTGCTGTGGGGGCTTGCTTCAGGCCTGTCGTTTGCACTTCTGACAATTGTAAATGGACGTCATACTCGTGGCATGGATGCACTCCAGGTAGCTTTCTGGCAGAACGCAGTTGTTACAGTTCTTTTAGCTCCCATAGCCCTACGGCACATGGAGATACAGGCCCTTGCTGCAGATGATTGGGTTTTTCTGGTACTGTTGGGCGTATTTTGTACCGGGCTTTCTCAGTACCTGTTTGTTAAAAGCCTGGAAGGACTGGAGGCTCATAGCGCCGGTATGATCATCGCTCTCGAGCCGGTATATGCCATCGCATTTGCGTGGTGGTTGTTTGGTGAACAGCCTACGTGGAGGATGGGGCTTGGAGCTGCGCTGATCGTAGCCGCAACCATCGTTTCTACCTGGAATAAATCGGCCGCAAACGAAGCGCAATAATCAGCTCTGGGCTGAGGCGCCAGCTTTATTTTTGACAGTTTCAGTAATGACCAACCGTGACATCGGGACAGTGCCTGAAAACGCGATTTGCCAGATCTGCCGCCGTTTTATTCGATCTGTGGATTTCGACTCCCAGCGCCAGCACCATGATCGCATCAAAAATTGGCCCATGATTGATCCTCTCCTGATCATGCATTTGTTTTAGCTAGAAAACATGATGGGCAAGGTCGTTTGGGTTCTACCCCATTTCCACGGACGGTTTAAAAAGGATTAGGAGCTTCAGAGCTTGCCAGGCGACCCCGCAGTATCAGTGACGAGAAGGTTCAGGAGGTTGTTGATCGGGTCCGGCAAACCAAGCCTGAGGATGCCAGCCACTGGAGTTCGCGCCGCATGAGCAAGGCTACCGATATTTCCATGGCCAGTGTGCAACGTATCTGGTGAGCCTTTGGCCTTAAGCCTCACCTTGAGCAGACGTTCAAACTCTCAACCGATCCGGCCTTCGTCGATAAAGTTCATGACATCGTTGGGCTATACCTGAACCCACCGGATAAGGCCCTAGTGCTGTGTATTGATGAGAAAAGCCAGATCCAGGCCCTGGATCGAACCCAGCCAGGTCTGCCTTTGGCACCAGGCCATCCGGTCACTCGAACACATGATTATCAGCGCTTTGGCACAACGTCATTGTTTGCTGCGCTGGATGTTGCCACAGGCGAAGTGATCGGGCGTCTCAAGCGTCGTCATCGTAGCGCTGAGTTTTTGGAGTTTTTGAAGGCTATTGATGAGGAGATCTGTACGGACCTACCGGTTCACTTGATCATGGACAACTATGCGGTGCATAAAACCGATCAGGTAAAGGCCTGGCTGGCTGCACACCCTCGTTATCAGGTGCATTTCACCCCAACCTCGGCTTCCTGGCTAAACCTGGTAGAACGTTTCTTCTCGACCCTTATCCAGAGATGGATCAAGCGGCAATCACATACCAGCGTAAGCGATCTTGAGAAGTCTATTAACCATTACCTGGCTACTTACAACCAGAACCCGAGGCCCTTCCGCTGGAGTAGGAGCGCTGATGAAATCCTGGCTTCGGTAGGTAGAGCAGCACGAGCTTTTCGTAGAAAATAATTAAACGTACTTGTGATTCACCACACTAGGGTATAGATGATATTAGCTGTCACACCGGCGCCGGTCTGCCGAACGCGCATAGGCATGAACAGCGGCACCTTAGGGTTCGCTAAGTGACGTGCTGAGCGCTCCAGATAAGCATGGATGCGCTCGGCCGCTACGGCGTGTAGCGGCAAATTGAGCGTGTTGAGGTCAGGTGCTGCCAGCAGTGCATTGACCTGATGATCTCCCAAGGCCAGGACCTTGCTTTCGTTGGTTTCAGTCCTGGGTCATGTGATGCCGTGCACTCGTTACAACCAGCGACCGCACTGTTTTCCAGTAGAAGATGGAAGCGGCAGGCCAGCGTGGCCAATTTGCAGTGAATGGTGGCGCCAGCTACACTGCGCCGTTCCAAATCGCCCCCCTAGGCAAGAACGTACGCTCGTGTGGCAAGGCGAAAGTCATCGGCGCTGGTAGCCCTGATAAAAGAAGAGAAGTTCTGCAGGTCGTTCCGGTAAGCGCGGCGGGTGCGCTTGTCGTCAGTGTTGGCAAACCACTCGACAGCGTCCAGTACCACCGCCGTCAGCCACCGCTCCTCTCCCCGCCAGCCGCAGCAAATGGATTGGATATAGCCCTGGAAGCTACCCGCCTAGCAGCTGCGTCAAAGCTCTTTCGTTGAGCTAAATGGACATCAGTTCCCTGCACTGGGAGATGCATTTCTTCTGCTATCGTAGCCCGATGAGAGGAACTTAAAAATTGAGCAGTTCAAGGAATGGCTTAGGAACCAGATACTCGAGGCCTTATCCTTTTTCGTCCAATCTTCATCAATAGCGTTTAACCCTTAAGCATCCGCAATGCTTGCGCTCATCCATATCATCAGCCCGGTCAGGGTCGCCAAGGAACCCAAGGTAGAGATCAAGATGGTGCGAGAAATCAGCCCTGCTTCCCGACGATAGAATTCAGCCAACATGAACGGCCCAGTACCAGTGGGCAAGGCGCTTAGCAACAGTGCAGAGTTGGCCCACATCGACTGCAGCGCGAACACCTTGAACGCAAGGAACCAAGTCAGTAGCGGCTGTCCCACTAATTTGATAGTTACCAGAGGCCAAGGACTCTTGCCTGCTACCGATTTGACAGTCTTCTGGCCCAAGAACAAGCCCAACGAGACGAGTGCGCATGGCGTGGTTGCTATCGCCAACATGTCTAGGAAGCTCATGACAGGATGGGCCAATGGAATACCGGTAGTTGCCCAGGCCGCGCCTGCTATAGGCGCGATAACCAAAGGATTTTTCGAGAGCGCCTTCACAACGACTGCGATCGCTCTGCCAACCTGCCGCTCTTCCTGAAGCCCGATTTCGATGCAGATCACTGCAATGGCGAACAACATACAGACTATGATGATGGTCGAGATGAGCGCCGGTTGTAAACCAGGTTGACCGAAGACAATCGTACAGAGTGGAATACCGATGTAGCCAGTGTTGGCATAGCCGGCGCTCAGACCATCGATACTGGAGGTGACAAGGCTGTATCCAGTACACAGTCGCCATACCAGTGTGGCGACAAATATAGCCAGCGTGCCGCCGCCAAAGGAAATAATAAAGCCCGGCTGCCAGATCTCAGCCCACGACGCTGTCGCGGTCACCTTGAACAGTAAGGCGGGTAAGCAAAGCCATACCACCATTTTGTTGATCTCGGAGGCGGCTTGGCCACCTAGTCGATTGGTTTTTTGGCAGATGAAGCCTGCGAGGATAAGAGCAAAGATCGGCAAAACGATTGCGAGGACGGTGTACATGACTACCACGTTTGGAAGGGATTTTAGGCTTGAATAGATTAAAATCGCTAACCAATGCAGTCCAATGACTATTAAGTAGAAGATTGATACCTGTGGAGCATAGATGATCGAGCACCGCCACCTCCGCTACTTTCTCGCCCTGGCCGACCTCTTGCACTACGGCAATGCCTCAGCCCGAGTAAACGTTGCCCAACCCTCGTTGAGTAGGCAAATCGCCGATCTTGAGTCTCAGCTCGGCTGTAAATTGTTTGTACGCTCGTCACGCTCGGTCAAACTGACCGCTGCTGGGCAAGAGCTTCACCGGGCCGCTCAACTGGTCATGCAGGCGATGGACTCGGCGATTCGCTCAACCCAAGCTGTCGCCCGAGGTGAGAAAGGTGAGCTACGCATTGCATTCACCTCCATGATTGCCTGGTCAGGACTCCCCAAGTTAATCAAGGACTACGCCGCTAGCGCGCCTGGTGTGAACCTGGAGTTGAGCGAGCTGGTACCGAGTGCACTGATGAAAGCTGTAGAGACGGGAGAGTGCGACATTGGGCTTACCTTCAAAGCCACGGTTCAGTCACCGTATCAATATCGAGAACTGCAACGTGAGTCCCTCAGTATCGCGGTACCGGCTGATCATCCGCTAGCACGCAAAAAGTCGGTAACAGTCCAAGACCTCCTTGATGAGCCCTTCATCTTAAGCCCTCGCGACACCGCCTCCGCCCTGCACGACATAATCTTCAAACTATGCCGAGACAGCGGATTCGAACCTCGCGTGCGGATGTACACCCAGCTGCAAGGGACGATAGTCAATTTGGTAGGTGAAGGTCTCGGCGTCTCGATCATTCCGACGTCCATGTCCAAATCAAATCCAGACTCGGTTCGGTTCATTCCAATTGCCAACGCACCCGAGATCACCCTGGGGATGGTCTGGAATATGGAGAACTCCAACCCATGCCTCACCGCCTTCATTCAATCGGTCGGCGCCCGCCTCGATCAGCCATGATCGCTCGGCGAGCATCGATACTGGATTGCTAACGGTTCACCACCGATTTGGGCATCGCTAGGCAAACCACCGCAGCAGACACCAGCGCAGCCGCGATGCAGTAGAGCGCGACGCTGGTAGAGCCAGTGGTCTCTTTCACCCAGCCGATCAAGTAGGGGCTGATGAACCCAGCCAAGTTGCCGATGGAGTTGATCATCGCGATCCCTGCCGCCGCCACACCGCCTAGGAATTCAGGCGGATAGCACCAGAACTGGCTCATAGCAGTCATCACGCCCATGTCACCCACCGAGAGAAATGCCACTGTCAACATGGGGTTTTGTTCCGTAGTAGTGGCGAGCACCAACCCCAAGGCTCCGATCACCGCAGGCACCGCCGCATGCCAGCGACGCTCTAGTACATCAGCAACTGCTGCTGGCAGCAACGCTCCAGGGCGATGAACCAGAATGCGGCTTCGTCGATGCTGTGACGGCTCGCGGTCAGCAGGCCATGGTTCTGGTGAATAGCAGCGCGCACGTCTTTAAAATAATCGCAGACGGTATTACCGGCCTTGGTTTCCACTGCAACGGCACCGGCCTCGGCAGTTATAACGACATGGTCTTCAAAGAACACGGCAGCATCCTGAGTGATCGGCAGCAGCGGGCGCCCGGTAGAAGCCCATGCGCCGCCGTAGATGGTGTGAGCGTGGCACATCGCAACGATGTCCGGGTGGGCTTCGTGGACGGCAGCGTGCAACACGAAACAGGCACGGTTGATGGCGTAGTCACCCTGAACCACTTTGCCCTTGTGGCTGGCCAGGATCAGGTTGGACATCTGACCTGCGAGAAGTGAACGGCCATCGGGTTCGTCCTGTACAGCTCAGGAAACTCTGGATCACGGACGGTCAGGTGACCGGCAAAGCCGTAATCGAGGCTGTGCTCGGCGAATGCGCGGCACGCAGCCATCAGGTGCTTCTTGCGGTACTAACGCTCTTCTTCGAAGCTCTTGAACTCAGGGATCTCGGGGAAGATGAGCCCTTCCTGTTCAGGCTGATAAATAGAAATGCGCTTCTTACCGCCTGCGGTTGGGTCAAGTTTAAGTACCGATTCCACGATTACCACCTCTGATTATTGTTTGAGATGACGTCATGGTCTCGATCTGGCGCGGGGGGACAAACGATCCCTTTTCAAGCAAGGCTCAATAAAATTCAGCCTTAGTTACTTTGCATCTTCGCCATGAAGGCAGCGTTACAAAAACTCTCGATGGGCCTGATCGTAATTCAGCCTTTGAAATGCAAAATGCCCTGGAACGAGTAAACGCCAGGGCATATTACACTGATGCTGCGATGCAGCGTTGGACGGCTGTCAGGCGTTTTGCATAGCTCTGACTTTGTCAGTGGTAATAAGCTCACCACCGATGCCCCAGTCACCGCTCTTAACCTCTTCGAAGATGACCCAGGTCACACCACGCATTTTCTCGCCTTCAACCGAGACCATAGCGTCGGTGATCTTCCCGATGATCTCTGCCTTCTGCTCGGCAGAGAAAACACCTTCGATGCCTTTCACAATTACTAATGGCATAACCACACTCCTTCAATTATTGGATATTGCGAAGAACAACACGCCTGATTAAGCCTGGTAAGGCGCGTAGTCCGTGTAGCCTTTGGCCCCGATCACACCATAGAACGTGGAATGATCGCTGGGGGCCAGAGGCCAACCGTTTTGCATCCGCTCCACCAGATCGGGGTTGGCGATGTACGAGGTGCCGAAGGCGATCAGATCGTGATTGCCGTTCTGCAGCTCCGCTTCTGCCAGCTCAGCGGTGAAGCCACCTGCGCCAATGACCGTGCCTTTGTAGAGCGAGCGGAACTGCTTGTAGAAGCCATCCGGGAATGGAACCGCGTCCAGGGTTGGCTGGTAGTTCAGATGGACGAAGGCCAATTCGCGCTCGTTCAATTCGGCAGCGACACTGTTCCAGGTTGCTTCCTCTTCCGGGTACGGGCGCAGGTCATACAGGCGCCCAAATGGCGAGATACGAACACCGACACGGAAGCTGCCAATGGCATCAGCAATTGCATCGACCGTTTCCAGCAAGAAGCGCTGCCGGTTTTGAATCGAGCCCCCATACTCATCGGTACGCGTGTTGATTTGGCTGCTCAGGAACTGGTCGAACAGGAATGCGTTAGCCGCCATGAGCTCCACGCCATCGAAGCCCGCATCCACCGCCCGCAGTGCAGCGGCAACGAAGTCTTCAGTCACGCGATGGATCTCATCCACCGTTAAAGCACGCGGGACACTCGGTGCGACCGGGCCAGCCACACCGGGTGCAGTCCAGGCGTAAACGGTGGTACCCACAGCTGGCTCGGCACTTGCCGAAACAGGTGCTGCGTTGCCGGGCTGCAGCGATTCATGTGACATCCGACCTACATGCCACAGCTGAGCGAAAATCTTGCCGTCTTTGGCATGAACAGCATCAGTCACTCCGCGCCAAGCGCGGGTCTGCTCGTCGGTGTAAATACCTGGGGTGTACAGGTAACCCCGCCCCTCGTCGGAGATCGGCAGGCCTTCAGTGATGATCAAACCCGCCGAGGCCCGCTGTGCGTAGTACAGCGCGGTCAGATCGGACGGCACATTGTCCTCTGTCCGGGTGCGGGTCATTGGGGCCATCACAACGCGGTTGGCGAGTTTGAGGCCTTCCAGGTCGTAAGGAGTAAACAGCTTTTTCATGATCTACCTCTGCAAACGACTTCGTGAATCAGGCGGCTGGTTGGTCAGCGATAACTTCCAGCTTCGGCACCATGCGGATGGCCTTCGAGAAGTTGGCAAGGTTCACGGAGGTCTTGGTGACAATGCGATGTAGCTCTTCCACTTTTTCTGCAGGTGCATCGGTGTGGATGCGCACCACGTAGCTCATCTCGTTGAAGCCTGGGTTGACGCTTTCGTCCAGGCCCAGAAAACCACGCAGATCCAGTTCACCACTGGTTTCGATTTCCAGACTGTGGATGGTGATGCCCATGACCGACGCGTTCACCACATAGCCAACGGAGAGGCAGGCATTCAAACCAGAAATGAGCAGCTCCTGCGGGTTGGGGGCAGAGTTGGTGCCCAGCAATTCCAGTGGCTCATCAGCCGCGATCTGGACGTTTCGTGGATAGTCGGTGCCGCTCAGGTGGAAGCGGTCAATGGTGGCCACGGTGCGGGTCTGATGTTCCCACTTGGTGTTGATTTTGAAGCGTGCGTGACGCTTGGCTGGATCTTCAGCGACGCCCTGTGCAAAGGCTTGCAGAGCAGCGACATCGATACCGTTGAGATGCTTGTCCATTTTCAGTTCCTCTCAAAAATCGTGAATAAAAAATCAAAATTAAAAAACAGGTGAAGGCAATGGCCTGGCCTGGTCAGCTCTCGCAACCAGAAATCGAGCAACTTGGTCCACTCACGCTCTCTCCATGGTTCGAGAGATCCTCAACAGCTGATTTCAGTACCTTGGAAAACACCTCAACCTCTTGGGCCCCTGAGAGATAGCGATTGCCATTGACAACGAACAATGGGATGCCAGTGCCGAGCCCGTTAACGGTTGCTTCATCGCTGAGGATCGCTGCTTCCGAAGAATCGAGTCCAAAGAGGTCAGCAGCACCAACTTCAGCTGCCAGATCTTTAAGCGTTCGCTCATCGAAAATGTCACGCCCCTCTGTGGTTCCAGCTGCGTAGAGCCGCTCTACATACTTGGCCTGTAGCGCCGGACTCGAAATGGCTTTCACGTACTGATGCGCCGCACTGGTGTCCCCGAAACGCATCACACCGAAGCGGTAGTCCAAGCCCTCAAGAGAGGCGACTTCCTGAATAGCTTCCATGAAGACCGCTGCACGAGCTTGGCTACCTGTCTTCAGCACCAGAGCCTTCTCGAATGCGATGGGCTGCATGCCTTTGGCCAAGCGGTAGGCCCTGGGTACAATTTCAGCTTCTACGTCGCTCGGGAGAGCGCCGATTGCCTGCTCCAACCGCCTCTTTGCTATCCAGCACCAGGGACAGACAAAGTCGGAATAGACTTCAACCGTGATCTTTTTCATAACTTTCCTCTGCACCTTTGCTGTCACAAAGAACGGCCTGGGCTATCAGCTACGATCCATGGCATCCAGCACGTGAGTGCTGTAAACAACCGCCGCGCCGGCATTCAGGTTCACGGCTACCCCAAGTGCCTCAGCCACTTCCTCAGTCGTGATACCAAGCTTCTTGGATTCCGCTGCATGGAACGCGATGCAGCCGTCACAGCGAGTCGTTACCGCTACCGCCAGTGCAATCAGCTCACGAGTCTTTGCGTCCAGGTGATTGGTTTTGTTGCCGGCGTTACCGAGCATGGCCACGCCCCGCAGGGTGTCAGGCGAATGCGCGCCAAACTCTTTAAGGCGGACACTAACGTCGGTGATTATTTGTTCCCAATTAGGCATGCTAGACATGATTGACAACCTACTAGTTGGTAGATAAACATTGTAAAAAAAGGCCGTAACGTGACCCGTTTCGGCACTGTTTTAAAGCAGAGATTAATACTCTGCAACCATCCGAATGACTGACATATTTACGTGATCATCTTCGTTGGTAGCCCAATTAATAAAGCTTGAGCCTTCAAGAATGCTCAGCAGCAAATACGACTTTTCTCTGGCGCCACGACCCTTGGTAACCTCACCCGAGGTAATTCCTTGATCCATGATCTTGGTCAACCAGGACAATTGCATGTCGAAGAAGCGGCGCGTTTGCCGTTGAAGCCCATCAGGCAAAGCCGCCATTTCAGCAGCCAATGCCCCGCACAGAGGCAGCAGCCCACCTTCGGTGCTTGCATGGAATAGCACAAAGAAGGCATGGAGCCTGTCCAGTGCACGTGGGTGATTGATTTCGATACGTTCGAACTCAGCCTTCACCCGCGATACGTACTCTTCGACGATTGCAATCCCCAAGTCTTCTTTGGCTGGGAAGTGGTAGTGAATGCTTGCTTTTCGAATACCAACCGCATCGGCAAGATCCGCATAGCTAAATGCTGCGTAACCTTTGGTACGCATCAGCCCTTCAGCGGTTTGAATTAACGCGTCCCGTGTCGCCAGTGCCATAAATAAAACCCCCTGCTCAAATCGCTCGACCAGAAAAGCGATTCCGGCCACTACACGCTATGTTACTTGCCTTGCTTACGACCGGCCATGACCCCACCGTCAACATCCCAGACTGCGCCGGTTACCCAAGACGCCTTGTCCGACAGCAAGAAGACGATTGAGTCAGCGACATCACGTGGTGTGCCATTGCGACCCAGCGGGTGGAAATTGTTGAAATCCTTCAGGGCACTATCCAGCTGATCACCAGGGATGAAGCGTTCGAAGATCTTGGTTTCCACGATGCCGGGGCTTACCGAGTTGATGCGGATACCATGCTCTGCCAACTCTGCACCCGCGTGGCGAGTGAGAGTGTCCAGGCCGATCTTGGCCATTGAATAAGCCGATGCGGGTACACCTTCAACAGCCTGCCGGGCAGCCGCAGCCGTTACGTTCACGATAGACCCTGGCTTCTTCTGCGCGACCAACTCCGCAGCCACATGACGTGTCAGGAAGAAGATGGCGCGGTTGAGGTTGAGGAAGTTGTCGTAGTCCTCTAACGAGTGCTCAACGAAGGCCTTGGGGTAATAGATGCCGGCGGAATTGACCATCAGATCAATATCCTTGTGCTCGGCAGCCAAGTTCTCAATCAACCCCTTCACGCTGGCGAAGTCGGTGAGGTCAGCCGAATAAGCAACGACCTTATCCTCACCTACCAGAGCTGCCAGCTCTTTACGGGCCGCTTCGGCCTTTTCGGCACGATTACCCACAATCACAACTGATCCGCCTTGCTCCGCCACCATACGTGCGGTTTCAAGACCGATGCCGCTTGTACCGCCTACAACCAGAAGTTTATGTTCTCTAAACTGCATGATGCATCCTTTAGCATTACCTACCAATTAGTAGGTAGACTATATCTTAATTGAGCATTTGTCAATCAGTGCTTCCATCAGTTTCGCCTTATCATGCCTAGTTCAAGTCTAAGGTATAGGGGTCTACTAAGAGGATGTAGAAAAATAAAAGCTTTCAAGCCAGTCTATTCGCACAGAGGCAAGCCATGCACAGGCTGCGGAAACTAAGAGCTTGCGATCATGATGCATGATCGTACGTCGCCAGCGTTCGATCCAGGCATGGGTGCGTTTCACTACCCATCGTTTAGGCAGAACGGTAAAACCGCTGCCAGTAGATAATTGGACCGGTGATGCATGCTGTATAGCCTGCAGCGTTCCTGTAGTGCCATTGCCAGGCCGACGCACCACCTCAACCAGAATGCCCTGGGTGTCCTCGATGGCTCGAGCGCTACGACCACCGTATGCGCCATCGGTATAGAGTTTCTGGATACAAGGTGCCTTGCTGCAGGCCTGCTGGACGACCGCAGCAGCCGCGTCACGGTCCTGGACACTGGCTGCGGTAACTGTAACCGCTACGACTACGCCCAGCGTATCAACAATTAAGTTGCGCTTTCGACCTTTGATCTTTTTACCGGCATCGAAACCACTCCTGCCGCCCTGAGGCGATGCGCGGGTTGATTGCGCATCGATTACCGTGGCGGTTGGTTGGGCGCTACGGCCCATGCGTAAGCGCCACTGTTCACGCAGACGATCCTGCATAGCTTCAAAGGTGCCGGCTTCAACCCAACGCGTGAAAGACTTGTAGACGGCCTGCCAGGGGGCAAAAGTTTTGGGCAGCAGGCGCCAGGCACAGCCGGTACGCAGCACATAACAGCAGGCATTGACCAGTTCGCGTCGAGGATAGCGGGGTGGTGCTCCGCGGGTGCCGGTATTGCGTTCAAAGAGATCGGCCACCAACACCCACTCAGCATCAGTGAGATCAGTACTGTAAGGCGTTAGCTGTTCGCGGCGATGGGCCTGGGTATAGCCATAGCGTTTACCCGCCTGGGCTGGCGTATAAGGCCGGCGCTTGGTTTTCAGCCGTACAATGCCATGAGCTCGCAAGCGACGTCGAATCGTGGCCGTACATACGGACAAGCCGATTCGGTGATACAACTCGTTGGCAATTTCATCTAGCGATGCCTGAGGTCGCGCAACGACAATTTCGAGCGCTCGTGCTGCTCTACCTACCGAAGCCAGGATTTCATCAGCGCTCCTACTCCAGCGGAAGGGCCTCGGGTTCTGGTTGTAAGTAGCCAGGTAATGGTTAATAGACTGCTCAAGATCGCTTACGCTGGTATGTGATTGCCGCTTGATCCATCTCTGGATAAGGGTCGAGAAGAAACGTTCTACCAGGTTTAGCCAGGAAGCCGAGGTTGGGGTGAAATGCACCTGATAACGAGGGTGTGCAGCCAGCCAGGCCTTTACCTGATCGGTTTTATGCACCGCATAGTTGTCCATGATCAAGTGAACCGGTAGGTCCGTACAGATCTCCTCATCAATAGCCTTCAAAAACTCCAAAAACTCAGCGCTACGATGACGACGCTTGAGACGCCCGATCACTTCGCCTGTGGCAACATCCAGCGCAGCAAACAATGACGTTGTGCCAAAGCGCTGATAATCATGTGTTCGAGTGACCGGATGGCCTGGTGCCAAAGGCAGACCTGGCTGGGTTCGATCCAGGGCCTGGATCTGGCTTTTCTCATCAATACACAGCACTAGGGCCTTATCCGGTGGGTTCAGGTATAGCCCAACGATGTCATGAACTTTATCGACGAAGGCCGGATCGGTTGAGAGTTTGAACGTCTGCTCAAGGTGAGGCTTAAGGCCAAAGGCTCACCAGATACGTTGCACACTGGCCATGGAAATATCGGTAGCCTTGCTCATGCGGCGCGAACTCCAGTGGCTGGCATCCTCAGGCTTGGTTTGCCGGACCCGATCAACAACCTCCTGAACCTTCTCGTCACTGATACTGCGGGGTCGCCCAGATCTGGGCTCATCATTAAGCCCCTCAAGTCCCCATTGTGAGAAGCGAAGACGCCACCGCGATACGGTCTGAGCAGTAATACCCAGGCGCCTGGCAATCGATGAGCCGGGTTCACCGCTAGCGCAAGACAGGATGATTTCAGCGCGTAGTTTTGAATCCGCAGGACCTTTACGCTGAGCCCTACGACGGCTGAGCTCGGCATGTTCTTGCCTGGTCAGTGTGATCTGTACAGCAGGACGGCCTGTTCTCATCGCATGCCTCCTTGAGTACTCACTTTACAGACCATACTTATGCTTGGTAGTTGTGATTCACCACACTAGTGGAGGCATGTGCAAAAAAAGCCGGAATCGAGGTCGCTGGCCTGGGCGTCACAGCGGTCACCAATGACCTATATCATGAGGCAGGGCCTAGGCTTGGCTGGGCCATGCTAACATCAGCACGACGCGAATCTATGACCGGCGGCAGACCCGGCCTGACGACTCACCTACATAAAGGTAAGCTATTAGTATCACTCCTCACTTTCTACATTTTTATAGTGCATCGAAGCGGTCTTACCTTTCAGAGTATTTGATGTCATTACCACCCGCGCCAATAACCACGATGCGCGGTGCTTTCGAGCGCCAGTGATCGGGCGTCTTGAACAGGGTGGGTTCAGGGTACAGGGGCGTGGCGGCGCTCATACGGTAGCCTCCTGTGTGACGGCCTCGCGCAGGGAAAGTACCTTCATGTTCTGTCGGCGCAGTACCGGCACCAGCTTGGCGGCTGGAAAGGTCTTCTTGCATGAGAGGTCACGGTAGAACTGGATCAGCTTGGCAAAGCTATCAAGCCCCTTGATCGGACAGAGACCGCCCTGATGAGTGTTGGTGCTTTCCAGTACAAAGCGCTGCCACTGCGGGATGTTGGAAAGCTCAATCTCTCGCGGTAGATGGACGTTGCCGCTACAGAATGTGCCACCGGAATACACATTGCCCAGCGGCGGGTAGAACAGCTCGGTATCCAGCGTTGGGCGGTTGCTGCCCTTGAACGCAAAGCAGCGCAGTTCGCCTCCCGCCTGTGCCACATAGATCAGGCCGGGGAGGGGGGCGCGAATCATCTCGTTGGGAAAGGGGATATCCAGTACCTGCCGTGGGGTATACCAGACGATCAGGTTGCGTCCACGCATGAGGATGCCCGGATCAATGAACTCGGCCTCGCCGGATTCCTCCTGCAACAGATTCAGCAATGCCTCCTTGTCCGATGCGCTGAATGCCCTGCCTGCGCCCAGCGTGAACTGTTTGCCGCCTTCCAGTGCCAGCACTTCATGGCTGGTGAGGTCGAGTCTGCCGGTTTCCTTGTGGTGATGAACCAGCAGGGCCTTGGAGCTGATCTGCTCATGAAACATGCTTGAATTCCTCCAGTACGGTGTCGAGTTTGTCCAGCAGGTAGAGGCATTGCTGGGTTCGTCGCAGGACGGGCAGCACCTGCATTTCCAGACTCTCATGGGAAAGCGGGAATGCAACAAACAACCCGCAGGCGTTCTGCGCGTACCCGTCGAAGTGATCGTAGGCATCGTCTTCCAGCAGGGGGAATCGGCCACCGGCCACCGAGGCGTAAAAGGTTTCGAAAAAACCCACGCTGTCCTCGGCAGAGGTCTCGAACTCACGTTCGTTGAAGTCAAAGCCCGACTCTGCCGCTGCGATGCACACCTCAAGCGCTTCCCTGAGCGTGGCCAGTACCGCTGCATAGGCGGGTGCGGTGGCTAGGGAATCGTCTATCTGCCGGATCAGCGTTTGCATCTCGGCCTTGTGGTCACAGCCTGTACGATGATCCAGACGGAAATTGCAGTGCTGATCAAAGTCATGCAGCTCAAGCAGAATCGCGGCGGCGCGCGCATAGGCGTCTTCGTCAGGCTCGCCGTCCAGACCCAGTGCCCAGTCTTCAAACGGCAGGTTTTCGCTGGGCGTATCCTTGAGATAATCCAGCAGCTCGGCCTCTTCCCACACGGCAAGGCTCTCTTTCATTGCCATGTAGGCTTCGCTGTGCAGATGCGAGTACACGCCGTCAGGTCCGATAAAGCTCATGGGGGTATGAAACGGCACCAGAAACCAGCTCATGGCATCCAGCGTCTTGAAGATCAGGACATTGAGTTCACGACAGTCTTCTCGGTCCAGCGGAATGGACAGGCTGATCTCGTTGAACTCGCTGGCGTACAGGACAAACTTTTCATTCTCGATGGTCGCCTCGAAATGCCACCTGAGCTTTTCTCCCTCGGTCATCAGTACATCCTGTAACGCGGCCTGACACAGCGCCAGCAGTTGGGGCATACACGCTGGCCCCTCTGCAAGCTCAGGCTCTACATCTTCCAGCTCAACCAATTCCTGCCGGATGCAGGCGGCGGTCAGGCGAGCAACGAACGGCTCATCAATGACGGGCTGGCTCAGTTGCCTGACGCGCTTTTTGATTCCTGGAATCAATCCCTTCTTCTGAATCAGCATCCGCTGCTCAATGGCCGTGACCGCACGTTGCGTGAGCAGGTGCAGGCCATAGGTGTTGGGGTACACCGCCAGCACTTCCAGCGCGGTAGCGTCGATCAGCCCGCTGTCAAAGGCATCACGGCAGAGCAGGGCATGGCCTTGGCTATCTACCCGATAGGATTCATGGGTTTCAAACGCCGTGCTGACTGCCTCGCGCATGGCCAGAGAGACCTCTGGCAGCATGAGCGGCGTTAGCGTGGCAGCGGGGAACGAATAGTGCCCGGTACTGATGGAGCGTTCAGGAGTGCCCATAGCGTTTTCATCTGCTGGTGAGTAAGAGAAGGTCCATCGGTTCGTGACGCCATGTGGGCAGCAAGATCGCCGCTGCCCCATGCGTCCAAGATGGCCAGTGGATCAACCTTTGGCTCCAAACGATGCTTGCCGGAACTCGTAGACATGGCGGTCTCCCTCGATAATGGGATCAATGATTTTTGCCCCTAGCAGGCGTGGATAACTGCGTGCGTAATGGCGCAACACTTCCTCGGGCGAAAGCTCAGGGTTCGGGTCTGGCAGGTCTTGGCCGCTGGAACGGAAAATGCGAGTGAGCGTGAGAATGGATGCAGGCATGGTCATGATCCTCAGAAATGGTCGCCAATGGAGAAGGGAATGTCTTCCGCCTCGGCGGGTGACGTGACGGATTCACGTTCATCCTCACTGGCGTCCTCGGCTGGCGCGGGTGCGGTCGCGGCTGGGGTGGTGGGTACAGGAGCAGGAGCCGCTACCGCCTTGCTGCTGGCCTGTTCCCTGATCTGGCGCAAGGCTTCAAGCGTGGCGGTGCCTTCGGCTACCACGGCGCTCATCTGCGCGAGCTTGGCGGTTAGCGCGGTTTCCAGTTCTTCCGGTGTGCCGGTAGCTACCAGCGGGCGGGTCATCAGCGCGTGGACCTGTTTGATCTCGTCGCTGGCGTTGTCCTCGGCAGGACCGAGGTTGGCTGACAGGACCAGCCGAACGCGGCCTTCGCCTGCACCGGAGGCTTCGATGTTGATACGACCTTGGGCGGTGACAGCGCTGGCAATGGAGGTGAAAAAAGTCATGTGAGGCTCCTTGGTAGAGGGAATCAGGCGGCTACGGAGGGGCTGCTGTCAGCCGCTTTTGCCGGTGCGGGCGTGAGGAAGACGGGGAGGTAGCCCTGCCAAGTGAAACCTTCAAGCGGAAGGAGCATGGCCTCGACCAGTTCCTTCTTGCTTGAGGTGAGCTTCTTGAATGCCCCCTTGCCGTGTGTGTTTTCGTAGGCCGCGCTAAACTCTGAGCGCTCGCAGTCCGCTACCAGTTCGTCCTTGGTCAATATGTCCAAGTATTCGCGGGTAACACTGAACGTCTGGCGCGGATCAAGGCTGTGGCGTTTGATCAGCTCGCCTGCCAACAGGCCGGATTCATGGTTATCGAATTCGTCATGAGTGACGGTGCGGCAGAAGGCGAGACCTGAAAGCTGGACCAGTACGGCTAACAGCTTGGCCTCGTCATGCTGGGCGAGTTCGGTTATCCATTTGACGCGCTCACGAACCATTGAGGGGCGCGGGGGAAGACCTTCTGACGTGAGCATCTTGTCTGCAAGTCCTGCTTCAATGTCGCGGCTCAGGTCATTGACTACGCTGGAAATAGCCTGTGCGTAGCCGTAGGCAGGAGCACTGGTAAAGTGCCCATGTGCGAGTTTGACATGGGCCTTGTGTGCCACGCGGCGCAGGGCTGTACGCAAGGTTTTGGGTTTGCTGGATGAGGGCTTGGCCTTGGGTGCAGCCGTAATGGACGTTGCGGCAGCCGTGCCCTGTGCGGTTCCCCTTGCAGGTACAGGCTGAGTTGCCGCCTTCACTGCCGCTTGGTAGTCACTCACTTTCTCTGCATGGCACGCGCCGTTGAAGCAATACCGCCCTACCAGTGAGCCTTCCTTGCCGTTGCGGGTATCAAGGATGACGCCGTAGCTGGCGCAGGACAGGCAGGCTGTTGCCTGTTCCTGCCCCACGCCCTTGCTGCCGTCTGTGGCAATGATCTGGTAGCTGTTGGCCGGAACCTGATCGGCGCGGTGAACGGTGCCGTATTCGGCCTTGGCGTCTTCGATAGCGGCATCCAGATGCGCTTTCACCTTGTCACCCCAGCAGGTGAGGTTCTGGCATTGGCCTGAACCTACGCTGGTATCAAACAGGTCGGCGTAGGAGGACGAGTTGTGTGAGCAGCCCACGCACTTGGCCGTATCGAATACTGCCTGATCGAGCCTGCGGGTGAGCTTTATCAGACGGTCCCGCGCCTCGGTAACGCCAACATTGCCTTCTATGATCTTGGCCAGCACCATGTCCTGATCGTGGTGTTCCAGGGGGCACAGCAGTTCGGCATGGCCGAGCTTGATCTGGCCGTCCAGCAGCGCCTTTTCCACCGCACTGCTGGCATGGGTCAGGAGGATACGGGCGCTCAGTTTCGAGCGGTTCCAGCCCAGCAGGCGCATCACCTCGTCGTGGTCGTTCTCGCACTGCACCAAGAGCGCTGCTGCCGCGTTTGCTTCCTCAATCGGCGTCATGTCGCTGCGCTGTACGTTCTCGGTCACAGCCGCCACGCGAGCTTCGTCGTCGCTAAGCACACGAACGAGACAGGGAATCGACGCCACGCCCAACTCACTGGACGCCAGCCAGCGTGTCTCACCTGCTACAACCTCGTAGTCGTGGTCTGGATCATTGCTGACGGGACGAACAAGGATCGGCTGCAAGACGCCCTGAGCCTTGATGCTTTGCTTGAACGCCTCGTAGCGCTCGGCATTACGCCCCTTGCGCGGCTGGTTGGAGTTGCGGCGGATACGGGCAACTGCAAGGTGCTTGATTTCGACCGATTCAGACATGGCTGACCTCTGTTCAGACGGTGGGTTTGTTCCTGCTTCCTAAATCCAGCGTCTCATCGAAATCCGGTTATGCAAGGGCTGAAAAGGCACTTTAAGGCATTAATTTTTAAAGTTTTTAGCGCTCAGAAAGGGATAGTTACGGGTACAGGCTGTACAGCCAAAAATACCCTTTAGGGGCGCTTTTAATCGGGGCGGCAAAAGATTTGTACATTCTGTACAGCGCCGCTTTGGGTAAGCGGCTAGCAGGTTATTTCAGAAAATCAAGGTAATTATTTGACCCCTATTGTGCTACTCCCTACCCGCGCGGGTAGGGAGTACGCCGATGGCTAGGGCTTACCTCGCTTTACACTGGCTGTCCTTTTCATGGGGACGTGAGAGCGGGTAATGCCATTCATTCTTGTTGCACTGCTGGCGTGGGGTATCTGGCTCTGGAGCGACGATGCAGAGCAGGCTGCACAGGTGAACTACTCGGCTCAGCGCAATGAAGCGCAGGACAGCATCCTCGTCGGCCTCACTGCCCTGAACGATCCAGCCGTCAACGCGTTCGTGAACGAATGGCGCCGCGCCTATCCCTCGCCAACCCCTGAGCAGTTATCGCGGCTGCGTATCGCCGAGCAGAACATCCGCAACAACCCCAGCGTGGCCCTGACGTACACCGTGAACTGGAAAAACACCCATGCGCTGTGCGGGCAACTGACCACGCCGCTTGGCGATATCGAGTGCACACCTGGAATCTAACAGGAGGGTTTAGTCATGACCGCATCACGAGAACTGATCTGGACCGTGCTGGTTAATGGTGTACGGGTTGGCCGGATCGAGGACAGCCGCTATCAGTGGCTGATCCAGCAGAGCCGCCGTGACCGGCGCCTGTATCTGGCGCAAGCCGTGGAAGTACTCAAGTACGCACTGCGCATGTTCACCCTGTTTTTCCGGGCTGTCCCTCTCTTTGCCTTCTGGGCGCTGCTTAGCCTTGGCCTGCTGGCGCCAGACGACTTCCAGTTATTGATCTCCCGTGGCCTGCCGGCTCTGCTGTCATCCCCGCTGACATCTGTCGTCATGGTGGCCGTTGGGCTTTCATGCGGCATCGCCACGCTGGTGCGCGGTGGTGTGCGCAATGTCTTCAACGACCGCCGCGATGAACTCCTGCGCCGGTATCTGAAAGTGGCCATCCCGGGCGAGCTGGTGCTCGTCTGCTGGGATGCACGCTCTGCACTACACCCTGTGTCACCCACCCCATAAAACGAGAGAAGGAGGATGTTATGGCTATTGGTATTCCTGAAGCACTGACCCTGACCGGTATCTGCACGGTCATGCTGCCCATGCTCACCGCATGGATCGTTGGCGGCGAGTGATCTTGTCATCAACTGAGTATGCCCTGCCAGTAGCCGTACCGCTGAACAGGGCATCCCAACCCAGCGAGGTATCAACCTTGACGGAGATTCCAAGATGAACAAAGAACAAGATGAAAAAGTGAGAGTGGCGTTCGCTGTAGCCTTATCCCTCTGCGGCTGCTACGGCTTGAGTTTACCCAACGATGAGTTTCTCTCCAGCAAGATCATCCTGACGGGTATGGCTTTTACCTTTGCCTACATGTTGTTTTTCGAGAAAGGAATCTACAACCCGCGCCTGGTTAAAAAATGCAAACAGTGGCTGGCTAAAAAGCCAAAGTAGACCGCTTGCATCCCGAATAACCCGTGAGAGGGTGGATATACACCCACTGCTCAGGAGATCCAGCGATGAGCATTCAATGCAACGCAGAGCTTTTTCCGGAAACGCTGGAGGCACTCGTGGATCCGGTCGTGTTTGAAGGCGAGCACCGCTGCAAGTTCGGCCATTCCACTGTTGTGGTGAAGCTATTGCCATCCTGGAGCTCCGACACGGGTTTATGGACGGTGGGGTGGTTCTGTCTGGTTGATCGCTCCGTGGACGAGTGGATGCCGGGCCAGCGAACACGTGCCGGCTGGCCATGGTACCGACCTGCCCAGCAACCCTGTTCCCGCAGCTATGACATCGCGTGTGCGGTAGCGGCAAGGGCCGCAAAGATCGTGCTCGAGCAGATGCTTGAATTCACAGGCAGTGAAGACGTGAACACTTCGGTCAGGCAGCTGCAGGACCGGATCGAGAAACAGGCGATGCAATGGCTACAACCTGAAGCGTACGGAGAGAACAGAATATGAGCCTCTTTGACAGGATCACCGAGACCGAAGACAAGCCGGACTATTTTGATCGCAACCGCAAATGGCTGTATCCGCTGGCAGGGTCAATTACGTTAGTGGCCGCATCCATGGTCCTCTCCATATGGCAGATGACACCAGGTGGCGAGCTGAACCTGTTTATCCCGGAATGGCTGATTGCGCTTTTTGCCTTGCTGGGCATCGTCATGGCGGGCTTTGGTTTGGCGGTCACCGACACGCTTTCCGCCGCCATTATGCGCTGCGTACTGACAGTAGCCGCCTTTGGCCTGGTGGCCTACGTGCTCTCAACCGTGGATACGCCTGACCTGGTTCGCTATCTGATCGGTCTGTTCATCGCGACCTGCTTCTACTGCATGACGCTGAAGACACGTAGATAGGAGCAGCCATGTCCACTTTTCGATACATCTGCATAGGCCTTGGGACTTTGGTGGTCTTCATAGCTGCTCTATGGGGAGGCTTCCATGGATTGTATGGACTGGGCTACCTGATTACCGCTACTGCCAGCCACTTCGGGATCAACGCCGCGCAACTGATCATGAGTTTTTTCGGGGGCGCATCGGAGCCGGGCCCTGTCTTTGTTGCGGTCACCAGCATCATGGCCGTAGTGCTGTTGAGCGCGATATTAGTCTTTTTTCTCCGACTCCTTGCTGCACTGGGCAAGTCGGTCAGTGAGCACTTTTATGGGCCTCGATCCGGTTGATGAGGCCAGAGCCGAGCCGCTCAAGGAATAACGCGCTGCGCCGGAAGCACTGCACCATTCACCGATCTGTCGACTTGAAAGCAACTCAACAACCACGGAGTAATCATGAACAACAATGCAATTTCAGTTTTGCCAGTAAGAACCGTGACAAGCCGTCAGCAGGGCATGTCCATTGCTCAGGTCAGGCCAGTCAGCTTGAGAGTTGCCGAATTGGAGGCTGAGTGTGCACGGCTCCGATTGGCGCTTGCACGCAAGGAACAGGATCTGGAGCAGAAAGAGAAGGAACTGAAGGCTCACTACGAAGGGCGAGAAGGGTTAAGGACTGAGGTTGCCAACTATCGGTGGCTTCGCAGCAATGCCACGCTGCATCGCAGCATCATCAGGGGTAGCTTTGAAATCCGAGTTCAGGCTCCGTTGGAAGTACCAATCGGCCTCGACGATCTGGTGGGTCAGATCCGTACTCAGCATCAATCGCCAGCCTGAACGAAGGCTTGAATAGACAGGGGATTGCAGCCTTGAACGAGAGCATTGAGTACAAAGCAGAGCAGGCTGATACCAGCAAAACAGGGTCAGGCCCATTTCTGGCATTGCTCATCCTGATGCCAGTGGCGTTTTTCGTATGGGAATTCTTCTGCCACGACACTATCTTTGCGGTGCTGGCCGAGCAGTCTCAAGTCTGTGACAGTGGCGCCTCAGGTGCAGTGGACTGCATTGAATTTGTGTTCACCTGGTTAATGTCGATGGGCCTGCTTGTGGCGCTTAACCTCGCTGCAGCGGTACTGCTGCTGGGCACTATTGCCCTGGCTATCAAAGATCAGAATCAGAAATAGGGAAATACAGTGTATCTACTTGCATGCTCGATCATGATGGGCGCGTCCGTCACCTACCAGTTCAACCTGATATTCACAAACAGGTTGTGGCAAAAGGCCGAGTACATGGCGCTCCTGTTTTTGGCTACTTGTTTGATGGCCGCTCCAGTGCTCATGACTATCTTTACCGGATTCATGGCGGCACGGGGTAACCCGATCACCATGGGTTCCGGAAAGCTGGTCATCTGGCTGGCGTTGGCAGGCTCAATACTGGTTACCGGGATTGGCGCGTTCAAGCTACGAGGCTTGAGCCAGCGCAGCTCCTTCTCCGCTGTTGGCTTTGCTGTAATGCCCATCCTGATCGGCCTTGTCAGCGCCATTGCTGTCGTCAAACAGCTCACATTCATGGACGAAAACAGCGGCATGGTGAACTACGGCGCCATCAAACAGATAGCCGAGATCACGGACATGCCCGACTGCAAGAGCGATATCGTGCTGGCGCACTACGAAAAGGGCCAGCCGGTGGTGTATCGCTGCCCCAAGGCCTACGTGCTTAACGCATTGACCTCAAATCCCTTCGTGCCATGGCCGGACTATATCGAAGGCACCAGCGTACAGCTGGGCCAGGCAATGGATCAGTTTAACGAGCAGGCAAAGAACGAACAATGAATTTGTAGTTGCCTGGAACGGCTTGAATCCCGACGATTCTGAATCAGAGGACAACCGCAATGAAGCGCGACGACTCGGTGTCAAAGGAAACCGAAATAAAACTGACAGCTGTCGACAAAATAGTTCGGTTAATACTTTCATGCTGCGTAGCAGCAACAACAATAGTGTACTTCTTCCTTCCTCCATCTTTCCTGGAGCGAGCAGAAGAAAATGGTCTTTTTTATAGCACTGAGACCGGAGTAACCACTGAAGCGGAAACCCTGGCCCTCCTCCTATTCTTCTGGATATTCGTATGCATGCTATGGAAGAAAGATCGCACGTAGCAGCCCTTGCATCAGGCATTTTCCATGAGACGCTGACAATGTCCGACCTGCTTTGAGTAGTCGACTTTTCCGACACAACTGCAATGGAGTACAGACATGAGCTTTCAAAGAACCAAGAGGATAGCTAGGTATTTCTGGATTGTTCGCAAACGCCTACTGTTGGGTTCTCTATTCACCGTGCCTCTCCCTCTGATGACGTATCTTTGGTTTAACGTGCTGTCAACTCTTGAGAACGTTGATCCTCATCTCGCACCCTGGTTCAAGCCCGGCTATCTTGCTCTTCCTGCCATGCTTAGCATTTTTTGGTTTCTCGTCGGTGCATGTATGTTGCTATTCACATTAGTCCTTGGCGACATTGACGATGTATTGGAAACCCCGCAGAAGGATACCGAGTGATGGAGGAATCTGCGAAGGCACAGCCTTTTGGAAAAAGGGTAGCGGCGATATGTATATACGCGACTATCTATTACGCCGTGCTGGCCCTCGTTATTGGCTTTGGAAGTGAGGTTTTTGCCAGAGCCGTCTGCGCTTTGTGGGTACTGGCCGTGGTAGGCCCCGGTCTCACCCTGAGCCGATTATTCACTATATGGCAGGCCTTTATAGTGAGTATTGGAGTGGTCTTAGTGCCAGCATTGATACTCCTGTATTTCGCTTACGGGATACGAGAATACACGCCGGACCTTGAGTCCAGCCTTGGCCTGACCGTAGCGGCAGCAGCGTTTCTGCTGATCCTGTCCGAAGCTCTGAAGTGGCTGGTAGGCACAGCGACAGGAGTCACTTTAAGCACTTTTTCAAGGGTCTACCACGAAGGAAACCAGCCATGATCCTGGCAGCCCGAAACGGAAACCTCATAGCAACCTCATTAATCCGCGAGACCGATGAGTACTGGGTTCTCCAGATCCGTGACAACAAGCGAATCCTTGAGGTCAGCAAAACTGACAACCACTGCCGCGCCTTCAATGATATGGCTGATGCGCTTGAGTGGG